>CAVRLR010000018.1:0-57208 GCA_963722155.1 Bryobacterales bacterium | reverse complement strand
GGCGGGGGCGTCCCGGTGGTGGCTCCGCCGGTGGTCGCCCCTGATCCAGAGCTCGTCCGAGCAGAGGGTCCGGCACGCCCGACATGGGCGGTCCCGGCGCGGGAAGTGTCGCACCGGGCGGTATGAATCCTGGCTGATCTGGGTTGAACCCAGGCGGATGATAGCCGGGTGTCTCCGGGTTGCTCCAGTTCTGGTCATGCCGCAACAAATCGATGGCTCGCCCGAGCGTGGTCTGCCCTTCGATCGGCGGCGTCATCGTGCGTTCCATGACGGATCTCGGCGGTGACGGAATGGGGACCGCCGCCCCTAACCCTCTGGGGTATACCGCTGCCTCTGGGCTGCCCAGGGCCGCCAAACCTCCCAGAGCGTCTCTGCCGCCCTTTTCCCCGAGTAGCTCCATGAGCGGACTGCGCGATTCCGGGACCCGCCGCCCCCAGCGCCCGAAACGGAATACTGCCGATCTGAGCCAGCGGGTGAGCGACATACTGACCATACAGCGTTCGCTGATTGATTTCCTTTTGGGGTCTGATTCAGGATCAAACGATTGCCATCCCTGAGCGATGGCGGAGCCGATCCGCTTAAGGGGTTCGGGCACCTCAGGCAGCGGTATCGGGATCGCCATTTGTGCTTCCGGAGGTAGCCGCGATTGTTCCTGGGTCCACTGCACCGGTTCCCGGCCGCCGGCTCCGGTGTTCGCCCAGTTGGTGCCGATGATATCTTTAGGGCGCGCCGCATCGGGTGGCGATTGGCCATAAATCGCCGTCGCTTCCTCCGGCGTCATCGGTGCCGCTGGCGTGGCGCCCGTCACCGGGGGTGACGCGGTGCGCGGTTGATCCTCGGACAATTTCACGTCCGGAGACGGATCGACACCATAAACGGCGCGGGCTTCCTCGCTGTTCATTGCAATGGGTCCACGCCCCAGACACGTAACTGGCCGTCACTCCCGTAATAAGCCGTGCCCCGCTTCGGCTTATTATGTTCCATCCATGCCTGACCAACCTCTTTCGGCACGTTGAAGCCGGGGAAGGTCGGAATCGCGGGCGGCACTTTGCCAATCTTCTCATTGAGATCACGTAACGTGAAGCCGCCCTTCGGATCATGGATGGCATCCGTCGCCGCGTCATACAAATTCTTTTGATAGGTCAATATCTGTCGCAGGGCAGCCGAGGTTCTCGCGCGTCCCTCTGGCGTCAGATTTAGACCGGGACCGGCGGCATCCAGAAAAGCCAGATCAGTATTGGACATATTACCCAGAGACGTGCCACTTAAACCTTTCAGTCTCAAAACAAGTTGATTGTGCAGTGTATTGTAGGCTTCCTGGTTCGCGGTCGTATCGGTGAAGCCTTGGTCGCCATAACCTTGCGCGGTCAAGAAGGTTCGCAGCTTCCGCGCAGTCTCCCCTCCCAGGCCGCCCTGGCCGCCGAGCGGATTTGCTTTAATTTGCCGGTCCAGCGCCTCCATCTGGTCCAGCATCCCGTGCAGCGGAGCGACTTTGTCACCGGGTTCGGCGTAGTCCTTTTGATAGCGTTCCTGCTCCTTTTGCGCGGCGGTTACCTGTCTGGGATCGAGCGGAACGGCCCCGGTCGTATCTTCCCGGTGTTGTCGATCTGATAAGTCACGTTGTGTTCGCGAGGTATGCTCTGCGCGGCGAGATCCGCGTCGGTCGCGGGGCGCGCCTGCGTCTCCCAGCTTTTTCGTTCGGCTGACTCGATCGCCAGTCGCGCGGCGTCCGCTTTTTCCCGCCTCGCGGTAACGGCGGTGTTCTCCGCGTCGAGCGCCTCCTTCATCAGTTTGGTATTGTATGCCCCCGCTTTCAGGGCGTTGATGTTTCGCTGCGTTTGCGGATCGAGAACATAGCTGGTCTGAGCCTGCTCCGTTGGTGTCAGTGGCCGCATCTGAAACTGGGGCGACGATGGTTGTGCCGCCTGGGTCGTGACGACGGCGCCCCGGCATCGGCGCCAGGGCGGAGCCTGGACCGGGCGCGAGCGTCGTGGGATCGGCTCCGGCGCCGATCATCCCCGCCTTGATCGCCTCGACGTCAGCGGCGCTGCCAGGGGGCGAGGGCGGGATGACCGTGGCCGTGGGAGCTGCAGGCCCGGCGGTCTGAGCCCCACCGGCACCGGGCGTGATCGGCGCCTCGGGCGGCGGCAACGCGGGACGGGTGCCGGCGCCGACACCCGCTCCTGTCGCGGGCGGGATCGTGACGGGCGTGTTGGCTGGTTGGGTGCCGACCGGTGCCATGGCTGGCGCCGAGGCCTGACCGGGCGCGGACGGCCGTGCGGCCCCGAGCGCGCCGATCGTCCGGCTGGTGTCGAGGTGGCCGAACTTCTGCCGCAGCATCGTCTGCGTGCGCGGCCCGAACCGGGCGAGCGGGATCACCGACGCGACCTGCGCCTGGACGTCGCGCGGCGCCGACATCGCGGTGGGAAACTGATCGGTCCGTCCACGCCCGCCTGTTTCGCGAACTCCAGCCACGTCGCCGGGTTGATCTGAAAATGCCCCTGGCTGATCTCGTCCGCGTTACCGCCCTGCGCCAGCGTCTGTCCCTTGCTGTCCTTATCAACGCGACTAACGATATTCTGGTCGCCGCTCTCGATGTTCGCCAGCGCGTCCAGAAGCGGGCCGCCGATCGAGCCGCCGGTCGCGATGCTGGTTCCCGGCGCGTGGCGTTCCGGGTGTTCCCCGCCGCCTGACGGTGTCACGCATCCGCGCGGCCGCCCGCTGGTCTCGCCTGCAATTGCAGCAGCGGGATGACTTCCTTCAGCTTCGCCAGATCCGCCTGCTGGTTTTTGACCGCGTAAGCCTGCTGGGCGCCGAGCAGTCCCGCCGCCTGCCGCGCGGTGGTGTCGTAGCCGTGCTCCGCCGCCTGGAAGCCCTGCGCCAGATTGCTGCCGAAGGTCTGGCCCGGCACGTAGTGCGAGGCCGCCATCAGCCCGGTGCCGAAGCGTGACAGCGCCTGGAACCCGGCCTGCTCGCGTTCCGCCGGCGACAGCGTCTTCAGCACCTCCGGCCCCGGCGAACCGGCGAACTCACCGAGCAGGGAGATGCCGTGCCGCAGCCCGCCCCAGAAGCCCGACGTGTCGACCGGCGTCTGATCCGGCTGGATGTTGGGCAGCGGCTGGGTCGCGCGCGCGATCAGCGCGTTGACCATCTCCGGCGTGAGCGCGGAGTAGTCGATGCCAGGGGCGGGAGCAGCGGTCGTCTGATCGTCGGCCATGGCGTCCCCCTACAATCCCAGTAGCCCAGGCCCCGGCGGGCGTGCCGGCATCTGTGGCGGCCCGCCCGCCACGGCGGGTCCGGTCGCGGCCTGTTGATACATCTGCTGACGCTGGGTGAGCAGGCGTATCAGTTCAAGGAGGTTGACCGGCTGGCTCGGCCGGCCGACCGGCGAGTTCGGGATTGGCGCGTTCTGTGGCGCGAGCGTGGGTATGGTGCCGGGGTTTTTGCTGGTGTCGGTATTCTCGCTGCCGGCGCCCAGCGTCTGCGCCGCCGCCTGCCAGTTGATGCCAGAGCCGCCGTTCGCGCTGTTGAACCCGGACGTGTCGCCGTAGTTAGAGGGTTGGGCGGCGTCAGATACGATAGCTGCTGTTCCCCTCGGCGTACCAGAAGAAGCCGCCCGACAAGTTCGGATTGGGCCGCGCTCCGACCGGTATATATCGACGTGCCGGGAGCAACCGCTGCCGCGCGCGGAGCCGATGCCGCCGGATATGCAGCCGCTCTGGTTCGACAAGTCTGGGCCGGAATGCTGTTGGGATCGATGCTGATCAGGTCGTGATATCCAAACGATCCGACGTACCCAACGCGCAACACGGTATCGGTAGCTCAACTGGCGCTCTATTCTGAAACTCCACCGCTGGACGGTGGGCGTCTTCGCGTCTGGCTGAACGCCCTGCGGCGAATAGATCGTGCAGTTCGCGGCGGCTCCCGGACTCGCAGGATGGTTGCGGCGGCGTTCCCGGAATAATGGGCACAATCGACGACAACGGCAGCATTCGAAAACGCCAGCGTGCCGTTGAAGGGAGGAAGCGCATTCAACTTACTAAGACTGTCGAGCAGTGAATAGTAAGTGCCGAACCCGGCGCGCACAGCGGTCTTACCATCGCCGAAATGGATCCCAGGCGATGGCGATTCTGGGGCCGAATAAACGCGTCGCATTGTTCTCGGTGAGCGCGGAATTGCCGACGCGCGTGTCGGTCAGAAGAACTCCGTGCGCGTCGGTGACGTAATTGGCCGCCCGTCCCGCCACTTCGTTCCAGCCGCGTCGTGAATTCGTGGCGCAGCCCAACTTCGCAGCGTGAGATTCGGCCGCAGCCGGATGGTGTCCTCGACGTACCAGGCACCTAGCAGCGTTCGCCATCCCAAGCCCGTGCGGTTGGGAACACATTGAAGTTGCTGATGGTTCCTTGCAGAAACGTTTGCAGATTCGAAAAGTTGGCCTGCCCGAGCGTGGTCGATGCCGTATTCTCGTTGTCCTGCAGCCGCTGGAACCACACGCCGGCGCTGATCTGGTGGCGCCCTGCGGTGATCTGAAAATCGTCCGACCAGGTGAACAGATTTCTGCGATTCCATACATTCGCAGCATTGTTCGGTCCGGCGGCAGTGATCGCCGAAGCGCCTGTCGTGGTCAGGCCGCCCGAAATCACAATGTCCGCCCGGACCGCTTCCCGCTACGAACGAGAGATCCGCGTGGATAAGTCGCCAGCGGAAAGGAATCAAAGTTGAAAGCCGCGCGCGAATATCCTGCGCGAAACGTATTTAGCGAGCGGGGCGAAAAAATATGGGTCTCTTGCAGGCTGGCCACCTGGCTGCGCAGTTTCAGGTCCGACCCGAACAGAGGATCCGCCAAAGGCGTAAGGCTGTCTCCGTCGTCGATCGTGTAAGCGAATGACCACGTATCGTCCGTGCGCGGAACATAATCCGCCCGCACGGTTCCAAAATCCTCACGAATCCTTTGCCGCGGCGAGTTGAACGATAGCGCCGTGCCGCTCGGCTGTCCGTTCACCGTCAATTCCGGCCCGTTCTGGTCCGGCCAAAACGACATGTAGCGCAGCATCGCGGGATCCAGTCGGGGAACGGAGCTGTACGACGCCCGAAGCATCCGGCAGGAGTCCCTGGCGAGCCTGTTGATCGGGCACCACCGCGACATTACTGACCGACAGCACTTGCCGGAATCCTTCGTAATTTCCAAACAGGAACAGACGATCTTTCTTTAGACGGACCTCCGAGCGCGCCGCCGAATTGATTTCTACGGAGTGGCGGGACCGGCCCCTGATCGAAATAGTTCCGCGCGTCCACGGCACTGTTGCGAATGAACTCGAAAAGAGACCCGTGCACCACGTTCGTGCCGGATTGCGTCACCACGCTGAGCTGACCTCCCGAACGTTTTCCGAATTCAGCAGGATACGTGTTCGTCAGAACATTGAATTCCCGCACCGCGTCGATACCCAATAAGCCGCCGCTTACGCCGCCCGGAGTAACGCCAACCAGAGCTCGCACCCGTATATTCAATGCCGTTGAGTAACACCAGATTGTCGAGCGGGCGCCGCCCGGCCACCGTAAATGTATTCCCGTTGCTGGTCGTTGTGTCCGCGCTCTTCAAGTTGTAATTGATGGCGCCCGGGATTCAGCGCCACAAGGTTGTCCCAACTACGTCCGTTCAACGGCAGGTCTTTCACTGCGCGTTGTCCCACAAACCCAGCGACCTCGGCCGTTGTTGTATTCACCACCGGACCTTCCGCCGAAAGCGTGATCTCTTGCGCCAGTGCGCCGAGTTCTAGCTTCAGGTTCAAGACCATTTCCTGTCCGACAATCAAATCGATGCCGGTACGAACCGCGCATTTGAACCCGGGCTTTTCCGCACTGACTTCCTGCGGCCCCAACGGCAGCGAAGGGATTCGGAACAGCCCCGGCGTGATCGGTCCTGGTCACGCGCGACACTCCAGTTTCAAGACTCTTCACCGTAACTACCGCGTCGCTCACCGGCCGCCGCCCTGGTCCTCCACTGTCCCGGAGATTGCGCCAGTCACCTGCGCAATCCCGGTACGGCAGATAGCACCACGACGAGTGCCAGTACCTTCACTCGGGAGCCTGCGTAACTAACCCGCCAGAGCGAACCGGAGCCGTCATCCGAGACCAGCAGAGAGCCGTCGGGAGCCGTAGCGACGCCTACAGGCCGTCCCCAGACATCTCCGTTCGGCGTGAGAAATCCGGTTAGAAAATCCTGATAGATGCCGTTTACCTTTCCGTTCTTGAGCGGAACCCGCACTACTTCGTAACCCGAGCGCACCGACCGGTTCCAGGAACCATGCTCGCTAGCGAAAATATCGCCTTTGTACTCCGCGGGAAATTGCGAGCCGTCGTAAAACGTCATCTGCAGCGAAGCCGTATGGGATTGCAGAAGCACGTCCGGAACCAGCACTTTACTTTTCAATTCTGGGTGTTTCCCTTGATGCCGCGGATCCCAATTGCCGCCCATGTAAAACCAGGGCCAACCGTAGAACCCGCCTTCGGCGACGTGCGTGATGTAGTCGGGTACCAGATTGTCGCCTAGTCCGTCGCGCTCGTTCACCGAGCACCATAGCTGGCCGGTCGTTGGATTCACTGCGATCCCGATGGATTGCGGATACCGTAGGCGTACACTTTGACGAATTTTCCATCCGGCGTGTACTCCAAAATGTTCGCGCGGCGAGTTTCGCTCGGATGTTGGTCCGGGTCATCGAGATTGGAAGCAGACCCTACTCCGACAAACAGCTTCTTCCCGTCGAGAGAGAACGTCAGGTCACGCGTCCAGTGGCCATGGTCGGGCGGTGCTTTCCCCGACGCCACCGCGCGGTCGTATGCGCTTACCGCGTCCAGATCGCGAGGACGGCTCGACGGCAAATCGGCAATCACCGTTTCCGCAGGTCCCTTCGCCTTCAGATCGCCGCTCGAGTACGCGTACCGCACCACCGAGTCGGTATTTGCTACATAGAGCCATTTCGGATTCTTGCCTGCCGGGTAGAACACCATCCCGTAGGGCTCATGGAATCCCGCCCGCAAACACCGAATTCTTCTGTGGCTTGCCATCGGCTCCGATGCCGCGAAACACACGTACCTGTCCCGCCCGCGTCTCCACCACAAAGATGTCGCCGTCCGGAGCCACTCGGATCACGCGCGGCTCCGTCAGCTCCGTCGCGAAAAGATTCACACGGAAACCGGGAGGAGCCTGTGGCAGCATCCCCTCCGGTCGCGGAACGATGCGCGACTTCGTCGTGGCCGATTCCGTCGCAAACGGCTTCGGCAAACTATCCACGGTAACTTTCCGGAACAAACCCGGCTTTACCGTTATCGACGAGACAAAAGCAGATTGTCCCGTAAGCACCTTGTCGGGACTCACATCGCCCAGTCCAAATGCGGCAAATAGAAAGAGGAGCGCAGCTCCTTGTCGTGTGAGGGTGTTCATAATTGTTCGACCAAATTGGCTGTACGGGAAAATTGGGTCAACTCTAAATGGCGCTGTCGATTTGTTCCGTTAGTTCACGCGGATAACGAGACTTCAACGTAGGATACGCCTCCGCAAGCCGAATCAAATCCAACTCATCCTTCTTACGCTTGCTCAACCGCTGCTGTGGATCGGCGTAAGCCCAGAGCTTCCCTTGCACAACATCCTCGAGGTTCGCAACTTTCATCCGGAGTCCTAGAACATCGCTCTCAACAGACCGCGCGACGAAGGGCTGATATCTCTCATCCGTGGTGAATTGAATTCTGAGATCGCTTCCCGGCGCATGGGCGTTCACAGAATACGGATGCTCCTCTATTTGGAAGCCTTGCTCTCGCAAATATAGGGTTAGCGTCGGAAGGCTTGCGGCGATTACCACAATATCGGCATCGAGCGTATATACGGGTTCGACGTAGCAGTTAACCGCCACCCCCCCGATCAAACAGTACGAGCCGAACGATTGACACGCTTCGATCAGCCGCGCGAAATCGGTCGCGCCCCCTTGCGTCGTCAATTCGTAAGCCTCCACCGCAGTCATAACCTAACTCTATCGGTTTTCATCATTCTTCAATTGGTGGCAGCACGTTGCCAACCTGCAGTCTTCCTTGACATGGCGTACCGCCAGGTATACAATGCCCTCGGTCATCATTGTCAGATAATCAAACACATGTCAAAATCTGACAATATCGAACGAAAGAGGTTTTTTCGCATGTTCCGGTCCACGTCGCTTCGACCAGGCAGATTTCTAATGTATGGCGCAGCTTTGTCACTGCTCGTTACCAGTATGAACGCGCAGGGTACTCGCGCCGCCACCGAGTCCGTTCGTCAGCCAGATTCCCGGCATCTTCGCAATGCGGCGAACAAACTCATGGGCTGGAAGGTAACCTCCCAGGCAGACGCTTTGGGTCATCTCTCCTTTTCGGAAGCCGCTGCCAAAGCCGACGCAGCCGGGCTTGCCTTCGTCGAAGGATACAGCACCCAAAAGGTCAGTCCGCAAATCCCGAAGAACCTCGACGATAGCCTCTCCGCCGAAGAAGTCGCCACAGTGACAGCGCGCCTTCAGTCGCTCAATCTCCACATGGCTGCCTATCGCGTCGAGTCCATCCCGTCCGGCGATGCCGCACGCAAACTGTTCGATTTTGCCAAGAGCCTGGGCGTCGATACGATCGTCGTCTCGTCAACGCCGGGGTCTCTCCCCGCGATCGACACACTAGCCGGCGAATCCGGCATGAATATAGCGATCGCAGGCGGCAAGAATCTGAAGAGCGTTCTCAACGCGGTGAAAGACGCCGGCCCGCGAATCGGCGTCAGCGCGGATGCCGCCTCCCTCTCGCAAAAGAGCCCGCTCGAAGCGCTGCCAGGTCTCAAAGACCGGCTGATGGTTCTGAATGTAGAGGGCCGAAGCAACAACGCCCACCTCACTGGCCTACTCCTCGAGATCAGCCGCGCCGAACCGGCGCCCCAGGAATCGCCGAATCAATGCAGCAATTGTTCCCGACCATATTCCGGCGTGAAGTCGCTCGTGATCGCGCTCGGCTCGGCCGCCGCTGCTGACACAGCAGGCTTCGAAAAAGCTCTGCGCCCCGCCATGGGATATCGTGTGGAAGAGATCAGCAAAGTTCTGCCCATAACCAGCATCGACCGCGTACCTTCGGCCGATCGCGAAAAGATCGAAGCCGCCTTGCCGCACGAGGCCATCGTCAAGCCGAAAAAGCCTAGAAAACTTCTGGTGATTGATTTGAGCCCGGGTGGAGGCTACTATCACGCCACCGTCGCGCATGCCAACCTCGCGCTTGGCCTGATGGCCAAGAACACCGGCGCGTATGAAGCGGTATTCAGCAACGATCTCAATAATCTGAAATATCCGAGGATCCGCGAATTCGACGCGGTCTTCCTGAACAGCACCGTCGGCGAAGTTTTCCCCGATCCGGATGTGCTCAACGGCCTGATGCGTTTTGTTCGCGAAGGAGGCGGGGTGGCTGGTATTCACGGGGCAACCTACGCTTCTATGGACCTCCCGGAGTTCGGTGAAATGATGGGCGCGCAGGACGGTCCCCATCGCGTCGAAAAGGCCACTCTCAAAATCGACGACCCGGCGAGCCCGCTCACCAAGGCGTTCGCTGGTAAGGAATTCCAGTGGACCGACGAGTTCTATCACTTCCTTCCCACCGGGCCCTTTTCACGAGACAAAGTGCACGTTCTGCTCAGTATTGACATCGGCAAATCCGACATGACCCGTTGGAAAGGTGTCCGCCCCGACAACGACTACGGAATTAGCTGGATCAAGAGCTATGGCAAGGGACGCGTATTCAATTGCGCGCTCGGCCACACCCCGATGCTGTTCGAGACGCCGGCCTTCGGCAAATTTATTCTCTCGGCCATTCAGTTTGTACTCGGCGACCTTTCCGCGGACACCACGCCCAGCGCCAAACTGACAGCTAGCAGGTAACACGAGATGAATCGCAGAACGTTCGCAAAAACAGTTGCAGCGGGCGCCGGAGTTCTGCCCCTCCTGGCCGCCAAGCGGCGAAAACTCAAGATCGGTTACACCTGCATAACATGGGGGGCGTTCCCACGCGCCCCCGAGACTCTGGAGCCGGCCATGAAAGACATTTCGAGTCTCGGCTTCTATTCCTTTGAGACCTTTCCCGAAATCCTCGATTACTGGGATGAAAAGGGCGCTTTACGCGGCATGATCGAGAAGTATTCACTGCCTCTGAAGTCCGGCTACATTTCAACAGACTTTATCGACACTTCCAAGAAAGAAGAGAATCTCGCGCGGATAACCCGCCTCGGGAAAACCATCAAGAAATACGGCGGAACGTTTGCCGTACTCGCCTCGAACGGAGTCAAGCGCGAGTCTTACGATTTTCAGGCCCACCGGGCAAATATCGTTTCTTCCCTGAACGACGCCGCCAAGGCGCTCAACGACGTCGGGCTCGCTGCCGGGCTCCATCAACACACCGGCACTGCTATCGAAACACGCGATGAAGTCTATACGGTCATGCATGAGGTGAACACCAAGCATGTGAAGTTCGCTCCCGATGTCGGCCAGCTCCAGAAAGGCGGCGCGGATGCCGCCAAGGTCGTGGAAGATTTCCTGCCCATCTTGGCGCACATGCACTTGAAGGATTACAAGGGCTGGGAACACTACGCCGGCTATTGTCCGCTCGGTGAAGGCAAGGTCGACATCCCGAAAATCCTCGATCTGGTCGAAGGTGCCGGCCACAATCCCGACATCATGGTCGAGCTCGACCCGTCGAAAGGTCAGCCGCAGACGCCTCTCGAAACCGCCCAGACCAGCAAAGCCTATCTGCAAAAGCTCGGATACAAATTCAAGGCTTGAAACCGCATTGGGGGGCGGGATTCCTGTCCCACGGCCGACGTCCTCGTCCGCTCTTCGGAAATTCATTAGGAGACGTACCTTTGAGGAAAAGAACTAACGGCAAATCTGGCGAGAGCCGGATTTGGAAGTGTCTTGCCGTCACGCTGCCCGCCCTTGCACTCTCAGCGCCCCCAGCTCCCTATACGACCTGGAGCGACTATTCCGGCGCGGCCGACTCCATGCAATACTCTGCCCTCAAGCAGATTGACAAGAGCAACGTGCACAAGCTCGCGCTCGCCTGGTCCCATCTCGCGCCCGGTCCAACCGGAAGGTTTTCGTTTAGTCCGCTCATAGTCGACAATGTCATGTACCTTGTCGGAGAGAATGGCGCCGTCATGGCGCTCGACGCTGCCACCGGACGCCCTATCTGGTCTCACCCAAGCGAAGCCACGCCCACCAATCGCGGCTTCAACTATTGGGAGAGTAAGGACCGCACGGATCGCAGGCTGATCTTCTCGGTCGACGACAATCTGCAGGAAATCAATGCCCGCACCGGAGTCACCATCAATACGTTCGGCAATGACGGCCGCGTGAACCTGCGCGAAGGCCTCGGCCGCGATCCAAAAACCATCGATTCGATTCAATCCGGAACTCCCGGACGTGTTTTCGAGAATCTGATTGTCCTCGGCTCCGCGCCCGGTGAACTCTACGGTTCTGCTCCTGGCGATATCCGCGCCTACGACGTCCATACCGGAAAGCTCGTCTGGACGTTCCACACCATCCCTCATCCTGGCGAATACGGATATGAGACTTGGCCGAAAGATGCTTGGCGTTATAGTGGCGGCGTAAACGCGTGGGGCGAAATTTCGATTGATGAGAAACGCTGCATCGGATATTTCCCGCTCGGCTCGCCAACCTACGATCTGTATGGAGCCGACCGTATCGGCCAAAATTTGTTTGGCGACTCTCTGCTTGCGCTCGATCTGCGCACCGGTAGGCGCCTCTGGCATTTTCAATTCGTCCATCATGATCTCTGGGACTACGATCCGACCACGGCTCCGAAACTCCTCACCGTTCAACATGAAGGCAAGCCGGTGGATGTCGTGGCGCAGCCGACGAAGTTCGGTTTTCTTTACGTCTTTAACCGCGTGACCGGAGAACCGCTTTGGCCCATCGAAGAGCGCCCGGTTCCCAAAACCGATATGCCGGGAGAACAATCCTGGCCTACGCAGCCATTCCCGACCAAGCCCGCGCCGTTCGCGCGCCAGAAATTCACCGTCGACGACATCAATCCGTATTTGGATCCGGCTGAGAAAGAACGCTTGCGGAACATCCTGCTGCACGCGCGCAACGAAGGCATCTTCACTCCGCCTACCAGTAGCCGAAACCAGATCGCTGTGCCGGGTGAAAATGGGGGCGCCAACTGGGGCAGCGCCGCCGGTGATCCCGAAACCGGAATGCTGTATGTACGCTCCTTCGACGCGCCTACGATTCATCAGTTGACCGAAACACGGCCGGTCAGAAGATTTCCCGGCGAGACGCAGGAGCAGCAGGGACTCGCTCTCTACACGCAAAACTGCATGCCTTGTCACGGTCCTGATCGCGCCCGCATCACCTTCCCCAAAGAAACAGGGCCCGATGCCTTTAAGACCACCGTTCGCAACGGCAAAGGCGAAATGCCGCCGTTTTCCGAAGCCAGGCTCACGACTGAGAATCTGCGAGCGTTAATGGCTTATCTTGTGAACCCTGCCGGCGGTGCAGCCGCACCCGCGGCCGGCCAGGAGACCGAACACCACCCCCGCAGAACTCGCGAACACGCGCCTGTCCCTCCACCACCTGCCGGGCAAACCCGCTACTACGGTCCATTCGGAAACACACTGTTTGCTACGAATGGGCTTATCGCCATGAGTCCGCCTTGGTCGCAGTTGACCGCCTACGATCTCAATCAGGGCACCATCCAATGGAAAATCCCCCTCGGCACTACTCCCGGGCTCGCCGCCAAAGGAATCACCAACACCGGCAGTTCTAAATTCACCCGCAACGGTCCCGTCGTGACCGCCGGCGGGCTCATTTTCGTCGGCTCGGGCCCGGACCGCATGGTCCATGCCTACGACAAGGACACCGGCAAACTCCTATGGGAGACCGAACTTGGCGCCAATCCCGACGGTATTCCGTCGGTATATGAAGTTGGAGGCCGCCAGTATGTCGCCTTCTTCGCTGCTTCCGCCGATGGACGGGAATCTTTAGTTTTCAAGCCGGGAAAGCCTGGCGCTCAAGGGTATTACGTATTTGCGATCCCGTGAAAGTATAAAATACTGATAGCTGTATAGATAATTGACAATATATGTCTAGTGCCGAGATTACCGCGCACCGAAAAGGCCTTGCCGATTCCGACCGAACCTATCTATTAGATTGCCTGAAGAAAATTATTCAGATCAGGGCCTTTGAGCAATGCGCGCTCGAAGCCAGCCAGGCTGTTCCGCCGAAGGTATTGGGATCGATCCATTTGTGCGCCGGACAGGAAGCCGTGCCAGTAGCGGCTGTCGCCGGACTGGACGCTGCCGACCAGATTATTTCCACCTATCGGGGACATGGCTGGGCGCTTGCCTCCGGCTTGCCCGTCCTCGAAGTATTGGGCGAAGTGTGCCAGCGCAGCATCGGCATAAACGGCGGCCGTGGCGGGTCGGCCTATTTGATGGCGCCGTGGACACGCTTCATCGGCGAAAATTCGATCGTCGGCGCTGGCGTGCCAATCGCCTGTGGCGTCGCGCAGGCCAATGTCGCGCTGGGTAATAGGCGCGTTGTCGTGGTCTCCATTGGAGACGGCGCGTTCAATCAAGGGTCCACACATGAGGGCCTGGCATTCGCGGCGGCGCGCAATCTGCCCGTATTGATAGTTTGCGAGAACAATGGCTGGTCTGAGCTGACACCCACCGCTCACACCTTCCGGATCGCTCGCATCGCGCAGCGCGCCTCCGGCTACGGCATCCCGGGAATGACCATCGATGGAACGGATCCGATCGCGATCCGTGACACCATCCGCCAGGCTGCAGATCGCGCGCGCGGCGGAGCTGGCCCGGCGTTGATCGAGTGCCGCGTACCACGTTTGTGGGGACACTACAATCGCGATATCGAACACTATCGGTCGAAGGAAGACCGCCAGAACGCCGCCGAACGAGATCCGATCCTGGTTGTCTCGGACCGGCTCATTGAAGCAGGCGTAATCGGTCGCCATGCGGTCGATGAACTGACCGCAAACGCCAAATCCGAAATGAATGCGCTACTCGAACAGGTTCTGAGTTCGCCCCTCCCCGACACCGCGACAGCCCTCGATCACGTATGGGCGCCCGTAACGCCGGCCGTTTCCGTCGCGCCGGGCGTCTTTTCAGATTCGGCTCAGAATGGCGAACCGCGCACCATGAGCTATATCCAAGCGGTCAACGAGGCATTGACCCGTGAGCTGGAAACTCGGCCCGAAGTTTTGGTCTATGGAGAAGATGTCGGCCATGCCGGCGGCATTTTCGGCGCTTCCCGCAACCTTCTCAAGACCTACGGGATCGAGCGCGTGTTCGATACGCCGATTTCGGAAAGCGCTATCCTCGGCTCCGCAGTAGGCGCGGCCTTGATGGGTATGAAGCCGATCGTCGAGATCATGTGGGCCGATTTTCTTCTGGTCGCTCTCGATCAACTGATTAATCAGGCGGCGAACATTCGCTACGTGACAGCGGGACGCTCCACAGTTCCGATCGTCGTACGCACACAGCAGGGTGCGACACCCGGCTCCTGTGCCCAGCATTCCCAAAGCCTCGAAGCCCTGCTCGCACATATTCCGGGATTGAGAATCGCGTTACCGGCTACGCCTCAGGATGCTTACGACATTCTCCGTTCCGCCGTGGCTTCGCCCGACCCGTGCGTTCTATTTGAAGCACGAGGGCTGTATCAGTCTACCGGTCCCGTCCAGACCTCCGGTCCCATCCAGCCGATCGGAAAAGCGGTTGTCAGAAAGTCCGGAACCGCCGCCGCCATCGTCACCTGGGGAACAGCGCTCGGTCCGGCACTCGAGGCAGCTGACCTCGTCGGCAACGTGGGCGTACTCGATTTGCGGTGGCTTTCCCCGCTCGACGAGGATGCTCTTCGCCAGATCGTGCTCGATGCCAACGGCCGCGTGGTTGTGGCGCATGAAGCAAACCGGACGGGCGGCTTCGGAGCGGAAATCGTGGCGCGCTTGCACGAAATGCTCGGCGACCGGTTGCCGCTGAAGATCAAAAGAGTGGCGTCGCCTGACGTCCGCATGCCGGCCGCACCCGCCCTCGCGCAGCAGCTTCTGCCCAACGCTGAAAAAATCGCTGCTGCCGTCCGCACCCTCATGATTTAAATGCAACCTTACAACTGGAACGGAATCCCCGAGGTCGAGCTGAGCCCGGGCCTCATGCGGCAGATGATTCACACGTCGCAAATGACCATTCTGCGCGTGAGATTCAAGAACGGAGTGGTCTCGCCCGCGCACCGGCACGTGCACGAGCAGGTCACCATGTTGACATCCGGCTCCATGCGCTTCGATCTTGCTGGCGAAAAAATCGTACTGCACCCCGGCGACCTGTTGCCGATGCCATCGAATTTATGTGCACGGCGCCGAAGCGCTCGAGGATTCCGTCCTGATCGACGTGTTCACGCCGCCCCGGGAGATTTAATGGCTAGGACTTGACGGCTACACAATCGCTACGGCACGCACAGGCGCCGCCGAAGCCCCGCGCCATTTAATCGGCAGCACGCTAACTGTGAAGGAGTGATAAGGAGCCGGAATCTCGTGCAGATTGCACAGATTCTCGAGATGGTAGTATTCGCGCTCGCGCATCACCCGGTGCGCTTCCCAGAATTTCTTCCGCTCGAACATCTTTGGCACCGGTGGATCAAAGCCGATGGCGTCGATCCCCATCACCTTTACTCCTCGATCCAAAATGTGATGCACCGATTCCTTGGTCATTCCCGGATGGTCCGTCAGGTAGCTCTTCTCAAATCGTTTCTTGGCAGCGTCGGTTCGCAGCAACACGATGTCAAGCGATTTGATCTTATAGCCTCCCAGCTTTCCTTCAGCCTCATCTATATCCGCAACTGTGATTTCGTCTCCAGGAGCCTTATGCGTCAGATCGAGCACCACGCCGTCGCCGTAGCAGTACTCGATAGGAATACCCTCGGCGCGTGGCGCGTCTGGCTTGACGTGTCCCCAAGAATCGATGTGTGTCCCTATATGATCGCCCGTGACGATCATGCAGTGATTCGTGATTTCATCGATCCCATATTGATCCGTGCCGATACTCTTAGCCATTTCGCGATGCGTCTCCATTTCGACGATCACCGGCTTCGCGACGTTGGGATACGTCATCATGCCCTTATAGACTTCCATGCTGAGATCGATCAGCTTCATTTTGCGACCCATCCTCCGTCGACGTGAATTGATTGACCGGTGAGATAACTGGCTTCGTCGGACGCGAAGAACGCGACCACCGTGCCGATCTCGCGCGCTTCTCCTGGACGGCCCAGCGAAATCTGCGCAAGAATGCCCGGTAGCAAATCCGGCCGCTGCATGACCCATGCCGTCATGTCGGTATCGATCAACCCCGGATGCACGCAATTCGCTCGAATTCCCAACGGTGACATTTCGGCGGAAATGTTCCGCGTCAATGCCTCGAGTCCGAGCTTGGTAGGCGCATAGTGTGTACGCCCGGGAAGAATCTTGCCTGCCTGAATCGAACCGATGTTAACGATCACGCCTTTTCGGGCAGCATCGAGAACGCGCCGACAAAAAACCTGTGAGCATAGCCACTCACCGCGCAAATTCACATCCACCAGCCGCGTCCATTGGTCGTCGGTTAGTTCCAGAAACGGCACGATCGTTTCAATGCCGGCATTATTCACCAGAATGTCGAGCGGTCCTAGCTCTTTCCACGAGGTGTCGATCATGGCTTCGACATCGGCGCGCTTGGCCACATCGCCCTTCACGGTGATCGCCCGCCGTCCCTGAGCGCGAACCAGTTGGGCGGTCTCTTCCGCCTGTCCGGCGTTCGCCACATAGTTCACCGCCACATCGGCGCCTTCTTCGGCTAAAACTTCCGCTATTCCGCGGCCGATGCCTCGGCTCGCTCCGGTTACCAGAGCTGTCTTCCCTTTGAGCTTCATTGCACCTCTTTGGCCCTGGCCGCCACTTCCAGGAGATAGGTCATCAATTTTTCTCGGGTCGCCGCCATGGACTCGTCCGTCCATTCGAGGAACCCGCCCTTTGTCTTGAATCCGAGCTTGCCTTCTTTGACCCGATTCCGCAACGTGTCGCATGGAACGGGCGAAACATTCAGATGCGGCAACACATAATCGTGGATCGCCAGCGTAAGATCTAAACCGACCAGATCCGCATTTGCGACGGGCCCGAGCACCGGCAGACGCAGACCAAAGCTGTTGCTGATCGCCGTGTCCACTGTGGCGGCATCGCATATCCCTTCGTCGATGAGAGCGAACGCCTCGCGCCACAGCGCGTGCTGCATTCGATTGGCGATAAATCCGGGCACATCTTGCTGAACGCGCACCGGCACTTTGCCGGCGTTCTTCAATAGATCGAATACCGCATCCATATGCGCGGGCGCAGTGTATTCCGTCCGCACTACTTCGACCAGCGGAACTAGAAAAGGAGGCTGATAGAAATGTGTCCCCACGATGCGATCGCGCCGCTTGGCCTGGGCTCCGATTTCAGTGATGCTCATCACTGACGTGTTACTGCACAGGATCGTGTCCGCCGGGCAGAGCCGGTCGAGCTCCGCAAATAGCTTCTGCTTCATCCCGAGATCTTCGGTGATGGCCTCGATGACAACATTGGCCCGTCGCAAAGCCTGAGAAAGCTCCGTGGTTACCGCGATTCGATCCAGAATGCGCGGGATATCGGCGCTCTCCACCAAACTGTAATCGGCCATGCGCGTGAGGTTCGTCCGCACGCGGTCCTTCACACCGGCAATCTTTTCCGCTGTCCGGCCCTGCACCTCGACCGCATGTCCGTGCGCGGCGAAAACCTGCGCGATCCCGGGCCCCATCATGCCCGCGCCGATGACAGCGATTGTTTCCATAGAGTCTTATTTGTCAGTTAATGATAACAAGCTATCTATATGAAGAAAGTCGCTGCCTTAACTCTGCCCTGTATTTACACGCGCCGCCGCCTGAAGGGCGTTGAGATACCGCTCAAAGTTGACTTGAAATCGGTCGCTCGGGACCGAGATACCGAGGACGAATCGGCCGCCCAATCCCCCCACCGGAACCGCCAGACAACGCAGCCCTTCATGAAACTCTTCCTCATCGAGAGCGTATCCGCGAGCTCGAATACGTTTAAACTCCTTCATCAGTTCCTCGGGATCGACAATTGTCCGGCGTGTTCTTGGTTCGAGCGTGTGCCTGGCAAGATAAGCGTCGCAGACGGAGGGCTCGGCCAATGCCAGAAGCAGTTTGCCCGACGCCCGCGCATGCGCGAAACCGCTGTAACCGTGCGGGACCTGCGCAGCACCTACAGGAGATTCGCCGCGCGCAGTCGCGAGCACCACGATTTCTCCGTCCACCCAACCGCCCGCATACGCAGTCTCGCCGGTGGCGGCGACGATCGATCGAACCCGCGGCGCGAGGTGTTCGGGCGGAGCTAGCTGTGTTTGAAATCCCTGCGCAATGGAAGCCGCGGCAAGGCCCAGCACATATCGGTTGCTCTCATTCTTTCGAATGATCCCGGTCCCCTGCAGGGTGTGAATGAGATGGTAAGTTACTTGCCGCGAGAGACCCAGCGCACTGGTGATTTCCTTGATTTTCAATCCCTCGCTGCTCTGAGCGATGGCGAGCAGAATCTCTACTGTCCGTAGGGCGGACTGCACTCGCGGTTTCGCGTCACTTTGCATGATCTTTCCTATCAGTATCGCTAGCTCTCGGGAGCAATATCGGCCACACGCCGCGCCGTGCCTTCAATTGCATTCCAGTCGAGCGATATTCCCACACCCGGCTCCTCGCTGGGCTTCATCTTGCCACCGGCGGGAGTGGGGCATCCTCGCAGCAGTGCTTGTAGTGGGTCGGCTCCCGACTCTTCTGGAATGACTTCAACCGCTTCTACATTGGGAAACGCGCATGCCAGATGAACGTGAAGAGGAGGAAACACATGCGGCAACACTGTTTTTCCCGCTGCCGCGGCAATATGAATCGCTTCGATGGCGCCCGTCAATCCGCCGCACGTCGTCGCGTCCACGCGCAAAATATCGATGCCGCCCACGAGATCGGAAAATGCGCGCGGCCCGAACACGTCTTCGCCCGCGGCTAGCGGGGTTGTAATCTGGCGCTGCAGTTCATGCGTCAACCGCCAATCGGAAGCCGCGAAAGGATCTTCGAGGAAACTCAGCCCGAGTTGATCGAGATCGCGGCATAGGCGCTTTGCTTCCGTCAGCGTCGTCCAGGTCCAATGCGCGTCGGCGCCAATTCCTCCCGGCATCTCCTTCGTTACGGCGGAGGCATACTCACGATCGAACGCCGCATCGTCCCCCTTCAACATGATCTTTACTCGCTGATACCCCGCATCGCGCAGACCGCCGACTTCCTTGACTACGTCAGCAATCGATCGCCGGTCCATGTAGTAGCCGGCGACGACGGTGATCTCCGCTTGCTTTCGAAATCCGCCGAGGATACGGAACAGCGGTTGTCCGGCTTGCTTGCAAGCGATATCCCATAGCGCAATGTCCAGGATGCTCAGCCCTCGTGTAAGCGCTGCGCGTCCGGGAACATTGAACTGCTCGAGGTTTACCATCACCTCGCGGCGCATCGCCGCATCCCCGCCCAGAATGCGCCGCGCCATCTGGCTCACCGTCTCAAACAGCGGCGTTCCACGCGGATATCCAAGCGCTTCGCCGGCCAGTCCGGATTCCGTTTCTATGCGGACAGCAATATAATCGCGAGTGCGGATTTCGACCGGCCCGAGCCGCAGGACATAGGGAAGCGGCATCGGACACTCGGCAATGCGCACCCGCGCGATCGGCATTCTGTTTTCTTTCGAAATCATCGGGTCATGATATAGATATCACAGAATGACAACTTCTCGCTCGACCGGATTGCCCGGTTTACGCGGAACCGAGCATGTCGGCTTTACCGTGCCCGACCTCGAGGAGGCCACCAGATTCTTTGTCGACGTGATCGGCTGCGACTATGTTTTCGAGGTCGGTCAGTTCCTGTCCGACGGCGACTGGATGACGACACATCTGAACGTCGACCCTCGCACCATCATGCGCAAGCTGCGCTTCTTCCGCTGCAAATACGGTCCGAACTTCGAGATCTTTCAATATGAAGCACCCGGACAAAGGATGGAGCCGCCCAAGAACAGCGACGTCGGAGGTCACCATCTCGCCTTCTACGTCGATGATATGGACGCCGCCGTCGCGTATCTGAAGTCGAAGGGCGTTCGCTTGCTCGGTGAACCGACCCTGCGTACCGCCGGACCGAACGCGGGCCAGCACTGGATTTACTTCCTCTCGCCTTGGGGCATGCAATTCGAATTGGTGAGTTTTCCGAACGGCAAGGGATACGAGAAGACCACGCCTCTACGTCTCTGGCACCCCGCCAGGCCTGCGGATTGATTCCGGATCGTTTGGATGTTTGGCGAGCGGATGTACCGTGATATCCAGATGCGGATAGAGCGGCAGTGAAGCCAGAGCCGCATGCAGTTCGTCCGTTGTAGCTGCTACCCAAATGCCCCAGTTGGCGCGTCGCCCCGGCACACGCCATAATCGCTTCAAAATTCCAGCTGCCGCTAATTCACGCGCGCGTTCCGCCTCCTTCTGCAGAAGTTCGTCACTGGCCAGAGTCTTCACGTCCATATACACGAGAAAGTCCATTAAAATATAATCCCAGCACTATTTGATGATGTTTCGCCTAATGAACGCGCAGCCCTTGCTCAATCGACAGCGCATATATGATTGAGACGTAAATGGACTATTCAAGTTTTGGATTGCAAGACAAAATCGCGATTGTGACTGGCGCATCGCAGGGCATCGGCAAGGCCATCGCGCTTGGCTTAGCGACGGCCGGAGCCCACCTGGTTTTAGGAAAGCATCCGGATGGGAAGAATGATGCGATCAACCAGGTGAAGGCTGAGATCGAAGCGCTCGGGCGGAAGGCAGTCATCGTACAGACCGATGTTTCGGATGTCGCGCAAGTGCGGGCAATGGTCCAAAGGGCAAAAGATACTTTCGGCCGCGTCGATATTCTGGTCAACAACGCGAGCTGGACCGGTACAACGCTAGCGCTCGATGTGACAGAAGAAGAATTCGATAAGACCATGGCGGCGTCGTTGAAAAGCGTGTTTTTCGCATGCCAAGCGGCGGCGCGTATCATGATCCCGCAAGGCGGCGGCCGGATCATCAACATCGGCTCGAACTTCGGCGAGATCGCATTCAAGATGCGTTCAGTGTATGCGGCGGCGAAGGCCGGCGTCCATCATCTTTCTCGCGCGCTGTCGCTCGAGTGGGCCAAGGACGGAGTCATCGTGAACGTGGTGGCGCCTTGTATTACCGAGACGGAGTCGCGCAAAAACATTTTGGAGCGGCCCGGATACAAGGAATGGGCCACTCAACAAATGATTCCGCGCGGCCGCTGGAATCAGCCGGAAGATCTGGTCGGCGCCGTTCTGTTTCTATCGAGCCACATGTCCGATATGGTGGTGGGTCACGTGCTGATGGTCGACGGCGGCTGGACGATCCACTGATTCAGCGATAGAACGTCACAACGTGCTGGCCGGAAGGCAGAAGAATCGAAGCGTCTGCGGCTTGTTGCTTGCTGAACGGCACGCCATCCAATTCGATCGAGGACACAGCCGAACCCAAGACCGCTACAGCGCGGCTTCGACTTGTGTAGGAAAGGTCAGCGCGATCAGAGGCCGCAGCGGCGGTATGTATCTCACCGTTGAAATCGAAAATGGAAACGGCAGTCCGAGCAGCACTCGCTTCGAGCGTGTGATTGCCCGCGGGCATAAGAATGCTTTTGTCATTCGCGATCGGCCAAGGCTTGCCATCGAGTGTTGCGGGGCCGATCCAGGCAACGCGTGTGTCTTCGTTCGCTTCCACACGGAGCACGCCATTCGGATCTTTTGTCAGTTTGGCGGTTGTGGCGGCGACGGGAATCAGGCGCAAGTCCTGGCGTTCAAGAGAATTCTCGAAATAGAGGGCTACGCGGGCAAACGAGGAGGCAGCCTGGTGCACCAACTCCAAAAGCTCAACGCCGGTCTGCTTCTTGGTTGGATAGACGTCCTGGTAACGCTCTACTACGTTGATATCGACGGCAATGTGGCGTGTGTCGGGAGTCAGCTCACGATATTTTTCCGCCAGCTTCCCATAGCGCTCGGGCCCCAGATTCCACAGCGTCGCGGGGTCTTCGACGAGCAGCATGCTCTTGCGCGCCTGGATCATGGGCAGGCTGCGCGCGACATCGGCGCCCAAGGCGTCGCGAATGCCGGGTTCGAAGCGATCGTCGATGTGTGTGAGAACGATATCCAGATAGGGCCTCGCGGCGCGAGTGCGATCGATCAGGTCGAGCCAATCGGCTTGCATCTTCGAAGCGAGGGCGGCGCGGTAATCGAGGAACTTGCGCAGGGCGGCTGGATTTTTCGCCATTGAATACGAAGAACTGGCGTCGAACAACAATTTGGGGTCGAAGCCGGCGGCACGCTCAAAATCGCGCCGCACGTCGTCGTTCATCGGCGTGAATCGCGCGGGATTGCTTGCGCCTTCGAGCGATTCGAAATATAATTCCGCAACGTTGACACCGTCCCAATCGAAACGACCGAGCATGCCACCAATTTCCTGCGCCGCTGTTTTGCGGCATTCCGGATTTTGCAGGTTCATCAGCTTGCGCCAATCGAGCTGTGCGTCCTGGCCGGCGGCTGTTTTTTCACGCCACTCTGGATGATCGGTCCAAAATTTTTCGCTGACGTGCGGCAGCTCCAGCCAGGCGTAGACCAAAATGGCGTGGCGATGACACGCTTCGATCAACTTCTTCAAATACTCATCCCGCGCCGGATCGGGTTCCATGTTGTGCCAAGCCGCGACGTGCAGCACGCTGGTTCCGGTTTGCCGCCAGCGCCGGGCGAGGTAATCGACGTCGGCACGAATGCGGTAGGACGAATCGAAGAAGGCCCAAAGATTGGTAGTTGCGAGGGGCAAATCCAGTCCCAGATCGACGAGAGCTTGCACCAAATAGGGATAGCGCTCGATGCCGCTCAGACCGGGTTCGGTAGCGACCCAGAGGACCGCACCGTGGGAGGTTCGTTTGCCCGCAATCACAGGAGCGCCTTTCCAACGCTCGGAGGCGAAAACCTGGAAATCGGCGGGGACCTGCACCGTAGCGACTTCCTCCGGCAACTCCCAGAAGATTTGCATGTCGGGCGCGTGGGTATCGCGGATCTGGCGAACTCTAACGGTTTCTGGTTTCGCAGTGATGCCAAGGCTGCGCGCGGCGGGGCTTACTCCTTCGAGGACCAGCAAATGATTTTCGGCCAGCGCCGCGATGCCGGCCTGGGCTGCGGGTCCGGCAATCACGATGTCGGCGTCATTCGACTCCGCGCGCGAGATGCCAACCGCGCCCAGAATTTTGAGCCACGGTTGTGGATCGGCCTGGTTGACCTGGAACGCAGCGCCTCGCACGACGGCTGAAGAAAGGAGAACCGCCAGGATGAGTTGTTTCGTCATTTGGTCATCGCATACCAGGCGCCCACACGAACGTCGTAATAGTTGGGCCGCCGCGGATTGAAGTTGTTATTGGTGTAGACGCCGCGCAGAAAGTCCGTCGACAGGTAGAGGTTTTTGGGCATCCAGGAGAGATGCAGCTTGGCTCCCGGGCCGAACTCTACGGTGTTCGCCCAATACTGGTTTTGCGAATCACGGACGTAGTTGAGATTCAAAAGTACCTGGAGAGATGTGGCGTCATCTCCGAAGCGGAAGGTGCGGCCGACACGATGCTGTGAATAGAACAACCAGTCCTTCCCAAAGCGGCTGATGTAGATGGCGTCGCCGGTCGTTTCATAAAAGAGACCGGGGGTTTGGCTGCCGAGTAAGGAGCCGAAGCCTTTGGCGAAATTGACGCCACCGCGATAGTCGGGAATCGCAGCGCCGACATCATGACGGTCGGTTAGATATTTCACGGCCTCGCCGGCTTCGACCCAACCGGTGAAGTGATACCACGTTTTCGTGGCTGCGCCCGCGCCGAATATGAACGAGCTTTCCGAGAGATACTGCGGATCCAGCACGTGGCCGGGAAGGCTGCCTTTGATATCACCGATGAAGCGCGCCGAGACGTAGAAGGAAACGAGCTTGTTGACGCTGCCCAGGCCGGGAATAGGAATGGTGCGCTTGATTTGTCCATAGCTGAAGACATCTTTCCAGCGCGAAGAATACATCGGCAGCATCCAGACGGTGGTTTGCGGCAAGACATCGCCGTTCAAAGTGTGAAAGGCCTTAGTAGCTTCGGCAGCGATGCGGGGTTCATCGCCATGGCGCGCGCGATCGAACCAGGAGATCGCATCGCTATCCTGGTGGGCCTGATTGTACGCCCAGCCGAGCTTGAGCATCACTTCGGCATCGTCGGGGTCTTGCTCATGCGCCTGACGCAAATACTTGATCGCATCGCGCGTGAAGCCGAGTTCGAGACTTTTGTTGCCCATGCCCTTAGGGTCGACAGTGGCGCCGGTCACGACGACGGGGGTGGCGGGGCTGGCAGGGGGGCGCACCTTCAAACCGCGCAGAGAATTGATTTGATCGCGCGCGGCTTCGTCGCGAGGATTCAGTTCGAGAATGTGCTCGAACTGCTCGATGGCTTCGGGCTGGCGATGCATGGCGAGATACAGATAGCCGAGTTCGCGGCGCAAGTTCACATTTGAGGGGTCGAGCCGGATGGCGGCGAGAAATTCGTAGGGATAGGGATAGCGTGGTCCCAAAGTTTCGAGCGCGAGCTCGGCGGTCCGCGAATCGGCGGAGCGCGACGCAGCCAGGTTCGCGGCACGCGATTCATCAACGCGGTTGAGTTGCAGCCAAATGCGCGCCAAGATCAGCAGAAGTTCGCTTAGCTCAGGCTTCAACTTACGGCAGATTTCGTATTGCTCGGAAGCGAGAGGCAGATCGTCGCGTAATTCGGCAAGTTGTGCAAGCTCCCAATGCGCGCTGAACATGGTGAGGTCGTTGGGCTTGTCGGATCGGGCAAGCGCCTGTTTCCAGCGGGCGATTCCGTCGGCGAGGGGGCGGTCAATATTCTGAAATGCCTGCTCCGCGGTTGCTCGCGTGGTGGGATTACCGGTTTTTCGAAGACGGTCAAAAGTGCGGCGAGCTTCAATGGGCTTTTTGGTCTCGAAGGCGAGGAAGGCGAACTCAAGGCCGGCCATTTCATCGTGCGGGTTGAGCTTGAGTGCCTGTTCGAATTCGTCACGGGCGGCGGCATTTTCACCGGCGCGGAGGAGCGTATAGGCAAGATCTTTGTGAGCGGCGGCGTTGGCGGGCTGTTTCGCGAGACCTTGTCGAAAGAGATCGATGGCGGAATCGTAGTCTTTGTCAGCGAGCGCTTGATAGGCGGAGTTCAGTTCCTGCTGACCGGCGGACGCAACGGGCGGCGTCTGGCCGAAACTCGAGCACGATATGACGACGAACTCAGCGGCTATCAATAAGATTGATCGAAAATGCATAGCACACGTTTACTGGTCGACGTGTCAATTAGTTCCTTTGGGCGGAGAAACCTCTCTCGGTAGATATAGCTCTCTTCGTTAGACGAGACTAGGAGGAAAACCTGAAGATTGGGCTCGGATTTTTCTTAGCTTTGGGCGGCCTCGGTGAGCCGTTCCTGGCGCGCAGTGAGGGTTTGCTGGTGGTAGAGCTTGGCTTCAGACAGTGCGACGGCCCATTTGTGGTGGTCTTTTTTCATTTCGTGCTGCTCTTGTTTGCGGGTGTGCTCCTCCTGTTTACGCTTTTGCGATTCGAACCCAATCTCATTCTTTCGCTTTTCCGCTCTTAGCTTTAGCAGGTCATTCAGGCACTTGTGGAAGGCGCGCTCGTGGGTGGTCTGGTAGCGCATATAGAGGGCGAGACGTTTTTCGTCCACGGAGCCGTCGGCTTGAAAGCAGTTGGACTGCAGCAGCCCGGCGCGATCGCGCAGCCAATGGTGCTGGGCCATGCGCTCGACCAGAATCATTTCGGTGCGGCTCGTGGGGCGGTATTCGCTTTTGAGATCGACGACGAGTTGGTCATATTCGCTGGCGTTCTCCCAGGGCAGGAGGATGAACGTGCCGCCCCTATACGTGAGACCGTGGCTCAAGTGGTTCTTTGAGGATGCGTCTTTGCCCTCTTCCGTCTTCGGACCGGTGGAGAGTTGCGCGTTGGCTTGATTGGCTGCGATTTGCGCCTGCGTCGACATTTTTCGGGAAGCTCCTTCGTGCGTAAGTTTCGCTTGAGGGGCGCGTAGTCCGGAGGCCGGTGGGCGTGGCAACTTGATGGATTGAGGGGAGATCACGATTTTTTCTAAGTTGTGAATACCGGTTTTCGAAGGATCCATCCGAATTGAGAAATCCGCTTTCCAGGTTGCCGTAACCAGGAGCTATCCCAAACTGTCGCCGGCTTCTGTCCCTCAGTCAAAGAAGAACTAGAATGGCTCCAGACATGGCCCTGACTGATTTCTGGATTTCGCGGTCTTCAGTTCAATGACTGGACGATCCGGCACTGTGTGAAGCCGTCGTCGCAGATTGCGGCGGAACAAACTAGCTCGAATCTCCGTCCCGGTGAGTTCCCGCCGAAGCCGTTTGCACATTCCGCTTCCAGTCCTCGGTATGCGGACCTTTATACTGGGCGCCTGTTTTCCGCAGCTCGGCCATTTGAGCGTCACTCAAGGGCTTGAATTGCTGCGCAATGCGAACGTCGTCCTCGAGCTGCCCGATTGTCGTACATCCGAGCGCCAGACAATGAACGGGCAGGCTCAACACATACGAAATGCAGTCTCGCAAATGGATGCCTTGCAGGAGCTTTGCATTCCCGGTACTTTTCATCGCCTGGATGCCCATTCCGCGTTGGACCGCGATTGGGAGAACATTCTTCTCAAAGCTCAAATAGGATGGATCGGCCGGATTGAGCGGCATCAGAATGGTGTCGTACTTTTCGTAGTTTTTTAGCATCGCGAGGTGTACGTCGGGGTCGTGATGTCCAGTGAAGCCAATAAAGCGGCATTTGCCGGCTTTCTTGGCCGCTTCGAAGGCTTCGATCGCACCACCTGGCGCGAAGATCTGACGCACTTCGTCCATCTCGCTTACCTGGTGAATCTGCCACAAGTCCACGTAATCGGTTTTCAGCGCACGGAGTGACTTGTCAAGATCCTCTTCAGCCCCTTGGCGCGAGCGTTGCGGTGATTTCGTCGTAAGAAAAATCTGTTTTCGAAAAGGCGGCAGAACCGCCCCGTAGACTTCCTCCGATTTGCCATGCCAGTAGATTCGCGCCGTATCGAAGTAGTTGACACCCAACTCGTAGGCCCGGAGCGTAATCGCTTTAGCATCATCGAACGTACACAGCGGGAACCTCCCACCGGCCTGTCCGATAACGGTCAGCCGTTCACCGGTCTTTCCGAATACCCGTTTTGGAATGTCGCCCGGCTTTGCGGTTGCCGGGCGGTCTATGCAGACTGCTAATCCCGCTGCTGCCGAGCCTGTAAGAAAAGTTCTGCGTCGCATTTTGCACTCCCTATAGATAGTCAAGCATCAAGTTACCTCGAAATCCCAGCCAAGTCCCATCATTCGAAGTCGATGGATAGTCAGAGATCAGCTTGTGTGATCCAGTATGATTTTCCAGCCTGCCGCCGTCCGCCGGAATAGGAGCGAAAATACACCTGAAGCATTCCCGCCCGCGCTAACTGAGCGCGTGAGGTGGAACGCTCCTGTGACTGAGGCGTAATCGGCGCCTAGAAGATCCACAGACAAATCGGAAAATCTCAATTTGCCCATCTTCTCCGGCGCCGAATATTGATCGTGATATCTGCGTCGCACAGCCTCGTAGCCCCGCTGGACCGTCTTCCCAATGAAGACCGTATTTGTTGAATCCTCGTAGCCATTCATAAAAGCATCAATGTCATGCCCATTCCAGGCCTGCACCTGATCGCTCAGGACGCGCCGTATAGCCTGCTCGGAAGAATCCGCGAATACGACCGATACGGTAAGCAAAAGGACCAATGCACGCAACATCAACGGTAAGTCTACCCGAGAACAGCGGTAAGCGCGATATTGATGTCCTTGGTCGTTATGGGTGAATCGTTTGGCGATCTGCTTGTTGGGCACGTCGAGAAAGGGAAGTGCTCGATCTCTCTTTGAACAGTTCCGACAAGCCTGCGGCGTTTGCCATACCAATCCGACGTATTTCTGGGAGGAGCCCGCGATAGGGGGCAGAATTTGGCAGGCACGAGGCGCCCTGTGGCGACTAATCCGTCGGATTCGGACTGGCCCTCTGTGGCTTATGGCAATTGCGGAAGCACCGGACTCCGCGCGAGCTGGGTTTACAGGGTGTGCGCCGTTGGGACATTGAGCGGGAGCGTCAGCTGAAAGACCGCACCTCCGGCGATTGCATTCTCCGCCCATATACTGCCGCCGTGGCGCTCCACAATTCGCTTGCAGATGGCGAGCCCCAGACCGGTGCCCCGCTGTATCGAAGCCGATCTCTGGCTCCTGTAAAACGGGATGAAGATGGAGCCTAGCTCGTCTGCCGGTATGCCCGGACCGTTGTCACCAACGCTGATGCGAACCTTCGTCCGCTCCTGGTCCACCGTGATCTGAATATTGGCTCCATTCGGGGAGAACTTGATAGCGTTGCCAATCAGCTTGAGCAACACCTGAGACATCTTTGGCCGGTCGAGCACGACCGACGAGAGCCACTCCGAATACCGTGCTTCGATCCGCGTCTGCTTGCGATCCGCAATGGGCCGGGAGAGGGCAACGATCTTTTCGACGAATGAGCGGACATCGGTTAGCTCGGGGGAGAAGCGCTGCCTACCGGTTTCGATGACAGAAAGCTCCAGCACATCATCTAGTAGTTCAACCATGGATTCGCTGGTGGAATGGATCGATTCCAACGCCCCTCTCCGTTCGGGAAGAGGGGCGCTCAAGTCCTGCATCAGTACTTCGGAGCGGATGATAATGGCGCTTAGAGAGTTAAGAAGATCGTGAGCAGCTACTCCCAGCCAATGCGTCTTCTCTTTGTTGAGTTCTTCTAGTTCCAGGTTTCTCTGGCTCAGTTGGCCTTGCGCATTGGCGAGTTCTTCGACCAACCTCTCCCGTTCGGCGGCGGCACGCTTTATCGCCGTTATGTCAGTACAGGCGCAAGTGATGCCCTGAATGGCTCCGGCTTCGCCGCGCATGGGAGCTACGTTCAAATCAAAGTAATGCACCTCTCCTCTGAACGTGACGGTCGCCTCTACCCGTGTTCCAACCCCGCTTTCCAAGACCGCTCTTTTGACAGCTGTCAGGCGGTGGCCGTCTGCCTCACCGAGAATTTCCAGATCTGTGCGACCGAGGTAGTCTTGATCTGCCCAGCCCAAGACGGCCGAATTGATCCACGTGTAGCGAAGCTCGAGGTCTTGATTGAACACAACAACAGGAGAGTTCTGTAGTGCAAGCCGGAAACGTTCTTCCTGTTCCCGGAGACGCGCTTCCAAATCCTTTCGAGCAGTGATGTCGAGGTGAAGTAAGACGGCGCCACGAGCCGGGCGCTTCAGGCCGTTCGCCTGCAATAGGAACCAGCGCCGGACGGCGGGCGAGTGGCAGGCGTACTCGAACGCGAAATCGCGGTTGTTCCCGCTCAACACTTCCTGCAGTCCCGCAAGGACTTCTTCAGCACCTTCGGAGCCTTCGCCGGATGCGGTCCGGCATACTTCCAGGTAATTGACTCCAACACCCGCTTTAATAATTCCTCGGGCCTGATTTTCGCGCGCGAACCGATCCCATGAATCATTGGTCATGACGATCGTGCCTTGCCGGTCAAGCACTGCAATCTCTGCGGCAACGGAATTGATTACGCTTTGATAGAGCGCCCCACGCGCGCCCTTGCCAAGGTCGACTTTCATGGGTGTCCCGAAACTCGCTCTGACGGGATTACGTCACCTCCAAACACCATGAAATCAAGCCCACGCCCGGGCAATTCGCCTTTGCGCTGCTCGCATAAACGATCAAGCATCGATATCGTTCGGTGAGATCGGACGGTATATCTGAATCCGGTCTCAGATGCGTTCGTAGAATCTGAAGAGCGATGAGGAGACCCTTACGAAGCGGATCGGGGTTCTCGTCTATGGCTCGCTCGGCCTCTTTGGATTGGGTAGGATTTGACAGAAATTTCTCAGACTGCAGCAGCACTTCTCGTCTGTTGTCTATCTAGACACGCCCTTCGAAGCAAGCTCAGGACCTCGCGAAATCGATACGGTTTGCGGAGATAGCTTGAATAATGTCGTTGGCCAATGGAGGCTAACGCAATATCTTGGCTGTAGGCGGTCGTAAGAATCACCTGCACATCTGGCCGAATTCGTTGCAACTGCTCTAGGACGTCCCGGCCGGCCATTCCAGGTAAGGTCAAATCTAACAGAACCACGTCAATTTTTGGTTCGTTGGTGAGAAAGAGATGGACTCCAGTTGGACCGTCGTCCGCTTCGATCACGGAAAACCCTTCCTTTCCGAGCATCTTCGAAACCGCGCTGCGGAGCTCGTCTTCATCCTCAACCATCAGTATGGTTCCAGTAGCACTACTGATATCGGGGGCTGCAGTGGGTAATGTGACCTCTCTTGAATCCAGCGCCGGCCGATCGATGCAGGGGATCAGAATTTCAAAGCGCGATCCTTGGCCGGGAGAACTCACGACATTGATCGTTCCGCCGTGGCTACGGATGATTCCCCGTACAGCGGCGAGTCCTAGGCCGCGACCGACAAATTTCGTCGTGAAGAATGGATCGAAGATCCTATTGAGGACCCCTTCTGTCATGCCGCAGCCGCTATCACTCACCTCTAGCCGGAGGCAGTCGCCTAAGCGAACATCCGGTTGACGATTTGCAAATGACTCTCGGCCTGATTCTACCTTCGCGACAGTCACGGAGATGACGCCCTTTTCGTCCCCGAGAGCCTCTGAAGCGTTCGTGATCAGGTTCATTGCAACCTGCCGAATTTGTACGGCGTTCGCCCGGATCATGGGGAGATTCTTGGGGAGATCGACCGTCAGCGTTACATTCTTTGAGATCGAGATCTTGAGCAGTTCAAGCATTTCTCCTACTAGCGCTGATAAATCCACAGCCTCGAGACTTGCCAAGTCCTGCCCGGAGTAAACCATTAACTCGCGAACCATCTCACAGGCGCGGATCGCGATGTCCTTGATTAAGTGGATTTCTTGACCGGGAGGCGAACCCCCAGCCATTACATTCTCAGCGAGTTCCGCTTGCGCGACGATGCTACCCAGCAAGTTATTAAAATCATGAGCGATTCCCCCGGCCAGCACTCCGAGGCTTTCCAGCTTTTGCGTGGCAAGAGCCTGTTCCTGGGCTCGTTTGAAATCAGTCGTGTCAATGCAGGCGCCGACAATTCGGTAAATATCTGCGGACGCATTTCGCAAGGGGATGAGATTCGAGTTGAAGTACCGCCGACCACCCGGAAAATCGAGTTCATCTTCATAGTTGATCGGCACACCCGCTTCCAGGCACCAGCGATAGTTTGCATTTAGCTTTTTAGCAAGATCTTCGGCGAAGACTTCCTCGACGAATTTGCCGCATACTTCTGCGTTAGTTAGGCCTACTGCCTCCTCTTCGGCCCGGTTGAACCCCGCGTATTTGAAACGGCCATCGGAAGTGACATCAACCAGGAACATGCACGCCGAGATGTTGTCGAACACTTCCTTGTATTGATCACTTCCCCTGAGCGGCTCGGCAACCCGGCCGTTACGCCCTTCTATACCGCCACGAATTAGGCTGATCTTTTCTTCCAGCTTGGCGATCCGCGCACGGAGTTGTAGGATTTCCTCTTCAGGGGGAAACTCACCATCTGGGGTTTTCACGGCAGGTTTCTCTCGCGGACTATCATAACCCACAATTTTCCCTGCTACGACGCTCGCGACCGCCTATACGCTGCGAATCTACAATCCCGACAGTTCGCGATGGCAGCAAGGACAAATAATCGATTCCGATTCTGTCTTGGCGAGGCGTCTGCTTGATGCGCGTTGTCGTTGAACCAGGCCAGGCCGCTCGCTGCAGTTTTGATCACCCTCCGATTTGTGTATCGCGATTCGGGCAGCGCCTCTCCGGGAGACCTTCGCGAAAGGCTTGGCTGCTTCTCTACCCTTACTCATCACTCTGCCGTCGCCAGCAGCAGACGGTTGCTTTACCATCCATGGCCGGGCGCATCTACACGGTGGTGATGGGCAGCTTCGGATTTGGCACGTCGGAACGCATCACGATTATGCGCCTGACGAGTCGTCTTGGTCGAGAGTTAAAAGCTGGCTTGAGGTTGGCGTCAAAGAGCCAGAGAAATCGCAGCAGGCCAGTCCTGCGTCTTGGGTTTACTTGTTTGCTGATTTCTTAGTCTGTCCGACCGAGCCCTTTAAGAAAGGTTTTGTGCAGAAAGCAAAGATTGTCAGCGCCCAGCATCGGCGCTATGTCCCCATTAAATAGCCTTCATCTCCATCGTGCCCGACAGCGTCCAGACCTCTACGGATGGCCGCGTCCGAATTGCCGATCCGAACATTAAACATTCTGTCCGGATGGCCGTAATTCGGGCGCAATGCACGATTGTGTACGTGTCGTTCAAAGCGGCTACGCGCGCCGTCGTAAAATCCAAAAAGAAGGTGCTCGCTCGCCTTGCACTATCTCGCCGCTGATAAAGACGCACTTGAAACGACTAACTCGATGCCTCTCGCCCTGGGCCATCACCTTCCTCCTGCCCACCTGTTTCGCCCAGCGCAATCCACCTAGTCAGGGCCGCGAAATTACCAGACTCTACACTGAAAACTGCGGCAGTTGCCACGGTCCTGAAATGGCCGGCGGCACTGCGCCAAGCCTAGCGAATAAGCCGGTTGACGACGCCAAAGCCACCCGCAGCATTCGAGACGGCCATCCCACGCTGCAACACGCCTTCAACGACGCCGAAATTCGCGGCCTCGTCATCTACATCCGCGAACGCGCCGCCGCCTACGAGCGCGACCATACGAAATACAACTCGCCCACCCCCGGCGTTGCCGTCCAGTCCGAAAAAGCTGCCTTCAAACTCGAGCCGGTGATCGAATCCGGCCTTGAAGTTCCCTGGGCCATCGCTTTCCTGCCCGACGGACGAATGCTGGTCACCGAACGCCCAGGACGCCTCCGCGTAGTCGAAAATGACAAACTCCTGCCTGAACCCATACGTGGAATGCCCGCCGTCTACGGCGGCGAAGGCGGTCTCCTCGATATAGTGCTCCACGACGACTGGCTCTACCTTTCCTATGGCGACAAAAGCCGCGACGGCCAAGGCATGACCGCCATCATTCGCGGCCATCTCCGGAACGGGGAATTCGTCGATCAGCAGCAAATCTTCAAAGCCGATCCCGCCCTCTACCGTCCCGGCGGCCAGCGTTTTGGCTCGCGTTTGATCTTTGACAAACAGGGCCACCTCTTCTTCTCGATAGGCGACCGTGCCGCGCCCGGAGACGAACAGGAACTCTCTCATCCCAATGGCAAGATCTATCGCGTTAACGAAGATGGCAGTGTGCCCTCGGACAATCCCTTCGTCAATCGAGACGGAGCTATCAAAGCGATCTGGAGCTATGGCCACCGCAATCCCCAGGGTCTCTCCTTCAGTCCCGTTACTGGCGAACTCTGGGAAGCCGAGCACGGTCCCCGCGGCGGCGACGAACTCAACATCATCGAACCCGGCCACAACTACGGCTGGCCCGTTATCACCTACGGCATGAATTACGACGGAACTCCCATTACCGGTCACACTACGCAAGCCGGCATGGATCAACCCATCACGTATTGGGTGCCTTCTATCGCCGCTAGCCCTATCGTCTTCTACACCGGCAGCCGCTTTCCTGCATGGAAGAACAGTTTGTTCCTCGGCGCCCTCGCCGCCCAAGAACTTCGCCGCATCACTATCGAAAGCCACAACGTGACCAGCCAGGAAATCCTGTTCAAAGGAATTGGTCGAGTCCGCAATATCGAAAATTCGCCTGACGGTTACCTATACGTCATCCTCAACCAACCCGACCGCATCCTACGCCTCGTCCCCGCCACGAACTGAACCCGCTGCGAGTGAGGCGTGGCCTTCTCCGCGCCAAACTATTCGATCAGGTACTGGCGATAGGGCGACGGCCGGTTAGCATCCAGGCACGCGTTGTGGCGCGTGATGCAGGAGCAATCCCGTTAGCCGTCCATGCATAATTTCCGAAATTGTTGTCGAATGGTCGGCATCCGCCCATCGCAGCCGGAGTGAATAACGCCTGCTAGTACGAGTGCGGCCTTGAGATTCACTGTTCATGCCCCGAGAGTGCGCCAAGGATTCGCTGCTTGCCTTACTTCCGGGTTTTAGCCGCTTCCTGCAGATCGTAAAGATAGAGCCCGTGACCCACGCCGGCCATCTCCTTCACTCGCGCGACTTGGAAAGCGAAGTGACGCCCATCGTTACTAACTACTGGATTTGTTGCTTTCCATTCTCCCGCTTCGTTGAACCACGTTAAGCGCTCCCATCGATTGCTTCCGTCTAAAAATAGCCGATACAGATCAATTCCGGAACCGCGAAGTTCAGGATGCTGCCGATTGGACTCAACGAGTGTTGAGCCACCATCAGGAAATATGCCTTCCGGTTCGTCATAGGTTTTGGGAGAGTTGGAATAATTGCGGATCTTACCCGTAGCCAAGTCGAGGCCCATGACCTCTGTGCCGTCGTGAGAGGACTGGAAGATCAATTCCTGTTCCCCAGGCGGACGAAAGTCCTGTGCTTCCAGAACGGCGTTGAAGCAATCGCGGTTGTCGAGAACCATTTTAGGATCTTTGATACGGGGAGCACCGGTTGAGTAGTCCAGTTCTGCCGTCCAGATCTGATAGAGGTGCGGGTCGGCGGGCCACGTGCCGTGCTTTTCAGCCCAGGCGATTCTCAACCGCTTCCTCGAAACGGCGGGACCTTCCCAGCAGAATTCACCGAGAGGAACGGGCGGTTTATCAAGGGTCTTGCTCAAGACCCACAACTCTGCTGTTCGGAAGCGGGAATCATGTGGCGTTTCCGGATTGAACGTCTTAGAACCGGACAGGAGGATGTCACCGTTTGCGAGATAGAGCGCCCGCGTGTAGCCATTGTGAAAGTAATGATGGGTGAGAGGGCGAATCACACCTGTGGCGAGTTCCAGTTCGAAGACGTCTCCGTACATCTTCTCCAGAAACAGAAGTCGCTTGCCGTCCGGCGACCAATCAGGACGCTCACCAAAGTGAGTCAGTCGTTTGACGTACGGCGGGAAACTGGTGTCCGTCCACGAGGTGGCTGGCGCCACTTGAGCACGCGTTACCTGCCCGATCGAGAGCAGAGACAAAAGGAGAGTGGCGGGAACGCTTGAAGACATCTGTGGCATTAGAAAAGATTATGGCAAGCCAGCTCGCGACCCATCACCCCGTAGGCAGGAGCGTTCCCGGGCGGGTGGCTCGGCGCTACCACAAAAAGTAGTGCGATTCCAGTCAAGCTTCAGCGCTCGCCGCATCTCGACGAAAACGCTATGCCAACAAGAGGTCGGATCTTGTCGCGTAGGACGTAAGTTTTGCTGGTACCAGGCGAGCAACGCGGGATCGATCGGCTGATCAAGCAACATCACCAGAGACCCGCAGGCCTGTGTTACGATTTCCCTCCGTTCGACAAGCGAATGGCCTCCTGGGTAACCCATGCGGTCGCGAGCGCGGTCGCGCCGGACGAGCGTGGTTCCGTACCCGCCAGTACGGCTGAGACGAAATCCGCCACACACGGATAGTGCAGGTTTTCATGAGGCGGCAGTTCCTCCTTTCCACCTGGATAGATTAGGACGCCTGAGTTCAGGGGCGTCATTTCGATCTCACCGTCTGTGCCGCGGATTCGGAATTCGTCCCGCAAGACCCGAGAATGCCAGCGAACATCGACTACGCACCGAACGCCGGAATTATACTCGACCATGACGGTCGCATTGTCCTCTACCGCATACTGATGAACGGCATTGGAAAGATGTGCCGTGGCCCGTATCGGATTGCCGAACAGATAATTCATCAGGTCAATGCGATGGGAGGCTATATCGTACAACGGTCCGCCGCCCGCCATCGCGGGATCGATGAACCAACTCCGCTCGTCTTCAGGAGCAGGGCAAAACCAGTAGTGCGAAGTAGCCTCGGCAAACACCGGTTCACCGATCGCTTTTAGACGGATCAGTTCAATCGCCCGAATCACCTGCGGATACATCCGACGGTAGTACGCGATGCCGAGAATCCGGCCGACCTCGTCGGCTGTCCGCTGCATTGAGAGCGCGTCTTCATAGCTCATGGCCATTGGCTTCTCGCAGAGCACATGCCGGCCTGCGCGAAGGCTCGCGATCGTCTGCGACGCATGCAGGATCACCGGGCTGGCAACATAAACCGCGTCGCATTGCTGCTCAGCTAATGCGACCTCCAGAGATCTCCAGGCGGGCACACCGTATGGTTTCGCCTTCGCCGGAGTTCGTGTGACGATGCCAGCCAACAAACTGCGAGGCTCCGCCAGAATTGCGGGTAACACCCGCTTGGTCGTTATATCTCCCACGCCGATAACAATCCAGCGAATCGTCACAGATTCAAATATAACGGCGAGTTCAAGTCGGTTCGATAAACCGTTGTGTAAGAGAGGCAAATTCTCGACTTCGGTGACGGCCAGTGGTACCAAGCGCGACAATTTAATCGGAGGGGTTCAGATGATCGAGCGTAGAGAATTTGGTAAGACGCTGGTAGGAGGCATGGTGAGCACCTCCACTGTGGCAGACGTGGCAATCGCCGCCCAGAAGGAGCGCCGCGCGCGCCCGGCCAAGAATCTTCTGATGCACGTCGGAGCTGACTACCATTGTGTGGCCGGAGGTGCCAGAGCCGATATGACTGGCAGGGCAAACCTGGAATACAACTTACGGCACGGCGTCAAGCATCTCACCGCACAAGTGCGCGATGTGTCGGCGGATGGCTCTTGGAATGTCGATGAGCTCAAGCGCATGAGGGACAATTGCGACGCGGCCGGATTCATTTTAGAAGCAATCAGAATGGACTCCGAATACATCATGCTGCGGCCAGGCCCAGAGCGCGATCGCAGACTCGAGGCCATTGCGGGAAATATCCAGAAGGCTTCCCAGGTGGGCGTAAAGGTGATTACTCACCATTGGACCGTAATACCGATCAGGAGAAACACAGAGCTGAAAGGCCGCGGCGGAGTGACCTACGCCGCTTTTAAGCTCGAGGACAATTGGAAGAGTCTGCCTATTGGAAAGGCAGGTAGAGTCACCTCCGACGAATACTGGGAGCGCATTTCGCATTTTCTCCAAGCGGTGATTCCTGTATGCAAGGAATACGACGTGAAGATGGCCGCCCATCCTTACGATCCGCCAGGGCTTCCGTTTGGTTATGAGGGCGCTGAGAATTGGGATTCGCCGTCCGTGTTTGATGCCTACAAACGGTACGAATCGATCGTCGACAGCCCATATAACGGCTTCCAGTTGTGTCTGGGGACAACGGCGGAGGGCTTAAGAAAGCCAGCCACGGAGGTTCTCCCTATTGTCGAATACTTGGGTAGTCGGGGCAAAATACATCAAGTTCATATGCGTAATATCCGTGGAAGCCTTCACAATTTCGCGGAAGTTTACCCTGACGAAGGAGAGATGGATTTTCTTGAAATTATGCGAATCCTCAGAGATGTGCAATTCAGCCTTTCCATCTGTCCCGATCACATGCCGAGCCACCCGGACGACCCGGGCGAGCTTCAGGCCTATGCATTCGGGTACGGGTATATCAACGCTCTAATACATGCCGTGAACTCGGAAATCAAAGCGGACACCCAGTCTGAAAGGAAAAGGGCGTAGTAGCGCCTTCGCCAGACGCCGATCACACTTCCGCCCGCACTCTGTGTTGTGGCTAGAGTTAAGTCGTCAAATGAATGGGCAGGTGGGTGCCACGTTGTAATCGGCCGCCAGCACGACCAGGGACACGGTATCGACTGGCGTTAAAGATGAGCTCGTATTGTCGTGACGCGGAGACATGATGGCCCTTCGCTACTCGGCGAGGGTAGATCTATACATCGCCGTGACACAGCAAAAGTCCGCCATTTCTGCTTGATTCGCTTTCATTCCCGATCGGGTGGCGCATGGATTTCGAATTATGCTGATGCGATTGAGAGTGTGTTTCCACTCCGCTATGGCAAAGGCGAGCGCGAGCAAAACAGTCAGCTTTTGCTGCATGAGAAGAAGCCCTCCTAAGCTACAAATTCAACAGGAACGCAGCAACACCACCAGCGGAAAGCGTTTCTTGCCACGCACCCGCGGTCATTTCGGTATAAGAATAGACCTCATCAGCCAAGCCATTGAAAGCAAGGCTTATTTGCGCGGGTGACATCAGCAGTGGGCGGTTTCGTAGTAGACTGTGTCCTACCTAGATAAGCGATTACCGGATGGCAACTCAGCCCCAGTCGGCGGCTCGCCTGAACTTCGGACCATTCGAGGCGGATGTTCCAGCGGGCGAATTGCGCAGGAACGGCGTTCGTGTCCGATTGTCCGGCCAACCTCTCCAAATCCTGCTGATACTGCTGGCACATCCGGGCGAAGTGGTTACGCGCGAACAACTGCGCGAGGAGATCTGGGCCGAGACTACGTTCGTCGATTTCGAACATGGTCTGAATGCGGCCATGAATAAGCTCAGGCGGGCGCTGGGCGATGCCGCCGAGAAACCACACTACATCGAAACGTTGCCCCGCAAAGGCTATCGTTTCATTGCACCCATTGCCGGGCTCGCAGCTATGGTTCCGAGCGAGGATTCGGCGCAGATCTCTCCGGCGCGCCGGCGGCGTTCCCTCTGGATTCTCGGTTTCAGTGCTATTGTCGCGATCGCCGCTGCGGCCGGCTGGATCATTGGTTCCCGGAAGGCGCCGGGGACAATCGCCTGGACGCCCGTTCCGTTGACGACCTACGCCGGCCGCGAAATGCAGGCGAGTTTCTCTCCGGACGGCAATCAGGTAGCGTTCGTCTGGAATGGGGAAAAACAGGACAATTTTGACCTTTACGCGAAATTGGTCGGTTCGGATACGCTATTACGGCTCACGAGCAACCCGGCTGCTGATTTCAGACCGGCGTGGTCCCCCGACGGCCGCTCAATTGCGTTTCTGCGCGAATTCAGCGCTCACCGTGTCGGTGTGTTCCTGATACCCGCGATCGGAGGAGCCGAGCGGAGACTGGCTGAAATCGATTGCTGCGCGATATCCATGGATGGCAGCTTGACGTGGTCTCCGGATGGCAAGTGGCTGGCGACAACCTACAGAAGCTTCGCCGCAGAAAAGAGGAGTGTGTTTCTAGTCTCAGCGGAAGACGGTGAAAAACGAAGGCTCACCTTTCCGTCCGGGCAGCAGTACGAAGACAAAATTCCGGCATTTTCGCCGGATGGGCGGAAGCTGGCATTCGTCCGCTATAAAGGTGATGGCGTAGGTGAACTGTTTGTACTTCCGCTGTCGCACGATGCACGCCCCACTCGAGAGCCGGTCCAGGTTACCTTCGGCCAGCGGTGGGTTGGAGCGCCAGCCTGGACTTCGGATAGTTCGGAGATCCTCTTCTCTTCCGGCCCCACGGAAGAGCGACGGTGGCTTTGGCGGCTGCGATTTCCGGGTGGCGGCGGGCCAGAACGTCTGCTTTCGCTTGGAGAGGAGGCCGGCGAGCCTGCAATCGCCATGCGGCAGGCTCGGTTGGTGTACACCCGTGCCACATGGAGGACCAATACGTGGCGTTTGGACCTGCACTCTAAGGGAGCGAACGGGAGTCCGCTAGCAACGAGACTGTTATCGTCCACTCGAGCGGACTACAACGCGCAATACTCCCCGGACGGGAGGCGCATCACATTTCACTCTATGCGCTCGGGCTGGTCCGAGATCTGGGTCTGCGACAGCGATGGATCGAACGCGCGGCAATTGACCTTCTTACAAGCGCCCATGACCGGAAGCCCGCGCTGGGCCCCAGACGCCAATCGTATTGTCTTCGATTCGAACGCTGAAGGCCAGTTTGAACTCTATACGATCAGCGCAGATGGAGGGAAACCGCGGCGCCTCACCACCAATCCCGCCCAAGATGGGCTCGGAAGCTGGTCGCGCGATGGCAGGTCGATCTACCTCGTGTCCAATCGAAGCGGTAAACGGCAGGTATGGAAGATGCCCGCGGAAGGCGGCAATGCGATTCAGCTCACACGGCACGGGGGAGAGGCGGCATTCGAATCTCCGGATCGCCGCTTCGTGTACTACTCCCAAGGAAGGGGTCAAACAAGCTTGTGGAGGATCCCGGTCGACGGCGGGGAGGAGCAGAAGGTGCTCGACTCCGTTCTGTTTCTGAACTTTGCGGTGGCGCCCGATGGCATTTTCTTCGTGCCCGGGCCTGCCGATGGCGCCTGGTCTATCCGATTCTTCAGTTTTAAAACCGGCGCTACCACGTTTGTCGCACCGATGGACGGACCGGCCGCCATGGGCTTGTCTCTCTCCCCTGACGGAAGATACATCTTGTATTCCGAGACCGAACAGCAAAATACCGAATTGATGCTGGTGGAGAATTTTCGATAGCCGCTGTAAGCGCAATCGAAAGCCCTCCGATGAGGCGGGCGCCGGACGCCGCAAATTCTGATCAGGCCGCTGCTGATGAGACGCGCAGAAACCAGGCTTGTTTTCAAGCGATTGGCTGATGAGGTGGATTCCTACCCAAAAATCATTGTGCGTGCATCGCAATCGAAGCGCTCTGTCTTTACGCTGAGCTAGCAAATCACATCCAGCCCAGGAGGCAGAAATGAAACACATAACCACGATGGCACTGATGCTCACTCTCGGTGCCGCAGGCGTCTACGCGCATCAGAAGCCCTTAAAGATGACGTTTTCGGGAACTGGCGGGGCCAGCGCGATCAATCTACAGATCCCGAACACACATACAGGAGAAGACAATTTCGCCGGGGACGGTACCCTGGGCTCATTCACCGTTCGTATTGTGGAGGCTGGTCCAACTTCTCCGCAGTTTTCCAGCACTTGCTCGGGCCCAACTAACCTGTATTTTCAAACTGTGGCCGCCTCGGCCGTGTTTCGCTTCGAAGACGGGAGTCTATTGAAGGTCAGTCTCGTAGAAGGAAACGATTGTATCGATTTGCAGGCTCGGGAAGCCCACTGTACCAGGACTTTTAAAATCATTGGTGGCACCGGCCGTTTCACGGATGCGTCCGGCACCCTTACGTTGACATACGCCTCGGTCCCTGTGTTGGCCGACGCCTTCAATAACCCCGTCTTTTTTGCCGCTACGGGGGAGATAACAGGAACAGTCTCCGGAGTAACGAGAGACGATGACGACGACCGGAACGGGCGGCACTAGGAAAAGGCTTACACGCGTGCTCCGAGTCGCTGTGCCGGTCGTGATCGGCGACATGGCACAACGGTGCTGGTAAATTGTGCCGCGAAAGAAACTCGATCGTGAGACCGCCGGGCGCCGCCACCTGAATACCGGTGCGGCGCCTCGCTTTATATGCAGCTTAGGCGCCGCCGATGGCAATTCTCGGCGAAGAGAGCCGGTAGAAAATAAGTTCGTATTATCAATTGAGACGCCGCTCCTATACACGACCTGCGAGTGCCGCGACAAAGTTGAATTGCCCGTTGAAAAAATATGTCGATCCGAAGTCTAATCGAGACCATAGGCCCGTAGCTGCTCAGTGAAGATCACCTCCGTAGAAACATTCATCTTGCACGTGCCCGTCACGCGCCAAAACATTGCCGACAGCACTCACCGCTTAACACATTGGGGCGCGCCGGGTGTGATTCTTCGGACCAACGAGTCCATATCCGGCTTTGGCTACACCGGAACACATGCACACCTGCCAACCGATCGGCTGATTACACAGTTTATTGGTGAATGCTACGCGCCTTTATTGATTGGCGGCGATCCGCTGGAAGTGCGTTCTCTGTGGGGCAAGCTGCTACACCACCCTCCCCTGCAGTGGGTCGGTCGAGCCGGAATTTCGCATCTCGCCCTGAGCGCAGTCGATATCGCGCTTTGGGATCTGAAAGCAAAGGCTGCTCAAATTCCTCTCTGGAAACTGCTTGGTGGCTCCGCCGAGAAGAAAATTCGTGCCTATAACACGGACGGAGGATGGTTGAACTGGAGCATCGACCAACTCGTTGCGGATGCGAAGAGTCTGTTGGACTCCGGCTATCGCGGCATCAAGATGAAAGTGGGAACCGGCCAGGTGCAAGAAGATCTGCGCCGCGTACAAGCTGTTCGAGAAGCAATTGGGCCCGACATCGATTTGATGGTGGATGCCAATGGCCGATGGCTTTTTCCCGAAGCTTTTGAGTTCTCGCAGACGCGCCACTGATTTCCAGCTCAAATGGCTGGAAGAACCGATCTGGTATGACGACGTGGAGGGTCATCGTCAATTGGCCGCTCGCGGTGAAGTGCCGATTGCGTTAGGCGAACAGCTCTATACTGTTGATCATTTCAAACAGTTCCTAGCGGCAGGGGCAGTGGACTACGTTCAACCCGATGCCGTGAGGTTAGCAGGGATCACGGAATGGCTGATGGTAGCGGATCTTGCATTTGCCTACCGGCTGCCCGTCGTTCCGCATATTGGCGATATGGCCCAAGTGCACCTGCACCTCGCGACAGCACACCCGTCTTGCGATTTGCTCGAATATATTCCCTGGCTGAAGGATTGTTTTGAAGAACCGGCGACCGTTTCTGAGGGCTACTTCGCAACTCCCTGGCAGCCGGGCGCGGGATCGACTATCCGGTCACAAGCGTTTGATAAGTATCGCGTGGCCTAGGTGCGCCAACTACTTGCACGACGGCACTGCTCCCTATATTCGAAGAGCGCTACTGGCAAATTAGGTCATAACTGCGGAGAGGAAACGCGCATCTACAGATCATGCGCACTTCACGATGGGTCGGGGCGACGCTAACGGCCGCAGGCATTTCCGTGCTGTTTCTTGCTTGCAGCAAGAAGCCCACAGAAACCGACTCGCAGGCGGGAGTGAGCGAATCGGCTCCAATTGATTATTCGCCGCGTATCGGGGTTGCGGTTCGCACGGCTTCACGGACGTGCGTGGCGATTAAGAATGGCTCCGTAGCGGCGAACAGTCCCGTGACGCTAGTCCTGGCGATGTCGCCGCAGAAATTCGTCGAGGCGCAGATATCGGGTCCGAGTCCTAGCCCCTGCCCGATTACGAAAGAAGTGGCGGCGGAGATAAGTAATTACGAGATTTCGGTGCCGGGATCGTCCAATATTCCCGAACTTACTCCTTTGATCGCCGTTGTTGGGAGCGCTGCATCCTACAGTTTTTTGCTTGAAAATATCAGCGTGCAAGCGGATCTGGATCAGACTCACACAAAAAATACGTTTCGGGCTTGCGGGTCGAATGATGGTGTGTATCTCACGATATGGCGCGGGATTCCGGTCACCGGGACTCGGATTTGGAGCGGTCATTATTATGAGGCGGGCAATCCGGGCGCTCTTCCGACATGTGCCGCCGCGGAGCTTGCGCGGGCTGGCTCATGATCCAGCTGGTTCCCACATAGTGCGGGCCCATTGGCTGTTCTTGGCATTTGTGAGATCGATCTGTCGAAATTCGCGCTGATCGAGGGCTCATGATTGGTTCGCCGGGATTCGACCTAAGACAAGGGTCGGATAGCGCTCGAAGACCTCCGTCCGAAAGCGCCCTTGCCGATCTTGCGGCACACGCAACTCGATGTGGCCCACTCGCGCCACCAGCATCCGGTCGTAGTAACCAGCTCGGTATCCGAGTCGGGCCGCCGTGCCTTCACCTTTGCTTGCTTTTCAGCGCTTCGTCCATCTCCGCTTCTAGTACTTGTTGTAGCGGCTCTTGGATAATCGTCTTCAGCAGCTGCGGTCTTCGAGGGGGATGCGGATTTATTGAAACGGAACTTCTGACGGCGCAACCACGAGTTAGGTGTATTGAATGCGCCGCTTTGAAGCTACCGACCTTTGAGTTGGCGCTTGCCGGACAGGAGTCCCGCCGAGCTAATTCACGGACATCTTGCGCAGCAGCTTGAAATCTTCGAGCATTTTACCCGTGCCCAGCACAACGGACGCGAGCGGCTCGTCGGCCAACAACACCGGCATGCCGGTCTCCACGCGAATCCGTTCGTCGAGATTCTTGAGCAGCGATCCGCCGCCGGTAAGAATAATGCCGCGTTCGCTGATATCGCCGCTCAATTCCGGCGGAGTGTTTTCGAGCGCCGTGCGCACGGCGCCGACAATGGCGCTGACACAATCCGCGAGGGCTTCCCGTATTTCATCGTCTTGCAGTGTAATCGCTTTCGGCAATCCATGCACCAGGTCGCGGCCTTTGACGCACAAGTTGATTGGCTTGTCGAGCCGATAGGCCGAGCCGATCTCCATTTTGACCCTTTCCGCGGTCCGTTCGCCGATTAGGAGACCGTGCTTGCGTTTGACGTATTCGGCAACGGCGTCATCCATTTGATTGCCGGCCGTCCGCAAAGATCGCGAGTATACGATTCCGGACAAAGAAATGATTGCGATATCGGTGGTGCCGCCACCGATATCCACCACCATGTTCCCGCTAGGCTCCGTAATCGGCAGCCCGGCGCCCAACGCCGCCACCATCGCCTGCTCTACCAAATGCACTTCGCTCGCCTTCGCCCGATAGGTGGAATCGAGCACGGCGCGCTTCTCTACTTCTGTAGTCTCACTCGGCACGCCGATCACGATCCTGGGGTGTACCAGCTTTTTCCGTTTGTGCGCCTTCTTAATGAAGTAGGTGAGCATGTGCTCGGCCATCTTAAAGTCGGCGATAACGCCATCGCGCAGCGGCTTGATCGCCGTCACATTGGCGGGTGTCCGGCCGAGCATTTCCCGCGCCTCCGCCCCGCATCCCACAATTTCCCCGGTCTGCCGGTTGACGGCCACGATCGAGGGCTCGTCCAGCACAATGCCCTTTCCGGCAATGTAGACTAGGGTGTTCGCCGTGCCAAGGTCAATGGCAAGGTCGGAGGAGAACATTCGGAATAGGGAGCGGTAGGTCATTCATTGTAGTAAGTGAACGCGCCGGGGAACGAGTCTCATAGGCATAGCACTATTTCTCACTTTTTTCTGAGTCTTTTTTTCTTATTTCCGTAAAATGGCCTTCCCCTCCCGACCGCGGCAGGTAGTACAACGGTGGGATGACAAAACTCGCCGCCCTGTTCGTACTTGCCGCCCTGACGGTCTCCGCCCAGGACTGGGCTCGCCAACGCCTTGAAAAATCGCCTCGCCACCGCGAGTGGGTCACCATCAAGCATGACGGCCGGTCGGTTGAGACCTTCGTGGCGTACCCGGAGTCTAAGGACAAAACGTCGGTCATTCTGGTTATTCACGAGATATTTGGCATGACAGATTGGGTGCAGGAAGTGGCGGACGAGTTTGCCGCCGCGGGATACATAGCGATTGCGCCGGATTTGCTATCCGGGGCCGGCCCGGGCGGCAAAGGCACCAGCAGTTTCCCCCAAGGCGAGGCAACTAAAGCGGTCAGCGCCCTGAACACGGATCAAATTACGGCCGATCTAAACGCGGTCGCCGACTATGCGCTTAAGCTCCCATCGGCCACCCAGAAGCTCTACGTGACTGGCTTTTGCTGGGGCGGCGGACAGAGCTTCCGCTTTGCCACGAACCGTCCGGAACTCGTAGCGGCATTCGTCTTCTATGGTCCGCCACCACAGAAAGAAGCGATGAGCCGCATCAAGACGCCCGTGTACGGCTTCTATGCCGGCAACGACGCGCGGATAGGCGCCACCGTTCCGGGGGCGAAAGATGATATGAAAGAAGTCGGGAAGGCCTACGAGCCGGTCACATACGACGGTGCCGGCCATGGCTTCATGCGTGCCGGAGAGGCGCCAGATGCCAGCGAAGCAAACAGCAAAGCCCGCGCGGCAGCCTGGGATCGCCTAAAGCAAATAATGAAGTAATTCCAGCTAAACGATTGTTTATACAGGGTGTACTTCGGGCCACGAAAGCTCAAAACCTTGCTTCCGTAGAGTAGCTTGCAGATCCTTAACCAGTTTCTCACTCGCGTGGATAGCTCGCGGTGATTGCTTGGTCCGGACCGCTTGGGCCGCGACGGCACCCGCAGCTTCGCCGATATTCCATTCCACCGGATGCAGGCGGTAGCAGCCGTTGGTGATGTGGGTAGTACCGATATTTTTACAAGCGGCAAGGAGGTTTTCGACTCGCCTGGGAATCAGCGCTCCGAAGGGAATCTGGAAGGGCAGCGAGCTGATGTCGATGTAGTTGGTCCCGCCAGCCGTCGGATGCAGATCGATCCGATACGAGCCGACGCCGACCGAGTCATCGAACGCTGCGGCCTCGGCGCCACCGCGCATTTGAGCGCCAACATGCTGCTCAAGTATGGTGAACACGGCTCGAATGCGCCGCGATTCACGGATATACGCTGCCTTGGCTAGTCCATCCTCCGTTCCGACTACGTCTTTGCGCAGGCGCAGTCCTTTCCATCCCTGCCCGCCGTCGAGCCTCGGAGCTTCGGTTTGCATCCAATAGAGTAGCGACAAGCTCAGTTGCTTCGCCTGTCTCAGGTACTCTTTTTGCCGCTCGGGAGTCACAGTCAAAAGATCGCTCAACCAATAGTCGTTCTGAGGCCAGTTCACGAGCGAGATGTCGCTCGCGTGCGCACCCGGCGTGAAATTGGCGCGATCCACGATACGACGATAAGTCCACAGATTCAATCCCGTCCGGACGTTTTCGCCAGGATTAGGCTCAAAAAATGCGTCCCGCGATTTTAGGGTTTTCGGTTCGGAAGCCACCCAACTCAGCAACCGGCCCGGCCATGGCGGCGTCAGCGCTGGAACATAAGATCGCCATGTGGCGTAATCGTCTGGCTTGTCAATCGTGTGGTCTTCCGCTTCGAGATGATCCATCGCGAAGCAGAAAGTGAACGACTGATTGTTAGCCGGTTCCGCCATTTCGGCGGCATGTACTTCACCGGTCTGTGCGCGCGATTCCGCTCCAGTGACAAATTCGGTCTTGGTGAGCGGGAGCAGGTCGCCCAGTTCCGTCGCGTCCAAAAAGTACTTCGCCGTGACGGTCCGCGTGCGCGTCCTCCGCAGATCGCGCAGGGTCACACTTGTCACATTATCTCCCGCGGTCGTCGCGCTCTCGGGAACGTGCTCGAGAAGAATCGTCAAGGCGCCCGAGCTCTGATACGGCGCCAGCATGTCTTCTATAACGGCAAGGGAAACGCGCGGCTCGTGGGTCAAGCGCGAAACGCCTCCGTTTCCCGGATTCAGATTCACTCGCTCGCGCGCCACTTCGGTCAATGGATAGTGCGCCCGATAAAAATCACGCACGGCATTGCGGTAGGCCCGGTAACTGGCGGTGCAGCCAAATTGTTCGATCCAGGGATGTTCATCAGGCGGCACGGCCTGGCTGGTGAGTTGCCCGCCCAGCCAGTCAGTCGATTCGGTCAATACAACGCGCATGCCATTACGCGCAGCGGCCAGCGCGGCAGCACAGCCTCCGACGCTCCCGCCGATGACGGCTATATCGCACTGAATTTCCGCCGCCTTCGCAAAGAGCGCAGCTACTGGAACAGAAACGGACTGACGCAGAAAATCACGGCGACGCATAGCGTACTTGAGATACGATACCAGCGTTAACACTATGAAACCCAACCGCAGAAGCTTCCTTCTCGCCAGCGGCATGAGCGCGCTGGCCGCCTCGCGAGCCGCAGGCGCGAACGACACCATACGCCTGGGAGCGATAGGCTGCGGAGGCCGCATGCGCGGTGATTTGAACGCGGCCGATGTTGGCGGGGGATTCGATCTGGTCGCCGGCTGCGACGTCTACGAGCCGCGACGCGACGAGATCCGCGATCGTTCGCACAATCTCGCAAGCACTCATATCGATTACCGCGAATTGCTGGACAAAAAAGACATCGACGCCGTTTTGATTGCCGCACCCGATCACTGGCATGTCCGCATGGCCTGCGACGCCTTGGCCGCCGGAAAGGATGTCTATCTCGAAAAGCCGGTTACGCACACTCTCGAAGAGAGCGCCACGCTCATCAATGCGGTCCGCAACTCGAAACGCATCCTGCAATCCGGCATGCAGCAGAGAAGTTGGAGCCACTTTCAAGACGCGGTGGATCTGATCCAGGGCGGTAGCCTGGGCCGGGTGACCCGCATCCGCACGTTCTGGTTCCAGAACTATCAAAGCCGCCTGCCGCCGAAGCCCGTCGATCCGCAATTACTTGACTGGAAGCGTTGGCTGGGTTCGGCGCCCGACCAGCCGTTCGACGAAGAGAAATTTCGCCACTGGCGATGGTTTTGGAATTTCGGCGGCGGCGCTATGACCGATCTGTTCACGCATTGGGTCGATGTAGTGCACTGGGCTATGAAAAGCCCCGAGCCGCGGCTCGTGCAAACGATGGGCGACCGCTACGTTTTCGATAAATGGGATTGTCCCGACACGATTCAGTCAATTCTGCGTTATCCGGATTTCGAGGTAGGTTACGAAGGAACTATGGTGTCGTCCATTGACGATGGTGGATTGGAATTCCGTGGCACGAATGGAACGTTGAAAATCGACCGGCGCGCTTTTGCGATCTATCGGGAACATGTAAAAGGAGAGAATCCCGTCTTGAGCGGGCGCAGCGTCGAAGATGGAACAATCACGCATGTGCAGAACTTTTTCGCCTGTGTGCGCGATCGCAAGGAGCCGGCGGCTCCGGTCGAGGCTGGTGTAGCCGCAGCCCGCGCCGGCCATCTCGCCAATCTCGCTTTGAAGCGCGGCGACAAAGTGGCCTGGCCGTTGAAAGCTACTCCTCCTTCTTGATCGACTGATAGAAGAACATGTTTTCCGGCTGGTCGCGTATCGTGTAGTCGGCAGGCACCTGGAACAACGAAGGGTCGGGCTCGGCGCGCTGGATGTTAGTGAGCTTGTATGTCGTGTCGCCGATTCGCGGATCGCTGCTCTTGCTCGTAACCAGCACCTTCAATTCGGGCGAAAACCACGTTTCGGTAGTAATCACGATAGGCAGAGAATTACCCATTTGACCGGCCTCGATTGTTCGCGTGATGCGCGTGCCTTGCGCAGGCACGCCTTCCACAGTCTGGGTGCCGAGATCGGTTTTGTTTCCATCGGCTCCTCCCATGCGGATTGCGGTTGCGAATGGAGTTGCCGGGACTGCGGAGGTCGTCGCGAAAAATGTCCTCGTTCCCGCGGCCATCGGCACAGGAGGCGCGGGCACACCGAGATTAAACGTCGTTCCGGCTTTTCCCGGCGGCATCGGTGGCATTGGCGGCATAGGTGGCATCGCCGGCATTGGCATTTTGGTCGCGGTTTTCGTCTGCGCATCCAGTGTCCAGTGGATTTGCGCCACCGGATCGTCAATCATGATCAGGTGTGGTGCTTCGCCGCCGCCGGCCAAGGCAGGAAGGGCTTCATCTCTGCGCACCCGTCCCTGGCCGTCGCGCGCCACGCTGCCTGTCGTATTCTGCTCGATACGGTTCCCGTCCCCCAGGATCTGTAAATGCTGTGTGACGACCTCCGCCGAATACGGCGCTCCAGTGATTTTCCCGGCCGGCCCCATCATAGCCCCCGTCACCCCGGCCACAGCGAACCCGGCCTCACCAGTTCGGACCGCCACTACCGGCTTTGTGCTCTCGGACCTGACTTGACCCAGCGCGCTGACGGCACAAACGACCGATACTAGTGCTGTTTTCAACATATGCTTCTCCTTCTCACCACAGATCTCTACGGGACGAATCGCACGGCTCGCGCCATACCGTCCTGGCCGATCAACAAATCCGCGCTGACCCTCGCACGTCCTCCGGGATCGAGCGGCACGCCCCAAGCGCTCGCTTCCGCGCGCGGAATACTCACTCGCACCACTACCGCGTGCTCCAGCGGCACATCGCTCTGCGCGTAGGGGAGCGGAAGAAATCCGGATGCGCTGACATAAGAGCTCTCGGCCGCCACCGCTACCTTGTGCGCGTGTTCTTGCCAGACCACATACGAGAGGCTGCCGATTACCAAGGATGCGACGGCCGCACCCCAACAGGTCCAGACGCGCTTCCTTCGTCGCCGTGCCCGAAATGTCTCCAGCAGCCGCCGCTCGGTTGCAACACTTGCAGCACTTGGAGAGATTTCCGCCAGTTCGCGCAACCGCTGTTTCAGCTCAGCCGAGCCGATCATACGGAACACCTTTCTCCATTGCGCAGTTTGGCACCTAGGATCGTCCGTGCCCGATGCAGCCTTGAACGCACCGTTCCCACAGCGCATCCCAGCTGCTGAGCAGCCCGCGCATAGTCCATATTCTCCAGATCGCAAAGCACCACTACCTCCCGATAATTTGTGGGAAGGCTCAATATCGCCAGACGGAGTGCCCTGGTCTCCTGTTCTTTGCTCATTGCGTCGAGCGGCTCCGCTTCGACCGCGCACTCCGCCGATGCCAAATTCGTAAAGCTGCGGCTCTGCCGGATCTGCCGCCGTACTTTGTTTCTCGCTACGCCAATCAGGTAGGCCTGCAAATCGCCGCGCTCCGCCAGATATTTTCGCGATTCGGCCAGCAGCGTCAGAAACACCTCCTGGGTAACCTCCTCCGCCGTCTCCTGTTGCCCCGACATGTGCAGAGCAAAGCGGAAAATCGCACCTTGATGGCGGCGGTACAACGCTAGAAAAGCCTCCTCATCGCCCCGGGTGGACATCTGAAGCAACTCGCCGTCGCTGTGTTCGTCAGCAGCCGCCTTCTTTCTCACGCCATCTGCATACTTTCACACTGTATTGCCGGGAAGTGGGAAAAAGTTCCCAAGAATGATCGGCCAGCAGTCCGCGATACCATCTTCTCTTGCGCACCGCCATGGACATCGGGATCGCCGGCCGCACTCAGCGCCGCGTAACTCGACGTCTGATGCCATTCCTGATCCTTGTCTATCTGTTCGCCTATATTGACCGGGCCAACTTGAGTGTCGCCAAGTTGCAGATGCAGGGTGACCTGGGTTTCAATGATGCCATCATCGGCTTCGGCGCGGGTATCTTCTTTATCGGTTACTTTTTGCTGGAAGTGCCCGGGACGCTGATTGTAGAGCGCTGGAGCGCTCGCCGGTGGCTTGCGGGGATCACGGTTGTCTGGGGCGTGATCGCGACCATTACGGGCTTTCTTGGAGTATCCTTTTTTAGCGGAGGAAGCCACACCCACCGCTTCTATGTCTTGCGCTTCCTATTGGGGGCCGCCGAATCCGGGTTCTTTCCCGGTGTAATCGTCTATCTCTCACATTGGTATCCCGCGGCCGAACGTGCGCGCGCAAAAACATATTTCATGGTCGCCCAGCCGCTCGCGATTATGATCGGCTTCGCGCTCTCGCGCTGGATTCTCGAAACTGTCCATTGGCAGGGTCTGGCGGGGTGGCATTGGGTCTTCATACTCGAAGGATTGCCCTCTGTCGTTTTCGGGATCGTGACGTTTTTCTATCTGACGGATCGTCCGCAAGATGCACGTTGGCTCTCCGGCGAAGAAAAGCAGTGGCTCGTCGAAGAGCTCGAAAAGGAAGCCCGCGAGCGCACCGCCTCCGGGCGTGTCCGGATGACGGACGCCTTGCGCCAACCGGCCACACTGCTTTTAATTGCAATTTACTTCCTGATCGTGAGCGGCAACCAGGGGATGATCTTTTTCCTCCCCTCGCTGGTAGACGAAATGAAAGTTCTGCCGGTCATCGCGCGTACGGCGGTCACCATGCTTCCGTATCTATTGGGAATCGTGGCTATTTTCCTGGCGGGCTTTTCCGCGCATCGTACTGGAGAGCGCCGCTGGCATACGGCTGTGCCCATGTTCTGTAGTGGAATCGCGCTGGCGCTCGCGATTCTTTCCGGGCATCACCTGGCGAGCGTCATCCTGTTCTACTGTCTCGCGGCAGGCACGTCCCAGGCTTATTTGCCGTCGTTTTGGACTTTACCCACCGCATACTTCGGCAAGGCTGCCGCCGCTACTGCCATCGGATTGATCAATTCGTTTGGAAGTCTGGGCGGATTTGCCGGCCCTTACCTTTTTGGATACTTAAGAACGTCCACCGGAAGCTTTCAAGCCGGCCTTTGGTGTTTGGTAGGCTGCTCGTTGCTGGCGGGAATTCTTGCTACTCGGATAAAAAACTATGCCTCGAAAAATTGAAGCGGATCAACTCCGCAGCTATCGCTGGTTCGGCCCGGACAACATGCCCGCCTTCAGCCACCGGTCGCGAATGAAACAGACTGGCTTCCGCAAGGAAGACTTTACCGGCAAGCCGGTGATCGCCATCATAAATACGTGGAGCGAAATCAACCCGTGTAATATCCATCTGCGCGATCGAGCTGAATTTGTGAAACGTGGTGTATGGCAGGCGGGCGGTTTTCCGGTCGAAATCCCGGCGCTCTCCATCAGCGAGACATTCATGAAGCCGAGCCCGATGCTCTATCGCAATCTTCTCGCCATGGATACGGAAGAAGCGCTCCGCAGTCTGCCGGTGGATGGCGCCGTCCTCCTGGGCGGCTGCGACAAAACTACTCCCGCTCTCCTCATGGGCGCCATCAGCATGAACATCCCCGCCATTTATTTGCCCGGTGGACCGATGCTGCGCGGCAACTGGAACGGGAAGCCTCTCGGCAGTGGTACCGACATGCGAAAGTTTTGGACTGAACGCTGCGCGGGCACTATTACCGAAAGCGACTTGCTCGGCGTCGAAGACGGCATCGCCCGCTCGCCCGGCTTCTGCATGACGATGGGCACAGCGTCGACGATGACCGCGCTCTCGGAAGCGCTCGGCATGACCCTTCCCGGCGCATCGTCTATTCCGGCTGTCGATTCAAATCACCCTCGCATGGCCATGGATTGCGGCCGGCGCATTGTGGATATGGTTTGGGACGATCTTAAGCCGTCTGAGATTTTGACCCGTGAAGCTTTTGAAAACGCCATCGCCGTAGATATGGCTATCGCCGGTTCCACCAATGCGATCATTCATCTGGTTGCTTTGGCCGGCCGGCGCGGCATCCAACTCGATCTGGAAGTCTTCGACCAGATCTCCCATCGGGTGCCGGTCCTGGCGAATATTCGTCCTTCAGGTGCATTCTTGATGGAAGACTTTTACTACGCGGGCGGTCTCCGCGCCCTGATGTCTGAGATGCGCGATCTGTTGCATCTCAATTGCATAACCGTGAATGGCGATACTCTCGGCAACAACTTGGGCGACGCGTGCTTGACCAACCAGGAAGTCATTCGCCGGCGCGCGAATCCCATCGCACCCAGTGGCGGCACGGCGATTTTGCGTGGCAGCCTCGCGCCGGATGGAGCCGTCATCAAGACCTCGGCGGCCACGCCCAGACTGCTGAATCACACCGGCCCCGCCATTGTGTTCAAAAATTACGACGATCTGGAAGCGCGCGTCGACCAACCGGATCTACCTGTCACCGAGGACACCGTGCTCGTTCTGCAATCCGCGGGTCCGCTAGGTGGACCTGGAATGCCGGAGTGGGGTATGTTCCCAATTCCGAAGAAACTTCTCGACAAGGGCGTTCGGGACCTGGTTCGTATCTCCGATGCCCGCATGAGCGGCACCGCTTATGGCACCTGCGTACTGCACGTCTCGCCCGAAAGTCACATCGGCGGACCGCTGGCTCTCGTGCAAGATGGCGATATGATTCGTCTCGACGCCGAAGCGCGCAAGCTCGATCTGCTCGTTCCTCCGCAAGAAATCGAAGCACGCCGCGCGCGTTGGACCAAACCCTCGGCGCGGTACGAGCGCGGCTATGGCGCACTCTATCTTGAACGAGTGACCCAAGCCAATCGGGGCTGCGATTTCGATTTTCTCGGATCGGCCGTCCCAACCGCCGACCCGGACATACACTGACGTCGCATTTACTTCTCAACTGAATAAACCGGGATCTTCCTAGACCGTCGGTCCCAGGAATACAACAGGACGAGCGCTATGGCCACCAGAGCAAGCGTCAAGCCCCACCACAAGCCCGCCACCCCTCGCCCGGCATGGAAACAAAGCAGGTAGCCCACCGGCAAACCGAACATCCAGTAGCCTCCTAAATTCACCAGCATCGGAACGCGCGTTTCGCCAATGCCGCGTAATGCACCAGTTGCAACGGTTTGGACGCCGTCGAACAGTTGGAACAACGCCGCAATTGCGAGCAGGCCGACAGCACTCCCTAAAACACCCGCGTCATTCGTATAAATTCGCAGAATAGGTCGTGGAATGAACCAGAATGCCAGCGCCGAGCCGCTCATGAAAGTTAAAGCCAACCCAAGCGCGATAAACCCGCTTCGCCGCGCAACGGCCGGCTCGCCGCGGCCGACCGCCTGACCGACTGCCACTGCTGCCGCGGACGAAATGCCGAGCGGCACCATATAGCTGACCGCTGCGCAACTCAGCGCGATCTGGTGCGCCGCCAGCGCCACGGGAGCCAGCCGCGCTGCCAGAATGCCCGCCGCTCCGAAAGCACCGATCTCGAGCAGAATCTGGGTCGCTGCCGGTAATCCGATCCCCAACAATCGCGCCATCCTTCGCATATCGGGCTTGCGCAGCAGGCTGCGAAATCCTGCGTCATATCCGCGCTCGAACCACCACACGAAGAACAGCAGTGTACCCGCCATGTAGACGCGAGCGAGACAAGTGGACAGTGCCGACCCGACAACACCGAGCCTGGGGATCAAGACCCAATTGAAAAACCAGTTCACAACGTTTGCGCTAATCAGCGCGAACATCACCGGGCGCACGTGGCCAGTCCCCTGGAGATAACGCCGGAAAGCGCCATACAGCAGCAGCGGCAGAGTGCTCCAGCTCAATGCCAGAAGAAACGGGCCAGCCAGCACACTGACTTCCGGATTAATTCCGAAAAGATCGAAAATGGGCGGAACGAAACGGGAAATGATCATGAGCGGCAAACCGATCAAGACCGCCGCATACACACCCTGCGCGAGGGAACGATGCGTGTCGCTACGATTCCCCGCCCCGTGCGATTGCGACACCAGCGTGTCCAGCCCCAACAGCAAACCCAGGCCGAAAATAGCCAGACAATAAAACGCGTTGCCGCCCACGCCGATCGCGCCGATGGCGGCCGGGCCCAACTGGCCAATCATGATGATGTCGACCGTATTCATCGACATCCACCCGAGTTCAGCCAGCGCTACAGGCCCGGCCAGCCGCGCGACACGCCAAATCTGATGGAGTATCTCGTTGCGGATTATCGACCGCCCTTGGCTGCGATCTGATCGAGCTGGCTCAGATGATGCAAATCGTGCCCGGCCGTGATTTCGAGCAATTTCAGAAGCGTTAGTTCGCCGCGTTCCGGATGCGTAGCGGGTTTCTCAAACGTATCGCGCGGCAGTTTCGACAGCCACGCGTTGCTCCATTGGCGCAGCCCGCAGAAGGCTTCGAGGGCTTCATTTGCGGAGAGCGAATCGTATTGGGCTGCCCACAAGTCTTGATCGAAGGGTTGGATCGCGTGCCTGGGCTGCGCGGCCACCTGTCGCCAGCGGTAGCCGAAGGCAATTTCGCAATCGGCCAGGTGGCAGATGATTTTGCGCGCGCTCCATTTGCCGGGAGCCAGACTCTGTTCGAGGTCCGCAGATCCGAGCCGCGCCGCCGTTTCCCGAAGCCGGCTTGGTGTCGCATTAAGTACGCTGAGAGGATCGCGATCCGCCAAACTGCCTGCGTATGGATTTGCTGCTGTCGCCATATTTCCTGTTATTGCCATATTTCTTTAAGATATCGGGCGCGTCATTCGATCGTGTAGAGCGGATCGAATTCCGGAATACCCGCATGGCGCCCCGCTATCCAACGCAGCACATATACCGTACGCGGGTCCGTTTTTCCACTCGCGAGTGCGTTCGGCAGAACTTCAAGAATGGCATGGGCCCCCGGATCCTTGTAGTAGTCGATGTCCGGTTCCACGTACACGCAATCGACGCTGGCAATCGTTTTTCTTTTGTTCTCATGAAAAGTCAACTGCACGTTGGCCTCTCCGAATTGCACTTGTTTGAAGCTGCTGGTCGCGTCGCCGTGCAGAACAAGGTCGGCCGCTGGCTCGGTTTCGAAAACGCCTTCCTGGGCGGCGAGGCGCACCTGGTTCACCAGTTTCGCGTCCGCATATCCAAAGAATCGATCCGGGGCCAGCGAATCAAGATCCAGGGTTTTGAAATAATCGAGCGGGCTTCCCTGGGCCAAGAGTATTTGATCCATGGCCGTCGTGATGTTGAGCAGGCAGGCGAGTTGATCCGGATGGTCCTCCATCAGACTGCCGTAGGCGTCCGCTGGCTTTCCACTTGCACCGGCGGAGAAAATATCTGCCAGCTTTGGCCGTTTCGCCACAATATCGTTCCACTTCGCTTGAGCAAAATGGAAACTTGCGTCTTTCGGCAGCAGCATTAAATCGAGTGTCTGCGGAACGTCCGAACTGATTTGCACCGGCTGAAATCCAGCCTGTTCGGAGCCGGGCCGAAACACGATAATCGCGTAATTGTCGCCAAGATTGTTATGCACCGGCAGATGCAGAGGGATCTTCGGCCCCTTGACATACTCCCGGTAGAGTTGATTCTGGAAACCATCCCGTACGGTCAATAAGATCGGCGTACCTGCTTGGATGGGATTGCGTGTTCCATCGAACACGGTCAGGTTCAGAAGCCCCACGCCAGGATCGGCCGCCCGTGAAATGGAGACCGGTTGCGTTTGGGCCTTTGCCGGTTTTGGCGCCGCCATGAATCACCTCCGTCGATCCATTGAGTGTACAGCGGCGCTAAAACTGATAAAGTGGATGTGTACCTCGTATGGGGGCGCAACGGATTCGACGGGATCGAATCGTTGTGTGAAGGCGTGTCGGGTTCCGAGCTCCCGTAAAACGATCGGAAAACAACAACTGCCAATAACCAGCAGTTTGCATACGCTGCCTAAGTAATTAGGTAGCCGCTCCCGCCAACGAGCCTGCGCGTTGGCGAGTGAGCGTCATTTTGCAGGATAGGTTAGCCGCTTCGGTCCGGAGCGGTCGGCCGAGATCAATCGGGCTAGGCGGCTGTCGCTCTTGCCGGTTCTTTAGGCAGTCGCCGAAAATACAGAATCGGCTACACACGTAGGCTTTGCACGGCGGGCTTTCTCGGACGCGGG
>CAVRLR010000017.1:0-24417 GCA_963722155.1 Bryobacterales bacterium | reverse complement strand
TGGCTGCCGAAGATGGGTTCCGACCGGTCGTGGTACACTTGGGCGTAGACTACGCGAAGACTGTAGCTCGTCTGAGTGGCCGCCGGCAGTGTCCTGTTTGTGGAACCCTTTACAGTTTGAAAACCAATCCGCCTAAGGTCGCAGGCGTATGTGACCTGGATGGAACGGCATTGATAACGCGTGAAGACGACCGCGAGACAGTGATTCGGGAACGGCTACGGGAATACGATTCCTTCGACCATGCCGATTCTGAAGTTCTTTCGAGAAGCGGGCGTGCCTACCATCGAAGTGAATGCCGGTGAAGCGACGCCGGAAGAAATCCGGCAGCGGATCTGCCAAGGGCTGGCCGAAGCGGGCGTGGCGGGCGCAATCGAGCGGTGTCGCCAGGGAGCGTAGCGCGGTGATCGTGCGGCGCAGTACGGACGAGCTCAACAAATTGCGGCGAAGCGGTTTGCTCGTGTCTACCAGATCTTCGAAGACCTCCGGCAGATGGCTTCTGAAGGGATCACCACGCAGGATTTGGAAGTGGCGACGGCGAAGATGATCGGCGATGCGGGTGCGAACCCGGCGTTCAAGGGTATTTTTCGCAGGCATCGGGAACCCGGTATCCGTATGCGCTGTGCGCCTCGGTGAACGAAGAAGTGGTTCACGGGATGCCGTCGGCGAAACGTAAGTTAAAGGCCGGAGATATCATTTCGCTCGACACGGGCGTAAAGCTGGACGGTTACTACGGCGATTCGGCGTTGACGGTTGCCATCGGGGAAGTGAATGACTCGGTGAAGCGCCTGTTGCAGGTAACCGAGGAGAGTCTAGAGTTGGCCATTGACCGGGTGCGGTCCGGGAACCGGTTGTTTGATGTCTGCGGGACGGTTGAGAAGCACGTGGTCTCGAACGGCTTTTCGGTTGTCCGCGAGTTTGTGGGCCACGGGATTGGGACCTCGCTTCACGAGGAGCCGCAGATCCCGAATTACATCGACCGAAAAAACGAGAATCCGCGGCTAAAACCGGGCATGGTGCTGGCGATTGAGCCGATGGTAAATGCCGGGAAGGCCGACACCAAGGTTCTGCCGGACAAGTGGACGGCGGTAGCGAAAGATGGGTCCTATTCGGCTCACTTTGAGCATATGGTGGCGGTAACGGAAAACGGTCCGTGGGTGCTGATCGCGCCCCTAGAGATGGATTTATAGGAGCGGCGTCCGAGCGGACGGCTGCGAAGGCGTCGTGATGGAATTGCTGCCGAGCGCGCTTGTGCGGGTCAGACTTGGAGGGCGAACACCAGGTGATCGCTCATCTGCCGAGCTCCGCAACGGCGAATTTTGTGCGTTTACGGGTGGGCGACCGGGTGCGCGTGGCGCTTTCGGACGCAGGACCGGACCCGAGGCAGAGTTTTGGAGCTTTTGACGAAAGAGTTAAGAGGTGTTTATGAAGGTTCGAGCATCGGTTAAAAAGCTGTGTGACAAATGCAAGGTGATTCACCGGCATGGTGTAGTGCGGGTAATCTGCACGAATCCTAAGCATAAGCAGCGGCAGGGCTAGGAGGTACTGGTCTATGGCGCGTATTGCAGGCGTTGATTTACCGGCGAAAAAGCGAGCAGCCATCGGGCTGACTTACATTTACGGCATCGGGCGGACTCGCGCCCTGTCGCTTCTCTACCGGGCGCAAGTCGATCCGGAGAAGAAAGTCGGCGACCTGACCGAAGAGGAAGTAAACCATCTTCGCAACCTGATCGAGGGTGAAGGTGCCATCGAAGGCGACCTCCGCAAGGAAGTCTCGATGAACATCAAGCGGCTGATGGAGATGGGCTCCTATCGCGGACTTGCGGCACCGCCGCGGGTCTGCCGGCTCGCGGCCAGCGGACCCATACCAACGCCCGCACGCGCAAGGGTCCGCGCAAGGGCACTGTGGCCGAACAAGAAGAAGGCTCCAAGACCGAGCGAGAGACTATAGAACATGGCAAAGGCATCCGGCTAAGACAACCAAAAAGAAGAGCCTTCAAGAAGAAGGAAAAGAAGAACGTTCCGTTCGGGACTGTTCACATCCAGGCTTCGTTCAACAACACGATTGTCACGTTCACCGATCCGCTGGGGAATGTGCTGGCCTGGTCCAGTTCCGGTTCACTTGGATTTCGCGGATCGCGTAAGGGGACGCCCTTCGCAGCGCAACAGGCGTCGCTGACGGCTGCCAACAAGGCCAAAGAATCGGGTTTGCGGACGGTCGAAGTTCGAGTAGCTGGTCCGGGCTCGGGCCGCGAATCGGCCGTGCGCGCGCTTGTCGACTGCCGGGATTGAAGTACGGGCCATCAAAGACGTGACGCCGATTCCGCACAACGGCTGCCGGCCGCCGAAGAAGCGCCGAGTCTGATGCGTCGTCGGCATTTGACGCTGGGCCGTTTGAGTTGTTCCGAACAAGCGGGACGAAGGTCTGCTACTGTAAACCGCACCTGGCAAGCTCGCGAAGCTCGGACGCGATTCATTGGAGGTTATGATTGGCACGATATAGTGGCCCCGTTTGCCGGCTTTGCCGTCGCGAGGGCATGAAGTTATTTTTGAAGGGCGAGCGCTGCCACACCGAAAAGTGCGCGATCGAAAAGCGCAACTTCGCTCCCGGCCAGCACGGCAAGGACAAGAAGCCCAAGATTGTCGGTTACGGTCTGCAGCTTCGCGAGAAGCAGAAGGCCCGCCGCTATTACCGGCGTTCTCGAAGGTCAGTTCCGGAATCTTTACGAGAAGGCCGTGAATCAAAAAGGTATCACCGGTGAGCTCATGCTCTCGATGCTCGAGCGCCGCCTCGACAACGTCGTGTACCGCATGGGCTTTGCGACCAGCCGAGCGCAGGGCCGCCAGCTGGTCCGCCACGGACACATTCACGTCAACGGCAAGAAAGTCAATATTCCTTCCTTTACCGTGAAGCCCGGCGATGTCGGTCGAAGTTCGCGAGAGCAGCAGAGAACAATGTCGCAATTCTGGCGCGCGCGCGACGCTACGGCGCACACGCCCAGCCCGTCCTGGCTCGAAGTGGACCGCGACGCGCTCGGGCACGCATTCTGCAGCAGCCCAAGCGTGAAGAGCTGGTGCAGATTCAATTGAATGAACAGCTGATCGTCGAGCTGTACTCGAAGTAAGTCGACGATCGAGGAAATCGACGATGAACAGAATCAAATATGTTTAAAGGATTTCAGAAGCCCAAGCGTTTAGTCGCCAATACCGAAACGCTCACCGAGCGCTTCGGCCAGTTCTCCGCCCAGCCGTTCGAGCGTGGATTCGGATCCACCATCGGCACCGGCCTGCGCCGCGTGCTGCTTGAGCTCGATCGAAGGCGCCGCCATCACCGGCGTCCGCATCGAAGGCGTTTCGCACGAATTCAGCCCCATTCCTGGCGTGGTCGAAGACGCCACCGACATCATCCTCAACCTGAAGCAGGTTCCGTTCAAGATGATGGGCGAAGGCATGCGCATTGCGCGCCTGACACGTCGATGCGCCGGGCGAAGTGATGAGCAGCCAGATCGAAACCGATGCCGACGTCGAAGTGCTCGACCGCAATCTGCACATCGCCACCGTCGGCGAAGGCGGCAAGCTGCAACATCGAAATGCGGATCAAGAGCGGCCGCGGCTATGTCTCGGCCGACCGCAACTACGACGAAGACCTGCCGATCGGCTACATCCCGATCGATTCGGTTCACTCGCCGGTCCGCAAAGTGAACTACACCGTCGAAGCCGCCCGTCTCGGCCAGAACACCGATTACGACAAGCTGACCATCGAAGTCTGGACCAACGGCGCGATCTCGCCGCAGGACGCCATCGGTCAGGCGGCGAAGCTGCTCAAAGATCACATGACGATCTTCATCAACTTCGAAGAGACGCCCGAAGTGGCCGAAGAGCCGGCCGAGCGCGCGCTCAACCAGATGAACGAAGTGCTGAATCGCTCGGTGGAAGAGCTGGAACTCAGCGTCCGTTCGTACAACTGCCTGAAGAACGCCAACATTCAGACCATTGGCGACCTGGTCCAGAAGACCGAATCCGAAATGCTGCGCACCAAGAATTTCGGCCGCAAGTCGCTGAACGAGATCAAGGAAATCCTGTCGGGTCTGGGCCTCTCGTTCGGCATGAAGTTCGATGCGCAGGGCCGTCTGGTCGGTGGCAGCCGCCGCCTGCTTCGCCGTCCGATTACGGCGCGAGACGACAACTACGCCGGAGCAGAGGAATAATCCATGCGACACCGCAAGGCTGGAGTCAAACTTAAGCGGAATCTCAGCGCCCGCCGCGCGCTGCTGCGCGGCCTCGTGACGAACGTCATCGAAGAAGAGCGCATCACCACCACCGTTCCGAAGGCGAAGGCCGCCCGGCCGCTCGTCGAGAAGATGATCACGCTGGCCAAGGAGGACACTCTGCATGCCCGGCGTCAGGCGGCCGCTTTCCTACTGAAGCCGGAAGCGGTCGAGAAGCTGTTCGAAAAGCTCGGCCCACGCTTCAACCAGCGCAACGGCGGCTACACGCGAATCGTAAAGCTCGGCTGGCGCAAGAGGCGACGGCGCCGAAACCGCCAAGCTGGAACTGGTCGGCTCCGAACTGGTCAAGCGCGCCGCTGAACGGGCTGCGCGCCGCGAAGAACGCCTGAAGCAAATCCGCGAAGGTACCGAGGGCGAAACGGGCGACGAAAAGAAATAGGGCGTTTTATCTCCGCCGCCGCGCTTTCACGTGTTTGCTTGTGGAGTCCGGCGGCGGAGCTGTGTTTGCGCTCTGTCTTTCCGCCGGCGAGCCGATCTTGCTCAGAATCCGGTCGTGAATCCAGTGCTCGTCCCACCATTCTTTGGGATCCACCTGATAGCCGGCGACCAGCATGCTGAAATGTACGTGATCGCCGAACGCCATGCCGGTCGACCCGCTGATGCCGATCTGCTGCTCTTTCGCTACCCGGTCACCCACCTTCACATCGATTTTGCTCATGTGGCCGTAGAGGCTCTGGAGCGAATAGCCGTGGTCGATAATCACGCAATTGCCGTAGATTCCTAAGCGGTCCGCATAGATTACCTTGCCGGAGTTGGCGGCTTTCACAGGCGTATTTGCCGTCTGGGCCAAATCGTAGCCCAAGTGCACCTGCTCGTCGATTTTCTTTCCGTTGTAGAAATAGCTGCGGCGGTCGGCGAAATAGGACTCACGCGTTCCTTTTACAGGAACGAAAGGCCCCGACCACAAGATGCGATTCTCGGTGTTCTTTCGCAAATCGTAAATTGTCTGGGCGTTGGCTTCGCGCAGGGTCCGGTTCAACTTCACAAAACGATCGGCCAGGCTGCCGGTGCCGTCGGGGTCCAGTTCGCCGACCACTTTTTGCATATTCTTGTCGTTCAGTTGAATGTTGCTGGACCGGAATGTTTTGGGAAAGATCTTCGTCCAAAAAGTAGTTGTGACTTCCGTTCCGGCGCTGTTGCGTACAAAGGCCACCGGAATGGTGTCGGCCGCGCACATTCCAGGGAAAAGGGAATAGCGAAAACCGGTGGTTGCTGTTGTCGGGCTCGCCGGGCATCGGAAAGGAGCTCGCGGAATAGTTTGCCACATTCACGCCAGCTTCGGTCCAGTTGCCGCCGAGGTCCAACGTCACAAGCTCGGCGCCGCCTTGATTAATGTAGTGCTGGCGGCCGTCGGCGACGATCGTGGGCGGCTTCAGCACAACCTGGACATCTTGCGAAATTGTTTTGGTGGCGCCGCGAAAATCGTTGGTGCGGGCCTTGAGGACGATTTTGGCGGTGCCTTCCTTCAAGAAGGCGGCTTGCTTTTTACCTGCCCTGAACGTGTAGATGCGCGTTTTCTGCCGCGACTTGGTTCTGTCTTCGTAGACCATTTGACTCTGACCACCCTGCTCGACCGCGGCGGAGAACGATTTGACACCGGCCGGATCGTCCACTTCGACGACGATCGGAGTGGCTGTGCCGATAGCAGGCACAGGTCTCGCGAATTTGAACTCGGCTTCCTTACCTGAAAACAAGAACCAACCCAGAACCGCTAGCCCGACGATTGCGAGAACTGCGACGATGCGCTTCAACATGTTTTAATGACCCGGCGTCCTTCTATACGATAGTTGCCGCGAGCGACCCAAGCTATCGCCTCGGAATAGATTTTATGTTCTTCGACCAGAATCCGCGCCGATAATTCCTCAACAGTATCGCCGTCCAAGACCGGTACGGCCGCTTGTAGCAGAATCGGTCCGCTGTCGAGCGTTTCGTCGACCAGGTGCACCGTGCAGCCGGCGACTTTCACGCCGTGCGCGAGCGCCTGATACTGCGCGTCGAGGCCGGGGAAGGCCGGTAGCAAAGACGGGTGGACATTGAGGATGCGCTCGGGAAATTGCGAAACGAAATGGCCGCTGAGCAGGCGCATATAGCCGGCGAGGCAGACCAGTTCGACGCCTTGGGCCCTCAGTAAATCAATAACTTGCGCGTCAAATTCGGCCCGGTCAACGCCTTTCGATTCGATGGACCCACAGGGGAAGCCGAGTTCGCGGGCGAGGGCCAGGCCGGGTGCCGCACCCCGATTTGAAAAAACGAACCCAATTTCACAGTCGAGGGCACCGCTCAAGACGTTCCGCGCAATGGCTTCGAAATTCGAACCGCGGCCCGACAGCAAAATGCCCAACTTCACAAAAAGATCACTCTCGGCCCGCGCCGCGACGGCTGCTTGACGATCCGGCCGATCTCGAAAAACGGCTCGCGCATCTTCCGCAGAATTTGCGAAACGAACCCAATCTTCTTTTCCGCGACCGCCAGGACCATGCCGACTCCCAGGTTGAAGGTTCGGCGGTAATCTTCCTCGGGAACATCACCGATGTGGCGGAGAAGCTCGAAAATCGGCTGTTCGGGCCAGGAGGTACGGTCGATTTGAGCGGCGAGGCCGCGCGGCAGGATGCGTGGAACGTTGTCGGTGAGGCCGCCGCCGGTAATATGTGCTGCGCCTTTCAAATACTTGGCGGAGTGGAGCGCCTGAATGGGCGCGAGATAAGAGCGGTGAATCTTGAGCAACTCGTCGGCGAGCGTGCCGGGCAGTTCCCGGAGCCTTGTGGAGAGCTTGTGCCCGGCGATCTCGAAAAGGAGCTTCCGGGCGAGTGAGTAGCCGTTGGTGTGAAGACCCTGGGAGGGGAGTCCGAGCAGCAAGTCACCAGCTTCGATTTCAGCGCCGGTGAGCATGCGCTTGCGTTCCACGGCCCCGACGATGAATCCGGCCAAGTCATATTCACCCGGGGAATACATGCCGGGCATTTCCGCTGTTTCGCCACCGATCAGCGCACAGCCGTTCCGCTTGCAGCCGCGTGCAATGCCTGCGACAACGCTGCCGCACACCGCGGCGTCGAGCCGGCCCACCGCAAAGTAGTCGAGAAAGAAAAGCGGTTTCGCTCCCTGTACAGCAATATCGTTGACGCAATGGTTCACCAGATCTTCGCCCACGGTGTCGTGGCGGCCGGTTGCGAAGGCAATCTTTAACTTGGTACCGACCCCATCAGCCGAACTCACCAGGACTGGGTCGCGCCAGCCTTTGAGTGAGAAGCCCGCTCCGAAACTGCCAATTGAAGTGAGAACGCCGGGCGTCAGCGTCTTCGTGGCGTGGCGCTTGATGAACGACACCGCACGATCGGCTTCATTGATATCGACTCCCGCGTCGCGATATGTGGTTTTCCTTCTCACCGAAGGATCAGTTTAGCGGATGGAGGGAAGCGCGTTAAATATTTCTCAAAGTTTGCGACTCGGGAACAAAGACATGCACGGGCCCGGCCTCTGAGGAAAGCAGATCGCGGATGGTAGTAGCGCTCAGAACGCCGTCAATCGCGCCTTGCACGGAGCGCCAGAGGGAGCGAATGGAACAGTTGGTGGAATGCGCGCATAGCGCTTCGCAGCCGGAGTGCCGGCTACAGAAATTATCTTCGTAGATGCGGCCCCCGAGAACGGTCAAGGCGTCACTGACGCGGATGCGCTCGGAGGGAATCGCGAGCGTGTAGCCGCCGGCCTTGCCGCGGACGGATTTCACAAATCCGCCCTGACGCAATATTCGCATCAGCTTGCCTACATAGGCTTCGGAAATTCCTTCGCGACGGCTGATTTCCGGAATCGTCGCGTTTCCACTCGCGCCATGGCGCGCGACCTGCAACAGGCAGCGCAATCCGTATTCGTCGTGTGAACTCAGCTTCATCGCTGCAATTTGGAAATCGGTACAACGTCGCGACCCAGATCAAAACCGAGCGCCAGTTTGGCGGCGTCGGACATTTTGTCGCGGTCCCAGGGTGGATCGAACACCAGGTCGATCGTTGCGGATGTAACACCGGCGACGCCCAAAACTTTTTGCTGGACTTGATTGGGAAGAATTTCAGCGACCGGGCAGTTCGGCGCGGTCAGCGTCATTTTGACCACGATGTTTCCCTCCGGCGACGCGTCGATATCGTAGATCAGCCCAAGTTCGTATATGTTGACCGGAATCTCCGGATCGTACACGGTCCTCAACGCTTCGATAACGGATCCACGCAGATCTTGAGCCATGTTTTACTCCGTAGAGACGGACTTCCCTTCGCCGCGGAGGGCGGCGCGCAACGTGTGCCAGGCGAGCGTCGCGCATTTGACGCGCATAGGATATTGGCGAACACCTGAAAATACGGCCAGCTTTCCGAGATCCGATGCGGGCAGGCCGTCCTGCGTCAACATGTCATGGAACTTATTGAAGGTCTGTTCGGCTTCCGCCGGCGTTTTGCCGCGGAGAGCTTCCGTCAGGAGCGAGGCCGAGGCGGTAGAAATGGCGCAGCCGGCACCTTCGAAGCCAAGGCCGGTGATGTGTCCATCCTCGATTTTGACTTCAATGGTTACCCGATCGCCGCAAAGGGGATTGTAGCCCTCGGCGTGGTGAGTCGGCCGCTCGAGCGCTCCTCTGTTGCGGGGCCTTTTGCTGTGGTCGACGATCGTTTCCTGGTAGAGATCGCTCAGATCCGAAGTCACGCGAAGAACTCCTGCACTTTACGGATTCCGGCCACGAGCGCATCGATTTCGGCCGCGGTGTTGTAGAAAGCCAGCGAGGCTCGCGTAGTCGCGGCGATTCGAAAGCGATCCATTACAGGCTGGGCGCAGTGATGACCGGTGCGTACTGCGATGCCTTGCTGGTCAAGAATCGTTCCGACGTCATGTGGATGCACACCATCGATCATGAAAGAAATTACGCTCGCTTTATCGGGCGCCGTGCCTACAATGCGAACCGCTTCGAGCTGCGAGATAGCTTCTGTTGCATAGGCGAGCAGTTCGTGCTCATATTCGGAAATCGCGGACAAGCCAATGTCGTTGATGTAATCAATCGCTGCGCCGAGACCGACGATGCCGGCTACATCAGGCGTGCCGGCCTCGAACTTATAGGGCAGTACGTTGTACTCGGTCTTTTCGAAAGTGACGGAACGAATCATGTCGCCACCGCCCTGAAAGGGCGGCATTGCCTCGAGCAGCTTTTTCTTGCCGTACAGGACGCCGATGCCGGTGGGCCCGAACAACTTGTGGCCGGAGAAGGCGTAGAAATCGGCATCGAGGGCCTGGACGTCGACGGGCATGTGCGGCGCGGCCTGCGCGCCATCGACTACCACGGGCACTCCCCCGCGATGAGCCAGCTCAATCATTTTGGCCAGCGGATTTACAGTTCCCAACGCATTTGAAACGTGGGCGAGAGCGACCAGGCGCGTGCGCTCATTCAGCGCTTTTTCAAAGCGGTCGAGCGGGACGACGCCATTGTCATCGATGGGTACGACGCGCAAGTGTGCCTGCTTCTCATTGCAGAGCATCTGCCAAGGAACAATATTGGAGTGGTGCTCGAGACCGGAGATCAGAACTTCATCGCCAGAGCGGATGTTCTGACGGCCGTGGGTTTGCGCAACCAGATTCAGGGCTTCGGTTGTCCCGCGCACGAAGATGATCTCGTCGGTCGAAGCGGAGTTGACAAAGGCGCGCACTTTTTCCCGCGTGCGATCGCAGGCTTCCGTGGCGCGCGCGCTCAACAGATGAACAGCGCGATGTACGTTGGCGTTGTAGTGAGAGTAGTAGTCAACGAGCGAGTCGATAACGGCTTGGGGCTTTTGGCTGGTAGCGGCGTTGTCGAGATAAACCAGAGGTTTTCCGTGAACTCTTTCGCGAAGAATCGGAAAGTCTTCCCGAATCCGATCCACATCGAAGCCGGTGGCGGTGCCGCGCAGAAGTTGAGCATTAGCGCTCATGAGGCAGCCTCCGCCAGGCGGCGCGAGTGTTCGAGGGATTCGAAGAGCGCCTTTTCCAGGTACTCATGCACGCTTGGAATGCCGATGCGGTCGATGACATCGCGCGCAAAGGCGTAAATCAAAAGATCGCGAGCATCGGTTCGATCGATGCCTCGCGAACGGAGGTAGAACAACGCCTCTTCGTCGAGTTGGCCCACGGTCGCCCCGTGGGTGCAGCGCACATCATCGGCCAGGATTTGCAGCTCGGGTTTGGTATCGATCACCGCGTTTTCCGAGAGCACCAGGTTTTTGTTGGTCTGCTTGGCGTCGGTCTTTTGGGCGTCTCTGCGAACGAGAATTTTGCCGTTGAATACGGCGCTCGAGGAGCCATCGAGAATACCTTTGTACAGTTCGTGGCTCGCAGCATGCGGCGCTGCGTGGTCGAGCGCGGTGTGATTGTCAATGTGCTGGCGGCCCTTTGTGAGGTAGAGCCCATTGAGCGTTCCTTCGCAGCCGGTTGACAAAACGGCGTTCACGTCGTTGCGTACGAGCAGACCGCCGAATGAAATGTTATGCGACTTGAAATTGGAATTGCAGGCCTGATGGACCTGAATCGTAGCAACGTGGAATGAGTCGAGGCTCTCCTCCTCGAGTTTGACGTGCTCGACTATTGCGTTTTCGCCGACAACGATTTCGGTGACGGCATTGGTGAAATAGCGGGCAGTGCCCGAATAGCGTTCGACAATTCGGACCTGGCTGCCGGCGCCGACAACGATCAGATTACGTGGATGTGTTGCATGCTCGGGAATTGACGTGAAATCGATCCATACGGGCTCGTCGACGACCGTATTTTTCGGGACGTGAATGAACGCGCCATCCTCGAACTTGGCGGTATTCAGCGCCACGAATGCATTGCTTGCATCATTCGCGTAACGGCCCAGATGCGCTTCGATGAGGTCGGGATGAAGTTCGAGCGCCGCGCGCAGGCTGTGCCCGCTCACTTTGGGCGCGGCGATGGGTAAGCCGGCCCTGGTGATAGGTGCCACATTAGTGAAGCGCCATTCTTCGTCGTGCGTTGTGGGGAATCCGAGCGCCTCGAAACGGTCGGCGGCGCGGCGGCGAATCCCGGCGAGCTCGGAAATTCTGGTCGCGATCACTGGGCTGTCTCCGCCAGCTCCTCCATGCCCACGTAGCCACTCGCTTCGAGCGTCAAGGCGAGCGATTTGTCACCGGAGCGTACGATCCGACCTTCAGCAAGAACGTGCACGTAGTCGGGAACGATGTGGTTCAACAAGCGCTGGTAATGGGTGATTACGAGAGTTGCGCGATCGGGACTGCGCAGCGTATTAACGCCGTTGGCCACTACTTTCAGAGCATCAATATCCAAGCCGGAATCGGTCTCATCTAGCAGCGCCAGACGCGGCTCAAGGACGGCCATTTGAAAAATCTCGTTCCGCTTCTTTTCGCCGCCGGAAAAGCCCGCGTTAACTGCCCGATTCAGCAGGCTCTCTTCCATTCCCATGAGCGTTATCTTCTGCCGCACGAGGGAAAGAAACTCCATGGCGTCCAACTCCGGCTCACCGCGTCTCTTGCGAGCAGCATTCAGTGCCGCTTTGAGAAAATACAAATTACTTACGCCTGGAATTTCAACCGGATACTGAAAGGCAAGAAAGATTCCTTGCTGCGCACGCTCCTCAGGAGCCAAGGCGAGTAGATCCTGGCCTTCGTAAAGGACTTCGCCTTCGGTCACCGTGTAAAGATCGCGACCGGCGATGACTTGAGCGAGCGTACTCTTGCCGGAACCATTGGGCCCCATGATGGCGTGTACCTCGCCGGCATTCACGATCAAGTCGATTCCCCGGAGGATCTCCTTGCCGGCCACTGTGGCGTGTAAATTCTTAATTTCGAGAATCGGGTTTCCCACTCGACTATCCAACACTTCCCTCCAGGCTGACGCCCAATAATTTCTGCGCCTCGACGGCGAATTCCATCGGCAGCTCGCGAAAAACCTCTTTACAGAAGCCATTCACGATCATGCCTACGGCGTCCTCGGTCGAAATGCCGCGCTGGCGGCAATAAAAGATCTGGTCCTCGCCGATTTTAGAGGTCGAGGCTTCGTGTTCCACGCTCGAGGATGTGTTTTTCACTTCGAGATAGGGGAACGTGTGCGCACCGCATTTGTCGCCCAGCAGCATGGAATCGCATTGCGAGTAATTCCTGGCGCCGGAAGCGCCTTTGAGAATTTTTACCGCGCCACGATAGGTGTTCTGGCCACGGCCGGCGGAGATGCCCTTCGAAACAATCGTGCTGCGCGTGTTTTTACCGGCGTGAATCATCTTCGTTCCCGTATCAGCCTGCTGATAATTGTTCGTCAGGGCAACCGAGTAGAATTCGCCGACGGAATTGTCTCCCAGCAACAGGCAACTCGGGTATTTCCATGTGATAGCGGAGCCGGTTTCCACTTGCGTCCAGGAAATCTTGGAATTGACTCCGAGGCATTTGCCGCGTTTGGTGACGAAGTTGTAGATCCCGCCCTTGCCTTCCTTGTCGCCGGGATACCAGTTTTGAACGGTCGAGTATTTGATGGTCGCATTATCGAGGGCGACCAATTCAACTACGGCGGCGTGCAGCTGATTGGTATCGCGCCGCGGCGCAGTGCAACCTTCGAGGTAACTCACGTACGCGCCCTCATCAGCGACGATGAGGGTCCTCTCGAACTGGCCCGTGTCCTTCGCATTGATGCGGAAGTAGGTAGACAGTTCCATCGGGCAGCGAACCCCTTTGGGGATGTAGCAGAAGGATCCATCGCTGAAGACGGCAGCATTGAGCGCGGCGAAGAAATTGTCCGAGTGCGGCACCACGGTGCCGAGATATTTTTGGACCAGCTCGGGATGCTCCTGTACTGCTTCGGAGAAGGAACAGAAAACTATGCCAAGCTCGCCTAGCTTCTTCTTGAAAGTCGTACCGACCGAGACGCTATCGAAGACGGCGTCGACCGCGACGCCCGAGAGTAGTTCCCGTTCGCGAAGGGGGATGCCCAGTTTTTCGTAGGTGGCGAGTAGCTCCGGATCGACTTCGTCGAGGCTTTTCGGGCCCTCCTTATTGGTTTTCGGCGCCGAGTAATAGATGATCCTTTGGTAGTCGATGGCCGGGTAGTGGATATTCGCCCAGCTCGGTTCCTTCATTGTGAGCCATTGGCGATAGGCCTTGAGACGCCAATCGAGCATAAATTCCGGCTCGCTTTTGCGGGCAGAAATCAGACGGATCGTATCTTCATTGAGACCCGGGGGAACGGAATCGGCATCTATATTGGTGACGAACCCCCATTTATATTCCTGGCTGGCAAGAGTCTCGATGGAGTTGAGTTGTGTAGCCATAGTACGCCCTAGACTTCAGGGTAGCTAATCTGTACATTTAAGTCAAGATTAGATAAACTGGAAAAGAACGCGATGATTACTCTCACGGACAGTGCCATTAAACGGACCCGTCAATTGCTGACACAACATGACTGCCCGGGAGGCTTGCGCTTAGGCGTTCAGGGCGGCGGATGTTCGGGAATGAGCTATGTGTTCCGTCTGGACACCACACCGAAGGCTAAGGATCACGTCATTGAGTTTGATGACGTTCGCGTGTACGTGGATCCGAAAAGTTATCCTTTTTTGGACGGGCTGACACTCGATTTTACGGAGTCCCTAATGGAGAGCGCGTTCGTTTGGCACAATCCGAACGCGAAGAAAAGCTGTAGTTGCGGTAAGAGCTTCACGGTTTAGCCCTGAACGGCGTCAGAGCCTAACGAATGTGCGGGCTCGAGAAGATGTTGGACCAGAATTCTGAAAGTCCAAAGCCGTTCGAGCCCGCAGTTTACGACATCTTATGCGGGTTGGATGTCAGTGACGTGAATCAGAGCTCTCGACGCTTCCAGAACTCCGGTTACTTTGACGCTTTTACCTTCGAACGCTTTTGCCTTCTCCTGATCATCTAAGAAGGCGCCCTTTCCGGCTTGTTCGTCAGTAAGCAACGCATACTGACCGTTTTTTGCTTTTACAATTTTGCCGACGAAGGTCTGAGTCTTTTGCTGATCCTGCTGAGCGCTTGGCGCCTGGCTTTGGGATTGCGCCTGCAACGTTGGAGTGAGTTGCGGCACAGTTAACGCAATACCTAGGGCCAATGGCCCTGCCCAAAGGTTTCTTAAATTCATTCATCTCCTTTTGGATGGCTGTGCCATCGGGCAGAGGGCAGCAAGGTCGTGGCCAACAGCAAGAGCGGCGATTCTGGTGTTGAGATTGCTTGAGCTTGGCAGAGGTTAGCGGATATTAATGCGGTAAAAGGTGCCGTTGTGCGTAGATTCTTCCGCGTATCATTTGCCGCCTCGGATGAAGACTAAACGATCATTAATTTTTATCAAGATGTGCAGCATGATATAACCCGGACAACCATGCTGAGAATTTCATTCCTGCTCTTGTTAATGCTCGGTGTCGGGATCCTGCAGGCTCAACAATCGCATCAGCGATTACGAAGCAAATTATCAATCTACGATCTCTCAACTCAGAAAGTCCACGTGATTTACACGATGGATGCAATCTTCGAAGCGCCCAACTGGTCGCCTGACGGCGGGTCCATCCTTTTCAATCAGGGTGGGCAGTTATTTACCATTCCGGTGAATGGGGGCCAACCGGTAGCGATCGATCTGAAGGGTCTTGGCCGCTGCAACAACGACAAAGGATTTTCGCCCGACGGCAAACAGATCGCGTTTTCTTCCTCGGGTCAAGCGAAAGGTTCGCAAATCTTCACAGTCCCAAGCGGTGGCGGCGAGCCAAAACAAATCGTGCCGGAAACGCCCAGCTATTTTCACGCTTATTCGCCAGATGGCAAGTATCTCGCGTTTGTTGCTCGGCGCAATGGCAATTTCGACTTGTTCCGTGTTCTAGCCGAAGGCGGTGAACAGGAGCAGCTGACGACGAATACCGGGTACGACGATGGGCCCGATTACTCGCCCGATGGCAAATGGATCTATTTCAATTCAAACCGTTCGGGTAAGTGGGCTGTATGGCGAATGCCCGCGGCAGGAGCGGGGCAAGAAGATGCAAAAGCGGAGCAGGTGACGTTTGACGATGTGGAAGACTGGTTCCCGCATTGCTCGCCGAATGGTAAATCGCTGGTCTTCGTCAGTTTTCCGAAAGGAACCAAGACGCACGACGATCGCATGGACGGCATGGAACTTCGGATGATGCCAATTCCCGGAAAAAAGATGAAGCGCACGACGAGCCGGCTGCTTGTGAAATTCTTTGGGGGTCAGGGCAGCATCAACGTAAATTCGTGGGCGCCGGACTCACGGAAGTTTGCGTTTGTGATGTTCGAACCATATTGAGACGGCGGATGGCTTGCGACCCGTGGGTCTGCGACACCTGCCCAGAAACTAAGTTCTGCCAGCCTGGATAGCGGTCCTGCGCGCCTCGTTTTCACGGGTGAGGTGCGGCGTGATTCCCAGCATGCGTTCGATCAACATCAATTGACCGCGATGGTGCATTTCATGTTCCTTCACGCTTGCCAGCATGTCGAAACGCGTGCGGCTGGGAGGCGCTCCGCCCGGCGGCATGGCAACGCTTTGGCCCAGGAAATCATCTGACAGTGACTCAAGGGTCGCCGCGTACTTCTCACCTTGCTCTTTAAGCAGATCGATGATCTCTGCTTTTGTGCGGGGTTTAGCGGTCTCGGCAGCAGTCTCGGTCCTGAACTTCATGTAATCGAAGCCTTCGAGCGACGAACGTTTTTCAACGAGGTTGATCTGCTCCTGTAGTCTTCCACCAAACGCAATGTGCGTGAGCAATTCTGCAACCGTCCGCGTGCCGTCAGCAGGGCGGTAACTATATTTGTCCTCCGGAATGTCTTCGGCGATGATCAAGGTGTTTTTCCGCACTGTCCGAAAGGACGCGGCGAGTTCTTTAGGTCCGTAATAGTTCACAGTGACAAATCTACAGCGTCGGGCGGCAAGAGTTTATTCCTGCCTGATTGCAGTGAGCGGATCGATTTTGGACGAGCCGGAACGTAACTGGCAATAAGGGTCACGACGCCCAGCAAAATGGCGACAGCCAGACATGGAGAATGCCTCGGATGCGCTGGAACGAGTATCACGTATCAGATGAATGGTCGAAGTTCATCGCGGAAGTAAAGAGGCGAGGAATCCATGACTGACATTTGTTCTTCTGTCAAGTCAGCTCCAAGATTCACGTCTTGCGCGGATATGCCTGATTTCGACCCGGCCAATTCCGGATGCCCGTTATCTGGGCTGCCATCGAAAGAGGAGACGGGCCGCCTGACTACAGCGCTCGGCAGCCGCTGCGTGCTGAGACGACTACACTCGAGGCCTTAAGGGCGGCCCTGGTTGGCTGCAGCCTGTTGATTCGGCGTGGCGGACCTTTAAGATCGACGACCGCCGAACTCATCCGCGTGAAGCGACACAAATTCCCGGACGCTCATCGCCGGCCGGCCGGTCACCCGCTCCACGCCGTCCGCCAGCCGGTCATACCGACCCGCCCGGTGCAACTCGCCCATCGTCACCAGATGCCGGGTCAGGTGCTCCGGCAACCCCGCCTTTTTCAGCTCCCGTTCCCAATCCTCGGGGGGGATGTCAGAGTACGTGACCTCGCGGTTCAGCGCGTCCGAGTACTCCCGGGCGACCCCGTGCATGTCCTGCGACCGCGGACCGGTGAGTTCGTAGATCCGGCCCAGGTGCGGCCCAGGGTCGGCGAGGACGGCAGCGACGACCCGAGCGACATCAGCCGCGGCAACCGGAGAGGTCTTGCCCCGCCCGAACGGCAGTTCGATGCGGCCTCGGTCGCGGACGCGTCGGACCGGCGAGGGGGAAAAAGCTCTCCAGGAAGATCGTCGGCCGGATGGTGACGACCGGCAGGCCGGACCACGCGAGCGCCTGCTCGCTGAGCCAGTGCTGCCGCTGCTGAGGGCTCGGGGTGGTGTTCTGGATGCTCATCTGGGAGACGGTCATCTGGGACATGTTGACCAGGGCGTCCACCCCGACTTCCCGGGCGACCGCCGCCATGGTCACGGTCGCCTCCAGGTACCCGGCGGACACGGACATGCCGAAGTAGACCCGCCGACAGCCGCTGACGACCCGATAGACGTCGGCCGGTTCGAGCAGGTCTCCGACCACCACCTCGGCGCCGGCGGCCCGCAAGGCCGCCGCCCGGTCGTCCTCGCGGCGGACCATGGCGCGAACCGGAAGCCCGCGATCGAGGAGCAGGCCGGTCACGGTTCGCCCGACCGCCCCGAGTTGACCGGCTGCCCCGGTTACGAGGATCGGTCCGTTATCGGCCATGCGACTTTCTTGCTTGCGCTCTCGTTGGTTCCTCGGTTAGCCACTGCAGTCTCCGCGGAGTGAAGTTAAGCTCTCGTCTTTGCCTTCGCATTCGAGGCTGCGCTCAACTTCGTCTGGTAGTACACCGCATCGTCTCCAGCAGTCTGCCGCGCCTGTTCCACCGTAATGAACGGCGGAGGCGGAGCGCCCACAAAGCTCGCAAACCTGGGCAGCCAAACACTCACCGGCGAAGGATCATCGTCCACCACAACATATTTACCCGGATCCGCCGTGAGAGCTGCCACCGTTGCCTGCGCCGCGTCCTCAATATGAACGAACGACCATTTCGCTTCGCCCCCTTCAATCACTGGAAACTGCTGCTTGGCGAACCTGATCAGCTGTCCCCGCCATCCGGGTCATACCAGGTGTTCGGCCCATAGAAGAATCCGTAGCGCAGCGCGACACCCTCGATCGATGACTCCAGCACCCTCTGCTCCAGATGCGCATACATCTGCGCATAGCCGCAATGAGAGGGCTGGCATTCACAGCAAGCGGCGAACTCTCATCCGCCAGGGCGCCCTTCGCGTCAAGAAAGAATCCACTCGACTGCTGGATGTAACGGCGCACGCCGCAGGCAAGAGCAGCACGGTGCAGATTGCCTCCGCCCTCGATGCGCAGCTTTTGGTCACGCGCCGCATACGCCGGAAGCTCCGATGGAGTCTTCGGTATAGAGTGTCAGTTCATCGATTACCGCCTCCGCATTCGAGGCACGCAGCGCTGCTTCCACGGCGTCTTTGTCAAGTGCATTCGCAATCGCAACCTCCACGCCGTACCCTCGCAGTCTCTTCGCTCCAGCCTCGGAGTGCGTCATCCCCGTCACCGTGTGGCCCTTGCGAATCAGCTCCGCAATCAACGGCTGACCGATCGCTCCACTCGCTCCTGCAACAAAAACTTTCATCGCTTCTCTCCTTTTCATTTCGCCGGAACAAGAGCCGGCGCTTACTCTGTCCTTATACAGATGGGCGTCTCGGCCGCTCTCTGTTCACTTTGCTGGTATCACCAGCGGAGCACCTTTCTGGTGAATCAGGAACACAAGGAATTTCGCTGGCTTCTGTACTACTTGCGTTCCGGCTAACGACGTGAATATCGTTCGGGATCTTCATAAAAGCTCTGGCCTGGCCGCAGCGTGATTTCTTTTCCGCCTCTCACCTGCATCACGACGGAGCCCTCCAGCACGTAAACAGACACCTGCGCATTGTGGCGGTGGATAGGGCTCGAAAAGCCCGCCGGAAAGTCCACGGTGTACATCAGAACTTCCTTGCCGGGAACTTCTGCCAGATCATGCGACATGAGCGGCGTGATCGTCTCCTGCGCCATCGCCCGCGTGACAGCCTCTTGCGCCATCAGCCTGCCGTTTGTAGTCAGGGTGCTGGTTATGAGAAATGCCAGGCACCAGCATTCGGTTTGAAATAGTTAAATCGCTGCTTCCATAAGTTTCTCTCCTTGCAACCGACACTAGGCCTTATGTGGATCTAGATAAAAGGTCCATAATGGAAAGACGGACTGGTCCACTTTGCGTCAACTCGAAGGTGGCCACCAAACAAGCGATGTCTAAAGAAGAAACATTTCAGGATCTCTCACTCAACCCGCCCTCTGGCAAGCAGGAGCTCTGGCGCTGGCTCTACACAGAGCTGCGCGGCGCCATCCTCGACGGACGTTTGAAGCCCGGCGCTCGCATGCCCTCCACGCGCAGCCTCGGGATGCAGTACTCGCTCTCGCGCGGAACCGTCGTCGCAGCCTTCGACCAGCTACAGGCCGAGGGATACACACGCACTGAAGTTGGGTCAGGAACCTACGTCGCCTCGGGCGTTCCTGATGGATTCCTGTCCGCAACGCGCAAACCTGCGGCTCTCGCTCTTCCAACGTCGAAGGCCGCACTCTCCAAACGCGCGCAACAATTTCTGAAGGATGTGGAAGTGACTGCCTGCATCTCACTCCATCGGCAAAGCTTTCCGCGCCTACGAACCGGCCATCGATCTCTTCCCCGTGGACCTTTGGGCGCGTGTTGCTTCGCGCGTCTTACGCCGAGCTCCGCGCTCGCTCTATGGTCACGGCAATGCTGCAGGCTACCAACCCCTTCGTCGCGCCATCGCGGAGTACGTCGGCGCGTCACGCGGAGTGCACTGCTCTGCCGAACAGATCATCGTCACCTCAGGCACACAACAGGCCCTCGACCTCATCGGTCGTTTCCTCCTCGCCGCCGGCGATCAGGTCTGGATGGAAGACCCTGGCTATTCCGGCGCTCTTCAAACACTCCGCGCCACAAGTGCGCGTATCGTTCCAGTACCTGTAGACGGAGATGGCCTCATCGTGAAGGCAGGCCGCAAGCTTGCGCCCAAAGCAAAGCTCGCCTACGTCACGCCAGCGAATCAATTTCCGATGGGCGTCACCATGTCCGCGGACCGCCGCTTGGAACTCCTTCGCTGGGCCGCCGGCGCGAACGCATGGATCATCGAAGACGACTACGACGCGGAGTACCGCTACTTCGGTCACCCTGTTGCCGCTCTGCAAGCGACTCGACAGTTCCGGTTGCGTCATCTACGTCGGCACCTTCACGAAGATGCTCTTCAACGCGCTGCGTCTCGGCTTCATGGTCTTGCCCGAGCGTCTCGTAGAGGCGTTCGCATCAGCCCGCAGCTTCGTCGACCGCCATCCGCCTACGCTCGATCAAGCCATCCTCGCGGAGTTCATCACCGAAGGCCACTTCGGCCATCATCTCCGCCGCATGCGCCAGACCTATGCGGAACGCATCGACGTTCTCAAAACCGCTGCGGACAAACACCTCACTGGAGTGCTCGACGTCGTGCACGCAGGCGCAGGCATACGCACACTCGGCTGGCTCAAAACATGGAAGTCCGATCACGACGCGGCGCAGCAAGCGCAGAAGCTCGGGCTCGAAGTAGATCCGCTGTCGATGTTCACAATGAAATACGAACAGCCCCCGGCCCTCATGCTCGGCTTCGCAGGCTGCAACCCGGCAGAGCTGCGACGCGGCGTCTCTGTCCTCGCCACTGCGTTACGTTCGCGCTAGCTGAGCTATAGCTAAGGCTTGCGCGCCGGCATTCTGCGCGTCGACATTTTGATTGAGCGAAGCCTTATCCCGCTGCTGTTCAATCCATTGCAAAGCTTCCGCGGAGTTTCTTGCCACCTGCACTAGCCTCAGGTTGCCCGGGCTCACGAATTCCTCTTTCACCGCGTGGTCGAGAAATCGCAGCAGGAAATCATAGTAGCCATCCGTATTGATCAGAACGCAGGGCTTGGAATGAATATTTAGTTGCGCCCACGTCACGATCTCGAAGAATTCGTCAAGCGTTCCGTAGCCGCCGGGCAGCGCGATGAAAGCATCCGACAAAGACGCCATCAGCGCCTTGCGTTCGTGCATGCTTCCTACCAGGTGCAGCTTCGTCAGGCCTCGATGAGCAATCTCGCGGTCCTGCAAGGCCTGGGGAAGCACTCCGATCACCTCCACGCCCTCGGAGAGGGCAGCGTCGGCAGTCGCGCCCATCAACCCAATAGAGGTTCCCCCATAAACCAAGCCCCAGCCGCCGCCAGCCATCTGCTGCCCCAGCGATTTCGCTTCGGCAAGATACTTTGGGTTTGCCCCCACGCTCGACCCGCAAAATACGCAGATCCGTCCGCGCGCTGGCCGGCTTTCCGCTTGATAAATCACTCATGGAAACAGGATACCCTCCTGGGATTGCTGGTGTCCTGTCACTGGCTCAAATTGCTTACCGTCCTCTTTTGTACGAATTTCGAAACTGCCTCGAGAGCTCGCGTCTCAAGTGGCCCATTCCATCTTTCTATTATGGACCTTTTCTTTGATCCACACCGTGCTTACTATCGGTTGCAAGGGAATAAACCAATGCAAGGGCCTAGGGCAAGCTGGACAACACGGTTCTGAAAGGACACCATGATCGCAGTCACCGGAGCAAATGGACATTTAGGACAACTCGTAATCGAGGGACTAGTAGAGCGACTGCCCGCGAATCAGATAATTGCAGCCGTACGCAGTCCAAACAAAACTTCGGGCTTTGAAAAGCTTGGCGTGCAGGTGCGAGAAGCTGACTACACCCGCCCGGAAACGCTAAGCACCGCGCTTCATGGTGTGAATAAGGTCCTGCTCATTTCGGCAGCCGACGTCGGTCAGAGATTCAAGAAACACAAAGCAGTGATTGACGCGGCAAAGGAAGCCGAAGTGAAACTGTTTGTGTATACGAGTTTGCTTCGGGCCGGCAGTTCGGAAATGTTCCTCGCTCAAGAACATAAACAAACGGAAGAGTACATTCGGGCTTCTGGTCTGCCTTCCGTCATTCTTCGAAACGGCTGGTATCTGGAAAATCACACATCAGCTCTCGGAAAGGCTGTAGAGCACGGTGTATTAATCGGAAGCTCCAACGACGGGAGGTTCGCATCTGCATCGCGCGCCGACTATGCAGCAGCGGCGGCTGTCGTCCTCACGGAGCCTGTTTTGGGAAACAAGACATACGAGCTGGCTGGGGACCAATCCTTTTCGATGGCTGATCTCGCTTCCGAGGTGTCCAGGCAAGTAGATCGAGATATTCCCTACCGGAACTTCTCCGGCGAGGATTATGCAGCTATCCTGCTTGGCTTCGGACTGCCACAGATGACCGTCGATGTGATTATCGATGCCGATGCAAAGACGATTCGGGGAGACCTGGATAGCACATCCCACGATCTCAGCAGACTAATCCGCAAGCCTACGACAACGCTTTCCGACGCAGTAAGAAGCGCTTTGCGGACGCAGCAAACGCAGTCTGAAGGCCACGCAAACTCTTAAGACAAGTTCCCGGGAGAAACACGATGAGACAGTATGCTTGGGCGATCCTTGTGGTTGCCGGTGTGTTTGAGACAGGATTTTCGATCGGGTTGAAGTACTCGGAAGGGTTTACGCGGCTGTGGCCGTCGGTTGCGACTGCGGTCATGATTGCGCTGAGTCTGGGCCTGGTGGGGGTGGCGACGCGGAGTCTGCCGCTGGGCACGGCCTATGCCGTATGGACAGGGATTGGCGCGGTGGGTACAGTTGCGCTGGGCATTGTGCTGTTTGGGGAATCTGCAGCGTTAAGCAGGCTGGCTTGCCTCGGGCTGATCGTTACGGGAATTTTAGGCCTCAAGGTTCTTGGCGAATAGCGCAGCATTCGGCTGCGGATGGATCGCATCATGAAACAAGCCCTCTTCGTCGTCGATGTTCAGCTCAGTTTCCCCTATACCGCTGGAAATTCTGCATGGAATCAGAAAAGTAGGCGCGATACTCCCAAGCGTGGCGACCGTCGAGAGGCATGATGAATCTGTGACGCCTTTTGAAGGACAGCTGGGATGGGAAACCCAGAAAGGCTGATGAAAGTCTCATATCCGCTAACCGCGTTTTCGTAAAGTATGGCTATCTTCCGCCTCCGGCCGCAATAGACTACCTTCGCGGCCTGCGAATGGACCGCATATTGGTTTGCGGCACCCAGGCGGACACCTGCGTTCGTGCCGCTGGCTTCGCACTGTTCCATGCCGGTTACATCCGCCGCTTCTGAAATGGCTCACCGTCGGGTCGTTGCATCTCTCCGGTAACCTTGGCGCTTGTGAGAGCACCACTTTGGAAGCGTTTTAGGGCATTCCGATCAACTCGGCCTCACTGAGTTCGCAAAGTCTTCAGGGCCGAGAGATTATCAGGCGTGAAGCTCGCAGTTAGTGGCACGCGAACTGTTGGATCTGAGTCAAGCCACTATCGACGAATAACTCAATACCATTCACGTAGCTACCATCGTCGGAGACCAGAAATGAAACGGACTTCGCAATCTCATCGGTAGTGCCGGGACACCCCAGCGGTATGTTGCCGATCGAACTTTGCACGTATTCATCGACCTGCTCCTGGGTCATTCCGAGCGAAGTGTTGTAAGCCGGGGCGAACGAACAGGATGCGCTTCGCCGCCGGTTCGAACGAGCAAACGCTGAGGGTGACTTGCCGAACGCTGTGAATGCCGCCGATCTAGCTCGCTTCATCACTTCTCTCTTTCTGGGTATGACCGTGCAAGCCATCAACGGCGCAAGTCGTGAGGAACTGCTTCGCCTTTCGGACAGGGCCCTATACACCTGGCCGAAATAGGTAATCAAAGTGGGGATTGCGATGCGTTTGCCTCCCGAGGCGCGACTCGGCGGCGACTCGGAATTAGTCGAGGCGCAAAACAGGCCTTTAGTGCTTTGTCAGCTCCACACCTATACATCCGCCCTTGTCGCCAAGGGTGGATCGATCGACACGTCGTCGTTGATCGCGGATAATCGGTCCCGTCTTCAACGCCAGCTTTCGGAAGCGTGGTTTCACAGGCCTCAACTTACGTGTAGGCGATCCACCCAGGAAAATAGCGCCGTGGCGTAAGAGAGCGTCTCAGCTGTTACTCATCTCTGAGCACGACGTTCGGGTCCAGCCGCGATGCGCGCCACGCCGGCAGCCAACTGGCGAGCACCGCGACCGCCATAATCGTCGCGATCACAAAGGCGATCGTCACGCTATCTGTCGGCTGCACACCAAACAGCAGGGACGCAATCAGCCGATTTACGGCAAGCGCGCCTGCAAGGCCAATGGTGACACCCAATGCCGTGACCTGAAGCCCTTGCTTCATGATCTGCGTGAGCACGCGGGAGCGAGCTGCACCGAGGGCGACCCGAATGCCGATCTCGCGCCGGCGCTCCGTAACCATGTAGGAGAGCACACCGTAAGTGCCGATGGCTGCCAATAGCAGCGCCAGTCCGGCAAAAGCGCCCAATAGCTGTGCCAGAAGTCTCGGCCGGCGAATCGATTCGGCGAACACCGAATCCATATCGCGAAGCCGCACGACGGGAA
>CAVRLR010000016.1:0-24378 GCA_963722155.1 Bryobacterales bacterium | reverse complement strand
GTGGGCCCTATTGTGTCCGAGTAGCGCCGGGTCACGCGCAAACCGACATAACTTCCTGTCTGCCGACCATTTCTGGGAAGTGATCGAAACACTGTGATCGAGTCTGGAGAGTCATTCCCCCACGCCGGGAAAAGCTAGCTATAGTTAGAGCACAATGGACTGAAGTCCGCCATGGCGAAGAAACTGGTCCTTCTTTCGATCTTGTTGTGTAGCTGCATCCTCGCCCAAGGGCATCAGCATAATCGGCCTGACCAGCCTAGAGTCGACCTCGCGAAGCTGCCCGCTCCTCAGCATATGGATGGCCTCGGGGGCGGGCACATCCAGATCACAACCAAATCACCGGATGCGCAGAAATGGTTCGACCAGGGTGTCGCGGCGATGCACTGCTTCTGGGATTACGAAGCGTTGCGCGCGTTTGAGCAATCAGTGCGCCTGGACCCCGATTGCGCCATGTGTCATTGGGGTATCGCCGAGGCATTGCAGTTCCGGGGCGGAGCGGATGATCAAGTCAAGTCTGAACTGGGCAAGGCCAAGGAGTTGTCCGATCGCGCCTCGGATCGCGATCAGCGAATCATTCGCGCATACGCCCGAGCAAATGAGAAGAAGGGCGATGACTCGGAGGAGGAAGTATCGAAGGCGCTGGCGACACTGGTGGATCGTTATCCCGACGATGTTGAACTACGTTTGCTGCTGGCGCGAGCCGCTGGCGGCGGATATGACAAAGGTGATGCCAGCCCAGGTGCGATCTATTCGCAGGCCATACTGCGCGACATTTTACGTGAGCATCCGGATAACGCTGCCGCCAACCATTACTGGATCCACGCGGTAGAAGCCAGTGATCACCCTGAATCGGCGTTGGACAGTGCGAACAAGCTGGGCGCTCTTGCTCCGGCGTCAGGTCACATGGTCCACATGCCTGGACATATCTTCTATCGGATGGGCGAGTATGAGCGCGCCCGTCAGATCTTCCTGGCAGCCGTAAAGGTGGATGCAGACTACATGGCGGTGCAGCACGTTAGCATACGCGATGACTGGAACTACGCGCACAACCTCAGCTACCTCGTAGCCGACTGCGCGGAAGAAGGCCGCTACGCGGAAGCGCTCGAGCATGTGAGATCCCTTATGGGTGTTGCGAACGATCCGGATCATTCCGATAATCCCGGTTGGTATGTAATGCAGATCGCGAGTACGGAAGCCCGCCTGGCAATTCGCTTTGCGGATTGGGACCATGTGATTCAGCACCCGATGCAGTTCGGCGTACCGGATGACAAGCTAAACGTCTGGGCACGTGGATATCGCGATGGATTGGTCGTTTTCGCAAAGGGAATGAAAGCTGCCGACCAGGACCGCCTGGAAGAAGCGAGAGTCGATTCAGATCAGCTCGATGGACTGCTGTGGCGCCTTTCCCAGGAGAAGCTCGAAGACAGAGAAAAGTCGAGACGTGATCGCGTGCTGAAAACGCTCGCCGGCGCTTCATTGGAATTGCGGGGCGATATGGCCGCCCGTAGGGGCAATCTGGAACCGGCGAAGCAACTTCTTGAGCAGGCGCAGGATGCGGAGAACGACCTTGGATACTCGGAGCCGCCCATGTATGCCCGGCCGGCCTTCGAAGTCCTCGGAGCCGCTTATATCCGAGCGGCGAAGTTCGATGATGCGCGCGACGCATATGGCAAAGCTCTCGTAAAACGTCCACACTCGGGGTTCGCACTTTATGGCATTGCCCTCTCATGGGACAAGCAGGGCGAAAAACAGAGGGCAGCGAAAGCGTATCAAGAGTTCTTGCAAGCTTGGACGAATGCCGATGCAAACCTTCCGCAGGCGAAGGCCGCGAACACGTACCTGGCAGGCTTGTAGCTGAACATATAAGCCCGTCGAGGCCGACTCAGCATCGAGTTGGCCTCACCGTCATTCTGAAGCGCTCCTTAACCGGATCCTAGTAAAGCTTCCGTTTCGTCTTCGTCGCGATCTGATGCTGCGGTATCGAACCGGATGACTGCTGAAGGACCAGTCAGCTCTCATTCAGCGTGAACGCCGCTTCAAAAGCGAGCGACTCCTCAATAGATGCTTCGCCGTTTACACGGCTTACGATGAGGCGAGGGAACATCGAAGAACTTAGCGGGAACCAAGCAAAAAAGTGATCGAGGGAGATGGGGAGTCGAGATTTGAATGTCCGAGGAAGTGGAATTCCTTAAGCACCTTTACGAATCGTTTAACGCTCGTGACATGGACCGTGCGCTTGCGGCCATGCACGAGGACGTCATCTGGGCAAATGGAATGGAAGGCGGTTACGTCGACGGACGCGATGGAGTGCGCACATATTGGACACGCCAGTGGGCCATCATCGATCCGCACGTCGAGCCGGTCGGGTTTACCAACGGGCCGGACGGGGAAGTCGTTATCGAAGTCCATACAGTAGTACGCGACCTTAACGGCAGTCTCCTCGCGGATAAAATCGTCGGTCATGTATTTCAAATCGAGAAGGGATTGGTCAAGCGATTCGATATACGCGAGACATAAGGGAGCAACCGGGTGGCAGGCAAGCTCCGGCCCTGAGTTGTCGGCGTCTGCATAGATGCATTCGCAGGCGATCGCCGAGCAGAGCAGGGATCACCGGTTCGATGGCCAAGCTGTCTTCGCGCCGATCGCCGAGCATGGGGGACCGATACTGATGGACAAATTGTTGATGCTGTGACATTCGGGGTCTAACCTCGGCGCTGGGGAGGCGACTGCAACGTCAAAACAAGTGGGTTCGGGACGGCAGATTGTCGGCAATCTGGACATTGAGTCCGAGTGGCCCGTAATCCGACCATAATCCGGACGTTGCAAGTCACGCGTATGGTTGCCAGTAACCAGCTAAGCCAAATCGCAGTTCTATTTGGTCGTACGCAGAATTTCTTTCGACGTGATTTCGTACTTGAAATTATTAGGATCGAGACTATCGACTGGGCCGGCGCTCGTTTCAGCTTGAGGGTACATGAAGAAGGCGACTTGTGCGCCAGTCGATCCGGGCAACGTAACATCGTGCGCGAAGTTATACGCCATCCAATTCATCTCCCATGATCCGAACAGTCGCGTTCGCGCCTTTTTCACCATCTGGTCATCAAGTGGCCGGTTTCCGGGTGGCTCCTCGAGAACAACCTTCCGGACGTCGGCAGGGTCCACAGGAATCCAGCCGTAATTGCTGATGTACACTTCGGCGCGGCAATGTTGTGCTTTCGTGACGTTTTCTGACGACGAGCCAAGGCTTTTAAATCCCAGGTCTGACTTGGCGATCCGAATACCGTATACGTCTCGTGCTGGGAGACCCGCTGCACGTGCCAGACCGACATAAAGCGCGTTGAGATCCGCGCATTTCCCACCCAGGTCCTTCGATTCCAACATAAAACGGATGTTGCCTACACCGCAGCCGCGGATTTTCGGATCTCGAAACGTGTTCTCGACGATCCATTGGTAGATCGCCTGCGCCTTCTGGAGGTCAGTCCTCGCACCGCGGGTGATTTCATCTGCCGTGGCTTTCACGATGCCATCAGTCGGCAGCATCTTTGTCGGCCGCCTAAAGTATTCCAACTCTTCGCGATCCGCTTTGGGCGCGTTGCCGGGCCCAGAGAGATCGACCACATAATTCTTCGTTGCCACTCGACTCGTGAGCGTGAGAATCGGCGTGACGCCAGCCGGAAATTCCGCGGCTATAATTCCGAGTCCGTCCGCCTTGCTTTGGAGCATTCGGGCCCTGCCACCGTCAGCGCTGAATGTATTGGAGAGCGTCTTCTGGAAGGACGTCTTCCTGATGAGCGCTGCGGGCACCCACACCCGCGTTGCATCTGAGGACTTCAGGACTTCGACACGTGTTGTCACTTCGAACGTGCGCCAACTCGCAGAACTTGCGTCCTCTGCAAACAGGCACCTCGCCTTTGGAAACCCAAAGCCGGTGGAGACAGCACCCGCACTTCGCAGAAAATCTCGGCGGTTCACAGAGTCATCCTTCCAAAATTTCTATTTCACTCACCGGTATTCTACGACGATCGGTGAAGGCAATTGGAGTTGAAGCAACTAGCCCCGGATCCCCGCAACGGGCGGATCGCCCGCGTTGTGCTGAACGTATGCCTCAACGGCGCGAGAATGCTTTTGCCGTAGAACGGCCGCTTAATGGCAGATAGTATCTGGTCCAGGGATAGTGGAAATCCACAACCGGGTGATCGGCCCAATGATTTGGGGAGTCTCTCCTTTGACCGCTATTGTTGCCGCGCGAGCCGGATTGTGTTGATCGGACTGGCCGGTGTCCCGCCGGCACCCCGGGCGTCGCGACTGGATCCTCTGGCGGTGCTGCCCTAGGGTAGTCTAAATTGCTAAAGCGCGATAGAGTTGATCTGCTTCAGCAAGCGGTCGAACTGCGCGTTGTCGCGAATTGGATCGAAACGCGGATCGACTCTCAGTAGAATCAGCCAAATGTCATGCTGCTCCCAGCATTCATTGAGCGATTGGAGCGCGAGATCGTGGGCCCCGGTCCCAACACAAACGACACTCTTCCAGTAGGACGAGACGTATCGCCGCTGGGACATTTCCTCGAGCTCTTCGAGAGTTTGCCGGGCTTCCCGTGCCTTCCCGGCTAACGAGTAGGCGTGGCCGAGAGCCGCAATGGAGGCGGGATTGTGGCCTGAGCAGGAACGAGCGTTTTGAAACTCGATAATGGCCTCATCTATCAGGCCTGTCTGTTCATACGCAAGGCCCAGCGTGTGTTGCGCTGCTGCGAATTTTGGCTCCAAAGCGAGCGCTTTCCACGAGTGCTCGATCGCACTCTGGAAATCGCGAGCCAGGTAGAGAATCCAGGCCATTTGCATGCCTATGACCACGGAGAGCGGATCCAGTTCCCGCGCACGCCGGATCTCTTCCAGCGCTTCGTCCAGGCGCTCCGTCACGGCGAGAAGAGTGGCATACGCCTGGCGGCCACCGGCGTAGCTCGGATTGCTTTGCAGGGATCGGAGGCACTCCGATTCAGCCCCAGACCAATCGCGATCGAACAGCTCCTTTATGCCGGCCAGCGAGATCCACGCCTCTGGCAATGCATCGCCGATGCGGAGAGCAGTCGAGGTCAACTGCATAGCCCGCGAATGCGCCTCACCAGGAGAGATCGTACCCAGAAGGGCTCCGAGAGTGTATGCATTCGCGAGCCCCGCGTAAGCCAGCGCAAATCCCGGATCCTGGGCAATGGCCGATTCGAAATAGGCGATGCTCTTATGAAAATCGTCCTCGCTCAGTTTGCTCGCGAAATATTTCCCTTTGAGGTAATCCTGCTGAGCTTCGAAATTGCCTCTCTGAGCCGGCGCTGCTTGAGGTATCGCCTCAACCGGCATGAGGAAGCGATACCCGAGTCCGGGAAGTGTCTCGATATACCGGCAGTTTCGGAGCGAGTCCCCCAAGACCTGGCGAAGGGTGTTGACCGCGGTATTCAGACCATGATCGAAGTTCACGTGCAGATTGGGCCAGAGTTGCTGCATGAGTTCTTCCCGTCTCACTAGGAAGCCGGGATTGCGCAAAAGCAGCTCGAGTACTTTAAAAGGCTTATGCTGAAGCCTTACTCTCAGCCCCCGGCTGCGCAACTCGCGCAGCTCAAGATCCACTTCGAAACTTCCAAATCGAAACTTCCTTGGATCGGACGGTAATTGATGCGCCCGCCTGTTCGTTTGATCCATCATTCCGTCTTTGACGCGCGGACCGAACTTATTGTAGGACGGCCTCTTAACAATTGAGAATTTCTTGATCTCCTTTTGAGGGCCAGATCCTGGCAGTTCTTCGTCTCAAGCGGTTGTACGGATTCAAACGCTCAGACGTTCCGTAGAACCTCGAAAAGGAGATTACTCATGCATTTCAGATCAACCAGTATTTTGAGCCTCGCGGCGGTTGTCGCAGGGCTAGGCCTAACGGCGACACCTGCCAGCGCGCAACAAGCAACTTTTCATCTACCGTTTGCAGCGCACTGGGGCCCGGCAGTCCTCGAATCAGGAGACTACAACCTTTCGGTCCGAGGCGGAGCATCAGGGAGCCATCTGATTTACGTTTCCGAGCCTGGACACACCAAGATGATGCTGCCACAATCAACCGAGATACAGCCGCGTCACATCGATCACAGTTCTCTTGAGCTCGTGAACGTCAATGGCGCCTATTTTGTCAGGCGGTATGAATCGGCGCTTAGCGGCCAAGTATTCACTTTCCCGGTGCCAAAGGCCACGTCAGAAACAGAAATGGCTTCAGCCGCGGTGACCGCAGTTCCCGTTGAAAGCGCTAAGTAGTACTCACATGAGGCTGGGTTGACGGGAAGGTAACGACGGGGCTAATCCGCTAGGGAGGTTCCCATCGCGTAGAAAAAAGTTAGTCCCGTTTCCTTCAAGGCTTTGACAAGTTCCATACGAGTGACGCGCGCCTCAACGGTCGCATCGCTAATATGCACGATCTTATCATCTCGCGCATGTCGCCGAAGGGCCTTTTTCTCCTGACAGTGGGCCGCTACTCTCGCGATCGGTTCCCTACTGCAAACCCCCAATTGGGGCGAACAGGAATTGGTACACATCGGTGAGTTCGTCAATCTGCTCGCTGAGTGCAGTGCCGATGCCGTGGCCCGACGTACTACTTGTCCGCAGAAGGACCGGCTTCTGGCTTCCGCTCGACTGCGATCGCGCGGTCATCTTGCGCGATTGCATTGGATATCAACGCGCGAGCGTTCGCTCCGGTTGTGAAAACCCTGCAACGCATTGTTTTTGAGCACCGTAGTCACGTTCAGGTTTTCGCTGCGGATTTTTCTGCCCCGTTTGGATTGATGTCTTATTGCAGGCTCATGTCCACTAACCGCCTTCCCGGAGCAGCCTTCGCAAACCTTCCGTAAATACGTCTTCGTTTGCATCGGACCACGAACTCGCCGATCCACCTGTGTGGATCGACAGCCATCTGATTTGACTAGACAAGCTCTGTAGATCAGTCCAAAATGATTCTCTTTCCGATTCCCGCATTTGGAGAATCGATCGAAATGCTTCGGCGTAGAACTTCATGGCCTTCGAACGAGCGAATTCACTCTCATCAAGATTTCCCAAGTCGTGCGTGGATTTTGAAACGGCAACAAACAATCGCGCCAGATTCATGTTGTTGACAATCAGATCCACCGACGGATCGCTCTCAGTCTTGTCGTTTTCTTTTCGCACGACGACCTCATGCCTTGAAGGGCGGCTGTAGGCTATCTTTCCCGTGTGAGGTTTAGCTCCTGCATATCCCGCAGATTCTTCTAGCGCCACCGACACTTTCGACCACATGTGCAAAAGAGTAATTTGCGAGCCGGAAAATACTCTGCTGGAAGCTAGCAAATGTACTAGTCCGGAATGGTTGGCGTTCGAGCGACGCTCGACGGTGCCGAGCCGCTCCGAGGCCTCTAAAACATCCCGTCGCTGCTTTGTTTTGCAGAGGCTAAAGTAGTCAGCATGGCCGCTCTCGTCGCTCCTATCGAGTCCGTAATCCCCGCCGGTGCACCACGATCCCGCTCTCGACAACAGGAACTTGGACCACTGGCGATGCTCGATATCCTCCAGACCTGTCTGCACGCCAGTTCGTCCGAGTGGATCTTCTTACGCGAATTAAGGGTAGGCACCGGATATCATCGCAATTCGGCTCAGCGGCTAGACGCCTTCGCCCTGAATTGCTATGCCCATATGTCGATGAGACGGGTTTGCTACGAGATCAAAACATCCCGAGCCGATTTCCTTTGCGAGTTGAAGCACCCGTTGAAGCGGCGTATTGGATTGCGCTATTCGAACGAGTTCTACTTCGTAACGCCGAGCGGATTGCTGAATATCTCAGAGGTACCAGTGGAATGTGGATTGATCGAAATCGAAGTCGGTTGCATCGGGTCGCAGAACTCCGCCCAACTCGGGCCCGACACCTTTAGTCATTTTGCTCCAGAACAACAAGCGTATTGCCGGGTTGTTGTGCTTGCTCCCTGGAGAGAAACGCCCGGCCCCACGTGGCAATTTGTCGCCAGCATGCTACGGAATCAAAAGAGAGTGTTCCAGGAACAACCTCCGAAACAGCCCGCGCAACAACGGCTGGAGTTCGCTTGAGGGTCTGACTGGTACAGATGTGCTCGATTCGAAAACGTCTGACAGCCTAAACCGCTACATTTCGACAAGATAAATCGTCTTTACAACGCGGTCGTTACCTCCCGGCGAAGCTCCGATCGAAGTAACAACTTTCGGAAAAAGCTGATTTCGCCTGTCTTCATCAACTTAGAGAAATTCGACCCCAGCGGCTGTACGCGCTTGATTCAAACTCGCGCACGAAGGAGCATTCTCAAAAATGTCGACGCAAGCCCAGCTCGCAGCGAATCAGGCGAACGCACAACTCTCCACTGGTCCGAAGACGGAAGAGGGCAAGGCCGCTTCCTCTCGCAACAATTTAAGCCACGGTCTCACCTACCGCGGCGGCATGTTCGTCCTGTTGCCATGGGAGAACGCGAAGGAATACGACCAACTGGTCATCGACCTCAAAAGCGAGCACCGCCCCACGAGCCGCACCGAAATGATCCTGGTCGAGCGCATGGCCCAGCACCAGTGGCTGTGCGACCGCGCCGGGTTGCTGCAGTCCAACTGCTTCGCCGACGACGGATCCATAGACGAAAACCGTCTCGCCCTCTATCTGCGCTACCAAACCACCCACGAGCGCGCTTTTCATAAATGCCTAAATGATCTGCTAAAGCTAAGAGCCGAAAAGCGCAAAGCGGGAATTGGCTTCGAATCGCAAAAGCGCAAACAGGACGAACACACCCGCAAACAAGAGCAGCATCAGATGAAGAAAGACCACCACAAATGGGCCGTCGCACTGTCTGAAGCCAAGCTCTACCACCAGCAAACGCTTACTGCGCGCCAGGAACGGCTAGCCGACACCGCTCACCTCTTGGCTACTGCCTCCTGACTCCTATCTCCTGACTCCTCGCTTCGGCCTCCTCCATCTACCCTAAATGAAGCCCCATGTCTACACTCACTGCCGAGCAGCAGCGCCTCGCCGACGCCGAAAGGCGCATAAAACACTGGAAGCGCTGGGGTCCTTATCTCGCCGCACGCTCCTGGGGCACCGTCCGCGAAGATTACAGCCCCGATGGCTCCGCCTGGGAATTCTTCCCACACGATCATGCCCGCTCGCGGGTCTATCGTTGGGCCGAAGATGGTCTCCTTGGCATCTGCGATAACCACCAATATCTCTGCTTTGCGCTCGCTCTTTGGAATGGTAAGGATCACATCTTAAAGGAGCGTCTCTTCGGCCTTACCGGTCCTCAGGGTAATCACGGTGAAGACGTCAAAGAGATCTATTACTATCTCGATGCCACGCCCACCAACTCCTACCTCAAAGGTCTCTACAAATACCCGCAAGCCGCATTCCCCTACGAGCAACTCCTCACCGAGAGCAGCCGCCGCAACCGTCTCGATCCCGAGTATGAGCTCGAAGACACCGGCATCTTCAACGAAAATCGCTACTTCGATGTCTTCGCCGAATATGCCAAGAACGACGTCGACGATATCCTGATCCGCATCACCATCGTCAATCGCGGCCCCGATGCGGCATCGGTCGCTCTGCTTCCCACGCTCTGGTTCCGCAACACCTGGAGCTGGTGCGTTTCTTCTGAAGTGCCGAAGTTATACACATCGTCCCCCGGAGCGATTCGCGCCGAACACCCCACTCTCGGCTCGTTTGTTCTCACCTTTGAGGCTGCCCCGCCTCTGCTCTTCACCGAAAACGAAACCAATACCGAGCGCCTCTATGGCTGGCGCCGGGACAACATCTTCTTTAAGGATGCCTTCCACGAATATCTGATCGCCGGCAAAACCGCCGCCGTTAACCCCGCCCAGTGTGGCACCAAAGCCTGCGCGCTCTACCAACTCGATCTCGTCGCCGGTGCGCAAACCGTTCTCCATTTCCGCCTTGCCCGCGAGAACTCTCCGGCGCTCGCCCTCGACGCAGCCGGTGAGATTTTTCAGAAGCGCATCGACGAAGCCGGCCAGTTTTTCGCCCATTTCGCGACGGACCTGCCTCCGGACGCCGCAGCTATTCAGCGGCAGGCCTTCGCCGGTCTCTTCTGGGGAAAACAGTTCTACCACTACGTCGTCGAAACTTGGCTCAACGGCGATCCCACCATGCCTGTGCCTTCCGAGCAGCGTAAGTCTGGCAGAAACTCCGGATGGAAGCACCTGTTCAACGAAGACATCATTTCGATGCCCGATAAATGGGAGTATCCCTGGTACGCCGCGTGGGATCTCGCTTTTCATGCCGTCGCAATCGCTCCCGCCGATCCCGATTTCGCCAAAGCCCAACTCTCGCTGTTCCTGCGGGAATGGTATATGCATCCCAACGGTCAGATACCGGCCTATGAATGGGCTCTCGGCGACGTCAACCCGCCCGTTCATGCCTGGGCCGCGCTCCGCGTCTTCCAAATAGATAGCCGCGTCAAAGGCGTCGAGGATCTCCCATTCCTAGAGCGCGTCTTTCATAAGCTGCTCATGAATTTCACCTGGTGGGTCAATCAAAAGGACTCGGAGGGAGCCAATATCTTTGAAGGCGGCTTTCTCGGCCTTGACAACATCGGTATCTTCGATCGCAACTCCATGCTCCCGGGCGGTTGGCTGCTTGAGCAATCCGACGGCTCGAGTTGGATGGCCATGTATTGCCTTAACATGCTCAAAATCGCCCTTCGCCTGTCCTCCTTCGACACGGCCTATGAGGATATCGCCAGCAAATTCTTCGAGCATTTTCTCTACATCTCTTACGCCATCAACCACAGCGACGGCTCCGGTCTATGGGACGACGAAGATGGCTTTTACTACGACCGCCTCCGGCTCGACGGCACCCACATTCTGCTTAAGGTCCGCTCTCTGGTCGGCCTTATTCCCCTCTTGGCCTCCGATACGCTTGAGGCGCGAACCATTGACAAACACCCCGGTTTCAAGAAACGGATGCAGTGGTTCATAGATCACCGCAAGGACCTCACCGAAGGTCTCGCCTCCATGACCGAGCGCGGGACGAACAGTCGCCGGCTGCTATCGGTTGTGAACCGGCCTCGCCTCGAGCGCATCCTGCAAAGGCTCTTTGACGAGACCGAATTTCTTTCGCCCTTCGGCATCCGCTCCCTGTCCCGCTATCACAAGGAGCATCCCTACCGCATCAACCTGGATGGATCGTCTTTCGAAATCAACTACGAGCCGGCCGAATCCAAGACCGGCATTTTCGGAGGCAACTCCAACTGGCGCGGTCCTGTCTGGTTTCCGATCAATTACAACCTGATCGAAGCGCTCCAGCGCCTCGATCATTATTACGGCGATACACTGACTGTCGAATTCCCGACTGGCTCTGGCGAGCGTATCCCGTTGCGCGAAGCTGCCTGCAAACTTTCGCAGCGCCTGTCTTCGATTTTCCTCTCCGGCGCCGTCTTCGGCGAAAGCAAACTGCGCGAGTACCCGTTGTTCTACGAATACTTCCACGGCGATACCGGCAAAGGCCTCGGCGCCAGCCACCAGACCGGCTGGACGGGCCTTGTAGCCAAGCTACTCCAGCAAAGCGGACCCCCCGGAACAAGGTATAAACTACGCTCATGATCCGTCTTAAGGTGAACGGCGCGTCCAAAGAATACGCGGGCGATCCGGCTATGCCCCTGCTCTGGTACCTGCGCGACGAACTCGAACTGACCGGTTCGAAATTCGGCTGCGGCATGGGCTTGTGCGGCGCGTGTACCGTCCATGTCAACGGCGAAGCCACTCGCAGTTGCCTCACGCCCATGCAAAGTGTTTCCGGCAAAACAATCCTGACGATCGAAGGCCTCAGTGCCAAGGGTGATCATCCGCTCCAAAGGGCCTGGGAGGAGCACAACGTGCCGCAGTGCGGCTACTGTCAGGCCGGACAGATCATGCAAGCCGCGTCGCTACTCAAGACCAAACCCAAGCCGACGGATCACGATATCGACGAAGCCATGCAGGGCAACATCTGCCGCTGCGGTACCTATCAGCGCATACGCGCAGCCATCAAAACCGCCGCGGGGGTGAAAGCATGAACCGCATCGAGTTCGCAACCCGGCGCGACTTTCTCAACAGTGTTTTCTCCGCAGGTGCCGTAGTCTTCGCTGCGGGCCTCGCACCCACAATCGCCGAAGCTGACGTCACCAAATCCACCTGGAATCCAACTCTTTTCATCGGTCTCGATACCGATGGCTCGGTTACCATCCTTGCTCATCGTTCTGAAATGGGGACCGGCATTCGCACTTCGCTCCCCATGGTTGTTGCCGACGAGATGGAAGCCGACTGGAACCGGGTTCGCGTCGAACAAGCGCTCGGCGACAAGAAATATGGGTCGCAAAACACGGATGGCTCCTGTTCCATACGCGACTTCTACGACATCATGCGCGAAACAGGCGCAACAGCTCGCCTGATGCTCGAACGCGCCGCCGCCGATCAATGGAAAGTTTCGGTTACCGAATGCAAAGCCCGTAACCACCAGATTGTTCACACGCCCAGCGGCCGCACCGTCGATTTCGGCGCTCTCGCTTCCTCCGCCGCGAAGCAGCCCATGCCCCGCAAAGAAGAGATCCAACTCAAAACGGCGGCCGAGTTCCGCTACATCGGCAAAGGCGTCCCTAGCGTTGACCTGAAAGACATCTGCACCGGCCACGGGACATACGGGTTCGACGCTCGCGTGCCGGGCATGGTTTATGCCTCGATCGAGCGGCCTCCCGTTCTCGGTGGCAAATTGAAGAGCTTCGATGACTCCGCCGCCAAACAAGTAGCCGGTGTCAGCCAGACCATTGTGCTGGAAGGGGCGCAACCTCCTTACGGCTTCAAGGCGCTCGGCGGTGTGGCCGTCATCGCTGGCAACACCTGGGCCGCCTCCGAAGGCCGCAAGAAACTGAAGGTCGAATGGGAATCCGGGCCGCATGCCGTCTTCACCTCGGAGGCATTCAAGAAGACGCTCCTGGACACCGTCAACCAACCGCAACAGGTTGTCCGCAGCGTCGGTGACGTCGATGCCGCCTTCGGCAGCGCCGCCAAAATCGTCGAAGCAAGTTACTATACGCCACTGCTGGCGCACGCTCCCATGGAGCCGCCCGCCGCGCTCGCCGATTATCGCGAAGGCAAAGTCGAGGTCTGGGCCGCCACGCAAAATCCGCAGGAAGTCCTGACGACCGTCTCGAAAGCGCTCGGTATCAAAGAAACCGATGTGACCTGTCACGTCACACTACTTGGTGGCGGCTTTGGCCGCAAATCTAAACCCGACTACGTCGCCGAAGCGGCGCTGCTTTCGAAGAAAGTTGGCAAACCGGTCAAGATCTCCTGGACCCGCGAAGAAGACATCCACTTCGATTACTTCCACACCACGTCTGCGATGTACTTCAAAGCCGGGCTCGATGCTTCCGGCAAGCCGTCCGCCTGGCTGCAGCGCACCGCATTTCCCCCTATCGGCTCAACCTTCGATGAAAAAGAACGATACGGTGGGGGCGAGCTTTCACTAGGCTTCCTTGATGTGCCATTCGACATCCAGAATTTCCGCGCCGAAAACGGTCCTGCCGAGGCTCATCTCCGAATTGGCTGGCTGCGCTCGGTTGCGAATATTTATCACGCTTTCGGTATTCAGTCTTTTATCGATGAGCTCGCGCACACCGCGCAAAAAGATCCGGTCGAATACTGGCTCGCCACACTAGGCGCTCCGCGCCAGATCGATCTGGCTACCCAGAAAGCCAAGTACACCAACTACGGCAAGCCGCTCGCGCAATACCCACTCGACACCGGCCGTTTGAAGCGTGTCGTCGAAGTTGCAGCCGAAAAATCCGGTTGGGGAAATCGCAAGACCGGCAATGGCAGCGCTTGGGGCTTCGCCGCTCATCGCAGCTTTTTGACTTACGTCGCCGCGGTCGTTCAAATCGAAGTCGATCCTTCCGGTAAGCTGCGCATTCCGCGTGTCGATATGGCCGTCGATTGCGGCGTGTCCATCAATCCGGATCGCGTCAAATCTCAATTTGAAGGCGCTGCCACATTCGGCGCAAGCGTCGCCCTGATGGGCGAGATTACTGCCGCCGATGGCCGCGTCCAGCAAAGCAATTTCAATACGTATCAGGTCGCCCGCATCAACGAAGCGCCGTACGAAACGCACGTTCACCTGGTCGAAGGTGGCGGGCCGCCCACCGGAGCCGGCGAGCCCGGTGTCCCGCCAATGGCGCCTGCCATCTGCAACGCCATTTTCGCCGCTACCGGCAAACGCCTCCGCGAGCTTCCCATCAAGAAACAAAAACTCGCGTAATGCCCACCGAGGAGCCGGATCCGCCGGACGTAGTCGCGCCCGAACTAACCGAACGCGAGAAGGAAGAAGCACAGGAACGCACATCCGTCAGCGCAACCGTGGTGCATGAAACAGTGCGCTATGACGGCGAAGAAGAGCTTCACCGACCCGTCTCCGCACTCGCTTGGTCCGGTCTCGCCGCCGGCATGTCCATGGGCTTTTCGCTAGTCGCCATGGCTCTCTTTCGTGCCTACCTGCCCGACCGGTCCTGGCGTCCCCTTGTCGTCCGCCTCGGGTATCCGATGGGTTTTCTCATCGTCATCATCGCGCGCCAGCAACTCTTCACCGAGAACACGCTTACCGCTATCATTCCCCTTCTCGCCAAGCGCGACCTGAAAACCTTTGCCCGCGTGATCCGCCTCTGGACCGTCGTCTTGGTCGCGAATCTCACTGGGGCTCACCTGTTTGCCTGGGTCGTTGCCGTTACGCCCATGTTTCTACCGGAAGTCCAGTCTGCCATGCTGGCACTCGCCAAAGAAGCCGCTAATGTCACTTTCGGAGAAGCCGTCTTGCGCGGCATTTTCGCCGGCTGGCTCATCGCGATGGTCGTCTGGATGCTCGCAGCTATCGACACCGGCCGCATTGCGGTCATTGTCTTCATGACCTACATCGTGGGCCTTGCCAGCTTGACGCACATCATCGCCGGTTCGGTCGAAGTCCTCTTCCTCGTGATGGTCGGAGCGAAAAGTTGGGGTGCCATCGTCGTCGGCTACATGTTGCCGACGCTCATCGGAAATATCATTGGCGGGGTGTCCTTGACCGCCGCCATCAATCACGCCCAGGCCGTCGCCGGAATGGCGGGAAAAAAGAACGCGAGCACTTAGGAATTGCGTTCCGTCACCAGCTCCACGATCCCATGCAGCGCCCGCTGCGCCGCGCTCTCCGGAAATTCGGAAATCAGTATTCGCGACTTTTCCGTAAACGTATGTGCCCGCTCATACGCTCGCTGAATCGCGCCATGTCGCTCTAGAATCTGCAGAATCCGCATGAACGGCACGTTTTCATAACTCGCGTCGCCGATCACCGTCTCGACCATTTGCTGCTCCTCAGGGTTAGCGCGTTCGAGAGCGTAAATCAGCGGCAGCGTCACCTTGCCTTCGCGCAAATCATTGCCCGCTGGCTTGCCCAGAATTTTCTCCGTCGAGGTGAAGTCGAGAATGTCGTCCACCAACTGAAACGCCATGCCAAGGTTCCATGCGAACTCGCTGAGTTGCGTTTCTACCGTTTCATCGACGCCCGCCGCGATACCGCCCAGCCGTGCGCACGCCGAAAACAGGCTCGCTGTTTTACGGTCCACCAGTTCCATGTAGTCCGCTTCGCTAACATCGATGCGATGCAGCCGCTCGAACTGCAGCAGTTCACCTTCCACCATCATCTGCGTCAGCGAAATCAGCACGTCCAGCAAGTGGAAATTACGCTCACGCAGCGCCACCTGAAACGCCTGCATGTACAGCCAGTCGCCGGCCAGTACCGACATGTGATTTCCCCAAATCACGTTCGTCGATGGCCGACCGCGCCGCGTTTTGGCAAGATCGATCACGTCGTCATGTACCAGCGTCGCCGTATGAATCATCTCGACCACCGCCGCCAAACGCCGGGCTCCGTCATTGGTCGGCCCGAACATCCGGCCGCAAAGCAGTAGCAGCGCAGGCCTCAGACGTTTGCCGCCTCCCGCCTGCAGGTAATGGTTAATAGTGGTGATTGCCTCTCCCGAGGCAACTGATTCGACGCTGATTTCCCGCTCGACGATCTCGAGGTCCGCCCGCACCAATTCAAACGCTTCGCGTGCCGTTATCGACTGCCGAATCTTGCTGAACATGGTCTCGAAAACCCAGTGTAGCGTCTATATACTAAAAAGCCGCTCGAAATTGGCCGTCGTCTCCGCGGCTAGTTCTTCGACCGCAACGCCTCTGGCATCTGCGACCACTTGGGCCGTGTACTGGACGAACGCCGGCTCATTCCGCTTGCCGCGCTTGGGCACTGGCGCCAGGTATGGACAATCGGTCTCGAGTAACAGCCGATCTCCAGGAATAACCCGCGCCACCTCACGCAGTTCTGAGGACTTCGGGAATGTGGCAACGCCACCCAGTGCAAGATAGAAGCCGAGATCCAGGCATTCGCGCGCTTGTTCCGGGTTCCCTGTGAAGCAGTGCATCACACACGGCCTACCTTTCCAATTCGCGCGCAGAACATCGAGCGTATCCGTCCAGGCGTCACGAGTATGAATCACGATCGGCAGCCTCGCCGTCGCCGCAATTTCGAGCTGCTGCAGAAAAACCGGCATCTGTGTTTCCTTGGGAACGCCCCAGTGATAATCGAGGCCGATTTCGCCGATCGCTTTCACCTTCGGATGCCCGATGAAACGCTCGACATCGAGAAATGTGGCGCTCTCGTTCGGATGAATGCCCACCGCAACAAAAATGAATGAATGTTGTTCCGCTAGCCCGATCGCCGCATCCGCGCCGATTGCGAGCATGTGCTTGACGCGCGCTTCACGCGCTCGCTCGATGACAGCGGCGCGATCCGAGTCAAATTGCTCGTCATCCAGGTGGCAGTGCGAGTCGACTAACTCCACTGTCACTTGAGCCGCGCGCCCACCGGCACGTCTTCGAGAAAAGAAGCGAGCACCGGCTGGCCGTCTCCCAGACTCGCGGCCACGATCATGCCCTGCGACGTCAGACCGCGCAGTTTGCGCGGCTGCAGATTAGCGACTATCACTACCTTGCGCCCTACGAGCTGCTCCGGCTTGTACGCGAGCGCGATGCCGGCTACAATCGTGCGCGGCTCGGCTTCACCGATGTCCACCTTCAAGTGCAGCAGCTTGTCCGCGCCCTTCACAGCCTCCGCTGACTTCACCTCGCCAACTCGCAAATCGACTTTTGCAAAATCATCGATTGCGATGAAATTGGCCTCTGGCGCCTTACCCATCAGCGTCGCCTGGCGGGCCTTTTCGGCTTCTTCGAGTTCCTGCATTTTCTGAATGGTTGGTTTGGCGTCGAGCCGCGGAAACACTCCCGTGATTTTCCCGATCTTCTGTCCTGCCGCCAGTGCACCGCCCAAAACGATTTCTCCGGTTTCACCAAGCTGGCGCCAGATAGCTTCGGCCGCGTGCGGCATCACGGGATGAACTAAGATGCAAACCACTCGCAGCGCATCCGCCGCGGTGTAGAGCGTCTGATCCACTCCATCGCCGCCCTTCCATGGGGCCCGCTCGACAATGAATTTGTCCACCGCGGAGATAATGCTCCAGATATACTCCAGCGCGCGAGAGAATTCAAATAGATCGTAGGCGTCGAGCGCCGCTTTCGAAGACTTCTCGACCACCGCGGCAATTGCCGCATCGGAGGAAGACTCGGGAATCGCGCCGCCGCGATATTGCTGGATCATGCTCAACGTGCGGCTAGCCAGATTGCCCAAGCCGTTCGCCAGATCGGAGTTGTAACGACCGACCAACGCATCGAAGCTGAAACTGCCGTCCTGCCCGAAAACAATTTCGCGCAGCAGAAAATACCGCAGCGCGTCCACGCCCATCGTCTCGGCAATCGGAGTCGGCCGCACGATGTTGCCGCGCGACTTGCTCATCTTATCGTTTTCGAACAACAGCCACCCGTGCGCGAATATCTTCTTCGGCAGCGGCCACCCCGCCGCCATCAAAAACGCCGGCCAATAAACCGCGTGAAAACGTAGAATTTCCTTGCCGATCAGATGCAAATCCGCCGGCCAGCGGTCTTCGCCATTGACGGCGCTCCAGTACGCCATCAGTGCGTCGAACCAGACGTAAAACACGTGCGCCGGATCGCTCTCGACCGGAATGCCCCACTTGACACTGGTCCGCGTGATCGATTGATCCGCCAATCCCTGCTTAACGAACGCGAGGACTTCATTGCGCCGGATCTCTGGCTGGATAAAGTCCGGATTCTCGTCATAGAACTTCAACAGCGGTTCGGTAAACGCGGAGAGCTTGAAGAAATAGTTTTCTTCAGTAAGTTCTTCATACGGCTTTCCGGTCTCCGGATCGATATCGCCTGGTTTTGCATCGTTGACGAATGATTCGCTGACTACTGCGTAAAGGCCTGTATAAGTACCCTTGTAGATGTAGCCGTTCTTCTTGCACTCTTCAAACAGGCGGTTGACGTTTTGGCCATGTTTCTTGTCGGTGGTGCGTTGGAAACGATCGATCTGGAGGTCGAGTTTCTTCCAGATCGCCTGAAACTCGTTCGAAATGAGATCGACAAATTCTCCGGGCGTCTTGCCTTGCGCTTTCGCGGCGCGCTCTACTTTGGTGCCGTGCTCATCGGTGCCGGACGTCAGTACGACTTCGTTCCCTTGCAGACGTTTCACGCGCGCTATGGCTTCGGCAGCGATCGTTGTATAGGCGTGCCCGATGTGCGGGGCCGCGTTGACATAGTAAATAGGCGTCGTGAGATAGTATTTGCTCATCGAGATTGTCTGCTGAAGGCCTCGTTCGCTTCGCTGATTACCACGCGCAGCGGCACGCCTTTTTCGGCGGCGAGACGGCGGCAGTCTTCGTACTCCGGCGCGAACCCGCCCCGGTCGTTATATTTCACCCGTATCTTGCCGAATGAAGTCTCTACTTCGGTGATTTCGCGCGTGAGCACCCGCCGTTCCGCCGCGATCATGCGCAGGCCTAGCGTGCTCGTCTCCGCGAATAACACACTTGCCAACTCTTCCGCGGTCTCAGGTGTCGCAATTACCGAAATCAACGTTCCCGGCCGGCTCTTCTTCATGAATACGGGCGCCAGCGTCACGTCTAGCGCCCCCGCCGCGAACAATCGCTCCATCGCGTAGCCCAACACCTGTGGCGTCGAATCATCGATATTCGCTTCGAGAATCGTCACTGCTGTGGCTTCCGCGGCCCGTGTTCTCTCGCCCACGAGAACGCGCAGCACGTTGGCCTGCATCGGAAAGTCTTTGTCGCCCGCGCCGAATCCCTGCGCCAGCATGCGTACGGAAGGCAATGTGCCGAAGCCGCTCGCGAGGGTGGTCATGAGCGCCGCGCCCGTTGGCGTTGTGAGCTCGGTTTGCGGACCGGCTGAATAAATAGGCCGATCCGTCAGCAACCGCGCCACGGCCGGGGCAGGGACGGGAAGTGTTCCGTGTTCCGTCTCAACAGTTCCGCTACCGACATTGATCTGGGAGCAGTGAATCGCTTCGACGCCCAGCAAATCGAGAGCTACACAAGCGCCCACGATGTCGCAAATCGAATCCACCGCGCCGACTTCGTGGAAATGGACTTTTTCAATAGGCAGACCGTGCGTCTCCGCTTCGGCCACGCCTAAACGGCGAAATACGGCCAGCGCATTGTCGCGGGCCTTCGCCGAAAGATCTCCGGCGGAAATGATCTTCTCAATGTGAGGCAGATGCCGGTGCTTCTTCTGCTCTTCATGCTCCACCGTAAACTTGGATGCCGCGATCCCCTTGCGTTTCGTCTTTTCGACGCGGCAAGTGGCTCCAAGATTCAAACTCGCGAGCGCCGTCTGTAGCGCCTGCCAGTCAGCACCCGCGTCGACGAGGGCGCCCACGGTCATATCGCCGCTAATACCGGAGAATGCGTCAAAATAACAGATTTTCAAGCGTTACTTACCAGTGTACTGAGAGCGCGCTGGACGTCGGTTTCCGCCTGTTCGACGCTTCCCGCGAGCGCCGTGAGGTGGCCCATCTTGCGGCCGGGACGGGGACTCATCTTTCCATAAAGATGCAGCTTCACGTTCGGGACCGCGGTAGCCGCTGCCCAGTTGGGCTCCCCGTCCGTCCAGATATCACCCAATAAGTTGGCCATCGCAGCCGGTGCGCATTGCGTTACGTCTCCCAACGGAAGGCCGCATACCGATCGCAACTGCTGCTCGAATTGGCTGGTCACGTTGGCGTCGAACGTGAAGTGGCCCGAGTTGTGCGGCCGCGGCGCCAGTTCGTTGATCAGCAGGCGGCCGTCACGCCCGACAAAGAATTCGACACACAGAACGCCTGTGACTTCCAGTCTCTCGAGAACCTCTCGCGCGATCTCCACGGCGTCGCTCACCACAGACTCAGAAACACGAGCGGGCGCCAGCGAAGTATTCAGTATGCCGTTGCGATGGCGGTTTTCGATTGCGCCATAATGCACGAATTCCCCATCGCTGCCGCGCGCGGCAACTACTGAGATTTCACAATCGAAGTCAACAAACGTTTCGAGGACCGACTCGCGTTCGCCGACGCTTTGCCAGGCTCGAGCCAATTCGGAGGCATTCGTAATCCGGACTTGGCCCTTCCCGTCGTAACCGAAATCCGCCGTCTTCAAAATGGCCGGCAGGCCCAGTTCGCGGGCCGCCGCCGCCAAATCTTCCAGGCTCGTAATGCGGCGGAACGGCGTTAGCGGCAAACCGGCTCGGGACAGAAATGTCTTCTCGCGGAGCCGATGCTGCGTCGTGTGCAACACTCGTCCCGCGGGCCTAACCGGGGCGTTGCGCTCGGCTGCCGCCGCGGTTGCAGCCGGAACGTTTTCGAATTCGAAGGTCACTACGGAAACCGCTCTCGCGAACCTGGCGACAGCATCCAAATCATCGTACGGTGCATTAATCTCGACATCGGCGACTTGTCCGGTGGGCGTATCCTGATCGGGCGAGAGTGTATGCACGCGATATCCCATGCGGCGCGCCGCCATGGCGAACATGCGTCCGAGTTGACCGCTTCCCAGAACGCCGATGGCGCTGCCGGGCAGAATCGGCTTCAAAGAACGCGATCCTCAAGTACGGCTTCCGTCTGTTTTTTGCGCCAGGCTTCGAGCCGCGTTCGGATCTCCGGATACTTGTTGCCGAGAATACTTGCAGCCAAAAGCGCCGCATTGATCGCGCCTGCCATTCCGATCGCCAACGTGCCGACCGGAACTCCAGCCGGCATCTGAACGATGGAGAGCAGAGAATCCACGCCGTTCAAAATACTGCTCTTGATCGGCACCCCCAACACGGGAAGCAGCGTGTGAGCAGCCACCATCCCCGGTAAATGCGCCGCGCCGCCGGCTGCCGCGACGATCACCTCAATGCCGCGCGCCAGCCGCCGTCTTGGCATATTCGGCCATCCATTCCGGCGTTCGATGCGCAGAGACGATGCGGCATTCATGCGGAATCACGAGCGCCTGCAGCGTTTCACTTGTGCGTTCGATCGTTTCCCAATCCGACTTGCTTCCCATGATCACGCCGACCAGCGGCGCCTTGTCATCCATGGGGAGAAGCTATTCGCCTTCGGCGACGAACCCTTTTTGACCGTCGAACGTATAGAGATTCTCGATTTTGATGAAATCGAGGTTGGCTTTGCCTGCGCGATCGAGCAACGCCACGATCTGCGCGTGAGAAACCGCACCGTCGCCCATGTAGCGAGCGCGCCAGTGATCGGTGCAGAACGTCTCGGCAAAACCTTCCGGATAGACCTTTGTGCCTCGGTTGCTGACGGCAAACAGCTTCAGCCCGTCGCCATTCAATTGTTCGAGTTTCTTGCCGACTTCCTGCGGGTTGCGCTCTTTCCAGTCAAAGAATGCGTCCACACCGACCAGAGCCTTCTTCGAGCTACCGGTCTTGAGTGTATGAGCCGCATTTTGCTTCGCCGCTTTCGAATACGAAGCTGCCTTCAGATATTGCGGCTTCTGGCCGACGCGCGCCGCCACGGCTTCGGCAAATTCTTTCGTCCCTACTTTCTGTTTGCTGGTGCCTTCTTTATAAATGTCGTAGGTGTGCACGCCGTCTTCAATCGTGCGCAGCCAGGCATTGTGCACCAGTTCCGCGACATCCGGTTGTCCGATATGCACCAGCATCAGCACGCCGCCGAGCAGGAGGCCGGAAGGATTCGCCAGGTTCTGATTGGCGCGCCGCGGCGCCGAGCCGTGAATCGCCTCAAACATGGCGCAGTGTTCACCGATATTCGCCGAGCCCGCGAGCCCGACCGAGCCGGCAATCTGTGCCGCTACGTCCGAAAGAATATCGCCGTAGAGATTCGCCATCACGATGACGTCGAACGCCTCAGGCGTATCAGCCATCTTCGCCGCACCAATGTCCACGATCCAGTGTTCCTTCTCGAACTCCGGATATTCCGCGCCTATTTCATCGAAGACCTTATGGAACAGGCCATCGGTGAACTTCATAATGTTGTCTTTGCTGAAGCAGGTGACCTTCTTGCGGTTATTGCGGCGTGCGTACTCGAAAGCGTAGCGGACGATCTTCTCGCAGCCCGGCCGGCTGATGAGCTTGAGGCACTGGTACACCTCGTCGGTTTGCCGGTGCTCGATGCCCGCGTATAGATCCTCTTCGTTCTCGCGCACGATCACGACGTCCATGCCGGGATGCTTCGTCTGAACGTAAGGATGATAGGAAACGCAGGGCCGCACATTGGCATACAAACCGAGCGTCTTGCGCGTGGTCACATTGAGCGACTTAAAGCCGCCGCCCTGCGGAGTGGTGATTGGCGCTTTAAAAAAGACCTGCGTGCGCCGCAGCGATTCCCAAGCGCTCGGCTCGATTCCGGCATTGATGCCGCGCAGATAGACCTTTTCACCTATCTCAATAGTCTCTTCCTGGATGCGGGCGCCTGCCGCCTTCATAATGTGGAGCGAAGCGGCCATGATTTCGGGGCCGATTCCGTCGCCGTGCGCGACGGTGATGGGGACTAAGTTCGATGCCATGTATACAGAGCTATTAGATCAAAGAGCCTTCGGGAATTAGTGTAAAAATTCTTGTCAAACAAGAAGGAGTACACTGAAAATGTTTGTCTGTGGTCAAAACCTACCTTGAACTGACCAAACCGCGCGTCACGTGGCTAATAGTGATGAGCGCAGCCATCGGCTATTTTTTTGGCCATTCCGGCCCCTGGTTTATTTGGCCGTTGGTGCACACACTGTTCGGCACGGCTTTGATGGCCTCCGGCACGGCGGCGCTCAACCAATGGTATGAGCGCGATGCGGACCGCCACATGCGGCGGACCCAAATGCGGCCGCTACCCTCCGGACGGCTCCAGCCGGCCCAAGGTCTTTGGTTTGGTATTGCCCTGGCGGTTTTGGGGACGTTTGAACTGGGCTTTGGCGCCAACTGGCTGGCTTCGGGCCTGTGTATCGCTACCCTCGCGATGTACCTGTTCGCCTATACGCCGCTCAAGCAAAAAACGTGGTGGTCGACCACAGTAGGCGCATTCCCGGGCGCGATGCCCCCTCTGATCGGCTTTGCCGGAGCGGCCAATAAGCTGACTCCGGAAGCGCTGGTACTGGCAGCGATTCTGTTCTTATGGCAATTCCCGCATTTTTATGCGATCGCCTGGATGTATCGGGAAGATTATTCCCGCGCAGGTATTCGGATGCTGCCGGTGGTAGAACCGGACGGTGCGTCCACCGCGCGGCAGATTATCTTCTACTCTCTGCTGCTCATTCCGGTTAGTCTTTTGCCGAAGTGGATGGGCATGACCGGAAGCATCTACATGATCGGCGCACTCGCGATGGGTCTCTATTTTCTCTATTCCGGCGTGCGTGTTTCCCTCGACCGATCGAAATTGCGAGCCCGAAAAGTGCTGCTATCTTCGGTGGTGTATCTGCCGGTGCTGTACGTTCTCATGATTCTCGATCCCGCACGGTTGTGAGGGGTCTTCTTCCAGTTATTATTCTGTGCGTCGGGGCGATAGCTTGTTCGCGTCCCGGAACCAATCTGCCCGACTACGGCAAAGTTCCCGATTTCCACATGACCGATTCGACCGGCCGGCCGTTTTCGAGCGGTGAGCTCGCCGGCAAAGTCTGGCTGGTCGATTTCATCTACGCAAATTGCCCCGCCGCCTGCCCGATGATGAGCTCGAAAATGCACGTCATTGCCAAGAAACTGCAGGGCGAGAGCGACGTGCGAATCCTCTCTATTTCGGTCGACCCCGAACGCGACACGCCGCCGGTGCTGAACGAATTTGCGAAACGGTACGGCGGTCCGACCGTGCAATGGACGTTCCTAACGGGATCGCCCAAAACCGTGCACTTGCTAGCCTACACGACGTTTCACGTAGGCGATGTGC
>CAVRLR010000015.1:0-716346 GCA_963722155.1 Bryobacterales bacterium | reverse complement strand
CGCAGCCGCACGCGGACGTGATCCGGTCCGACCGGGTCGGCATAGGCGACCACGTGATTGGGCAAGGCCACCACCGGCTCCGGATTGCCGGCGCCGAACGGCCCTGCCCGCGCGATGGTCTCGACCAGCGCGGCATTGGCGCCGGCGGCGCTCACCGCCCCGTCGATCAGCAGCGCCTGATCGGCCCGCGCCGCGGCGACCCCCTCCGCCAATTCGCTTTCGAGATAGGCGCGGAATTCCGCCAGCGCGCCGTGCTTGACGGTGATGCCCGCCGCCATGGCATGGCCGCCGCCCTTCAGCAGCAAGCCCTCGGTCACCGCGCGGCGCACGGTCTTGCCGAGGTCGACGCCGAGAATCGAACGGCCCGAGCCGGTCCCGATGCCACCGGGCTCGAGCGCGATGGCAAAGGCCGGGCGGTTGAAGCGTTCCTTGAGACGCGCCGCCAGCAGACCGACCACGCCCGGGTGCCAGTTGGCCGCGGCCGTCACCACCACCGCGCCCTTTTCCTCGATGCCGAGCGCGGCGCTGGCCTCGGCCTGCGCCTCCTCCAGCATCGCAACCTCCATGGCGCGGCGCTCGCCGTTGAGACGGTCGAGCTCGGCGGCGATGCGCCCGGCCTCGACCGGATCGTCGGTGCGAAGCAGCAGCGAGCCGAGATCGGCGCGGCCGATGCGGCCGCCGGCGTTGATGCGCGGCCCGAGCAGGAAGCCCAAGTGAAACGGCTCGGGCGGTCCCGACAGCCGCGCCACGTCCATCAGCGCGGTGAGGCCGACGTTGTCGCGGCGGCGCAGCGCCAAAAGTCCCTTGGCGACGAAGGCGCGGTTGAGACCCTTGAGCGGCACCACATCGGCGACGGTGCCGAGCGCGACAATGTCGAGCCAGCCGAGCAGATCGGGCTCCGGCCGCGCTTCGGTCCAGAAGCCGCGGGTGCGCAGCACGCGGTTGACCGCGACCACGGTGACGAACACCAGGCCAACGGCGGCGAGATGGCCCAATCCCGAAAGATCATCGAGCCGGTTGGCATTGACCACGATCGCATCCGGCAGCCGTTCGTCGGCCTGGTGGTGATCGATGACGATGACATCGAGACCAAGCCGCCGCGCCTCGGCCAGCGGCTCGATGCTGGCGGTGCCGCAGTCGACGGTGACCAGGAGCTTCGCCCCGCGTTCCGCGAGCGCGCGGATCGCCTCGATGTTGGGGCCGTAACCTTCGAAGATCCGGTCGGGGATATGCACGATCGGCTCGCTGCCGCCGAGGCGCAGGAAGCGCGCCAGCAAGGCCGAGGCGGTTGCGCCATCGACATCGTAGTCGCCGAAGATCGCGACCTGCTCGCCGCGCGTCATGGCGTCGGCGAGACGCAGCGCCGCCTCTTCCATCGCGGTGACGGTGTGCGGATCGGGCATCAGCCGCCGCACCGTCGGATCGAGGAAGGCTTCGACCTCGTCGACCTCGACGCCACGGCCGGCGAGAATGCGCGCCAACAGCTCCGGCACATTGTGCCGCTGCGCGATGGCGAGCGCCCGCGTCGTCGCGCGCTCGTCGAGCCGGTCCCGCCAGGGCCGGCCGCCGACCGAACGCTCGACGCCGAGAAACAAGCGCGAGGCAACCTTTGGTGTCAGCGCAAGCGCAGCCGACATGAATTCTCCCATCGATTCGAAACTGTCAGCAGGCTATATACTGCTGCAGTGCAGCGCACGCCTTCGGGCCGCGGTGTTGCCACAATCCACCGCCGCGAACGCGATAATTCCGCGAGCCTACTGAATGCTGATGTTGTTGCGGACGACGATGTCCGTCCACTGCCGGACGTCGCCTTCGACACGCGCGCGGAATTCCTCCGGCGTCGAGGGTGCCGGCACCACGCCGGAATCCTCGGCCCATTTTTTCACCTCGGGCAACTCCAGCGCGTGGCGGAATTCGCCGTTCAGCCGGTCGACGATCGGCCGCGGCGTGCTCGCCGCCGCGGCAAGGCCGAGCCAGGACTCGCATTTGATGCCGGGAACCGCCTCCGCCATGGTCGGCACCTCCGGCAACAGCGGATAGCGCTCCGCCGAGGACACCGCGAGCGCCCGCATCTGGCCGCTGCGGACGCGCGGGATGGTGCTGGTCGCCGCATCGCTCAGCACGTCGACGCGCCCGCCGAGCACATCCTGCAAGGCCAGCGCCGTGCCGCGATAGGGCACCGCGTTCATCTCGACGCCGGCCTGGTTGTCGATCCACTTGCCGAGCAGATGATAGAGCGTGCCGGCGCCGACGATGCCGTAGCTGACCTTGTTCGGATTGGCCTTGGCGCGCTCGATCATGTCCTTGAAGCTCTTGATCGGCGAATCCGGCGGCACCGTGTACACGATCGGATAGCGCACCACCGAGGTGATGAAGACGAAGTCGGCGATTGGGTCGTAGGGCAGGTTTTTCAGCACCGCGGCCTGCGTCGCGAAGCCGCCGGTGAGCATCGCAAGGTTATAGCCGTCGGCCGGCGCGCCCTTGGCGACGAGCTGGAGGCCCGCGACGCCACCGGCCGTGGTCATGCTTTCGACCACGACCGACTGGCCGAGGCGGCCTGAAATCTTCTCGCCGATCAAACGTGATGCGATGTCGGGACTGCCGCCCGGCGCGGTCGGCACGATGATGCGGATCGACCGCTGCGGCCAATTCGCATCCTGTCCCCGATGCGGGCGTGGCCGCGAGTGTGGCCGCCGCTCCCGCCAGCATCTGCCGCCGCGTCACCGACATTCGCGCCTCCCTAGTGCGGTGGTTCAGAAATTCGCTCCATTCTCACCGCGAGTCCGCCGAGGGAATTTCTGAACCAAACCACACTAGCTTCATATGCTTGCTAGTGTCCCTTTGATTCCGAAGTTCGCATCAGAGGTTACCGCAATGGTGTGCGAACTTCGGAATCGGGACACTAGGTTCAAAACACCTTGCGGTACTGAATGAACCCCGGCCGGTCGGCGAGCGTGTCGTAGAGCGCCCGCGCGGTCGCATTGGTCTCGTGCGTATTCCAATAAACCCGGCTCGCGCCCGCCGCGCGCGCCTCCCGGTACACCGCCTCGATCAAGGCACGGCCGAGCCCGAGCTTGCGCGCGCCCTCGGCCACGAACAGATCCTGCAGATAGCAGTAGTCGCCGACCGTCCAGCACGAGCGGTGATAGAGGTAGTGCACGATGCCGAGCAGCTTGCCGTCGACGGTGGCGCCGAGCAGCCACATCGGCTCGTCCGGATCGTGCAGCCGCGCCCAGGTGGTGTCGTAGGTCTGTTGCGGCACCGAGGTCTTGTAGAAGTCGAGATAGCCCTTCCACAGCGGCTCCCAATCGGCGCGCTCGTCGAGCCGCAGCGGGCGAATGGCGATGCCGGCGCTCATCGGACGGCTCATGCGGCCACCTCGGCGTGAATGCGAAGCAGTTCCGGTATGGTCTCCGGCCGCCGCCGGCCGAAACCGCATTCCGTCGCAATCGAGAAATCCTTGACCCGCTTTTCGGCCGCGGCCAGGCGCTGCCGCGTCCCGGCCACGCCGTCGGTGTGATGCACCAGGCCGAGCGACAGTTCCGTCGCGGGTTTGAGCCGCAAGTTTTTCAGCGGCGCGAAATAAGCGTCATCGGAGCGATCGCGCGGCACCGGCATGTGGATCAGTTGGATCGGCCGCTCGATGCCGTCGGTCAGACGGTTCGCCATCGCCACCATGTCGGCCATGTCGGTCGGCTCGACCACATGCTTGTGATTGGAATCGCCATAGCAGAAATGAAACAGCAGCTCGATGTCGCCCGGCACGTGGCTTGCGAGGTCGATCAGGATGCGCGCGAAGGTCTGCTGCGTTTCGTCCTTGCTGCGGCCGTAGCTCGACCGGTCGTTGCGTTCGAGCCGCGCGAACACCGCGGATGCGACGTCGAACTGGATCGCGATCTGATCGTGCGGCAGGCGCGACGCGATCTTGTCGATCTCGCGCTTGAGAGCTTCGTTGTAGACGGGATCGAGCGGCGCATGCAGGTCGTCCTGCAGGAAAAGCCAGATCACCGAATGGGCCGGCACCAGATCGATCTGAAAGCGGCAACGAGCCGGTATCTTTGCCTCGCGCTTGAGCCGCGCGAAGTCCTGGTACGAGCGCGCGGCGATGTCGGCGTAGAACAGATTGTCGAACCGCACGTCCGCTGCCGAGCGGCCGGGCTTGAGGCGGTAGCGGATGCGCGGCGTTGCCGTGGCATGCAGCCGGAACAGTTCGTCCGACTTCTCCAGCGCCGGGCTGTTGGCGAACACCGGCTCGAGCCAGACGATCCAGTCGGCACGCTCGCCGGTTTCGCCGTCGGGAATGCGCTTGAGATGCGGGCCGAGCGCGGCGCTGACCTTCTCGAACACCTCGGCCGCGCTTTCGCCCGGCACGCTGCCGACCAGATGAACGTCACGCGGCATCGGCAATTCCTCAGTGTCTTGCAGCCGGTTGGGCCAGACTGTGCGTCAGGGAACATCAACGCGGGCGAAACGTTGTCCGCCCAAGGGCATTGTGAATTCAGGAGACCATCATGGCCAGTCCCTATTCAACGCCGCCGAACCTGCCGGTCGTCGTCACCCGCTATGCCGACGAACCGCCGATGCCCGCTCAGGCGACCGGAACGCTGTTCGTGCTGGCCTCCGGATTCGGCATTGGCGCGCTGGTGGTGCTGTTCGGCTTCCTGTTCCTGGTCGGCATTGGCCAGGTCGGCCATCCCACTACATCCGGCCCGACCGCCGCCGCGCAGTCCGCCGCCACCGCACCGACGGCGCCCGGACCGGCACCCAACCCCGCGCCGAACACGGCGGGCCGCACCGTGCCGGAAACCACCGGACAGGCCCCCGCTCCGGCCAATCCGGGCACGCCGAAAGCGCCGACCGCGCAGCAGCAGCACTAGCCGCGGCTTAGCCGATGCGCAATCGACCAGCCGGCGCGCCAGCGCCGGCTCATCAATCCAGATGGAATTTTTCGAGCTGGCGGTGCTCGGCGACGATACGCCGGACCGTGCCGGTGACCGAGCGCATCACCACGGTGTCGGTCTCGATCATATCCTTGCCGAACTTCACGCCGTTGAGCATGGGGCCGGTGGTGACCCCGGTCGCGGCGAACAGGCAGTCGCCCCGCACCATATCCTCGATCTCGTATTTCTTCTTCGCATCCTTGATGCCCATCTTCAGCGTGCGCTCGCGCAACGCCTCGCTGTCGATGACGAGCCGGCATTGCATCTGGCCGCCGATGCAGCGCAACGCCGCGGCCGCCAGCACGCCCTCCGGCGCACCGCCGATGCCGAGATACATATCGATCCCGGTCTTGGCTTCGGCGCAATGGATGACGCCGGCGACGTCGCCGTCGGTGATCAGGCTCACCGCCGCGCCGACCTTGCGGATCGCCTCGATCATGTGGGCGTGGCGCGGCCGGTCGAGCAGGATCGCGGTGATCTCCGACGGCTTGACGCCCTTCGCCTTGGCGAGATTGAGGATGTTTTCATCGGCCGGCGCATCGAGGTCGATGGTCCCCTTCGGATAGCCCGGCCCGATCGCGATCTTCTGCATGTAGCAGTCGGGCGCGTGCAGCAGCGTGCCGGCGTCCGCCATCGCCAAGGTCGCGATCGCGCCCGGCATGTTCTTGGCGCAGAGGATGGTGCCTTCCAGCGGATCGACCGCGATGTCGACCTGGGCGCCGGACTTGTTGCCGACCTTCTCGCCGATGAACAGCATCGGCGCCTCGTCGAGTTCGCCCTCCCCGATCACCACCGTGCCGTCGATCGGCAGCTTGTTGAGCTCGCGCCGCATCGCGTCGACCGCGGCCTGATCGGAGGCCTTGTCCTTGCCGTGGCCGCGGAGCCGCGCGGCCGACACCGCCGCGCGCTCGGTCACGCGCACGATCTCGATCGACAGAACGCGCTCCAGCACCAGATGCGACTGGACGGTGATCGACGCCATCGCCAGTGTCCCGGTTCCGAAGTTCGCATACCGTTGCGGTAACCTCTGGTGCGAACTTCGGACCAAAGGACACTGCAAGCATATGAATTGTGGTTTTGGTTCAGAAATTCCCTCGGCGACCGCGGCAGGTGGGAATTTCTGAACCCCACTAGACCATCTTCAATTTTTTTCGATGCGGATCAATTGCGGCCGCCCGGATATCACCTTGTCGCGCTGCACTGCGGCCAGCGCCTTTCGCACCGCATCCTCGGTGGTGGCGTAGGTGATCAATATGACAGGCACCGGGCCCTTGCCTTTTTCCGCGCCGCCGGCCGGCGGACCGCGGTGCCGCTGCACGATCGATTCCATGGAAATGTTGTGCTGCGCGAGGCGCTTGGCGATGGTGGCGGCGGTGCCGGGCTTGTCCACGGCGAGCATGCGAATGTAGTAGCCGCCCTCGTGGCGCTGCATCGGCGCCTTCTTGCTGACCTTGAGCTTGCCCGAGGGGCGGCCGAACGGCGCCGCCCGCACGCCGCGCGCGATATCGGCGATGTCGGCGACCACCGCCGAGGCGGTCGCCGTGCCGCCGGCGCCCGGCCCGACCAATGTGATCGGCGGGATGCCCTCGGCGTCGATGGTGACGGCGTTGGTGACGTCCATGACCTGGGCGATCGCGGAATCCTTGCGCACCATGGTCGGATGCACGCGCTGCTCGATGCCCTTGTCGGTCTTCACCGCGACGCCGAGCAGCTTGATGCGATAGCCGAGTTCTTCCGCGGCTTCGAGATCGGCCGTGGTGATCGAGGTGATGCCTTCGACGTAGATCGCGGCCGGGTCGACGCGGATGCCGAAGGTCAGACTCGCCAGGATCGAAAGCTTCTGCGCGGTGTCGTGGCCCTCGATGTCGAACGACGGATCGGCTTCGGCGTAGCCCAGCCGCTGCGCCTCCTTGAGACACTCGTCGAACGACAGCCGCTCGCGCTCCATGCGCGTCAGCATGTAATTGCAGGTGCCGTTGAGGATGCCGTAGATGCGCGCCACCGCATTGCCGGCAAGCCCCTCGCGCAAGGTCTTGACGATCGGGATGGCGCCGCCGACCGCGGCCTCGAAATTGAGCGCAACCTTGTGCTTCTCGGCCAGCCCTGCGAGTTCGACGCCGTGCCGCGCCAGCAGCGCCTTGTTGGCGGTGACGACCGGCTTGCCGGCCTTCAGCGCCGCGCTGACCGCCGCAAGCGCCGGGTTGCCGTCGCCGCCGATCAGCTCGACAAACGCATCGATGCCGGGATCGCGCGCAAGCTCCACCGGGTCCGCGACCCAGCGCAGCTTCTTCATATCGATGCCGCGATCCTTGCCGCGCGAGCGGGCGCTGACCGCCACGACCTCGATCGGGCGCCCGCACTTGTCGGCCAGCACCGTGCGTTGCTGGTCGATCAGGCGCGCCACCGAGGCGCCGACCGTGCCGAGACCGGCGAGACCCACTTTGAGGGGGGCAGCCATGGAGCGTCCGCGACCTAAAGCATTTTCCGGCGAAGTATGAAGCGGTTCGCCGCAGAAAATGCGACCAAATTAAACCAGGCGGCCCTAGCGCCGCGTGGCGAGAGGGACGACGTTATGGAGCTTTTCCGGGGCCGATTCAAGAAACCGGCGAATGTTGCGCGCGGCCTGCCGGATGCGCTGCTCGTTCTCCACAAGCGCGATGCGCACGAAGCCCTCGCCGCGCTCGCCGAAGCCTGTCCCCGGCGACACCGCCACCTCGGCCTTCTCGACCAGGAGCTTGGAGAATTCGATGCTGCCGAGCGTCTTGAACGGATCGGGGATCGGCGACCAGGCGAACATGGAAGCCGCCGGCGGCGGCACCTCCCATCCGGCCCGGCCGAAGCTCTCGACCAGCACGTCGCGGCGGCGCTTGTAGGTTTCGCGCATCTCGCGGATGCAGTCGTCGGGACCGTTGAGCGCCGCGGTCGCCGCGACCTGGACCGGCGTGAACGCGCCATAGTCGAGGTAGGATTTCACCCGGCTCAGCGCCGAGATGATGCGCTCGTTGCCGACCGCAAAGCCCATGCGCCAGCCGGGCATCGAATAGGTCTTCGACATCGAGGTGAACTCGACGGCAGAGATCCATCGCGCCGTTGACCTGCAGCACCGACGGCGGCGGGTTGTTGTCGAAATAGACCTCGGCATAGGCCAGGTCGGACAGAATGAAGATGCCGTGCTTCTTCGCGAACGGCACGAGCTCCTTGTAGAAATCGAGATCGGCCACGTGCGCGGTCGGATTCGACGGGTAGCACACCACCACCGCGATCGGCTTCGGGATCGAGTGGGTGATGGCGCGCTCGAGGATGGCGAAAAACTCCGGCGTCGGATCCGACGGCACCGAGCGGATGACGCCGCCGGCCATCAGGAATCCGAAGGCGTGGATCGGGTAGCTCGGGTCGGGCACCAGCACGACATCGCCCGGCGCGGTGATCGCCTGCGCGACATTGGCGAAGCCTTCCTTGGAGCCCAGCGTGGCGACGATCTGGGTGTCGGGGTTGAGCTTCACCCCGAAGCGGCGCGCATAATAAGCGGCCTGCGCGCGGCGCAGCCCGGGAATGCCCTTCGACGAGGAATAGCGGTCGGTGCGCGACTTGCCGAGCGTCTCCTTCATCTTCTCGATGACGTGAGCAGGCGCCGGCAGGTCCGGATTGCCCATGCCGAGATCGACGATGTCCGCGCCGGCGTTGCGGGCCACCGCCTTGGCGCGGTTGACCGTTTCGAACACGTAAGGCGGCAGACGCTTGATGCGGTAGAACTCTTCCATCGTCGATCTCTGGAGAAATTTTCGCGATTTGAATCGGGCCAGCCTCGAAGCGGAACCTTGTAGCACGCTTTCGGCGGGTCCTAGTAGATCGAAGCCCGGCTGGAGACCGGAGCGCCGATCTTGCCCGGGGCCTTCGGGTCGTCCTTCTTTTTCGGTTTGGCGACACCGGCGGCGACCTGCTGCTCGTCGCGCGCCTTCACCAGTTCCCGCTCCATCTGGTCCTGCTCGGTGTTGGTGAGCGTCACGCTGTTGCGTGGCGGCGGAATGTCGTGAACCGCGGGGAAAGCCACCGGCTGGGCCGTCCGTTCCGGCGCATCGGCGGGCAGCCCGACGCCCGGCAGCGCCGCGGCGGTATCGCGGAATTTCTCCGAAATCGACCCGCAACCGGCAAGCCCGGCCGCCGCAATGACCGGCGATCACCATGAGACGCCACCGGCGCGCCATCGCAAAGCGCCGGGATGCGCCCTCACGCCGCCATGCGAAACCGCGCCGTTCCATCCGTCCCAACCTTTGGGCCCCGACGCCCCTCCGCGAGGATGGGGCAGCAAGCGTGAAATTGGCGTAAATTCAATATATTGATCTGGAACTCGGGTAGCTCGCTAATATGTCCAAAGCAAGGACCGCAACGTTTGAGCCGACTGCGAGTTAACGGGCTTCCGCCCTAAAGACTTGGAAGCGGCGGGGTGACCATGAAGGACAACGCTGCGCCAGCGCCGGTGAAGGTCGGCGCCGTCGACATCGAGGCGTTTGCCAAGAACCTTGCCCGCATGGTCGAGGAAGGCGGCAAGGCGCTCGCGGCTTACATGAAGCCGCGCGAGGAAGGCCAGGTGCAGGCCGGCCTCTCCGACGAGATGAACGACATGGTCAAGACCTTGGGCGAGGTCGGCAGCTACTGGCTGTCCGATCCGAGCCGCGCGGTCGAATTGCAGTCGCAGCTCGGCCGCGCCTATCTCGACCTGTGGGGCGCGGCGGCCAAGCGGCTCTCCGGCGAAGAGGCCGGACCGGTCGTCACGCCCGATCCGAAGGACCGCCGCTTTGCCGATCCGGAGTGGTCGTCGAACCAGTTCTTCGACTTCATCAAGCAGGCCTATCTGCTCAGCACCCACTGGGCCGATCATCTGGTCGAGGGCGCCAAGGACCTCGATCCGCACACCCGCCAGAAGGCCGAGTTCTACGTCAAGCAGGTCACCAACGCGCTGTCGCCGTCGAACTTCGTGCTGACCAACCCGGAGCTGTTGCGCGAGACGCTCAATTCCAACGCCGAGAACCTGGCGCGCGGCATGCACATGCTCGCCGAAGATATCGCGGCCGGCGGCGGCGACTTGAAAATCCGCCAATCGGACGCGGCCAAATTCGAGGTCGGCCGCAATCTCGCGGTGACGCCCGGCAAAGTGATCTTCGAAAACGATCTGATGCAGCTCATCCAGTATGCGCCGGCGACGCCGAGCGTGCTGAAGACGCCGCTGCTGATCTGCCCGCCCTGGATCAACAAGTTCTACGTGCTCGATCTCACGCCGGAAAAGTCCTTCATCAAATGGTGCGTCGATCAGGGCCTCACGGTGTTCGTGATCTCCTGGGTCAATCCGGATCAGCGGCTCAAGGACAAGGACTTCGAGGACTACATGCGGCAGGGCCCCCTCGCCGCCTTCGACGCCATCGAGCAAGCAACCGGCGAGAACAAAGTCCACGCCATCGGCTATTGCGTCGGCGGCACGCTGTTGTCGATCACGCTCGCCTATATGGCGGCGAAGAACGACCACCGTGTCGCATCGGCGACGCTGTTCGCCGCGCAGGTCGATTTCACCCACGCCGGCGACCTCAAGGTGTTCGTCGACGAGGAGCAGCTCGAGGTGCTGGAAAAGCGGATGGCCGAGCGCGGCTATCTCGAAGGCAGCAAGATGGCCAACGCCTTCAACATGCTGCGCTCGAACGACCTGATCTGGCCCTACCGACCAGAAGTCCGGCGGAGGCTCGATTCTCTCGCCGAAGAACTCACCCGCCGCGACCCCGATGATAGTGAAACTTGTGCCGTTCAAAACGACTGCCTGGCCAAGGACACTGTTGCTCTCATGAAAGCGGCTTTGCCAAAACCGGTAGCTGAGGACTGCCGCGGGCGGTGCCTTCACCGCATCGTCCTCGGGGCGGAGTATACGCCCCGCTGCTGCATCTACGCCCAGGACCCGGAAGTAGCTTCCGGAACAAGATGCACCCACGCCCGCTCTTCGCCGGATCCAGACACATGCATGACAGCACGATCGGATCCTTGCCGGAAAGCGCAGAGATCTTGAAACGCATCGTTATGCGCTTCGACGTATTGCCACGAAGGATAGGAGAAGTAGTCGCTCCGAAAATCGCTGCCGCTATAGACGCCGGTGTCGATGCCGTCATAGAACAAGACCAGCTTCCCGGGATCGCGAACCGGCAACGATTGCAGCATGATTGCGTCGATCAGCGTGAAGATCGCGGTATTCGACCCGATGCCGAGCGCCAGCGACAAAACCGCCGTCGCGATGAGGACTGGCGTCCGGCGAAGCTGCCTGGCTCCGTATCGCATGTCCTGAACCAGCGTTTCGAGCCATACGAGCGCGGTTCCTTTGGTAATTTTCACGCCATTGCTACTCGGGTTGTTTTGACCATTCTCATACAAATTTCACATTGCGATGGCATCCTGATTGTCTTATGCAGTTTGCATTTCGCCAAAAGTACCGGCAATTAGGCGTATATTTACTGGTTGCATCCATCGGGTCGCTACCTCTTTTTTCGCAAGTCGCTCGGTCTTCCCTGACGGGTACCGTGACCGATCCGCAAGGTCACAGAATTCCCGGGGCAACCGTTCGCGCGATCGAAAGTGCGAGCGGCCTGGAGCGCGGGAGTACCACTAACTCGGACGGTTCCTATCTGCTGGATAGCCTTCCAGTCGGCATTTATTCTGTCTCATTTTCCAAAAGCGGTTTTTCGGAATTCACCGGGGAGCGCGTAGAACAGGTCGTCGGGCACACCCGAACCTTGAATGTGCAGCTGCATCTTGCTCGTGGGAGGGCTCAGCATACGACTGTAACGCAACCGTTAGTGCAACTGAACCAAAGCGATGCAGCTGTGGGTACCGTTATCGAGCGGGCGCAAACACGAGAGCTGCCTTTGAACGGACGCAATTGGGCGAGCTTGACTGCACTTACCCCCGGTGCGATCGATACCGGCGCGAGCAACCAGCGCACGATTCGCTTCGCCGGGCATGGAATCGATGACAACAATATAACCCTCGATGGGATGCGACGGCGATCTACAATCAGGAGCAGCGCGACTATGTTCGGCTCTCGATTCCGCTTGAATCGATCAGTGAGTTCCAGGCTCAATCGCAAAATTTTGGTGCTGACGCGGAGGGAGGATTCGCGGGCGGACAAGTATCGTCGCCACCCCGTCCGGCACCAATCAGTTCCATGGAGACGCCTTCAACTTTTACAGAAACGACGCGATGGATGCCCGAACGCCCTTCGATGGGCCATCGCCAAACCCGTTTCTTCTAAATCAATTTGGCGGGAGCGTTGGCGGCCCGATCAAGCGCAATGAGACATTCTTCTATGCAAACTACGAAGGCCTACGACAACGCTTGGGGCAAACGCAAATTGGTTTGGTGCCGAGTCCATCTTTCGTTTCGCAAGCCTTAGTCAGTTCTCCCGTGCTTGCGCCTATTCTCTCCGCCTATCCGCACGGCACCTCAGCAAACACGAGTGACGTTTCCAACTACAACGTGGAAGCGAATGCGATCGACAACGAAGATGCCGGCATGGTCCGCCTCGACCAGCATTTCTCCGATCGAACCACCGCTTTCGTGCGCTTCAATATGGATCATGCCGAAGATGCCTTTCCCGCCGGAGCGCTCAGCGTCACGTCAAACGCGAACACGATCTTTCGAAATGGCATCGTAGAGCTGTTGCACGTACTCTCGCCGTCTCTAGTGAACGAAACAAAGTTCGGCGTGAATCAACAGATCTACCATACGGTCAACGTTTCGACCAGCCCGCTCACCGTGAATGTGTCGGGTTTCAGCCCGTTGGCCGGGAATTCGACCACCGATGCCGCCGCCAAGACCTTTTCGCTTTTGGATGATGTGACCTGGGTGAAGGGCAAACATATTCTGAAGACCGGATTTGAGATTCGCTGGATTGAATTGAACCAGGGTAGTTCGCAAAGCGGCAGTCTCACGTATGCGTCCATGGCGCTGTTTGCGGCCAATCACGTAGATAACGCTACCTACGTCTCCACATTGCCGCTCAAGCGCTCTAGGAAAGCACAGTACTGGGTTTACATTCAGGACGAATACAAAGTAACTCCAAATCTGACACTAAATCTTAGCCTTCGGTATAACTTTTTCAATATTTTTCATGAGGTCGACAATCGCGCGATCCCGTTCGATTTCGCCAGTTGCGGCCCGGGTGGGTATTGCCCGCGTGGCAGCAATTTTGGTTTTCCACGCTACAACGATATCGACCCGCGCGTCAGTGTCGCCTGGGCCCACGGCTCGACAGTCCTGCGCGCCGGCGGGGGCGTGTACCATAGCGACGGGCAGGAGGACGATCAGAATCTCCTTCCGATTTCCAACGACTATCTGCGCTATTCCTTGACAGCGGCCGGTTCCCCCGGGCTCTCGTTTCCGATCGATTCATTCCTTTCTGCGACCTCCGGCGTAGTTTCGCCGCGCCTGCTCGATCGCAACCGTAAAGATATGTACGTCACAGCGTGGACGGCTTCACTGCAGCAGACTTTGCCGGGCAGCATCGTGGGCACTGTAACGTATCTCGGTAATAAGGGAACAGATCTTTTGACCACGAGCTATGTGAATGTGAAGGATCCAGTCACTGGCCTGGCGCCCTATCCCGCCTTCGGTGTGATCGCCTGGCGCGGCAACACGAGCAATAGTACCTTTCATGCGCTCCAATTCAACACGCGCCGTCTCTTCCAGAATGGGCTGCTTCTTTCTGCTAACTATATGTGGTCGCACTCTATCAACGACGGCAGCATCGGGGGCGGCGAATCCGATACCGTGCAAAACGTCTTTTGCCGCGCCTGCGACAAAGCCAGTAGCGACTTCGACGTCCGGCAAGTCTTTAACGCTTCTGCTAACTATCAGTTGCCGTTTGGAGCCGGACGCCGCTTCTTGAGCGATCCCGGGGCGCTGCGTGCCGTCCTTGGCGGTTGGGAGCTTGGCGGAATTGCGACGGCGCGAAGCGGCCTTCCGGTCAACGTTACTATTGACCGCTCTAATTCATCCGTGCCGGGCGGGTATAGCGTGGCCAATTCGGAGCGTCCTGATTTGGTCCCTGGTATCCCCACGGTACCCGCCGGCGGTCCGACACCGAATCAATGGATCAATTCGGCTGCCTTTTCGATACCTGCTAACGGAACATTTGGGAACCTGGGGAGGAATGCACTGCGTGGGCCGGCGCTTTGGCAAATCGATGTTGCTCTTGCGAAACGCGTTATTTTCACGGAGCGCGTCCGGTTGCAGCTTCGGGCGGAAGCCTTCAACCTATTCAATCGAGCCCAATACGGAAATCCCTTGTCGAATCTTTCCTCGCCCCTGAACTTCGGACGCATTACCGTCCCGATCAATCCGGGGGCTACCGGCAGCGGTACGCCACGTCAAATTCAACTTGCCGCGCGTCTGTTTTTTTGATTTGCCGCTGGATTCTGGAAAATGATGTCTATTTTTTTGGATTTCATGCGCATTTGATACGAATGTAACTTCAGCCACTTATGATCGCTCCATGCTCACCAGATTGCTCTTGTTTGCTGCGGTCGCTGGCGGAATGGCAAGCGCCAGTCCGCTCGTTTTCAATCTAGCCGGTCAGTTCGCAAGTTCAGATGTGGCGGACGAGTTCGTTTCCCCGAACGGCCACTTCTCCCTTGCTTTCACGTTCGACAACGTTTTCACGCCTTCGGCGGTCACCAGTCTCGGATTTGATATTCCGCCGGCGAACGTCACATACACGCTCAGCAGCAGTACGAGCACGATTACCCCGAGCGAAATTCGCTTTAACACCGCTGCAAACGGTGGCTTGTTGGATATCACCTTCGGATCTGGCCTGACCGCCGCAGAATTTGATTTCCAGGGCGCGCAAGCGTTCATCGGCACGACTGCCGTGCCGTCGTTTGTGGCCGGATCTTTCAACATATCGAGTTGGACATTCTCTGACCCGCTGAATTTCGATTCGCAATCTCCGACCTTGCAGACGGCCACAATCACCCCGGCTCCTGAGCCTTTCTCTGCAGGCCCGATGCTCATGGGCCTGGCCCTGGTGAGCACTGGTGCCTTCCGTAGGGCCCGGCGGAAGCAATAGAGGAAGTCCTGCAACTGTCTTCCAGAATAGGAAAAAATGAACTACAAATCGTTAATGCCCCTCGTCCTTTTGGCCTGTGGCTCCTCGATACGGGCCGAAGTGCCCGTTGCGCAAGTGATGAACATCCCCAACACTGGTCAGCAGATCACGCCGCTCGCGCCGCGGGGATCCCGCTTTACCTACTTGAATCCGGGATTGGCTGCCTATCCGGACCACGTGGTTGGGCAAGCCGTCACCACCGTCGGTAGTCCGGACCACAAAACGCTTCTAGTTCTGACAACTGGCGATTACGGTATTTACACGACCGCCGGAGCCCGGGACACAGCGTCCTCGACCGACTGGGTCTTCGTCTTCGATACAAGTGGACCGGTGCCGGTCCAGAAACAGGCTATTCAAGTCAAGAACACTTATAACGGCATAGTCTTCGATCCGAGCGGCATGACGTTCTACGTTGCGGGTGGCCGGGACGACAATATGCACATCTTCAACCTTGCGGCAGGCGTATGGGTGGAACAAGCAGACAGCCCACTCGCTTTAAAGCACACGAGTCAAGCTGGCGGCGTAGTGCCGGAAGCGGCTGGAATCGCCATTACGGCAGACGGCAACACGATCGTGGTGACCAACTATGAAAACGATTCGATTTCCGTTTTGACGAAAACCAGCGGTGCCTGGGCTAAGACAGCGGACTTCGATCTTCGGCCTGGAAAAATCGACTCGGCGCTCAAGGGTACTCCGGGAGGCGCTTATCCGTTTTGGGTCACGATAAAGGGCAATGATACGGCCTATGTTTCAAGTATTCGCGACCGGGAAATTGATGTTGTTAACATTACCGGGACACCCTCGCTTGTTAAACGCATTCCCTTAAAGGGACAACCCTTGAAGTCCGCTTTGAATGCCATGGCGACGACATTGTATATTGCAGAAGACCAGAGCGATTCGGTTGCGGCGATCGACACGGGCAGTAATACGGTCTCGGCCGAAGTGAACGTGGCCGCGCCCCTCGGAACGATTCCTTCGGCGATCGCCTCGCTGTCGGGTAATAACACGAACAGCGTAACAGTGAGTCCGGATCAAACGACGCTTTATCTGACGAATGGCAATACAAATAACGTTGCGGTTGTCAGCGTTGCGCAGCTCAATACCGGCAATCCTGTGCTCGGTCTGATTCCTACCGGGGCATATCCAAATTCGGTCACGTTGAGCGCGGATGGAAAATTTATGTACGTGGCGAATGGTAAATCGCCCGCGGGACCGAATCCGGAACATTGCCGGGGCGGAGGTAGCATCCTGCCCAATCTAACCGCAGCCGGCTGCAACGCTTCTAATACGTACAGTCTCCAACTGGAAAAGGCGGGCTTGCAGTTCCTGCCCACGCCTCCTCTGGCCCAACTCCCTGCTTTGACCAACCAGGTCGCCGTCAACAACAACTATCAGGTCACCGAAAGTCCTGCGACTGCCAGCGCAATGAATTTCCTGGCCCAGAACATCAAGCACATCATCTATATCATCAAAGAGAACCGTACCTACGATCAGGTCCTAGGCGATCTGCCTTTCGGCAACGGCGACCCGGCACTTACTGAGTTCCCGGAAAGCGTTACGCCGAATTTTCACAATCTCGCCCGGAACTTTGTCACCCTTGATAATTTCTACGACACATCCGAGGTGAGCTATGACGGCTGGGCGTGGTCGACCGGCTTCATCGCGCCTGATATCGTGCTGCGTCAGACGCCGGTGAACTATTCTTTCCGCGGCGGGTTGGCCTATGAATCGGAAGGCGATAACCGCGGGATCAATCTAGTTTCGCGGACCGGCACCAATGCCACTGATCCTGACGTTCTACCCGGAAAGACGGATGTGGCGGCTCCCGACGGACCCGGCCAAGAGATCAATACTGGCTACATTTGGGACCAGGCGATTCGCGCCGGTTTAACCGTCCGTAACTACGGCTTTTTTGACGACAATATCGGCAGTGCGGTGGCGTTCCCCAATAATATGAACGCCATCCAAGCGCGTCCTGCGAACTTCGCGCTCTCCGGTAATACCGATCTACACTTCCGCGGTTATGACCTGAACAATGCGGACTTCTATCTCTACCAGGAGTGGGCACGGGATTTTGACGCCAACTACGCGAACGGTGGATTCCCGGCACTCAACCTGATTCGCTTGCCGCACGACCATACCGGTAACTTCACGACCGCACTCTCGGGAGTAAACTCGCCCGAGCTGCAGGTGGCGGATAACGACTATGCGGTCGGGCTTGTGATCGATAAAATCGCCCATAGCCCCTACGCCAACAATACGCTGATTTTCGTTATAGAAGACGACGCCCAGGCGGGCGGCGATCATGTGGATGCGCACCGCAGCACTGCATTTATCGCCGGACCTTTCGTGAAGCAGAGCGCTGTAGTTTCTACGCAGTACAACACGATCAACTTCCTGAGGACGATGACACGAATTCTGGGCTTGCCGCCCGCTCACCTTACGGATGCGGTAGCGCAACCAATGGCCGATGCCTTCGATATCACGCAGGTGTCCTGGACGTATTCTGCGACTCCAGCGGCGATTCTTTATAACACGAGTCTGCCCCTTCCTCCGCGTCCCGTTGGCCTTCGAATCCCAAAGCCGACGCATGACGCCAAGTATTGGGCACACGTAACAAGGGGGTTCGATTTCTCCAAGGAAGATCGGGTGGACCCGGTCGCCTACAACCGCATCCTTTGGCAGGGCTTGAAGGGGAACTCCGTTTATCCGGGCGATGGGAGTCTCTCGGAAACGCGCAAGCATTACAAAGAGGCGCTGCAAAAGAAGAATTTCTTTGTAGAAGATGACGACGGCGGATTGACTGATGATCCTACAGGCGGCCCGCAGTTGTAGCTGCTGGCCGCCTACTTTTTGGAGGACCGGCTCAGCGCTTTTTTCTGACCAATCGCCGTGCTCTGCGCACGGTGCCGGGAGTTGCCGAAAACGCTTCTTCCACCAAACCTTCTTGCTGGTCGTGATGTACTTTGTGCGCACCGGCCGCCGGACTCGCCGCTAGCGCACGTCCGACATAACGCAGTTGCCGTTTCAACGGGGCGCCACCACCGCCGGGGCTGATGATCGGTTGCATTTCATCTTCGACGAAATACCAGGGTCCCATGTTTTCCGGCTCTTCCTGTACCCAGAACAACTCGGCCGTCTCTGGATAGCGTTGCAAAATATCCGTCAGCCGCTGCAAGGGGAATGGATAAAGCTGCTCCAGGCGGATGATCGCGACGTCGTGCCGGCCGCTTTCTTCGCGTTTGTTCAGCAAATCGTAGTAGACCTTGCCCGAGCACAGCAGCACCCGGCGAATCGAATTGCCTAAATGCTGGGGATCTCCGATAATTTCCTGAAAAACTCCGCTCGTCAGGTCTTCCAGATGGGATGCCGCCTTCGCGTAGCGCAGCAGGAACTTCGGCGTAAATATGATCAGCGGTTTGCGCATCCCGCGCCGGTCCGCTCCACCGTACATCTGCCGGCGCAACAGATGAAAATATTGCGCAGGAGTCGTGCAGTTGCAAATTTGCAGATTGTTTTCCGCGCACAATTGCAGAAAACGCTCGATGCGGGCACTCGAATGCTCCGGTCCCTGGCCTTCGAGCCCATGCGGCAGCAGCAGTACAAGACCGCTAGGCTGGTTCCATTTCGCTTCGGCCGAGACCACGAACTGATCGATGATGATCTGCGCCCCGTTCACAAAATCGCCGAACTGCGCCTCCCACATCACTAGTGTGAGCGGATCGGCCACACTGTAGCCGAATTCAAAGCCCATCACGGCAAATTCGCTCAGTGGGCTGTCGAGGGCCTCAAACTTGGCCTGATGCGCATCGAGATGCTTGAGCGGAATATAACCGTGGCCCGTCTCATAGTCGCTGAATTCGAGGTGACGCTGGGTGAACGTCCCGCGCACCACGTCTTCGCCGCTTAGCCGGACGGGTGTGCCTTCTAATACCAAGCTTCCGAAGGCGAGCGTTTCTGCGAAGCCCCAATCAATTGGGGCGCCCTGAATCGCTTCGCGGCGCTTCTCGAGCAGCGATTTCAGCTTCGGATGTAAACGAAAGTCATCCGGAAGCACCGTGCATTTTTCGATAACCTTCAGGAGGGTCTCGCGCTTTGCCGCGGTTGCCGGTATAGGCTGCGCGATCTCTTCCGGCGGTACCACCGAAAATTCTTCGATGACAAACTGCTCGCGGTTCCGCTTGGCCTCGTCGTATGTTTCGTTGAGGCGAGTCCGTGCCTGTGCCCGTGCCAGGTCCACCTGATCCTGCGGTAGAAATTTCTCCCGCACGAGCTGTTCGCCGTATTGTGTCGCAACCGTTGCGGTCGCCTTGATTTTCCGGTACATCACCGGCTGCGTGTAACTCGGGTCGTCGGCTTCGTTGTGTCCCTGGCGGCGGTAGCCGATGATATCGACGACCACATCCCGCTTGAAGCGTTGGCGATAATCGTACGCCAGTTGCGCCACACGCACGCACGCTTCCGGATCGTCTCCGTTCACGTGAAAAATCGGCGCCTGCACCGAAAGCGCCACGTCCGTGCAATAGATGCTGCTGCGGCCTTCGAGCGGATTCGTCGTGAAACCAATCTGGTTGTTCGTGACAACGTGAATGGTGCCGCCGGTCTTATAGCCATCCAGCTGCGATAACTGCAGAACCTCGGCTACCACGCCTTGACCGACAAACGCCGCGTCGCCGTGAATCAGGATAGGGATGACGCGCTCGCGTTCCGTATCGCCGAGACGATCCTGCTTCGGTCGAACCAGCCCTTCTACCACCGGGTCGACAGCTTCGAGATGACTCGGATTGAACGCCACCGACACCAGAATTTCTTTTCCCAGGGTTGACGTGTGCACGCCGCTGGCGCCGAGATGGTATTTCACGTCGCCGGAGCCTTGTACGCTCTCCGGATCGGGCTCCCCGTCGAATTCGGAGAAAACCTGGGCCATCGATTTACCCACGATATTGGCGAGCACGTTCAGCCGCCCGCGATGCGCCATGCCAATGACGGATTCATGAACGCCCTCGTTGGCGGCACGCTCCAGAATTTCGTCAAGGCCTACAATCGTGCTTTCCAGCCCTTCAAGGCCAAAGCGCTTTTGCCCGACGAAGCGGCTTTGCAGGAAATGTTCGAACTCTTCGGCCTGGATCAGGCGATTCAGAATGCGTTGCCGTACCGGATCGTCCAGCTTCCAGAGATTCATGGTTGCTTCCATGCGGTCCTGGAGCCATTGCTTCTGTTCCGGATCCTGAATATGCATGTATTCGATGCCGATGGAGCCGCAGTAGGTGGTTCGCAGCCGGTCCAAGATCTCGCGCAGCGTCTCGTACGGCTGCATATAGGATGCGATCGCTCCGGAGGGAGCCTTTACGGCGCCCGCCAGAAACGGGCGATCCAGATCCCAAATCGAAAGGCCATACGAAGCCGGGTCTAATTCGGAGTGATAGACCGGTTCGTTTCCCAACGGATTGGTATTAGCGAGCAGATGCCCGCGAATTCGGTAGGAATTAATGAGCTGAATGACGGCCGCTTCTTTGGCGACGTCGGTATTTACTTTCCCAAAGCGCCCCGGCGCGATCTGTTGATCGGTCTGCCAGCGCACAGCCATATGCGGAATTTTCAGATCGCGAAAAATGGCATCGTAGAATCCGTCTTCGCCTTCGAGTAGCTGCTGCAGCCTGGCGAGGAAGGAACCCGATTCTGCTCCCTGAATGATCCTGTGATCGTAGGTGCAGGTGATCAGTGAGCACTTTGCCGAGACCGAGCATCGCGCGATTCTCTTCGCTCATGGCCGCGAATTCGGCGGGGTAATCAATTACGCCGGTCGCTATGATGGCGCCCTGTCCAGGCATCAGCCGCGGAACGGAACCGAATGTACCGACGGTGCCGGGATTCGTCAGCGAAATGGTGGTGCCCTCGAAGTCAGAGACCTGCAGCTTATTCGTGCGCGCCCGCGCCACGATGTCATCGTACGCGGCAACGAATTGGGCGAAGTTCATCCCATCAGCGTTCTTGACATTAGGCACTTTCAGGGACCGCGTGCCGTCCTTGGCCGCGACGTCGATGGCGAGGCCCAGATTTACCTGGCCGCGCACGACGCGAAACGGCTCGCCGCCGTTTTCGGCATACGCATGGTTCAACCCGGCGTTGGTCTTGAGCGCCTTGACGATTGCCCAGGCGATCAACTGTGTGAAGCTCAGCTTCCCCCGGCCTTTCAACGCCCTGTGTTTATTGATGAGATTGCGATTTTCTTCGATGACGCGAACCGGAATCTGCCGCTGTGACGTTGCAACCGGGATCGACAGGCTCAATGTCATGTTCTCGGCGATGCGCGCCGCGGCGCCCCGCATCGGGATGAGCTGATCGCTGGCGCCGACTGACTTCGATTCTTGTTTTGCGGGCTGCGCCGGAGCTGCTTTTGCTACTTCGGTGGCAGGCGTAGGCGGCGGGGCTTGCGGGGTGACTGGCGGCTCCGGCGGCGAGGCTGCGGGCGGTTCCGGTGCCGTTACTGTCGCCGTGGTTCCGTTACTGGATTCGGCATGTACGAACAGATCCGTCCATCCCTCGTCTACACTTTGGCGATCGAATTGATATTGGTGGTAGAGTTCCTCTTCCAGCCAACTATTGACACCCAGCGACGGGTCGTTTCCTTCTTGCATTGCGTGATTTTCTTGCGAGGGGTTGTAATTTCAATTGTATCGAAGGCAGTACACTACTAATGAATGACCCTCGAAGAGCTAGAAAGAGAGTACGTTACGCTCCGTCAGCAAGGTGAAGCTGTGCGGAGCTATCTTTGACGCGACCCGCAAACAGCAAGAGCTCGAAAAGCTAGAAAGCGAAATCAACGATCCGGATTTTTGGAATCAGCCGGAGAAGAGCCAGCGCGTAATGCAGCAGCGCAAGCGGCTGGAGGAGGCGATTCAACATTCCTCCGGTGTCGCCGCCGCCGCTTCCGACATTGAAACGCTGTTCGAACTCGCCCGCGAAGGCGAAAACGTGAATGGCGATCTCGAACGTGAGCTGAAATCCTTTGCCGAAAGGGTTGAGGAACTCGAAACGGGGATGCTGCTTTCGGGCGAGAACGCTGCGCGCGACGCCATCATCACGATTCATCCCGGTGCCGGCGGTACCGAAAGCCAGGATTGGGCGGAGATGCTTCTGCGCATGTACCTGCGGTGGGCGGAGCGCCACAAATTCGAAGCGACCATCACCGACAGGCTCGAAGGCGAAGGCGCCGGCATCAAATCGGCTACTTTCGAAATCAATGGTGAAAATGTCTACGGGCAATTGCAGTCGGAGATCGGTGTGCATCGTCTGGTGCGCATTTCGCCTTTCGATGCCAACGCGCGCCGCCATACTTCCTTTGCGTCGGTATTCGTTTTCCCCCAGATCGACGACGACATCAAGATCGACATCAAGCCGGACGATTTGAAAGTCGACGTCTTCCGCGCCAGCGGAGCGGGCGGCCAGCACGTGAACCGCACGGAATCGGCGGTGCGGTTTACCCATTTGCCGACCGGAATCGTGGTGCAGTGCCAGAACGAGCGCTCGCAGCATAAGAACCGCGCCAGCGCGATGAAACAGTTGCGCGCCAAGCTGTTCGAGTACGAAATGGATAAGAAGCGCGCCGAGGATCAGAAGCTCGAAGATTCGAAGCTCGAGATCAATTTCGGAAGCCAGATACGCAGCTACGTCCTCGCGCCATACCGGATGATCAAAGATCACCGGACGAAATTGTCCATAGGCGATGTGGACCGGGTGCTCGACGGCGATATCGATGCGCTGATCCATGCGTTTCTGGTTTGGCGCAAAACGGGCAAAGTGTCGGGCGACGCGAAAGACGACTTGCCGGAGTGAAGGACCAGGACTTAGACCGCGCGGCGGAGATCCTGCGCAAAGGTGGCTTGGTCGCGTTTCCCACAGAGACCGTTTACGGATTGGGAGCCAATGCGCTCGATCCCGGCGCGGTCGCGCGCATTTACGAAGTCAAGCAGCGGCCGTTTGCGAGTCCGCTGATCGTGCATGTTGCCGACGAAGCAATGGCGCGCACCATCACGGCGGAATGGCCGCGCCGCGCGCAGCTCCTCGCGAAAAAGTTTTGGCCCGGGCCGCTGACTCTGGTGCTGAAGAAAGCCGAGGCCATTCCCGATCTGGTGACGGCGGGACTGCCCTCTGTAGGCGTGCGGATACCGGCCCATCCAGTCGCTTTAGCTCTTATCCGCCATGCAGGCATTCCTGTGGCCGCACCCAGCGCGAACCGCTTTTCTGAAATTTCACCAACTACCGCGGCGCATGTTCGCAACAGTTTGGGTGAACGTGTGGACATGATTCTCGACGGAGGCCCTACACAAGTAGGAATTGAATCGACTGTTGCCTCGCTCGTGAGAGTGCCGCCGGTCGTTCTGCGGCCCGGCATGATCTCGCAGGGGCAACTGGAGGCGGCCACCGGCGAATCCTGGGTGCATGAAATGGACGTGCCACATATTTCAGAATCGCCTGGGCTCCACCCAAGACACTATGCTCCACGTACACCATTTTTTGTGTTAGAGCCGGATGCCGAACGGCCGATGGGGCGAGGCCACATCATCGAAATGCCAACTGATCTTGAGGCTTACGCGAATCGTCTCTATTCGGAATTACATCGAGCCGACCGTGAAGGCTGGGACTGGATCGCTGTGATTCAACCACCGAATGCCCCTGCTTGGAGCGGCGTGCTGGACCGTTTACGCCGGGCCAGCACGCCGGATTAATTTAGCGATGTCCGCCGCCACCACCGCGGTGGGATCCGCCACCACCCTGATGGATACCTCCGGCGATGTGGCCCGGATGTCCGTGGAATCCCTGGCCATAATATCGACCATAAACACGGGGTGCATAGTAACGGTAGCCAAGGCCCCCGCCCCATATCCCCGGGTATCCGTAGCCGTAAAAACCCCATCCAAACGGACTGTACAAGAATCCGCTGCCCGGCAGGAACGCATAGCCAGACCAGTATGGATCCCAATACCAACCCGGACCGTACCAGCCGCCGCCCGCGGCAATGGAATTTGCCGCGTTCATGTTGGCTAGCGATTCCTGCTGGCTCCGCACTTTACTCCACACATAGAGCGGCTCGTGCTGAGCCGGTTTCGTTTCGAAATTCCGTTTCTTCAACGGTCCATCGCTGGCTAGCAACACTTCATTGCCCTTTTTCAACGTAGTTTCGCCGGCTGTATTCCGTACCACGGCTTTACCGTCAAGGACCCGTACGCTGTGTTGCGTGGCGTCGAAACTATATAAGCCCTTCTTCTGTATGGCTGTAATGGCGCCAGACAGATCTACCGTAAGCGTGGAGCCCTCCACGAGGTCGGCCACTTCGACTAGCGCCGAACCTTTATTCATCTGTAGGGTAACGCCACTCAGGCTGACTGACGCCAACCGCACTTCGCTATTGTGTCCAATTCGCAAAAACGAACCTGGAGTGAGCAACACCTCTACATACCCATTTGTTGTGTCGATTACCTGATTGGGTCGGGCCACTGTGGACCCAACGGATTGAGCCGTTAGCGGCTGCCCGTCAAGCGTGGCCTGCCCTTCCACATAATTGACTGCCCCGGGGGAGGCCATTCCCGGTTGCTGTGTGTTTCCATTCGCTGAAACAGACGTTTGGGCGAATCCGGCAAGCGCCGTGGCGACCAGTATCGCCATCAACCGTCCGCCTATTCTCCATTGCCCTTTCATCTTTTTTCTCCTCTACCGGTTGGACGCACCTAAATGCACGTAAGTCTCAACTTTTCAACGAGATAGCAGATGACCAGTAGTTGAAAACAGCCACCGGTGGTGGATTTAAGCAGTTACCAGATCGAAGGCTTTCCGATGATCGCTAAGAAATTGCTCGAGGCCTTTTTCGGTCAGGGGATGACAAAACATCTGCTCGAGCGCTTTGAAAGGCAGCGTAACGATGTGCGCGCCGGCCTTGGCTACTTCGACCACGTGCCGCGGGCCGCGGCAGGAGGCGGCGAGGACCTGCGTCTTGAAATCGTAGTTTCGATAGATGGTAAGGATGTCTTGAACCATCTCTACGCCCGAGAGTCCAAGGTCATCGACCCGGCCCACGAACGGGCTCACGATGTAGGCCCCCGCTTTGGCCGCCACCAACGCCTGGGCCGCGCTGAAGCACAATGTCACATTGATACGGACGCCTTCCTTCGACAGCGCGTAAATCGCCTGGACACCTTCCGCAATCAGCGGGATTTTGACGACTACGTTCTTGTGAATTTTGGCGAGGCGCCGCCCTTCCGTAATCATTTCTTTCGAGGACAGCGAGAGCACTTCAGCGCTCACATCGCCGTCGATCAGCTCGCAGATCTTGCGGATCTGTTCCTCTACGGCAACACCTTCTTTAGCGATCAGGCTCGGATTGGTGGTAACGCCATCAATAATCCCCCAAGCCGCGGCGGCGCGCAGTTCTTGCAGGTTGGCTGAATCGAGGAAGAATTTCATCCAAGCCCCGATACTATCAGAGGGATGGCCGTCGCTGAACAGATCCGCATCGCGCGTGCTGAGGAGAGCCAAATACCGCTAATTCTAAGTTTTATTCGCAAGCTGGCGGAGTATGAGCGCCTTTCGGATAAGGTAGTCGTCGACGAAGCCCAGCTGCGAAAATCGCTGTTCGGACCTCGTCCGGCGGCTGAAGTGGCGATCGCCCACCTGGACGAACAGCCGGCTGGATTTGCCGTCTACTTTCACAATTTTTCTACTTTCGCTGGACGCCCGGGACTTTACCTCGAAGATCTTTTTGTTGAGCCGCAATTGCGCGGAAAAGGAATCGGCAAGTCGCTACTGGCTTACTTGGCGAGATTGGCTGAGGAACGCGGCTGTGCGCGAGTTGACTGGGCCGTGCTCGATTGGAATGAGCCCGCGAAGCGCTTTTACCGCAAGTTGGGGGCCGAGCCAATGGACGATTGGACGATTTACCGGCTGAGCGGTGCAGGACTGAAGAACCTGTGCTGAGCGACCGACTCGCTTCCATTCCAGGGGTCAGCGTTCTGATTCAGGAACCGCTCTCCCTCCATACCCGCTTTGGCCTGGGAGGCCCGGCATCGCTCGTGTGCGACGCTTCTACCGAGGCAGCCTGCATCGAAGCCTTCCGCATGATTCAGGCCGACGGCGGCCTGCGGATGATCATGGGCAGTGGCACCAACCTGGTCGTCTCCGACTCCGGGTTCCAGGGAGTGATCCTACGCTACACAGGTGCCCGTATCGACCGTAATGATATGCGCTTACGCGTGGAGTCAGGCGCCGTTCTGCAAGACGTCGTGGACGCAAGCATTCGGTTTGGCTTGAAGGGTCTCGAGACAATGACCGGGATCCCGGGACTCGTAGGTGGTGCGCTGTACGGGAACGCTGGAGCATACGGCCGCTCAATCCAGGAATTGGTCGAATGTGTTCACGCCACCGACGGCAAGGGGGTTACGGCATTCCGCAACGAAGATTGCCGGTTCCGCTACCGCAGTAGTATTTTCAAAGACCGTAAGCAGTGGATCATCCTTTCAACTGAGCTCCGCTTTAGTGCTGGAGACGAGGCGGAACTGACCGAAAAAGCCACGGGCATCCGTGCCATACGCGACGCCAAGTATCCACCCACTATGAAGTGTGCCGGCAGTATTTTCAAAAATCTACTCTTCGCCGAGCTTTCGCCCGCGGTACAGGCGCAAATTCCTCCCCCTCTTATTCGGGAAGGCAAAGTGCCGTCTGCCTGGTTCCTCGAGCAGGCCGGTGTGAAGGGGCTGCGGCGCGGTGATATTCAGGTGGCAACGTACCACGCGAATTTGGTATACAACGACGGCGCAGGTACGGCCTCAGACCTGGTCTGGGTGATTGGAGAGTTAAAGCGGCGCGTGCGGGAACGGTTCGGCTTGGATCTAGAAGAGGAAGTCCAGTATGCCGGCTTTGAGAGCTGAAGTAGCGCTCACTTTACTGCTGCTGGTGAACGCAAAGGTCTGGACCGATAATCCGCGGCAGCCGGAAGCCGAAGCCATTGCGATTCGCGGTAACCGCATCGAGGCGGTTGGCTCGACCGCCGAGATTCTTAAACAGAAATCGCCAGATGCGCGCGTTCTCGACCTTCACGGCAGAAGAGTTATCGCAGGCTTTAACGACGCTCACGTTCATTTCTATTCGGGTGGCGCCAATCTCACATCGCCGCCACTGCGTTACTCGAAGAGCCAGGAGGATTTTCGCAACACGCTCGGGCGCTATACAAAGGGGCTACCGCCGGGGCGTTGGATCCTCGGCGGCAATTGGGACCACGAGAACTGGACACCGGCCGAACTGCCGACTCACCAGTTAATTGACCCGGTTACGGCGGACTGGCCTGTTTTCATCAATCGGCTCGACGGGCACATGTCGCTTGCCAACTCGCTGGCATTGAAGCTCGCGGGCATCGATAACAAGACAAAAGACGTGCCCGGCGGCGTAATTATGCGCGATCCAAGCGGTTATCCCACCGGCATTTTGAAAGATGCCGCGCAGGGTTTGGTGGAACGCGTGATTCCCGCGCCGACACAGGATCAAATCAGAGATGCGATCCGCGCGGCCCAGACGTATGCTGCCGGGAACGGTGTAACCAGCGTGCAGGATATGTCGGCTGCGCCGGACATTCTGCGCGCTTACCAGACCATGCTGCGGAATGGCGAACTTACCATTCGCATCTCCGGACGGCAGCCACTCACTTCCTGGCGGCATTTGGCGGATGTTGGCGTGCTTGCCGGGTTCGGAAGTGAGTATCTTCGGATCGGAGGTGTGAAGGGATTTGCCGATGGGTCTCTTGGCTCGACCACGGCCCTCTTGTTCGCGCCTTATCTCGATTCACCGAAGACCAGCGGCATTGCAAGCGTGGAACTGTCCGACCCCGCCCGGATGTGGAGTGACATCGAACATGCGGATGCCGCCGGGCTACAGATTGCCATCCACGCTATCGGAGATAAGGCGAACAATACGATTCTCGGTTTCTACGAGCGCCTCGAACGCGAACACGGTGCGCGCGACCGGCGCTTACGCATCGAGCATGCGCAGCATCTCATTTTCGCCGATATTCCACGTTTCGCGCGCGACCACGTGATCGCCTCGATGCAGCCGTACCATTGCATTGACGACGGGCGCTGGGCGGAGAAGCGGATTGGTCCCGAGCGCACAAAGACAACCTATGCTTTTCGATCGCTGCTGGATGCGGGCGCTATGCTTGCGTTTGGGTCCGATTGGGACGTCGCGCCGATGGCGCCCCTGATGGGTATTTACGCCGCCGTCACGCGGCGCACGCTCGACGGCGAGCATCCCGAAGGTTGGGTGCCAGAGCAGAAGATTAGCGTAGCCGAGGCGGTACGCGCTTATACGATGGGCTCGGCCTACGCCAGTTTCGACGAAAGCCTCAAAGGATCGATCGAGCCGGGAAAACTGGCCGACCTGGTCGTGCTTGCTGACGATATCTTCACGATCGATCCTGTGAAAATTGTCGTTACGAAAGTCTTCATCACGATTTTCGACGGGCGAATTATCTTCGGGCCTGATCCCTTCGCTACTGGAAAGGACCCAAGCGGACTCCTATTGCGCTGATCAGAGCGCGTATGCGTGGCGAGGTGAGCGCTTCGAGTTCGCGAACACGGGACTCCTTCAGTCTCGTGCTCGCCCGCGTGAGTTCCGGTCCCAAAAGCCCGGGATGGCAGAGAAATTCGGTCTCACCGTCAGGTAGCCGCTCGAGCGCTGCTGCCAAGGTGTCCTCTGTGAGGGTTCCTGTCAGCCGAAAACCCATCAGATGATCCGTCATGTGTATACCGCTTGTGCGGGCCAAGCGCCTGTAGTAATCGATGGAGGGCAAAGGGCGGCGAACGTAGGGGATGGAAAATTCCTGAGCGAGCCGCACGACCGCGCGAAAGACGCCGGGCAGCAGGTGGGTGTGCTTGTGCGAGTCGAGATGCGTGGGCCGGATGCCGGCGGCGAGGATTTTTTGTATCTGGGCACGCAATTCTGCGTAGGCGTCGATTTTTTGAAAGGCCAGCTGCAACGGAGTTTCGGGAAGCGGACGACCGTCCAAAACTGAGCGGCCCTGCACGAGCACCAGATGACAGCCCACATCGAGTGCAGGTGTCTCCTGAGCCAGACGAATCGCGTCTTCGAAAGCGTCGCCATTGGCCATCAGCGTGGTCGATGTGACAACCCCTTCGCGGTGCGCCTGCACGATTCCCGCATTCACATCCCGCGTGAAGCCGAAATCGTCGGCGTTGATGATGAGGCGCTTCAACGCTAGAATACGTGCAGTTTGATGCTCAGGAATTTTTTCGGATTCGCCCGGAAATCCTTGAGTAACTCATGCAGTTCACGAGTGCTTCCAGTGGCGGCATCGTAGAGCGCGGGATTGACCATAAGCTGGCCAATTGTCCCCTGACCCGAATTGACTTTGTCGATAGTAACGTCCACCTTCTCTAATGTGGTCGAGAGCTGCCGGGCAATTTTGTCGTCCTTAAATAACTGGCCCAAGGTTCCTTTGCCGGCATTCAGATTGGCCAGCAGCGTATTTAACTCATTCACGGAACGATTGAGATCGTTATACAGCTTCGGATCTTTGAGAAGTAAGCCGGCGGACCCTTGCCCTTGCTGTAGGCCCTGAGTGATGTTGTCGACTTTCGTGATTACGCCTTGAAGCTGTTGATACAGAGCATCATCGTTGACGAGATGGCCGATGGTGCCGGTTTTGGAATTCAGAGTCGTGGACAGCAGTTGTACCTGGTTCACCGTGGCTTGCAGACTCTGATACAGGGACTCATCGACCAGCAATTTGCCGATTGTGCCTTTGCCGACCTCGACCTGTCCGACAATATCCTGGACTTTCCCCAAAATCGACTGTAGCGAGTCGAGCACGCTATAGCCCTGTTGAACCAACGCATCGAATTGCCTGGTATCGGCGGATTTCACGGTAGCGCCAGCGGACACCAGTTCGTGACTTTCGCCCTTATTGATTTGCAGAAACTTCGTGCTGCCAAGAAGATTGTCCGAGGAAATCGAGGCAATCGAGTCGTTGGGGATTTGCTTCATCATGTCCTCATCCACGAGGAAGTCGACCTTGATGACACGTCGGGGATCCGTCTCACCCGACAGGCCGACGTGATCCACTTTACCGGCCCCGATGCCGTTGATCCGGACCGGCGCTCCGGCATTCAAACCCGATGCGTCGGAGGTGTACAAATGCATCGGAATCTGCTTCCTAAACCATTGCATGTCGCCAGTGAGCAAGAAGATAACCAGCGCCACACAACTCATGGCGACAATGCCCAAAACTCCGACCTTTAGTTGAGCAAAACTTACTTTTTCTTTACTGGGCATGGTTCTCCTCGCGTCTTACGAAACGTTTCACATACTCGTCCGTCGAGTTCTCCAGGTCCTGCCTCGTTCCGAAGAACACAATCTGCCCCTCTTTCATGACTATAAACTTTGTTCGGTCGCGCTTGCGCTGATCCGCGCCGTTCTTTAGGGGCAATAGCTCTTCCTGCTCGGGATCGTAGCGGAAATCAGACATGATCTCTCCATCCTGGTAGCGATGGGTGACGATCAACGAGGCGCTGTTACGTACATCCCGCTCTTTTGCTACGAGCGCCATAATCGTATTCGCGGTAATCGGATCGAGACCCGCGGTCGGCGAGTCATAGAGGACCAACGGTGGCTCGGTTACGATGGCGCGGGCGATTCCAACGCGCCTGCGCATCCCCCCCGATATCTCAGCGGGGAATTTATCGAACGTCTGCTCAAGTTCTACGAAGCGCAACGCGTCCCGGACCCGCTTCTCAGCGTCTTCGGGAGAAATCTCCTTGTCACCCGCCTGCCGGTTGAGGAGCGGATACTCTACGTTTTCGCCTACAGAAAGGGAATCAAACAAGCCGCCCTCCTGGAAGAGCACGCCTGCGCCGCTGCGTAGTCCATAGAGCTGGCTTTCCCGCAAAGAAGTAACGTCTTGGCCAAACAGGCGAATACGGCCCTCGTCGACTTCGACCAATCCGATCACCGCTTTGAGCAGAGTAGTCTTCCCGCTGCCGGCCGCGCCGAAGATGATACGTGTTTCACCTGGATTTAGAGTAAGTGAAATCTCGCGGAGCGCCCAGCTATCTCCGTAGCGAAGGCTTACCTTGTCGAATTCCAGAATAGGCTCGTTCGGCATAGATGGCTAGAGACCTACGAAGATCTTGTCAATGAGCAAGGCAACGACAAAAATCCAGATGCAGGCGGAAACGACCGCTTGCGTCGTAGAGCGACCCACGCCTTGCGTTCCGCCGGTAGTGCGCAAGCCGTAGTAACAGCCTACGAGCGCGATGATCATTCCGAAAAGGAACGGCTTCATTAAGCCTTGCGTAAGATCGTTCATCACCAGTGCGCGCCAGGACGTTGCCCAATAAGCACCGGTGTCGATGACATGCAGAAGCGGAACAGCTATCAGATAGGCGCCCACCATCCCGATCACATCCGCCACAACAGTGAGGCAGGGAAGCATCACTGCGGTCGCGATAAGGCGGGGTGTCACCAACTTTTGGACCGGATCTGTGCCTAGCGCCCGCATGGCGTCTATCTGCTCGGTGACTTTCATTGAGCCGAGTTCGCTGGCGATTCCGGACGCATTGCGGCCGGCTACGATGATGGCGGTTAGAACAGGTCCGAGCTCGCGAACGAGGGTGAGAGTGACAATGGCGCTAACTTGGCTACTTGCGCCGTAGGTATTCAGGGCGCGCGCCATTTGCAGGGCAATGATCATTCCGCTGAATCCACCGATCATCGCCACAATTGCCAGGCTTCCTACCCCGATGATGTCCATCTGCAAAAAGACGTCATCGTAGTAATGCGGACGGCGAACCAGATTCAGGAACGATCGGCCAGCAAGGAACAGGAAATCCTGGAAGGACGCAATCGGCGTCTTCAGGAAGTCGAGCAAGCAGATGCTCCCCGTGCCGGCCTCGGCTTCATTGCTCGATGCTAGCACAGGAACCGAAAACGCTAAAAGGCGGCTTCGGCCGGCGTAGACTGGCCGCTTTCGTTGTTTTTCTTGTCCACGGCGCTGATGGCGTAGCGGTATGTCTTTCCGTGCTCGAGCTTCCGGTCGCTGTATGCCGGTAGGGTTACGAGTGTTCCCTGGCGTTCGAGCCGCGAACCGTTCACCGAGCGATATACATAGTAGCCTTGCGTATCGGGTTCCGGGCTGCGCTGCCAGGAAACCTCGATGGAATCCGGTGCCGGCAGAGCGGTCACGCCGGCAGGAACCGACGGAGCGAATGTATCAACCAAAGTCCTCGTCACGACCGCCGACGGCAGACTCTCGGCCAGTGCTTCCAAGGCCACGACGGTATAGCGATACTCGATATCTGGCTGCGCTGAGGTGTCGACGAAATGCGGCTGCTCCGTGATTCCGGTTTCGATCGATTGTTTATCTGTCGGAGATTGGCGGTAAATACGATATGTGATGCCGGCGTGTTGAGCCGGCCAACTCAGCGCTATACCCTGCGCCGTGGACTCCGCTTTTGCCACCGGCGATTCTAGCGGAGCGACTACATCCAACGTAACCTGGTTTGACCAAGGCGAGTACCGGTCGTCCTTAACGGCTGTACGCACCGCGACGACGACATGCTTCCCCTGCCATTCCGAAGCTGGAAGTTGGGCGGAGATTAAAGCGGGCTGCGGGTCGTCGGGGTCGTTCGGGGGCGGAAGATTAACCGGATATTGTTTGGCCGTGGCCGTCCACGAAACAAGATCAAAGGGAGTGGCCTTTGGGCCGATTCGTAAATCGATTTCCGAGAACTTCTTGATCGCCACTTGGTCCGTCGTGCGGGCTGGAACGTTGAAAGTAATCCAGAGTCGATCTCCCCGTTCGAGTACCGACAAATCGGTTATGCCATTCGGTATCAGGGGTGACGGCGGAAGAACGGGGCCTACGTAGCCGCAGCCCACCAGCATGAGCAACGGGCAGAAGGCCGTCGGGAATGCGGCCCGCACTACAGGATGTACCTGCTCAGGTCCTGGTCCTTGACGATTTCAGAAAGCTGCTTGCGCACATAGACAGCGTCGATGCGAATATTCTTCTTCTTCAGATCGGGCCCGTCGAAGGAGATATCTTCGAGCAGCTTTTCCATGATGGTGTGCAAGCGGCGCGCGCCGATGTTTTCGGCCGATTGATTCACTTCGGCCGCGATTTTTGCGATTTCGATCAGCGCGTCTTCACTGAACGTGAGCTTGATGCCCTCGGTATCGAGCAAAGCCATATACTGCTTGACGAGCGCCGACTTCGGCTCTTTTAAGATGCGGATGAAATCGGCTTCGCTGAGAGATTTAAGCTCTACGCGAATCGGAAAGCGGCCTTGCAGCTCGGGAATCAGGTCGGAGGGCTTCGAGACGTGGAAAGCGCCGGCGGCGACGAATAGAATGTGGTCGGTCCGCACGAAACCGTGGCGCGTGTTTACCGTCGTCCCTTCCACGATAGGAAGGATGTCGCGCTGCACACCTTCGCGGCTCACGTCGGGACCATGACCGCCCTCCCGGCCGGCAATTTTGTCGATTTCATCGAGGAACACGATGCCGTTGCGCTCCACGCGCTCAAGCGCGATGCGCGTGACCTGGTCCATGTCCACCAGCTTCTGTTCCTCTTCCTGGACCAGGTACTCGAGTGCTTCGGAAACGCGCATATTGCGCTTCCGGGTGCGCGGTCCAAACAGGCCGGGAATGACATCTTTCAGGTTGATGTCCATTTCCTCCATGTTGCCGTTGGTCGAAACTTCGAAGGTCGGCCCGCGCTCTTTGACGTCGACTTCTACGCTGCGATCGTCTAACTTGCCGGCTCGTAGCTTCTCGCGCAACTTCTCGCGCGTGCGTTCGACGCTGTCGGGAGACTCGGGCTGCGGCGGCATGAGCAAATCGAGCAGGCGATCTTCGGCCTGCTGTTCGGCGCGGTCTGCCACCTGGTCGAGGCGTTCCTCCCGTACCATGTCGATCGAGACGTCAACCAGATCACGGATCATCGATTCCACGTCGCGGCCCACATAGCCCACTTCGGTGAATTTGCTCGCCTCTACTTTCAGAAACGGAGAATTGGCCAGCTTTGCCAGTCGCCGCGCGATTTCGGTCTTGCCGACTCCCGTGGGCCCAATCATCAAAATGTTCTTGGGCATCACTTCTTCGGCCATTTCCGGTTCGAGCTTTTGGCGTCGCACCCGATTGCGCAGCGCAATAGCCACCGACCGTTTGGCGTCCGCCTGGCCGACTACGTACTTGTCCAGTTCAGCGACAATCTCGCGTGGCGTGAGTTCGTCGAGCAGCGGCGTCTCATCGGAGGATTGCTGCGGCAGGTAGATTACCACTACGCTAGTTCCTCATAGGTGACGTTTTCGTTTGTGTAGATGCAAACGTCGGCCGCAATCTTCATCGCTTTTTCAACCACTTCACGCGCGCTCAAACCAGTGTTTTCGAGCAGCGCCAGCGCCGCGCTCTTGGCGAATGCGCCGCCCGAGCCGATGGCTGCAACCGCGCTGTCGGGCTCGATCACATCACCGTTCCCGCTCACAATATATATGTTCTCGAGGTCCGCCACCAGCAGCAAAGCCTCCAAATGACGCAACATTCGATCGGTGCGCCACTCCTTGGCCAGTTCGACGACGCTGCGCGGCAGGTTGCCACTATATTGTTCGAGTTTTGCTTCAAAACGCGAAAATAACGCGAAGGCGTCGGCCGTCGAGCCGGCGAAACCGGAAACTATCTTACCGTCGTAGAATCGGCGCAGCTTCCTCGCCCCGGCTTTCAAGATTTCACTGCCAGCGGTGACTTGGCCGTCGCCGGCTAATACTACTTTGCCATTGCGGCGCACGCAAAGGACCGTTGTCGAACGGATTTTTGGAGTCATAGGGCTTGAATGAGTGTCGTTTCCTGGCGCGGTCCGAAGAGAGAACGCGGCCCCGAAGCGGAACTTTCATTTGATCACAGCGCTGAAGCAACTGTTGGTCAACCAAAATCTATTTCGAGCACGAAGAGCCGATCTTGGGATAAGAAGACTTGGTAAGGTGCTTAACGTGCGTGTGTTCCCGCAGGTTAGGAGAACATCTCCAGACTCGTGGTACGGCGCGAGGGCTGAGGGCAGCAATTTTTTGCCCGAACCGAATGCCAGTCGGAAAGCATTAGGGGGCCTAAATAATAGAATCCATATACCGTTAACTTGCAATTTACGTAAATCCTACTCCCCAGACATTGGATAAAAGGCCGATCTGCCAATTTACGTTAACCGCCTTGACCGTGTTCCCAAGGAAGCTTGATTCTCGACTTAGTAAAGGGAGAGAGATGAAACAGGGTGAATTGAGGACCACGTTGGCCACGGCTGTGTTGCTCGGCCTCGTTTTCAGTGGGCTTGCGTCGGCGCAAGTCAGCCGCGCCCAGGTGCGTGGTTTGGTCACGGATAGCAGCGGAGGGGCAGTCCCAGATGCGACCGTGACACTGGGAAACGTAAACACGGGGGTCAACACGATTCGTAAGACCAGCAGCACTGGTCTTTATATTTTTGATCTCGTTAATCCCGGTAACTATACAGTCTCGGTCAAAGCAGCAGGTTTTCCGGAATTTTTGCAACCGGCTTTCCCGGTGCAATCTGGCGGAGACGTGACGATCAACGCGGTTCTGAATGTCGGGGAACTGCAACAAACCGTGACCGTAAATGAAACCGCGGGAGCGATCGAATTCAACAGCGCCAACAACGATCTGACGATCGATACGAAGATGGCGAACGACACGCCGCGTCTCGATCGCAACCCATTCAAGCTCACCCTCATCGAACCGCAGGCCGTCAATACGCGCAACGAGGTCCAGCCCTACAATTCATGGTCCGCCAACAGCGTGGATTTAGGAGGCGGTACGAACCTTAAGAATGAGCTCGCCCTCGATGGAATTCCGCTCGGAATCGGACAGAAAGTAGCGTACGTTCCGAACACAGACGCCGTTCAGGAAAGCATTGTCTCGATTAATGGTGTCGACGCGGAAAACGGTCACAGCGCCGGCGGCACGATCGATGTGACGACAAAATCAGGTACCAATGAATGGCATGGAAGCGCTTTTTACCTGGGGCGTTATCCCTGGTTGAGCGCCAAATCGGACCGCACGCAGAACGTTCTGGCCTCTACCCGCCAAAACATGTATGGGGGGACGTTCGGGAATCCAATCATCAAGAACAAGCTCTTCAACTTTTTTTCGCTGGAAGAGTGGCGCGTCAATACGCCGGGGACTTTCAATCACACAGTACCGACAACTGCTGAGAACGGTGGAGATTTCTCGCATTCCCTCAATGCTGACGGCAGTCTGCGTACCATCTACGATCCATTCAGCACGATGGTCAACGGAAGCGCCGTCACGCGTGCGCCATTTTCCGGCAATATCATCCCAGGCAGCCGATTCGATCCATCGGCGGCAGCCCTGATGAATGAGTATTGGGAGCCGAATAACCCGGGAACTAACCTTACGGGAGAAAACAATTTCCAGGCCGCTCTTCCGAACAGATTTAGTTACTACAACCTCATGGATCGTGTGGACTATGCCATTAGCGAAAAATGGCGTCTGTCCGGCCATTATGCTCGTTACAATACGGACAACACGAGTTCCAACCCAACCCCCAACAACTCGGCCTTGTATGTTCCGACAGGTTCGGTTCGTGGCGGAAACCAAGTAGCAGCCGACGCAGTCTACACGCTCTCACCAAGCACTGTGATTGATGTAAATGGAGACTGGCACAATTTTCAGGATTCCCTGGCAGCATCCGAACTTGAGGGTGGTTACGCGAAGATATGGCCAAATAATAACTGGTATGCTCCGTATCAGACAGCGTCCAATAACATACCCACTTACCTTCCCCAGTTAGTCATCGGCGGCGACACTCTAGGCGGCCCAGGGCTTTTTTGGCTGCAGCAGCCGCACGGGGAATCCGTCAATGCCACCGTGTCTCATCAGAAGGGTTCACATTATCTCAAGGCCGGTTTCGAGTGGCGCAGGGTGGGTGGAATCACGTACGTGAACAGCCAAAGTTCATTTAAACTCCCCAGTTCGTTGACGGCGGGAACATTCAATAACCCGCCGAGCACGCAAGGCGATGGGTTTGCCACGATGCTACTTGGTGCGCTTGACGATAGCTCGCAGGTCTATGGCGGCCCTGCGCCGGTCCCGTATTCCACCTGGTACGGGATGTTCATCCAGGACACCTGGAAGCTCTCTCCCAAAATTACAATTAATGTTGGACTACGCAACGAATACGAAACAGCCATCAGCAATGCAGACCATACTTTTTCGCGAGGCCTGGATCTGTCAGTGCCGATCCCGGAATTTGCCGCGAATCCACCACAGATGCCGCCCCAAGCCCTGGCCCTCGTAGGTAACAATTTTTATAGTTACAACGGAGCATGGAATTTCACGAGCAGCAGCCATCCCGGTATGTGGGATGCACAGAAATTGGCTCTATCGCCGCGATTCGGCCTTGCTTATCGCTTGAACGACAAGACGGCGCTACGATTTGGATACGCACGCTATGTGCAGCCGATCGAGCTTGATTTTGCGCACGCACCGCTGAACGGTTTCGAAGACATCAATATCCTGGAACCGCCATTCTATGGAGAATCGGCGACTCAGCAGGCTTTGCCGTTGCAAAATGGCATCCCGCAACAGACCTTCTCTAATCCATTTCCGGCTAATTCGAATCCGCTGGTTCCAATTCAGGGGACATCGGGAGGCGCGGCGACCGGGCGCGGCAGCACTGCCGGTCTACTCTGGTACGATCCGAATTCCAGGCAGCCGGTTAACAATCGCCTGAATTTCACCGCGGAACACGAATTTCCAGGCGAGATCACCGCGTCGGCGACGTATTTTCTTAATTTCGGCAATCAGCAATACAACCGAGAGTTAAATGCAGTGGATCCGACGATCGGAGATCAGTACGGCACCGCGTTTCTGACGCAGAGCGTAACGAATCCCTTCTATCACTACCAAAACAATCCGGCCTTATTACCCGGCAATTTGTACACTCAGCCGACCGTTCAGCTGCAGCAACTCCTGACGCGCTATCCGCAGTATGGGCCATTGTTTGAGATCGGCGTACTGGGGGCCTCGGAGCGTTATCAGTCGGGCACTTTCAAGGTGCAGAAGCGTTATAGCCACGGCTATAACTTCGTTGTATCTTATGTCTACATCCGGGAAGAACTCCAGAATTTCGCCAATTCTCTCGACGAATACAACAATAAGTTGACTTGGCACGATAGCGACCAGCCTCACCACCGATTCAATATAGCGGCCACTTATGAGTTACCTTTCGGCAAGAACAAAGCGTTCTTCTCAAGCGTGAATAGGCTTACGGACGCGCTCATCGGCGGCTGGCAGATTACCGGTCTGTCAACATACATGTCGGGTGACTATCCGCGTTTCAACAACTTGAATAGCGGAGCGGCGCCTATCCACTCGCCAGTCACGATACTCGGCAATCCCTGCCAGTCCAACCCGACTCCTGAGAGCTGGTTCAACACGTCCATGGTTCCGCTCGCGCTGAATTCTTCGGCAATTGTGCCGTATAACGTGCAGTTTGGCTGTCTCGAAGGCCCTTCATTTTGGAATGTGGACGCGACTCTCATGAAAAGCTTCAACATTACAGAGCGCATACACAGCCAATTGAAGGTAACGGCATACAATGCACTCAACCGGCTCAATCGCGGCGATCCGAATATGGACCCAAGCGATCCCAATTACGGAAGAAATCTTTTTCAGGGTGCGCCTGCAGGCACGTTTGGCGCTCAGACCGCGACTCCATCGAACGTCACAGGGCGCCAATTGGAGATAGGTTTAAAGATCGTTTTCTAAGTAGTTGATGCTGGCGCGAGTTTCCATCTTGCTGGTCTCCGCGGGCTTGCTGCTGGCCCAGAACGCTCGGGTTGAGCGAGCCTCCAAGCTCGCTGCTGTCGAGCAGGCTTGGAAGCTCGCAGCGGACGGCCGGCAAGAAGAAGCGATCCGCCTGCTGAACGATGCGATCCGGCAGGATCCCCACGATCCCGATGCCCGGCTACTTCTTGGGAGCCTTCTCAGTGAGGCCGATCATCGAGAAGAAGCGTTCCTACAACTGAATGAAGCGGTCCGGCTGCGGCCAGGCTCCGCTGAGACGTGGAACACTTTAGGAGAGGCGTACAGCAACTTTGGATTTGCTCTAGCAGCTCGACAGGCATTTGAAAAAGCGGTCGAGATCGATCCCAAGTGCGGTATTGCTCAACTGAATCTTGGTCGCAGTTTGCTCGAAGGTCATGAGTTGCGAGACGAGGAAGTAGCGGTGGTGGCCGGTCATCTCGACCGGGCAATTCATCTACTCAAGCCAGACGCCGACGCTGCAACCGCGCACTACCTGCGAGCAAAAGTCTATACGCGGCAAGGCAACACCAGACAGGCTGCCAGTGAGCTCCAGCGGGCGCTTTCCATTCGCGCCGAGTTTCCGGAAGCGTGGTCGGATTTGGGGGAAGCGCGCAAGGGCTTATCGGATGACACCGGGGCGACGGCGGCTTTCGAGCGAGCCGTAAAACTCAACCCGAACGATCCCGTAGCTCAGTACCGGCTGGGTGCCGAAGACCTAAAGCAGAACAGGGATCACTTGGCGGCGTTTCATCTGGAGCAAGCCTATCGTTTGGCACCAGACGACCAATCCATCCTCAATGCCTTTCAGCGTGCTTTGCGGCGGACTGGTCGGGTCGAAGAAGCGAACGAAGTGGAACGAAAGCTTGCGGAAGCCTTGCGCCAGCGGGACCAGTCCACCCGAAACGAGCTTCTATCGACGCAGGCGAATAACGAGGGAGTGCAATTGCAGAAGGTAGGAAATTTGCCTGGCTCATTGGAGAAGTACCGCGCCGCATTGCTGCTCAACCCCGAGAGCGTTCCCATTCGCGTGAACTTGGCCGTCGTCCTGTTGCGCCTTGGACAGTGGTCCGATGGACTGAACAATTTGCATGACGCGCTGCTGCGAGATGTCTCCAACGCGAAGATTCGAGCGGCGTTGAAGGATGCTCTCGCACAGGCACCGCCGGGAACAATTCCGCATTGGAAGGAGGAGCCGATCGAACTGAGCGTCCGTTAGTCCAAAGGAGTGTTATAGACTTTTTCTGCGGGCCTCGATCACAGAGTCGGGATCCCGGGGGTCTAGTCTTGAGTCAAGCAGTAAGTCATCGCGAAGTGCCGGAAGTGCCGGAATTTCAAAACAATGAGCGGTGGGATCTTGTCCAGCGCATCGTTTCTAGCCGCCATTTCAGCAAGGCGCCGCAGCTTCGAGATATTCTCATTTACATTTGCCAGCGTGGTATCAGGCATCCCACCGCCGTCATTAAAGAGCACGAGATCGGCTGTAACGTTCTAGGGAGGAAGCCGGATTTTAATCCATACGACGACAATATCGTGCGCGTGCAGATCAGCCACCTGCGCAAGAAGCTGGAAGAGTATTTTTCTTCAGACGGCAAGAACGAACCAATCCAGATTCGGGTGCCGAGGGGCGCCTATTTGCCACGCTTTGAACCTCATCCGCAATCTCCTGTTGTGAGTGAAATCGTTCCCGGCCCGGCCGGAGCTGGTTCTTCAGAGCCCGTGGGGAAACAGCATACTTTTCGATGGCTCCCGGTTGTCGCGATACCAATTTTGCTAACAGCCATCTTGGGATCATATTTTACGCTGCGACGAGAGCGCCGCGCCGTAACTCCTGTTTCTGGAGGCCAGAAAACGGAAGATCTGTTTTGGGCGCGCGTCTTCGGCGACGGCCAGCCGACCAGTCTAGTGGTCTCCGATACCTGCCTCGTTATGCTGCGCGACGTCCTTCATGCCGATGTTTCAGTGGATGAGTATTCGCGGCACGAATTCTCGAGCGACTTGTTGAGGAAGGTCTCCGATCCTAGCTTGCGATCTGCACTCGAATTGATCGCCGGCCGCCAGTACACGAGCCTCGCGGATACAAATATCGCATCCAAATTGAAAGAAATAAGCGAACGGTTTCAAAATAGTCAGACATCGATACGCTATGCGCGCCACCTCAATATCCGCGACTTCAAGGCCGAGAATTTTATTTTGATTGGCAGCCGCCTCGGTATTCCTTGGGTGGGCCTGTTTGAACCACAACTGAACTTCACGCTGGAAGAAAATCGCCTCACCCATCGATTCCATTTCCGAAACAAAAACCCCAAGCCCGGCGAGTCCGCGACATACGTTCCAACGGAGGATTCTGGTACACAAGAGACCTATGCCGATATCGCGTTTCTCCCTAATCTGGAGAACACCGGCTCGGTATTGATTCTCTCGGGTATCACTATGGAAGCCTCCGAAGCTGCCGGAGAAATGGTGACGAGCAGTGGATTCGAGAAGGAACTCGAGCGGCTGCTAGGGTCGCGCGGGGTGAGAGACCAATATTTTGAAATCCTGCTCAAAACAAGAGCAGTCGCGGGCACGGCCAGAAGCTCCCAGGTGATTACCCACCGCATTATTCAACCAGCCGAGAGCAGCTGAGTGGAAAGGCCTTCCTCCAACGGTGTCGAGACAATCGTCATTTCCATATGAGAATTTACCCACTCATCTCAATGCCATCCCGCTGAGGATCGTTCAAGTACTATATCTGTGCTGATGATCGATTGGATCTCACTGCCCGCAAAATTCCGGTATTGACTTGAACGGAGCTACAAAGAGGATGACGCGAACCAAATATATCTGGGTGTGCTGTGCGTTTTGTCTATGTGTGGCGTGCAGTGCTCCCGCCCCCAAAACGGTGTCTGCCAAGACCGACGCTATGGACGATGCGCCACGAGAGCTGGTGTTTGAACCGGTAAGGATTGACGGCCCGGTTCACAATCCCGCAAAACACACATTTTGGTTTGGTCCGTTTGCCGAATGCTCATCCGTCCTGGATATCAATGGTGACGGAAAAATCGATATTGCTGCCGGCCGAAATTTCTACATCGCGCCCGACTGGAAGAAGTATGCCGATTATCGGGATGGGGCGGAGACCAACGGGCCGGATGTCGACGACAATTACGAAGGCACGCTGGATGTGAATGGAGATGGCCGTCCTGATGTGATCAGTTCGGGATGGATGCGCAGACAAGGCATCTGGTGGTACGAAAATCCGGGCAAGCTCGGTCCGAAGTGGGAGTCGCACTCGATCGTTCCTGCAGACGGCTTGGAGGGAATGGTCATCGGCAATCTAGCCGGCCACGGCGAGAACGACCTGCTGGTCAATTACTTTGCGAAGAAGCCGGGCCGGAGTCTGATCTGGATGGAGCATTTGGACCAAGCGCCGTGGTTCAAGGAACATAAGCTAGGACCGGAAGGACTTGGAATCAGTCATGGCAACGGCATCGGTGACCTGAACGGTGATGGCCGGAACGACGTCGTCACTGCGACCGGGTGGTTCGAAGCGCCGGCGCACCCCGCCGATGAGCCGTGGGTGTGGCACGCGGACTACGAGTTTGCCGGAGGTGGCGCCGGATTGCCCATTCTTATTGCGGATGTGAATGGCGACGGTTTGAATGACATCATTATGGGGTCGGCGCATCGCTACGGTCTCGTCTGGTTTGAGCAGAAGATGTCAGAGGGGAAGCGGACGTTCACTGAACATTGGATAGAGCGCGATTATCCAACCATCCACACAATGATGCTCGCAGACTTGGACGGTGACGGGAAGCCGGAACTCATTACCGGAAAGCAACTCTTTGCTCACAACGGTGGGGATGTTGGTGCTCTGGATCCCGTCTTTATCTTCTACTACCGGTTTAGTCACGGTCACTTCGAGCGCCATGTGCTGACTTATAGTTACCTGACTCCATATTTCGGCTCAAAGAGCGAGAATGCCCCTCCCCCAAGCTATGTAGTAGGGACAGGGATGAGGCTCAATGCTGCGGACATTGACGGTAATGGCAAACAAGACGTTATCGTTGCGTGCAAAACAGGGTTGTACATCTTTTACAACAAGGGTTATCCATCTATGCAACCCAAACCTAGTGTCCTGCCCGAGCGAACTAGCTATCCGTCGCACGTCGAGTGGGAGAAGCCGCATCCTGCGAATAGATAGGAAGCGCTACTACCGGGGGAGGCTGCGCTTGACAGTTGTAGATAGTTGCGATAGTAAGTACCCGCAGCCGGAACTCCGACCGGAGAGGGTGGCGGGGAACCTGAAAGGAAAATGCATGTGGAATGTTTCTAGAAGAGAGTTTCTGATGAGTGCTGCCGGTGCGGCGGGCTGTCTCTCCCTGAGCAGCTCCTTGAAGGCCGACCCCCTAGGAATGCCGGTCGGCTTTCAGCTTTACGGTGTACGGGAAGAAGCCTCGAAAGACTTGTCCGGCACCCTGAAGCAAGTCGCCGCTCTTGGCTATAAGCGGGTGGAGCTGTGCTCGTTTCCGGGCTATCTGAATTCCGGTTTTGGACCGTTGGCAAGCATGAAACCTGAGGACGTTCGAAAGACGATCGAGGACGCGGGCATGCGTGCTGAAAGCTGCCACTTTCAGTTTCGGGAATACGAACCCGCCATGATCGACCAGAGCATTGCGTACGCCAAAGGGTTAAAGCTGAAGTACATGATCATGTCGTCGCCTAAGGAGGGTGCGCGAGATCCAAACGTGACCATGGACCAGTGGAAATGGAATTTTGACCACATGAACAAGGTAGGCGAACGGGTGAAGGCTGCAGGAATGCAGTTCGGTTATCACAATCACAGCAACGAGTGGAAGGTGATCGATGGCGTCCTGGTCTATGACGAATTACTCCGCAGCGTTGATCCGAAGCTTGTCCAATTGCAAATGGACCTCGGAGGAACAGTCTCTTCGGGGCACGATCCAGTCAAGTATCTTGAAGACAATCCGGGCCGGTTCTGTTCTCTTCACGTCAAAGATGCTAAATCCGGTCATACGGGGGGCTCTCTGGAACTTGGGCAAGGAGATATTGACTGGAACCGTCTTTTCGCTGCCGCTAAGTCGGCGCGTATTAAGAACTACTTCGTCGAGATGGAGGTTCGCCCACCTAAGGATCCGATGAAGGCGCTCGAAGAGAGCTACGCCTATCTGCACGGGTTGTCCGTATAGACGACCACGCAGTGGTAAAGAAATGTTCGCGCAGCCGATGTCGGCGCCAATATCAATTCGAATAGTCTCCTTGATATGTATTCGAGAAGATAAAACGAAAGGAAGCAATCTGTGAAAAAGCTCTTGATCGTGCGGTCCACGCTAACCGGTCTGTTGCTTGGTGGAACAGTGCTCGCGGCGGGCGGCAATCCATTCCTGGGGCGCTGGGACCTGACGATCACGTCCAATGGCGAGACCTATCCGGATTGGATGGAAGTGACGGAGGAGAGCGGTAATCCGAAGGTTCGCGCGCAACTTCGGACGGGCAACGTGCACCCTATTGAGGCGAAGATGGACGGTTCTCAGCTCATCGTTACTGTTCCACCGCCCAATGATGCTCCAGGTTCAGGTCCTACGGGCTCTTGGGAGTTGACTGCTAAGGGTGACAAAATCAACGGCGTCCAAAAACATGGAGGCGCCGAGGATGGCAAGGTGGTCGGACATCGCGCCCCGATCCTCAAGCGGGAAGCGCCCAGCGCCTGGACGACTCCCGAGAGCCTTTTCAATGGAAAAGATCTGACCGGCTGGGAACCGATCAATAATACCCCACCAACCGCAACTTACTCCCAGAACCATTGGGCTGCCAGGAATGGAGAGTTAGTGAACGAAGGACGCGGCTCGAATCTCCGCACAACGCGTACGTTTGACGATTTCAAACTTCACATCGAATTTAATATCCCGCCGGGAGAAAACAGTGGCATTTATCTGCGCGGACGATATGAGACACAAGTAGCGGCCAGCGGCCCGTCACACGCTGCGGCGGCACCGGGTGCGAATATGGCTGGGACGGTGGGCTCCATCTACGGTTTCCTCAAATTTCCGCTCGAAGCTCCGGTTCCGGCGGACACTTGGCACGCGTACGACATAACCCTGGTCGGACGCCGTGTCACCGTTGTGTTGAACCATGTCACCGGCATCGACGATCAGGAGATTCCCGGCATTACGGGCGGCGCTATCGACAGCGACGAAGGTCAGCCTGGACCGATTTACTTCCAGGGCGATCACCATGGCGGAATACGGTATCGAAACATTACGATTTCCGTGCCCAAACACTGACCGGTCGACTGAATGCTGCGCCCGGCGACAGTAATAAGTTTGGTGGCCTTGCTGGGAATCGCAGAACGGCTCCCAGGCCAAGCACACACCGATAGCATCTTAACGGGAGAAGCTGGAGCGCGCCTCTACTTCGCTTACTGTTCCGCCTGTCATGGCGCAGAGGGCAACTCAGTCCCTGGCGTAGATTTTCGCAGCGGAAAGTTTCGGAGAGCATCCTCGGATGACGATCTGATGTTGATCGTCCTGCGCGGTATCCCAGGCACCGCTATGCCGCCGAACAGCTTCAATAATTCCGAACTGAGGGTGATTGTCGGCTACATACGCTCCTTGCAAGGCTCGCATTGGGAAGCGCTACACGGCGACGCTCGCCGCGGCCAAATCATCTTTGAAGGCCGAGGTGAGTGTTTAACCTGTCACCGGGCCAACGGCAAAGGCGCGTACACCGCGACCGATCTAAGCGATATCGGGATCATTCGCTCCATCGACTACCTGGAGCGCTCGCTTGTCGATCCTGCTGCTTCCGATTTGCCGGAGCACAGGCAGATTCGGGCCGTGACACGGGATGGTGTTGCGATTGTCGGCCGTCACCTGAACGAGGATACGTTCACGCTTCAGCTCATCGACAGCAAGGGAAATCTTATTTCACTCCTTAAGCCCGAGTTGAAGGCATACGAGATCATAAGGGGCGCTTCGATGCCGTCCTACCAGAAACGGCTTTCTCCGGCAGAACTGGAAGACTTGGTTAGTTATTTGTATTCTTTGAAGGGTCCGGCAGCAGCATCAAAATGAAGTGGGCGAGACTATTTATCTGGTTCTTGGCTGGTGTCAATCTGTTCGCCCAGATATCGTATGAACGCCTCCTTCAGACATCTCAGGAACCGCAGAACTGGTTGACTTATTCCGGAAGTTACGCAAGCCAGCGGTACAGTCTTCTTGACCAGATCACACCTGAGAATGTCAAGCAACTCGGCCTTAATTGGATTTTTCAAGCTCAATCATTAGAGAAGTTCGAGGCAACTCCTCTTGTCGTGGACGGCATCATGTACGTCACACAGCCGCCCAATGACATCGTTGCCCTCGATGCGAAGACTGGCCGGCTGTTTTGGGTATATCAGTATCGCTCCTCGTCCGGCGTGCGGTTGTGCTGTGGTTTGGTCAACCGCGGCCTCGCAATTCTTGGCAATACCTTATTCATGGGGACCATCGATGCTCATCTGATTGCCATTGACGCGAAGAATGGTCACGTTCTTTGGAACACCGAAGTGGCAGATTGCAATCTCGGCTACGCCATAACACATGCTCCTTTGGTTGTAAAAGACAAGATCATTATCGGAACGGCCGGGGGTGAGTATGGTATTCGATCGTTCCTTGCCGCCTATGAGGCAAGTTCCGGCAAGCAAGTCTGGCGCTTTGACACAATTCCCGGCCCCGGGATGCCCGGTCACGAAACATGGCAGGGAGACTCGTGGGAGCACGGCGGCGGTTCCTTTTGGGTTACGGGTTCATACGATCCAGCCACGAATTTGACGTATTGGGGCACAGGCAATCCCGGACCTGACTGGAATCCAAACCAACGCTTGGGTGACAACCTCTATACGGACTGCGCGATCGCTCTAGACGCCGATACCGGCAAGCTGAAATGGTTCTTTCAGTTCACCCCGCACGATGGATCAGATTGGGACTCAACCCAGGTTCCTGTGCTCGCTGATCTGGATTGGAACGGCGCTCGACGAAAGGTCATTCTCTGGGCGAATCGCAACGGGCTTTTCTATGTGTTGGACCGGGTGACCGGCCGCTTTCTTTCGGGGTACCCATTCGTCAAGCAAAACTGGAATTCAGGCTTAGACGCGAACGGTCGGCCAATTCTCCTTCCCCTAGCGGAAGGTGCTCGCGTGAACCCGGGTAATCAGGGTGGCACAAACTGGTATTCTCCATCCTTCAGTCCTCGCACGGGTCTTTTCTACGTTACGGCGTGGCTCGACACCTTCGCGACCTATTTGCGTGCGCCGGGAAAGTACGAACCCGGCCGGCGATTCACGGGGGGATCGTACAAATCGCCGCTTCCAGCGATTCGTCGCGGGCCTATTAATACCTGGACCGAAGAAGGCGGGTATGGCGGAATCCTGGCGCTCGATCCGCAGACGGGAAAGGCACAGTGGGAATTCAAGACACATGATGTCAGTGACAGCGGAATCTTGACCACGGCGTCCGACCTGTTGTTTACGGGCGGCCGAGAAGGATATTTCTATGCACTCGACGCGCGAAACGGCGAACTGCTATGGAGGTCCACCGTGGGAGGTACAGCAGCGGCAAGTCCGATGACATATCAGGTTGATGGAAAACAGTATATTGCGATCGCGGCCGGGCATTGTCTGTTTGCTTTCGCGCTGCGGAATTAGGCGGTCAATTTCTGTTTGGTTCAATAGTGCGTGCATGCCATTCGGGAGCAACAAAATGAATAGAATCTTACTTATCTGCTGGGCCGTCATTGGCCTCCTGTTGGCCACCCCGTTATTCGCGCAAGCGCCCAATGCTGGTTCTCAGCCCGCGACTCCAGCGCAAGCTAAACGAGCAACCACATTGGATCGCAATTACACCACTTTTCCGCAGCAAACACGCAAGCTCGCATCGCCGGATGTCCTTGCGCGGGGAAAGGGCATCTACAGCGTGAACTGTAACGCTTGTCATGGCGCCGATCTTCGGGGCGGCGATCAGGGAGGGCCCAATCTGCTGCGATCGCTTACAGCATTAAGTGATCAGCACGGCGAGCTCATCTCACCGATCATTCATGGCGCCAGACAGGACAAGGGGATGCCTGCATTTAATCTTTCTGAGGCCGATTCGACGGCCGTGGCCGAATATATTCACAGTGTATTGGCGCACGTCGGACCGAAGGCACACCCGCCGGGTGAGGTCGAGATCGCCGATAAAGACGTTCTCGTTGGTAATGCGGCCGCGGGACAAACATATTTTCAAGCAAATTGCGCGAGCTGTCATTCCGTTACTGGAGATCTGAAGGATCTGGCGGAGAAATACAAAGACCCGAGGGCGTTACAGAACGCTTGGGTCGCAGGGGGCACCGTCATGGGCCGCGGTGGTTTGCCTGGTGCCGGGCCGCGCGGGAAACCCTCCACAGCAACAGTCACCTTTGCGAATGGCGAAAAACTCGAAGGCACGCTCATCCGTAAAGACGATTTCATTGTGACGCTCCTGTTGCCTGATGGTGATAGACGCTCCATCTCTCTCGAGAACAGCGACGCGCCCAAGGTGGAAGTACACGATCCACTCGATGCTCACCGCGAATTAGCTCGGAATCTCAGCAACGACGACATGCATAACGTAACCGCATATCTGGCAACGGTCAAGTGAATCCTCTTAAACTGACACTCATGAAACGGCTTCTACAGGTCTTGCGGTTCGTCTCGTTCGTGACGGCGCCGGCTCTGATGGTTGGACAGATTGGCCTCGAACCAACCGACATTCTAAAACCGCTCGCGGAGCAGTGGACAACATATAACGGCGACTATTCCGCGCGCCGCTATAGTCTTCTCAAGCAAATCAACCAGTCGAACGTTCAAAACCTGAGCCTCGCCTGGGTAACACGCTTCACCGCCGGATTTGGCCCCACCGGAAATATCCCCGCTCCAACGGGTCGCGGTGCACCGACCGCATATCCAGTCATTGTGGGCGGATTGGGTACAGGCGAGTTCAATGCCGGTGGCAGTCCCCGTCTTGGCGGCGGCATTCTCATGGTCAACGGCATTCTCTACATGTCGGCGCCGGACAACGCTTGGGCTGTAGACGCACGTGATGGAACGATTCTTTGGCAATACTATTGGAAAACGCGCGGTGGCACGCACACGGGAAACCGCGGCATGGGCATGTGGCACGACAATTTATATCTGGAAGTTCACGACGACTACCTGATTTGCCTCGATGCTCGAACCGGAAGAGAGAAATGGAAAAAAGAGATTTCCAGCTTCGATCAACAGTACTTCTCTTCCTTTTCTCCGCTGGTCATCGGCAATCACCTTCTGGTAGGCACCGGCAATGACATGGATTCACCGGGATTCCTCCAGTCTTTCGATCCGGAAACGGGCACTCGCCAGTGGATCACCTATACAGTGCCCATGAACGCCGGCGATAAAGGCGTGGAGACCTGGGCCAGTCTCGACGCAGCGCGGCACGGGGGTGCGCAGGCTTGGCTACCCGGTGCTTACGATCCGGAGACGCATTTGTACGTTTTCGGCACTGGTAACCCGACTCCGGCTTACACCACTGGCCGCGGTGACGGTGACAACCTCTTCACCTGTTCTTTGGTCGCGGTCAATGTGGATACCGGCAAAATGGCCTGGTATTACCAAACCTCGCCGCACGATACACATGACTGGGACTCTACGGAGGCTCCGGTCTTCGTCGATGCGCCGTTCGAAGGACACATGCGCAAACTGGTGCTAACCGGTCAGCGAAACGGCTATTTCTTCGTGCTCGACCGCGTGACAGGCGAGCATCTGGTTACAGGGAAGATGGGCCTTGTCAATAATTGGGCGCAGGGTCTGGATGGACAGGGCCGTCCGCGGCGAAACCCCGCGAAGGATGCGACTATCGCGGGGTCGATCGTCAATGCCGATGTCACAAATTTTCCGGCACCGGCATTTTCACCCGATACAGGACTGTTCTACGTCCCCGAGAACAACACTCTGCGTATCACCTACTTGATGGATCCCGATCCGCGTGGGTCGATGGGCCTCGGCGGCGTCAGCGGCGGGGGCTTTCTTTCGTACGGCTCGTACATTGATGCAATCGACTATAAGACTGGAAGAGTTACCTGGCGGCATGAGATTTCCGGGACCACGGGACTCCTTGCCACTGCGGGCAATCTTCTTTTCAGTGGAGATGGCCAGAATCTTGTTGCTTATGATCCGGCGACCGGGAAGCCGCTTTGGCACAGCCGTATTGGAACCGCAGGGAATGCTCCCGAAACCTATTTGCTGGATGGACGGCAATACATACTGGCCACCGGCGGCGATCAATTATTTGCGTTTGTATTGAACCAGCCAGTTTCGGAAGGACCACATCCCAACCCGAAATAGCGTCGGTTCGCAAGGCGTGTGTGGAAATGCGCTGCTCTTATGGTGACCGGTTCTATTGTGCGAGGCTGCCTCGTTTTCGCGCTTGCGTTTGGCGCTTCTGAGCAGCTGTTTGAAGTAGGTACTCCCGCGGGATTGGTTTTCCATCATGAGAACTCCCCAACGCCGCGCAAGCACCTGATCGAGACGATGGGCGGCGGCGTTGCGCTGCTCGACTACAACAACGACGGCCTGCTCGACATCTTTCTCGTCAATAGCGGCAGGATCGGCGCCAAGGCCGGGGTCGAGAAAAGTAAGGACTCCTTTGACCGGGCCAATCCTCGTTATTGGAATCGTCTCTTCCGCCAGACGAAAGGTGGCAGTTTTATAGACGTGACTTCAGCCGCGGGGCTTGCTTCGGGAGGCGATGGGAACTACGGCATGGGTGTAGCCGCGGCCGATTACGACAATGACGGCTTCACCGATCTTTACGTAACCAGCTATGGGAAGAACATTCTATACCACAACAATGGCAATGGCACCTTCACCGATGTGACCGCAAAAGCTGGCGTTGGCGCGGGCGGGTGGTCGGTGTCGGCGGGTTTTTTCGACTTCGACAACGACGGCAAGCTCGACCTGTTTGTTACCCGCTACATGGAATGGGACCTGTATCACAGCAAGAGCTGCGGCATCGCGCCGAAAATCTATTGCACGCCTTCCGAGTTCCCGCCTGTAAGCAACGTGCTGTACCGGAATCGCGGCGACGGAACGTTTGAAGATGTGAGTGTGGGCTCGGGAATTGCCGCGAAGGAGGGCAAGGCTCTGGGAGTAGCCTTTGCCGACTACGACGAGGATGGATTCGCTGATATCTTGGTCGCAAACGACGGCATGGAACAGTTCTTGTTCCACAACAACGGCAATGGCACGTTCACCGAACGAGCTCTCAATGCAGGCGTCGCCTTCACCGATGATGGCAAACCGATCTCGGGTATGGGAGCAGATTTTCGCGACTACGACAATGACGCGCACCCCGATATCGTGATAACAGATCTGGCGCGTCAGAATTATGCGGTGTACCGCAACGAAGGCGGAGGCTTATTCAGTTACCAGTCACTGCAAACCGGGATAGCAGCTCTGTCGGGTGTGAGTTCCGGCTGGGGAATGCAGCTCGAAGATTTTGATAACGATGGATGGAAGGATCTGTTCGTCGCGCAAGGGCATGTCATGGATAACGTCGACCAGATAGACCCGATGCTGCATGCTCTGGAAGCGCCGATGCTCGCGATGAACCGGCAAGGGCGGTTCGAGCGGGCAAGTCTGGGCCCTGTCACCGCGGTGGCCGGCAGGGGCGCGGCTTTCGGAGATCTGAACAATGACGGTTGGACGGATATCGTGATGACGGTGCTCGGAGGAAAGCCGCTGGTATTCCGGAATCACGGTGGCCGTGCGCATTGGCTGACGCTCTCGCTGCGCGGTACCCGTAGCAATCGCGATGGATTCGGCGCGCGCTTACTGGTCAACGGGCAATCGCAATCTGCCACGTCGGCGGGCAGCTACGCCTCTGCGAGCGACAAACGTGTTCATTTTGGACTGGGCGTGGCGAGCACGGCGAAAGTCGAGATAAAGTGGCCTTCGGGCACCGTGCAAAAAATCGATGACGTCCGGGCAGATCAGTTTTTGAACGTCGTCGAGCCGGAGAAGCCGTGACGATTGCACTCTTCCTCCTACTGATGCTCGCCGGCCAGAGCCCCTCTCCGGAGGCCGTCGAACATTTGAAAGAGGGCGGTGATGCGCTCCAACAAGGCAAAGCGGTCGTGGCAGCAGCCGAGTTCCGCAAAGCTACGGAAATAGCCCCGGACTCACCGGCGGGATTCGTGGGCCTTGGCCAGGCGCTCATGCAAACGGGCGACTATCAGAGCGCGATCGCACCGCTGAAACGTGCACTCGAACTGAACCCTGAACTGCCCGGTGCTCAACAATTGCTAGGGTTTGCCTTCCTGTCGGCAGGATACGCGAAAGAGGCGATTCCGTATCTCGAAAAAGTGCAGGCGCTCGATGCCCTCGGCGTGGCGCAGCTGAAGGCCGGAAAACTGGCAGAGGCTGCAACAAACCTGCAGGCGGCGCTGGCCAAGCGACCGGGAGACGTGGATTTACTGTACTACTACGGAAGAGCGAGCGGTCTGTTATCCCAGCAGGCTTTCGAAAAATTACGGGCGACCGATCCGGATTCGGCGCGCGCCCACCAAATTTTGGGCGAGACCTACGCGGTTCTTCACAACACAGACGGCGCGGAGAAGGAGTTTCGCGAGGCGCTGCGGCTGCGGCCCGAGACGCGAGGCGTCCATCTGGAACTGGGCGAACTGTACGCAGGGGTGTCGCAGTGGGCCAGAGCGGAAATGGAGTTCCGCTCCGAAGCCAAGTTGCAGCCCGGTGATTCCGAGGCGGCGTTCGGTCTCGGGAACTCGCTATTGCAGCAGGGCAAGGTGAAAGAAGCGCGTCTTGAATTGGCGCGAGCCAACGAACTGCAGCCAGGCACTGCGGATATTTTGTATACGCTTGGCAAGGCGGCATCGCTCAGTGGCGATAAGGCGGCCGCGGAGAAGTCTTGGCTCCAGGTGATCGGGATCGATAACAACAGCGCCGTAGCGTCCCGGGCGCACTTTGGGTTAGCTGGTCTCTATCGTGAACGTGGCGATACGGCCAAGGCGGATGCCGAGATGAAGGAATTTCAAAGGCTGGGGCGTGCCAAGCCGTAGGCACGGCATCGAAAGGATCTCGCCGTTCAGGCCGCGTCACACGGCCGCGACCACTTGTGGCCGATTGCTTCGGGTGACTACGTTCTGCATAACGCTTTCGCTGCCGCTTACGGCGCAGTACGTTGGCAGCAAGGCGTGCCAGAAATGCCATCCGGATAAGTTTGCATTGCAGTCGAAGAGCGAACATGCCCGTGCTCTGGCGCCGGGCCAAAAAGCCCAGTGGGCATTTGGCGCGGGCGACAAGGCCGTCACCTTTGTCGATCAGACCGGCGAGGATACCATCGCCGAGCACGGGCTGAGTTACTACACGGCAACGAAGTCCATGGGCATAACGCCAGGGCATTCCGATACGACCGACATCGTCTATCGGACTTTCGATTCTTTGGGGACCGCGCTACGCTGCTTCCGTTGTCATTCAACCGGGCCGGTGACGCTTGCGGCCGATTATAAGGTAGCGCCCTCGGAACTAGGTGTTCGGTGCGAGTCATGTCACGGGCCCGGCTCCGCGCACATCAAACAACCAGGCGCGCCCGGTACGATTCAGAATCCCAAGCGTTTGACGGCAACCGAACTCAATCGCCTCTGCGGAGCCTGTCACCGCCAGGCAAGCGATCTCGATCATGAGACAGACTGGACCAATGCGTGGAACGTCCGGCATCAACCCTCTTACTTACATCGCGCCGCGTGCTTTCGCAATAGTAATGGCAGGCTCTCGTGCCTCACCTGTCACGATCCGCACGGACCTCTGAACAAAACGGCATCCTCGTATGATGCGCGTTGCGTCTCCTGCCACAAGAGCGTCATCCATAAAGCGGCGGTCGCATCGCGGAGTTGCGTCAATTGTCACATGCCGCAGGTTCGGACCAGCGCCACACTCGAATTCACCAATCACTGGATCGGTATCTACGCCCAGCAGGGAAAGAAACTTATGCCGGCCCGACGCATGGTGAAAGTATTACAGCCTGTTCCGGCAGCTACGGGAGGCGCGACGAGTTTTGTGGTGCCGGCCGATCCATCGACGTTGGTTTCTGTGTATGAGCAAGCATTGGCGTATCGCGAAAGAGAATCGGGACTGAATTCCGCGACGGTGGCGCGCGCCTCCGCCAACCTCGGTCTGTTTCTGATGCAGATTGGAAATCACAGTGCGGCCGAGGCCCCGCTGCGACGCGCACTCAATATCGATATTCAAAACTCGGATGGGGCGATTGACGCGGATCGCGAAAATCTTGCCGGCGCCCTTACGGCAGCAAGCAACCCCGACGAAGCGGTAGCGCTTCTCCAGGAAGCCGCGTCGGGTAAGGACGCAACCGTCGCGGTTCGCTCATTCGCGAGCCTCGCCAAGCTCGACCCGGAACACGCAGATTCGTATTACCGGAGCGCGATTGCTAAGGAACAGAACACGTCCGCTACTGAGAGCCGCCGCTTGGCAGTCCTATTACACGAATACGCGCTGGTCTTACGTGCACGCAATGACGACGCTGGCGCGGAACCGTTGTTGCGGCATGCTCTGGCGGTTCAGGAGAAGGTAGCGGAGCCGGACTACCATCTGACAGTCGCAATTATGAATACGCTCGGAAATCTACTGGAGGGGCGGCGCGACTTCGAACAAGCGGAGAAGTTGGAACGAGCCTCGCTTCGCCTTTCGGAGGAAAAGTTTGGGCCCGAAAGCGCGGATCTCGCCACCACCTGCACCTATCTGGCCGATGTTCTCTGGAACAAAAAGGAGCTTCGCGCGGCCGGGGAACTCTTTCGCCGTGCGGTTGCGATCGACGCTTCGGTGTATGGCCCGGAACAGCCCGAGACCGCGGCGGATATTGCCAACCTGGGGATGCTTACCAAGGAAGCCGGCCAGCCGGCGGCAGGAGACTTATTGCTGCGCCAAGCGCTGGCGATTTACGAAAAGGCGCTGGGGCCCGATAGCGCTCAGGCGAAGTTTGTCAGGGATAATCTCGCCACTGGGGTGCATTGATGAACGTGGCGACTTGACTGGACCGACCATCGCAAAAACCCTATACGAAAATGCATGCAAAAAATGCTTGCATTCGTTCTTGGACTTTGATACGTTGCGGTGGTCTTCGAGCTTGCTATAGCTCAGCCGCTGTTTTTGTAAATACGATTTCAAGAACATTCTGCTAAAGGGGTTTCTATGGCGAAACGTCTCTTGGTGGTACTTTGCGTCTCGGTGCTGAGTGTCACGATAATTAGCGCGCCGTTGTTTGGCCAGGCATTTTACGGCTCGCTCGTAGGAAGTGTTATCGATCAATCCGGAGCGGCGGTGACTGGTGCAGTTGTCACGCTGACCAACACCGGAACCCAGGAACGCCACCAGGGAACGACAGGAACTGATGGCGGCTATCAGTTTCTCAACCTGGTTCCGGGCACCTATCGGGTAGATGTGACACAGTCGGGCTTCAAGCACGCCACGCGCGAACGGATTGAGGTCACCGTGGCTAGCGCCGTCCGGGCCGATATTTCTATGCAACTTGGCGACGTGACCCAAACTGTCGAAGTTCAGGCGACCGCTCCCCTATTACAGACCGAGAACGGCAATTTGAGCCAAGTTGTCAACAACCGGTCTGTGGAGGAATTGCCGGTAAACGGCCGTAATATACTGAATCTCGCCGCTCTAGTGCCAGGGGTTGTGCCGCAGGGTACAACCGAAGGCAACGCTCTTACCGGGAAAAACGTATTTGCGGCGGGTAATTACCAGATTGGCGGTGGGATCGCAAACCAGGGCGCAACTTACTATGACGGTGTTCCGGCCAATGCCGGAGTGGGTAATCTCACCGTCATGGTGCCGAGCCCGGACGCGATTTCAGAGTTCCGCGTGCAGACCAACAGTAACAGCGCCGAATTCGGCCGTTACTCGGGGGGCGTCATAAATGTCACGTCAAAGTCGGGAACCAACGAATTTCACGGTAGTGCATACGAGTTTTTCCGGAACAAGGTGCTGAACGCCAATACATTCTTCGCAAACGCGAACGGTACCGGAAAGCCCGCCTTCACCCAGAATCAATACGGCCTCACCGGCGGCGGCCCGATCAAAAAAGACAAGCTCTTTTTCTTCGCCGCCTGGGAGGGTTATGCTTCGCGCCAGGGTGCCAACTTTCTTGCGACCGTGCCCCTTCCGGCCATGTACGGCGGCGACTTTTCGGGTTTTAGGAATTCATCGGGTGCGGTAATACCCATTTACGACCCACTCACGCAGTGCGGCCAATACAACAATGCGGCTTGTGGAAGCAGCACGGTTCAACGTCAGGCCTTCCCCGGCAATAAAATTCCCGCCAGCCGCATCAATCCGGTTGCGGCGAAGATGCTTGCCTTCCCCATCTTCGCCCAGCCAAACCTGCCGGGTGCTCCTTTCACGGCGATTCAAAACTACGGCAAGAACGCCGCCTCGGGTGGAAACAACGATCAGGTCAACGGCCGGCTCGACTATACCGCCACCGAAAAGCTGCGCCTCTTTGCGCGATTTACGCGCTGGTCTTCCAGCAATACACCGTTCATACCTTTCAATAACGGTATATATGGCGGCGACCCCTATTCGCCTGAAACCTACGTAACCACCGAGGCCGTTATGGGGGCGACTTACCTGATTACTCCTTCGATGGTGCTCGACGTCCGGGGATCTTACGGACGCTGGGACTATCTGCGGACTCAGCCGTTCACCGGGATCGACATGGCAAAGACCTTTGGCCTTCCTGCGTATATGGATCAGCAACTACCCATCATTCATGGCGGTCCGGGAACTTCGGTTCCAAGCTATACGATAGGGAATTACACGCCTTTACCAGGCCAGCCAGGGTACAGCAATTCGCTCATTTTTTCCATCGACAATGATTACGTTTTGACGCCGACTTTTAGCTGGGTGAAGGGACGTCACACGGTTAAGTTCGGCGCCGACTTCCGCGATATGCAGAATAACTACTATCAGGCGTCTGGGGGCGGAGCTTTCACATTCGATAATCTTGTCACGTCTCAGAACGCTCTCAACTCGGGGGCCAGTGGCAATGGTCTTGCGTCGATGCTCCTCGGCTATGGAGCCAGCGGCACGGAATTTTCATTCGCCCTTCCCTGGCAATCTCTGAACTATCAAGGCTATTTCGCCCAAGACACCTGGCAGGTGACCAACAAGCTGACATTGACCTATGGCGTGCGATGGGAAATCCCCGGTGTCTACAAAGAGCGGTACAATCGCGCCGCCTCGTTTGATCCGCACGAAGTCAATTCCGCGCTGAAATCGGCTGGAATTACACTGAATGGCCAACCGGTGCTTGGAGCGCTGGACTTCGTGAACACACCGCAACATCCGCAGCGAGGCCTGAAAACCGAACACTTCGATCTGTTCGCTCCGCGGCTGGGTGTGGCCTACCGGCTGACGGACAAGACCGTGGTCCGTGCTGGTGCGGGGATTTATTATCTGCCGGCGAATCTTCAATTCAACGAAGGGCCCTACGGCAACGCCCTGAATCAGTACACGAATCAATGGCTCGCTACGCTGAACGGCGAGGTCACGCCGTTCAACCCGATCAGCGATCCGTTTCCCAATGGCTTTGTGCCTTCACTCGGCAACCTTCCCCACGATCAAGCGCAACTTCTCATCATCGGAAACTCTCCTGCCGCTCAGTTGGCTACGACCCCGTATCCCTACAATGAGCAGTGGAACTTCACTCTGCAACACCAGTTTTGGGGCGGCATTGCAGCCGAGGCTGCCTACGCCGGTTCGCACGGAGTTCACCTGCCTCGTGGAAGCTGGCAAGCCGATGCATTATCAACGCAATATCTGTCAATGGGCTCGTCGCTGAACACACTCGTGCCCAATCCGTTCTTCGGCCTGGTAAGTACCGGAACCCTCTCGCAGCCGACCGTCAAGCAGGGGCAACTCCTCTTACCATTCCCGCAATACACCGGCGTTTCCGAAAGCGGCGGATATCTTGGCAACTCGACGTACCACGCACTTCAGATTAAAGTTGAGAAGCGTTTTGGCCAGGGCGGATCAGTGTTGGCCGCCTATACGTTCTCTAAGCTGATTGCGGATGTCGGAAGCCTGACAACTTGGCTCGATGCCGGTGTTGGCGCGAACAGCAACACTCCGCAAGATCCGAATAATCTCCGCGCGGAGAAGTCTCTGTCGGGTTTTGACTCCCGGCAGCGGCTAACCTTGAGCTACGCCATAGATCTTCCCATCGGCGCCAACCAGAAATTTCTCCACGGCGGCAACGCTGCGGTTCAGAAGTTGTCGTCCGGGTGGTCCGTCAGTGGCAACACGACGTTCCAAGAGGGTTTTCCGCTGGCCCTCACGGCAACGCCGAATGTCACCGGCTTCAACTTAGGCTTGCGTCCAAATGTTAAGCCGGGCTGTAATCCTGTGGTGAGCGGTTCAGCCCAGTCGCGCCTCAATGGGTGGTTCAACGTTTCGTGCTATTCAGTTCCGGCCGCCTACACGCTCGGTAACGAGAGTCTGACCGATCCGGTTCTCCGGGGACCTGGCATTGCTAACTACAACTTCGCTCTGTTGAAGAAGACACCGATAACGGAACGGTTCAAGCTGGAATTTCGCGGAGAGATCTTCAACCTGTTCAACCGTGTGCAATTCGGTCAGCCGAATACCGTCCTGACCACCACAGCGAACCCTACAACGGCGTTTATTACCACGCAGATCAATCAGCCGAGGTTGATTCAACTTGCTCTACGATTTATCTTTTAGATAACGAATGGGGCGCCACGGGCAGGTATGGCGCAGTGGGTGCCTTCGGCTTTCGACCATCAGATCGCTAGGATTTGGCAAATGCGAGCACAATTTTCGGAGGATATCGCAGCCATTCTTATCTCACCTTAGCTACATTGAGCGTTCGGATTGGGGCCGACGCCGGCGTCGCCTTAGCCAGAGGCTTCAACTTATCCTGACTTCGTTGTTCAAGCCAATGCTCTAACCTGACACATTCTCGAATGACATCTTTCAATTGTGGTTTGGTGCGCTCCAGTTCGCGCTCTTCAACCCAATCATCCGCCAAGATATCCGAGAGCGCGTCCAAAGCCTCAGCCACTTCTTTAACAAGTCTTTGGACTGCCCTCAGATCGTCCTTCGCGATGCTCTCTCCGGATTGGAGCGGAACGTGATATGCCACACGTCCGACTCTTTCTTCGAGCAACATCCAACGGAGCATAGTTGTTTAGGGCCTTGCAGATGTCGGGCAAGATGAACGCAGGGATGTTGTTGCGAGCTGAAAGGTAGTAGGCGAGCGATTGATAGCCTACGCCGAGTTCGTCTGCTAGTGTTTTCACCGCCATTGGTCGTTTCCAATCCCTCGATGGGTTCTTTGGTCGCAGTGCGCTCTCCACGATGGAACTGAGCTGCCGGGAAAGACGAGCCTTCGAGCTGCCTATTAGCCTTCGTTTTCGCATTCAATCTTCCTCCAACTGTGAACGTGATTCCTTCAGATCTTGCGGCCATACTAGGACTGGGTCGATCTAGCGGTTTCAGATGCAGGAAATCGCCGTGGAGAGCTTTTATTCCAGAGTAAATTGGGATGGAAATCCAGCTTCCTCGGTGGCAATCGGCTGCCGTGGGTTTCTTGCAATTCGAATTCCACACGATCAGAACGTTGAATATTAATTGAAGGAGCTATCGAACATGCGGGTTCCTCTGAGTTACCTCCGAGCTCTTAGGTGCTCCCACTTGAATCGGTGGCTCCTTCAATCAACGTGTCAGCATTGTGCTCAACGGGTGTGGGCTGTTGCTTCAGACCGCTGACCGCGTTTGGTCCATGACCAGAGCAGAGTGCTCAGCACCTGAAGTAGGCCGCCACACTTTCGTTGTGCCGGATTGGCAGGTTCGGCGTGCCTGCCACGCTGAATCAGATCGAAACCGTGGCGGCACGCAACACCGGCCGTTGTTCATGTAAGACTTGTTCGATAAGATCGGCCGCTTTCTCCACGCCATCTGTCCGCTTGATTTCCAGCATCAATCTACGTACTTGAAGCCGATACCACTCTTGTTCCAGCACTTTCTTCACTAGCGTTCGGAGCCGGTCTGCTCGCAATCGCTTAAGCGGCAGTATTTCGCCGGCGCCTAGCCATTTCACGCGCGCAGCAACGCCAGGTTGATCGTTGCCGACGGGAATCGCAATCATTGGGACCCCAGATGATAACGACTCGAGTACCGTGTTGAGGCCGGCATGGGTGATGGTCAATGCCGCGCGCGCTAGCAGTTCCAGTTGCGGAGCGTAACCTACGACCAATGGATTTCCCGGAAGCGGCGCGACCAGTTCCGGCTTTGCGCCTCCACCCAAAGAAATTACAAGCTGGGCATCGAGCCCTTCGCAAGCTTGGGCGATCTCTCGAAATACTCTCTGAATCTGATTCTGGAGTGTGCCCATGGAAGCATAAATCAAAGGCCGGCCATCTAGTTTCTCGAATGGAAACGAAACGGGTGGCCGCACGCGCCTGTCATGCCAAGGTCCGGTGTAATGGAACTGCGGTGGGAGATGCTCGCGTGGGTAGTCAAAGCATGGCGGCTGCTGGGTCAAGTGACCCCAAGGAGAAATGAAATCCTCGGGTGCGAAGTACGGCGGAAGGTCCCACGCGCGACGTTGCAGATTGAGAGCCTCCAGCCAATCCTTCGCTAACCGCCGTTGCACCAGATATCCCAGCGTGTTTCGTATCTTTGCCGGATAGCCGCGCGAAAATTTCCAGGCAGTAAAGACCGGCGGAATGTTGCTTTCACGATAAACCGTTAGGGCGTTCGACAGTGTGATGTAAGGTAGCCGGAGATGCTCGGCAACGATAGCGCCTGCGGGTTCCACCTCGTCAACCAACAACAGGTTTACGCCGAGTCCGCGAATCAGGTCCGGGCCGTCCGTGAAGAGCGCCCGGCTCTTGAAGGCAAAGAACTCAATCGTATACCGCAGAGCGGCCAAGCCCTTGAGGGTGCCCAGATGTGCGAGATGGTCGTTGTAGCGGCCAGGAGGAAACTGGTCTTCGCCAATTGCTCGGTACTCGAGCCCGGTACCACGAACGGCGTCTTCCAGATCTAAAACCTGGAAAACGGTAACTCGATGACCTCGCGCCTGTAGTTCGCGCCCAAGACACGAGGCCGGATTCAAGTGCCCGAGAGCGCCCGGTATGAGCACGCCAATATGGGCCATAGCGTCCTAGTCTATAGCGAACTTGTAGGCTCTGAGAAGCTGTATTTTGGCCAGTGATGCCCAAGCACACCGGGCGACACGGAAACGCGTTCTTTAAGGCCGGCGATCATCGCGTCTATGATCATCGTGTCTATGTAGATAGCGCGCCACACTTCGTTGCCAATGCCGACGTGACGCTGGCGGGGCATTCGTCCGCGCCCAAGCGGTAGTAGTAGTGGTAATTTGCTTCCGTGACCTTTTTTGAAAGTCTGTTGGTGCTGCTGCTTGCGGCAATCGTGCTGCTGCAAGTTTCCCGCCGCCTTTCACTTCCGTATCCGGCGATGCTGGCAATCGCTGGAGGAGCTTTGGCGCTGATTCCCGGATCACCGACCATTTCATTCGAACCCGATACCGCGTTGGCCCTATTCATGGCGCCCGTCGTTCTCGATGCCGCCTATGACTTTCCGATTGGCGCAGTGCGGCGCATGCGGCGGCAGCTAATCATCTTCGCTGTTTTCGCAGTGATAGCGACCGCTGCACTGGTGGCATTCATCGGATGGAAATTGATCGGGCTCCCGATCGCTGCCGCCGTTGCGCTTGGCGCCATTGTTGCGCCGCCCGATGCAGCAGCGGCAACGGCCGTACTCAAGGCAGTCTCGATTCCGAGAGATGCCGATACCGTTCTCAAAGGTGAGAGTCTGTTCAATGACGCGACGGCGCTACTGCTCTTTACTGGTGCACTGGCGGTACGGTCGAGTGCTCTCACTCTGGGCGTGGGCCTGCGAATAGCGCTGGCAGTTCCCGGAGGAGTGCTATTCGGCTTCGTCTGTGCGTTGTTTTTCAGACGTATCAACCGGTTTGTGAGCAACACGCTGGGCGGCAATCTCCTTCAATTTGTTGTTGCGTATCTGATCTGGATCGCGGCGGAGCACTTGCGGCTCTCTGCCGTGCTAAGCACGATCGTGTTTGCGATGACCATTGCCCAGAGCGCGCAAGTGACCTCAGGAACACGAATGCGTGTGCAGTCTTTCGCGGTATGGAGTGCGGTCGTATTCGCGTTGAATGTCTTTGCGTTTCTTCTGATGGGACTACAGGGCAGGAGCATTATCGGTCGCATGGACCCCGCCCATCTCAAGGAGTCGTTTCTCTTTGCGGGCATCGTCGTGGCGGTGGTCATAATTGCCCGCCTTGCGATTGTCATTGGCTTCGACCGGCTTAATGCCTGGTGGCAAATTTTGCACCGGCGCCCGAACCCAACTTCGTGGCGCAGAGCGGTACTCGAAGGCTGGACAGGCATGCGAGGATTCGTAACCCTTGCAACGGCGATTGCCTTACCGGCCTCCTTCCCGCAGCGCGATCTGGCTGTTTTGACTGCCTTCTTCGTTGTGTTGGCAACGCTTGTTGTACAGGGCCTGAGTCTGGTTCCGCTCGTTCGTCTCTTGAAGCTGGATGAAGGGGACGCCCTCAAGCAAGAGGTTGTGAACGGGAGATGCCGATTGGCAGGGGCTGCCTTGATGGCGCTCGAAGGGCAGATCGGAGAAGAAGCCGATAATGTACGTCACCACTACCTCATTCAGCGTGATGCGCTAAAGGGTCCATGCGAAGCTCGCGCAAACAATAAAAGACGCGAACTCGGTCTTTTTGCTATCAGAGCGCAACGGGAAGAATTGGACCGAATGCGAGTAGACGACACGGTCGGAGCAGATACGTACCTGCTGCTGCAAGAGGAACTCGATTGGAACGAACTCACTCTACTCTCTGACGATGAGCGGCAAATCGAGGAGAGCTGATTTAAAACAACAGTCAAACAAATCCTGCGTACGATGTCGTCCGGATCGCTCCAGGATAAGGACAATCCGGTCTGCACCGGTCAAAACGAGGCGCGGAGTACAAGCTGAATCAGGCGCGGATCGTTCAGCGTACTGGAGACGACGCCAAACGTCGTCGTTCCAAGCGAGGTACCAGGATACCCGAACCGAACACGGTTAAAAAGGTTGAAAACTTCCGCCCGGAATTGCAAACCAACCCTTTCGGTTATGGAAGTGTTCTTGAAGACTGTGAAGTCGTAATTGGCGATGCCAGCAGAGCGCATGTCCGGCATCGTACGTGCCGCATTGCCGTAGGTGAAGGCGGCCGGGGTGGAAAAGGCTGCCGTGTTGAACCATCCGTTGAGGCGCGATTGAGCAGAGCCGTCTACACCAATTGGCGCCGTGGTGCGGTTCGGCCGCTGGCCACCGCCGAACGAGTTGGTCGTATTCGTACTTACGCTGATGGGAAGCGGATTACCAGATTGAAAAGTGGAAATGCCGTTAATGCCCCAGCCCGAGATCAGTTTGCTGGTCAGACCGGTGGTGCTTGCTCCGAACTTGTGGTCTTTGCCAAACGGCAGATCGACGATATAGCTGATCACGGCGCGTTGCGGAGTGTCATAGAGCGCCAGGGAGCGCTCGGCGCGAATGTTGTAGTTATCCTGCACGCCGCCCGCACCGCCGCCTGGCTCCAGCCATCCGGTGATAGTGTCGGTATCACTGATTAACTTGGACATGGTGTAAGCGCCGAGCAGCGTTCCACCCTTGGAAAAGCGCTTCTCAATTTTCAATTGGCCGGAGTGATACATCGAGTTACGGTTCGTCGGATTCTTCGCAGAAAATCCGGTATATTGCGGGTAAGGACGCAACAGTTGTCCTTGAGCTACTTGCGGCTGCGAAAGCGTGCCCAGAGTAATCTGTCCGAGAAAAGGATTTGTCACCTGATTCTGGAGCTGACTGCCAAGCGCTAGGAACTGCGTGGGAAGTTGATCGAAGTTCTGGTCCGGACCGGGCAGATGGACGCCCTTCGAGCCGGCATAGGCAACCGACAGAGCGACGCCACCGGGCAGCTCCCGTTCAAAATCGAAGTTCCACTGCTGCGCGTACGAATACGGATCGTTGTAGACAGAGCCGGCAACTCCCTGGCCGTAAGTGAGTCTCAACAGGCTCGGATCGCTGCCTGGCGTCGGCAGAAGTCCATTGGGAAAGGGATTCCCCAGCTTATCATTCGGCGTGAGTGATCCGTCGAGAGTGCCGTTGAACGGATTGGTAAAGCTATTGACGGCGTCGTTGTTCGGCGCAATATTCCAGCGGGTATCATTGGGCGTGTAGAAGATGCCGTAGCCGGTGCGAATGACCATTTTCTCGCTCAGTCGGTAGGCTAAGCCGAAGCGCGGCGAGAATAGGTTGCCCAATTTCTGATTGTTGCGACTGGGATTGTCCGGCGTGTTGACTAATGCGAGCTTGCCTACCAGCGTTCGACCGATGGTGCTCGACAGCGGATTGGTAGCGGTGGGTTGCAGTACACTCATGCGATTGAAGCGCTCCGACCACGGGCCCATATTCTCGAAGCGCAGACCATAGTTGATGGTTAGGCGCGATGTCACCCGCCATTGGTCTCCGGCGTAATAGGCACGGTAGAGAATTTGCCCGGCGACAAGCGAATTTTGGGTAACGCCTCCGCCCGTTCCATAGCCCAATAGGAAGGAAGCAAAGCCGTTTCCGGTATTGCCTGCCGAAAAGGGATTGGCCGATGTCAGTAAGTTATCGAAATTGAAGTTACCGGACGGATTGTTTTGCTGATAGTAGTTGTGCGTGCTTCTTCTCAGCTCAACACCAAACTTCAAGGTATGGTTGTGCAGTATTTTCGTGAGTGTCGGAGCGAGGGCATAGACGTCATTGCGCGCGATGATAGTGCTGCCAGTGCCGCTGGTGCTAAAGACGCCGTTATAGTTAGTAACGTTGGGTAGGGGTACAACTCGAAAGACGACCTGATTGTTGAGCGAACTGGGCCAGCCTAATTGGGACAGGTCGTATCCCGCGGTGAGAGCAGTACGATCGTAACTGAAGCGGAGATACGAAGCCCGAAAATCAGCCATCAAAGTAGGCGAGATGGACCAGGTGTCGCCGATGACCGCCTGATTATCATTGAAAGTTTCGGTGCAACGATCCACGCAAGTCTGTGTTTTGTACGGATCGATCGGAAGGTTCAGGTTTGTCCAGTACGTGTACCGGATAAAGACCCTGTTCTTGTCGGAGAAGGTATGGTCGACACGCGCATTGTACTGGTCGTTATTGCCGCCCACGCTCGCATTGGCGGTGTAATTATTAACGTTGGTGAACCCGGTGCCAGGTCCTGTCGGATGCGCCCAAAGATTCGTCAGAACCTTAGCCGCAGGATCGAGGCGACTGGTCGGAATCCGGTTGCCCGGAAACGGACTGCGGGTATAGATCTCGCTGCCACTCGCGTTTCGGGCACACGGCCCATTACCCAACCGGCCACAGGTGGTGAGGGCGTCGTAAATGGGAGTGAGTGCTCCCGACGAAGTACGAACATTCGAGAAATCTCCGGCCCGCATGGCATCCGTTGGCACGGTATAGGTATAGGATTGCCCCTGGCGAAGTCGGAAGCCCTCCCAACCAAAGAAAAAGAAGGTCTTACCCTTGATGACGGGTCCGCCGAGGTTGGCTCCGTACTGATTTTGCGTGAAGGCCGGCCGCTGCACACCGGCCTGATTGTTGAAGAACGTATTCGCGTTCAGGCTTCGATTACGCAAATACTCATATGCGTTGCCGTGGAACTGATCGGTTCCTGACCTGGTAATCAGGTTGACGGCGCCGCCGGCGAGATGGCCGAATTCGGGACCGAGGTTGTTGGTTTGAACACGAAATTCCTGGATGGCATCCTGGGTGGGCACAAGCGCAGTGAGATTACTGTAAACGGCATTGATAGGTGCTCCATCAATGAAAGAAGCACTTTGGTTGGACTGGCCGCCTCCAATCTGGAAGTTGCCCCACGCGAAAGGATTCGTCCCGGTGGGCGTCGTGCCGGATTGTCCACCGGGTACCACGCCGGGCACCATCGCCACCAGGCCAAAAACATTGCGGCCGTTCAGCGGCATCTCCAATACCTTCCGCGCTTCGACGACTTGGCCCAGGGAAGCATCCTCGGTCTGCAGAAGAGGCGTTTGGCCGGCGACTTCGACAACCTGGCTCACGTCACCTATCTGCATATTGACGTCGATGCGAACGGCACTCTGCACTTCGACGCTGATGGGTTCGCGCACTAAGCGCCGGAATCCGGTTTTCTCGATTTCAAGGCGGTACTGTCCGGGCGGGAGGTTTGGAAATTGGTACGCCCCGGAATTGTCGGTGGTACTCGTCCGGCGCTCCGTCGTTCCGATATTCACTAATGTAATGTTGGCTTCTGGAATGGCACTATTGCTGGCATCTGTCACGGACCCGACAACAGAGCCGAAGTACGTTTGACCCACCACAGAACCTGCTGTCAGAACCGACAGCACTGTCAGGACACAAAGCTTCATGGCTTCCCCCCTCGGACTTGTATAACCCAAAAGAAGTATATAACCGACGACTAAACAACACAACAAGTCTTTGTTTGCCTTTTTTCTGCGACGGCCTATCGCACCCCTGATTGTGTTAATTAAGTTGAACTATGAGCCAGAAACTATGAGAAAGATATGTTGCGTCATCGCCGGATTGGCCCTGTGCACGCACGCGAGCGCGCAGGTCTTTTCGTTCACGCGCGACGAAATGATCCGCTATACAGCAAAAAATCCTTTTGAACGTTTTGCAGATGGACGTCCCAAGGTTCCAGATTCGCTGCTCGAGAAGGCGAAGGGATTGAGTGCGGAGGAAATCTGGGCCGTGCTGCCCGGCGCTGGTTACAACAATCAGTTTGAAGCCGGATGGCAAATCCTCCATCCGGGAAAAAAGCTCGTCGGGCGGGCCGTCACAGTCCAGTACATGCCTCTGCGGCCTGACGTGGGTGATGTTGCCGACGCGAATGCGACCGCAAAGGGCCAGGCGAAGCCGCCGCCTCAGCGCGTCATCGACATTCTGCAACCAGGCGATGTGGTCGTGGTTGATCTATTCGGGAAAATCACTTACGGAACATTCGGAGGCGATAATCTTCACACCGCCTTATATGCCGTCACCAAAACAGGCTTCGTGATCGACGGTTCGATCCGCGACCTGGACGGAGTAATGGAGATTGGCTCGCGAGGGCTACTTTCGAGGCGCGACTCCAACTACGTACCGTGAGGTGATGCTCAGTGGAATCAATATTCCTATCCGCGTCGGTAATGCCACGGTAATGCCGGGCGATGTCGTGTTTGGCGACAGTGAGGGAGTCTACTTCATTCCCCCGCAATTCGTCGAACCGATTTTGAAACAAGCCGAAATCACACACATTCACGATGAGTGGACCAAGGCAAAGTTCCAGACTGGCAAGTACAAGGCGAGTGAGCTTTACCCCAGTCCCAAGGATCCGGCGCTCAAGAAGGAATTCGACGAATACCTGAAGAAGCGCCTCGCGCAACAATGACGATCTTCGCCGGCCGTTACGCGCGCCTCGTGGCGCGCCACTTTGCCTGACCGTACTCGCCGAGATTGACGTCACCCGACATGGTGTCGCCTGAAACCGATCCCGTGAAGGTGTACGACAGCGTGTTTCCATCTGCGGGATGTGTGCAGTGGAATTTCACTTCGGCGCCGTCGATGTGGCCCTTCAGATCGCCTTGATAGGCCCAACCCTGGTGAAGTCCTCCCAGATTGTTCCCTTTTGCCACCAATACCAACTTATGGCGCGAAGATCCCACTTCATACTGCATCTCGACTTCCCACGTTCCCGAGATATCGGTTGTGGCGTCCGACCAAGCCTTCGGAGGCGCCGGCTTCGGGGCTGCATTGAAAACTTCGAAGAGCCGCTGTGCGACGAGCTTGTGCTCGCCAGATTTCATTGCCACCGGACGAATCACGAATGAATGTCCATCGCCCTCGGCCTGCGTCATGATGCGGGGTTCGCCGTCAAGCAGTACACGTCCGACCTCGCCGGCGGTCATCCCGATCTGCTTCGGATCCCAGCTAATGTTCAAGATCGGGAACGGTCCGCCGCGTATAGGGCCGCGCACTTCCGCCCGAACGCTACTCACTTTCGTGATCTGCGGGATCATTTCGGCGTACCACGATTCCCACATTTTCATGTCGGCTTGGATATCGCGCTCCTGCCGCCAAACCTCGACCGCGCGCAGCATCCCCACGATCTCTTCCTTGCTGACCTTCGCCGTGCGTCCGAACCCATGATGCGGCGCGCTATTGGCCCATGCCGCGCGCACCAGATCACGACGGCCGATCAATAGGCCGGCCGTTTGCGGTCCGCGGATGATCTTGCCGCCGCTATAGGCGACCATATCGGCGCCCAGCGAGATGTACGGATTCGGCACGATCAGGTAGTCGGCCGCGGCATCCACCAGAATGGGAACATGGGCTTTGCGCGCGATGGGCGCGACATCTTTCAGATCGAGCTTCGCGCCGCCGAAGTACTGGCCGAGAATCGCAACCATCGCTGTGTGCGGGTTGATCGCATTGCGCAATTCATCCGGCGTGTCGACCTCGATCACTTTCACATTCAAATCGCGGATCGCGTGATCGTATACGTTGCGTGATTCGCGCGGCATGATCACTTCGTTCTTGATCCCCTCGAGATTGGGCAGCCGCTGAATCTTTTCGGGATCCGTGCCCGCGAGGCACCCCGCCGTCGCAAACATCAGCGACGATGCGGCGCCCGCCGTGACCATGCCCCAGCCAGTTTGCAGCAACTCAGCTAGCCGGTCGCCGACCTTGTCCATCAGCTCATTTAAGTTGACGTGATAGTGGGAAGCCTGTTCGACCGTCGAAATCACCTCCGGCAAAGTAGCCGAGCCGCCATTGATTGTGAGCGTCGCGGTGCAGTTGATAAACGGTTTCACGCCGATGCGCGTGTAGGGGTCAGGGGCACTCGATTTCGCGGTCGCTCCTTCCGCCCGTCTGTGCCCGGCTAGCTGCGCGGCAACCGTCCCTACGGCGGTTCGAGTAAGAAAGCGCCTTCGAGAATTCATCATGAGAATCCTATCGCGTTTTGGGCCGGTGATTCTTGCACTATCATCGAAAGGCAATGTTTCAAGTGTCATTGAGGGTCGTGCGGTTCATCTTCGCGGCGAGTCTCCTTTCCGCTCAATCAAATAATCTGATTTTGAGAGGCGGCCACGTCATCGATCCTGCCAATCGGATCGACGGTGTCCTGGACGTGGCAGTGTCGGGCAATCGAATTACCGCTGTAGGGCCCAATCTCGCTTCATCGCCCGGCGCAAAAGTGATCGACGTGAGCAAATTTTACGTTGTACCGGGTCTCGTCGATCTCCACATGCATGTTTTCGGATACGAAGGCGCGATCGACCCTGACGAAACTGCCCTTCCTGCCGGAACAACAACCATCGTCGATGCGGGCGGCAGCGGCTGGCGCACTTTCGATGAATTTGACAAAACGGTAATTGCGCACGCCAGGACGCGTGTGCTGGCCTTGCTCAATATTGTCGGCGCAGGCATGGTCGGCGAGCCCTATGAAAGCAACACAAAGGATATGGAGCCAGAGAAAACGGCTGACATGATCAAGCGGCATCGTGACGTGATCATCGGCATCAAGACTGCGCATTTCAGCGGCACCGGCTGGACAGCGATTGATCGTGCCGTAGCTGCGGGCCGGCTCGCCGGAGTTCCCATTATGGTCGACGACAAAATTTTCACTAATACCGGCCGTACTTCGCGTGAGGAGCTGCTGGAACATTTGCGCCCCGGCGACATCCACACGCACATGTACAACGACCGTCAGATCGAGTTGGTCGATCGCTTTAGTGGAAAGGTAGAGCCTTATATGATCGAGGCGCGTCAACGGGGCGTCCTGTTCGATCTCGGACATGGCGCGGGCAGTTTCCTGTGGCCGATCGCCGACAAAGCCATGGAACAGAATTTTTATCCGGATACGATCAGTACCGATCTCCACGCTGAGAGTGTCATGAAGCAGCGTTCCGACATGCCTAATTGCATGTCGAAATTAATGCTGCTCGGCATGAGTCTGAATGATGCGGTATTGCGCTCAACCGTAACGCCGGCCAAGGCGATTCACCGTTTTCCCGAGGTGGGCACCCTGGGGAAAGGGCAGATCGCAGACATCGCAGTGTTGGCGTTGCAAACTGGCGTGTTCTCGTTTACGGATTCGTGGCCTGCCAAGCGGCTCGGAACAAAACGCCTCGAATGTGTTTTGACGGTACGCGATGGCAAGGTTGTGTATCAGCGTCAGGAGGAGGCTTCTCATCCGACGGGTTCGATTTATGACGTCTTATTGAAGAATGGCCATGTGATCGACCCGGCGAATCATCGCGATGGCCGATTCGACGTCGCGATCACGAAAGGCAAAATCGCCAAGGTCGCGACCGGGCTTCACGCCGCACAGGCACGGATCACTCTCGATGCCAGCGATTACCTTGTTACGCCCGGTCTCATTGAGATCAGCGAAACCTACCGGCCCGATACCGTCACACTCACGAAGGGCGCAACGACGCTCGTCATCGTTGGCGACACAGTTCCCAAGCTTGGTGCGCACACGAAGACCAGAGTGCTCGCCATTCCCACAAAAATGGCAACGCATACCGCGCAGCTGGACCTCACCCCGGAAGCATTTATCGAGCAGAGCACCGTTTCCGCCGCCAAAACGCTCCACAAACCAGAATTGGGAACCCTCCAAGAAGGCTCGGATGCGGATGTCGCTCTGTTCGAATCGGACAAGGGCAGGCTCAAATGCGTTCTGACCGTTCGGCACGGCGCGGTCGTGTGGGATGCGGAAGGGCTCGCCACAACGGATTGGGCCGCCGCGGGACCATACACGAACTTCAAATAACAACGAAATGAGGAATGGTCGTAAGCAATTGAAAAGATTCCTTATGGCAGAAATAGCGGATGCGCCATCCGGAAAGTATCCGGGCCGGCGGCCATTCACTGCTCACTTCATCGGAAGATATTTCCTGGGCAACTTCAAAGCCATGCTCCCGGCCACAGTGACTACATCGTATTTACCGACTACTCCAATCAACTGATGGGCCGCCCAGGGCTCTAGTTGGTAGTCCGTAACTAGCCACTGGACCATGTCCGCAGTAGCCATCTGTAATCCGCGATCCAGCGAACTGGCAAATTCTGGCTGCGCGCCTACGCTGATCAGAAATTCGTCCGTTTCGACGCGCGGGCCAGTGACATGGCTATCCTTAATCACGTCCACGGAAAACTCGACATCCATAGATGTTTCAACGCCCGTGCCGGTAGCCTCACCGTCGCCCATCAGTGCATGCCCGTCACCCAAGAACAACAAGCCGCCCGGATGATAGACGGGCAGAATCACCGTGGCTCCTTCGCCGATCTCGTTGTAATCGAGGTTGCCGCCATAGCTCCCGGCCGGACCGGACGTCGGTGCGAAATCGCCCGGTGCGGCCACGCCGATACAGCCAAGCATCGGGCGTGCCGGAAAACTCAACTTTATTTTGTTGCTAACAGGCTCACGCAGGCGAACCGTCTTATGTTCCACATCGATGTCCCAGGGAACGAGATTGTCGCGGTCCTTGCGCACTAAGTCGGCTTTGTAGTGGTTTGAGTAAGTGGTCTCTATGGATTCTGGTGTCAGAGCAAAAAGACCGAGGCGATACCCTGTATAACCCCAGTTACGGTTCAGGCGAACCTTGCGAAGTTTGACCACCAGCGCGTCCCCGGGTCCCGCGCCCTCAACATAGAAAGGACCCGTCAACGGGTTACCTGGTTCCGATCGGTGTTCGCCGCGGTAATCCTGTCCACCGGAATCCAGCGTTTTAGTGACGACGACGTCGCCAGATTTGATGGTTTGGAGAACGGCATTGGCATGCGCGAACGTTCGATAGTAGTGGTCTGGCGTGATCTGGTGGGTCTCACCCACCAGGGCCACAGGTACAAGAATCGCCAAGAGAAGCGGCAGACGCATTTTCAATGGTTGCATAAGAAATATCTGTCCGATGCCGACCGTCTACCGTGATTTCCGCTTGCGTTCGAGTACTCGACAACTTCCACCAGCCGTGTGTCCGGTGGTGATACCATCCTGCGCATGCGTTTCCTTCTGTTGCTGTTTGCTTTCCTTCTTTGGTCCTGTGGGAGTGAGAAAGACCGGCCTCAGCCGAAATCAGAGGCGGCTACCGCCATGCCGGCTGAACCGGAAGTTACCGTGGCGACAATCGTTGCCTTCACCGAGGGCCCCGCACAAGGGCCTGACGGGCTCATTTACTTTACCGATGTCACCAACAATCGTATTCTTCGCTTCGATCCGCGAACGAAGAAGCACGAGGTGTTTCGGGCAGACTCGAACCGTACCAATGGGTTGTTGTTCGACAGTGAGGGACGGTTGATTGCCTGCGAGAGTTCCGACGCCGAGCGCAGCAACCCGCGTCTGACGCGCACGGACATGAAGACGGGCAGAGTGGAGGTCCTCGCCACCGGATTTGAAGAGAAGCAGTTCAACGGACCTAATGATGTGACGGTCGATTCCAGGGGCCGGCTCTATTTCACGGATCCGGCCCCGGACGCCGTGTCTCAAGAGCCGGCGAGGCCGAAGAATGCAACGGGAATTCCGGCCGTGTACAGAATTGATACCAACGGGAAGATCGCGCGAATACTGGCGTCTCCGGCTACCGAGTGGCCAAATGGCATCGTGATCTCTCCGGATGACAAGACGCTGTATCTGATCGAGGCGCACAAGACAGAAGGTGGTACGCGGGCGATTCGTGCCTATGATCTGTCGCCGGAGGGAACCGTGTCGAATATGAGGGTTCACTACAATTTCTATCCGGGTCGCAGCGCCGATGGCATGGCGATCGATACGCAGGGGAACCTCTACGCAGCAGCCGGATTGCACAGTAGCCGGGGAACGCACGAGACGCTGGATACGAAGTGCGGCGTGTATGTGATCTCGCCACAGGGCAAGTTGCTGCGGTTTGTGCCCATTCCGGAGGACACGATTACGAACACTGCCTTTGGCGGCGCGGATATGCGGACGCTCTATGTAACGGCAGGCAAGACGCTGTTTCAGATGCCGACGGACGTTGCGGGATTGAATCGTTAGTTTGCACGTTGCGCGAGTCGGAAGCATGATGCTGAATGATTGGAAAATCGGCCTACGGCCGCTGTATCCGTTGGATCGTGCGAAGGAACAAAGCGCCGAAACATTGAGCTCACCGCGAAGTCCCAAACGATAAGATTGCAAAAAGAATGCCGAGAAATACCCATGACAACCTCGATCTGACTCCGCACGGCCGAGGTGATTTCTACGCCAGCCTTGCCTATAGCACAGAGGTCCGCTGGTAAAACTGGCCTGGAGTTGGAAAAATGGTAACCGTTTTGGCCTTGGGTCTCGATCCGACTTTCGCGGATTTCACGTCGATGCCTGGTTTGACACCTGAGCTCGTTCAAGCCTTTATCGATTCTCAATTGGAGCGCGTACGCGCGTTAGGATATGAAGTCGAAAGTTGCTTGGTGGATTCCGGCGATACCGCCGAGGCGGTCTTGAAAGAGAGTCTACGCAAACGGCAATATGACTGCGTGATGATTGGTGCAGGCCTTCGTGCACCCGCGCAATTGCTGCTGTTTGAGAAGCTTCTCAATGTGGTCCACATGCACGCTCCAGGCGCAAGGATATGCTTCAACACAACGCCCGCGGACTCAGCTGAAGCGGTACAACGTTGGGTTTGACGGTGCCTGGATGGCTACCTTGCGGAACGCGCGGATGACGCCTGCCGCCATAGGAGAAAATTCACCGGCAGCGAAATCCAGTCACAAGCCAAAAATCCAATGTTTTCGGCCCTTCCGTGGCCCAAGGCCTTGACGTCGCCCCGTATCCTGAAAGTGAAAGACTTTCTCCCTATGGCATCGCCAAACCAGCTTGCGGCCAACCGCGCTAACAGCCAACTCTCCACCGGTCCGACTTCGTCCGAAGGAAAGGCCAAAATCTCCCATAACGCTCTAAAAACCGGTCTCACCGGCCGCACCGTTCTGCTGCCATCCGACGACGTCACGGCCTATCAAGCGCACGTCGAACGAATCTTTAAACAGTTCTCTCCCGAAGGCGACGAAGAAAAGCGCCTCACCCACTCTCTCGCCGATACGCTCTGGCGGCTGGAGCGCATTCCCTCCCTCGAAGCCGGAATCTACGCCATCGGCCGGCGCGAGTTAGCTACCCAATTTGCGGACGAAGAGGACGAAACGGTCCGCAAAGCTATGATCGAAGCGCAGATCTTCCTCACCTATCGCCGCGATCTCAACAACCTCTCCATCCAGGAAACGCGTCTTCGCCGGCACTACGAAAAAGAGGAAGCGGAGCTGAAGCGCCGGATCTCCGAACGCGAGCGAGTCGACAAAGATCGGCGCACGGAAGAAAACCGCCGTTGGCAAAACGCCATTCAACATTATCGGGCGGCCAAACAGCATGGCTTGCCGTTCGATCCAGCCGAAATTGGCTTTGAATTTTCAATCGCAGAAATCGCCGCTCGCGAGCAGCAGCAACTCCTCAAAGGCGCTATCGACCAGGGCCGTTATTACGAATTAAAGAAGAACGGTCGGCTCAAACTGCCCGATAAGGCCGCCTAAAGCGAATCATCCCACCTGACCATGCGCCGTTCCAACAACTTACAGCACCAGATCGCGGCGATCGCATCAACGCGCTCTTCTGCGCTTGCGGTCAAAACCTCAAATAACTAATCGACTGCCTGGCTGACAGCCCTTGGCCGCCTTTGCACGTTCGTTCGAGCCCCTCTCGCCCACTTCCAAATCGGTTAAGCAGGGTTTTTCGGACGACTAGCGTAGTTGTCGATACCACTTAGGCCGGTGGCGGTAATACCGGACTGGAACGAGTAAACGGTAGCATTCCGAAGGTTACTTCGCACCTCCATTGCTGACTTGATTTTTCAAACGCGCCGGCTGCGCAAACCCTGTTCCAAGCGAGATATCGCTTTGTTGAGAGCCATTTGTCGCTTCCCGGCGCACGGCATGCCCTTGCTCCGGTTAGTCGTAATTAGCTTGGTCCTAAGTGGTTCTGTCGACCTATTTCTAGTTTGGTGCTAAGGTGCTAAATCAAAGTATTCAAAAGATTTCTCCGAAAAATTTACCCCGACGCGTAGTACGCACAACCCGCTGACAAGGGTGCCTAAGGCATGGCAGGATGCATTCATTGCCAGACGATTCTGGCGGCCTAATTTTTTGGAGGAATATTAAACAACCATGAGGTTGCATCGCTTTCTTTTGGCGAGCTTGCTCGCCGTTCCACTATCTCTAACCTTGCCGTTCGCCCTCAGCGGCCAGACCAACCTCCCTGCTGCGGGAAACATCGCCACGTTCGCGGGAACTGGTGGTTACAGAGGTAGCGCCGACGCGGGTGATGGCGGCGCCGCCGTCTCCGTGTCGCTTCAGACCCCTGATGGGCTCGCATTTGACTCACACGGCAACCTGTATATTGCCGACAAAAATGACAACCGGATTCGCATGGTAGACACCGCAGGAAACATCACCACCGTCGCTGGCAACGGCACACCAGGCAACACGGGCGATGGCGGCCCGGCTACGCTCGCGACACTTTTGAATCCTATTGGGGTCGCGGTGGACTCTAACGGCAATCTATTCATCGTTGACTACGGTAACCAGCGTATTCGCAAGGTGGATACAGCCGGTAACATCAGCGCGTTCGCGGGCAATGGCACGAAGGGCTACGCGGGGGACGGTCTTCTGGCCACAGACCCGAGCGTGGAACTCAACGATCCGTCGGCGGTTGCGGTGGATGGTGACGGTAACGTATACATTGCCGATCTTTCTAACTATCGCATTCGCAAGGTGGACCATTCGAGCGGCTTTATTAGCACCATAGCCGGTAACGGCACGCAAGGCTTTAGCGGGGAGAATGTTCTAGCCACAGATTCGAGCGTCGAACTACATAGCCCTAAGGCGTTGGCGTTTGACGGGTTGGGCAACCTTTACATTGCGGATCAGTATAACTATCGCATTCGCAAAATCGACAAATCTGGCTTTATCACTACGTTTGCCGGTGATGGCACCGTACCCTCCGGCCCCTACGATCCCGCTGCTCCGATCGGCGATGGTGGCTCGGCTACGAGTGCCCAGCTCAACGGTCCGGCTGGATTAGCGTTTGATGCGTCCGGCAACCTGTATATCACTGACCAAGGTCACTCTCGTATTCGCAAGGTGGACAACACTGTTTCGCACATTATCACCACGATTGCGGGTAATGGCACCCCAAGCCCGGCGGGGGGCGACGGTCCGCAAAACCTCGTCGGCGATGGCGGCCCCGCGACAAGCGCGGAATTCTCCTCCAATGCCGCTGGACTCGCAGTGAATTCTAACTACCTTTATATTGGTGATTTCGGTGACGATGCAGTGCGCGTGGTCAACTTGACATGTTCCTATTCTCTTTCCACCAATAGCGTTGGATTCACCGCTGCAGCCGGCAACGGCAGCGTGAATGTCACACCGCGAACGGCTGCGGCTGGACAGCCACGAGCGACTCTCCTTGGCTGACCCTAACCGCTGCCACGCAGGGCACCGCAAGCGGCCCAATTGCTTTCCATGTAGATGCTAACGACACCACGATCTCCTCGCGCACCGGCGCCCTCACCATCGGTGACAAGACACTGACGGTTACACAGAGCGGCAGCGACTGTTCCTATACTCTTTCCGCCACTACCAAGGGATTCACCGCGACAGCCGGCGACGGCAGCGTGAATGTTACAACACTGAACGGCTGCAGCTGGACAGCCAGAAGCAACGATCCTTGGCTGACCCTGACCGGTGCCACGCAGGGCAGCGCCAGCGGCCCTGTCGCCTTCCACGTGGAGGCTAACGACACTTACTCCTCGCGTACCGGCACGTTCACCATCGGCGACAAGACACTAACAGTCACCCAAGAGATAGGCTTCGGCCCGCCCTCCGCAGGTTTGCGTTTTGTCCCGGTGACGCCTTGCCGCGTGGCTGATACGCGCGGCGCCGAGGGCCCATTGCTCGGTGGCGGGACCACGCGCGATTTCGCAATTCCGCAGAGTACCTGTGGCATCCCGGCCAATGCCCAGGCATACTCCGTGAATTTCACCGTCGTCCCTGTCGACACGCTCACGTATATTACGGTGTTCCCCACCGGACAGCCACAGCCGGTGGCCTCCACGCTTAATTCTTTCGATGGCCGCGTCAAGGCGAATGCCGCCATTGTCCCAGCTGGCACTAACGGCGCCGTGAGCGTCTTTGCTACCGATGACACTCAGCTCATTATTGACATCAACGGATACTTTGTTCCAGCCTCCACGGATCCGGCGCTCGCCTTTTTCCCGCTTACTCCTTGCCGTCTTGTCGATACGCGAGGAGCTGCAGGACCACTTGGCGCTCCCGCTTTGTCCGCGCAGCAGGAACGGGTCTTTCCCGTGCAGACGAGCACCTGTCAGGTGCCTGCCGCGGCTAAAGCCTACTCGCTCAATTACACGGTAGTCCCGAAAGAACCCCTGGGCTTCTTAACCACCTTCCCGACCGGCCAGACCCGGCCTGCCGTTTCGACCCTTAATGCTCCGACCGGCACTGTTACCGCCAATGCGGCGATCGTTCCGGCTGGTGACAACGGGGACGTCTCGGTCTTTGTCACCAACGATACCGAGTTGATTATCGATATCAACGGCTACTTCGCTCCTCCTGCGAGCGGCGGTCTGTCGCTGTACAATCTGGCGCCCTGCCGAGTCTACGATTCGCGCACTCAAATTGGAGCGCAGCCTGTCATCGACAGCATGGGCGTCAATGTCGCAAGCAGCGGTTGTAATGCCCCTGCCAATGCGCAATCCTATATCTTCAACACGACCGTCATTCCCACCGACTCGCTGTCGTTCCTGACGCTCTGGCCGCATGGGACCGGAGAGCAACCGAACGCTTCCGCGCTCAACGCGCCGGACGGAACGGTCACATCGAATATGGCGATCGTGCCTACTACGGATGGTTCGATCAGCGCATTTGCTTCGCAGTCCACTCATCTGATCCTCGACATCTTCGGCTACTTCGCGCCGTAGAGGAACAGAGGCCATCGGCACCGCCGGTGGCCTCTTCACCACATACCAACAAAAACCGAAAGAGGCGCACGGGATGGACAAAATCCATCCCGTGCGCCTCTGATTGTTATGAAGGCAGCCGAGCCGGCGTGACACGCAAACCGCCGCAAAAGTTTGACGGCTGTGTCACCCGGATTGGTCACTGACACGCGGAAAGCGCTTGTCAGGCCCTGCGGAATATGCAGCAGGCCCCGTTTGAAGCACAGCTCAATACTGTTCTAGGATCCAATCGCGATGCATCGAGGGCGCCGCCAACCGACCCGCTATGATCTCCGCAGCCCGCTGGCAGCGGTGCAGGTGAAGCTGTGTGAGCACCAGGGCGAGTTACGTCCTGGTGCAAAAGAGGGTCTGTAAGCACGAGAGATTGCCACACTGCGCAAGCGGTGAGCCGGGCTGTTGCACAATCGGTCGCCCCCTGCGCCGCAAACTATCGAAGCGCGATCAGCTGTTGCTGCGGCTTCGGGCCAGCCAGGAAAAAGCTGGAAGCCTGCAGATTCGTTACCATTGCCGCGCCCACTGCTGCTCATACTGACCGATCAGCCCACTCGCAGGATCCGACTGCAGCCTGACCTTTCTCAGCCGACTTGTTTCCGAAACGGCCATCCGTCGCAACCGAGTCCGAGCCGCAAGATACAGGGCTGGATGTCCGCTTACAACGTCAGCAAATAGCCATGTTTGGTGATGACGCCTATCTGGAAACGGCTAACCCGAAGCCGCATGGACTAGACGAAGTGTAGGCCTCATTCCGATAGGGCACTACGCTCATCCTCTGAGGAGCGAGCCGGGGGACGCCAGAAGTCTACGGACACCTGGTGGCCTAGAGCTGCCGCCAATGCGGAAAGACAGACGGGATGACAACGCACGCAGGCTGCCGCGTCCTCCTGATGACCATCTCAATGAGGGGATAAGCGATCGCCACGAGTATGTGTTCTCTTGAGAAGGACTTGCATCGCTTTTTACCTTGAATTTTTCTTGGCCGTTCACCTACAACCCCCTTATTCCGCTATCTGCCGGTAGGGGGGCTCCGTTCCGGTACGCACTTTGCCGCACAATTGTTTACAACCATTGATCAGGGCTCGCGCAACCGCTACACTCGTCTTCATCCGAGGCGTTCAGCGAAATAAAAAGCTGCCGTCGAGAGCGACTGAAGAGCTCGGGCTCTGCGTCCGCAGGGCTTTATTCTCGGAAACCAAGCTGTGACGAAAATGGGCGAAGCCTGCCCAAATGAGGCGAAAATGAGTGAACTTCCCTGGTACGCGCTGAAGGTCCGAACCCGCTCCGAAGCAGTGGCTCTGGCATCGTTGGACCATTACGGCTTTGAATCGTATTGCCCCCAGACGAAAACCCGGCGCAAATATTCTGACCGCCTCAAGACTACCTTAGAACCTATTTTCCCCGGCTATTTATTCTGCCGCTTTGATCTTTCGAGCAAGTCGAAGGTCCTTGCGAGTAGCGCCGTAGAGCGTGTGATCGGATTCGGTTCAGAGTTCATCCCGGTGTTGCCGTCCGAGATCGACGCGATTCGTCGGATGGTGGACGAAGGCGGTGCCGCGGCTCCAATTCCGAAAGCTGGCGACCGCGTTCGTGTGATCGCCGGCGCCCTGAAGAATGTTGAAGGTGTTCTTGTGCGTGAAACCAGTACGAACATTTTCGTCGTTTCGATTGAGCTTCTTCAAAAGTCGGTTTCGCTCAGCATCGATCAATCTATCGTCGAAGCGATTTGACTCCAATGCCTATTCGCCACCCCAAGAATAAAACCATAAGTTTTCGTTTGTCGGATCACGAGTATACGCTGGCGGAGCAGATCTGCCGTGAGCAACAGTTTCAGAGCATGTCGAACTTTGCCCGCTGTGCCGTGCTTGCCTACAGCGAACCCGCGCCCGGCTCAGGAGATGCCGTTGAATTGGAAAGTATGAAGCGTCGCGTGGACGCCGTCATGAAACAAATCGCGGAGCTTACGAAGCGGGTAGAAAAAGAGTAAAGGATATTTGGCTTCAGACAACAGTCTTCACAACAAAAATCATATGAAAATAACCAGACCACTACGGGCGATAGTCGCCTTGCAAGCCGTGCTTCTCGTTGCCTCGGCACAAACCGCAACCGATCTTCGCAACCGTCCCGCGCTCGATAGCAATCTGCCAATTGAAGCGGTGGGTCCGGACGATTTGTTATCGCTTTCTGTCGCCGACTGCCTCGAATTGACCAAGACGTTCCGGGTCTCGAAAGACGGCACGCTGATGCTGCCGCTGCTGAAGCAATCGCTGACGGTGAATGGCTTAACGCCTCCGGCTATTTCTGACCTGATAGCTCAGGTACTGATCAAGGCTCAGATCCTGGTGCAACCGGTAGTTTCGGTTCAGGTGCTTGAATACAGAAGCCACATGGTGACAGTGGCGGGAGCAGTTAAACGCCCTGGACAAGTGCAGGTGGCCGGACGGATGACGCTGCTGGATGTGCTTTCGGCAGCGGATGGAGTGTCTCCAGAAGCGGGTGCCGTAGTCATCCTCACTGCGGCTCGAGGGCAGGCTAGGCAGGTCATTCCGCTGAAGAAACTCCTGGAATCGCCCACTCTCGAGAACAATCCCATACTCACGGGCGGTGAAGAGGTGCGCGTGCCCGAGGCCGCTAAGGTGTACGTGATGGGAAACGTCAAGAAGCCTGGCGTTTTCGCTTTGCATGATGGCCAGATCACCACGGTTCTTAAAATTATGGCCGAATGTGAAGGCACGCTGCCCTATTCGAAGGGAACCGCCTACATCTACCGTCAGGACGAGAGCGGGAAACGATTGGAAATCCCCGTGCAACTGAACGCGCTTCTCGAACGCAAATCGCCGGACGTTCCTCTGTTTGGCTCCGACGTCCTTTACGTTCTTGACAACAAAGGAAAGCGCATCGGCGTAGGAGTGTTGGATCGTATTGTCCAGTTTGGCTCCTACAACGCGACTCGCGTGATCATGCCTTGAAGCGTTTTACGAGCGCAAGGAATAAAAAATGGAAAAACAACTAATGCCGTCGCGACCTCAGTCGGTCGCATCCGTTTCGCCCATCTCGACAGCTGTCATGGATGAAGAGATGGCAAATGCATCCGTCAATTCTTTCTTCACTGTTCTGGGCCGCTGGAAATGGAGAATTCTGGCGTTCGTTTTCCTGAGTGTGGCTGCTACCACGTGCGCCGTCCTGCGAATGCGCCCTCTCTATGAAGCGACTGCAAAGATCGAGATCGATCATCCCGGCGGCGGCGGCGTGGTTGGGCCGGAGGCCGGTGCCAACAATAATCCGGTAAACGATATGGATCAGATCGTGACCACGAATCTGGAAGCCATTACAGCAGGTGCCGTCTTGCACCCAGTCGTCGAGCGATATCACCTGCTGGAGGAAGAAGGCCAGTTGAAGGGGAAGACAGAGAAACAGATCAATGATCTACGGCGCGGAGCCGTCACTCTCACCCGTCTCCAGGTCAAGCGTCCGCCGAACAGCTATGTCATAGAAGTTTCCTATCGCGCGCACAATGCGAGGCTCGCGGCCGATGTAGCGAATGCGATTGCCACCGCGTACGCGGACCGGTCTACCGAGTTGCAGGTTCAAACAGCCTCCGACAGAGCCGTAGTGATGGAAGGACAGATTGCGGAGCTCAAGACCAAGATGCTGAATTCCGGTAAGACGCTGGCCTCTTTCGAGAAAGAGCTCGGCATTCTCGACCCGGACCAGAAAACGAATTTGCTGACCACACGCTTGAATCAACTCACGGCCGAATTGACCACGGCTCAGGACGAACGCGCTCGAAGAGGGGCTGCGGTAGAAGCGATCCGGGCAAAAACCGTGGCGGCTGCACAATCGACCGCGCAAGGAGAAACCTTGGCGCGGCTCAAGGAGAAATTAAATGAGGCACGCCAGAGATTCGCACAAGTAAAGGCCATCTACGGGCAGAATCACGCCGAATATCGCAAAGCCGAAGGCGAAGTGATGGAACTCACCGGACAACTGGCAGAGGATCGATCGGATGCAGAGGAGCGAGTCACTTCGGTCTACGAGCAGAGCCTGAACCACGAGAAGAGCTTGGCAGCGATGATCAGCAGGACAAAGAGTGAAATGGATGGCCTGAGCGGAACCCGCCACCGCTATGAACAGTTAAAGGCCGAAGCCGACGGAGACAAGCAGCTGTACAACGAATTAACTCGGCGCATCAAGGAATACCAGATCAACGGAGCGTTCCGGCACAGTCTGGCGCGCGTGATCGACCCGGCGCTGCCATCCACGGTCGCGGTCTTTCCCAAAGTGCCTATGTTTCTGGGCGGTGCTTTACTGGTCTCGCTCACGCTCGGAATTGTCGGCGCCCTGATCTTCGACTCGTTTGACCAGACGTTGGTCGCACCGGAGCAGGTCATGCGGGACCTGAAGATCGAAGTGCTCGGCGCTTTGCCGGAAGTGAAGCGGCAGGCCGCCGAGGCCCTTGCTACTCCGGGCCTGCTTCTAACACAGGCTTCTGCGATGCGCGCCTTTTCGCAATATGAGGGGGCCATCCGGACAGTGAGGAACATGATTTCGCTGATCGATTTCGACCCGGACAAGAGGTCCATTTTATTCACAAGCGCACTCGAAAGCGAAGGCAAATCCACCACGCTGGCTCAGTTGGCAAGAGCTTACGGGGCACAAAGCCAGCGTATTCTCGTGATCGACGGAGATCTGCGCCGCCCGACCATGCACAAACGCCTGAACGTTGGTTACGAACCAACGCTTGGGCTGGGGGGAGTACTCGAAGGTTCGTACTCATGGAAGGACGCTGTCATTCCGGTGCCTTCGGCCCCGAACCTGAGCTTGCTGCCAGCCGGCGAAACGCCTACCCGGAACCCGGCTGATCTAGTGACGGGCGGCATAGCAAAGCTTATCCGCCAGGCGTCTCGGGAGTACGACTTGGTTCTGGTGGACGCACCTCCACTCTTTGGCTGCGCAGAAACTCTGCAAATGAGCGTGGCAGTGGATTCCGTGGTCCTGGTGACGCGCGCCGGACATACCTCGGGAAAACTCGTTATGAGCGCCATTGCGAACCTGCAGCGTTTCCGTGGAAACCTGCTCGGCGTCATCCTGAATCGCGTCGACGGACGCAACCAGCGAGACGCGTATGGCTACGGATATGGACAGGGCCCGCGCCCAGCGCAGAAACAGATTGAGGCACCTCGACCGTCCTCGACTAAGGTCATAACACAAACATGAGAATGCCTTCATCACTAAGATCTCTGGGCGGCAACAGTAATCGCAGCCGTTCTCTGTACGTGCTTCTTTTCACGCTTGGCATTGGCGGGATTTTCAAAGCCGCCGCATTCTGGCGTGAAACCTACATCGCTGCACACTACGGAGTTTCCGCTGACACCGACATCTACTTCGGACTGCAGCAAATTCCCATGGCGATCCTGACCTTCACATTGGGCGCTTTCGGGCTGGCGTTTACGCCTGCCTACTCACGAGCCCGGCAAACCGAGGAAAGATCCAGCTGGACGGGCGGGATTCTGGCTCTCGCGTTGTTATTGGGCCTGGCTGGTTCTGCCATCACGATGCTCGCCGAACCTTTTCTCCTGCAGACGATCCATGCGCAAGATTCGCCGACGGCTCATTTGACGCTACTACTGCTCAGCCTTTCGTTCGCACCCATACTCGTCAGTGGTTTGTGGGTATGCATGAGTAATGCGGCCGGCCGATCGTTCCGGTCTCTGACGATAACGGGATTGCCGTACCTGCTGATGACACTTAGCCTGGTCGTGCTTTGCCTGAAGTCGGGGACGCAGTCCTGGAGCCTGCCGGCTTCCTGGTTAGCCGGTTTCCTGATTACCGCTCTTGCCGGTATCTGCTTCGTGGCAAAGACCGAAACCTTTCCCGCTGCTCTCTCGAGCATGTTCGTTCTGGTTAGATTGAAGTCGTTCCGGTGTTTCCTCCGCCAGCTCGGATCGTCGGTGCTCGAGAACGCAGGCTTTATATCGAATCAGCTGCTGATGGTCTACTTCTTCGGAATGGCGGGCTCGGGAGCGATCACCGCCAATAACTATGCCATGCGGATCGGAATGCTTGGCTTTGGAATCCTGACCATTCCGATATCTCAACTGACACAATCCCGTCTTTGCATCGTAACCTCGGTTGAAGCACGGCGGCGGCTGTTTATCCGACAGCTAACAACTATGGCTCTGGTCATAGGGAGCGCGGCCGGCATCTTGTTTCTGTTCCGGGAAGATGTCGGCCGCCTGATCTACCTGCGCGGGCAATTTCCTGTGGCGGAACTGCAGTTCGTGGTGAGCTTGCTTCCCGCCTGGCTGAGTTATTTCGTGGTGATTTCGCTGAACGCCGTGGTCTCGCGCATGTTGTTCATCCGGCACGAGGGCATGCGTTACACCCGGACCATGCTATGCGCCTATGCTGTCGCTAATTTGCTGCGCTTTCTGGCTGTGGGGCACGCCGCTCCATCGGCCATTATCTGGTCATCGGTAATTGCTGAGAGCGCGGCGTTCTTGTGGAACTTACGGCATTGTCTGGTGTCCGAGGAGCGCGCGCAACCGGCGGTGCTGAACGTGACAGCCACTCCGGTCTCGGCCTAATCACATGCAGGGAAGGTATACCAAAAACTCGGCCGCCATGCTTTCCTGCATGCTGTCGTTCGCATTGCCGATCTTATTAGCTCTGTATTGGCCGTTGATCGGGCTCCACTTTACATGGGTTGCGAGCGCTGTCCGGGGAGAACTGTTCGCGATCACGGGCCTGTTCGCAATGCTGTGGTGGAAGGCGCCGGTCACGAAGACAGAGCGGAAATGGGGCGGTCTGCTGATCGCATACTTCACTTTGTTGCTGCTCAACGTACTGCCGGCAGAGCAGATGGGACGCTCGCTACAAAACGCCCTTCGAATTCTCTTTCTGCTGGTATTTTGCCTGGTTCTGGCGCGCGCTCTTCGCCACGCTCCGACGCGCCGGGCATTCGGAATTGGAGCGCTGGTGGCGGCCTTGCTTCTTAGCGCTTATATCCTCGGGTGCTACCTGACTTTTCTCGGAACCGCCATGCCGACCTATGTGAGTACGCGCATCTTCAAAGCCACCATCGGACGTGTTCTCGGCGTGGGCCTCAATCCGCTCGGATTTTCGACCGCCTTCTTTTGCATGCTGGCAGCCTGTACACTCCGTTCGTCGTGGATGCTGAACGCCACCTTGGGCGTTGTAATTTGCATCTGCAGCATCTTTACGGGCTCGCGTACGCCATTGGCGCTCATGATTGTGAGTTTGTTCGTGGTTTTGGCGATCGAGCTGTGTCGTAGCTATTCCAAGTTCCGTTTTGTTTGCCTGGGTGTACTCTTGCCCGCGCTTGTGCTGGTCGGCGGGTTTGAACTCAGAAACGGTGTCGACATGGAACAGTTGTCCGTCATCACTGAAAACCGGACGGATCTCTGGAAAGTCGCCTGGGCAAAATTCACCGAAAAACCGCTCACCGGGTATGGCGCCGATTCCTGGGGAGACGATCTAATCTCCCGGCTACCCGGCTTGTACCAAGTAACTGCCGTGGTCGTGACGAACCACGCGGGCGGGTATCACAATGCGTATTTCACGCTCCTGGCAGAAGAGGGCATTCTCATCTTCGCTTTCGCAGTCTTCGTAATGGTCTCGGCTTTCCGCACCTTAAATCATGTAAGTGGTAACACGCGCCAGGATCGACAACATCGGGCTATGCTTCTGTTCGCATTGATCTTCCTGGTGTTGCGCGGTTTTATTGAAGTTCCCGGATGGTTTGGATATGGAGAAGATCCGGCTGAATTTTCCTGCTACGCGTTGCTGGCGCTTATTATTAGCGTCGGCTGCGAAGCTCGAGCGGCCGGCAAATCCGCCATTGTGCTTTCCACCACACGGCCGCAGAGACTCTCCCAGGCATGGTTAGCCCAATGAAGACATCCTTGAATGTCGTTTTACACACTCCGGAACCAGGATCTGGAGCCGGCCGCTATGTTTATGAACTCACGCGCGCCCTCGCCTCGAACGGCTGGGGAGCGACGCTGCTGGCGCCCGATAACTTTGAGTATCGGAACAGCCTGGCGAGCGAAGCGGGCGTCGAGTTTTCCGGTCTCGGCCTGCGAGCGAATGGAAGCGGACGCGGACTTGTAAGCCGTACTATCGATAATCTTCGATTCGCGTTGAATGCCTGCTGGACCCAATTGCGCAGCACACGTAAGAGGCAGGTAATTCACTTTCAATTTCCGCTGCATTTGCCATTCGGGTTAGTGCCCTTTCTTCTGGCGAAGCTAGGCGGTTTGAAGATCGTCTTTACAGCTCACGATCCGGTTCCGCATAAATGGCTTTTTCGAGCGCCATGGAACCGCATAGAGCGTTGGAGCCTGGCTTGTGCTTATAGCTTAAGTGACCGTGTAATCGTTCACAGCGCAGCCGGCTTCAAAACCGTCACGAAAGAGTTCGCGATTCCGCCGAGTAAGCTAGCCGTGATACCACACGGGCCGTTTTCCTTGCCGCTTCAGGCGGAGGAATCGCTGCCATCCGACCGGCTAAACGTGCTGCTGTTCGGAGCATTGCGGGAAAACAAGGGTATTCACCTTGCTATTGAAGCAGTCGGGAACTTGGTGCGGCAAGGCATTCCGATCCGGCTGACCATTGCCGGGGAGACGCCTAACGGAAAAGAGGAAGCGTACTGGTCCGTCTGCGAAGAGCTCCTCGCGGCATCGCCCGCCGAAATCGAGCTGAAGAAACGCTACATACAGGAGGACGAAGTGCCTGGGCTGTTGGCGCAAGCCCACTGTGTCTTGCTGCCCTATACGGCGTTTTCGTCCGATAGCGGAATCGCCGCCCTGGCATTGTCGAATGCAAAACCAATCGTTGCGACCTCGAGCGGAGGATTAGGTGAGTTGCTCGGCGCGGCACAATTGGGAATCAAAATCGGCGAACCGACGGTCGCAGGTATCGAGGAGGCGCTTCGCGCCGCGTGGCTGGCGGGTCCAGACGAACTCGAACGGTTGGGGCGTAATGGCGCGGATCACCTTCTCGAGAATTGCTCCTGGCGCGTGGTGGCGCAGAAGACGGGCGCCGTCTATCAGGAGCTTTCCGTGGGAGAGAATCGCGCTGCATAAAGGGGGAGAAGACTTATGAAAGTTCTGTATCTTGTAACGAAGAGTGAGCGGGGTGGCGCGCAAGTTCATGTTCTCGACTTGATTCGCACGTTGCGCGACCGCATCGAGCCGATCGTAGCCTGTGGTGATGATGGATTTCTGATCGAGGAGTGCCGCAGGTTGGGAGTAGAGACCCATGTGGTTCCGGACCTTGTGCATCCGATTCGCCCGGTGCAAGATGCCCGCGGCATTCTCGCGGTGGCGGCGCTGCTCCGTCGTTGCCGCCCCGATATCATCCATGGACATACGGGCAAGGCGGGCCTGATCGCGCGCCTTGCGGGCTGGATCACCCAAACCCCCGCTCTTTATACCGTACATTCGTGGAGCTTTGTCGGCACCAGCCGACTGACCGCCTCCATTGCGATCTGGCTCGAACGCGCCGTGCGCTTTGCGGGTGGCACGATCATTGAAGTCTGCCATTCTAATTTCGCCATGGCGCGCAGACGCAGCGTCGTCAATACCGATAAACACCTCATGATTTGGAACGGCGTACCCGATACCCAAGTGCGGGCACGTCCGGTGGTGGGGCGACCCACTCGAATCTTGATGGCGGCTCGATTTGTTGTCCACAAGCAGCATGCATTTCTGCTGCATGCGCTTGCTGGTATCCATCAGCCATCCTGGCGCCTGACGCTCGCCGGCGACGGACCTTTAAAAGCTGAAATGGAACAGCTCAGCATTCGTCTTGGCCTTCAGGATCGAATCACCTTCACGGGTGACACGGATCAGGTTTCATCGTTGCTGGCAGATACCGACATCTTTGTTTTGTCGAGCCGTTACGAAAGTCTACCGCTGAGCATTATCGAGGCTATGCGCGCAGGTCTTCCAGTCGTCGCATCCGATGTGGGGGGTGTCCGCGAACTCGTGGCAAATGGAATTACGGGATACGTGGTTCCGCATTCCAACTCGGAAATTCTGAAGGAACGCCTGCGCGAACTCATCACCTCCGCTGGGACACGCAGGCGGATGGGACAGATGGGCCGTCTTCATTACGAGCGCCATTTCACTGCCGAGACAATGGCCGGCGCTGTCCTCTCGCTTTATCGGGATCACCGTCATGCTCCCAGCGACCAATCTCTGATGATTCTTAAACCAACAGGAGCTGCCCTATGAGTACCACCACCGTTCTTGCCGGCCAATCCGCGACACGGGCCTCGACAAAGGTCGAGATTCTAAACACCCGTCCGTCGCTGCGCGGCGTTTCTTTGCTGCTGGCCGATCTTGGCGCGTTGCTCGCCGCGGCCTTCCTCATGGCGGCAGTGCTCCCTGCTTCAGCTGCGCCTTTTCTGTCACTATCCGAGATGGCCGGTCTGACTATTCCAGTCGCCCTGTTCTGCGCGATCGGATTGTACTCGAAAAAGGCGGTGCACCCGGCGGTTGAGCTACGCAAGGTGGTTTGCGCCGTCGCGCTCGCGAGTATCGTGTTGGCGTCAGTGCATCGATACTCGAGCGCCTCCGATACGCAAGCGGCCATGATCATCGGCTTCTTATCTCAGACCGCCTGTGTTATCGGCTTTCGGACCCTGCTGCGCGCAACCCTGATCCGGCTGGGACTGTGGCTCACACCGGCCGTCATAATCGGATCCGGACCGCTCGCCCAGAGTCTGATTCAAATTCTCGAGAAACACAAACACATCGGATTGAAGCCGGTGGCCATGGTTACGACGGAAAATCCACAGAGCGGATCATTAAGTGGTCGGCTCCTGATCGAACATCCGGCTAATGCGGGGCGTTTGCGGGACGAGTGCGGAATCTCACACGCCATCATCGCTGAGGAGGATCTGACGGCTGGCAATCTCGAGATCATGACCGAACATTATGCGCAGTTGTTTGATCAGGTCATTCTCATGGCGAGTGGCCCCACGATCGGTAGTCTTTCTGTAACCGCAGTCGATGTCGGCGGATTCCTCGGTCTCGAGGTGCCAAGCACAAATCTGAACTGGGCGGGAAAGATTGTAAAACGTTCGCTCGACTTATCCGTAGCCTCGCTGGCTGCCATTTTTGCGCTGCCGATATTTGCGTTGCTATATGTTGCGATCCGGCTCGGCTCTCCTGGTCCGGTATTTTACGGGCAGCGCCGCATTGGTCAGAATGGTCGCTACTTTACCGCCTGGAAATTCCGTTCGATGGTAACCGATGCAGAAGCTGTTCTAGAACAACATCTTTCACGAGATCCGGAACTGCGTCGGGAGTGGGAACTAACCCACAAACTGGCCAATGATCCCCGCGTGCTGCCGGTTGGCAAACTTCTCAGGAAGAGCAGCCTCGATGAGCTGCCGCAACTCTGGAATGTCATTCGGGGCGAAATGAGCTTGGTTGGACCACGCCCCATTGTGGACGCCGAGGTACCTCGCTATGGCGACACCTTTGCGTATTACAAAATGGTTCGGCCCGGGGTGACAGGCATGTGGCAGATCTCCGGCCGAAGTAACACTTCGTATGCCGAACGTGTCCGTTACGACGAGTATTTCGTGAGAAATTGGTCCGTTTGGCTCGACTTGTATATTTTGTTCCGAACTGTAAAGACTGTGCTGTTGCGGGAGGGCGCCTGCTAAGGGCAGGCACTTCCCGGACCCGCCGCTTCCAAACCGTCAGCCAAGATGCATCCACGGCTTCAGCCAGAACAGCGCCAACGCCAGTAACATCACCGATGCAATTACCGTAATCAGAAATCGAACACGGCGGGCGCCGCTCTCCAGTTCGGAGCGGAACGCTCTAAAGCGAGATTCCTCGCCTTCCTGGTCGTCAAAGTTCGGCCGGATGCCGGTGTTCACTCTCATAAAAGAATCGTCTTCTATTATGCCATCCAAAATTGTCGTTTCGCGACAGGAAAAGCGCCTGAACCCAAGCAGGTCACTGCCCGGGAGTCTAATCATCTCACTCGATTTTGAGCTGCGCTGGGGTACACGCGACCAGGACAAGCCTGCCGGTGCCCCGCGCCTGTTGAACTCGCGCGATGTGGTGTGCCGATTGCTAGACTTATTCGAAGCGTCGAAGATCTCCGCGACTTGGGCCACCGTCGGCTTGTTGTTTGCAGAGAGCAGAGAAGAAATCAGCCAATTCCTTCCCGATCTCCTTCCCGCTTACGAGCAAGCCAGGCTCAACCCGTACGCAGAGACGGTTGGTTCCGATGAGCAAGACGATCCGCTGCACTTCGCGCCTTCTTTAATCCGGAGGATCCAGGCGTGTCCGTTGCAGGAGATCGGGACGCATACCTTCTCCCACTACTATTGCTGCGAGCCTGGGCAGACAGTCGCTCAGTTCGATGCCGATCTTGACAGTGCCTGCCGCATTGCCCGAGCGCGCGGCATTCAGGTCACGTCGATTGTTTTTCCTCGCAATCAAGTGAATCGGGAGGTCCTTCCTGTTCTTACGAAGCACGGCATTCGAAGCTTCCGAGGAACCGCCCGGTCCTGGTTGCATGACGCATCCTCCTTCACGCGCCAGCGCCTTCTTCACAAACGCGCGCTGCGTCTGGCGGAAGCCTACTTACCAGTTGGCGCTAAGGATGTGGTGGACTGGCCCGTCGAAGCCGCCGACCATCTCTATGAACTGTATGCGAGTCGGTACTTCCGCCCGTACACCCCAAGTCTAGGGGCCCTAGCCGGAAGCGCGCTACACAGAATCAAACAAGGCATGGATCTGGCCGCTCGCTCCGGCCGCGTCTACCATATCTGGTTTCATCCGGAAGACTTCGGCCAGTATCCGGACGAAAATCTCGCACTTTTCGGTCAAGTCATACAACACTACACGAAACTCCGCGAACGGTACGGAATGCGTTCCCTGTCGATGACCGGAGCACTCGATGCGACGATCGGAGCCGATTGCGGCGAGGCGCCCGTACCCCGGATGGCTCTTTCGGCTTAAGGCCTTTACAGAATTTGTCATCGCCTTCATCCTTTTTCACACGATAGGAATTCATGATGTCCATTACCGAATCAGTTGCTACCGAAGATATCGATTTTTATTCGTCCGAATGCCCGCGGCCCCGCCGGTCAATCCTGCTATTGATCACTACGCTGACCTTTGGAGGGGCGGAAACTCAGATGGTCCGCCTTGCCACCGAGTTAAAGTCGGCGGGTTGGGATGTCGCGGTTGCTTGCATGTTGGCACCCACCGCGTATACGAGTATTCTCGAACAGGCGCACATACCCGTGTTCTCACTCGATATGCCGCGCGGCGTGCCTGATCCTCGTGGGGTGTTACGACTTGCTCGGCTGATTCGCCGCCTGAGGCCCGATGTCCTGCACGCGCATATGGTGCATGCGAATCTGCTCGGCCGCGTCACCAGGTTGATCGCCCGCGTGCCTGTGATGATTTCAACGGTTCACAATCTTCGGGAAACTTCCGAGAAAGGCGGTCCCACATGGTACAAAGAGATCCTCTACAGAATCACCGACTTTTTGGCGGATCGAACCACCATCATTGCTCAGAGTGCTTTTGAGCGATATGTGCGGGTCGGCGCCGTGCCTCGCTCCAAACTCGAGATGATTCCGAACGGCGTGGACACGATCCGCTTCCGACCGTCTTCGCAGCTGCGATCGGAGAGCCGGGCGAAATTGAGCGTCGGATCAAATTTCGTTTGGGTTGCGATCGGCCGTCTGGTCGAGCAGAAGAATTATCCCAACCTGCTGCAGAGCAGTTCGTACTCTGTCGGTGCCAAATTGGCGGCTTCTGATCGTTGGCGATGGCCCTCTCGGCGATTCGCTCAAAAAGCTTTCGCGGGAACTGGGGCTACAGGATAAGGTGCAGTTTATTCCTCCCAGCGAAGACGTGCTAGGTATGTATGCTGCCGCTGACGGTTTTGTCATGTCCTCTGAATTCGAAGGCATGTCTGCGGCTTTGCAGGAGGCAATCGCCATGGCTCTGCCTTGCGTAGTGACAGATGTGGGCGCAAATCGCGATCTGGTCTGTGATCGGGTGACCGGCTATGTTGTCCCCCCCGCCGATTCCAACAGTCTGGGAGAAGCGATGGAACGTCTCATGACTGCCCCGTTTGCGAGCCGCGAGCAGTTTGGTGAATCCGCCCGACGTTTCGCTGTGACGAATTACGAATTCAAAGTCGTTGCACAGAAATGGTTTGACCTGTACGAGCAATGCCTGGAGCGGAAGGCTATGCGGCGTCGCCCTTCCTCGCGCTAGCCGTGAAAAGAGTCGCTACCGAGAAGACAAGGAATGAAACATCAAGCTGCCGATTCAAAACGCATAGAGGGTGATTCAGCTAATGCAATCCCTTTCGGAAAAAGACTGACGAGCCTGGATGGCTTAAGGGGAATCGCTATTCTGGCGGTAATTGTAGAGCATACTCTTCGGCTGTTCCACCCGACCTCGGTACTCAGTAGACTCTGGGCTGCGTTTCAAGAGTCTAGCTGGGCAGGCGTAGACCTTTTCTTTGTCCTATCCGGCTTCCTGATCACAGGAATTCTCTTGGACTCCCGGCATGACAAGCGGTACTTCGTGAACTTTTATGCGCGGCGAACGCTGCGTATTTTCCCCCTCTACTACGCGGTGCTGGTCATTGCCATACTCATTGTCCCGGCGGTGATGGGATTTTCCAAACTGCCCGAATTGTACTCTCGCCTGGTTGCTAACCAGCTTTGGCTCTGGACGTACTTACAGAACTTCGCGCAAGCCAGCGGTCCTCATGCGCTCCCCGGGTTTGGACATTTTTGGTCGCTTGCTGTGGAAGAACAGTTCTATTGGGTCTGGCCACTGGCGGTCTTCCTATTGCCAAGGCGTCACCTGTTTCGCCTCTGCATTACGCTCTGTGCGTTCTTGCCGGTGTTGCGCCTGATCATGATCCTGGCCGGAGAACGGAATTGGGCGATCCGGCAATATACCTTCACTCGAGTAGACAGCCTGATCTGGGGCGCGATAGCGGCGCTGCTTATCAGAGACCTTCACCTCGCCGCAAGTTGCCAGCGCTGGGCCAAAGTGCTGGTCGGACTTGCGACCCTTGCGCTTGGAGCAATTCTGCTACGTGACGGATTCATTCCGTACGAGGGGAGTGAAACCCTGGTGGTCGGTTACTCTGCTTTCGGCGTATTGTTCTCGGCACTGATTTATCGCAGCGTTACCACCCCTGGATCGGTCTCGGCCTTCTTGTCAGGGAATCTGTTTCGCTGGTTTGGGAAATATAGTTACGCCATCTATATATTCCATTGGCCGATCACTCAGGCTTACACAGCCATCGTGGCAAAACGGATACCGATCGAGTCGCCATATCTTTCCGCTCTTGGTTGTTTTGCCTTTGTGACGCTAGTCAGTAGTGGAATCGCGTATCTAAGCTGGCATCTTTTTGAGAAGCGCGTCCTCGCCCTCAAACGCTTTTTCGAGTACGAGCGGCCCGGACTTTCAACGAAACAAAGGACCGCCGCAATCAACAAAGAAGAACCCGTGATGGCTGCTTTATAGCAGCAGCGCCGCCGGGGGCTCGCTTTCTTCCGAAACAGAAACAAAAATGGACCCGGAAAGGAAAGATAAAAAGGTATTCAGGTTGCCCGGGACCTTCCCGCGCCGCTCTGTGGCGCAGCCTGTCTACGCAGCCATGAAGATGCCCAGTTTATCGGCTGTCCGAGCAATGAGCCTCCAGGTAGCAGCAGGAATCGGGATGCCCTCTGCCGAACGCTGCCGTTCGGTGCGCCATTGAGGATCACCTGCGACCAATACTTCGTCGAAGCCTTCCGCAACGGGGGCCGACTTCATCATGGTGACGAAGTGCTGCACTCTCTGCCTGAAATCCTCCACCGGGAGAAATCGCTTGATATCGATGGCAAGGAAGGTCTGACTCACATTCATGCGTCCGCCGTCGCGCATCGACCCCACTTCGCGACCTATGGGACCACCGCTCAGGACGCTACACAAAATTTCAACTGCCGCTGCTAGTCCCGATCCTTTAAAGCCGGCGACCAGACCACCAAGCGGCATTACCGATCCTTTGAGTGCTTCCGATGGTTTCGAGGCCGAGGCGCCCGCAGCATTGAGGGCCCAACCTTCAGGAATGCTCGGGACATTTCTCATCGCGGCATCGTAGATCTTGTTATAAGCAACCGCACTTGTGGCCATGTCCAAAAGCCAAGGACCAGGAACTGCCACGCAGATCGGATTTGTACCCATGACGGGTTGTTTCCCTTGCCAGGGCGCCACCAGCGGAGACGCGTTGCAGAACACAACTCCGATCTTGCCGGAAGATTCTATGCGGCTGCCCCAGTAAGCGGCCGCGCCGAAATGGTTGGAATCTCGGACGGTGACGAAACCGATCGCGAATTCGTCCGCCAGTCGTACCGCATGATCGCAGGCTTGCGCCGCCGCGACTTGCCCAAAGGCGCATTCGGCGTCGAATAGAAGGCAAGCTCCTTCAGAGGTCACAACACGTCCGCTCGCCAGAGGATTGAGGTTACCCTTCTCAATCTGCTGAACATAGAAGGGAAGAAGCTGAACGCCGTGCGAATCAACGCCACGCAGGTTGGCACTCACCAACGAGTGGCTGACTAAACCCGCGGCGAGTTCCGGTGTGCCCGCAGCAATCAGAATCTGTCTTGCGTAAAGTTCTAGAGAATTCGAGCTTATGAGCGGCATGTGGAGGAAATCCGGCGCAAAAATGGGGTCAAGAATAGGTTTCAGCTACGACGGTAAGGCTCTGAGTGCTTGCTTGGACACTTTCCCGGCGCTGTTCTTAGGCAGGCTTTCGAGTACTACAATCTCTCGCGGCACGAACTGCGGCACCATGTGTTCCTTGCAGAAGACCTGCAGATGTTTTTCCAGGCCGGGAACAGGAGATTGCGAAACCACAAACGCTTTGACTGCCTCGCCCAGCACATCATCCGGGATTCCGATAACGGCCGCCTCAACCAATCCCTCAAACTGCAGGATCTGCTGTTCGAGCTGACGGCAACTGACGCGCTTGCCGCCGCACTTCAGGAAATCTTTGATGCGGTCGACGAGATAGATAAAACCCTCGGCGTCGACTTTGGCTAGATCTCCGGTGTGCAGTCGGCCGTCCCGAAAGCACTTGTCCGTTTCTTCCTGGTCGCGCCAGTATCCGAGCGTTACGTTGCCCCCTTCGGCAACCACTTCGCCTATTTCCCCCAGTGCCACTTCCTGGCCGGATTCACTGAGAACCCGCAGCTTTACGCCGGGAATTCCTTTGCCGATCGAGCCCACTTTCTCATCGAGGCGCTCGGGGGGAACACACGACAATCGCGCGGTCGCTTCCGTTTGACCATACATGATGAAGACCGTAACGTCCGGTACGGCGGCTCGCAGTTCCTGAATGAAATGGGAAGGCAGATGACCGCCCGCCTGTTGAAAATAACGAAGACGGGGAAACTTTCGGCGTCGAATGCTGGTCGAGTTTAGCAGGATCTGGTAATGACTGGGAACACCCGCAAAACCCGTGCATTCGGTTTCGATCATCCGATCCAGAATCTTTTCTGGATACATGAACCGCCCATCGATCACCACTGTTCCACCGACTTTCAGGTGAGTGTGGAGCAGGGAAGTACCAAAGCAATAATGAAACGGTAAAACGTCCATAATCCGATCGCTTTTGGAAAGACCCAGGCATTGGACAATGGATTCGGTATTGGCCATGATGTTGTCGTGGCTAACCATAACCGCTCGGGGCACGCCGGTTGACCCGGAGGTAAACATCAAGGCCGCGAGGTCTGAACCCTCGATCAAAGCAGGCTCGAACTCATGGTCTATTGGAATGGACAGAAGTGCGGGCAAATCCGTCATAGTTCTACCGCAACGCAGTCCCGCCGCTTGCTTTTCGACTACCACCGAAAGCCCGGATAGTAGCCCAGCGTGTCGTTGGCCAACAGATTCCTGAAGGAATGCAAACCGAGCCTCCGTTATCTGGAGGGCGTAACCAAGTTCCAGGTCAGAGGTCGTAACAGGCAGAGGAACGCAGACCAATCCAGAACGGAGTATGCCAAGGTAAGCGGAAACCCAGAAAAAAGAATTGTCGGCTAAGAGAAGCACCCGCTCACCCTTCCTGGCGCCAGCTAGGTGAAAATAGTTGGTCAACCGCACGACCGCGTTCTGCAGTTCGCCGTACGTATGTTGACCAGCAAGGGTGAGCAGGGCTACGTCGCTTAAGTTCTTGCTTTGCAGTAAATATTCGGCTGCACCTTCAGTTTGAGAGACAACAGACATGAATTTAGGGACAGCGCTACGCGATCTTCTTTTCCGTGCCGGCAAGCTTGGCTGACACGAAATGCGTCAGGTTTGAGATCGAATCCAGATTTTCTGGACATAGTTCGTCATCGATTTCGATCGAAAACGTCTCCTGAAGAAACGACACCAATTCGAGAACCCCGGTCGAGTCTATGATTCCGGCTTCCAGCAAAGAGTCATCGTCGCCGAGCGCCCGTCCGTCGTTGGACATGTATGTCGTCACAATAAAATTCCGAATTTGTTCTTTGATGATTTCCATCGTTTCCGTGCCAGTTCTCCAAATTCAACGCAGCAGTGTGGCGTTGCGTTTTACTAGAAATATCGGCAACCCCACCTTATCCTTTAGTGCTAGTGCCCAACTCAGAATGCCTTTCTGCGATTTTGTTTGACCGGTTTCAGGCAAACGAAAGTTTGAGACTTTCAGCAGGCGGAGGCAACTGTTCCTATTGAAAAAACCGCGTACCTCATTCGATGAGGATTAAGGCTATGGATACACCATCTCGCGCAAAACAATGCGCTGAATCTTTAGGGACGCTGGTCATGGTTCCGCTGCTGATCCCTTACGCCTTTACTAATCAACGGAGGGTGATTCGGGAAGATGTCCGGCGCTGGGCACAGGAATTGCGGCGACCGGAATGCGCCTCGTTCTTCGGCATGCTGCGACTACTGGTCAGTTACCCAGAATTTCGTTCTCTGTTCTGCCACCGATTGAAATGCGGCAATCAGCCTGCATCGCTTTTATCCATCTGTCTGCGTATGGTGTACCGCGGTCAGACGGCCTTATTCTTGAACTGTGTCGACATCGGGCCAGGGCTTTTTCTTCAGCATGCGTGGTGTACGGCGGTCGGAGCGGAGAGGATTGGACGGAACTGCTGGATTAACCAGCAAGTCGTGATCGGCCATACCAATCGGGATGGAGGCCCTGTTATCGGGGACAACGTATTTATCCACGTGGGCGCGAAGGTCCTGGGCCCCATCCGGATTGGCAACAACGTGACAATCGGTGCGAATGCCCTCGTGATCAAGGACGTGCCGGATGACAGCGTGGTCTTTGGTGCTCCCGGCATAGCGCGTCGTCGAAACTCAACCGCAAGTCCGAGCGCCGTCGCCTGACGCAAGTTCCCAACCTGACCCGTCCAGCCATTGTGCCCGGCTCGGAAGGGAAAGTCGTTCTGCCCCTTCCAGCTACTTTTGCCACACGTGCACCCAATCCACGTCCAGATTGATGGTGCTCGCGGTCACTCCCTGTAGGTTACCCTCACTCCAGTTCGACCCTACCCCACTTCCAATCACGATGAAGAAATCCTGCTGGTCGAAAATTGGCCGCGTGGGGGAAGAAAAGAGCTTCTGATTATCGTAGTACCAAGTGACCGTCCCCGGCTCCCAAAGCATGCCGTACGTGTGCCACTGCGAGAAATCGTTGCTTTGCGGCAGTATGTACCAATTCGGATTGTTGGACCAGATATCGTTGCCCCCCTGCCACTCGTGAAGAGTGCCATTGAAACTTCGTGGATCGGAACCTTGACCTTCGAAGATATCGATTTCGCCCGTATGCTGTTCTCCGTTGATCGCCTGCTTCGGAATCAGCCAGAATGCCGGCCAGGAGCCATTCACGACATCCCACTTCATACGAGCTTCGAAATAACCGTAACGGAATGTGCGCCCCTGGGAGCCATCTCGTGCAATAGTCGACATACTCGTGTTCGAAAGGCCACCGCCGTTACGACTCCACGCCAAGTCGAGAACTGAATTGTTCACCGATAGGAGAGACGGCAGGGGAAGGTGAGAATCCCACCAAATGCCCGGGTACCAGGTGTATGCGCCGAGGCCGGTCGGACTTAAGTTCAGCGCGTCAAACTCATCCCCGAAGGCCAGATGGTAGCCGGAAACCGGAATAGGGGTAGTACCTGGCGCCGGCGTAGGGTCTGGTGCGGGCGTTGGTGTCGGCGTGGGGGCTGGCGTAGTGACAGAAGGAGGCTGCTGATGATGACGATGATGATGTGACTGAGCGAAGCTCAAATAAGGAATAGTAGGTAATAGCAATAGAGGGAATAGTCGCATAACATGACATCCTACTCTATAACTTCTGCAAATACTAGGATCAATACGCAGATCGAGGTTGCGCTGGCGTTAAATTTTATAAAGGAAACTCCAACCCGCGCGTTTAGCCGGCACAATCGGCACGATTCTCGCGATGACCATATTTGACTTAGACACTGATCGGTCTAACGTTGCCAAACTCGAACCCAATCGACACTTAGATTGATGGCTCGCGCATCTACTCCGATCAGAGAACCAGAGTCCCAGTTCGCACCCACTTGACTCCCGAGCACCATGAAAAAATCTTGTTTGTCGACAATTGCCGGAGTAGGAGCTGAATATAATTCGCGATTATCGAAGTACCATGTTACTTTTCCAGGAATCCACCGTAAACCATAGGTATGGAATGCTGAGAAATCAACGTTTCCGGGGAGATTACACCAATTTGGCGTATTAGTCTTGTGTTGCTTGTCGATCCAATCGTGTACCGTTCCGTAAAAGGTGTTCGGATGATCACCTTGGCCTTCGAAAATATCAATCTCACCGGTCTCCTTGACGCCGTTCTTGATGTTCTCGCCCCGGGCGTCCTGTGCGGGAATGAGCCAGAATGCCGGCCATGCCCCGGTGACTACGTCCCACTTCATGCTGGCCTCAAAATAGCCATATCTCCAGGTTTTTCCTTGAGTTCTGTCGTGTGCGAAGGTTGTGATGCTGGTATCTGACGAGCCCTGGTTTCTCTGCCATTTTAAGGAAAGAACAGAGTCCGAAATCGAGATCAACGAGCGGCTGGGTATATGTCTGTCCCACCAGACCGACTGGTACCACGTGTGGATGCCCGAACCATTTGGACTCAGGTCGAGCGAGTTAAAGTCATCGGCAAAAGCTAATTTATAGGCAGCAGCTTGAGGCGGCGGCACGATCGTGGAATGCGATGTTGATCCTTTACCCGGAAACTGCCCAAGTGGGAGGACAAAAACGCTGATAATTAACGCGTAGGCGGAACGCATATGTATCTCTTCCGGTGATTCCCAGTTCGGGCATCCCCGTAGTCAGTTCGTCGGCAGGAAGAAATTTCTCCATTATTGGACAAATTCTCTTTTGCGCACCGAAGATACTCCCCCCCCTGCTCAATGAGAGGAGCCTTGGCTCATCTTAATCGGAATAATCTTAATTTGAGCCGTCATTGAGAAATTTGATACTGGATTTGCCGCGATGTCAACCATCGATTTCACGGGAATCAACCGGGCAACATCAAATAAGCACCCAATTTATAAAAATTCAACCGAGTGTAGGTGTAGCAGTTCCCAACCACTTTGACTTGACTTACACTGCTCGCGGAACCCGGTCAGGGGGCCTCCGTTCCCAATCCTGCTCGTCTGTCGCTAAAGAGCACGCGCGCATCAATATTCCACATTCGCGCGCTAGACGTCGGTATCCACGAAGTCTCCAGGATCTCATCGTGAACTGCGGAGAGGCAGCAAGATTGCGGGGCCATTTACGCGCGCTGAAAGCGTGGCGACTGCAAGCTCGCTTCTACAGTCTATCGATACGATTCGCGCTTCTGAATTCTCGATCATCTTGGTAACATAGGACGGCTCGGAGGACCGGATCGAAGAGGGCCTCCTGGTCGGGGCGCAGCTGCGGGCACTCGAAGCACCGAACACAGATCTGAAGGTTAGAATTGAGCACTTGGGATAATAGTTGCCTTTCGCCGGCACGACTCTATTTTCTCGGGTTTTTGGCCATCGGTTCTCTCGTTACGGCGTATTTCGAAAGCGACGCTCTGGTTCGCCACCAAAAATTCTGGCTGCAAGTCCAGATGGCCAGTTCGAAGCCTGATGTCGCTCAATTATTTTTTAATACTGGCAAAGGATACAACGAGCAAGATTCGAGTGTCACAGCGCTTAGTGCAAGTGATCGTCTGCAGACGTACCGTTTCGGTCTTCCGGCCCAACGGATACTCTCCTTGCGCTTCGACGTCCTGAGTCATGAAGGACGCGCGAGGATAGTCTCTGCCGTAATTGTTGATAACCAAGGGGAAGTTCTTCGGACATTTGCCGCTGCGGACTTCATCCCGCAAGCTTTTGTTCGTATCGCAGGTGGCGGTGAATCCGGGATCGTTTTTGAAACCTTTGCAATTTCCGGAAAGACTTTGGATCCGATCCTCCTTATCAGAAATTCCGGTTTTGTGCCGCCGGATGCACCCGCGCGGCGCGGCCGTTGGTTTCTCCTCTCCGCTTTTTCTGTTTTCGTTTGTGGGTTATGTTTGGTTGCCCTCGGAGTCGGAGCGGTCCGAGGGATGAGGCAGAATCCCAGGTATCGAAATCCCGAATTTCATTATTGCGTTGCCATTATGGTTGTGGTGTCGCTGACATTCGCCTACGCGTTATGCTTTCCATTGATTGTTTCTTACGACGGGATGGAATATACGCGCCTAGCATATGTGCTGTTCTCGCCTGACTTCGCCTCGGACTGGAATTTTTACCGGACACCGCTCTTTCCAGTAAGTCTAAGAGCGGCTTTCTTCCTTGGTGGGGAGCAGCCCGAAAGTGTTCTGCTCGTGACCACTCTATTCGGCTTGGCAGGCACTCTTCTGGTAGGGGCAACCGTTCGTCGGATAGCAACGGGAACGAGTGGCGCCATGGCCCTTCTCCTTTTGGCGGTTTATCCAGTCCTTATTGGATATGAACATTTACTTCTGAGTGAGACTGGAACCTTTTTCTTCTTGGCCTTGGTGCTCTGCTTATTTACTCGGTTTGCTACTTCCCAGAATCCGAGGAACTGGTCGCATGTTGTTGGGATTTGCCTGGCCGTTGCTATCGGGTACTATTGGCGTCCGACAATCATTTATCTTTCACCAGTCCTGGCCGTGCTTTATGCTATTACCGCGTTGCTTGCCGCATACTCCGCAAGAAGCAAGTTGGGCGTGTTGAATCTTTTTCGCTCCGGAGAATTGGTGACGTTTTTCAAGGCCCTGGTAATCGGAATACTTCCTTGGCTATTGGCAGCGCCGTGGATGATGGAAATGGCTCACCAAAACATCAAGCCGTCCGACTTGATTTTACCTTTTGGACTTTATAAGCAGGTCGTTGTTCCACTAAGTGACCCCGTGTTGCGCGATTATGTAAAACAGTACCAAGCGGTTATCGATCGGAACTCAAGAAACGGTGCCTTGCCGGTGGACGGAGTTGCGCTCGGCGATAGCCACGAGTTATCAATGCGAATCGCATCTGCTTTTAACAAAGCTGGCGTGATCAGATTGATTGGGCGCTACCCGCTGCGATACACTTCAGCAGTCATCCGGTCAATGGCATTCTTTCTTGGTTGGCCGAGCGCGATACGGGTGGACGATGAAAATGCAAATTTCGCCCGGGCCGCCCTTGGCCTGTGGCCGCCGAGTGATAGCCTCTCATCCTCTCTAGGCTGGGACGTGACGAACAAGAAACTCACTCCCGGCATCTATAGCGGGGGCGCCTGGCTTGGCTCAACGCTAAGCAGGGCCCTCCCGGTGTATGAATGGCTGCTGCGGTTGGGATCGCTCGCGGCGATCGGCTTGCTCTGCCTCGGCGTTATTCGCAGGTTGCCCAAGATATTGGCCGTGAGTTCGATTCCGCTGTCATTCTTGTTTCTTCATTCGCTGACCGCTCTCCCGGCGGATCGGTACGCATTTCCAATTTACCCATTGTTATTGGCGAATTTAGTGCTTGTCTTTAGCCGCTTTGCGCACCGCAAGCAGGCAGTGCCGCAAACCGAGGGAGATAACTGACGAAACAAATGTTCAATCCTGTCATTTGATTCAAGTCCGTTTGGCCAGTAAATTCACGAAACGATTGCCGGTATATTCCGTTCCAAGATCTTCAATTTGGTGAGTGGCGAGCGGCTCGCCTTGATCTGGAGAAAAACGTCCTGATGAATCGGCGAAGCCGTGAGGCGATTGTCAACGGAGTTGAAAGAAATGCGGTAGAGAATGCCCTGCGCTGTCTGGGACGGGCCTATTCCGGCGGTAGGAAAACCGATCGAATCCCAGTCAGTAGTAAGGCAAGGCAAAGAGCAGCGTTGCCTCCGCCAGCACCACGTTGCGAAGCACAGCAGGAGCTTCGGCACGTTCCAATATTTCCGAGATGAGCGGGATTAGAATGCAAAAGAAAAACGCAGAGCAAAGAAAGCCTCTCCAACTTCCTGATCGCTTTGGCGCGGACCAGTTGCATCTGCCCGGCAATAGAGCAAGCCCAAATAAAATGTAGAATAGGCGAGTTAATATGCGGTCTGAGAGGAAAACACTTCATCGGACGACAGGATCGTTCGACATCCTAACAGACCGATTCGGCAGCCACGTTACGAATCGCACTGAGAAAATCACCGGCAAGGGTCCAGCCATCACGAGGACCGGCTTGGCTGGCGAAGACATGAATCAAGGGATTCAGGGACGTTTCCGGGGACGGGTAATTTTGTACTTGTCTGGTAGCGTCCTTCTTTTCAGTATGAGTGAGCCTCTCAATCTAGCCGCCGGATTCCCGTGTGTCCTCTCGGAAGTTTCTTAAATATTTACGAGCGTGGTAACATTTAATCCTTTAGCCTTGTCGGCCCTTTCATCTTCCTTCCCTCTTCCTTCTCTTCACTTCTCGCCTCTTCGCTACCGGCCTCATGGCATCGGAAACTGGTCAGGTCACATCCCGTTTGCTTGCGACTTAATCGCATCGCTGCGGCCTTCGGTACTTGTCGAATTGGGCACGCATTTCGGGGAATCGTATTTCGCGTTCTGCCAGGCCATAGCCGAGGGCCGGACGCAGTGTGAGGCGTATGCGGTAGATATGTGGCAGGGAGACCTTCACACGGGCGCGTACGGTGGTGAAGTTTTCGATGAAGTGGCCGCCTATAACCGATATCGTTATAGCGCATTCTCGCAGCTTCTCAGGATGTTTTTTGATGAGGCGATCGGGCGTTTTGAACCCGAGAGCATTGACCTGCTTCATATCGATGGTCTCCATACCTATGAAGCAGTACGCCATGATTTTGACACTTGGTGGCCCAAAGTAAGGTCGGGCGGCATTGTTCTTCTGCACGACACGTTTGAGCGAAATACCGACTTTGGTGTTTGGAAACTTCTAAGCGAGTTGAGTGAGAATTTTCCTACTAGGGAGTTCGATCATAGTAATGGACTTGGAGTAGTTCTGAAACCGGGCGGCAGGCCGGTAGAGGGCTTGCTCGGCGCTCTTTTTGCCGAGGAGCGCAATTGCTTTGACAGAGCGAAGCGGTACTACGAAATCTGTGCCGACCACTTAGAGCATCGGTTTTGGTCGGAGCGGCGAAACCAACCGGCGAATTGGGATATTGCAACTCAGCTTTTCTGGCGGAGCGAAAGAGAAGACTTTAGCGAGTTGAAGAGCGTCAGATCATCGCGCACGATAACAGCGGAACGTTCGCAACTTCGTTTGGCCGTGCCCCCCGCGAGTTCTCCTCCGATTGAGCTTCGGCTCGATCTGGCGGATTGCCCAGCTTTCTTCGAAGTGAATGCGATTACGGTCCGAGGCGCATCGGAAGAAGTGGTATGGAGTTTGGCGATATCGGATGAAAATGCTAGGGCTCTGAGGAGCTGTGGTTTAAAAGTCGTAGCAACCGGAGAGGGAACAGGATTGCTCGTGCTCGATGCGCCCGCAAGCGCTTCGTTTTTACTCCCTGCGCCAGAGTCGATTGTTCGGTCGCTGCAAGCGGGTGGTGAACTCATTCTGGAAACAACGGGCCTCACTCCACAGGAGTTCGTCGCGAAATTGTCAAGTTCTTTAGAGGGACAGCTTATTCGCCAACACACAAGCCTGACCCAGGCCTTTAACCATGCCGAGGGGCAGCTTATTCGGCAACACACAAGCCTGAGCCAGGCCCTTAACCATGCTGAGAATCTCGCCATTGAAAGACTGCAACAACTCGAGCAATATGATAGTGCTTTGACGGAGGCTCAGCGGATTGTCTCAACTCAGCATGAGGAATTCAAGCTCGAGCTTAATTCTATTGCCGATAAGCTTAAGCAATCTGAAGATCTAGTGTCCGCGCTGCGCTCTCGGGAGAGCAGCCTGGCAGGCGAACTCGATCAAGTCCGAGCCACTCTGGTCGAACGGGAACGTGAGTTAGTGGATCTGAATCACCGGCTCAGTGAAATCGAGTCTTCTTTTGTTTGGCGCGCTGTTCGGCCATTGATGACGCTTCGCGCCAGAACTAAATCTTGATTCGATATAGCAGAAAGCCTAGCGTCCTTAGCGTGAACCTGCACCGGCCACGCTCCGTTTGACTCTGCGTGCGAATTCCGCAAGCGCTCGGGCGGGTCGCGTAAAGCGCCAGGATAGAGAGTCTTCAATTCCCGTCAGCGTGTTTTCGAGATGCTGAATCCGCGCGTCCTTTTGCAACTCGCCTTCCAACCGACCAACGAACGAATCCGTTTTCGTTGACTGGAATTCGACTTCCGCTTGCGCCTTGCCGGAGTACCGATTGGACACTGAGGACGACAGGTCTATCGAGGAGACAAGAGCGTCGATATACGTATTCGCGACACCAATACTAAATTCGACTTCCAAATAGCCGCCCTTAGAAACCTTCTCGAGATGCTGATCCGATAGCGGAAGAAGGAGATAGGGATCGTTGCCAGTGAAATATAAGAGACATTCGGAATTCTGCTTCCATGAGTCGATAAATAGAATCTCGTTCCTTACAAGATTCTTCAGCGACAACCTTTCGCCGTTCCATTGCGAAATCAAATTATCCCACTCATCACGCAGTGATAGATGGTGAAGTAAAAAGAAGCCAGGTTGGTCCGACAAATCCAGCCGCAGTTCCGTAATGGGAGGCTGTTGCCGAGGAAAATGTAGGCGAATCTGCTGACGTTTGTTTCCAAGAGGAGCAACGGCCGAACTGTGTGTTTCACAAAACTCTCCCTGAGCGGTTCTCCAATAGAGCTGCAGGTTTTTCTGCCGCAAAGGCTCAGGCGGTCGTGGGCCATCAAAATAATACTGGTCCGAATAACGGATCGGGCTTAGAGCAGCATAATCATTCAGCATGTCTTTCACGCTGCGCTCGCCAATGGTTTTCAGAGTTTCGTGAATCTGAAGAAGACTCCGCCGGTCGGCAGCCAAACTCTTTAAGCGGGCAATGATGGGCTGGGGTTCCGGAGGGCAAAGAAACCCCGTTACACCATCCTGGATGCGGTCAGCGAAGCTGCCAAGGCACGTGGCAACAGTGGGAACAGCCAAGCTCTGTAGCTCCGCGAGCGTATAGCTGAATGTTTCCGGAACTACCGACAACAATAGGCCGACGTCGGGCTGCAACTCACGAATCAGATCGGGAAGTTTATCTCGTTCATATTCCGGGATTACTGTAATGCTGGAATTCTCTGTGTACGGATCGCCGTGGTCTCCACATCCCGCCAGCGTGAGATTCGCAAACGGCAATAGCGCGGGCAAAATGCACTCGAGCAATAACCCGCCCTTAGGCTGAGAAAGTCTGCCGAGAATCAGGATGTGAAGGCGCCGATCAGATTCAAACGTCAGATCCACCGGAACAGACGGAAGAGCAGGTATGCCGTGCGGGATTACATGAAAAAACTCCGCTAACTCTGGAAGTAACTTCGAGTAATCATCGCGGATCGAGGGTGAAGGAGCGATAAGAGCGACTTTGCGATCTCGTACGGCAGCCGCAAATTCCCGCCGTATAACCATCCACTCCCCTGCAGGCACATTAGTGAAAAACCGGTTTAGAGGATTATCCTGAGTGCAGGCGGTAAGGCGCGACTCCGAGCACGAAAGACAGACGGAACCAAAGGTAATATTGAGGGCGGGACAGAATGGGTAGTAATCGTGACAGACAAACAGAGTCGCGGCTGATTGCTGCAACGCGTCGAGCGAATGGCCAATGAGCGAAGAAACGATAATTCGCCCGACGCCATGCTCTTGAACAACCTGAGATAGGATCTCCGCATACTCCTGATGGGATACTGTAGTGGCTTTGATATTGGGCATAAGCGGCCAGACTCTCAGCGCCTTGACGTCGCGAATGTCGCCATATAAATGCAGCTCTCTTCCGAATGAGCCCCACGTTCCAACAGATTTCAGGACGAGGTTACGATGATCGCCGTCGGCATGGCAGTAGTCCGCCACCCATCTCTCTAGGCCTCCGCCCCAGCTATGCATGATATGAAGGTTCGCCGCAGTCGTAGCCTTTGCCGGTGACGGTAGCGCTTCGTTTTCTGTAGCCGGATGCGCGCGAATACGCTCCCGAAGATGCTTGAGTGACCAAGCCGTAGTGGAGTCGTCTCCAACGGCAACCTCGCGGTCACGAGGACGGCGCCAGGCCATGCAAACGTGAGTTGCTAAAAGGTGTGAATAGCGCAGCCGTGCCGCTCCATCGGCTAGGGCAGAGGGGTACATACGCCGTTGGATTCCCAGTATGTCCCGAATAGCAAGCGCCTTTACGTATACGCAATCAGGGGAAAAAGACGCAATCTCGGGATCCGTGAGATTCCGGTGTAGATAGCAAAGGCTATCTAGCGTGGCCTCGTTGTATTTTGAAAGTGTTCCGGCCCGATCGAGCTGGCGCAGATCAATGGGAGACACAGTAGCCACGCCCGCCTGACGTGCAGCACTCCAGGCCAGTCGCAGATCCCATTTTTCCGGAGGTATAGCTCCGGCTCTGATCAGAACAGCATCGCTGTCATTGAAGCGCTCAAGAGTTATTGCGAACAGATCATCATAACCGGCGGCTTCAAACAAAAGTAACTGGACGTTGTCAGGTAAAGACGAGGGGCGTGAGCCGGGAGTCGTCACCAGGAATAATTCATTCTGAAAAGTGTGGGCGGATACGCGATCGAGAGTCTCTTCAATGAATGGTGAATCGACAGGCGCGGCGATCACGAAAACGCGATAATGGGGTGTAACAGTTGTTTCGCTAAGCTGAACACGTCCAGCGGCGGTTGTATTACTCTCGTCGTTAATGTTGAACCATTCCAGATATGACCGGTTCACATCCGAAGTGGAAAACGGATTTGAGAATGCCATCCGGAGATCCAGGCGCTCCCGATAGCGCTTCCGATGGATCTTCAAAATCCGTTCGCCGTTCTCAAAGAACCCATATGCCCAGGGAATATTTTCAATTTCGTTCTGTCCCATCCGGGCGCACTCCGCGATATACCAATCCCGTAACTCATATAGTGCCGGCATGGTCTGTCCGTACTTATCGAGCATTGCCCTTTGAGCGCCGCTATCCAGTCCGGAAAAGTGATAAAATGCAATTGGTTCATCGTTAACGAAAAAACCATCACGTATTGATCCTGTTACGGTTCGGTGAGTGAGATTCCAAGTGCACACGTTATAGGTGGCATCGCGAAGAACTTTGTGCTCTGAAAAATAGGCCGGAACGAGATCCACCCATCGCTGGTCCGTAAAGATGCCACGAGGTATGTCGTCGTAACAGAAATTACTAAGCCGGTCGGCCCACCAGGCCCCGAATTTCCGTCCTTCGAGAGAGTTTTTCACACCCAGGAAGCCCAGATTATAGATTCCATGCTGGAGTACGGAGAACTCATTGTCGAGAATGGCTTCCATTGTGGTCTCGGGCTCTGCGATGTGAGGAGTTAACAAAATGGAAGCATTATCGAATTGTGTTACAAGTCGGTCTAAAGGTGATAGCGCAACGATATCCGGGTCGAGATAGATGACATTTGTACAGCCATCCATGTCGAGAAGTTTATTGAGTGCAAAACCCTTCACGGCCGTACTAAGCTCAACTAACGTATGCTTGAAAATCCATGCTTCCGGATTGCTAAGTCCGAAATCCGGAATAGTGATCAGCGAGTCAAACGGTTCATCCTCGAGAGAGAACCAAGCGGGAACACGATCACAAAGAACGACGTGAAAGAAGAATTCGGGATGAAACTTCTTGACACTACGGGCGAGAACGCGAGCCTTCGGGAGATAGTTCGCGACGATACTGGTATAGATATGTGTCGGCATGTAGGGCCCGTAATGCTGCTTTCTGAAAAGTGCCAGTTCGTGGTTGAATGACGTCAGGTGTATATTAGAAAATCCGGCAAGGGAACTCCTGAGAAGTTGAAACAGTCCGAATTATATCGCCGTTACCAAGCTCTGACTGCGCCATTGTGAACTCATTGCAAACTGTCTTTGGAAGTGTTGGGAGAAGAGATTGTTTTCAATCGTTTCAATTTAAGCCAACTCCTTTTGATCGCGTCTTCGATTGGCCGGATCGGAGTGTTCTGCGTAATTGCCGTGTTTCCTTGTCTCTCTTCTTCCATTCTGATTTTGGAACCAATCACAGAGCATCCCAGCCGCGAATGCTGGTGAGCCAGTTTCTCAGAAAGACTCTCGAAGTCATCAACCATGAAACTTAGGTTTCGCGAATGGGGCAGCCTTACTGCGTCTGACGACTTCAGTTGTAAATCGCGTGATTCGAGAATTTCTGTTGTGGCCGAGGATGGGGCCGACTCGGCGAGGGAGGTCGCTGGTCGTACAATTTGACCGGAACCACCTCGAAGGGACTTCGGGTTCCGATGTTACGAGACTGGAGCGCCGAGAGCAGACAGATGATCGCTCTTGGTCCCCGTTTTGCGGCCTCGGCGAAGGTATGAAATTCCGTGACATCAGCATCCGGTGCACGTACAGCCCGCACCCCGATCGAACGACAAGGCCGTGCAGTTCGGCAAATCGGAGATATTGACGAGCGATGCCGTGCGCTTGAGAACCCCACTTGCGCGGGCAAGTTCTGCGATTTTAGTGATAGCTTTCGTGCGCACCTAGGCGTGTTACTTAACGTCGGGGATTGTAGACAAGTCCCGACAAGATCTGAGACCAATGGCACATTAGTGACACACAGAAATTTCGGTCGTAACTTGGGGATAAAAATGCATTGCCACACGATACTAGCGCGTCGTCAAATGAATGGCCCCATAAGTTATTGATTTCATGGTGCGGAGAGGGGGACTTGAACCCCCACGGAGTTACCCGCTAGCACCTCAAGCTAATCGTACCATTCGATGGCACGCCGTTTCAACAACTTAGATCGGCAGATCGGGTCCGATTGGGTGGGATCGTTAGGCCTGAGTGGCACATTAGTGGCACAAACAAAGGATCGCGCCCGCGATTCGTGGCTATTATCGACATCGCCGGGAACCGGCAAGAGTTTGGATCGTTAGAAGCTGCGGGAGCAATTGCCCGCCGTCTTCCCAGTGAGCTTCGGATTTCCAAAAGGAAGCTGCGACAGGCCGAAGCAGTTCAGCTTGTCCGAGTCAACCGGGAAGGCGCAACGCCGAACCTAGAGTTCGCGTTACGGCCATTCGTCCTCTGCGGGCTGCCAATCAAGCGACCTCCGAGGGGTGTCCTGCTCCATGAGCGACGGAACGGTCAGTTTCTGCTACAGGTGACTGGGCATCCTACGTATGGCGTGCCCTGGGGCCAGGACCGACTGGTTCCGATCTTTCTGGCCACACTTGCCGTGCGGCAGCAGAAACAGACCATCACCTTCGGCAGTGCCGCCGAAATGCTCGACGTCTTCGGACTGCAGCAAGGCGGCTCGCAGTATCGCCGCCTGATCGCCTCATTCCAACGAATATTCGGGGCAACGATCTTCTTTGGAACCGACATTCAGCGGGAGAAGGCGACAGTGATGCGCCACGCCCGGTTCAATTTCATGCCGGAAGCGCGGATCTGGTATTCGCGTGATCCGAACCAGACCGTGTTGCCAGGCGGCTTTGAGAATGCGATTGTTCTCAGTGATGAGTTCTTCCGAGAGGTGATCGCTCATTCTATTCCCACAGACCTTGAGGCGGCGAAAGCGCTTTCGTCCTCGCCCGCGGCACTGGATCTGTTCATGTGGCTGTCCTATCGTTGTTTCACGGCGAAAGGAATGGAGCGCGTTCCGATCTTCGGTGACTTCGGCTTGGCGAATCAATTGGGAAGTGCCGATTATGCACGTCGTCCCAAGTTCCGAGAGCGATTGGAAAGGTGGCTCTCGTGCGTTCCGCGAGAGTGTATGCGGGCCACGCCAAGCCCTTCTGACGCGGATTACCGGTCCGCGCAAATTCGGCCCACGCTCCACTGAGCTGTCGCGAGAGATGTTCGGCCCCGGGGAACAGGACAAGCCGCATCGTGAGAGGAAGATCACTCGTGTGGAACGACTTGATCTTCATCTTGCCCTGTGCGAGTGGCGTGTCCCACTGGCAGTAATACATATAAACCTTGGCTTCCCTCTGCCCCAGTTTCAGCTCGGCCTGCCGGACCGCGTTGCGCCGCGCGCCGCGGTCAGTCGATATCCGGAAGTACAAGTCCGCCGAGCTGTCCGCGGGATGGTCGCGGCGGTAAACCGCAACCAGGGGTTCAACGTTCGCTTCCGGGATGCCGGCCTTCGTCAGCCGTGCCCGCAATCCGGCGTCGTCGAGCGTAAACAGCGCCTCGTCCTGCAAGGAGAACAAACTAGATTCGTCCTTATCGCCGCCGATGATCATCGGGATTTCCGCGGATTCATCCGGTGCTTTCGTGTCCCACGTTTGATGCGGGAGTGAGTGGCCATCGACCACAATCGCAGGTCCGCGGCCGCCTCCAGAAGTGAACAATTTCTCCGCGGGGACATTCTGCAATTCATCGATCTGGCTTTCGCTGAGGCCCAAATTGGACAACATCCGCCTCGCGACTTCGGTGCCCTGGTCCGCTGTCGACACTCGGAGGGCCGACCCGCTCTGAACGCACGCCTTGTGAAAAAGCCCTTTGGCTTCGGGCATGGCCATAAGCGCACTGATCTTGGCGCCGCCCCCCGATTCGCCGAATATAGTCACGTTTCGAGGGTCGCCTCCGAAATGTGCGATATTGTTCCGGACCCATTCGAGCGCTGCAACAAGGTCGAGCTGCCCCACGTTCCCAACGGCATACTTCGAACTGAAAGCACCGAGGTACGTATAACCGAAAACGTTGAGACGATGATTGACGCCGACGAGAACAACATCCTGCTCGCGCACGAACCTGTCGCTGAAGAGCGTCAGGGTATCCGATCCGCTCGAGAGCCCACCGCCGTGGATGTAGACCATCACCGGCCGCCTTCCGTGCAGCCCGGTGGTAAGCACATTCAGGTTGAGGCAATTCTCGCTGTCGATCTGTGTGGAAAGCTCGATGCGATCCGGCCTGCCACCAGCGAAATATTCACCGATCAACGGATGCCGAAAATATTACCTGGTCCTTGGATGCAGCGCGGACCTGTGCGCGTCGCATCGCGTATGCCGGTCCAATTCGCTGGCTTCGAGGGCGGCAGGAACCGCTTCGTCCCTTCCGTTGGTCCGCCATAGGGAATGCCCCGATAAATATGAACTCCTTGGAGGGAGGCGCCTTTCACGCGTCCGCACTGCGTCTCCGGCGTGGGAGACTGCTCGACCGCCCACGCCCGCGGCAGTGTCATTGTGGAACAGAATCCGGCGGCAATGGCTGGAACCAGTGCTCTGCGAGTGACTGCGGTCAGTTTTTCGGCACTCAGTTTCATAAGCGGCCCCAGACGAGTAAATGGTTCCAGCCCTCGCTGAAGGAATACCAAGGATTGTAGACCGGCTTTCGCGTGTGGACAAGAGTCGACTGGGGGCGGGTCCGATTAGTGGGATGCTTTAGAGTGACGGAATGCCCCGGGGGAATTACCGCGGGCTCAACGCTTGGCTTTGCATTCGCTTTCAGGCGCCCAAACAAACTGGATGCCGGCCGGGCTACCGTCGAATCCAGGGTGCAATGTTGAACCTGGGACACAAGTTGGCGCGCAGCACAATCGCTGATTCTGCGTCAGCACGGAATCGAGCCAGCGTCGGAGCGAACCGTCGAGGCCTGGACGGCGAGAGGGCTGAAGCGCTTCTGGTGCTCTTCTTTATCGATTTATCTACCCGAAAGGTCGAGATTGCTGGTATGCTCGCAGCGCGAATGGGTTGTGGATGAACCATATTTGCAGAAACGTCACCCACGCGGTGGATGGAATCCGGACGGGAAACGCTATCTGATCCACGATCGCGGTTCGTATTCACGGCTGAGTTCCAGAACTCCTTGGGACGGTTGGAGTAAGGGCGTGAAGCTACCGCAGTCACCCAATCTGAATGCTTAGGCGGCGCGGTTTGTACGCTCCATCAAAGAGTCGTATCTGGACCGGATCATTCTGTTCGGAGAGAAATCACTACGCTCGGCGGCCCCGCGACTTCGTTGCGCATTGTCACATAGAACGAAACCACCAAGGTTTGCAAAACCAGCTTATTCATCCGCGGTTGGGTGACTTTGAAGGACCGGGACCGATCACTGGCGAACGCGAATCGGTGGACTGTTGAACTATTACCACGTGCCGCGGCGTAAGTGGGTCCGAAGTCGAGTTTTCGGCCCATACCGAATTAGCCATTACAATACTGGCGGCTGCACCAGTCTTTAGGCCCAGGTTTTCCCGACCGTCCTCAACCTACGTGCCCACTGGCAGCCGCACTTCCTGGCAGTTCGCTATTACCCATCATTGCTGAACGGATTCTCGGCAGCTTACATCACGAGTACCGATGGGCAGATGCCGCATGAGTCCGCGATCGGATTTTTTGCGGAGGACAGCCACAGTTTGGCGCCGCCTCAGGAAAGCCTCGGTGATCATTCAAGCTTGAGGTATCTCGTGCGCTGTGTTTACCCAAGCGCCAGCGTCAAATTATCAATATGTGATCATTTAATCACGGTAAGCAGAATCTCGTTGGTTCACCGTGAAGGCGGCTCGAAGAAAACAAGGGCTCTCTGCGACACGCCTGCCTCGGCTCTTTCTGCGTGGGTACCCAGTTGGCAAACGCATCGGTTTGCCCGTTGATAGACTCTCTCTTTACTTTGCCGTACGAGTATCACGTTGTTTGTTCAGCCGCGACAGTGAAATCCATCCCATTGACAAGATCGTGAAATGGGTATAGGATTGACCCGCTGATAATAGTGTCGTATATTAGCACGATAGTCAGATTCTGATCATAAATCGCCATCCAAGGCGAGAGGATATGGTGTTCAGTTTGATGCTGGACTTTCAGGATAGACAGATCAGAAGCTGTGCGTCGTCTGACGCGGTAAATATAAGGGCAATCGGTCCAAGCCGGCGAAGAGGATTCCACTCCCCGCAATGGGCAATTGCTGGAGGAATAGAGTTAGATGAAACCACAACTTTGGCAACCGAAGAAGGTGCGCAACAGTGTCTTTGCTTTTGCTGTTTTGCTTTTCGGTACGACGGCTGCTTGGCCGCAGACAGAACGTGGCAGTATTCGAGGAACGATTTCTGATCCGACTGGTGCCGTGGTGCCAAATGCAAACGTAACCGCTACAAATGTCGCAAATGGCGCGTCCGCCTCGACCATCTCAACTGGTGCTGGCGTCTATAACCTGCCGGCACTTCCTCCAGGTATCTACAGAGTAGAGGTCAACCAGCCTGGATTCAGGAGCCTTGTCCGCGAAAACGTCATTGTCGAAGCGGCATCCGTCTTGGGACTCGATCTGGCTCTGCAAATCGGGGCAGCAAACCAGGTTGTAACGGTAAGCTCCAGCGGCCCAATACTGCAAACCGAAAGCAGCAGTACAAATACAGCCGTCAGTGCGCAGGCGTATGTCGACCTGCCACTTAGCTCCGCGGGCGGGGGCCGCTATTCAGGAGGTTTCTTGCAACTTGTCCCCGGTTGGGCGAGCACAGGTGTAGCTCCGAATAATAATAGGATGCAGGATAGCATCAATGGCGGACAACTAAATACCAAAGATATTCAGATTGACGGCGCGACGACGAACACCGTTGAAATCACCGGCGATGGACGAAACACAATATGGCCACCCGACGTGGTGCAGGAGCTATCGGTGGCAACGAGCGGCTATGCAGCAGAATACGGAAATACCGGCGGCGGAGTAGAACGCTACGTGCTCAAGTCCGGCACCAATGACCTGCACGGCGACGCATACGAATTCTTCCGCAATAATGTTCTCGATGCGCGGGGCTTCTTCGGAAAAACCACTCCGATTCACCGAGAGAATGAATTCGGCTTCACTGCCGGCGGACCAATCACGATACCTAAGGTGTACAACGGAAGGAATAAGTCGTTTTTCTTCTTCGGCGTAAATTGGTATCGATATTCAAACTCCGGCTCGCCTTCTACTACTTCCTTGCCGAATGATGCATTTCGTGCCGGAAACCTCTCGGGTCTTCCTCAAACGATTTATGATCCGGCCACCACCCAACAACTGGCTAACGGCAGCTTCACGCGCGCTCCCTTTGTTGGCAATATCATTCCTGTCGATCGCATCAGCCCGGTTTCACAAAACGTTTTGAGTTATATCCCTCATTCGAATACACAGAGTATCTACAATAACTATTTTGCTCCAGTAAACTCCAATTACAATAACCAGACGACGTACAGCATCAAAGGCGACCATTATTTCAGTCCTAAGCACCGTCTGAGCATTAGCAACGTTTATGCAAGAAATCCTTTTTACAGTTCCGGTGTCCTGCCAAATCCAATCGAAACCGGATATGGGCCGATCAGGGTCTACACGTTTGATTTCGGGCGCCTTACGTATGACTGGACAATTACACCTTCAATCCTTAACCAGTTTCGTATCGGATTTAACCGTCAAACGCAATTTGCGACGTCGGCCGAAGGGAGAGACGGCGGTTGGCCGGAAAAACTCGGCATGCCCGGGCTGAGTCTCGCATCTGGCGATTTTCCAACCATTAGCTTAGGGTCATTCAATACATTGGCTGGTCACAACTACAGTTATCCGGTCTCGAACACGGGGGTCCTTTCTGACGCTCTGTCCTGGACCAAGGGCCGTCACAATTTTAAATTTGGCGGGGAGGGCAGGTATAACGAGCACTCTTTCCAGTATCAGAATCCCGTCTCGATGAACTTTTCGCGCAATGAGACAGCTTCTCCTTCAGCTCTCTCGAGTACCGGGCTCGAATTTGCGAGCTTCCTGCTCGGACAGGTCGACAGCTCCTCCGTCGCGATGTGCTGCTCCGCTGTTCCCCACAACGTCTGGAAACAATACGGCCTCTACGCTCAAGACGACTATAAGGTCACTTCCAAGTTGACCGTCAACTATGGCGTCCGCTGGGATCTGTTCACGCCCCTGACCGAGAGCCATAACATTTACTCTGTAATGGACCCGACCGCTCCGAACCCATTCGCCGGCAACCTTCCGGGTGCATATGTTTTTGCCGGCCAGAACGGCCAAGGAAACCGTCTTACCTACGCGAAGAACGATTCGTCCAATTTTGCGCCAAGGCTGGGCGTCGCATGGAAGGCGACAGACAGGTTTGTGATCCGTGCCGGTTACGGAATCAGCTATTTTGTGACTGGCGCTTACGGCGCTGGTAACAATACCCAGGTTCTTCAGGGATATTGGTTCACCTCGACGACTCAGTCGCTCAATTCGGGGATTACGCCGGGCTACCAATGGGATCAGGCATGGCCGCAAAATCTCCTGGTTGTTCCACCCTATCTGAGCCCGGGCCTGGGCGTTGGTTCCGGCTCGATTCAGTATTGGGATTCCAGTGCAGGCAGAGCCGCGTACTCGCAAAACTGGAATTTCACAACCCAGACACAGCTCGCTTCAGATCTTAGTCTCGAGGTTGGCTATGTCGCTTCCAAGGGAACACATTTGCCTACTGCCAATACGGATCCTAACCAGTTGAATCCCGCATACTACGGGCTCGGTTCGCTTTTGACCAGTAATATTAGTAGCCCGGCTGTCGCTGCCGCGGGTTTTGCCTCTCCCTATCCAGGCTTCACGGGTTCACTAGCTCAGGCGCTTCGGCCATTCCCGCAGTATGTCACCACTCTCGCTGGCTCGAGAGCCCTCAGTTCCGCCACGCTTGGAAATTCGACGTATCATTCCCTTCAGGCAAAATTAGAAAAGCGCTTTTCCAAAGGATTTTTTGCTCTGGTTGCATATAGCTGGTCCAAAGGCCTGACCGACGCTGACTCGAACTCGGTGGGGAACGGCGCTGTACTCGGCCGCAATAACTACGACCGCAGCTTGGATAAAATTGTGACGCCGTTCAATCGGCCGCAAAGGATCGTTGGTTCATTTACATACGAGTTGCCAATCGGACCCGGCAAAGCTTTTCTTACTCGTGGCGGCGCGATGGGCAAACTATTGGGCGGCTGGCAGGTGAACGGAATCTTGACGTATATGTCCGGAGTACCCATCACTGTTACAGCACCCCAGACATTGCTTCTGAACAATGGCCCACAAACTCCTAACTCGGTCCTTGGGGTTCCGCAAATGGGTTCGTGGAGCAATAACTTTGATCCGGCAACGGATAGGTATCTAAACATCAACGCATTCGCGCTGCCCGCACCATATCACTTCGGCACTTCGGCACTCTATTTGCCGAATGTGTTCAGCCCTAGCTACTACAATGAGGACCTCGCACTGGTCAAAAATACAAAGATTGGGGAGCGATTCAACCTTCAGATTCGTTTGGAGGCGTTCAATGCGTTGAATCGGGTCGTATTCGCTGCTCCGGCGACCGACACAAGTGTTTCGCAGACGTTCGGAGTCATCACAAAACAGGCAAACTCGGCTCGAAACGGCCAACTTGCGGCGAAGCTGACATTCTAAGAGGACAAATACGATGAGATATATTTCGACGCTGACTGCGCTGCTGGCCTCATTGCTGATCGTTCCATACGCGGGCGCCCAGCCGCCTGCGCCGCCAGCTGACACAAAACCAGCGCCGGCTAGACCGCCAGTGCGGGCCTCCGAGGGCGCGGGCGCGAGCCTCTTTGGCAGCCGCTGTCAAACCTGCCATGGCAAAGTGCCCAATGCCCCTCCCCCAGACATGCTGAAAAAGATGACACCGGAGCGAATTTACCAGGCTCTGACCACCGGAGACATGCGGATGCAGGCGCAGGAAGCTCATCTGACAGACGAGCAAATGCGCGACATTGCGGCCTGGGTGAGTGGTAGAAAACTGACCGACCAGCAGAGCGCGGACGCGAAGAACATGCCGAATCATTGTTCCAGCGATTCTGCCCTGAACCCCGCTTATCTTACTTCTCTTCCTTCCTGGAATGGTTGGGGTAATGGTTTGTCCAATACCCGATTTCAGCCGGGCAAGGCAGCGGGTCTGTCGCCTGCAGCCGTGACGAGGTTGCAGTTGAAGTGGGCTTTCGCTCTTCCGTCAACAGGATCCGTTTATGGGCAACCGACGATAGTCGGCGGACGGGTCTTCGTAAGCGGCGATTCCGGCTACGTCTATTCTTTGGATGCACTCAGCGGCTGTGTGTATTGGTCGTTCCAGGCGCAGAGCGGAGTGGCTAGCGCTGTGACTGTCCATCCGAGACCAGGCCACCCCAATCAGACCGTGGCCTATTTTGGCGATATTCGCGGAAATACCTATGCGGTCGATGCGTCGAACGGCGAAATGATTTGGAAGACAGCGGTCGATCCGAGTCCCATAGCGCGCGTTCGCGGAGGCATGAAGTTCTATGATGGCCGCCTCTATGTCCCTGTAGCGTCGCTCGAAGAAGTCGAGTCGGGCAGTCCAACTTATCATTGCTGTTTCACCCGGGGAAGTGTCGTCGCTCTGAACGCCGAAGACGGCAAGCAGATCTGGAAATCCTACACAATCGCTGAGGCGGCTACAGAAAGAAAGACTCCGGATGGCAAGAGTTACATGGGCCCTTCAGGAGCAGGCGTATGGGGTTCTCCAATGGTGGATCCCAAGCGAAGAGCAGTCTATGTTTCGACCGGGAACGCTTTCTCTGAACCGGAAACCGGACGGTCCGACTCTGTAATGGCTTTCGACATGGATACGGGCAAGCTTCTCTGGGTTCAGCAAGATGAAGAGGGCGATGTCTGGCACGGGGGATGCCCCTCGGGTGAGCCTCCCGCTGGACTTCCGCCCAAGAGCGCCGGCCGCTCGCAAAGGCGTCCCGGCGCCCGGCCTATACCTCCCCGTCCACCGCGCCCGCCGATGCCGGACTATTATTATTGTCCGAGCGGTACCAAAAATCCCGATTGGGATTTCTCCGCAGGCGTGATGCTGGCGAATCTGCCGAACGGCAAGAGCCTCGTAATTGCTCCACAAAAGTCCGGCATGGTTTGGGCGCACGATCCGGACAAAAAAGGCGAGCTCGTCTGGAGGTCGGACATCAGTCGCGGTGAGGTCACCTTTGGCGCCGCGACCGATAACGAAAATGCCTATTTCGCAATGCGCGGCGGCACGATAGCCGCCATCCGATTGTCCGACGGCCTGGAAATATGGGCGACTCCCGTTCCTCCGCAGGCGTCAATGGATACTCATCCTGGCCTCAGCGCTGCAGTCACCTTAATTCCTGGTGTGGTCTTTTCTCCGGGTCTTGACGGGGTACTCCACGCTTTCTCCACTTTCGACGGCAGACAAATATGGTCGTACGATACGACCCAAGAAGTGAAGACGGTGAATGGCTTGACGGCAAGTGGCGGCTCCATCGGCTCGGCAGGCGCCACTGTGGCCGGGGGGATGGTCCTGGTCACTTCTGGATACACTGGATTCCAAAGTGGGCAGCCAGGGAATCTTCTACTTGCGTTCGGGCCGCCAAGCCGATAGTAGATTACATCATAATTGGATATCATCATCATATGATGATAATGATATCTTTCCTGGCTGCCGGTCCGAGTAAGCCCTGGACGTGGCGATTATTTAGGCCATTAGGTCTTCTCTCGGCGGGGTGAAGACGTCGATCAAGACGGAATCTTCCAAGGCCTCTGCCCGATGGGGCACATTGGAGGGAATGGGCAGCAGGTCGCCGGGGTTTAAAAGAACGGGAACGCCGGCAAGTTCAAAGCGCATGGCACCGGATATCAGCATCGTCACCTGTTCGTGCATGTGCTGGTGTGCGGGCGCGGCCACTCCCTTTTTGAAACTCACGCGCAGGATGGTCATCCGCGGAGTGTGAATCATCTGGCGGGTAAGGCCGGGACTCAGTTCTACTGCGGGGACTTGGTTCCAGTTGTAGTGGTCCATTTAAATCAGAATCGCGCGGACAGCCGCCGCAATCTTCTCCGCATTGGGCAGAAGCCTTTGCGCCAACACGGGCGAGGCCGGCATGCGGACATCGGGCGACCCCACGCGCCTTATTTTTAGCGGCAACCGATCGCCCAGCATTTCGTGAAGACGCGCGACGATCTCGGCGCCGAATCCGCCGGTCAGATTGGCTTCGTGCGCGACGACCACACGGCCGCCCGCATCGAGGACTACTTGCCGCAGAGAATCCTCATCCAGCGGCGACAGCCAGCGCAGGTCGATGACACCAACGTTCCGGATGACGTCCGCGGCCTCGAGCGCGGCTCCGAGCATCGTGCCCCAGGTGACGATTGCGGCGCCGGTTCCTTGCCTTCGCACCTTCGCTTTTCCGATCGGCTGAATCGGGCCGGAGGTTCGCACCGGCCCGGAAGACTGGTACAGCCCTCTGGCTTCAAAAAGCACGCATGGGTCGGGTGAAGCGACGGCGGAGCGCAGAATATCGTAGGCGTCTTGCGGCGTGGCCGGCAGCGCGATTCTGAGGCCGGGGATATGCGCGAGTAATGCTTCGAGACTCTGCGAATGTTGGGCGCACGATCCGGGCGTCGCTCCCTGCTGCGTACGAACCACGAGAGGAACACTCGAACGGCCGGCGGTCACGTAGCGAATATTCGCCGCTTGGTTGATGAGCGGATCGAGCGCCACCAGCATAAAATCCGCCCACATGATCTCGACGATCGGCTTCATGCCCATCAAAGCCGCGCCTACCGCGGATCCCAAGATGGCACTTTCCGAAATTGGCGTGTCAAACACACGCTGCGCGCCGTACGTCTTGAGCAGGCCGCGCGAGGCGCCGAATATGCCGCCCGCTTGGCCGACATCTTCTCCGTATACCAACACTTCGGGCCGTGTCTCGAGCTCGTGCGTCAGCGCTTCGTTGACGGCCTGAATATAGCTCATGGTGCGCGGCTCGCCGTTTTCGGGTGCGGGAGCCGAATGCGTAATCGGCGCCCAGACATGAGCGAGCGCGGTAGCCGCATCCGGAAGCGGCGAAGCGAGAACCTTCTCCAGCACGGCATCCATTTCGGATTTGGCGATAGCGATCAGGTTGTCCAACTCCTGCTGGTCGATCTCGAGCCTCTTGGACAGCAAGACAATGGGATCGCGTTCGGCTGCGCTTTGGCGGTCTTCCTTCGAGCGGTAGTGCTCAATGTCGCGGTTGTAATGCCCCCAAAGGCGCGGCACGCGGCACTCGATCAACGCCGGGCCGCCGCCGCTGCGCGCACGGTCGGCGGCGTGCCGGATCGTGTCTCGGATCGCGATCGGATCGATGCCGTCGATAGTCATTCCCGGCATTCCGTAGCCGGAGGCGCGCTGCGCGATGCGCGCGATCTTGAATGTCAGTGAAGTCGGTGTCAGCTCCGACCAGCCGTTGTTCTCGCAAACGATAAGCACCGGCAAGTCGCGCGCCGCGGCAAACGCAAGCCCTTCGTGAGTCGAGCCTTGATTGAACGCTCCATCGCCGATCGAAACCACCACCACACGGCCATTGCCGGCGGCGATATTTGCCTGCGCGACGCCGCAGGCGATCGGCACACCCGCGCCCACGATGGAATTCTCGCCGATGAAGCGCGTCCACGGCGCCATCAAATACGCCGAGCCGCCGCGGCCTCCGTTTATGCCGATGCTACGCTGGCATACCTCGCCGAACACCTCGAGCACCGGTAAGCCCGAAGCCAATGCCCAACCGTGCCCCCGGTAAGTGGAAATAATCTGGTCGGACGAGTCCAGTCCGGCGACGGCGGCGACAGGAACGGCTTCCTGCCCGGCGCACAAGTGAATCGATCCCACCACTTTGGGCGGAATTGCCTGGCTCGCCTCGAGCGCGCATTGCTCGAAGGCTCTTATATGGATGATTTGTTTAAGACAATCCAGTAAATAGGCTCTGTCAGAATCGGCAACGCTGTGCTTTCCTTGTGCGGCGGTCTCGGCAGTAGACATTCCAATATCCCTAGATTCTTTATCGTCGTCGTATTGGGGACGCCGTCACGTGCCCGGATTCGTATAAGGCGAAATCCCTATCCAACATTTTATTTTCTAATATTATCAATAATAGACGCAATCATCAATATGTTATGATTTCTGTGGCTGTTTTTGAAAGGACGTCAAGGTCGATGGATCGGGCGGAAGCGAGGCCATCCATGTTGACTGAGATAACTTCATGAAGATTAGACAAGCATCGCTAGCAATCTTGGGTGTCTGCTCGCTGATGAGCCTCACCGGCATTACTCCGTTGGTGCAGGCGCAAACGTCCTCGCCGACGAAAATCACTCCAAGGATGTTGCGCGGCACGGACTGGTCGCGGTTCCGGACCGCCATGCCAACCATCATTGTTGGTCACTTTCCAGGTAGAGGCCGTGGCTCAGGCCGTAGTTCTTGGAATGCCGCTGCTTCTCTGGCTGGTTTTGGGCAGGTCACATTCTTCGAGGCCCTCGAAAAGCAGGAAACACTCTTCGTGAGCAATGTCGAAGGCGCCAGTACTCAAAGAGTCAGCTCGGAGATTCAAAAGAACCTGGATTACAACCTGACACCCGACGAAGTGACTGCGGTCAAGAATAAGCTGGCAACGGCACACGAACGGATGGTCGCTTACGACGTCCCGACGATCGGCTCCGACGAGGCGGAGATGCGCAAGCTATTCGAGTTTGCGCGCAGCCTTAACGTGCTTACGATTGTCTCCGATCCCGCGCCTGATGCGCTTCCAGCAATTGACAAATTAGCAAACGAATTCAATATCGATGTAGCCATCCAGAACGGCAGTAAGAAGGAGACCCCGGCCTATGCCGACCCTCGGGATCTCCTGAAGACAGTCGCTAACCTCAGCAAACGAGTTGGCGTCTGTGTAGATACAGCAAACTGGATGGAGGAAGGGATCAAGCCGGTTGAAGGGCTGAAGATACTCAGAGATAAGGTTATCGCCGTGCATCTTCTCGACCGGACCACCCTCGGTAAAGGAGGCCATAACGCGACGCTTGGACGGGGCGCGGCCGACATAACAGAGTTTCTCGGTTCCCTGTACCGGATGGAAATTCAGCCTTCATTCCTCGCAGTCGAATACACCGGCTCAGGTGAAGCGATTGCTGATATGTCGAAGTCCTTCGATGGCTACGACAAGGCGCTCCAGCCGATAGTCGCCGACAAGGTTAACCAAATATCAAAGACGACACCTATTCGCGGGCCCGAACGCCTTTCGGAAAAGGACCGTGAAGGCGTAGAAGCTGCAGTTCCAGCCGTGGCGGCGACGAAACCCGAGAAGCCAAGAAAGCTTTTAGTGTTTGATCTCAATGTCGCTTATCCCGGGCACGGCTCCATTCCGGCGGCCAATATGGCCATTGATCTATGGGGCAAGAAGACCGGGGCTTACACTGCAATTTTTGATAACAACCTGGACAATCTCAAATATCCGAAGATCAAAGAATTCGACGCCGTGTTTCTCAATAACTCCGTCGGGCAAGTCTTTCCGGATCCGGAGGTACGCAAAGGTCTGATGCGCTTTATACGCGAGGGCGGCGGATTGGCCGGCTACCATGGGACATCTCACGCGTCCATTGACTGGATCGAATTCGGAGATATGCTGGGCGCCAGGGCAGGGAGCCACAGGGACACTAAGGAGAAGGCAATCGTAAAGATTGACGATCCCCGAAGTCCACTGACGGCAGCGTTCGACGGAAAGGAATTCGAATGGCAAGACGAATTCTTCCGTTTCACTACGCCACCGTATTCACGCGACAAGGTTCATGTGTTGTTGAGTTTTGATGCAGAGAAGACCGATATGCACCAGAAGCCTGACTGCGACATTTGCGACCGAGCCGACAACGATATCGCGGTCAGTTGGATCCGCAGCTATGGAAAAGGACGGATCTTCTATGCGTCGATCGGCCATCTTCCAACGCTTTTCGAAACACCTTCGATGGCTAAATTCTTCCTCGCTGGGCTCCAGTTTGTGCTCGGAGACCTCAGGGCGGATACGACGCCAAGTGCCGAATTGACGGCCACCAGGGAACGGCAACGTTAAGGGTAGATGCCATGTTGAATCGTCGGAACTTCACTAGAGCCGCTGCGATAGGTCTCGGTTCTGCTGCATTTCACGTACTACGTGCCGCTCCGGTGCGAAAGCTCAAGATCGGTTATACGTGCATCACCTGGGGCTCGTTTCCGGGTCGTCCTGGGGCTGCCGACACCGTAGAAGCAGCGCTTAAGGATATCTCAAGTCTAGGTTTTTGGGGCTTTGAAACATTCCCGGAACTTCTGGAAGATTTGGATTCCAGGGATGCACTAAAGCCGCTCATTGAGCGTTACAACGTTCCGTTGATATCCGGCTACCTCGTTATCAACGTGACCGATCCCTCCGCGGCGAAGGACAGCTTGGCCAAGGTTATTCGGCTGGGAAAGGTGATTAAGAAGTATAACGGATCCTTTGGTGTCATCCAGGTAAATTCTGTCAAGCGCGATGGGTACGACTTTCAGGCAAACCGCGCAAATATCATTTCCGGGCTGAACGATTCGGCAATGGCGCTGGCCGATCTCGGGTTGGAGCCGGGTTGCATCAGCACACGGGCACAGCAATTGAAACGAAGAACGAAGTGTATACGGTGATGAATGCCGTGAACAAATACGTAAAGTTCGCTCCCGACGTAGGACAGTTGCAGAAGGGTGCTGATGCGGCGACAGTGGTCAAGGATTTCCTGCCCATCCTCGCGCACATGCACCTGAAGGATTATAAGGGCTGGAAGCTTTACTCCGGTTACTGCCCGCTGGGGCAAGGACAAGCTCCTGACATCCCGGCGATCCTCGACATGGTAGAGGCGGGGAGTCAGCCGTGTGATGTCATGGTCGAACTCGATCCTTCGAAGAATCCACCGCAAACACCTCTAGAAACGGCTCAGATCAGCAAGGCATATCTGGAGAAGCTAGGTTGTAAATTTCGTAGTTGAGGAAGCCCGGATGCGTGTGACAAGTAGACCATATCGAGTTGTGGGCGCCACGAAACCCTTCGGGTTGATTTAACGCTACATCTAATAATTGTGAAGGATCGTCGTTCAGTTGCGCCCCCTCGACATTCCGTATGGAATAGCATTCATTCAGCAAGGATTCTGCGATGGATTCGCTAAGGACCGGATCGCCTCCGGCGGTTGATCGGGCTCTGACTATTTTGGAACAACTTGCGCAATCCAAACGCGGGTTACGCCCGTCGGAAGTTGCGCTTCGACTAGGATTTCCGAAGAGTAGCACCCACTCTCTTCTTCTGGCATTGGAACGAAGGGGATATGTTCAACGGAACGATACAACCGGACGTTATCTGTTCGGTTCGAAGATCCTTACCCTCGCCAATGCGACAATCTGCGGGATGACTCTGCGCGAGGTCGCCCGTCCGCGCCTGGCCGGTCTGATGCACGGCACTGGTTTAGCCAGTAAGGTGGCAGTTCTCGATCGGGACCAGGCTGTGCTGATCGATCAAGTCCACCCATCGCACGCTTTGGCGCCTATGACCTGGCTGGGCAAACGGCTTGATTTGCACTGTACAGCGCTTGGTAAAGCCCTTGCGGCCTTCCAGTTGCGGCAACAATGGAACCGGCTGGTCACCGAACATACGTTCGCGCGTCACAACGACAATACGATTTGTTGACCGGCAAAGTTTGTCAAGGAATTAGCACTAACCAGCAAGCGAGGTTACGCGTTGGACAACGAAGAATTTGACCTTGGCATGCGTTGTCTGGCGGTACCCATATTCGACAGCGTGAATGAGACCATCGCCGCGATTGCGGTGACTGGAACGGCTCTGGAGATTCATGACCGCAGCGTGGAGTCTCTGATCAAATCATTGAGAGCGGCCGCAACCAGTATTGGCAAGGCCATTGGGACGCTCACCGACGCGAACTGGATCGAGGCCGATCTCGATACTCCATCTCGCCTAGAATATAAAAACCAGCCTCAAGAGCCGTCTCACCATCATTAGTGCCTGGCTGAACGGAAGGGCTGCAAGTATTGCTCGCGATATAGGAGGACGTGGGGAAGTGTCCGGTTAATCGGATAAGTTCCAACCCGATCTTGAAAGATAAGGTCCGCCAAAGTTATGACCCGTTCGGATAGGCTTCCAATCGTATGAAAACGAAAAATCGGCGGCCGAATACAGCTAGGCGCGAGTTTTTAAAAACGGCGCTTGTTAGTGGCGCCAGCGTGCTGTACTTTCCGGCTATCATTCCGACGTCCGCTCTGGGGGCCAACGGTACTATTGCCCCTGAGCGATCGCATCACCGTAGGTTGTATCGGAGTTGGTCGAATGGGCGGTGGCCATGTCAAAAAGTTTATCCGACGGCAGGACGCCCGTGTGATTGCCATCTGCGACGTACAGGAATCGGCGCGCCAGCGATCGAAAACGCTCGTGGATCGGCAATACGGCGATAGCGCGTGTGCAACGTATAACGACTTCCGCGAACTACTGGAGCGGAAGGATGTCGATGCCCTCATGCTGGCCACTGGCGAACGCTGGACTCCTTTTATTGGCGCCGCCGCGGCCCGGCACGGCAAGAACCTCCACGATGAGAAGCCGTTAGCCGCCACGGTCGAGGAAGCTAAAAGGCATCCGTAAGGCAGTGAAGCGTTCCGGTGTCACTTTCCAGTTCGGTACACAGCAGCGCTCCAGCGCCACCTTCCGAACCGCATGCGAATTCGACGCAACGGAAGAATCGGGCAACTGCAGAAAGTGGTGATCGGTTGCTCCGGTCCGGGTGCGCCATCGGGACCGGAAAAGCCTGGACAACCGCCGCCAGGTTTCGATTGGGATATGTGGCGCGGCCCCGCTCCGTGGGTCCCCTATAGTGACCTGCGCGTTTCGGTGCTCTGGCTAGCCATTTACGACTATGGCTTGGGGTGCATTGGCGGCGTGTGGGGCGTTCACGACCTTGATATCGCGCAGTGGGTCAACAATTCCGATCACACTACGCCGGTCAGCGTCGAGGGCACCGGCACGCTGTACGAAAATGATATTCGCGACACCATCGCCACGTGGGATATCGAGCATACCTACGCCAATGGCGTCAAGATCCATCTGCTGAATCGGGCCGCCGCTATGAAGCAATATGGGCAATATTGGGTAGCTAAGGGCAATGGGGTGGTTCTGCTCGGCACGGAAGGCTGGGTATGGGTGAGCCGGGAAAGCATTCATACGCAGCCAGATTCGCTCGCGAGTTTAGTCATCGGCCCGAATCACCAGGGTGTCGTCCACAGTGACGATCACACGGGCAATTTCCTGGAGGCAATCAGGATAGGGCGTCCGACGATTTCGCCCATTGAGACTGCGGCGCACGACGAGATGATTTGCCAGATGGGCGACATTGCGGTCCGCCTCAAGCGAAAATTGCACTGGGACCCCGCAAAAGAAGAGTTCGTCGAGGATGCGCAAGCCAATCGGCATTTGTCCAGGCCCGAGCACGGCCACTGGTCTCTCTAGGCCAGATGATGCCACGGCAATCTGTCCTGGGCCTTCCGTTACCGCTAAAGTATCCCACTAATCGGACAGGCACCCGAGCTGACTCTTGTCCACAAGCGAAAGCCGCTCTACAATCCTTCTATTCCTTCAGTGAGGGGTAGAACTATGTCAGTCTCTTTGTCGATCAATAACCTTTTTCAGAGGGCTTCGCTATTCAGCGAAAGTGCCCGGATTTTGAGCGTCCTGGCTCTTCTCGTGATTGCTTCGTTAATCAACATTCCTTTAAGTGCGCAGATTGGTGGCACTGGATCCATTCAGGGTGTCGTTTCGGACTCCACAGGGGCCGTCATTCCAGGTGCAACCGTAGTTGCAAAGAACGTGGCTACTAGTGTTACCACCACGCGCCAAACAACAGATGCCAGGGTTTTTTGTGTTGTCTCCACTGCCAGCCGGTGAATACAGCGTGACGATAACGGCTGGAGGATTTCAGACGCTCGTGCAGGAGCATTTAATTGTGGAACGCCGAGCTTCTTCTTCGGGTTCAATGCCACGCTGAAGATCGGAACGGCTGTCGAGCAGGTGATCGGTTACCAGGCTGTTCCCCCGCATTGAATACTGTCGATGCAAGAATGACCCACACGATGCGCAACGATTTGTACGAGGCGCTGCCGCTTGCTATCGGTGTTGGGGTCCGTCAGGCAATATCGGTTGAGATCCATTGCAGTTCCTAACCCCGCCGCCGGGCGTTACAGGCTTTACTGGTCAATCCGCCGGAACCGTCATGGGAATTCCTAGCAGCGGGTCGGCGCATGCCAGGAAAGTCTATGTGGAGGGTATGCCCTTGACCAATCCGGTTCTGCAGGGTGAGACCCGATACCTTCAAGAGGGAATGTCGCTCGAAGCGGTAGAGCAATTTCAGTTAGTGACCGCAGGTGCTCCTGTGCAGTATACCGGGCAGGGGGCAACGAATTTCGTGCTGAAGTCGGGAACTAACGAGTTGCACGGCTCAGTATACGAATACTTCGGAACACCGATCTGGATGCCCGGACGTTCTTTTCCTCGCCATGCGCACAGGAAGAGCAGAATGAATTTGGAGTCGCGATCGGCTGGAACGATGAAGAAAAACAAGATTCTTATGGCAAATCGACAATCGGATTCGTAAAGCGTAACCAGAGTGTTCGAGTTGTTCTCCTTGCTCATAATTCGCGGAGCGCAGAGGAAGTTTAGCGACGTGCCGATCGGCTCATTTATGACCCAACAAACGACCAACTGCTCTGGTGGACCATGTATCCGGGAACAGTTTGCCGGGAACATCAAGCCGACCAGTCGGTGCTGGCGGTCCCATTCAAACCATTTGGGGGGTCTCCCCTCCCCATCCAGGAATGAGAATCTGAATGAGCAATGATTGTTCGTTCCACTAATCCACTTAAACTTGACCCCAATGTGACAACCCAGAAAGCGGACGGAAACATTATCGACAAGCACCGTTTATAATTATGTAGAGCGACGGGGAGAAATCCAGTGTTTGCTAGGTCGGTGACAGTCTGACTCAACGTTTGCGGATCCCTATGCTCGATGGCTGTCGGGAATCAATGAGATCCCACCATGGCTGAAGTGAAATATACCTGGATGGCAAGTCCTAACCTGTTAAACGAGATTGGCTACAGCTTCGCGCCTTCGGGTGCCGATCGTCAACGTGACGATAGATGGTCAACTGGACGACCCAAGCGGGCGCTGGAGGCGGCCGGCGGAGAAGTCGGGCCTCCGGATTTCCGGTCAGAAGCTGGAACGGAACCTAATGTTCCCCTACCAACTGGCGTGGTAAGGATTCTCTAGCGTTCAACCAGGCCATGAATACGTTTTCCCTGTTGGACAACCTCGAATGGACTCACGGCAAGCACTCTGTCACATTGGGTGGACAAATTCAATGGTTGCAAGAGAACGTAGCAAACCAGACCTATGGAGGCATTGGAAGCTGGGCCTTTGAGGAATAATCAGACTGCCTGCTCGGTCCAACTGGGTACGCTGCTTACATTCACCCGGTAATGTAATGTGGCCAGTCATTCGCCCTGGTGCCATGATAGCAAAATAAGTATTAACGCGATGCTGCTGTCAGCGTGCTTGTCAGACCCCAGGATAACCATGGGTACAGGAGACGTACAAGATCACGCCACGCCAACCCCCACTCTCAGGAATCAGCTGGGATGTCAGACGCCCAGGAGGGATGTGGAGCATCAGCACCTGGCTCAACCACACACTCCGAATCCTGGCCCGTGGGAGGATTTTCCCGATGTGCGCGAGAGTTTGCTGGAGTACGGGCGAACAGTTGCCAGTGCCAAAAGAACATTGCCGACTACTATTGAGGATTGAGGCTGCGTGGTGGTATCGCTCACACGCTCGACAAAGAGACTGTTTTGCGTGCCGGTTACATGATGACTTATACGCGCCAGGGAGGTTGCGGAGGTATTCGTAAATTTCAGTACCTGCAAATGGTTTGGTGGGCTATGTTGCGATAGTAGTGCAGAACAGCCACGATACGGATAATAAAGCATATGAATGGGGCAATGGGGTGACGCCACCAAAAGCTGCTTTTTTTAGTCAAAGTCTAATACGGACCAGATGCCGACCCAGGCAGGGTCCTTATCACGCGGGTAATGAGCAGTACTCGACATTTCACCGATTCAAAATTGGGAACTTCAGCATTCAGAGGCCGATGACAGAGACGTTGACGTTGGACGTAAGTTATGTTGGTAGCATGCAAAACCACTCCCTGAACAGCTCGCCGCAGGATTGAACGGACAGCTGGGATTTTGGTTAACGAGATCAACCAATGTATCTCGCGTCGGGGAATCTGCTAATGCTTCGGCCACACGGTTGAATGTTGTTGTCGTATGGTTCATGTTTCCGGGAATGAGCCTTCCGCATCCGAACTTCGTCGGCATCATTTCTCAGATGCTGAGGCCATTTCCGCAGTATTCAACATCAGTGTGCCGTGGGGAGAAGGCCGGAATACGAATTACAACTCGCTGCAAATCGTCGGAAGGAAGACCTTTTCGCACGGATTGATTGTACAGGGCAATTTCACGTGGGCCAAGGCATTGACCAACATGATGCAGACCGGCGGCCAGCAAAGCGGCAGACTGCACAAAAGCCAAACCACACGGGCCCAGCCACGGATCCTGGTCGTCGTCAGACGTCCGAGGAGAGGTGGGACCGCATGCGGCAACAATGGAATACCCCGGTCCATTTTGCTGAGTGAGCGGGGGGATTCTCGGCCATCTTTGGGTCACCGTTCCAGAACGGCGTCGGGCCTATCTAGCAGACTGGAACTTGCAATGCAGGTAGTTGCTATGCGGCTCAATCCTGCAAATTCGAAGTCGTAGACAAACGGACGAATGGTCGGTGACCCCTGGGAATGGGGTGATCCGAAGTTTGATGCTGCCCGGTCTTCTTGGAGAGAATGTATTTTTGTTTCGAGAAGCGCGATAGATGTAACGGGAAAGATGCTGCCAGTGGTCAGCGAACGGACTATGTATTATTTAATTCTGGGAAAACTGGAACATTAGGTCTGCGGCGGGAATTTGAAAGACCACCGAACGGTGGCGTTTTGCTGCAGGCGAGTTGCACAATGAGAACGCATAAACATACCCTCTTCGGGCCTTGGAATATAATATAAGATGTCGCCAGGTTTTTGGACAGGTCACAATCCCCAACCCAATGGAGCGCTGAGCGGTTGAATTCAATGCGAGGGTGATTTTTAGCGAAAGGAGATGACTATCCAAACTCTAGGAGAGGCTAGATGGACGATTGCTGTGAGTGACTCAAAACTAGGTTGGGGAAGTCGTAGCCGGTTTCCCTGCCATCGGCCCCGCTTGAGCACGTAGGGGAACAATGGTTATGGCTCAACCCAGCGAGCGAATCGTTTTCCGCCCCGATGGTGTAGGTGGGCAAGGCAGTGGCGATATGAAGGGGCTTGCTCGCGCAGCCGGATGTGCGCATGGCAGCGATTTGCGACGTCCAGCAGGCCGCGAGGGAAAAGGCCCAGACAGCAGTCAACCGGCAGTACGGTGACTCGCAGTGCGCGACCTATAACGACTATCGGGAACTGCTAGCGCGAACCGATATCCACGCGGTAACGATTGCCACCGGGGAGCGCTGGCATCCGCTGATCTCGATTGCGGCAGCGAACGACGCTAAGCATATGTATTGTGAAAAACCGATGGGTCTGTCAGTGGCGGATGGTAAAGCAGTCCGGGAAGCAGTTAACCGGAACAGTGTGAGTTTCCAGTCCGGTACGCAGCAACGTTCCAGCTTCGACTATCGGCATGCAGTGGAGCTGGTCCGAAATGGACGAATCGGCGAACTGAAGACCATCATGGTTGGTACCGTACATGGCCCTCATGACACGTCGTACGGAATACCGAAAGAACCGCCGCCGGGCTTTGATTATGACCTCTGGCTTGGCCCTTCCCGTGGGCGCCTTACTAGGACATGCGGGTTTCGACTGCGGCATGGCTCTTCATCAGTGACTGCGGACTAGGCTGTCTCGATGGCGCCTGGGGCGTTCACGACATAGACATCGCCCAGTGGGTGAATGATGCGGATGCGACAGAACCCATTGAAGTCGAAGGAACATGCTCTTTTTATACCGATACCCGCGACACGCGATATGAGTGGACGGTCGAGCATGCGTATCGCGAATGGTGTTCGTCTGATTCACATGGACATGGTCAGCGCAAAGAAAAGGGCGCCGGAATTTAACCCCATGCCTTCCAACGGTGCAACCGTGATATTTGGGACTAAAGGTTGGATTATATTAGCCGGGCGGGCATCGTAACGAATCCAGCGCGACTGGCGACGGAGAAAATTGGACCAATGAGATTGGGGTATCCGGAGTAACGATCATAAGCGCAATTGGTAGACGCTATCCGGACTGGCCAACGGACGATCCGTCCAATAGAATCCGCGGTTAGGACCGAGACGGTGAATGAGCAGGCTTATATCTCTATGTCCCTTGGACGGAAGCTGCGCTGGGATCCACTCCGGAAGAATTCATAGACGATGCTAAAGCGAATCGTTGGCTGAGCCGCCCGCTGCGGAGTCCGTGGCATCTCATGAAGACAGTACTTCCGATCTTGGGCAGCGCTGTCCGTTATCTCGCCGAACGGTTCGGCCAGACAACAAATCTGGATCAGGTCGTGGCGCAAGTGGCGAAATGGGAGTTTGACCAAAATCGCGAACCCTTGCGGAAGATGTCCGATCTGATTGCAAAGGCCCATAGCTCGGCTGCTGAAACGCGGGATATCGAGAAGCATTTCATCGAGTTGCTTCAGTCGAATGCAACGTTGGGTAGTAAGGATTTCGTCTGCAAAGAATTAAGTGTGATGGGATCGGAAGCCTCGTTCCCGGCACTAATCGAGCATGCTTCTGAAGGAAAAACGGTGGAAATGGCGCTCTATGCCCTGGCGCGGCATCCCGGCCCGGCGGCAGATCAAGCGCTCCGCGAAAAGCTGCCGAAGATTTCAGCCGTGAAGGTCGCATCGGCATCGTCAATACGCTCGGTCGGCGGCGCGACTCAGGTTCCGTGACGGTGCTGCGTAACATCGGCATTTGCAAGGAGCAAGCGACGGCAGAACCGGCGCTGTTCGCACTCGCGGAGATTGCGGATACAGGTGCCGTCCAGGCGTTGGCTGAAGCTCAGAGAAAAACTAGCGGTGCTTTGCGCCTGGCTGCCGCCGCAGCCTATCTCAAGGCTGCCGACCGGCGATTTGAGCGCGGTGACGCGCAGGGATCCGTTCGCATTTATAGAGAGCTTTATGCAGCAGGCGAACCAAATGCTGTGCGGGCGAAGCACTACGGGGACTCGCGGCGGCTGACGGTGCCAATCGATACCCGTGCTGATGCAAGCACTACACAGAACGATCCATGATTCCAAGCCATCGCCATCCGGGCGCTGGCAAAAAGCCAGCCCCAGCAGCCCTGGCCGAGCTTCCGCAGCTAGCGAGGGTGGCCAGGTGCGTGCGTCGGGAACGCTGGCCGAAAAGGGCGAAACTTCGATCTGCCGGCGTGTACGACAGCCCTCAAAGCTTCGAGCAAACCGGTGCGGCTGGCCGCACTCGAGGGCATTGGTCGAATTGGGAACGCTGCACCGCTTCCCACCTTGGACATATTGCCGCTGGTGACGACGAGGCAGAGCGCTCGGCCGCTCGCAATAGCTCGGTTTCGATGCGCGGTACCGACGTTGATAGAGCTGTCATGGACGATATCGCGAATGCGGATCCAAAGGTGAAGCTGGAACTGATTCGCGCGGCTGGCGAGCGGGGTGTCACTGCGGCGACTGCCGCGCTCCTCGAAGATGGCCCGTGAATCGAATGTCGATGTCCGTCGTGAGTCGTTGAAGGCCTGGGCGATACCGTTTCCGCCAGGGATTTCTCTGGGTTGGTCGCGTCGGTCGTTACTCCAGCGCAAGCGGGCGATCGAGAGGAAGCAGCCCGAAGCCTGGGCACAGTATTGCGCCGGTCCGATCCCTCCAGTAGTAAGGAAGTGATCTCTGCGTATTCGTCGACAAGCGATGTGGAGGCACAGGCTGCACTTGTGCAAGTAATGGGGCAGACCGGCGACACCGAGGCGCTGCCTATCCTCGAAGCCGCCCTCAAAGATCAAAATGCTGATCTGAAACGCGGCGCCATTCTCGGACTTACGGAGTGGCCCAACGATACTCCCATTTCAGACCTGTTAGAGACGGCACGTACAGTCTCCAGTCCGTCGGACCAGGTGTTGGCTCTGCGCGGTGTGATTCGTCTGATTCCGCTACCTGGTTCGCGCCGCACGGTTCACGAGAAGGTAGAGTTATCGACGCAGGCAATGAGCTTGGCAAAGCAGGCTGAAGAGAAGCGCGCCATCCTGACCTTGCTGCCGACTCTTCCGACGAAAGAGGCATTGGATCTAGCTAGTGCCTCGGTGAATGACAGCGAGGTCGGCGCAGCGGTAAAGCGGCTGCCGCGCGTCTCCAGCGCGCAGTAAAACAATAAGCCAACTGGCGACGTTGACCTTCGAACAATTAAATAAATGATGAAAACTACGCTTTTGCTTCTTGGAGAGGGCTCACTGCCTTCTCTGTTTGCGGACAGCCGCAATTGCAACCATTGACTCCTGAAAAAACAACAGATTGAAGATGCACTGCCCAAGCAGGCCCCTGCTAAGCCCAAGAGACCGCGGCGCTTGCTGGTGACTAACTTTGCGAAGGTTGGCGATCGCGTTGTACGAGGGCATCCTTCTATTCCTGCCGCCAATTACGCTATCGAGTTAATGGGTAAACGCACTGGCGCGTACGAAGCCGTTTTTAGTAACGACGTCAGATGTTCCGGCCCGGTAAGATTAAGCATTTCGATGCGATTTGCTTCAACAATACGCAGGGCGTGCTGTTCGACGATCCCGAGTTGAAGAAGTCATTACTTGACTTTATCCGTTCGGGACACGGCTTCGTTGGCTTCCATGCGGCCATCGCGACGTTTGTGCAGCATCCTGTGTATGATCAATGGCCGCCATTCGGGCGCATGCTCGGCGGTACGGAAAACGGCGGGCATCCATGGATGCCAACGGATAGCTACATTATCAAGGTAGATGATCTCCAAAGCCCCCTCAACGCCGTCTTTGAAGGCAAAGGGCTAGGAGTTACGGACGAGGTCATGCAATTACAAGAACCGGTGCTGCGCGATCACATGCATGTCCTCCTCAGCCTTGACATCGAGAAGTCTCCCGCGCCGAGTCACAAAATGTTGGCGGTCCGAATGCAGGACAAAGATTTTCCGCTTACTTGGATACGCAAGGAAGGCAAGGGACGTGTGTTCTATTCCGGATTAGGGCACAATCCGGACATCTTCTGGAACGCATCATTGCTGGAACATTTTCTTGCCGGCATTCAGTACGCGCTTGGAGATTTGAAGGCAGACGCTACGCCAACGGTTAAGCCGGCGCGGTGACATGCGCCGTATTCGATAATTTGTTTTAGTCTGCCCCAGAGCGAAGGGATTCATTGGACTGGAGAGCAAATGGAATTATTCGACTGGATCCGTCGAGAGTATGAGTTCGAATGCGACGTAACTCTTGAACCGAGCCGTAGGGCCTCCAGCCGCCTCGTACGTGTGCGTCTTTGAGACGACTTAATCCAGGTGCATAAGCCATCGCAAGCTATACGGGAGTTCTTTTCGACTCGCAATCATCTCAGCGCGCCTGGCGGGGCTAGTGCTGCGATGCGCCAGGTAGAACAGCGTTGCTGTCCGGGAATGGAACATGGTGCGCGCTAGTACATATCCAAATAAACTTCTCATTTGCAGCGGTTGTGCCAGCGATCCTAGGTGGATAAAAGATTGAAGGGCTTGCGCAACGTTCCTGGATGGTCCGCAACGAATGGCTCCCGTAAGTTATTGATTTCATGGTGCGGAGAGGGGGACTTGAACCCCCACGGTGTTACCCGCTAGCACCTCAAGCTAGTGCGTCTGCCAATTCCGCCATCTCCGCGATTCTTACTTCTTCACTGGGTTGGGTGCTTTTTGGACTGGCTTCGACTGCTGCTGTGTCGCGTGCCGCCTCTCGAGTATGCTGCCGCTCGACGGAGCCCGATTGTTGTCAAGGATTACGAGCACCAGCGCCGTAACCATGAAAAGCGCGGCCGCAATCGTAGTCGCCTTAGATAACACAGTCGCCGTACCACGCGGGCCAAATACGGTTTGCGATCCCATCCCGCCGAATGCGCCAGCCAAATCGGCGGCTTTGCCGCTCTGCAATAGAACCACGATAATCAGAAAAAAGCAGATAACGACGTGCAGAGCCGTAATAAGGTACAACATGGCAGCTTTGAGTATAACAATGGAGAAGGGATGGCGCATTTTGCAAAACGGAATGACTACGGGCTGGGGTGCCTTTCCGAAGAATCTTGCGATTCGAACCCAATTCGGCAGTTTGAAGCTTGGCTTCAGGACGCACAAGCTGCTGATTTAAAAGAACCTACTGCAATGGTCCTTTCGTCGATCGGACCTGCAGGACCGTCGGGGCGAGTGGTGCTGCTTAAAGAGGTCACCGAGAATGGGTTCGTTTTTTACACCAACTACGACAGCCGCAAGGGGCAGGAAATAAAAACGAACCCAAATTGCGCACTGACCTTTTATTGGGCGGAACTGGAGCGGCAGGTGCGGATCGAAGGGCGGGCGGAAATTGTGGCGCGAGAGAAATCGGAAAAATATTTCAAAAGCCGTCCACGCGCGAGCCAATTGGGCGCGTTGGCCTCCCAACAGAGTGCCGTCATTGCGACCCGGGCGGAACTCGAACAGAGGGTTCGGAACCTGGGGGCTCAGCATTCTGAAGATATCCCGATGCCAGGGAATTGGGGGGGCGTTTCGGTGCGGCCGGAACGGATCGAGTTCTGGCAAGGGAGAGCGAACCGGCTGCATGACCGGATCTTGTACCGTAAAAAGGGCGAAGGGGGATGGCGGAAAGAACGGCTTTCGCCCTAGTAAACGCTAGGGTTAAGCTGCGCGTCTCATTCTTGTGTTCCGGCTTGTTGGTGTGTTTGCCATTAGTGTCGGTTTAGCCTTTGGGGCCCCTACCGCCGATGAGTTGATCAGACAGGTACAGGACCGTTACAACGGCGTCCGCACCCTTTCAGTCGGTTTCCGGATGGAGGACCATCATAGGCCTCCGGAAGAGGGGAAGCTGACGCTGCGCAAACAGGGAAAGATGAGATGGGATTACAGCAAACCGGCGGGTAAATTGTTTGTGGCGGACGGAAAAATCGTATATCTATACAGTGCTAGGGATAACAAGGTAGAAAAAGTGCCCCTGAAGGACACTGAAGATATGCGGGCGCCGCTGGCCTTTCTTCTCGGCCACTTGGACTTACGGAAGGAATTTAGGAATTTTGCAACGCGGCCCGGTGGGGAAGAGGACGGCACTTGGCTCGCGGCGTCGGCCAAGAGCGATCGTGCACCCTACGAACGGATCGATATGTTGATCGCGCCGGACGGGTCGGTGCGGCATTTGAAGATTGCCGGGCGCGACCAGTCGGAGATCGATTTCTACTTCAAAGAAGAACGTTTGAATCCTGCGGTTTCCGATGCGTTATTTCATTTCACGATCCCGCCGGGCGCGGAAGTAGTAGATGCGATCGAGTTTGGCGTGGAGAAATAAGAACAGTGGCTGATTTTCTTCTGCGCTACGCCGATCCACGGGGACAGATGCACGAGCAGGTCGCGGAAGCGGCGACCGAGCGCGAAGCACGTGAACGACTGGCACAGCAAGGCTACCTGGTCTATTCGGTAAAGCCGAAAGACCTGGGCGCGCGGCTAAGCGGAGCGAGCGGCCGGCGGAAGTCGATCAGTCTTGAAAAATTCCTGATTTTCAATCAGCAGTTCGTGACTCTGGTGCGCGCCGGGCTTCCCATTCTGAAGGGCCTGGATCTACTTGCTGACCGTTTGACGGATCCGAAGCTGGGCCGTTATATCCAAGCGGTGCGGGACGATGTGAAAACAGGAAGCGCGTTGTCGGACGCGTTTGCGAAACAAACCGTGTTTCCGCCGATTTACGTGACGTCGGTGCTGGCGGGTGAAAAGAGCGGTGCGTTGACCGAAGTACTCGACCGCTATATCACCTATCAGAAGCTGACACTCGCGGTGCGCAAGAAATTGCTCGTCTCACTGCTATATCCGGCGGTTCTGATCGTCTTGGTGATCGCGCTGATCGTCTTTCTAGTGACCTATGTGGTGCCGAGTTTCGCGGCGCTTTACAACAGTATGGAAGCGAAGCTACCGTTCGCCACGCAAATTCTGATAGCGGTTGGAACTACGGCACGCAACTATGTGCTGGCCGGAGCGGGTGCGCTGGTAGTGGGCGCGGCTGCAGCGTATTTGTGGGCACGCCGCGAGAGCTCGCAAGAAACGCTCGACCGGATAAAGATGGGTACGCCGCTGCTGGGTGAAATCTGGATTAAGTACCAAGTGGCGCAGTTAGCGCGAGTGCTGGGAACATTGCTGATCGGTGGGATTCCGCTAGTACAGGCGCTCGAGACGACGGGACGGTCGCTCGGAACAGTACTGATGAAGAAGTCGCTCGATAAAGCGTCCGGGCTGGTGCGCGAAGGAAGAACGTTATCGGCGTCCCTGACCACGACGAAGATCGTTCCCTCGCTTGCGATCGACATGATGGAGGTCGGCGAATCGACGGGCGCGCTGCCGCAAATGCTGAGTAGCGTGGCGGATTTCTACGAAGAGGATGTTTCGACCCGTATGACGGCGCTGCTTTCTTTAATAGAGCCGGCAATCATGATTTTCATGGGCATGTTCGTAGCGTTTGTGCTGGTAGCGCTCTACCTGCCGATCTTTTCGCTGGCGGACACAATTCGATAATGGCAACCGAAGCTCTCAAAATCAAGGATCCGGCCGTCGAGACCGAACAGGCGCTTTCGATCGCACAGCGCTATTGCTGCGAGTTTGTGGATCTGAAGACCACCAAGATCGACCATGAGCTGTTCCGCACGGTGCCGGTGGATCTGATGTTCCGATACCATTTCGTGCCGCTGCAGGCGTATAACGAGACACTCGAGATCGCCTTGTCGGATCCGCGACAAATTATATCGATCGATGAATTGTCGGTGCTGCTGGCCAAGAAGCTTAAAGTCAAGGTCGCTACCTATTCACAAATTTCCGATTTGCTCAAAAAAACTGAGCAATCGCAGCGGGTGCTTGAGGAAGTTACCGAAGGCTTTACGCTCGATGTAGTCGGTGACGATGAGAATTCCGATGAAAATCTTTCGATCGACCAGCTGGCCTCGGACGAAGGAAACATTGCGCCAGTCATCAAGCTGGTGGATACCACCATCTTCAATGCGTTGGAGAGGCGGGCGAGCGATATTCACATCGAAACGCGCGACCAGCAGCTCGCCATCAAGTACCGAATCGACGGTGTGCTGCAGTATGCCATGAGCCCGATTGCGAAGGAATGGTATGCGGCAGTTATTTCGCGGATTAAGGTCATGAGCGAGCTGGATATCGCGGAGCGACGCGTGCCGCAGGACGGCCGATTCCGAGTACGCTACAAGGGGCGGTTGATCGATTTCCGCGTGTCGATCATGCCGACAATTCATGGCGAGGACGCAGTGCTGCGCGTGCTCGACAAAGAATCGATGAGCGAAAAGTTCTCCAAGCTTTCGCTCGACGTGGTGGGTTTTTCGGACCAAGACATTACGAAGTTCCGGCGCTACATCAAAGAGCCGTACGGAATGGTGCTGGTGACGGGGCCAACGGGGTCGGGAAAAACGACGACGCTCTACGCCGCCTTAAGTGAGATCAAGAACGACGAAGACAAGATCATCACGATTGAAGATCCTGTCGAGTACCAGATCAAGGGGATTACGCAGATTCCAGTGAATGAGAAAAAGGGGCTGACGTTCGCCCGCGGCTTACGCTCGATCCTGCGGCATGACCCGGACAAGATTCTGGTGGGTGAAATCCGCGATCAGGAGACGGCGCAAATTGCTATCAATGCCGCGTTAACGGGACACCTGGTGTTTACAACGGTGCACGCGAACAACGTGCTGGATGTGCTGGGCCGGTTCCTGAACATGGGCGTCGAGCCGTACAACTTTGTCTCATCGCTGAACTGCATTCTGGCCCAACGGCTGGTGCGTATCATTTGCCCACATTGCCGGGAAGGTGTCCGGTACGAGGATGACTTCCTGCGCGAAAGCGGGCTCGAGGTGGACGAATGGCGTTCCTTTCCTTTTTATGAAGGCCGCGGCTGCATGGAATGCAGCGGCACGGGCTTTCGAGGGCGTACCGCGATTCACGAACTGCTGGACCTGACGGAAAAGATTCGCGAGATGATTCTGGAGCGGCGGGCAGCTTCTGAAATTCGGCGCGTAGCGCGCGAAGAAGGGATGACCTTTTTGCGGCAATCGGCGATCGAGCGGGTGCGGGAAGGCATCACGACGCTGCGTGAAGCAAACAAGGTCACATTTATAGAAGGATAGGGGAGCGAATCTGTCATTTACCGAGCAGATGCAGCGGTGGCTGTCGGATCCGCCGCCGGAGCAATTTTTCGAAATAGCGGAATATTCGCTAGCTTGGGCGTCTCCGCGCAATGCTGCGCAGCAAAGGCTGGAGAAACTTGCCGAGCGCGGCTTGGTGGCTTCGCCCAGCGCGCCGAACGTGCTGAAATCGCAGCTCTACCGGGAAGCGCTTCCACGAGTCGTGGAAGGATCACGGGGGAAGCCGGGAACGGCGGCGCTGGCGATTCCGGATTACGCGACTCGCATGGCAATTCTGGATTTTGAACAGTTTCCAGAGAATGAGACGGAAGCGCTGGCGCTGCTGCGCTTTCGTCTTCGTAAAAGCGTGCCGTTTCATATCGAAGAGGCGCAGGTGGCGTATGCAGTGCAGCTGGCGGAACCGCAGCGTACCGAAGTATTGGCGGTGGCGATCGCGCGGCCCATTCTCGATGAATATGAGGGGATGTTGGTAGAAGCGGGCTATCGTGTGGGCCTGGTGATGCCTTCGACTATTGCCGCGCTGCCGCTGTGCAGTGCCAAGCAAGAGGGAATTACATTGTTCGCGAAATCGACCGGTTCGACGCTTGCGATGCTGCTCGTCGAGCTAGGCCGGGTGCGGCTGGTGCGGTCGCTTGATTTGACTAGCGAGCAAGATGCTGTCGTGCCGACACTACAGCAGACGCTGGCGTTTGCCGAAGATCAGCTTGGCCAGCCCGTGCGGCAGATTGTGCTGGCTGGCTTCGGCGAAGAGACAAGCAATCTGGGACACCGCATCGAACGCAATTTCGGGATTCATTGTGAGCCGCTGCGGTCGCGTTTCGGCACCGCGTTGCGGGAGAATGCAGGGGTATTGGGGTTGCTGGAGAGATACGCAGCATGAGGAGGGTGGATACCAGGCCTATCAATCTGGCGTCGCAGCCGTTTCGCGCGGAGCGCGCGCAGACGGCGCTGCTGGCTGGCGTGTGTGCGGCGCTGCTCGTCTCGCTTGGGGTGCTGGGCGGACTGATCCTTCATGCTCGCTCGGAGGCGACCGGGCTGCGGCGGCAACTGGATGCGGAGACGGCGGCGCTGAAGAGATTGCAGCGGGACCAGACGCGGTTTTCAGCCGTGCTTAGCAAACCGCAAAATGCGGATGTTTTCGCGACCAGCGTCTTTTTGAATGAGGTAATCGCGCGGCGCGGGCTGAGTTGGACGCGGGTCTTCAAGGATCTGGAGACCGTGATTCCTCCCAATATGCGACTTCTGGGCGTGCGGCTGCCGCAAACGGCCGCCGATGATGGTGCGGGAACGAACCGAGTGCAACTCGACATGAATGTAGGGACCATGGAGCCGGCTGCGCTCATTGGGCTGCTGAAACGTCTTGACAAATCGAAGCTGTTTGGCCCGGCCTCGATGGTGAACCAGAGTCCGCCTACCCAGAACGATCCGCTATACAAATATCGAGTAACGGTGTCTTATGCGCAAAAACTTTGAAGACACAATGCGCATCAGCCGGAAGATCGCCGCAAACCCGCAGGTCTATTTGAAGGCTTTGGCCGGCGTGCTAGCGGCCTTGAACGCGGTCGCGCTCTTTTTTTATTTGGCCCCCCCGGGCGGCACGCGCGAGGAGTTGTCCGAGCAGATTGCACAGGTCCGCCGGCAAATCGTGGCAACACGAGGGCAGACGACGCGCATGCGCACCACGGCCGGGAAAGTAGAAGCAGGCGGCGGGCAGGCCGAGAGCTTTGAAGGTCAATATTTTCTGCCGAAACGGTTGGCATATGTATCGGTGGTGGGAGAGATCCAACGCCTGGCGAAAGTGTCGGGATTAGACGAACGGGACGGCGTTTTTACAGAGGAGCCGATCGAAGGGACTGCGGACTTATCACTACTGAGTGCAAGCGCGAACTTCCAGGGATCGTATGCGAACCTGATGCGCTTTCTAAATGAAACTGATCATTCGCCGATGCTGCTGATGCTCGATGCATTGACTGCGGCGCCACAGTCGAAAAGCGGCGAGATCAATGCGTCCATGCGATTTCAGGCGATTGTGAGGGAACAGTGAGCGCGGCTCCGGCGGCTGGTGGAACAACAATTTTCGGAATCCGCCTGGGAGTGGACCCGAAGATTTTGGTCGGTGGCCTGCTGGCGGTGGTAGTCCTGTTGTATTGGTACAACTCGCGGCCCGACGAGGAGGGCGGCCGGTCGACGGGTGCCCAGCGAGTGCCGGCAAGTTCGAGTCCAGCGGCGAGTCGCGGACGTACGGCGATGCGTTCGCGTGCGCAGAACGAACGCGGCACACTACGGTTGAGGCCAGTAGAAGGAGGGCGTGGGGATGTGGATCCCACATTGCGCCTGGACCTGCTGGACAAGGTACGCGCGGTGCCCCCGGCGAACGGGTTGCGCAACCTGTTCGAAGGCGGACTGGCAGTGGCTCAAAACATGCCGCCTATCCCGAAGACCGCACCAATGATTCCCAAGGCGATTGCGCCGACACCCACTGCGATGCCTACCAATCTGAATCTGGCCGTGCACATTCCGTTCAAATACTACGGTTTTGCGAAGCCGGCTCTGAATGGCGGCGCGAATCGAGGATTTTTCATGGAGGGGGATAACATTCTAGTAGCCGCCGAGGGCGATGTGCTGGAGCAGCGCTACCTGGTTGTCGCGTTGACTCCGAATACGGCCAAGGTGGAAGACACACAGCTGAAGCAAGGGCAGGATCTGCCAGTGACTCCCGAGGCACCGACGCAATGATCAACCAGAACAGGCAGCGCGGGTCGGCATTGCTTATCGTGTTCGTGTTTGCGGCTATAGTCGGAATTTTGTTGTACCGGGAGATGCCGGTGGTGGTGTTCGAGGCGCACAGGCAAAAGGAAGAGTTGCTGATCGACCGGGGCAATGAATATAAGCACGCGATCCGGCTGTACGTGCGGAAGGTCGGTACTTTCCCGCCCTCGATTGAAGCGCTTGAAAATACGAATCGCATGCGCTTCCTGCGGCATAAGTTCGACGATCCATTCACCGGAAAGTACGACTGGCGGTTTCTGCATGCCGGCCCGGGAGGAATGATTATCGATTCCAAGGTAAAGACCGACAACAGCAAGTTGGATGCGAATGGGAAACCGGTGGCAGGAAATGCGAATGCCGCCGCCAGTTCCAACACCGGGTTTGGTCAGGGATCCAGTTTTGGCCAGGGCTCGAGTTTTGGTCAAGGATCCTCTTCGAGCTTCGGTCAAGGATCATCTTCGAGTTTCGGCCAGGGATCTTCCTCGAGTTTCGGTCAAGGGTTTGGCGGTGGCAGCGGATTTGGAAGCAGTTCGGATAGCAGCACGACGCCTGAAGTGACAGTGGCGCCGGTTCCGCAGCGTGCACCGGCCATTGCGGCAAATGGCAGCAGTAAGACGGCGGCGAATGGCGATTTGCCGCTTACGGCTGGCGAAAACGGTCAACCCATTGGTCAACCAGGTGACCCTTTGGTGCCCCGAAGCGGAGTTCCCTCGGAGGGCGCTGTTGCGACAACCGATACAACCGCTACGAGTCCAGCCGGTAGTCCGATCGGCTCCCCAAACGCCGGTGTACAGGCGAATTCCGGACAGGATTCGCAGGGGATCATGCGAAGTATGCTGAATGCTTCTCCGAATCCCCAGACACCACAACAGCAGCAACCTGGGAACCGCATGGGAACGATTATGAGCGGAGGAATTGCGGGAGTAGCCAGCCATGCAGCCGGACATTCGATCAAGCTAGTGAACGATCAGGATGACTATTCGTTGTGGGAGTTTTACTACGATATGTCGAAGGAAGCGAATGCGGCGCTGGCGGCGGCGCAAAACGGGGGCTCACGCATGGGTAACACCGGCGCGACCAATACCTCGGGAAGTACTTTCGGCCCTTCGAATACGTTTGGTCCTTCGAGCACATTCGGCTCCTCGAACTCAGCCGGCGCTTCAAAGGGCTTCAGTTTATCGAATGACAATTCGACCGCCAATCCCGGATCCATGCCGGCAAAGGTTCCGCCGTCGCAGGACGCCCAGCCGACCCCGAATCAGTAGGCACACGCAAAGTCAGGCGATCCAGTCTCGGCGCGGCCCGATTTTGCCTTTTGAGCTACGCTCAATGGCATGTGGGGGAGATGCGTGTATCGTGGGCCCGGGCTGAGGCGATCGCTGGCGCTTACATTTGACGACGGGCCGAGCGAAGGCAGTTTGCGTCTGCTCGAATATTTGGCGGCGGAGGGGATCCGCGCGACTTTTTTCCAGTGCGGCAAAAATGTGGAACGGCATCCGCAAATTGCGCGTGAAATTCGGGATGCCGGACACGAGATCGGCAACCATACATACTCCCACGCGCGATTGTTCCCGCGTCTCGGCCGGCGTCTCTATTGGCCAACACCCGCGCTGATGGCACGCGAAGTAGCGCGAGCGCAAAAAGTGATACAGGACGAAGTTGGAATCGCGCCGCGTTTATTCCGCGCTCCCTACGGACTTCGCTGGTGGGGATTGGATGGCGCGCAGAAGCAGTTTGATCTGCTGGGCGTGATGTGGACCGTGATTGGGCATGACTGGGAATGGCGAGCGGATCGAGTAGCGCGGCTCGTTCTGCGGAAAGCCGGGACGGGCGGCATTATTTGTCTTCACGACGGACGCGATATTCAGCCATCGCCGGATGTAAGTGAGATGTTGAAAGCTGTTCGGGAGATAGTTCCCGTATTGAAGGGGGAAGGATTCGGCTTTGAGACGGTTAGCGAGCTATTGCTCCCAACCGCCGCCTAGCGAATTGTAGAGCTGGACCAGCGAAAGGCGCTCCGCGAGGCGGGCGCGGGCAAGATTCAGCTCGGAGGAGAAGAAGTTGGTTTCGTTGGTGAGGAACTCGAGATAACTGGCTGCGCCACCGCGGTAGCGCATGTCGGAAAGACCGGAAGCATCGCGCGCCGCGGCGGTCAGCAATTCCTGATGCTCGCGCGATTCGCGGTTGCGCTGATAGCCGGCGAGCGCGTCGGAGACTTCGCGAAGGGCAGTTTGGATCGTTTGTTGATAGGTGAAAAGCTGCTGTTGCTGCTCGGCCTCCGAAAGCCGGACGTTGGCGCGGAGCCTACCCGCGTTGAAGATGGGTTGTGTGAGCGCGGGGGTCAGGGTATAAACAGACCCCAGATGACTAAGGCCGATGGCGGCTCCGCCGCCGGCTGCTGTCAACGAGATGTCGGGAAACAGTTGAGCGCGGGCCACGCCGATTTCGGCGTTCGCGGCAACCAAGTTCTGCTCAGCTTCCTGGATGTCGGGCCGGTGTTCGAGAAGGCGGGAAGGTAGACCGGCAGGCACGGTTGGCGGGAGAGGCTGCTCCGTGAGAGGTTTTCCGCGAGCAATATCGGAAGGATACTGGCCGAGAAGGTCACTCAGGGTATCCTCGGCGATGGCGATTTCCCGCTGCAACAGGGGCACGGCGGCGGCCGCCGTTTCGACCAATTGTTGCGCCTGCTTGACGTCGAGAAGCGAAGTGGCGCCGCCATTAGCGAGAGTCTCCGTGAGGGACAGGGACTCGCGACGAGAGACAAGGGTGCGTTGCGAGATTTCGAGCTCGAGATCCAGCTCGCGGAGCTGGAAATAGGCGGCGGCTACGCTCGAGACCAGAGTCGAAATCACGGTCCGCTGGTTCCATTCGCTGGCGAGTAGATTGGCGCGTGCGGCTTCGGTAGCGCGGCGATAGCGTCCCCAAAAATCGAAATCATAGGAAACAGCGGCCTGCAATTCCGTGGCAGCAAATTTCCCGAAGGGAATTTTTTGAGCGCTGAAGGAAAGTGAGCCAGAGATGTCGGGAAATTGATCGGCGCGGGTGATGCCGAGGCGAGCCTGGGCTTGAAGGACGCGGGTGGCTGCGATGCGCGCGTTGTAGTTCTGCGTTAGGGCAGTGTGGATGAGCTGCTGAAGGACCGTATCGTCGAAGAGAGCCCACCATTTTTCATCTCCGAGTGAAGATGCGCTGGAACTGGTGTCGCCGCGATAGACGGTGGGCAAGACCACACGCGGCCGCTGATAGTTCGGCCCGACGGTACATCCAGCAAGAACAAAAACGAGAAAGAGGAAGAGCGGCTTCATACGAGCTCTTTTTCGGCGACGGGCTGGGTCTTGCGCGATCGCCGAATCCGGTGCGATAGCGTTTCGACGACGTAGAAGGTGACCGGTATAAGAAAGATCGCAATGACAGAGGCGGCTAGCATGCCGCCAATAACAGCGGTACCGAGAATGCGGCGTGAAACCGCGCCAGATCCGGTCGCGATCCATAAGGGAACGCAACCCAGAATGAACGCAAACGCGGTCATCAAAATAGGGCGGAGACGGATGCGGGCTCCGGTCAGGGCCGCTTCTTCAATGCTCTTTCCGCTTTCGTATTCGTGCTTGGAATACTCGACGATCAGGATGGCGTTCTTGGCCGACAGGCCGATCAACATGATGAGACCGATTTGCGCGTACACATCGTTTTCATAGTGGCGCCACATCAGGAATAAATAGGCGCCGAAGACCGCAATGGGAGTACCGAGCAGCACGCTGAAAGGAAGAGACCAGCTTTCGTATTGAGCAGCGAGGATCAGGAATACGAACAGCAAGGAGAGGCCGAATACGACGGAGGGCGGTACACCTTGAGCGGCTTGCTGTTCCTGGTACGACATGCCCGTGTAGTCGTAGCCCATTTCACGCGGCATCGTTTGCGCGAAGACTTCCTCAAGGGCCTTCATGGCCTGGCCGGAGCTGTATCCCGGAGCGGCGGCGGCGTTGATTTGCGCAGCGTGGTATTCGTTGTAGCGCATTGTGAATTCCGGTCCTTCAATGGACCGAATGTTGGTGACAGCGCTCAGTGGCACCATCTCCCCGCGGTTATTGGCGACGTAGAATTGTCCGATGTTCTCAGCCCGTGCCCGATAATCCCCCTCAGCGGCGACATAGACCTGCCACTGGCGGCCGAAGCGATTGAAGTAGTTCACCAGATACCCGCCCATGAAGGCTTGCAGAGTCTGGTAGACCTCCGAAATATTCACGCCCTGGCGCATGACCTTAGCGCGATCCACATCGGCAAACTTTTGGGGAACGCTGGCTAAGTACGTTGTACTCACGCCAACCAGTTCGGGACGTTTGCGCGCGGCCTGCATAAATTTGGCAAGGTTATCGCCGAGGAATTGGACGTCGCCGCCGGAGCGATCTTCGAGCATGAAAGTGACGCCGCCGGAGGTGCCGACGCCCGGGATAGAGGGCGGAGTGAACGAGAAGGCGATACCGTCTTCGACCTTGCTCAGAGCCTCGACTATGTGGCTGCGGATGGCGGTGTATTGCTCGTTGGCCTGCTTGCGCTCGTTCCACGGTTTTTCGGTAACAAAGAAGAACGCGCTGTAGGTAGTCTGCACGCGGCTGAGAAGGCTGAAGCCGATGACGGAGGTCACGCCTGCGACACCGGGCGTTTGGAGAATGATTTTTTCGACTTTACGGGCGGCGTCGCTGGTTCGCTGTAGAGAAGCCGCATTAGGGAGTTGCAAAGCAACGAAGACGTAGCCCTGATCTTCTTCGGGAAGGAAGGATGTAGGCAAACGGCCACCGACAAAAAAGGCCGCAACACCGACCAGCACAAGAAAGAGCAAGCTAAGAACAGCTTTGTGGATCAGAACGGACGAGAAACTGACATAGCCGCGTGTGGCTTTGGCGAATCCGCGGTTAAACCAGTCGAAGAATCGCGCGAGAGGACCGCGGGATTTCTTGCGCGGCTTGAGCAGAATGGCGGCCAGCGCAGGGCTCAACGAGAGAGCATTGAAGGCGGAGAGAATGACCGAGATAGCAATAGTGACGGCGAATTGTTGATAGAGGCGGCCGGTGATACCGGGGATGAAGATGGTCGGCACGAAGACGGCGGTAAGGATGAGCGCGATAGCAACTACCGGACCGGAAACTTCGCGCATGGCTTGCAGAGCAGCATCTTTCGGCGTCATACCCTCTTCGATATGGCGTTCCACAGCTTCGACAACGACGATGGCATCGTCAACAACGAGACCGATGGCGAGCACGAGGCCAAAGAGAGAAAGTGTATTAATGGAAAAGCCCAGCAGCGGAAAAATCACGAAGGTGCCGACGAGCGAGACCGGCACGGCGGCCAAAGGAATCAGAGTGGCGCGCCAGCCCTGGAGAAAGATGTAAACGACGAAGACCACGAGCGCGAGGGCCTTGAGGAGTGTATAGACGATGTCTTCCATCCCGGCGGTGACCGCTTGGGTGGTATCCAGACTGACCGTGTAATCGAGATCCTGCGGGAAACGCGCCTTGAGCTGGGCGATTCGTTTGCGGACGTTATCGGCAGCTTTGACCGCGTTCGATCCTGGCAGTTGATAAAGGGCCATAATTGCGGCTGGACTGCCCTTGTAACGGCCCTGGAGATTATAGATCTGCGCGCCAAGCTCAATGCGAGCGACATCTCTGAGTCGCAGAATAGAGCCGTCGGGATTAGCGCGCAAAATGATATTTCCGAATTCCTCGGCCGAGAGCAGGCGACCTTGCGCTCGCACGGCATAAGTGAACTGCTGGCCTTCCGGCGCCGGTTCTCCGCCGATCTGACCGGCTGGATTCACATTATTTTGCGATTGAAGCGCGGCGACGATCTGGGGAACGGTGACCTGCAGCTTGGCCAGCCGATCGGGATTGACCCAGCAGCGCATGGCGTATTGGCCGGCTCCGAAAACCTGGACACGCGCCACGCCAGGTACGCGCGTGATCTCGTCCACCAGATTGATGTAAGCGTAGTTTGCTAGAAAAACACTGTCGTAGCTGCCCTTGGGCGAATAGAGGGCGAGTAGCATCAGGGGCGAGGACAGGGATTTTTGAACGATTAAGCCGGAAGTATTGACCTGGGCAGGCAGTTGCGATTGGGCTTGCGAGGTGCGGAGCTGTGTGAGGACCTGGTCGATGTTCGGATCTGTCCCGATCTCGAAATCCACCGTGATTCGGGTTTGGCCATTGTTGGCATTTACCGAATACATATAGCTCATGTTGTCGACGCCTGAAATCTGAGCTTCGAGTGGAGTGGCGACGGACTCTTCCAGAGTTTGTGCATCGGCTCCGGGATAGGTGGCCTGTACCAGAATCTCGGGTGGAATAATGTCCGGAAATTGGGCAATCGGCAGACCAAGCATTGCCACGACGCCGACGATCACCATGAGAATGGCAATCACCATGGCGACGATGGGGCGGTTGATAAAGAATTTCGACATTATTAGGCGTGCTTGGGGTTGACTGTCATTCCATCTCTTACTTTGGCGACGCCTTCGGAGACGACCTGGTCGCCTTGATTCAGGCCACTCTCGACAATCCAGAGGTCGCCGATACGCTCGGCGAGCTGCACGGTGCGAATGGCGATTTTGTTGTTTGCGCCTACGACAGCGACCTGATAGCGGCCCTGCAGCTCGCTAACGGCTCGCTGCGGAATTAAGATGGCGTTCTTGCGGAGCGCGGTCATGGCGCGCACACGGCCGAATTGACCGGGACGAAGAAGATTGCCGGGGTTTGCGAAGAGGCCGGCCACGCGTATCGTTCCGGTCTGTTGATCGACCTGACGATTGGCGAACGCGATCTTTCCAGGATGCGGGTAGATACTGCCGTCGGCCAGAGTGAGTTGAAGGGGAACCTGGCTGGTGAACTTGCCGGCGACGCGCAAATATTCCTGCTCGCTGATGGGGAAGTAGACCTTGATCGGGTCGACTTGGGAGACGGTGGTGAGCAGCGTGGATTGACCAACGAGATTGCCAATTTGGGTGGTGGCGATGCCGGCGATACCACTGACAAGGGAGCGGACTTTGGTAAAGCCGAGATTCAGCTCGGCAACCTCGACGGCAGCTTCGGCGCCCTGGATGGCGGCCTGATTGGTCGTGATAAGCGCCTCGCTGGTCGCCTGATTTTGAACGTCGGTGTCCAGCTGGCTTTGCGCAATGGCGTGGGCCTTGGCGAGCGGCGTATTGCGCTGCACGTTGATCTTTGAAAGAGCAAGCTGCGCTTCGGCTTGTGCGAGCTGGCCGCGGGCTTGAGCGAGTTGTCCTTTGGCCTGGTCAAGGGCGGCTTGAAAAGGCCGCGGGTCGATTTCGAAGAGAACGTCATTTTTACGGACGAACGAGCCTTCGCGGTAGTTCTGCCTGATGAGGTAGCCGGAGACTTGCGGCTGGATGTTGGCGTTGACATAGCCATCAAGAGTCGCGACCCAATCGCCGTAGATGGGAACGTCCTTTTGTTGGACGGGGACGACAACCACGTCGAGAGGCGGAGGGGAAGCGGGTGATGGCTGAGAATTACCGGCACAACCGGCCAGGAGCAGCAGGGAGGCTAACAGAACAGAAGCAACAATATTCAAAAACGCGGACCCCTTATCCAGAATAAATGCGCTGTGCAAAAATCAGCGCGATTCTCGTTAGCAGTTCATCGACAATCGCGTCGGGAATGCTTTCGAGTTTCCTGCCACGACGTGGGGGCAAGATCGATCTAGCCAGTAAGCTCCTCATCCGCCGGCTTGCCTGTGCCCCATTCGCGCTCTAGGCTCGAACGGACTGGTTTGGGTCCCCGTGATCGCCGGATGGTTTCAGGATATAGCATGTGACCGGCGCTCGAGCGTCTCGACCAATTTCGGCAGACTCGCGCCGGCAACTATGAGGCAAACGGCGGCGATTATTGGGCAAATGCCGGCGACTAAAATGGCGAAACGAAAATCCTTTTGCGGTCCCAGGCTCCAGCCGGTAACGACGGGAGCGACCGCGCCGGCGATTTGCGAGAGCGTATTCAAGAAACCGATGGCGCGGCCGACGATGGCGACGGGCGAAGCACTTTGCGAGATGGTCCAGAAATTTGAGCTGGCGATTCCGAAGGAGCAGATAGAGAAAACCAGAATCGGCAGCACGGGAGCCGGGCCAGTGGTGGTGTTGAGAAGCAGGATGGACGCCGCGCCGGTGAGGCCTGCAACGGCGAATCCGATGCGCACCCGGAAAGGATTTCCGGTTTTTGAGGAAAAGCGATCGGCGAGCCAGCCGGCGAGCACGTTAGTGCCGGCCATAACGAACAGCGGCGTAGAGAAAATACGGCCCATGCCGAGAGTGGAAAAGCCGCGTGCCATGGTCATATAGGCGGGCATCCAGGTCAGCAGGAAGTACCAATAATAAGAGAGGAAGAAAGAGCAAGCGGACATAGTCCAAAAGGCCCGGCTCGAGAAGATTGCGCCCCAGTGGAGGGTTCCCGTAGCGGAAGACGTAACCGTGAGAGCCGGTGCCGGCCTGGGCGCGAAATAGAGCCAGACGGGAATCCAAAACAGCGCGCCGAGGCCGGTGACGGCGAACATGGTGCGCCAGCCGAAATCGGTGAGCAGCGTTGCGCCGAGCAGCGCCCCGAACGCGGGACCGAGATTTTGTCCGGCGATATAGACAGATACGGGAAGGCCTTGCTCACGCGACGTGAAGTGGGCTCGAATGAAGGCCAGGCTTGCTACCGGTCCAATGGATTCGGCGAGTCCAAGAGCCAGGCGGGATATAAGGATATCGGGCCAACTGCGGCTGAGCGCGATGCTCGCCGAGGCAAGGGACCAGACGAGAAACGCCGAGGCATAGACCGAGCGGATACCGAAACGATCGACGAGCAGACCTGCCGGTAATTGGCAGATGGCGTATGTCCAGAAGAAGGCAGAAAGCAACACACCCATGGATTTGGGATCGAGGCGGAGATCGCGCATGATGGTCTCGGCCGCGATCGAGAGATTGCCACGATCGATGTAGCTGACCAGAATGCCGAGGAAAACGAGAGCAAGAATGACCCAGCGGCGGGTGGAAGGGCTTGGCATGTGCTGCTGCCGTTAGAATAGCCGTATGACTCAGGGCGACCCCGTGGTCTCGCCTCCCGCGATGGCAGGCGAAAGAACGGGTTCGCATTTCCGTTGGTACATTTGCGGCCTGTTGTTCTATGCGACCACTGTGAACTACATGGATCGCATGGTACTGGGCATTTTGAAGCCGACCATCGCCCGCGATCTTGGCTGGACGGAGACCGATTACTCGGTATTGACCTCCGCCTTTCAAATCGGATATGCGCTGATGATGCCGATTGCCGGGCGTTTGATCGATTGGTTGGGTCTGCGTGTGGGGTATCCGCTAGCGGTGCTGGTGTGGAGCCTTTCTTCGATGGCTCATGCTTTCGCGGGAAACGTGTTCCAGTTTGGCCTGGCGCGCCTGGGGCTGGGATTGGGTGAGGCGGCGAATTTTCCATCAGCCATTAAGACCGTTGCCGACTGGTTCCCGCGCAAGGAGCGGGCGCTTGCGACGGGCCTCTTCAATAGCGGCTCGAATATCGGAGCGGTACTCGCGCCGCTCGCCGTTCCGTTCATGGCCGCGCGCTTCGGTTGGCACTCGGCATTCCTATTTACCGGCGCGCTGAGTTTGACGTGGGTCTTTTTCTGGGTGTTCTTCTACCGCGAGCCAGAGCGGCATTCGCGCGTATCGAAAACAGAATTGGCACTGATCCGTTCGGATCAGGAAAAGGCTGTTACCAAGTTCTCGTATCGGACAATGCTGCGCAGGCGTGCAGCCTGGGCTTTCATATCTGGCAAGTTCCTTACCGACCCCGTGTGGTGGTTTTATCTGTTCTGGATACCGGGATTTCTTCAGACGAAATATCACGTGGACCTATTGCACATCGGGCCGCCGCTGGTAGCGATTTATTTGGCCGCAGATGTAGGATCCATAGGCGGCGGATGGTTGTCTTCCTTTCTTCTGAAACGTGGGTATCCGCTCGGGCGAGCCAGAAAGATCGCGATGCTGGTGTGCGCGATTTGCGTAGTGCCTGTGATGCTTGTGCCCGCTGCAGCGGAAAACTTATGGCTGACAGTTGCATTGATTGGGCTTGCGGCCAGCGCGCACCAGGGATGGTCGGCGAATCTGTTCACGATCACGTCGGATTGTTTTCCACGCGGCGCGATTGGATCGGTGGTGGGCTTGGGCGGCTTAGGAGGGGCAATCAGCGGAGCGCTGGTGCAACCAGCGATCGGGATTTGGCTCGATTTTTCGAAGGATTCCTACGCTCCCTTGTTTATTGTGGCCGGCTCCATGTATTTGCTGAGTTTGCTGATCATTCATTGGCTGCTGCCGCGATTTGAGCAGCAGCCAACTTAGGACATTTATGTTAAGGCGCAACTTTTTTCCGGTTGTGGCGCTTATCGGTACGCCCCTTGCGGCCCAGGCCGCGGAGCCGATAGACGCGCAGCTTGCCGGACTCCGAAAACAGATCGACGATGCCGACGAACAGATTGTTCATTGGCTGAATCGGCGGGCGGAGATTGTGAGCGAGGTCGGGAAGATCAAGAAGAAAGCGAATCTTCCTGTGACAGCACCTGCTCGCGAGCGTCAAGTTCTGGAGCGAATAGCCGACAAGGGTAAATCGGGTCCGCTGTCGGCCGAGGCGCTGCAGCGTATTTACAAGGTGATCATCGAAGAGATGAAAGATCTGGAGAAGAATCTGCCGGGTTGAGATGGAAGACCTCTTCGAGGGGCTTCATAGCGCGGTCGGGAGTGACGCCTTCCGGATTTAGAAAGAACTCAGACATTTCGCGCTGCCAGCGCGAGTTGACTTCGCGTTTGGACATTTCCGCCTGGGCCCGCGAAAAATCTTCGGTCTCGACATAGCCGACGAGCAGGCCGTCCGGCCGGAGGAAGAGCGAATAGTTGCCCCAGCCGGATTCGCGCAGTGCCTGCTGCATTTCAGGCCAGACGGATCGGTGACGTTCCTTATATTCCTCGAGACGATCGGGCCGCACTTGCAGTAAAAAACAGACACGTTCCATCAGCGCAAGAATGCTTCCTGCAAGCCGCCATCGACTGGGATGACGTGGCCGGTGGTCTTCGCGCTTTCGTCGCTCGCAAGCCACACAATCGCGTTGGCACAGTCTTTGGGAAGAATGGGCAGGTGGGTCAACGTGCGCTGCGCATAGAAGCCTGCCAGCTTGTCGCGAAGTTCTTCGGTGGATTCCGATTCGGAGAAGGCAATCTCATATTTTTGAAGTGACGCGATCACTCGATCGCGCGGAAACATGGTGGACCCGGCGACTACGGTGGCAGGCGCGATGCCGTTGACGCGTACGAGCGGCGCGAGGCCGATGGCTAATTCGCGAATCAGATGATTCAGAGCAGTCTTACTGATGTCATAAGCTTCGGTGCCGCGCTTGGCGACGACGGCATTAGCCGAACTCGTCAGCACCAGAGAGACCGGTAGCTTCTGATCGCGGAAAATCCAACCAGCTTCGCGGGCGAGCAAATAATTGCCGGTGACGTTTACTAAAAACGTCTTGTTCCATTGTGCTTCGCTGAGTTGCCCATTGGCGCCGGCAACCGGAAAGATAGCGGCGGTGTTTACGATGGCATCGATACCGCCGAATTCGAGAACGGTGAATTTTGCGGCCGCGGCGATGCTCTCCGCCGAACTGAGATCGACGGTGGTGTGGACTGCATTGGCTTCGGCGGCGACTTCCTTGGCGCCGGTTTCGTTTTGATCGGCGACGACGACATGCGCGCCTTTGCGAGCGAGTAGGAGGGCCACCTCGCGGCCAATGCCACTGCCGCCTCCGACGACCAAAACGATTTTGCGGCTGAACTCCGCTTCCGGAGGCATGCGCTGCAGTTTGGCTTCTTCGAGCGCCCAGTATTCGATTCGAAACGCTTCCGAGCGCGGCAAGGCAACGTAGTTATGAAAACTCGCGAAAGATTGAGATTGGTCCGGCCGGCGGGCTTGCGGATAAGGGTGAGCGACGTCGCCCGATTCGAGCGCATTGGCGCCCGACATGACGTGGATCGCGTTTACGAAAAATTCAGTCGTGATACGGGCTTCCTTCTTATTCTTTCCGAAGCCGAAAAGACCGAGGCCGGGAATGATCACGACAGAAGGGTTCGAATCGCGGAGACGCGGCGAGTCCTTCGTCGCATGCGCCTCGTAATATTTGCCGTATTCGTTGCGGTATTGGATAGCGCGTTCTTCGATCAGGGCTTTCAGAACATCTACACCTTCCTCGCCCGGTTTCCAATCGACAAACATGGGGCAAATGCGGGTACGCAGGAAGTGATCCGGGCAACTTGTGCCGAGATAGCCAAGCTCCTGAGCCCATTTCGAGCCAGCGAACGTGAGAGCGTCTTCGTTATCGGCATAGTGCGCGATGACGCGCCGATTTGAAGAGACGATGCCCCGCAGAGCCGGCAGGATGGAAGCGGCGACGGAGCGTCGGTCTTCGAGGGGTTTGTGTACGATGCCGCCGAATAACGGGCCCGATTTCTTCCGGCGTTCGAGGATGAATTCGCCCATCTGGTCGATGGTGCGGATACTGCTCAGATAGCATTCGCGGTTGGTGTTTCCCCAGGTGAAGAGGCCGTGGCTGCCGAGCAAGACGCCATCGCAATCGGGATTGTCTTGGACGGCCTTCCCAAGCAGCAAGGCGAGCTCGAACCCAGGCCGCTGCCAGGGAAGCCAGACTATCCTGCGGCGGAATTGCTTATTAAACTCCTCGAGCTTTTGTTTGCCGTTGGCGCTGGCGGCCAAGGCGATGGACCAATCGGGGTGGAGGTGATCGACGTGAGGAAACGGAAGAAAGGCGTGCAGCGGGGTATCGATGGAGGCGGCCACGCGATTCTCGCCATAGGCGGAGAGCGGGTAGTAGCGGACCATCTGGTCTTCGTGCTCTTCACCGCGATAAATGTGTTTGAGTTGTTCGAGCCGGTCGAGATAGAGCAGCGCGAAGCCGTGTTCGTTGATGGAGCCAAGATCGCCGCCGCTGCCTTTCACGGCGAGCACGCGTACCGGCTTGCCGGTGAAAGGATCGGGCAAATCGATTTTCGCGCTAGTGTTGCCGCCACCGAAATTAGTGATGCGGAGGTCCGCACCGAGCAAATTGGACCGGTAGCGCAATTGCCCTAGTGGGCTATCAACGAGACCGCGCTCCTGGCGCTCGTCCCAGAGATCTTTGATGTGCAGTAATTCAGTTGTGGGAGGCATGATGTCAGGCATAAGAACCGGCGCTGGCCATGTTGCGGGCAGCGCGTTCGAGTGAGATGCGATCGAGATAGCCGCTTTGGCGGAATGCTTCCAGCGGATCTTGAGGAAGTCCTTTGGACGCACGCCACTCGCGGACAGCGGGACGGACGTCGGTTGCAAAGGCGTCCTGGAGCAGCGATTCGGCACGCACCAGGGCGCAAGCTTTCTGAGCGGCTCTTAGTTTTTCGTGGTCAACCAGCGCGGCTTTGGCGAAGAGGTCCTGCGCCATGCCAACAGTTTGAATCATGGCTTCGATCTTGCCCTTGAGGTTATGGCTTTGATCGATCATGTAGGCGATGTCGGCGCGCCGGCCTTCTTCCCACTCGAAGAACAGGATCTCGTGAAAGATGCGGAAGACCTGGTAGGGATCGATGGAGCCTAGTGTGAGATCGTCGTCGGCGTAGCGGCGATCGTTGAAGTGAAATCCGCCGAGCATGTCTTCCGCGAGAAGCCAGGCCACTATTTGCTCGATGTTCTGGGAAGAATAGTGATGCCCGGTATCGACCAGGACCTTGGCTTGCGGGCCGGCGGCGCGGGCGAACAGAAGAGCCATACCCCAATCGGCGATGTCGGTGTGATAGAAGGCCGGTTCGAAGGGTTTGTACTCGACGAGTATACGTTGATCCAAAGAGAGATGCGCGTGCGTGGCGCGAAGACATTCCTCGAATAAGCGCTTGCGCTGCCGGATGTTGGCAGTGCCCGGATAATTGGAGCCGTCGGTGAACCAGAACGAAATGTCGCGGCTATGGAGATCGCGCGCGATAGCGATGCTGGCTTCGGAATGCCGGAGGGCTTGATCGCGCACCGCCGGGTCGGGATTGCCAAACGAACCGTATTTATAAATCTGGTCCTGGAACAGGTTTGGATTGATAGAGCCAGGGCGTACGCCGTAGCGGGATGCGAGCGCGGCGACGTGAGGGACGCTATGCAGACCGTCTTCCAAATCCCAGAGCACGTGGAGAGCGATGGTGGGACAGATGCCAGTGAGCGCATGCACCTGGCCGGCGTCGCTGAATTTTTCTTCAATGGTGGAAGCAGCAGCGGGCTGCAGAAATTTGCCGAAGCGTGTGCCGGTATTGGCAAATCCCCAAGAGGGAATTTCAATGCGAAAACGTTCTAGCGAATCGAAGATTTTTTCAGAGGGTGCGGATGGCATCGGGTGAAGCCGCCTTCAAGTTACCAGGATAACTTCCAAGGTACGGGGCCCGTGGACGCCTTTAATCCGGGTCATTTCGATATCGGAAGTGGCGGATGGCCCGGAGATGGTGGTGATGGGCAACGTGGCGAAGGACGACATCTGTCGGATGCCCTCGGGGACCGTCTCGACGATCTGTGTGGGGAAGACGATACACAGATGATAGTCGGGAATAAGGCTGAGGGCGCGAGATACTTCGCCAGGAGCGTGACGCAAGACGATGGTGCCGGTGGAGGCGATGGCGAGGGCGCAATCGGTGAGCACACCTTCACTCGAATCGAGCTCCCGATAGTCGGGGCTTTCGCGAAAAAAATAAAAACCCTCGGGAAGCCAGATGCGCGGCAGGTCGCGAGGCACGAGCAAACCGGTCTTGGCGCGCTCGGTGAGGATGCCGGCCACAGTAGGTGCGATCTCGCTTTCCGCGCAGCGGTACACCGGGGAGCCGTAGTCAGCGAGGCGGTCGGCGAACAGCTCGATACGGTCCGCAAGGTCGAGAATGCCGGCCTGACGATAGTGACGATTGATGGATTCGTATTCTATTTCGCTGGTGATGGAAGAGCCGCCGGTAGCATTGCGAATGCGGTCGATGATGTCCTGTTTGGCACTCATGATTAGAGTCGCGGTTCCTTCTGGCGCTTGGCCCACCATTCGCGAAACGACTGTTTGGGGACGGGGGCCAAGTCGCGGACGGAGGTCCAGCCCGCGAGCATACCAGGGAGGCGACGGATGACGCCATCGTGCGTGAACGGCACCTGAGCGATGCGGATGGCCTTCTGCGCGAGCGATAAACGCTCCGGCGTTTCGAGCACGTAGCCGGCTGCCTTCATAGCGAGTTTTTCGAGCAGCGGGGCGTGATTCTCCTCGACTACCCGGCCGCGCAGATGAACTAGAATTTCCGGAATATTAATTTTGACGGGACAGACTTCGTAGCACGCGCCGCAAAGTGAAGAGGCATAGGGGAGCGATTGAGAATGCTGCATGGCTTGCAGCTGCGGGGTAAGGATCGCGCCGATCGGTCCGGCATAGACGGATCCGTAGGCGTGGCCGCCTGTCTGACGGTATACGGGGCAAGCATTCAGGCAGGCGCCGCAGCGAATGCAATCGAGGGTTTCGCGGGACAGGTCGTCTGCGAGAACGTTGGTGCGGCCGTTGTCTAGCAGGACGACGTGAAACTCGCGCGGACCACTTCCTGGCGAGACGCCGGTCCAAATGGAATTATAGGGGTTCATGCGCTCGCCGGTCGCCGAGCGCGGCAGCAGTTGCAGAAAGACCTCAAGATCACGGAATCTCGGGATGATCTTTTCGATGCCGACTAGAGTGATCAGAACGCGGGGCAGGGAGAGGCACATCCGGGCGTTGCCCTCCGATTCGACAACGCAAACCGATCCGGTTTCGGCGACTGCGAAGTTTCCGCCGCTGATGGCGACGGGAACGCGAAGAAATTTTTCGCGCAGGTAGGCGCGGGCAGCGTCGGTGAGATCCTCGGGCCGGTAGCCGAGTTCCGGCAGGTTCATTTTTTCGCTGAAGATGCGGCGGATCTCCATACGATTGCGATGAAGCGCGGGGACCACGATATGCGAGGGCTGGTCTTCCCCGAGCTGGACGATGAGATCAGCGAGATCGGTTTCATACGGTGTGATACCGGCGGCCTGGAGCGCGGGATTCAGACGAATCTCGTCGGAAGTCATGGTTTTTACCTTGATGACTTCAGTTGCTTCCTGGGCGCGGACGAGGTCTACGATGATGCGGTTGGCTTCATCGGCGTCGCTCGCCCAATGAACGGCGCCGCCGGCGCGGGTACAGGCAGCCTCAAACTGCTGCAGGTAGAAATCGAGATGGCGGAGAACGTGTTCCTTGATTTCGTGGCCGGCCTGGCGCAATTGCTCCCAGTCTTCTACTTCCTCGACTACCCGGGCGCGTTTGTTGCGAATGACGTCAGTCGCACGGCGGACATTTTGGCGGATCTGTGCGTTGGAGACCAGCTTTTTTGCGGCGACCGGAAAGTCCGGCGCCGTAGCGGCTTCACCGACCCGAATGCTCACGAGACTTCTCCCGCTTCGGTGGAAGCGAGGATCTCGGCGAGATGGAGGCAGCGGATTCCGGTGCGCTGGCGGCTGAGCCCGCCGGCGATGTGCATGAGGCAGGAGTTGTCCGCGGCAGTACAGATTTCGGCGCGGGTTCCGAGAACACAGCGGAGTTTGTCGGACAACATGGCGGCGGAGACCTCGACGTTTTTGATAGCGAAGGTTCCGCCGAAGCCGCAGCACTCGGTGGCCTCGGGCAAGTCGATCAGCGTGAGACCGCGGACTTCTTTGAGCAGGCGCTCAGGCTTGTCGCCTAAATGCAGGGAGCGTAACGAGTGGCAGGAGGGATGGAGAGTCACGGAATGTGGAAAAAATGCGCCGACGTCAGTGACGCCAAGTTTATCGACCAGCAACTCGGAGAATTCGAAAACGCGGGGCAGCAATTTGTCGACGGCGCGAGAAACGGCGGGGTCGTCGGAAGCGGCCGCCATCTTCGGGTAATGATCGCGGATCATCGCGACACATGAGGAGGAAGGGATGCAGATGGTTTCGTCGTCACGGAAAACTTCGAGGAAGTGGCGCATCAACGGCATGGCTTCGGCTTGGTAGCCGGTGTTGTAGTGCATCTGGCCGCAGCAGGTTTGGGCCTGGCGGAACTCGACAGTGTGACCGAGGCGTTCGAGTACGGCTACAACTGCTCGGCCTGTTCGTGGGAAGAGCGTGTCGTTGTAGCAAGTGATGAAGAGAGAGATATGCACGGAATCAAGCTAGAAATACAGGTCGGATGTGGCGTTCAAATAGATTTTCCGTGACGTTCTTGGCGATGACCGTTTCGAATTTTTCGAGCAGATCGAGATAGCGGCGACCCAGCTTCGCGGCGACTTTGAAGCCAACATGGAGGAGTTGGCGCAGGTGGCTGTTGAAGGCTGGATCGGTTTGGTCGTGCCGTAGAGCGGATACGAATTGATCAGATGTCCAATGGTTTACGGCGTCGGGAGAGGGAAGATGTTCAGGATCGATGTCGATCACGGCGGCGTACGGCGCACAGAGGGCTTCACGCTGTTCGTACGCGTGAGCGTAGATTTCCTTCGCCAGTGCCAACCCTTCACCACCGGCTTCGGCCAAGCCAATTAGTTCTTCGAGCCAGGTGGTGCCGGCAGTCTTGAGATGGACACCGGCGTTGGTTTTGCGGAGCGCTTCGCGAATCGGGCCGTAGATGGAAAATTTGTCGCTGCCGGAGTGGACGCTGAGCTTGAGATTGCGCGGGAGGCCGTACTTTTCGACGGCTTGGGCAATGGTTGCTATATCGTTCGAGAATTCTTCGCTGAACTTTGCTACGTTGCCTTGATAGTCGACGCCTTTGTTGAAGCGGCCGGTGAATTTCGGAGCAATGGTTTGAATCGGGATTTTTTCGTCGGAGATCGCGGCGAGGATGACGAGAAGCTCGGCCGGTGTCTGCGGGCTGTCGGTTTCATCCATAGAAACTTCCGGAATGACGTTGCCTTCGCCTTTGGCGGCTTCAATTTTGCGGTAGATACGGCCGGCCTCGGTGACTGCGGCTAAATATTTGGCTGCGGCGGTGTCCAAAAAATCACGATCAAACTCGGGGTGGCGCGCGGCGAAGGCCTCGATCTGGGCAGCGGTGGCTGGTTTACCGATCCAGTCGGCTACGTCGATAGTGAAAAAATCGCTGGCATCAAGGAAGCGGTCGACGGTTTCGAAATTGATGTGGTCGGCGTCGACATGGTACGCCCTTTTCCAGCCAAGGTTGCCCACGGCGCTATCGGAGGCCGCACGGACACTTGCCGGTTCGGAGCCGATGATGTTGTGTTCGCGATTGGATTTATTCCAAACCGGAATGACTTCGACGCCTTGTTTTTGGGCCAGGACGCAGGCTTGGAGCTGCGCTTCGGCTTGATGCGCAAACCGGTCGCCAACACCTAAAGAGTACTTACCGAGCAATTTTTTTTCCATTCACCGTCACATCCTTCAGACTAACGGATTTGACATTTTGGAACACGGTATCTTCGGAGGCGTGATTGAAAGAGCAATTGGAAATCGTGACGCCGGTAATCGGAACCGCGGGATAGCCGCGCATAAAAATGGCGTGCTTGCTTTTCTCGCAAGTGACGTTTTGGACGTCGATGTTCCTTACGACAGGACGAAACGGTCCGCCTTCGCCTTCCTCGTAGTAGAAGTCGACTTCGATGGCCGCTTCGGCGACCTGGCCAACTGTGATATCGCGGAAGCTGATGTTTTCGATTACACCGCCACGATAGGAATTTGTTTTGATGCGAAGGGCGCGCTGCAAATGAGGGCTGCTCATGCGGCAGCGCTGGATGTGAATATTTCGGATACCACCCGAGACCTCGCTGCCGATCGAGACGCCGCCGTGGCCGTCTTTCATGATGCAATCCTTGATGACGATGTTCTGGCAGGGCACGTTGATGCGCCGGCCATCCTGGTTACGGCCTGATTTCACGGCAATGCAGTCGTCGCCAGTGCTGAATACACAGCCGATGATCAGCACGCCGTCGCAGCTTTCCGGATCGCAGCCGTCGTTGTTCGGGCCATGGCTATCGATGTTCACGCCACGCACGGTGACGTTGCGGCAAAGAACGGGATTGAGTTCCCACATGGGCGAATTCTTGATGGTGAAGTTTTGGAGGAGAACGTTCGTACAGCGATAGGGCTGGACAAAGTTCGGACGTAGGAGATGCCCTTCACCGAAGATACGTCGGGCTACGGGGACGTTTTTGTCGCCCATCGCGACGATCGCTTTGCGGTCCTCGCGCGCGGCGCGTGCCCAGGGCCACCAATGCTCGTGATCGGCCTGACCGTCGAGTGTACCGGGACCTGTGACCGCGATGTTGGTTTTCCTGAAGGCATAAATGAAGGGTGAATAGTTCATGCATTCGGTGCCTTCGAAGCGGGTGAAAACCGGTGGGAGGTAGTCGCGAGGATCGCGGCTGAAGAGAAGCGTGGCGTTTTCGGCGAGGTGGAGATTGACGTTGCTTTCGAGGTGAACCGGACCGGTAAGGAACTTACCCGCGGGAATCACGACGCGGCCGCCGCCCGCCGCATGACAGGCGGCGATGGCCTTACGGATTGCGGTAGTCGCTACTTTCTTAGCGTCTCCGACGGCTCCATATTTCGTGATTTCGAAATCGCGGGCGGGAAATCGTATGGCGGTAACGGAGAGCGCGGTTCTGCTGAGCCAGTCGCGGCGGGTCATATCAGTTATGACAAATTGTAGCGGCTTGGCAGAATAGGGTTTATGACAAATCTGCTCGAAACGGTTACCGAAGAATTGCAGGCGGCGCAGTTCATCGACATGCACACCCACCTTTTCAAGCCATCGTTGGGGACGCTCGGCCTTTGGGGGATCGACGAGCTTCTGACCTATCACTATCTGGAAGCCGAATTATTCCGTTCGAGCGATATCAAGCCAGAACAGTACTGGTCGATGTCGAAGAAGAAGGAGCAGGCAGACGCCATCTGGAAAACGCTGTTTGTCGATCATTTGCCGGTCTCGGAAGCGACGCGCGGGGTGATAGCGGTATTGCAAGCATTCGGGTTGCCGACCGAGAGTAAGGATCTTATCGAGGCGCGGAAATTTTTCAATGCGCAGAAGATCGAGGCGCACATCGAGAAAGTAATGCAGCTTGCCGGCATCAGCGAAATCGTGATGACGAACGATCCGCTCGACCCGACCGAGGCCCCGCTTTGGGAAAAGGGCGGCGCGCCACACAAGGCGTTTCACGCGGTATTGCGGCTGGATCGGATTTTGAATAAATGGACCGAACACTGGAGAGTGCTGGAGCAGGCTGGTTATCAGGTAGAGCAGCATCTTTCGCCGAAGGGTGTTCGGGAAGTGCGGCGTTTTCTGGATGATTGGGCCAAGCGCATGAAGCCTGTCTATATGGCCGTGTCTTTACCGGACACATTCCAATATCCGGAGGAAAGCACACGCGCGCAATTGTTGCGTGAGGCGGTCTTGCCGGCCTGCCACGATCTGGGAATTCCGTTGTCAACGATGATTGGCGTACGGTATCAGGTGAACCCGGCGATTAAGCTGGCGGGCGATGCTGTAGGCAAGGCGGATCTCCGGGCGCTCGAAAATCTGGCGCGCAATTTCCCAGACAACCGTTTTCTGGTGAGCGTGCTCAGCCGTGAAAATCAGCACGAGCTGTGTGTCTACGCACGTAAGTTTAATAACCTGATGCCGTTCGGCTGCTGGTGGTTTTTGAATAATCCGTCGGTGGTGGAGGAGATGACGCGTGAGCGGGTCGAGATGCTCGGTATGTCGTTTATTCCGCAACATTCTGACGCACGGATACTCGAACAGGTGATTTACAAGTGGCGCAATACGCGACGTACGCTCGCGCCGATTCTCACCAATAGCTACCAGCTGCTCGTGGCGGATGGCGGAAGCGTATCGCGCGAGAGGATTCGGGAAGATATCCAGCGTTTGTTCCGCGGGAACTTCGAGAACTTCTGCCGGCTCTCAGGCCGATAACGCTCCCGTAACTTTGAATACGAACGCATAATCGCCCGGTTTTTGGGCCGGCACCATCACCTTCAGCGCTGAGTCGTCCTGGGACCACTGCAGCTTGCCGTCGAAGCCCAGCAGTTCTACGTTCTGGATCTTGCCGACGCGCAGGCCGGTGTTGGACGCGAGAGGCCGGATCACGGCTTGATACTCGGGCCAACCCATGACGAACGCATAGAGCGTGTCGCCTTTCGTGGTGAAACGAACATCCGCGGCGGTGAGGTCCTTACGGTTACGTTCGTTGAAACTCGCGCTCTGGGCGGCGGCCGTTTCCACGGCGGGGCTTTCGCCGAAAATTTTCCACGGGCGACTGGCATAGATGGCTTCGCTATTGACGCCCATCCATTTTGTGATGCCGGAAAGGACAGCCAATTCCTGGACATCCAACTGGCCGCTTGCCGGTAATGGGAAATTCAGCATCAGATTGCCGTTGCGGCTCACGATATCGACCAGAAGATCGACGACGGTCTTGGCCGATTTATATTGTTGGCCGCGTTTATAGTGCCAGTTCCCAATACAGGTGTCGGTTTGCCAAGGGCGCGGCCAGATTTTGTCTACGAGCCCGCGTTCCACGTCGAAAAGGGCAATCCCCTTTTCGGAGTCCTGTTCGCGCTTGCTGGTGTAGACCGCCTGCGTTTTGCCGCCGTTCCGTTTGGCACTGGCGTTATAGAGATGGGCAACCAAGCTCAGGCCGTATTCTTCGAATGGAAGGGCTCCATCGGTATACAGAAGATCCGGCTGGTAGTTGTCGACTAAATCTTTGATGCGCAGGTACCAGTGCCGCTTCCACCATTCCGGAATACCGCCTTCGTGCCAGTCGAGCCTCATGTGGACTTCATCGGAGTCGACGTAGAAATCGTAATTTTTTGGGTCAGCGCCGTCGTAGGTGACGCCGGCTTGAGGACCTGTTGTGTCGTGACCGTGGCTGGTCGAGAACCATTTATAGGTAATCCATAGATGTTCGCTAACGCCGAATTTCAGACCCTCATCGGCCGCCGCTTTTCGCCACATTCCAACGATGTCTTTCCTGGGCCCCATGGCGACGGCGTTCCAGCGGTTGTGTTTCGAATTCCACAAGTCGAAGTTGTCGTGATGGACGCCCATGCTCATGAAGTATTTGGCGCCTGCTTTCTTGTAGAGCTGCATCAGCTCGGCGGGTTCGAAGTGCTCCGCCTTCCAGCGTGGAATGGTGTCTTTGAAGCCGAATTTGGAGGGGTGGCCGTAGGTCTGGCAGTGGTAATCGTACTGCGGGCTGCCCTGCATGTACATGTTGCGGGCGTACCAGTCGCCGGCCTCGACGGCCGATTGGGGGCCCCAGTGCGCCCAGATCCCAAACTTGGCATCGCGAAACCAATCGGGTATTTCATACTCGCGGAGCGATTCGCGGGTGCCTTTGAAAGGACCGCTATCGGGCTCAATACCGGGCGGCAATTCGACCTGCGCAGCTGGAAGAACGCTCGCGAGCAGGCCCAGGGCGTGTCTTCGAGTTATGGTCACGATACAACCTCCTATCCGTTTACGCCGGAAGCGAGAAAGCCACCATCTACAGTAATGCATTGCCCTGTGACAAACGAAGCGGCATCTGAGGCGAGGAAAAGAGCTGCCCCGGCCAGCTCCGGAATTTTGCCAAAGCGCTTCATGGGAGTCCGCAGGAGCAGCTCGCGCCCACGATCGGTGCCATCGAGGAGCGCGGTATTCAACTCTGTGCGGAAAACACCGGGAGCGATGGCGTTCACATTCACGCCTTTTTGCGCCCATTCGACGGCGAGGCTGCGAGTCAGACCCAGGACACCGGTTTTAGACGCCGCGTAGGCCGCAACTTCGAAGAAGCTCACATAGGAGTTAAGTGAGGCGATATTCACAACACGGCCGCGCCCGCTTTGAACCAGCGGCTCGTAAAAGCTTTGGCAGGAGCGCAGGGTACCGGTCAGATTTATGTCCATCAAATTAGTCCATTCGGCTTCGGTGATGGAGATGGTCGGCTTGCGGAAAATCTGGCCGGCGGCGTTCACCAAAATGTCGACACGGCCAAGTTTGGCGAGGGTCTCGTCGCGGAGGGCATCGATGGAGGCACGATTGGCGGCATCCGTGGCCCGGCGCAGGGTGCGGCGTCCGGTTTTTTCAATGTCCGCTGCAACTTCCGCTATGAGATTCTCTCGGCGGCCCGTGGCGACGACATCCGCGCCGGCTTCGGCCAAGCTGACGGCGAGCATGCGTCCGATGCCCGAGGTGCCGCCCATGACCACCGCGACGCGTCCGGACAAATTAAAAAGTTCGAGTGACATGGGCTCATCTTACAAGGCGTACGGAAAAGGTTGTAACTTATAAGGCATGACTCCTTCTCGAAGAGACCTGGCTCGTAGAGACCTGGCTGTTCTCCTACCGGCTTTGTTGGCGGCGCGCGCGGAAGGTCAGAGCAACATTCTGCCGTCGCACGCTTATGTTTTCGATCAACTACCGGTGAAGACTAACCCTAAGACGCACAACGAATCGCGCCAGGTCTTCAATGGCGAGACGCACGATGGCTATCCAATTGATCTGCATATTACAAAGCTCATGCCGGGACAGATGCCGCATCCAGCGCATCATCATGCGCATGAAGAAATGATGTTCGTCCAAGAGGGGACGCTCGAAGTCACGATTAACGGGAAGAGTACTACGCTTGGCCCAGGTGGCGTCGTCTATGTGAAGTCAATGGATGAACACGGCTTAAAAAATACCGGCGATGTTCCGGCGCGGTATTTCGTGTTTGCCATTGGAAATATGAAAGCTTAGCGGGCCGGCTTAACCAGCTCGACCGTGCCGTATTTCTCGAGCGACTTTTGGATTTTCTGGGCATCGCCCACCACGACTACGGTTGCCTTGTCGGGTGACCAATATTTGCCGGTCGCGCGCACCTGATCGGGTTCAACCGAACGGATGTGTGTCGTGAACGTCTCAAGATAATTCGCGGGCAAGCCCATGGTATGGACGGTGACGAGCTGATCGGCCAGACTGGCTTGGCGCTCCAGGCGGAGAATGAACACGCCGGCGTATAGATTTTTCGCTTGAGTCATTTCGCGGGCCGTGGCGTCCGTTGCGGACATAGCGGCGAGATCCTCGTTCAAGGCTCCCATGGCAGGCTCGACAACGTCATTGCGTACCTGGGTAACGGCGTTGGCGTAGGCAGTCTCCTGCATCGCCGTATAAACAGAGTGCGCATCGTAGGCATAGCCTCGTTTTTCGCGAATATCGTTAAACAACCGAGAGTCGGTTCCGGAACCCAGGATGACGTTGCCGAGCACGAGCGGAAAGTATTCCGGCGAAGTGCGATTCGGCCCTAGTTGGGCTGAAAGAATGTTGGCTTGGACCGAGCCGGGGCGATCGACCAGTACCAGCCGCTTGCGATTCTCCGGAAAAGCGGGCGGATCGTATTTAGGCAAATCTTTCTTTTGCCATTTGCCAAATTCATTGGCGATCAAGGTCTTTAGCTGGGCCTCAGGCGGCACTTGCCCGACCAGAATCAAGTAAGCGTTGTTAGGTACCAAATAGGTGTCGCGGAAAGTCTCGAGCGACTTCTTGTCCAGCTTCGCGATGGCCTGCTCGGTAGGACCGATATGCGAATAGGGATGGTTTCCGAAAAGGGCCGCACTCAACGCCTCGCGGCCCAGATAGTCGGGTTGAGAGCGCTGGGCGCGAAGGACTTGCAAGCCATTTTGCTTCTGTAGCTCGACTTCCTCGTCAGGGAAAGAGGCATGCTGGGCCACATCGGCGACGAGCGCTAGAAATTCGCCCGCGGTCGTCGAGAGGCAACTCCCGGCTAGCGTGAGATCGTCGTGCTGGGAGGATGCTGCGATCTGTCCGCCGAGATCGGCGGACTGTTCGGCGATCTGCCGCGCGCTACGCGAGGTGGTGCCTTGATTCAGCAGCGCCGCAACATTCTCGGACAAACCCGGTAAGTCCTGCGGGTCGTATTTTGAGCCGGCCAAAAAGGCCAGTCGAACAGTGAGCAAAGGGAAGCGGGAATCTTTCGCCACCACGACGGTCAGGCCATTGGGCAGCTTGAACACCTCGCGGCTGGGAAGCTTCACGTCGGGAATAGGAGGCGTGGCGGGCGGACGCGAACGATCGATGGTCGCCGATTGCAAGAACAGGACCGTCGAAAAGAGACCAAGTATTAGACGTTGCATTTCAGAGACCTCCTTCAGTGGCAGCTGTCTTGGGGCCCGGATCGGGTTGGATAGCCAGCACGGTTCGCCGGCCGGGGGCCAAATATTTCTTAGCGACTGCCTGCACTTGTGCCGATGTCACCGCCGCATAACGATCAAGCAGCGTGTTGATCATCTCGGGTTTGCTGTCGAGGATTTCGAATCCCGCTAAGAGCTGGGCGCGGCCGAGGCTTGTTTGCAATTCATTTAGTTTCGAAACGAGCAGCAGGGTCACTGCGCGACGCATCTCGTTATCGGTGACGCCTTCTTTTTGAATTCGCTCAATTTCTTCCTGATATTGATCCACGATTTGATTCGCCTGAAACGTGGGGTTATAGAGGAAGAACGTGGCGTACTGCGACGGATTGCGATAGTCGTCAGCCGAAGAGAAAGGCCAGCCGACGTCGCCCTGATATTGGATTACCGACTTTTTGCCCTTGACAAGATCCTGTTGCAGACGGGAACTATCGCCGGCGGTCAGTAGCACATCGAGGATGACGAGAGCGTAAAAATCGTCGGAACCACGCTCCGGACCGGGATAGCCGACGATTACGCCGGGTACTTTGGCGTGAGGATCTTTGTAGGTGTCCGATGAAGACACGGGAGCCGGCTCGGAGAGGTCGGGAGGTTTCGGCTGAGGTTGCGCGGGGATGTCGCCGAAATAGGTCTCGATTAGTTTCTTCGTATCAGCGATTTTGATGTCGCCAACGATGGTCAACACGGCGTTGTTCGGGGCGTAATAGGTCTTGAAGAACCTGGAGACATCGTCGATAGTCGCGGCGTTGAGATCTTCGAACGAGCCGATGATGGAGTGCGAGCTTTGCCAGTTCTTATAGACCATTCCCGGCCATTTCTCGGTGATCGCGCCGATGTATGGTTGGTTGTCCATTCTGAGGCGGCGCTCCTGCTTTACAGCCTCTTTCTGGTTGGCGAGATTCTCTGCGGTCACGGCCAAGCTGCGCATGCGGTCGGACTCGAGCCAGAGACCGACCGCCAGCTTGTTTGCCGGGAGTGTCTCGAAATAGTTGGTGTAGTCGGTATGAGTGGAGCCGTTCAAGCTGCCGCCATTCGATTCGACGAATCGAAAATGCTCGCCCTTTTTCACGTTGGCCGAGCCTTCAAACATCATGTGCTCGAACAAGTGAGCGAAACCGCTGCGGCCTTTCTCCTCCGACCGGGAGCCGACGTCGTAGACGACGTAAACGGCGACGACAGGTAGGGTATTGTCTTCGGAAAGAATAACCCGGAGGCCGTTATCGAGCTTATACTTCTCGATCGGAATGTGGATTTTTGGTGGGGCGGCGGCCGCAAGCGCGGTAGTAAACAAAAGGCAAAAGGAGAATTTAATCACGTAATTCAGGCTCCCGATAGACAGACGTAAGGCGGTGGCAAGTGTTCGCAGTATAACCTGCAAAAGCTACTGGTTTGGCGGCCCAAGGGGGCTGGTGCAGCCGGTGGTCTCACGAGTGTCGGAAATACTCGAGATTTTCCACCCCGCGGAGGTTTTGAGCAGGCTAATGGAATCGACGCCACAGTGACTGAGCTTACCGTTCAAGTGGAAGTCATACTCCGCCCAGACAACCGCAATGGGGCCATGGACAAGAACAGTAGGATTCCAGATTCGTTCGAGCCAGACGTTCTTGGAAGTGGCCAGGAGATCGGCGAAATCCTGGTAGCGCATGCTGGCAGGCGTGCCATCGTCTTTGACGGAGAGAAGAACGGCGTTGGGTGCGAAGAGAGATCGGACGGTATCTATCTTTTGCCCGGCGATAGCTTCGAACAGTTGCTGTACGACCGCTTGTGGTCCAGCGTCGGTTGCAGGCGGGGCTTGGGCAAACAGAGAAGATCCGGCGGCGACTAAGAGCAGGCAAACAGCACGCATGCGGACAGTCTAGCGCCGTCGGGCGAGGATTTGTTGAGCAGCGCGTTTGCCTGTTGCGATGGCGCCATGGACGGTGGCGCTATGACCGGAGAGTTCGGTGGCCTCACCAGCGAAATAGAGTGTTTCGCGGACCGGTTCCGCGAGGGCAGCGCGGGCGGCGAGCGCGTGGGTGGGTGTGTAACTATACGCTCCCCGGGAAAATGGGTCGGCGTGCCAATCGTGGAAGTATGCCGCTTCCAGAAGATCGGCGATACGAGTTGGATCGGCCTGCGTGATCCGGGTCAAGGCATCGACCGCTTGGGAGATCACCTGTGCTTGGGGCTGGCCGAGGAGTGGATCGGCGTGTGAGCCCGCGCTCCAGCCGGTGAGGAGGGGCGCGCGCACGGATAGGGGCGTCCACCAGGTGGGAAAAACGGGTTCCTGGGAGAGCAAGAAGCCGGCGGAGGCAAGGCTCTCGTTTCCTTCCCAAAAGGCTTCCTGGAACCGCAGCACAACACGCATAACCTGTCCGACGGCGAGCCGGCGGGCCGCCCTGAGGGCATCGCCCGGCTCCGGTTCGAAGTGAATTCCGGCTTCCGCCTGGAGAACACCCAGCGGTACAGTGACGATGACGCGCCTGCTGCGAATGATTTTGTGGCTGCCGGTGAGAGCGTGCCGGACGTGAACCGATACTTCCGCCGGTTGCCAGACGATGCTTTCGACAATGGAATTGAGGCGGAGTTTGCGCGCGGGTTCTGCGACGCCCGCGAGCAAATGAAGCGGGACTGACCGGTAGCCGCTCGCCAGGCGAAAAGCGTGGTCGCCTTCGATTTCGTCGGACGCGTCGGCGTCCTGCGCCAGAGAAGCGATCCCGACGACCTCCTGGTGGGCGGCGTTGAAGCCCTCTACATATCCGGCGGCCCAACGCTTAGCTTCGTCCGTGTGGACCGAATTGGCAAGGAATTCGGAGAACGAGCGATCCGAGCCTTGGCATGCGGCGAGCCGCATGTCGGCCATGACGCTCTCGATCGCGGCCCAAGCATCCTCGTCCTGCACCCGGCCGCCCTGGAGACGGATAGCCCGACCTCCGCAATCATAAGCGGTGAGCGGAGCGGCGTTGACGATATCCCAGATTTCCGGTGGGCGGCCGTGAATGAATTCCGCACCAAGTTCGACCGGGAGGGGTGAGAGAGGATCGTCGACAGTAAAAATGCGTCCGCCGATACGCTGGCGAGCTTCCAGGCATAACGCCGGGCAACCGGCGCGATCGAGCTCGCGAAGGGCGGAGAGGCCGGCCGCGCCCGCGCCGACGATCAAAACTTCGCTGTCGAAAGACACCGCAGATTGAGCTTAGCGCGAAGAGCGTGAATGGCTAACAATATGATAGTCGTCGTGTCGCGCGCCGCTTACGATCTGGACTTCATGATGGAAGCCCTGGTGCAGGGGAAGGGATCTTGGGTCTATGCCGAGACGCGGCCTTTGGCCGAGGCGGGGTATCTCGAGGCGCAGCTCATGATGGGAATCCTCTATCAACTCGGGATTGGTGTTCGCCAGAACGGATTGGAGGCGCTCAAGTGGTACCGGTTGGCCGCGGAGCAGAACAGTGCGCTGGCCTGGAAGAATCTGGGGACGCTTTATCTGGTGGGATTGGCCGGTGTGGCCGTGGACAAGGCAGAGGCTCATTATTGTTTTTCGCGAGCGAGGGCCATTGAAATCGAGGAAATGATGGAGAATCCGACGATTCACTGAGGCCCGATATTGGATTTATGACGGATAGAGAACGCACGAAACGACTTGTGTTTCTTCTGATCGCAACGACGTTGGCGTTTTTTCTCTGTTATTGGATCGCGCGCCCTTTCGCGCAACCGATTGTCACTGCAGCCATTCTGGCGATTCTGTTCTATCCGTTGTTTGTACGCCTTAGGGGAATTACTGGAAACCGGAATTGGGGGGCTTTCCTGTCGCTGATGATCTTATTTATAGTTCTGGCCGCTGCGACTGCCTTGATGTCTTTTGTGATCGAACGCGAAGTCGTTGGGACGTATAGCTGGTTCAAAGACAACACGGCAGCGCGGGACGGCTGGACGGCCGCTTTCAGTGGCTGGGCCGACAAGGCTGCCGGATGGATCGGTTTCAGGACCGGCATCTCACCAGACGTCATACGCGATGCCGCATTGACACGTCTCGATCAGGCGAGCACCGCCATCATCAAGCAGTTGGGTAATTTCCTCGCGAGCATAGGCACGATCACCGTTTCGGTTGTGCTGACATTCTTTACCCTTTTCTTTTTTCTTCGCGACGGCAGACAACTCGTAAATCGCATCGCCCGGCTTCTTCCGTTACAGAACGATCAAAAGGAACAGATCATCGACGAAATACAACTCTCTATTCAGGCCAACGTTGTGGGTGTCCTGACTGTGGGAGCAGTCCAGGGCCTACTTCTAGGCATCGCATTCTGGATGCTGGGGGTTCCGTCGCCTCTGCTTTGGGCGCTTGTGACGGGCGCGTGCTCGCTCGTGCCATTTTTCGGCGCCGCGATCGTTTGGGCGCCGGGCGCAGCGTACTTATTTCTGATTGGCTCCTGGGTGAAAGGCTTGATCCTTCTAGGGTGGGGCGCGGGAATCGTTTCGCTGTCGGATAACATCGTCCGGCCCTGGGTGATTAGCGAGAGGCTTAAGCTTTCACCGGCTATTTTGTTTTTCGCGCTGCTCGGAGGCGTGGAGATGTTCGGGCCGTTGGGGGTTTTTCTGGGTCCGGTGACTGTGTCCGTTGCGATGTCGCTGGGAAAGATGCTGATGAATGAACTGAGAGCGCCTGCCGATTAGCCGTGGATGTCCTTGTAGGCCACCAGGCAGCGCTCGGCCGTTTCCGTTTCTGGATAGTCGCTGCCTTCCTGTTCGATGAGATAGTATTCGACTCCGCCGACGGACTCGGCAGCTCCGAAGATCTTTTTCCAGGGTGCGACTCCTTGACCGAAGAGAACGCGATAGCCCTTCGCCGGCGACCAATCCTTGAGATGTAGGGAGCGAATGCGTCCCGGATTGGTGCGAATCCATGCCACCGGATCGTTGCCGGTCTCGAGGCAGGTGCCGACATCGAACTGCAACATGATGCTCTTGTCGGTGTTGTGGGCGAGAATTTCCATGGGCCTTTGGCCGTCGACTGGCTTCCATTCGAGATCGTGGTTGTGATAGCCGGCATGGAGGCCATCCGACTGCATGGTCTGGTTGGATTTGTTAAGAAGCTCGGCGACCTGCTTCCAATCATCGAGGGTCGAGACCTTGCCTGGATGGGCGAGCACGATGTATCTGCTGCCCAGGATCTTATTCAGTTCGATGGCTTTGCCGAGTCCGGCGGCGGTGAAAGAAGCTTTTCCGTTATGCGTGGAGTAGCATTGCAGGCCGAGGTCGTCGATTTGTTTGCGAACCTGCTTTGCGTAATCGGATGTCCATTCGTAGTATGGGGCGAAAAATTCGACGCACTCGTAACCCATCTTGGCGACCGCCTGAAGCGTGCCGGGCAAGTCCTTTTTCAGTTCTCCGCGAACGGAATAGAGCTCAAGGCCAATCGGAACGGGAGCTTTTTTTGCGCTAGCGACCAAAGGAACTGCACCCAAGGCGGCAACAAAGGAGCGGCGAGAAAGTCCGGGTCCGTGCATGGCAGGAAAGATACCACAACAGAAGAGATATTTAAAATAAACATTACTCGTGACTTTCGTTTCGCTGTAAGATCTACTAGAGCGGCTTTAGCTCCCCTATGACTTCCGCTATACCGACAGTTTCGAATGGTCTGCCGGAAGACTTGTATCATTCGGCACCAATGGTATTGGTGCGACACTCGTATCGCTCCTCCTTTGGCTCCGCTGTGCTACGCAAAGAACTAATAATAAAGGCACTGGTCCTGGCTAGTCTATGTGCGGCGGTGGCATTTGTGCTTTCTGCCATGCACGAGCGGAAGCTGGCGCCGGCAGCTGCCGTTGCGCATGCACCGGTTGTGACACCGCCGAAAATTGAAATCATTGAGCCCACGCCGCAACACCTTTCGGTGCCTGAGCGGTCGGATCGCAAGATCACGGAGTTTATGCTTTCCAGTTCGCCCGAGTTTCAGAATCTGGGACCGCTTAAGCTCCGCCTCACCGGAGTGGACGAGGGGACCGGTTCCTATAATCTGACGGCCCGTTTCCGCGGGCGCCAGTACGCTCGAGCGAACGTGAAGCTGGACCAAACGGTCAAGCTCGGGGAGGGTCGAAATGCGGGGCCTGAAATTGTGGTGGGCGCGATCGTAAAGAACAGGGTTTGGGGATACTTAAGCGAGCCTAAGACCAAGCCGCAAATCGTGCACCGGCGGCACAAGCGCCTGTAAGATTCTGCTGTGGCTAGGCCTTAATCCCGAATATACGTTCAGCGTAGATGCGGCTGGTGCGAAGATCCTCAGCCAGCGGGCGAGTAACAGGCGTGTTTTCCCGGTAGGCGAGTTCCACGACGACCAAGGGTTCGAGCTTTTGCTCTTTGAGATACACCGCTATGGGGCGGTAATCGATATCGCCGTCTTCAAAGGATTCGAGCCAGAGTTTGTTTCTAGAGTTACGGACATGAATTTCCCTGGTGCGCCGGCCAGCCTCGCGGAGAAGATCCAGCGGCTCGAGACCAGCCTGATGGACCCAATCGAGGTCTAAGCAAAGAGCCACGTACCGCGGGTCGGTGTTCTGTTCGATGTAACGCCATTCGCGGCCGTTCTCGATCAATTGAGGGGTGTGGTGATGCACCCTTAGCTCATAGCCTTCGTTTTTAAGGGCTTGGCCCACACGATTCAACGACCGAGCTTCGACTGCGAGCTCGTCGTCGGTCTTGCGGGCTTGACCGGGTTTTGGATCGGGATTGGTAACCACGGCCGAACAACCGAATGGGCGGCAGAGCCCGGCAATTTCCAGAGCCCGCGCGAGCGTCTGTTCTGCGAGACGTTCTTCGTGCATCGGGCCTCCAACATATACGGAGGGCATGCGCAGGTGGTTGGCCTGAAGTGAAGAGAGGGTGCGGGAACGCATGCGCTCTTCGAAAAATGCCTGGTTAATTTCAATATTGTGAAAGCCGGCCTGGCGGGCCATGCCGAAAACTTCTTCCACAATTTCCGACAAAGGCTTCTTCTGGCGGCTTGCGTATTGCTGAAAGATATAGCCCTCGACGGACATGCGGGAACCCGAATGCTGCGAAGGCCGAAGCGTACTGAGTGCGAGGAGAGCCTCGCGTCGAGTCGGCAAAAAATTGGGAACCGACGGCCGCGCCTCAGCTGCGGATATTGCCTCATCAGGCAGTTCGCGAACGGCGCTAAAGTCAGTCCCCAATTTTTTATACGTCGTAACCGCGCGCAACTGTCGCGGCTCTCGTTAGGTTACTACTTCATAGTCTTGTTCAGATCTTTTACCGCGTTCAGGTGTTCCTCCAGTGTCGGTAGAGTTGCCATCGCGAATTGTTTGACATTCGGGTCGGAGCCATTCTGGGCCTCGCTCTTGAAATCGTCTACATCGTGTTTATGATCTTTTACCTGATCCTTGATGTAGGCCTTGTCAAACTCAGGGCCAGATAGTTTGGCTAGCTTATCCACGCGTGATTGATGTTTGGAATCGAGAGCGGCGGGCACATCGATGTTGGATTTGCCGGCGGCCTCCTTCAATTGCGCGTTAGCCTTGGAGTGATCGCTTACCATGCGCTGGCCAAATTGCTTAACCGCATCGGTCGATCCTTTTTCGGCGGCAAGCTTACCCAATTCGACCTGGGTCATGCTGCCGAGGGCCGAATCTTTTACGAATTTCTTGTCGTCCACTTTGCGCGGCATTGTGTCAGCGGTGCTCTCGGGCATAGTGCCCGGACCACCCGCTTGCGATTGCGGGAGAGTTGGTGGGGTTGACGGCGATTGTCCGCCGGCGCCGCCACCGGAGGTTGGGGGTTGAGCCATAAGGGCTGTACCCAATACACAGGCGGTTAGTAGGATTTTTCGCATGTTGTCCTTTCCTACTTCTTTTGAGGCGCACAGACGGCGGAGAATGACCTGGAAGTTTTTCGAGTTATTGGCGGCGGAGCCAGTTTTCGAACTCGGTGACGGGGCGAGCGTTGAGGACGTCGTCCGCTTCGAGCCAGCCGCGACGGGCTGTAACGACGCCAAACGGCATGTTATTTAGATGCGCCGGGCGGTGGGCGTCGGTCGAGATGGTGAATCTGCAGCCTTTGCGCTTTGCCAGGCGCACCAGGTGGCTGGGCAGATCGAGACGTTCCGGACTGGCGTTGATTTCAAAGAGCACCTGGCGGGCAGCGGCGCGGGCGGCTACGGCGTCGAAGTCGTAGGCGTATGCTTCACGCTGCAACAGCAAGCGGCCCGTGGCGTGACCTACAATCCGGATCGAAGGAGACTCAAGAGCGCGCAACAGGCGATCGGTCATCTCTTGCGGTTCGAGATTCATGTGGCTGTGGACGCTGCCGATGACCAAATCCAGCTCAGCGAGCGCATCCTCGGCCAGATCCATGACGCCGTCACGCAAAATGTCGCATTCTAGGCCGGAGAAGACACGCAGGGGCAGGCCATCGCGATTCAGGTCGCGCACCTGACGTGCGAAGGCGACGACGCGCGCCTCATCGAGGCCGTTAGCCATGGCGAGCGCTTTCGAATGGTCGGTGATCGCGATGTACTGGTAGCCGAGAGCGGCGGCGGCCTCGACCATTTCACGCAGCGTGGCTTTGCCGTCAGTTTCAGTGGTATGCATGTGCAGGTCGCCGCGCACGTCGGCAAGGTCGAGAAGTTTGGGCAGCGTGCCGTTTTGAGCGGCTTCGAGCTCGCCGGAATTCTCGCGCAGCTCGGGAGGAATCCACGCATAGCCGAGCCGTTTGTAGACTTCTTCTTCATTGGCGCCAGCGACACGCTGATCGTCTTGCAGCGTGAACAGGCCGTATTCGTTGAGCGAGAGACCTTGCTTGAGGGCCTGCGTGCGCAATACAACGTTGTGCTCCTTGCTGCCGGTGAAATATTGCATGGCCGCGCCGAAGCTCTCATGCGCGAGCGCGCGGACATCCACCTGCAACCGCTCGACGCCGAATGTAACGCTGGCTTTATTCACACCCAGCCCAAGGGTCTCCTGCGACTTGGGATGAGACACAATGCGATCGAGCGCGGCGGGAGCGCCCGGGCCCGTAACGAGGATGTCAAGATCGCCAACGGTTTCGCGGCCGCGCCGCAAACTGCCCGCGGCTTCGGCGCGCTCGATGCCCGGCAGCGATCGAAACTCGGCTATCAGATCATCGGCGGTGCGGCGCCCGAAGCTCAGCAGAAAGCGGCCGGCACTTTTCCGGTAGGCTTCTATGGAACGCAAAACTTTCTCTTCGAGCTTGGCGCCCATGCGCGGAAGGTCGCGCAGTTTTTGTTCGCGGCAGATGCGCTCCAGGTCGTCCACGGTGCGGACGTTGTGGTGTTCATAGAGCAGGGCGATGCTCTTGGGGCCGAGCCCCTGGATCTTCAGCAACTCAAGCGCGGAAGCCGGATATTTGGCGAGCATTTGATCGCGACGGTCGAAGGAGCCGCGCTGGCAGATTTCGACGAGCACGCTGGCGAGTCCTTTGCCGATACCGGGGATGTCGGTGACTTTGCGATCCTGGCCCCTGAGTATTTCGGCAACCCGCTCGGGATGGCTTTGGATGACGGAGGCAGCATTCCGGTAGCTGCGGATGCGAAAGCCGTCTTCGCCCGCTACCTCCATAAGGTCCGCGGTTTCATAGAGGAGCTGGGCGATTTCCTTATTTTCCATGCGAACGTTCGAAAAGTGTCTGCCATTCGGAGGCTGGACCACCGGGTGACGGCTCCACGTGTACGAGTACGTCGGCAACCCAAGGTAAGTTTTCTTTGATGGCGATGCGGACTCGTGTGGCGATTTCGTGAGATTCGCGTACGGTCATTTCGGGGTCGACTTCGAGATGCAGGTCCACGTGGTATTGCAGGCCGCTGCGGCGGGCAAAACATTTTTCAATGCCAAGCGCGCCTGGCACCGCCAGGGCAGCGTTACGGATTTCGGCCATTTTGGCGTCATCAGGCATCGTGTCGAGCAGTTGACCGACGGTCCGGCGCACTACCTGAATAGAGAGAAAGAAGATGAGGACGCCGATGAGCAGGCCGCCGACGTGGTCGGCGGCGGCGAAACGGACAGGATCGACGAGGCTGAGGCCGACAGCGATCAGGGCAACACAGGTGGAGAGCAGGTCGGTGACGTCATGCCAGCCATCGGCCTGCAGTGACGTGCTGGCGATGCTTTTTGCAACGCGGAACTTGGTGGCGGCGAGGAGGATTTTGATAGCGACGGCGGCGAACAAAGGATAAAGGGCGTAGGCAGGCAGAGCGCTAGCCTGGCCGATCGAGCGGAGACTGTGCCAGAAGATGCCTGCCCCAGCGAGTAGAAGCAGGGCTCCGACACCGAGGCCGGCGATGGTTTCGTAGCGGCCGTGACCGTAGGGATGTTCGGAATCGGGGGGCTTGCGCGCGAGCCCCAAGCCAGCGTAGACGATGGCAGCCGAGAGGACGTCGCCCGAGGCTTCGAACCCGTCGGAGAGTACGGCGGTGGAACCGGCGTGGAGGCCGACTATGATTTTGGTGGCGGCTAGCATGGCGCCGGCGACCATGCTGATGAGGGCGATGCGGCGGCCCACTTGTTCTGTTTCTGCGTATTGCACGGGGCGGCGAAGGTCCCTACGTTTCGAGGATAACGCGGGGTTGGGGCGCGGGTTCAAGCATGCTAACTCGTGCTTCTGCCTGATCTTCTCGGCGATTGAATACTTCGGGCCTCAAGAGATCGGTCCTTGACGCCGAAAAGATGTTGAGGAGTGTTGACGGCAATCCTGGATAGATTCCTGTTTTCCAGGCGGGAAGTTGTTCTGCCGTTATTACCAAACAATCTTTATGGACTGGGTATTCACGAGCAAACGGACACCGGCTAAGCCGAGATCCGCTGAACGCGGGGCAACACTCATCATGTTCACGATGCTGACGGCGATGGTCATCATTCCGATGATCGGCCTGGCGATCGACGGGTCAATTTTGTACTGGACAAAGGCAAAGCTGTCGGCGGCGGTGGATGCGGCCGCGCTGGCGGTCGGACGGGACCTATCGGGCGATGCTGACACCACGGCCCAAACCTATGTCTACGCCAACCTCCCTCAGGGGTGGCTGGGGACGTCCTATAGTCCCGCTCCGAGTGCCCTGGTCCAAAACGACACTCCGACCGCAGGCACCAGGCGCGTGACCGTGTCGGCTGCCGTCACCGTGCCCCTGTATTTCATGCGTATCCTGGGCTATTCTAATGCGACGGTGACTGCCTCAGGCGTCTCCTCGCGGCGGGACACCGATATTATTCTTATCATTGATCGTTCCTATTCGATGCAACAAGCGAGCGCTTGCGGTACCATGATCAGCTCCGCGAAGAGCTTCGTAAACAATTTTGCCGATGGACGGGACACGTTGTCCTTGGTCAGTTTTTCGACGACGGCAAATGTGGACTTCTCTTATAACTCCAGTTTCAAACCGACTCTCAACAACAAACTGGATACGACGGTCTGTAACGGTTATACGGATACAGCCTCGGCCCTAAAGGCGGCATACGAGCAAGTCAAGCTAATTCCGAATGCTTCAACAAAGCTGAATGTGATCGTGCTATTTACAGACGGTATCCCGGATGCTGTGCAGCTCAATTTCACTGGAGACGGCTCTACAACTGCAAGTAACATAATAAAAACCTTGTCGGACAACCGGTATGTGTGGAATAGTACCGGAAGCACCACTCCAGCAACAGCCGCCAGCACGTGCAGCAAGACGGTCAGTTTAAGAGGAGTGCTGGTTGATAAGCCGGGCGACGGGTCCGCTACGGGGCAAACTGGCGGATTATATAACCCGGCCTCAGTCCCGATAAGCACAAATGTCCTGCTACCGGGCCTCATAAGCGGCGGCACCTGCGCATTTCCTGGGAACGAGCTGAAGGTACGGAACGACATTGCCTATTTGCCTCCGACAGATGATTTCGGAGGCGCGTTCGACGGGTTCCGGACAGTTAATGCGGATCGCTATCCCACTGGCAATCCTTATTCCGGGAAAATCCGAACCGATACTCCGCAATCAATAACGCACGCCGCCGAGAACGCAGCCGATTCTCAAGCTCAAATGATTCGAAACGACGCAACCTATAAGCCGATCATCTATACGATTGGTTTGGGCGGGACTTCATTCCAACCGATCGACGATGAGCTGCTGGAGCGGATTGCGAATGATCCTAGATCGACCAGCTATGACTCCAGTAAGGCTGCGGGGGAATACATACCCTGTACGGCTGCGGGGCTCGCATCGGCTTTCCAACAAGTCGCATCTCAGATCCTCCATCTGGCGAAGTAAGACGGGGACGGTGGCCTGAAGCCGGCCGACCGGAGACGCTTTGGGGATTACGGGCGTCGGTCTCCGGCGGGGAATCGGCCTTCGCCAGTATCGAAATGGCTTTATCTGGAATGTCAACGCCAGCACAAGTGTGATCAGCAGGAGCGCTGAGTGGGCCGAGGAAGATTGTCAGACAGGAGAAAGGCAACGTAGAGAGGGCAACCTGAGAGCCACTACTTTCAAGGAAGAGTCAGGCGATGCCCTCGAAGATCGTGGCGACACCAATCCCCAAGCGAGAGCGACGCTGCTGTGATGGCGGATGGCTTTAGAAAATGGATCTGGATGCTATTCCGCTAGTCCCAAGAGAGGTCCAATACGGCGATTGGACGTAAGTTTCAGCAGTATAGGCGTAATGTTGGGATGCAAGTGTAATGCCGGTAGCCGTCTGGAAGTTGCCGGCCTGAGCACTAGAATTCGTCAGGTAGTACGGAGTTCCGCCGGAAGATGTGACATTTCCCGCGCTGTCCAGAATGCCCGAACTCGGTGTTCCAAAATTGCTGGTCGGAAAGCCCGTGCCGGTGTTCCCAATTACTATTCGACGTGTAACGACATACTTCAATCTATTTGTGCAAGTCGAGTTATTAAGTCCTGCTGCCGAACAATCGGTATCGTCGATGTAGGTGATGCTCGAAAGGATCACCTCGCCCTTTCCCCCGGTCGCGGCCAAGCCTAAGCCCGGAGCGAGGTTGATGAGCAGCGTCTTATAGGTAGCTTGGGAGAAATCGATTCCCTGGGAGTACATGTGGGCCGCGTCGCGGCACAGTTGCGTTACCTGAACCGCTGCAATCAGGTTGAAGCCGACCGTAAGCATCCCCAGGAACAAGGGAGCCCAAAACAGGCCGAAACAGAAGACAAACTCGATGAGAGCGCTTCCCTTTTCATCCGAGACAGCGTTTGTTTGTTTTCTCATTGCGTTGCGCTACAGGTTTCCATGACGTCAGCGGAACTTGCCGACAGGGAGATAGGTGTCCAGGTTCGGAAGATTGGGCCAAAGGTCCCGATGGCCACATCGTGGACCGTGACGTTAACGACCTGTCCACCCGTCACCACGCCGGTAAGTGCGGTGCAGGGGTTTGCGGTATCCGTGGCCGAACAGTACTTGACAGTCACATTTGACGACTTCGCAAATCCAGCCGAATACTGCTGAACCACACTTGAAATGGCGGAGTTCAGACCGCTCGAGACCTGGCACGAAATGGCGTAACGAGCTCCTTCTCTGGCGCCTTCCTGAATGGACGCCCAGCCAAAGAGTATCCATGCCACATCCATGGTCATCAGCAGAAACCCCATCAAGGGCAGGATTACGAAAGAGAATTCGATCAGTGTGCTACCGGACTCACGCCGGTGGCGGCGTTGGCTTACTGGAAGCACTCGCTGGATATCCTGGGTCAAGCTGGTCCCTTTAGGAGAAACGGATCGTAAATGCGCCGCGACCCCGTAAGAATCAGATCGGCAAGTTACGGGAGACGCTTTAGGGTGGTTCACTGCTCGCCCGTGATCATGGGGTCGGCGGATGTGGCCCAGACGCCGCTGTTTCCCCAAACCGCCGAGTTACCCCACACTCCAGAGTTGCCCCACACGGCGGAATTGCCCCATACCGCCGAGTTGCCCCACACGGCTGAGTTACCCCATACCCCCGAGTTGCCCCAGACTGCTGAATTGCCATTGACGTGGGTATTTGTCAGAACGGGCGACGGAGTGCGGATGACTGCGTTTGAGGTTAGCCCGGCGTTACCCCAGACGTTTAGGGGGGCATTCAGGCCCCAAGGCCCGGAGAGAGACCAAGTGGATGAGCTGGCGAATTGCAAATAGATTTGCCGAGAGCTGGAGTTGAACGCCACCGAGGGAGATAGCGCCGAACCGGCCGCCACATCGTAGGTCTCAAGCGCTTCCGTCAGGTCGAGGTAGCCGGCGCCACGGGTTAGCACGTCATAGTAGGAAACAAACGTTTCGCCGGTGGTGGGTTCGGTAGCTATGCTCGAATTCGGAAAAGATTTAGAAGCCGTTTGCATGAGCCTGGCCTTGGCCTGGTCGGGCGTAAGGTTGGGCTGCGCCTGTAGCAGGTCCGCCACGGCACCGCTGACTACTGCTGCCGCCATACTGGTGCCGCTGAGCTGGTAATAGACGCTCGATTTGATGGAAGAGCCCCTGGAATCGTAATAGCGAGTCGGGATGAGGGTCTCCGGATACAGTTTCGGCAGGGTGGCGGAACGGCTCGAGAGCACCGACACGACGAGATTGCCGGGGGCCACCAGGTCGGGCTTGGCGATGTTGTCAATCAGAGTGGGACCCTTCGAGCTGTAGCTGGCGATGAGATCGTCGGCACGATTGTAGGTTTCCAGCGTCTTCATGGCCCCTACGGTGATGACGTAGGGGTCGTTTGCGGGCGCGTTGATGGTGCCGTATCCATCGTTATTAAACACATCGCAACGGCCGTCGTTGCCGGCGGCGACAACCACAACGATGCCGGCCTTCCAGGCAGCTTCGACTGCCCGGCAGAGTGGGTCGCGCGTGTAGCTTTCGAACACCGGGCGTCCGAGTGACAGATTCATCACGCGTATGTTGTATTTGGGCTTCAGCTCGATTGCCCGTTCGATCGCCGCGATCACGATGCTGTCGCTCGAGTCGCCATTGCGATCGAGCACACGCAAGTTCACAATGCTGGCGGCGGGCGCGATGCCCTGCAGATTGCGGTTGCAGGTTGCACAGTGCGAATTGCCGCCATCGCCCGCGATGATGCCGGCCACATGTTCTCCATGGCCGTATTGATCGTCGGCGTTGCCGCCTGAGAAATCCTCGTTATAGACGATGCGGCCGGCGAACTCCGCGCCGGGCGTGATGCCACTGTCGATCACGGCTACACCGATGCCGGCGCCACTTACTCCGTACCGCTCAGCCGCTATGGTGGCCGTAACGGCCGCTGCTGCATAATCAAGCTTCGCCCGAATCGGGTGATCAATGGAAACATGCGTGACGCTCGAATCGTTCGCCAAATCCGCGACTGCCGACGAAGGCAGCAGGTACGATCCACCGCGGACCGAATGCAAGGCATGGCGATAGTGACCGCCGCGATGTACTATTCTTTGATGATCGGAATCGGACGGATCGTGATCGTATTCGACGATGACACGAACGTCCTCTTTCGATTCGAGATTTTGTAGTTCGGTTGAGAGCTTTGACGATTGGCTAAAACCGGTTGCCGCAAGAAAAAGGAAGGGCGCAAAGAGTGCCGCGCCCTTTCGAGCCACGATTTGGACTTGGAATCGCATATTGTGTAGTAAGTCTTGCTATGAGCCTTATCGCGTTGACCACAATCGCTTTTAGGGACTTACCGGCGCCTAGCCGGTTCAAACGGTAATGGCTACTGACTGGGTTTCCTGGGATCTGTTGGCGAAGCTTCGCGATCTGCTTGAGGACAGACAGATTGACGCCGGCATTGCCTCGCTCGATCGACATCGAGCGGAATGGAGCTTAGCCGGTCCGGACAAGTGCCACGCGGGTTTGGCGCTGGGTTGCCTGGCCCGCTGGGTCGACGTTGGATATGAAGACGAAGCCCTGCTAAAGGAGCTGCTAGAGAGATTTCCGGCCAACCAGCGGCAGCCGCTTCCGGTGGCCGACTACGTTGAGCTGCGGATGGCCGAGGCGCTGGTGGCGATGCGGGAAGAGAACCTGACGAAGGCGCTGCATCACCTGGATACCGCGCTGCTGCTAAGCGGTGAAATCGAAGCCCCTGAAGTCACGGTCACGGCGAGCCTGTGGAAGGCGAGATGTTTGCGTAAGGCCGGCGAATATGACCAGGCGCTTGATGTAACGAGGCGAGGCATGCGGCTGGCACAGAGCCTGGGTTTACGGCGGGTGGCGGCGGTGATGCGTACCCTCGAGAGTTGGATTCTGTTTCAAGGCGGAAAATCGCAAGATGCGATCGAACTTTTGCAAGAAGCCGAGGCGGCGCTCCGCGACACCGACGACTACATCACACTAGGCAACATTCAATCCACCTATGGCAGGATCGCGCTGCGCGAGGGACGCTACGACCATGCGCTCCAGTATTTCGAGTTGTCGATCGATTATTTCAAGCGGCGCCCGTCGCTCGAAGGCTACCTGGCGCGCTCGCTTACTAACATCGCGCAAGCGAAGCGGCTGCTGGCGTTGCAGTTGCGGAGAAGCCTCGATTCGAGACGCGAGCGGCTGAAGGCCGATCAATCGACGAAACCGTTATCCGGCAAGAACGGCAAAGCCGGGCAGCTCGAGCGAATGCACGAACTGCTGCGGAATGCGCGTGCGGATCTGGCACATGCAGACACGATTTACAGGCGCTCGGGTAATCATCACGGAACGGGTAACGTCGATGTGAATATCGCGCAGATCTATCTGGACCTGGGGGATTTGGATCAAGCGGAGGAACGGGCGAGCGAGGCGTTCGAATTGGGCGCCACGAAGACGGACTATCTGCTGATGTGCCGGGCCCGCATCGTGCAGGCGATGGTGGCGAACGCGCGATTCGAGGAACAGATAGGAGAGACCGAAGATCCCAGCCGGTTCGCGCAACTGGCGCACGATTGCGCCAAGGAAGCGCTTGACCTGGGTGAGCGCACCGAGAGCCGCCGGTTAATGGCCCAGGCAAATATTTGTCATGGGATGACTTTGGTAAACGGTTTTTTCACCAACACGGAAAGCGCGCGGCTGTGTTGCGACCATGCCGAGGCCTATCTGAACAATGACCGGCACGATGCGCTGTGGCAGGAGGTCGAGATTTTGCGCGCGCGTATTCTGCACTCCGGAATTGAAGATCCAAATCTGCGGGCCTGGTCGCAAGGCGCTGTAGGGGACAAGAGTCTACAAGAGGTGGTGGGGGAATTCGAGGAACTGCTCATTCGCCGGATCTGGGAACACGAGGGGCGTAAGGTTTCGCGGGTTGCGCACAAACTGGCCGTCTCTCCGAAGAAGGTGAGGCGAGTCTTACGGCATCTGGGATTGCTGACGGACCAGACGGCGCTCTGAATGTACAGTAAAAGATTGAAATCGCCATGAAAGCCCACTTGATCGGCACCCCCCTCAGCACGAATAAGCACCTGGTGCGGTGGGTGGAGAAAATGGCCGATCTGACCAAACCGGAGACGATCCATTGGGTAGACGGATCGAAAGAGGAGTACGACGCACTGTGCGCGCAAATGGTGGCGGGCGGCACGTTCATCCGTTTGAACCAGGATCTTTGGCCGGGCTGCTATTTAGCGCGCTCGGACGCCGGTGACGTAGCGCGCGTCGAAGACCGCACGTTCATCTGTTCGCTGGCAAAGGAAAATGCCGGGCCGACGAATAACTGGATGAACCCGTTTGAGATGCGGCGGAAGCTGAAGACGCTCTTTCGCGGAGCGATGCGCGGGCGCACGATGTATGTGCTGCCGTTCAGCATGGGTCCGATCGATTCACCGATGTCGCAGATTGGCGTAGAGCTTACCGATTCGCCTTACGTGGTTGTAAACATGCGCATCATGGCTCGCATCGGGCTTCCGGTCTTCAAAGAGATCGACAAGGCAGTGAAGCGCGTGGTGCCTTGCATGCACAGCGTCGGCAAGCCACTTGCTCCGGGAGAGGACGATGTGCCGTGGCCGTGCAATCCGGACAAATACATCGTGCATTTCCCGGAGACGCGCGAGATCTGGTCCTATGGATCGGGTTATGGGGGGAATGCGCTGCTCGGAAAGAAATGTTTTGCGCTGCGCATTGCCTCGAACATCGCGCGCGACGAAGGCTGGATGGCGGAACACATGCTGATTTTGGGCGTGGAAAATCCGCGCGGTGAAAAAACGTATGTGGCGGCGGCATTTCCGAGCGCCTGCGGCAAGACCAACTTCGCAATGATGATTCCGCCAGCCGGTTTTGACGGTTGGAAGGTTTGGACCGTGGGCGATGACATTGCCTGGATCAAGCCCGACGAGGACGGGGAGTTGCGCGCGATCAATCCGGAAGCCGGCTTTTTCGGAGTGGCGCCTGGAACGTCTCCGAAAACCAATCCGAACGCGATTGCGACGCTGTCGAAGAACACGATTTTCACAAATGTTGCGTTAACGCCGGAGGGCGGCGTGTGGTGGGAGGGATTGACGGAAGAGCCGCCGGACGAATGCCTGGATTGGCGTGGCAAGCGCTGGACTCCCGAAATCGAGAAGCAGACCGGAAAAAAGGCGGCGCATCCGAATGCACGCTTCACCGCGCCCGCCTCGCAGTGTCCGTCGATTGATCCGGATTGGGAGGACCCGGCGGGTGTGCCGATCAGCGCAATCATTTTCGGCGGTCGTCGCGCGAGCAGTATTCCGCTGGTCTACCAGGCTTTCAATTGGAGCGCGGGCGTCTACGTAGGGGCCACTATGGGCTCGGAGACGACGGCAGCGGCGGCGGGCGCGGTTGGTAAAGTGCGGCGGGATCCCATGGCGATGCTGCCATTCTGCGGGTACCACATGGGCGATTATTTCCGCCATTGGCTGACAATGCAGCGGACGTTGAGCGCGACGCCGCGCATCTTTCACGTGAACTGGTTTCGCAAGGATGCGGACGGAGAATTCCTGTGGCCGGGGTTCAGCCAGAACATGCGCATTCTGCGATGGATCGTCGAGCGAGCGCGCAGCCGCGTGTCCGGGAAAGAAACGCCGATTGGCTGGGTGCCGCGCTATGAAGACATCGAATGGAGTGGGCTCTCTTTCCCGAAAGATAAGTTTGAACTGATACAGCGAGTGGATCGAACGGCCTGGAAGGCGGAAGTGATCGGGCACGAAGGATTGTTTATCGAGTTGCACGATCACTTGCCGCCTGAGATGATCTACGAGCGGGAATTGCTGATTTGCCGGTTATGATTTCGCGAGTGGGGCGATAGCTACTTCGTCGACGAAGCCGAATTTGCCCGGAGGGCCGGTGCGCTTACCTGAGTCCAAGACTTTCCCGGCCTTGTCTTTAATGATGATGGAATCGGCAGTCATTTCAATGATTATGCGGTATATGGGCCCATCGACCGCGTAGGGTACCTTCAGCTCTTTTTCGCCGGAACCTCAGCGAAGAGGCGGCGAGGCTACGAATCGTTTGGTGACAGTATCGTATGCCCTGTAGAGAGCACCCATATCGCGGCCGTTCAGTGTGGGCGGCGGGGGAGGGGTCCCTTCGTCATGTAGGACACTAGGAGAAATACACGATTTTCACAGACTGCGTACTTCTACGCAACGTAGGGCAGTCCTACGGCGCGCGTTAACATTTTCTCGCTCAATGTGGAGCTACTCACATTAAAGCAAGTTTAATGTAGACTTCAGGACTCCTTCACTATTGCTGAGTCAATATAGGCAGTGAGAGCACGGAGTGCTATCACCTCAGTAGTTAAACCAAGGAGAATCCCGCAAATGAGAATGATTATGACCGCCGCACTAGGCCTGTCCCTGTTGTCTGGTACCGTTGTGTTCGCGCAGAACTCGACCGATACGACTGCGAAGAAACATCACAAGAAGGACAAGAAGCACACTTCGACCGACAGCACGGCCGCCCCTTCCAAGTAGCCGAACTTTTGAGTTTTTGACGCGATCCCGAATCCGACAGCGGACGGGATCGCGTTCCGTTTTTTAGAAGACCTATTTAGTCCGAAGGAACTATTTCAACCAAAATGAAGAAGATTATGATCGCCGCCCTTGGGCTCTCGCTTTTATCCGGTACGGCGGTGTTCGCTCAGAATACGCCCTCCTCCACGGATGGTGGCACGATGAAGGGTAAGAAGAGCACTCATCACAAGAAGGACAAGAAGAGCACGAGTACTTCGGATACTGCTGCTTCTAAGTAAATAGCTGATTGTAGAAGGAATCGGGGACGGACAGGGGCTGGGAAATGGCGCTTCGGTCGGCCCCGATTTTTTGCGTTTGGTTACAAATGTACGCGTGTCCGGCGTTGACCGAGCAGCCGGTGGCGGACTGGCCCTTTAGCTTCGACATTCTTCCGGACATCCCTTCGCAGGTCTAGAATCAGACGCATTACCTGATGTTCCAATTGGTCGCGAACCTGGACATACGTGTCTTCGCTTTGGCCAATGGGATCTTCGACGTTCCATTCGAGGACTTCGATCTGCACCTGGCTCGGGAGCCTGCTTCCACTCATGTTGACAATCAGGTCGAATTGCGCGACACCCACCTGGTCGAGATCTTTAGGAAACTGATCGTCGATATTGATGTTTTTGGCTTCCATGACTTTTTTGGTCAATGGCTGCACGATACTGGCGGGCGCAAGACCGGCGCTTGACGGTTCAAGTACATCGGAGCCGTATTTTCGCGCAAAACCTTCCGCCATTTGGCTGCGGCACGAGTTGCCGATGCACAAGAACAATACTTTCTTCACCCGTCCTCTAGTTTAGCGGAAGCTGCGCTCCTTTGAGTGAGCGGCATGATTCAATGAGCGTGTGCAACGCCTACTGGTGATTCTTTTTGTTGGCTCGCTGTCGTTAGTGGCGCAGGAAGCCCGACCTACTGCCCAAGCCGTGATCGACCGCATCCAGAAAAATGTGGGAGTGCCCTGGAGTACACCTACAGTCGACACATTCAAGGCTGGCGATCCGAACACTCCCATCACCGGGATCGCGGTTACTATGATGGCGACGCTCGATGTGATTCAACGCGCCGCCGCATCGGGCAAAAATCTGGTCATCACTCACGAGCCGACATTTTACAGCCATCTGGATCAAACTGCCGACCTTGAAAAGCACAATGACGCCGTGCTGGCCGAGAAGCAGGCCTTCATCCGCGACCATCACATGGTGGTCTGGCGCTTTCACGACCATTGGCACAGGCGCAAGCCCGACGGCATCCAGTTTGGAATGATGCACGCTTTAGGTTGGGAAAAGTTTCAAGATCCATCGAATGCTCATCTGTTCACCATTCCTGAGACGACCCTCGAGGGACTTGCGACGAGCGTGAAGAGCAAACTCGACATCGTGGCTCTGCGGGTTGTGGGCGATCCAACGATGCGGTTGACGAAGGTCGCTATGCTGCCGGGAGCCGGCGGTTCCGCCGGCCAAATCCGGATGCTGGAACGTGACGACGTAGAGGCTCTCCTGATCGGCGAGGTTCCCGAGTGGGAGACGGTGGAATATGCCGCGGACGCCGCGACCGAACACAGGCACAAGGCACTGCTGCTGCTGACTCACATACCGTCCGAGCAGGCCGGTATGGAAGAATGCGCGCGCTGGCTGAAAACTTTTGTAAGTGAAGTGCCAATCGAGTTTGTACCCGCACGCCAGCCATTCTGGCTTCCTAACTAACGCATTTCAATCAGTTAGTAATGGAAATTACTATTTTAGCCCGAGGAGTACGAAACTTGACTCTAGTCCTAGCGGAATCCAAACCAGTTTAATTGACATATTGATAAGAACCCACTAGAATCGCTACTAAATTGGTAGCATTAGCGCTAAACCCGTAGCATGTCTGCGGGTACACGTTGCTTTTTGAGGGGGACATTACATGACGCGGACGTCTCGGTCGACGTTGAGCTTTGCTTTGCTCACGTCGCTTTTCCTTTTTTCCGGTTCACAATGCACGATCAAGGCCCAAGCTACTGCTGTTGCCCAAGTGAGCGGAACGGTTACAGATGCTACTGGCGCTGCGATCGTGAACGCTCAAGTCACGGTTACAGAGACCAGCAAGAATCTGGTTCGCACGGTTGCGACAGATGTCGGCGGCAGATACACGCTGCCGAATCTTCCTGTCGGTCCGTATCGCCTTGAGGTCACGAGCCAAGGGTTCAAGAATTATGTCCAGGACGGTATCGTTCTGGTGGTTAACAACAATATAGAGATCAACGTGCCGATGCAGATCGGCGCGGCTTCAGAACGCGTGGAGGTCAGCGCGATGGCGAGCATGGTCGAGACAAAGGAGACTTCAGTCTCGAGCGTGATCGATCAGAAGCGCATCGCCGAGCTCCCGCTGAATGGACGCCAGGCTACGCAGCTGATCATCACCCTGGGTGGCGCCGCCTATGGCGATGCCGGTGACACAGGCAGCAAGACTTTCTACAGTTCCACCAGAATTTCAGTCGCCGGCGGCCAGAGTAATGGCACGGCATATCTTCTGGATGGCGGCGAAAACACGGACGCGATGTCGAATGTGAACCTGCCGTTCCCGTTCCCGGACGCGCTCCAGGAGTTCAGCATCGAGACTAGCGCCGTATCGTCGCGCTTCGGCACTCACCCGGGAGCAACCGTAAACGTCGTCACCAAGTCGGGTGCGAACGACTTCCACGGCGATCTTTTTGAGTATCTCCGCAACGGCAACGTGAACGCTCGCAACTTTTTCTCTACCGGCCGCGACACCCTGAAACGAAATCAGTTCGGCGGAACTCTAGGCGGTAGAATCCTCCGCGACAAGCTGTTTTTCTTTGTTGGATACCAAGGCACGCGCAATCGCTCGAACCCTCCGCTTACGACAACGTTCATTCCGAACGCCTCCATGCTCGCAGGAAACTTCACCACCGTTGCTTCCGCCGCTTGCCAATCCGGCAAGGCTGTCAATCTGACCTCACCATTCGTGGGCAACAGGATTCCGACATCACAGTTGAATGCAGTGGCCGTGAACTTCGCCAACAACTATCTGCCCGTCAGCTCGGCCGATCAATGCGGCAAAGTTACCTATGCCATTCCCGTCACCGGCGACGAAGATCAAGTAATCGGCCGGATCGACTGGATACAGAACAGCAAACACAGCGTATTCGGACGGTACTTCATTGACGATTTCCAAAACCCGGCGACTTACGATGGCAAAAATGTACTAACAACAACGCAAGCTGGCAATCTGGAGCGAGCGCAATCCCTTACCATCGGCGATACCTACGCCTTCGGCCCGACGACGCTTAACTCTCTTCACCTCACCTACACCCGGCGCCGCGACGATCGCGGTCCTACGGACAAAGTCATCAACCCCACCATGCTCGGCATCAACATGTATAGTGCCGTGCCGAACTTCCTGCTGTTTGCTCTTACCGGCGGCTTCAGCACCTTCTGCGGTACCTGCGCCCCGGGACATTTCAACGTGACGGCGTATCAGGTCGCCGATGACGTCGATGTCATCCGCGGGAAGCACCAAATGGCCTTCGGGTTCAATATCCAGCGGGTCTTTAACAACACTGTCTCCGGTTTCAATGAGAACGGAAACTTCGCCTTCAACGGCAGCCGCACTGGCCTTTCTCTGGCTGATTTTGTAACCGGCCTGCCCAACGATTTTCAACAGACCAATGCCACGCCCGACGACCTCAGTACCTGGATCATGAGCTTCTATGCACAGGACACCTTCAAGGTGAACTCGCGCTTTACCTTCAACTACGGTATTCGCTGGGAGCCGACCTTCGCGAATCCCGACAAATACTTGCGGGGCAGTTCCTTCAGTCTGCCCGCTATGCTTGCCGGCCAAGTCAGCAAAGTATACCCGAATGCGCCTGCCGGATTATTCTTCCCGGGCGACGTGGGAATTCCCATTGCAAATTGGAACGCCGCCAAGGCGAACTTTGCGCCGCGCGCGGGCATCGTTTGGAACCCGCACGGCGATGGCCGCGACACGCTCCGCGTCGGCGCGGGGATCCTCTACGATGTTGCCGAAACCTGGTTCAATGAGCGCGAAACCACAAATGCGCCTGTCGGCACTGCAATCGACACCATAAATCCAGTCGGTGGTTTGACAAATCCCTGGCAGGGCTATCCAGGCGGAAGCCCGTTTCCCAACAACGGCCGAGCCTATTTCCCAGCTACCGGGGGCGTTTACGTCAATATGCCGCTTAACCCCAAGCCCACCTATGTCGCCAATTGGAACGTTACTTATCAGCGGCAATTCGCGGGCAATTGGATGGCGTCGATAAGCTACCTGGGGAATAAGACTACTCATCTTTGGAGCAACAACGGAGAAATGAATCCGGCGATGTTCCTGGGCCTGGGCCCATGTACTATCAACGGAGTCTCCTATTCCGTTTGTTCCACAACCGGTAACACGGCTCAACGCCGCAACTTCGCTCTCCTGAATCCTGTCACGAGTGTGCCCTACGGCAGGGTCAATACAGCGGACGACGGCGCCGTCGCTCGTTACAACGGTATGATCATCTCGTTAGAACACCGGTTCGCGCACAATTTTACGTTCCTCACGAATTACACTAACTCGCATTGCATCTCCGACACCGATTTTGGCGCCGCGCTGGCCGACGCAGGGAATTCCCAGCGGTTCAATCGCCATGCTGACTGGGGTCCGTGCGTCTTTGACACACGCCACAATTTCAACGCGTCTTTTGTTGCGACTAGCTCGCTGAAGACCACTAAACCCTGGGTAAACCGGCTGCTGAGCGATTGGCAAATCGCGCCGCTCGTGCATGCCTCGAGTGGCCAGCCCCTGAATGTCACGCTCGGCAAGGATAATTCGCTGAGTGGGGCAGCAGGTAACGGTAACGACCGGCCCAATCAATTGCTGGAGAACGTCTCTGCGACTAACCCGGTTTGCAACAATGGCACCACGGCGTGTGTCCAATGGCTCAATTCCGCGGCGTTCGGCGCCAGCCCGCTTGGCACTTACGGAAATCTTGGACGTAATGCCGTTCGCGGCCCCAACACAGTGACCTTCGATGCCGCTATTAGCCGGATGTTTCGCATGACCGAGCGCTATAGCCTGCAAGCACGCGTGGATGCCTTCAACGTCCTGAATCACACCAACCTTGTGGGAGCGATCTCGCCGGCCGGCACGGTAACCGGCTACACGACCCTTGACACGAACTGGGGCTCATCAACCTTCGGAAGGGCAAGAGCTGCCTTCGACCCGCGCATTCTGCAGTTCTCGATGAAGTTTCTTTTCTAGAACGCCAGCTTCATAGAAAACTGGATGTTCCGGGGCGGATAGGCCGACGAGATCGTACCGAACGTGCTGTTCGAGAGATTGTTGTCAGGTCCCTGAAAGTTGGGATGATTGAACGCGTTCAGGAAATCCGCCCGGAACTGCAATTTGACTCGTTCGGTGAGCGGGAAGAATCTCGCCACCGAGAAATTGTAGAGCTGTAGACCGGGATCGCGCACGTTTCCGTTGCCCGAATTACCGAATCTGCCCTGTGGCGCCGAAGCAAAAGCCGCGGGATTGAACCAACCATCCGGCCCTGGATTGGCAAGCATCGTTGCGCCTCCCCGGTAATCCGCCTCGCGACTTCCCGTGAGCACGGTGGTGTTGCCGACTATGTTATCGGCGAAGCCCGATTGCAGGTGGATAATCCCACCCACCTGCCAATTGCTCAGAGAAACACGCAGGAATGCCGGCTGGCCTTTTAGTTTGGGAAGATCCCAAACAAAGCTTCCGGTAAAAACATGGCTGGCATCGTAGGACAGCGGCCCGTACATCCAGTACAGGTTGTAGTAGTTCTTGTCGTTTGTGGTATCGGACGAGGCATTGCCGAGCGCTTTCGACCAAGTGTAGGCGGCCGTGAAGGTAACGCCGCCGAGACGCCGGGAGAGTTGCGTCTGAAGCGCGTGATAGTTCGATGTGGCAGCGCTCATGAACTGCTGAATAGTCGAATAACCGGGAAAGGGCCGGAGCGTGTTGATGTTGGTTGTGGAGGAGACGGCGCCGAGCGCGTCGAACGTCGGCTGATTGATATCCGGCTCGACCAATAGGTGCCGTCCGAGCGTGCCCAAGTAAGTGGTCTCGAGAAAAAGATGGAGGGGCAGATCACGCTGGATGCCGAAGCTGAATTGCTCCGAGTAGGGAACCTTGAGGTTTTGCTGCACGGTCTGCAGAGTGCCGAACGGAGCAGGAGGGCTGGTGGCACCGCCTGCAATGTTTGAAAGGTTTCCATAGTTATAGGAAGTGCTCGACACATATGGCGGATTATTCAAGGTATAGAAAGTAGGATTGCCTTGGATGCGGTCATAGAAGATCCCAAAACCGCCGCGGATGACGGTCTTATCATTCAGGGCATACGCAAAGCCGACGCGCGGAGACCAGGTAGCGTGGCTGGGATACATACCGCGCGGGCCGCCGTCAGGGACCGCGAGAACGGCCGGATCGCTGGCGTTCGGCACGAGGTATGTGTATTGTGACGGGACCCCGTTTGCGGCGCGCTGCAGGCCGTTGTAGATGTTGCCAGGGCCGGGAACAATCTGCCCCTTCGAATTGATTGTCACTGCCTGGGTCGGGTCAAACATGGAGGGCACGAAATTCGAGAGGTTGTCCAACTGCGAGTACATGGTCATAAAGTACTCGTAGCGGAGACCCAGGTTGAGACTCAGTTTTGATGAAATTTTCCAAGTGTCGTCGATAAAGGCAGACGGCTCAGTGTAGCGATAGTAGCCGATAGGATCGTCCTGGTCTTCTGTGTAGCTGTTAAAGTTGCCCAGTAACGCGTCGGCCAGGGCATATCCACTGGTGTTTGGATTTCCGGTGGTATTGAAGCTCATGTTTCCGTTGTAGTCGGACCTGCCGTTCTGGTTTTTCCGGTTTCGGATGATCATGACGCCGGTGCGAATGGTGTGCTGGCCGTGGACGATCGAAACGGTATCGCCGGCTTCAATCTCGGCGGTCGGGGAGGTGAGCGTGTGGGACGGCCCTTGCGCACCGGCGAAACCGGTTATGGAGACGTCAGGTATGCCGTTCGCATATTGACCCACGGAATCGAACACTCTCTGGAAGGTGAATCCCTGCGTGTCCCGCAGCCAAGTGGCGCCCTGATTGTAGTAGCGCTGCCCATTCCAGCTTGCACCTAAATGTGCCTCGTTGACGATTGTCGGAGAGACGATCCACGATTCGTTAATGAGCGCGCTCTTACCCGGGCGATCGCGAATTTCGGGTGTGATGGGGATGTGCGCGCTGGTGGTCGACGGACCAAATCCCAAATAGATCGAATTGTAGTCGTCTACCCAGCGGCCATATAGAGTGTGCCTGTCGTTGATGCGGTAATCGACTCGGCCCAGGTCCTCGCGATAGTCGAGCGGGTTGGGCGTCTGGTAGATAGCGTTGTTAGAAGTGGGCGTGTTCTTGTATGACGCGGCGAGCGCAATAACAGTCCTGTACATGTTGGCAATGGCTTTGCCATCGGGCGTGATCTTCGAAGCCGGAATAATGTTGCCCGGATAATTGCTGTTCAGCTTGGCGCTGGTGCCGGCGAAGTTCCCGTCCAATTCCGCGAGCGAGGGAAGCGTTTCCCGCGCGGGGGCCGCATCCTGACGCAGCCGCTTCCATTCCTGACCTATGAAGAAGAATAATTTGTTCTTCAGAATGGGGCCGCCCAGGTTATAACCGAAATCGTTATAGCGAAGCTCGGTTTTGGTCGGAGAGAAGACGTTGCGAGCATCGAGAAGATCGTTGCGGAAGTACTCGAACGCAGCTCCGTGAAACTCGTTGGTGCCGTTCTTAGTGGCGAGATTGAAAGCGGCGCCGGTGGAACGGCCGTATTCGGCGGAGAAATTGGAAGTCTGAATTTTGACCTCCTGCATGAAATCCGGGCTGATGTTATTGATCAGGCTTCCGTTGGATCCGTTGTCGAGGTTGCCCACGCCGTCTACCGTGATGTTGTTCTGGTTGCTGCGGTGGCCATTGACTACCTGGTTGGTGGCGCTTAATGACGTGTTGACGCTGAATTGGTCGGGGTTAGTCACGGCGGCGCCGGGAACTAAGGTCAGGAGTTCCATATAGCTGCGGCCGTTCAATGGAAGATTATTCACCTGCCGCTGGTCGATGACGTGGGCGATTTCCCCGGAAGTTGTATTTAACTGCTCGGGGCGGGCTTCGACAACCACGGCTTGAGAAAGCTCGCCGACTTGCAAAGTGAAATTCGCGGTGAGCCGTCCGTCCGCGGAGAGGTTCAGTCCGGATTGGTTACTGCGTTTAAATCCGGTCTGATTTACCTCGACCTTGTATGGACCGATCGGCAACTCCGCTACGGAATAAAAGCCCTTGTTGTCGGTCGAGACGACGCGCCTGGCTTGCGTGTCGGTGTTCGTGATCGTTACTTGGGCACCCGCGACCGGGGCTCCCGTCGGATCGATGATGGCTCCGGAAATGCGGCCGACCAGAATCTGCGCGTAAAGGCCAACAGTTAAGAGACTGAGAAAAATACCGGTAAGAAGGATTGTGGCATAAAGACTGGCGCGAGACATGGAACCCCCACTCTCATGTAGCGTCAACCGCCAGCGATTGTCTTTGAATGGTAAGACAGAAATTTTGTCTAAATCGGAACGGGCTGTGTCCGGGGCGGCAGGACCGGGTTTTGTAATTTTTCCAATCGATGAAATCCGCCCCGCGAAGAATCACCGGAAAGTTTGACGATGTTCATAAAAGAACGAGCAGGAGTGCACGGTAGTCACAGGGTTCAGGATAGTCGACGCGCCCGGCGAAGCGGTCATCGCGTGTTATTTTTCGAAAAGGACGCGGTTAGCGTCAATATTCTGGAGAGAGTCCATGCTGACTGCATCCGTAGAAGTGCTTTGGACTGCACGCTACGACTACAAATACAACTGGAAGTTGGTTCCACATGCACACGATTACTTTCAGATGATCTATTTTCTGGGCGGTTCTGGATCGCTGTTTCTGGCGAATCGCGATTATCAGGTCCGGCCCGGTGATTTGTTCCTGATCAAGCCGCACAACGAGCACGCTCTGGCTCCGCATTCGTCCTTGAAGACTCTGGATCTCAAATTTCGTGTATATGACGCCGATCTTCACCAGAACCTTTTGAAAGCAACTAATCGAATCACTGAAAAAGGGGCTGCGCTTGTTGCTCTTTTCGAGCACATCCGATGGGAGGGCGAAGCGACAAACTATTTGTATCGGGAATCGTGCAATCTATCCCTACTGCAAATTTTGATTCATTATCTCCGGCGGGACAGACATGAGCCCGATAGTGGCGTGGCCGAACTGGGGCAGGAAGAGTTGCCCAATGACGACGTTGTGCGGCGAGCGCTCGAATTCATTCGATGTCACTATGCGGAAGACGTGGATTTGCTGCGCATCGCCAATACAGTGCAGCGGTCCGACCGACACATCCGGCAGCACTTCGAGGAGTGCTTGGGAATGCCTCCGATGCGGTATCTGGTTCAATACCGGATACGAAGGGCCAAGGAGCTGATTCAATATTCGGATTACGCGTTGAAGGAGATTGCGGAATTAGTCGGTTTCAAAACCATCCATCATTTCACTCGTGTTTTTCGCGAGGTCGCGGGCGAAAGTCCAGGCGCATGGCGGCGTAAGTACCGGGCGGGCATTTGCAAAGACGTCTGCATACACCCGCATTTTTCCAATGTAAATCGGACCTTCCCGCGATCGTCCCTGTGCCTGTCTACTGATTAATTACCGTTCCGTCGGGCTTTCGGACCACTCCCCATCCACCGTTCAGTTTCTTGCGTTCTCCGCGCTCGGATCCAAACGGATATTTGGCTGCGGCGGTCTCGTTGATTTCTATGCCCCAACCCGGCTTTTCATTCGCATACACGTAGCCATCCCGCACGACCGGATAGCCGTCGAATACTTCGTGAATACGCTCGTTCGGGAGAGTCCATTCCTGAATACCAAAGTTCGGTGAGACCAGATCGAGGGTGACGTTCGCGCAGTGACCGATCGGCGAGACGTCGCCGGGACCGTGCCAAGCGGTCTTCACGTGGAAGGTGTCTGCCATGACCGCCATTCTCCAGGCGGGGGTCAGACCACCGGCCTGCGATACATGCACGCGGAGGTAATCAATCAGGCTTTCGCGAATTAGCATGCGCCATTCGTGGGGGCTGTTGAAGAGTTCGCCCATAGCGAGCGGCGTCGTGCAGTTGGCGCGTATTTGCCGAAAATAGTCGATGTCTTCCGGCGATAAGGCGTCTTCGAGAAAGAAGAGGCGGTACTGCTCCGTGTCTTTGGCAAATTGGACGGCCAGGCGCGGAGGCACTCGTTCATGCACGTCGTGTAGCAGGTGTATTTCGGCGCCGAGTTCTTTGCGCGCTGCTTCGAAAAGCTGCAGAGTGCGCCGCACGTAAGCATCCGGATCGAATGTGGGGTCTTCGAGCGCTGCTTGATCCGCGTTTTGGCCTTGTCCTCCTCCCGGCGCTCCGTAAGCCGCGCTTCCGGGTATGCCCACTTGTATTCGCACCGCCTTGGCGCCATCGGCCATGAGCTTGCGCGCCTGATCGATGGTCTCGGGAATCTCGCGACCGGCGGCATGGGTATAAATCATCGCCGCTCGTCGGCATTTTCCGCCAAGCAACTCGTAAACCGGCATCCCGGCCTGCCGTCCCTTGATGTCCCAGAGTGCCTGGTCGATCCCGCTGATAGCGTTGTTCAGCACCGGGCCGTTGCGCCAGTAGGATGAGTTGTACATTACGCTCCAGAGATCCCCGATGGCGTCTGTCGGTCTTCCGAGCACTAAAGGCTTCAAATAGCGGTTTACCGCTTCGACGACTAAGTCGGCTCGCTGCGTAAAGGTCGCGCAGCCGTAGCCGTACAGGCCGTCCTGGTCCGTCGTCACTTTCACGACGACTAAGCGCACGCCTGCCGGCGCCGTAGTGATCACGGAGACGTCTTTGATTTTTGGGATCGCCATCCCGCGCAGAAGCGGAGCCGCCGCCATCCCGAGAAATTCTCTACGACCTAATCGCACGCTCATGCTGATTTCTCCTCAATCATGACTTCCTTCTTCAAATCGTATCCAGGATTAACCAAAAACCAAGCCGCCGCCCCGCACGCGCACAGCCCCGCCGCCACCAGGAAAGACGTGTTCCATCCGAGATGCTTTCCGATGAACGGCGTTAGCGAAGCGGTAAGCGCGCCTCCAAACTGCCCACCCATGTTCATTACACCCGAAACAGAGCCGGCCGATTTCTTGCCGATATCGGCGCTCACCGACCAGAACGAGCTTTGCGAAATATAGAGCGCTCCTGCTCCCGCAGCCAGCACGACCACGGCTGTTTGCACGCTTTCGACTTCCGTCCCGATCGCGATAAAAAGCGCCGCCAAGCCGATGCCCACGACTGCCACCATGCATCTTCCGTTGCGCTTGCCGTATTTTTTGCTGACCACGTCACTGATCCATCCGCCCAACAGCGATCCGCCGGCCATCGCCATGAATGGCAGCATCGTCCAAAGCGCGCTCTGCTTCAGATCCAAGCCGCGCTCGTCGTTCAAATAGATGAAGAACCAACTGAAGAAAATATAGGCTGCGTATCCATAGGTGAAATAGCTAAAGGTTACGGCAAGGATGTTTTTGTCGCCGAATATCTGGCCCCAGCGCAATTTGCCTCCATGCGACCCAGGTTCCACGGCCGGTAAACCTGCTTCTATGTATTCCGCTTCGCTTTTCGATATCCATGGATGTTGCCTCGGATTATCGCGCGAGAGCCAATACCACACCGCGCCGGCGACCAATCCGATGACGGCGCTGGTCCAGAACGCAGCTCGCCAGCTATGCTGCGTGACGATGTAGTTGATCAGAGGCGATGTAACTCCGGCGCCAAATCCCACACCCATAAAAATAAGTCCGTTTGCCACGCCGCGTTCGGTCGAAGGAATCCAAGCCGCCACGATTGTATTCGAAGCCGGATAGACAACCGCTTCCCCCATTCCCAGACCGAATCGGATCGCGATTATGATCCACAGCGCGGCCCCCACCGGTGGGACTACCGTGATAAGCACGGTAAAGACTCCCCACCAGACGACTCCCCAGGTGATGACTTTGCGTGGACCGATACGGTCCGCCAGTCGGCCGGCGGGTGCTTGAAAAAATGCATAGCCGAGCACAAACGCGCTCTGCACCCAACCTAAGTGGACTTTATCCAGACTGAAGTCGCGCATGATGGCTCCGCCGGCGATCGACAGGTTCACGCGATCCAGATATCCCACCGCGCTCAACAAAAAAATCCAGCCGATCAAAACCCACCGGATTCGTGAACGCCGCGAATCAGCCATTCGTATCTCCTTCACTCGACACTCGAGGACTATGCTATTAGACGATGAGGAAAACGATCACAATACTAACAGCGGCCGCGTTCTGTATGCTGCCTGTCGCGGTCTTTGCCGCTTCCACCAAGGTCGAATTGAAAGACGCCAAGGGGGAAAGCATCGGAGTCGCAACGCTTAGCGGAGGCAAGACCAACGGTATCAAGATCAAGCTGAGTCTGAAGAATCTCCCGCCCGGCGAACATGCTATCCACATCCATCAGGACGCCAAGTGCGAGCCTCCCGGATTCACTTCCGCCGGCGGCCACTTCAATCCCGACAAAAAACATCACGGTCTGGAGAATCCCGAGGGGCCGCATGCCGGAGATATGAAAAATTTCACTGTCGCCGCCGATGGAACAGCCAAAGCTACGGTGGCCGATGCGAATGTCAACCTGGGTAGCGACGATCACTCCGTCTTTTCGAATGGCGGAACGGCACTGGTCATCCATGGTGCGGCGGACGATATGAAATCCGATCCCGCTGGCAATGCCGGCCCCCGAATCGCTTGCGGCGTTATCGTCAAGAAGTGAACGATTGAAAAAAATCTGAGTTCCCGGCGCCAGGACCGATAAGAGGAGCGAGGCGAACCCTTGCTCCAACTTGTCCGACGGAAAGGATCGCTCTCGATCCTTCAAGAGTCTCCAGGGCCACAACCGGCGGCCAAGGAAAACAGCAAGGCTGTCTCGACGGCGCTGATTACGGTGCTGTCGATCAATGTGTTCGTGATTGCCAGCGTGGCGTCCTTCTGCTTACTCCTGTTCTTCTATCAGAAATAAGCCATCAATGGGTCAGCATCTCGGCCAGAACCCGACCAGATGAACCGCTTGGCGTCTGAATGTCCAGCATCGTCGCCAGGGTCGGTGCAACGTCGTTCGGTTGGATGGCCTCGTCATAACGGCCTGGTTTAATGCCCGGGCCCATGAAAAGAACGGGCACATGCCGATCGTAGGCATAAGGCGAGAAATGCGTGGTGCCGCTCGTGCCAGACATATAGCCTGGCTCGAAGATGATATGCAAATCGCCGCTGCGGCGCGGGAAATAACCATTCATCTCGGCTTGCGCAATGAAATCTCCACTTACTCCGTTATCGAGTTGGATCCGTGTGTATACGCGTGCCACGTGAAGCTGCGGAATGGCGAAAATCGCTTCTTTCGCCACGCGTTCCAAGTCCTCTTCGCTCACGCCCTTTCCACTTAGCGTCTCGCGGTCGAAGTACAGCGCGGTTTCTCCTGCGCCTGGAATCAGCCAGTCTGCCTTTCCGAATTTTCTAGCTAAGGCATTCGAGACCGCGTCTTCGACGTCAGCAAAGAGATAACCTCCCGGCAGCTTTGCCGTCCGATCGTGTTCAGGGGTCGAGGCGACGCCATGGTCAGCGGAGAGCACGACGATCACATTTCTCATTCCCACGCTCCGGTCGATCGCTTCGAATAGTTTGCCCAGGAGTTGATCCGTACGGATTGCCATATCGCGGACTTCGGGCGCGTCCGGACCCACGCGGTGGCCCACGTAGTCGTTCGCTGAGAAGGAAACGGTCAGCAAGTCGGTAACGCCATGCTGTCCCAGCTTTTCACCCGTGATCGCGGACTCGGCAAACAGCTCTATCAATTCGTTACCCCATGGGCTCGCCGGCAGATTTGTGTATAGCGCAGCGCCGGCGGCGGCTTGGAAATTCCAAGTTGGAAAGCCGTCCCACTTTCTGGTCACAAACTGCGCCGGCAGCTTCTTTTCGTTGAACTCGGCGGCCCACGGGGGCAGCGCATCCATATAGAACGAGCTTGTGACGAAGTTGCCCGTCACGTCATCGAACCAAAAGGCGCCGGCCGCCCGATGCCCGGAGGGAAGGATCGCGCCACGAGCTTTGATCGAAATACCGATAACTTTGGATTCCTCGTGCGCGTCGCGGAGTTCGTCTCCAAGAGTCGTGACCAGAAGCCGTTTGGGGGAAGCCGGATCGGAATCAGTGCATTTGGCGGCGGGCTCTTCCTGATGCCCCCCAACTGTTTTCACGCTCCAATCGCACACGCTCGTGACGCCTTTCTTCTCGTCACGGTCATACCACGCATTGTTGACAATTCCGCTGACCGCGGGCATGGCGCCCGACAGGAAGATGGTGTGCCCGACCGCCGTGACGGTTGGCACCTGCGCGTAAAACGCGTTGGTGAAATCCGCACCTTGAGTCAAGAGCCGGTCGAGACCGCCGTGGTAGTCCTGGCGAAAGCGAGTCAGGTAATCGTAGCGAAATTGGTCCACGATGACAGCGACTACGAGTTTTGGCTTCGGTGGTTGCGCTGCAGTTTGTGCCGCGAGGCATTTTCCCAGAAGCGCTAGTACTGGAATCAGGTTGAGGATAGTGCCAGAGGCGCGCATGCGCCTCAGCGTAACAGACGACCGTTGCGCTAGCATTACTGTTTTCGGACAGCGTGGAAAGCATACTCGAGCTACGCTCGCTCTCAAAGCACTACTCGACGCACCGCGCCGTCGATGACGTAGCGATTTCCGTTCGCAAAGGCGAATTTTTCTCATTGGTCGGTCCTTCCGGTTGCGGCAAAACCACCACGCTTCGTTTGATAGCCGGCTTCGAACAACCCACTTCCGGGGAAGTAGTGCTCGATGGACAACCAATGGCCGGCCTAGCGCCCCACCAGCGCAATGTGTGCACGGTTTTTCAAAACTACGCACTTTTCCCTCATCTGACGGTGCAGGACAACGTCGCGTTCGGCCTCAAGCGCCGTCCGAACATGCCCAGGCAGCGGATTCGTCAGGAAGTAGGCGACGCGCTGGCTTTGGTTCAACTATCCGGCAAGGAATCGCGCTTCCCCAGCCAGCTCTCCGGCGGAGAGAGGCAACGCGTTGCGCTGGCCCGGTCTCTGGTGCTGCGGCCGAAAGTTCTGCTCCTTGATGAGCCGCTCTCGGCACTGGACGCGAAATTGCGTAAGGAGATGCGGCACGAATTGAAGAAGTTGCAACGCAATGTGGGCATCGCCTTTCTGTTCATCACGCACGATCAGGAGGAGGCGCTCTCATTGTCCGATCGCGTAGGGGTCATGAACCAAGGAAGGCTGGAGCAGATTGGCACTCCACAGGAGCTCTATCGCCAGCCCAAATCGCGCTTTGTCGCCGAATTTTTGGGTGAAGTGAATTGGCTGAATGGTGCGTGCGTGCGGCCGGAGGCCGTATGCGTCTCGCGCGGACTATCCGTTTCGGCGGCACGCGCCACTGCGCATTCCACGATCGGTATCGTCGAAAGCGTGACTTTTCTTGGCAGCTTCGTGCGTCTCGAAGCCAAGCTACCGGACGGCTCCTATTGTGTGGCCGAACTGTCCCAACAGGATTGCGATTTCGCCGCCGGCGAAACAGTGAATGTTTGGTGGAAGGCCGCCGACGAATTTCGCCTTTCCGGTAACGTTTAACAACATGCGGTTGCGCTCTGTTTTTCTTGCGCCTGCAGTATTCGTGATGATCGCGTTGTTTTTTGTTCCGCTGCTGATCACACTCGCTTACAGTTTTCTTACGCGTGGGCCTTATGGCGGCGTTTTTACACCCTGGACATTCGAGAACTACCAGCGTGCCGTTGACCCCCTATATCTTGTGATCTTCTGGCGCTCTGTTTGGCTAGCGGCTGTTTCCACGCTGCTCTGTCTGATTCTGGCCTTTCCCCTGGCTCTCTATATTGCTCGTGCAGAACGCCACAAAACGCTGCTGCTCAATCTGGTCATGTTGCCTTTTTGGACCAGTTTTCTAATTCGTACTTATGCCTGGATGTTTCTGCTCCGCGACACCGGGCTGGTGAACAGTGCGCTCGAAGGGTTGCACTTGACTCACGCGCCTCTTCCGTTGCTCTTTAACGACGGCGCGGTCTTGCTTGGACTGGTTTACGGATTCTTGCCGTTCATGGTGCTGCCGCTCTACGCGACACTCGAAAAGCTCGATCCGGCACTCCTTGATGCGGCATTTGACCTGGGCGCAACGCCGTGGGTTGCGCTTTGGCGCGTCATCGTACCGCTTAGCAAGCCCGGCATTGCGGCCGGCTGCGTTCTCGTTTTTATTCCTTGTTTAGGCGCGTATATAACGCCCGATCTCATGGGCGGAGGAAAGACCGTGATGCTCGGCAATCTGGTACAAGGTCAATTCACCACGGCGCGCGACTGGCCTTTTGGTGCGGCCATTTCCCTATTGCTCATGCTGATTGTGCTTGTGGTTGCAAGGGCACTCGGAAAACAGAGCGAGAAGCTCCTATGAGAAGATTTCTCGGCGTTTACGCAGGCGCAGCATATCTTTTCTTGTATCTTCCGCTCGCAGTTCTTAGCACATTCAGCTTCAACAGCTCTAAAATCGCTGCCTGGCGCGGGTTCACGTTCGATTGGTATCGCAGCGTGTTTCACAATCGGGCATTGCTGGAAGGTACGGTGAATAGCCTTATCATCGCGTTTGCCGCTACGGTAGCCTCGACCGTGATCGGCACGCTCGCCGGCTATGCGCTCTGGAAAAAGCGTTCGCCTTGGTTGACGAATGCGCTTTACATGTCGCTACTCGCGCCGGAAATTGTTACTGGTGTAGCACTGCTTGCCTTGTTCCAGTGGGCGTTCCGTTTCGGCCACTTGCGGCTCGGACTGCATACCGTCATCCTGGCCCATATTTCTTTTTCGCTCGTCTACGTTGTGATCGTGATTCTGGCTCGGCTGCGGATATTCGATCCGGCGCTCGAGGAGGCGGCGTCGGATCTCGGCGCCAACCGGTGGCAGGTTTTCCGGCACGTTACGATCCCGCTGCTTCTGCCCGCCATCCTGGCTGCGGCTTTGTTGTGTTTTACCGTTTCATTCGATGATTACGTGATTACCAGCCTGGTGGCTGGTGTTGATTCCGAAACGCTTCCAATGATGATCTATGCCATGGCTCGGAGAGGCGTCAGTCCTGAGGTGAACGCGCTGTCTGCCATGATCACCGTCGGATTGGGAGTTCTCATTTTGGTGGCTTCCCGTCTGGAACGAAGCTGATGAACCGGCGTATCTTCCTCATGGGCGTTGCAGGCGCCACTTTCGGCTGCACTTCGAGCGCCGACCGGCGCATCAACATCTACAATTGGGAAAATTACATCGCCGCCTCCACTCTTCCCGACTTTGAACGCGAGTTTCATTGCCGCGTCCGGTATGCGACCTATGGCAGCGCCGAAGAAATGCTCGCCAAAGTAATGAGCGGAAATTCCGGCTGGGACGTCGTGTTTCCCTCCAACAGCTTTGTCGAGCCCATGCGGCAGCTCGGTTTGCTAGCACCTCTCGATCATCGTCGTCTCACGAATCTCGACAATCTCGATCCGCTCTTCCGCACCCCCGAGTGGGACCCGAGTCTCAGTTTCTCAGTGCCTTACATGCACAGTGCCACCGGAATCATTTACTCGCAATCCGTCTCGCGGCCGCCCTTATCCTGGGCGGATCTGTGGGCTGATTCGTATTCGCGCCGGGTGACGATGCTGGACGATCCCGCCGAAGTATTCGCTGCCTGCCTGAAGCGACTGCCGGCTTCTATCAATTCCGGAAATGATCGCGAACTGGAACTGGCCCGTGATTTGGCAATCCGGCAAAAGCCCTTGTTGCGCGCGTATCTTAACGAGGAAGTTCGCGATCAAGTGGTGGCGGGCGACGTACTGGCTGCGCAAATGTGGGCGCAGGTAGCGCAGGTCGCGATCGACAATGCCCCTAATCTGGCCTTCGCGTTTCCTTCGGAAGGTTTCGCACTCTACGCCGATAGCTGCTCCATTCTGCGAGAGAGCAAGCATCAGGACCTGGCTTGTGAATTTCTGAATTATTTGCTGCGCCCGGCCGTCGCCGCCGCTATTGCTAACGAAATGCGCAGCGCCACTTGCAATGCGGCGGCTCGCGAGTTACTGCCGGAGACACAACGCCAGAACGCCGTTCTGTATCCACATTCCGATGTGCTCGCGCGCGGCGAATGGTTTCGACCCCTTCCGACCGCTGTCCAGCGTTTGCGAGATCGTTATTGGACGGAGATTAAATCCGCCTGATCGGATTGACCCAATAATTTCTTGTAATGCATGTACCAGTCGCTTCGAAAGACTTCTGACGGATCAAACGTGAGCTTTTGTTTTAGGAAAGCCCGAAACTGCGGATAGCAGGTTTCCACTTGACGGCAGGTTGCCCATCGATGGTATGTCAGGTAGAAAGACCCATTGTTCTGAATGCCCAAATCAATTAGCGCACGGAAGGCATCGCGGGCAGATTGAATCTCAATGTTGTTGTGAACGACATGCAGATTGAAGACCACGCAAGCGTAGCTTTGCCGTGCCCAGCAAAGAAAGCTCTCTTCGTCCCTCTCGATCAGACGAACCGTACCGTAGATCAAATTGGCTTTATGCTCGCGCAACACTCGCCGCGCCTCTTCCATGAAGGTCACCAGGGCGCTCCGGGGAACGTAAATCTCGGTGATCATTTCCGTTGCCTTCGTCTTGGCGTGCATCTTTCTATCCAGATCCGCGTGATAGTTCGGCTGATAGGCGGCGGAAAGCTGCCAGTCGTGATAGTAGACTTGACCCGACGTGGCGAGATAGCGCCTGGTGTAGAAATCGAATGCCTGTCGTTTGTGCTTGTGGGAGTAGTACGTCAGCCTGGCCCAATCCTCTGGATGAAAACGCGTGGGATTTTCGGTTAATGGCGTGTTAGGATCCACCGGCTGGTAGCACGAGAATACGCCTCGTCGCAGAAAGCTATCTCGGCTGCTGTCGGTCGCAAACTGAAAATCGCCATACAAGTAGCCATCATCTATTCTCTCCGCGAACTGGTCTGGGATATCGCTAAGGTCAACGATTCTGACAATCCGCCGAACCTTCACGCGTGGGATCAATCGCAGCCGCACGGAGACGACGACGCCGAAGAGCCCGTAGCCGCCGATAACCAGACGGAATAACTCCGCATTCGTGGACCGATCGCATCGGACTAAGTTGCCGTCACCGTTCATCAGCAAAAAGGACTCCACGTCCTGGATGAACGGCTTAAGATTTAAACCGCGCCCATGAACATTTGAAGCTAGCGCGCCGCCGAGCGACAGACGATCCGCACCGGTTTGTTTCTGAACGATGCCAAGAGTTGCTTCATGGCTGGTCTGCCGGTTGGAGAGATCGTTCAGCAGCTCAGGCCATTCAATACCGGCCTCGGCCTCAATCGTATGCTTCCCGGCTTCAAAGGCTATCACGCGGTTCAAGCTCCGGGTGTCCAGCAGAACCATTCCCGTTCCGAACTGCTGGACACCCATGGAATGGCGGCTGCCCGATATACTAGCGGCAAGTCCATCGTCACGGGCTTGAAGAATGGCTCTTCGTAACTGCTCGAGCGACTGCGGCCGCACAATGCGCGCGACCTTAGTTGGGTTTAGCTGAGAGTGAACGTCGTTGACTTCGACGCTCGAGTCCGTCGCGTTTGCCGCCGTCCACGCGACCGGCCCACTAAAGATGAATTTTCTTCGGGTTGGCCGCATCCAGCACCAGAATTAGAAACCAGTGCCTCTAGTTTTTGACGCTTGCTGTGAAACTTTTCTATTTTGTCACAAACCAAGCGAACGTTGTCAGGCCATCTTTAGAACGCGGTTTACGGCCGAAGTCACCGACTGCCAGCGCACCTGTTCAGCGGCAAGCTGTTTCTTGCCCGCCGCCGTCACCTCATACACTCGAGCACGCCTGCCGCCATCACGGACGATCCATTCGGCGCGAATCCAGCGCGCTTCTTCCATCCGGTGAAGCGCAGGATAGAGTGATCCTTCTTCAATCTGCAAGACTTCCGCGGATGCATCCCGGATGGCCGACATGATGGCATACCCATGCAGGCGGGGGCGGCGCGACAACAGTTTTAAGACCAGCAGATCGAGCGAGCCCTGCAGGGAATCCGGTTTTCGCATACTAAGACATCTTAGTATAAAGCACAGAAATCATAACAGCCGGCGGGCGCGGGGCCGCGCCACGCATCGCTCCAAGCGTTCCAGTCTCCGCTGCAATCGTGCCGATGTTGCATAGCTCAAGGCCTGGCGGGTAAACTCGAGCGCGATGCCATAGTTCCGCTCCTCGTGCTCGTAATATTTGGCCAATTCCTCGAGCGCCGCCACGCGATAATCGTTGCGGCAACCGGCCAGCTCGGTGAAACCCTGCAAGGCTGCCTGCGGCCGTTCCAGTTTTTTCTCAAGCAACGCGATTTCCCAAAGCGTTCTAAAAAGCAATTTGTCCGGAAGGCCAGCATCCACGGCACGTTTAAACATCTCTAGCGCGGCATCGTGCCCGTCCGTCGCTGCCAGCCAACGTGCAATCCCGGCCAGGTCCTCGCCGCGTCGCACACCCACGCGCGATAAAGATTCCGAATCCGTGTGCCGGAATGCCGCGGGCACGATCGCTGTCAGGCACGCCAATGTGAGAATGTCCATCGCGTTGTGATGAAAAATCGGCACTAGCCGCTGCGCTTCACGTGATCGCAAATATTCGAAATAGACGTAGGGGATTAATTCGCCTGGCAGATCGCCTTCCCGGCAGACACCTAAAATTTGCTCTTCAAGTTGCACCAGACGGCAGTTTTCCAGGCGCAGTTTCCACAGACGCCGGGCTCCGTGCAACAGATCCAGATGTCCCAGGCGTGCAAAAGGCGGCTTGTGACGCGTCATGCGATAGCGCGTCTCGAGCAACGGTTGATCGTAACTTTTGCCGTTGTATGTAATCAGCACATCGAACTCGGCCAAGTGATCGTCAAGCGCCGCCAAAATGCTGCGTTCTTCCGCATACTCGCGCATGAAGAACTGTCGCACGCGAAATCCTTCGCGGGTGATGCGGCCCACTCCGATCAGGAACGCATAGGTCCCGGAGCCCCCAGCCAAGCCCGTCGTTTCCGTGTCCAGAAATGCCCAACGCTCTGGAGGCGAGCTCGCGATTTCCTGGTTGCTGAGGGCGTCCAGGAAACTCTCGGGTAGTTCAGCCAGAGCGCCGATATCGGCCGAGCCGTGTTGTTTGTGTGCTGCATACAGGCGTTCCAGCTGAAAATGTTCTCCGAAATCGTTCGAGACCACTTCACCTTCCAACCACTCTTCGATGAAAAAACGAGCGCCCATCGGCTCGCTGGGACGGGGTATCGGCGCAGCCGCAGACCGCTTAGCGTAACGCGCGTCGATAGCCGCCACGCGCTGTTTCAAACGGGCCAATTGTCCTTCTAAGTCCATGCAATCGTGTGCGTTCGCCTTCTCTTTGCCATTATCCGATATGTGCGGATTCCGGTGCTAACATGGCCAACGAATCGTGTCTAAACAACCAAATATTCAGATCAACCCCGCCAGCGGCAGGCTCGGCGTTCTCATTCCCGGCATGGGAGCGGTGACGTCTACTTTCATCGCCGGCGTCGAAGCCGTGAAGCAAGGATTGGGGGAACCTGTCGGCTCGCTCACCCAACTTGCCACCATCCGCCTCGGAAAACGCACCGAGGGGCGGACGCCGAAGATCAAAGATTTCGTTCCGCTCGCCCCTCTTCAGTGCTTATCGTTCGGCACCTGGGACATCTATGAAGACAATGCCTATGAGGCCGCAAGCCGCGCCCGGGTCCTGGATGCCGGATTGCTTGAACAAGTGCGCGAACCACTCACCGCCATTCGTCCCATGAAGGCTGTTTTCGACCACGATTATGTCCGGCGAATCAATGGTCCGAATGTAAAATCGACGCCTGACAAAATGCAGGCGGCGGAAGCGCTCATTGCCGATATCCAGGAATTCAAGGCACGCAATGGATGTAGCCGCCTCGTGATGATCTGGTGCGGCTCAACCGAGGTGTTTCGCAAACCGGCGGCCGTACACCAGAGTCTGGCGACGTTCGAGGAAGGCTTAAGGAAGAACGATCCGGATATTGCTCCGAGCCAGATCTATGCCTACGCCGCGCTAAAACTTCGGGTTCCGTTCGCCAATGGCGCTCCCAATCTCACGACAGACACCCCCGCACTACTTGAATTAGCGCGCAACAACGAAGTTCCGATTTGCGGAAAAGATTTCAAAACCGGGCAAACTTTTATGAAGACGCTGCTAGCGCCTGGATTCAAATCGAGGATGCTCGGAGTCCGCGGCTGGTTTTCGACCAACATTCTCGGGAATCGCGATGGGGAAGTGCTCGAGGATCCGGATTCTTTCAAGACTAAGGAAGAAACCAAGCTCTCAGTGCTCGAGCAGATTCTGCAGCCCGACCTGTATCCGGAGCTTTACAAAGATCTGTATCACGCAGTGCGAATTAACTACTATCCGCCGCGCGGCGACGCGAAAGAAGGCTGGGACAATATCGATATTTTCGGCTGGCTTGGTTATCCCATGCAGATCAAGATCGATTTTCTTTGCCGCGATTCCATCCTGGCCGCGCCGCTGGTTCTCGATCTGGTTCTGTTTCTCGATCTTGCGCAGCGGGCCGGGATGAAGGGCGTGCAAGAGTGGCTGTCGTTTTATTTCAAAGGGCCGATGACCGCCCCGAGCCTTTATCCGGAACACGATATCTTTATTCAGTTGATGAAATTGAAGAACACCCTGCGGTGGATGCAAGGGGAAGATCTCATTACGCATCTCGGATTGGAATATTACGACTAGAAAACTCGCTGTATCAATTGTTCTGCTAAATAGCCTCGTCTCCGCGCGCGATGGCTGGTGGCTCAATGAGCCCATTCGCTGGGTGCAGACCAACCTGCGCGAAACGGATGCCAATCTGGACGCCGCGCATCTTGTCGGGCAACTGACCGATATGCGCGCCAACGTCCTGTTGCTGGGGATGGGCGGCATCACGGCCTACTATCCGTCGAAGGTCGAGTTCCATACCGTGAGCCCCTATTTGCCGCGTGGCCACGATATGTTCGGCGAAGTCCTTCAAGCGGCACACGCCAAAAGGATCCGGGTGGTCGGCCGATTCGACTTCAGCAAGACTTCTAAAGCCGCGTTCGACGCTCACCCCGAATGGTTCTTCCGCAAGGCGAATGGCGATCCGGTCATCTATAACGATCTCTACTCCACTTGCATCAACAGCGCTTACTACCGAGAGCAAGCCGTGAAAATTTTGAGCGAAGCACTCGACAAGTACCCGGTGGACGGGCTGTTCTTCAATATGTTCGGCAACCAGGCGCGCGACTATAGCGGCAACGATGTGGGCCTTTGTCATTGTGCGGTCTGCCGCCGCAAATATGCGCAAATGTTCCACAAGGAAATCCCGGACAAGCCGGATGACGACTACCGCAAGTTCATGTTTATCTCGTCGCGCGAGGTAGCCGGTATGTTCGGCGATCTGATCCACAAGAAACGGCCGCAGGCCGGCTATTTCAATTACGTGCAGGAATCGACCGATGGAATCATGTCGGAATCGAACACCGCCGTAACACGTCCGTTACCGCTCTGGCCCTATTCGGCGAGCGATAACGTGAATCGCGCGCTCAATAGCGAGCCTGGCAAAATGCCAGTGAATCTTTGCATGCAGTTTGTCGACTATTGGTGGCGCTTCGCGACGGTTCCGAGCGATGAAATCGCATTGCGGCTTTGGGAAAACGCTGCGAATGGCGGAGCGCTGGCATTTGAAGTGAATGGCACGCTCGATCAGCAGGACCGGCAAGCGGTAGAAACCGCAAAGCCGATATTTCGTTGGCTGGCCGAACACGAGCAATATTACTCGAAGCAACGCAGCGCCGCTCGTGTCCTGCTTCTTACGGGTCCCGCGAATACGGGGCAAACATATGACCAGCGTTCTTATCGCGGATTATTTCGGCTGCTCAGCGAAGAACACATACCCTTTGCCGTTTCGAACAACATGCGCTGGCTAGGCACGCGTGATTTCGATTTAGTAATTGCCGCCGACTGGGCCCCCCCGGAGCTCCGTGGCTACGCTGAAAACGGCGGCCACGTTCTAATCGCGAGCCCACGCGAACCGCAATTTCCTTTGGCCGAGATCGTTCGCAAGTGGCCCGATCTCAAGGGATACTTCCGCGTTCGCGATCATTCTGTCTTTCCATCTCTTCATGACACGGATCTGCTGATGCTCAATGGAGCCTATACGCAACTGGCAGACGACCCGAAGGCTTCGCTCACGCTCATCCCCCCGTCAATGATAGGTCCACCCGAGAAGGTGCACGTAGATTGGAAGGATACACAACAGCCGGGCCTCGTTTTCCGGCAAGTAGGGAAGGGAACGGTCGCATGGATTCCGTGGGACCTCGGCGCGCTCTACTACCGCGACAGCCTACCCGCTCATGCGGGTTTGTTTCACGACGTGGTCGATCGCTTGAATCCCACTCGCCAATTGCGCACCGATGCCCATCCTCTAGTCGAAATGAGCTGGATGCAGCAAGGCGATCGCAAGCTTTTGCATCTGGTGAACCTAAGCGGCCATTCGCAAACGGGCTATTTCCCGCCGCTTCCGATGACCGATATTCATATCGAAATTGCGGGCCATTTCAACGAAGCCACCAGTGTTCATACCTCCAGACAACTGCCTGTACATTTCGAAGGCGGCTATTCCAGCTTTACGCTGCCGCGGCTTACCGACTACGAGTTGATTGTGCTGAACTAGGCATGCGCCGCGGCCGTGATTTTTTCTGGACAACTTGTGTTACGAGGTAGGTGGTTTGCTCAAGATGATCCCACATTGCTCTGCGTGCGCCTGCGGCGTCTCTCGCTCGAATGGCTTTGAAAATTTTTTCGTGTTGTTTCAAAACCTTGGCGGGAACATTCGGAATCATCAGCTTCAAGACAATCCATTGCCGGATCAAATTGCGCAGTAATTGCACGGCATTTCGCAGTACTTGGTTGTGCGCGGCGTCGGCGATAGCTAAATGAAACGCCATATCGGCTTCCAAAATCGATTCGCCCCGGGCAACGCTCTCTCTCATGGTGCGCAGGGAAGCGGCTATTACTTCCAGTTCAGCTTCGGTGGCGCGCGTTGCCGCCAGACCTGCCAAGTCTCGCTCCACAAATTCACGCGCCTCCATGATGTCCTTCAGTTCCGCGTGATCTGTGCCCGTAAACGCCCAGAGCAGCGGGCGCGACAGGAATTCACTCCGGGCGCACACAAACGTCCCGTCGCCTACGCGGCTCTCGAGCATCCCGATCAGCTCCATCGCCTTCAGCGCTTCGCGAAGCGACGTGCGAGCGATCCCTAACTGTTGGCACAGTTCACGCTCCGGAGGAATGCGGTCGCCCGCCTTCCAATCTCCGTTGACGACGTATGTGATCAGTTGCTCGAACGCGGATGCGGTGAGCGTCGTGCGCACTAACGGTGCGACGGCCCGCAACACTCTTCCTGTAGTAGCCATGCGAAATGGGATCGGCGGATTGGTAAGACTATTATGCCAGTCGCCGTTTTGCCCGAAAGGTTTGCCTTGACACCGAATCGGACGTCGCTCTTGACATACTGGTCAGGGCCTATATACGATCGCAACAGGATCCTGTTTAGTGGTCAGACCATTGAACCAAATCGCAAACAAGAGAAACGGAGAATCAAGACCTTGGCAAAAGTTGGATTTTTAGGCCTCGGCATCATGGGTGCCCCAATGGCGCGCCACCTGAAGGAGGTGGGGCACGAACTGGCCGTCTGGTCCCATAATGACGACAAAGCAAAGCGCTTCTCGTCGGCTGAAAAGGCACGCTATTGTTCTACGCCCGCCCAAGTCGCGGAGAACAGCGAATATATTTTTCTGTGCGTCGGTAACACCGCCATGTCCAAAGAGGTTATTCTCGGCGAGCACGGACTGATTCAGAAAGCGAATTCCAGCACTCTCATCGCCGATTGCAGCACTGTTTCCCCGCTTGAAAGTGTGCGCATTGCTGAGGCTTTGAAGAAAAAAGGAGTGGATTTTCTCGACGCTCCGTGCACCGGCTCAAAAGCCGGAGCCGAAGGCGGCACGCTCACTTTCATGATCGGCGGCGATCGGGCTGTGTTCGAACGCGCCCGGCCTTATTTCGAAGCCATGGGCAAGGCGCTATATTACTGCGGGGCCCAGGGCATGGGTTTGCGCGCCAAACTTACGCAAAACCTGATCCTCGGAAACCTGCTCAATGCGTTCAATGAAGGCTTTGTATTGAGCACCAAAGCGGGTGTCGATCCGGCACTCATGCTGGATATAGTTTCGAATAGCGCCGCGCGTTCCGGGTTCGTTTCAGCCAAAGCTCCGGCCGTGTTCCGCCGCGATTTCTCGACGCAGTTCTCTGTGAAATGGCTTGAGAAAGATTTGCAGCTCATGCTTGACCTGGGCCGAGAACTGGAAGTTCCTTTGCCTCATACAGCGCTTTCGCAGCAGTCTCTGCGCAATGCCATTGCCAAGGGCTACGGCGATGACGATATATGCGGCTCCATTCGGGTGCTTGAAGAATTGGCTGGTGTGGAAGTGAGCCAAGCAGCCGCCACCGCACCTCGATGAACCGGCGCGAATTCATACTGGCGTCCGCTGCGGGCCCCCTGCTCGCGCGTGAAACCGCCGCGGAACCCTGGTTCAACCGTCCGATGCGCTGGGCACAACTGGCCTTCGTCGAGGACGATCCGGGAAACTACGATCCGGCTTTCTGGCTCGACTATTTCAAGCGTATCCATGCCGATGCCGCTTGTCTTAGCGCGGGGGGCTGTGTTGCCTTCTACCCCACCAAAATTCCGCTGCATTACCGCAGCAAGTGGCTAGGCGATCGGGATTCCTTCGGTGATCTGCTGAAAGGTTGCCGGAAGCTGGATATGAACGTCATAGCGCGCACCGATCCGCACGGTGCTCATCAGGATGTATACGACGCTCACCCCGATTGGATCGCTGTCGACGCGAAAGGCCGGAAGCGCCGCCACGAATCCGATCCGGATTTCTGGATAACGTGCGCTCTCGGCCCCTACAATTTCGAATTCATGACCGCGGTCACGGAAGAAATTGTGTCGCTCTACCAAGTCGACGGTATTTTTAGTAATCGCTGGTCGGGTTCCGGTATGTGCTATTGCGAGCATTGCCAGAAAAATTTCCACGAATTTTCCGGCCTGGAATTGCCGCGTACCCCCGATCCGCAAAACGAATCGCGCCGTCAATACATCGTGTGGCGCGAACAGCGGTTGTTTGAGCTCTGGCGCTTATGGGACGGGAAAATCAAAGCCATCAATCCCGGCGCCGCCTATATTGCAAATGCAGGCGGCGGAGCCCTTAGCAATCTAGACATGAAAACGATTGGCGAACTTGCACCCACGCTGTTTGCCGATCGCCAGGCCCGGCGTGGGCTGATGCCGCCCTGGACCAATGGTAAGAACGGCAAAGAATACCGCGCCACGCTCGGCAACAAAGCCATCGCCGGCATATTCAGTGTCGGCATCGAAGAACAATACCGCTGGAAGGATTCGGTACAAAACGGCGACGAGATACGGCTCTGGGTCGCCGATGGCATTGCTCAGGGTTTACGTCCCTGGTTTACCAAGTTCAACGCGAAACCGGTCGACCGGCGCTGGCTTCCTGTGGTCGAAGAACTCTACGTCTGGCATCACAAGAACGAACGCTATCTGCGCAACGAAAAGCCGCTCGCGCGTGTGGCTATTGTGTATTCGCAGCAGACCGCGACTTTCTACGGCGGATCGGAAGCGCACGCTAAAGTCGAGGACCCGGCGCTTGGGTTCTATCAAGCATTGGTGGAAGCGCGAATTCCGTTCGAAATGGTTCACGACCGGTTGCTTGATTCGGCCCACCTTCAACAGTTCAAGACGCTCATCCTGCCCAATATTGCCGCACTATCCTCTGCGCAATGCGCGCAACTCAAGGATTTTGTCGATCGCGGCGGCAGCCTGATCGCGACGTTTGAAACATCTCTCTACGACGAATGGGGAAAGCGCCTACCGGATTTCGGGCTCGCCTCTTTATTCGGCGCTTCTTTCGCTGGCAAGGTCGAAGGACCCATGCTGAACTCTTATCTGGATCTGGAAGGCCAGCATCCGCTTCTTGCCGGACTCGAGGACGCCAAACGTATCATCAACGGTGTCTACCGGGTACAGGTGAAACCGGCCGGGCCCACGTCCAGTCCGTTGTTGGTCGTACCAAGCTATCCCGACTTGCCTATGGAAGAAGTTTTCGAGCGGCCGGTGAAAGTGCACGACGCAGGCGTGTTCCTGCGTGAGACGGGCCGTGGGAGAGTTGTGTACTTTCCTTGGGACGTCGATCGGTCCTTCTGGAATTACCTCAGTACCGATCACGCCAAATTGTTAAAGAACGCCATCCTGTGGGCCACGAATGAACCGGCGCCTGTCTCCGTCAACGGTCCGGGTATGATTGACTTGTCGATCTGGTCGCAAAAAAATTCGCTGACGGTTCATCTGGTGAACCTCACCAACCCGATGATGATGAAGGGTCCAGTCCGCGAGATCATTCAGCTATCGCGCCAGCAGGTCCGCATCCAGCTTCCAAAGAACCGGCGCGTCCAGAAGGTCAGGCTGCTGGTTGCGGGCACAGATGCTCCGCATCGCCAGGAGAACGGTTTTCTGTCTCTCGATGTGCCGTCGATCGGCCTGCACGAAGTAGTCGCTCTCGATCTCGCGTAGTCCGCGGGAGTTTCATATTGCTCCGCCTGGTGGCCATGCTCACACTCGCGGGCGCTGCCGGCGCGCATGCCGAACATTTTGACGTCAAGTCACACTACACCAAGTTCGAATACCGTATCCCGATGCGTGATGGCGTCAAGCTCTTCACCTCGGTGTATGTGCCCAAAGACAGATCTATTCAGTTTCCGATTCTGCTTACCCGGACGCCTTATGGAGTCAGCCCCTATGGCGGCGACGCCTATCCCGAGCATCTAGGACCTTCGCGTGAATTCGCCGAGGACAAATTCATCTTTGTCTGTCAGGATGTGCGCGGTCGCTTTATGTCGGAAGGGGAATTTGCCGACGTTCGCCCCATAAAGGATGTCTTGAACGGGCCAACGGATACCGATGAAACCACCGACACTTTTGACACCATCGATTGGCTCGTCAAGAACGTTGCAAACAACAACGGCAAAGTAGGGTTGATCGGCATTTCCTATGACGGCTTCTATGCGAGTTCCGGAATCATCCGCGCCCATCCGGCGCTTGTGGCTGCCTCTCCCCAGGCGCCGATGGCTGACTTGTTCATGGGTGACGACGCGTATCACAATGGCGCGCTCTTCCTGATCGCCAATTTCAGCTTCTACGCTGGCTTTTCCAAGCAGAACAATCCCGTCTCGACAACGACAAAGGATGAGTTTCCGTATGGCACCGACGATGGATTCCGTTTCTATCTGCAGATGGGCCCGGTTGCAAATTCAGATACGGCCAATATGCGACACAAGAATCCATATTGGACTGATACCTACACGCACACGACCTACGACGCGTTCTGGAAAAGCCGAAACATCCTTCCACATCTGGCTGCCATTACCCCCGCCGTATTAGTGGTCGGTGGCTGGTATGACGCCGAAGATTTATCGGGAACGCTCAAGACTTTCCGTGCCATTGGCACCCAATCGCCTGCAACGATGAGGACGCTCGTCATGGGGCCTTGGTCGCATGGCGGTTGGCATCAAGCGAAAGGTGAAAAGCTCGGCGATATCTCCTTTGGGGCTCCTACTGCCGAGTATCTGCGATCGCTCGAACTGAGCTTCTTTCGCCACTACCTAAAGGGTGCGCCTGATCCCGGTTTGCCGAAAGCGATCCTCTTCGAAACCGGAGCGAACGTTTGGAAGAAGTTCAATCAATGGCCACCGCCAACCATTACGCAGCGGCTGTACTTCCATGCGCGCGGCAAATTGGCTTTCGATCGGCCCACTGAGCGCAACGCCTTTGACGAGTACGTGAGCGATCCGAACAATCCCGTGCCGGCTTTTGCGTCGCCAACCTTGACGATGCCGCGTTCGTACATGGTGGCCGACCAGCGCTTCGTCGAGAAGCGCAAGGATGTGCTGCGCTATCTGAGCGAACCGCTCGATCAGGATTTAACAGTGGCAGGGCCGATTTCCCCTGAGCTGAAGGTATCGACAACGGCTACGGATTCCGACTTCGACGTCAAACTCATCGACGTTTCCCGGGACGGCTATCAGCAGCTTGTCCGCGGCGAGCCGTTTCGCGGGAAATTTCGTCACGGCTTTGAACATCCCGAGCCGTTCCAATCCGGTGTCGTCGAAGAAATCCGCTTCACTATGCCGGATATTTATCATTGCTTTCGCAAAGGCCACCGCGTGATGGTCGAAGTTCAGAGTTCGTGGTTTCCGCTGACAGACAGGAACCCACAAACGTTTGTCGACATACCCGACGCAAAACCGGAACAATTCGTAAAAGCCAGGGAAAAGATACACCGGTCCCGAAACACTCCGTCGTTTGTGGAAATTAATGTTGAGCGTTAGTTATTGGGCGACCCGGGCAACGAACTCGCGATGAATCCAATCGCTGGAGCTGAGTTCTGGATGGAAAGTCACTACCAGATGTTTTCCTTCTTCGACCATTACCGGATCGCCCTGGTATTCGGCGAGAACCTTGGCTTTGGGGCCCACCCGGCGGATGATCGGCGCGCGGATGAACACGGCTTCGGCCGGCTTGCCCGGCGACGTCGATTTGGGCGATGCGGCTATCAATCTGGCGGCCATAGGCGTTGCGTTCGACCGTCAGATCCATGAGCCCAAGTGAGGCTTGCCGGGGGCTGAGCACCTCCGTGGCGAGCAGAATAGCGCCCGCGCAAGTTCCGAAAATCGGCTTCTTCTTCCCGAATTCCATGAGCGGCCGGAACAATCCCTCCAAGTCGAGAAGCTTCAGCATAGTGCTGCTTTCGCCGCCCGGGATGATCAGGCCGTCCACCGGCCGAGGTCCGCGACGGTGCGCACTTCGATCGCACGTGCACCGGCGCACTCAACGCCTTTCGATGCGCTTCGAAATCTCCTTGGAGAGCCAGCACGCCGACCCGTGGGCTCATGTGTTACCAGCCGCGTGTTTGCAGCAATTCTGCTTCCGGGAGTTTCGAGATGTCGAGACCCGGCATGGCGTCACCGAGTTCTTCGCTCGATTCGAGCAGTTTCACCGGGTCCCGGTAGTACGTCGCGGCCTTGACGATTGCTTTGGCGCGCTTCTCGGGATCGGAGGATTTGAAGATACCCGAGCCGACAAACACCGCCTCGGCGCCGAGTTGCATGACGAGCGCCGCGTCGGCGGGAGTGGCGATGCCGCCGGCTGAAAAGTTCGGCGTAGGCAGCTTGCCGTGCTCGGCTACATATTGCACAAGTTCGAGCGGGGCCTGCAGATTCTTTGCTTCGTGCACCAGTTCTTCTTTGCCGAGCACGGTCAATTGCTTCATTTCTTTCACAATGGTCCGAATGTGGCGGACCGCCTCGACGATATTGCCGGAGCCGGCTTCGCCTTTGGTGCGGATCATAGCGGCGCCTTCTGCGATGCGGCGCAGCGCCTCGCCCAAATTGCGCGCACCACAGACAAATGGCACTTTGAAGTCGTGCTTATCAACGTGGTGCTCTTCGTCCGCCGGCGTGAGCACTTCGCTTTCATCAATGTAATCGACGCCCAATACTTCGAGAATGCGAGCTTCGGTGAAATGTCCGATGCGTACCTTTGCCATGACAGGTATCGAAACGGCCGCCATGATGTCGCGAATCATGCGAATCTGCGACATGCGCGCCACGCCGCCGTCCTTACGTATATCGGAGGGGACGCGTTCGAGCGCCATGACGGCTGTGGCGCCGGCCTGCTCGGCAATGCGCGCGTGGTCGGCATTCACCACATCCATGATCACCCCGCCTTTCAGCATTTCGGCCAAACCGACCTTCAACCGGAACTGATCGCTTTGAAAGTTCATTTTCGAGTTCTCCTTCGTTGTCATTTACACCAGAGCCGCCACCGGCTCGAGAGACAGGTTGGCGGTGTGGGCCGCGAGTTCGGAGGCCGCGGTCTGGCCCAGAATTTGTATGCCGCGGGTGATCTGTTCGCTCGATAGACCGCCGAAGCTGAGGCGTAATCCGCGCAAGTGCGGCCGCTTGGCGGAGAAGTAGCCCCCGGGCAGGAAGTTCACGCCACGCTCTTCCACACGGTTTAGCAAAGTCTCGGCGGTAAGCGGCGCTGGCAGCTCGATCCACAAATTCATTCCACCGGTGGGCCGCGAAAAGGTTGTTCCGGCCGGCAAATGGCGGGCGCAGGCCCGCAGGGCAGCTTCGAGACGATCACTGCCGGCGGTGCGTCCGCGCTCCACGTGACGTGCCAGTTCGCCCGATTGGGCAAAGCGCAACAACACGGCTTGCGAGAGCTGATCCGAGTGCAAATCGCTCAGCTGCTTGGCTTCGGCGAGGCGGGCGATAACGGGCCGCGGCGCGATCATCCAGCCTACACGCAATCCTGGAAAAGAGACCTTCGAATAGCTGTTCAGCAGGATAGTGTCGCCGGATGGATCGAGCTGTTTCAGCGAAGGCAGCGCATTGCCTTCATAGCGCAGATCACTGTAGATGTCGCTTTCCACCAGCACTACGCCGAAGCGTCGCGTTAACTCGATCAAACGTTTGCGGCGCTCGAGCGAGAGCGTGGCGCCGGTTGGATTCTGAAAGCTGGGCGTAACGGCAACCAGTCGCGGCTTGGTGTGCCGCAGAATTTCTTCCAGGGCATTCACATCTAGGCCGGCCGCATCCACTGGAACGGGCAAAATATTTGCGCCCGCTCGGGAGAAGACCCGCACCATTCCGTGATAAACGGGATCTTCGAGAACCACAGTGCGGTTTTCGGGGTCGACGCCGAGAAACACCCGCGCCAGAAGGTCGAGACCCTGCTGGCACCCATTCGTAATGATCAGGTCGTCTCCAGGCCGGGCGATGCCCGCGGCTAAAGCTTGATCGAGGAGATAGTGCCGCAGCGGCGGATAGCCGTGTGGAGAGCCCAGTTGCAGAATTTGCGCCGCTTCCGGGCTTTCGATCACTTCCCTGGAGAGGCGTCGGAATGCTGCCAACGGAAACGCCTCCGCGTTTGGCCGGGAACTGGCAAAACTGATATCGACTTTGCGTCCGGCTCCCCCCGGAAATTCAAGGGGCGGCAAAAGGGCCTCCCAATCCAAGCGGAAACTTGTGGCACCGGTGCCCGTGAGAGGGTCGGCGTGTTGGGCGATGAAACTGCCTCGGCCGACTTGACCTTCGAGCAGGCCAGATTCCTCGAGTACTGCATAAGCGGCTGAAACGGTGGTGCGATTCAGGCCTAACTGGCCAGCCAATTCGCGGGTGGCTGGCAGCCTTTCGCCGGGTTGAATGGCGCCACGATTCACCAGCGAACGGACCGCGTCTGCCAATTGTTTGTACAAAGGCCTATCAGATGCCGGATCTAGGGCGAGATCTGCCCAATGCTGCTCCACATCAGAAAGCATACCAAATTGGACTGTCGAAAGCGGCCAATTTAGCCGAGCACTCGTTGCGCGCAGCTTCTCGGATAGTCTAGAACTTAAAACGCATGTTGCGGAGAATCGGCGCGGCAATCGGCATCGCGGTGTGTATGGCACTCGTTGTGAAGGAGATGCCGGCGCAGCGCAATAAAAAGAAATACGAAGAACCCAAGCCGCAAATACTCCCGCTGCCGCCCAACATGCCGATGGCTTTGGCAACCGAAACGGCTTCGCTCGATTTCCATATTTCGCCACTGCTGAAGACGGGTGGGCTCTCGGCGCAGATACGCCGGAGCTTGAACGATTTGATCCGCGACACGCACGGGGAGACCATCGTTAAGTTGCGGGCGTTTGTGGCTGGGGCCGGCGATGCGCGCCGGGTGGAGGCTGAAACCGGCGCGATTTTCAGCGAGCACAAACTGCCACTGCCGGTTCTCACCATTCTGCAGGTCGGGGCCCTGGACGATGCGGCGGCACAAGTCGTCATCGAGGCGGTGGTGTCGACCCCACGCGCGGCCAATCCAAACGGACTGGCTTTTATAGCTGGGCAGCATGGAGCTACGCTGCGTGACGCCTTCGAGAACATGAAGCGCGCCACGAGCGCCGCAACCGTCGCGCCCGATCATTTGCTGCGCATGACCTGCTTCACGTCGCGGATTCAGGACTATGAAGCGACGCGGGCAAGCGTGCTGAACATCTTTCCTAAGGTTGCTTTCAACCTGGTGCAGGCGGTACGGGATCCGCGAGGCGATTCCAGCATGTGCGAAGCGGTGGGCCAACTCTCGCAACCGCCGGCCCAAGGGGAGGTGGTGTGGCTCAGTGACGCGCGAGCCACGCTAGTGAATTCGCGGCAACTCGTGTTTACGGGCATGCAACTTACCTTCGGCAGTTTTCTTGACGATGCGCATCAGGCTTTCCTGCGGCTGCACCGCGCCGCCTCGGCGCTCCAGCCGGTAGAGGTACCTGTGCAGGTGAATGCATTTTCTTTGAACGTGTATGCCGGCTCGGCGTTGATCAAGACTACGTCGTTCCCGCAAAGTACGTTCACCGTGCAAACAGTCGAGGGCTTGCCGGCGGTCGATGCATCCGCAGGCATTGAGGCGATCCTGGCGCCCAACGTGAAAGCGCCGGCGACGGCTCCCGAGTAGCGCCGCCGAACTGCATGGCGGTTGGCGCTACAATTTCCGGTGGATGACACCATTAATTGCCGCTTTCGGGGAAATCATGCTGCGGCTCACGCCGCCAGGCTTTGAACGCTTATTGCAGTCTCCACAGTTAATTGCCACTTTCGGCGGTGGAGAAGCAAACGTGGCCGTTTCGCTCGCGCAGTTCGACCTGAAAAGCCGTTTTATTACTGTTCTTCCGCCGGGCAATGCGATTGCGGACGCGTTCATCGCAGAATTGCGCCGTTTTGGCGTCGATCCGGGCCAGATAGTTCGCGGCCCCGGCCGTATGGGCATATATTTCGTCGAAGCAGGAGCGAACCAGCGGCCGTCAAAAGTGCTCTATGATCGCGAGCATAGTGCGATCTCCTTGGCAAAACCGGGAAGCATCGACTGGAATGCCGCGTTGGCCGGTGCCAACTGGTTTCACATTACCGGTATCACGCCCGCCATCAGTGCGAGCGCGGCCGAATTGGCGCTCGAAGCGCTACACGCCGCCCGCCAAAAAGGAATCCGCATATCCTGCGATCTGAATTATCGGAAAAACTTATGGAAGTGGGGAAAGATGGCCGGCGAGGTCATGCCCGAGTTGGTCAAACTAGCAGATGTGTGCATTGCGAACGAGGAGGACTGCCAGAAATGTATCAATGTCCACGTCGACATTGATGTGGAATCGGGCAGCCTGGAGCGAGAGAAATATCGCGAGTTATGCGAGCGTGTGCTGGCCAGCTATCCGAACCTGAAAATGCTGGCTGTCACGCTGCGCGAATCCAAAAGCGCGTCGCATAACGGCTGGTCGGCCTGCCTGTACGACGGAAAAGATTTCTTACTGAGCCGGCGCTATGACATTACGCATATTGTGGACCGAGTGGGCGGCGGCGACAGTTTTGCGGCTGGGCTGATTTACGGTCTGATCCAACTGAGCTCCCACCAGGAAGCGCTGGAGTTTGCGGTCGCCGCCTCCTGCCTGAAACATTCGATTCCGGGAGATTTCAATCGTTTTACCGTCGAGGAAGTCCAGGCGTTGGTTCAAGGCGGCGGCTCCGGAAGAGTGCAACGCTGAGCGGCGGTGGCGCGTCTCAAGGCGTCAGCAGTGGATATAATTCGAACTAGGCGCTCTCCCCACATGAGGTTTTGTAAGCCGGTGACGTTCGCGGCCGGACTCAGTCTGACTTTCCTTCTCCTGCCGGCCCTTATGGCGGCCCAGGACGCGACACCACAAAAATCCAGCACAAGCGAGACGACAGTTTCTGTGCCACCTCCACCTCCGCCTTCGAACGCGGGGGCACCGGCCGAAGGCAAGAGCCCGATACGTGTCACGGTGAATGAAGTCATCGTCCCGGTGACAGTTACGGATGAGAAGGGGCGCTTTGTCTCCGACCTGGAACAGAAGGATTTCCAGGTCTTCGAGGAAAATAAGCCGCAGGCGATTCGTTTCTTTACGCGCGAGCGCAGTCAACCGGTAGTGGTCGGCTTTCTGCTCGATATGAGCACAGCGAGCCGCATCCATTGGCAAAATTACCAGAACGCGACCGTCGAGCTGGTGCAGAACCTGCTCACCGGAGACAAGAAATATTCGGGCTATCTGATCGATTTCGCACAAGACGCGGAGATCGCGGTGGATACTACCACCGATCCGGAGCCCATCGTAGAGAAGATCCGTAAGTTGAAACCAGGCGGGGGCGCAGCGATGTTCGATGCGATCTATCTCGCATGCACGACTCGAAAGCCTGTCCAAGGGGAGCCAATCGCACCGCGGCGGGTGATCGTCATCGTGGGCGATGGGCACGATAATGCGAGCAAGCATTCGCTGCATCAGGTAATCGAACTCGCGCAGCGCAATCTGGTGACCGTGTATTGCATCAGCACCCAGGCCTTTGGCTTCACGAACGAATCCGAGGATAATCTCGTACGGCTCGCCACGGAAACCGGCGGAAGGGTTGTCTATCCGCTCGGCGAAGTGTACAAAGACACCGACGGTTATCTTTCGCATCCTTCCGACGATGGCAACTATGCGTTGACGGTCGGCACCGGAGCGTACCGGTCGGCGGTAGACGGGCGCATGTATCGCGCGGTGGCCGATATCGCGGGCGAAGTGACAACGCAGTACATTATTCGCTACGTGTCGGACAATCCTTCGGAAAAGCTGTACCGGAATCTTAAGGTTATTGTGGACCTGGGCAACGTCAAAGTACGGGCGCGTAAGGGCTACTACGCGAACGTCGCCACGCCATAGTCTCTCTCGTTCGACTAGGGTATCGTTTGTTTGGCTAGAAGGCGATAAGCTGTTGACTAGACTATTTATACGATGGCCGCGCGCGTATTGAGCATTCGCGATCTTACCCCTAAGCAGGCCCAATACTCGTTGCTTGTGTCCGCATTACCGGGCCGCGGCATCCAGACGATCGGGGTGCTTTTGCTCGATCCCGCGACAGACACTCTGCGGATTCGGCTTCGCCGGGACTGGGAACGGCTGGGGGACGAAGAAGATGTAGAAGTGCTGGCCGAACTTGAGGATGATTTGGCGGCACAGGCTGACGGTAGCGGCGGAACAGCGGTCCTCGAACGGCTTGAAACTGAGGCGTCTCTCAGTATCCGCGTCACGGATCGAGAGGCCATCAGCGTACGGGATTTCGACAAAACTTTGAGCGAACTTTACCGTGCGCACGTGCCGGCGGAAGTTCTGCGGTTTCGTACCCACCTGCCGCGCTACTCGCTGGCGGTGGCCGCGGGGCCATTTTTGACCAATCCGGAAGGCGTTGAGGGGGACGAATGGCTGGAGATGCCTGCCGATCTCAAGCTGGAAGAAGGTATGTTCGTAGCGCGTATCCAGGGCCATTCCATGGAGCCTAAGATTCCCGACGGCAGTTTTTGTGTGTTTCGCCGTAACGTGGTCGGCTCGCGAAACGGGCGCCTGGTGTTGGTCCGGAACTCCGAGCTCGCCGACGACAACCAATACACCGTGAAGCGCTATCGCAGCGAAAAGCAAATTACCGAAGATGGCTTCCAGCAAACACGCATCCGGCTGGAGAGTCTGAATCCGGATTACCCTTCCTGGGATTTGGATGAAGACGACCGCAAGTATCAGGTGGTGGCCGAATTTGTGCGTGTACTAGAGTAATTCCGAATGCCTACTTTGCAACCCGATCAGGCGCTAGCCGTCCTTCAGTTCAACCTGCCTTTTCTTCGCCGAGAGCACGAGACAACTAAAAAAATATTGGGGGCGATTCCCGAAGACAAATCCGCTTATCGTCCGGACCCGATTGCCAAGACTGCTTTTGATCTCGCCGCGCACATCGCCGGGGCGGAGAACATGTTCCTCAGCGGTGTCGGGTCCGATGGCTTCGACTTCAGCCTCACCACGCCTCCGACCTCGATTGCAACGATTGCAGATTTACTCCGCTGGTATACGGAAGCCTTTGAGAAAAACTATGCGCGGCTTTCAAAGGCGGATGGAGAGAGTCTTGCGCGAGCGATCGACCTTCGTGGGCGGCTGCAAATGCCATCGGTGTTCTTCCTCACCCTTGCGATTTCGCACTCGGCGCACCATCGGGGGCAGCTCTCAGTTTATCTGCGGCCGATGGGAGCGAAGGTGCCCTCGATTTATGGCGAGAGCTACGACGATGCACAGGCGCGTCTGGCAGCCGCACCAGCCTAGCGCCTTTTCGTTTTTTTTCGTGCACGCTCTTCGGCCACCACGGCGAACTGCAATTTTCGATCCACGCTGTCGGCCCGGTCGAGCCGTACACGAACCTGGTCGCCGATGGAATACGTTTTGCGCGTGCGCTCCCCGATGATCTTACGGCCGTTTTCGTGGTAGCGGTAGTAGTCGGCAGCCAGCGTTTCAACAGGCACTAGGCCCTCTACGAATAGGTCTGTCAATTCCACAAAGAAGCCGAACTTCGTGGTGCTGATGATCAATGCATCGAATTCTTCGCCCACTCGGTCTTCCATGAATTTTACTTTCTTCCATTCGATTAGCTCGCGCTCGGCTTCGGCGGCCCGGCGTTCCGTGAACGAAGTCTCGTCGCCGATTTCGTGAAGCGCCCGTGTATCGAGTAGCGCGCTCTTCGTATCCAGGTAGTGCGCCAGAATGCGATGGACGGCCAGGTCCGGATAGCGGCGAATGGGCGAAGTAAAGTGCGTATAGGCTTTCGCGGCGAGGGCGAAATGCCCATCGTTGCGCTCGCTGTAGCGGGCTTGTTTGAGGGAACGCAGCATGAGATAGCTGAGTATCCGCTCCTCCGGCTTCCCGGCGATTTTGGTAATAAGACGTTGGTAGTGGCGAGAGGAAATATGAAAGTCTTCGCGCGCCAGGACGACGTCTTTTCGCACTCTGCTTCCATCGCGGCGCTTTTGCGCGATCGGAAATCGCTTGATAGGAATTGCGCCAACGCCCAGCGAGTAGCCGAAGTGCGCTGCAATCTCCTCGAACTCCATGACTCGCTTGGCTTCGGGCATCTCGTGGATGCGGTAGAGGCTCGGAATTTCCGTGTGCTCAAGTTCTCCGGCTACGGATTCGTTCGCCGCGAGCATAAATTCTTCGATGATGCGGTGCGCGATATTGCGCTCGGCGCGCGTCACGCCGGTCATCTGGCCGGACAGATCGAGTTCGATATTGCTTTCCGGCATATCGAAATCGATGGAGCCGCGTTTCGTGCGCTTGCGGTTCAGGATCAGCGCGAGCTCGCGCATATGCTCGAAGCGCGGAACAAGCTTGGCGTAGTGCTCGCGCATGGCCGCGTCGCCTTCCAGCAGGCGAAATACGTTGGTGTAAGTCATGCGCTCGGCGCTGCGAATTACGCCGCGTGTGAACTCCTGCGCTACGATGCCGCCCTGCCGGTCGACTTCGAGCAGCGCCGATAACACCAGACGGTCTTCCTGCGGCCGGAGTGAGCAGATATCGGTCGAAAGCTCTATCGGAAGCATGGGCACTGCGCGGTCCGGGAAATAAACGCTCGTGCCGCGCAGCAGCGCTTCGCGGTCGATCGGTGTTCCGGGCCGCACGTAGTGGCTCACATCGGCGATGTGTACCTGCAGAGCATAATGTCCATTCGGCAAAGGCTCGACCCAGACCGCGTCATCGAAATCGCGTGCCGTTTCGCCGTCGATGGTGACAATCTCGAGTGAGCGAAAATCCCGGCGATTCGCGATTTCGGAGGGCTGTGTGTCCTTGGGGACTGCGCGCGCCTGCTCCAGTACATCGGGCGGAAATTCGTGTGGCAGGTGATGCTTCCGGATCATGATTTCGACGTCTACGCCGAATTCGTCCGGAAGACCCAACACCTCGATCACGCGGCCCACCGCCTGTTCGCCATTTTCGGGAAATTCCAGGACTTCGACATTCACGATCATGCCGTCGAGATCTTCGCTCGAACTGACAGTACGCGGCGCGGGACCTACGCGGTCCGCCGTGGACATGGGAACGGCCGGCAGTTCCATTCCTTCCGGAATTACGATCCACTGCTGCAAACGCTCGTCCGACGGAACGACGAAATTCCCGCGCTTTCTAACGCGAAATTCGCCCACGACCGTCATGTGAGCGCGGCGCAAGATGCGTAGAATTTCGCCTTCCGCGCGGCCTTCGCGGCCGATGCGGGTGATATGCACGAGTGCGCGGTCGCCGTTCATTCCCTTTGCCGCCTCACTCGGCGGCAGAAAAATATCGTTTTCCCGCGTATCCGGAATCAGGAAACCGAAACCGTCCCGATGAATGGACAGGCGCCCTGCTACATATTCGGTGTTTTCGCCCACTGCAACAAAGTGGCCCGAGCGTAACTCCGCTAGCAGACCTTTATCGCAAAGCCGGTCGAGCGTTTCATCGAGATCATCGCGTTTCTCGCCATGCAGGCGCAACTCACGGACGAGTTGTTTGTAGGTCGCACGCGCATGGGGTAGCTTGCGGACGTGGTCGAGCAGGCTGGCATCGGTGAAGGCTGGCGGCACCTATGCAGATTATCGCTATAGTGATGCTCATGGAATTGAAGACAGTCCGTCTCACCATTCCCGAGAACGGCAATATCATCGTCGGGCAGAGCCACTTCATCAAGACGGTAGAGGATATCTACGAGGCGATCGTCAATACCTCACCTCACATTCAATTTGGGATCGCTTTCAACGAAGCTTCCGGCGAGTGTCTCACACGCGTGGACGGCAACGACGACGCATTGAAACGCAATGTGGTTGACAATGCGACTGCACTCGCGGCGGGGCACGTGTTTGTCGTCGCGCTGCGCAACGGATTTCCGATCAATGTGCTCGGCCGCATTCAGGCGGTTCCGGAAGTAGCGAATATATACTGCGCGACTGCAAACCCGGTCGAGGTAGTGGTAGCCGAAACCGAACAGGGCCGCGGGATCCTTGGCGTGATCGACGGCAGTTCTCCCAAGGGCGTGGAATCCGAATCGCACGCCAAGGCACGGGTGGAATTATTGCAAAAATTCGGATATAAGCGCTGATATGGAGTTGACGGCTTCGCCCGGCGATAGCGGTAAGCGCCTGGACAGCTTCCTGCACGAGCGTCTGTCGGAATTCAGCCGCGCACGGCTGCAATCCTGGATCAAGGCGGCGCGCGTGCAGGTGAATGGCATGACCAGCCGTGCTTCTTACCTGTTGCGCGGCGGCGAAACGATAGAGGTTTCCCCTGCCGGCCTCACACCGCTGAAGGCCACAGCGGAGGATCTGCCACTTAAGGTCTTGTACGAGGACGCCGATGTGATCGTCGTGGACAAGCCTGCGGGCATGGTGGTGCACGCGGGCGCGGGCAACACGACCGGCACGCTGGTGAACGCTCTGTTGCATCGTTTTGGGTCGCTCTCAGAAGTCAATGGGGATCTCCGTCCGGGCATCGTACATCGTCTCGATCGCGAAACCAGCGGGGCGCTTGTAGTGGCCCGGACCGATCGTGCGCATCATGCGCTCGCCGCACAATTCCAGGCGCGAGAAGTAGAAAAGGTCTATCTAGCGCTGGTTCACGGCGGGACCAGGCCGCAGGGACGGATCACAACACCCATCGCGCGCGATCCGGTGCGGCGGGTCCGAATGACTACGAAGCTCGCGTCGGGCCGCGAGGCGCTGACCGAATACCGCTTGCTCGAGGCCTTCGAACGCCTCAGCTATCTGGAAGTCCGCATAGGAACGGGTAGAACGCACCAGATCCGCGTGCACCTTGCCAGTATTCGCCATCCGGTTTTCGGCGATCGGCTCTACGGCGCGCCGGCATCCGAGCTTGGACGATTCTTTCTACATGCACATCAATTACAGTTCCGCTTGCCGTCAACTGGCAAAGTCATTCGCATCGAAAGCCCGCTCGCCGCCGAATTGGCAACTTTGCTGAACGCGCTCCGCCTGCGCGGATAGAATAAAGTCAACCTCAATGAAGTATTTTGCCGTCTCGTTGCTGGCCTTGACTGCCGGCGGCCTTACATCGTATTGCGCATCCCGGGCTGCGCAAAATCCCCCGCCTCCGCCGGAGGGTGGCGTGATCCGCTCAGAGGTCACGCGCGTGAACATGTTGTTCGCGGTGACCGACAAAAAGGGCCGGTTCATTACCGATCTGAAGCAAGACGATTTTCAAGTCTTCGAAAACAAAAAGCCACAAAAGATCCTAGAATTTACATCTGAAAGCGACCTGCCGCTGCGCCTTGCCATCCTGATCGATACTTCGAACAGCATTCGAGATCGTTTTAAGTTTCAGCAGGAGGCTGCCACAAATTTCATTAACGGCGTAGTCCGTAAGCAGGATAGGGCCATGGTCGTCAGCTTCGACACCGCGGCGGAACTGGTGGCCGATCTGACCGGCAACACACAAATTCTCGAAAATGCTGTGCGCAGCCTCCGACCCGGCGGCGGCACGGCGCTCTACGATGCTATCTACTTCGCCTGCAAAGAAAAATTGATACGCGACCAACCGATGTATAAATTCCGGCGTGCCATTGTAATTCTGAGCGATGGCGACGACAACGAGAGCCGCTATAGTCGCGATCAGGCACTCGAAATGGCGCAGCGCGCCGACACGGTTCTGTACACCATCTCCACCAACATTACGCATATTGAGACGGACGGTGACAAAGTTATGCGTTATTTCGCCGAACAAACCGGCGGCGCTTCCTTCTTCCCGTTCGAGGCTTCCGACTTGAATCAGTCATTTGAAAATATTGCCAACGAACTGCGCCACCAATACAATTTGTTTTATCGGCCCGAACCGCTGAAAAACGACGGCCTTTACCACAAGGTAGAAATCAAAGTGAAGCAGCGAAAGGGTCTGATCGTGCGCGCCCGCAAAGGTTACTACGCCGGACGTGGAAACTCGGCCCCCGCCGCCGATCTGTGAAACAATTCGAACGGCTTCTGTTTGACGCTATACTAGAAGCAATCCCCCACCGTAGACTGTCGAAAGGATTTCCATGGACGAAAAAGAGCGCAGCCGGAATTTAACAACGACTCTGAGCCAGATCGAGAAACAATTCGGCAAAGGCTCTATCTTGCGCCTGGGCGCCAAGGAAGCCATTGTTCCGGTTTCCGTCATCTCGAGCGGCTCGATCTCGCTGGACTACGCCCTGGGCGTGGGTGGTTTTCCGCGTGGCCGCATCTGCGAAATCTTCGGGCCGGAATCGTCGGGTAAGACCACCATTGCCTTGCAAGTGGTGGCCGAAGCGCAAAAGGCCGGTGGCATGGCGGCCTTTATCGACGTAGAGCACGCGCTCGATCCGATATATGCCAAGCAGCTTGGTGTGGATGTGGACAATCTGCTGGTTTCGCAGCCCGATTACGCTGAGCAGGCTCTCGAAATTACGAGTGCGCTTATCTCTTCAGGCTCGATCGACGTACTGGTGGTCGATTCCGTCGCTGCCCTGGTTCCTAAAGCCGAGCTCGATGGCGAAATGGGCGATTCCCACATGGGAGTGCATGCGCGCCTGATGTCGCAAGCCATGCGAAAACTCACCGGCATCGTTTCGAAATCCAATACCTGCCTGATCTTCATCAATCAGATTCGCGAGAAGATCGGCGTGATGTTCGGCAACCCGGAAACCACAACAGGTGGTCGCGCACTCAAGTTTTACTCCTCCGTTCGTGTCGATATTCGCCGCATCGCCGCTATCAAGGATGGCGAGACCGTGACTGGCAACCGGACCAAAGTCAAAGTAGTGAAGAACAAGGTAGCATCGCCGTTCCGCGAAGCTGAATTCGACATTATCTATGGAGAAGGCGTCTCGCGTGAAGGCGATTTGCTCGATCTTGGTGTTGCACAGAATGTTGTCGAGAAAAGCGGTTCCTGGTTCAGTTACAAGGGAGAGCGTATTGGGCAGGGCCGCGAAAATGTCCGCCAATTTCTCAAGGATAACGCCGACATCCGGGCTAAAATTGACGCCGAGCTTCGTAAGTCATTGGGTCTGAACAAGAATTTGGAAGGCGACGTCGCCACGGTTCCCACCCCGATTGACGCTCCGAAACAGACTGCGACCGCGCGCCGATAAAATCGTGCCCATTTCTGTTACGCTGAAATTTTAGAGCAGGTGTCGAACGCCCGCTCTATCTGTATGATCTATTCCACATGCAAGCCGATAACCCGCAGAACGTCCTTGTGACTGAAGAAGCACAGCCGAACTCCGAGCGTACCCCGGAGAACATCGATCAGCCCGAAATCACTATCCCGAAGCCGGGATATATAAGCGAGCGCGACCGCCTTGTGAAAGAAAAGGCGGAAATGCAGGACCTATTGCAGCGCCGACAAGCCGAATTCGAGAATTACCGCCGGCGGGTCGAACGCGAGCGGGGTGAATTGCTTGAATTCGCGTCCATGGACACGGTAAAGGCCTTACTGCCGATCCTGGACGATTTTGAGAGAGGACTAAAAATGGAGGGCGGCGGCAAGGAATACTCTCGGGGCATGGAGCTGATTTATCAGCGGCTTTATGAAACGCTCAAGAAATTGGGCCTCGAGCCGATCTCCTCTGAAGTGGGCGTGTTCAATCCGCATATACACCATGCTGTCGAGATGGTGGATACTAAAGATCACCCCGATCAGACTATCCTAGAGGAATATCAACGCGGCTACTATTTCAAGGGCCGGCTGCTGCGGCCCGCCATGGTGAAAGTAGCGGTGAATCCGTAGTTCGTTAGTAGTTGGATGAGTAAACGATGAGTGTCGCCAAGCGCGATTATTACGAAGTGTTGTCGGTCTCGCGCGATTGCGACGAGCAGACGTTAAAGACCTCTTACCGGAAGCTTGCGCTCCAGTACCACCCGGACCGTAATCCTGACAATCGCGAGGCGGAGGAGCGTTTTAAAGAAGCGGCCGAAGCCTATGCTGTTTTGAGCGACGCCCAAAAGCGGGCTGCCTACGACCGGTTTGGTCACCAGGGCGTGAACGGAGCCGGAGGCGTGGGCTTCGATGAAACCGCCTTCGCCGACTTCGGCGATATCCTGGGCGATCTCTTTGGCTTAGGCGACATTTTTGGACAGCGGCGGGGCGGCGGGCGTACGCGGACGCAGCGTGGCGAGGACATTCGCTACGACCTTGAGATCTCTTTTGAAGACTCGATGCGCGGATTGTCGGCCGATGTGCAAATTCCACGTATGGAAGCCTGTACGAAATGCCAGGGCACGGGTGCCGAGCCGCAAGGTGGCTTGATCACCTGCACAGTGTGTCAAGGCCGCGGCGAAGTTGTCTATCAGCAAAGTTTTCTTTCTATTCGAAAGACCTGTCCGAGTTGCGGTGGCCGGGGCAAGCTGGTGCGTCAAGCTTGCGGTCAATGCCGTGGCGAAGGCTACCATCGGGTCGAGAAGAAGTTGAAGGTTAACATCCCCGCTGGCGTGGACAGCGGCACACGGCTGCGGCTGACGGGCGAGGGCAATCCCGGGCCGCCCGGCGCCGTTCCCGGCGACCTGTACGTCGTCATCAAGGTACACGAGCATCCGGTCTTCGAGCGCCGCGAGAACGATCTGCATTGTACGTTGCCCATCAACGTAGCGCAGGCTGTGTTGGGCGCGGAGATCGAGATTGAAACCTTCGATGGTCCGCAGCAGATTCGTGTGCCGGAAGGCACGCAGGCCGGTTCCCAGTTCCGGATTCGGAATCTGGGAGTGCCGCTCTTAAACAGCCGCGCGCGCGGCGATCTGTACGTCCATCTCGACGTACAGGTGCCCAAAAAACTCACGCGCGATCAGCGCAAATTGTTTGAGCAGTTGGCCGCGGTCCTTCCCATTGAAAACACTCCACACGAGAAGAGTGTTTTCGACAAAGTGCGCGATTTCTTTGGCTGATCTCGCTAGCGCCGGGGCTGATTAACGCGCCGGGTAATCCTTCGAAAACTTATTTCGGGGATTGAAGACCGTGAAGCTGCCATCCTGGTGCGCGGTCAGTTTCAGGTAGAACCCGGTGTCGGCCTCTTCCACATTTGCTACGAATGGATCGGGGGAATTGTGCTCCGCTCCGCCAGCGTCCGAGAAATGCAGTTGCCAAAGGTCCAGCAAACCCGGCGAGGATTTGACGATATCCCAAGCCGACGGGGCCCCGCCTTTTTTGGAGCCGTTGTCCATGATGGCGACGCGAGGCGCGAGCGCATGCACTAGTGCGGGGCTGTTGCTCTGATCGATGCCGTGGTGTGAGACCACAAAAATGTCGGCCCGGCCCAGTTTGTTTTCCGGACACATCAGCTCCAATTCCTTGTTCCAGGTGAGATCGCCGAGATCGACAATGCGCAGCTTGCCGAATTGGAGTACGATTCCAAGTGAACGGGCATTTTCGCTCGGGTCTGTAGCCTTTTGCGGCACGCCGGAACAGTATTGGTTTGCTCCACCCGCGTCCGGAAGGACCTGGCTCAACTGTGCGCCATCGGCCGACACTGCCGTCACGTCCAAGCCCTTGATAGGAATCTTGTCTCCGGGCTTGGCTACTATGTGATTCGTGCTTCCCATGGCGGTCTTGTATTCCGCGTACAACGTTTGAGAAGCCTTCGACGTTTCGCGATTCTCTCCATGATCGACAAAGGCGCCGATCGGCATCTTTTGGGCGAGTTGCGGTACGCCACCCACGTGATCGGAATGGAAATGCGTGATCAACACGTAGTCGATCTTTTTGATCTTCGCCAGCTTGGCCGCAGCCAGGATGCGGTTGGCATCGCGAAAGGCGTTGTAGCCCCAGCCGGTATCGACCAGCAGTGATTGTCCCGATGGCGATACAAACAGCGTTGCCTGACCGCCCTCCACGTCGACGAAGAAAATTTGCAGCGGCTTATCGGCGGCCGCAAGGGAGGAAGCAAAAAGGGCTAGGCCGAAAACGGCGGACAGGATTCGCATCGGCTCGATCGTATCAAAGCGATTCCGGCTTATTCCGTGTATCCGCGCAGAAACCATAGCGCGACGACCCATCCCAGAACTCCCAGGACAATCATTGTCCAGCAGAAGGTATTCCAGAGTCGGGAACGCGTCAGTGGCGCAAAGATTTCGGCGCCGGCCCCGTAATGTAGGAAGCAATGTTCGAACAGTGAAGGCTTGCGCGGTGCCTGCGCGTTTTCATTGTTCTGTAACATTCACTCCTATTATGTGGCAAAGAGGGTCATCTAAGGCCAAAAATGTGAAGAATAATATACAACGAGGCCGAGAAGATGCCGGCCCCCAACAGAACGCACACCGGCAGCGTCAAGACCCAGGCCAGAAGGATGTTGCGGAGCGTATCGGCTTGTAAGCCGGAACGATTCGCCGCCATCGCCCCCGCAATGCCGGAGGATAAAACGTGTGTGGTGCTGACCGGCAGACCATATTTGTCCGCTAATCCGATTGTTGCCATTGCGATCAGTTCCGCCGAAGCGCCCTGGGCGTAGGTGAGGTGCTCCTTACCAATTTTTTCCCCGACGGTGACCACAATTCGTTTCCAGCCGATCATTGTGCCCAAGCCGAGCGCAAGGGCCACTGCGAACTTTACCCAAGTCGGAATGTATTTGGTTTCCTGCTGCAGTGTTGCTTGATAGGTAGCCAATGCCTTCGCCTCGGCCGGATCGGAGATCTTGTGCTGCTTGAGCAATTTGCCGATCGAATCGCCCAATAAGTAGATATCGCTGCGCAATACTCTCCGCTGGGGAACCGTCAGATCTGCGAAATTCGAGCGACCTTCGAGTTCTATGGCAACCTCACGATTCCGCCCGGCCAAGGCGGCAAAAGTTTTCTCCGTAGCAACACCTTTCGCCTTAAGGTATGCCGAAAGTTCGTCGGTCGCATCCTGTGAAGTGATTGTTTCCGGAGCATGTTTCAGAAGGGTCGGTTCTAATTCGCGGGCGTGTTGCACGATGTTCTGTATATCGGCGGGCCCGGCCGATGGATTCAGCGCGAAGGCTCCTGGCAGAACCCCGACCAGGATCAGCACAATGAGTCCCATGCCCTTTTGACCGTCGTTCGAACCATGGAAGAAGCTGACGCCGGTACAGGTCAGCATCAGCAGCCCGCGAATCCACGCCGGCGGGGCTTTCCCTTCCGGTGATTTGTAAAGCTCCGGTTTCTTGACCAGAGCCTTCAGCAGCAGAAGCAACAGGGCGGTACCGACAAACCCCATGATGGGGGAGACGAGGAGCGAAGTGAATACTTCCTGCGCTTTGGCCCAGTTCACGCCTTCGCCGAAAACGTGTGTGTTGATCATCGAATTCGCAAGGCCCACGCCCATAATCGAGCCGATCAGTGTGTGTGAGCTGGATGCTGGCAACCCGAAATACCAAGTACCCACGTTCCAGATGATCGCCGAGATCAGGAGGGAAAAAACCATAGCGAATCCGGCTCCCGACCCGACGTTCAACACCAGTTCCACCGGCAGCAGGGCCACCACACTGAATGCCACCAAGCCACTCGAGGTCAGAACACCAATAAGATTCCAAATGCCGGACCAAACCACCGCATACACAGGCTTCAAAGTATGCGTGTAGATAACGGTCGCGACGGCATTAGCCGTATCATGAAACCCGTTGACAAATTCAAAACTGAGCGCCAACCCCAGCGCCAGCAGTAAAAAGAAAGCCGTAGAAAACGTTACGGTTTGCCCGAATAGATGCACGCAGATCTCCCGAGTCTTGACGAACGACCCGCCTTCGACAAGATAGAGGACAGAGATTACACGCCGGTGAATTTTTTTAAAAGTACAGGAGATGGCTTGCGTTGGCCCGCACCATGTTTTAATCTGCCCTTGCGGAAAGGAAACACCCCATGAACGCAACTGCCGTCGTGGAAGCCATCAAACATGAGCACACCAGGACCGGCCTGAGTGTCGAAAACCTCAAGCGGGCCTTTATTGACAATCTGATCTATGAGCAGGGGCGCTATCCGGGAAGGGCGACTGCGCTCGACTACTATCTTGCAATCGCCTTGGCCGTCCGCGATCGCCTGGTGCAGCGCTGGGTGAACACGATTCAAACTTACGTCGAGCAGGACGCGCGCGTGGTCTGCTATTTTTCTGCGGAATTTTTACTCGGACCGCATCTCGGCAACAATCTCCTCAACCTCGGAATTGAGCAGCAGGCCCGGCAGGCGATGCAGGAGCTGGGTCTCGATGTTGAGGCCATTCTCGATGAGGAGCAAGAACCCGGACTTGGCAATGGCGGATTGGGCCGCCTCGCCGCCTGTTACATGGACTCGCTCTCGACGCTCGAGATTCCTGCTGTTGGCTACGGCATTCGCTATGAATATGGAATTTTCGATCAGGCTATTCGCGATGGGTGGCAGGTCGAGCTAACGGATAAGTGGCTGCAATGGGGTAATCCCTGGGAGATCGCTCGGCCGGAAGGTGCTGTGGATATTGGATTCGGGGGCCATACTGAATCTTATCTGGATGACCGTGGGAACTATCGCGTGCGTTGGATTCCTGCGAATGTCGTTAAGGCCATTCCCTACGACACGCCGATTTCCGGCTATCGGACGAATACCGTCAACACCTTGCGGTTGTGGAAGGCGGAGGCGGTCGATTCGTTTAACTTCGATGCATTCAACATGGGCGACTACTTTGGCTCCGTCCACGAGAAGATGCAATCGGAGAATATCTCGAAGGTGCTGTATCCAAACGACGATGTTATGAGCGGGAAGGAGCTGCGGCTCGAGCAGCAGTACTTTTTCGTATCGGCGTCGCTCAAAAACCTGGTCCGCGTGCATCTCCGGCACGGCCGGTCGCTCGAGCAGTTCCACGAAAAGTGGGCCATCCAGATGAACGATACCCATCCTTCTATCGCCGTCGCCGAACTGATGCGCCTATTGGTAGACGAGCACGGTTTGGCCTGGGAGCCGGCTTGGGACGCTACCCGGAACGCGCTCGGCTACACCAATCACACGCTGCTGCCGGAAGCTTTAGAAAAGTGGCCATTGCCCTTGTTTCAGCGTTTGCTGCCGCGGCATCTCGAGATCATCTACGAAATCAACCGTCGCTTCCTCGACGATGTAAAGGCTAAGTTTCCCGGCGACAGCGACCGGATACGGCGCGTGTCTTTGATCGACGAATCGGGCGAACGCCACGTGCGAATGGCGAATCTGGCAACCGTTGGCAGTCATGCAGTAAACGGAGTGGCGGCGCTACACACGGATCTGCTGAAACGGGATGTGCTGCGCGATTTCTATGAGATGTATCCGGAGCGCTTCAGCAACAAGACCAATGGTGTGACCCCGCGCCGTTGGCTTGTGCTGGCGAATCCCGGCCTTGCCCATCTCATCAGTACGCGGATTGGCGATGAATGGATCGACGACCTGGATGAGCTCCGAAATCTGGAACCGTACGCCGACGATGCCGGCTTTCGGGCAGAGTGGCATCGAACGCAGCACGCCGTCAAGCAGCGGCTAGTCGACTACATTCACCAGAAGACGGGAACGATCGTAGACCCAGCCTCGATGTTCGACACCATGGTGAAGCGCATTCACGAGTACAAACGGCAGCACTTAAAGGTGCTCCACATTATCACGCTCTACAACCGCATCAAGAAAGACCCGGCCACGCACGTGGTGCCACGCACATTTCTATTCGGGGGGAAAGCTGCGCCGGGCTACTTCATGGCGAAGCTGATTATCAAACTAGTGAATTCGGTCGGAGACGTGGTTAATAATGATCCCGATGTTCAGGGGAGACTACGCGTAGTCTTTCTGCCCGATTACAACGTGACCTTTGGCCAGCGCGTCTATCCCGCGGCCGATCTCTCCGAACAGATTTCGCTCGCTGGCAAAGAGGCTTCGGGTACCGGCAATATGAAATTTGCGATGAATGGGGCCTTGACCGTGGGCACACTCGATGGCGCGAATATCGAGATTCGCGACGCGGTCGGTGCCGAAAACTTCTTCTTGTTTGGGCTCACTACGGAGCAGGTCTACGCAAAGAAGGCGGAAGGCTACGACCCGGGGCGCTACTATAACGAAAATCCGGAGCTACGAGAAGTGCTCGACGGTCTCGCCTCCGGACGCTTTTCGCGTGGAGATACGGGTCTCTTCCGGCCGTTGCTCGATTCCTTGCATCGCTTTGACCCCTATATGCTGTTTGCCGACTATCAGTCTTATATCGAGTGCCAGGACCGAGTCAGCCAAGCCTATCTGGATCGGGACCAGTGGACACGTATGTCGATCCTGAATACCGCGCGCATGGGAAAATTCTCTTCCGACCGCGCGATTCGCGAGTATTGCGATGAGATCTGGAAGGTCAAGGCGGTCAAAGTAGACTTGGCCGACTTGTCGCCGGAAGCGTAAGTGAATACGGGAATACAAAACAATTACAAATCAGTCGTCTAGACCGTATCTTCCGGTAGGACTAAGGATTAACCCGATACAAAATAAAACATCTTCGATCGGTGATGTTTCATTGATCGTTAACAGTCGGGATATCTGAAATTCAACACGGCGCCGCATCCTTGATGCGTGCCGACGCTCTGGTTCCACACCAGAAGATCGTTTCTCGAAGTCGTGCTAGGTGGGCTCTTTTCCGGCGCGACTCGTCCCCTGTCTGCGGCGACGATATCACAACGTGTCAGCTGTCGCGTTAACGCCACTGTTGTAGTCGCTTGCCTTCCGGTCTTCTCCAAACAGAACGTGGGTGGTGCTTCCGTCGCGGTGGAAAAAACCGTAGTTGATGCCCACACGACCACACACCTTGAGTTCGCCGCAGGTACTTGGCCGGAGCGGCTTGAAGGCTTTAACCGGTTCGGCGTCACGCGCGAGACGGTGCAGGAAGAAAGCGGCACGCTGGTAGAAAGCTCCTATGTGAGTTTCATGGCATCGAGTCGCGAAAAGACTTTCAGCGACGCTCGCGAAGCCCTTCGAAATACACCGGCTTCCCAGCCTCTCACCGTTGCGCACGTGGAAGATCCACGGCGGCGGGCTGCGCCTTCCGAATAGAAAACTGCACCGCTCCGGAAAATTCGTCCTGGCGAAACTGTCTGGAGCTGGCTAACAGCTTTGAAGGATTGCCATTGCCGCAAATCGAGCCGCTTGCAGGATATTCAGCAGGCACGCTGCCGACGTTTCTCTTCACCGTATGGCGCGCGATCCGGTCGGACACAGCAGAGACGACCGCACTCTACACGCACAACGGCAACGTTTACCGCCTGCGGACGAGGTCGCAAGTCGACTCGCACTCGAATGAGCTTGCACTCACTTGTTCGATCTCAGGGCAAACAGCGTTTAAGCTCTGGCTCAGTTCGCGCGACCGTACAGCATTGCCCAGAAAAATCGAATTCCGCCCGAGGAGTTTTCTCAAGCTGACGCTTGAACAGGAACAAACATGAACCCAACGCAAGTTCATTTTGAAATGCAACGGGAATGCCGCACGCCGGTTCCGGACCGCGGTGTCCCTACACAGCCACACGTTACATTCGCGTGAAACGCTCAGTTTCATCGGGCGGCTGGCAAAAAGGGTTGGCCCAATCCGGGCAGCCCTGCTACGAGGCGAAGAGCAGTACAGATCGGTGCATGGATCGTCACTCGATCTCTCGCGTGCGTGCTGGACGCCCCCGGCCACGCCTCACGAGGCTTGGGCGCTCGAGAGGCGTCACATCGAGGACCGCTTCGGCCGCCACGCACTGGTTTCGCTGACCGATCACGACGAGATCGAAGCGCCGCTAAGCCTGCACGTGCTCGAAGAGTGCCGCGACACTCCGATTTCTGTCGAATGGACTGTGCCCTACGGGACCACGTTTTTTCATCTTGGGATACACAATCTGCCTCCGCATTTCTGCCCACGCTCGAATGAGCGAACTCGCCCGTTTCACGGCCGACGGCAGACCCGACGAACTGGGTGCGTTGCTTGAATCGCTCGCCGAACCAAAGGATGCGCTGGTGGTCTTCAATCATCCGTGTTGGGATGAAAGTGGCATCGGCCGCGAACGACACTTGACGCTGGCCACGCAATTTGCGCGTAAGTACTCCGCTTTCATTCATTCGCTCGAGCTGAACGGGCTTCGGCCGTGGACCGAAAATCGCGAAGTGTTCCGCCTGGCGCACGCATTCCAGAAGCCGGCCATCTCCGGAGGCGACCGTCACGCGCTCGAGCCCAATGCGGTGCTCGACTTGACGAATGCCGCCAGCTTCTCCGAGTTCGTCGATCAGGTGCGCGCGGGGTATACCAACATTCTCATCACCGACCAATACTGCGAGCCCTTCACGCTGCGCATTCTGCAAAGCCTCGAAGAAATCTTGCAGGATCACAAGAGCCACGGTCGCGGCTGGCGCCGATGGAGCGATCGTGTTTTCTATAGATGCGACGACGGCGTTGTGCGGGCGCTCACGACCCTCTTCGCAAACGGCGTCCCACGGGCCGTAGAATTCTTTGTCCGCACCGTCCACACCATACGGCGCTACAGCATGCGGCAGACGTTCCGCCTTACGTTTCCACGGCGCCAGGAGCTGGCGCTATGAATACCCCGCGCGTTGCGTTCTTCACCGACAGCTTCCATGAGGTAAACGGAGTGGCTCTCACCAGCCGCAAATTTGCCCGCTTCGCTCGTGAGAAAGGCTATCCGTTTTTATCTGTCCGCGCGGGGCCCGAAACACGTGTCTGGTCCGAAGGTTCTTTCGAGACCCTTGAATTGAAGAACAGCCGGGCCGTACTGCAATTGGATACGAGTCTGGCATTTGATCTTCTGTTTCCGCGGCACTTCGGACGCATCCGCGCCGCGCTTAAACGCTTTCGGCCCGACTTGGTCCACGTCACCGGTCCCGGCCATTGCGGCATCCTGGGCGCGGCGCTGGCCTATCAGCTCGGCGTTCCGCTTGCGGCATCGTGGCACACCAATCTGCATGAATTTGCAGCTCGCCGTCTGGCGCGTTTGCTGCGCTTGTTTCCCGGCAGCGTGCGTCGCGCGCTGTGTGGCTTCTCCGAGCACAGGTGTCTCGATTTGACCGTGCAGTTTTACCGGCTCGCACGTTTCCTCTTCGCGCCGAATCTGGTCGATATGCTGGCGGCGAGAACAGGACGCCCCACCCATCTCATGTTGCGTGGCATCGATACCGCTCTGTTCTCACCCGATCATCGGCAGCGCTCGGATAGCGCCTTCGTTATCGGATATGTCGGCCGGCTGTCACCGGAGAAGAACGTGCGCATGCTGGTAGACGTGCAGCGCGCACTCGCCGAGGCGGGAATGGAAGATTGCCGTTTTCTCGTTGTCGGCGACGGGAGCGAGCGATCGTGGCTGCGGACGAACCTGCGAAACTGCACACTTACCGGCACGCTGCGCGGCACGGAATTAGCGCGCGCCTATGCCGGTATGGATGCCTTTGTCTTTCCCTCCGAGACTGATACGTTCGGAAATGTGGTGCTGGAAGCAATGGCCTCAGGGTCCCGCCGATCGTCGCAGTGGGAGGCGGCCCGAAGTATCTTGTGCGATCCGGGGTCAACGGTTTCCAGGCGGCCAGTCCGCAAGAAATTGTTTTTGCGATTCTTAAACTCCAGCACGATCCTGCTTGGCGCCGGGAATCGGCGGCCAACGCCCGGCAAGCAGTTATGCAGTTTTCGTGGTCCTCGGCCTTCCGAGGGCGTTTACCGGCAGTGAACGGGCTGAGGCGGCGAACGTATTTCTGCGCTCGGTGCGTCCTCCCCGGCAAAATCTGGCTTCGCATCCCGCTACCTGACCCTGCCCATTCCCGGGAACAACGCGTTATTCTTATGCGTAGTCAGAAGCAGTGGAGTTTTGTACTAATTGCGGATCTGGAGTGAGCGGCGGCGCGTCTTTCTGTGCTCATTGCGGCGCGGCCCAGCCTCGCTCGACGGCCCAACAGTCAGATTTTCTCGATGGCATCAGCGACCGTACGGCCTGCGTTCTTTGCTATATTCCCGTCTTTGGCGTCATTCCCGCCATCGTGTTTCTGGCCTCGCAGAGATTCCGGGGCAATATTCGCGTACGGTTTAACGCATTTCAGGCCGTCTATCTCTTTGTCGCCTGGCTCGTAGTATCGTCCGCTATGCCGGTTCTAATGCTGACGGTGCCCGGTTGGGGTGTTGAACATCTATTTGTTGGAGCGCTCAAACTTCTGCTGTTCTGTTGCTGGATCTATTTGCTCGTGAAAGCCGCGCAGGAGCAAGAGGTGCGGCTGCCGATTTTGGGCGATTTGGCGGCGCGATCTACGACCGAGCAGCTATAGTATAATTATTCATTCGAGTGAATAATTACTCATCTCGTAAAAAAGTCGGTATTGTCGGCTTCCGCGGATACAGCGGCGCCGAACTGGTCCGTCTGCTCGCTCGTCACCCGGGCGTCGAGCTGTTTCTTTTAGAACACCGGGCCGATACCGAGGCGGAAACCAGCGGGCTCTTGGGCCAAGAGCCTCACAAGACGATACCGGCCACCGCCGAAGCTATCAAACTCGAGAAGCTGGATCTGGTTTTTTTCGCTACACCTGCCGAGGTTTCGATGGACTTTGCGCGCGACGTTCTGGCGACCGAAGCGAAAGTAATTGACCTCAGTGGGGCGTTCCGGCTGCGGGACCCGGAGACCCATTCCCGTTGGTACAAGCAACGCCACACTGCTCCCGACCTGTTAGCCGAAGCCGCCTACGGTCTCCCCGAGTTCCATCGCGACAAGATTCGTGGCGCCCGTCTGGTAGCGAATCCGGGATGCTATCCGACCGCCGCCAATTTGGCCATTCGTCCGTTGGTCGATGCCCAGGTGGTCGACCGCGGTCGCGGGATCATTTGCGATGCTAAATCGGGCGTTAGCGGAGCCGGGCGCAAGCCATCGCTCAAAACGAGCTTTTGCGAAGTAGCCGGGAATTTCAGTGCTTACGGCATTCTGGATCACCGGCATATTCCCGAAGTGCTGCAGAATTCGGGACTCGGCGAGCGGGAACTGACGTTCACGGCGCATCTGCTGCCGATCGAACGCGGTATTCTCGAAACGATCTACATACGCACGCAAGGCATAGAAAAAGCCGTCGACTTGCTTGCAATCTACGAAGAATTCTATGCGGATGAACCGTTCATCCGCCTGTATGCGCCCGGGAAAGTGCCCGACTTACGCGCAGTCCAATACACCAATTATTGCGATATCGGCTTCGTATTTGACTCGGAAAGCCAGCGGGCCATTGTAGTTGTCGCGGAAGACAACCTGGTGAAAGGCGCTGCCGGCCAAGCCGTCCAAAACATGAATTTGCTGCTCGGCTATCCGGAGACCGAGGCGCTGTTGTGAAGGTTTTGATCAAGCTCGGGGGCACGTTGCTCGATGACGACGTCAAGCGCGCGAACATCGCCCAACAGCTTGCGGATATTACGAAACACGTCGAACTGGTGGTAGTACATGGCGGCGGCAAGCAGGTGACGCAATTTCTTGCCGAACGTGGGATCGAAAGCCGCTTCGTAAATGGGCTGCGCGTCTCGGATGACGCGGTGATCGATGCCGTAAGCAAGGTGATCGCTGGCAGCGTCAATAAGCAATTGGTGGCGGCAATTACGGCCGCGGGGCAACCGGCCGTCGGTTTGTCGGGTGTAGATGGTTCGCTCACTGCCGCAACTCCGCTACACTCGGATCTTCAATTCGTTGGTCGGCCGGAACGCACCGATGCCACACTCTTTCAACTGCTGCTGGGCTCCGGATATCTGCCGGTCGTTGCCTGCATCGCCGGCGACTCTTCGGGCAATATCTATAACGTGAACGCGGACCAGATGGCCGTCTCCTGCGCACTCGGCTGGCAGGCGGACAAGCTGCTTTTCCTCACGGATGTGGCGGGCGTCAAGGATAAAGGCGGCCAGGTGCTGCCGATGCTCACGCCCGCTGCCGCCCGGCACCTTGTCGCGGCGGGCGTGGCCCATGGGGGAATGCAAGCCAAGCTAGAGGCTGCTGTTTCTTCTCTGGAAGGCGGTCTGACCGAGGTAATCGTGGCTCCCGGCCAGGAAATCAACGTCTGCCAGAGGTTATTGGCCGGCGAGAGTCTGGGCACACGTCTCGCTCTCGAGGCGGTGTGAACCCCGATCCCAAACCTCAGCGACCCGTAGCGAAACTTCGAATTCTCGCCTTAGTACTAGGGCGAACGAACCTAAAAGCCGCCCTATCGTAAATAACCCGACATTCCAATAGTCTTCCAGCAGTAAAAATCGAATTATTTTTAAAAAAGTGAGGTAAAAAATTCCTTTTCGGGCATTTTTTACTAGCTTTTTAATTTAGAGTACCAGTATACTCAGTACCACGGCCGCTTAGTACGGCCCACCCCTTGGGAGGAAAAAATTGCGAGCACTCACAGTTGATGTTCAAAGTTCTGCGGGTCGCGTGCTTTGTTGCACCATCTTTAAGCCCGGTGGCAGGAAACTTCTGGCGAAAGGCCACATTTTGAGCGACGAAGACATCCGGCTGCTGGAAACCGAAGGCATGCAGCAGGTTTGGGTTACCGAGCTCGAAGAGGGCGAAATCGGGGAGGACGAGGCGGTCATGGTGGTTGCTGAAGCCATGTGCTGCGGTTCCGTGGAAATACGGTTGGCCGCGGGTGGACGGGCCAACCTTATCGCCACCGCCGACTCCTGCGCCTTGGTGGACGACGAGCTTCTGCGCCAGATCAATTGCACAAGCAGCATCGCAATTGCGACGGTTCAGAATTACCGTTTTGTCCGTACGGGAGAGCGCGTTGCAACCATTAAGAGTGCTCCCTTTGCTGTAGCGCAGGCGCAGCTCGAAACGGTCCTCTCGATTCTGAATGAGCGCGGGGCCATTCTCCAGGCCCGGCCGGTGAAAGATCCGGGTGTCGGTGTTCTGTATACCGACCCGGTCCACGGAGACCGAGCTCGCACGCTGTTCGAAAACATCGTGCGCACGCGCGTGGAGCGGTACAGCGGAAAGCTGCGCTATGCGCTTTCGGCGGTGGAGGATGAAGAACAGGTCGTCCGCTCGCTGCAACATCTGCTCCGTACCAAGCCCGCCTGCATCCTGATCGCCTCTACTACCGCGCCGGCTGGTCCGGAGGATGTCGTAGGTCGCGCCATGGTGCGTTTGGGCGCGCATATCGAGCGCTTCCTGGCGCCCGTGGAACCGGGTAACTTAATGCTCCTTGGCTACAAGGACGACGTGCCGATTATCTCGGCGCCGTGTTGCTTCCGCTCAGCCAAGCCGAATATCCTCGACCTCGTGCTACCGCCCATGTTCGCCAAATATCGAATTTCGGGTTGGGAAATTGCCTGCCTCGGGCATGGCGGTCTCCTCGGGTAACTTACCTTCTGCTTGCTTGCATCCTTCGAATCGTATTTGCCGGGCGCGCAACGCGCCCGGCCTTTTTATTTCAGTTCAGTAGGGTTACCAGACCGGTCTTCAGATCGTACACTCCGCCGGCTATCTTCACGGTGCCGTTCTTCACGCGTGGCGCCAGTATTGGCTCTAATCCTTGTAGCCGTTGAACGCCTAGTTCCACGTTGGCGCGGATAGCGTTCTCGAGCGGATCACCGGCCCTTGCGCGGCTCTTGATCACAGCCGGCTTCACAAGTCCTACAAGTCCCTCAATGGCCCCAGGTAGGGTGTCTTTCTCGTCGATGTGTTTTATCGCGGATTTGACCGCGCCGCAGCCGCTATGCCCTAGAACCAGAATCAACGGCGCGTTCAACTCCGCGATGGCGTATTCGATGCTGCCTTTTACCGTAGCGCCCGCCCCGCCGATGATGTTGCCGGCCACCCGGATGACAAAGATATCGCCGACGCCCACGTCAAATAAAATCTCCGGTGCTACACGGGAATCGGAGCAACTGACTATCACGGCCTCCGGATACTGCGCTTCGGCCAGCGCCCGAAAATCCTCGGGTCCGCGGCGGGGACCTGTCACCCGCCCTTTGGCGAAACGTTGGTTGCCCGCGATCAGATCGTGCAAGGCCTCGTCGGCGGTTCGCGCTTTGGCATGCCCGTCGGCGGCCAGGCTGAGACTAGCGGCGGCGAGTCTCACAAATTCACGTCGGGACGTCATCCCTTATCCTCCTAATTGCCAACAATTATATGGTGCTACCCGCTTTTGTGCCAGCGACATAGAAAGTACCGGCACTTGCAGCGCGAGCTGATCGGAACTGATACTAACTTTGCCTCCTATCTTTTCACGGCAAGCAGTTTACTCAGGGCGCAAGGGGGAGCCTGGGAAAGCCATCAATAATTACTTCTATTTCACGCCGCAGTTAGGTCGCGGGTACAAGATATGGGGTGGCCCGGATCCAACCAGGACATCGTTGCAAAGGATAATTACTTCATTGGCGGATTTCAGCCGGTGGTGATTAGCGACTGAGCATCCGCTGTATTTCAGGCCAATACCATTCACAAAGATGAGTATCTGATGGCGTTCGCTACAGCCAATCCGGCCGCAGGCTATACCTGGGACAGCAATAACTACTATAAGCGGCTGCCAAGGCTGGACCGGTTTTGATTTACATAGCACGTTTAGCCCGTATGCGCCAACGGGGACCTGGACATTTGTTCAGCCAAACAAATACGAGGCGGGACGGGCAACATAGCCATCTACAATTGGAGCTTGGCCCCCACGGTTTCGGTCGATGTCACAGGCGCTATCACGCCAGGAACGCGCTACCAGATTTTGGATGCGCAAAATTACTTCGGTGCGCGGGTTGCGAGCCGCACCTATGACGGCTCGCCGATCTCGATACCCATGACGGGCCTGACGATTGCTACACCAAAACGGTTCGGTACCAACCCTTCCCGTTCACACCGGCCGGCAGTTCGGAGCATTCGTTTTGAGTCCGCTCCAATAGGCGGCCATGTAACGGGATAATATGATGAGTTCGATACATGTCCGAACAGCCCGCAACCGCCGACTTGGGAACCAGGGTCATGGAGGTAATCGCAAAGACCCAACGAATTCCCCTGGAATCCATCTCAATCGACAGCACTTTCGAGCAGCTGAAGATCGACTCGTTGGATGGAATTAATATTGTTTTCGCGTTAGAGAACGAGTTCGGCATCAACATCCCGGACGAGGGCGTACAGTCGATGCGCTCGATCGGCGAGACCGTGGAAGGTGTGCGGAAGCTCCTCGCATTAAAAGCTGCGGAGCCTGAGGATCGTCCGGTTTGAATAGAGTGGCAGTTACCGGCTTGGGGCTGGTTTGTGGGCTGGGTAACAACGTCGCCGAGTGCTGGAAGAAACTCGCTTCAGGCATTTGCGGAATACTGCCGCTGAGCGATCCGGGATCGCCTCCCTACAAGTTTGCCCGCGGCGCACAAGCAAACGCTTTTGAGCCGCTGGACTACTTCACCGAAAAGGATCTGCTTCTTCTCGAGCGTTTCGCTCAGTTGGCTGCAGTCGCGGCGCGCGAAGCGGTGGCACAGAGCGGCCTGACGTTTACGGGAGAGTTGGCCGATCGTTCAGCGGTCATTACGGGAAGCAGTATTGGCGGCCAGTTCAGCGAAGAAGAAGGCTATATCCGGCTGTATCGCGAAAAGAATCCGCGCATCGCGCCGTTGACGATTCCGCGCACGATGTCCAATGCCGGTGCAAGCCGCATTTCGCTCGAGTTCGGTATCCACGGCCCTGTCTATACGGTTTCGACAGCCTGCTCGTCCTCGAACCACGCCTTGGGGCAAGCCTTTTCATTAGTGCGTGGCGGTCAGGCGATTGCAGCCATTGCCGGCGGCAGCGAAGCAGTCTTTGCCGAAGGGTTGCTGCGCGCCTGGGAAGCCATGCGCGTGGTTTCCCCCGACGTATGTCGGCCGTTTTCGATCGATCGCCGCGGGCTCTCCCTGGGCGAAGGCGCGGGCATGCTTGTGCTCGAGAATTGGGACCACGCCCAGGCGCGCGGCATTCCAATCCTCGGGGAAATAGTAGGGTTCGGTATGAGCTCCGATGCGCACCACATCACGCAGCCGTGTGTCGACGGTCCTGCGAAATCGATGCAGTGGGCCCTTCAAGATGCCGGCCTTGCCGCGGAGCGAATCGATTACATCAATGCGCACGGCACCGGAACCCAAGCGAACGATCTGATCGAGAGCCAGGCCATCCGGTTGATCTTCGGCGCCCATACGGACCGCTTGCCCGTCAGTTCCACGAAATCCATGCATGGTCATACGCTGGGAGCGGCCGGTGCAATCGAGGCGATTGCCACGTTGCTGACGTTGCGCCATGGAATCATTCCGCCGACCGTCAATTTCACCAGCGCCGATCCAGGCTGCGCCCTCGATGTGGTCCCGAACAAAGCCCGGCGCGCCACACTTCAGTTCGCGCTTTCCAACACGTTTGCTTTTGGCGGCCTGAACGCCTCGCTAGTTTTTCAGCGCTAACCTAAGAAGTGGCTTAACGGCAAAATGAAAATATCCATCGGCGCCGACCATGCGGGCTACGACATGAAGCAGCACTTGGTCGAGTACATCCGCCAACTCGGTCACAACGTACATGACGTCGGCACCTTCGAACCGGGCAAACCGGATGATTATCCGGATTACGCCATTCTGGTCGCCCAGGACATCCGCTCCGGGGCCGCCGAGCGCGGCGTTCTGGTCTGCGGCAGCGGTGTGGGCGTCTCGGTAGCCGCTAACAAGTTCAAAGGGATTCGCGCGGCCATGTGCCACGATCACTACTCCGCCCGCCAGGGCGTGGAGCACGACGACATGAACGTACTGGTTCTGGGCGCACGCATCATCGGCCAAATGACAGCCGAAGACGCTACGGCAGCTTTTTTGAATGCGAAGTTTAGCGGTGAGGAGCGCCATGTCCGCCGCTTGAATAAGGTGAAAGGAATTGAGCAGAATGAGTTCCGCTAAGGCCCGCAGCGGCCGGGATATCGTCGACTTCTCTTATTCGCTCCCCAGCGATCTCGAAAAGGCGGTCGCACAGGCGCGGGAGCGCTGGGACCAGGCGAATTCCACGGCGCGGCTTTGGAAAAAAGATCCGACGTTGTGGAGCAATGACGATGAGGGCAAGTGGCTGGGTTGGCTCGATATTGTGGACGAAGAGAGCGCCAACTTGTCCAAGTTCCAAGCCTTGGCAGCGGAGATAGCCGAGGATGGGTTCACGCACCTGGTGCTCTTGGGGATGGGCGGTTCGAGCCTGTGCCCCGAAGTGTTCAGCCTCACGTTTGGCAAGCAGCCGAACGCGCCCGAATTGCTGGTGCTCGATTCCACGGACCCAGTGCAAATCCAGTGTTTGCGCGCCAAGATCGATCCGCGCCGCACTTTATTCTGCGTGTCGAGCAAATCGGGCACTACGCTCGAGCCCAACATCTACATGCAGTATTTCTTTGAGGAGACCCGCAAAGTGGTGGGTGAAACTGCGGGAAATCACTTCATCGCCGTTACCGATCCTGGATCGAAACTCGAGGCCGTCGCAGGTCAGCTAGGCTTCCGGCGCGTCTACCATGGCATTCCGTCCATTGGCGGGCGCTACTCGGCTCTTTCCGATTTCGGGCTGGTGCCTCATGCGGGGATGGGGCTCGATACCAAGAAATTGCTGGAACGGACGGCTTTGATGGTTGAAGCTTCAAAGGTGTCCGACGCCACGAAAAATCCAGGGGTGACGCTGGGGCTCATCCTTGGCACGGCCGCTACCAAGTTCGGCCGCGACAAAGTCACACTGCATTGCACGAAATCCCTCGCCGATCTGGGCGCGTGGCTCGAACAGTTGCTCGCCGAATCCACCGGGAAGCAGGGCCATGGCCTGATTCCAGTGGATCGCGAACCGCTTTGCCCGGTTGGAGAATACAGCAACGATCGTGTGTTTGCCTATATCAAGTTTGCCGGTGACGGTGGCGAAGAGATCGAGAGCGCTATCGCTGCTCTCGAAAAAGCGGGCCAACCCGTTCTTCGCATTGTCCTGAAAGATCTGGATGATATCGGCCAGGCCTTTTTCCAGTGGGAGATTGCGACCGCGGTGGCGGGCTCTGTCATTGGTATTAATGCGTTCAATCAACCGGACGTCGAGGCCAGCAAAATAGTCACTCGGGAGTTGACGACGGCCTTTGAAAAGAGCGGCTCGCTGCCGGCCGAGCAGCCGCTGCTCGACCAGGACGGGATCAAACTGTTTACCGACCCCGCCAATGCCAGCGTGCTAGTGAACGGCGCTCATCCTACACTAGGCGGAGTAATCCGTAAACACTTGGATCGCATCCGGCCGGGCGATTATTTCGGATTGCTGGCCTACATCCCAATGTTTCCGGAATACGAGGCCAAGCTGCAGGAGATTCGCAAGAGCGTTCTCGAATCCAAGAAGGTGGCGACGGTGCTCGGTTTTGGTCCGCGTTTCTTGCACAGCACTGGCCAGGCGTATAAAGGCGGTCCGAATTCAGGTGTATTCATGCAAATCACCTGCGATGATGCGCAAGACCTTCCAGTGCCCCAACAAAAATACACATTCGGGATCGTCAAAGCGGCGCAGGCACGCGGAGATTTTCAGGTATTGGCGGATCGCAAACGGCGGGCACTGCGGGTGCATCTGGGCAAGGATCTGGCTGCCGGGCTAGATCATCTGCACGATCTGGTGTGCGCGGCCGTCGCTCACTAATTCAGACTCTGCGCAAAAGCGCTCGCCCCACGCGGTGGTCTTCCGCCTTCTCGAGAATCAGGTGCGCACGCTCGCGTGTCGGGCCGATGTTTTCGCGCAGGTTCAACAGATTGATACTCTCCCAAATGCGGCGTGCGGTGGACCGCGCTTCTTCTTCGCTCAATCCGGCGTAGCGGTGAAAGTACGATTCTTTGTCCTGGAAAACGGTTTCACACAGGCGCAGGAATCGTTCGATGTACCAGCGCTCGATGATGGTCTCCTCGGCGTCCAGGTAAATGGAAAAATCGAAAAAGTCTGACACGAAAAGCCGCGAGCCGTCACGGCCTCCATCGGGTGATTGCAGCACGTTCAGTCCTTCAAGGATCACAATGTCGGGTTGATGCACGCATTGCTGCGCTCCAGGCACGATATCGTAGTGCAGGTGGGAATAGACCGGCCCACACACGCTCCGCACGCCCGCTTTCACATCGGCGAGGAAGCGCAGCAGTAGACGCTGATCGTAGCTTTCCGGAAATCCTTTGCGCTGCATGAGTCCACGCGCCTCGAGCGTCGCATTGGGATACAGGAAGCCGTCGGTTGTGACTAGCGCCACCTGCCTGTGGTCCGGCCATCGCGCGAGCGAAGCGCGAAGCACACGCGAAAATGTGCTTTTGCCGACCGCAACGCTACCCGCGATGCCGATGATGTAAGGAACCTTCAGGGGTGCCGGCGCCCCCATGAATTCGCGCCGCGCCTGGTACAGGTGCTGTACCGCCGCCACGTGGAGATTCAAAAGCCGCGACAGAGGTACATAGATGTCCGCCACTTCGCCAAGCGAGACTTGCTCGTTGATTCCGCGCAAGGCCACCAGGTCGTCTTCGTTCAATAGAAGCGGTGTATTGGCGCGTAAGGCCTTCCACTGGTCGCGGCTAAAAGCAACGTACCGGCTAATCGGGGCCGGCGAATGGGTCTGTGTCTGGTCCAACTGGCCTCAAGACTACATCTCCCATCTTGCCAGGATGACTTTCCGGCAAGCGCCTACTGGACGCCTTCCGCCTTGCGAAAAAAGATAATATGCTGCCACGGCAGTGTATCGACAACTTCTTCGAAACGGTAACCCTCCGGTGTAACCTCGGCTCTTACTTCATCCACGCTCATTTTGTGTTCGGGACGAATTGGCACGCTCGGGTCTTCCTTACGAAATTCGAGCAGAGCCAGTCGGCCGTCCGGCTTCAACGAATCGCGAATCCGATCCAGCATCCGCTGCGGACGGGAAAATTCGTGATATACATCCACCAGTACCACCAAGTCCAGCTTGCCGGCAGGAAGTCGTGGATCGGATTCGGTTCCCAGAACCGTGACGACATTCCCTACGTGCTGGGCCGCCGCATTTGAATTCAGCCTTTCAAGCATGCCGGGCTGAATATCTTCCGCGTAGACCACACCTCCGGGGGAGACGGCTTGCGCGATGCGTAGGCTGTAAAAGCCTGTTCCAGCGCCCACGTCCCCGACCTGCATGCCGGGTTTAAGATGAAAAGCAAGGATGGCTTTTTCTGGCTGCTCTTCGCGTTGGCGTTCCTCTCGGTCGAGCCAGTCCGCCCCATTTACGCCCATGACCGGGGCTATGTGCCGGCCGGTGACAGGATGCACCGCCTGAGCGGTCGCGATCCATTGGCCGCCCGTCGCGAGCACCAGCAGCCATACTATTCGAGTGTTCCCGAACATGGTTTTACGCAAGTTCTTCAAGAGACCATCGGCAATAGAGATGCTTTTCCCCACCGGCGCGTTGCCGGCTTGCCAATTGCTGGCTTGGTAGTGGCCGCTCTCCTCACATTTCTCTCCGGTGCAGGTAAAGTTTACGCTGCGGAGCCCGCCTTAGCCATCCTTGACGCTGGCCCTGAGAGCTCCGAAGACGCGCCGTTTGTTTCGAACGATTACCGATTTTACCCCGGCGACTACCTCTATTTCCGGTTCCACGTCACTGGGTTCGCCATCCAGACCGATGAAAAGACGGAAGTTCGTAAAATTTCACTCACCTACGAAATTACGCCCCAGGATGCGAACGGCGTGCCACTGACGGCGGCCGTTTCGGGCGATATCAAAGACGAGTTGAACCCGGAAGACAAAAACTGGACGCCCAAGCGGCGCGCCTCTTTTCTGCTTCCTTCCTTCGTGGCGTCGGGTCAATTTCGCATTCATCTCCTGGTGAAAGATTTGATTGGGAAGACCCAGACCGAGCGCGATTTCCCGTTTCGCATTGGCGGCGTCGCCATTATTCCTTCGCCCTCTGTCACGGTCGAGAATTTCCGGTTTTTTCGCAAAGAAGACGATCAGGAAAGCCTGGACGTGCCGGCATACGCTCCCGGTGACACCGTGTACGCCCGATTCGACATGGCCGGATATCAGACAAGCACGCCGGATAATCGATATCACTTGACCTATGGGTTGACAGTGTTCGGACCGGACGGTAAGCCATTTGTCGATCAGCCCAACGCGGCCGAGTTGAGCACCGGCGGTTTCTATCCGGCGCAGTTTGTCCCAGGAAACATCAATTTGACAACCACGCGGACTTCAGCGAAGGGCGGCTACGTGATCGTGCTCACCCTGCACGATCTCGTGGCAAACCGCACATATCAAACCAAGCGCTCCTTCACTCTGGAGTAGCCTCCCGAAGACGTCGAATTCCTTCAGCGAACCTGCTTTCTGGCGTAAGCAGGCTGACCACGACATAAGGCTCCGAAGGCATGTCGAAAAAATAGCCAGGCTGGACTAGAACGTGTTGCCGGGCGATCAACTCGGCAAGCCAGATCTCCTCCCGGTAGATATTAGGAAGCTGCAAAATGGCCGACCAGCCTCCTTCCACGTGCAACACGTGTACGTGAGAGTCTCTTAAAATGTCCTGTAAAGCGGCCAAATTCCGCTCGATTCTTGCGACGATCTGCCGGGCTACCCCTCCACCGATGGTAAGCAATTCGGGAAGCGTGTTCTGCACCGGAGTCGCCACAGACAAATATGTGTCGAGCAATAGCTCGAGCCGCGCATGCACATCGCTGCGAATCTCTGCTGGTCCATTGACGGCGATCCACGCGAGCTTCATCTGCGGCATGCCGGCGCTTTTTGAGAGTCCGCCTAGCGAGAAACTGAGCGCGCTGTCACAGCCAATGAGAGTGCGTGTACATTCCGCAGCATCTGCAAACCCATAATCCAGAAACACTTCGTCGGCCACTATGGGCAGGTCGTGTTCTTGCGCGATTGCCAGAAGCTCAGCGGTCTCCTGTTTCTTCAGAAACGATCCCGTCGGATTGTTCGGATTGACGATCACCACGGCGCGCGTGCGTTCTGAAATTGCCGCGCGCAGGCTCGCGAAGTCGACGAACCAACTCCCATCGTAAAGAAGCCGGTACGGTACGACCTCCACCGATTCGAGCCGGGCCAGGTATTCAAATAACGGATATGAGGGGGTCGGCGCCAGCACTTCGTCCCCGGGACTGCACAGCAGCTTGAACAGCAGGCCATAGGCTTCGCTCGTGCTCGCGGTGAGGGCCAGCTGGCCGGGCGATACCTGGATCCCTCGTTCCCCATACCAATCCGCAATCGCCTGTCTCGCCTGTTCGCTGCCAAACGGATCTGGCTGATAAGCGAAGTTGTCAAGCCCCGCATAAGCCCGCTGAATCTCGGCATGTGGATAATCGGCGAAAACTTCGGTAGGATTTGCGCTAGTCAGGTCAAGCAAAGGAGCGCCTGTGCGTCGCTGTTCCTCCACCAATCGGGCGAACGAATTGGGAGAGTGCGCCCAGGTTAACCGTCGCGAATAACTATACAAACCGCTACTGTGTCACGGTTGTCTGTTCTTAGGCAAGCGAGGAGTGGCTCCTCTCGCATATAATCTTTCTGGTCGTAGCTCATGTTTGTGCGGATGACAGCCTTGCTATTGTTTGCCGGCCTCTCGGTTGCGCAGGAAGTGCGTAATCCGCGTACCTCCGCTGCGGATGTGGCTGCGGGGGCCAAAACTTTTCATTCTCACTGCTCGCCATGTCACGGCTATGCGGGCGAGGGAGGAAGAGGGCCCAACCTCGCTGCCGGCCGCTTTTACCACGGATCGAGCGATGCCGACCTCTTGAAAAACATTTCCGAAGGCATTCCTGGCACGGAAATGCCCGGCCTCTTCTACAATGCCGACCGTGTCTGGCAACTTGTGGCTTTCATCCGCTCGCTGAGTGCGAACGCCGCAAAACCCGCGGGCGATGCAGATGCAGGAGCCGGATTGTTCCGATCGCAGGGCTGCGTGGGATGTCATCGTGTCCGCGGCGAAGGTGGATCACTCGGTCCCGATTTGTCTGGAATCGGAGCCGCGAGATCCGTGGACAATCTAAAACAGTCCATTTTGGATCCGAGTGCGGAAGTCCAACCGCTGTATTGGACTGTGAAATTCGAAGATGCCTCCGGCAAAGTCGTTCAAGGCTTCCTGCTCAATGAAGATACTTATACCGTCCAGCTTATCGATCGTTCGGCTGCGCTGCACTCCTATGAAAAGGAGGCCGTGAAGAATTACACGATTGACAAGCATTCCGCCATGCCGTCCTATCGCGACAAACTATCTTTCCAGCAACTCGATGATCTAATCGCATTTTTGTGGTTGCAGCGTCCCAAATGAAACTCGCTATCCGATTCGGTCTCACCGTCTGTTGTGTTGTGGCTTCGCTATCGGCTCAAGTCACCTACGAAAGGCTCCTCGACGCTTCTTCCGGTAGCTCGGATTGGCTCACGTATTCAGGAAATTATCGCGGTTGGCGTTACAGCTCGCTCGATCGGATCAATCGCCAAAACGCCTCCAAATTAACCCTCGAATGGGTCTATCAGATGCCGACTACGCTGATGGTCGAGACCACACCGTTAGTGATCAATGGCGTCATGTATCTCAGCGAGCCGCCGAGCAACGTAGTGGCGCTCGATGCCAAAACCGGCCGTCAATATTGGCGCTACCGGCGTCAGCTCCCCGATCGCATCAACGTTTGCTGCGGACAGGTAAATCGCGGGGTGGCCGTGCTGGGCGATCGCGTATTCGTCGGCACCGCCGACGCGCACTTGGTTTCTCTCGATGCCAGAACCGGCGCGGTTTTGTGGGACATCCAGGTTGCCGATCACGCCAACGGTTATGCCATTACCGGCGCTCCATTGATCGTCAAGGATATGGTGATATGCGGTATTTCCGGCGGCGAATATGGAATTCGTGGTTTTCTGGACGCCTACGATGCAGCCACGGGCAAGCAGCGCTGGCGCTTTTGGACGATTCCCGAAAACTCCTGGGCCGGAAATTCCTGGAAGACCGGTGGCGGCCCGACATGGCTGACCGGTTCCTTCGATGCCCAACAAAATCTGCTCATCTGGGGGACCGGCAACCCTTCACCCGATTGGAACGGCGATTCGCGCCCTGGCGACAATCTCTATACCGACAGTGCTATTGCACTCGATGTCGATACGGGTCAGTTGAAATGGTATTTTCAGTTCATTCCCCATGATGTCCACGATTGGGACGCCGTCCAGGTTCCCGTGCTCGTCGATGCTGAATGGAAGGGACAGCCACGCAAGCTCATCTACTGGGCGCATCGCGGCGGCTTCTTCTATGTACTCGATCGCGAGACCGGCAAATTCTTGTTTGGAACACCGTTCGCCAAACAAACTTGGGCCAAAGGGCTCGACGATTCGGGCCATCCTATCGTGCTACCCAATACCGAGCCTTCCGCGGAAGGAACCTATACCTGGCCGGGTGTGCAAGGCGCCACAAATTGGTATTCGCCCAGTTACAACCCACTAACTAAGCTCTTCTATCTCTCTTATTGGGAAAATCGCAGCGTCTATCGCAAGGGTGAACAGGAATATAGCCCTGGCAATCGCTACATCGGCAGCGTCCCGCTAATCGACCTGCCCGGCGATCTTGGCCATGGTGGAGTGCGTGCGCTTAACCCTCAAACCGGTGAACGCATCTGGGAATACAAGCTGGAAACCAAGCCCTGGGCGGGCGTTCTCTCCACTGCCGGGCAGCTTGTCTTTGGAGGCAGCGATGAAGGCTACTTCTTTGCCCTGGATGCCGAGACCGGAAAGGAGCTTTGGCGGCAGAACCTCGGCGGCATTATTCGCGCCAATCCGGTCACCTATTTGGCCGATGGGAAGCAGCTCGTTAGCATCGCGGCGGGCAATGCGATTTTTACATTTAGCCTGTCGCGATAGTACCTTTAAAGGTACTATAATGAAGGGGAGATACGCCTGTGGACATCACCAAAGATATTCAGGCTGTGACAACGTTCAGAAATAATTCAGCTGCATTCCTGGAACAACTTAAGAAGACTAAGCGGCCTATGATTCTGACTGTGAATGGAAAAGCGGCTGCAGTTTTGCAGGACGCGGCATCATACCAGCGTTTGCTCGATATTGCGGCGCAAGCGGATATAAATGAGGGCATCAGGCAAGGAATGGAAGATGCAAAGGAAGGCCGCGTGAGTCCGGCGCGAGAAGCATTAGCGGCATTCCGACGCAAGCATGGCATACCTCGTTAGGTTGTCTAATCGGGCCCTCCGCGACTTGGAAATTATTTATGAATACGTACAGGCCGCAGAGTCTGATAGAGCGCTTGACTGGTTCAATGGACTTGAAGGGGCCATCTACAGTCTCGAAAAGTATCCCAATCGGGGAGCTGTCACACATGAGCGAGGCACTTTGCGGCATCTGCTCTATGGGCGAAAGGATCATATTTACCGCATCATCTATCGCATAGATGAACGCAGAAAAGCCGTGACTATATTTCACATGCGACACGGCGCGAAGGCTCGTTTCATCGAAAATCATGAGATGGAAGAGTAGTCGCGAATGTCGCCAAAGGCTTTACACATCCAGCTTTGACATGTATTACTCCGTCAATATTCTGCAGAATCCCCTCTACGAATAGATAAGGCTCGGTCACCCACGTGGCGCGTTGCTGCTCAAATTGATCCGGCATCAGCACGACATTCGAGATGCCCGTCTCATCTTCTAGCGAGACAAACACTACTCCTTTTGCCGTGCCTGGGCGCTGACGTACGATGACGCACCCGGCTACTTTTACCGCTCGCCCATTGCGCAGCCGTGCCAGATCGGCCGCCGGTGTCACTCCCAGCCGATTCATCTCACCGCGGCGATAAGCCATCGGATGTGGACCGATTGTTACGCCTGTACCTTGATAATCGGCCGCAATCCGCTCGCGTGCATCCATTATGGCGAGCGGCGAAACAGGCGCGATTTCAGAAAACTCGTCTACTAAAGGCCCCGCCGGCCTTCCGGCTCGAGCGACTTGCCATAAAGCATCACGCCGATGCCTGGCGCCGATATTGTGCAGTGCGCCGATGAACGCCAGTCGTTCCAGTTCATCTTTGTGCAGAAGCGGTACGCGTTTGGCCAAGTCCTCCACATCCCGGAACGGCCGGGCCGCTGCCACTGCACTCCCCGTGCGTTCATTCAGACCGCGCGCATAGCGTAGGCCCAAGCGCAGATAGCCGTTTTCCACCGTGCAGTCCCATTCGGACTTATTCACGTCGATAGGCAATACTCGCAACCCGTGCCTCTGTGCGTCCTTGACCAACACCGCTGGATGATAAAACCCCATCGGCTGATTGTTAAGTAATGCGCAAGTGAACGCCGCCAGATAATGGCATTTCAAATACGTGCTGGCATACGCAAGCAGCGCAAAGCTAATGGCATGCGATTCCGGAAAACCAAATCGTGCAAACGAAGTGATCGAAAGCACAATCGTTTCCTGTGCCTCTCCGGTAATCCCTTTCTTCGTCATGCCGTCACGCAACTTCTTCTCGATTTCCTTCATGCGTTCTTCCGAACGCTTGAATCCCATGGCGCGCCGCAGTTCTTCCGCCTGGCTGCCGGTAAAATCTGCGGCAATCATCGCCATGCGTAATAACTGCTCCTGGAACAGCGGTACACCTAATGTACGCTCGAGCACCGGTTCCAAAGAAGGATGCGGGCACTTTGGAGCTTCCCGCTTCTGCCGGCGCTGCAAGTAAGGATGCATCATGCGTCCCACAATCGGCCCGGGCCGGATAATCGCTACCTGTACCACGATGTCGTAAAAGCAATTCGGCCGCATGCGCGGCAAAGATGCTTGCTGCGCCCGGCTCTCTACTTGAAACGTTCCGATCGTATCGGCGCATTGAAGAGTCCGGTAAACGGTTTCATCGCCCTCCGGAATGTTTCCAAGAGTGAGATTTCTTTGCTCATGCTTCTTGATCAGTGTGAACGTATCTCGCAGCACCGCCATCATTCCCAGACCGAGTAAATCGATCTTGATGATCTTCATGTCGGCGCAGTCTTCTTTGTCCCACTGCACTACTACCCGCCCCGGCATACTTGCATTCTCGAGCGGTACAACGGAATCCAGCCGCCCCTGGCAGATCACCATCCCACCCGAATGTTGCCCAAGATGTCTAGGTAAATCCTGTAGTCCGCCCACCAGATCGAAGAATTTGCGCACTCGCGGGTGATTTAAATTCATGCCCGCTTCCCGGAATTGCTTCTCGATGGTTTCATCCGGCCCTTGCCAGCCCCACATAGGGGAAAGTGCCGATAATTTAGCGGTCGTCTCTTCATCGAACCCCAGCACTTTGCCAACTTCCCGGATAGCCGACCGGCTGCGATAAGTAATTACATTCGCCGTCATGGCCGCGCCCAGCTTTCCATAGCACTCATATACATGCTGGATCACTTTTTCGCGCTCGTCTCCTGAAGGAAGATCGATGTCGATATCGGGCCATTCGCCGCGATTTTCAGAGAGAAACCGTTCGAATAAAAGCTTATATTCGATCGGATCGACGGAAGTGATTCCCAGTGCGCAACAGACTGCGCTATTGGCTGCCGATCCGCGGCCTTGCGAGAGAATCCCTTCCCGCCGGCAGAACTCCATGATGTCCCAGACGATCAGAAAATAGCCCGCCAACTCTAGCTTCTGAATCAACTTCAACTCGTGATCGATTTGCTCCCGGTGTTTCTGTGTGTATTTTTTAAATCGCAGCCGTGCCCCTTCTTCCGTCCGCTTACGCAGAAAGCTATCCATTGTTTCTTCGGCCGGTACCGGATACGGCGGAAACTTATAACCCAGATCCTTCATTTCATATTTCAATCGCGACGAAATTTCCTGCGTGTTCGCAATTGCTTCCGGCAGATCGGCGAATAAGCGATTCATATCCGCTGCCGGCTTCAGATAGCGTTCCGCATTTCCACTCAGTAAACGACCGGCGTTTTCGAGCGTAGTTTTGTGATACAGGCAGGTAAAGACATCGAGAACCTCGCGCTGCGCCGGCTGCGCGTAGCACACTCCATTGGTTGCCACCAGCGGCAGTTTCAAACGTCGTGCCGCTTCGATAGCGACTTCGTTCCATGCCTCCTCCTCGCGCTGGCCATGCCGTTGCAGCTCGACATATACGTTGTGACGCCCAAATATACCGGCAGCTTCTTCTGCCCGCGTCCCCGGCGCAATACATATAAGACCTTCTGAAAATTCCCTCAGTTCCTCAGGCGTCGCCGCCGCGATTTGCCCCGGCTTAGGATGCTTCGGAACCCGCAGTTTCATGCGCGTGATTACCCGGCAAAGATTTTGATAGCCGCGCTGAGTTTCTGCCAGCAGCGGATAGCGTACGCCATCGGTGCATGTAATTTCCGAGCCCACATGCGCCCGTACTGCACTACTCCGCTCCGCAGCCATGTGGAATCGCGGAATTCCATACATACCATCGCGATCGAGGAGCGCCATCGCTGGCATCTCTAATTTCTGGCAGGCATCAATATATTCCTCAGGGATGCTTCCACCTTCGAGAAAACTGAATGCCGACCGCGCATGAAGTTCCACGTAGTCAGTCATAGTTCCCTTCCACAAACCACGTTTCCGTTCTCAAATCTCGAAAGATCCTATAAAGCGCTCCGCTGCGAAGCGCAATGTCCCACTCTTCGCGATTCCATACATCCGTCCGCCACCAGTTTCCGGATGTGAACCACGGGCCTTTGGCAACTCCCACCGCGCCTCGGGCCACTGCCGACATGATGTGAACCGGTTGCTGCTTTGTAATCACATGTGCCGTCTGCGGTGGTCGGAATCGCCGGAAAGCCAGCCTTACACCGCTTACTGAGCCGTGTGTGTTCTGGGCTGAGACGCGCGCGTTAGCAAGCGGCCCCATCACAAAACTGTCCGGCCTATGCGTATCGAGCACCTGCGGGCTGCCAATATTCCCCGCACCTACAAAATGGCGGATGCGCGCAATAGTCACCTCAATCTTTTCCGGAGACGGATACGCGGGCGCGAAAAAATCTTCCTGCACGACCCGTGGCTTTACTGGCTCGGCCGTCAACTGAATCTTTCGAATCGCCGCTCCGGGAGGCCGTACCTGCAACTCAAGTTCGAGCAGTTTGAGCAGCGCTTTTTGATCCACCATCGGCGCGGGCAGCCGCAGTGTTACTAAGTGCTCGGCGTGCTCCGCCTCTTTTTCCAAAGTCAACCGCAGCCGGATTTCATTCGTAGCCAGCGATCGTGCCGTCAGTTCCGTGCATAATTCCAGCAGAAAGCGAGCCAACAAGAAGAAAAGCGGTTCGAGCAATGGAATTGGATCTTCCAACTCCATTTCGCGTGAATAAGCGACCTTTTCTTCCATCAGCCGTAGCTGGCGCCGGGCAGATCCGCGCGCCACCTGCTGCCAGTGCACGCCCTCCTCGCCCAGCCGCGCCACCACTCCCGCTGCGGGAAGAGCTGCAAACTGTCCGAATGTCCGGATGCCCCACAAATCGAACAATTCGCCCATCGCTTGCGGGCAGCCCAGTAGATGCAGGGAGAGCGCGCTGAGTATACGGCCTTCCTCCCCTGATGCAATGACGCAGGTCCCCGCTATCCCTCGCGCTGCGCAGACTGCCGTATCCGGATTGGCGGCGATTGCGATATGAGCTGGCATGCCGATCAGGCGTTCGATCGCGCGCGCAATCTTCCCGGGCTCGCCATACACTCTGCTTAGTCCGCGTATATCGAACGTCACCGTGTCGGGCGAAGTAATCTCGATCAGCGGCGAAAAGCGCCGCGCGCAATCGAGCAGAATGGGTAAATTACCGGGAGCGTGAATCGAAGCAAACACCAGTCTGCCCTCCTCGCTTGATCGATTTAGCAATGCTTCGAATGCCGCGCAGCAGCTTGGCCGACCACAATATTTCTTTCTGGCGCACTCCAAGCTGCAGCTTGGCGCTTGAACCCGCCTCTACCCGCTCCCCGGTGACGACCAGCGCCGCTCCGTTATGCTCGGCCCCATGCCGCAGCCGGAACCAGGTCGCTATCGGAATCCTTCGCAGCGCAGCAGCAGATGTCCCTGAAACATCCAGCATCACCATGCCGAATCCGCCCGCGCGCACGAGTAAATCGGTGGCCTTCAGCGCATGGTCTACATTGCCGCCGCAGCGCACCCATAGTAGTCGGCTCAACTCGATACCCGCCGCTGCGCCGGAGGCCGGATCGAACGTGTCCTGAACATCCACCAGAACACAAAACTCTTCCTGCCTTGTCACCTGCTGTAGCAAACTGAGCATCACTGCAGTGCGGCCAGAAGAAACTCCGCCCGTCAGTTCTGTAAGAGTGGCGCGTGGAACGTGTATCCCAATGCCGGTTGAAATGGGCGTCGGGCCATGACTCAAAGCGAGGGATTGGAAAATAGCGAGGGCGGACATATAATTCGCCTTTTATTCGCCTAGTGTAGTACACTTGGTGAATCATGTGGGATTCTGATGGTAAAATTAAGTCAAACACATGGCAACCCTGCCGCTCACCAAGCCGCGCGCTGACTTTGCCGCCCATAGACGAGCCACTGCGACAGAATTTCCTAAAGTCGTCGAGACACTGGTTTCTCTCATTGGCCGCAAGCTCACCGCCTACATCGCCTCAGTCAAGGATGCCCGTGCCATCGACCGGTGGCTCGAAAATGCCAAGCCGCAAAAGAATGTCGAACAGCGCATTCGGCTCGCTTATCATGTGGCCAGCATGTTAGCCGAATTCGATAGCCCTGCCGTGATCCAGGCGTGGCTGATTGGATTGAATCCGGAACTGGACGATGCGGTGCCGATCGATCTTCTTCGTCGAGGCGATATACAGCACGATGGCAAAAAGGTCTTAAACGCAGCGCGGGCCTTCGTAGCAGGTGGCTAAAGGCTTCCTCCCATTTACTGCACCCATCGGTCCGGTGTATCGGGTTGCTCGCAGGCCGGATCCCTGGCGGCCTCCCGATTGGGCCGACGTAGGCGACGATCTTACCTTTGGCAACCGGTTCGACGATGCGGAAGGACGCTTTCGCGTCCTGTATGCAGCCTCCAGTCCGCTCGCCTGTTACCTCGAAACGTTGGCGCGCTATCGCAGACCTCCCGAAGCCGAGCAATTGCTTTCCGCGCTGGCCTCGATAAAGAATGCCCAAGACGACTACACCCCACCGGCAACAGTGCCCGCGAGTTGGCTCCCAACCCGATCGCTGGGAATGGCCCTTCTCACCAAGCGCCGCTTTGCCAATGTGTATTCCTCGGAGTGGCTCGCCTATATTCGCAGGAATCTAGAGCCCATGTTCTCCGTTCGTCGCTCGGACGGGCAGGATTTTGATTTGGCTCTTCTTCTGTCGCAGCGTCGCGCGCTCACTCGAAGGATCGCAACGCTTGTCTATCGTCTCGGCTATGACGGCATCTATTATCAATCCCGCCACGGAGCCGATCTATTCAACTGGGCACTGTTCGAACCCTTTGATTTGGCTTCTCAAACTGTTTTAGACCTACATACGGACGATCCGGATTTACTGGAAGCTCTTAAGCGGCTCAATCTGACTCTCAACCCAAATCTGTAGCCCCGTGCGATCACGCACCATTGTGATAAGGTCGGGATGAATCCTTCTAGGAGGAAAATTATGGCTGGTCCAGTGAAGCCGGTTCCTCCCGGCTACCATACCGTGACTCCCTATCTCACTCTGTCGGATGCGGCGAGCGCCATCGATTTTTATAAACAAGCCTTCGGCGCCACCGAGATCGCTCGCATGAAAGGGCCGGACGGAAAAATTGGCCATGCTGAAATCAAAATCGGCGATTCGGTGCTGATGCTGGCCGACGAGTGGCCAGGCAACGAGGCTCGTTCCCCTCAATCGTTAGGAGGCTCGACAGTTGGCATTTTCCTGTACGTCGACAACGTCGATGCCGTCTTTGAGACCGCCGTCAAAGCCGGAGCCAAAATCCAGCAGCCTCTCGCGGATATGTTTTGGGGAGACCGCTTCGGCAAGGTGAGCGATCCATTCGGGCATCACTGGGCGCTTGCTACCCATACAGAAGATGTTTCGCCCGAAGAAATGGAAAAGCGCATGCGCGCCGCTATGCCGCAAGCCGCCGCGCAAGCGTAGCCCGGCAGTCGCGTGGTGCTTGGTCAACAAAAACAAGAGATCGCCAAGTGCCGTGCGAGCGTTGCCGCGCGAATATTCAGAAGCCGGTTGAAATACCTTCCTGGCATTTTCTTCGCTCTCGCCGTCGCGGCGTCGGCTGCTACCAGCACGACTTGGGAAATCAATGGCTTCAACGATTTTCTGAAAGGCCGTCTTTCGAATCTTTCTCTCAGTGCCGACGGGCTTCTCGAGCCCGGCCCTGCCATCAGTTCTAGCGCCCTGCTCGGCCAGCCCGCTTTATGGTCCCTCGCCGCCGCACCGGACGGCAGTGTTTATGCGGGAACCGGGCATTCCGGCAAGCTTTATAAATTTAGTCCCGGCGGCCAATCTTCCGTGATCTGGTCCGCCCAGCAATCTGAAATTTTTGCGCTGTATGCAGACCCGAAGGGAATTCTGTATGCCGGCACATCGCCCAATGGCGGTGTCTATGCAATCCAGAATGGAAATGCGCGCGAGATCTGGCGCGCACCCACCAAATATATTTGGGCCATACAACCGGCAGCCAATGGCTCGCTGTTCGTGGCCACAGGCGAGCCAGGCCGCATCTACCGCATTGATCCTTCCACCGGCGCGGCGGATCTCTACTATGAAACCGGTCAAGCCAACGTCACTGCGCTCACTTCCGGCGCGAACGGTCACCTGCTCGCGGGCACCGACCCGAACGGCATTCTCTATGACATCTCGGCGCCCCGGCAAGCCACCATCCTGCTCGATTCCACGCTTCCGGAAATTCGTTCTATTGTCATCGATCTCCAAGGAGTCGTCTACGCCGCCGCCATGGGAGGCGCTGTCTCCACGCGTTCGCTCGTGACCAGTTCCGGAACTACATCCTCGGGCGCGGTAGTTGCCGGTTCGCCCACCGTCATTACAGTCACTGAGGCCAGACAAAGCGGTCTCCACGTGCAGAGCGATCAAAGCGGCCTGAAGGCCGGTGCCGGTGAAGCCAAATCTCCCTCGTCCACTACTTCCAATACGCCCTCCACGCCTTCGGTGGTCGAAGTGGGCGGTGTCGAGAAATCGGCGATCTATCGCATTACTCCGGATCACACCGTCGAAACCATTCGCAGTTCCAAAGAAAGTAACGTCTATGATCTTTCGTCGGATGCCGACGGCCTGGTGTTCTCGACAGACGAACACGCCCGCATCTATCGATGGAATAGCGGCCGCACTACGCTGCTCGCCGAACCCGGCGATGGCGAGACCACGCGCCTTCTCCAGTCCGGGTCGAATTTGTTTGCGGCGCTCAGCAATCCCGGACGCATCCTCGCCTTTGGTCCCGCCGGATCGGGCGCCGGATATTATCAATCTCCGGTGCACGATTCCACCAGCGTGGCGCGCTGGGGACATCTGCAATGGCGCGGCAACGGCACTGCCCCGAACTTCCGGACCCGCACCGGCAACACGGCCCGTCCGGATGCGACCTGGAGCCAGTGGTCCGAGCCCATCACCGCCTCGGGCAGTCCGCTCATCAAGAGTCCGCCCGCCCGTTTCATTCAGTGGCGCGCCGAATTTGCCGCTGGCAGCCACGCCTCGATCGACACGGTTTCTATTCCGTATCTGCCGCGTAATGGCCCGCCGGCCGTTCGCAGTGTGACTGTCACGTCGATCGTGAATACGAATCCCCTAAAATCCGGCGCTGCGAACACAAACGCCTCAGCCGCGTATTCCATTACCGTTACCGATACCGGCGAAGCGCCCGCCGCCACTACCGCGACTTCCGCCAGTCAGTCCATCTCTCGTTTGCAAACCACTCAGACTCAGGTTTCCTGGCAGGCCGATGACCCAGACAACGACAAGCTCGTGTACTCGCTTTATTTCCGTGCCGAAGATGCTACCAACTGGCAGCTCATTCGCAGCCGCATGTTCGAAAACGCGCTGCTGCTCGATCCCGACGTCTTTGCCGATGGCCGCTACTACTTCAAAATCGTCGCCTCCGACGCCCCGTCGAATTCAACCGAATTCGCTCGTCAGGCCGAGCTGATCAGCTCTCCGATCTTGATCGACAACACGCCGCCCGTCGTCACTCTCGGCGCGCCCAAGCGTAGTGCTACCACGCTTGACATCGATGTAGAGGGAAACGACACCACCAGCCCGCTGCGTCTTTGTGAATACTCTATCGATGCTGGTTTGTGGCAGCCCGTCGAATCGAACGATGGCGTTACCGATTCCCCCCGTGAGCATTTTCATCTGCATCTCGACCCATTACGTCCAGGCGAGCACCTGCTGGTATTCCGTATCTATGACACCGCGAACAACGCCGGATTAGCCCGCATTGTTTTGCGTTAGCTCGAGCCCCCGGACGCGCGTAGTAAGGTGAATGAATCTGGCAAACCCAGAGGCTCAGTATGATGAAGACAATCCTCCTGCTCTGCGCGTCTGCGCTCTATGTACTTGCACAGAGTCCACGCGCAATCACAGTGACTAGCCCGGCGAAGGTCGATTCAACGCGCGCCGCATTGGTTCAGCATATATGGGGCACCTCCTGGGAGGCGGTAACGGCAAAACAGCCGAGGCTCGTGGACCATCGTTATAAGCCGCAAACCGACGACGCGCTGCCGGCCTCGATCGCTAATCTCGAAAGCATCGACCGGCTGGATGTGGGCGGCACGGTTGCGTCGACCGCATTCATTCTCTACCCGTCGCGCCCAAATTTGCATAAGGTCGTGATCGTGCACCACGGCCACGGATGTGATTTGCTCGATCACGGCGACCACCCCGTTCATCTGGAGTTTGCGATTCGCAAATTAGTTGCCGCCGGATATACCGTCGCGGCCATGCGCATGCCGTTGTATCAGAGTCCGGCGCACTGTGGAGCCAGCCGGGCACATGACAAGTTATTTGTCCTTCACCCAAAAACGGGCACAGCGATCCAGTTTTTCATGGAGCCGATCGCCCGAACTGTGAATTACCTGTTAGCGCATCATTCAGAGCTGCATGAGGTCGACATGATCGGACTCTCGGGCGGCGGCTGGACTACGACTGTCTACGCAGCCATTGATCCGCGTATTGTCAAAAGCATCCCCGTGGCGGGAACCCTGCCGCTCTATTTGCGCGGTGATCACTACAATCACGATCTGGAGCAGTATGTGCCGGAGCTCTACCGCGTGGCGGGCTACAAAGACCTATATGTTCTAGGCGCCGCGGGCACCGGACGTTTGCAATTGCAAATTCTGAACCGGTACGACGATTGTTGCTTCGGGGAAAAAGAACATACGGTGGCGGGACCGCCTTATACCCAAGCCATTCGCCAATATCAGCGGGATGTCCAGAATACGCTGGCGCAACTAAAATCAGGCACGTTTGCGCTTCACCTGGATCAATCGGCGCATTACCATCAAATCTCGACTGAAGCCATTGAGAAGGTCATTCTTCCCGTGTTAGGCGGCGCTGCGCCTCCCGCTACTTAAAAAACACACGCCACGTTGCGACGACCAGAGCGTGCGTCACCATCGGTGCACGCACGCTGCCGGTTTGAGCATAGAGGATCCCAAAGACCACCCCGAGAAAAGTACCTACTGTCGCCCGGCGCCAGTTCGGAAACTGGTGGACCCAGAGATGCGCGCTTCCATAAAGCACGGCCGAAACCAGCACCGCTCCGGCCCGTGAGCGGTCGAGCATGGCGCGTTCAATAACACCACGAAAAAATAATTCTTCACTGAGCGCTACCACCCATAGAATGCCGAAAAATGTGCCAATGCCAATCCCGGCAACCTGCCACCACGGTCCCGCTCGCAACTCGAAGCGCACGTCGTGAAGACTCAGCGCCAGAAGAACGACCGGAATGATCGAAACCAAATAGCAAAAAGCACCGAGGCGCCATTCCCGCGACTTTGGCCAAAAGCCGAATGCCCCTGGATTCCATCCGCGCATAACCAGCAAGGCCGCGATTCCCAGCCTGATCCACATCAGGTGGCCAAGAATGTCGGCGTCCAGATGCTCGTCCGGCGAACGGTAGATACGCGCGAACACGTGCGAAACCAACGGTGCCGCCGTTACAACTAAGAAGCCGAAATCGTACGCCGGACGTCTAGGTAATAAGGCATACCAGAACGACAGCACTGCAGTGAGCCCGGCGAGCAGGTAGAAACTGTTTCGCTCGAAAGTGCTGGCGCTCACGCTGAAGATCAGGTACGGTGCCAGCGCGCTAAGCCATAGAAACACCGCCTGGATGCGCGCGGGACGAAATTGCGCAAGCCAGGCACGCGTCTCTTCGAATATAGAGCCGAGATAAAAAGCGGCTTCGAGGAGAAAGGCAGGCAGCGCGGCCCACATGATCCAATGAGACGGTGGATGTTGTTGCGAATAGAAGATGGCAGCTCCGGCAATGCCCACCCAGGTACACGCTAACGCTATGAAAAAAGGACGCATTGTCCGAAGCATCGCCCTCATCGTAGCATCGGCTTGCGCGCTCGCCGCTGCGGAGCCGCCGGCCAATTTTTTGCGTAAAATTGCCGAGCGCGAGACGGAAAATGCCCGCGCCCGCGAAAATTACACCTACCGGCAATCTGTAACGATGCAGGAATTTAATGTGCAGGGAGCCGTAGTGGGCGAGTATCGCGAAGTGCGCGATGTCACCTTTTCACCCGCGCGCGGCCGCTATGAGCAAGTTGTCGAGCCCGCCCACAGCACGCTGACACACGTGCGCTTGACGGCTGAAGACTACAACGATATCCGCAACATCGAACCCTTTCTGCTGACATCCGATAAAGTGTCTCTCTACGAAGGCCGCTACCAGGGCGAGCAAACAATGGATGGCGCCCTCTGCTTCGTTGAATACGTCAGGCCGCGCCAGATTTTGGCCGGGCAGCGGTTCTTTGAGGGAACGCTCTGGGTGCGCCAGTCGGATTTCGGCGTCGTCCGTAGTGAAGGCCAGGCCGTTCCGCAAATCGACACGCTGAAAGAACAGAATCTGACGCCGCATTTCACCACGACGCGGCGAGAAATTGATGGCAAGTGGCTCTTTCCAGTTGAGACTTACTCGGACGACACGTTGTTCTTCCGCGATTTTCCGCAGCGCCTTCGCACAGTGATCCGCTACATGAACTACAAGAAATTCGGCGCGGAATCGACGGTCACGTTCGGCCTTGAGCCACCTAAACAATGAAAATTAACGCTTCGAATTATTTTTCACCTATTGCTCAATGTCGCGAAATCCTCGGGCGTATCGATATCGATGGCCGCCTCGGGAAGCGGAAATGGCGTCGCGCGTGTACGTAACAATGTTCTTGCACCGGTCGCGGGATCGAGTGATTGGAGTGCTCCAAACAATTCCCGCTTGAATAAAGCCGGAACTCCCAGTGTGCCGTTATATTGGGCCGCCACCGCGAGCCCAGAGCCTCTATCGAGGAGCGCCTGCATGTTTCGCAGGTGCCGGCTCTCTACAAACGGTTGATCGGCGAGCAAAATGGCGAGGCATTCCGCGTCCAACAGCAGCTCTACACCAGCTGCGATGGAAGAGCCCATACCGAGCTGCCAATTTGGATTTTCCACCAGCCGCACAGGCCGCGTGGCGAGCGCGGCCCGCACGGCGGCCGCTTCAGCACCCACTACGACCACGACTGGATCGAAGCCCGCCATCAGCGCCTGCTGCGACGAATGCTCGACTAGTGTTTTGCCGCGATAGGGAAGAAGTTGTTTCAGCCTTCCCATGCGCGTGGCCGCCCCCGCCGCGAGGATAATACCGGCGGCCGGCACTCAATCTGCCTTCGTGACCAACCGCAATTTGCCCCCGGTCACCACCGTGGCCGCTTCCAATTTGGCGAGTTCGCGCCGGGCGATCTGCGCCCAGGTGCTGTTTGTGTCCAGTTTCAAATAGGCCCGCCAATGGCGCACCGCGTTCATGGTATCCCGCAAACCTTGGTAGAGCAGCGCCAGGTTGTAGTGCGCATCCGCATAGCTCGGATGGATACGTAACGCCTCATGGTAATGTTCCAACGCATTGGAAGGATCGTTCTGCTCGTCGTATAAGTTGCCGAGATTGAAATGGGCCAATGCATAGCCGGGGTCGATCTCGAGCGCCTTTTTGTAATTTTGCTCGGCATCTCCCCAGGCATGGCCATTGAAGAACACCGTTCCAAGGTTCACCAATGCTCCCGCAGAATTCGGGTCCAGCTCCGCGGCTTTCTGATACGCCGCAATGATCTCCTCAAACGGCGCGCCGCTCTGTTCCAGATCGAGAGCGTGTTCAAACCAGCGGTCCGCTTCCAGTTTGTCGCGCAGCCTTCCTGCTACGTTCTGCGCTTTCTTTGCCGACTCGGGCAATTGTAGAAGCTTGCTCAATTCTTCTTCGGCGAAGTCGAATAGCATCTGCCCCGAGCCTGGCTCGAGTTTGTGCTTGCCGATTTGAATACGTACGCGGCGGCCTTCTTTATAGACCTGAACATCTTCACCCAAGTCGGGCGAGTCCTTCAAAAAATCATCGAGCGAGTGCAGCGCCTGTCGCACCAATCGTGGATGTGCGTTCTCGCTGCGCAGGCGGACCAGCCGTTTCAGCTTCAGCAGCTCGCGAAATTTGTACTGCGACAATTCCGGAATGAGCTGTTGGCGCTCCCAGCTTCTCAATTGCCGTTGCTCGATTTTCAGGAGCCGGCAGACTTCTTTGCGCGTAAAGGCTCCGCCCGCTTCGCGTTCGGTAGCCGGCGTGGGACGGTGCGAGGGCTCTCGCAGCACAGCAAGATGATACCACCAACCGCTAAAAACCGTGATATCCCCTTACATTACAATCGGTTGACAGGTAGGCGGACCTATCTCATACTAAAAAGGTCCGATATTGTGGATGTTATGGCCACCGCCCAAAGAACCCTAGCCGATCTCCGGACCGGACAGAGATGCATCTTAGATCGGCTGGACTTGCCGGAGAGCGTGGCACGCCGTCTGATGGAACTCGGATTCTTGCCTGGCAATGAAGTAATTCCCGGTAGGCGCGCGCCGGGTGGCGGGCCCCGAGTCTTTCAGGTGGATGGCTCGGAAGTAGCTTTACGGGCGGATACGGCGGCCCGGCTTTATATCCGGCGCGATCCGGAATCGGATCTGATTGTACTCTCATGAGCGGTTGCCACGGCGACGCCCCGCGGGCGGGTCTGCTTCCGAACCCGTCGATTCCTCCACCGCGCTCTGCCGTCGATCGGCCCATTATAGTTGCTATTGTCGGGCCGCCCAATTCTGGTAAATCCACACTTTTCAATCGGTTAACGGGGCTCCGCCAAAAGGTCGCCAACTTTCCTGGCGTGACCGTCGAGCATCGTATGGGCAAAGCCAAGCTCAAGGGACATCAGGAAGTCTTTCTGGTCGATTTGCCCGGTGTCTATAGCCTGCATCCCCGCGCCGAAGACGAGCAGGTCACGCACGACGTACTCACCGGAGAGCGCGCTGATTTTCCCAAGCCCGACGCGGTCATCCTCATTCTGGATGTTACGAATCTGGGGCGCAACCTGGTGCTGGCCGCGCCGATCTTGAGCCTCGGCTTGCCCACCCAGGTGCTGCTGAACATGGCGGACGATCTCACCGCCCGCGGGGGCAAAGTGGATGTGGCGGCATTGTCTGCGGAACTCGATTCGCCCGTGGCCCTGATCAGCGCCGCCAAAGGAACCGGTATTGACCGCATCCAGCAATTTCTGCTCGGAACCGCGGCTCGCTTGAATACGCCGCCGGCCCGGATCGAACTGCCTGTATTGCAGGATCTGCCGAAATGCCGCCAGTGGGCTGCCAATCTTGGCGTCCGCGCTTCCTACCGGGCGCCGGCGCCTCCTCTTTGGACCCGCCGCCTGGATGCGGTCTTTCTCCATCCGGTCGGTGGTCCGCTCGTTTTTGCGGCCGTAGTCATCGCCGTATTTCAGAGTATTTTTTCCTGGGCACAGCCGATCATGAACGGCCTGCAACAGGGGGTCGCGTCGTCCGGGCAGTGGCTCAATACCGTTTTGCCCGATTCGCCGTGGCGGTCTCTGCTGGTCGATGGCATCTGGAGCGGCGTCGGGTCGGTAGTGGTTTTTCTCCCACAGATTCTTTTGCTGTTCCTATTCATCGGAATTCTCGAAGACTCCGGTTATCTGGCGCGCGCTGCGCTCATCGCCGATCGCACTATGGCGAAGTTCGGTTTGCAGGGGAAGTCATTCATTCCTTTGCTCTCTGCATACGCCTGCGCCGTGCCCGCCATCATGGCCACGCGCGTCATTGAAAACAAGCGCGACCGCATGGCCACCATCATGATTTCCCCGCTTATGACGTGTTCGGCGCGGTTGCCGATCTACACTCTGCTGATCGCCGCTTTCGTTCCCAATATTCCGATCATAGGCGGATTCCTGTCGCTGCCGGCGGCGGTGATGCTGGGTCTTTATATCTTGGGCTTCCTGACCGCCATCGCTGTCGCCCGGCTGCTCAAATCGAGCATTTTGAAAAGCAGCGGCTCGTCGTTTGTGCTGGAGATGCCGCCGTATCGCTGGCCTACGTTGCAATCGCTCGGTTTGCGCCTGCTCGATCGTGCCAAAGTCTTTTTGCGGCGCGTCGGAACGGTGATCCTAGTGGTCGCCATTGGTTTATGGGTTTTAGCGCATCTGCCCTATTCGCATGGCAAAGCGCCCGATCTCGAGCAAAGCTTCGCTGGAATGACCGGTAAAGCCATCGAGCCGCTGATCAAGCCGCTCGGGTTTAACTGGAAGATCGGTATCGGGTTAATCACTTCGCTCGCCGCCCGCGAGGTCATCGTCGGAACCCTCGGCACCATTTACGGCATCCAAGGAGACGAACAGTCAAAAGGATTGCAGGCGGCTATCCACCAGGATCTGAGTACGGCCGGTGCCGTGGCGCTGCTGGTGTTTTTCGCCTTCGCTATGCAGTGTTTTTCAACATTGGCCGTGGTGAAACGCGAAACCGGCGGCTGGCGCTGGCCCTTATTCCAGTTCTCTTATATGCTGGCCTTGGCGTACTCTGGTTCCTGGCTGGCTTTTCACGCCACTCGTTACTTTCTAGGATGAACAATATTTTGAACGTGGTGATTCTCGGCTCAGGTTGCGCCGGGAACACGGCGGCGATCTATACGGCGCGAGCCAATCTGCAACCATTGGTTCTCGAGGGGCATGAGCCTGGCGGCCAGCTCTCGATTACAACGGATGTCGAAAACTTTCCCGGCTTTCCGGATGGAATCCAAGGCCCTGCGTTGATCCACAACATGAAAACGCAGGCCGAGCGATTTGGCGCGACCTACCGCCACGCTCAGGTGACGCACGCGGATCTGTCGAAGCGTCCCTTTCGGCTCGAACTCGACCACGGCGAGCCGCTACAGACGCGCACGCTGATCGTAGCGTCGGGCGCGTCCGCCCGTTGGCTGGGATTGCCGAACGAGCACAAGCTGATCGGCCACGGCGTCAGCTCCTGCGCTACTTGCGATGGATTTTTCTTCCGCGGGAAGAAAATTATGGTCATTGGCGGCGGCGATTCCGCCATGGAAGAGGCGAATTTCCTGAGCCGCTTCGGCAGCGAAGTGACTCTGGTACACCGCCGTGATACGTTCCGCGCCTCCAAAATCATGATCGACCGCGCGCGCGCCAATTCCAAGATCCAGTTCTTAACCGACACAACGGTCGAAGATATCTACGACGCCGCCAAAGGCCACGTCACCGGCGTGAAGCTGCGCAATTTGAAAACCAACGAAGTCTTCGATCGCGAAGTCGATGGCTTTTTCGTCGCCATTGGCCACATCCCCAACACCAAGCCCTTCGCCTCCCAACTCGATCTCGACCCGGACGGCTACATCCTCTCGCACGGCGGCGCGCGCACGAACATAGCCGGCGTATTCCACGCGGGCGACGTACAGGACCGCATTTACCGCCAGGCCATCACAGCCTCGGGTGCCGGTTGCATGGCCGCCATCGAAGCGGAACGGTTCTTAGAATCCGAAGGCCACTGACGAAGTTCGCTCGTTCACCGCTCTTACGCGCGGTCAATATATTTGGGAACGAGGCTCAGCCCGTCGCGATTGGCAGATCGACGCCATGACTAACCTCGCCAGTTCCGTCCTCACTTCGCGCCGCAACATTATTGCTTACTGGGTGACCACTGCTCTGGTCGTCTTCGAACTCGCTATGGGAGGCGTATGGGATGTCCTGCGAGTGCCCCAGGTTCGCGGACTCATCGAGCGTTTGGGCTATCCTCCTTATTTCCTGGTCATACTGGGGATCTGGAAACTGCTCGGCGCCGTGGCGTTGGTCATTCCGAGGTTTCCCCGACTGAAAGAGTGGGCCTACGCCGGTGTGCTCTTCGACTTGACGGGCGCTGTTGCATCGCTATGGGCCTCGGGATTGATTGATGTGGGTACGATGGCATACCCGATCGTAATGATGGGTGTTGCAGTTGCATCCTGGGCGCTCCGCCCCCCATCTCGGTTCTCGTTAAGTTGCCCCTAAAGCTGCCCTACGCGATGTGTTCAATAGGAAGCTAGCTTACTTCGACAAACACGTATTCGTGCTGGGCGTCGCGAACGATGAGGGCGCGCTTTCCATCCTTCTCGCTTCTGACGAACTCAAAGCCGCTCAGTGGCGGGTCAGCGTTGATGAACGAGATGGTACCGTCGTCGTTCTTGCGCGTCGCCATGCGGCTTTCGCCACCGTCCCAGACGAAGACCGTCTGTTCGCCCGATCTCTTCACGTTAATGTTCCCCAGCTCGGCATTTACATAATAGGTTGCCAGTTTCGATGCTTCTTCCTCAGTGGTCGGGAAGGTCAAACGTGCCCGTTCTTTCGCGATGACATTTCGGTAATTGGTTGCCGTGGCATCTACTGAAGCCACTGCTTCCGGTTTGGCGTCATAGACAACCTCCAGCAGCCGACGCATTAATGGGCCCAGCAAGGACCCGCCCCGATCCGAATTGGTTAGTAACACGGCTCCGATACCTTGGTCGGGCAATATCATCCAATCGCTCTTATATCCGAAGAGGCTGCCTCCGTGGTGAACGATAGGAATGCCCCAGTGATTGTTCACTTCAAGACCCATTCCATAGGTCTGGTCTTCGCCGATGGAGATTTGCGGTTTGCGACGCATGAGCAGGCTGTCCTCCGAAATGAACTGGCGGCCATCGGCGAGTTTGCCGCGCCGAAGCTCGAGCAGGGCATATTGCGTCATGTCATGCGCTGAGGTCCAAACACCGCCAGCAGGCCGGAAGGGAACGACTGAATAGTTCTGGTCCATCTTGATGAGCTTGGTGCGGCCATCGATATTGTCGGAGTGCGGGCTTGCCAAATCGCCACGCTGGGCTCTCTCCATATCGAACGTAGTGTCTTTCATACCCAGCGGCTTGAAGATCTGGTTCTCCATAGCGCGATCGTAGGCGGCACCCGGTTCTTCCGCCGGCCCATAGACGTGTGCGCCGATGTAGCCCGCCGCAGACGCCATCAGGTTGCTGTATTAGAAAACTTCGCCGAATTTACTTGTGGGCCGCATCCCGCTCAGCAGGGTAAAGGTCGACTCCGGTTTGAGCTTCTTGTACTCGAAAAGCCATTCCAGATCTTGCCGCGGCATGCCGGTGCAGGCGCAGATCAAGTGCTTGATCTCGATCTGCTTAGTGACGGCCTGATCGGCAAGCTTGAAATCTGGATAGACCTTGGTTACAGGCTCATCCCACTGCAGCTTTTTTTCATCGACCAATTTGGCCAAGAGCAAGGTCGTCATTCCCTTAGTGTTGGAAGCTGCCATAAAGAGCGTGTTGGCGTCGACGCGATCCGCTTTGCCGAGTTCCTTCACACCGATGCCACCTTCGTACACCACTCTGCCCTGATCGATCAGGGCGAAGCCCACGCCAGGCACGTCGAGCTTCTTCATGGACGTTTCCACGAAGCTGCGCAAAGCCTCGATCCGCTCGCCAGTGAGAGGCAAGGGCTTGCGTCCGGCGAACGATTCACGCTGGTAGCCTTTCGGACGAGCGCTTCCCACGATCAGGTTGATCTGAGCGCCGCGTTTCCCGAACGTTGCATCGGAACCGTCCAGGAGTATCACGTTCCAGGTGTCACCCGCGCGGCGTGCAATCGCTATTACCACCGCCTTCTCGTTCGGGGAGGTTTCATACAAAAATTGTTTCCCGGCCGTCCATCCATCGCGATCGGGTGCATCCACCGAGGCACGCAACGGCCTTGAAAAGCCCGGTTTATAAGTGGCCCATGCCTGCGCGACCGCGGTGGTGGCATCCGGCGCCTTTTCGTCCAGAACCACAACGTGAGTGTCACCTTCTGGCGCCAGGACAGAAATGGCGAGTTGATCAGACGAAACAGACCATCCAGCCGGGGTGGCGAAAGTGACGCCCGCAGCAGTAACCTGCGGTATATTCTTCGCGCCGGAATCCTGCGGCAAGAGGTGATTGAGCGCGCAAATTCCGATGAGGGCGGATAACCACAGTGCATGGACTTTGTTGATCATATGCGCGATTGTAGAGCCAGCGCGTGGGGCGGTCAATTGAATACGGGACGGGCCGTCCAGCCGGCGCGCAATTTTCGGCGCTTTGTACGAGCGCTTATTCGAGAGCTGATGGATGTTTGATTAGCGAGAGAGGTCCTGCAACCGACCCTTTCGGATTCTTGTTTCCGATGGCCGACAAACGAGGACGTAGAAGGACATGCATGGGTTAATGGCCCGGATCGGGGTACATGGTTGTCGACCCGCTGGTAGCCCGTACTTCAGACCAAACCTCCCGGACAGCATCGATCACAGCGTCTGGACGCTCGAACTGGATCACGTGTCCGCTATCCTTCAGGACGACCTGTCTTCCTCGTGTTGATAGATGCGCTTCCTCAGCCTGAAGAACGTTGATCCAAAGATTCCTGAGTTTCTCCTGAACAGTGTCTGTAAACAAAGGGTCCGGCGTGAATTCCATCTTTCCGCCGGTTAGAACGATTGTTGGACGATCCCCCAGCTTCCCCGAATTCTTCGCCATCTTTCCGCTCTCGAGCATAGCGGCGGATTCCGCCAGGACCGCTTCTCTAGTCTTTAGTTGTCGGTCGAAGTAGTCCAATTCTTCGATGAGGTGCGCCGAAAGTCCAAACGCCGGTTCTGGTTTTTCAGGATGAAGAGCGGATTGAAGTCTTTCGATGCCAAATGGGACAGCAAACTTCGCTAGCATCAAGCTCTGACGTTCCCGCCTTTGCTCGTTCTCTTCCGCCTTGATTCTCGGCTCCTTCGCTGCTGGGACGATCTCGTCAATTCGGCGTTGCTGGTCCTCATAGCTTGCGTCGACGAAGACAAGTCCACCCACATCGGCGGGATAAAGACCGTGTAAACGCGGATAATGAAGCCCCCGAAAGATGGACCCACGAGTATGTACGGTGCTCTTTCTCTTGCACTCTCCAGCAGCAGCTTCAGCTCTTTCGCAAGCTGTAAGCTCCTACGATGACCTTGTGCACGATCACTCCAGCCATAGCCTGCTCGATCATAGGAACAAACGCGCGCAAAATTTGCAATCTCTGGTTGAATTCGAACCCAACCGAGTGATGGTAATCCCAAGCCGCTCTCAAGGATGACAGTCGGACTTCCAGAACCGTAGCAGTTGAGGTTGAACGTCATTCCCGCAGCCTGAACGGGACGGCCCATCCGAGGAAATCGTTCTGCATCGTTCGACTCGCCGAATCGTTCGTAAACAGTGCCGCAGACGGCCAATGCAGTAGCAGTGAACGCCGTCACGAAGGCGAACCGGCGAACCCAACCTGTCGCACTGAACCGGACGATGCTCATTGGTTCAAACGAATTCTACACGTCCAGTATCACTATCTGATGCGTCTTTGAAGATGACAGCCAGGGCATATAGTCGCGCCGCTAACAGTCATCATATGAATTGTTTTTCTTATTGAAATTCACAACGACCATACGACCCGATGTTTCCGACGGGCAGCAGAACTAGGCGGCGTCGCGATGACACATCAGCCGCAACAATCCGCATCCGATTTCAAGAGCCCATCACCGGGATTCGCAACGGTATTATGGAGGCCGTTATCTACAGTAAGGAGATCAAGATGGCGATCGCTTCCAATCTCTTACAACAACATATCCAGACGCTCGTCGATGACAACGCGCAATGGCAAACGCTGATCACCGACGATATCGTATGGGAACTCGCCTACGCCCCATCTATCGGCCATCCGGCTCAACTGTCCGGGCGGAAGGAAGCGGTCCGTCACGCTACATGGTTCGTCGGTGCTGTGGAGAACTTCCGGTTTTTCGATCTCAAAATCTATGTTTTGGCGGATGCGCAAGCCGCAGTTGCTGAGGTAAAGGGAGAGGGGCTCATTAAGTCCACGGGTCGTATGTATCGCCAAGATTACGTGATCTTCTTGCGGGCTGCGCAGGACAAAATCACATTCCTAAGGGAATATTTTGATCCTGTACGCGCTGCCAGGGCGCTGGGGACACCGATTCTTAGCATCGAATCCTGAGCCACAATTGGGCACCGGAGTCTTATCTGGTCCCGGGCAGCCCATGGTAATCCCTTTGAGTTGAATACTTGCGATGTCGCACTTTGGCTGGAGACGGCCCAAACACATCCCCAGCAATAGATCCTAATTTGCCCCGAAGAGCTTGATTTTCGACAGCACACATTGTTCCGGATTGTGATTGGATTACGGTCCACCCAGAAACTAGGCAGCAGGTGACGCGGAACGCCGCAAGTTAGAGAAGTACATCTGTTGGTAGTCCACTTAATGCGTCGCCCGCGAGCCTGCGATTAGGATGTCTACGAGTCTTCTTGCGCTTTGTTGCCAGTCAGGGGCTGAGGCTACGTTGGAGACCCCGATCAGGGCTCGAAGGAGGTCTAAGGGGTCGAGATCTGCGCGGATGTCGCCGCTCTTGATCGCTCGGTCGACCAGCGCGTGAATCGCTCCTTTTATCAGATGGCCGGTGGATTCAAACACCTTCGAGGGGCCTCCCATCAAAGTGTTCAAAGCGGGCGCGATGATTTGCTTTGCGGCGATGTAGTCGATGAAGAGCAACATCCAGGCACGCAAGGCGTTGGTAGGGGGCATAGTCGCGGCGAATTTTTGCTCTGCTGCCGCTAACTTTTCCACTTCACTTCGGTAAACCGCTTCGAGAAGTACATCGCGCGTCGGGAAGTGGCGATACAGCGTTCCTGGCCCGACGCCTGCCTCTCTGGCGAGCTCATCTAAGTTGATGTTGGCACCCGACCGAGTGAAAGCTTCTTTGGCGAATTCCAGAATACGATCGCGGTTGCGCAGGGCGTCCGCGCGAGGTTTGCGAGACGCGCGTTTGGCAGCTTTTTTCCTGGTCATTTGAGGTTTTTTGCAACCGGAGACGATCTCCGATTATCTTATAATTCGGAGGCGCTCTCCGTTTTTATCATTTTCATGGATGCGAAGGAAAGAAATGCAAATGGCGAACATGTTTGATGCAACTTCAACCACTGAAGACGTTCTGTCAGGGATGAATCTTAAGGGCAAACGGATCCTGGTGACGGGGGCTTCGGCGGGCCTCGGTGTAGAGACTGCGCGCTCGCTCGCGACGCACGGCGCGAATGTAGTGGGTGCGGCAAGGGATTTGACAAAGGCCGAAGCGGCCACGGCCCAAGTTCGAAAAGACGGTGAGTCCGGGGGCGGAAGTCTCGAACTCGTGGAACTGGACCTTGCGGATCTCAAAAGCGTACGTATCTGCGCCGACGCTTTGTTGAAAGCGGGGAAGCCTTTCGACGTTGTCATCGCGAATGCAGGAGTCATGGCCACTCCGTTTGGTCACACACGGGACGGCTTTGAGACACAGTTCGGGACGAATCATCTAGGTCACTTTGTTTTTGTAAACCGGATTGCGCCCCTGATCCGCGCGGGGGGACGGGTTATCAATCTGTCTTCGGCCGGTCATCGCTACGGTAACGTTGACCTTGCGGATCCGAATTTCGAGAAAACGCCGTACGATCCATTTGTCGCGTACGGAAGGTCAAAGACCGCCAATATCCTGTTCTCGGTTGCCTTCGACCGACGGCATCGAGAGCGTGGTGTGCGCGCTGCGGCGGTGCATCCCGGAGGCATTCAGACCGAGTTGGCTCGCCATATCGACTCTAGCCGCACACACAAGATAATCGATCAGATCAACCAGCAGCTTGCGAGCGAAGGCAAGGGTCCCTTCCAATGGAAGACAATCCCTCAGGGAGCCGCCACCACGATCTGGGCTGGCGTGGTCGCCCCGGCTGACGAAATCGGCGGCCGCTATTGCGAGAATTGCCACGTCGGCAAGGTCGTAGCGGACAACGTGACGATCAGCGCGATCAGTGAGGGAGTTCGTGCGTATGCCCTGGAACCGGCGAGCGCTGAGGCATTGTGGAAGAAGAGTGAAGAAATGGTGGGAGAGTCGTTCTAAACGATTTCTTTGAATCAGTAGCTGACTCGAGGGTGAGCCGAGCTGCCTTGTGTCGAGTGTTGATCTCGTACTGGGGCAAGTCATGTGCGGGTGCCGGCCTGGCCAAAGGGCCACTCCACGCACTCGGAGCTCTCAGAATGTGAAGACCTGAGGTGACACGGGCGGATCCGAAATTCCGTCCAATGATCGTATCGGCATGAACGACCTCGATGGTCTATTAGGCTAGGCGCGTAGACAATCTAGACGTTGTGGCTTGCAGCAGAGGCCAAGGGAGACAAATATGTCGCAGAAACTCGCAGATAAGATTGCAGTGATTACCGGGGGGAGCAGTGGGATCGGGCTTGCGACGGCAAAGCGGTTCGTCAATGAAGGCGCGTTCGTATTCGTCACGGGACGACGGCAAAGCGAACTGGACGCAGCGGTGAACGAGATCGGACGTAACGTGACGGGCGTTCCGAGCGATGTCTCCAACCTGGCGGACATCGACAAACTGTACGCGACGGTCAAGGAGCAGAAAGGCAGGGTCGACATCGTTTTTGCCAATGCCGGCATCGGCGAATTTGCTCCACTTGGCCAAATTACCGAAGATCATTTTGACAAGCAGTTCAACGTGAACGTGAAGGGACTATTGTTCACCGTGCAGAAGGCATTGCCCCTAATGCAGTCAGGCGGATCTATCGTGCTGAACGCCTCGATTGTTTCGTCGACCGGGAGTCCGGCCTTAAGCGTTTACAGCGCGACTAAGGCGGCGGTCCGTTCGTTTGCGCGCACTTGGTCGTGGACCTGAAAGACCGCAAGATACGGGTGAATGCAATTAGCCCCGGCATTGTCCCAACCCCGGGCTACAACACCTCGCTTGGAATGACGCAGGAGCAGGTCGATCAATATCGTGCAAAGCTCGATCGACAGCATACCCCTGGGCCGTCCGGGCACTACCGATGAGATCGCGAAGGTCGTCTCATTTCTGGCCTCCGACGACAGCAGCTACGTGAACGGTATCGAGTTATTCGTCGACGGCGGCTTGGCTCAGATCTAGCGGTTGTGTGCCACTAACTCTGAGCGCGGCGCGGCAGCCAGAGCGATCGGCCTCGCCTGTAGTGAGAGCGCCTTCTCGCGACGGTAACGGCAATATCTGCACTAGACTTGGTTGATGATTCGTCAGATCGCGCCCCAGTTCTTCACTACGGACATTCCCGCGACCCTCGCCTATTACAAAGACAGACTTGGCTTCGAGTGTCTGGGCATGTGGCAAGATCCGCCCGTCTATGCCATCGTTGCGCGCGATCAGCACGCGATTCACTTCCGCTGCGCCGAGCCGCCTGCAGCCAATCCCGATAAATATGCAGACGAACTGCTCGACGCCTACCTATTCATCGAAGATGCGGACGCGCTTTACGCCGAGTACGCAGCCCAAGGCGTGGAGTTCGCTCGGGGACTCGCCAACATGCCGTGGCAGTCGCGCGAGTTTGTAGTGAAGGATTGTGACGGTCGTCTGCTTGCCTTCGGCGCGAACGTGTAGTCGATCTCGCTTGCCCATCGACAAAACTGCCTCACTGGCCGAAAATTCAGGCACTTCAGTGACAGCGATTCGAAATTATCGCGTGCTCTTTGTCTACTTATACGCCGTCGCGAGAAGGAAGTCATTCAGTTACGCAAGCTGCAAAGCGAGCGAATTGTGCGCGTTGAGGAGCCGCGTATACCGAAGCAACAAAACCAGAAAACACCGAAAACGGCTGGCGATGGGTTCGTTTTTTCAAACACGCATTGAGCACGGAACCGAGTTGCGTTGCCTGCTCAATCCGGCCAACCTTACGTCTCCTCGATCTTGCCGTTGATCTCCACCTCATCCATGGCCAAAAATTGCCTTACATGGGGGTGATCGCTTTGGGCCAGTTCCGACACTGGCCCAAAGTAAATGGCCTCGCCTTTATATAGAAAGACCACCGAATCGGCCACCTTCCACATCAAGTCCAAATCGTGTGTGACCACGATAGAGGTAAGGCTTAATTGTTTTTTCAGCCGGAGCATGAGATTACCCAAGTCGTCCGACATGATCGGGTCGACCATTGTCGTGGGTTCGTCGTAGAGAATGCACTCCGGCTGCGCGGCAAGTGCACGGGCGATCGCGACCGCGCGTTTAAATCCGGTGGATAAGTCGCTCGGCGAAGCATCCTTGAAAGGCTCGAGGTCCACTAGCTTGAGCAAGCCGTTCACCACATCCTCTTTATTGCGCTCGTTGTAATCCTCGCGCAGCTCGAGCGAAAATAGAATGTTTTCTCCGACCGATAGCGAATCGAACAGCGCGCCGGATTGAAACACCATGGTGACCTTTTTGCGGATTTGCCGCAGCTCGGCTTCCTCCATGTGGGAAATTTCCGAATGCGACACGATCACCTCGCCCTGATCCGGCTTCAGGAATCCCATGATGTGGGCCAAAGTGACGGATTTGCCGACGCCGCTCCGGCCGATGATCGCAAGCGTCTGTCCGGGATCGACGTAGAAGCTGACGTCCTTCAGTACAGGGCGATCGAACTTCTTGTAGACATTTCTGAACTCAATGTAATGGATGGATTGGTCGTCCGGCATGAGCCGCCAGTTCCTGAGGAGTGTTGAGATTGCCGATTATGGAAGTTGCGTGCATTTCAACCACTGGCAGTTCCCTGATAAAGTCAAAAAGCTTCAATCGACGGGCAGCGAGCGCGCGGCGCACAAAAGTAAGGCACTCTCTCCGATAGACCGCACAAAGCGCGTGCACTCTCCCTGCCCCGTCGCGGGTAACGACGCACAAGGCGCGTGTCCGCCGAGCCGTGACGACAAGTTTCTCGAGCCACTCCGTCTCCAGGTCCGGCATATCGCAGCCTGTAATCAGATTGAGTTCGCCGTAATTGGCACTGAGCGCGGTTTCGATCCCGGCTAAAGGCCCTAGGCCAGGACGCAAGTCCGGCAAACACTCGAAAGGAAGATCGGCGTAACGTTCCGGCGGACCAACCAGCGTCACACGCGCCGTGCAACTCGCCAGCTTCCCTGCGACATCCTCAACCAGCAGCCCTGAACCAATGCGCAGTCTAGCTTTGTCCCGGCCCATTCGGGAACTCTGACCGCCGACCAGCACGAAGCCCGCGGCTTGCATGCCCAAATATTAACACTCGGGCGCTGAATTCCGATTATAATTATAAGAACAAAGGTCTTCTGGTCTGTTTTATGATTCACTGGAACTGCTTGCAGGTCTAGGCTCGCTCATGTTCCCCCGAAGCATTCTGCCCATTCTTGCGGTCGCGTTCGTGTTGGCTCCCGAGTCTGGCGGCCAAAATTCCGGTCCGGCTCGTATCGATGGAATCCGGTTCTGGTCTTTTGGCGATGTCACTCGAATAGCCATTGAAACCTCGGGCGACTACAAGCTGGTCACCGATCAGATCGAGAATCCGGCGCGAGTATATTTTGACCTGATCGGTTTACACGCGCCTTCTACCAGCCACGCCGGGATGCAAACCATTCAAGTAGGGGACCGGCGGATCAAGCAAATTCGGGTGGCCGAAGTGGCTCCAGGTAAGACGCGCATTGTCTTCGATCTTGAGTGCCCGGTGGAAGTTATTACTTCACAGCTTGTGGCCCCGGATCGCTTGATGATCGAGATCCGGCCCAAAGGGTCCGGCCTCACGACGCTGACGCCCACCCGTAGCGTCGCACAGGCGCAACGGGTCGATGCTTCCGCAAAGCGTGGTGCCGCCGATTCGGACTTGGCCCCGATCGCTGAACGTAGTATAGCCGCACCCAGCGCGGCGTCTCAAACTCACGAGCCCGCTTCCGGTACGACCAAGGCTTCTGTGCCCGTTTCGACCCGGCCAGAGGAGCCTTCGAGCGACGAGGCGGCCGCTTACGACCCGCATCATCGGCATCCCTCATCCAATGCTGCCAATGCTGCCGCCGCCAAACGCGACAGCAGCGGAGATCGTTCTCTCGTCCGGGTGTTCGGCCTGAAGCTGGGCCGCGTCGTGATCGACGCTGGACACGGAGGAAAAGATACCGGCACCATCGGCCCTAAAGGATTGATGGAAAAAGACCTCGTTCTGGACGTGGCGTTGCGTCTGGGCCGTCTCATCACAGAGCGGTTGGGAGCCGAGGTAGTCTACACGCGCTCGAACGACGTTTTTATCCCGCTCGAAGAACGCACGAAAATCGCCAACGATCAGCGGGCCGATTTGTTCATCTCCGTCCACGCCAATTCTTCCCCCGAATCATCGGCAACCGGCGTCGAGACGTACTACTTCAATCTGACCTCCGACAAAAAAGGTCTGGATCTGGCGACGCGGGAGAATGCCACCTCGCTCAGCTCGATTTCCGATCTGAGCGATATGCTCCATCGTGCGGTCCTGCAGGCGAAGGTCGAAGAATCGCGCGAATTTGCGCAAAAGGTGCAAAAGGCGCTGTGGGTGAACTCGACGAAGATGAATAGCAAGGCGCACGATCGTGGGGTGCGGCAGGCGCCGTTCGTCGTACTGATCGGCGCGACCATGCCCTCCATCCTGGCCGAAATCGGGTTTGTTTCCAACCCGCACGACGAGAGGCTGTTGAAGCGCAGCGATCAGCGCGACAAAATCGCCGAAGCGCTGCTGCGCGGCGTCAGCCAATACGCCGATTCTCTGAGCCACACCCAGATAGCCCGCGCCGGTTCAGACTAGCGCGAGGCTCCTAGCCGTCTTCCGCGGCTCCTCTCTCCCGTCTTCCCCGACTCCTCACCTCTTCTCCGCAAATTCCCCGCTCGCTCCTCCGAATAAATTCCACTAGGTGCCGTGTGTGTTCCGATGGCAGTTCCGCCTCGATCCGTTCGACCGCCTCAGCCTGTTTCAAACGGGAGCGATAGAGCAGCCGGTAAGCCGCTTTGAGCCGCCCGACATCGCTCAATGAAAAGCCTGCGCGTTTGAGGCCAACCATGTTCAACCCTTTCGCTGCCACATTGAAATTCGTGTAGAGAAAATAAGGCGGAAGGTCGCTATTCACTCGCGTATTGCCGCCGATCATCGCAAGGCGGCCGATTCGGCTGTATTGATGAATGACAACACCTCCTGAAACAAAGGCCTGATTCTCGATCTCGACGTAGCCCGCGACCAGAGCGCAGCTTGCCACTACAATGTCGTCCCCGAGCCGGCAATTGTGCGCTATGTGGCCGGAGGTCATGATGTAGTTGCCGTGCCCGATGCGCGTTTCCGATTCCGGCTGCGTGCCGCGCGAGATCGTGAAGTGCTCGCGGATCTTGTTGCGGTCCCCAATATGCAAGTAGCTGCGCGCGCCGCCAAACGATTTATCCAACGGGTCGGTTCCGAGCACCGTGCCTGCCGAAATTTCGTTGGCGTTGCCGAGAGTGGTCCACCGTTTTACATAGACATACGGTTCGAGCACACATTGCGCTCCGATCGTCGTATCTGATTCAATCACGCAAAATTCGCCGATGCGCGTTCCCGGTCCGATGACCGCGTCGGGATGTACTCGCGCTGTGGGCGCGACGTAAGTCGATGCGTCGAAAGCCATCAATGCTAAGTATGGAGGATGCCTGTGGTCACGGTACTGCAACTGGCGGAGATCTGCGGTGGTACTGCGGAGGGCGACACGGCGCGAAAGATTTCCGGCGCGAACGGGCTCGAGAGTGCAACTGCCGACGATCTGTCCTTTGCAGCAAATGCGAAAGCTATGCAACTCGCTCGCACGTCGAAGGCAGGCTGTTTGCTAACACCGCTTTCGTTCGATGCTAAGGGCGAGTGGTCCGTTATCCGTGTGGCCGAGCCGCGAGCCGCTTTTGCGCGTGCTCTAGCGGTGCTTTATCCGAAGAAGCGTCCGGTCCTTTCCATTCATCCGACGGCCGTCATCGCAAAGGATGCGCACATCGCGGGCGATTGCCACATCGGCCCGTATGCCTCCATAGGAGAGCAGGCGAAAATCGCGACCGGCTGTTTCATCGGCGCTGGGTGTGTGGTGGGCGATGGAGTGACAATCGGCGAAAATACGACGCTTGCCGCGAACGTGACGTTGTACAGCGGCGTCATCGTTGGTGCCCGCGTCATCCTTCACGCCGGATGCGTCATCGGCGCCGACGGTTTTGGTTTCACTTTTTCTGATGGCCGCTATGAAAAATTTCCGCAGGTAGGAACAGTCGAGATCCGCGACGACGTGGAGATTGGCGCGAACTGTTGTATCGACCGCGCTGCACTCGGAGTGACCCGCATCGGTCGTGGCACGAAATTGGACAACCTCGTGCACGTGGGTCACAATTGCACGATCGGTCAGCACGTTGTTATCGCCGCTCAAACCGGGCTGTCGGGAAGCGTCGTGATTGAAGACTTCGCGGTCATCGGCGGACAAGTAGGTATCGGAGAGAAAGCAAAGATCGAAGCGAGAGCAATTGTTGGCGGCAAGAGCGGTGTATTAACCTCGCAAGTGGTGCACCGCGGCGAACCTGTGTGGGGAATTCCGGCGCGGCCGCTGAAAAAACATCTCAAAGGGTTGGCACACGTCGAGAAGCTGCCTGAATTCAAGGCGCAGATACGCGAACTCAGGCAGCGTCTGGAAAAAATAGAGAATCAGAATCGCGATCGTTAGGCCGCGATTACGAACCGACGAGCTCGGGCTCGAAAGAACGTTCTTCGCGTTCGACTGCCCGTTCCAGAATACAATTGGTTTTTGCCACCATCGCGCGGATGCGCTGCAGATGACCACTACTCTTGTCATCCGTAGCTATGAGCTCGAGGTAATAAGCGAGCGAGTCGATTACGCCCAAAGGCTGGCGCAACTCATGAACAAGATCATTTGAAAACACAGGATTAGCACCTGTCACTTGACGTGGGGACATGTCGGCATGCGCAAGAGAAGCATCTTGCAGCAAAGCGTTGAATGGTGATGCGGCGAATTTGCCCATTGCAACTTTTTTCGGAGATGTGGAACGACAGTGAGCCGTGTCTTTCCAACCGTTCGATTGTGCCTTTGATTCGCGGCTGAGTCAATACTATTAGAAATTAAATTTGAAATTCTTTTTTTTGAAAAAAACTGCGTGGGATGCGGCACGAAAGGTATGGTATTCTCAGGACGTAAAAACCTTCGGCCGAATGGGCCTGTGGCGCAGTTGGGAGCGCGCTTCCATGGCATGGAAGAGGTCAAGGGTTCGAATCCCTTCAGGTCCACCAGACACTCCTCGATAGCCCAAGAAAATTACGCTTTCGCGGAAACCACTCCCCGAAAGGCATTCGATACTACAGCGCGCGCTTCTTCCTGAATTCGCCGTAAGTGATCCTTGCCCAGGAAACTTTCCGCGTAGATCTTGTAGACATCCTCGGTGCCCGAAGGTCGAGCCGCGAACCAGCCATTTTTTGTGGACACTTTCAGCCCGCCGAGAGGAGCGCCATTTCCAGGGGCAGTCGTGAGCTTGGATTCTATTTTTTCTCCGGCTAGTTCCTGCTCGGGCACTTGCTCGGGTGAAAGTCTTTGCAGAATGTTCTTTTCTTCGCGCGAGGCAGGCGCATCGACGCGCTCATACACTGGGTCGCCGAATTCTTTCGTCAAATCCTGATAGCGTTCGCCCGGATCCTTTCCAAGCTTGGCCGTGATCTCGGCAGAAAGCAGTCCCAGAATAAGTCCATCTTTATCTGTGCTCCAGGCGCCGCCGTCTTTCTTGAGAAACGAAGCGCCCGCGCTCTCTTCGCCGCCGAATCCCAGGGAACCATCGAGCAAGCCGTCCACAAACCACTTGAAACCGACCGGCACTTCCATCAACCGCCGACCGAGTCGCCCCACAACGCGATCGATCATGCTGCTGGATACCAGCGTCTTGCCGACCCCGCAATCCGCTCGCCAACCTGGACGATTTCGAAAAAGATAATCGATGGCGACAGTCAAATAGTGATTCGGATTCAGCAAGCCTGCACTGCGCGTCACAATGCCGTGGCGATCGTGATCCGTGTCGCAGGCGAAAGCGACGTCGAAATTGTCTCTCAGCGCAATGAGTGAAGCCATTGCATAAGGCGAAGAACAGTCCATACGAATCTTGCCGTCCCAATCGAGACGCATGAAACGGAAAGTGGGATCGATTTCCTTGTTGACGACGTTCAGCCGCAAGCCGTAGCGGTCGGCGATGCGCGGCCAATAGGCGATGCCGGCGCCACCCAGCGGATCAACCGCCAAGCTCAAGCGCGCCGCCACCAGCGCCTCCATATCGATCACCGCACCCAGCTCGTTCACGTAATTCGAAACGTAGTCATAGCGGTGCGTAGTCGCCGCGCGCTGCGCTCTTTCGTAGGGAATGCGCGGAATCGTGCCCGTTCCTTTTTGCAGCAGCGCGTTAGCGTGAGTCTCGATCCACTTTGTGGCGCCGGTATCGGCTGGGCCACCGTTGGGCGGATTGTATTTGAATCCGCCGTCCTCCGGCGGATTATGTGAGGGCGTAATCACAATGCCGTCGCCTTGGCCGTCTTTGCGTCCGTGATTGTACCCAAGAATAGCCCGCGAAAGCGCCGGAGTCGGCGTGTAGCCGTTGTCCAGATCAATCATGGTCTCAACTTCGTGTGCTGCCAGCACTTCGAGCGCTGTGACAAACGCCGGCTCGGAAAGTGCATGCGTGTCCATTGCCAGAAACAGCGGCCCGTTAGTGGCTTGTTCCTTGCGGTAGCGGCAAATCGATGCGGTGATGGCCAGAATGTGATCTTCATTGAACGACGATTTCAATGAGGATCCACGGTGCCCCGACGTTCCGAAAGCAACTTGATGTTCCTTCATCGAGGGATCCGGCTGGAGCGCGTAGTAGCTTGCGACGAGGCGAGGGATATTGGTGAGATGTAGGGGATCGGCGAGTTTGCCCGCGTTTGCGTCAATAGCCATTAGCTGCCTACTGCCTTATTCTTCAGAAAACAATCCCAGTGCAACGCGGCTGGCTTCCGTTCCGGAGCGAGCGCTTTGTCTATCGCCATCTGCGCCACATTCTCTACAATCCATTCAAAGTGAACTTCGCCCACCGAGTGCAGATCGGCATCGGGAGCCGGATCGAGCAGATCAATGGCATAGGGTACGCCGTCTTCCACCGCGAACTCCACCGCGTTCAGGTCATAGCCCAAAGTGCGGCAGACCGTCAATGCATCGTTCACCATCCGGTCGTGGAGAGAGCGCGTCACCGGTTGCTCCCACTGGACGTAACGTAAGTGATGCGGCCGTTTCGGATCGTAACGCATGACACAAACGTTCTCCTGGCCAACGACGTAGCAGCGGAAACACTCTTCAAACTGGATTGCTGCCTGCAAGCACATACACATCGAGCCAGTTTGATCGTAGGCTTCAAAAAATTCCTGGGGCGATGCGACCTCGTAGTGGTGTTTCCATGCGCCGCCGCCGAGCGGTTTGAGAAAGGCCGGAAAGCCCACGTAGTCGAAGATCTCTTCCCAGTTCAGCGGAAATTTCAGGTTCCGCATCGATTGAGCCGATGTTCCGGGAGGATGCGTTTTGTGGGGGAGGATGGCCGTCCTTGGAACCGCGATGCCCAATTGAGAAGAAAGCCCGTAGTTAAAAAACTTATCGTCGGCGCTCCACCAAAACGGATTCGGGATTACGATCGCGCCGCCCAGAACCGCGTTCTTCAGATAGGCGCGATAGAACTCGACATCATGAGAGATCCGATCGATGATGACCGCATAGCCGCTCGGGTCCGCCATGCGGACACCACCCAAGCGAATGTGCTCTGCCAGCACCTCGGGAATTTGTTTTCCATTGATCCTGTCCACTAGAGCGGCGGGAAAACTGTTTTCCATTCCGTAGACGATCCCGATCTTGGGCATCCTTACCTCCGGTTGTTGCTCGTAGTTAGACTTCCGACTTCTTTAGTTAGAAAAATTTTACCGCCATGCGTTGCCAGAGCGGCCAATCGTGCGTTTCTTCGCTTTCCCAGACGTCGAGCCAGCACGAAATTTCGCGCTTCGAAAGAATCTCTTTCATGCGAACATTTTCGGCAAGATAGATATCGTGATCTCCCACGGCTAGGATGAGCCGCATCTTTGCATAACGCTCGAGGAACCATGTGTCGCGCATGTTGGGTAGATAGTCGAACGGGTTATTGAAATAAAATTCGTTCGAGTAAAAACCATCCATGAAGCGGCGCATGTCAAAGCAGCCGCTCATGGAAATCGAAGCTGAGGTGAGGTCCGGGTGCTTCATCGCGAAGTTGAAGGCGTGATAGCCGCCGAGGCCGCACCCGGTTGCACCGATCTGTGCGGCGCCACTCAACTTTTTCATGAGGGGCGCGACCTCATACAGGACGTAGCTTTCATAGGCCAGATGCCGGGCCAGGCGTTCGTGCGGATGGACCGCGCGATTCAGCCAGCTCTCCGTGTCTACGCTGTCGATGCAGAAGACCTGCAACCGGCCGGCCTCGACCGGCCCTGCGACCGCCTGAATCATCCCGTTGTTTTCGTAGTCATAAAACCGGCCCCGCTCCGTTGGGAATACCACCATGGGTAGGCCCCCGGAGCCAAAAGCTAACAGTTCCATGTGGCGGTCCAATCGCGGGCTGTACCAATTGTGATAGTCGCGGCGCATAAGAGTCTATTTATCTTAATCTTGCGGGAATACTGCAACTTCTGCTGCCGTATCCATCATCAAACCTCAGAGATGGACGATCTGGTAAGTTGGTACGAAGATTGCTCCGCCTTGGTCTTACGAGAGAGATTGCTTTGAAATTCAGAAACTTGGCTGCTCTAGTTGTGCTCGGCTCTACGGCTACCCTAGGCCTGCGTGCAGCCTCGGACGATTCATTAGAGCCCGCGAGTGCGGCTATCATTACTAAATACCTCGAAGCGACACATTCGCAAAGCCAACGCGTTGTCGGTTCCCTGCTGGTCGATATCAATGCTTCGGTTCCCAAACTGAAGAAACAAGGGACCTTACAAGCATTGCGCGTGATGTCGAGTGTCGGACGCATAACCTATCGCGTCCTGGGATTTCAGGGCGATAATACGGTCAAGAAGGATGTAATCGCCCGCTACCTACAAGCTGATCAACAGGGTCAAAATGACGCGGATATCGCGCTCTCCCCTGCTAACTATAAGTTCAAATTCAAAGGCGAGAAGCAAACGGATAACGGCCAGGAAGCCTACGTATTCCAGTTGGTCCCGCGCAAGAAGCGCGTGGGTTTGTTCAAGGGCGAATTATGGCTGGACCCGGTGTCCTGTCTCCCTGTCTATGAAAAAGGTCGGCTGGTGAAGAATCCGAGCATTTTCTTCAAGAAGGTCGACTTCGAACGGGCCTTCGCGATTCAAAACGGAGTTTCGGTGCCAGCCCGCATGAACAGCACCATCCACACTCGTATCGTGGGCGTGGTGGAATTGGATGTGAATTACTCGAGCGTCCCGCAAGAACAGGCTGAAGAATTTGTCGGGCAGTCCTGAGCTTTTGATTGCGCGGCCGTCTAGTAGACTAAAAGTTGCTGGCTTCGGCTTGCGCCTTCCATGAGAACGCTTTTTTTAAACCCACCCTCCTTCGAGGGTTTCGACGGCGGGGCGGGCTCGCGTTGGCCGGCGTCTCGAGAAATCGAGTCGTACTGGTACCCGGTTTGGCTGTGCTATCCGGCTGGCCTCATTCCAGATAGCCGCGTTCTGGATGCGCCACCGCATAAGGTCTCGATCGACCAGACCGCCGCGATGGCATCCGACTACGAATTGCTGGTGTTGTTCACGTCGACGCCCGGTTTTAACGTCGACGTCCGAATAGCCGGCATGATGAAGGACATAAATCCCAAGCTCAAAGTAGCGTTTGTCGGACCGCCCGTCACGATCGAACCCGAAAAGAGCTTGCGAGCGTCGACCGCCATCGATTTCGTTGTAAAGAAGGAATTTGACTACGCGATTCGCGATTTCGCCATGGGCAAGCCGCTCAGCGAAATTCCCAGTGTAGTCTTCCGCAAGAACGGTGATTTTCAGCACAATCCCGATGCTCCTGTTATCGAAGATCTGGACGCGCTCCCCTGGGTGAGCAAGGTATATAAGCGCGATCTGGATTTCCGCCGCTACAACGTCCCGTTCCTCCTGCACCCGTATATCTCTTTCTATACGAGCCGCGGTTGCCCGGCGCAATGCACGTTTTGCCTTTGGCCGCAGACTCACTCGGGCCATCGCTGGCGTTTGCGGTCGTCGGATGACATCGTGAACGAGTGCCGTTGGACCCTCGAAAATTTCCCAGGGCTAAAGGAAATTTTCTTCGACGACGATACATTCAACTACCAGAAAGCGCGAACGATTGAACTGTGCTCCAAACTGAAAAATTTGAAGTTCACCTGGAGTTGCACGTCGCGGGTGACAACCGATTACGAGACATTGAAGGCCATGAAGGAGGCCGGATGCCGGCTTCTGATCGTGGGTTATGAGTCGGGCGACCAGCAGATCCTGAAAAATATCAAAAAGGGTGCGACTATCGATATGGCGCGCCGATTTACCGCGAATTGCAAGAAGCTTGGACTCGAAATACACGGCGATTTTATCGTCGGCCTGCCCGGCGAGTCGCGTGAAACAATTCGCAAGAGCATCGATTTCGCGAAGGAACTGGATGTCGAAACGATCCAGGTTTCCATTGGACATCCCTATCCGGGCACTGAGTTCTACGATCACGTCAAAAAGAATGGTCTGATTACCATTGATGGCGCCATGACCGACGAAGTGGGCCATCAGCTTCCGAACTATCAATACCCGGGTTTGGATAAGGCTGAACTGGTGGATTGGGTAGAACGGTTTTACGGCGAGTTTTACTTCCGGCCGAAAGTCGCCCTGCGCCTGATCGGCAAGGCGCTATTCGATAACTCTGAACGGAAGCGGCTCTACAAAGAGGCGCGCGAATACTTGGCCTTGCGCCGTAAGCGGAAGCTGTACGTCAAAGAGCAGGCTGCGCAAAAGGAACGGGCGACGGTTCTCAGCGCGGGGGATTGATCTGTCGGCGCGGGCTTCCAAAACGCGCACGTTAGTTCTCGTGGCCGCAGTAATCATCTTGAACGCGGTGGGGAATCTGAGCTTGGCTTGGGGGATGAAGCATCTTGCCCGGACGCTCGCCTGGAATCCGTTCAACTATGTCCGTGCCATGCTCAACCCGTACGTTGCTCTCGGTATCGCTTTGCTCATCTTGTGGCTGCTCACGCGCATGGCGCTTCTCAGTTGGGCGGACTTAAGCTTTATCATTCCGATGACTGGCGCCGGCTATATACTTGCGGCCGTCCTGGGCGCGTGGTTTCTGAAAGAGTCGGTGAGTACGGCCCGCTGGTTTGGCGTGTTTCTTATTTTCGCGGGCACTTCGCTGGTCGGGGTCACGGCACAGAAGACGGAGTCGCGCGAATGAATTGGCTACTATTGGCCGTTATCGTGGTGGCGACCGTTTTGGGCGATCTGCTGCAAAGTTACGAAATGAAGCGCAGCGGCGAGCAATCTGTAGGGGCGCGTGGCCTCGCCCGTTTGCTTCGCGTGATTGCCAGCCGCAAGTATCTGCTGCTCGGAATCGCTTGCATGGCGGTTTCGTTTTTCGCGTTCATGGCGCTCGTTCAGACAGCGCCGCTTAGCTTTGCGGTTCCGGCTTCGGCAGCTACCTTTGTGCTTGAAACCTTGCTCGCAAAACTCGTTCTCAAAGAGAATGTGGGTAAGCGCCGCGCCGCCGGCGCGCTGCTGGTCATGGGCGGCGTCCTGCTGCTCGCGCGGTAGCTCCCTTCGTGCGCCTCTATTGGCTGATCTTCCTACCGGCTGCACTCTATCAGTGCCTGGCCATTCTGAGTGCACTGTTGCATCTGCGAAAGAGAACGTCTCATCCGCAGAATCCATTGGCAGTTTCCGTCTTAAAGCCGCTTCGCGGGCTTGATCCCAACACTTTCCAGGCCTTTCTCTCCCAGATCAGACAAGGTCATCCCGATTTTGAAGTGCTTTTTGGAGTGGAAAACGAAAACGATCCCGCCGCGCTGGAAGTTCGGAGATTGATGCGCGAATTTCCTCGTGCGCCCATACGGCTCATTGTCGGGAGCGTACAGGCGCTCAACGGTAAAGTCGGAATTCTCGAGGAATTGGCGCGACACGCTCGTCATCCCGTTTGGGTCGTGAACGACAGCGACATTAAAGTAGACGGGCAATATTTGTGTGCTGTCACAGCCCCGCTTTCCGATCCCCGTATAGGTGTCGTGACCTGCCTGTATCGCGTGAAGGCACACAATTTGCCGGCAGCCTGGGAAGCGCTCGGCGTCATGACCGATTTCATGCCGAGCACACTGGTCGCCCAATTTCTGGGTGTCCGTGAATTTGGTCTGGGCTCGACCCTCGCCTTCCGCGCGGCGGACCTCGAGCGCGCCGGCGGGTTCCAGGAGTTAGCTTCTTATCTCGCCGACGACTACCAACTCGCCAAGCGGATTACGAGTCTCGGAATGCGCGCCGTTCTCCCTCGCTATGTCGTCGAAACTTCGCTCGGCGACGCGACCTGGGCAGGAATCTGGCGGCATCAACTCCGATGGGCGCGGACTATCCGACTATCTAAGGGCGGCGGCTACGCGGGACTTCCGCTGACGCATGCCGGCTTGTGGGCCGTCGTTGCCGTGCTTTCGGGCGCCTGGATACCCGCTGTGGGCCTGTTAGGTCTCCGGATCGCTTCCGCGCTTCTGTGCGGAGCCTTCGTGCTGCGAAGCCCGCTCGCCCGCAACTTCTGTGTGCTTTCCCCCCTCTGGGATTTGTACTCGTTTGTGGTCTGGGCTGCGTCCTATACCGGAAGGACCGTTCGTTGGCGCGATCGCGTCCTCACCATTGGAGCGGACGGCCGCATTGTGGCTTAATCTGCTAGTCTGTTTGCTTACAGGATGTATGGCGCGTTTGGTGCCGTTGTGCGCGTTTTAGCGCTTTAGAAGGAGTTTGGACAGGTAAATGTATTTGCAAATTCGGAGCGTTCCGCTCCTCTTTGTTGTAGCTGGGTTCGCGCTAGCGCAAACACCCACGCCGGCCAAAGTGGCCATCATCAACGCGCAAAAAGCTGTCGCTGACACGCAGGAGATTCAGAAGGATCAGGCGGCTCTCGAAGCCAAATACCGCCCACGCCAGCAGGCCATCGAGAATCTGCAGCGCGAGCTCCAAACGATCCAGCAACAGGCGGCTGCGCCCAACCTGGCGCCAGCCCGCGAAGCCGAGTTGCAGGCCACTTTCACCCAAAAACAAAAGCAACTGCAGCGCCTTGGGGAAGATCTACAAAGTGACGTGAACTCCGAGCGGCAGGACGTCCTGGGCCGCGCCGGTCGCCAGATGACTGACGTTGTGAAGAAAATCGCGGAAGAGCGGGGAATCGACGTCGTGATCGATGTAACCAATACGCTCTATTACAAGCCAACATTGGACATCACTGCGGTGGCGACTGCCGCTTACGACAAGGCTTTCCCGCCGAAGTAGGGAATGGGAGCATATCTACAAAGTTACGGAGCCGGCGAAGAGCGCCGCAATCGTGTCGTCAAGTTCATCATTCTGGGGGGGCTCGCCTCCCTGGTCCTCGCGATAGTTGCTTACTTCTTTTTTCACAATCGCTCGGAAGAGAAGACGGTGGAACATTTTCTCGCTCAGGTCAACTCACACGACTATAAAGATGCCTACGTGACCTGGGGTTGCACGGAAGCCAATCCCTGCCGGAATTATGACTTCGGGCGGTTTCTTGAGGACTGGGGGCCCAAGACTAAGGCGACTTCTCCCTGGAAGATTGCCTCAGTCGAAGGCTGCCGGTCGTTTGTCACAGTGAACGTGAAGGCCGACGGCGCGGAACTTCAATCGCTGGGCGTGGAGCGTGGCGCGCGAACCGTGAGTTACGCGCCCTCGCCGGAGTGCCAGGAAAGAAAATGGCACTGGAAGCAATTCTTCCAGCGGATCTTTAATCGTTCGTCGAGTTAGGAGACAGAAGTCAGCGGACGGAAGTCAGGAGCCAGGAGTTGGAATCAGGCTCCCGACTCCTCCCTCCTGACTTCCCCCTCACTCCGGCTCGCTCAGCCCGGGATGATAAGCCGGCAGCACGTCTCCTTCACGCGCGATCCAGGTATAAATCGTTGGCAAGACATACACACTCAACAAAAGTGTGGCGCTGAGTCCGCCGACGATTACGATTGCGAACGGCTTTTGCGAGTCCGAGCCGATACCGTTTGAAATAGCGGCTGGAAGCAGGCCCAGCGTGGCGACCAGCATTGTCATCATGATCGGCCGTAATCGCAAGACCGCGCCTTCCAGAGCGGCTTCCTCGATTCCGTAGCCACGCGCGCGCAATTGGTTGATGTATTCGATCATGATCACGCCGGTTTCGACTGCGACACCAAACAATGCCAGCGTCCCGATTCCTGAAGAAACGCTGAAATGCGTGCCGGTGAAATAGAGTGCGAACAGGGCGCCGATCGGCGACAGCGCCAGACTGACCATAGCAAGCGCAGCCCATTTAAATGACTTGAACATCGAGTAAAGCAGGAAAAATATTCCGGTCACTGTCACCGGTACGATCAATGCCAGCCGCGCGTTGGCTCGTTTGGCGCTCGCATACTCGCCCGCCCATTCCAGGTGATAGCCGGGCGGCAGTTTCACTTTTTGGCCAACCGTCTGAATCGCCTCTTCAACCGTGCTTCCTAGATCACGTCCGCGGACGCTGTACTTGATCGCTACGTAGCGGCTGTTGTTCTCGCGATAAATCTGCGAAGCCCCGTCACGAAACTCGATGTTCGCGACTTGTCCAAGAGAAACACGTTCACTGGAAGGCGTCAGGAGCCGAATGTCCCTGATCGATTGGCTGGAATCGCGGAAATCCTGCTGGTAACGTACCACCAGGTCATAGCGCTGTTCGCCTTCGAGCACCTGGCTGACCGCCTTGCCGCCCACCGCCGTCTCGACAGCATCCTGGATATCGCTGACGTTCAGTCCGAAGCGGTTAGCGCGCGCCCGATCGACCGTGATGTTCAAGTTTGGCTGGCCGATTACGCGGAAAAGGCCGAGGTCTTGTACGCCTCGAATGGTCTCCATTACCCGCACAATCTCATCGCCTTTGCCTTCGAGTTCCTTCAGGTCCGTCCCGAAAATCTTGATTGCCAACTCGCCCTTAACGCCGCTGACCGCCTCTTCCATGTTGTCGGCAATAGGCTGCGAGAAATTCCAGAGCACGCCCGGCATTTTCTCGACCTCCCGGTCCATCGCTCGGATGAGTTCCTCTTTATTTTCGCGAAATACCGGACGCCATTGTTCTTTAGGCTTGAGGTCCACGAAATACTCTGTGTTGGAAAACAAAGATGGGTCCGTGCCGTCATCGGGCCGGCCGACCTGGCTCACTACTTGCGTCACTTCCGGAAAGCTGGCAAAGGCGCGCCGGGCTTGCTTCATGACGCGTTCGCCCTCCACCGGGCCCGTGCTTGGCGCCAAAGTGCCGCGCGCCCAGATGGCCCCTTCATCCAGATGCGGCAGAAATTCGGACCCGATAGCTCCTGAGACCATCAGGGACACCGAGACGGCAAGCAAGCCGCCCGCTACGCCGACGGCGACTAAACGATGGCCGAGGGAGCGCATGAACCATTCCAGCGAACTCCGATATGCCTTGATGATCATTTCGAGAATCGGATTGCGCCATTCCTTCGTCTTCGGACCGAACAGCAGCAGAGCTAAGACCGGCAGTATTGACAGCGAGAACAGCAGCGCCCCCAATAGGGCAAATGCCACCGTCAAAGCCATAGGGCGGAACAATCGACCTTCCACATGCTGCAGCGTGAAGATCGGCAAATACGCGGTGATGATGATGGCGCGCGCAAAGAAAACGGGCCGTTGCACTTCCTGTACGGCCTCCCGGATGATTTCGGTGATCGTTCGTTCGCCATGTCGCAAGCTACTGATATGCCGCAGGACATTTTCAACGACTACGACCGAACCGTCCACCACCATTCCAAAATCGAGTGCGCCCAACGACAGAAGATTGGCCGGAACGTTGTTCAAGTCAAGGCAGATGGAAGCAAACAGCAGCGCGAACGGGATGGTCAACACCACGATGAATGCCGACCGTAGATTACCCAGGAATAGAAACAGAACAATCGAGACCAGCAGAATTCCCTCGGTCAGGTTGTGCATGACCGTATGCGTAGTGAAGTGCACCAGATTGCTCCGATCGAGAAACGGAACGATCTTGACACCCGGGGGAAGAAAATGTGTGTTGAGGTAGTCAACCTTCTCGTGAAGAGCCGCAAGCATCGCGTCGCCGTTGGCGCCTTTACGCAGAAGCACAATTCCTTCAACCGCATCGGGATCATCCACCACGGCGCCATCCTTGCGATGCACGGCCTTGGCGATCTGTCCCAGCCGAATCTTCGGCCCTTGGGTCACGAAACCGATATCGCGTACGACGATCGGCGTGCCGTTCTGATTCTTCAGGACAGCCTCGCCGATATCCCGGACGTTTCGAAATAGACCGATTTCCCGGACATTTACCTGCTGATCACCGGTCTGGATAAAGCTGCCCCCCGCATTCACGTTGTTATTGCTGAGCGACTGTTCCAGTTGGCCGATTCCCAGGCCATACGAGACGAGTTTGTCGGGCGAGACCTGCACCTGATACTCGCGCGTCACACCGCCAAAGCTCGAAACGTCCACCACGTCGGGTACCGACTTGAGCTCTTTGCGTATCACCCAATCCTGCAACGATTTCAGCGCCATCAAATCGTATTGCGGATTTGTGCTTTCGAGCGTGTACCAATAGAGTTGGCCCACGGGGCTGAAATCCGGGCCGATGGAAGGCTGCAAACCATTGGGCAGCGTCACCAGCGAAAGCCGCTCCAGAACCTTCTGACGGTTCCAATCGTTCTGCGATTCGTCGTCGAAGCTCATGGTGACAACCGACAGGCCGAACTCGGAAATGGAGCGAATCGTGGCTAGATGTGGAATTCCGGCCATCTGCACTTCGATCGGTATCGTCACCTGTTGTTCTACTTCCTCGCCGGCCCGGCCGGCCCACTGCGTGATCACCTGGACGTAGTTGTTGGCCACGTCGGGGTAAGCTTCGACTGGAAGATTCTTGAAGGCGATCGCACCCCAGCCGATCAATATTGCCGCCAGCACGAGCACCAGCAGTTTGTTGCCGAGCGAATAATTGACAAATGCGCGGATCATGTTATTGCTGGCTCTCGGACTGCAGCGCCAAAGCGTCGCGTACAACTTGTTGTCCAGGAGAAATGCCGGACAAGATCACCTGCATTCCGGCATCGATGGCGCCGCCCGTCACCTCCGCCCTCCGGAACTGGTTTCCCCCCGCCGGTACGAAGATCCAGTCGCGGTCGTGCAGATGCAAAACGGCCGAACTCGGAAGTACCGCGTGGTTCTGGCCGCGTTGCCCGAGAAAAGTTGCGGTCGCGAACATTCCTACGCGCATGATGCCCGGATTGCGGAGTTCTATTCGCACTTTGGCGCTGCGCAGGTTCGGATCTAGAACCTTACCGATATTGGCGATCCGGCCATGGAAAACGCGATCGGGGTAAGCGTTCAGACGAACCTCGGCGCCATCGCCTTCGCGTACAGCCGGCAGGTCGTTCTCATACACATCGCAAAGCACCCAGACCGTGGATAGGTCTGCAATAGTAAAAAGATTTGGCTGGTTGTCGGGAGTGCGAACGTTTGCTGCGTTCACGACGTTTTGCTCGACAATCGTTCCCGAGGCCGGCGCATAAACGCTAATTACCGGATCCTGGCGGCTCGGGTCCGCACCCAGCGTGCGAATCTGCTGTGCGGCGGTTTCGAGCGACACTTGTGCTTTCGTCTCTGTATCTTCAGCTACCTGGCGTTCGTTCAATGAGATCGCGCCCTTGTCATAGAGCAGTTTTGCTCTATCCGACTGCGTCTTAGCCAGCCGCTGATCAGCCGTTGCCTGCGAATAATTCTGGAAAGCCATTGTGATGTCCGTGCTCAGAATCTTCAGGAGCAGCTGACCCTTGTGTACGTCGTCTCCGAGCTTGGCGTACACTCCCACCACGCGGCCGGCAGCCAAGGAAACCACTGGAGCCGATCTCTCGATATCGGCAGTAACGCTGCCGGTCGCCCGGATTTGTGGCAACTCGTGTCGTTCCTCGGCCGCGACAAGCTGGAAGCGCTCCGGGTGATCCACCTGGATCATGTTCAGATCGGGATGTTGCTCGACGATTCGTGCCGGGGGTGGCGCCGCCGCGCGCTCATCTATCTTTTGCCTGGACCCGCAGCCCGTCAGGAAAACGAGTAGTGCAAATGCGGTCTTCTTCACGGGATCACCTCTTGCCCCACGGCGAAATTCAATTGGTTAACGGCGGAGAGATAGGCGCCCACCAAATTTGCGTAACTGAGCTGCGTGGTTCGGTACTCTTTTTGTGCATCCAGAAAATCGAGCAGGGAGGCTGCTCCGTGCTCATAAGAAAACGAGATCGTGGATCGCACGTTTTCCGCTTCGGGCAGATATTCAGACTTGTAGGGCCGTAGCAGTGCGAGGGTATTTTCGAGTGTGGCGTACGCGGCGTCCACATCGTGGAAGGCGGCTATTTCGGCTGCATCTCGCAATTTCTCCGTGCGTCCGATATCAAGTGAAGTGCGCGCCTTCTCGCCCTGATTCTTGTCGAATATGCGGAGAGGGAAGTTGACGGTGAACCCGATATAGGTATTCAGTGGATCGGGCTGGTGCGCCAAGTCAAAGCCGAAACTCGGATCGCTCGTACCGTTCGCCACGGCAAGCTTATGATCCGTGCGTGCTTTATCCAGCGATTGCTCCGCTCCTTTTAAATCCGGGCGATTCTGCAAAGCCGCCGAACGCAACTCCTCGAGTGTCACTGCCGGTTCACTGTAGTCAAATTTTTCCGCTATATCGAAGGCATCTACGGGCGTGCGATCGCGAAGCAAAGCCTGTAGGTCGATCTTGGCCGTCCGTAAATTTACTTGTGCAGTTGCCAGATCGGACACGAATTGAACTCGCTGCAACTCCAGCCGTTGCAAATCGACATGCGCAATCGCGCCCGCGTTATAGCGATCCCGATTGATGGTGAGCGACTTGTCATAGGAGTCGAGATTCTCCTTGGCAACGTTTTCCACCGCCTTGGCGAGCAACACCCGCACAAAGGCGTCCCGCAAATTGAACAGAAGATTGCGCGTCAGGTCAGATTGCTCAGATGCGGCGATCCCGGTAGCCTGCTGTGCGCTCGCCAGCCGCAAGTCCCGTTTGTGCTGGCGCTCATGAAGATAATCGATGGACCAAAACAGATACGACTGGGCGGCCGGCCGGTACGGATCGCTATGAAACGGAGTGAGTTGGTCCCAGCCGAACGTCATGTTGGGGTTCGGACGCAGGAACGCCGTTGTTTCATCCGCTCGCGCCTCGTCGACCGCGACTTGGCCGGCCAGGAGCGAAGGATTGTTCGCTCTGAATCTTTCCTGGGCTTCCCGCCAGGTAATTGCATGGGGCGAGCCAGCGCTCTGCGCCAAACATTCCGCCGCTAGCAGAAAGCCGCAGTACACACGCCAGTGTTGGCGATGCACTTGTCCTCCTAATGTCTATGAATGTCGAGTTAGATCGAGACGGACAGCAGACGGGGCGGAGACCGGCCGCTCTTGAACGGTGCGCTGCGATCGATGCGTTGCGCAACCCAGGTTGCTACCAGGAGAACGAAGAAGAGGATGAACGAAACCCGCAGAACCGCGCAGACCAGTGGCGTGTCCATGGTCTGGTATAACCGGATTAAATCATCATTGGCCCCGCCCTGCGATGAGGATGAGTGGCTGCTTTTTCCTCGCAGGTGCTCAATACGCAGTACGTCGTCTGTGGCCGAGATGTAGGGAAATAGGAGTGCCGCGACGACGAGCGCAGTTCCGGCGATACGAAACCCACCGTAACGCCGCGTGGCACGGATGGCGCTTGCGCAGGCCAGAATGCCCAACACGAACCACACTAAATTCAGCGCCGTATCGAAATGCACTCAGTTTCAACGTAACATGCTCAGTATAACCACCAATTGAAGTGTACGATAGATGAACAAAATGAGGACCCTGGTGCATCAATTGCTTAGATCTCTTGGTGGAATTTTGTAGTCATATCTACGTGCGCGTGCTGTGCCAAATTGTGAGCGTCTTGCTGTTTTCTTCCGCCGCAATAGCTGCGGCACTCGATGCTCCATGGCCTCAACCGGCCATTACGCGTGAAAGCACCCCAAAGCCCTATTACTGGAAACCCGACGCGGTCGGGAACGATGCGCAGTTGTTGACCCTTTTTTGTGGTTCTTGCGGAGCCGTGTCTGAAGGGCACGGCGACGTGCCGTTACTGGCGGTCCTCCGTGACACGCTAGGTGATGAGAACGATGGCAATGATCGTGTCACATATGTTTGGCTTTTGAGCTACTCCCGTCCTACAATCGGGCGGCGCCTACTCTCCGCAGTCCCTTTTTTCTATTGGCATGTCGGGCGTCAGTCTTCTCATGTAGAGAAGGGTGACATTAAGCCATTTTTCAATGTGCAAGCCCCGCGGCATCCGGTACTGACCCGGCTCGGCCAAGACATCGTGCAATACACGACCCTCGATTCTATGATGACGCCGATCCGCGCCACATCACGGGCGTATCGCACCAACGAACTGGACCACGAGCGTCTGAATTTGGAAGAGGCGATCAGCTATCTACGCCGCGCGCCGACCTCAAACAGCATGTCGGAGCTTTCGACCACCGAGTTGAACACGGTGCTTGCGCGTCTCGAACTGCGCAAAAAACTGCTCGGCGGTCTCGTGAGTGACGGGCACGCGACCAGGTTCGGTGAAGAGTCGGGCCTTAAGCAGGAAGGAAACCGCAGCCGCAATTGGGAACTACTGCGGAGTTCCGCCGACCGGACCGGCCTGATATTCGAGCCGGTCGCTTTGGGTGGGACGACAGATCAATACGCTTCCCTGTGGCTCCCGACGGAACCCGCGGGCGGCCAGAAGGCGCGGTCATCGACTGATCTCAGTGCCACCTGGAAGTTGCTCGGCATCAAGAATCCATGGCAGGATTCCGATTGGACCGGGCAAGGCCGGACTCCACTCGCCTTCTACAGCCTCAACTATCCGAATAAACCATTGTTGTTGATCGATTTCCGAGATAAATCGCGAACCCGGCGCCATGAACTGATACAGCGCACGATCAACGAGGTTACCGCCGGCATCATTGGGCTGTCGCATTTCACGAATTGGTATTACTTCGTTGCCGCCGATGTCTATGATTTTGTGGCCTCCCGGCACGGTCGGGCGATGGACCAGGCCGAGCGCCTGGATTGCTATTCGCAATTCCGGGTGGCCCTCGCACTCGATCGCCAACTGGATCCGCAATTGCGCAAAGAGCTTCAGCAGCGCATTAATGCGCTGTCTCTAAATCCGTTGGAAACCAGTACCGCGCGTGACCTCAACTATTCCCGCCAACGCTACTCTCTGCTCGAAGCCGAGGCACAACGGCCCGATGGATGGCTTGCGAAACGGCTGGATAACGAGCGCCGCGCCGAATTGGCTTCGATCGGTACAAACCGCCAAAGCAAAGTTTTTGCCGACGTACTGCATGTCGCAAGTCTGGGACTCTACACGCGCCGTTCGCCGCAGGCCGACGATAATCTCGCCAGGCTCGATTCGTATCGGCGCGTGGAGCACGACTTAAATTTCCTCGAAGGCCTAGTCAACGTGGGCACACGGCCGGAAATCGTCTATCAGCCGGCGCGCATACAAGCAGCAGTCACGGAGCTAAGGCGTTTGCTGCCACAAGTTTCTTCGCTTCCGGCACGAACGCGCGCTGTAAACACTTTATCGAGCCTGCGGAATCTCTCGGAAGACGCTGATCTTCGTGCCGATTGCTCCTGGGCGCTCGCAGCCATCGACCATCCCTTCGCCGGCCCGCATGTTGCTACGGCCACCGCCGGCGCCGAAATAGCTTCGGAAGATCTTCCGTGAGTTGGGGCAGTTTGGCGAGCTGGGGCCGATTATTAGTCGGCCTGCTCGTGGTGGCCGACGTCACCCTGGCAGCCCCGCCGCGGCGCATCGTGTTACTCGAAGTCGATGGGCTGAACCAGGACTTGCTCGGGAGTGCCATAAGACGTATTGATCCCTCAACGGGCAAGTCGCAGCTTCCCTGGCTTTCCTATATTTTCACGGAGAACGGCACGATCTTTGAAAGTTTCTACGCGCGCGGAATTAGCTTGTCTGCGCCGTCGTGGTCCCTGCTGGTGACCGGCAGGCATTCTGTTATCCGCGGCAACGTGGAATATGACCGCTACACGGGGCAAGTTTACGACTATCTGAATTTCTTCCCGTTCTACCTCGGCTACGCGCGCCAGAAGCGCATGGATATGCCGGGAGTCGAGGTGCTCGATCGTGCGGGGATTCCGTTGCTGATGGATCGGTTTCCGCCGGCTGAAACGCTCCAGAGCTTTCAATTATTTCAGCGTGGGGTGCGATGGAACACTTTGAAAGATGCTCTCGCGCGCCGTTTTTCCGCCGAGTCGATCGTCTCTATGGTGGAAAGCGGAGACGCACCGTCCTACGATTCAGTCCTGGCAAAAGCACAGGAAGCGGAATTGGAGCGCAGCCTCGAAAATCCGGAAATTCTTTATATCGATTTCTTCACCGGAGAGCTGGATCACGAAGCGCACGCTACCAGTGATCCCAAAACGCTCCTAAGCGTGCTGCGCAACCTTGATGCGCTCGCGGGCCGTCTCTGGCACGCCATTCAACAAAGCACGTTGTCTCGCGAAACGCTGTTTGTCATGGTTTCCGACCACGGCATGAACAACACGCCCGGAGTCATCAGTCAGACCTTCAGCCTGCCCGACCTTCTCAACAGCCCCGCCGGCGGATCTCATCATGTGGTGACCAATCGTCATCAGATGAGCGATTTCAAACTGAGAGGGCTTGACCCCCTGGTGCGGCGTGTGATTTCGCCAAGCACGGCTTCGTTTTATCTTGCGGGCCAAGCCTCCCGCTATCCGACCGCCTGGCTCGACATCGATGGTAATGAGCGCGCGGCGGTGCATCTGCGAAACAACGATTTCAACAAGCTGCAGATTCTCTTGCAGACTCTTCAACGCGACGATCTCGACCCGCGCACCCGCCGCGCTGCCGCGATTGCCGTTCGTGAGGTCATCGAAAAGCATCGCTCTGCCTGGACAAAGACCGTTGCCGACATGACCGCCGAACTGGATGCGCCTTCGGGGCCGCCGCCTCCCGCCGGAGACTTGCGGCAGAGGCAGGAATTCAGCGATCGCGAGGCGGAACGTTCCGCCTACTACGGATATCTGGCTCACCTCGAGGCGCTGCTCCGCTTTCAGCCCGATGAGCAACATCCCCTGAAAGAAAAAATTGCGAGCTTTATTCCGGAAATGAGTTTGGGCGACAATAATTCCTCGGCAGAAATCAAACATTATGTCGTAGGCCCGGCCGCCACTGGTCTAGTCGTGAACGCCGCGGGCCGCTTGGACGAAGAGCGGTCATTTCGTTTCGTAAATTACCCGGCCCTGCTCGTCAGTCGGCGTGTACGCAACGTTCCCCAGAAGGAATTGGATCCCCGGCCCGTTGATTTCGTGGTTATGCGGCTGCCCGATCGCGGGGCCGAACACATCTATGAGCTGTATGGCGATGCGGAGCGGCGGCTGCTTATTCGGACAGATGAGGCGAACCGCATAGCCCTGGAGCCGGCCGGCGAGTGGCGCTTCGGCCTGCCGTTGCATCTCTTCGAAGATCCCGAGTTGAACATTCCCGCAGGCACGGACCGAGCTGCATGGCTCTCGGCTTGGCATGACGAGCGCGAATGGCTCGTGGCCACCCACCGCTGTCGTTATTCGGACGGAGTGATCGGTATCGTTGAAGATCTATCGCCGGTCGAGAAAAACGTTCCCGGGCGCCCGGGAATCGGCGCTCTGGCGCTGCGCTATGAAAAGCGCCGTCGTGCCCTGGTTCAAGCCGATTTCGAGGTTTTTGCGGCCGATCATTGGAATTTCAACGTACGGTTTCCCAATCCGGGGGGAAATCATGGCAGCTTTTTACGCATTTCCACGCACTCCGTCTGGATGATGGCCGGTCTCGGATTGCCGTCGCGCCGAATTGAGGAGCCGTATGATAGCTTGAACTTTGCCCCGACATTGCTGCATCTGCTCGGCCGCGCATCGGCTACCGAGCGGGTGGTAGACGTGTCACTGAACTCCCAATTAAACGAAAGTAAAAGACACTAATCGCAAGAATTAGCATTTCTTTTTGGGCGTATCTAATGTAAAATAACAACCACCGGAAATGTCCATTCCCAAGTCGAACCGGCTTCTCGCAGAAGAGCGGCGCCGCGAGATTGTCAGCGTGCTCGGCCAGCACGGGCGCGTGACAGTCGAAGAAGTAGCCAGACGTTTTGGCGTCTCGGCCGTGACCGCCAGGAACGATCTGGATGCCCTGTCCGAATCGGGGGCCTTAGTGCGCTCTCACGGTGGTGGGATCCGCCCGCTGACGGCCGGGCCGGAACATCCGCTCAAGGTGCGGGAAGGCATGCACCACGAGGAGAAAGTGCGAATTGCTGCCGCGGCTATGCGGTTAATCCGACCGCTGCAAACCGTCATCCTCTGCACTGGCTCGACTTCGTCCCATCTGGCCGACCAGTTGCGCCACAACTGTCCGGGCAACGTAACGGTAATTACGTACGCGCTCAACGTTGCGGCGAAACTCGCCGACTGCTCGAAGCTTTCCCTGGTCCTGGTGGGTGGGTTTCTCCGGCATCCCTCGACGGCGTTCGTCGGGCCGCACGCCGAGCAGATGATGCAATCGCTGCACGCGGACCACTGTTTCATGAGCACCGTGGGTCTCGACACGGAAATCGGATTGACCACGCTCGACATTTTGGAAGCGCAACTGAACCGCCGCATGATGGAAGCGGCCACGGAGGTTACGGTGCTTGCAGATTCGAGTAAGTTTGGCCACCGTAGCCTATCCCTGATCTCGGATTTCCGCCCGATCCAGCGCGTTATTACTGATACCAATGCTCCCGCGGCGGAAGTGGAAAAGCTGCGTTCGCGCGGGTTGGAAGTAATTTTGGCGTAGCCTGGCTACGGTGCGCTTCCGCGAAGCCCAAACAGGTTAACCGGCCATACGGCGAATACCGATAAGGGTAAGGGGCGGACCGCCCAAATATGTCTCTGACGACCCTCAAAGCCTATCTCACCGGAACGGAAGAGGCAGGCATGTTCCGCAGGGTCATCTCCTTACTTCTGCAGGGTATTTCCTTGCATGCAGTCGAGGGTGACCGGGCCGATTATGATCGATTCCGGAGCGATTTCGAACGCATCCAGGCGTCACTCGGAAAGGATTCTTCGGGTCAGGAATTGTTGGTCGCGGCGGGGGCGGCAAACCAGGCTTTGGCGGACTACGGCCAGCGGACAACACGCTTCATCCGGCAGCAGGGCGCGGTCCTCCACAACATGATTTCCATGCTCACCGAGACCATGGTTTCAATCGGTGCGGGCAGCGAAAGCTCGGCTGAACATTTGCAGGCGATCGAGAAAGAACTCGCGCGCGCGGTGGTTATCGAAGATGTGCAAACGCTCAAGCTTAGGCTCGCGGAATGTCTAAAAAATCTGCGTGAAGAAGTCGCTCGTCAGAAAGTGCAAGCTCAGGCGCAGGCGCGTCAGATTCAGCAACACCTGGAACATGCACGCGACTGTGCTCAGGATACTCCCGACGTGGATGGAGAGATCGACCCCACCACCGGACTGCGAACCCGCTCCGCCGCGAAATCCGCCTTTCACGCGGCGTTGCAAAGGCCCGGACGGAAGTACGTCGTCGCCGCGGTCGTGAATCGCATACAGTCCGTGAATCGCCGCTTCGGCTACGCGGTCGGCGACCGGTTACTCAAAACCGTTTCGGATTTGTTTGGAGGCACGCTCGCGAAGACCGACCGCCTGTTTCGATGGCGTGGACCGGCGCTGGTCGCGCTCCTCGAACGGGAAGAACCTATCGACGTCGTGCAGGCGGAGATCCGAAGAATGAGTGCCAAGCGCATTGAAGGAGCCCTGGAGATCGGCGAAGGGGTACTTCTGCCGGTGAGCGCCTCCTGGCAAGTCCTTCCCCTGAATGCATCGGCTGGCGACACGGCGAAAGCCATTGAGAATTTCATCGCCAGCCAGGTACAGTTGCACGAAGAGTAGCGTTAGCCGGCCACGTCCCGCAGGCTCTTCGCGTACGGCGCGCGCGCGACCCCACGCTCAGTAATAATCGCCGATACATACCGGTTAGGCGTAACATCGAAGGCCGGATTCGCCACGCGAATCCCCTCGGGCGCCAGATGGACGCCTTGCACGTGCGTTACTTCCCGCGCGGCGCGTTCTTCGATCGGGATTTCATCTCCGGAAACGAGTGTCAAATCGAGCGTGGAGACCGGCGCGGCAACATAAAATGGCACTCCATTCTCCTTGGCCAAAACCGCCACGCTGTAAGTCCCGACTTTGTTCGCCACGTCCCCGTTGGCAGCGATCCGGTCCGCGCCCACAATTACGCATCCGATCCGCCCACTCTTCAAAAAGTGGCCGGCCATATTGTCTGTGATGAGTGTGGTTTCGATACCGTCGCGTTGCAACTCCCAAGCCGTAAGCCGGGCGCCCTGGAGGAATGGCCGCGTCTCATCGGCGAATACGTCTACTTGCTTCCCCATCTCGACTGCCGCGCGGATCACGCCGAGCGCCGTGCCGAATCCCGCCGTCGCCAGCGCGCCGGCGTTGCAATGGGTCAAAACCGTTTTCCCATCCGGCACGAGCGCCGCGCCGTGCTTGCCAATCGCCCGGTTAATTGCAATGTCTTCTTCGCGTATCGTTTGCGCTTCCGTTACGAGCCGTTTGCGAATCTCTTCGATTGGCAGATGCCGCACGCTCTCGTACAGGCGTTTCATCCGGTCAATCGCCCAAAATAGATTCACCGCCGTAGGGCGCGTCTTGGCGAGGGTCTCGCAGATCACGGGCAGGTCGGATTCCGGATCATTTGATCGAAGAATTCCGAGCGCCACGCCCATAGCGGCAGCCACACCAATCGCCGGTGCGCCGCGAATGACCATGCTGCGGATCGCTTCGGCCACTTCACGATAGTTGCGGCATGTCACGTAGACCGTCTCGCGCGGCAAGCGTGTCTGGTCGATCATGACCACGCCTTCCGGCGTCCAGACTATCGTCTCGATGCTTTGTGTCAGAATCGCTTGGGAACTCATTTGTGGGGCCCGTATTTCATAAGAACTAACGCTACGATGAAAACTAGGTTGTAGCCACCATGCATGATGGTGGAAGGAATAATCGATCGCGTCCGCGCCCGGACCCAGCCGAAAACGGATCCCGCGATCGATACTGCGAGCGCATACTGCCAGGCCCATGAATATTCCGGCGCGTGCAGAGCGCCAAACAGCAGGGCCGTTAGCACGACGCCAGCCGCCACTCCGAATGACCGCGAGAGCAAGGGTTGGATGAAGCCGCGAAAAAATAGCTCCTCAAACAGCGGCGCAATGGTCACGGCCATTACTGCAAACACTGCGAGAGAAAGCGGAGTCTTGGTGATTTCGTCAATCGGAGATTTCACCTGCGGCGTGTTGATTAACTTCGCCAGTGTCGATACTGCCACGGCGAGCAGCGCGCCCGCGATTGCCAATACTACCGGATGAATGGCTGCATTGCGCCAGCCCAATGAAGTAAATACGGGCTTATCGTAGCGGAACTTGAACACTACGAAGAAACACAAATAGAGAAATACGTAGAGCACAAGCTGCATGGGTAGCAGTAGGGGCGTGGGGTCGTCGCGCAAAACCGGAACTGCAAAGGCGAGCACGCCGCACACCAGAACAATCACCGCGATGGATGCGACAAGCAAACCCAGCACCAACGCCAGATCCATGTATCCCCAAAATGGTTCGCGTGGCGGCGCTGGTTCCGTCAGGACGACCTCTTCAGGCAGCATGCCCCGCCTTCCGCATCATGTTGCGCAGCGCCTGCGCGGTGTGGCTGAGCGGATTTTCCATCACCTGCTCGGGCGTTCCCGATGCGACGATCGAGCCACCCTCCTCTCCCCCTTCCGGGCCCAGGTCTATCAGGTAATCTGCGCTCTTGATCACATCTAGCTGATGTTCGATTACCAGCACGGTATTTCCCAGATCCACCAGTCGCTGCAACACGTCGAGCAAGTGGCGCACGTCTTCGAAGTGCAAACCGGTAGTAGGTTCGTCCAGTAGATAGAATGTGCGCCCTGTTTGCCGCTTGCTTAATTCCTTCGCCAGTTTGATTCGCTGTGCCTCGCCGCCCGAAAGCGTGGTAGACGATTGCCCCAGATGAATGTATCCGAGACCCACTTCCGCCAGCGTTTTCAGCTTGGAGTGTACCTGTGGAATGTTGGTAAGACTCTCGAGCGCATCGTCGACCGTCGATTCCAAAAGGTCAGCAATACTCTTGCCCTTATATTTGACCTGTAGCGTTTCCAGGTTATAGCGGCGCCCACGGCACACATCGCAAGTGACGTAGACATCCGGCAGGAAGTTCATCTCGATGCGCTTCAGCCCGTCACCCTGGCAAGCTTCGCAACGGCCGCCCTTCACGTTGAAGCTGAAGCGGCCGGCTTTGTAACCACGCTCGCGCGATTCCGGCAGCATGGCATAAATCTCGCGTATCGGCGTGAATACACCCGTGTAGGTCGCAGGATTTGACCTCGGCGTCCGGCCGATTGGCGATTGATCGATCTCGATGACTTTGTCGATCAAATTAATTCCGGCAATTGAATCATGGGCGCCTGGAGGAGTACTCGATCCATACACTTCTTTGGCTAACGCGCGATACAGAATATCGTGCACCAGCGTAGATTTCCCGCTGCCTGAAACGCCCGTGACCACGATCAAAGTGCCGAGTGGAAAATCGACATCGAGATCCTTCAGATTGTGTTCGCGCGCTCCTTTCACGCTGAGCTTCAACCCATTTCCTGGCCGCCGCATTGCTGGAGACGCGATCGCAAGGCCGCCGGAAAGATAGCCTCCGGTGAGCGACTGCGGCGCTTTCATGATTTGTCCCGGAGTGCCTTGGGCAATCAATCCGCCGCCCAGGCGCCCGGCACGGGGGCCAAGATCGATGACATAGTCGGCACGTTCGATCGTCTCCGCGTCGTGTTCTACGACAAGCACGGTATTTCCCAGGTCGCGCAGCTGATGCAGCGTATCGAGCAGCCGTCCGTTGTCGCGTGGATGCAATCCGATCGATGGCTCGTCCAAAACGTAGAGCACTCCTCGCAGCTTCGATCCGATCTGCGTTGCCAGCCGGATGCGCTGCGCCTCGCCGCCGGAAAGCGTCGCCGAGGATCGCTCGAGGCTCAGGTAATCGAGCCCGACGCCGCACAAGAATTCCAGCCGGTTCTGGATCTCTTCGATCACGCGCCCTACAATCTGCAACTCCCGTTTGCTGAACTGCCAGCTCCGGCTAAGCGGCAGCGCGCGCGCAATCGGCATTGCTGTAAAGTCCGCGATCGAGATCCCTTTCACCTGCACCGCCAGGCTCGAGGGCTTCAGTCTCCGTCCCCGGCAATCGGGGCAGGCGGTCGGAGACATATAGTCCATCAAATATTCCCGATAGCCTTCACTGGCGCGGCTGTAGTTTTCATCCAGAAGCTTCAGGATGCCCTCAAACTGGCCATTGCCCTCGATCAGCAGCGCACGAGTTTTCTTCGGCAGATCTTCAAACGGTTTCGAGAGGTCTATGCGAAGCGTTGCCGCCGCCTCCTCGAGCGCCGATTGCATATACGAGGAGGCCGATCCCGGTCCCAGACCCCCATCCAGCAGAGGCTTCGAAGGATCGGCGATTACCTTCGCCGGATCGAATGCCCATGTGCTGCCCACGCCGTGACACGTTTCGCAAGCCCCGTACGGGCTGTTGAATGAGAACGATCGCGGCTCGAGCTGCGGAATACTTGTGCCATCGTTTGGACAAGCCAGTTTCTCCGAATAGAGCCGCTCCTCGCCATCGACCGCCGCTACGACTACCAGCCCATCTGCCCATTTGAGCGCCGTTTGAATCGAGCTTTCGAGCCGCTGTTCGATGCCTTTCTTCACCACCAGCCGGTCGATGACGACTTCGATCGTGTGATTTTTTCGTTTGTCCAGCTTCAGCGGTTCATCCAGCGTTTTCAGTTCGCCGTCGATACGCGCGCGAAACCCTGCCTTGGCAATCGCCTCGAGTTCTTTCTTGTATTCGCCCTTCCGCCCGCGCGCGATCGGTGCCAGGATCATGATTCGCTCGCCCTGGTGTAATGCGAACACTTGCTCCAATATCTGATTCGGCGACTGCCGTGCGATTTCCGCGCCGCACAGTGGGCAGTGCGGCACGCCCACCGAAGCAAACAGCAGCCGCAGGTAATCGTAAATCTCGGTCACCGTGCCGACCGTAGACCGGGGACTGCGTGACGTGGTCTTTTGCTCAATGGAAATCGCCGGGCTCAGGCCGTCGATGGAATCGACTTCCGGCCGCTCCATTTGTTCGAGGAACTGCCGCGCATAGGGCGAGAGCGTCTCCACGTAACGCCGCTGGCCCTCGGCGTAAATCGTGTCAAAGGCCAGCGAGCTTTTCCCAGATCCGCTCAAACCCGTGACTACGGTAAAAGTGTTGCGAGGGATTTCGACACTGATATTTTTTAAGTTGTGCTGGCGAGCGCCATGCACCGAAATACGATCCAGCATGTAAAAGGGCGGCTACTTCTATTGTCGTTTAGCCGCTCTAAAGTACATGCTGCAGATGAGTCTCCATGTGCGCGATATAGTCTTCCATCAGGAATCCCAGAGTTACCTCTTCGTTGTCCCCCACTTTGCATGGCGCGGCCAGGCGGTCCTCGGGGATACTCTCAATCAGGAGCGCCAGGGATCGGTTCACGCGTTCCCATAGTTCTATGAGATCGATCCACGGCGCGTGCGCATAGGCTCCCAGATCCACCCAGCCGTCCCCATCATAGGTTGGCCCAACGTACTTCCCAGTGAGACCGGCCACTACGAACCGAACACGGTTGTTGGTTGCCGAGTCGATCAGATGGCCGAGTTCCTGCTTACGTGACCAGCCATGGCCTGCACCGGCGCGCGTTTTCGCCTCTTCTTCGGACACCGCAAGCAAACGCGGCAACGTGAATTCCACTGCGTCCTTCAAACGCTCACCGATCTCCTGGGCTGACTGTTGCATATTGATATCCCCGATCTCGTATCAGAATAGCGGTAAACCATGCATCCCCAGCGCCCCCCGGCACATCAGGAATATAGGGAGCTTGGAGCGAGCGCATTATTTTACTCGCTAAAATAACTACAGTAGCTTCCTCTCAACTCGTTTTGGCAAGTAGAACAGCTCCTTTAATAGGATTTTCATCCCAACCCGATTCGGGATTGGGCGTTCGGCTTATCGTCGGCGTAGCCGTATGCCATTTGTGCAATGACATGGTGCAATCGCTGCTGCCGGCGATGTATCCGGTCTTCAAGACTTCGCTCTCGCTCAGCTTTGCGCAACTCGGCGTCCTCACCCTTGCCTATCAGCTCACTGCATCCCTGCTGCAGCCTCTGGTAGGGACGTATACTGATCGGCACCCCAGTCCGGGCGCTCTGCCGGTTGGCATGTCGATGACCTTGTGCGGGTTAGTATTATTGGCGTTTGCGACGTCATTCCACGCATTGTTAGGCGCGGCTGCGCTGGTGGGGGCCGGCTCCGCCGTATTCCATCCTGAGTCATCGCGTGTGGCCCGCTCGGCCTCCGGCGGCAGACACGGGTTCGCGCAATCGATTTTCCAGGTCGGTGGAAATGCCGGCTCGGCTCTGGGCCCTCTGCTGGCAACTCTCGTTTTATTGGGACATGGGCAGCGCTGCCTGGTTCTTATTGCGCCGGCGCTGCTGCCGTTTATTTATCTTCTCTTTCGAATCGGCCGCTGGCACGGCATGCAGCAACCCATTGCCCGTGCGTCGGTGCACACGAAAACGAGTGAAGCTGGTCCCCGGCGCGTCGGGTTGGCGATCACAATCCTTGTAGCTCTGATCTTCTCCAAGTATTTTTATCTGGCGAGCCTCACCAGCTACTACACCTTCTATTTGATGACGAAATTTCACACGTCTTTGCGGGAGGCGCAGTTCCATCTGTTCATATTTCTAGCCTCTGCGGCGGTCGGCACGGTCGCCGGCGGGCCCATCGGTGACCGTATCGGTCGCAAGCCTGTGATCTGGATCTCAATTCTCGGTGTCTTGCCGTTTACCCTTGCGCTGCCATTCGCGAATCTCTTTTGGACCACTCTGCTCACCGTGATCATTGGGCTGATTCTGGCCTCCGCGTTCTCCGCCATCGTGGTGTTCGCGCAAGAATTGATGCCGGGACGCATCGGTATGATCTCCGGTCTCTTCTTCGGCCTTGCTTTCGGCATGGGCGGGCTCGGCGCGGCCGTGCTCGGTCTCATCGCCGACCGCATGGGAATCGTTTTCGTTTATCAGGCCTGCGCATTCCTACCTGCCATTGGCCTGTTGACTGCGTTTCTTCCGAATCTTCCGGTCAGGGGCCAACCTGTAGTCCCAGACGCCACCCTAGCTGAGGCTCACTAATCCAGAAGATCGCTGCGCCGAACCAATGTGCCGGGGATTGACCGGCAAGTCCGCCGGCCGTTTGCAGTACGAAAGCGCACGGCCCTTCGCCGAATTTCGCAATGCGCTGGGCAAGCCAGGGGTCGCCTGGCAATCCCTGTGCGAGGACTATGGGCGTGCCCTCAAACCAGGCCAGATCCGCGCCGAATTTCGCATGGCGCTCTTTCCTTGGGGCAGGCAATGAGAAGGTATTGCGGTAGAGAGCAATTGCCGCTTCGAGATCGCGTACTCCGACCACTACTTTCGCAACACCCCGCATTCGATCCGTCGTTGGCTTGCCCTTAAGATAGGCCCGATTTTCACGCGGAGTCAGATCGCGAATAAGAAACGGAAAGAACGTGCCGCGTACGCCAGTTCCGATATCCGTGATCTCCCATTCGATCCGCGTGCCATCCGGCCGTGTGCGCCCATTGCGTTGCGGCCCTTTGCCGGCAAGTCGAATTGGGGCGCCCGGACGAATCGCGAAAGCGCACGGCCCGCTATTGTCCTTTAGAAATTTGTGCCATTCATGAGCCGCCAGGGCCGCTGAGTCGGCCTGCGTTTGAATGCCCATTAGCTCCAGATAGGACCCATCCGGAAAACTGGTGAGCGCCATTTCGGTGGCATGGTTTGCATGGCGGCCTCCGTATTCGGTAGGAAGACCTGTCGCAGCGGTAAAGGCCTCTCGCAGGGCTTCTAGCTTCGCGCCTGCGATGGTTACGTGATCGATCTTCAAGTCGGCTGCGTCGATCGGTGACAATAAGAGAATGAGAGCCGCGAGCACGGCCCAAAACGAATGCGGGTGCACACGAGTCACCATACCTCACCCTCCGCCAACCGGCTAAGATAGCGAGACGGAGAAATCATCCGCTCCGCGGTATCCATGGCGAAGAATTTCAAAGATCTGTCCGAGCGTGAGATTCTGGCTCTGGCGATCACGCTTGAGGAAGAAGATGGCCGCATTTACGGAGAATTTGCCGAAAACCTTCGCGAAAGCCATCCCTCCACCGCCAAACTGCTCGACGAGATGCAAGCCGAAGAGTCGGGACATCGCGCCAGCCTCATCGATCTCTATCAATCGCGCTTTGGCAGCCATATTCCCTTCATCCGCCGCCAGGATGTGAAGGGCTTTGTCACACGGCCGGCGCCATGGTTGACAGGGCAGATCAATCCGAAAGTAGTGCGCCGCACCATTGAATCCATGGAAGCGGAAACCGGCCGTTTCTACACACTCGCGCTCGAGCGTACAACCGATGCTTCGACGCGAAAATTGCTCGGCGATCTTGCAGAAGCGGAAGCCAAACACACCGCGACAGCCGAAATCATCGAAAAAGAATACCTCACGCCGTCGGTGAGGAAAGCCGAAGACGAAGCGGCGCGCCGTGCATTTGTTTTGCAGTATGTCCAACCCGGCCTTGCCGGACTCATGGATGGATCCGTCTCCACGTTGGCGCCGCTCTTCGCCGCCGCATTCGCTACACACCAGACACGAGATGCATTCCTGGTGGGACTGGCTGCTTCCGTGGGTGCCGGAATCTCCATGGCCTTTGCCGAAGCTCTTTCCGATGATGGCTCGCTTACCGGCCGCGGCAGCCCGCTCATTCGCGGAACCGTCACCGGCGCTATGACCACGCTCGGCGGCATCGGTCACACGTTGCCCTACCTGATTGCCGATTTCCGCGTTGCCACGACGCTGGCCATCATTGTCGTCGCTCTCGAACTCGGAGCTATTAGCTGGATTCGCCAGCACTATATGGAAACGCCTCTTGTGCGAGCGGCTCTACAGGTGGTCCTCGGCGGCGTGCTGGTGTTCCTGGCAGGCATCTTGATTGGTAATTCGTGATTTTTCGGAGAGAATTGAATGACACCGCTAGTGGAATACGCCGACGCCAGCCCGGAAGTGCGTGCCGTTTACGACGACATCATGACGACCCGGAAAACTGACGTCATCAATAACTTCTGGAAAGCGCTCGCCAGTCATCCCGCCACACTGCTACGCACCTGGGAAAGCCTGAAACTGATCATGGCGCCCGGAGCGCTCGATCCGCTTACCAAGGAACTTATCTATCTCGCCGTCAGTGCGACCAATCAGTGCTCGTACTGCGTGGCCTCGCATTCTGCCTCTGCTCGCACTAAAGGCATGACGGAAGAAATGTTCGGAGAGCTAATGGCAGTAGTCGGAATGGCGAACCAAACCAATGCCCTCGCCGCGGCACGTCAGGTTCCGATAGACAAACAGTTCCAAACGCAGGATTAGACGCTCTTCCGATGCTACTTTCGAGGTTAGTCGAAACATCGCGCCGGATGTCGGAGACCACCAAACGTCTCGAGAAGACAGCGCTGCTTGCCGACTTATTGCAACATCTCGACCCTGCCGAGGTGGAAACGGCCGTGGGATTTCTCTCAGGCGCCCCGCGCCAGGGTCGCATTGGGATCGGCTACGCGATCCTGCATTCCTCAATGGCTACCGCTGCGGCGGTGCCTTCCATTGAGATTCTGGAAGTAGATCGCGTTGTCGACGAAATCTCCGCCGTTCGCGGGGCAGGCTCCGAGCAGCGCAAACGCGATCTGTTGAGTGGCCTGTTTGGGCGCGCCACAAGCGAAGAACGACATTTCCTAGTCAGGCTTCTGTCCGGAGAACTCCGCCAAGGCGCGCTCGAAGGGATCATGCTCGAGGCAGTCGCCAAAGCCACCGGTATCTCCATCGAACGCATCCGGCGCGCAGCCATGATGGCGGGCGGTGCCACGGCCATAGCGCGAGCAGCGCTGGAAGAAGGTGAAAGCGGCCTCTCTCCCTTCGATATTCAGCTCTTCCGGCCGGTTCAGCCGATGCTCGCGCAAACCGCCGAAGACCTCGGTGCGGCGCTCATTGATTTGGGTGAAGCCTCGCTCGAATACAAGCTGGACGGCGCTCGCATCCAGGTTCATAAATCGGGCGATCAGGTCGCCATCTTCTCGCGAGGCGCGAACGATGTCACTGCAGCCGTCCCCGAGGTCGCCCAACTCGTGCGTGCCCTTCCCGCCCAGGATCTGATCCTCGATGGCGAAGTCCTCAGCCTCTCGAGCGATGGCAGGCCACAGCCGTTTCAGATTTCCATGCGCCGCTTCGGACGCAAGCTCGACGTCGCCCGCCTCATGGAGGAGTTGCCCATGACCCCCTTCTGGTTCGACCTGCTTTATCTGAACGGCAGCCCGCTGGTCGATGAGGCACAGGCGAAGCGGTTTGCAGAGTTGGCTCTCTTAGCTCCTTCGCAGAACGTCATTCCCAATCTGGTCACCGGGGACGCGGAGCGCGCCGAAGAATTCCTTCATCAAGCGCTCGCCAGCGGACACGAGGGAGTCATGGCCAAAGCTCGCACCGCAGGTTACGTGGCAGGTGCACGGGGCCAAAGCTGGCTCAAGGTGAAGCGTGCGCGGACGCTCGATCTGGTCATTCTGGCCGCCGAATGGGGCAATGGCCGGCGCCGCGGCTTCTTAAGCAATCTGCACCTCGGTGCGCGCGATACCCGCAAGGGCGGCTTCGCCATGCTGGGTAAGACCTTCAAGGGGCTTACCGATGAAATGCTCGCTTGGCAAACTCAGGAGCTCCTGAAACTCGAAGTCGCACGCGACAGCTACACCGTTTATGTCGAGCCCAAACTGGTCGTTGAAATTGCCTTCAACGAGATTCAGGCCAGCCCGCGCTACGTGAGCGGTCTGGCCTTGCGTTTTGCGCGCGTCAAGCGCTACCGCCCGGACAAATCCGCCGCCGATTCCGATACCTTCGAAACCGTCCAACGCCTCGCCGGCATTCTTGAATTTTCAGCCGGCGTATAGTAGAAGAACAAAAGGCGAAACAATGAACCTAGCTCTCGATTTACAGCCAGTGGCTCGTTCTCCGGTTGCACGTTTCGAAGAGGCAATGCAGCAGCACGATTCTCCCGTTCGTGCCGTGCGCCATCAGCCTGCCAAGCCTGCCCGGTTCGTGCCTTTTCCGCCGCATCTCAATCCAGCCCTTTGTTCGGCCCTGGCGGCGCGCGGCATCGAAAATCTCTATTCCCATCAGGCCGCGGCCGTGGAACTGGCCCTGGCCGGGAAGAACGCGGTGGTCGTCACGCCGACCGCAAGCGGGAAGACTCTCTGCTATAACCTGCCGGTTGTCAATGCAATTCTCGCCGACCCAACCGCGCGTGCCATTTTTTTATTTCCAACCAAGGCGCTTGCCGAAGATCAGCGCCTGGAACTGCAGCGCCTCACAGATGCCTTAAGCAACTCGCTGGCCTGTCACACCTACGATGGGGATACACCACAGGACGCCCGCCGTTCGATTCGCGATAGAGCCAACATCGTTCTTACCAATCCGGACATGCTGCATACGGGCATTCTGCCCCACCACACGAAATGGGTGAAGCTGTTCGAGAACTTGCGCTATATCGTGATCGACGAGCTTCACTACTACCGCGGCGTTTACGGCAGCCATCTGGCAAATGTTCTGCGCCGTCTGAAACGCATCTGCAAATTCTACGGCTCGAAGCCGCAATTCATCTGCTGTTCCGCCACTATCGCGAATCCACAGCAGCTTGCCGAGGCCATTATCGAGCAGCCGTTTGAAACCGTTGCCGAAAACGGAGCTCCCTCCGGCGATAACTATTTCGTCTTTTACAATCCGCCGGTCGTCAATGCGCAGCTTGGGATTCGCCGCAGCTATTTACACGAATCGCGCCGCCTGGCTCTCGAATTTATTCGACAGGGGCAGCAGACGCTGGTCTTTGCGAATAACCGTTTGGCCACCGAGGTCCTGACCACATACCTCAAGGAAGCGTGCGCTCAACTCCCCTTCTCCCACGAAGCAGTGCGCGGCTATCGCGGCGGTTATCTTCCCAAAGAGCGGCGCCATATAGAACAAGGCTTGCGATCGGGCCAAATTCGCACCGTCGTCGCCACCAGCGCGCTCGAACTCGGAGTCGATATCGGCTCGCTCGACGCCGTTGTACTAGCCGGTTACCCCGGCACGATCGCTTCTACCTGGCAGCGTGCCGGCCGCGCTGGGCGCCGCCAGTCTTCCTCCGTCGCGGTGTTGGTCGCTTCGAGCGCGCCGCTCGACCAATACATCGTCGAACACCCGGATTACTTCTTTGGCTCGTCGCCGGAGGAAGCTCACATCAACGCAGACAATCTGGAAATTTTTCTCAGCCATCTGAAATGTACCGCCTTCGAGTTGCCCATTCGCGACGACGAGCGCTTCGGCAAGCTGCCTCTCGAAAAGCTCTGCTGCTTCTTGTCTGAGGATTTACGCCTGCTGCACCGTTCCGGCGATTGCTGGCACTGGGTAAGCGACAGCTACCCGGCCGATTCCGTCAGTCTGCGCGCCGTCAGCAGCGACAATTTTCTGGTGGTCGATATCACCAGCGACCATCGCATCATCGGTGAGGTGGACTTTCCGGCCGCGCTTCCGACTCTGCATGAGAAAGCGATCTATCTTCACGACGCGCGCCAGTACCAGGTCGAAAAACTCGATTTCGACGGCCGCAAGGCTTTCGTGCGTCAGGTCGATTCCGATTACTTCACCAGCGCCATCGTCTATACGCAGGTCAGTGAGCTGGCCCAATTTGAAACTGCCGGATATGCGGCGCACGGCGAGGTGCGCGTTAAGCGCCAGATTACTGGATTCAAAAAGATCAAGTTCTATACGCTCGAAAACATCGGCTCCGGCCTGCTTTCCTTGCCGGAGCAGGAAATGCATACCACCGCATTCTGGCTGCATCTACCCAAGAGCTTTTTTGCAGATTTCATTGGCTTCTCGACCACCCATATCGAAGACGCCGTCCACGGTCTCGGCAACGTGCTTAAAACCGTTGGCACCGTTCTCTTGCTAAGCGACCCACATGATCTCGCCGTGGCCGCGCTCGATGAGTCCCACGAAATTCGCAACGTCGTTCTTTACGACAACTATCCGGGAGGCATTGGGCAAAGCGATCCGCTCTTTCGCCGCCGCGCTGAGCTAATGGCGGCCGCGCTGGATCTTGCCGCTGCCTGTCCGTGCGAAGCCGGTTGCCCAAGCTGCGTCGGTCCTTACACCGAAATAGGCCCGCGCGGAAAAGAAGGTGCAGTGCGGATACTTAGGAAACTGTCAGTGGGAAGTGGGCAAGGCAGCTGCGAAGTGGCGTAAATACCAAGGGAAGACTATTTTCCGGTACGAATCAAATCGATCAAGCGCCTCCAGGCGATCTTGGGGACGAGATGGCGCTGATCGGCAGGCATGCGATCGTCCATCATTTCTTTAGCGAGCTCTTGCGTCTCTTTGGATGCTTTGCTCATATGGCCGGTGTCGAATGGCGGGTGTGGGTCGTATTCAATGGTCAACTGGATCGCTTCGGCCCGCGCCCGGCCAGAAATTTCGCCCGCTAGCCAAAGCGCCAAGTCGATACCTGCCGATACGCCGGCCGCAGTAACAATTTTGCCGGATCGCACAATGCGCTCATCTGGCTTGGGTCTGGCGCCCATAATCTTGAGCACGCCCATCTTGTACCAGTGCGTCGTAGCTGGCAAACCCTTTAGGATGCCAGCAGCCCCCAAAATCAATGCGCCGGTGCAGACCGAGGCCGTCCAAGTGGTAGCTTCGTGTGCCTTGCGTAGCCAGTCAAGTACGTCGTCATCTACCATTTGGCCCGGTGTCGTGGTGCCTCCTGGTACAAGCACCAGGTCGGGTGATTGAGTTTCGGATACCGTGTGGGAGACTCTCAGTAGAAGGGCACCCTCCTCTGCCATTACTGGTCCCACTTCTTTGCCAACAAACCGTACGTCCGTATTGGGCATGCGTGACAAAACCTCCCATGGTCCTACGGCATCCAGTGCGGTTACACCTGGGTAGAGAAGAATTGCTATTTGAAAACGCCCGGCTTTTTCACTCATACCATTGCAGGACGCCATCCAGGAGTACAAAGGTTCAGCCCGGATGGGCTCAGAACCTGAACTTTTAAACTCGAGATCTCGTTCCCTTGGTCATGAGCAGCGCGTTCAACGCTTGCGCAGCATGCCCGCTGCCTGTATTGCTTTCGATGAAAGGAGAAAACTTGAACGAAGAAACGAACACCAAATTAATACAACAGGCATATCAAAGCGTTAAAACGGGCGATATTCCATCTTTCTTGGACGTACTTGCAGAAAATGTTCTCTGGATCATGCCCGACATTCCGAACGTACCATTTGCCGGAACTTGGCAAGGCCGTGAACAAGTTGAACAATTCTTCCGGCGAATGGTCGAAGTGCAGGACGTCGTTGAGTTCGAGCCGGAAGAGTTTATTGCGAATGACGAGAAGGTTGTTGTCTTGGGACATTTCGCGACGTGCGTAAAGGCCACCGGCAACGTTTCCCGGTCCCATTGGGCACACGTCTGGAAAGTAGACCAAGGCAAAATCAGCTACATGCGCGAGTACGTGGACAGTCTGGCGGTGAGCCGGGCGTACAGCCCCGCCGGTCATCTGGAGGTCGCCACTTGATCACCTCTTGCAATTAAGCCTTAGCATCGTGTGATATGGCTTAGCTTTTCGAGATATCGGGTCATACCGCCGTCCGGAATCCCGCCACACTTGTCACTCCCTGACCGTTCGATATCTGCATCAGTATTTATATATGGCAACCATGCACTCGGTCATATTTAGAACGCAATGAAAAGCCAACATCCGAGGAAGGAGAAATAAGATGGCAATAAATAAAGGGATAGACAAGGAACACGGGAAAACGCATCTCGCGATGAAAACACCCCCGATCGTGTCGCAGCAGGAGTGGGAGGCTGCGCGCCAGCAGCTCGTTGTGAAGGAGAAGGCCTTGACCCGCTCCCGTGACGCGCTGGCCGCCGAACGCCGGCGGATGCCTTGGCTGGCGGTGGACAAAGAGTACGAGTTCGACGGACCCAAGGGCAAGGTAAGCCTGCTCGATTTGTTCGCGGGCCGCCGTCAGTTGATCGTCTATCGCGCCTTCTTCGAGCCCGGAGTATTCGGCTGGCCTGAGCACGCCTGCCGCGGCTGCTCCCTGGGCGCCGATCAGGTCGCTCACCTGGCTCATCTGAACGCGCGCGACACCACCCTCGTCTACGCCTCACGCGCGTCGCAGGCGGACATCGCACACCTGAAAGTACGGATGGAGTGGGAGATGCCCTGGTACACCATCACCGACAACTTCGACGCGGACTTCGGCGTCGATGAATGGCACGGCCACAACGTGTTCTTCCGCGAAGGCGAGCGGGTGTTCCGAACATACTTCATCAACGGTCGCGGCGACGAGGCGATGGGGACCACCTGGAGCTATCTCGACATCACGCCGCTCGGCCGTCAGGAGACTTGGGAGGACTCGCCAGAGGGCTATCCCCAGACCCCGCCGTACAAGTGGTGGAACTGGCACGACAACTACAACGCCGAGGTCTCGCCTGACCCGAAGTGGGTCAAGGTGTCCGATGCCGGAGAAGCCGCCTTCCGAAAGCGTGACGCAGAGACGAAAGCGACCTAAGAAGGGCGACCACTTCGGCGCCTTCGAGCATCGGAACGGCCAGCGATGCCCGTTCACCCAGCTTCTCTCGCGCTCGCGGCTAGTCTCGTTCCCGCCTTTCGGGCCGTTCGACTCGACCCACAGCAAATTAAAGGAGCAGACCGCTGAAAGCGAAACCGAAAAACTACTAAGCTGCGCCGTCCGCCGCTTCGGCGGCGCCGTACTCTTTCAACTTATTGAACAGGGTCTTCAGGCTGATTCCCAAAATCTCAGCCGCCCGCGTCTTGTTGTTCTTAGTGTGCTGTAGCGTCAGTTGCACCAGGGCTTTCTCCGCATCGGATACGGTCGTGCCCACCGGCAGCCGCACGCAATCCGGTTCGAACACTTGCGCGGGGAGTCTCGATCCGGCCGGTACACCAAAATCGTAGGGCAGATGCGACATCAGGACCGTCCCCTCGCCCGCCATGATCACTGCACGCTCCAGCACGTTGCGCAGTTCTCGCACATTGCCTGGCCAGGCATATTTCTGGAACGCATCCATAACCTCGTCGTTCACGTTCGTCACGTTGCAGGTGTGCTTGCGGTTCAAGCCGCCGATCAATGCTTCGCACAGCAGCGGTAAATCCGAAAGGCGCTGCCGTAAAGGCGGCAGCACGATTTGGAATACGTTCAGCCGGTAATAAAGGTCCTCGCGCAAATCGCCAGTTTTCAAGGCCTCGTCCAGATTTCGATTCGTCGAGGCTACGATCCGTACGTCCACCGAAATCTCAGCTTTGCCCCCCAGTCGGCGCACGTGCGAATCCTCCAGCACGCGCAGCAGCTTAGCCTGCGTTCCGGAGGGCATTTCTGCTAGTTCATCCAGCAGCAAAGTACCGTGCTGTGCCAGTTCAAAACAACCCGCGCGGCGTTCGAGCGCTCCAGTAAACGCGCCCTTTTCGTGTCCGAACAGCTCACTTTCCATCAGCGTCTCTGGCATCGCCGCGCAATTGATCGCGACAAACGGTCCGCCGCGCCGTGTGCTCAATTGATGGACTGCGCGCGCCACGAGTTCCTTGCCGGTGCCGCTTTCGCCCGCCACCAGGACCGCCGCCATGCTGGGCGCCACCTGTCGAATGGTCGAGAAAACGTCTTGCATCGGCGGTGACGTGCCTACCATGTCCACCAGCACGCCCTGGTATTGCAACTGCCGCTGCAACCGCTCGGTTTCCTCTGCCATCTGGCTTTGCGAAGCGGCTCGTTCGATCAGAAAACGCAGCGCCGACGGCTGTATAGGCTTTTCAAGAAACCAATACGCGCCGAGATCGTGAGTGGTTTGAATCGCTGTCTCGATATTTCCAAATGCCGTCAGCACGATTGACGGCGGCATGTTCCCATCCGCCGCCAGACGCTTCATCAGCTCGAAGCCGTCCATGCGCGGCATCATCAAGTCCGTTACGATGACGTTGGCCGAAAACCCCGCCAACTTCTCGAGAGCCTCTTGTCCGTCCCCCGCTACCTCGGCTTTGTAGCCCCAGGCGTCGAGCATGGCGGCCAAAGGAGCACGTTGGGTCTCCTCGTCGTCCACAATCAGGACGTTAATTGGTTTGCGTATGGTTGAGTTAGCCAATGAGTTTTCAGTGTTACCGTTATGGGATGCACGCGCGAACATAGTTTCCGCCCGGCAGGTCTGCCGCAAAATTATAGGAGCTATTAACAGTTTACGGTATACTTCGGAGCGGACTTGGAACGCGCCCTGCATGAAGATGAACCGCCGCCCTTCCTGAGTTCCTGGCCGCGGGTTTATGCCGCGGTTCTCGGCTACCTGGCCATCTTGATTCTGCTTCTCTACGCGGTGACAAGATTCCTAAGTTACTGATCAAACAGGAGCGATGAGAACACTCGATTGGGTGGTCCTGTTCGCTTGGCTGATCTCGCTGGTTTCCTACGGCTTGTATCGCGGGCGCGGCAGCAACACGGTCAGTAAATATCTTTTGGCTTCGAAGAGCATGCCCTGGTATGCCATGGGCCTTTCGATCCTTGCCACTCAAGCCAGCGCCATCACGTTCATCTCGACCACGGGCCAAGGCTACGTCGATGGCATGCGTTTCGCGCAGTTCTATTTCGGTCTGCCCATCGCAATGGTCATTCTGTCCGCTACGGCCGTGCCCATTTTCCATCGCGCCAAGGTTTTCACCGCCTATGAATATCTCGAACAGCGGTTCGATGCGAAAACCCGCGCCCTCGCCAGCGGCATTTTTCTTATCCAGCGCGGGCTGGCAGCCGGAATTGGCCTGTATGCTCCGGCCGTTGCTCTTTCCGACGTGCTCGGTTGGAACGACCGCTGGATCACCGTGATCATCGGTGCGCTGGTAGTCCTCTACACCACGAGCGGCGGTATCAAGGCACTGACCTGGGCCGATGTACAGCAGATGAGTATGATCTTCGTCGCGCTCATTGCCAGTCTCGTGATTGTGTTGCATGCTCTGCCACAAAACATTTCCGTGGTGGATGCGCTTCATCTCGCCGGGGCGGCTGGCCGCCTGAACATTGTCGATACCCGCTTCGATTTGAGTAATCGCTATAACCTCTGGAGCGGTCTGATCGGCGGCGCGTTCCTCGCCCTCGCTTACTTCGGCTGCGATCAAAGTCAGGTGCAACGCTATCTCACCGGGAAATCCGTTGCGCAGAGCAGGCTGAGCCTTATCTTTACTGCCGCGGTGAAGATCCCCATGCAGTTGTTCATTTTGTTCATCGGCGCGATGGTCTTCGTGCTCTCGCTATTCGTGCCGTCGCCGATGATTTTCCATCCGCTCGAAGCGGCACGTGCCCAAAAAACCGCCGCCTGGACCCCCGCCCAAGCCAATTATCAGCGCAGTTTCGAGGAGCGCCGCCAGGCTGCATACCAATTCGCCGATAACCAAACGCCAGCGACGCTTTCCACGTTTCGCCATGCCCAGAGCGATTTCGACAGTGCCCGCGAGCGTGGCCTCCACATCGTCGGCAATCGATTCGATGACACCAACTACATCTTCCTCTCATTTGTGAAATCGTATCTGCCGGTGGGCTTAGTTGGTCTGGTAATCGGCGTGATCTTCTCGGCTTCCATGGGCTCTACTTCTGGAGAGATCAACTCGCTCGCCACCGTCTCGGTGGTCGATATCTACCGCCGCTATATAGTGCGCGATGGCAGCGACAGCCACTATTTAGTAGCCTCACGGTTTCTGACCGTTTTCTGGGGCGCCTTTGCCGTTTCCTTCGCCGCCCTTGGAGCGCGCGGTTTTGGTGCCCTCATCGAACGCGTCAACATCGTCGGCTCGCTCTTCTACGGCGGCCTGCTGGGCGTCTTTGTGCTGGCATTTTTTTGCAAGCACGTTGGGGGAACCGCCGCTTTCTGGGGAGTGATCGCAGGCGAGGCCGCTATTTTCTCCGCCGCACTGTTTACCAGTATTTCCTTCCTCTGGTACAACGTCATCGGCTGCCTGGTGGTGGTAGCAGTAGGTCTGTTGTTGGCAGCTTTCAGAGGTGGGGTAGAGTGCCGGCCCGCCCCGGATCTTTAGAGGCCACTCTCAAACCTGCAGCGTTGCAATATCCACCGTGGACTGGTGGCCTTCTACAACGACAATCCCGCTCTCTGTGACGTGATACTTCTTCCGGTCCTTGTTCAGGTTGATGCCAATCTCTGTTCCTTCCGGAATTTTTACGTTCTTGTCGAGAATGGCGCGGCGCACCTTGGCATGCCGCCCGATATCGCAGTTGTCGAAGATCACCGAATCTTCTACATCCGCTCCTGTGTGAATGCGAACTCCGCGCCCCAGTACCGACCGGCTGACGCTGCCGCCGGAAATGATGGAGCTGCCGGCAATGATCGAATCGATCGCCATACCCCGCCGCCCATCCTCGTCGAACACAAACTTCGCCGGCGCATCGAAATAGCCGGCCGTGCGAAGGGGCCATTGCCGATTGTAGAGATTTAACGCGGGCGAGACGGACCGCAGGTCCATGCTCGCTTCGTAGTAGGCGTCGAGAGTCCCCACATCACGCCAATACTGGGGTGCTCCGATTGGATCTCCGGGAATGATGTTCGTCTGAAAATCATAGGCGTACATATCGACCCGCCCTATCAGCCGTGGCAAAATGTCCTTGCCGAAGTCGTGTGCGCTGTCCTTGCGTTTTTGATCGGCTAGAAGCTCGCGAACCAGGAGGTCGGTCGAGAAGATGTAGTTCCCCATCGAGGCATACACGCGCGTGGGATCGCCCGGTATTGTCGGCGCATCGGCTTTCTTTTCGTGAAAGCCGGTTATGTTGCCGTTAGGCGTTGCTTCCACGACTCCAAACTCAATGGCCATTTCCTTTTCCACGGGAATCGCCGCAACCGTGACGCCCGCCCGCTTCTCCACGTGATACTCGATCATCTGACGGATGTTCATGCGGTAAATGTGATCGGCTCCGAAAATCGCCACCACGTGGGGATCGGCCTGCTGAATCAGATTCAGGTTTTGAAAAATGGCGTCCGCGGTCCCGCGGTACCAGTCTTCTTCGGCCGAGCGCATCTGGGCCGGTACCGGAATGATGAAGTTGTTTTTGAGCAGCCCGCTAACTTCCCAGCCTTCCCGCAGATGCTGAAGCAGCGACTGGCTCTTGAACTGGATCAAGACATAAATCGAGTAGACTCCCGAGTTAATAAGATTACTCAGGACGAAATCGACGATGCGATAGCGGCCACCAAACGGCACCGCGGGTTTCGCCCGCTCCTTCGTCAGCGGAGAAAGGCGCGTTCCCTTGCCGCCCGCGAGCACAAACGCCAAAACACGAAGCTGCATATTAAAACCTACCCCGCTCCATCGACTCATTCCCGGCCAACCGGGTGTCCTTTGAATTTTAATGATTCCAATCGAGTGCGAGTTCGACGAATGATCGCACCGCCACGCCGGTTGGCCCTTTCGAGAGCCAGGATTTGCCTTCGTCGAGCCATGCTGTGGATGCAATATCCAGATGAACCCAGGGCGTGGGGTCCGCAAACTCGCGCAGGAACCACGCCGCCGTAATCGAGCCGCCATAACGCCCGCCGATGTTCGGCAAATCGGCGAATGCGGATTTTAGATAGTCTTTGTATTCCTCATCCATCGGCAGCTGCCACGTCTTCTCGCCGGCCACGCGCGCGGCGGCAAGGAATCTCGCCAGAAAGGTTTCATTGTTGGTAAACGCCCCCATGTTGTGATGCCCCAGCGCGATTCCGATCGCCCCGGTCAATGTGGCCGCATCCACCATGTGAGTGGCGCCGTTGCGATTGGCATAGGTAATGGCGTCCGCCAAAATTAGACGTCCTTCTGCGTCCGTGTTCAATACTTCAACGGTCTTGCCGGAAAGCGAGGTCACGATGTCGCCAGGACGCTGCGCATTACCGTTCAGCATATTTTCAACGGTAGGAACATACCCGGTCACCGGTATCGCCGGTTTGAGTGCGGCCAGTGCGCGCATGGCGCCAATCACCGCCGCCGCCCCGGCCATATCGTACTTCATTTTTTCCATGCCGTCACTCGGCTTTATGGAAATGCCTCCGGTGTCAAACGTGACTCCTTTGCCAACCAGCGCCAGATGATCCGTGCCCTGCGTCGCGTTAGGACGGTATTTGAGAACGATCAAAAACGGCGGATTGCTACTGCCCTGCGCTACGCCCAGCAGCGCGCCCATGCCGAGCGATGCCATCGCCTTTTCATCCAACACTTCGCACTCGAGACCGGCTTCGGCCGCCATCCGCGAAGCGGCGTCAGCCAGCACTGCCGGGGTGAGCTTGTTGGCCGGTTCATTGACCAGATCGCGCGTCAGATTCTGCGATTCGGCGATGACGCGCCCGCGCTCTAATGCGCCGCGCAATGCGGTCGTATTCTTGCCTGGCGTAGCTATTGTAAAGGCGTCGATCTGCTGCTCGTCTTTTTTGGGGTCCGACTTGTATTTGCTTGCCTCCCAGCCGCCCAGCACCGCGCCCTCCGCTACCGCGCTCACATATTCGTCCGGGTTCTCCAGCAGCAGCGTAATAGTACGCGCTCCCTTGGCTTTAAGCGTTCGCACCAGCACGCCGCCCAACCGTCGTGCTTCCACAGTCGAAAATTTGTCACGTTTACCGCCGCCGATGACTACCAGGCGTTTGGCGGCCACACCCTGGGGCCGATGCAAGATCGCGGTTTCGTACAGTTTGCCGGAAAATTCTTTCGCGGCCCGCATCTCGGCAAGCCAGCCATCCTGTAGGGCAATCTCCGGATCCCCCTCTGCCTCTCCCTTTTCCGGGGCCTCAAAGCAGATTACGGCAAGCGCATCGGCGCTTATTTTGTCAATTGCAGACGTATCAATACGAAGTTGCATGATTTGAAATTCTGACTTCTGCCTTCTAGCTCCTAACTCCTAAACTTCGGACTTCTTACTTCTCCCCACAGCAGCCTTGGCCTCGGCCTGCATCTCCCTGGCCTTTATTGCTTCCCGCTTATCATGGAACTTCTTGCCTTTGCCCACGGCGATCTCCACCTTGATCCGTCCGCCTTTAAGATACAGCTTGGTCGGAACTATCGTCAGTCCCCGTTCGCGGGTTTCGACCCGCAGTTTCTCGATCTCACCCCGGTGTAGCAGCAGTTTGCGCCTGCGCACCGGCATGTGGTTCATCAGGTTGCCATGCGAATACTCGCTGATGTGGGCGTTTACCAGGAACGCTTCGCCCTCCGTGATCTCGGCGTAGCTCTCCTTGAGCTGGATTTTGCCGGTCTTGGCGGCTTTTACCTCCGTTCCGGTCAACACCAGTCCGGCTTCGTACCGGTCCGAGAGCTGGTAATTGTGACCCGCCGAGCGGTTATCGCTTAGAATCTTAATGTCGCTTTGCTGGGCCAAGGTTTTGTCTTCCCAGTTTCGCGCAATCATTAAACGGAACCGCCTGGGGACACGTCAACTCTTTGAACCGAGAGGAATTCAGGGTCGGTCCGACACTCTCTTTGTGTGCTTGGCGGTGGCTTAAGGGCGGGGATGCAATATAAGGTTAAAGCTTTGGGCGGACTGGGGTATGCTGCGATGCTCGTTTGCGGCGCGGCGTTGCTTGTTATGCCACTCGGGGCGCGCACCAAAAAGGGCGACAAGTTCCTGAAAGAAGGGGAGAAAGCCGAAGCCCAAAAGGATTTCGATACCGCCCTCCATTACTACGATCAAGCGCTGGAAGAGGATTCGCGCGAGCCGGCTTACATGTTGGCCGACCAGCGGACGCGTGGCCGGGCCGCCGAGCAGCACGTTGCCCAGGGCAAGAAATTGCTTCAGCAGCAGAAATTGAACGAGGCGATGGTGCAGTTTCAGAAGGCTCTGCTTACCGATCCTTCTTCTCAGATCGCTTTGCAGGAGATTGCCGAAGCCGAAAGCATGTTAAAGGAGCAGGCCAGAGTTCCCCTGGGTACTCCGATTTTGACGGCGGCGGAGCGCGCGCGGCGGGAGATTGAGACACGTATCGGTTCGCTTCAGGGGCCGCCCGAGTTGCGCCCGATCACTAGCCAGCTGGACGGCTTGCGGCTCAATAACCAGCCGGCGCGGGTGCTCTACGAAAGCGTCGGAAAGCTCGCCGGCATCAACGTTCTGTTCGATCCCGCGGGTATCGATTCGGCGACCGGCGGCACCCGGAACTTCAATCTCGACCTGAATCACGTGACATTGGAAGAAGCGCTCAACTACGTCGCGCTCGTCACCCATACGTTTTGGAAGGCCATTAGTCGCAACGCTATTTTCGTAACCCAGGAAAACGAACAGAAGCGCCAGGAGTATCAGGACGAGGTAGTGCGGGTGTTTTATATTCAAAACGCCAGCACGCCTGCCGAATTTAACGAGATATTCAATGGCCTGCGCGCAGGCGCCAAGCTAACCGTTGGAATTTTCCAGGTGGCCAGCCAGAACGCCATTGTGGTCCGTGGCACGCCGGATACCATCTCGATCTGTGAGAAGCTGATTCACGATCTCGACCGGCCGAAGCCGGAAGTTGTCGTCGATGTTGTGGTGCTCGAAGTCTCGAAATCAAAGATCACCAATCTGGGTGCAGCATTAGTGAGCCAGGCGGGCACCGGCTTGAGCGTACCGGTTACGTTTTCGCCCGGCAACAAAGCCACGCCGGCCAACCCAAGTACGCCGACTACCCCCACCACACCGACCACTCCAACGACACCGACCACACCAACCACCACGCCTTCGGTGGGATCTATTCCGCTCTCTCAGCTCGGTCACCTATCGACCAATGATTGGGCCATTACTCTGCCGGGAGCGATTGCTCAGGCGTTGTTAAGCGACTCCTCTTCTAGAATTTTGCAGCGCCCCCAGGTGCGAGTCACCGACAACGGAAAAGCGAGCCTGAAGATCGGTCAGCGGATTCCCTATGTGTCGGGATCGTTGAATTCCGCCGTCGCCACACCGGGTTCCATTCCTTATGCGACAACTCAGTTCCAGCAGGTTGACGTCGGTGTGAATATCGATTTACAGCCGCATGTGATCGGCACGGACGAGATCAGCATGAAGATTAAAGTTGAGATCTCGAACGTGGTGCGAACCGAGAGCATCGCCGGTGTGGACCAGCCCGTGATTGGGCAGAAGATCAACGAAGCCGAAATTCGCATGAAGGACGGAGAGGCGAGTTTGCTTGGCGGCCTGACCTCCGATAGTGATACGCAGGCGACAGCGGGAGTGCCGGGCATCTCGAATATGCCGGTGCTCGGCTATGTATTTGGCACGCATAGCAAGGATCGGGAAAAAGACGACATCATCGTCGCGTTGATCCCTCGCATCGTCCGCGCGCCGTCGACTATCGACCCCTCCAATGAAGGCGTACTCGCCGGAACGGAGCGTCTCATTCGCGTCAGCAGGCGCCCGGAAACTCCCCTCGCTTCGGCCCCAGCCCCTCAGCCGGCCCCAGGAGTCCGGCCTCCGCAAGCTGTGCCTCCGCAAGCCGTGCCTCCGCCCGCGCCGCTCGGCGCCCAGGTGCAGCCTCAGCCTGCCGCGCAAAATCCGCGGCCGTCCAACGGCGCGAATCCGTAAGATGAAGGTAGTGGTACAAGAGGGTCGGCGAAAGCGCTCGCCCCGCAGCGGAAGTCAGGCGGGGTTTAGCCTGGTGGAACTGATTGTCGCCTTCACTATTTTGCTCATTTTGACGAGCATGGCCGTTCCCCTCGCGCGCTTTCAGGTACGCCGGGAGCGCGAAAAGGAGTTGCGTGCCGACCTCCGCGAGATGCGCGAGGCCATTAATAAATACAAAGACGTCTGCGACCAGGGCAAAATTCAGGCAGGTGATCCGGAGAGTTACTGTTATCCGCCTACGCTTGAGATTTTGGTGGAAGGCGTCAAATTATCCAACACGATCAGCGGCAATGGACAAACTGGAAAGCTCAAATTCCTGCGGCGCATTCCGAAAGATCCAATGACGGGCGATACCGAGTGGGGGAAGCGCAGCATGCAGGACGAGCCCACTTCGGATTCCTGGGGTGGCCAGAATGTTTTCGACGTGTACACGAAAACCATGGACAGAGACGGCAATGGTAAATCGTATTCGGAATGGTAAGTGGCAGCGTGGCTTCACGCTGATCGAGTTGATGGTCGTTATGGCGATCATCGCGGTTTTGCTTTCCATCGCCGTGCCCATCTACCAGAAGTCCATCACGCGCGCCAAGGAAAGCGTGCTGCGCAATAATCTGTTCACCATCCGGACGATGATTGACGAGTATACCGTCGACAAGCAGAAAGCCCCCGATTCTCTCGAGAACCTGGTCTCGGAAGGCTATCTGCGGCAAGTGCCGCAGGATCCCATGACCAATTCGGATCAGACCTGGAAGCCGATCATGGAAGATACCCCGGTTGGCGGCTCGAACAGCTCCCCAGGCTTGTTCGATGTGCGCAGCGGATCCGACAAGACAGCGCTTGACGGGTCTTCTTATTCCGAGTGGTGAGCGCTTGCTAGACTGAAATTCGGCGGAGCCCTTCGCCGTCCGTGTTCCCCGATCGTCTAACGGTAGGACAGCGGCCTTTGGAGCCGTTAATCGTGGTTCGAATCCATGTCGGGGAGCCACTTATTTAGAATCAAATACTTAGCTCTAAGGATACGGCTCGTAAACTAAAAGTCGGTACATGCCGGTGCGAATCGTACAAAAGAAATCGGGAGAGACCTACCAGCATCCCCCCTGGGTTCGTGCCGGCCGTTTCACTTTTGATCGCGAAGAAACGGCACAAAAAGCCCTGGGTGTCACTGTGCTGGTCACAAATGGCGGCGCGGGAGTTCCCGCCGAGGCACTTGACTACAATATTAGATCGAAAGTAAAGTTCCATTCCGAACGGGGTGACAGAAGCAATGAGGTCTAGCAGAAGGGTAGTGGTCTTCATCGTCCGCCCCGTTTACCGCAAATTGTTCGAGCGACCCCTCTGGTGGTTTCTCGCCAAGGTGAAGGCGTTCTTTTTTGCCGAGGTCGGTATTCAGCTCGGAAATATCGAGCGCCGGTTCCGAACTGAAGATGCTGTGGACGAGCAACGCTGGGCGTCCCTCGATCAGCGGTTGCGGAGCCTGGAGGCGAGCAATGCGGCGCAATGGGATGCAATAGAGCAATTGCTTCTTGCCCTATTTCGTCAACCGGAACCGCAAACACAGAGCCCGGAATGGAAAGTCAGCACACCGCAAGATACTCCAATTTTGAGTGCAACTGATTTAAATCGAGTACATGCAGCCAGTAATCTACGTTGATCTACGATGTCTTCAAGATCCTGGTTATCGGGTCCGGGGCATAGGTCATCACGTAGCGGCTTTGCTAAGAACGCGGGAGCGAAGCTCCTTTTGGAACTGGAAGACAGTTGGTCTCACCAATCCGCTATCGCCGAAGCTGCCTCATGAAGTGGCCTTGTTGGTTGACGAAATTAGTTGTTCAGTAAGCCCCTGCTGCAATAACGCTCCGGCGGTATTTATCGACGGGACGCCAATGACGCACGATGGCCGGTTTAGTCTCCGTTTCCAGAGTCATCCGGCGTTTTTTCGCGCAGCCGTTGTTTATGACTTTATCCCCCTCGAATGGCCTGGGTACTTGCCGACAGTCGCCAGCCGGATTGACTATCTCGCCAAAATGGCGCGGCTCAGAAAGTTCGACTTGTTCTTGCCGATTTCGGAATATACTGCCTGGCGGCTCTCCGAATTACTGGGCGTTTCGCGAGACCGGATCCATGTCACCGGCGCGTCCGTGCGGCGTTCCTTGTATGAACTTCAGAATCGGATTGCAACGGTAGGTTCCCCTTACGAGACAAAGGAGCCTTACTTCCTGATCGTGGTGGCTGGCGATAGCCGCAAGAACCCGGAGGTCGCGGTCAAAGCTATTCGGAACTTGAACCTGGTCTACTCGCGGCGCATCGCGCTCAAGGTCGTAGGACATTATGACGACGCTTATAAGCACAATCTTTTGCGATTGGCCGGCCACAGCGAGAAGCGGGGTTTTCTGGAGTTTTGCCCCAGCCTTTCCGATGAAGAACTTGTCACACTGTTTGCCGGAGCGATCGCGACCATCGTTCCCTCTCATATAGAAGGCTTTTCTTTGCCGGCCGTGGAAGCATCCGTGTGTGGATGTCCGGTCATCGCCTCCACCTGCGCGGCACATTTGGAATTGATCGAGCAAACCGAGGCGCTCTTTCCATCCGACGATTCGGTTGCGCTCTCTGAAAGGCTTGAGGCGCTGCTAAATGATCCTTCTCTACGCCGTTCTCTCATAGCAGCGCAGGCGCACCTCGGTGCGAAGTTTCATGAAGATGTCGTAGGCAAGCGGTTTTGGACCGCAATCGACATTTCTATTGAGAAGCGTCGCAGCGCCATGGCTATCGCGAGACGTCAGAAACCTCGTTTGGCTTTCCTAAGCCCGTATCCTCCCGATCAATCCGGCGTTGCTCGCTACACAGCGATGACGATGCGCGCGGGTGATAATTTGTTTTGCTCCGATCTTTACACAGACGCGGACCGTCCGTTGACCTTTGAGGGCAAATTCCGGGACGCCGGCGGCGTTAGCATAGCGCCTTTACTCGGTGGACGTTACAATGCCGTGGTCTCAGTGCTTGGAAACTCGCACTTCCATACCCGAATTTTCGACGTCTTTGAACGTTACGGCGGCCCCTGTATTCTGCATGATTCCCGGCTCACCCAATTTTACTTTCGCCGTTTGGGGCAGGAGAAATTTCTAAACTTCGCTGCCAGGCTTCTCGGACGCTCCGTTTCGATGGCAGAAGTTAACTCCTGGCTGCAGGATCGCGATCTGCCATCCCTATTTCTAGAGCCGATCATAGAACGCGCGTCTCCATTGATCGTACACACGGTGACGCAGCAGGCTCTGCTCAAGAAACGTTACGGAACTGATGCTCAGGTGACGACATGCTGCCCAACCACATTCTTTAACGATGAAGAGCTGACAATGTCTGCTAAGCAGGCTGCACGTGAGCGGCACGGTATACCGCCCGAAGTTTTCGTTGTATCCAGTTTCGGAATCGTAGACCCGGTTAAGGCCAGGGACACGTGCGTTCTCGCGATTGAGTTGCTCCGAAGCTGGAATGTCCCAGCTGAACTGTATTTTATGGGCGGCGCTGGACCTCAGAAAGCGGAGATAGAACGCTTATCTACTTCATACGGCATCGCGCAGTATGTTCATTGTGCCGAGTGGTTTGTAGACGATGCGACATATCGCGATTTTCTAATTGCATCGGATGCCGCCATCCAGCTTCGGACCTACGGATTTGGCCAATTGTCAGCTGCCCTCACGGACTGTATTAGCGCGGGGCTTCCGTGCGTCGCGACCAGCGATCTTGCTAAATCGTGTGATGCTCCGGAGTACGTTTCAATCGTGTCCGATCGGTTTTCTCCGTTGCATGTGGCGGAACAATTGGCGCTCATTTGGGAAGCCAAAGCCGGTCACACCCGTCATGAACCTGCTCGCGCGGCTTACCTTGAGACGCACAACTTCGAATATTACGGCAAACGGCTGGTCGAGATTCTCGAAATCGCATGAGTCTCCTATGAAATCGCATGAGTTTCTATATCGATGTAACTGAGTTCCTGACAAGTCTCAGAAAGACCGGCATTGAGCGAATCGGTGGCGAGATATGCAAGTATCTACCACCAAATAGAGCAATTCCAGTCCGCCTTCACGCAGGTCGCTATGTTGCGCTTCCACCGGCGCTGATCGGCGCGATCGGAAGGTACTTTGGGGATACCGACGAATCCGGGATTGCGGAAATCCAAAGGCTGGGCGCGGTTGAGAACGGCTCCGTCATTGAAGTCTCGTCAGGCGACACTACTCTCGTTCCGGAAATCTTTGCCGAGGAACGAGCCGCATTTTTCCGCGGGATGTCCGACCAGCAATTACAGCGCTGCCGGTTTATTGTCTATGATCTGCTTCCGTTTACTCACCCGGAATACTTTCTTCCAGATATACCTCTGATGATGGCCGGTTACTATCAAATCGTCAGGCGGGCCAGTTACTGCGGATTTATTTCCGAATACTCGCGCGACGCTTTATATGGCCGCCTAAAGCGAACGCACGCTCGCGGCGGAATAGTTTTGCCGCTTGGCAGCGATTCTCTTGGTCCAAGACCGGCGCAGCTCCGGCTAAACCGTCCGCTGGCATTTAGCGTTCTCGGAACCGTTGAGCCACGAAAAAATCATGAATTGATACTGGATGCGTTTGAACCACTTCTTCGGCAGATCGAGGGGTTGAGCCTCTCCTTTATCGGCAGAATGGGATGGGTCGATCCCCAATTCGCTCAGAGAGTGCACACACTTGCATCGGACAAGAACTCGGGATTTCATTTTTACCCGGCGCCGGATGATGGCACAATTCGGAGTTATGTCGAACAGTCCCGGGCGACCATCTACGTGAGCGCCGCTGAAGGTTACGGACTTCCACCGGTCGAGAGTCTCTGGATTGGGACTCCTGTCATTGCATCGACGACCATTCCCAGCTTGACACGCCTGGGATCGGCGGGCATCCACTACGTCGAGCCGAGCGTCGTCAATCTCAGGCGCGCGATCCTCGCGTTCGTGGACGATGCCCACGCCAATCAGAAGACGGTCGAAACCACGCATTTGAATCTGCCTACGTGGCGCTCGTTTACTCAGGAAGTTCTCCACTGGTGTGGGGAGGCAAGCCCTTGACCGCTATCCTGGAAATACGAAATCGAGGCGAGGCATCACTCTCATTGCTCGTGGACAGGAGAGGTAACGCTTACGTCCTCTTTTCAGCGATTAGAAACATGATGTCTCTCAGATTCAAATACAAATCGAAATTCAGTATTCTCAAGCGTTTCAGTGTATCGTGAATTTTCGCTTGTCGACGCTTAAGGGAAAATACTATATATGACATGGATTCCACGCTGCGATACATGCCATCATAGCCGGCATAGTGCACGACGAATCCGCAGCGTTCCAGGAGCATCGAAAGGGTCTTTTTTGAGAAATACTGGAGGTGAGTCGGCGGATGAATTTGACGCCACTTTTTTCCTCTCCAGCGGGCGACCATGCTCCCGATATCGCCTGTGGTGATGGCGATAATGCCACCCTTCGGCATCACGGATGCAAGTTTCTCTATATACAGATGCGGCTGACTAAGGTGCTCAATCGTGTCCCAGAGACACGCAACATCAATGTGCTCCGGCAGATTGAATGAGAGCAGGTCACCGCACTGGACGTCGAGATGAAGATCCGATTTGGCGAAGCTAACGGCGGCACTCGAAATGTCAATCCCTGACACGTGCCGGAAGTAGCTTCGAGCAAGATTTAGAAACAGTCCATATGCACATCCCACTTCGAACAGGTTCTTGTCTTGAGGCTCGAGAGTGTACTTAAGGAGCGTCTTGAGACGGCCTTGAAACGACTTCTCAATCACGCGTCGATCTGCGAGATAGTTCGCGTACTCGTCGCCGTTGAAGTACTTTTCGCTATACAACGATGAGAGTTCTTCCGTGCTGAGATTCAGATTGGCGGTTTGAAAAGCGCATACCGAGCAGCATAATAGCCCAGTTATGGTTGCTGGAGCCATACTTCCTCCGCATACGAGGCAATGTCCGGATCTCACCCTAGCGTCAACCGTGTATGCTGCCATAAGGAAACCAGCTTAACGTACCAATCGGTGAGCGAGAGCGTGAGTGACATTGGAAGTCCGCCTGTCCGCCGCCATCCCCCTTACTACTGTTGAACGACCGCGGCTTCTCGCGTGCAATACTAAAGCAAACGCAAAAATGCTTCTATTGCTGGCGGTTCGCCCTCGCGTGCCGGTGTGGATTCTCGCTCTTTGTTTTGGAGCGAAAATTTTAGCGGCACAGACTGTACCGACCGCCGTTTTTCTTGATGCCTCCGGGGCTACGCGGAGTTTTTCGTTCGGTTTCCCCGAACTCACCAACGCCGGCGGAGTGCTGGCGGACGTAGGTGATGGGTCTGGCACAGCGACGTCCGTCGCCTCCGCCCAGAATCCTCAACGAGACGTGTACGTTGCGGGAATCGATCCGTTCGGCGGGGTTTGGATCAATGTGCTCGAGTCAGCCTCACAATTGTGGCTAGGATGGATACCGGCAGGCAGCGCGTTGTTCACACCTTCCAGTGTTGACATCGCCCTAGGCCCGGATGGGACCGCATGGATTGTTGCCGGATCCTCGACCGCAGACGTATGGTTGAACAGCTATACAGCCGGTGGCGGATTCAGTGGCTGGATTTTAATAGCGCAGCATTCCTTTCAGGCCGGCCTTGGTACCAGGTACTCGAATCCGGTCATTAGAGTTACTCCAGACAGTTCCGTTTACCTCGTTATGCGGTTCAGTGACTATGAACTCGAGTTCTTCATCGCCGGTATAAAGGCAGGCAAATACATTCCCGGCGGCGGGTTCACGTTTATTCAGGGCGGCATCAGCATTACTAGTCCGATTCTTCCGCGAGGACCTGCCGCCGCTATAGGCTCTGATGGGGCGCTTTACGTCTGCATTACCCATCTGGAGGCAGGTTCGCGGCAGGTAACAATGTCTCGAATTTCTGGGACAACGTGGGGTCCTGAATATACGGCCCCTGGGCAGGTGAGCGATTTGCCCCGGCTAGCTACGGGAGCAGGGAAGATTTATGCAGTAGCTCTCGACCCGCTGCACAACGTCGTGACAAACGAGTTCCTTTTGGGCAGCGGTAACGGCTGGCAAACATGGACCTACGCGAATGGCTCGCTGGAAACCATTTCCTCAGCCACCGTGGGTGACAGGCTTTATGTGGCGGGCTTCGATATCCACGACGACTTGTGGTGGTATGAGGCCGGAGGTGCGGGCTGGATCTATTACGGCAACCGTGGCATAGCAACCAGTTTTCTAACCGCCTCACCCAGGTAAGCCTATACGAGCTCTGTTTTTCTCCCTATTCCTAAGCGTCGCTGGCCTAGTCCCTCATTTGGCCGCCCAGTCTGCGCCGGTGGCGGCCGTCACGGATAGGAGCGGCAATGTTTGGGCATTCCGCTTTGGGTCGCAAGCGGTCGTGCCTGCGGGCGGCGCGGTTACCGCCGCCTCAGCCGCGCAAAACATGTACGGAGATACCTACGTCGCGGGGATAGCCTCTGAGGGCAGCCTTTGGTTAAACGTATTCAAGGCTTCCGAAACCTGGACGGGATGGGTCTCCCCTGGCGGCCCGAAGTTCGTTAGCGGTCTTAGCAGGCCAGCTATCGCTATAGCCTCGGATGGGACGGCTTGGATTGCTGCACTGGGCGCAAGCCAGGGCCAAAAGCAGCAATATTGGCTCACAGCGTACCGGCCGGCGCGGGGCTTTGACGAATGGACCCCGCTCGGAACTGGCTTCTTTTTGCACAACTTCGGTTCGCCTTTGCTTGTGTTGACAAACGATGGAAAGGTGTACGTGGTCGGTACAGGCCAGTCGCGTGAAGATGACACCGAAACGATCACTGCTGGGGCCTATGTCCCTGGTAGTGGCTTCACTGGCTGGTCTGTTGCGCCCCGGGCGGTTGCCTCGTTTCGAAGAAGCGATGTTTCTTCCGCTGCGGCTGGTTCGGACGGGTCTGCGTATGTTGCGGCCATGGATACGTCGGGAGCAGTTTGGATGTCCCGTTTTAGCGATGCGGGATGGGGAGATTGGTACACTGTCCCGGGAATTTTCAACTCCGCCGGTGGCACAGATTCTGGGCCAAAACTCGCCGCTGGGAGCGGCCGAGTCTTTGCCGTCGGGCTAGACCCCAACGGTGGCGTCTGGATCAACTCCTTCGTTGAGGGAACCGGTAATGGGTGGGGGACCTGGACCTACGCGAACGGGGTTTTAGCATCTTTCGCACCGGCGGTGGTTCAAAATAACTTGTCTATTGCGGGCCAAAGCAGGGATTCAACTCTATGGTGGTATTCGACCGCGACAGGGTGGAATCCTTACGGTCAGGTGAGTACGTATTCCTCCAACTCACCCTTGACAGCGGCGCCACACTAGGTATGTCCTGGACATCGAGGTAAGATCGATCGTATCTCTAACTAAATAAGTTTCCGCCTGCTCTCGTAATTGCTGTCCTTGACAACCACGGCTCCTCGCATGCTAAACGCAAAAATGCTTCTACAGCTGGCGCTTCGCCCCCGCGTACCGGTCTGGATTCTAGCTCTTTGTCTTGGAGCGAAAATTTTAGCGGCGCAGACCGTACCGACCGCGGTGTTTCTTGATGCCTCCGGGGCTACACGCAGCTTCTCGTTCGGGTCCCCGGACCTCACGAATGCGGGAGGAGTACTTGCAGACACAGGTAATACGGCTGGCATAGTGTTCTCCGTGACGTCCGTCGCCTCAGCCCAGAATGCTCAGGGAGACGTGTACATTACGGATGTCGATCGTTCGGTGGAGTTTGGCTCAATGTATTTGGGTCCGCACGCAATCCTGGTTGGGATGGATACCCGCCGGTGGGTCGTTCGGTAGCGCCGATATTGCGCTAGCCGCGGATGGAAAGGCATGGATCGTCGCGGGGAGCAGCGGAAGCCTGTGGCTGAACAGCTATACCGCGGGAGGATTCAGCGGTTGGATTCTGATAGCTCAGCCCCCTTCCGGTTACCAATACTTCCTCCCGGCCGTGAGGGTCGCGCCGGATGGTTCCATCGTTCCATCTACGTAGTTATGCTCCGTGTCGCCACCCTAAGTGAGTTTCCCAATTACGGCATAACTGCTGGGAGATATATTCCGGGAAGCGGATTCACGCTTGTCGGCGGTATCGGATTTGCCTCCAGTAACCTACCCGGGTTTAGCGCCACAATAGGTTCGGATGGCGCGCTTTACGTGGCATGTGGTGGTATTCAGCCCCGACCGGTTGGAATGCTTATGGTCAAGTCACCTCGTCGTCATCCTTGACAGCGGCACCACGCTAGATACCAGCATTTCGCAATGTCCTGAAGGTCAAGGTAAAGATCTATCGAATTTTCCTAAGTGAAACTCAGGCGCGCCTGTCATAGCTCTGAGGCGCCGTTCATTCCACGACTCTCGGATTTATTAGAGCGAAATACAGATCCCGTGTGTCACCAGGTGCGCTGAGCGGTTTGCATTCACAATCAAACGAGACACTCACAGTTCCTCCAGGGGGCACCCGAATCTTACGGACATAGGGCGCTCCACCGATAGTAACTCCGACCCTTTCAGATTGACCTGCGGCCGAAATCGTGATGATCTCTTGCTTAGCGTTGGCGGTTTGGAGCGTCATTGCCAGTTTGACTGTTCGAGACTCAGGAATAGTATTGCGAAGTAGTAGTACACCGTGCCGTGAACACCAGCGCCACATTCGTTTATCAGTGCGCTCCTGGCCATAAAAACCTGCCGGAAAAGTAACCTCGATAGGATGAGTCACATATTCTTCAGCTAAACGAATATTGCGAGGAGTATCCGAGGTCCTCAATTGTCTGGTATACGCACTAAGGTCGTAAAATGCAATACGGCTGTCTGATCGTTGCAGAGGCTGGCTGCCCAGTACCTCTGCAATCTCCCGCTCCGGTGACGTCTCGGGCTTATAGCCGAATCTATCAATCCAGATTCCCGAGAATCCACCAGTTGAAACACGCTTCAACATGTCCCTGACCGGCAAACTAGACGTCTGCCGGACCCATTCTCCTTCTTCCCGTCCGCTTATCCCGCCCCAACTCCATCGCAGTGTATCTGAATGCAGGTAGGGTCTGCTTTGATCGTAGGTCAGCATATGACCAGGGGGCGCATCCGCGGGGAACTCGGTGAACGGCAACTGGAAGACCGAGGCGTTGCGGGGAAGCATAGATTCAACGGATCTTACAAAAGCCGCGTCTAGTTGAAACTGGCTTTCACGTGGCGCATTATCCCTATATGCTGCAGTAACGGCCTGATCCAACGCTCCAAACAGGACCAATAGTCCGAGAACGCCTGCGAGTAGCGGTTTGGGCCAGTTCCTGCGGAGGCACCAAGCGACTGCTCGTGTCAGTAGCAAACCTACTGCGGCGATCGCAAAAAAATCGATAAAAACGACAATCCTGTTGTAACATCTGATGTCCGGCGCAACGAACACATTGAAAAGCGCTCCGAACCCGCCTACAGTAGCAAGCAACAAGCACGCTAATGTTAGAGCCGAACAGGCCCCCAGAACATTGGCGGACGGATCGTCGCTGAAGGGTCTACGCAAACAGGATACAAGCGTCGAGGCCAAGAGGAACAGGAGACCGACACTGCCAATTGTTCCAAGTCTGCTCGTAGCGTTCTCGTTCTCTCCGGTGAATCCCGCATTATCGAGTTTTTTCTGAATATACCGAATAGGAGGAAACGGATTCTCGGCAATAGGTGTGAGCAGATGCCTCAATTTCAAGCCATAGACTTCAGCTTCTACTGGGGCCTTGTAAGCCATAACAGAATTTCTCCCATGCTCGGCCCAATAAGCCACCGTAGGCGCCAGACTGATCAGAACAGCAACGCCTATAACGATGATCGCGGCAGAGCTGGCAATCAGCGCGGACCTATGACGATACACTGCTCGTGCTAAAAGAGCGGCGACCAAGAAGAGAACGATGCTAAAAAATGAGTTGTAAATATAAGACAATCCTTGCGCCAGGCAGGCCAGATAGATATATCCTGGGATTCCCCGGAACGTCGCAATCAGTCGCGCCGCGCGCGATGAAGAAGCTGTGTGTGAACTAGGGTTCTGGTTGCCTGGTACGCGGCCGGCAGCTATCTCGATCGCACCCGTCGCCAGTAGTGGAACCAAATAGAACAGGAGATTTAGATGGCTCACGCCACGATGAAACGTGAAGGGTTGGAGGCCATAGACAACGCCGAGAGAACTCGCTACCCACCTCTGAACTCCGAGTCTCTGTAAACAATATGTCGCAAATCCGGCGGACGCAACAGTCCCGAGCAGCCAAAGCAAGTTCAAAACTAATCCCGGGCTGGACGTAAATATGCCGAGGATCCGGACGATTACAGCTTCAATATTCAGGTTGATTGGAAAATCACGCCAATCGGCCCCGAACGGCATCCCCAGGTGAGCGTTGTGCCACGGCCAATTTCCCTGCAACAACCCTTTCACCCACGAATCGAAGTAAAGAGCGTCTCCCCAGTACATGAAAGGCACATGAAGATCGAGGCGGTCCAAACGAAGGACGAAACAAAGCACAAGCGTACAGATAATGGCAGATACGATACAGGGTAATACCATCACTCGACGCGCCACGAGAGTTTGCATCGCTGTAGCTGACAGATTCTTGGTGTCCGTCTTGAGAGGAACTGAAGTACTCAAAAAGTTATCGTACTAAACGTGCTTCGGATTCAGTCTCCATTCAAAACTTCATCGATGACGTAGAGTGGCCGTCGCTTCACCTCTTCGAAAATTGTGCCAATATACTCGCCGATGACACCCAGGACGCTCAACTGAAGCCCTCCAACTATAAGAACTACAGCAATCAGCGACGTATAGCCGGGGGGGAAGTTTCCCGAAAAAAAGAACAACACCACAATGTAGACCAAATAAAGCAGACCGACACCTGAAATAATAAACCCCAGAACTGACGCGGTGCGCAGGGGGACTTTGGAAAACGACAACATGCCGAGAACGAAAAAGCTGAGCAATCTCTTCATGTTGTACTTCGTAGACCCGGCTGCTCGAGGCGGGCTGACAAAATGAACGTCTGTATTCGAGAAACCAACCCATTGAAAGAGCGCTCGAAGGAATTGCCCGTGCTCGCGAATGTCCTTTTGAAACACTCTAACTACCTTGTTTGAAATCAATCGGAAATCCGCCGCGCCGTCGCGAAGCTCGACGGGAGACATTGCATTCTGTAGCCGATAAAATGTCCGCGATAGGAAGCGCTTCCTCCACGGCACCTTTCCCGAATACGTTCTTATTGTGTGGACTATATCGTAGCCCTCTTCGTAACGAGCTAGAAGCTCGGGAATCAACGCCGGAGGATGTTGCAGATCGCAATCCATCATAATTACGGCGTCGCCCGTACAGTGGTCAATTCCCGCCACCAGCGACATTTGATGTCCGAATCGACGAGCGAGATGAATAATTGTAATGTTGCTGTGTTGCTCGGAGAGTCGTTTTAAAATCGGGAACGTCGCATCTGAAGATCGATCGAGCACATAAATTACTCGAAAGATGTAGGGACCCGTCAACGAAGACACGACACGAAGTAGCTCGGCATTGAACATCTCAATGCCGGCTTCTTCGTTATAAACGGGAAGGACGATATCGATCTTTTTAGTTGACACTTGATCTGCGCCCCTAGTTGGACCGCTTTTCTCTGATATCTTCGTCCCCTTCTTGTCTGAGCGCAGCTATAGTCAACGCGAGTCCATTCTCCAAAGAAGTATTTGGCCTCCAAGCTAGTTCCTGCCCCGCCCTGGAAATATCAGCGACGACGTCAAAGACTTCATCCGGCCGCGACTCACCACGAGATACAAGTTGTTTACAGCAGCCCGTTAGAGTATTCATAATGTCACAGAGATCGGCGATCGATACTGACACGCCCGAACCCGCATTGAATATGCGGAATGTCCCCACATTCATTTCTGCAGTCCGAATCAGAAGGTCTATAAAGTCTTGGACGAATAAAAAGTCGCGCCGCGGCCGCGAGTCTGCCACTGAGATGGTAGACGACGCCGGGTCCAAGGCCTGCCTCAACAGCGTGGGAATGAGAAACTTGGAATTCTGGAAAGGGCCATACAAGTTGAATGGTCTGACGAGCGTTACCTGCACACCGAATGTCTCAGCGTAATACCGGGCGGCTTGCTCCGCAAGAATTTTGCTGTGGCTGTATGGATTAAATGCTTGGATCGGATTGTCTTCTGAAATGGGCAGGGATGTGGGCTTTCCGTAGATATAAGAACTTACGACTGTAATGGGGGCGTCCATACGTCGGCAGAAATCAAGAGCCTCTATCGTTCCCAGTACGTTCGTCTTGTAGAAGGAAAGCGGGTCCGACCAGCTCTCAGGAACGTAGGTTCGCGCCGCAAGATGAAACACGTGAGCAACGCCGCCTGGAATGGAATGAGGCAAGCCGTTCCGAAGAGAGTAGGGTCGCACGTCGAGTTCGCGATCTTGTAGCGAAGCGATGAGATGCTTGCCGACAAAACCGGAAGCACCGGTTACAACAATCACGCCGTTCACGACAGAAAGGCCTGTCTCCGATTCTCGAAATCCTCTATTGCCCGAGCATAGTCATCCGGTCTGCCAATATCCAGCCAATAGCCACGATATGGCCGCACATGAACGCGCTCACCTCGCGCAAGCAGATCGGTCATGAGATCGTCAAAGCCATATTTCTGAGCCTGAGGGATCAGGGAGAGAATTCGTTTGCTTACCACATATACACCCATGCTTACTAAGTATCTATTGATGGGCTTTTCTTCGAAGCCAGTGAGAATATTGGCCTCGTTTGTGTGTAAGACTCCATACTCGGCCCTCTCCTCGCGCTGTGCTGCCGCGATAGTAAAGAGCCGATTTGCCGCCACATGCTCGCTGAAGAAACTATTCAAGTCCAGATCTGTAAGCACGTCACCGTTCATGAGAATGAAATGGTCAGGTAGATCCGGTATTAGCCCTAGGGGGGCGACCGTGCTAAGAGCCGTTGATTCGAGCGAGTAATCCACCTTCAGGTCCCACGCATTGCCATCCCCAAAAAATGCTTTAATAAGGTTCGCTTGATGATTTACAGCTAAGGTGACATGGGAAAATCCGTAGCGTCTCAGTTGTCGAATAATGATTTCCAGAATAGGATAGTCGCCGACCGGCATGAGTGGCTTAGGAAGAACCACAGTGTAAGGCTTGAGCCGCGTGCCGCGTCCACCGGCGAGAATCACCGCTCGTTTGGGTGTGGAAGACTCAGACATTGTATAGATGTGTCTTGTAACGACGCAGATTGACAGGATTACGGAACCAGGCTATCGTTTTTTCCAATCCCTCACGTAGAGTCGTCTCCGGTGTGAAGTCGGTAGCGCTGCGTAATTTCTCGTTATTGCACCACAATCGCTCAACTTCGCTTTTCGCTGGACGTTGGCGGACAGGGTCGAGTTCGATTTGCGCATCGCTGTTCATAAGCTCGGCTATCAGGCGGAACAATGAATCGACGGTGATCTCGAAATTTGAGCCAATATGCAATACTTCGCCGGCTACGTCATTGGAACTCGCAATTGCAATAAAGCCCTGGCAAGTATCCTTAACGAACGTGAAGTCGCGCGTGGTGTGGATATCGCCAAGCCTGATCCGCTTTTGGCCGGCGGCGATTTGGGAAATTATAGTCGGTATTACCGCGCGGCCCGACTGACGCGGTCCATATGTATTGAATGGCCTGGCTATCACGACCGGTAAACCAAATGAACAATAAAAGCTTCGTGCTATAGCATCCGCCCCTACTTTCGTCGCGCTGTACGGAGATTGAGGGTTTAGCGGATGGGACTCATCAATGGGAACATATTGCGCGGTCCCGTAGACTTCGCTTGTTGAGACATGAACTAGTTTGTGAATAGAATGAGCAAGCGCTGCCTGACAAACGTTAAGCGTCCCATTGACATTCGTTTCCACATAGCTGGAGGGCGCCCGATAGGAATAAGGAATTGGAATCAGAGCAGCCAGATGGAAAACCACCTGTGCATTCTTCATCAGTTCATGGCAGAAGTACGGGTCCCGAATGTCACCTGACACTACCTGGACGGCCGACAAGCAAGGCAGTTGTTCCAACCATCCCCAATCGTTAAATGAGTTGTACTGTGAAAGGGCGGTCACCTCCGCGCCAGCTTCCACCAGCAGTTCCACTAGGTGCGACCCAATAAAACCGTCAGCACCAGTTACTAGAACTCTCGTTGATCGCAGCTCCATAGGGTTGATGCGGGAGAGGAGGACATGCTCGATTTCATCTCATCGCTGCTATTGGGACACCAACTACTTGGGCTCAAGCAATCGATAAGTTGCCGCTGGGCATGCAATAAGAATGATATCATGTTGTAGAGAACGCCTAAATCATCGCGCGGGCATACGACCCCCTCTGTCGCCCGTCGCGAATGATTACTTTACCGTCACCGGCACAACCAGAGGCTTGGCGCCTCGGCTATAAAACCAAGCAACGCCTTCTTGGACCATTGATATCCATAAGCTATATGAACCTGGGGCGGGCGGCGCCACAATTTTCAATTTCAATAGATCGCTTTCGCCAGGTCGAACAGAACGATTCAGCAGCGCTCGATTACCTTCGATCGACAAGACATTGCCATGGATGTCGAACCAGCGGTAACTTGCGTTGACCAGTGCCGCGTGTCGGCCCACAAGCCAAGACTGTGTCCCAGTATTTTTTGTGTTGATGTCGAGAGTATAGGTACCTCCGGCTTTGACTTCAAATTCACAAATGGGAGATGTGATCTCTTGCGAGAACGACGTCAGGTTGTCTCCTGAGGATGTCAAGCGCGGATTTCGCCAAACTTGCGTTCCATCGACTGTCGTCATGGCCTCCAGTGTCGTGGAATTCGGCACAAAGGCGAATTTCGCTGGCTTTTCATGCTCGAGCAGCCATCCGGCACGACACATCAACTCGAGAAAATCGCCGTCTATCTTGCGAGAATGTGTACCAACGATAATCCGGCGGACTCTAGCGTTGAGATCATCGATGCACGAACGGCAAATGTCCACTTCATCGCCTTGCACATCGACATGAATGAGATCCCAGCGCGGCTCCCTCGCCACTAGATCAATAAATGGAACAATATCGACCTTTTTTGTGTTCTGGAATTGCCGCCCGGTGTAATCCCCGGTGTCCTGAATCGGACGGCATCCCCATTCCTCGGTGGGATGTTCTACTATTGGCCATTGCGCTACGCCAGCTGCTACCCCAACTGCGGCCTCAAACAGCGCATGTTGATCGGGGTCGAAGCCATTATCGGCAAAGTGCTGGCGCAAGGATTGAAAATGCTGAGGGTCGCCTTCAATAGCACACAAGCGAATGTTTTCGATACCCATGCGCCGGGCGGCTAGGCCCCCAGCAACAGCCCATGGGCCAAAGCCTGCGCCCACTTCCATAGCCACATATTGATCGACCGCACTACGGACAGCCTTAAGCAGCCCGATCCATTCGATGGCTTCGGCATGAAAGAAGTCCGCCGGAACAGGAATTCCGAGTAGCTGGCCATCGAATATCCGACCGCCCTTCCACACCGATGTCGTTCGTATTCGGGATCCCAGGAAGTCGACAATGAATCCCTGTTGGGGCTTAGCCTCCGGATTCACAAATTCTGCAAAAATCGCTGTATCTGCGTCCGTATATCCCGGAAAAAGTTGTAGCGATAAATGGGCATCGGTCATTTCTTTCTTTGCCAAAGCCTTCTGTGTCTCCCACAATCAGTTTACAGGGGAACGAATGACATCGACTCCCTAGCAATATTAGACAATTACTCAGCAATGCTCCGCGATTCTACAGTTATTGCAGCCCCAGATTCTTCCACAGCGGTCTTTTTTTGCTATCTTATGCGTTTATGTCGCACAATAAGCCGGAATTGGGGATAGTTCTCGAAGTTCAGCCCCTCGATGTGGCTCTCCGAGAAGCTCCCAGGCAGCGGCTCTCCGAGAAGGGGCTTCTAACGATCCTCTATGGCGATCGTCCTCTGGTGGCGTGACCAGTCGATTCAGGGACCATTCATTTTCGTTGACGAGATTCGATTCTTCGATTTAGCTCTCCGGATGTTCCGGGATCACATCTACTACAGCGCTACTGACTATAATCCCCTCTATCCTCTGGTCATTTCACCCGTCTTTGCCCTTGGCTCGGCAATTCACGCCTACGAAGCAATTCGAGCGTTGAACTGTATTTTCTGGTCGCTGACGACTTTTCCGATCTACTTTGTGGCACGCCGATTTGTATCGAAATTTCCAGCCCTCTTCATTGGCATCGGAGCGGGCCTCGGTCCAGCCAGTGCCTACGTTCCAATGGTGCGGGCAGAGGCAATCTTTTTTCCGCTGGCAGCAGTTGTCGTTCTGTTGTTCCTGCGTATGACGGAGGCGCCGTCACGAAGCCGGATTTGTCTGTGCGGCTGCGCCACCGCGCTGCTTTTTCTTACAAAGCAGCTCGGCGCGGCATTCTTTTTTGCAATTCTTGCCTCACTTTTTTATGAACGGATACGACATCGCGATGTCGCTTCTATTCTTGGGAGATGCACTTGGTTCTCAACAACCTTCGCGGTCATCACGGTTCCATGGTTGTTACGGAACTTTCTCGATCCGCGCTCGGGCAGCATCGGCCACAGTACTTGGACACACAAAATGTATACCGACTTTGATGTTTCGCGGATTGTTGCAGGATTCGGTGTAAATGTGGCGTATATTGTGGTCGCCTTACTCGGAATTTTCTGGTTTTGGTATTGGCGGCTCCTGTGGAGTCGCTCCGGGGCAGCGTCTTTGTCTTCTTCACGCTGGCCCTACTGATTTGTCAACTTGCAATTTGTGCTCTCATCTGCATGGTTGTGCCAGTTAATACAACGGCCGTCTTCTACCCGAACGGACGATATCTCGACGTCCTCGTCCCGTGGATGCTCATAATCGCCTATATGGCCCTCCTCGAAGGTCAGAATAGAGGCCCTTATCAGCTACTACGGTCATCTTTCCTTCCCTGTCTCATATCATGTGCGATCCTCTTTTGGTATTCACCGCTTTTGGCGGTGACCGCTGCGGCCTCTCCAGACAATGCGGGTCTGGCTTTTCTCAGTTTTTTCTACGAAGGCCGCGCGGGTATGTTCTGGCTGCCCGAAAGGGCAGTCGAAACCTCAGCGCGGCTGACGCTTGTGCTTGTCCCGGCGGTTCTTTTCCTGCTTGTTCTGTTGATTCCTTACCGTGCCTCGTATGTACTCGGCTTAGGAGTTGCTGCAACTGTAATGCTTGGGTTCTACACCGCTGACTTCACAGAGCGCGTTGCCGCTACGCAACGCTCCACGAACGAACTTTCAAAACAGATGTTGGCGGCGGGCGTCCGGGAACCTGACCTCGCTGTGGACGCAGACAGGTCCCCGGATATTTCGCCTCTCGCCTTCTGGTTCAGCCACAACAGCGACCAATGGCGGACTATCCCGGCCGATGTTTTTCGAGTCCCAGTGACGTTCGAATTCGGGCACAACGAGTCTTTCGGCCGGTGAGCGTTTAGTGGGAATACGCGCACCTTGGGTTGGAACTTCCTTCTTTAACAAGCAGCAGGGCTACGGCTTCGCCGATACAGCCGTCGGTGAAGTGAGCGCCTGCAAAGCTCATAATTTGGCAACGGATGGGCGTCCCGGCGAATATGTTTTTGGCAGGAAACCCGCTAGGTTCGATATCCAGGTGCCGGATGGATCTTACTCGGTTAGCGGTCTGATTCCCGGGGAGCAGAACGGTTGCGCAGCCCGGAAGATCGACTTCGATCTGGAACTCGGTGGATGCCGGCTTAGCGTGCCGGCTACGAAGGCCAACCTCGTCGAATTACCCTTCGAGTGTACAGCCACTCCCGTAAACGGGCGACTCTCGCTTTCTTTCACTCCGCGGCTGGAATCTATTTGGGCGATCAGCCGGCTGGAAGTGCGTTCCAGGAGTGCCAAGCCGCAGGATCTCCCCCGATTCTTCATTACCGACAAGATACTCAGGCTGCCGATAAGATGGAGAAACGAGTCACTTTGTGTATACGAAATACACAAATAGCAGCTCCTCTAGGCGACAGAAACCGTCGTGCGAGTAGACACCGCCAGGAAGAAAATAGCGCTGATCGACCGCTGCGATAGAAGCTCTGTCTCCCGAATGAGCCTGAATCACGCGGCGTGTCAGTCGATTTCACTGGATCTGGCACATATCGCATCTGAGGCGCATACTTTAATGAATGTCACCAGGAGACTGCCAGGCATATTGGGAACAGAGCTTGCGACTGCCCCGCTATGCGGATCAAAAACGTTTACTTCGATTCGGTTGGAAGGCGTACTCGCAGAGTGACGAGGACGGCATCCTTTGCGAAATCTTTCGTCGGATCGGTGAAGACACGCGCACATTCATTGAAATCGGGGTGGGAGATGGCACCGAGAACAACACAGTTGCTTTGCTGCTCAGCGGATGGCGCGGGCTATGGATAGAAGCGAACAGCTCCTCCATCGAGACGATTCGCGTGGCTTTCACCGACCGGGTGAAAGCGAATCAGCTCAGAGTCGAGCAGGCGTTCGTAACGCAGCAGAACGTCGATAATTTGCTGCGGACTCACGCATCCGATCTGGATGAGCCCGGCGTTCTCAGTATCGACGTGGATGGTAACGACTATTGGATTTGGGAAGCAATCGAAAGCCTACGGCCGCGCTTGGTTGTGATGGAGTACAACGCAACCTGGCATCCGCCGATGTCTGTCACGATCCAGTACCAGGAAGCTTTCAAATGGAATGGGACCAACTACTACGGCGCGAGCCTCACCGCCTTGGAACGTTTGGCGCGCCGAAAGGGCTACTCGCTTGTCGGCTGCTGTTTTGCCGGCGTGAATGCTTTCTTTGTTCGCAACGACCTTCTCGGCAAGCATTTTCGAAAACCCTACACTGCGGCGAATCACTATGAACCGCCACGCTACTTTCTGATCCGTCCGTCTGGGCATCCGGCAGCGATCGGGCCAATTGAATCAATCCCACAGTAGGGCGGGCGCTTCGCGCTTGTGTCGGTCTACAGTCTTTTCCGTCTCTTGGAATCTACGCAGTTTAGGTAAATACTCATATGGCATCTACCAGCGCACAACAAGCACAACTCATCAAGAACTAGCCTTCCTCGACCAGCTCGCCGGATGATCCCGGCTTGATTACCAGGATCATGTGCACGGGGTCGAACTTCACACGATCCAATTCCCATCGATGATGCGGGCAGGAAGACCTGTAAGTGCGTCTTCACCGATTTTCAATGAACGAACAATCCATTGATGTGCCAGGCTCGCCATGGGCGGGAGGATTGGTCTGTGATTTCCATCACCCAATTTAGCGTGATGACACTGTTTTTGGTAGTCGAGGCAACTAATAACAATCGCCGTCTACCACCACGTCGTGACCAAGCAGACGCCGGCAGGCCGATATGCCGAAGCGATCGTAAAGGACCATCAATGTCCCGCTTGAATGAGACCATTACAACCGGACCAAATGTCCTGGTTGAGTAGCCGAGCCGGACGAGTTAATCTCGTCGATCTTCATCATGTTCTGCCCGTCAAAGGCCTATAGCGCTCCAGTTCTGTCCTAGTCCGCGCAGCAAGCGATAAGAACGCTAGGACTCCTGAACTATGATCGAATATGCCGTTGATATTCATGAAGATGATTACATGACGGCACAGCCGGGTAAGATTACGCATGGGATCGAATCAGCATAAATCTATGTATCATCCGAGCAGTGTTCATGTCCCGTAATGCTCCTCCAATAGACATTAATGCGGGACACGTGGCTAACCTCCGGTCGATTGGCGACGAGATCGACGCCCTTAACTCGCGAATCGAAATCGGTGAACCTCCGCCTGAGTCCCCCACGCTCCGTACCAAGATTGGCTCTTTACTTAAGCGCCGCTTGAGTCGACTTTTATGGTGGCAGAGCCATCAGATTCAGGACCTGGTGACTCTCACAGCCCGGCGTAACCATGAAGAAATTAAGGTGATTGATGCACTGTCCCAGCAAATTCACCAAGCGGTTGACGGACTGTCGCAGAGCTTGCGGCAGATCCATCAAACGGTTGACGGATTATCGCAGAGCATCGGACGTTTGGGTCAACAGATGCGGGAGACCCATCACATGGTGTTCGAATGCAGGCTGTACGTCCGAGAGAGCGAGAACCGCTTACAGCAACTGGAAACCCAAAGCGTATCTTTCCACGGGGAATTGGGTGAAGTAAAAAATGCCGTGAGCGGTGCTGAAGCTTGCCTCGCCGAGGTGCGGCGCGAGAACGCAAGCGAGCTTGCTCGACGCGTTGAAGAAGAGACTGCGCTGAAAGAACAGATGGCCGCGTGCCTAGCCGAGGTGCGGCGCGAGAACGCAAGCTCCCTAGAAAAGGTTGGCGAGCTTGCTCGCCGCGTTGAAGACGAAACTGCGCTGAAAGAACAGATGGCAGCTCGTCTGTCGGAATTGGGGCTGTTCTCGCATCAGATCAGGGCGACTCTGAGCATCCAGGACCGCCGTCTCGCTGGCTTTATTGATGAAGCGCGAAAACGCCTTCCCAATCCGTTCACCAGCGAGCAGTTGATAGATATGGTCAACCACCATACCCATAATCGGTACGCCTCCCTTTACGTGGCGTTTGAAGACGCGTTCCGTGGAACCCGGGAAGATATCAAAGCCAGACAAAGCATTTATTTACCTTTGTTGAAGGAGCACGGCATCGGTTGCTCGGGCATGCCGGTTCTGGACCTGGGATGCGGGCGAGGCGAGTGGCTGGAATTGTTGGGCGAGCATAATTTACAGGCCCGTGGACTGGACAGCAATGAAACGATGATCGAACTGTGCAAGGCAGCAGGTCTGGAGGTGGCCCAAGATGATGCACTCTCCTATCTGGGCTCTCTGCCGGACGCTTGCATGGGGGCGGTAACCTCGTTTCATATGGTGGAACACATGCCATTCGACACCGTGCTGGCGTTGGTTGACGAAGTTTTGCGTGTGCTGAAGCCTGGTGGGATTCTTATTCTGGAGACACCCAATCCCGAGAACATTTTGGTGGGGACGTACACTTTCCATCTCGATCCCACTCATCTGAAACCCCTGCCGAGTCCGATGCTCCGTTTTTTTGTTGAAGCCCGGGGGTTTTGCCATGTGCAGGTGCGGGATCTGCATCCTTATCCTGCGACGGTCCGCGTTCCGGATGATGGTAAGGGCGTGGCTGCCCGGTTGAATGATTACCTGTATGGGCCGCAGGATTATGCGGTTATTGGACAAAAGCCGTAATGCGGTCTTTTTGCTACACTGATCGATCGGAATGAAGAAAGCGCTCATCACCGGAATCACCGGCCAGGACGGAAGCTATCTGGCCGAATATCTTCTTGAGAAAGGTTACGAAGTCCACGGCCTGGTACGCCGAGTGGCGCTCGAGAAACCGGATCAACGGCTTGCACGCATTTTTCATCTCCGGAATGAGATTGTGTTGCACGCAGGCAGTCTCGAGAGCTATCCGAGCCTGTTCCACATCCTAAGCCGCTGCCAGATCGATGAATGTTATCACCTGGCCGCCCAAAGTTTTGTCGCGGAGAGCTTCGAGGATGGCTTTTCCACGATGAACACAAACAGCAGTGGCACCCACTACCTGCTGGCGGCGCTGTACCAACTCCAACCCGAATGCAGGTTTTACTTCGCTGGATCGAGCGAAATGTTTGGCAAGGTTCGGGAGACGCCCCAACGTGAGACTACGCCCTTTCATCCGCGCAGTCCCTATGGCATCAGCAAGGTGGCCGGCTATTATCTCACCATAAATTACCGCGAAGCCTATCAGATGTACTGCGCAAACGGAATGTTGTTCAACCATGAGAGTCCTCGTCGCGGCTTCGAGTTTGTGACACGGAAAATCACTCACAACGTCGCGCGCATCAAAAAGGGATTGGCCACGGAACTGCGCCTCGGAAATCTGGAGGCACGGCGTGATTGGGGTCACGCCTTCGATTACGTGCGTGCTATGCACCTGATGCTGCAGCAGCCTGAGCCAGGTGATTACATCGTCGCCACAGGCGAGACGCACTCGGTGCGCGAATTCTGTGAGCTGGCATTTCGCGAGGCCGGTCTCGATTACCGGGAATTCGTGCGCGAGGATCCGCAGTTCTACAGACCCGCCGAAATCGATCTTTTAGTGGGAGATGCTACCCGCGCCCGCGATATCTTGGGTTGGCGTCCCACTTATAGTTTTCGGCAATTAATAAGTGAAATGGTAGCGTTCGATATCGCTCAACTTGAGCGGGCGGAAACCGCAGCTGTCGCAGGCTGAGTATCACTTTTCTCGCCATATAGTTTTCGCACGCAAGTCTTGAAAGCGGCAGCCGAGAGTCAATTTTTGGTCCCGGCAAGTATCGAGGATATTTTTTCCGCGTAAGCAACTGGGTGCAATTCCGCACGAACGCGCGAGAGTACGTTCGCCCGGAGTTCGTGCCAGAGGGCTTCATTGGCATAAAGTTCACAACACAGGTTGGAGAGCGCCGCCTCATCCCTTCCTACCAATACGTCTTTACCATCCTCCCAGCCAAGCTGTTCCCCAATCAGTTGCGACACAACTGAAGGAACACCGCTCGCCGCGGCTTCGTGGACCTTAAATGGGATACCTGCTGCATATCGTGTTGGAGCGACGAATACGCGCGCTTGATTGTAAACCGAAGTAAGATCCTCAACAGGACCGACAATCCTGAGCCCTTCACATTCGATGTCTGTCAGGTAACGGTCCGTCCCAAAGCCCGCAATGATCAGCTCCGCGCCGGTCCGCCGACGCACTTCGGGCCATATCTCACTACAAAAGTATCGGATCGAGTCGGCGTTGGGGTTTTCGGACCCGTGCACGGCGCCTACGAATAGGAAACTATGGCGGTCGCAGAAAGGCGCCGGAGTCGGATTTGGGGTCAAGCAGAAGCCGAGCACATGAATATTCGAGACGCCCTCCCGCTCCATTACGGCTTGATCTCTGGGCGACACCACAATAACTGTGTCGGCGGCTTGCGCCAGAGCGAGCTCTCGCTTTAACCGTGTATTCAAGATCCTTAAAGGAACTGACGCATTTCGCAGGTTGGCCTGCAGCCGGTCCCGATCGCTATAGATCGCTTCTGCATCAAATATGAGCTTCGCGGAAAATCCACCAAATTCCATCACCATCTCCAAAAAAGATGCAAGATTGTGGGGGCGGCTTACCCAGATCAAGTTAACCATCGGCACGTATTCCCGAAATAGCCTTTCGCTGGATCGCGTCCCATCGATAAGTTCGATCTCCCTGGCTATGTCCCCGTACTCAGTAGAAAGCGACTCCAGTGGGCGGCGCATAGTGGCAAACGTGACATGATGTCCTTGCTTGACAAGGTGATGCAAAATGTCGTTGCTGCGAGGAAAACCCGCACCCAGCGATTTGTGAGGCACCAGGTCATCCAAGTAGAGGATTCTAAGGCCCCTGGATTGACTTGCGATTCGCGCTCGCACCAAGTTCTCGACAGACGGAGGACAATGCAGCAAAAGACTTCTTTGCCATCGGGTGACGAATTTATCCTGATTTGCTGCCTTTCGCGAATCGGCTAACTGGTTTCCGCCTGACGATGCCGACTCGTAGTGCCGGATCACCGACTGAGGGTTGTAGATAACGCGCAAACCCGCTTCCCACACCTTCATGCAGTAATCGGTGTCTTTATAGCATGCCGGTGTATAGATCGGATCGAATCCACCTAATTGGTTAAAGAGTTTTCGAGAAGTAAACAGGAACGCAACGGAGCAACAATCCGTGGATCTCCTAAATTCGTATTGCGGCAAATCGGGTTGGTCCAACCGCCCATAGCCGTCGACCGAGCCGTCGGACCAAACGATCGATCCCGCCTCTTTAAGAGCGCCATTGGCCAGCAGGATTTTCCCTCCGATAGCCCCGACCGTATCGTCCTTGAAATTTTGCAGAGCCGAGGTCAGTGCACCTGACTCTAGCAAGACATCGTCATTCAGGAACAACAGGTATTCGCTATGGGATTGCACGGCACCCGTCATACACGCTTCAGCGAAGCCTACCTGCTCTAAGTTCCGTATGATTCTCGCGCCCTTACATCGATCGAGCAGGGCGCCCGCACCCTCTGTAGAGTTGTTGTCGATAATAATGAGCTCGTAATTGCAATCAGCGTTCGCCAGTAATGACTCAAGACAGAGCAATGAGAGATGAGCCTTGCTATGGAGGGCGAGAATTATCGATAATTCAGGCGACTCGGGAAATTGAAAAATCAACTCCTTTGTGCTGCTCAATAACGCGTTGAGCCTGTTCCGCCCGTATTCATCCCATTCTTCTTGTCCGCAGACTGTTGGCAAGGTATGGGGATATTGCTTGCCGAACCATCTATTAGGTAATCTCCCCTCGGAGGCTCCAGACCTGGCATAGTGAACTAACGGATTAATTCCAGAGGTTGCCACATCCGGATACTGCATAAGGTAAAACGAAGTATCGAAAAAGCGATTGGGATCTCGGCCCGCTAGGATGCCAGTGGTGACATAGTGCACTAGAGGGTTGATCCGTTTTGCCGCAACATCGGGGGTCTGCTCCAGGTAAAAAGCGCCATCGAAAAGCGGGTGAGGATCGCCCCCTTCGAAAGCGTTTCTTGCCAGGTAATGCAGGAGCGGGTTGACCCGTGCCATGTCGGGGTTTTGTTTTTTGTAGAACGCACTGTCGAAAAGTGGATGGGGATCAGTGCCCTCCTTCCAGCCTTCGCGGACGTAGTGAACCAAAGGATTAACACCCGACACTGCTACCGAACTGGCACTCTGCCGGAGATACCAGTCACCATCGAAAAGCGGGTGTGGATTGCAGCCTTCCTTCCAGCCTTGGCGTAAATAGTGGATTAGAGGATTGATACCGGAGTTGGCTACATCCGGATTCTGCTGTAGATACCAATCACTATCGAAAAGCGGATGAGGGTCGCGCCCCTCAAAGCCACCGAGATTCAGATAGTGCTGGAGGGGATCAATTCCGGCCTTGGCCATGTCCGGATATCGCTCTTGGTAGAAGGCGGGGTCGAAAAGCGCATGCGGAGCGCGGCCTTCCTTCCAGCCTTGGCGTAAATAGTGGATTAGAGGATTGATACCGGAGTTGGCTACGTCCCGATTCTGCTGTAGATACCAATCACTATCGAAAAGCGGATGAGGGTCGCGCCCCTCAAAGCCACCGAGATTCAGATAGTGCTGGAGGGGATCGATTCCGGCCTTGGCCATGTCCGGATATCGCTCTTGGTAGAAGGCGGGGTCGAAAAGCGCATGCGGAGCGCGGCCTTCCTTCCAGCCTTGGCGTAAATAGTGGATTAGAGGATTGATACCGGAGTTGGCTACATCCGGATTCTGCTGTAGATACCAATCACTATCGAAAAGCGGATGAGGGTCGCGCCCCTCAAAGCCACCGAGATTCAGATAGTGCTGGAGGGAATCGATTCCGGCCTTGGCGACGTCCGGATATCGCTCTTGGTAGAAGGCGGGGTCGAAAAGCGCATGCGGAGCGCGGCCCTCCTTCCAGCCTTGGCGTAAATAGTGGACTAGAGGATTGATTCCGGAGTCGGCTACGTCCCGATTTTGCTGGAGATACCAATCACTATCGAAAAGCGGATGAGGGTCACGCCCCTCAAAGCCACCGAGATTCAGATAGTGCTGGAGAGGATCGATTCCGGCCTTGGCGACGTCCGGATATCGCTCTTGGTAGAAGGCGGGGTCGAAAAGCGCATGCGGAGCGCGGCCCTCCTTCCAGCCTTGGCGTAAATAGTGGACTAGAGGATTGATTCCGGAGCCGGCTAGGTCCCGATTTTGCTGGAGATACCAATCACTATCGAAAAGCGGATGAGGGTCACGCCCCTCAAAGCCACCGAGATTCAGATAGTGCTGGAGAGGATCGATTCCGGCCTTGGCGACGTCCGGATATCGCTCTTGGTAGAAGGCGGGGTCGAAAAGCGCATGCGGAGCGCGGCCTTCCTTCCAGCCTTGGCGTAAATAGTGGACTAGAGGATTGATACCGGAGCCGGCTAGGTCCCGATTTTGCTGTAGATACCAATCACTATCAAAGAGCGGATGAGGGTCGCGTCCTTCGAAGCCACCGAGATTCAGATAGTGCTGGAGGGGGTCGATTCCGGCCTTGGCCATGTCCGGATATCCCTCTTGGTAGAAGGCGGGGTCGAAAAGCGCATGCGGAGCGCGGCCTTCCTTCCAGCCTTGGCGTAAGTAGTGGATTAGAGGATTGGCCCCGGAGTTGGCTACATCCGGATTTTGCTGTAGATACCAATCACTATCAAAAAGCGGATGGGGGTCACGCCCCTCAAAGCCACCGAGATTCAAATAGTGCCGGAGGGGGTCGATTCCGGCCTTAGGCCCGCCTGGGGATCGTTCCAAATAAAAGCTGCAATCGAAAAGAGGGGAATCGCGGAGCAGCCTGCGGTCGCGGACCAGCCGCATCCGTCGCACCAAAGGAAGAGTCATTGCCACCACAACATCCGAATGAGTAAAAAGAAGCAGAAATCTCAGTAGGGTAACTTCTCAATGTCCAGCAAACTGCAGATGTGATTTGCCAAAGTGTCGAGACGAGCATTCTGCTAATCTAGCAATGTATTACCTTTATTTTCTGGAGCTGATCAACTCTTGGTTTTCGCCAAAACCAGCTCACTAGATCTTGCGATAGTCGCAATTATTTCATTTCCTAAGCAATTGTAGACTAATGCGGAATCACTTGGCCTTTGCCAAAGCTTAGCCTACCCTAGCCGTTTCAACAGGCCGATGGGTCCGAGGCCCCGATAAGCTAGAACGTGACTTTCACCGCCATCTGAATAATGCGCGCGGGCAGCGTGCTGCTGATCACTCCCGCCTGCCCCGTGCCGATCGTCGCATTCGGTGCATTGAAGTTCACGTGATTAAACGCATTGAACCATTCGCTGCGGAGATCCAGCGCGAATTTCTCACGAATGCGGAAACGTCGCACTAAGCTCAGGTCGACGTTGAAATAACCGGGTCCGGTAAGAATGCCGGTGCCCGAGTTGCCGAACGAATAGAGACTTGGAGCGGTGAAGGCAGCCGTGTCAAACCAATGATCGATGCTCTGGCCCGATGCCAAGCTTCCACTTGCCATTCGGTTCGGCCGCTGCGTGCCGCCGCCTGCGGAATTCGAAACCGCTGTTCCGAGTACCGGCGTGAAGTGTCCTCCGCTCTGCACACTCCATATTCCGCTGATATTCCAACCGCCCAATATGTAGGCCAGTGGACCGGTCTTGAGATAGTCGCGATCGCGCCCAAAAGGCAATTCGTAGACGTGGTTCAAAGAAAACACGTGGCGGTATGCATCAGTCGTGGGTCCCCAATTACAAGCTACGCAGGAATGATTTTGGATATCTGAATTGCCGCCGCCGTTTGGATTCCCAACGTCTGAAAGATAGCTCGCGTAGGTATAGGAGACTCCGAAATTCAAGCCTGCCGAGAAGCGCTTCTCCAAATGAAGCTGCAGCGACTCATATTTCGAATCGCCTGAGTTCGTTCTGTATGCCACATTTACCAGATTGGGATTGATTGCAAAATACGGCCTTCGCGGTCCCTGCGCTCCGGGGCCGGGAACGGACTGATTGAGATTCAGGCTGTTCACTAGAATCCGCTCACCCCGCGTGCCCACATAGGTGGCGTCCAGCATCAAGTCCGAGCGTATTTGCCTTTGGATGCCGAAACTCCACTGCAAAATCTCAGTCTGCCGAAGACTCATATCCCAAACGTTCGGGCTGCCCGTCGAAAGCGCAGCCTGGTTGTTGATATCCGGTTGTACCGGGATCGGAAGACCCTGGCTGATCGTCGAAACCGGCGGGCCGGCAATATCGGTCGTGATGTTCTGAGCGAAATAGTACGGCAGGTTTTTGTAGAGCTGTGCTCCGCCTGCCAAAAGATCGACGTAGGAAATACCGAAACCCGACCGGAGGATCGTTTTCCGATCTGATGTCAGCGCATAAGCCAATCCAATCCGCGGCGCTACTGTATTCAGATCGAAATTGCGCAGCCTTCTCCCGTTGCTGTTCAATCCAGCCACGGCCAATTGACCCGTGGCCACATTCAGATTTGACCAATGATCGTGAACGTCATAGGGCGGGGCATTGATCTCCCAGCGCAATCCCAGGTCGAGCGTCAGCCGGTCTGATACGCGCCACGAGTCTTGTAGAAACGGGGCAAGCTGCCACGAACGCATGCCGAACGTCCCGTTGAGAATATTGCGGGTTGCGGTATCCATCGCGCCTAAAGCGAAGTCGGCCAGTACACTCTGCGAACTGGCACTTCCGATTTGCCGCGTGAACTGTCCGTTGAAATCGAACGTCCCGCGTGTCGGAAAGGCGGAGAAGCCGTTGAACCGGTGGCGCAGGAAAAGCAGCCCGAGTTTAAACGTGTGAGAGCCCCACACTTTGGTCAATGCGCTGTCCAGCTGGAAGGTGGTCGTGTGGCTGTTCTCCGGAAAGGTAGAGTTGTCGCCGATCTCCTGGTAGCCGGAAATTGTAAAGGCCGGTAATCCGCCGGATAGATTGCTGATATTGATTCCGGGTATACCCAGCGCGGCTGCCGTGTTGAATCCTGCTCCCAATGGAGTGATGTCTGCGTTCCAACGAACCACTGCGAAATGAGCTTGCAGCACGGTTGTGGGATTGATCGTCTTCGTGTATCCGAGCGTCCCCGACTGCGTCAACAGAGGCGTGATCGTTCCGTTTGTGGCGGTGGAAAGATACGGCCCGATGGGAACCCCGGCATTGGCGGGCGCCGGGATGACTCCCGGCACCACTTGATTGCTGTTGTCATATCCATAGCGGAAGAACAGCCGGTCCGCTGCTCCCAGATTTTGGTCTAACCGTACATCGAATTGATCGGTACGCTGCGTGAGCGCAGGATTAAAAACATAGTTGTTGGTCGCCCCTGCGGAAGTGGGAGCCGGCAACAGACGAAAAATTCCCACTGCGGCCGGATCGAGCAGGTTCCCCGGAATTCGGTTATTCGCAAACGGGACCCGCACTCTCGCGCCGTTTTGAATCACGGTTAAATACGGATTGTAGATCGTGGTCCCGAGCGCGGAGAAATTTCCCGTCTCTACCATCTGTTGCTGTGCCAGTGACGGAATTGTGGAAGTATATGTCTGCGGCTGCGTCAGTCGAATCCCTTGATAGTCACCAAAGAAAAATGTTTTGTTTCGAACCAGCGGGCCACCGGCGGCCGCTCCGAATTCGTTGCGCCGGAATCCCGGACGCGCCAGACCGCCTCGATTGTTGAAAAACGTATTAGCATTCAGCTTGTCGTTCCGCAGGAACTCCCACACGTCGCCGTGAAATACATTCGATCCGGCTTTCGTTGCCACCTCCGTAATCGCTCCCGCCGATTCCCCATATTCGGCCGTGTAGTTGCTCGTCATTACCCGATACTCTTGAATGGCGTCGACTACGGGAACCATCACGAGCGTATTTAGCCACAGGTTGCGGTTATATACTCCGTCGACCAAATAGCTATTTCCCGCGGCTAACGCGCCGTTGACGCTATAATTCGCTCCGCCTCGCATGGCATACGGGCTGCCGCCCTCGCCCAAATTGGATGCCGATCCTGCATGCGCCCCGGGCGTAAGCAAAACCAGATCCGTGAAGTCCCTGCTGACCAGGGGCAGGGTCACCATTTGCCGGCTGTCTACCAGAGACGATACCTCTGCGCTCTGCGATTGAAGCAGCGGCGCTGTGGCGGTAACTGAAACCGTCTCCGTCTGGCTGCCCACTATTAACTGCAAATCGACGTTAAGCTTACTTGCTGTTGTGAGCCGGATACCGGTACGTGCCAGCTTCTGAAACCCCTGTTTCTCTACCGTGACCTCATATTCGCCAGGCGGTATGGCTGAAGCTACATATTGTCCGTCCGAATTCGTAGCAAGGGTTCGCGTGAACTGAGTGGCTGCGTTGATGAGCGTGACGCGCGCGTCAGCCACCGCCGCCCCGAAGCATCGGTAACTGTTCCGACGATGCTCGCTGTATCCTGTGCGCGGAGCATTCCCGTAATGGATAGAACTAACACCGCCGATATGAGCCGAATCGTCTTCATGAGAGGATTCCTATGTTTCCTGCGGGCGATGCCACGCAAACAGTTTCTGTTGCAGGGTTTCAATTGTCTTCCGATGTTCGCTGTTTGCCGCTAAGTTTGTCATTTCCTGGGGATCGCTTCGCAAGTTATATAACTCGGGGCTATCATGCGTCCAGTAAGTCAACTTGAAATCTCCATCGCGGATCATATATTTGGCAGCCGGATTACCAAGGTTGTATTCAGCAAACACAGGGCGTGTCTGATGGTTCACGAGTGGTCGGCGGGCCATCGCGGCGAAACTCTCTCCATCCTGGGGTCCGGTTATCGCTAGGTTGCATAGCTCGCCGAGCGTCGGTAAGACCGAAACCTGGCTAACCGGTGTTTTCGAAACGCCACCCGCAAGGCTCCCCGGCGTCCGGATCAACAAAGGAACCCCGCACGAGCCTTCATAGAACTCAAACTTCTGCCATAGCCCATGCTCACCCAGCATCTCGCCGTGATCGGACGTATACATCACCAACGTGTCCTTTTCCAAACCCAGGGTTCGCAGGGCCCGCAACACCGTACCTGCGCAATCGTCCATCTGCGCAATATTCGCGTAGTAAAAAGCGATCCGCTTGCGCGCCTCTTCCTCGCTTCTAAGCTCTGGCGTCGGCCGGTTGTTCTCAATAGATTCGCGAATCTCCTTCGGAGCCTTTTTCAGATCGACTTTGCCCCATGTATCCGGCAGCTTCATATCTTCGGGCCGGTACATACTGGCGAAGCGTGCCGCTGGCATGAACGGGTCATGGGGTTTTAAGAACGAGCAGATCAACAAGAACGGTTGTTCTTGCTTGCCATATTTCTGTAAAAACCGCACTGACTCTCTGGCTACAAAACTCTCGAAATGATCCCGCTCGGCGATCTTGGAGACGCCTCCCACGGCTACCGGACCTTCGCGTGCGTCCAGCTCGCGATCTCCTTTCCACGGGTCTCCGAAATCACGCCATAAGTCGTCGATTTGCGGCAGCCCCGATCCTGAATTTGCCCGGCTCAGTTCATCCGCATATAACTTCGTCTTCGGGCCGAGATATTGATACCAGTCATTGAAATCCAGCCGGTAATCGAAGCCGTGCGTCTGCGCATCCACGAAGTGCATCTTGCCCACGAGTCCGGTGAAATATCCGGCCCGCGCGAAATGGTGTGCCATTGTTTTGTGTTGAGGTGGCAGCGGGGTCGAATTATTGAGCGACCCGTGGTTGTGCGTATAGAGACCGGTGAGCAGCGATGCGCGCGACGGTGTACAAACGGGATTGCTGCAGTAGGCATCCGTGAAGCGAACGCTGTTGCGAGCCAGTTCATCGAGATTCGGCGTGCGCGCCACGCGATCGCCATAGGCGCCCATGCAGCTTCGTTTGTGCTGGTCCGACATCAGAATGAGCACGTTTGGACGCTCTCGCCGGCCGCTCGCGCCCGAAGCTCCCAGCGCGGCCGCGCTTCCCGCTAGTAGTTCTCGTCTCGTCATCCACCCTCGATAATCTCGTTAATCATATATCCGCAAGCTAAAGCGATCCGGTCAACAGCCGGAGAACGCGCCAGTCGAGCGTCGCTCTTGCCGGAGGGCAGATTACAATTTTGCTTTAGCTGATGACTGCGGATTTCTCACTCCTCGACGTTCATCGTCCGGCTCTGACGGGATACTGTTACCGAATGCTGGGTTCCGCGTTCGATGCCGATGACGCCGTGCAAGAAACGATGATTCGGGCGTGGCGCAGTTTCGATCAGTTCGATAGCCGCGCGTCCGTGAAAACGTGGCTCTATCGAATCGCGACCAACGTTTGTTTGGACGAGCTGAAGAACCGAGGCCGGCGGGCCCGCCCCATGGAGGAGGGTGCTCCATCATCCGGTTCGCCTTCAGTGGAATCTTTGACGCAGCGGCCCAGAGAATACTGGATCGAGCCGATTCTCGACTCGCGGATTCTGCCCTCTGAGGCTGATCCCTCTGAGCGCGCTGCCCTTCGTCAGAGTGTCCGTTTGGCCTTCGTCGCTGCGCTTCAAAATCTCGCGCCGAAGCAGCGCGCCGCTCTGCTGATGACGGAGGTTTTGGGTTGCTCCGCAGCTGAGGCCGCAGAAACGCTCGAGACATCCATACCTTCCGTAAACAGCGCTCTGCAAAGGGCGCGTGCCACGCTCGCCAAACGAAGCATGGAAGAGCCCGCCGAACTCACGGCAGCGCAGCAGGGGATGTTAAGCCGCTACGTCGCCGCCTTCGAGAGCTACGATGTCGATGGCCTGACGGCCTTGATGCGACAGGATGCGACCTTCTGCATGCCTCCGTATTCGATGTGGCTACAAGGGCCCGAAGAGGTTCGAACATGGATGCTGGGGTTGGGCTGCGGCTGCCGGGGTTCGCGGTTGGTTCCCACGTTTGCTTCCGGCTGGCCGGCCTTCGCCCAATATCGGCCCAATTCTGAAGGTGGCCACAAGGCATGGGCCTTGCTCGTTCTGGAGCTGTCGGGAGACCGGATCGCAGGTGTGAACTCCTTCCTCGATACTGGGAATCTGTTCCCTCGCTTCGGTTTTTCCCTGACGCTCGCCGCGTGATTTCTTGGACATACGGCCCGTTCAGCTTTTTTTCCTGAACGCCGATGAGTTTTCCGGGTAGCCGCAGTCAGAGTGTGTAAGGAGAACACAAACCATGAGCGCACACGCAATCTCAACAACTATGGAGGCATCTCTGATGCAAACCGAAACGGCCGCTATTTCCAAAAAGCGCCTTTGGGCGGGCCGCATCCTGAGCGGCTGGGCCACCCTGTTTTTTCTGACGGACGGAGGCATGAAGCTATTCAAGCCGGCTGTGGTAGTCGAATCCACCTTGCGGTTGGGCTATCCCGAGTCCGCTATAGTCGGCATCGGTGTAGTGCTGCTCGCGTGCACGATTCTCTACCTGATCCCCCGAACCGCGATCTTGGGCGCGGTGCTGTTGACGGGCTACTTGGGTGGCGCGGTCGCCACGTACGTTCGCGTCAGCGGCCCATGGTTCAACATCCTGTTTCCCGCGGTCTTCGGATGCTTTGTTTGGGGCGGTCTGTACCTCCGCGATAAGCGCTTGCGGTCCGTTCTGGCCAGCGATACTGCGGCAGAGTAGCCCGACGGATTCAGCCACTGAGAACAATCAAAGAGGAGAACTCCCAATGAAGAGCGTGACGACCTATATCCACTTTGACGGCAACTGCCGCGAGGCGATGCAGTTTTACCAGAAGTGCTTCGGAACAGAAATTCAATTGACCCCCATTCCCGACAGTAGCGGTAAGCCATCCAGCGATCCGGCTGCGAAGATCATGCACAGCCAGCTATTGCGGAACGGCCAGCCGATTCTCATGGCCTCGGATGGGTGTCCGGGCGGCGCTGTCAAGGCCGGAAACAACTTTTCCGTTTCGGTAGATTGCGAATCGATCGCGGAAATCGACCGCCTGTTCGCGGCCATCGGAGAGAACGGGCGTGTCATATTACCGTTGGGCAACGTGCCTTGGGGTGCGCGTTTCGGGATGCTGACCGATCAATTCGGCATCCAATGGATGTTCAACTGCGCAGTTAGCCAGTAGAGTACTGGAACTCGCTTCGTAGCGCTGCCACCTCCGAGCAGCGCTACGTTCTCATCTTCGAACGCATTGGTTCGTTTTTCCAGTGAGATAATTGACACCGCAAACGACTTCGAGGTGTATGTGATTCAAACGTTATGCAAGGGCTGGTGGTTGCTGGCGTTCTGTGGCGTTCTGTGACGCGATTATCTCGGTCATCTACTGGATCGGACAGACTTCAAATAGACCTGTCACTTTCCATGCGTGGCACGGCACAATGGTGTTTTTAGGTGAGCTCACAGTAGCCGCCGGAGCCTGCACCATCGCGACCGGCGTTTGGAATGCCGGCAAGAGCAATTCGTGGCTTCTGGTGCTGAATGGTCTCGCTAGGAGCACACTCGGAGCACTCTTTGCTTTCTGGACAGGTCCTCTCGCCTTCCGTACGGTCGCCGTATTGATTGCCATCATGGCAATGAGCATTGGCGTCTATGAATTGGCAACCGCGCGTACCCTGCGGCGTCTCAAGGATGAATCGCTCTTTGGCGCAGCCGGAATCGCTTGTTTTGGTTTCGCTTTTGCGTTCCTTGCCTTCGTGTTTGGATGGATGAAACTGGAGCCTGCTGCACCGGCCCAGTCGTTACGTTGGCTCGGCTCTTACTTTGGCTGCAGCGCAATCTGCATGCTCATGCTGATCATGCCTCTGCACGGCCCAAAGACCCGTTGACCTGTTCGCCGAAATTGCCTATATATACGAGGCACTGTGCGGGCATATTGCGGGTGTGTTGAGCTATTCCACTAGGGCAAGTATCATCCCTTGTAGAAGACAAAAATTCTGGGTCGAGTCCGGTTTCTCGCACTACGGAAACAACACCGTTGTTTCGCGTGTAAGCACCGTGTGCCAAATTTAGACAGCGCAACCGCGCTGGAGTGGGGATCAGCCGAAGAGACGTGAGACGCAACTCACAGCTTGGGCGTCGAGAAAACCCATGATAATTTGGTCCGATTGTCTCGTTTGTCCGCCCGTATACCTCGCCTTTGCCGCGCGCCCCAGTGGACGATAGGATTTCATAGAGTCCCGAGGCGAGTTCCGGCCGCGCACGTGCTCATCGGCTTAGTTCCGAATAGTTTGCTACCATGTGCCGCCATGGAGCAGTAGTGAATCGCCGATTCGATAGACTCGTGTTCCATGGGCCGGTAGATGATCGGCCCACCACATACTCGGCGGTAGTTAGAAATGTGTCTCGCTGTTAAAGAGGACTCATTGAGATGAAGAATATCTCCCGGCGTGGCTTCTTTGGTGGCGCCGCTAGTGCGACGCTGGCAGGAAATCTCGGAGCTTCAGCCGTTCAGGAAGCGGCGTCTTCGCCGAACCATCCAAAGAAACAGCCCAATTTGATCTTCTTCATGCCCGACGAATTACGCGCCGATGCGCTCTCTTGTTACGGCAACCGGGTTTGCCGCACTCCGAATCTGGACCGGCTGGCTTCCGAAGGTACCCGGTTCGCTCAGTGTCACATTGCTTATCCGGTTTGTGGCGCGTCGCGCTGCAGCCTGTTAACGGGTTGGCCCACCAGCGTGCACGGGCACAGGAGTCTCTATTATTTTCTCCGTCCGCAGGAGCCCAACTTGTTCCGATATCTTCGGCGGGGCGGTTACGATGTGTTTTGGTACGGGAAGAACGACGCGCTAGCGAGCGAATCGTTCGCCGATAGCGTCACCGAATGGAATTACTATCCGGGGGAGACAACTCCTCCCACCGTTCACGCCGCCCGCAATCCTTACACCAAAGAAGACCCGCTTTACTATTCATTTCTGTTCAACGAAGGCGGCGACCGGCGGAGCACCCAGGATTACCGTAACGTCCAGGCCGCCATACGGATCCTCGAACGGAAGGAAACCGAAAAGCCGTTTTGCATATTTCTCCCGTTAAGTTCTCCTCACCCTCCGTATAGCGGGCCCAAAGGATTTCACGACCTGTACGATCCTGGCCTGTTGCCCGCATTGCGGCCCGCCGGCCTTCCGAACAAACCCGACTTTCACGCGGCGATTCGAAAAACATTCCAAATCGATTCCCTGTCGGACAGCCAATTACGAAAGATACGAGCGGTGTATCTCGGGATGGTGAGCTACACGGACTGGCTCCTCGGCGAACTGCTCGAAACGATCGAGCGAACAAATCATGGACCCGACACCGCCATCTTTGTTTTCAGCGACCACGGAGATTATGCCGGAGACTACGGATTAGTGGAAAAATGGCCAAGCGGCCTCGAAGACCCGCTCACTCACATTCCGCTGATTGCCCGCGTGCCGGGGGGCACAAAAGGGCACGCTGCAAACGAGATCGTAGAGCTCTTCGATGTCATGGCAACCAGCCTGGAGTTGGCGGGAATAGAAGCGCAGCATACGCATTTTGCACGCAGTCTGATGCCGCAGTTGTCCGGAAAGCCCGGTGACCCCCATCGCGCAGCGTTTGCCGAGGGGGGATACAACATTTACGAACCACAGTGCTTTGAGCCTTCTCGAGATGTCCCTGAAATCTACCATCCGAAAACGGCGCTCGAACAAGAACACCCGGAAACGGTTTCGCGCGCCGCCATGGTGCGGACCAAGAATCACAAGCTCATCCTGCGGCCCAGTGGTCAGAGTGAACTGTACGACTATGGAAAAGATCCAGATGAACTACACAACTTATATGGAGACTCAGCGGCTGCCAACGTGCAACACGAACTAGAGCGCCGGTTGGCAACCTGGTACCTCGAGACAACCGGCATCGCTCCATTTGATAAGGATCCGCGCAACGCCCCTCCGTTTTACCCAGTTCCGAAGTTCGACAGCGAGGGCTGGCAACGCAAGTTTCTGGATCTCGAAAACGGTTGAAATACGCATGAGCCCATTACCGATCAAGTGAGTCGTTTTCTCCCAGCCTCCGCACAATCGCCTCCGCATCATAAACGCAGCCGCCCCAGATTCCACCGCTCGCCTGTTGCAGCGCTGCCCATAAACGTGTATCCGTAGGTAGCGCCGGATCGGGCCGCAAATCCGTGCGCGGCGGGCGTTGATTGAGTCTGCGAAGCCCCTCCGCAGAATCGAATATCTGTTCCGCTTCGCCGATAAAATTAACAGTTCCTTCGAGCTTGTTCCGGTCAATGACAATCTCGACCAGATCGCCATCGCGGAGCTTTCCGACCGGTCCACCAGCGAGCGCCTCCGGTGAAGTATGTCCAATACAGGCGCCGGTCGAAACTCCGCTGAAGCGCGCGTCAGTGATCACTGCCACATGTTTACCGAAGGGTAAGTGTTTCAGCGCCGCGGTGATCTGGTAAGTCTCCTCCATGCCTGAGCCCATCGGCCCACGACAGATCAGTACTAATACGTCACCTTCTTTAATGCGCTGCCGCTTAATAGCATCCATAGCTGCGTGTTCTGTGACAAACACCCGCGCCGGCCCACGCATCCGATACACACCATCCGCATCCACTACTGAGGGGTCGATCGAGGTGCTTTTGACCACCGCGCCCTCGGGCGCGAGATTTCCGCTTGGGAAACATACCGTCGAAGTCAGTCCGCGTTTTCTCGCCGCATCCGGCGAAAGAATCACGTCCTCCGCATCGATCCCGTCCAGCTCTTTGAGGCGCGCCCTCAATTGCCGTCTGCGATCCGATTGTTCCCACCAATCGAGTGCCGCTTCGAGCGTGTCTCCCGAAGCCGTGAGTGCCTTCGTGCCAAGCAATCCGGCCCGCCGAAGATGCAGCATCACTTCGGGCACGCCACCTGCGAGGAAGACCTGCACCGTAGGATGGTTTCTCGGCCCGTTCGGTAGCGCGTCCACAATCCGCGGAACGCTTCGGTTTACGCGATTCCAATCGGCGACCGTGGGCCGCCGCAGCCCAGCCGCGTGTGCCACCGCTGGAGTGTGCAGCAGCAAATTGGTCGAGCCGCCGAAGGCCGCATGCAGCACCATCGCATTCTCGATCGCCGTGTCCGTGAGAATGTCGCGCGTCGCAATTTTCAACTCGGACAGGCGTAGCATCGCTCTTGCGGTCCGCTGCGCCATATCGAGCCAAATCGCCTGGCCGGAAGGCGCGAGCGCGGCGTGCGGTAGCGTCAGCCCAAGCGCTTCGGCCACCACTTGCGAAGTCGCCGCCGTGCCTAGGAACTGGCATCCTCCGCCCGGCGATGCACATGCCCGGCATCCGGCCAGCGCCGCTTCTTCGAGCGAAATCTGATGATGCGAAAAACGCGCCCCTATAGTCTGTACTTTGCCCGCGTCTTCGCCATGCTCCGGCATGAGCGTTACGCCGCCGGGGATCAGTGCGCACGGCAGGTCGCGCGTTCCGGCCAGTGCCATCATCATCGCGGGCAGTCCTTTGTCGCAAGTTGCCACGCCGATCACGCCATGGCGCGTCGGTAGCGAGCGGATCAACCTCCGCAATACGATCGCGGCGTCGTTGCGATAGGGCAGGGAATCGAACATTCCAGGCGTTCCTTGCGTGCGTCCGTCGCACGGATCCGTGCATGCGCCCGCGAACGGAATAGCTCCGTGCGTTTTCAGCTCGCGTGCGGCCTCAGCCACCAGCAGGCCCACTTCCCAATGTCCAGTGTGATAGCCCAGGGCAATTGGTGTGCCGTCGGGCGCACGCACTCCTCCGTGGGTGCTCAAAATCAGCACTTGCTTCCCGCCTAGTGCCGCCGGCGCCCAACCCATGCCGGCGTTTTGCGTCAAGCCAAAAAGATTTCCGGAGGGTTGTTCGAGCAGCATTGCTTCCGTCAACGGCAGAACGCCCTCGGGCCCTCGCGCATGCGTCGCTACTGAAAAAATTCCGGTGTTGCCCGAATCCAGAACACTCGCTAAATCCACTTCGACTCCGCTACACTCAAAATTTCCCGCCATGCCCGCGCCGCTCATCGCAATTTATCCAGGCTCTTTCGATCCTCTGACTAACGGACACCTGGACCTGATCGCGCGCGGGTCACTTCTGGTCGGTCAACTCATCGTAGCGGTTCTCGAAAATACTCAAAAACAGCCGCTCTTTCCAGTTGCGGAACGAGTTGAAATGCTGAAGCAGGCGACCGCTTCGTTTACTAACGTGGAAGTGGATTCTTTTCAAGGCCTGCTCGTTGACTATGCCGCGCATCGTCAGGCCGGTGTTATTCTGCGTGGCATTCGCGCCATTTCTGACTATGAGACCGAGCTTCAAATGGCCCTGCTGAATCGCCGGATGCGCCCCGGCATCGAGACGATCTTTCTGATGGCCAGCGAACAGCATTCCTTCCTCAGCTCGCGCATGGTCAAAGAGATCGCCACACTCGGCGGCGACGTCTCTAGTTTTGTTCCCGCCGCCGTCTGGAAGCGTCTACACGGTAAAATTAGTAGATAGCTCATGCAAGCCACCGCGGAAATCGCTTCACGTATTTCAACCATCAGCGTCTCGTCCACCATGAAAGTCGCCGCCGAGGCGGACCGCCTTCGCCGCGAAGGCGTCGACGTGGTCGATTTTGGGGCTGGTGAGCCCGACTTTCCGACGCCCGTCAATATCAAGCAAGCTGCCATCGACGCGCTTGCCGCCAATTTCACCAAATACACCAACGCTGGCGGCACGCCAGAACTGCGCCAAGCCATCTGCGAGCGCCACAGGACCGACTTCGGCACCGCCTACAATGCGGCCGAATGCCTGGTGACGGTTGGCGGCAAACATGCCATCTTCAACCTGATTCAAGCGCTGGTCGATCCGGGCGACGAAGTGATCATCCCGGTTCCGTATTGGGTTACATACAAAGACGTAGTGAATTACGCCGGCGGTGTTTGTGTTTTCGTCGATACCGAGGAGAGCGCCGGTTTCGAAGTGACTGCGGCAATGATCGAACACCGTCTCACTCCGCGCACCAAGCTCGTCATTATTAACTCGCCCTCGAACCCGAGCGGCGCCGTGCTCTCACGCGAGGAATTCCGTGCCATTTTTCAACTGACGGCAAAGCGCGACATCTTCCTGCTGACGGACGAATGCTATTGCCAGTTTCTGTACGAAGACAAGCCGTTTTCGATCGCAGCCGAGGGGGGCGCAAAGGAAACCGTTGTGGTTGCCGGTTCGTTGTCCAAGACGTATGCCATGACGGGCTGGCGTATCGGCTTTGCGCTGGCCCCCGCGCCTATCATTAGCGCCATGAATAAACTGCAGAGCCACAGCACATCGAATCCGACTTCCATCGCACAGAAAGCTGCGGTAGAGGCCATGCGTGGGCCGCAGGATTCTATTCCGGTGATGCTCGCCGAGTATCGCCGACGCCGCGATTTTGTAATACAGCGCCTGCGAAAGATTCCCGGCGTGTCCATCGTCATGCCGAAGGGTGCATTCTACGCGTATCCGAACGTTAGCGTCGCCTTCCGCGGCGGCCGCGTCAAGAACTCCCTCGATTTCGCTAACGAACTTCTAGCCAAAGCGCAGGTCGCAGTGGTACCCGGCGAGGCCTTCGGCACCGACGATCACATCCGTATTTCGTATGCGACTTCGATGACCGAACTCGAACGCGGCCTGGACCGTCTCCACAAGTTCATCGATACGGTGCGCGCCTAGTCCGAAAGCGCATAGCTCATACCGAATCTTCCAATTTGGATGAAAGGTTTCTCTTTGGGTGGAGAAATCCGAAACGACTCGATTCGCCCGACACGGCTCAAACGGTGCGCCTCGACGTCACCCAGAAATTTTCCAGAGTGCGCTTCGTAGAATTTCACGGTGAGGGTGTCATCATCCTTCCGCCGCCAGCCAAACACATAGTCTCCTGCGGACAATGCGATGTCGCCCACGCGCATCGGAACCTGCGTCAGGAAAAAATTTGAATATTTGCCTTCCGCCGCATAGCCGGCGGTGATCAACACCACGCCCGCAACGAATTTGCTCTTACCGTCGGTCACACCTGATGCGGTCCGGAACTCCGTCTCGATATGCTCCTTCTCGACCGAAGCGCGGGCCGGGATCAATTGCTTGAGTTCGCTCTCGGTGGCGGATCGCCAATCGGATGCAGCAGCCAGCAACGCCGCGGTCGACGCCAGGCAAAGCGCAGCGAGCTTCATTTTCACCGCCGTTTTCTGTCTCCGGTCTTCTGAAGTTTTCATCCACTCCCCCGCGGATCGAGATGAACGATACCACGTTGCAAAGCCATCGTGGTCGCCTGCGTCCGGTCTGTGACGCCGAGCTTGCTCAGAATGTTATTGATATGCGTCTTTACCGTCGCTTCCGAAATATTCAACCCCTCTCCTATTTCCTTGTTGCTCTTGCCACGCACAATCAGTCTCAGTACGTCGAGTTCCCGTGCCGTTAAGCCTGGACTGCCCATCCGGTCCGCCAGACGCTCGGCCACGGCCGGTGGAATGCGCGATTTTCCGGCATGCACGGCGCGTATAGCGTCCATCAATTCGTCTCCGAACATGCCCTTCAGCAGATAGGCGCGAGCACCCGCTTGCAGCGCCCGATAAATATCCTCGTCGCCATCGAACGTCGTAAGGACGATAATCCGTGCGGCCGGAAAGCTTTGCCGGATCTCGATCACGGCATCCACACCGCCCATGTTCGGCATGCGCAGATCCATCAGCGTCACATCCGGCTCGTGTTGCCGGAAAAGATCGACGGCCTGCCTGCCATCCGCGCCTTCGGCTACTACGCTCATATCGGGCACAGTATTGAGTAAAGCCACCAAGCCTTGCCGCACCACGTGATGATCCTCTACTACCATGAGTCGGATCTTGCTCATCGGTGAATCGGCGCCTCCACAATTACTTGCGTTCCACCTCCGGGTGCGTTTGTCACCGTCAATTCTGCGCCGATCTGCGCCGCGCGTTCTCTCATCCCCTGTAATCCATAATGCCCGTTCGCACTTGAGGAATTCGCATCGCCACGAAGTCCCTGGCCATCGTCAGCGATTGTCATCTTCACTTTCCCTGTAGTGAAGTCAAGTCGAACATCGACGTGCTGTGCGTCTGCGTGCCGCACCACGTTGGTGACGGCCTCCTGCGCAATCCTCAACATTTCAGTCTCAATCCTTTCAGGCAAAGCCCGATTCGTGCCGGCCACTTCGAAGCGTACTTTCAGTGGCGTCCTTGCCGTCACTTGCGTGGCAACCTTCGAAAGCTTCGAGGCAAAATCCTCATCTCCAGTGCTCTGATTGTCCGAAGCCTGAACCCGCAGATCCCAAATCGACCGCCGTGCCTCCGCCAAGCCATTTTGCACCAATTCTCGGGTTTGTTCGATAAGATCTTTGACCGAATGCGGCGAATCCGCCAGCCGCCGGCTCAACAACTCCAGTTGAACGGAAACAGCTACAAAACCCTGCGCGAGAGTATCGTGAATTTCGCGCGCAATGCGATTCCGTTCGGCCAGCACGGCTTTGAACTGTACTTGTATCTGCCGCAGGCGCCAGCGATACACTTCATACGCGGCGGCGGCCAACAGAAGCGTAAGTAACAGATAAAACCAGTAGGTCTGATAGAAGTGCGGGCGCAGCCGGAACGCAAGTGAGGCTTCTTTCTCGCCCCAATCGCCGTCATAGGTGCGCGCCGAGACACGGAATCGGTATCGTCCAGGACGCAGGTTCGTGTAGTACGCCACGCGGCGCGTCCCGGCGTCGATCCAGGAGCGATCGAAGCCTTCCAATCGATAGCGAAATCGCGCTCGTTGCGGAGAGTAAAATGTCAGTCCAGCATATTCGAAGGAAAATCTGGAATGCCCGGGCGACACATCCGCAGGCGCCGTATCCGCCGGATCAAACGTCCGATCGTCGACCGAGAAAGATTCCAGAACAACTGGCGGCGGCAGCGCCTTCCGTTCTGCGGTTTGTGAACCGATCACAGCGACGCCCTTAACGGTGGAAAACCATAAGGAGCCGCCGGTATTTCTCCAAACGGCTGGATGTCCTCCCTCGCTGCATTCGCTGACCCGCAGACCGTCCGCCGTTCCGTATTGAGTTGTCAGTAGCCCGCCGCTCGCCTGCTTCTTTGCGCGAAAAATTCCGATCTTCGAGCTAATCCAGAGACTTCCTTCCGTGTCCTTCAGGATTCCGTATATGGTGTCGGGGAGGCCCATCCCCAAATAACGAGATATCTTCCCGTTCGCAAAACGGTTGAGACCGCCGCCCTGTGTGCCGATCCAAACTACGCCAGCGGCATCTTCCTGGAGCGCCGTGATCACGTTACTACCAAGGCCGTCCGCGGTTGTATAGTTCTTGAATTTGCCATCCTTGACGTGTGTGAGACCCCCGAGCGTTCCTACCCACAAGCCGCCATCGCGACCGGCTACGAGCGCTCCCACAAAATCGCTGCCCAGTCCGTTCGCCTCTGTATAGGTCTTGAACGTCCCTCTTACCCAATGCGAGAGCCCACGCCGCGTCCCGACCCAGATGGACCCGTCCGAATCCTTATATACGGAACGAACGAAATCATCAGCCAGGCCTTCGGCAGTCGTGATGACCGTTATGTGCCCGGCTCGAATTACATTCAGTCCGTCGGGCGTGCCGGCGAGCAGATTACCTTCGGCATCTTCCGCAAGTCCGAGAATAGTGTTGCTCGAGAGCCCATCCTTGGCCGTGATGGTGGAAAAACTGCCATTGGCGACACGCCCAAGGCCTTCATTGGTTCCAATCCATACAACGCCATCACGATCTTGAAAGATACTCCTGGCAAGGTCGCCGGCAAGCCCATCCCTGCTGGTGTACATCGCAAATTTTTGATCTCGCAGCACATATAAACCGTCCGATTCCGTGCCGAGCCATAAATTGCCTTCGCGATCTTCATAAGCCGACAAGACAATATCGTTCGATAGAGCATCGTTAGCCGGAAATCGTTCGACTTTGCCGTCTCTTATCCGGACCAACCCGCCGTCCGTACCTATCCAAGCGCTAGCTTCCCGGTCTTCATATGCAAACGTCACGCGGCTGCTAGGCAGTCCGTCTTTCGTCGTATATGTCGTGGTTCTCCCGTGACCTTCAACGGTCAGGCCATCGGCCGAACGATTCCACGAGCGTCCTGCCCTGTCGCGCAAAAGTGTCTCGGGTCTTTCGGCGACCGGCGAACGCTGAAAACGCTTCTGGTCGTATACCCCGACGCCATCCGAGGTAACGGCTGAAAGTTCTCCAGAACTGTCGTTGTAGACCGATAGAACATTGTTACTGGGTAACCCATCGTCACGCGTAAACGTCCGAAAGTTTGAGCGGTCGTAGCGGGTCAACCCGTCTGCCGTGCCAATCCATAGCGTGCCGCCGCGGTCTTCGAGAAGACTGCGCACAGCATTGGTTCGCAGCGCGGTGGTGTTTTGTGCATCGTAGACGCGAAATTTCAGGCCGTCGAACTGCACCAGCCCGCCTTCGGTTGCGAGCCAAAGATATCCATCGCGGGTTTGTAGTATAGCGTGTACGGAATTTTGCGGCAAACCATTCCCGGTCTGCCAACTCTGCCGGCTGTACGCGGCGAGCGGCTTGGAGTCGTCGAGCGCGCACGCTGGTATCGCCAGCAGCGCGAGGGCGAAGAGGGGTGGCCGCATGAGCTGCAATAGTCTACCAGCACATTCCTGACGTTTCCGAGAGCTAGTCGCCGAAACTCTCACGTCACACCCATTCTCATTGGCCAAAGACAAAGGAATACTATGTTCCTAAGTTTCCTGTGAGCGTCAACAACCGACATCTCGGTACATTTGCGGCGCGTGTGCTGATGGGTCTGCTTGTCGGTTGGGCTAGTAATCCACGCCTACGCGCACAGGACAGTGACACGGCAGTGTTCAAAGATGGCAGGCGAGGTTCTGTGATTCTGTCCGAGATAGAGGACGTACGCGAGCGGCAGGCCTTCCTTGAAGCGTATTCCGAAAAAGATCCGGCAAACCGCCACAAGCTCGCCGCGGCATTCCTTGGTACGTATCCGAAATCCTGGTTACTGGCGAAGGTGCTGGATCTGGAAGCGAAATCGTCAATTGATCTAGGCGAATATCAGCAGGCGCTTCAGGAGGCAGCCTTTTCGCTTCGCCTCATGCCTGAAAACGCCATTTTGCTCGTCTTGGTCGCTAACGTTCAATCCCGGCTCGCCCTCTTTGAAGAGGCGGAGGCGAGCGCAAAAGATGCGCTTTTGTATCTGGACCAGTTCGCAAGGGCGGGCGACTTTACCGAGGAGCAGTGGCGCGCGATTAAAACGCGATTGAAAGCTTCCGCTTATTTCGCGCTTGGGCGCGCGCTCGCAACTCAGGGACTGCGGGAGCCCTCGGCCGGCCGGAATATTCTCGCGCAAGCGCTTGACGCCCTCAATCATTCTGCCGCTTGGAATCCTGAAGATCCGGAAACGATTTATCTGCGCGCTTTGGTAGAGGTGTCACTAAGCCAAAACGAACCCGCAATCCGGGATCTTGCCTATGTCGCTCGGATGTCAAATGCACTGAGCCCCGACGCGCTCGCTCGTTTTCGACATCTCTCGAATAAGGATCCTCTGAAAATGTCAAACCCTGTCACCGACGTGAGTCTGCGTGAGAAGCCTGTTCGACTGATGCCGCCTGAAGTGCTGCGAGGTGGATATGCGGGATCGGCCGCTTGCCACGAATGCCATCGGCAAGAGTACGAAACATGGCGGCAAACGGGAATGGCAAGAATGTTCCAGCCTTACAAGCCGGAAAACATTATTGGAGACTTCTTTCCTGGCTCGGAGTTCAAGGACAGGAGTGCTAACTCAACTATTCGAATGGGCACCGACGCAGGCCGTCCATATTTCGACGTGCAGGACGCCACGGGGAGCTGGCGTCGTTTTCGAGTGGACTACACCATCGGCTCAAAGTGGCAGCAGGGCTATGCCACGCGCCTACCAGATGGCAGGTTTCATGTCCTTCCAATCGAATACAATACGCTACGCAAGGAATGGATTAACTACTGGAAGATCATAGATCCCCCCGGCAGCAAGCGGGCCGTTCTTGCCGACTTCCCGAAACTTTCGTCCGCCACGAACTACCAGGAAAATTGCGCTGTTTGTCACACAAGCCAGCTTCGTGCCTCTTCGCCGGAAGGGGGCGGCATGGACAATGCCAGCTTTAAAGAGCCGGGTGTGAACTGCGAAATGTGTCATGGCCCTTCGGCCTGGCATGCCGCGCAGAAACACAAACCGTCTTCCGAAAATTTGCCGGTAGCGAATGCTCCTATTGACTTCCGCCGCATTGACAATCGAACTGGAGTGAAGATCTGCGCTCAATGCCATATGCAGTCCGTACTCCGCCAGCTGGGAGCGCAGAACGAAATGAATTATTCAGTGGACGGGCCGACTTTCTTTTCCCCATCGATGAATCGGCCGTTCGATGCGTTTTCGAGGCGTGCCTTTTATAAAGACGGGCGCTTTCGTCAAACAACGTTTATGGTAGAAGCATTCGAGCGATCAGCCTGTTATCGGAAGGGTACGGCACAGTGTGCCAGTTGTCACGCACCTCATGTGAGTGACTTCTCTAATAATCAAGCTTCACTCAAGTTCCTGACCGACCCCGACGAAATGTGCCTTCGCTGCCACAGCAGCTACCGTACTCGCATTGGGGAGCACACTCATCACCCGGTAGAGTCCGAAGCGAGCCGCTGTGTAGAGTGCCACATGCCGAAAATCATGAACGCGCTACTATTCCAGGCTCCGTCTCACCAGATTGAAATTCCTCGAGCTGATCTCACGGAGCGTTTCGGTCAAAGTGATAGCCCGAACGCATGTCTGATCTGTCACTCCAACGAAGATGCCAGGTGGGCAGAGCAAAGGCTACTACTATGGCGCAAGTGAGACGGTGGGCAGAAGTAGTGCCAAAACCCTAGCAGAAAAGACTTGCATGAATAACACCCCGACGCCACCTGTATCGTCCACGCGCTTACAACGATCACATGTTTCTGTTAGTGGCACGACAATAATTGCTAGTAACAATTGCGGCGTTGCATTACTTGCTGAACAGCAATATACTCTTTGACAGCGCACAAGTTTTATCAAACTAGCGCTTCTTCAGGGCATAGGGTCTTGCTTCTCGCCGAGACACAGTGTCACTCGCTGCTTCAGTCTCTACGTGTGAGTAAATTCTATGAGGAAAACTGTTCTCGTAAAGGCGAAGAGCCTTTGCTGTGTTATCGCCATCTGCTTGGCATTTTCATTGGCTATGTTCGCGCAATCGGACGTGGGCACAATAACTGGATTCGTCCGAGATCAATCTGGCGCCGTAGTTCCGCAAGCAAAAGTAACGATCAAAAGCGAAGCCACCAACGAAGAACGTGTGGTTACTACTGACGCCAGTGGTCACTACACCGTCCCGAATCTTCTTCCTGGACTCTATACGATGACCGCGGAGTCTACTGGTTTCAAGAAGTTCAACAGCACGCACAACAAACTGGAGCCGAACTCTACCGTCGCTCTTGACGGTAATCTTACGGTCGGTGCTACAACCGAGACGATCGAAGTAAGCGGCACGGCCGAAGTCCTGCAAACCGAATCGGGCTCAGTGCAGAGCGAAGTCACCGGCCAGCAAATTCAAAACCTGGAATTGAATGGCCGCAGTCCCATCTATTCGGCGCAATTTCTGCCCGGTATCCGCAGTAGTTCGACCCTTGGCGACAAGCAGGGCTTAGGCCCGGCGGGGCAGCCGTTCTCGATCAACGGAGCACGGTCGTGGGACACCATGGTTACCGTGGATGGGGCGCCGGCGCTGCGTACACGCGCGAACGGTGCGGTAATTGGCGTCGGCAATGTGGATTCTACACAGGAGATCCAGGTTCTTACCGCGGATTACCAGGCAGAATATGGCCGCGCCTCCGGCGGCCAGATTCGCATCGTCTCCAAGAGCGGTTCGACAGATTTTCACGGCGCGCTGTACGAGTACTTCCAGAACTCAGACATGAACGCCAATACCTGGAATCGAAATCTCAGTTCCACTACTAATTTTGCCTCACCTTACCGCTATAGCGAATTTGGATTTGCGGTTGGAGGTCCGCTGGCGATTCCAGGCAAATGGGAGAAATTCCGCGAGAAATTTTTCTGGTTTGTTGCGGAGGATTGGCTGAGGCAGCGGTCGACCGACACGCAGTCTCAGGCAGTCCCCACGGCTTTGATGCGCCAAGGTAATTTCAGCGAACTATTGGGCCCAAATCCGTGGTACAGCGGAAGTCATCAACTCTATGATCCGAGTACATGTACCAACCTGGGCAGCGCGAGTTGCGCCCCCATTCCGGGCAACATTATTCCGAACAGCATGCTCAGTCCGAATGGTCTTGCGATTCTGAACGCCTATCCGACCCCAACTTCGGGCTATCTGCAGGGTACGAATAATTGGGTTGCTCAGGCTGCCCACCCTTACAATCAGCGCAAGGAATCGCTCAATTTCGATATCCTGCCAAATGATAAGAATCATATCGCGTTCCGAAAGAGCGATCTCGCGTACGACGAATATCAGCCGTTCGATCAGGGGTCGGGACTAACTCCCAAGTATTTCGATCGACCGAACCAGTTGAATACACTGTCCTGGGTGTACACCATCAGTCCAACGCTAGTGAACGAAGCGCGAGCAACAGTCAGCCTGGACGACGTGTACATTCCGGTGAACACGGCGGCGCCCGGCTTCAATGCCGATACTTTGGGTATCAATTTCCCCTATATATTCAGTGGAAAGGACATCGCCCACAAGATCCCCAATGCTACTCTGAACGACAGCTTTTACAGTCTGTCGGGTGGTCCTTACCCATCGCATTCGTCCGGTCCGATTTATACGGCCTCCGACAGCGTCACCAAAGTGTGGGGTAATCATACCCTTAAGTTTGGCTTCCTGTTCGACTACGACGGCCAAAACGACGGCGATCAGATCAATGTAAGTACGGTTCCCGGCGGCGCCAATAACCAGAACGGCAATTTCGTATTCACCGATAACGGCAACGGCGCAACTTCAGGCGTAAGCATCGCCAATCTTGCTCTTGGTTACGCGGACAGCTACACAGAGATTGGCCCACGCGCGTATACCATCTGGCGCGGTTCGATGTTTGAAGAGTTCGCGCAGGATTCCTGGAAAGTAACCCCGAAGCTGCACATCGATTACGGCGTTCGCATCAGCACCATGACCGGCTACCATCCATTGTGGGCTAACGCCGATTACTTCAATGGATCGCTATACAATCCGGCACAAGCCGTAACGGTCAACTCAGCCGGAAATGTGATTCTGGGAACCGGGAACGCTTACAACGGAGTAGTCATCCCAGGGTTCAGCAGCTTCCCAGACTCGGCCATAGGACGTGTGCCGGCCGCAAGCTCGCCCCTCTGCGCCGGCGCTTCCTGTAATAGCCTATTTGCCCCGAATCTGTCTAAGTCGTACATCAACAACGTGACTCCGATCCAGCCGCGGCTCGGCATTGCATATCAATTCGATGCCAAGACCGTCGTGCGTGCCGGTATCGGTGAGTTCGCCAGCCGCATGCCCCTGCTCGACAATATTTTCCCAGGCGGCAATTCACCGTTTCAGCCATTTGTGTCGGTGAACAACGTCCGGGTAGACAATCCTGGCGTGTCTCTAACATCCACGACCGCCGCGCCGCTCACGATGACGGGCCTGAATCCAAAGCTGAAGCAGCCAATCGCATGGAACTGGAACTTAACCTTCCAGCGCGAACTGTTCTGGAATTCCACTTTGTCGGTCGCCTACGTCGCACACCGCGGCTACCACGGCTGGGATGTGTACGACATCAACCAAGCCCCGGCCGGCACGACACTGGCGAACCCCGGCGTCAATATCAACGCCCTACGCCCCTACCAGGGCTTCGCCGCCATTCAGGAAGAAGAGAGCGTGGTCAACTCGATGTATAGCGGGCTCCAGGTTACGTGGAACCGGCGTTTCACTGCCGGGTCGATGTTCCAATTCAGTTATACATTTTCGAAGAGCATGGACAATAGCTCCAACTATCGTGACATCGTGCCGGACACCTACAACACCACCAATCTCTGGGCGCCTTCAGAGTACGATGCTCGCCATATGATCGTCATCAACTACCTCTGGGACATTCCGATTTTCAAGTCGCAATCCACGCTCGCCGGCAAGTTGCTCGGCGGATGGCAGCTCAGCGGCACCGCTCAGTTCCAGACCGGCTCGCCTTGCGGCGTTGGAACAAACACCGATTATGCCGGCGTCAGCTCAACCGATCTCGGCAGTTTCGGCTGTGGTTCCCAAGGCCAGTTCTGGGTGCTAGATGGGCTTCCCCAGATCACCGGCAATTTCGCACCCGGCATAGGCGCAAACGCCAGTTCGCCCAAGTATTTCACGGCCAACTACACGCAGCCGGCAGCAGGTACGTTCAACCTCCAACCCGGCGTACGCGACAACATCTACGGACCAGGTTTCCAGGATTGGAACCTGGCCCTCTTTAAGAAGTTTGCCATTACCGATCGCCAGGCTTTTGAGTTCCGCGCCGAAGCCTATGACTTCATCAATCATCCCAATTGGGCAGCGATTGGCGCTACGGGCGGACTGAACTTAAATCCGACATCCAGCACGTTCGGCGAAATCACCGGAAAGAGCACTCTAGCCCGGAACCTGCAGCTTTCCTTGCGGTACTCGTTCTAGACGCGAAGTCAGCACAGACAAAACTGCTCCCGCGTGGACGATGCACCTCGTGGGAGCTTTTTGTTCTGGCGGCTTTGCCGGAGCAGCCGCGTGTACGCTAAGCGCTCCTAGCTATCTTGATGCTCATGTAAAATTCGGGATCATGTTGTCAACCAATTCTCGTTGTTCGTTCGGCCGACGTGATCTCCTACGCATGGCCGGGGGATTTGCGGCATTGTTAATGAACCCGCCCCGGATCGCTGCGGCGAGTAAGTCGGTCATGATCTACTGGGGCACTTACACCGAAGGGAGTGGACAGTTTGGCAATGGCACAAGCAAGGGAATTTATGTCTCACGCATGGAAACAAAAACGGGCCGGCTTACGGAGCCAGAACTCGCTGCGGAGAGTCCGAATCCATCTTGGCTGGTGATTCACCCCACGCGGCGATATCTCTATGCAGTGAATGAGCGGATTGGAAAAGATGGAAAGATCGGACCCGGTGAGGTGAGCGCGTTCTCGATCAACCCCAAGAGCGGCAAGCTGGCCGAGATCAATCGTGTTCGATCAGGCGGTGGCCAGCCTTGTCACATCTGTACGGACAAAACCGGGAAGATGGTCGTGGTAGCCAACTGGTATACCGGCAGTGTAGCCTCGTTTCCAATTAACGGGGGCGGCGCACTTGGAGAGGCGACTGAATTACGTGAGCAGAAAGATTCCCGGTCGGGCGCTGCTGCTCCAGTTCCGCTGGCTAGCCATTCCCATTCCGTAGTCATCACACCAGACAATCGTTTTCTGCTTTCCACCAACACGGGATTGAACAGAGTTTACGTGTACCGGCTTGACGTAGAGAAGGCAACGTTTGTTGCTCATGATTCACCCTTTCTGGGTTTCGAAAAGCCTACCAACCCACGTCACCTTTCGCTCCATCCAAACGGGCGCTGGGCCTATGTGGCGAACGAGCTAAACCCAGGGGGCTGCACGCTACTGCGGTACGACAGTGCGAGTGGCGTCCTGCAGGAAGGACCTGTCGTAGCTAGCGTTCCCCGAAATTACACAGGACGGGTCTCAACCGCGGAGTGCGTAGTGCACCCCTCGGGAAGGTTCGTCTATGTGGCGAATCGTGGACATAATTCGATTACCGTCTTCAAGGTCGATCCGGATGACGGTACGCTAACCCTAGTAGAAACGTTTCTTCCGGGCGGCGAGACGCCCCGTAGTTTCACAATCGATCCGACGGGACGGTTTCTGATCGTTACAATGCAACGCTCGAACAGTATCGTTCCGCTCGGCATCGATCAGACCAGTGGTGAATTGTCCCCAAACGGGGATACGCTGGCGCTACCCACCCCCGTATGCGCACTTTTCCCTGGCCTTTAACTAAGCAGCCGCCCCCATTTGCCGCACTCGTAGAATAGACTGTGTGAATAGCACCCGCTCGGCAAGCCGTATTGCACCGGCCACAGTCGCCCAGCGGCCGCCTCGTCGCGCAAACCACGTCGTTGTATCGAAATGTACTGTCGCGACCCAATCCAATGACTAACGTTCCTCTTCCTATTTCCAACTCCCCGCAGGTGCTTGCCCTCGAGGAAATCGGCAAACTTGCCGAGGACAGCAACAAGCCGGCCGAGACGCTTTCGCATATGGTCGCTTTGATCGCCGGCCGCTTCCGCACGGACGTCTGCTCGGCTTACTTGCTCGAGCCGGATCGCGCCAATCTCGTGCTTGCAGCCACACTCGGCTTGCGCAAGCAGGCGGTGGGTGTACTTCGGCTGTCGCTGCAGGAAGGGCTCACCGGGTTGGTCGCCGAACAGGTTCGTCCTGTCACCGTAAGCCAGGTGCGCACCCACCCGCGCTTCAAATACTTTACGGAGGCCGGCGAAGATGCTTATCATTCCTTCCTGGGTGTTCCACTGATCGATCGCGGTGTCTTGCAGGGTGTGCTGGTTGTGCAGACAGTGGAAGAACGAGCCTTCCGCGATGAGGAGATCCGGTTGCTCACGGAAGCCGCCGCGCAGGTTGCTCCGATCGTCAGCCAGGCGCGCACACTCGATCGCTTCATAGCACCTTCGCAAGAACGTCTATGGGCACTGGCACGCAACCTCTGGTGGAGCTGGGATCATGACTGCGTCAGTTTGTTTCATGATCTCGATCCGGTACGCTGGGCGGCGCGGAATCAAAACCCCGTCGCGCTCCTTTCCGAAATGCCCCTTTCGACCATCGAGCGCCGTGCGAGCGAACTGCAATTACACAGCCGCATCAATTACGCTTACCGCCGCCAGCAGGAATATCTGCAAGCCTCCCGAACCTGGGGTGTCAATCACGCCGGAGTTCTACGCCCGCGGCCGGTGGCCTATTTTTCCGCCGAGTTCGGTCTGCACGAGTCGCTGCCCATCTACTCGGGCGGTCTGGGTGTGCTCGCCGGCGATCATATTAAGAGCGCCTCCGATCTCGACATCCCGCTGATAGGCATCGGCTTGTTTTACGGTCAGGGCTATTTCCGCCAATACCTGGATAAGAGCGGCTGGCAGCAGGAAGAGTATCTGCCCACCGACGTCAACCTTCTTTCCATGCAGCCCGCCATCGGTACGAACGGCGAGCCCGTCATGGTGCGCATCGATACGCGCGGCAGCTATATCCAAGCGAAAGTATGGCGTGTCAGTGTCGGGCGGCGAGATCTGTTGCTGCTCGATTCAAATGTCGAAGGGAACGTGCCAGAAGATCGCGAGTTGACTTCGCGACTGTACGGCGGGGACAGACGCGTCCGAATCCGGCAGGAACTCCTCCTGGGCATCGGAGGGGTGCGTGCTTTGCACGCCATGGGTGTGACTCCAAGCGTGCTCCACCTCAATGAAGGACACAGTGGCTTTGCGGTCCTTGAGGCCATTCGTAACCGCATGGAGGAAGAAGGCATGACCTTTGAACAGGCCGTTCCGCGCGTGGCGCGGGAGGTCGTGTTCACCACCCACACGCCTGTGCCTGCAGGCCACGATCGCTTCGGCGCCGATCTGATCGAAGAGCACCTCGGGCCATTGCGCGAACAACTAGGGCTATCACATTCGAGATTAATGGAGCTCGGTCGCGAAAATCCCGGCGACAATCATGAAGATTTCTGTATGACCGTGCTGGGGCTTAAGATTTCGCGTCGCGCCAACGCCGTCTCGGCCCTGCACGGCGAAGTATCGCGCAATATGTGGACAGGTCTCTATCCTGGTAAGCCCGAAGATGCCGTTCCCATCGGTCACATAACCAACGGCGTCCACGTGCCTTCCTGGCTCTCTCCGCAAATGTTTCGTCTCTATGATCGCCATCTCGGCGCCGGCTGGCAAGAGCACAGCGCCGAGACGAAGATCTGGCAAGGTATCGAAAATATCGACGATGGCGAGTTGTGGGAAACGCATCTTAGTCTGAAATCGCAACTGATTCAGTTTGTGCGCGCCCGTGCGAGCGCGCAAGCCGCTCGTCGCGGCGAATCCGCCGCCACTATTGAGGCGCTCGGACAGGTGCTCAGTCCGGATGCCCTCACCGTAGGCTTTGCGCGTCGCTTTGCCACATATAAACGCGCCAATCTGATTCTGAAAGATCTCGAGCGGCTCGCCTCGATGGTCAATGATCCGAAATGCCCCGTGCAATTCGTGTTCGCCGGTAAGGCTCATCCGCGCGACGAGCCCGGTAAGCGGGTTCTGCAGCAAATCGCCGAGATGATGCGCTACTTCTCGCTTCGCCGACAAATTCGTGTTCGTAGAGGATTACGACATCAACGTTGGCCGCCATCTCGTGCAGGGAGTCGACGTATGGCTGAACAATCCCAGACGGCCGCTCGAAGCGTCGGGCACCAGCGGGCAAAAAGTCGTCCTGAACGGTGGGCTGAATTTGTCCGTGCTCGATGGCTGGTGGGCCGAAGCCTACGACGGTCTCAATGGTTTCGCCATCGGAACCGGCCGCACCCACTCGAATATGGACGTCCACGATGCCCGCGACGGCGAAGATTTGTACCAGGTCCTCCGCGAAATTGTCATTCCGCTCTACTACCAGCGCGATAGCTACGGCCTCCCGCGCGGCTGGATCAAACGGATGAAGCGCACCATTCGCACACTCGGCTGGCGTTTCAATGCCGATCGGATGGTGATGGATTACACGCTCAAATGCTACGTGCCGGCGGCCGGAGGAACGTCCAGTGATACGGGCCCGCGCTCGTGAGCACCCGTCTACATGACGACGAGCTTGTCCGTTATATAAACCTAAAGCTCGCTGCGCTCGGCCAGCCGACGAATCCTAGCAGCGCGGACGCATATTTCCTCGAGATCGCCGGCCCCCTGCTGCGCAATTACCATCAGAAAGATCAATTGCTGAGCGGACGTCTTTGTCCTGCCGACGAACGCATTCAAACCTTTCTCGATTGCTACCTCAAAGATGTGCTTCCGGGCGGCGCCCCGCATCTCCCTGCGCATAGCTTCGTGCTGGATCGCCCTGGTCTGGCCCGTGTCATGTCGCTGCCGGCGGACGCCGATCATATCTCCTCGCCCTATCTCGACTCCTATCGCGTGCGCCAAGGCGTTCTCCATAATCCGCGTAGCGATCGCCGTACGACCGAAGGAATTTTTCACGTGGTCGAAGGCGGTCTCCCGGTTCCTGCCGACAAAATCGCCGTTCCGAAGCGCACCTTCGCTTGCCTGTTCGCCGCTGCCCTCACTCCCCCTGCGGATGTGATGACGTTGCCTTTTACCGCGCATCAGGCGGATCCGGTGCGCGTTTTTACCACTCTCCTGCTGCGTCCGTTGATTTGCCCAGCGACCGGTCGTGAGCCCGCCAAGACCATGGAGACGCGCTTCTTTGTTCCGGGGAGCTTGATCAGCAATCTGGATTTTGTCGAATGTATCTTCGGCAACGGCGGGGATCCCGATCTCCCTGAAAACGATGCGGCTCTAGATGCGATGCACTGGAGCGGCCATACGGGGTGCGTGATTCTGGCGCCCCATATCACCGGACTGAAGAAAAAGATCTCGGGCTTCCGCATTACGATGCCGCCACCAAACGCCAGCGCCGTGATGGCATGTGCTGGCGCGAAGAATCAGAAGCCTATAACGGCGGAAACGCATTTAAACTCACCTGCCGCGACAGCCGCGGTGTCATTGTGACAGTGATCGCCGACAACTACTACGGCTATTGCAAGAAGGAAGTGAAAACGCAAATCAGTTACGCCGCTAACCTGTTCGGCCTTTGTGAGGAAGAGCACGCCGGCGGAGCCATTGCGTTTCCCGCTTATGTTCTCGGCAAGCAATTCTATGCGGGCCGGACCGTTCTCACCAAGAAAGTCACTTTCGAAGAGGCGATGCACTGGCTCGGCGATAGAGTCGAGATCCGGCCGGAAGGTTACGCAATCGATCGGCGCTACGACGACATCTTTTATGTCCCAGAAAATGCGGAATTCAGCGTTCGCAAAGGCTCTATTGAATGGCAGCGTCCGGGGGGCTCGCGCCACAAGCTCGTGTTACGCGCGGGTGTTACCTACATGCTGCCCTGGGGGACCAAGATACGGCTTGAGAAGCAAATCGAAGGCACTGCTTGGCGGTTAGTAGCCTCGCGGGCTGATGGAATTCTCTGTCACAAGCCTTCTACCGTTTCGGGCGGAGGCAAATCCGAAATTTCAAAATCGCTCGCGGCGATCATTTTGAAAGGTCCTATCTTTGTCAGCGACTATCACACCGACATGGCCAAGGCCGCAGAAATCCTGCGTAAGGATTTCTCCACCATATACAAAAAACCCGTTTCGATTGATCGCGCGGGCCGGCCTATCCTCAGCCACGAGCGCTCGCTCGGCTCGGTGATCAAGCTATTGACCCCGTCGCCTGAATACACGGACGAACACAACGCCTGGATCGCCGGCGTGCCGCAGGGTGTTCGGCAATTATTGATCACGGTCAAACGCTACTACCAGCAGGAGTGGGGTGACGATTGGCGCGAGCACTTCAGCGTCGATCACATAAATGGCGCGCCCGGGAATGAGCTCAAATTCGAAAACCAGAAGCTGCTCGCCAATTACCTGCGCATGGGCTACGATCCCGATGGCTCCTGGCGTATTTATAAACTCCGTCCAGATTTTAATCCAGCCGACAAAGTGCAGGTCGAGGATGATATCTCGGCTTCCGTTGTGCTTCCCAAAGAGAGTCTCGAAAATCTCGATCCCGAATACCCGAATCCGAGCCTCAAGCTGGTCTCGAATTGCGAGACCATGCTGTTTCAACGGCCTGACGAAGCCATCCACCGCGGCTTCGATAAGGACGCGGAGGCCGACATCGCATCTCCGGGAACATTTCTTTCGAATTATGAGCCGCTCGACAAGGCTGCCGTACAGGCGATTTTGGACGAAGTGGTCGCTTTCGACCGCTATACCGAGCCCATGAAGCAGTTGCTGAAGGACTTTGCCGCCGATCCTGCCGCCCAGTTTGTTGTCTCTTCCGCGCACCCTCGGATGGTCAGTGGCAGCCCTTCGAAGAATCCACGCTATCTTCAAAAACGCCCGGATCTGGTACATCCGCGCGATTCGTACATCGCCGAAATCGGCACCCGCCTGGCGCGCGAGATTCCCTCCCGCCATACCGCCTATTTCCCGGTGAATGCCGTGCTCGCCGGGCGCCGCAACAATCCGCCCGATCCAAAGGCTGGCATTCCCCCGCTCGCCGTCTACAATCCTATTCATTACCAGGAACTGCCGGAGTTGTTCATGGATTACATCTGCAGCTTGACTGGTAAATCGCCTTCTACCACGGGTTTTGGTAGTGAGGGGGCTCTTACCAAAGGTCCCTTCAATGCATTGCCGCCAGTGATAGACATCAACAACGCGTTCGTTTCCGCCATCGTCGCCGGCTACGATGGCTTCACGACCGCTGCTGGTCACATTGGCCCGAAATACCGCATTGATCACGACAACAGCATGCTCGTCCCAGAGTTATGGTGCCGGATGCGAGTCTTTGAACGCGACGCCCGTTTTCTTATCCAACACGGCTATCTGGAAAAAGTGGAGAACTTTGATTTCGAGGGCCGTTCCATTTTGGCCAGCCGCCTCGGCTATCGGATCACTATGTCTTTCGTGGACCATTTTCTTGGCCGCATCTTCGAAATGCCCGGGGCGGTTTTTCCCGAAGAGTTTCTACGGCCAGAGACGCAGGATCTGGCCGTGTTTGTCGCCGGTGTTGAGGCGATTGTCGAAGCGCAACGCAACGTCGCACTCAATTACTTTGAAGATGGCAGCGTAGATGCCGCTTGCCCTCCCATCAAAGCCTTGCTGCACATCATGGCGCACGGCTCCTATCAGGGAATGTCCGAAAATTCGGCAAAGTTCCGGGCCATGTTTAGCCGCGACACAGTGTTGGCCAGCGATTGGTATCGGGAGCGCTTACGAGCCAAACAGAGTCACGACGTAGCGCTCTGGAAGCGCCACCAGAAAGCTCTTGAGAGAGCCGGCTGCGCGGATCGTTTACCGGCCGTCCGCGCGCACTTGAACCGCGTAACAAGCGCTGCCTACTTAGCCGAACTATCCGGCACCATCGGCGCCGATCCCTCCGTTGCTATTCGACCGTGACGCTTTTCGCGAGATTCCGCGGCTGATCGACATCGCAGCCACGCTTTACTGCGATGTGATACGCGATCAATTGTAGTGGGATCATCTCGAGCAATGGCAGCAACAACTCGCGGGTTACCGGAATGGTGATGACATAATCGGCCACTTTCGCCACTTCCTCATCGCCCTCGCAGGCTATCGCGACCACTTTACCGCTCCTCGCCTTCACTTCTTGAATGTTCGACAGCGTTTTCTCGTAGTGCACCCGGCTCTCTTCCGATTCCGGATCGCGGGTCGCGAGCACCACGACTGGAAGATTTTCGTCGATCAACGCGTTCGGCCCGTGTTTCATTTCACCTGCCGGGTACCCCTCAGCGTGAATGTAAGAAATCTCTTTGAGTTTCAGGGCTCCTTCGAGCGCAATCGGAAAATGGATACCGCGCCCCAGATAAAGAAAATCCTGCGCGCGTGAAAAATCCTTTACGAGTTCGTCGTAAATCGCCGTCTGTGAAAGCACATGTTCGAGCTTTCCGGGAACCTGCATCATCTCCTGCACCAGTGTGCAGGCTGCGTCTTTACTCAACGTGCCGCGCACCTGGCCCATATACATACCCAGAATGATTAATGCAGTAATCTGCGATGTGAACGCTTTCGTCGATGCCACACCGATTTCCGGCCCAGCATGCGTGATCAAAGTGCCGGACGCCTCGCGCGTGATCATGGACCCGACGACGTTGCAAATCGCCAGCGTTTTTGAGCCTTTTTGTTTCGCCTCGCGCTGCGCCGCCAGAGTGTCGGCAGTTTCCCCCGATTGTGAGATCACCACCGTAAGCGTATTGGGCTGAATGATAGGGTCGCGATAACGGAATTCGCTTCCGTAGTCGACTTCGACAGGTAGCCGGGCAAGCCTTTCGATGATGAACTTCCCCGCCAGACCGGCATGCCAACTCGTGCCACAGGCCACAATCTTCACTTGTTCGAAGGCCTTGAAATCGGCTTCCGGAATATCCACTTCATCCAGAAAAACCCGGCCGCTTTCCTGGCCGACCCGGCCGAGCAGGGTGTCTCTGATGGCGCGCGGCTGCTCAAAGATTTCCTTGAGCATGAAATGCTTGTAGCCACCCTTTTCCGCCATGATCGGATCCCACAGAATGTGAGAGACCGGACGTCGCACGATCTTGCCATCGAAATCAGTAAAACGGACGCCTTCGGCCGTCAGAATAGCCACATCGCCGTCATTCAGAAAAATGATGTCGCGTGTGTGGCTGAGGATGGCAGGCACGTCGGAGGCAACGAAAAATTCCCCCTCTCCCAATCCGACCACCACCGGTGGTCCCGAGCGAGCGGCCACAATCTTTTGCGGATCCCTGCTCGAAATCACTCCGATCGCGAAAACACCCGAAATTTCCTTCAATGCAGACCGCACGGCGTTTTCAAGGCTGCCATTCAAGTGCTTTTCGACCAGATGTGCAATGACTTCGGTGTCGGTCTCAGTGACGAACTGGTGTCCCTCGGCAGTCAGTTGTTTTCGTAACGCCAGATAGTTCTCGACAATACCGTTGTGCACCACCACGATCTGCCCTTTGCAGTCCCGGTGCGGATGCGCATTTTCCTCGGTGGGGCGACCGTGTGTCGCCCAGCGCGTGTGGCCGATACCATAAGAACCGGCCAGCGGCTTGTTGAGAAGGACCTCTTCGAGATTGCGCAATTTGCCCGAGGCGCGCCGCACATCCAGGCGCTGGTCTCCCGAAAATACGGCCACCCCAGCCGAGTCATAGCCGCGGTATTCGAGTCGCCGCAACCCGTCCACGATAACCGGAACCGCCTCCCGGTTTCCGATGTAGCCAACGATTCCGCACATAAATAAAAAGAGGCCAAGCCTAGTCTAAGATCTCAACCCGGTAATCCTCTATCACCGGGTTAGAGAGTACGTCTCGCGCCACTTCGTCGAGTACCTCGGCCGCGGCATCGCGGGAAGTGCCTTCCGTTACGCCAATTTCAAAATATTTGCCTTGCCGCACTGCTGCGATCTGGCGGTGCCCCATGCCGTTTAGCGCCGAACAGATGGTCTGGCCCTGTGGATCAAGAACCGTGGGTTTCATGGAGACGTATACGCGTGCGGTCATATGGAACTACCATTGTAGAGAGCACATGTAGAGAACGCATAGGGTGGTGTGCCCGTTGTGCGCGGTTTAAGAAAAGATCCCAGAAGTCGAAACATTTCCTGACATTTTGTTCCGGATTTGCTATATCTATCCGAAGGGAACGTTGAGGAGAAGCACGTATCGTCAAAGTCTGCATTCTCGCCAGCAGCAGCGCGGGTAATTCTGCGTTTATTGCCACAGGCCGTACGCGTATCCTGGTCGATGCCGGTCTCAGCCGTCGCGAGATTGCCAAACGCCTGGCCGCGATTGGAGAAGACATCTCGGCACTCGACGCCATCCTGGTAACGCACGAACACCACGATCACGTTTGCGGTCTACCGGCCATGGCGAAATATCGCCGCCGGCCTATTCCCGTTTATCTCACGTACGGTACTGCGCCCTACATCGATTGGGGTGAAAATCAGCCCGCGCTCGAAACCTTTCAAGCCGGTCGCAGCTTCACCATCGGCGATTTCGATATCTCGAGTTTCACGATTCCGCACGACGCCACTGATCCGGTTGGCTATACACTCGCGGCGCAGGGCATCAAAATCGCGGTCGCGACCGATCTCGGCTACGTTACCGATTCGCTTCGCGTCCACATGCGCGCGAGCGATCTGGTCATTCTCGAATCCAATCACGATCTAGAAATGCTGCGGGTCGGCCCGTACCCGTGGTCGGTGAAACAACGCGTAATGGGGCGCCGAGGGCACCTTTCGAATGAGGTCGCTGCCGGGTTCATTGAAAACGATCTTGATTCGCGCGTCTCGACGCTAATCCTGGGGCATATCAGCGAACACAACAACCACCCTGAGTTGGTCCGCCACTCTGCCATGAAAGCGCTCCATGGTCGCACGCTGTTCACCCGTTTAGTCGTCGCCGAACCCGGTGTGCAGTCGGAAGTATTCGAGTACTAGTCACCAGTCAGGCGGGTGATATGGACCACGATAGGCGCCTGAGGAGTCCGGGGAAAGAAACCTCCCCTTCACAGACAATTCCAAATTTCAACTCCTGCGACCTGCATGATGGTTCGGGCATAAGTCGAGCAGTCCCGGCTCAAATCTAGCCCGTTTGAGGGGCTTAAAGAGATAGTCCAATCCAATCGGCGCAACGGCGGGCCTAACGTGATTGGAGTTGACAAGAGTTACGAGATTGGTCACAACAATTTTCTGCTAAACAATTTGCTTCCACCGACATGCAGCCAGGTGAAGGCCAAAACCCTGGTCAGGGGAGTGCGGGCCTGCAAAAGGGATGAAAACATTCCCCTATGGAACTCCTCCGGTATTTTTTGTGGGAGGTTTAGCGACACAGCGGACGGCACCTTAGGTCAGTCACAATGGACGGAGAATGATTGCTCGCTACACGCGCCCGGAAATGGGCGTCATCTGGACTGAACAGCACAAATATGAATGTTGGCTCGAAGTTGAGCTCGCTGCGGCCGAGGCGCTCGCTGAAGTAGGCGAAGTGCCCAAAGAAGCCGCCCAAAGCCTGCGGGTCCATGCCGGTTTCGATCTGCGTCGCGTCCAGGAAATCGAGGCAGAGGTCCGCCACGACGTAATCGCCTTCACCACCGCAGTCGCCGAAGCCATGCGTGTCAAGGGCGCTTCCGACGCTTCCCGGTGGCTGCACTATGGTCTCACCTCGAATGACGTGGTAGACACCGCCCAAGCGCTCCAGATCAAGAACGCTTCGGGCGTGATCGCCGCCGGCCTCAACAATCTCCTGACCGCCTTGCGAAAATTAGCCTTCGAGCACCGCGACACCGTCCAAATCGGCCGTACCCACGGCATGCATGCCGAACCCATCACATTTGGCCTCAAAGCTGCACTGTGGTGGGACGAGTTCACACGTCACCGTACCCGTTTCTCCGCTGCCGCCGAAGAAATGCGTGTCGGAAAGATCTCGGGCGCGGTTGGCACCTTCGCGCACATCGGCCCCGAAGCGGAAGAGAAAATTTGCGCCCGCCTAGGTCTTAAAGCAGCGCCCGTCACTTCGCAAGTTCTCTCACGCGACCTGCATGCGAATTACCTCGCCACACTAGCCGGAATTGCTTCGAGCCTTGAAAAAATCGCGCTTGAAATCCGCCACCTGCAGCGCACCGAGATTCGCGAAGCCGAAGAACCGTTTGCTGCCGGACAGAAGGGTTCCTCCGCGATGCCTCACAAACGCAATCCCGTTACGGCGGAACAGATTTCCGGCTTGGCCCGGGTCGTCCGGGCCAACACCCAAGCCGCCTTCGAAAACGTGGCGCTATGGCACGAGCGCGATATTTCTCACTCTTCCGTCGAACGCGTCATTCTGCCTGATTCCACGATCCTGATCGACTATTTACTGGCAAAGACCACTTGGCTCATTTCCGGACTCGTCGTCAATCCTGATCGAATGCTTCGTAACTTAAACAATACAAATGGGTTGATCTTTTCCGGTCAGCTTTTACTCGACCTGGCTGCCGCCGGCATGCTGCGCGAAGACGCCTACCGGTTGGTACAAACCCATGCTATGGAGGCTTGGCGCACTGATGGCGATTTCCGGCTGTCGATTCAGCAAGATGGGAGAATTAGCAGCTATCTGAACGAGACCCAATTGGCGGATACGTTTTCGCTCGAACGTCAGTTAAAAAATATACGCGCAATCTTCGACCGCGTGTTTGGATAGCAAGTGAATCGCCATCCCGGAAATTGCGTATGGGTATTTTCGCAATTTTCGTTTACACTGTAGCTGCCTCAGGCAGAAAGCGCGGACATGCAAGGTACTATGCGAAAACCGCCCCGCCGGGATCTAGAGCTGGCGCGGGTGCTTTTGGTGGACGATGATCTTACTTCGCGCCTGACGCTCCAAGCTGTCCTCGAGGCGGGCGGCTATTTCGTTGATTCCGCCGCTTCCGCCGCCGAAGCCGTGGGCAAGCTCGATGAACGGCAGTATGAGCTCGTTTTGAGTGACCTCCAGATGGAGTCGCCGGAGGCCGGCCTTAAGGTCATCGCGCATGCGCGGCTGATGGCATACAAACCCGCCACAGCGATTTTGACTACGTACCGGACCAGCCGCCCCGATGATCCTCCCCCGTTCCTGATCGAATCCGAGGATCTCCCCAACCTTCTCGGTAAAGTGGCCGATCTGATCAGCCAGCGCGCCGCTCGCATTGTTGAGCGCCAGCTCAAACAAGCGTAGGTTGCGGTTCAACGGGCTTGGCTCGCGTACCGTGCGTATGCGCCACCAGTCACGATGTTCGCGATACGGGCTCCCGCACGGAGACATTCGGTTCCGGCGCTGTGGCCGATAGAAATCTGAGACTCTCCAGGCTGGTAGGCAAACTAAAAAAGAAGGTCGAGCCAGATCCAATTTTCGATTCCGCCCAGATCCGCCCGCCGTGGCGTTCCAGAATTTTTCGAGAGATGGATAAGCCCATGCCCGTACCCTCGACATCGCGTCCATGCAGCCGCTGAAACAGTCCGAAAATGCGCTCGGAAAACTCTTGCTCGAATCCCCGGCCGTTGTCGGCGACGGAAAAAATCCAATTGCCATAGTCACGCTTGGCCTGGATACTGATGCGCGGCGGAACTTCCCGCCTGTATTTGATCGCATTTGAAATCAGGTTCTGCAAAACCTGTGAGAATTGCACCTGATCCACCACCAGCGTCGGTAACGGCCCGTGTTCAATTTGCGCCTGGCTTTCTCGAATCGACGCTTGCAAGCTGATTTCCGCCTCGGAAAGCAATTTTTCGAAAGAAACTGGCAGCGTCGGCTGGCCGGACTTGCGCAGCCGTACCAGTTGCAGCAGACCGTTGATTAGATCCGTCATTCGCCGCGACGCCGTCACAATGTATCCGATGAACTCATCGGCGTCTTCGTCTAGTTTGCCCTTATAGCGCGCCGCCAGTAATTGCGAAAAACTGGTGATCGTGCGCAGCGGCTCCTGCAGGTCGTGGCTCGCCACGTACGCAAATTGCCCGAGCTCTTCGTTCATGTCGCGCAGCTCGCGCGTGCGGTCTTCAACGTGCGTCTGCAAGCCGGCATTTACTTTCTCGAGCTGTTCCCGCGCGTCGTCTCGGGCGTACAAATAGGACAGCAGCGCGTTATAGAGCCACATCATCACACCGATCATCACCAGCGTGCCGACAGAGAAGAAAACGAACGTCCAACGGTTCAGCGTTCGCTCGTGTTCGAGATAGCTCGACTCGATACTGTTTATGTTCTTCAGTAGATCGCTCGCCTGCCTTGTAAGCTGATCCATCGTCTTATCCGCTTCTCCGGAGCGTGTCAGTTCGAGCGCCGCCGCAAATCCCTTCGTCCGCTGCGTATCGAGAACGCTATTCGCTTGGGCGATCCTTTGCTGCACGAGCCCGATGACCGTGTTGATGTCGGCCTGGAGTGACGGCCAATCCTTCGCGTACCCTTGGCAGAATTTGACCTGTGTTGGAAGTATCGCGTTCGCTTGTTCGAGAGGAAACAGATAACGGTCGTCGCCGATCAGAAGAAATCCGCGCTCGCTCGACTCGGCCTGTCTTGCCAACAGCCGCAGTTCGCGAACGCTTGACTGCAAATTTTGAATTTCGAGCAGATAGATATCCGCGCGCTCGGCCGCAAGCTGCACCAGAAAGAAAACCAGGCTGAATGCGAGTGGAACGGAAAACAGAAATGCCAGGCGCCGCCGGGTGTTGGTAGGAACGGGCAAGGGCATTACTACTATCTTCGCTAATGCCCGCGAAGTGAGTGCGGATCAACCGGCGGCAGCGGAAATGAACCGGTCTTCGGGCACGCCCAATGCTTTGAGATGAAGCCTTCCGAGGAGCCTGCGCTCGAAATCATAGTAAGGCAGGCCGAGTGGCAGCGCGTACTGCGCGCGAATCACTTGTGCCGATACTTCGGCGAGCCGGTCGTTGGCGAGTAGCCACGCGGCTCTTGCCCGATACGCAAAATACTTCGGAAACAGCGTGTCAAAATCTACCTTCTGCAATTTGTCGCGCGCCGCGGCAACATCGTTGCGGAATAATACGTCGAAACACCCGGAAGCCGCCAGGGCCGAATTCCGAAGGCGCGCGTCACAGTACTCTCCTTGTTCTAGAGCGCGCCGGTCCCACACCCCGGCTCGCGCCTGATCGTCCGAATCGAGAGCCCACTCCGTAAGCGTTCGGGCAATCAGCAGATTTGCTTCCGGGCGTCCTGAGCATTGTGCCGCATGCGACATCAACGAAGCCGGATAGTCGCTCGGCCGTATTGCGGCCAGCCTGAGCTGGGCAAGCCGGTGATAGAGATTTAACTCGCGCGCTGCCGGTCCGTCACGTTTGAGCGCCAGGAATAGTCTCGCATCGTTCCGTATCCGCGCCGATTCCCCATTGGGTATCAATCCGAGCACAAAAAGCAGAAAGTGAAATAACGTGAGAGCGCTCCAAAACTTCCCTGCCCAGCCCGCAGGCTGGAACATCGATACGCTTGCCGCTCCCATGAGTCCGACGAGTGTCGCCGCCGGGCCAGCCGCCACTACCAGCATCATCCGCTCCCGCCAATGCGAACAGCTTCGCGGCACTGCCGAAATGGCGCAGGAAAACAGTCCGCTCGACGAAACAGATATCCTTCGCATGCCGTGAAGTCGCTCCAAGCGCAGCGGTCCCAGCTTGCCCCCCAAAATCTCGAAATTGCAAGCCCAAGCCATGAATAGATGGCCCGCTTCATGCACAACCACCGCGGCCAACAAAGCCAGCAGAACTGCGCTTACATTTCCTGCGCCATCAAAATTCACATTGCGGAAAATCGCCTGGACCCACGGTGGCCCAACGGCTTCCACTATTGCCGCAAGCGCAACCGCAAGAAGCAATAACACGGTATGAAACTTCATGTCCGTTTGGCGCTTTGGGCGCACGTCCGGCATAGCGCCAGTATCGAGCGTGAATGCACCGCGAGCGTAGTCCGGCCCGTACCTGGCGCGCGCCCGAATTGCCCCCGGTACGGGCTATTCCCGAGGCGTGGCTTGTTACACTGAAGCCGAAACCCCTTCGAATGGCCATTCAGACGCTCTTTGGCACGGTCCCCACCGAGCCCGATCTGCTGGAAAAGTTGAAGGCGGGCATTCAAAAAACACGTTCCGGGTTCGTCGACCGCCTGGAAGACGTTCTTTCCGGCAGGCCCGAGATCGATGCCGATCTGCTCGAGGAACTCGAATACACATTTATCACCGCCGACCTTGGTGTGGCGACAGTGGACGATATCATCACCCGGCTTCACGCGCGCGCTGATCGCAAAATAGCAGCCGATCCGGCCGAGGTCCGCAATTTGATACGCGAGCAGTTGCTCGAAATTCTCCGGGCGTCCGAAGCACCCATTCACACCGTGATGGCGCCGCCGGCCGTAGTAATGGTGGTCGGAGTCAACGGCGCCGGCAAAACGACCACCATCGGCAAACTCGCGCATCGTTTTTTAGGCGAAGGCCGCAAGGTACTGCTATGCGCCGCCGACACCTTTCGTGCTGCCGCCATTGAGCAATTGGAAGTCTGGGCAGAACGTGCGCACGTGGATCTAATCCGTCAGAAAACCGGCGCCGATCCAAGCGCCGTGGTATTCGATGCGCTTCAGGCCGCCAAAGCGCGTGCCGTTGATTACATCATCGTCGACACGGCTGGCCGCCTGCATACCAAAGAAAATCTGATGGCCGAACTCGAGAAAATGCGCCGTACGTGCGAGCGCGTCATCCCGGGCTCGCCTCACGAGGTCTGGCTGGTGCTCGATGCCACCACCGGCCAAAACGGCCTCGAACAGGCTCGCAAATTTACCGAATCGGCGCGCGTGACCGGCATCGTCCTAACCAAACTCGACGGCACCGCCAAGGGCGGCGTGGTCGTAGCAATCGCCCGCGAATTGGGACTGCCTATCCGCTTTATAGGCGTCGGCGAAAAAATAGATGACCTCATCCCCTTCGAGCCCGAAAAATTTGTGGAGTCGCTGTTCGACTAGTGCGCTATTCCGGCCAGGTGTGGCGGCCTGCCACACACTTGTAAGAGTGTCATGACCGAACCTAAACGAGATCCCATGCTGGAGGCTCTTGCGCTAGCCCGCGAGGGCGAAGGCCGCACCAGCCCGAATCCCACGGTAGGCGCGGTTATCGTTCGCGACGGCGTCGTCATCGGCCGCGGCTTCCATACCTGGAGCGGGGTCGACCACGCCGAAATCGCCGCTTTGTGCGAGGCTGGCGATGCCGCGCGCGGCGCGACTCTCTACGTCACACTCGAACCTTGCTCTCACCACGGCCGGACCAAACCTTGCACGGAGGCTATTCTCGAGGCTGGCATTACGCGCGTCATCGCCGCAGTTGAAGACCCTAATCCGCTGGTGAGCGGCGCGGGCTTCGCCAAGCTTCGCGCCGCCGGCATTGAAGTTTCCATCGACCAAGCCCATACCGCAGCGGCGGAAAAACTTAATGAGCCCTTCATCCACTTCATGCGCACCGGCCGGTCGCTCATTACAATTAAGGCCGCGCTGACGCTCGACGGTAAAATCGCCGCCCCGCAGGACAATTTCGGTTGGATCACCAGTGAAATCGCCCGCGCCGACGTACAGCGCGTGCGGCATCTCTCAGACGCCATTCTCACCGGTATCGGGACCGTTCTCGAAGACGATTGCCTCCTCACCGATCGTTCCGGCCTGCTCCGGAGCCGCCCGCTCCTCCGCATCGTGCTCGATTCACAACTTCGTCTACCGCTCCGATCGAAAATGGTAGCGAGCGCGAAAGAAGACGTATTGGTGGTCGGAACCTCCGCCGCTCCCGACGCCCGCCGAACGGCTTTGGAAGCCGCCGGCATTCAAGTGTTGATTGCCGATGGCGCAGGCGGCCGGACCGATCCTGCGCAAGTCATTGCCTTTCTAGCCCAACGCCGCTACGTGTCGCTTATGGTGGAAGCGGGAAGCCGAGTCAATTGGACAATGCTCGATTCGCAGATAGCCGATAAAGTTCTCTTTTACTATGCGCCGAAAATTCTCGGCGGTCTCAAAAGCATTCCCGTCGCCGGCGGCACGGGGCGCCAGCGCCGCATTGACGCCATCCTCCTCGACCGCCTCAAAGTGCATGCCGTTTCTAAGGATGAATTTGCAGTCGAAGCCTATGTCGTTAAAGGGCAAAGTTGATGTTTACAGGGATTGTGGAAGAGGTAGGCCGGGTGCTGCGACTGGAACCAAAAGCCACCGGCGCGCGGCTAACGGTCGCTTGCGAGTCGGTGCTCGAGGATGCTACACATGGTGCGAGCATTGCTGTCAATGGCACCTGCGTCACCGCTGTTGATCTGGCACCCACCCAGTTCTCCGCCGACCTTTCGCCGGAGACGCTGAAGCGCACAAATCTCGGCGATCTCCAGGTCGCATCGGCCGTTAATCTGGAACGGCCCCTACGTTTCAATGGGCGCCTGGACGGTCACTTCGTCCTTGGTCATGTCGATGGCACAGCCGCGGTCGTTTCGCTTGACGCGTTGGGGGATAACAATTGGTGGCTGCGGCTCCGTGTGCCCCCCGAACTCACGCGCTACATCGTCAGCAAGGCTTCTGTAGCTGTGGACGGCATCAGCCTCACTGTGGCCGAGATCGACCGCGACGTAGTTGGCTTTACGATCATTCCTCAGACCTACACGCATACCGCGCTGTCTTCCCGCCGGATCGGTGCACGAGTTAACCTGGAGGTTGATATCCTGGCCAAGCACTTGGCGAAACTGATCGCGCGTGACGTTTGACTTGGTTTATTTGAGTGTTACTGAATACAAGGGGCCGTGCTCCAGAAATGTTTGAACTCTGACGTTATAACCATCTGAGACCAGTTGGTTCAAAAACCACGGCTCCGGATCGTACACCAGAAAGTGCTGATGTTGGCGTATAAAAGAGGAATAATATGGCACTTGCATTTGACCCGGAAGTATCGATTCAAAAGCCGTATAGGTCATTCGACTGAATTGGGTAAGCCAAGGAATTTTGATCCCGGGGTCGCTGATTAGATAGAAGGAACGACGGCGCAGGTCTTCGTCACCATAGTGAAATACCACCAAGTAGGAGGGGCCTCCAAGTAACAAAGGATCATTTGAATCATACACGGCCTTGGTATTGTGATTAAACAATTCGGAGTACGCGGCGAAAGTGCGCCAATTACTCTCGTCCGGAGTGCGAAGCCGCTTTGCTGCATAGAACGATACTCCGAGTGTCACTACGACGAGCAGAATACCGGCCAAATGTGATACGGCATGCCTCGCGCTGTACAGCGCAAGCGCGAAACAGATAGCGGCTCCAATGACCGTCTCAAGCACATATCGCACATGCAGCGTATGAGTGATGAGCGATAAAATAAAATAGATAACCGGCAGGATTAGAAACGTTGCAGCGACCACCATTGTGGGGCTCGCAACACCGTTCTCTGGCCGTCGAAAATCCCTATTCTCGTTGCGTCTCCTGTACGGTAAGGCCAGCCAGATTACTGAGGCCGCGCCGACTGGTGCGGCCAATACGATAAATCGTGAAAAAAGTGCGAAATAGATTTCCGCAAGTGCTTCGAAATTAGCACCTTCTGAATGAGTTACGGCGGAATTAGTTACAGCGAGACGCTTTATCGCGAGTATGTGTGGCAGCAAAAGCATTACTGGCACGGCGGCGCAACAGAGCGACACTAAAACCGGAAAATCCAACCTGCGCTTGCGTAACGCCAAGACCGCCTCGCCGGCCAACAGCGGCAGTACAATGAGACACGCATTATAGTGAATACACACGGTCGCCGCCAGGCTGACGCACAGCGCCGGTAAGGCGAAATGCCGAAAGCGCTCTTCCTTGGTGAGTTGCCAAGACAGAAACGTGCATGCTGTAAATAGCAGGACCAACGCATAAGGCCGCGCTTCAAACGAATAATTAAACGCGACCGTGAGAGATGGGAAAAGCATCGCGAGAGAGCCATACAGCGCCGACGTGCGACGCGCGACCATAAAATACAACACCAACGTCGCCAGCCAATATGGAACAATTGCGATCGACCTCAAGACCAGCGGGGATGGACCAAACCATGCGCCCAGATAGTGAAGTATGAAATAGTACGTCGGCGTTTGCAAGTCAGGGCCGGAGAGCAGCGCGTGCCAGATTGCTTTGAGATTCGGCAGCGTGGCGATGTAGTACACCACAATCTCGTCCCACCACAGGTGTCTTTTAATAGCAATCGCGCCTGTGACCAGCAAGATAAGAACGGAGTAGATGAGGAGACCCCAAAGTCGGTATCCTCCAAAAAGCTCCTGAAATCCAATTATTCCTGTTTCATGCCCTTCCGCCAGCGGCTGCTTTAAGTTCATGTCCACTAGAGGCGAGGAGGGGACTTCTGGCTTTGCCATCGGGACCTAGTTTAGACTCCTACGAGATTTGGAGTTACTCAAGTGGTCCCACTACGCTGACGGTTGTGGCAGGTTAAATACCGCCCTAAATGAAATTGTGTTAGCACAGAAATAACCTCAGTTTTTAGAGCGCTAAATAACAAGGAAACCACGACGGCAAAAAGTAGCCAATCGAGAAACTCCACAGGAAAAGCGGTCCGGCTGCGAAGATTGCCGTAGTTCCAATAGGCCGCACAGACGCTGCAGAGCAACGCTGCGGCTGTTACGATAGCCCGTTCGTGCGCGGGACGTCGCTCCCGAATCTCTAGAAATAGTTGAGGACCGATCAGAATTAAACCGGCGGAAACGGTAAGCGTAATGATTTCCCGTGAGCAAAAAGAACAGATGGATTGCGCCCCGGCCAGGAAAGCCATCCCGGCAAGGTTCACGCTTAAACTGGCTTCGAGCTGGCGACGCCATGTGAATGCGATCGTAAGCGCTGCGACTACAAGTGCGGCCCCCAGACGTGCCAATTCAAACCACTGCCTGTTGCCGCGCTCAATACCTAACATGGAGGACGGCGAAATCAGAAATGTAGCAAATATCCCGTCTATCAGACTCAATCTGCCAAGGTACAAGATCGCGACTACGGTCGGTATCCCGCCAACGATCAGACTCAAGAGAAGCGTGTTTGGTTCGCCGGGTCCGGTTGGGGCAAACATCCACATCCACAGAGGCGGGTACGCGACCTTCTTCTGTATCTCCGCAGTAGGAGTTCTGGCCCGATAACGATCCAGCGTCTGGAGATCGAGTGCCAAGTCGGCAAGAGGGGACATACTCTGAACCCCGACCATCGTCCAAGCCGAGGTCCATCCGGCGTGTCGGACCTTGACCGAAACGCACGCGAAGTAAAGAATCAAGACTGCGACCACAAAAATCCGACTGTGCTGCAGTCGAGTCGTCACACCGGCGCTTCGAACTCCGCCAATCATCAACTTTCGTGAGTATACAGGATGCCGGCTTGGCCTTGTGGATAAAGACTATTCTCGTAAAACGTTATCTATCGTTGTGACGGAGGCGACGATTTTTCCGCCGATCGCACGGAATAGCAACCGGCGGGACGGAATTCCTGCCGAATATGAGAAGCGTCCGCCCCAGATACAATGACTTCAATGACTGGCGTAGATAAATCTGTGCATGCGCTCGGCGCTCGGCGCCGGAGCCTATCGCGCGGCAGCATTTTGGTTGTAACTGCCCTGGTTCTCTATTTCACCTATGTTGCGATCAAAGCTCGACACGAGGGATGGACCTTCGGATGGAGAACGATGGGAGTTCAAAGCATGACGCCTCCTTTCACCGACGCCGAACTGTTGCTTCGGAGTTTTGATGACTATCGCGCCGGAGTGCCGATTCCACTGGTTGAGAAGAAATCGCCGTATCCACCGATTTGGCTGTGGATATTTACTCCCACCGGACTTAGCGCGAGACATGCGGTTGCTGTCGGTGTAATCACTGCCGCAGCAATAACTGTGATCACGATCTTATTTCTAGGCGAACTGAGTCTGATCGAAGGGATATTCGCTGCTTTGTTGTTGATTTCGCCGTCCTTCATGCTGGGTATTGAGCGTGGGAATGGCGATTCAATTGTCTTCATGGTCATCGTGTCCGCGATTTGGTTTTTATCGCGTAATGCTGGTTCTGCTTTGACAGGAGCTCTTCTAATTTTGTGGGCGGCCTCTCTAAAGTTCTATCCGATCGCGGCCCTTGTGGCATATCTTAAAAAACAAAACGGTTTACGATTTCTCGCCGCGTGCTCGATGGTGTTTTTAGCGTATTGCCTGCTCTCGCTTGATGATCTGAAGCGGATTGCAACGTACACGGAAGGGTGGGGCAGAGATACCGGTCTTTCGTTTGGCTGTATGGTTGCTTACGACCGTCTCTACTTGTTTCTACAACAGCACAGTGCCGTGATTCTCGCCAAGCAGTGGTTTGAACTCGCGGGTCTGGCGACTGCGCTGATGGTGGCAGCTGTTGCTGTTGGTTTCACGGCTCGCCGCCGGCTCGCGGCCAGCTTGAGCGTGAACGTCGCTGGGATCGGTTTTTTGGTTGGAGCTGCAATTTTTCTATTTTGTTTTCTGATGGGGAATCATTACGCTTACCGCCTCCGCTGGCTGGTTCTGATCGTTCCTCAATTGCTTGTGTGGATTCGCAAAAGGGGCCCTGCATACAGGCGGGCGATTGTCGGCGCCGCAGCGTTGCTATTGAGCGTCTATGCGACCGCTTGGGGCTACGGTAGCCTTCACAGCCGCGTTGCCATTCCGATAGATTTCGTCAATTGGCTGCTTTTTGCCATCCTGGCTTCCCTGTTATTTAGCACGCTGAGAACCGAGTTTGTTTCGCTGCTTGAACGGTCTCATCTTGGGCGCTACTTGGTTTCTGCTCTGGCTGGAGAAACGGGCAAGCCCGTCTGATAAGCGATCGCTTTACTTAATATCAACCGAATACAACAGCCCGTGCTCCAGACGGGCTTTAATTCTTATGGTCTCGCCGTCTGCTAGTAGCCGGTCAAAAAGCCAGAGATCCGGGCCGTACATTTGGAAATGGTGATACTGCCGCTTTAAAGCGGAGTATGTCAGTAAATGCAATTGGCCTGGTAGTAGCGGCGCGAGAGCTTTGTAGAAAATTCTGTCGGCCAGAGAAAATGCTACTGGGTTTTCTTCGGGATCAGAAACCACATATACCGAGCGGCGTCGCAAGTCTTCGTCGCCATAGTGGAGAGACAGCAGGTAGCTGCCGCCGCCGAGCAGTAAAGGATCTTTTGATTTGTACAGAGCCTTAGAATTTCGGTCAAATAGCTCCGAATAGATGGCAAAGGAACCCCAAACTCTATCATCCGGAGTGCGGACCCGCTTCACTGCGTAAGTAAGCGTTCCGAGTATCGTTAGAGTAAGCAAAATACCGGCTAAGTGCGGCAGGGTGCGGCGCATATCGTAAAGCACAAAGGTGACAAAAATAGCGCAACCTATCGTCGTCTCAATCACATATCGCACATAGAGCGTGTGTGTTATGAAGGAGAGACAAAAATAGACAACCGGCAAGAGAAGAAACGTAGCTGTGGTTATGATTGTCAGTGCGTATTCCTCGCCGGCGGGCCTCCGGAGATGCCCATCTATCGCCCGGTTCTTCGCACGCTCGAAAGCAAACCACACCGCGAACGCCACACAGATTGCCGCTGCTGCTAAAACTGTGAAACGCGGAAAGAGCTCGGAATAGATGTCGGCCACGGTTCCGACGCCCACGCTTGCCGAGTATGCCTTCGTGAAATGCGCGATCATCAGTATGTGCGGTAGCAGAGCCATCACCGGAATGGCGGCGCAACAGATCGCGAGAATCATTGGGAAATCCAGCTTGCGACGGTAAAACCAGGCGGCGCCCTCGCCAACTAGTAGCGGTACCGCAATGAGACAGGCGTTATAGTGGGTGCATACTGCCGCAGCCAGCGAGACAGAGAGCGCTGGTAGCGCCATGCGACGGAAGCGCGTCTCTTTGGCGAGTTGACGGCACAGCAGTGTGCACGCTGTGAACAAGAGAACCAAAGCGTATGGCCGCGCTTCGAACGCGTAGCTGAATGCGCCTGTGATGGATGGAAAAAGCATTGCAATAAAACCGTAAAACGGCTCCGTGCGGCGCGCCACCGTGAAGTAGAGCACTAACGTCGCTAGCCAATAAGGGAAAATAGCTATCGATCGCATGACAAAGGGCGACGCACCAAACCATAGGCAAAGATAGTGAAGAGGCAGATAATAGGTCGGGGTCTGCCAGTCAATTCCTGAACTCAGTGCGTGCCAGATTGCTCCAACGTTCGGCTGAGTCGCAACATAAAATGCGCAGATCTCGTCCCACCACAGATGCCTGCGGGCGGCGATGCTGCCGGTGACTAGTAATATGAATATCGAATAGATGAGCAGACACCAGAAGCGGTAGCCACCAAAGAGCTGCCTCAACGTTTGCGGCGCGTTTTTTTCTGCAAGAAGCTGTTCGGAACCGTCCAGCATAAGAACCCAGTTTAGCCTTCGGAACAACACTGTTTACGCCATAAAGTCTACTAGCTTGAAATTGCCGAACTTAGTCAAATGAGCTTCATTAACACCATCGCGCGGCTGAATCTCCTTCCGCTCTGGAGGCAGCGTCTCCGAGTCTGGGATTTCGAGGTTGCAGCCCCGTCTCTCGACCGCCTTGCCGCCCTTGCCCTCCACAAATTGAACCTGCTTGGCAAACCGGAGAAGGTATTTTTCACGAAGAATCTGAAGCCCGGTATGACCGTCGTCGATATAGGCGCCAACCAGGGACTTTACTCGCTTCTGTTTTCTCGACTGGTCGGCGAAGAGGGCACAGTAATCGCTTTCGAACCCGAACCGGACATGTTTGCTACGCTCGAAAAGAATATTGCGGCCAACCGCGTCGGAAACATCGAGTGCCATCAGTTGGCCGTGGGCTCAAAGTCTGATCAGGCCCTGCTGTCGCGTTCTCTCATTCATGGCGGAGACAATCGACTGAGTTCCGGACATTCCAAGCAAATCTCGACCAAGAAGCCTGTGCGAGTGACGACCCTCGACGACGTTGTCGGTGAGCGGAAGATCGATTTCATCAAAATGGATGTCCAAGGCTGGGAGTGGGAAGCCATTCGCGGCATGAAGAAGACTATCGAGCGAAACCGGGATATCGGAATCCATTTTGAATTTTGGCCGGCAGGTCTTCGGGATTCCAGTTGTGAACCGCTCGAGTTGCTTCAATTTCTTTTACAGCAAGGATTTCGAATTTGTCGCTGCGACGACGGCGGAGAGACCCAGGTTAAGGATCTCTCACTTTTGCTGGGCGGACTATCCGGAAACAAGTTCGCAAATCTTTACGCTCGGCGTGATCGATAAATCACCGGTCTTCGGCGAGGACTCGCTACGCTTCTTTTTCTTGAAACAACCGGGGACTGTGGTTGAGTCAAACGACGAAACCTCGTGATAGAGTCTAAAGTCTCCAATCCGGTCCTCGAGTATGATTCCGCGACCAAGCGGCCGTTTGCCGGGCGCAAAGGAAATCGGTTTACCCGCTATTTTTACAGTTACATAGCCCACGAAATCTCCTCGATCACCCAGTACTACGACGCGGTTATTCAATGGCTGCCGCGGCGTGAGGACAGCGGCCTGCTTCTAGACGAGGTTGAAGTTGCGAATAAGAGCGTCCTGGGCGAAGCGGATTACTTTCCGTCTCTGTCCGACGAGGAGGAGCGGCGAACCGCAATTCTCGTCAACGGAACTCTGAATCATCATTTCGACATACAGGGTTTACTAGCCAACGTCAAGCCCCGAATGGCACGCACTTCCCGGCTGATTGTAGTGCTCTACAATCCCTACGTCCGCTGGCTGTACCGATTGGCCAATTGGCTCGGAATCAGGAAGGGCGAGCTACCGACCACTTTTCTCACGCGCGCGGACATTGAAACTCTCGCTAAACTGAGCGGTTTCGAAGCGGTCCGGCAACAGCCACGCATTTATTTCCCTTGGCGGCTGTTCGGGATAGGGAACTTTATAAATGGCGCGTTTTCGATCATCCCTGTGATTCGCTGGTTTGGTCTCGTTTACGTTTCCATCTTGCGCCCCGTCATTGCAAAAAAGCCGGATGGGATTTCCTGTATCATTCCGGCGCGCAATGAGCGCGGCAACATAGAGAACGCCCTGAAGCGCCTTCCCGATTTAGGCTGCAAGATGGAGGTTATCTTTGTAGAAGGGCATTCCACGGACGGTACTTGGGAAGAGATCCAGCGGGTCGCGGAAGCTTATCGGGATCGTTTTTCCATCAAATTCTTTCAACAGACGGGCAAAGGTAAGGCCGACGCGGTGAGGCTCGGTTTTTCTCGCGCGACCCAACAGGTCGTTACCATTCTCGATGCCGACCTGACGATGCCCCCCGAGATGCTGGGCCGGTTCTACGATGCATATTGCCAGGGTCTCGCTGACTTTGTGAACGGCTCGCGGCTTGTCTACCCGATGGAAGGTGAAGCCATGCGTCCGCTCAACCGCTTGGGTAATATCTTTTTCGCAAAGAGCTTAAGTTGGGTCCTCGACGCACGGTTAGGCGATTGTTTGTGCGGTACCAAACTGCTGGCCAGGCACGATTATGAACGAATCGTACGATGGCGCAAGGATTTTGGCGATTTTGATCCTTTTGGTGATTTCGAGCTCATATTCCCGGCCGTTACCTTGGGCCTCGGAATTGTTGATGTTCCGGTTCGGTATCTCGCGCGGACTTACGGTAGCACAAATATCCGGCGCTTCCGCCACGGGCTTGAACTCCTTCGCATGGTTTCTGTCGGTTTTTTCCGCATCAAGCTTGGCCTCTAACGAAAGGCTACAAATGTCACGCGGTATAAATCCCAGCCATAGGCCTTCCCTATTAGAGCGACTGTCCAGCCTTCCTCAATGAGTCGGTCCCGCAACGCGTAATTCCCAACCAAAAGAAAATCGTGGTGGGTTCGGAAAAACTCCGGAGCCAGTGCGAATGGACAATGTGTGGCGCGCTCTACGGCCCGGTTCGCCAGCGACCCGTTATTGCCCAATTCCGTGAGCCGGTCCGGGTCCCAAACCAGAAGCATGCGTTTCTTCAATTCATCCGATCCGAAGAGATAGAAGCGCAGGTAGCTGTCCCAAATCGGCATCACGATAGGAAGATCCGAATGCTTCCTGAGAAGCGTCGGGAGCGTTGCGCTGATTCCGCCGGTCTCCTGGGGAAAATGCAAGGTGATCCTCGGCGGAATGGCCGCCCGCAAAAACAAAATTGTCAACAGAATAGCCGCCAGTCCGCGAATTTGCCTGGTCAAGGCAAATAATAGGACGCCCATAAAGCAGGCTGCGGCAATGCTGAAGATAATCGAATATCTGGGAACATAGCTGTGTGTTAGAAATACCGCAACTACGAACATAGTGAACGGGATCGAATAGAGCACGGTCAAAGCCACGCGCTCATCCGAGGTGAACCCGAAATCCCGCTTATCCCATTCGATCGATCCCTTGCGAACCGGGTGGGCCGCAACCGACACGATGATCGCTCCAAGCACGACTCCGCTTATTCCCAGCAAGTATGTGTCTTGTAAATCACGCGGATCCACTCCGTGCCAGGGATGAGCCTTGTAGGCAGATGCAGCCTTGAGGAACGGGACATACACCACAACCGACAAGCCGGCCGCGATGAAGGTGAGCCAAACCGGAACGTCTCTGCCGTTTTTTCGCGACCTCCACAGCTCGCCGGCCATCAGCGGAATAAAAATAAGAGCGCCTACATACTGGGCCAGAATCGCGGCCGTCAAGCATAAGTACAAACCGCAGAGCGGTAGGACACGCCGCCCCTCGCTTCCGTTTCCATCGCGGCCTGTGCTCTGCCAGCACACCAGCGCCCAACCCGAGGCTGCAAGCCACAACGCGTACGGGCGGCTCTGAATGGAAAAGGAAACGACAGGCAAAACCATGGGAAACGCGAATGCGAGGAACGCGGCCGCTGGCGGAAATCTTCTTCTTACGAACGCGAATATGCTGAGCATCATGGCCGCATAACACAGGATCGCCGGAACTCTCAGTGCCAACGTGAAAGGAAGCGGAAGACGCAGGGCCAAAAACGAGACGAACGGATTTAGCGGCGGATCCAGAGTTGTCGGTGCCGTTTCGAGCATTGTCCACACCGCACCGAGCGAGGGCACTTGCGCCTGGACATAGGTCAACAGTTCATCGGGGACCATCGGAGTCGCTTGCGACCATATGAACGATCTGATAAAAAAGAGGACCAAGCCGAGCGCCAGGATCGAATATTCATGCCGATCCACAAAAGCTCCAAAGCGTGGCACAAGGCCCGGAATATCTCTGAGACCGGGAGAAGAGGAAGCCGTATTTTGCTGCTCCGACATGAATTACACAAAGATAGAACATTTGCCCTGATGGATAATTTGAGGGGCCCTTCCGATGAACATCTCCCTGACGAATAAATCAGCTCTGGTAACAGGAGCCGGGCGTGGAATTGGTCGTGCCGTCGCCCAGGCGCTTGCCGCGGCTGGCGCCTCTGTCCTGCTCGCCGATATCGACGAATCGGCGCTCGAAGAGGCGCGCTTGGCGATTTCTCGCTCGGCCACCGCCCCCACGGCAGCCTTCGCCGGGGATCTCACCGCGCCCGACGTTCCCGAGGCGCTCGTGAAAATGCTTATCGAAGAATTCGGCTCGATCGACATCATTGTCAACAATGCGGGCTACACCTGGGACAATGTCATCCAAAAGACAACGGATGAGCAATTTCAGGCCATGCTCGACATACACGTGGTAACGCCATTCCGTATTCTGCGCGCGGCGGCTCCGTGGATTCGCGAGAAAGCGAAAGCGGAAATCGAAGCCGGCACGCCGGTTGTACGCAAAGTCGTCAATATCACGTCCATTTCTGGTCTCGACGGTAATCCCGGGCAAGCCGGCTATTCATCCGGGAAAGCTGCCGTGGTGGGTCTGACCAAAACTCTCGCTAAAGAGTGGGGCCGTTACAACGTGACCGTGAATGCCGTGGGCTTCGGCCTGATCGACACCCGCCTCACACGGCCCATGCAAGATGCCGCTACAAGCATTGCCATCGGCGACAGGCAATTGCGTGTCGGGATGCAAGAGCCGGTACGCGAACAGGCAGCCCGCGCCATTCCTCTGGGTCGGATTGGTGGCCCGGAAGACGCAGCCAAAGCGGTGTTCTTCTTTTGCTCGCCCCTGTCGGACTATGTGACTGGAGAGGTGTTGGTGTGTGGCGGTGGAATCCACTTTTGAAGATTTACTTCTGAACGGTCACGGGAGATTTCCGTCGCGTCTTCAGTGCCTGCGAAACCGCCGGTATCAACGAAACCACGATAATCACAAGTACGAACGTCTGGAAATTACGCCGCACGATCGGGATGTTGCCTAAGAGATATCCGAGCGTGATCATCGAGGTGACCCAACCCGTCGCGCCCACCACGTTAAAGAGAATGAAGCGCGAGTAACGCATCTTGCCAACGCCTGCGATAAAGGCGGCGAAGGTCCGAATAATCGGCAGGAACTTTGCCAGAATAATCGTCTTCCCGCCGTGCCGTTCGTAAAACTCGTGCGTGCGTTCCAGATGCTCGCGCCGGAAGATTCGCGAGTTGGCTTTCTGGAACAACGAGTAGCCGAGCGTGCTCCCCAGCCAGAATCCACAGCCATCGCCCAGGATGGAGGCGATCGTGAGCAAGGCGATCGTGAATCCAATCGGCAATTTGCCCGCGCCCGCCACTACGCCGACGGTAAACAGCATCGAATCGCCCGGAAGAAAAAATCCCACCAGCATGCCACTCTCGGCGAACACTATCAGGAATAGGACCAGATAGCCTTCCCAACCGCCCAGCACTGTCGAAAGAAGACTGATCAGCCGGTCCGGATCCGTCAGGCTATGGATGAAATCGAGGAGTTGTCGAATCAAATAGGTGCTCTAACCTTCGAAGGAGCCAGCGATCCTGCGGATCGCCGCGTCGTTGATCTTCACTTTTCCGCGGCGTTTCAAATCGTTCACCACGCTGTCGCGGAAGAGAGGCTGTTGCATCTGAAGCTTTTGCTGCTCGAGACTCTGCACAACAGCCGTCTTGTTGCTGGCGTACTGGTTCATGTCGGCAGGAATCTTTTCCGATACCCGGCATACGAATTGGCTCGCTTGCGCCGCAATCGGTCCCACGATCCCACCTGGCTTTGCTTCGAATGCTGCTGACAACTGAGTTGCCGCTCCAATACCTTCCGCGGCGCCATCAACCGTAAACGGCGCTGCTGTTTTTACGGTCAATCCGTAGGCCTTGCCAATGGCTTCGAGCGTTTCGCCCTTGCGTGCTCGGTCTACCGCTTGCCTGGCTGCATCCGCCGCCAACCGGTCGGCCTCCGCGATCAGAAAGCGTTGCATCACTTCGTTCTGAACTTCCGCGTATTCCGCGTTCCGAGCCGGGACGATTTTCGAAATGGTCGCAAACGCCGCCTTGCCCTGCGCATCTGCATTCACGATGTCGGTCGTTGCGCCCTTCAACGCCGCGAAAATCGCGTTTGATAATTCAGGAAAGCTATTCACTCCGGGTAGCGCGGTGCCTGTCGTCACGCTGTCGGCCTTGAAATACTTCAGACCGTACTTGGCGGCGATAGCCGCTTCTTGGGTGGGTGTGCGCAGCGCCTCGTTGTGCGCTGCCTCAATGGCCTTGCTCAAATCGTCCGACGCAGCCTGTTTCTTGGCTTCCGCCAGAAGCTGCGATTTGGCTTCATCGAACGTTTGCGTATGCGCTGCTTGCTTCTCTTCCACTTGCAAAATGTGATAGCCATACTCTGTTTCAATGATGCTGCTCAAAGTCCCCGGCTCGAGCGAAAAGGCAGCCTTTTCAAAGTTCGCCACCGTTTGCCCTTTCACGATCCAACCAAGTTCGCCACCCTTCTCGGCCGACCCGGTATCTTCGGAGTTCTTCTTGGCCAAGTCCGCGAAGTCCGCCCCGCCTTTCAGTTGTTTCAGTAGATCATCCGCCTTGGCCTTCAGCTTCGGTGCTTCTTCCTTAGGCTTACCCTGCGTTTTGATGAGTATGTGGCGCACCCGGACCCGCTCCGGTGTACGGAAGCTATCCAGGCTGTCCTGATACTGTTTCTGGAGCTCGGAATCGGAAACCTGAATCTTTTGCATGAAGTCGGCCATGGTGCCGGCAACCAGTTCGACGTCACGCTTTTCAGGTGTTCGAAATTGCGCCCGATTCTTATCGAAGTAGGCCTTCACCGCGGCCGGGTCTTTGTTGACTTTGCCGAGAAAATCTTTGCCTTCGAATTTCAGATACGCCAGCCCGATTTTTAGATTTTTGCGCTGGTATTCGGCTCTCGCATCCTCGTCCGACACAATCAGTGACTGCTTCTCGATGCTCTCGAGACGCGTGACCAGCATTGCCTCGCGCTGTTGCTCCTCGAAAGCGCGATCTGTCAATCCCTGTTGCGCCAGGAAAGAGCGATAAATCTGCATGTCGAACTTGCCGCCCATCTGCGCTGCGAACGTAGACTGAATCGTGCTGCCCAGTTCCTCGTCTGAGACGCTTAAGCCCATCTCGTGTGCCTTGTAGGCCAGGGCCTTTTGCTCGACAAGCTGATTCACGATGGTCGGAATGTACATCGCGATAATGCCCTTCGGCAAATTGCCTTGACCGCGCGTCAGGCGCTGCACTTCGCGCTGCACATCGGAGGCGGTGATCTGTTCCTTACCTACCGAGGCCACCACATTGTCGCCCGAAGCCCCTGAACCACCCACGCCGCCCGGGATTAGGTAGACCAGCATGGAGGCTGCAACCAGCACGAGCATGGCCCCCAGTAAAATGCGCACACTCTTTTCGCGGCTGCGGAATACATCAAACATGATTTAGAAACGGAAACTCCTGGGAGAAATACTTCTATCTAAAAGTATATCGGACAACGACGGGCTAAAATTGTGCGTCAGTCTCACTATGGAAACATCCCGCATTGATTCGGTTTCACTGCTCATGGCAGTCGTTGCCCTGGCCCTCGCCTTCACCACAGCGCAAAGCGAATTCGGATATCTGAGCAGTATTGCCGGTCTGACTTTGCTGCTGGTTCTGTTTGCTTACGACCGCCACGGCTACCGGTCCGGTTGGCAGAGCCTGGCCTTTGCGGCAGTGAGCGGCCTGTCTCTCGCGCTTGCCGGTGCATTTGCGTTTGTCCTATATCTGAACCCGCCCCGTCCAGCTTTGGAGAAATGGCTCGCGCTCGTCTGGGCCGCCGGAACTTTTGTGTTCTGTGTCGTTGACCGCGTCCGTATGAGTAGTCGTGCTCCGGCGAGCCTCGGCCTCACGGCCGGGAGCGTTATGCCGCCGCCTGTAAGCGTAGCCCCCGTATTTGTTCCGCCTGTGCCGTTTCCTCCTTCGCCGGTTTCCGCACAAGTCGCTCTCGAGCCGGAGGCAGCGCCGCCCGCTGAAATGCCTGCGCCGGCTCCCGAGGCGGCCACTCCTCCACCGCCGCCTCCGGCTGCTATTCCGGTGCCCCCAGGCAAAATAATCGAAATCTTTGTCAACCTGGTCGGTGAAGGTTTAAATGTATTGCGCCGTGTGCGCGCCGAGCACCTCGGGCGCGATTTTTACCGCATCCTGGACGAAATGCCCGAAGGCGAAAACTGGCAGTTCCAACCGGGTCAAGTCGTTCGCTGCAGAAAGACAAAGTTATCGAGCGGCAAGGCCCTGGTGGCCTTCGAGGAAGCTCCCCGCGCCTCGTAATGTACTCCTTGTAACCTCCGCCTGTTTGAGGAATCTCTAGAAATAGAGGAAAGAAAATCATGCGAGCAATCATCACTCCACTCATTGCCGCCACGGCCCTGTTGGCGCCTACGTTTTTGACGGCGCAATCCGCTCACAACGATCCCTACGTGCCCGGGCCGGCCAACGAATCCAAAATGGCGCAGGAAATCCGCCATCAGCTGGTCATGCTGCCGTATTACACGATTTTTGACGATCTGGCTTTCCGGATCAACGGCGGCACAGTGACTTTATTAGGCTCAGTAACTAGGCCGACTCTGAAATCCGATGCCGAGAATGTCACCAAGCGCGTTGAGGGTGTGACTCAGGTCAATAACCAGATCGAAGTCTTGCCCTTATCGTCCATGGATAACCGTGTTCGACTGGCAGTCTACCGTGCGATCTATGGTGATCCCCAAATCGGAGACCGCTATGGCCACCGTGCACTCCCGTCGATTCACATTATTGTAAAGAACGGTAACGTCACGCTCGAAGGCGCAGTCGCCAATCAGGGCGACAAGAACCTGATCAACATCCGCGCTAACGGTGTCCCCGGCGTTTTCAAAGTAACGAATAACCTGATCGTCGAAGGCTGAAAGAGGAAGTGAGAAGACAGAAGTGAGCAGATCTGGTCTTTTTCACTCATTACTCAACTCCCTGACTTCCGCCTTTTTTCAACCTTAGTCCTACGAATTTTGGGTGGTACCAACCGGACGTCTTTGGGCCTTCATGGCGTAGCAAAGGCGAAGATTTATTCTCCAAGGAAAAATCTTGCACAAAGGTATTGCAATCTTTTCAGCTGGATGCAACTATCTATCCAGTGGTCCGATTCGGACCAAATTGGAAGTAAGTGGAAGAGATTGGCCAATCGAGGTCGGCGTCGCCGGCGCAGGATGCCCCACGCGGTGTTTTCCGTGTCAGTGTCGACGACAAAGGCAGGCTCAAGCTCCCCGCTTCGATTGTGCAGTATTTGGAAGGTTTGGGCGAGCGAAAAGTTTTCATAACTACGCTCGACGAGGCGGAGGCCAGAATCTATCCGCTTTCGGTGTGGCGTGAGACCGAAAAGATGTTGCAGGAGCCGGGCGAAGATTTCGACGATCGAAGCGATATCGCGCTGATTGCGGCGAATTATGGTCAGGACACGGACGTGGATGCACAAGGCCGCGTCACGTTGCCGGCCGATCTGCGAAAGATTTTAGGGTTGGAGGGGGATGAAGTTCGGTTGCGCTGCTTTCAAGGGCGCATCAACCTGCTGCGCAGCAGCGAATACGAGCGGCGTTTGGAAACCGCCAAAGCGGGTCTGTCGGAGAAGCTCAAAGCGCAGCAGAAGAAGGGATTGTGATGGGCATGTATGGCGTGGCACTATCCGGTCTTGCTCGAAGAATCGCTGGAGTATCTGTCGATTCGGCCGGAGGGTGTCTATGTCGACATGACGGCGGGTCTCGGCGGTCATACCGCAGCGATCGCCGCGCGACTCACCACGGGTTGGGTGCTTGCCTGCGATCGAGATGCCGAATCGCTGACGCTGGCGCGCGAAAGGACGGCGGCATATGCCGCCAGGGTGCGGTTTTTTCACGGAGCCTTTTCGAAGCTGCCTGAGGCATTCGAAAGCAACGGGCTTTCGGTGGTGGATGGAGTGCTGGCGGACCTGGGTGTTAGCCGGTATCAGTTGAGTAGTGGGGAACGGGGATTTTCATTAATGGAAAAAGGACCTCTGGATATGCGGATGGATCGCAGCCAGGGGCATACCGCGGAGGAGTTCGTGAATGAACTGCCCGAGAGGGCGCTCGCCGATCTGCTCTATGAGTTCGGCGAAGAAAGGAGGTCGCGAAGAATCTCCAGAGCAATCGTTCGCGCACGGCCTATTCTGACCACTGACCGTTTGGCAGAGGTTGTTGAGCAGGCCGTGCCGCGAACGGGGAGAATTCATCCGGCGACTCAAACATTCATGGCCCTGCGGTTGAAGGTTAACGAGGAGTTGGAAGAGCTGGACGGACTGCTGAAAATTGTGCCGCCGCGATTGAAACCTGGCGGCCGATTCGTAGTCCTGACCTTTATGTCGACTGAAGACCGGAAAGTGAAGCGGGCCTTTCAAAGCCTGGCGCGGACCGGTGACGCGAGGATCCTGACGAAACACGTGGTCAGGCCTGGCGACCAGGAGGTAGTGGAGAATTCAGCATCACGCAGCGCGAAGTTGCGCGCACTCGAACGGGCTTAAGAAGGGATAACTTATATGGCGTCATTGGCAACTTTCGTAAATCGTTTCGTCGGCGTCAGGGAGCTGGCCGAAGCTCCGCCGGCAGTCTGGACACGCGCGGACGACGCGCGCTTACGCCCGATCGCGAACGAAGATGTATACCTCTTCGTGAAGCGGATTGATAACAGCAGCGTGATACGCGCTATCGATCCGGCGGCGCGCCGCGCGCGGAGCAACTCGATGGCCACTGGTTTCGTGGCGGCCCTCCTGGTAATCGCCGGCCTGGTGCCGACGGCTTATAACATCACGGCCGGGTTCACGCTGCAAAACCTGCGCGAGGAGCGTGTCCAACTGGAACAGCAGCGCGCCAAGCTCGAGACTGCGCAAGCTAAATTGGTGAGCCCCGATCGGCTCCGCCAACTGGCCAAAGGACTGAAAATGGCCGAACCCGAGCCGCAACAGCTAGAGACCTTGCAGGGCACGTCCAGCGCCAGCGCCCAAGCGCGCAACACACTGCCTGCAGGCGCCCGCTAAGCGCGTCGGTTCTCACCCTATCGCGAGAAGCGTTAGATATGGAACTGCCGCCGCTTCCGCCACTTACTAAAACGCAAGAGCGCGCAGTGATACTGGGGCTCATCCTGCTGGGATGGGCCTTTGTCATCACGGCGCGGCTTTTTGGCCTGCAAATTCTTGGCCATGATGATTTCGTACGTCTCGCCAGACGCCAACAGGAGGCTTACCGGCCCATTGGAGCGCCGCGCGGCTCCATATTTGATCGCAACGGAAATGTGCTGGCCATCAGCTCGAATTCGCACCAAGTCATAGTCAATCCCCGGCGCATTCCGAACAAGGGCTTTGCTGCTGCGCTCCTCGCCCGAATACTGGGTATTGACGCCAGTGCACTCCAGAAAGAGCTGGAGCGCGTCGTCCAATCGAAAATCCGCGGTTACTTCGTCGTCGAAGATCAGGTGACCGATGAACAGGTGGCCGCCTTGAAGGGCATGGATCTCGACTGGCTTGAAATTCATGAAGGCAGTGTACGCACATACCCGAACGGCACCGTCGCCGCCCACGTCATCGGCAATGTTGACGGTCGTGGCAAAGGCGTCGCGGGAATCGAAGCGAAGTTGAACAAGGAACTGTCCGGTACGCCAGGATCATTGCGCGTGGAGCGAGATGGCAAGGCCGTGTCCTACGAATCTGAGGTCGTCAAGACCGCCAACATGGGGAAGAATATCGGCTTGACCATCGACCGAGAACTCGGCTACATCGCCCAGGAGGCACTTAAAACCGCGGTCGTCAAGAACCATGGCGATCACGGCAGCCTGGTCGTTATGGATCCTCGAACGGGGGAGATTCTGGCGCTTGAGAATTATCCGACTTATGATCCCAATGCTCACCTGGTTCCTGGAGAAAAGCCGGTCGGACGTGAGGACCTCGCGGTTGTAGCACCTTTCGAACCCGGATCGGTCTTCAAGATCGTGACATTATCCGCCGCGCTCGAGACCACTAATCTCACACCGCTAAGCGTCATCAATTGCGGCGGCGGCGTGCTTCGCATGTTCGGCCGTGTGATCCACGACACCCATTCAAACGGCGCGTTGTCCATGGAAGACGTGCTCGCACGCTCGAGCAATATCGGTGCGATTCGCATCGGGATGCAAGTCGGCAACGAGAAATTGTACGAATATATCCGCCGCCTCGGTTTCGGCACGCGCACGGGCATTGAGCTTCCCGCCGAAGCGCCCGGCCTTGTTCGGCCGCTCAAAAAATGGCAGCCTACCTCCATCGGTTCCGTCCCCATGGGACACGAAATCAGTGTTACGTCTCTGCAATTGGCGCAGCTTGGCAGCGTGATCGCAAACGGCGGATTCATGGTGCACCCTCATGTGGTCGCCTGGCAACAGACACCTGGCGGTCCCAAGCTTGAGGTCGACCGTCCCGATCCCGTGCGGGTTCTTCGATCGGACACCGTCATGACCATGCGAAGCATGATGCGGCGCGTGGTCTCGGAGCCTTTTGGAACCGGCCACCGTCTGCACGTCGTCGGATACACCATCGCGGGCAAAACAGGAACCGCCCAGATCTTCGACTATGCGCACCATACTTACACGCATCGCTACAACGCCTCGTTCCTGGGCTACGGCCCCGCGCAAAATCCAGCCGTAGTCGTCGTCGTAACCGTTAGTGGCACCACCGGTGTGGCGGGTTTCGGGAGCGAAGCATCGGGCCCCGCTTTTACACGAGTCATGTCGGCCGCCTTGGGCCGGCTCGGTGTGATGCGCGATGTGCCCGAGGAAATAGAAGAGCTGATTGCAAAACAGAAGAGCAATAGTCAGGACAAAGACAAGCCCCAGGAAATCGACTCCGATGAAGTTGCTGGATTGACCGATCCTTTGACGCCCGCGGAACTAAGGGACGCTTCGGGCGGTGATGTCGCCGTGCCGGTCGAAGACACTTGGGTGGACCCCAACGCTCCCAAAGCGCCCAATTTTGTCGGTAAAACAGTAAAAGATGTGATAGCCGAGGCCGCGGCTGAGGGCATCGAAATCGACATGTTGGGCGAAGGCTTGGCCAAGACTCAAGTTCCTCTTCCCGGAGCATCCCTGATTCCCGGCGAGCGGGTTCGCGTGAGGTTCACACGGTGAGGCGGGCCTGAATGCAACTGGAACATGTGCTCGAAGGCGTTCCGGTGATTCGGGGAGCATCTTCGGCGATACGCGCTGCAGATATCGGCGGTCTTGCCTACGACAGCCGCAAAGTCGGCGCCGGCTATGTCTTTTTTGCGTTCGCGGGCGCCAAAATGGACGGCGCACAGTTTGTAGACGCTGCCTTGAAAAAGGGTGCCCTCGCGGTGGTGGCGGACCGCCCTGTGCCGGATGGTTTTCGCGGCATATGGTTGCAGGTTCCTCACGGGCGCGAAGCTCTAGCTCTCGCCGCGCGCAATTTTTACGGCAAACCAGACGAACGCCTGAGCCTTAGCGCGATTACTGGAACCAACGGCAAAACGACCACCACGATGCTCCTAGATTCCATGCTGCGCGCCGCCGGAAAGACGACAGCGCTCATTGGCACCATCGAGTATCATTTGGCCGGTCGTGTTCTCCCCGCCGTCAACACTACTCCGGAATCGCTCGACTTGTTCCGCATGTTCGCCGAATTGCTCGAGGCGGGTGGTACACACGCAACGCTCGAAGCCTCCTCGCACGCGCTCGATCTCGGGCGAATTTATGCGATGAACTTCCACACAGCCGGCTTCACGAATTTCACGCGCGACCATCTCGACTATCACCAAACAATGGAGGCGTATTTCGACGCCAAACAGTTGTTGTTCAAGCCGCGAAGCGGTCCTCCCCCCCGCTTCGCGGTACTGAATGGAGACGATGAAGCCGTACGTCGGCTCGATATCTCGAAGGAAACCGAAATTTTGTGGTACGGCCTCGGCGAACCCGCTACCGGCAAGTGGCTCCGGGCTCGCGACGTGGAATCGAGCTTCAGTGGACTGCGCTTCCGCGTGGTCGCCGAAAAGCTTGAATTTGCCGTCGAGTCGCCGCTCGTAGGCCGCATCAATGTCTACAACATACTGCTCGCTTCGGGTGCGGCTCTGACGCTCGGTCTCAGCGTCGACGAGATTCAGAAGGGATTGAAAGAAATGCAGAGAGTTCCGGGGAGATTTGAAAGGGTGGAAGAAGGCCAGCCGTTTGCGGTGGTCGTCGACTACGCGCACACCGACGATGCGTTGCGCAATGTAATTTCAGTAGCGCGTGCCATGGACCCCAAACGCGTCATCACGTTGTTTGGCTGCGGCGGCGATCGCGACCGGTCCAAGAGGCCGCTCATGGGAATGGCTGCCGGCGAACTCAGCGACTACGTAGTGCTGACCTCCGACAATCCGCGCAGCGAGGATCCACTCGCCATCATGAACGATGCGATGGTAGGACTGAGCCGCTACGACACGCCCCACACAGCCGAACCCGATCGCGAGCGAGCGATTCGCAAAGCCATCGAAAATGCCGCGCCCGGCGACGTAGTGATTCTTGCCGGCAAAGGCCACGAAACCTACCAGATTTTGAAGGATGGTCCGATTCCATTCGATGACCGTGAAGTCGCCCGGCGCGTGCTACGCGGTTTCGGCTACGGCCGCAGCAAACAGAACGCGCAGGCCTAGGAATGGAGCTTTCCCTCGCCGAGGTCCGGCAAGCCATCAGTGCGGAGTGGCTGGGCGCTAGCGCTGCGCTCGGTTTGCGTGCTCGTGGCTGGAGCATTGATTCGCGTACTGTGGCAGTTGGTGATGTATTCTTTGCCATTCAGGGTGACCGGTTCGATGGTCATGCCTTCGTCAAAACCGCACTGGAGCGCGGCGCACTAGCTGCTGTCGTCAGTGAGACTGTCGAAGAACGCCCGCTGCTTCGAGTCGCGGATACGCTCGATGCGCTACAGCGTTTGTCTCATTGGGCACGCCGTCGCTGGGCGAAGCCGGTGGTCGCCATCACTGGCAGCGCCGGCAAAACGAGTACCAAAGACATCGTCAGTGAGTTCCTTGGGGTCCGCCTGCGCGTGGCGAAAACCATAGGCAATCTCAACAACCACCTCGGTCTTCCCCTTACACTACTGCGCATTCCGGATGACGCCGAAGTGGCGGTCGTCGAAATGGGGATGAATCACGCCGGCGAGATTCGCCGCTTAGCCGCCCTTGCCGAACCTGCGTTCGGAGTGGTGACCAATGTAGGCTATGCGCATGTCGAAAGTTTCGACTCGATTGAAGGTGTCGCTGCCGCCAAACGCGAACTGATCGAAGCGTTGCCTTCTGAAGGTGTTGCCATCCTAAACGCCGACGACGAACTGGTCCGCAAGTTTCGTGAAGTCCATGCCGGCCGGACGTTGACGTATGGTTTTGCGATGGATGCCGATATCCGTGCGACCGAAGTCGAGATGAATCCCGAAGGTGTAGCATTCACCGTCAATGGCGTCCGCTTCAACAGTCGCCTTGCCGGCCGCCACAATGTCTCGAACATGTTGGCGGGCCTCGCCGTCGGTAGCCTTTTCAATATCCCCTTTCCCGAGTTGACCGATGTCGTCGGTACTCTCACGCCCGGCAAAATGCGCGGTGGGCGCAGTCTCTGGCGGGGCGTTACGATCCTGAACGATTCCTATAATTCGAACCCCGAAGCCGCCCGTCGGATGATTGACGTGCTGTGCAGCGAACCGGCACAGCGTAGAATCGCGGTCCTCGGCGAGATGCTGGAACTAGGGTCGATGTCTGAAACCTTGCACCGTCAGATAGGAAGCTATGCTGCGCGAGCCGGAATGGACGCCCTCGTGGGGATCCGCGGCGCGGCTGCTTTCCTGGTCGATGAAGCCAGGCGCGCAGGCATGTCCGAACGCCAGGTGTTCTTTTTTGATGATTCGGAAAGCGCTGGCGCGTTCCTGCGCCAGTGGGCGCAGCCGGGCGATGCCATCCTATTTAAGGGTTCTCGCGGGACTCAGGTAGAAAAGGCTCTCGCCACAATGGAGGAGGCCTAACAATGCTCTACTGGCTGCTCGTCCATGTCTTCCAGAAATATGTCCCGACGTTTCGAGTCTTCGGGTTCATCACCACGCGTGTAGCACTCGCTAGCTTGACCGCCCTGGCTCTAGGGCTCGTGCTCGGACCCTTCATGATTCGCAAACTGCGCGAATGGAGCTTCGGCCAGCAAATTCGCGAGGAAGGTCCCCAATCGCATCGCAAAAAGGCTGGTACGCCGACCATGGGCGGATTGCTGATCCTCGTCTCGATCGTAGTGCCTACACTCTTATGGGCGGACCTGCGCAACCCCTACGTCTGGCTGGCGCTGCTCGGGATCATCGCCTTTGGGGCCATCGGCTTCATCGACGACTACGCCAAAATCTCAAAGAAGCGCAATCTCGGCTTGACGGCACGGCAGAAATTCTGGGCGCAGGTGTTTTGCGCGATGGTGGTCGGCTTCTTCCTCCTGCTGTTGCATGCTAATCAAGCCTATTCGACCGCCGTCAATATACCTTTTTTCAAACAATTCAAGCCCGAGCTTTTGATCGAGCCTTTGACGAAGAGTTTTTGGACTTACCCGCTGGCGTTTGTGCCCTTCTATCTTTTTATTGTTTTCATCATGGTCGGCTCCTCGAATGCCGTGAATCTCACCGATGGGCTGGACGGCTTGGCGATCGGGCTCATGATTATCGCCGCAGGCGCGATGACGATGCTTACCTACATTACGAGTCACGCCAGTCTTTCGAACTATCTTGATCTCGCTCACCTACCGCGCTCGCAGGAACTGACCATCTTGTGCGGGTCCATGGTCGGAGCAAGTCTGGCGTTTCTCTGGTACAACTGCCACCCGGCGCAGGTCTTCATGGGCGATGTAGGCTCATTAGCCTTGGGCGGCGGTTTGGGCATTCTTGCGGTGCTGATCAAGCAGGAAGTGTTGCTGATCTTCATCGGCGGCGTCTTTGTGGTCGAGGCGCTCTCGGTCATCCTGCAGGTCGGCAGTTACAAGCTGCGCGGCGGCAAACGCATTTTCAAGATGGCGCCCATTCACCATCATTTCGAGGCGCTCGGTTGGCCGGAAGCAAAAGTCATCGTACGTTTCTGGATTGCCGGTCTGATCATGGCGCTTTTCGCGCTGACTACGTTGAAATTAAGGTAGCGGTGCAGTTCGCAAATAAACATTTCGTGGTGATCGGCGTCAAGCGTTCAGGCCTGGCGGCGATTGAGCTGCTAAAGAAACAAGGTGCGCGGGTCACCGCCATGGATTCGCGGCCCCCGGAGCCTGGCGGAATCAATGTCGTGGCCCAGAAGGAAGAAAATCTTCTGAGCGCCGATGCCATCGTACTCTCCCCCGGAGTCCCATACGATTTGCCGATGCTCGAAAATGCACGTGCCCGGGGCGTTCCCACTATCGGTGAAGTCGAACTAGCTTCCTATTTCCTCAAAGGGCCGGTGATCGGCGTCACCGGCTCGAACGGTAAAACCACGACTACGGCTCTCACGGGTCATCTGCTGAAGCAATGCGGCATCCGTTGCCAGGTCGGCGGCAATATCGGAACGGCCGCTGCGTCGCTTATCGAGTCTTCCTCGCCCGGGCAGTGGAACGTCCTGGAGCTTTCGAGCTTCCAGCTCGAGTCCATCGTACATTTTCGAGCTTCGATTGCCACCTGCCTGAACGTCACTCCCGATCACCTCGACCGTCATCACACGTTCGACGTTTACTTAAACGCGAAAGGCCGATTGTTTGACACTCAGCAGCCAAGCGATTTCGCCGTTCTCAATTATGACGATCCGGCTTGTCGCGGATTTTCCTCCCGCACCAAAGCGCGCATCGTCTGGTTCAGTTCAAAACAAAAAGCGCCCGGTGGCATTTCTTTAAACCGCGACTCCATTGAGTTCGACAGCAATACCTTCCTGTCGCGCTCTCAAATAAGGTTGCGCGGCCTGCACAATGTCGAAAATGTGATGGCGGCCGCTGGCATCGCACATCTTGCGGGAGCCCGGCTCTCCGACATTGGCGCGGCCGTTGCCTCCTTCCCGGGTGTCGAGCATCGCATCGAGTTCGTCAGAAAACTCAACGGTGTCGACTACTACAACGATTCCAAAGCGACCAATGTCGATGCGTCACTAAAGGCCATCGATGCGTTCCCGGCCGGCTTGTGGGTCATCCTCGGCGGAAAGGACAAAGGCAGCGACTACTCTCCCTTGCGCACGCCACTCGCCCAGCGCGCTAAAGGCGCTTTGCTGATCGGGGCAGCCAGGCCTCTGATCCAAAAAGCCCTCGCGGGCGCGGTTCCTTTGAGCGACTGCGAAACTCTCGAAAATGCCGTGGCTTATGCCCGCGCCCATGCTGCATGGGGAGACACCGTACTCCTGGCGCCGGCGTGCGCTAGCTTTGATCAGTTTGAGAATTACGAACGGCGCGGTGAAAGTTTTAAACATTTAGTGGCAGAATTGTCGTAAGCAAATGGCGCAGCGTCTCAAAACGGACTGGATTCTTTTCCTAACGGTTCTCACCCTGGTCTGCTTCGGCCTGGTGATGGTCTATAGTTCATCGTCAATTGTCGCCGAGCTGAAATACCACGTGAGTAGCACCCACTTTTTTTTACGCCAGCTCGGTTGGGCCATATTTTCTTTCCTGGTCCTTCTCTACTGCATGAAACGCGACTATCGCGGCTGGAACGATCCAAAAATTGCGTTCGCCGGCCTGGGAATCGTCCTATTACTCCTGCTTGCGGTCTACGTCACCGATAGCGGCAGCCATCGCTGGTTGCGTGCGGGCCCGTTTTCCCTGCAGCCGTCAGAGCTCGCAAAACCGGCCCTTGCGCTCTTTCTGGCATTCTTTCTCTGCCGCCGCATGGGCGCGGTAAACGAAAAGTACACACTCGGCCCCATCGCGATTTCCATTTCGATCATGGCTCTGGCGGTCGCTGTTGCCGATCTGGGCACAGCCGTCGTGCTGGTAACGACGACAGTAGCAGTGATCTTTGTCGCGGGCGTTGACTATCGCTATCTCGCGATCTGCGCAGTCCTCGGAGGCCTGCTCGGCTTTGGCTTCATTGTCATGAAGCCCTATCGTCTCGCACGCTTCATCGATTTCGTCGACAAAAACCATAAGGTATTGATGAAAATCGATCCCAACGGCCACATTCTGAGTTATGCACACAAGACTGCCTCGACCAGCGACCCGGGGTACCAACAGTTACAGTCGAAAATCGCCGTCGGCTCGGGCGGTCTCCTCGGCGTCGGGCTGATGCAAAGCAAACAGAAGATGCTGTTCCTCCCAGAAGCCCACACGGACTTCATCTATGCGGTCGTGGGAGAGGAGACCGGTTTTTTCGGAGCGGTCCTGGTCATCGGCGCATTTATCGTTATTCTGTGGCGAGGTCTGCGCACTTCCCTGCGTGCCGGCGACAGTTTCGGGCGCTATCTCGCTCTTAGCGTGACAGTCTGCGTTATCGTGCAGGCGTTGATCAACATCAGCGTTGTTCTGGATCTACTCCCTAACAAGGGAATTCCGCTGCCGTTCATCAGTAACGGGGGCAGTTCGCTGTTGAGCACCTTGCTGCTGATGGGAATGCTGTTGAGCGTGAGCGAGAACACACCGTAGCGCATGCCGTATCCTTTTGTACTGACGGGCGGCGGCTCCGGGGGCCACGTGTTCCCAGCGGTCGCCGTCGCGAGAGTGCTACGCGAGCGGGGCCATCGGCTGTTGTTTATCGGCACACGCCAGGGAATGGAATCGCGGCTAGTTCCGGAAGCTGGTTTCGATCTGGAGTTCATTCGCATTGGTGCGCTGAATCGTGTCGGTCGCCGCAAACAGCTGCAAACCGCTTCGCAATTGCCTCTGAGTATCGGCGCGGCCTGGCGCTTACTCAGGCGCTTCCAGGCGCGCGCAGTTTTTAGTACCGGCGGCTACGTCGCCGGTCCGGTGATGCTTGCCGCCGTTCTGGCGGGAATTCCAATTATCGTCATGGAGCCGAATGCTACGCCCGGATTTGCCAATCGTAAAATCGCCCGGCGGGTTTATCGCGCTTTGGTCGCCTTCGAGGTCACCTGCTCCTGGTTTCCGGCTGGGCGCAGCGAAGTTACAGGACTTCCCGTGCGTCGTGAATTCTTCGAATCGCAGCCCAAACGCGGCGAAAAATTTACGCTATTCCTCACAGGCGGAAGCCAGGGTGCTCGCAGGCTAAACTGTGCTTCCCGCGAAAGCTGGCCGCTCTTTCGGGAAAACAATTCGCCTATTCGTATCCTTCATCAAAGCGGTGCGGCAGAGCATGAATCGCTGGCGCGCGAATTTGGTAATGCTGGAATCGAGGGCGAAGTAGTCCCCTTTATTCGAGATATGGCCGCGACATTCCAGTCGGCGGACCTAGTGGTCAGCCGTTCGGGTGCCGGTACGTTCAGCGAAATCGCTGCCTCGGCCTCAGCCTCCATTCTCGTTCCGCTGCCCTTCGCCGCCGACGATCATCAGCGACGCAACGCCGAACAGCTGCTCGAAGCTGGCGCTGCACGAATGGTGCTCGACAGCGAAATGGACGGCGAACGTCTGTTCAAGGAAGTGGAGGCGCTGCGTAATTATCCGGGCGCTCTGACCGCCATGCGCGAGCGCGTCCGCCCCTTCGCGAAACCCGGCGCAGCCGAACGAGCAGCAGCCGTTCTTGAGGAGGCCGCGCGGCGATGACAAATCGCCTGGCAATAATAAAAAGGCACTTCTACATTGACACTACGCATGAAAGCCGAAACAATACTTCTAACAAATGTTTTTTAAGCCCCAACACGTCCACTTCGTGGGAATCGGGGGCATCGGGATGAGCGGAATCGCGGAGGTCCTGCTGACATTGGGGTACGAGGTCTCGGGCTCTGACCTCAAACCGAGCGCCATCACGGAGCGGCTGGCGAACCTGGGCGCCCAAATATACATTGGCCATCAGGCCGCGAATGTCGCGGGTGCTAAGGCGGTCGTCGTGACCTCTGCCCTCGATGCATCCAATCCGGAGGTCACCGAAGCGCGCTGCGTGCAAATTCCTGTGATCCCGCGGGGCGAACTGCTTGCCGAACTCATGCGCCTGAAGTTCGGGATCGCCATCGCTGGCAGCCACGGCAAGACGACGACCACGTCGATGGTCGCGTCCATATTTCATGCAGCCGATCTCGATCCCACGGTGGTCGTGGGTGGGAAAGTCGCCGCCATGCAGGGGTCGAACGCCCGCGTGGGCAAAAGTACTATTCTTGTCGTCGAATCGGATGAAAGCGACGGTTCGTTCCTGAAACTCGCCCCGATTGTCGCCGTAGTTACTAACATCGACCGCGAGCATTTGGATCATTATTCCTCTCTCGAAGGGGTACAGAAGGCTTTTACCGAATTTGTCAATCGCGTGCCCTTCTATGGCGCAGCAATTCTCTGTATGGAAGATGAAAACATCCAGCAGATTTTTCCTAACGTCAACCGCCGCACGATCACCTACGGGCGATCCGCGCAAGTCGACCTGCAAATTGAAAATATCTCTCTCGGCGCGTCGGGAAGCGATTTCTCCGTGCGCCGCAGTGGCGGTGTTCTCGGCGATTTTCACATCCAGGTTCCCGGCCTGCATAATGTCTTGAACTCGACTGCCGCTATCGGCGTGGCTCTTGAAATGGATGTACCGGTCGGGAAAATCCGGGAAGGCCTAGCCGCCTTCACCGGCGTCGATCGTCGCTTTTCGGTGCGGGGAACGGCGCGTGGGGTCACCGTCGTCGATGACTACGGCCATCATCCGACAGAAATTCGCGCTACACTCGCGGCCGCCAAGCTGTCTCCCTACCGCCACGTACATGTGCTCTTTCAACCCCACCGTTTCTCGCGCACGAAATTTTTGCTGGAAGAGTTCGGTACGGCTTTTCATCAGGCCGATAGCCTGCTCCTCCTCGATATCTACGGCGCTTCCGAGCCTTCGATCGAAGGCATCAACTCCCAAGCGCTAGTTGACAAGATCCGCTCCTACGGCCACCGCGCGGCACACTATACACCCACGATGGAAGAAGGAGTCGCGGCCATCGCCGCTGCCGCCGAACCCGGCGATCTCGTTATCACTCTTGGTGCGGGCTCCGTCTCCCAAGCCGCCGACAAAATTCTCGACAAGCTGCGGGGAGGCGCCTGATGCCGCGGCAGACCCAGCAGCCCGGCGTCTTTGCCGATATTCGATGGGGCCGCTTTACCTTCTGGTTGATTGCCGGAATGCTGCTCATGGTAAGCACCCTCTTTGCCTGGCATCGCACTGAAGAATTCCTGATCAAAGACAGTCGCTTTCGAGTGGTCGAGGCCGACGATTTCATCGGCCAAAGCCCCAATTTGACAGTGGAGGGAATACATTATGCGTCGGCTTCCCAGGTCCGTCACGTCTTCGCGAAAGATTTTGGACGGAGCCTTTATCTGGTCCCGATCGAAAAACGCCGCCAAGAGCTTCTGGAGATTGACTGGGTGGAGGATGCGACGATTTCCAAGGTATGGCCGGACACGGTAAGAGTCGACATTCGCGAACGCCAGCCGGTTGCCTTCGTGCGGTTGCCTCCGGCGCGTTCGGGCGACCGTCTCTCGCGCTTCGCATTGATTGACAAGGACGGTTTCATTTTGCGCCCTCGCGTCGCCGCGCAATTCACTTTGCCCGTAATCGCCGGCACTAGTGAAGCTGAGCCGATCGAAGCGCGCCGAGCCCGCGTTCATCGGGCCTTGGGCATGTTAAAAGACGTCGGATCGCTTGCCGGCCAGATTTCTGAAGTAGACGTGAGCGATCCTAATAATTTGGTAGTCGCCGAGCACGTCGCGAGTGGTGTGGTTAATTTGATCATCGGCGACGAGAATTATGCGCAGCGTCTGCGGAATTTTTTGGCCAACTATCAGGAGATTCGTGAAAAGCGGCCGGACGCCACAATACTTGATCTGCGTGTCGACGGCGCCATTACGGCGGTAGGAGATAAGGACAAGCACTTTGGGCAGTAAAACAAAATTAGCCGTAGGTCTCGACCTGGCAAGCACGAGCACCCGCGTGGTGATTTGCTCGCTCGATGGACAAGCACTGCGTTTCTTAGGCTATGGCGAAGGTCCGGTCCAGGCCTGGAACAAGGGTCGCCTGTCGGACCGGCAGGCACTCGCAGAAAGCATTCGTTTTGCCTTGCATGAAGCCGAGCTTCGAGCCGGTGCATCGCCCGAATCGGCACTCATCGGGATGGGCGGATGTGTAACCGGGGTGAACAGTCGCGGCATCTATGAATTTGGCCGACGCCGCGAAATCGAAGCCGGCGATCTGCGCTATGCCGTTGAACTGGCCGCCCGCGTGCGGATGGAAGAAGACCGGCAGGTGTTGCAGATTTGCCCACAGGATTTTATTCTCGACGGCCGTTCTGGCTACCGGAACCCTAAAGGCATCCTCGGCGCGCGCCTCGAGGCGAACGTCCACGTAGTTACCGCATCTCTCCAGGAGCACCAAGCGCTTACCTCCGCCGTGCATCTGGCCCATTTGGCGGTCGAAGAGTCCGTATTTGAAGCGATCGCCGGCGCCTACGCAACCATCCTTCCGGAAGATCGTGCCCGCGGCGTCGCTTTAGTCGATATCGGGGCGCACTCGACCGAGCTCGCCATCTACGATGGTGACGCGCTGCTGATGGCATCAACCATTCCCATCGGCGCTGAACACTTTACGCGCGATATTTCCTGGCTATTCAAAATCAACTACGATGCAGCCGAAACATTGAAACGCGAATTCGGCTCAGCTCTGGGTGCCGCGGCGCCGGAAAATAGTATGGTCGAGCTTCCGTCCGGTGATGCCACCAGCCACCGCGAAGCGAGCCGTCGCGAGTTGAATGAAATTCTCGAAGCCCGCGCCGAGCAGTTATTCGACCGCGTACATGCGGAAGTGCGGCGTTCCGGTATGGAACAATCACTGCTCGAAGGAGCGGTGCTCACCGGCGGCGGCGCATTGCTCGCCGGCATGTGCGATGTCGCCGAACGCGTCATGCATTGCCAGGCACGGAAAGGCCTGGCCACTGGTATTGAAGATTGGCCGGCGGAGATCGACGATCCCGTCTGGGCAACCGCCGCCGGTCTCGCAATGTATTCTGCGCGCCTCAAGCTGCGGCGCGATTGGAAGCGCGGCGCGAGCATGGCCGGTGCGGCAAACTGAAAGTATTAGAACGAAGGAACCTGATATATGGCAGACGATCTGAAATTCCTCATGGAAGAGGAAGCGAGCATGGGCACGCGGATAAAAGTGGTAGGGGTGGGCGGCGGCGGCTCGAACGCGGTCGGGCGCATGCTCCAGGAAGGGCTCCATGGCATCGAGTTCTACATCCTGAATACGGATAAGCAGGCGCTCGCCGCCTCCAAGGTTGCGAACAAGCTGAGCATCGGGAACAAATTGACCGGCGGCCTAGGTGCTGGCGCGGACCCGAGTGTAGGGCGTCAGGCCGCACTCGAAGACACTGCGCAGATTATCGAAATACTCGAAGGCGCCGATATGGTCTTTGTCACGGCGGGACTCGGAGGCGGCACAGGGACAGGTGCCGCTCCCGTTGTGGCTTCCCTTGCCAAAGAGCTGAACGCTCTTACTGTCGCAGTCGTGACTAAACCATTTTCTTTCGAAGGTCCACGACGGATGCGCCAGGCCGAGCGCGGCTTGTCCGAACTCGCAGGCAGCTGCGACACCGTTATCAGCATTCCCAACGAAAAACTGCTCGGGCTCGTGCCAAAGGGCACGAGCTTCATGGAAGCCTTTCGTCTCGCCGACGATGTACTGCGTCAGGCAGTTCAGGGTATGGCCGATATCATCACCACGCCCGGCGTCATCAATCGCGATTTCTCCGATATCCGCACTATCATGCTTGGCATGGGCTACGCCATGATGGGCACAGCCATCGCCTCCGGCGATAATGCGCCCGTCGAGGCGGCACAAAAGGCGATCAACAGCCCGTTGATGGAAGAAGGCGGCGTGCTTGGCGCGCGCGGTGTGCTCATCAATATTACGGCTTCCAGCCAGCTCGGAATTCACGACGTGAACGAAGCTTGCAACCTGATTCGTTCCGCTACGCAAAACGACGACGTGCAAATCAACTTCGGCGTCGTCATGGACGAGAACATGGGCAATAATGTGAAGGTTACCGTCATTGCCACGGGCTTCCAGCGCGACTCGTTGCCCGAGTTCGAACGCCGCAGCCCGCACTTCCCGTTCAGCGCAATGAGCACTCCCGAAATCGGCGTAGAGAAACAGCAGGAGCTTGCCGCCGTCGCGGCCAAGGAATCGGATGCCGAAAGCGCCGAAGAAGAGCAGGGTAGCAAAGACGAATACGAAGTGCCGGCGATTCTAAGAAAGCAGCGAAAGGCTAGCGCAAGCTAGCCCTCTTAAGAATCACTAGCTCAGCGAGCTAGACGGCGCCGCAATAGCAATCCACCGGTGGCCGATGCCGCCAATAGAAGTAGGAGCGCATCCTGCGGCTCCGGCACTTCGGCGAGGACGCCTGGAGGCGGCGCCGCCAGTCCAGCAGGTGTAGGAGTTCCGCCGTTATTTGGCGGCACTGCAGCAAAAAATGGCCCTCCAATCGCCATGGGCCCCAAGGGTCCTAGGAAATTATTAGGCCCGGCAAATGGGCTAGCCGCCGCTCCTGATCTCGCTGGTGTAGCGAGAGGCGCAGCCGCCGGTGCTTCGGGTCCCGTAGGATATTGCTCGGGAGTGCCAGTGCCCGGAAAGCTCGGCGAAAACAACGGTCCCTCCGGCAGCTTCGCTAGCAGCGGCTCTTCCGTATCCAAATCTTTTTCGTGGGGCTCTTGTACGTCAAGCGCGGGTTGATACGGAAGGAAAGAAAACCTGTTGCCGCAGCGACTGCGCGCCATATTCTTACCATCCGTCACGATCGTCTCGCCTTCACACACCTTATGCTTCTTGGTGCTCCAGTACACGCGGTTCGCCTTGCGATACGAGACATAAACGTACATGTCTCGCCTTAACTTGGTGAGCGATACTTTTGACCCGAATACCGCGTAATGGGCGGCAACCACCGGATCCGAACGACGCGCCCTGTCGAATTCCGCCACCGAGTACACGCCACCCGGCACCACGGAATAACGGTAAACCTTACGCGGAACACTTGCCGCGGGATTGCTATCTACAGATCCGACCGAATGAAAATGGAGCTCGGGCCAACTGCGACTCGTGCGAGAACCGACGCCACATACAAGGGCAGCAAAAACAATGCAGGCCCAAAAGTACCACCTTCGAAAGGGGAACAATGGACTGACTCGTAGCCTTCTTAGAACCCAGGTGAATGTCAAGTATACAACGAGTAAGTGGTACCAATCTGTAAATTTTCACAGTCTAATTCCACGAAATGCAAACAAATAGCAGCGATAAAACTATGTGCCCCGGAATCCGTGCCGCCGCCCTGTCTCGGTCAGTCTTCTGTTTGTGATCGCGGGGCTTGCTCCTGCAGCAGATCCTTCTGGAGCAACCCCGTGGATCGGTTTGGCGACGCCACATTTCCGGCTATACACCACTAATGACGAGAAAACCGCCGCCGCGGCTCTCCAAAGCTTTGAAAGTGCTCGCTATTTCTTTGAAAAATCGGGCATTTTCCGAAACGTACCCACATCCGTTGTTCAGGTTGTCGCGTTTCGTTCCGAACAGGAATACCGCGCCCGCGGAATTAATCCCGGAGCGTGCGGCTATTATCAGCGGACAAGACGCGCCGACTATATTGTCATGCGGGATCTCGCGCCAGAGCACCACCAAATCGGGGTGCACGAATACACGCACTTCGTATTCGAACATTCAGGTCTGACGCTGCCGCTTTGGCTGAACGAAGGTTTGGCGGACCTGTACTCCTCGGTTGCCGGGAGTCAGGGTCACGTCGTACTAGGACGCGCTCCATTCGGCCGGCTCTACACGCTAGAAAATCAGTCCTGGATGGACTTGGATACGTTGCTCGACGTTGGCAGAGATTCCCCCTATTACAGCCAGCCGCAAAAAATGTTGCTATTCTACGCCGAAAGCTGGGCACTCACTCACATGCTGGCACTCAGCCCAGATTATGCCGCGGCCTTCCCGAAATTTGTGGAATCGGTTTCCGCCGGAGCGAACGCTCGCGAAAGTTTGGCGAAGATCTACGGTAGGCCGCTGGATCAAGTAATGGCCGATTTGCACGCCTACATGTCGCGTCGCCAGTTGCCGGCTCACGTATTCGATCTCGATCTGGCCCCGGCGGATGTCGAAGCCAGACCGCTAGCTGGCCCGCGCGAACAAGCCGATCTCGCCCTCGCCGACCTAGCCGCTTCTACTTCGAGTGTAGAGGCGGAGGGGGCAGCCGCACTGAATTCCTTCTCCGGGCGCTATCCCGAAAGCCCCGAAGCCGAGGAATCACTGGGTTACCTGGCTCTGCGTCACAATCGCACGGAGGAAGCGCGCCTCCATTTTCAAAAGGCAGTGGATCGCCACTCGACTGCCGCTGACGTGATCTTTTATCTCGCGCATCTCGAATCGACTGACGGTGCCTCGCTTGATCGGGTCATCGCGCTATTGAATCGCGCCCTTGAGATCAATCCCGATTATTATGATGCGCGTCTCGAGCTTGGATTCGTGGCGGCGAAGGCCAAGAAATTCGACCTCGCGATCGCCTCCCTGACCGCTGCCGCGCAGCTCGCAAAAGGCGATAACTCACACCCCGAGCACGTCTACGTGCTTTCCTACACGCTCGCCTATTGTTACGCCCAGCTCAATCAGTCTGAAAGAGCGCTCGAGTATTGCGAGAAAGCAAAGCGTGCTGCCCGCAGCGGTCAGGATCAGGAGCAGACCGCTAATCTCCTCCGTTACATCGAACGCGAGCGCCAACACTCGAGCGTCGCCGCCCTGACCGTTCGCTGAGTCATGGGACCAGATCGACGTTTTCGCCTGCTTGACAACACCTCGATCTCGAATTACGGACCAGCTTCAGGCTGCCGGCAACGAACCCTGTTTGATAATTTTGGCCATCACTTCAGTAAATGTATCGATCTCTTCGAGTGTCGTATAAACGTTCGGAGTAATCCGCAGCCCCTGATACTCGTGTGGAGTCACTACACCTACTGTCCAGATTCGGTGCTTCTGCCACAGGTGAGCCGCTAACTTCGGCGCCTCAATACCATCCACACTGATAAATCCGATGCCGCACGATTGCTCGGGATCGTCGCTGTTCAGAATCTTCACGCCGGGCAGCCGTCTAAGCTGGTCCGACCACCGCCGCCGCAAATAACGGAGTCGTTCCGCTTTTCGCTCGAGCCCGATGCTCTCGCTGAAATTCAGCGCCTCTGTAATGGCATTGCGCTGCGAAGCCGGATGAGTGCCGATCTCTTCGAATTTGCGAATATTCTCGCGCATCGAATCCGGTGCAGCCATCATCGGCCAGATATCCGCAATCTTGTTTTTGCGTACATACAGCATGCCGGTGCCAATAGGCGCCAGAATCCACTTGTGCAGCGAAGTCCCATAGTAATCACAATCCAGGTCCTCGTGCTGGATCGGAAACTGCCCGAACGCGTGCGCGCCATCCACCACAACCTCGATCCCGCGTGCCCGTGCCATCTGGCAAATTTTCTTTACAGGGAAGATTTGTCCCGTACGATTTGTGATGTGGCAGATGTGGATCACCTTCGTCTGCGGCGTAATATTTTCTTCGATGCGTTTGGCCAGATAGTCTAAACTGGGCGGCGGCACCGGAAAGGTGATCTGTTTCAGTACGATCCCGTCCCTTCGCTCGCGCTGCTGCCAGGTCGTGATCATGCGCGGATAATCTTGATTCGTTGTGAGTACTTGGTCCCCCGCTTTAAGACTCAAGCCAAGCTGCACGATCTCGAGGGACTCGCTCGCATTCCGGGTAATCGCGATTTCTTCCGGATCGCATCCGAATGACTCCGCCAGCCGTCGCCGTACTGTCTCGATCCCCGGATCGAGAACGTTCCACATGTAGTACGACGGACTGAGGTTCTCCACTTCCAGGTACCGGATCTCGGTATCCATTACAATCTTCGGCGCAGGTGACACCCCGCCGTTGTTTAAATTGACTATGTTGCGGTCGACCGTGAACGCGTGCCGCACATTAAACCAGAAATCCTCGTCCCGGGCGACGCTGTCCGCAGCCCGTCCGGAAACGGTCTCAAGGGCAGCCCGCGCATGAAGCAGAGAATCGCCGCGAAATACAGTGGCAACGCCTGCGGCGGCAGCAGTAAAGAAGTGGCGACGGCGCATGAGTCACCTTACAAGCTTTCGGCGCTCCCGGTCAACTAGGCTCTATCAAACTTTTCGATAGGCCATCTAATTGAAATCCGCGAATGGTGGTGGTAAGCTCACCTGTAAAGCTGCCAGGGTCTCGTAGTTACTTCAGCTTCCTTAGATTCTGGCTGTCTGGGTTTTCTCTCCAGACCACAAGCGCGTGAGCTTATCCCTTGTAGGGATCCCCGCTCTTCGTCCTGAGCAACGGCGGCCAAATGCCGCTTACCCATGTCTTCAGGAGAAAAGAGCGGGATGATTCGACTCAACAATTTTCAAAATTTTCGATGGGCAGCTCTAAGTGTGCTCGCTATCGGCGCAGTGTCCGGCCTAATACAAGCACAGTCGTACTACGGTGGGCTGCGGGGCGCAGTGACCGACCAAAACGGTGGGGCCATTCCGAACGCCAAGGTCACGCTGACCAACGAAGGCACCGCGGCGGCACGCGCAGTGTTGGCGACAAGCGCCGGCGAGTTCGTGTTCAGCGAAGTGATTCCAGCCACCTACACACTCTCCGCCGAATCCCCCGGCTTTAAGAAATTCGAGCGTAAAGGCGTCGTCGTTGGCACACAAGCGCAAGTCTCGATCGACGTGAGTCTCGAGGTGGGCGCCGTCACCGAAAGCGTCCAGGTCACAGAGCAGGTGCCGCTTGTTGAATCCGCCAACGCCTCGCAAGGCCAGGTGCTCGACAACCAAAAGCTCACCGAACTTCCCAACCTCGGCCGCAATCCCTTCATGCTTTCCAAGCTGGTGCAGAACGTCATGCCGGTCGGCAATCCCGCCTACAACCGGATGGAAGATCAAAGCGGTTCCTCGCAAATCTCTATTGCCGGCGGCCCCGTTCGCGGCAACAATTATCTGATCGATGGCGTGCCGATAACCGACGCAAACAATCGGGCCATCATCATCCCCACTATCGAAGCCGTGCAGGAAGTGAAAGTGCAGGCGAACACCTATGACGCCGAAATGGCCCGCACCGGCGGCGGTATGTTCAACACACTCATGCGGTCAGGTACGAACGCCTATCACGGCAGCGCATACGGCCACTTGCGGCGCACCGGCTGGGACGCCAACAGCTTTTTCAACAATGCCAACGGCACTCCCATTACGGACCAGCCCAACGACACCTGGGGCGCGAGCTTTGGCGGCAAAGTCTGGATTCCCAAACTCTACGATGGAAAAAATAGGACTTTCTTCTACCTCGGCGTCGAACATTATGACGACACGCAATCGTCTTCTTCGGTTTTCGCAACTCCTACGGCCTTGGAACGCGCGGGCAATTTCTCACAGAGCTATAACAAAGACGGCTCTCTACGAGTGATTTACAACCCGTTGAGCGTAGGGACGCGCCAGCCGTTTGCGGGCAATATCATCCCGGGCTCTATGCTAAATCCTGTCGGCTTGGCGCTGGCCAACAATTTTCAGACGCAAACCTCTGCCGCGCGTTACTTCGGCGATACCAATCTCTCTGCGCCCGGTCGGCTTCCGTGCCGCGCTGTGCAATACACCGGGAAAATCGATGAAGACTTCACTAGTTGGTGGCGCTCCAGCTTGAGCTATCTGCGGTACTACTCGCTCGAGCCAGGAAATACCGAATTTCCTACACTATCGAGCCCGAACCAATGGCGTTTGCTTCGTCGCGTGGATAGCACTCAGCTCAACAACCTGTTTACGATCAATCCTACGACAGTACTCACGGTTCGTTACGGGTTTAATCGCTTCCCGAACTACAGTTACGACGTAAGCCAGGGATTCGATCTCGCATCGCTGGGCCTCCCCGCCAGCCTGGTAAACCAGGTGCCGCGCTCCCTTTCTCAATTCCCATACATCACGATGAGCAACTTCTACACGCTCGGCGTGAACGACAACAATTCGTATTATGTGCATGCATCGAACAATTTCTCTGCGAGCGTGGCCAAATACCTCGGCCGGCACAACCTGAAATTCGGCTTCGACTATCGCCGCATCAAAGCCGCTGGTAACGACGCTAATAACGCTGCCGGCGACTACACCTTCAACGGAATCTTTACCCGATCCGACAATACGAGCAAGGGTGCGGGCGGTGCAGATCTGGCCGACATGCTTCTCGGCTATCCCTCCGCCGGAAATATTTACACTTCGACCAAGCTCACCCAGTTCGCCGATTACTACGGTGCCTACGTGCAGGATGACTTCCGTGTATCAAGTAAATTGACATTGAACCTCGGCCTACGCTGGGAACATGAAACCGGCCTGAAGGAAGAAAACAACGGCCTGCTTGTCGGTTTTGACGGAACAACGATAAATCCTCTGGGTCCAAAGGGTGTAGTCGACTACGCTGGCACAAACGGTAAGACCTCAGTGGGTAACCCATATGCGAATAAATGGGGACCACGCTTTGGGTTCGCCTACCGCCTCGATAGCAAGACCGTCGTTCGCGGCGGCTACGGCTTGTTCTGGGCGCCACAATTCGCTATCGGAGCTCCGATTGCCACAGTCGGCTACAACCAGGCGACCCAGTACATTGCCACTACAAATAGCTTCGTAACACCTGCGAGTTCACTCAGTAATCCTTTTCCCGGCGGTGTTCTTCAGCCGGCGGGCATGAGCGCCGGCGCCGCAACTGGCAATGGGCAGGGAAGCATTTCGTTGGTCGATCCCAACGCGAGGTCTCCTTACGTTCAGCAGTACTCGTTCGATATCCAGCGTGAAATTCCCTTCGGAGTTGCGCTCGAAGTCGGCTACGTTGGATCCAAATCCAGCCATCTCACGCTCGGCACGCCGAACCTGAACATGAACGCTCTGAACCCCGCTCTACTGTCCCTGGGCACCGCACTGAACCAATCGGTTGCAAATCCTTTCTATGGCCACGGCGGCACCGGCGTAATCGGAACTGCCACCGTGCAGCAATCGCAGTTGCTGTTGCCATATCCCACTTTCGGAGCGATCAATTTACTGCTCAGCGATAACGATAAAGCCTCTTATAACTCCTTCGTCTTTAAAGCGCAGAAGAGCTACAGCCAGGGCCTCACATTCCTATCGACCTTCACATGGTCGCGCAATTGGGACGAAAGCAGTGGCGGCGCCGCCAACACGCTGAATGCCGGCAATAAGGCGCCGCAAAATCCTTACAATATGGCTGCTGAATACGCGTTCGCCAACATCGATTCGCCCTTCCGCTGGACGACATCGGTTTCCTACGAACTGCCCTTCGGAAAAGGCAAGCGTTTCATGACCGACGGCGGTGTGAAGAACTACGTGCTGGGTGGATGGGTTATCAACACGGTGTCGATCTTCCAGACAGGCTTCCCCTTGCAGATTACGCAAGATACAAACTTCAATTCGGGGTTCGGCTATGCCAGCCAGCGTCCCAATGCTACGGGTGTCTCGCCCATCACCAGCGGAAGCTTGGAAGAGCGTCTGAGCGGCTACATCAACCCGGCAGCGTTCTCGCTAGCTCCGCAATTCACCTTCGGTAACATCAGCCGAACGCTCGGCATGCGCGGGCCGGGCCAAGTGAACTGGGACATGTCACTCTTTAAGAACTTTGTAATCAAAGAAAAGCTGAAATCGCAATTTCGATTCGAAGCTCTGAACGCTCTGAACACGCCGCTCTTCTATGGCCCGAACGTCGCCTATGGCAACGCGTCGTTCGGCAAGATCACTTCGCAAGCCAACTTCTCGCGCCAGCTGGAAATGGCCCTACGGTTCTCGTTCTAGCGTTTCAGCCGTGCTGGCGTTTTCTCCCAGGGAAAACGCCAGCTTTTTTTCCGTGCACAGATCAGGCTAAAGCAGTCGTGGGTCCGCGCCGCCTTCCTACCAAGTTATATACTCATCGTTGCACCAAGGCTCATACTTTATCCTCATAACGGCAGCGGCGATCGCTGTTCTCCTCGTCCTCATCCTATTCGCCCGGCTCCACGCATTCCTGGCACTCTTCCTCGTAAGCATCGGCTTGGGGCTTGCGGCCGGTCTGCCACCCGCCAAAGTCCTTGCCTCCATGCAGGCCGGCGTAGGCGATGCGCTCAGCTTTATCGCTGTAGTGGTTGGTCTCGGTGCCATGATCGGCCGCTTCCTTCAATACTCGGGCGGTGGCCGCGTACTCGCCGACTGGCTACTAGCCAAAGCTGGCCCCGAACACGCACAATGGGCGGCACTTGTGACCGCATTCCTGGTCGGCTTGCCGGTGTTCTTCGAAATCGGCTTCATCATCCTGGTTCCGCTCGCCTGGAGTCTCGCGCGCGAATCCAAACGCTCTCTGCTGCTCTTTGGCCTACCCATCGCCGCCGCGCTGACCGTCACCCACGCGCTAGTCCCTCCGCATCCCGCACCTGCAGTAGCCGCACAACTCATGGGAGCCGACACCGGCCGCGTCATTCTTTGGGGAGCGATCCTCTCCATTCCGTTGATGGTTGCTGGCGGCATCTTCTACGGTGGTTCGATCGCCAAACGGATCTCGCCCGCGATACCGGCTTTAGCCGGTGTACAAGACGCCAAAGCCAAGAGCGAGTCCGCGCCCCCGTCGCTTGCGTTGACGATCTTTCTGCTCCTCCTTCCTGTGCTGCTGATTGTCACCGCCACGCTCGCAGGCTTTTTCCATTTGCCAGCCCCGGGCATTTATAAGTTTTTTGGCCATCCCTTCATAGCTCTCTTGCTGACGGCGCTCGCCTGCATGTACTTCCTGGGTCGTCTCCGCGGCCTTAAGGGTGACAGTGTCACCCAAATCGCTACCGAATCCCTGGCGCCGCTAGCCACTCTGTTGCTCGTCATCGGCGGCGGCGGAGCGCTCAAGCAAGTCATCGTCGATTCGGGCATCGGCTCCTATCTCGGCAAGCTTCTTGCCGAAAGCGCCTTGTCTCCTCTCCTTGTCTGTTTTTTGACTTCGGCCGGTCTGCGTGCCGCGCAAGGCTCGGCTACGGTGGCAATTGTCACGGCTGCCGGCATTCTTGCTCCGCTCATGAAGCAGTTGCACGGATACAGTCCAGAAATGCTAGTTCTCGCCATCTGCTGCGGCGGCACCACTATCTCCCACGTGAATGATGCCGGTTTCTGGATAGTCAAAGAGTACCTGGGAATGACCGTCGCCGAAACCTTTCGCTCCTGGACTGCCATGAAAATCATCATGGGCGTGTTGGGAATCGTTATCGTACTTCTCTCCCAAGCCGTCTTCTTCCGCAGCTAGATTTCATTAGTCGATCAAGGAACGCAAAGGGCATCTTGTAAGGAAAGAGCAGGTTGCATGGCATTTGAAGCCTTCTTTCGCATGACGGAAAGAAATACGCCCAATTAGTATCGATTGACTCGCCCTTCACGATGGGCGTTTAGCAGGCGGCGGTTATGAGATAACGAAACAAGGGATGACAATGAGCGACAATAATTCGCAAGCGACTAGCGGTCAATTTGAAGTTGAACGCGACGGTCAAGTCTCCTATCTCTCGTATGAGACTGACGGCCATGGATGGATATCGCTTCTGCATACTGAAGTTTCGCCAGCCTTGCGTGGGCACGGCATTGCGACAGAGTTAGCACAAATGGCATTCGAATACGCGAGGAAGAACAACCTAAAAGTCGAGGTGATTTGTCCGGTTGTCTTTCATTTCGTGAATAAGCATCCTGAGTACAAACCACTTGTTGGCGTGCGACGCCAGCCGTAAGCAACACTGCCGTTGAAACTCGGTCATCTGCATCATCCGCCGTCGCATCGGCTCCACGACTCCGCTGGAGCGACCCAAATCTCGAGATCCTGCCGCGCACGCGTCGGCTGTCAGCTTTAGCTTGCCGATCAGAATGTCCCTATTGTCCTCCCTATGGACAGACCCGCTGGACCTATTTTTAGGCCTCGCGGTAGATGGTGAGCATAACGCCGATCATAAGGAAGCAAGCCGCCCATACAAATCCAAGCGAAGTGGGTCTGCGAGGAAGGCGGAGCTGCAACCATCGCGCTCCGGCTGCAACGACGGCGAAGATCGCGATTGCCGTATGGCTCTGCTCGGCGAGCAACTCCTCTTTGACATTTCCGAGCGAATGGCTGTGGGTGAAGAGAAGAGCCCCGCCGATCATGCAGATTGCAGGGAAAACCAGGGCGTGCCAGGATTGCCTGGTACGGCCCGTCGTTACTCGCCACTCAAAAATTGCCAATGCAACGACTAGAGCCACTGCAAAACGATGTTGCATAACGTCCGGAACCTGAAAGCTCTCCCAGAATCCCCGAGGGCCGAGTGGCCAGTTTTCCGGATCAGCCCGGATCAGAATGAAGACAGCAAGGCCGAGGAACGCCAGCGGCCAATGTCTCGCCCAGCGTCCGCGCTGCGTTTGCGCGATCAGTGCAAGCACACCAACCGTTAGGACGCAAAGACCCGACCAGTTGTGATTGTATTCGCTCCAGGCAATGTCAGCAGCCGAATTAGAGGTGGATCCCGTGCCCGCATACGAAATAGGCCGACCAAATCTTTTCGACTCCTCAATACTGAGCGGAGTTGCCGGAGAGAGCGTCGCTTGCGATGGTGTCTGAAGGCGGGGCCAACGGGGAGTGTATCTGTCAGCGATCTGGCTCAGCGTGACACGTCCTTCAGGAAGATCTGCAGCTGGAGGCTGCGATGTCATGGAGGCGGCCACCAGAATGACCGCGACACCGATTGCGGCCTCCACCTCCACGGTCCGGCGCACTATATGGCTGAGGATCGTTTGAGTCTTGGCCGCGTGCCTGATTAGCCTGAAACTTGTTGCACCAAGCCCGAGAAGTAGGGTCAGAAGGATGATCTTTGCACCAAGCATCACGCCATAAGAAGTTCCATAGATTGCGTCGACGCTACCGACATATTCACGGCCCAGAAGGATTCCGGCAGCAATCAGAACGGAAACACTGATCATTGCGAGCCGCGAGAAGCGTTGGGCTGAGCGCAAAGCAAATTGTTCACCGCCGCGTCTCAACACGATAAGAAGCCAAGGCAAGCCACCGATCCATGCTGCCGTCGCGAGATGGTGCAGACCCGTACAGAAAAGCAGTAACGACCTGCCCTCTATTCGCGCGAATGCGTGGCTGGTCAGGGTGGCACCGATGATCGCGGCTGCCGCGGGGAGCAGTAACCAAGGGGCCGGGCTTGTCTTCGCAAAGAGCGCTATCGATGCCGCCGCCGCAGCGATCAATAGTTCCGCGTGGAAGAACGGTGTTTCGACGGTATCAATCCAACGGAACCCATTCGTTGTTGCCCGCAGGACCAGCGCTGTCAGGGCGATCGAGCAAATTGCCGATGTTCCCAAAGCCAGCGCCGAAATTCTTAAAAAGCGGCGGCATCGTAGTGTGACCGCGGGCTCCGCCGATTCCGAAGCGTAGACAAGACACAAGAAAATGATTCCGCCAACGGTGACCGCTTCGAAGACGAGCGTCAACCCGCGCAACACTACTTCAAATAATCCGTAAAGATCGATGAGTTGGGCCATGCGGCGCGGCGCTTATCGAACGGTGAACGGCACCTCGCCGCGCGTAATATGCCCGTCGACAGCGAGAATCTGCCACTGGATCCGATATTCTCCTGCTGTCACATTTTTTGCGTGGCCCAGCAGCATATCCGGCGCGGCCTGTCGAGAGATTTCAATCTGCTGCGGGTGCGATCCTCCGTCCAGGTAAACACGTGAATGACCCGCATCGATCCGCGAATTAAATTTCAGCCGGATCACGATATCCGGACCGGAAACGACACTGTGCGGCGCTGGCAGAGATTCTTTTAGAATCGCATGTGCGCTGGCGGAAAGCGTGGCGAGTAAAAGGAGTACAAGAAGATGACCGCCACGTCCTCGTTGGCGGAAGCACTCCGTCCTCAGTCCTGCATTCATAAGCGAAACCTCCTCCTCTGATGCGCAGGCGCCTTTTGAAGGTTTAAGAATTCTTCCACCCCGCTCGTGCCATTCTCTCTCACTCCGATAGGTACTTTCTTGCCGCATCATATTCCCTTGATAGCGAGAGGAGGAAACGGAGCCGCTGGACTCATTCGTGAGCGCTACTGGCGAAGGAGCACGGCCAGTAAGCCCAGACTCCCGAGTAGGGCAATAAGACCGGCAACCCAAGTGGCAACGGACCGATATTTTACCTTATACTGCATCTTCAGCTTCGTCGTCTCCTGTCGGTGCTGAATGGTGGCCATTACGAGGGCCACGAGACCGATACTGATCATCAAGAGAGCAAAGTTTCGGGATCCGAGTAGGTGAGTAGTACCTTGGACTCGTCCAGCTTCCCGCATCCCTTCGAAAAACTTATAAATCGTGAAGCCAAACGAAATCAGGGAGGCTGCTGTACGCACCCATGCCATTAGGGTCCGCTCGTGGGCCAATAAGGTCCGCTCGACTGCAAGTTGCGTCGACGCCGACGGTCCCGCTTCTTGATGATCCGACATGCCTTCCGCCTTAGACACCGCAATTTTGAACCGGCTGCAGAAAGTGTGCGCTGCATATTCCTGAGGCGTCCATAAGAAAGGGCCGCAGGATCAGCGCAATTGTCAAACAAGAACGCCAAAGGAGTTTAAGAGGGTCTATCAGAGCTCTGTACATGGCACTCCGAAACTGATTACTGAACGGTCATCGGTATCTCGGCCGTCCCAACCAACTCGTTGCACTCGATGCACTGATATCTAATAGCACTCGTTCAATTTTTCCAGTGAATACGAATGGGGATTCCGACGGGTCGGAAACAGGAGTGATTGTGTCACAAACGAAATCAAAGTTACTATTGGCCATGAACCGGAACGGTATTTGTTCCTCCAGATTTCCATTTTCGATCGCCTTTTCTCCCGGCCAGAGCGGGGCCGCCGTCTCTGTGTGAAGCCCATCACCCTTGTTAGCTCTCAAATTCGTCCTTCGCTGTATGCCGGATGTGAGAGCGGAGGCGCCATCGCTATGTATCGCGCTTCCGGGCGATAAGATCTTTCTTTTGGAAGCTTTTGACATATCGTACAGACACTCATGCGACGCCAGGGATTCTCTTTTTTTGATTGGGCCGTTTGCTTTATGTCTTCTGCGCCGAAGCAGATTGGAATGTCGCCAAGCGTATCGCATTGACGGTCTGACTTCCGCGTCAGGAATTCCAAAAAACTCTGTTAATCAGAGCGAGGGCCAAATTGGATCAGTCCTGTAGAAGGTACGTATGGCGGTGGATGACGCATACGGCCGAAACTATTTAAGGGATTCGCATCGTTTCGCGATCATTCGTCCGATCCGCCCGCGAAGAGAGGAACGAACTCCATTTGTCCAGTCCCTCCCCGGTCTTCGCCGATATTCGAAATACTTGCATCCCGGGCCGTACTGTCTGGATATTACGATTTGCCGCCGCGTCGTCAAACTCGACGGCGGCCGCGAGGTCGATCTTGGTTAGCACCGCCACATCGGCGCTGTTGAAGATGGTTGGGTACTTCAATGGTTTGTCCTCTCCCTCCGTAACGGAGAGCAGGACAAGGCGGAGGTCTTCTCCAAGGTCATAAGACGACGGGCAGACAAGGTTACCCACATTTTCTATAAACAGAAAATCCAGCTCAGCCAGATTCCATTCGGCGAGGGCGCGGTCGATCATTGCGGCCTCCAAGTGACAAACCGTCCCTGTGGTGATTTGCTTGACCGGGACCTGGCTGCGTGCCAACCGCATGGCGTCGTTGTCCGTTGCGAGATCGCCTACCAGCGCGGCGACTCGATAGGAATCACGAAGCATCGTCAGAGTTCTTTCGAGGAACGCCGTCTTGCCGGACCCGGGACTGGAGACCAGGCTGATCACCCGCACCCTGGCTTTGCGAAAGCGCTCGCGGAGTCCACGGGCGAGGTGATCATTTTCCTTCAATACATTCCGACGGACTTCCACCAGGCGTGGCTCCCCGTTCATTGTTCGATCTCCAATGCGACAATTTCAAGCTCCTTGCCTCCCACCACGTCCGGCGCCGGCGTCTCGCATACCGGACAGCAGAAATTCTGGATTGAGCGGAGCGGCCGTCGCTCTCCGCATTTTTGACAGTAGATAACCACCGGCACTTCTTCGATCATTAGTCTCGACCCCGCGAGCGGCGTGTCCTCGCAAGCGAGTGTGTACGAAAAGAGCAGTGCCTCTTTGACCACGCCCGACAATAACCCCAACCTGAGATGCACAGCGCTTACTTGTGCGCCGCTCTGGCGGTCCGCTTCCTCTTGCGCAGCTTCGACGATGCTTAACGCGATTGAAAGCTCATGCATGGATTTTCTCGAACTGACCAAACGCCGCGAGTGCGGCTTGTCCAAGGCTGATACCGCCGTCGTTTGGCGGAACGCTGTGATTTGTCCAAAGGCGCAAGCGGCTCGTGGAAAACGAACGCTTTATATCTTCGAGGAGCATGGCGTTTTGAAAAACACCGCCAGAAAGCGCCACCGTGTTTATCCCTCTTTGTTCGCAGAGGATCTTCGCGGCAGCGCTGAACCCCTCCGCCAGACCCAACTGAAATGCACGGGCTATTTCACTCCGGTCCCGGCCTCGAAGCCGGTCATGGACCAGCGCACGCAATAACGGACGGAAATCCAATTCCGTGGCCGACAACGGGAACGGATATGCAGCGCCTGGGACGGCACCGCGAGCTATGTGTTCGAGCCACACGGCGGCTTGGCCCTCGAAGGTGATGGGGCCTGTAAATCCGAGCAGGGCTGCGGCCGCATCAAACAATCGTCCGACAGAGGTTGTGGGAAACATGCGCAGCCCTTTCGAGGCTAACAGCCGCGAAGCTTCGTAGCGTTCGGGAAAAAAGAATGGCGCGGCACTCAAGTCCGGCAAGCAGTCCAACTGAGCAAGGAAACCGGCCGCAGCTTGTACCGGATGTCTCGCAGCTGCGTCGCCTCCAGCGAGCGAAACGTATCGTAGATGCGCTACGCGTTTGAATCCGCAGGCAACGTTACCCGCGAATATTTCCCCGCCCCAAACAGCCCTGTCGTCGCCATAGCCCGTCCCATCCAGGCTCAGACCAATCACCGGCTCCTCCCACGCCTCGCGCTCCGCCACAACCGAGGCGATGTGCGCACGATGATGCTGTACGCTTACTTTTTCCGACGCCGGCAACGCTAGGGCATATGCCGTTGACGCATATTGAGGATGGCGATCGCAGACGACCAAGGTGTCGCTCCAGGTGACCTCATACATCTGCATCAGGTCTTCAATCGTCCGCCTGAATGAGCGCAGCGATTGGTAATTTTCGAGATCGCCGATATGCTCGCTGATGAAGGCTTGCCCTTCTACAACCAGCGTTACTGTGTTTTTGAGATCTCCACCAACGGCCAGCATGGGCTGCTGTGACGGTAGTCTCGCCACAGCTCCGGGCGCGTAACCGCGGCCACGCCGCAGAATCATTGGGCCGAACGAGCCCGCGCGGACAACTGAATCGTCCACGCGCCGCGCAATGACGCGCTGGCCAACAAGGAATGCGTCGGCAATACCCGCCAGTTGCGCGGCCGCCTCATCATCTTCATAGGCGATCGGCTCACTTGAGCGGTTCGCGCTGGTCATGATCAGGGCTTCAGGAGCACCGGCCGCGAACAGAAGATGATGCAGAGGCGTGTATGGCAGCATAACGCCGAGTTCGCCGCTCTCCGGAGCCACTCCGGGCATTTCGATTTTCGCGGGGGCCAAGAGAATGGGCCTAGCCACCGCAAGAAGCAGAGCTTCGCTCTCCGGAGTAACCTCAATCAAGACGCGAACTGCATCCAGATCTCTGGCCATAATTGCGAACGGTTTTTCTTTGCGGTATTTGCGCTGGCGTAGCGCGCTTACGGACTCGGCATTGCGCGCGTCGCAGGCGAGGTGGTAGCCACCTAGCCCCTTCATCGCGACGATACTGCCACGCTGCAACAGCTCCACCGCTCTTCGGACGCACGCTTCATCCCCGTCGATGCGCTCGTCGCCATCACGCAGGAAGTAGTGCGGCCCGCATTGAGGACAGGAAACGGGCTGCGCGTGGAACCGCCGATCGGAGGGATCGTCGTATTGATGCGCGCAATAGGCGTCGAGCGGCCAATTCCGCATGGTAGTGTTCTCACGGTCGTAGGGCAGAGCGGACACGATCGTGTAGCGCGGTCCGCAATTCGTGCAATTGATATAGGGATACTTGTGGCGGCGATTCGTAGGATCAAGAAGCTCGTCGAGGCACTCCTGGCAGACCGGCAAGTCGGGCGAGATGCGCACGGACGGGCGTACGCGGTGTAGGCTCTCGCGGATGCTGAATTGCATAAGCCCGGTCGGCACAGCGCTATGGATGTCGATCGCGGTAATCTGCGCGGCGGGCGGCGTGTGCTGCCGGAGGTCGTTCACGAACGCGTCAAGCGCTGGTTCGGCGCCTTCGAGATGAATCTCTACTCCTTCTTCGGCGTTCAGCACCCAACCGGCCAGCGTGTTGGCAAGCGCCAGGCGGAAGATGAAGGGACGAAATCCCACGCCCTGAACGATTCCACGGACGCGAATCGAGCGCGCGCATGTAGTCACATCGCGCCTCCGTCCACGATGCACCCGCGCCCTTGCCAGCCCTCCTGGAGAACCCGGCCGTCTTCGACAAGCAGCGGTACCGTGCGGTGACCCTTGGCGATGGCACGCATTCGTTCCATGGCCTTCGGATCGGCTTCGACATCGTACTCTTCGAACTCGCAACGGCGCCACTCGAGCCACTCGCGCATTTCCTGCGTGTAGGGGCAACTCGCCGTGCCGTAAAGCTCAAGCTTTGCCATTGCCGGCGCTCTCCAGGGTTTCGCGAAGGATGTGATAAATCGACGCCTGCACTTCCTGAATGCGCGGAATGTAATCGGAACGCACAACAAGCGGACAGTCAGCCAATCCTCGCCGTACGATCTCACCTCCGTCATAGCCGAGCAGCGCCACGGTTAGCAATTTCCGCTTACGCGCTTCTTCGAATGCTGCGATGATATTGCGCGAACCGCCGCTAGTAGAAAAGCCCACGACAACGTCTTCTGGCTCTGCGTGCGCGATGAGCTGCCGTAGAAAAACCGCTTCCGTTCCGATGTCGTTCGCAACTGCCGTAATATTGGCCGGTTCCAGGGCGAGAGAAACTGCCGGGATGGGGTGATAGCCGGGTGGCGGAGCGACGCAATCGATAGCAAGATCATTGGCGTCGGTAGCGGAGCCGCCATTGCCAAATAGGATAAGCCTGCCGCCATGTGCCAAACGTTCGTGGATTGCCAACGCCGCATCGCCGATGGCGCCCGCTTCCTCGTCTGCCACTTGCAATCGCAGCTTTGTATCTTCTGAGACCTTCATGCGAATCGACTCGGCGACTTCCGAGACCACATCGACCGTCTCCTGTTTTTCGCGTCCCAGGAACGGATAGAGAAAGGCCGCTTCACCTGTTTCGAAGCCGAGTTCGCGGTGTTCGAAGAAGACGTGCACCGTTTCCCACAACGTGTGATACAGAATCTCGATAATCTCTTGATGGATGAAGGGATCCCCGCTGGCAGCTCTGCAATAGTAGTCGCCATCCGCGCCCGGCAACGCTAGCGTCATAGCACTGTGGCGATGCGCCTCTCGGAGCGCCGTTGCGACCTCACTATCCACTTCGGGCGGCCCAAATCCCATGACGATATCTTCCGGACGGAGTAACGCTTCAAGCCAAGGGCCGAAGAGCGTCGAAAGATCGAGAGCCGGCAGCGCACGCTTACCGACAATCACGGGATGCACGAATTCGACCGACACATGCTGCGCATCAGTTGAGTACGGGCCACGTCCGAATGCCAGCAGCCGGCCCCCCTTGAGGAAGCGATCCGACATGGCTTGGCAGGTTTGGGCCAGCCGAGGGGCCTCGCGCGCGAAAAACTTCTCGCAGAGTCGATTGCGCTCGAGAAGGCGCTCTTCGATGTGGGCCGCACGTTCGCACTTACTCAGCATCGGCATACCTGGGAAATCCCATTTAGCAAATTCTCGGCAGTGGGTCGCCCACCAACATATCGATCACTCGTGTTCCTCCGTATGGCGTGGACGAAAGGACTGTGCACGCAGGCTGCTCGCGGACCTCACCAATGACCCGTGCCGTATGGCCGCCGGGTGTCCGATGCAGTGCAGCGAGCCCTGCTTCGGTCGCCTCGGGAGCCAGCACGGCTAGGAATTGTCCTTCGTTCGCGATATGCAGCGGATCAAGGCCTAACAATTCGCACGCACCGCGCACCGTGTCGCGGACTGGCACGCGGTTTTCGGCGATCATGATTCCCAAGCCGCAATCGCGGGCCAATTCGTTCAATGCTGTCGCGACACCGCCGCGCGTCGGATCGCGCATCCATCTTAGGCCCGAAGTCACTGCCTCGGCGAGCGCCTCGACTAGCGGAAAAACAGAGCGAGTGTCCGAGCAAAGGTCGGCTTCGAGGTCCAACTCGCCCCGCGCCAGCAGGATCGTAACGCCGTGGTCACCGATCGGGCCGGAGAGGATGATCTGATCCCCCGGGCGCACCGAGCTTGCCGCAATATTCACGTTCACGAGCGGCGAGCCGATGCCCGCCGTAGTGATGTACATCCGGTCTGCCTTACCGTGCTCGACCACTTTGGTGTCGCCGCCCGCGATAAATACGCCAGCGGCAGCAGCAGCCTTTGCCATCGTTCGAACTTCCGCTTCGAGTACTTCACTGGGCAGACCGGCCTCGAGCACGTAGGTGACGAGCAGAGCGACGGGCTTCGCGCCAGATACCGCCAGATCGTTTACCGTGCCATTTACTGCAAGGTCGCCGATGGAGCCGCCCGGAAAGCACAGCGGCTTGACTACGAAACTGTCGGCAGTGACAGCAATGCGAGCGCCGTCGACGGCAATGTGTGCGGCGTCTCCCAGCGGCTCCATGGATTGCCCGCACAGTAGCGGAGCGATTAGCCCTTCTATCAGCCGCCTGCTCGCTTTACCACCCGCCCCGTGCGCCATCTCGATCTGGGCATCGCGAAATCGAATCTTCGGTACGCCGAGGTCCATCGGATTCGTTCTCAGACCGGAATAGCGACTAGGGATTTTCGATGTTCGTAGTTATGGTAGGCGGCGCAAGCCCCTTCGGAGGAAACCATCAGCGCGCCCACGGGGCGTTCGGGCGTACATTCCTTGCCGAACAGCTTGCACTGCGCCGGTTTCAAGACACCCTTCAGCACCTCGCCGCACTGCGCCGCCTTGGGATCGGTGACACGTACGCCGGGCACATCGAAGCGCTGTTCCGCATCGAATTCCGCATAGCTCTCGCGAATGCGTAAAGCGGACTGCGAGATGAAGCCCATACCACGCCACTCGAAATAGGAGCGCAGCGCAAATACTTCGGCCATGGCCTTGAGCGCGGCACGGTTGCCCTCCCACGGAACAACGCGGCGATACTGATTCTCGACTATCGCGTGATCCTCCCGCAACTGACGGAGCAACATGACGACCGATTGAAGGATATCCAGCGGCTCAAAGCCAGAGACGACAATCGGCTTGCCTTCATTTTTTGCGATCCACTCGTAGGGCCGGCAGCCGATGACTGTAGAGACGTGGCCTGGCCCGATAAACGCATCGATGCGCATACCGGGCGAATCGAGAATCGCACGGATGGCAGGGATAATCGTTACGTGATTGCAGAAAACCGAAAAATTCCGGATGCCTTCGGCCTTGGCACGCATCAAGGTCAGTGCGGTTGACGGTGCCGTAGTTTCAAAACCAATGGCGAAAAACATCACATGCTTATCCGGGTTAGCCTTCGCTAGCTTGAGCGCATCGGTGGGCGAATAGATGATGCGGACATCCATACCCCGAGCCTTATATTCAAGCGGGTTACCATGCGTACCGGGGACGCGCATCATGTCTCCGAACGCCGTGAAAATCACATCCGGGTGGCTGGCGATCGAAAGGCCATCATCAATCCGCCCCATCGGCAGGACGCAGACGGGACAGCCGGGCCCATGAACCAGATCTATATTGTCAGGAAGAAGATCCTTCAGACCGAAGCGATAGATGGCATGCGTGTGGCCGCCGCACACTTCCATAAAACGGTAGTGCCGGTGAGGGTCCGCCAAGCCGCGGATTTCCGCAGCAGTCTGCGAAATCAACCCGGGATCGCGATATTCGTCAACGAATTTCATGGGCCGCCTCGATCCGCGTCTTCGAGACCGTAACCGCGCACTTCCTCCATGGCCGCCTCATTTTCACCGAGGATGTTGAGCATGCGCATCTGATCCACGGCGTCTTCTTCGCTGATTTTGCTCATGGCAAAACCGACATGGATGAGCACCCAATCGCCCGGTGCGGTGAATTCGTCTTCGACAAGCCGGATGTCGACACGGCGCCGCACGCCGACTATGTCGACGATGGCGCAATGCTCGTCGCCCGGCGTTATCTCGACGATTTGTCCTGGTATTGCAAGGCACATTGAGAGATTATTCCCGCTTCCGCCCCGCCACGATCTCGAACGAGCACTTCAGTTCGTCTTTCAGCTTCAACGTACCACCAACCGCGGATACCGGACGGATTTGATAGTCGGACAGCAGTATCGAGAAATCGCCGCGCGCGCGCAACCGTTCTTCGCTCACGGTCACGTATGTCTGGATGGGTTGAGGGCGAGTAACGCCGTGCAGCGTCAGACTGCCGTTGAGGTCGATTCGAAATTGCCCTTCACCGGTCTTGACCGCACTCGCAGCGGAACTCCGAAATACGATTTCCAGAAATTGGTCCGTCTCGAGTACGTCGCGGTGCATGTTCTCTTCGATTTCACGTTTGTCTTTGTCGCGGATCTGGTTCGTCACTTCGAACGAGGACGCTTTCAGGCGCAATTCGAGCGAAGCGGCCTCGAGTGTGCCGGGCTGGAACTGAACTTCGCCCGCAAAATCGCGGATTGCGATAGTCGGATTGTGGCCCAGGGCCGACAGGACCCCAGCGACGAATCCCTTGATTTGAAACCGGCTCGCCGCGGCGTCGGTTATGTAGTGTGCAGTGGCGATCTCGCTGGTAACGGCCATCGTTCTACATCGCCCTGATTTTCAGATAGCGCTCCAGGTCGGGCATCGCGGCTTGCGCGAAACTGCCCAGGCTTGTTTGTCCGATAAAACGCCGGACGATCGGGTTGGTCGCGATCAGTCCCGCTCCAAAAACGAGGAGGGAAATGCCGCCGAGCATGAACAGGGTGTCCCTGGTGTCGAGGGTTTCGCGATCGTCACCATGTTTCAGTATTTCCATCGCCATATTACGCTCCTTTTCCAGCCATTGCGAAAGCACTCTGCAGGTTTTTCGTCACTAAGCGCTCGACCATCTCTACCGCCGGGTCGACTGCCGCCATAACAACTCCACTCAGCCCCATGAATCCCTCTTCCGGTCCAAGGGTTGCCGGTTCGCATCCGACCAGGAGAATCCGGCTCAGTTCGCCTCCGAGTGACTTGACCATGCGTAACACCCGCATAGGATTCATGCCGTGCGTATCGACTGCAAACGAGTCCGGTGCGAGGTCGTCCAGATCAGACAAATCGAGTTCTATGCTATTGAGGGTGCCGGGCACCTCGCCTCGATGAGTGGCATCGATAAGGATGGCGACTTCGTAGCCGTCCATCAACGCATAGGCGAGATCGAGACCACGAATTCCGAAATCCACCACTCGCACACCATTCGGCTGGGGCCGCCGCAATAGCCGTTGCGCTACCTCTACTCCGAACCCATCATCGCCGTGGAAGATGTTGCCAATGCCGGCGACCAGAATGCAGTCCCTTGTCATATTGGTTCTACCTCCTGTGGATCGAAGAAAAAGCGATGACCCGGCTGGCGCAGCAAGCCCATGTCCTTTCCCGGATCGTCGTCGATGACGACGGCGAGGTGGATCTTGCCCTCGTAGTCCTGCTCCAAACTCTCAATGGTCGCCGCCTTGCCGGCTAACGCGAGGTCAAACACGTCGCCGCCCTGGCGCGGCCGCAAGCGCACGCGATCGCCTTGTCTTAACTCGACGCCCGAAACCACGACGTGATCGACGGGCGTTTTCTCTTCGAGAAGCTGAAATTCCCACTCGTTCATTCGGAACCCGCTTTCACCGGGCTCAAGCTGCGGAGCACACCATGCAGCTTCATAAAGTGCTCTTCCGGCAGATCCTCGGTCCGCTCGAGAATTCGGCGAGCGCGGTCGTCGACTCCGCGCATCTCGTGCTTTTCTTCATCGGTCATGGCCATGATGCGAAGCGTGAGGATTTCGTCGATCTCCGTTCCGTCGAAGAGGTCGCCAGGACTCTCCGGAGCGATTTGCGGATAGTCGTAGAGAATAATCGGAGAGGACAGCATGGTATCGCGCTGTCCTTCGATACCGACAAGAACCGGCCATGTCCCGATATTGCGGCACCGCGCAACCGCTTCGAAGAATTCCGCCGGAGGATCGAGCAGCGAGATGAATTCTCCGTCTTCGACCGTGAGGGCAGTGTGTGTCGAAGCGAACGACAGCGGCAGCACGCATTCGCGGTTACCGGGACATTGGCCGTCGAGTGCGGTCAGGTTCGAGATCCGCACACGAATTAGAAACAAGTGATTTTGTAATTCTTCCGCCGAAACTTCGACCGCGCCCTCGAGGGCCGCCTGGGCTCGCACAATCACTCCGGCGGCGTCCGGAAGATATTCAACCTTTCGCTCCGCCGGCAAAACAAATCGGCGCGTCGCGGGGGCGGCGGTGAGTTCCGCAAAACGGCCGCCCGGAAACGGCACGTCACATTCGGAAGCTTCCTGCCATCCCTGAAATAGCCGGCCGTTCACTTCCAATTTCTCGACGGGCCGCCCATCAGGCCCCGCGCCGATGGTCCTTTCCGTGATGCGAAGGAATCGCACCATTCCGTCCAGGACCGTCGAAGGGCCGCCCGCGGCTAGGCATTCCGTCTGCATATTCCACGAATCGGAGCCGGATTGCGCCTCCGCATAAGCGCGCGGATACACGACCCCAAAATTCCAGCGTTGGTTGTTCTTTACCGACGACGCACGATACGGGTACAGAATATAGCCTTCGTAAAGAACGGCATTTACGATCATATCGATCAATGCGGCGTTCACGGGCAAGTTACCTCTGCATCGGCCGGGATTACCCTCTCGAGCGCTTCTTCCCAGGTCAGAATGCCGTTCTGCATCTTGTACCGGTGGAGACGGTCGAACACGTCGCGCCTCAGGCAAAGCCAAGCGCTATTCGGGTAGTAGGTCTCCATCATCTCGCGCCACATCTTCAGAGGAAGACGGAATTTGGTCTCCTTTTCCCAGGAAATGGGCGCGACTTGCAGAGGTCTGTCATCGCTTTCGTAAAAGACCGTGCCGCTAAACAGGAAGCAGAGAGGAATGTCGCCATCTTCCAGGCCTCCGAAATATTTTGTCGCGCCTACGTTGAAATCGAATGTGCATGGCACCTGCAACTCGACCACAGTACTTCCGGAAAATGGTTGCACCACGGTACTCGCATGGGTCCACAGCATGTTGCGGAGTGTTTGACCCCAACGCTGCGCCTCGCCAAACAGATCGCGCAGCTTTTCCTGCTCGTCGGCAATGTAACGTCTGCGTGTCACGTCGATCTGAATCTGGCAGCGAAGTGCGACAGTATGTATCGCCTGATTCTCGACCGCGTTCCTGACAATCAATCGGAATGCCAGCAGAGGGACTGCGGCGAATGGGACGGCCTCCACGCTCTCCACCTGAAAGCTTAAATCAGGCACGGGATACCTCGGCGGCGGGCTCGGACCGTTTCCGCACGGTCGCAAAAAACTTGGCGGTTTCGTCCCACACCTCGGGGCCGCCTGACAGACCACGCCAATGTGATCGAATAAGCCCAACCAGTTTGTAGCACTCGTCAATAGGCAGAATGTAATATTCGGCCGCGCTGTAACCACGGATGGAACCGAGCCGATTGACCAGCAGCGCTTCCACGTCCTGTTCCATGTCCCCCAGAAGCGGATTCTCCTGTACGATTTCGTTCCAAGTCTCCAGCGGCAGCAGCGATTCCGTAGCGCCCGCCGGACTCGGGTATAACGCAATCACCTTTCCAGCCACACTACTTGAGAAAAAAAACGCCATGTTGATGGGAACCATGAGGCTCTCCCACTGGCCATCGCTCAAACTAAAACCCGGCAGGAAACGGACTCGCCGCGGGACCAGTTTATATTTGGAACCGCTCTGCGAACCGAAAAGAAGACCGCAAGCACCGCAAGTGCAGACCAATCTGCGCGTCGCGATTTCAATCAGATGCTGGTGAACGGTGGGGACGGGCTGGCTGCACATCTCGCACCGTTCTTTGGGAAGCGGCTTTTGAGCCTTGGCGCGACGCACGAGTTGATGAAGCTCACCAAAGGCCTCCTTGAAATCCTGCGGTCGTTCCATCTGGTCAAATAGCCCCTTTCGCGGCCTCTGGGGACGCGAACGACCGGCTCGATGACATTGCAATCAACTTCTCGATTGGAACGAAGTCACCTGGGGCAAACTGTTCGAGTCCCCGGATCTCCAGTGACGCCAGATCCGGAGCGAAAGTATAAATTTCTTCTTCTATCGCCGCCCGCGCGGCTTTGGCGGCTGAAGCGCTCCCGATCCCGTGCACCTGAATACACACTTCACCTTCATTGCTGCTTACCAGGTCCGCTTTTCCCCCATAACCGCGCAGTACGGATTGAAGTTTCGCGATCGCACGTAATACGCGCGTCTCGAAATCCAATGGATGAAGCCCATACAACAGAAGAAGGCTTCCGACGAGCGGGTCATCTCCCAGAGAATCGATGGTAGCCGTGCCCTGTTCGCTGCCGGCAACGATCTCGAGCGTGCGTTCCGCGGCCGCCCCGTGAAGATCCATGACGGACTGAATCAGTTCCTTCGCCGCGGCACGCAACGAGGGATCTGGGATGGAATCGAGCCTCTTCACCAGCGCACCAATGCGTTGAATGCGTTCCCGGAACTCTGCGTCTTGCGACATTAGCCCTCCGGTTGTACTCCGAACATCGGCGAATGGGTCGTCTCGAGAACTTTGCCATTGCCCAAATACATGTGCACGCCGCATGGTAGACACGGATCGAAACTGCGCACGGCTCTCATGATGTCGATGCCTTTGAATTTATCCGGGCCATTCTCTTCAAAGATGGGCGTATTCTGTACGGCATCCTCATACGGACCCGGGGTCCCATAGATGTCTCGAGGGTTGGCGTTCCAGGGTGTGGGCGGGTACGGATGATAGTTCGCGATCTTGCCCTTTCGGATGACAACATGGTGTGACAGTACCCCGCGCACGGCTTCATGGAAGCCGCAGCCAATTGCTTCATCGGGCACCTTGAATTCGTTCCACGTCTTTGTCCTGCCGGCGTGCACTTCCGCCAGGGCCTTCTCCATGAAATGCAGCGCCACCGCGGCGGAATACGCCTGGAAATAAGTCCGCGCCCGGTCTCGCTCGATAGCGTTGCTCCATTTGGGTATCTTCCACTCGAACTCGACCTCCGGAAGCGAGGCAGTCTTCGGGAGATAGATCTTCACGCTCTTTCCAGTCGCTTTGACGTATCCGCAATCCACCAGTCCAGCTAGTGCCGTCGCCCAGAAACGCGCAATGGGGCCACCACCAGTATCGAGCGCCAGGTGATCGCCGGTGCGCTTGTCATACCAGCGGGGTGACATGACCCAGGTGTATTTCCCGTCGAAATCACGCTTTTGTGGCCGTGGAACGGTGGTTTGATTCCAGGGATGGCGTTGATCTACTGGATTGCCCAGCGGATCGGTCCTCACGAATGTCTCGGCGTTTTGCCAATCATCGTAGTACGAGCTTCCCAGCAGAATACGGATGTTCAGATTGATATCTACAAGATCGGTTGTGACGAGCTTGCCATCAACCACCACGCCGGGCGTGACGAACATCTTGCGACCCCAGTCGCTCATGTTCCGGTAGGTGTAATCGCAATAATCGGGATCGTTGAACGATCCCCAGCAGCCGAGTAGGATGCGGCGTTGGCCCACTTTTTCGTAGCCGGGAAGTGCGTCGTAGAAAAAGTCGAAGAGATCGTCATGCAGCGGGACGACCTTTTTCATGAACTCGACATACTTCATCAAGCGGACCAGATAGTCCGTAAAAAGTTGCACGGTGGGCACGGTCCCGACACCACCCGGATAGAGCGTCGAGGGATGCACGTGCCGGCCTTCCATCAGACAGAACATCTCGCGCGTCATGCGGCTCATTTGCAACGTCTCGCGATAGAAAGACCCGGTGAACGGATTGAGCGCCCGCATGATATCAGCGATGGTGCGGAATCCATGCAGATTTGAGTGCGGGGAAGCCGTCTTCTCTGCCTTCGTGAAGACACCTGGATTGGTTTCCTTCACCATCTGCTCGCAGAAATCCACGCCAACCAGATTGTCTTGGAAAATATTGTGGTCGAACATGTACTCGGCCGCTTCTCCGAGATTGACAATCCACTCCGCGAGCGCTGGAGGCCGCACACCAAACGCCATGTTCTGCGCGTAAGTGGCACAGGTGGCATGATTATCTCCGCAGATCCCGCAGATGCGGCTGGTGATGAAATGGGCATCGCGAGGATCTTTGCCCTTCATGAAAAGGCTGTAACCGCGAAAGATGGAGGACGTGCTGTGGCATTCGGCCACTTCACGGTTCTCGAAGTCAATCTTCGTGAAGATTCCCAGACTTCCTACGATCCGGGTGATCGGGTCCCAGTTCATATCCACGAGCTTTCTCGACTTGCTGGGCGTGCTTGTGATTGGTTCGGTAGTCGTGCTCATATCGTGGCTCCTTCTCGATTTCTTAATACGATCTGGGGTGATAGCCTGTGGTCAATTCGGCGCGAGCATGCCGCCAGCGGGGCTCCTTGTTGAGCGTGGCTTGCGTAATGGACCGCAGCGCGGTAATTGCGCGCCCATAAATACCCGAAGCGCTCGTCGAGACCTTTCCGCCGGGCGGCTCGTCCATGAACGGCATGAATTTGTCCGGGAATCCCGGCATCGTGCAGCCAATGCAGATTCCGCCTACGTTCGGACAGCCCCCGATCCCGGCCATCCATCCACGCTTTGGCACGTTGCAGTTGACCACCGGTCCCCAGCAGCCGAGTTTCACGATGCACTTCGGTGATCCGTACTCATGGGCGAAATCGCCCTGCTCGTAATAACCAGCTCGATCGCAGCCTTCATGCACGGTCCTGCCGAACAGCCATTCCGGACGTCCAACGTCGTCGAGCGGAATCATGGGCGCGAGTCCCGCCACTTGATACAGAAGGTAGAGAATGGTCTCCATGAAATTATCCGGCTGCACCGGACATCCGGGAACGTTCACAACAGGCACGCCGGCTTTCGAGCGCCAGTCCCAACCCAAGTAATCGTTGAGCCCCATACAACCAGTCGGGTTGCCTTGCATCGCGTGGATTCCGCCGTACGTGGCGCAGGTGCCGGCGCCGATCACTGCGAGCGCTTTGGGCGCCAGCCGGTCGAGCCATTCGTTCGTCGTAATCGGCTGGTCCGTGACCGGGTCGGTCCCGAGCGCAGCCCAATATCCTTCCTTCTTGATCCTTTCATTGGGGATGGAGCCCTCCACTACCAGGACAAACGGATCGAGCTTACCCTGTTCCGCCATATACCAATACTTCAGGAAGTCGCCGCCATTCTCGTAGGCAAGCACAGGATTGTGGAGATGCACTTTAGGCAGTCCCGGTATTGCTCCCAGCAGAACGTCTTCGATGCTGGGTTGACTTGCCGCAGTTACAGAAACAGAATCCCCATCGCAGCCTAATCCCGAGGTCATCCAGACTACGTGTATTTCGGGAGTTACTGGAGATTTCTGAGTGCTACGGCCATAGGGAACTGCTTCAGGCATGGCAGACCTCGCCTTGTGAATTCGGAATCCAGAAGGTAGATGTTATCTTCCCGGATGCATTACTTCCATCTGAATTTTATTGAACATTGGAGAGTGTGCCAATCGGGGAGTGTGCCCGTTTCCGTCATCGGGGAATTCCCGATAACGCCTAGATTGTCTGACCGCTGGCCACCCAACGTACGGCATGTTGTACGAGTTCGCGGCCGCTTTTCAGTGAGAGCTTGTCCTTAAGGTGCGCCTGGTAAGTTTCCACCGTCTTCACGCTTAGGTGCAACTCTTCGGCGATCTGGCGTGTGGCATGGCCGCGGCCAATGAGACGAAAAACTTCGAGTTCCCTATCCGAGAGGCCGTCGATTGGAGACCGTTTCGGCAGATTCGTGTGACTGACAAATTGGAGCAGCATCCGCTTGGCCACTCGATCGCTGACATAGATTTCGCCATGAACGATCTGGCGGATGGCAACGAGCACGTTGTCGGTGGCCTCCTGTTTCATGATGTAGCCGTTCGCGCCCGCACGCAGAGCTCGCTCGGCGTAGAGCGCTTCGTCATGCATGGAAAGGATCAGGACGGGCATGGCCTGGTCCTGGGCGCGGATGGTTTTGAGCAGATCCAGGCCGTCCGGACCGTTAAGCGAAATATCCACAATCACGAAATCGGGTCGCAGCGTGGTCATCGCTTCCAAAGCAGCGGTCGCCTCCTCCGCCTGCCCACAGACGGTCAAGTCCGCTTCCTGATTGATAAGCTGCGACAAGCCCTGACGCACAATGGGATGGTCGTCCACAACCAGGATTCTGGTCTTGCCGGTAGTTCTACAGGCGGGCTGTTCCAGCGGCGTCATGAGCCAACTTCGGAGCAAACGAACACATTATGCGGGTTCCACGCCCAGGGGCCCGCTGAATCTCGATCGTCCCACCAATCATCTTGGCGCGATAGTCCATTATGTGCAAACCCATGCCGGTGCCGGAAAGCGTCTCGGGTATTCCCACCCCATCGTCCTCTATCGTCAGCGCGATCTTATCCTCGGCGGCCGCGAGCGTGATCCCGATCTGGCTGGCGCATCCATGCCTGATGGCATTGTTGGCGGCTTCCTGGGCGATGCGGTAGAGATGCGTGGCGAGCGTGTTGTCGTGAATCAATACCGGCTCAGGGCACACGAAGCGGCACCAGATGTGGAATAGATCCTCAAGTTCGGAGGCCAACCTCTCCAGCGCCGACATGAGTCCGCTCGGGTCGGACAACACTGGTAGCAGCCCGCGCGAAAGTTCCCGCGTCTTGTGAATTGCCTCGTTGACGAGCGCTACGATCTTGGCGGCTGCCGCGGCTTCCGGCATAGACTTCTCGGTTAGTTTCTGTTGCAGCACCTTGCTCATGAAAGCGATTCCTGTCAGGTGTTGGCCCAGGCCGTCGTGCAGATCCTGGCCGATGCGGGTCTGTTCGCGGCCGCTGATGTCCAGAATGGCCTCTTCAAGACGCCTGGACTCCGTGCGTTCATCGCGCAGCGCCTGCTCGGCCAGCTTGAGCTCGGTGACATCAAACGCGACTCCGTGGATGAACCAGGGCTGGCCGTCGTCGCGGCGAACCATTTTCGCCTCGCAATGAAAGGAGACCGTATTTCCACTGCGCGCAATCACCCGATATATCGACCGCAAAGGCTTGCCAGTCAGAAACATTTCGGCCGCTTCGGCGCTCCAGCGGTCCTTATCGTCCGGATGAATTCGCGCGTACCAGCGAATTGGATCCTCGAGCCATTCCACGCGCGAAAATCCTAACATCGCTTCGATTTGTGGACTGACGTAGGCTTCGCCGCTGCCCCCGTCTACATACACCATGAATACGACGGCCGGAATTTGCTCAAGTAACGTCCGGTACTTTGCATCGAGATTTGGCCGATTGGAACCTGTATCGGGCTGCAGGAACAGTCCGGCGAGTCCCGAGAGTACAGCTTCGGCTTCTTCCAGTTCTCCCGCCCTCAGCGTCTCCGCCACGCAGGCTCCTTGTTTAGCGACTCCAGAGTAAACCGGCGCAAGGCGTGGATGGCTCTGCCATAAGTCGAGACCGCCTGGGATGATAATAGTGATCCCGGCGGCTGGTTCATAAACGGCATGAACTTGTCCGGGAATCCGGGCATGGTGCAGCCGATGCAGATCCCTCCGACATTTGGGCACCCCCCGATGCCTGACATCCAGCCGCGCTTGCCGACATTGCATTGCACCACTGGGCCCCAGCAGCCGAGTTTGACGATACACCGTCGTGATCCATATTCCTCCGCGAACTCGGCCTGCTCATAATAGCCGCCCCGGTCGCAGCCTTCGTGCACCGTTTGGCCGAAGAGCCACTCAGGGCGCAAAGAGTTATCGAGAGGAATCATGGGCGCTCGATCCACCGCCTGATAGAGGAGGTAGAGCAGCGTCTCCATCATGTTGTCAGGCTGGACCGGACATCCTGGAACGCACACTATCGGAATGCTTGCTTGCGATTTCCACTGCCAGCCTAGATAATCGGCTAGGCCCATACATCCCGTGGGGTTTCCCTCCATCGCGTGAATCCCGCCATAGGTTGCGCACGTTCCGGCAGCGACTACGGCCCAGGCTTTGGGCGCCAGACGATCAATCCATTCGCAGGTAGTGATCGGTTGGCCCGTTTCTTGGTTAGTGCCGAACGATGCCCAATAACCTTCTTCCTTGTTCTGTTCGTTCGGGATGGATCCCTCGACGACAAGAATGAACGGCGCCAATCCGCCTGCTGAAGCGCGATGGAAAGGCTCGAGAAAATCGTCACCGTTCTCGAATGCAATGAAGGGATTGTGAAGCCTCACCTTCGGGAGCCATGGCAACGCCCCCAGTAGCACGTCTTCCAGGCTTGGCTGACTCGCCGCCGTCATGGCGATCGTGTCGCCATCGCAGCCGAGACCCGCGGTAATCCAGAGAATATCGATCTCAGCAACCCCCCTAATGGCGAGGCTTTGGCCCTCGCCAGGGGAAGGATGCGCCATATTCGTGTTCTTCTTCACTGCGGCTCTCGGCGGCGGAAGTTTACAAAAGGGAGACGGATACTTTTCCGCCTATATCCTATCAACGCCCATCATTGTGGGGGCTGGGACGCGGTCCAAAAACACGCTGGTACGACGGGGCCGAAACAATTCACATCAAAAGCGTGTCCTGTTTAGGAGATGATGTAACTGTCGAGCCGCCTTTGTCCCTATTGAGACGGTCTTGGCTACTGAACCGAAATTTAGAAAGGTGGCTGGCATGTCGAATGGGCGGATATTCGGAGTGGTTGTGATGAGTCTGGCCGTGGCAGGATTGATTGCGGTTTGGCCCGACATCAGAAGGTACATCAAGATCAGTTCGATGTAGGGCTCTATTGTAAACAGCAGGGGCTGAGGCGGTGTACGAGCCGTTGAAGCGGCCGCGATAGCCGTTTGGTAGTTGCAGCTTGTCATCCGAATCGAAGACCGAGGCTGCAAGCGCGACCAAATCTCATTGGCCGATTTTCAAGTGGTCACGTAGGGCTAGTTTCTGTTTGTTCACAGAGCCCGACCGCGGGAACTGCTATTCCCATTTGGCTCGTCAAACAGCATCGCTGACTAATTCTCGTGTGTCTTCCCCAATCCTGTAAGCTTTGAGCGGACGGGCTTGGGATAGGAGTAATGGGAACTGTGGCAAAGAAGCGAAGTGTTTGGTTCAAGGTCGGGATAGCGGCAGCGATCGCCTTCGTGGTGTTAGTGATTGTTGTCGAGGTAGTCGTGCGGCAAGCAGCGCCCATTTTGCAAGGCCGCATCGTAGAGACGCTCAGCACACACTTCAAAAGCCGCGTGGAATTGGCCAATTTACGAGTATCCCTGCTGCGCGGACTCGAGGTTAGCGGCGATGGACTGAAAATTTATCCGCCCGACAGTGTGATGGCCGCAGGGGCGAGAGATCCGCTCATTGCGCTGGAACACTTCTCATTTCACTCAGGAATCGTTGGCCTGTTTTTCAAGCCCATGCACGTCGGAACTGTGGCCGTTACCGGCCTCGAAATCAAGATTCCTCCGCGCGAGATGCGCCGCCAGGCTGGCGCTCGCGACGATCAAAAAAGCGGAAAAATCAAGATCGTGGTGGATGAGATCGTCTGCGACAATTCACGGCTTATTATTGGCACTTCCAAGCCGGATAAAGATCCGAAGGACTTCGAACTCAAGCATATTGTGCTGCAGAATGTCGGTCCGAATTCGCCCTGGAAGTATCAGGCCACGCTGACGAATGCAGTGCCAAGGGGCGAGATCCATTCCGCGGGCACGTTTGGGCCATGGCAGACGGAGGATCCGGGCGATTCCTCGGTCACCGGGCATTACACGTTCGAGCACGCTGACCTAAACACGATCAAGGGCATTGGCGGCATTCTTTCGTCAATCGGTGACTTCAAAGGGCAACTCGACCGAATTGACATCCACGGGACAACGGAGACACCGGATTTTTCTATCGATACAGCCAACCACCCCATGCCACTCCACACACGGTTTCATGCGATCGTGGATGGGACGAGCGGCGATACCTATCTACAGCCCGTGGACGCGCAACTCGGTGGCTCGCACTTTACTACCAGCGGCGCGGTGATCAATATCAAGGGTAAAGGGCACCGTATTGCTCTTGATGTGGACGTGAGTGATTGTCAGTTGCAAGATTTTCTGGCGCTGGCCGTGAAAACAGAGCCACCCGTGATGAGCGCCTCGATCAGCACCAAGGCAAAGCTGCAGATCCGGCCCGGCACAGAGAGTGTCTCGCAGAAGCTCGGCTTGGATGGTAAGTTCACGCTTAAGAAAATTCACTTCACCAACCGGGAGGTGCAGGACAAAGTGGACATGCTGAGCCTCCGAGCCCAAGGCAAACCCGAGAAGGCGAGACCGGGAGCGGCGGACATCGCTTCTCAAATGCAAGGCCGATTTATTCTGAACGCGGGAGTTCTTCAGTTCAGCGAGCTTGCCTATGAACTGCCGGGTGCAAATGTGAATTTACTGGGCGAGTACTCTTTGGACGGCCAGAAATTTGAGTTCCACGGACACGTTTTAACGAAGGCGTCAATATCTCAAATGGTCGATTCCTGGTGGAAATCCCTTTTACTGCAGCCCGCCTCGCTGATGTTCAAAAAGAAAGGCGGCGGGGCGGATATCCCGGTCACCATCAGCGGAACGAAGGGCAAGCCAAAATTTGGCATCGATATCCTCAACCATGCAGACAAAGAGCATACGCCCTAGGGCAGAGAAGCCCTGACACTCAACCTGCATGCTTTTGAGCATGCGGGTTTTGGTGGCTGCATCCTAGCATTCAGAACCGGGCGACAGAAGAAAACAAAATAAATCGAGCCAATCGCAGAATTCATATTTAGAACAGATGCTTCGCAAATTCGCGGTACCGGCCAAGCGATGATCAACAGCGGTCCAAATCAAACGAATGTAATTTAAGCAACCAGCTATTCCGATTGTAAGAGGGTCCTGCGTTGAGCAAGTCAAAGAGGATAAAAAGAGAACCGTGAAGCACGTCACCTTGAGCAGGTTGAAGCTTGCGACGCTCATCATGACACTGGGCATCGGTCCAATTGCCCTCGCTCAAACGGCAAAGCCAAAAACGGCCGCGCCTGCACCAGAAAATCCCCGAGATACCCTGCGAAGGGCCAACCAACTGGTCGACACGCTGATTAAGCAGGTTGCTCCAAGCGTTGTGCAAATTCTGGTCACGGGCTATGGAACTTTAGAAGAAAGTCCCGGACGAACAGGAGGGTCGCTCGGACGGCAACGTGCAGTCGGATCCGGCTTTGTCATCGATCCTGAGGGTTACATTGTGACGAATGCGCATGTTGTTGCCGGTGCGCAGCGCATTGAGGTCGTTCTCCCACCGCCCGATTCCGATGGATCGTTGGAGTCCGCCCTTTCAGGCAAAGTTACAATCGTCCCGGCTCGGATCGTCGGGCAGACACGCGAAATCGACCTGGCGGTCTTGAAGGTGGATGGCCCAAAGCTTCCCGCGCTTCCGCTCGCTACGTACCGGAATTTGCGGCAAGGCGAAACCGTATTTGCTTTTGGAAGCCCGCAGGGGCTTCGGAACACGGTGACCCACGGACTCATCTCGGCCGTTGCACGGCAGACAGATTCCGATTCCCCACTGATCTACATTCAGACGGACGCGCCCGTGAATCCAGGAAATTCGGGCGGCCCGCTCGTAAATGTGGACGGTGAAGTTGTCGGTATGAACACGTTTATCCTGTCTCAATCGGGCGGAAACGAAGGGCTGGGCTTTGCCATCCCTTGCGCCACAGTGAGAACCGTCTATCACCAGTTGAAACAATACGGACATTTGCGCCGGGAAGAGATCGGCATAGGCGTTCAAGCCATCACTCCGGCGATGGCAACAGCACTCAAGCTGCCTAGAAACTATGGCGTCATCATTTCGGACGTGTTGCCTGGAGGCCCGGCCGAAGCCTCGGGCATCATGGTCGGCGATATTTTGGTCTCACTTGACGGCCAACCAGCCGACAATTTGCCGACCGTTAGCTACCACTTCCTCTTGCGCGATTTCGGAGACAAAGCGCAGGTCGTAGTACTCCGCGGAGCGACTCCGGCAACTTTCAGCGTGCCGGTCGTGGAAGAAAAACACGATATGGATCAGGTGATTTCGTTGGCGGATCCTGGAAAGAATCTGGTGCCTGCTCTCGGAATACTCGGCGTCGAGATCGACTACAAGATCGCATCCATGGTTTCGGGACTGCGCGAGCCGTTCGGAATTATTGTCGCGGCGAAAGCCGCCGGTTCGGCCAGTGAGGTACCGCTGGTGACCGGGGACGTCATCCGACAGCTGAACGGCCAGCCTATGACAACGCTGGACAGGTTGCGAGAGGCATTGAAGGCGTTGCCCCCTAGCGCGCCTGTTGTGCTACAGATCCAACGCGATGCGAAACTCCAATATCTAACTTTTACCCTAGAGTAGACCCACTCCTTGCTGTAACCCTCCCCGGGCCACGCGGAGGAGGAACTGCTCGCGCAAGCTCGCGTAGCAGCGTTAATCGAAATCAAAATGTCAATCGGGACGCGAACGTAAACCGGAACACAAACGTAAATCGGATACGAACCGTCAACGTATGTGGTCGCCGTCAACGGCATTTCCTATCAGCAGTGCGGTAACACTTGGTGCCAACCCCAATTCGCCGGCGGGAACACTACTTACGTCGTAGTCAATCCTCCCCGTTGATGCAGAACGCGTCTCGATGAAGACCGGCAGCTTAATACTTGCTCCCGGTACCTGTTAACAAGGACTCTCTTCGAGTCCTCTCCTGGACTATCCGGTGCTCGCTTCCGTAAAATTGAAAGTCCATGTTTTCGAGCATTTACTCGGTTTGGGCTTTCATCGGTGCGCTATTTGTGGCATCGTCCTGATGCTGGTAATCGGGCGCACTATTGGACTCCGGCGTGTGGCGCGTCACCCTGACAGTGGATTCGAAGGGTTCGGAGCGATGGAAGGGGTTATTTTGGCCTCCTGAGCCTGCTCACCGCCTTCACATTTTCCGGAGCTGCCTCGAGATTCGAGCGACGGCGCGACTTGATCGTTCAGGAAGCGAACGCTATTGGAACGGCATATCTGCGCATCGATCTGCTGCCGCCTACCGCCCAACCGGAGCTTCGCGTTGATTTTCGGCAATATGTTGATTCGCGGCTGGCCAGTTATGAAGCGATGCCCGACTTGGCGGCTGTGACGGCCGGATTTGCTCAGTCGAGCATCATCCAAAAGCGCATCTGGAGGCGAGCTTTGGCAGCCGCAAAGACTGTCGAGACAAACGGCGCCGCCGTCACTTCACTCGTTGCTTCTTCCTTGAACGACATGATCGACATCACGTCCACACGCGCTGCGGCGTTACAGGCCCATCCGCCGGCGGCGGTTTTCGGTATGTTGACCGTCATGACCCTTGCTGGAACATTTTTAGCGGGTCACGCGACCGCGGAGAACAAGAGAAAAAGTTGGGTTCATGTCTTCGCTTTCGCGGTGCTTCTTCCGATTTCCATTTACATCACCATTGACTATGAATATCCGCGTGGTGGACTGATCCGCATTGACAAGGTCGATCAACAGCTGAAAGACGTCCGCGGAAGCATGCAGTGACCGTGACAGGGTTGCAGCTGCAGCGAAACAGAGCGGCAAAAGGCACGATGGTCCGGCCGGTCACGGCGCCACCGCGGGCGACTGGACCAAAGCCCAATAGCCATCGAATCGAATCTGCCTTATAATCGAGGCGAAAAGTCACACAAAAAAAGAATACTAGTCGGCCTGATGAGAGTTAAACAGGGTGATGTCGAGCCCGAAACCATTTATCTGTAAGGCGTGATTCGTAACCGGATCACAGACCTGCAAAATTGATAGAGTTTGGAACTATAGGCGACAAGAAAGGTTCAAGACAATGAAATTTATATCAATGACTCTCCTGGCAACCAGCCTGGCAGCCAGCCTCCTGGCAGCTTCAGACGAGGACATTCAACGGCTGAAAGAGTCCGGCAACGTCTTAAGCGAAATCCAATCAGTCCCAGACAAGGGAATTCCCAACGACTTGTTCCATAAGGCAAGTTGCGTCGTTGTTATCCCCGGTATGAAGAAAGCGGGATTTATCTTTACTGGCAAGTATGGACGTGGATATGCTTCCTGCCGCAAGGCGGCGGGCGGCTGGACCATACCAGCAGGTATGCGAATTGAAGGCGGTGGCTTTGGGCTTCAGGCCGGGGGTTCGGCAACTGACGTAGTGATGCTGGTCATGAGCAAGAAAGGAGTGGAGGGACTGTTAGCGAGCAAATTCACCATTGGCGGTGAAGCCTCCGTAGCGGCAGGCCCGGTCGGTCGGGATGCAACCGCGCAGACTGACGCAACAATGAAAGCCGATATCCTATCCTGGTCACGTTCCCAGGGCGTCTTTGGCGGACTCTCGTTACAGGGCGGGACCCTCCGGCCTGACGAGGATGCCAACAAGTCTCTGTATGCCAGCAAAGTCACCAGCAAGGACATTCTTACTGGCAAAGTCACCAAGGCTGCGCCCTCCGACGAGCTCATCACGAAATTGGTTGAGTATGCCGGCTCCGAACAGATGAAGTAGGTCGCTGACGGATAAACGTCACCCTTGAGAAGATTCGCGTTCAATTGTAGGGAGGTTGTCATGAGACATGGAATAACCGCTCTTTTAGCGGGAAGCTTGTTCCTGGTCGGCTGCGGATCCAAAGGGCCCGATCAGGCAAAGGAGCAACCGCCTGCGGCGGCCTCGGCTCCAGCCCAGGCAAGCACTCCGGCCGCCCCGGCGGCATCGCCTGAACAGGCAAAGGTACAGCCTCCGGCGGCACCCCCCGCCGCGGGGCCAGCAAGCGCTCCGGCCGAAGCAGCGCCGGCTACCCAGACGCCAACCGCGGTCCCGGTGGAACCGCCAAAGCCGCCCCAGCCCAAAACCTACACGATCGCTACCGGAACATCGATCGGTGTGCGAACTCTGGCCGCTGTCGACACCAAGCACACAAAAACGGAAAACGAGTTTGAGACGACATTGGTCGACTCCCTTACTGTTGACGGTCATACCTTGGCCAAACCGGGCGCGACGGTTATCGGTACCGTCGTTAACGCGGACCAGGGCGGCCGCGTTAAGGGAAAGGCTTCCCTCACGCTCGCTCTGTCGCGTGTTCTTCTCTCTTCCGGGCGTTATCTGGCGATTCGCACCGGCACCGTGAGCGTGCAAGCCAAGAGCGGCACGAAGAAGAATGTGATCCGGACAGGATTGATGGCGGGTGGGGGTGCGGCGATCGGCGCCATCGCCGGTGGCGGCAAAGGTGCGGCGATCGGGGCGGCTGTGGGTGGAGGCGCCGGCGTCGCCACAAACCTGGCAACACGCGGCCCGGCCGCTGAAATACCGGCGGGAACGGTCCTCACCTTCGTGACAACGCAGCCGGCCAGCGTGACGGTACAGCCGTCCAAATAGACAGCCCTAAAAAAGCTCGCCGCAGATCTCTTTGGCCAACAGTGAAGCGCAAGATGGCTTTACGCTTTCCCATCGATTAATTTTTCAGCCAAACCTTTGTTTTTTTCCTTTTCCTCGTATTCATTTATTTCGCGCGACAAGAAATAATTCAGAGCGGTCCGGATGACGGCAGTGGCACTGAGTTTTCCGATTTCGTCCCAGCTTGGCGCAACCGAAGTCGACAGAATGTCGGATGCAAGCTGGAACTCGAGCGCGAGCGATAGATATCGGCTGAAAGTCAGCCGAACCCGCAAGAAGCTCTTCGTTTGCCCGCGCCAGTGAAGTAGCGACAGACTCGCAAGCGCGTAGACAAAGCCCACAGCGATGCACAATGCGCCCATGGCTTCGAGGGCCAGCCGAAGCCACTGGACCAGGGGAAGGATTACATCTACCGCCGCTTTGACGGTCATCTCCAGGTAAGATGTTGCACGGCGCCAAGCGATTTTCTTTTTGTTCAGTCCGGCTTGCAGAAGAGAATCCACATCCGTTCGCCCCAGTCTAAGTTCCGTGGAAGAGGTTTCAAACTAATGGCTGACTACAGCCCTAACGCATACCTGTCGCGACTTCTGTTTGGTCTGATTTTGATAATGGTTTGCACTCCTATATGTAAAGTTGGACTACGTGGATGGGACGGTCTCGGTCGACTGGTCAAAAGTCGATCGAGTGGACAGCCCGCAACTATTTGTCGTCCGGACGGAGAGAGGGGATCTTCTTACCGGCCCACTCGCGACATCGGACAAGCCGGGTGAAGACCATCAGATTGTCGGGCCCGAGGCCCACAGCCTGCCTCCGTCACAAATCATCGCCATCGAACAGACAGCGACCTCTTTCTGGCAGGGCTTGCACGGTGGCGTTGACGGAGGAATGAACTATGCCAAGAGTGATGCTCAGACTCAGTATTCTTTCAACACCGATGCGAACTATCGCCGGGAACTCTGGGGAGCCACAGCGAATTTCCAATCCTCCTTCAATGGCTCCGACTCCGGACCGAGCAATTTTAGAGAGGATCTGAGCCTCAATGCCCTGCGATTCCTTGGGCGAACGAGAAACACATACTTCGCAGCAGCCATTGCAGATTTTCAGCACAATGACGAGCAACAACTCCAGCTTCGTACCACCCTAGGTGGTGCGCTCGGCCATCTGATTAGAGAAAGCGAGCACAACAAAGTCTATTGGCTGGCCGGGAGTGTCTGGACTCGCGAGCTGTACAACGGCAGTGGAACAACCTCAGTGCCGAACACCAGCAGCGCGGAGGGTTTGGCGGGTGTCGCTATGGAATATTATCGTTTCAAAACGACAGATTTTCGCTTTGTCCTGAACTCCTTCCCCAGCGTTACCGACCCGGGGCGCCTGCGTCTGAATGGGAATGCCAGCGTCAAGTTCCAACTGATCAAGGATCTTTATTGGAGGTTCGGTGCGTATTTGACGTATGACAGCAGGCCCCCGAGAAACGTGATGACCAAAAGCGATTACGGCGTAACGTCGAGCCTGGGATGGAGTTTCTAGGAAGCGTCAGAACACGCGCGTCACTGGTTTAACAGAATGGCCAGTAAGCCGACACTCCCGAGGAGCGCAATCAGACCGGCGACCCAAACGGCCACCGATCGGGATTTGACCTGGTACTGCATTCTTAGCGTCTTTGTATCCTGCCAGTGCTGAATAGTGGCCATGATGAGCGCCACGAGACCAATGATGATCATCAAGAAGCCAAAGTTGCGCGATCCCAGTAGGTGCGTAGAAGCTTTGATCTGCCCGGTTTCCCGCAGGCCCTGGAAGAATTTATAAATCGTAAAGCCGAACGAAATCAGGGACGCGGCGGTTCGCACCCACGCCATGAGGGTTCGCTCGTGCGCCAATAGAGTTCGTTCGACTGCGAGTTGTATCGATGTCGATGGTCCCGCTTCGTCGTGATCCGGCATAGTTTCGGTTTAGACGCCGGCGTTTCTAAACCGATGCAGAAAGTCTGGGCCAGCGACGCCTTTTCAAGCGCTAAGGAAATAACCCGTCACGGATGCGTTCACAGGCAAGATAAAACGCGTACTGGTCGACATTAGCGAGGCGGAATTTCACGATCCCGTTGCGATGGCCAAAATCGCGATGGCGGCTCCAAAAAAGGGTCGACTTGGCTGCATCACCGGCCCAAACGTTAGTCGGTATTTGAGGTCATGCGCGCGAAAGCATGGCGAGAGCTTCCACCTCCAGATTGCGGTAGCGATCTCCCGACATGTTGATGGTCACACTTTTAACCGTGGCGCCCTTGGCCGGAAACGAGCTTTGCATTCTTTCGTCACTGAGTCCGCTCCCATGTGCCGATAACGAGTCCCTCGCCAGCCAAAACCAACTTCCCGGAGCAAAGCACCCTCGTCTCGGGCGCTGTAGTGCTCTATCTGATCTTTCGCATCGCTCCGTCAATTCCTTACGTGCGTCGGATGAGGTCCGCCGCTAACGAATGAATCCGGCCGTCATCCGTTTACAACGATGTCCGGGAGCTCTATGGGACAAACGATTGGACGCAGGACCAATGACCTAAAGAACACACAACCCGCAACGTCCGGGACCGCCTAGTAACACTCCTGTCCGTCTGGTCACATTTGGCTCGCCAAACCGCATGCCTGTCCATACGCTGGGGTCATGAAGACACTTGTTTGCAAAGATGCCCTGAACAGGATGGCGCTATGCGTATGCTTCCTGTCAGTACTTCCGATCGCCCAGGGCGCAGAACCGATCACGATCGCCATGACGGCCGACCGGTGGCAGACGAAGGAGAACGCGGAGTTCCTCCGGGAGCTGGGTTTTTTCCACGGCCTGATGCGACTGAACAGCGGCAATGCGGTACTCAAAGACGTCACGTTCAGCGACGGAACGATCGAGTTCGACGTCAATACGATCGGGCGGGGCATGCCGGGCGTAGCCTTTCGTCGACAAGACGAAAAGAATTTCGAGCTCTTATACCTTAGGCCCGATCCGAACTGTCCGGCCTTCCGGGCCTGCATCCAGTATGCGCCGCAGACTCACGGTGTCCTGCTATGGGACTTCTTTCCCCAATATCAAAATCGGGCGCCGCTCCGGGAGAACGGCTGGAACCACATCAGGATGGTCGTGTCCGGTCGACGGATGAATGTTTTCGTGAACGATGCCACATCGCCGACACTGGAGGTCGGCAGTTTAGAGGGGGACGCGATGAAAGGCGGCCTGCAACTGCTGGGACCAGGTACTTTCGCAAACCTGGTGATCACTCCCGATCGAGCGGACGGTCTTTCTCCCGAGCCGGCCAGAGATCCGCTTGATGGGGACCGCGGGTTGGTTCGGAACTGGCGTCTCTCAACGTTTTCCGCGCTGCCGAACGGTAAGGACCTCATGTATAACGAGATGCCCGGCGCTTCGCAGGAATGGAAGGCGATCAGCACGGAGCGGAACGGGCTGGTAAATCTCAGCCGCCAGTATGGCCGGCCTCTACCCGAGCCGAACCGAGCTGTAGCCTGGGTGAAGACGACGATCACTTCAGACAGGAAGCAGACGAAGAAGGTAGATATTGGATGGACGCGCGAACTATGGGTATTCGTGAACGGGAAACTGGTGTATGCCGATAAAAACCTATTTGAGCAAGAAGGGGCGAGAAAATTTCCCGACGCCCGATGTTCACTCGAGAATGGCTCCTTCACGTTGCCTCTGGAACCGGGCGATAATGAGGTCGCGGTGGCAATCGCGAACAACTTCTTCGGATGGGGAATGATGCTGCGCCTGGCTGATCCGGAAATGGTTCAGCTGGCAGCGAAGTGACAAACCCGATACCTGGCAAACAATGGATCAAGCGCACAGGGAGTTTGGCGCCTGTTGTGGGCGTTAAACGAACGCACAGAAAGTTGGGTGCCCGTTGTGCGCGTTAAACGAGCGCACAGGGCGTTGGGTGCCCGTTGTGCGCGTTAACAAGACCCGTCCGGGCCAGGTTGCCCTTGCGGCGCTAGCATGGACGATTCTCGGCTGTGTGTTTGCCTTGCCGGATCTCTCTGCCGGTACCGGCTGGCGCCACGCTCTGCTTCTTTCTCTTACGCTTTGGTGGTCCTGGGGTATAGTCACACCGCTCATTCTTTGGGTGGACCGGCAGATCCCCGTTTCCAGCAGGCAACTTGCCTGGCGAGTTCTGGCGCATCTCCTTCCAAGCCTGCTGGTGACGTCTGTGTACGTTTATCTTTTGGGGGCAGTTCGCGCCGCTTTCGGGATTGGTGAATGGAATGGCTTGCCTAATATCAGGTTTCTAATCGATGCGCTGCGCGGCATGTTCCTCTGGAACTGGCTCATCTACTGGCTGATCCTTGGAGCCTGTCAAGCTTATCGCTATTACGATCACTATATTGCCAGTGAGTTGCGCCTGGAGCGCCTGGAAAAAAGCTTCTCCGAGGCTCGTTTGAACGCGCTTCGAATGCAATTGGACCCTCATTTCCTCTTCAATGCGCTGAACACGATCTCATCTCAGGTGGAACGGAACCCGAAGCTTGCGCGAGGGATGATCGAGCATCTGGGCGACCTTCTCCGTCTGTCGCTGGAATCGAAAGACAGACAGGAAATCCCGCTGGCGGAAGAGATGGCATTTCTGGAACACTATGTGGCAATCCAGAAGATCCGCTTCGGGGACCACTTGCGGATCGAGACGCAAATCGCGCCGGAGGTGAAATATGCTTCCGTACCCTGCCTTTTTGTGCAGCCACTGGTGGAGAATGCCATCCGGCACGGGATTTCAAGGCGGGCTTCGGGCGGAACGGTGATCGTGTCGGCGCACCGGGACGGGAATCGGCTTGACATTCGTGTGCTCGACGACGGCGTAGGACTTCCGACGGGTTGGACGCTTGAGAACTCTGGCGGCGTCGGGCTTTCCGTGACGCGGCAGCGTGTGGCGGGGCTTTATCCCGATGGAGAAACCTGTTTTGCCGTGCATCGGCGCGCCAGTGGTGGAACCGAGGTCGAAATATCGCTGCCTCTGCGATGGACCGGAAAGGATACCCATGCCTCTGTCCGCGTCTGAAGGGCTCTGCGTTCTGGTGGCCGACGACGAAGCACCAGCGAGGCAACGGATCATCGATCTGTTGCGCCGCAATTCTCAGGTGGCCGCAATCATAGAGGCGTCCGACGGACTGTCCGCGGTGGAGATCATTCAGAACCGCAGGCCCGATCTGGTGTTTCTCGACGTGCAGATGCCTGAACTGAATGGACTCGAGGTCATCGCTGAAGTGGGAGCCGAACGCATGCCGCTAACCGTCTTTGTAACCGCCTATGATGCGCATGCAATCCGTGCTTTCGAAGCAAATGCGCTTGACTATCTCCTGAAGCCGTTCAGCGACGAGCGCTTTGAGATGACCATGGCTCGCGTCGGCACCCGGATGGATGAACGCAGCGTGTGGGAGTTTGGACAGCGCATTCTTCGTATGGTTTCCGCTGCCCCTGCGGCGGAGTTACCGCTGGATCGTCTGGTCGTGAAATCCGGAGGTTCAACCCGCTTCGTACGCGTGGCCGATATCGACTGGATCGAGGCTGCCGGGGTTTATGCGAACCTGCACATCGGAGGAAAGGAACTGTTATACCGGGCCGCGCTGAACGAGCTTGCCGAAAGGCTCGATCCCGTTCGTTTTGTCCGCGTCCATCGTTCGGCTATCGTCAATATCGAAAGCATCCTACATTTGGAGCCGATCTCCCATGGCGAATTTGAAGTGGTCCTGAAAGACGGTTCGAGATCGAGAATCAGCAGAACCTATCGCGGGCAGCTAGAAAAGAGATTGGGTCAATCGCTGTAGTCAGCTTCGCGATGCGGAATTGGGGGGAGACAGGTCACGACGAGAAAGTGTGAAAGCGCCCCTAAAGTGCCCAACCCGCTCCGCGAGGTGAGAGTTTCATCGCTGATGTGCAACGTTTGCCGGATGTCCAAGCGCTGAGTAAAAAATGAACTCAGATGGTGCCGAGCGGTTGTGGCTAAAAATACGGTTTGCTCACGCATGGCTCACAACAAATCGGACGGTAGGGTCAAGCGTCTGCGTTCCCTCTTGTGTCCCGCTTATGATCGATGGTGCGAGTTTGATTCACGGCGGAAGGAGCTTTGTGACCGCGCAACGATTTCAGGGCAAAATTGCCATGGTGACTGGCGGCAACACTGGAATTGGGTTAGATGTTGCCAAAGCCGTACGCACAGGCGGGTGCGCACGTAGCAATCAACCGCCTGCCCGCACAGGTGGAAGCGGCTATTGTGGCGGCGAAACGGGCAGTGGCCAGCCTATTTTCCTTCGAATTTGACTTCGAAATGCCGAATGGCTCTTTTTAAGATAGGTGTCTAGACGTTTATCCACCGAAGTGCATAACGGAAGCTAAATGCAAGAACAAGCTGTCCGCTGGAATATCAAGGTCTCAAAGGAAACCGACCTACCCTTGCGCACTTTTTTGGGTGTCAGGGTATGAAAAAAGGCGACCTCTCCAAGTTCATCGAAGATGCCGTTCGGTGGCGGGTATTTCATCGTACGTCCAGGACATAAAATCCCGCAATGCCAATAACAACCCAGAGGAGTGCAACGCATCGTTGACGAAGCGGTCCGCGAGGTCCGTGCGCAGCGCCGCACTAAAAAGGGCCGATAGAGCCTGATGCGGGTGGTGCTCGATACCAATATCCTGATTTCCGTCTTGATCTCCTCAGCAGGCAACCCCGCAATCATTTAGCGCCTGGGAAGACGGTAAATTTACCCTCCTGACCTGCGCAGAACGTCTCGACGAGTTGACCGACACTGCAAAAACCGAGAGTCGCCGATCTTATCAAGCCTTATAACGCCGGTCGCCTGGTAAACCAAATCAAAAGACTTGCCGAGGACGTCGGCACGCCGCCACGCGTGAAACGATGTCCCGATCCCAGCAACGATTTTTTGCTGGCGATGCCCGAAGCGGGTAAGGCTGGTTATCTCGTGACTGGCGACAAGAGTGGGCTACTCTCTCTGGATCACCACAAAGCCACGCGAATCATTTCCGCTGCTGAATTTGGCGCGTTATTGACGTAGAGTCGGATCGATAGACAGCGCGAGCCGCTTCCCGCCAATTAGCGATGCGATCGTGATTCCTCCCGGCCGCACTTCACCATCGGCGAGGGTCAGCTCCGTTGCCGGCCGTTGCAATCGCTCCGCCACCATTTTCAAAAGTTCCTGCCGCGCCGTCGCGGCTGCTTGCCGGATATATGCGCCGCCTCGTGGCACGCCGCCGCTCCCGCTGGTCCCTCCATGATCCGGGGGTCAGCGCGGTGTCGCCTTCGTGCGAACGGCAAGTTGAATCCTCCCGCGTCGGTTGATGGCGCCGTTGGAGCTAAGGGACCGCCTTGGCAACTGCCCGTTCAACCGGAACCACGGCATAGGGACTGCCAATCTCCAAGTCGGGATAATTGCGCCCGTTCCCGGCATTGTCAATCGCTTCGACGAAATACATTAGGTCCTGTGAAGTCGTGATGAATTCGCCAGGAATTTTTGCCGAGTATAAGCCGGTGCTGGAATCCTGGACCATGTCTGCTGTGAGATAGTCTTCCATTTGCGTGAGATGACGGTATCGCAAGCGCAATGATTTGATTCCCGACGGATCCTCTGCGCGCGCCGTGACGAGCAAGGCTTCTGCCGGACGTGCTTTCCCCGCGGGTTGAAGCGTAACTGCGGGAGGTTGATTATCTGCGCCGTGAGTCAGGTGCGGCAATTCTTTTGATACTGCGGTTGCTGGCGGGTGAAGTTTCTCGCGCTGCTCGGTGAGCCCCGCAAGCCCTGGCCGTAGCTTGGCAAGTTCCTCGCTCCAATGGCGAGGGAAGCCTACGGCGTGGACGCCGAACGCGAGGTCGCTTGCGTAAACGTCCCCTGCTGATTCGACGACTTGCCCCCAGGCATCAACGGCCTTGCGTTCAGAGGCAATGGCTGCATCGAGTGCTTTGGGATCTCCGCTCATCGTGAAAAGGTTGTAGTCTACCGCCGCCGGTAAACGCGCCGCATAGTATCGTGCGAGCCAGGCGAGGATTTTAAGATCTGTGACAGTCGAGCGTACTTCGCTATTCAATGGCGCGTTCGATAAGTCGACGCGGGCAACATGAGCGAGAATCCCATCGGCGGTGTCTGAAAACCATTGGCTGGTTTCCTCAGGCCTGCGTTTTGAAGTAGCCGTGCCGTCGATTAGGCTGCGAGCTTCATCCTTCGGGTTCATGAATTGCTCAATATCCGTGCCCTCAAGCGATGCAAACTGTGGAAGATCGCCCTGAGGCATCATTTCAGCCCACCCCCGAGTGGTTGGGAATAGTCGATAGCGGTATGCTGCGGCTACGATTCGCGGCAACACCCTGCTCGCCAGATGCAGCGCGTTCATCAAATCGGGGCCTGCGGTTCCGAAACGCCGCTCAAACTCCTTCTGCCAAACTTCGTCCGGAGTCGCCGGATTGTAACTCGCCCGGCCCCATACCTGATAAAAGGACCAGTACCGTTCAAAGTCGTAATCGTAAAACTTGTACTTCGAATTCACAATAGGCAGCGGCGGCTCATCGTGCGGTTCGCCTAGCATCCTTGTAGCAAGCATCTCGTTCACATCAATGCTGTTGCCGTCGTAGAGACGCGCACTCTTCGCATAACGCCGGACGTATTCCGGATCGGACCATAGCAGAAGACGCGTTGTCCCGCCGCTCCACAGGCGCCAGAGAATGTGGTATCGCTGGGGGTACTGAATTAGATCCGCATATCCATGTCTGCGGTCGTGCTGGTTTTGAACATTAATGTGAGTGGGATGGAACGGCAAACCCATCTGCTCCATCCAAAACTTCGTTTCGACGCGAATCTTGAGGTTCTGCGTCAAAGCATCGTCGATGATTGAATCGGGTAGATCTTTGGATCGCATCGTAACCCGGATATTCGGGCTCGCTCTCTTGAGCAGGGAGAACACATCGTGCCAGAACGGCCCCATCTCCTCGCGCTTCAAGCCCGATTCCGTGTGCATGCGGAATTCAATCCCATCGAGATCAGGAAAAACCTGCATCAGCTTTTGAAGCGCGGCCTTTGTATAAGGGGCGAGATTTTCGGCCGTGAGACCAGTCACAAGACTTGGCACGGGCTGCCCCGCCTTCTGGGACGCGCCAGGAATTCCACCCGCCTGAACACCACCGCGGTAGATGTGATCCCAGATGGCAGCATTAATACTGATTCCCCGTTCGTGCGCAATGCGGATCATAGTGTTGAACGAATTTCTGTTCCGTTCCTGCTGTTCGGGCGTCAATCCCGTCATGCGAACACCGTCGTAAGAGGGTGTATTGAAGAAGTAGGGATACGGCGGCGCCAGAAATCCGCCATTTTCATATCCGAAAATCACTGTAAATGCGTTTATGCGGCTTCTGGCAAGAAGATCGAAGTACAGTTTCCAATAGCTCTCGTCATGGAGGCGGCTCTCAAAGTATGCGCGCTGCATCGTATACATGGAGATTCCTCGCTCGACCAGGTAGGGAGACTCATTCGTGTCGTGCACATAGCTAAGAGGATCGCTGGACCCGGCAGTCCATCGAACACGATCAGCGACATCCAGCGCCGCGTACATCAGCCCTCGGGAATCGGTGCCACAGAGAATAAGAGCAGGTTTGCCTCGAAGAGAAATCCGCTTAATGGCGAGACCTTCGGGGTGCTCGGGTAAAGGCGTGTTCGCCGATTTCAGCGCACGCGCAGCGACGTTACCGGAACTGAGGCCAGCGACAATTGTGATCTCCGGCGGTTTAGCGCTCTTCCCATCGACCACTGAATGCCCCTTCTCGCGCAACGCTTCATTTAGCTTTGACAAACCATACCGTGCTGTGGCGTCTAGGTTTTTATCCGTTTCAAACTGTATCTGAGCGGAATAGCAGGGAAGCGCCAAGGATGCCGCGAGCGCCAGCGCTACTGATCTTAAGCTGGTCATTCGTCGCCTCGGACATCGATGCCGTATTGAAAAGTGGTGGTCAACGGAAATAGCATGGGCTTAAATCAAAGCAAGTGTATCGCGATAACTTCGAAAAAGCTCAAATGCTTCGATAGATAATGCTGAAATGTCGCTGGGAAAACTGGCAGTCTCCTTGTGGTTACCGCTTTGGACGGCAGTCGCGCAATCGTCGCTGCCTGCGCTGCGGGTTGAAGCCCACCAACGGCGGTTCCATCTTGATCATTCGCAACGTGGCGGCCCAGCCGCTTACAGGCTTTTTGATCGAACTTCTAAACTATCCGGGAAGCTACCACGGGGTTTGGCAGGACAACATAACGGCTGAGCCGATTGCCCCGGCGCAGAGCAGAAGACGCAAGTGAGCAACATGACGATTGGCGCAGTGCCGGATTACGTGAAGATGGAAGGTGCGCTTTATGCGGACGGGACATCAAGCGGCGCACCCGACAAAGTTGCCTTGCTGCTGGAACGGCGGCGATTCACGCTGCAGACATTGTGAGCGCTGATGGAACGATTACAGAAGGGCGCAGGAGAAATCGATTGGGAAAGGCAGTTTGCTCATGGATCTGAAGCAGTGGTCGGATTCTATGCAGCCGGTTGGTAAATCGAAGAGGTATTCTCAGTCGGACATCAACAACGCCGTGGCGCGCGGCCTGATTGAAAGTGCAGTAAAGTCCTTGGGCGTGCATTCGATCAGTGAAACACTGAGTGAGTTGCGCGCCGAAGAGCAGCGGGCAAAATGAACCCGAGCCGGCGCGATTTCGCTGCGGCATTGCTGGCCACTGTTCCCGCGTTTGGCCAGGATCCGGCCGGATCCCAACTCGGAAACCTTTATCCGCCGATTCAGGCGATGGCCGATGCGTCACCGCTCGAGCTTTCGTTTCTCCGGCCGGAGTTCAGGGATCACCAGCGATGGCAGCGGCTCGCAAGAGAAAAGCTCTTTGATCTCTTGCATTATCAGCCTCCACCCGTCTCACTCCAAGTTCAGCTGCGCGATCGGAAGGAGCGTGCGGGCTTTATTGAAGAGGATCTGACGTTTCTCTCTACTCCGTATTCACGTGTTCCCGCGCGCCTACTGATCCCAACAGGTAGAACACCGCTCTTTCCCGGGGTGATTGTGTTGCATGATCACGGCGGTTTCTATATGTGGGGGCGGGAAAAAGTGGTAGCGAACGAAAACGAACATCCGATTCTCACGCAATTCAAACAACGGTATTATTCCGGGCGCAGTATCTGCAATGAACTCGTGCGTCAGGGATATGCCGTCATCGCCATCGACATGTTCTACTGGGGCGAACGCCGCTATGTGCTGCCCAATGACCCGCCCGCCTGGCGTGAGCGGCCGCACGGCATAACAGCGCAGCAAATCGCCGAATTCAATGCACGTTCCTCGCGTAACGAGCAATTCATCGCACGCAGCCTGCTTACTGCGGGCGTGACATGGCCTGGCGTAATGCTCTGGGACGATCTTCGGACTCTGGATTATTTCGCATCGCGTCCGGAAGTGGATCGAAATCGCATCGGCTGCGTTGGGTTGTCTGTTGGAGGGTATCGCAGCTTCATGCTCGCGGCCCTCGATACACGCATTAAGGTAGCCGTAGACGTCTGCTGGATGACGGCGTTCGCTTCTCAGGTAAAACAGCATGTGACCAACACCATGGGGGTAACATTTGTCATTCCGGGAATGTATCGTTACTTCGATCTGCCGGACCTTTCAGCGCTGATCGCACCGAGGGCGCTGATGGTCCAGATGGGATCGCGTGACCTCTTGTTTCCTCTTTCGGGAATACAGGCGGCGTTCGCAAAAATTCATCAGTGCTATCAAAAGGCGGGCAGTCCTGATCGGCAAGTGTGTACGCTCTTCGATGCACCACACGAATTCAACGACAAAATGCAGCCTCAGGCCTGGGAGTGGCTGAAACGTTGGCTCTAGTGACTACTCGTTCGTTATCGCGGCCTTCAGTGATGCACTCGTAAGGTGTGAGTTCTTGCGTTGTTTACCCACACCAAACTGATTTCCTGCCCGCACGACCTTTCCATCTTCGATTACCAGGTCGAGCACTTTTTCGCTCTGCACGTCATGCCCGCTCTCATCACGTAGCGATGCAATCACTTTCTTCGTCGCAACGTCAATGATTTCGCCGGTGGAGCTGTAGGCGGTCTTCCCGTCCATACTGAAACTAACCCAACCGACGCAGTCCCTGGCCTTGATCGTCGTCAGCTGCTTCGGCGGCATGACTGTCGAGTCGAAGACGTGGATAGCATCGTTTGCGCAGTCTGCCAGCCAAAGTTCCTTTTCATCGGGTGTAAGGGCAATTCCGTGGCTGGGGCAGCCATGGCGTTTCACCGGACCTTGTTTGTAGCCTTGAACCTCTACATGGTAGAGCTTTTTCCCTGTTTGAAGATCGCCAACTTCGAAGCCCAGCAGACGGTTCACATTTACGAAAACCAAACTGCCACGCCCGTTCACGGTAAACGGACGGATGACATTCTCGAATGGTCCAACGGTTCTAACGACTGTGTTCGTTTTCGAATCGGCTACTGAAAGTAGAGGTGATTTCAGGCCGGCCAAATAGACATTCTGGCCATCGACAGACCAGAGTGTATTGTGCGAAGCGGAGTTCGTCTCAATCGTGGTAATCACATCGCCCGTGGCTCCATTCACTACGTGCCATGCGGGCCCCTCGAGTTCCGGAACGTAAAGAACGCTCCCGTCTGGTGAAATGGCCATCCGATCGCATCCGCCAGGATAGGTCTTGCTCCATAGCGTCTTACCCGTGACAGCGTTAATGGCGATCATGCTGTCGAGCGACGTCACGTATACAATTCCGGTCTTCGCGCTCGCGGCAATCCCTTTGACGTTCTCGACCTTTTTTCCCTCCGGTACCGTCCATGTAGGAATGCGGCGCACGAATTTATAACCATCGTCCACATCGAAAACGAGGACGCCGATACCGCCGTATTCTACATAGTCGCGGATTCCCGGGCTTGCGACATACAGCAGATGACGCGAACCGGACGCGGAAATTACCTCGGCTGAAATAGATAAAGCGAGGCACGAAAGTAAGATTCGGAAGATGATGTTCATTGTTGGTCGGGCATCCCAGCCATTTCGCTCTGGCACCCGTTTTTCGTCAACGCAGATTATCACATACGCGCAGGAAAATCTGAAGCTGTCCTCTGCTGCCTGGCGTTTGGCCGGTTTTTCAGATATCTACCTAGGGACACTGACCATTTACTTCCTTATCGAAAGGAGGAGAACAGAGAATGTCCGCTCAGCGTAAGATGTTGTCGGTTTTCATCGATAAAGCGGATCAGTGGAAGGAACGCAGCCTGTTCGAAGCCATCGTGTACACCCTGGAAAGGAATGGCATCGCCGGGGCGACCGTCATTGATGGAATTATGGGATACGGTGTTCATCGCAGAGTTCACCGCAAGGGCTTGTTCGGTGTATCCGATGAAAAGCCGATCGTCATCGTCGCTGTGGATGAGGAAGACCGTCTGCGATCGGTGGTTCCGAAGATTGCAGCAACGGTCAAAGAGGGTCTTCTGACTCTCCAAGATGTAGAGGTTGTTCCCTTAGGGGAAAAACTCTCGTCTGGGGATTCATCAACTTGAGCCGCGAGTAAGGTCCTTCGGATGCACTTGTGATCGAAGCGACTGCCGCTTGCTTATGTGTCCCGACTTCCTGGGTCGCGTAATAGCCGGAACGCGTCCGCACAGCAGGCTTACCCGGCGCATCGACGGTCACTTTGATCTGACGGTAACTGCCGTCCAGTTCCTGGAGGCTCGGTGTATAGCCAATCGTGTACTGGTTACGGATGTCGTGGGCAATCTCGATTCCTAACGATTGCACTTCGCCTACATTTCTCGGATAGATCGCCAAGCCGCCCGTTGCCTTGGTCAGCTCTTTCAATGCACGCCGGGCTTTTGCGGCGCCGCGGTTGTCTTGGTCGATGAACAGGCCAATCGCATAAATCAGCGCGTCGCTCCGATTCGCGTGGCCTACGACATTCTCCAAAGGGGCGCTGCTCGCGTTGTCATCGCCGTCCGTGATAACGATCAGGACTTTCTTGTCCTTCTTGGCCTTCTCTTTTATGTATTCGAGAGACATATTAATCGCATCGCGCATTGCGGTGCCGCCCCGCGAGTCGATGCGTGCCAGGCCCTGCTCCATCTTTCGTATGTCGTTCGTGAAAGGCACGTCGAGATAAGCGTCATCGTTGAAGTTGACTATGAAGACCTCGTCCTGCGGGTTCGACTCGCGAACCATCGCCAGAGCTGCCGTTTCGACGCGCACCCTCTTAGTGGCCATGCTGCCACTATCGTCAATCACGATCCCAAGTGAAACCGGAACATCCTCACGCCGGAATATTTTTACCTGCTGCGGCTGGCCGTTCTCGTACACTTTAAATGCATCTTTGCCGAGGTTCGTAATCCGCTTGCCCTTTTTATCGGTGACGCTAGCGTGCAGGACGACCAGCCGGGTGTCGGCCCGGAACTGAGCCAATAAACAGGCGGTACACCCAATGGCAAGCAGCCCAGCCACGGCATGTTTCAGGTATCGAGCGCAGCGACTCGCCTTACTATTGAGTGGGCGCATAGTAGCCAAGACGGAAATAAGCTCGTAAGGGCGGAAGACCGCGCAGCTGATTCAATTTACTTGAACACGGCGAATCTCGTCAACTCTCCACGATCGATTCGTATTCCGCCAGTTCTAGACGACATAGGCGGTTGATTTCGGTATTTGCCAAACGCACGGGTCAGTTCCGGCGCGTACCGCTGCACCCGACGCCAAATCGTGACACGATCGATCGCGAGGTTGCGCTCGGCCATCATTTCTTTCAGTTGCCGCAAGCTCAGCGGATATCGCAGTACCAGCGAACGCAACGGACGATGATTTCGGCCTCGAAGTGTCGTCCCTTGAACAGCTCCGGCCGTTTCCGTCTCATGGACACGGAAGCGTATCAGACGGCTCCAACGGCGTTGCAACAGATCCGTCCAACGCCTCATTGATTTCCTCCCGGAATCGCCCGATTCGGAGGAACATCATTGCCCTACACGAGAGTTCGTCGACAAAACATGAAACGTTCCTTCACGCCAACTGAATAATCCTCGTAATAGCTGAACAGTGCGATCAAACTGCGACAGCTCAATGGGAAGCTGTTAACGACTGGCGGCGGTTAGCAAGTAATAGCGTGCCCGGACTGGCCCCAACCCGCTTTCACCTAACCCTTAATCAGGATGCGTTGCAGCTCGGAATAAAGCGATCCTTCTTCCACCTGAAGTATGTCTTCTGAAATTTGCTGGATCCGGTGGGCAACTCCGTAACCATGCAAAGACGCCGACGGCCTTCCTAATAAGAAATAATAAATAGCTATTTGTAGAAATTAACAAAAACTCCGATCTCGACTACATTGGATGCGAGACCGGAGATTCTGTAATGACCGTCCAAAGGTTGTTCTTGCCGGTGCGTCCACTCGCCATATTTTCGACCGCGAGCATGGCGGTCAGCATGGCGTGATCCTGATTGTTGTACTTATGCATCCCGTTGCGACCGACGACGAAGAGGTTCTCAAACCCGTCCAAGTAATTGCGCACCCTGTCGAAGTCTTTATAGACGCCAAAGTATGCCGGATACGCCTTGGGCATGCGAAAGACACAGCCATCTACGACGTCCGTCGAGTCTAATATGCCGATATCGTGGAGTTCTTTCGTGGCCAGGGCAGCCATTTTGTGATCGCTGAGTTTCCACAGGTCGTCCGACTCATAGCAGAAGTACTCCACTCCGAGCCACACCTTGCCCGGATCATGTACGAGATACGGACTCCAATTGTTGAAGATCTGCACGCGGCCTGCTTTGACGCCGGGCTCCTGGATGTAAATCCAGTTATCGGAGATCAATTCCGATACGCTGGCCCCGCTATCGCGGACTTTGAGTTTATTGGCTAGAAGTCCGACGGTGATGAAATCGCGGTAGGGCAGGTTGTCACTAACATGCAGGACGGCAGCCGGAACGTCCGTCTTCAGCGCTCGCATGAGTTCTTTGACAGGCAGCGTGGACATGACGAAATCGCCTTCGAACATCAGGTCCTTTCCAGTCTTCAGATCTTTAGCGGTCACTCCAGTAATGCGATTGCCAAGCACTTGGAGGCCGGTCGCCTCCGTTTCAGTTAGAATGACGCCACCCTTTTCGCGCACTAGGCGGGACACCTCTTCCCACATTTGTCCAGGACCAAATTTGGGATACAGGAAACGCTCGATGAGCGACGTTTCAGTGTCTTTTTGAGCGACATCTCCTATTCCGTCCCGGCGCTTAAAGAAGTGGTTGATGGCTTTTACAACGGAAAGACCCTTAATGCGCTGCTCACCCCATTCGGCGCTGATCTCGCAGCACCGCTGTCCCCACACTTTCTCGGTGTATTCCTTGAAAAACGTCAGGTAGAGTTCGCGGCCAAAACGATTAATGAAGAATTGTTCCAGATTCTCCACCTCCCGAATGGGTGCAGCGGCGCTGATAGCGTAGCTTAGGCCGATTTTAGCGGTACGGAGCAGACCTAACTTGCGAATGGTGTCTCTAGAAATACTGATTGGGTAATCAAAGAGCTGACCCAGGAAGTAGATGCGTGACTTGCGGTTCCTCAACAGCATTACTTTGTCGCTGGCGTTTGCGCTGGGTCCCCTCTCGAACCGATCAATGCTGCGGCTGGCTCGGTGGTATGTGATCTCACTTGCGCTGGAATGATCCTGTTCGATTGGCAGAATGTTGAGCCACCAGTTCATAACTCGGTCTGACTTTGAAAAAAACCTGTGACCGCCAATGTCAAGACGATTGCCATTGTAGTTAATGGTCCGAGAAAGCCCGCCCATGTAGGTGCTTTTCTCTAGAACTAACGGAACGATGTCTGTATTCGTTAACATTTCTAGCGCAGCGGTTAACCCTGCCGGCCCTGCGCCCATGATTATTGCCCGTTTCATGTAAATGTTATTGCCGAAAACTTAGTCACTTACCGAGACGCTGTCGGAAAAGATCACTGCCTGAGCCCGCCGAGCACGGCGCGATAGAGGCGCGGCAGTCCTAATCCTCGACCGCAATCACTGGCGAAGACGAGGGTGTGCGAATCGGGTTCCCACGCCGGTGCATAACTGTTACAGGCGCCTCCGGTGATTTCGCGCGAATTCCTGGCCGCCATTTCCTCGATCCACACGTGTCGAATACCGTGGTGAGTGGCCGTGAAGGCCAGCAATTCTCCGCTTGGCGATACTGCGGGCTCGCTCAGGTCGCCCGGCACATTGGCGACCAGGCGGTGCATATCGTGCGAATCGTAAATCGCGCCCTTTGCCGAGAAGGCGACGTGACTTGCGTCCGGAAACCAGGCTACATCGTCGACGCGGTCTGGAGTTGACAGTTCTTCCTCTCCGCGGATGAACAGTTTGCCATCTGAAATATATGCGAGCCGATTTCCGTCGGGGGAGATTGCAGGATTTGTCGCATCCGAAACAATTGTTCGCTGGTCGCGCGTCTGCATATCTAGCGATACGATTGTCGAATGTCCTTTGGCGACTAGTTCAAAGTAGATCGGAGTGCCCGACGCTGGCGTTGACGGGTGAAAAGCATGACCATCGAACACCATATCGCGGTTCAGGATGTATCCGGCAGCACCGATTGATTCGAATACAATCCCAGCCTTTGAGACGGCCGGATTAGAGGCGTAGATGGAGTGAGGCCTCGATTCAACTGAAGCCAGTGTCCGAGCCGGTTCCTGATCGTAACTTTGTTGACGACGCAGCGTATCTGCGAGCGAAAGCGCACTGATCACAAACATTGCAGCGAGCCCCGACCGCAGCGATATATTGCCCCAGTAATCGACGCCCGTGAGAGCAAAAAGAGCGAGTAGAATCCATACTTTCGGAAAGAGCCAACTGTAAGCCGGCTGCAGGGGAAGCGATAGGAGCATATACGTGACGGCCAATGTTATAGCCCACCACCGACTCGCTTGGTCGAGAAGCATCGCAATTGGGAGCAACAACAGGACGAAGACGTACAAAGCCGTATTGGGGGAGTAAAACAGGATCGCGATGAGAAACCAGGCCAACTCGCGCTTGTCCATGGGCGCATTTCGCCGAAATGCGAGCAACGGGAGGGCGAGAATCGAGAGCGTCAATAGCGGCCTCAGGAAGAAGAACACTTGTGGCGCATTGAACAACGGATGGGGGTTCAGCTCACGTTCCATGACGAAGGTCCGGCGCAGAAAATTGGTTAACGTTCCGATCGCCGGATGGTATGGATCGAGGAGTGCGTTCTCCGACGCCCGCGAGAGTACGTAAGACACGTAAAAAATGTTCGGGTGCCAGCCGAACCACGCGACCGACAGCGCGCCTAACCCAACACAGGCAGCCAGCATCCCCAGCAACGCTCTCCACTGGCGCTTCCATAAAAAGTAGAGCAGAAATGGGGCTGAGTAAAGCTTCAGCATGCAAACCGTACCCATCAAAAAGCCGCCGGTGAATGATCGGCCACGAAGCAAGTTCGACACGCTCAGGGTCAACATGAATAGCAGGAAGATGTAATACTGGCCGAGTACAAAGTTTGACCGGAGTGACAAGTAGCCTGCGAGTGCTATCAGTAGAACGATCGCGGCCGATCCGTTCATTAATCGAGCAAGTAACATCGCAGTGATGCCGAGAAAGAGCAGGTTCAAAGCAATCCATGCTTGCTTTGCCGACTGAGGTGGAAGGCCCGACAGCGGCATGAGGGGCAACATGGTCAACGGAGTCTGTGGGATGTAGCCGCCCAATTGCTGTTCGGTTCCGGTGTAGTTCATTTGCCGCTGAAACCATGGCCAGTCGTAGAAGCGTTGGAGAGGCTGACGGTGGCTCGCGAGCACGGCCGCGGTGTAGTAATTTGGAAAGTCCGTTTCGACCTGCGTCCAACCTCTGCGGACCGATGTCGCAAGGAAGAAACAACCGGCCAGCGCGACGACGACCCAAATGAGCCATCTCTGAATGGATGTCAAAAATTATCTTCGCATTCTTCGATCCGTCCCGGGCCTACGTTCCCGGGTAGTGTCGCAAAGAGCTAGGCAGGCATTGGTAAGGTAGGCCGAGTGCGAAAGAGGCGGCCACAAGTATTCCGAGGACGACACTTCCAGGACGAGGTCATCGTGCTGTGTGTGCGGTGGTATCTGCGGTATTCGCTCAGCTATCGTGATCTGGAAGAGGTGATGGGCGAACGTGGTTTGAACGTTGATCATTCCACGATCGCCCGCTGGGTCTTGCGGTATGCTCCGATCCTGAACGAACGGATCCGGCGCCATATCCGGTATCCGAATCGGTCCTGGCGAGTCGACGAAACATACGTGCGCGTTTCCGGCAACTGGACCTATTTATATAGAGCGCTTGATTCGGAAGGCAACACCATCGATTTCATGCTGTCGCCCTACCGAGATCGAATGGCAGCCAAGCACTTCCTGCAGCTCGCTTTATCGCGTGTCGGACACCGTCGGCCACGCGTCATCAATGTGGATGGTCACCCGGCTTATCCTTCGGTGGTCGCGGAACTGAGGCAAGCAGGCGAACTCAGTCCCTCTTGCCGTTGCCGGCCGTCTTTGTACATGAACAATGTCATCGAGCAAGATCATCGCTTCATCAAGAAGCGAATCGTTGCTAGCCAAGGGTTCCGTTCGGTAGAAGGCGCAGTAAACACAATCCTAGGCTACGAGGCCATGCACATGATTCGCAAGGGACAGATCCGGTGGTTAAAGAAGGGCGATGTTGCCGGCCAGATCCATTTTGTGAATCGTGCGTTCGGCCTACCTGCATGATTTTCACAGGCCCACGCTTACTCGCATTGCTGGTGCGTATTTGCGACACTACCGTTCCTGGACCTAAATATGCCAAGAATTGACGGCTGGCAAGTACTCGTGGCGGTCAGGGACGACAAGAGCCTACGGTCTATTCCCATCGTTATTCTCACCACCTCCAGTCACCAGGCAGATAAAGAACGCGCCTACGCTCTCGGAGCGAAGCACTACATTACGAAGCCAGCCGCCTTCGATGTCTTAGTTGCTGAGGTAACGTCCGCGTACCAGAAGTTTTTTGGCTTAGAAATGTGACGAAGTCAGGCCACCACCAAGTTTATTAGTAGCTCCGTCGTCACACAGGGCACGGGACTGACCGGGGGAAAGTGAGGCCCCATGAAGACGTGGCATGAAGTGAAGCGGTTGCTTCTCCCTGCGATCTTGGTCTACCCCTCACGACGCGAAATGACCGATCCCGCCCCAGCCACGAGAACAGTTCGGTTCAGTGCGGTACGAGGCGTTTCAATATATCGCGCGGCCGATGGTCGCTTTGAAACACTGAGCGGATCACGCGCCAACCGGAGATTGCTCGGTTCAGTGAATGCAGTGAGCAGGATCGCTCCGTGAAAACAGCGTATCAGCATTTACCGAAAAGGGTTGAGCTCTATAGCGTACCGCAATCACCCCGGTACCAGGCATCGCTGCCATAACCCCTTGGACGCTTTACCTTCGACAATTACGGGAATCGAATGTAAACCGCAACTGCAGCTGATCACGTGAGCCCTGAGGATAATTTCCGTGTAGACCGTTATCCAGCCCGGAAAGGCCACGCGGTTTCCCAGGATGCTGTTTGCACACTGACGCTACTGCTCCAAGCCACCGGTATTTCTATGCTGGCTTTGGCACCGTCGGTGAGACTCGCGAAAGCGAGTGGCCTATTTCTCCCTGGCGAGTCTGAGCTCATCCTCCAGCTCATAAATCCGGCCTTTAATCGGCCGATCGGTTTTGCCAGTTGCCAAAGCCTGTTCCAGCTTCTTCTTTTGACTTGCCAGACGTTTTTCAACGGCCGCAATCTTTGGATTGGGAGGTGAGGGTTCAAGCACCTTGGAAGGCGTTCTGGCCGACCGCGCGCTCTTCGCTTTGGTCGGAATTGTTGCCTTGTGACCGAAATCCTCTTTCAGCTCTTTTTGAATCTGAAGCAGCTCGGCTGCCAACTGGTTGAAACGGGCCACAAGCTCTTTCTTCGCTTGGCTATGCAATTTTTGATAAGCGGCCTTGGCTTCTCTGTATTGCTCGATCGTATTGGGCATTTAAAAGGGCTGTCTCTAGAATTAGCACCTGCTCTGCCGTCGGATCAAAGGGCGAATGTCTCGTCAGACGAGATAGTTTCCGATGGTCGGCCAAGGGTGCCTTTCAGTTATCGATCGTGTCCCGTTGGTCAGCCATCCGAAGAGTGACGGCGATTAGTCGGCAAGCGTGCATCTATCACTGGTCGGCTTTCAATCCACTCCCAGACCGGGCACTTCTGCCAACCGTTGTATGGCTGAGTGGTGTGCCGTGAGCAACACAGAGGTCGCATCTTGCATGAACGCGGAGACACTCATGCCGAGACGATAGGGAAAGAAGCTCCCTCTCCGGCGGAAGCGATTGTTCAAAAAAAACGGATGACGCCAGTCTCCTAGATCAAATTGTCGAGGAGGGCAAACTGGGAGGGCCCGATTTTCAATCGAAAAATAGCGCTTCATTCAACAAATTAGAAGGGTTGCTGCAGACAATGCTGCCTTACGGCGGCTTCGGCGAGTGTTAAGAGTTCGTGCCAAACATGCCAATTCAATAGCAGAGCGCGCGTAACGGCCTGCTGCCGCCGTCATATCAGCAGCAATTTTGCGTGATCGGGCGCGATCCTGACAGATGGAAGAAAGAGCGCATACCAATTGCTACGACACTGTATCATACACCAGCGCGATTGGTAATCCTCGATCAACGGCTGACGAATTCTGAACTCCACAGCTACCGCTCCGGGACAGCACGCACTAGCTCGAGCAGCTTTAAGAACGCCGGTATCGACGCCGCAAGTCCTGTCGCGTAGGTGATCCAGGTGTTGACAACGGCACCTTGCGTCCAAAGGAGAAAAATCACGACGGCCGCACCTGTTACGAACAAGGACGTGCGGAGCGTATTGGAACGGCCTCCCCCCTCGCTTTCCCATTCTTTGATGATGTCGCGAGAAATGGTCCTGTTGAGAAACTGCACGAAGCGGAAATCCTTAATAGCTAACATTCCGCACGCTCGCACGACCAATCCTTCTCTCATCAGTTCACGGACATCAGCCCGACTGTTCGGATTGACCAACTTTTCCTCCGCCAGCTGTACCAGGATGAGTTTCTGGGCCTCTGAACGACCGAAAAAGATCCAGTCGTAGTAAGCTTCTTCAGAAACCCTTTTCTCGAACTGTTCCAACGTTTCGTCAGCGCGCTGTGTGGGGCCGGACACCAGGTCGATTCGCACAAAAGACTGCAGTAGCCTTTGCCAGTGCTCCCGCTCATCTCCCGATGATTTCGCTGGAGGATCAACCTTCGACGCAATCACTACAGGCCTATAAAGCATGGAGACGACTCTTTCCACGGTAGAAAGCATCTGTTCGTTCGTGGCAGGGTCGTCTAGTCCACCCTCAAAGTTGTAAAACACGACCGGACGACCGTCTTGCACGATTTTATCGACGGCATTAATGGCTGCGTTCACGGCAACGGAATCGCCGCCTGGAGTTGCAGCTTTCGCCATAGGCGCTTTTAGCAACTCATAAAGATCATGGGCCTGCACATCCTTACGGCGGACTAGATTCACAATCGTTGGGGCGGAATCGCGGCCGATGACGACCATGTTCATGGGTAGGTTGGTGATCAGCTTGCTCGTATCCAATACAATGGGCTGACTCTGCTCCCCGTCTGGCGCGGAGATGTCGAGAAGGAAGATCCTTCTAAGGCTAAAGCGCACCAGCCAGAACAGAGCTGTCATGTAGGCCAAGGTGCCAAGCCACCAATTCCAATCACCCCAGGGAACATCCAGCGGAGCCCAAGAAGATTCTATCGTTCGGGTCGTCTTATCCGTTTCCTGTTTTGCCAGTTTTAGTGTTTCTTTACCTCCCGACGAAGTTGAGGACCAGGCCGGGTTACTTAGTGAAGCTTCTGTTAGGTAACGGCCATCGTAGGCGATCTCGTTATATAAAGGACCAATTCTGCTCAGGAATGACTCCACTAGACGTTGCTGATCGCCCGTACTTCCGAAACGGCGTGGCGCCTCATGCGGCAGCTTAAACTCCCGCGCAGCAACAATCGTAGTGTCAAGAAAGCTCTTGTGGTACGAAAAATGTGGTTTTGATGTGTCGGCGGGCTCAGCCAGGAGCGCTTGGATGTTCCGTCCCAAATCACCGAGATAGCGCGTGCGAACACGTTCGCGGCGGGTATCCAGATCGGCGGAGAGACGAAGCTGGCTGCGTTCGATGAAGAGCCTGTGCTCGAAATCCCAAGCGACCTTAAAAAAGGAAAGACATGGAAGGACGGCTACCACCGCCAGCAATGTTGAAATTGTCGAAAAATAGCCAAGTTGCCACTGAGGAAATTTTGTTTGTTCCGGCGCATCCTCGGACTCGGCTTCCCGTTGGAGGACCAATACGTTGAAAATCAGTATGCCTGCCGGGATTGCAACAACACAAAAAAGAAGTGCAAGAATCTCGGGAAGCTTAGGCAGGGTAACAAGGAGTAGAATTGCCGCGAAGTTGATCCTTACCAGCCACTTGTACGCGCCTGCCTTGCGCGAATCAGGCCAGAGCCAGCTTCCTGTCGCGCGGCTTGCTCCCCGCCAATGCACCAGAAGCAATGCCAATGTCATCCCCAACGCATAGAGAGAAAACAGAATGGAGGCCAGGCTTAGCACTTCCAGGTTCATAGTTTCCTCGACCCGCAAATCGCGAAAGACGATCACGGTCCAAGGTTCATTCGAATCAAAGGCCATCGGGTATATGTAGAGGCGGTGGCCCCGGCCCATGTATTTGGCCACCATCATGCCGGGCGCGCGCGTAAACACCCGTGAGCGGACCTCTTGGTTCTGGTCGGTTTCCACGAAGAAGTTTTCGCGCAAGTTTCGCGTAGGATCGGAATGAAAAACCACCGTGCCATCGGGCTTGATCAGGGCGAATTGGAACTCGGCGGGCATTATAGGGTCGACCACCGAAATCGGCCGCGTTACAACGGAACCGCAGAACACATTCTTTTCCCTTATGCTCTGCTCAGATGCTGGCCGTCCATCCATGTCTAGCAGCTGCCAAAAGACAGTGATGTAGTCGCCGGTATTCGGGGAGTATTGAGATCCTATGCCGCTGACCGGAACGGGTTCGGGACTGTCTGAGCTACCAAAGGCAAAAGCCTTCTTGACAGCCGGATAGTAAGTACTCGACGAATCATCAAGATTGATAAACGGTGTGACATGTGCTTTGGTGGTCCACTTAATCCGCTGGTAGCCGCTGGAGTCACTCCAGCTCGCGAACTCCAGGTAGGGGTAATCCAACCGGCGCCCAGGAACAATTTTGTCCTTGTCAAGGATCCCCGTTCGGCATGCCCAACTCGGATTGCATTCTTTCTGGTCTCCTATGAACCTCGGATGCAGCTGGGAGGGGGCCTGTGCATTGCGCAATGCTTCGCGCAGCTTGCCTCCCGCATAGAAATCTTGCAACTGGTTGAATGCGCTCTTTCTTTCATTGCTCAAATTGGTGTCGATGGCCTTCGCGAGCTTCCGCATCGGACCATCTGGTGTTCGCTCGTCGAAGTCCTTTCGCAGGTAGAAGATGTCCAACAATGCGAAAGATAGCGTCGTAGTCGCTGCGCAGGCAAAAACCGCAGTAACGGCTACGTCACTAGCACGCAGTCTTTCCGAGGAGGAGGATATGCGCAGCCTCAAGAACGGATAGGCCGCGATCACTAACAAGATGGCAACAGAAAACCACAGAAGGTACTTATAGGAGATCGACTGGCTCTCAGAACGGAAGGCCTCGGCGTGCACCAATCCACACAAAACCCAATGTTCGGGCTGGGCAAGGTTGTCTTCCGCTTTTTTTTTCACGGGATCGATTAGCGGGAACGAAATCGGCAGTGGCTGTGAGTAAAACCGGTAGCTTGCGCCCGCCAATTTGATCTCCGAGAACCTGCTGAATGAGAACTTGCCGGACTGCGAAGGCGGTTTCACCTCACGATCGGTCTTACCCGCTTTCGCTCCTTCCGATATGTCTTCGAGCGCATCGATTCGTGCTACCGCAAGCCCGGGTGATGATTTCTGAAAAATTACCGTTCCGTTACCCTGTGCTACCAGCACGACATCGAATGGATTGCGATTGTCTGGAGGCAGAACGCTGCGTATTAGTTTGTCCAAATCCGTTCGAATCGCGTACCTGGTCTCGTTCTGTGCACGCAAAAAAGCGAAATAGAGGAAATGCGTCCCTTCGTCCGCTTGGACCGCTATACTCGGTGGATCGCTATAGGCATCACCAATTACCTTCCGGTCTTCTTCGTCCAGCCTCTCCAACTGAGGCGCCACTTCTTTGAGGTAGGACTCTAACGTGCCATCCGTTACGCCGGAGTCAGAGGCATTGTCCATCATCTTGTCAAAATTATTGATGCTGGCACTGATCTGTTCACTAAGAGTTGTCAAAAGACGAAAATTCCGTTCGTCTAAATATCGGTGCTCAGAGGGGAGCCAAACTAAGTTATACAAGCCGGCCGCGACAAGTAAGAGCAAGCCAATGCCGGCCGGAACAAAGAAGCTTCGTAATCGAACGAGTGTCTTCATGAGCTGCTCCCTGAAACGTGCCAACCGGCGCGCTTTTACCGGTCATTCTACATTCAAAAGGAGATAGCAACAATAGGGCGACGTTGACGGCCCATAAACGCCGGACTCCGATCGGTGTGGAACGCCGCTGGCTGGCGCAAGGCTATTGTGAAGCGGCGGCCAATTCCGTTTCATCATAAGAGTGATGCGCCCAAATGGGCCTTGGGGCGCTTCCTCCAGCAGCCGGATGATTATCGTCCTGTAGCAGCCGAATGCCGAATGAGCAGGACAGGTCCCAACTGATGTCCTTACATTCGGTCGTTAACCTGTTCTAACGTGGCGGTTTTGGCGATATCCGTCGGCGCCCTACGCAATACGGCAAGCCGTCGCTCACTTCCCCATCGGTAGTGGGGTAATGCTCCACAGGTCTCGTATTGCGAACCACCACACGCTTCCATGCCAATCAAATGAACTTGGAGGTTCGCTGTAAAACACAGCAACTGTGATCGCGACGATTTCTGGCGCACCACAACCTCACCGTACGGGTTTAGGCCTACCAAATGATATACCGTCGTGCCTAGATCAATGACAATCGTGTGTATATCCATGGAAAAGGCTCCTTCCTTTACCTCCATACTCCACTGCTGTGAAGTAGAGGCGGCGGACCATACCATTAGTTATCGCCAAACGGACAATGAACTCGAAATAGCTTCCGATATTGACGCTTAACGGACTGATCATGAATTCAGTGCACTTGTCGCTAGTGCTGAACTTCAAAAGACTGAAGGGCGTTTTGTGGGGACTAATCCGCCGGCTGGTCGCAAAACGGATGCCAGATCAGCGCGATGTGCGTTATACGGCAACTTGACAGCCGACGTATGATAGCTGACGCGTTCTCGGGCGCAATATTTGCAGAACTGTCCCGTCAGTCCGCAGGCTTTTCAGTGGCGGCAACTACGCCTCGAATTGAGGGCGCTGACGTAGGTTTGTAGTTAGTGCTTATATGCCGGGCGGAGCAAGTGCGCTCGCGATTCCCGTACCCGCCGTAACGTAGAGCGTCCGTATATCCGGCCCGCCAAAGGCAATATTCGTAATTGTGTCCCCGGAATGGGCACAAACCGGAGCAACTTGACCTGTGGCGAGATCACATAGACGCCGCACTTCGTATCCAGCGTCTCATGCGTCCCCCGGCGACGGTGCAATCCGGCCGCCCGAATCGGCCGTAGAAGAATCGAAATTCGAAGCACCTCCCTCTCGGCGGCTAAGATGGTGGACCTGGCGCGGACTTCCGGTTGCCGCGATCGTTTCAATGATCGTCATCGTTCTCGTCTATTCGTTGTCGCGACGATCAGGCCCGGACATTCCTCGATTGCGCTTCCGCATCGAAGCACCGGAAGCTGCTGTCTTCACGAACCTCTATGGCGGAGCAGCGACCCGACAGATTCCTCCCGCGGACTGGACCGGCCTCTCACGGATCGCGACATCGTTCTACTGTCTCAGCGCCACATAGCCGTGAGTGACGCCGGCAGCAGTAGAAAAGCCGACGAGATCGCCCTCAGGGCTAATTCCTGAAGCAGTAGTCGCCGTCGAGTCCGGGTAATCGATCGTAATGTATTCGCCGCGGCGAAGTAGGAAGCCGTGGTCGACGCCGCCAGCCGTGTACCCCCCCACGATGTTGCCTTGGGGGTTGATGCCTAAAGCGAAAGTGGACGCGGAACCTGGAGGATCGATCCTTGTGAAGTGCCCCCGGCGAAGCAGGAAGCCATGGGTGATGTCACCGGCAGTGTAGAAGCCGACAATATCACCTCGGGCGTTGATACCGAAGACCCTGGTCGACGGGGCACGAGGGTAATCGATGCGGCTGAAAACACCTTTGCAGAGGAGGAATCCGTGGTCTATCCCGCCCGTATCGGTGTACCAGCCGACGATATCGCCCTGAGGGTTGATGCCAAAGGCAAGAGTGGCCTTAGCGCCCGGGTAATCAATAGTGCTGAAGTTGCCATCCTGGAGCAGGAATCCATGCGTGACGTCACCGGCTGAATAGAAGCCAACGATATCGCCCTGAGGGTCGATACGGCGGGCAAAAGTGGCCGTCGCACCCGGAAAATCGATGCTCGTAAACTGGCCTTCCTGAAGCAGGAAACCACGAGGATGAGGCCCCCGTCGACGTAATTCCCGACAATATCGCTTTGAGGGTTGATACCGAAGGGAAATGTGAAGAGGGAGCCCGGGGGATCGATAGTGCTGAAGTTGAAGGTGATGCGAGACGGTTTGCAATCGCCTCGGATGTGATCGTCCGGGCGATCCGTACCTCTCAAGGTGAGCGTAAGGGCGACTATGGGCGTCGCGTAGAGGACGAGTCCTAAAGCGAACTTAGGGAGTTTGTTCGAACGTTTCATTATCTGCTTCCTTTCCTAAACTCAGGCGGCGCTGAATGCTTTTTCTGGTGCGCTGCGGGACCGAAAATAGCATTCCGAGGCGCCAGAAGTGGTGAAATCGCGATGGTAATATCGTGAAACATTCATGAAGGGCTCATGAGCCGTCCTGAGCTACACCCGACGGAAAGACCAAAGGAGCGATACTGCTTCGGCGATTACGTTCTAGATCTGGAAGGCGGCTTCCTACGGCGCAGAGGTGAAGAGGTCTCGTTGCGTCCCAAAAGCTTTGAGGTTCTGGCCTGCCTCGTAAAGCATCACGGCCGCCTGGTGACCAAAACCGCTCTGATGGAGACCATTTGGCCGGACACTGCAGTCACGGATAGTTCTCTAGCCCATTGTTTACTCGAAATTCGGCGCGCGTTGGCCGACGATTCGCAGCGACTGATCCGAACCGTCGCACGCCGTGGATACGTATTCACCGCGACGGTCACGACGGCTACGGTTGAACTTCAGCGCCAGATAGCCGGCACTCCAGCCCGGCCGCAGTCGCCAAACCACGGATTGGTGAATCGCAGGCGCATTATAAGCGTAGCGCTCGTGCTGGTGGCGATCATTGCTGGAGCGCTTCTGGTCTCGCCACCCGGTCCTTCCCAGGACAACCGTGCCTATGCGCAACTCACGAAATTTTACGGACTCCGCCGTGGCCCCAGTGCTTTCGCCCGATGGCCGAATGCTCGCGTTTCTCCGAAGTGACGATTGGTTCCTCACGCCGGACCAGATCTATATAAAGATACTTCCGAGCGGTGAACCGGTTCAGCTCACACACGATCCGCGGCTGAAATGTTGCATTGCATTCTCGCCGGACGGTTCCCGGCTTGCGTACAGTGTGGTCGAAAGCGACGTGCGGCAGGTATGGAGCACTTATGCTGTGCCCGTATTGGGGGGCGAGTCCAAGTTGCTTCTATCCAATGCGGCCGGGCTTACCTGGCTAGACCAACGCCGCCTCCTGTTCTCGGAAATAAGGACCGGTTTTCACATGGGAATCGTCACGGCGACGGAAAATCGCTCCGAGTATCGGAAGATCTATTTTCCGAGGCATGAACGCGCTATGGCGCATTATTCCTATGCCTCGCCTGATCGCAAATGGGCGCTGGTGCTGGAAATGGACCCGCTCTGGCAACCATGCCGCGTCGTTCCGATGAATGGCGCTTCGGCCGGGCGCCAGGTCGGTCCTGCGGGGCCATGCACGTCGGCGGGATGGTCGCCGAATGGGAACTGGATGTATTTCAGCGCTCAGATCAATGAGACTTCTCACTTGTGGCGACAGCATTTTCCAAGAGGAGAGCCTGAGCAGATTACGTTCGGTCCAACGGAGGAGGACGGTGTGGCAATAGCGCCCGACAGCCGCTCGCTCATCACTTCCATCGGTATGCATGAGAGTGTGATCTGGATTCACGAGGCCTCGGGTGACCGGCAACTCTCGTCGGAAGGATTCGTCGAGCCTATGCGTCTCCGCGCCTCCCCGTTTCCCTCTGCCAGATTTACTGCGAATGGCAGGTTGCTGTTCTACCTAACCCGCCGTAATTCAGACTCTGCTCCGAGCGAACTCTGGCGAATCGATCTGAACTCTGGGAACAGCGAGGCTCTGCTGCCCGGCGTGACTATGGCGGAGTACGATCTTTCGACCGACCTCAAAGAAGTGGTTTTCTCCACACACTCCGACGGCAGAACCTCGGAACTATGGCTGGCTCCGTTGGATCGCAGTTCGCAACCAAAACGGCTAGCCTTGGCGGGCGCCGCATCGCCGCAGTTTGGTCCTGACGCTCAGGTGCTGTTCCAGTGGATGCAGGGGACCTCTTATTATCTGGCGAGAATGAAAAAGGATGGCTCGGGTCTTGCGAAAGTGATGCCTCAACCGGTCGGGAACATTTGGGGTATTTCCCCGGATCGGCGTTGGGTCGTGGGCTACGTGATGCCGCCGGGAAACCTGCGCGCGAGTTCAATGGCTATACCCGTGGGAGGCGGCGACCCGCGCCGCATTTGTGAAACCACGTGTCCTGTGGCGTGGGCTCCCGACGGCAGATTCTTATATGTCGGAATCGTGCCGAAGTCACTTACAAGCGCCGGAAAAACGCTCGCGATTCCCGTGCCTTTGGGCGAAACTCTCCCCAAACTTCCCGCCTCGGGAATCCGCGGGCTCGAGGATGTAGCTAGCTTCCCGGGAGCGCGCGTGATCGAAGGATGGATGATCTCGCCCGGACCAGATCCGACAGTTTTCGCTTACACGAAATCGACCACACGCCGGAACCTGTTTCGCATTCCGCTGCGTGACCGGTAACCCGAGGGCGTCAGGTAAAAGGGCGCACTTGGCGGCTTGAACACAAAGCGAATGCCTTTATGCGTGTCGTTCGCTTAAAGCTTGCGGTCGCCATGGGTTCACATCAAACAGAATGGGAAATGGAGCAACTCGATAGCCAGAGAAGTAGCGGGAGACTTCATGTTCTGGCCATCCGGCAAACATCGTTTCGGCGGGTATCTCGAGCCGGCTTACAATTACAGCTTTGCAAGAGGTCACCAAAAGTCAATCGGTATGAGCGGCGGTTTGCTGATTGGTATTCCTTGATCGCTTATCAAAAAGTCTCGATGGCCGGTATCAGAGTCAGGACGGTCGACGTAAACCATCCTCCGATGACGACCGAGGCCAAAGGCCGGATCAGGCAAGTGATCCTGATGGCCGGCAATGATCGCACGCTGGTCGTCGACGGATTTCCGTTGATCGTTTTGACCTTGCTTGCTGGATATCCTCCGGGATGCGCTGGCCGTGGATCCGATGACAACGTTGAGGGCGGAATGAGTTTAGACGGGTCGAAGATCCGAGCCGCAGCTTAGCCATTCTTTCCGTCGTCTTCGCATGGCTGGCTCAGATCTCCCAGATTTGTTCGCCTCAGTTTTGTCGCAACGGTCGCAATTTCTGCAGAAGGTGTGGTTTATGAAATGCGCAGCGATCATTAGGCAACTGCCCGTCATGGTCACACCTACTTCAGCAGAATGAGATGGCAGGCGATCGCCCCAATAGGCTCCTGCAAAGAGAGACCACAGCCGCAGCCCATTAGTAGACACAGGCGCGCGGCGATGCTTTCGATAGCCTCGCACAAGTGCAAAGCCGCCGATCGCAGCTAAAGCTACAGCAAGTCCCCTGTGAAACTTCTCCTCAGACGGCAGGTAATGCACCCATACGGCTGACATAGACAACAACACAGGCGTGAGGATGCAATGTACAAAGCACAGCGCGGAGGCAATGATACCCAAATGGGGTAGTGTCGCAAAGAGCTAGGCAGGCATTGGTAAGGTAGGCCGAGTGCGAAAGAGGCGGCCACAAGTATTCCGAGGACGACACTTCCAGGACGAGGTCATCGTGCTGTGTGTGCGGTGGTATCTGCGGTATTCGCTCAGCTATCGTGATCTGGAAGAGGTGATGGGCGAACGTGGTTTGAACGTTGATCATTCCACGATCGCCCGCTGGGTCTTGCGGTATGCTCCGATCCTGAACGAACGGATCCGGCGCCATATCCGGTATCCGAATCGGTCCTGGCGAGTCGACGAAACATACGTGCGCGTTTCCGGCAACTGGACCTATTTATATAGAGCGCTTGATTCGGAAGGCAACACCATCGATTTCATGCTGTCGCCCTACCGAGATCGAATGGCAGCCAAGCACTTCCTGCAGCTCGCTTTATCGCGTGTCGGACACCGTCGGCCACGCGTCATCAATGTGGATGGTCACCCGGCTTATCCGTCGGTGGTCGCGGAACTGAGGCAAGCAGGCGAACTCAGTCCCTCTTGCCGTTGCCGGCCGTCTTCGTACATGAACAATGTCATCGAGCAAGATCATCGCTTCATCAAGAAGCGAATCGTTGCTAGCCAAGGGTTCCGTTCGGTAGAAGGCGCAGTAAACACAATCCTAGGCTACGAGGCCATGCACATGATTCGCAAGGGACAGATCCGGTGGTTAAAGAAGGGCGATGTTGCCGGCCAGATCCATTTTGTGAATCGTGCGTTCGGCCTACCTGCATGATTTTCACAGGCCCACGCTTACTCGCATTGCTGGTGCGTATTTGCGACACTACCGCACTTGTCGCTAGTGCTGAACTTCAAAAGACTGAAGGGCGTTTTGTGGGGACTAATCCGCCGGCTGGTCGCAAAACGGATGCCAGATCAGCGCGATGCGCGTTATACAGACAGGTACCGGGCTCTCGAACTAGATTGCTGCACACTTTGCGAGCGCATTACTGATCCGCATCTTTGGTGAGAAGGCCCGGCGACTTCGTGTGGATCGTTGCCCACTGGAACACGCGACACGGTCATATGGCTCGCTGGATCGACAAATCACCAACGTATTTTGTTGTTTTTCGAGGACCAGCAGAGCCGATGGTGGCGTTGTTGTCGCCTAGAGCGCTGGGATGAGGCAGAGAATCGGGGATAGATAGTTCATTCTCATGGCTTTCTTTTTGACCTTTGGTTTACTTTGTGTTTGAGGGAGCCACGGCGATGAAATCCCCGATCCTGCACCTTCCGGAACACAGATGTCGTGGCATTTCCGGCAACGTCGCTTACCATATTCTCGCGGCGTCTTTGTCGGTAGGCGGTTGATATGCAGCACTCGAAACAACTATGGTTCAAAGCCGGGATGATTTTCGGCTGCATCGTTGCACTGCTTCTGCTTCTCCAGTCCATAGCCGGGTATTTCTACGTCTCGCGTCGCCTAGAACGTGACCAATTGGATCGCGATGGGGACAGATTGGCCATTCGTCTGGAGCGCGGTTCCCGCCAGCGCCGCTTGGCAGCTCCAGCTGCTATCGCTCAGATCATGAATGGGTTGATTGAGGAGGAGCAGGCGGAGCAACCGCAGCGGATCGCATGGCTTCGAGTGTTAGATCCGGTCGGTCGTGTGCTCGTGGAGGCTGGCAATCCGGTTGGATCACCTCCCAGCCGCGAAAGTCTGCGACGACTACTCGATGAGCGCACACGGATTCGTCACATTCTGAATAGCCCGCGAGGAAAGATCTTTGTAAACGTCGTGCCACTTCACATCCCAGTACCCACGCCGGATATGCACTCGGGAGGGCAAAGGCGACCCGGTCCTCGAATGCTCGAAATAGCGCTCTATGAGGGAAATGCATCGCGTGGCTTTGGTGCATTGCGCGCAAACTTATTGGTCAGCAGCGCTGCCGCCTTGATGCTGCTTGGCTCCATGTTCTTGCTGGCATTTAGATTAAGGGCTTATCTCCAGGGTCAGCAGTCGGAACAGCAGCTCGCCGTTGCAAGACGCGTTCAGCACGATCTTCTGCCGGCCCTCGCTTCGTCATATGGCGATCTGGAGTGTGCTGGCATCTGCATTCCCGCCTGGCAGGTCGGAGGTGATTTCTACGACGTATTTACGCCCGAGGCTGGCACCACTGCACTGGTTGTCGGCGATGTGGCCGGAAAGGGTTTGGGCGCAGCCCTCGTCATGAGTCTTCTGCATGGTGCAATCCGCTGTAGTAACTGGATCGGCAATTCGGCACATGAAACTGCAACTCAGGCGATTAATGCGACTCTCTTCTCAAGCACTGCTCCAGAAACGTTTGCCACGCTCTTCTGGGCCTACTATGATGCCCCAACACTTTATTACGTCAACGCGGGCCATTGTCCTCCCTTACTTCTGAGAAGCTCCGTCGGCGACAGCGTGAATGTCGAGCACTTGACGGAAGGCGGCCTCGTAGTTGGAGCGCTGTCCCGGGCGACGTACCGCCAGGGCGCAGTTCAAATTCGACCCGGCGATCTGCTGGTACTTTACTCGGACGGCGTGCTAGAGGCCGAAGACCTGTCAGGAGAGCAGTTCGGCGAAGACCGACTGCGCAATGTCCTCAAAGAACACTCGGACCTACCTTGCCGTCAAATTTGTGATCACATCGTAAACCGCATACACGCGTTTACTCAAGTCAGAAGCTTGCAGGATGATCTCACCGTTGTGCTGGTGCGCGCCTGCAATCATGAAATTCGGCCAAGTAGCTACCAGGATCCGAGCTGATCTATCTGTTAGGGATCCGCGTTCTGACCGCTTACCAAGAGTGCTTGCCGGAGCAGCATTGCTTCGTTGGCTAAAGGTGCCGGAATTCGAAACGGCTTACCGGGAGGCCCGTCGTGCGGCGTTCGGGCAATCGATCGCGCGCCTGCAGCAGGCTTCTAGCGCTGCAGTATCGACTTTGTTGAAGGTCATGATCGACCCAAATTCCCCCGCGTCGACCCGGGTGCGTGCCGCCGACAGCATCCTAGACCATGCAGCGAAACCGATCGAGATCGAAGATATCGAAGTGAGGGTAGCACAGCTGGAGGCCGCGGCTCGGCAGGCCGCGACGAGTCCATGATGAGTGGCCGCGATTTGATTGCGTTTTATGAACGCGCGATAGAGGCGTGCCGGAGGGCCCATTGAAGACCCAATTTGACGCCGGCGCAGAAATTGGGAGCCATACAGGGCGAGGTGGATGTCGGCCATCCGGAAACAACGTGGCGGTACAAATAGCTTCCGATAATGGACGTTAACGCTCGTTTGTAGACATCGACATCCTCTGATCATTCGTTTTGTAACTTCCGGATAGCGCGTCATCCAACTGCTATTCGGAAGTTTGTTCCAGAGTACGAATTGCCGACAATTATTCAAATGGAATCTGTTTGCTCTACCCTTTTGCCTCCTAATCGCGAGTAGTCGCTGGCGAAGGGTGCCCCTTGCGCCGAGGCGTTAAACTTGTCAGACCCCCCAAAACGTATGCTAGGGAATCAGGAAGGAGCGTGGGTACCGGGCGCGCGGCGCAGGTCAGAGGATGTTACACGTTAGCTCCCATTTATTCGCAGCCGGAGCGCGAGGGAGGTTTTATCAGGACTCCCCCCGCGCGGGTCTTTCCAGCCTACGAATCGCGTTGAGACGCTGTTACTGCTCAGCCTCCGTGCTGTCACTGACTCTCCGGATGGTACCCGCGAGTACGTTGCCTGAAGGGGCCGTTTGCACGTAATCGTAGGCCCCGCCATCGGGCTGCACGAAGATGTCCAGCATCACGCCACTCGCGCCTAACGTCAGGGTGCCTGTACAGTTCCTACTGATGGTGTAGGTTCCGTTCGGTACGTTCAGGTTCTGGAAGACGACGGCGCCGCCCACAATCAGGGTCGAAGTGCTGGATATGTTGCCGTCTCCGTCCAGAATATCGATGCCCGCCACCGCGAGCGGCACGGCTGCGCCATTTATGACTACGGAGCCAACCGAAGCGAACTGGTATCGCCCTTTAAGTGTCGCGAGGCTACACGTTCTGTTCCGCCCTTGGGCATGTTCGGCCTGCATTGCGATGGCCCCGGCAACCATGCCGATCATGAGCACTATAGGCCGCGTGATTCTCAGACTTGGTTTTCTCATTGTGACCTCCTCACGGTCGTGGCCAATTTACGATTTTTCCGGCCCAAGTGCTATGGCTTCACGCTTCTTCGCGTGTAATCCTTTTGCCCCTTACTAAAAACTTGCAGGTCTATCTGTTGCGAGCTTAGATCCCCAGCAACGACGAGTCCGATTGTTATACTTGCGTGATCACTTTTTGGTGACATTTGCCGCCTCTGTGTTTCGGTATTTTCGAAGTAGATCTGCGGGCAGGTGAGCTGCGTCGGCAGGGTCTAAAAGTCAAATTGCAGCACCAGCCGTTTCAGATCCTTGCAATGCTTCTGAACCGTCCCGGAGAGGTCATAACGCGAGCGGAAGTGCGAAGCAGGCTCTGGGCGGCGAACACGTTCGTCGATTTTGACCGCGGATTGAACCGAGCGATGAACAGACTCCGCGAGGCCCTCGGCGACAGCGCCGATTGCCCTTTGTTTGTCGAGACTCTACCCGGCCGTGGCTACCGTTTTATTGCCCCCGTCGAGCGGTCTGGTGCCAAAACCTCTGTTTCAGGCGAATCGCACCGCATTAAGTCTCTCGCAGTCCTGCCACTTGAGAACCTTTCAGCTGATCCGGCGCAGGACTACTTCGCCGACGGGATGACCGACGAACTGATCACCGCTTTAGCCAAGATCGTCTCGCTCAGGGTTATCTCGCGCACGTCCATCATGCAGTACAAAGGAGTGAGAAAATCACTGCCGTCGGTCGCTAGGGAACTGGGGGTCGATGCAATCCTGGCGGGCACAGTTCTGTATTCCGGCTCAAGAGTACGCATTACGGCGCAGCTCGTGCGTGCTTGGGACGAGAGCCACCTCTGGGCCGAGAAGTATGAACGGGATTTGGGCGACATCCTGATTCTGCAGGGCGAAGTGGCCCAGGCAATTTCCGCTCAGCTTCAAATTAAGGTGACACCCCCCGGAACGTGCCGGCCTGTCAGAGGCTCACTCCGTTGTGCCAAGAGCTTATGAAGCTTATCTTCAGGGAATCTTCTTCCGCGATAAGTGGACACAAACGGCACTGATGAAGAGCATCGAGTTATTCACGGGGTAGTGTCGCAAATACGCACCAGCAATGCGAGTAAGCGTGGGCCTGTGAAAATCATGCAGGTAGGCCGAACGCACGATTCACAAAATGGATCTGGCCGGCAACATCGCCCTTCTTTAACCACCGGATCTGTCCCTTGCGAATCATGTGCATGGCCTCGTAGCCTAGGATTGTGTTTACTGCGCCTTCTACCGAACGGAACCCTTGGCTAGCAACGATTCGCTTCTTGATGAAGCGATGATCTTGCTCGATGACATTGTTCATGTACAAAGACGGCCGGCAACGGCAAGAGGGACTGAGTTCGCCTGCTTGCCTCAGTTCCGCGACCACCGAAGGATAAGCCGGGTGACCATCCACATTGATGACGCGTGGCCGACGGTGTCCGACACGCGATAAAGCGAGCTGCAGGAAGTGCTTGGCTGCCATTCGATCTCGGTAGGGCGACAGCATGAAATCGATGGTGTTGCCTTCCGAATCAAGCGCTCTATATAAATAGGTCCAGTTGCCGGAAACGCGCACGTATGTTTCGTCGACTCGCCAGGACCGATTCGGATACCGGATATGGCGCCGGATCCGTTCGTTCAGGATCGGAGCATACCGCAAGACCCAGCGGGCGATCGTGGAATGATCAACGTTCAAACCACGTTCGCCCATCACCTCTTCCAGATCACGATAGCGAGCGAATACCGCAGATACCACCGCACACACAGCACGATGACCTCGTCCTGGAAGTGTCGTCCTCGGAATACTTGTGGCCGCCTCTTTCGCACTCGGCCTACCTTACCAATGCCTGCCTAGCTCTTTGCGACACTACCGATCTGGATCCATCGGAAGCGTCAAGCGCTTCGGCTTAGGGCTCAAACAGGTAACAGCCGCGATCAATTATCGGTTCCATACGCTTCAATTTCTAAACGGCGAGGCAATTCCGATCCAGGCCGAACTTCTCGAAGTGGAGACTGCGAAGGAGCGGGTGGATATTGACGGCACGGTGCGCGGTATTCACCCTGCGGTAAGCCTGTCCTCGAGCTTGGCGCTCTTTACGGTTCCCCTCCTATTTGCAGTACCAACGGTAGGGGTTCCAGTCTGGGGCATAAAATCCGTGATCGCGCCGTCTGCAAGCCCAGAAATCTACTTTCCATCCGGGACCGAACTCATTCTCCGATTGACGGCCCCTATGGTGTTGCGCTCCAGTGACAGAACACCGGCTGGCGTAACGTCATTTCCGCCGGATGAAGTAAACGAAGTTCGTCATCTGCTGAATGGTTCGGCACAACGGGCGCGACTGGGAGTTCACCCATCCGATTTCGTGAATCTGCTGTTTCTTGGCAGTCGTGAGGAGCTGGATCGCGCTTTTCATGCCGCCGGCTGGTCCCAGGCCGAACGGAAGTCACCTATGTCCCTGTATCGGATGTATCATGCCCTGACGAGACGGATTGGTTACCGGAGGGCTCCCATGAATACGCTGACACTCAATGGCTCGCCAGCCGATGTCCTATACCAGAAGAATCTCGATACGGTCCAAAAGCGTCATCATGTACGGTTGTGGAAAGATCCTCACCGTGCCGATGTTTGGCTAGGAGCTGCAGCGGAAGATATTGCTTTTCGGTTCGAGCTGACGCATTGGACACATTCGACGGCTCCGAACATTGATCATGAGCGGGCGAAAATAGTGAATGATCTCGCATTCACTAGATGTCTTGAGGAGGCCGGGCTGGTGCCGCGCGAGCTTTTGGACCAAGTTCGAGGTCCGAAAGACGAGCGCTTGATCTTGACCGATACTGATATCGCTGTAGTTCGACTGAACGGCTGCAACAACCCGACAGCGATGCCTGGGGTATACGCTATTGCGGCGAACAGCGTGCACGGTAGACTGGTGCGCGGTTTGGCCTCATTGGGCAATGATTTGCGGTTAAATCTATTTTTCACGACCTATAACACGCTGAAGCTTGTTTCTGAACGCCGGACCTTAAAGCCGTTACGGAAGACCCCGAGCGTCGACACCGATCCGCCTGGATTGGACTGGCTCAGCGCATTGGCGACGCAACAACAGGCTGCATCTGAGCAGCGGCCCGTAAGTGCCAATCCTAAGTCGACGCAATGATGCGCGATAAGTGCGGCCAAAGGCCGGCTGGTTTAACGTGAAATGGGGTCCCGCTAGCGTCCGCAGGTTTCGACTCGCCTTGTATTCCACGCGCTCGAGCAATGCTCTGGCACCATACGAAGCGACTTGTTAGCCTTGAATGAATCGATCGTGCGCTGAACTGCAAGGAGAATGTAACGATGCGGAAGAGAATCGTGGGGTCGCGCAGTGCCCTGCAGGCTGGCGAACCGGACAAAGGCTGGCTCGATCTTGAACAAATCGCGACTATCGAGGTGACGTCAGAAGATCCCAGCTTCCCCATTGAATCCGCATTCGATTCGACAGATGGGATAGGCTGGCGCGCGGCCGAAAAAGGTGAACAGCAGATCCGGATCATCTTTGATGAGCCGGTATCGCTGCGGCGCATTCACCTCCGTTTCCATGAGGCTCAGCATGAGCGAATGCAGGAGTTTGTCATTCGGTGGTCGCCTTCAACGGGCGGCCGACCCCGCGAAATCGTGCGACAACAATGGAATTTCAGCCCTGCCGGCTCGACTGCGGAAATTGAAGATTATATGGTCGACCTGGCGGCCGTCTCAGCCTTGGAACTCACAATTCAGCCCGACCTAAACGGACACGAGGCGGTCGCGACTCTTGCCATATGCCGGCTGGGTTGAACCCTCCGTATTGCCCCTCCCTGACGGCGCAGTGACGGATCTGGCACATCCCTCGGGCCAACCTCGGATTACGCTACCCTGCCGACTACTCACGGATCAGACCTTTGCGGTCAACTTCGTGCCGGCGATTTACCGCTTTGGTTATGAATCCAACGAGAAAGAGACAAGACCCCGGCCTGCTCTCATGCCGCAGGAAGGGCACGGATCGTCGGAGTGGGCCTCAGCTTAGATCGTGGAAGAAAGCAGTCAACTCCCCCGCGAGCGCCGCTGCTTCCTCAACCGGGGCGAAGTGTCCGCCGCGCGGAAAGACTGTCCAGCGCTGGATGTTGTACACGCGCTCCAGATACGAGCGCGGCGGCTCGCCCTCGGGAACGGTCTGGTGCGAGAAGACACCAAATGCCGTGGGCGTGCCCACGTACGAAGGATCGACGGGGTGCCACCGATTGTCCCAATAGTCGCGCATCGACGAGGTGATGGTCTGCGTGAGCCAGTACAGAGTGAGCGTGGCCCAGATGAACTTGTCGGGCGGCGTAACATCGCTCCAGGAGTGCCACTTCTCACCCACGTATGCGGCGAGCCCCACGGGGGAGTCGTTGAGTCCATAGCCGACTGTCTGGGGCTTGGTGGACTGGATGGCACTGTAGCCCCGCTCCGTCGCGTCCCAGCCCCGACTCACTGCGAGGTACGAACGCTCAGCATCAGACAGCTCCGCGTCGTCCACCACGGGGGCTAGATCCGACTCCAGCGAGGTGATTTGAATCCCGATCACCGACTCGGGATGATCTAGGGCGAGGATCGTCGTGACCCCGGCCCCAAAGTCATAACCGCCCGCGCCATACCGGGAATACCCAAGCTCGGACATGAGCCGGTGCCAGCGATCCGAGACGTACCGGTAGTTGATGCCGACCGTGGGTGGGCGCGGCGAGAATCCATACCCGGGCAGGGAGGGTACGACCACGTCGAAGTGCTCGAGCATCGGCAGCATGTCGATGTAATCGAGGAAACTGCTCGGCCAGCCGTGCGTAAGGATGAGCGGCACTGTCCCTCCAAAATTCTCCGATTGATCTGTAATCATTGAAGTTGATTGACTTTCATCTTCTATTTGGGCGGGCGCAGCAGCGCCTGCTCGCTGTGCTGGACGTCCTTACCTCGATGTTCAAGACCTCAGCCCAGCTACGCTTGGAAAACCTCGCCTTACGGCAACAACTGACTGTCTTGCGCCGGTCAGCTCCCAAACGGCTGAAGCTAACACGGGCCGACCGAATGTTCTGGATCTGGCTACGGCGCGTTTGGGGTGATTGGAAATCTGTCCTGATGATCGTCAAAGCCGAGACAGTCATCGCTTGGCATCGCAAGAGTTTTCGCTTGTTCTGGACGTGGCGAATCCACCGTGGCAAGCCGGGTCGCCCCAAGGTGCCGCAGGAGATTCGAGATCTGATCCGGATGCTAAGCCGCAACAATCCGGGGTGGGGTGCGCCACGTATTCATGGCGAATTACTGAAACTGGGTATTGAGATCACGGAACCTACCGTGGCGAAATACATGATTCGACATAGCAAACCGCCCTCACAGACTTGGCGGACGTTTCTTGAAAATCATAGGAAGGCGATGGTGTCGGTGGACTTCTTTACTGTCCCGTCGATCCGGTTCGAGATCCTCTATGTATTTGTCGTGCTGGCGCATGAGCGCCGACGAATCGTGCACTTTGCGGTGACTGCTCATCCGACCGCGGAGTGGACAGCCCAGCAACTGCGGGAAGCCTTTCCCTGGGAGAGCGCGCCCCAGTATCTACTGCGCGATCGGGATCGCATCTTCGGGCAGGACTTCGTTGATCAGGTAAAGGCCATGGGCATCAAACAAGTGCTTTCCGCACCGCGATCTCCCTGGCAGAGGGCCTATGTCGAACGGCTCATTGGTTCGCTTCGCCGCGAGTGTCTGGATCACATCATCGTCTTCGGAGAGCGCTCTCTCCGTCGTGCCCTCGCGTCGTATGTTTCCTATTACCACAGCTGGCGCACTCATCTGTCGCTCGGCAAAGACGCCCCGCAATTCCGACGAACACAGGCCTGCACCGAAGGTGAGGTGGTCGAGATTCGTGAAGTCGGTGGTCTACACCACCATTACGAACGCCAGGCCGCCTAAGTAAATCGATCACACGTCAGAACCGGATCAAATCTTTAGGAAAACGTAGCCGGTCGTCGTGCGCGCTAACGCTTCGTGATCAGCTCTTTCCGGCCACGGCCCGGGTGGCGAGATCTAGTTACGAGAACCTATTGGCCCTTCACGCAATGCGCCGCGCGTCAACGGTTTCTAATTTCTTTTAGGCACAGTGCCCAAGGCCTTACCCTTGGCGCGTGCGCCAAGCTTCCAGCTCCCATAGAAAATATCAATGTCGGCGGAAGTGAATTGATCGAGCATCACATAGCCGCGCGCCTCTGCGAAATCCGCAAGTTGCCTAGTGAACGTTCGGATACTTACGCAACGTGGCCGCGGCGATCTTCGCGCCTTGCTTGTGCGTTAGGAAAACCTGAATGGCATCTGCGATGGCGACGCGAGGTGGCTGTGAATCGTGGGAAGGCTCGACCGGTTGAGCCGGCGGCGCTGAGCACTGACCTAACCCATTCCAGCTTCCAGCAACTTCGAATTGTCCGGCTAGTGCCTTTGCAGATTCCCACTCCCACTGGCCGCTGTTGTGGCGCTTGAAGTAGCCTTGGAGGGTTCCGGAAAGAAAGATTGGGCACTCGCAGCGCTTCCAGCCCTTCTTGCGCTCGTCATATTTCGCTGGTGCGCGATTCTTCGGGATGCCTGGCTTTGCAGTCGCGCCGGTGGCGACGGTAAAGGGCAAGTGCCATACCACCAAATTGTACGCCAGCTTGTCCGATATTGCCCGATAAAACTACCGTAATCTGGCTAAGTTATTGATTCTAAACTGGCGGTGAGGGTGGGATTCGAACCCACGGAACCCGTGAAGGTTCAACGGTTTTCGAGACCGCCCGATTCAACCGCTCTCGCACCTCACCGCGACGGCAACACTACTCACGATAGCAGTTTGCTACCAGCCGAGCACGGTCGCGAAGACTAGTGGAGCGACGATGGAGGCATCCGACTCAATTACGTACTTCGGTGTGTTAATGCTCAATTTCTCCCATGTGATCTTCTCGTTGGGAATGGCGCCCGAGTAAGATCCATAGCTGGTGGTCGAGTCGCTGATCTGGCAGAAATAGCCCCACAGCGGGGTGTCCTCTCGTTCCAGATCCTGCCGCAGCATTGGCACAACACAGATTGGAAAATCACCCGCGATGCCGCCGCCGATCTGGAAAAATCCAATAGAGGATTTCTTCGCGGTCTTGCCGTACCAATCCGCCAGCGACATCATGTACTCAATGCCCGTTCGCACGGTATGCACGTTCTTCACATCGCCTGCAATGCAGTGTCCGGCATACATATTGCCGAGTGTGGAGTCTTCCCATCCGGGCACAAACATCGGGAGATTGCGCTCCATTGCGGCGTAGAGCCAGCTATCTTTCACGTCGATCTGAAAACTTTTCTGCAAATCTGGCGACTTAAGAATGCGGAAAAAGAACTCGTGCGGGAAAAGGTGTTCCCCTCTGCTATCACAGGCCATCCATTCCTTGAGAATTACGCCTTCGATCCGCCGCATCGCTTCTTCTTCGGGAATGCACGTGTCGGTCACCCGATTCATATGCCGTTCGAGCAACCCCTGCTCGTCTTCGGGTTTGAGGTCGCGCCAGTTCGGTACACGTTCATAGAAATCGTGCGCGACCAGATTGAAAACATCTTCCTCCAAATTCGCGCCTGTGCAGCAAATGCCGTGCACTTTATCCTGGCGAATCATTTCCGCCAGCGAAATCCCCAATTCCGCAGTACTCATTGCGCCAGCCAGCGTCAAAAACATCTTGCCGCCATGCGCCAAGTGCTTGCTGTACGCTTCTGCCGCTTCTACTAGCGTGGCTGCATTGAAGTGACGATAGTGCCGCTTGAGGAAGCTCGATACAGGACCCTGATTCATTCCCTTCCAACGTATCAATCGAGCGCAAGCGATACGTAGATCAAGTGTCCATTCCGTTCGATCAGCAAGACGACCGCCTGCCCGGACTTCATGCCGCCCAATACCTGGCGCAATTGTGCGACTCCGCCCACTACTTGCCGGTTCACCGCATAGATGACATCGCCCACCTGCAGCGCTGCTCCTGTATATGGTGCGCTCGTTTTGCGTGCCGCGATTACGACACCTGCCGGCCGCCTCAATTCCGGCATAAGCTGCAGTACCTGTTTCGTGATATCGAGACCCACAATCCCTAACTGCGGCACGACATTCTTCACGGGATCGACCATATCCGCAAGGGCATCCAGCTCTTCGCCGGATTCTTCTTCCGTAACGATTGGGATGTCCATCTGCATGTCGCCACGTTGCACGCGCAGCGTCACTTTTGTCTTAGGAGAGAGGCGGTACACATTTGCTTCCAGTTCATGCAGAGTCATCATCGACTTTCCGTTCATGCCGACAATCACATCATCCGTCTGGATGCCGCCCTGGGCTGCAGGGCCGTCTGGTTCGAGATCGGAAACTACGACCCCATGGTCCGTGGGCAGCGAGAGACCCTCCGCCATCTCCGGAGTGATGGTTTGAGCGACCAATCCCAATTGCGCGCGATGAACATGCCCATGGGCTTTTAGTTGAGCGTACACCTCGCGCGCGATGCCGGCTGGAATAGCGAAGCCGATGCCTTCGCTTCCCCCCGATTGAGTGAGAATTAATGCGTTGACGCCCACCACTTTGCCTTCCGTGTCAACCAGCGGCCCGCCGCTGTTGCCGGGATTGATGGGCGCGTCGGTCTGAATGTATACCATCGGATCGTCCGGCTTGATTTGACGGGAAGTCGCGCTGACAACGCCCATGCTCACGGAATTGTCGAGCCCGAGGGGATTGCCGAGCGCCAATACAATCTGTCCTTGCTTCAAGTCGTCGGAATCCCCAAATGTCAGATATGGCAGGTTCGTCTTGTCAATCTTGATGACAGCCAAGTCTGTGTCGCGGTCGATCCCAACCAGTGTCCCTGCTATGGGATGATTCAGCGATCGATCGCCCTGCCGGCGCGCCTCCGCCTCAGTCCGGACATTCAATTGCACTTTCACCGAATGCGCGCCCTTTACCACGTGAGCATTTGTCAAAATATAGCCATCGGGGCTCAGGATGATACCCGATCCGCTGCTGTTTTCGGCCGTCAACAGTTCCGTGCTGCTGTCGGAGTCGCTGGCCGGCACATAGCTGCGCACAAAGATCTGGACCACGGCCCGCCCGCAGCGCTGCGAAATTTCTTCGAACGACCCGCTCAATTCCTTGAGGACGTCCATCCTCTGTGGGTTGGGCTGAGATGGAGGCGCACCCCACGCTCCGGCTGCGACGACACAAAGCGCTGCGCAGATCTTAAAGTTCACTAATCGACTCCTGCAAAGCCATTGGATGCGCGAGGCGGCAACTTGAGTTCGTGATACTTGTTACCCTCTAACTTTGCCCCAGCGCCCGGCCACCAGACTCTCGGCGTCGTCGCACGTCGCTCTCGGCATTTTTGCCAGCCGAATTACCGGATTAGCGCGCGAACGCGCGATCGGATACTATTTCGGCGTCGATTCCATCGTCGCAGACGCCCTTCGACAAGCCATCCGCATTCCGAATCTCCTGAGCAATTTGTTCGGTGAGGGAGTGCTTTCCGCGTCTTTCGTGACCGTCTACGCGAAGCTTCGTGCACAGGGGGCGGTTACAGAGGCTCGCCATCTAGCCGCCGCGGTCTTCGGTCTTCTCAGTTTGGCGTGCTCCGTGCTGGTGCTGGCAGGCGTGCTCGCCACTCCGCTACTCATTGACGTAATTGCGCCAGGGTTCAAAGGAGAAGAGCGTGCCCTCACCATTCGCCTGGTTCGGATCCTTTTTCCCGGAACGGGCCTGCTCGTTTTGAGCGCCTGGTGCCTCGGCGTGCTGAACAGCCACGGCCGTTTCCTTCTTTCCTACATGGCCCCGATAGCTTCGAATGTCACGGTTATCGGGATCCTGATCTGGTCCGGGCGTCACTTGAAAGATGAACGCCTGGTTATTCCAGTCGCCTGGGCCATCGTCCTCGGCAGCGCCTTGCAGTTCCTCGTGCAGTTACCGAGCGTACTGAAATTTCTGCCGGCATTTCGGCCCGCCTTCGATACTGCTTCCGAGCACGTCCGTTCCGTCTTCCGGAATTTCGGACCAATTTTTCTCAGCCGCGGTGTGGTGCAGATCAGTTCCTATATCGACTCGATGATCGCGAGCCTTTTGCCGGTGAGCGCAGTCGCCGCCCTGGGTTATGGTCAAGTGATCTCGATCCTGCCGATCAGCCTTTTCAGTATGTCTGTCTCGGCCGCCGAATTGCCAACCCTTTCGAGCGCCACCGGAACCACAGAAGAAATCGCCGCTTTTCTTCGTTCGCGCTTATCCGTCGGCTTACGCCGCATCGCATTCTTGATCGTGCCGTCGGCTGCCGCGTTCCTGCTGCTCGGGGACATACTGGTTGCCGCGCTCTACCAAACACAAACGGGCCGCTTTCGTCACGCGGACGCTGTCTATGTCTGGGCTGTACTTGCAGGCTCGGCCGTCGGTCTGCTCGCCACTGCCCTGGGCCGACTCTACTCGTCGGCATTCTATGCTCTGTTCGATACCCGGACACCACTGCGTTTCGCGATGATCCGCGTTGCCCTGACCATCGCCTTAGGGTTCCCGTTCGCGCTCTTTTTGCCAGGGTGGTTGGGTATCGATCCGAAATGGGGCGTGGCCGGATTGACTGCTTCGGCAGGCATTGCAGGATGGGTCGAATTTGTTTTGCTTCGCAACGGGCTCGGAAAACGCATCGGCAAGACTTCGCTGCCGGTGTCGTTTACGGCGCGGCTGTGGGCGGTGGCTTTATTAGCCGGCGCTTTAGCCTATCTGGTCAAGCTTCAAGTTGGAACCGCCCATCCGATTCTGCTGGCCTCGTTGGCGCTCCCGCTTTACGGTGCGATCTATTTCGGCGGGACCGCCGCGCTTGGCGTCGCCGAGTCCCGCTCTACACTCAAGCGGCTGCTAGCTTTTCGGCGATCCTAGCGATTTGTAAATCCTCTTGAGCCGGAAGCACTCGCACTTCGAAATCGCCGAGAAATTTCAAGCTGGCGCAAATCTCGTCGCGCAGCGGCGTCGCGTGCTCGCCGATACCCCCGGTGAATACCAGCACATCGAGACCGCTTAGAGCCGTCGCCATGGATGCGATCGTCTTTGCCACCTGATAGCAGAACATTTCCAATGCGAGATCGGCGCGCGGGTTTTCGCGGCGCTTCCGGAGCAACTCCCGCACGTCGCTGGTTGTCTCCGAAACTCCGAGCAGTCCCGATTCCCTATCGATGAGGCTCTCCAGTTTATTGACGTCGACATAGCCCTTCCGCATCAGGTAGACGATCGTTCCTGGGTCGATGTCGCCGCTGCGGGTACCCATCATGATTCCCCCCGACGGTGTCAGGCCCATGCTGGTATCGACCGATTGACCACTCCGGATCGCCGTGATGCTCGCTCCATTGCCGAGGTGCGCTACCACAAGGCGTGCGGGAATGGGATCCATCCGCACCATGATCGATTCGAGCGATAGGCCATGAAATCCGAATCGCTCGACCCCTAAGCCGCGCACCGAGGCCGGAAGGGCAAGCGTTTTGGCAACCTTGGGCATGCCGTGATGAAACGCTGTGTCGAGACAAATAACCTGCCGGGCCTTCGGTAAGGTGCGTCTGGTCGCGTCGATTGTGGAGAGCGCCGCAGGCAGATGGAGCGGAGCAAACGGAGTTGCCGCGCGCAGGCTCTCCATGACTGCGGGTGTCAAAAGCTGGTGTGTCCGCACATCAGGCCCCCCATGCACGATGCGATGACCTACGGCACTGACATCATCCGGCTCGGTCACGATTGCAAGCGCGTGGGCCAACGCCGCAGCGTGATCCGGGATCGATGAATTCCTGCCTCCGATTTCTTCCGCTTCTCCTTCGCGCACAAGCAAGGGGCCATCTTCGCCGCGGCGATACAGACCAAATTTGAGTGACGACGAACCGCAGTTCAATACGAGAATCAAGCGCTCCACTTCCAATCGCGCACTTCGGGCAGGTCCTCGCCGTACTGCATAACAAATGCTTTATGCCGCTGATGATTTGTTTGGAGCCGGTCAAACTCACGCGCCACGATAGGCCGCAATCGATCGATGCGGTAGATCGCGTCGTAAGCCAATTGGAATCGATCCAGGTTGTTCAGCACAGTCATATCGAAAGGCGTGGTGGTCGTGCCTTCCTCCTTGTAACCGCGCACGTGAATGTTATCGTGCCCGTGGCGGCGGTATGTGAGCCGGTGGATCAGCCATGGATACCCATGGAACGCGAAAATGATGGGTTTGTTCGCGGTGAAGATCGCATCGAATTCGTCGTCCGATAAACCGTGCGGATGCTCACTGGCCGGCTGGAGCGCGAGTACGTCTACGACGTTCACCAATCTTATTCGAATATCCGGCACATACGCGCGCAGCAGTGTCACGGCCGCCAGGGTTTCGAGTGTCGGAACATCGCCTGCGCACGCCATCACCACATCCGGATCGCTCTGCTCGTTACTTGCCCACTCCCAGACTCCCAGGCCTCTTGTACAATGCCGCACGGCAGCATCCATATCGAGCCAAACCGGGGCCGGCTGTTTCCCGGCGACAATCAGATTTACGTAATTCCTGCTGCGGAAACAGTGATCGGCTACGGAAAGCAGCGTGTTCGCATCGGGAGGCAGGTAGATTCGCACCACATCCGCTTTCTTATTAGCTACGTGATCGAGGAAACCGGGATCCTGGTGTGAAAAGCCATTGTGATCCTGCCGCCAGACGTGCGAGGAGAGTAGATAGTTCAGCGATGCAATCGGGGCGCGCCATGGCAGATGCCTGGTCACCTTCAACCATTTCGCGTGCTGGTTGAACATCGAATCGACTATGTGGATGAAGGCCTCATAGCAGGAAAAAAAGCCGTGCCTGCCGGTCAACAGATAGCCTTCGAGCCATCCCTGGCACATATGTTCGCTGAGTACTTCGAGCACGCGGCCATCGGTTGTCAGATTTTCGTCGACGGCCTCCATGCGCGCCATCCATTCTTTGCCCGACGCTTCGTAGACCGCCTGGAGACGATTGGATGCGGTTTCATCCGGCCCGAACAGCCGGAAATTACGCGCCTTCAAATTTCTCTTCACCACATCGCGCAAGTAATCTCCAAGGACACGCGTTGCCTCCGCGTCTTCGCCGGTCTTAACCTCATAGGCGCGAAAATCCGGCAGCACCAACGGCATGAGCAGCTTGCCGCCGTTGGCATGCGGATTCATGCCCATACGACGGTCACCGGTTGGAGCCAGAGCGGCCAGATCCGGCCGAAAATGTCCGTCTTTGTCGAACAGTGTTTCGGGTTTGTAGCTTCTGAGCCAGTTCTCAAGGATTTCGAGATGATCCGGATTTTCTGTCACATCAGAAATCGGGACCTGGTGCGCCCGCCAAGTTCCTTCGACCGGTTTGCCGTCGACTTCCTTAGGCCCGGTCCATCCTTTAGGAGTTCGCAAGATCAACAGTGGCCAGCGCGGGCGCTCGACCTCTTCCTGGCGCCGGGCCCGCTCCTGAATTGCTCGAATTTCGGCAAGCATGTCCTCGAGCGTTGCGGCCATTGCCTGATGCATCTTTACCGGATCGTCACCTTCAAGAATCCGCGGTTCATATCCGTAGCCAACAAAAAGGGCCCGGAGTTCGTCATCACCGATGCGCGCCAGCACGGTCGGATTCGCAATCTTGAATCCGTTCAGGTGCAGAATTGGCAACACTGCGCCGTCTTTCGCGGGATTGAGAAACTTGTTTGAGTGCCAACTCGTGGCGCAGGGGCCTGTCTCGGCTTCGCCGTCGCCCACGATGCAGGCCACAATCAGATCGGGATTATCAAACGCTGCTCCATACGCATGGAGCAGGGAATATCCCAATTCGCCGCCCTCATGAATGGAGCCGGGCGTTTCCGGGGAGACATGGCTTGGAATCCCGTAAGGCCAGGAGAATTGCCGGAACAGCCGCTTTATTCCGTCGCGATTCTGCTCGAGGTTAGGATAGATCTCCGTGTAAGTGCCTTCGAGATACGTATGAGCGACGAGACCTGGGCCGCCATGACCGGGGCCAATCACGTACATCATGTTCAGATCGTGTCTTTGAATCAACCGGTTCAGATGCGTGTAAATGAAGTTGAGGCCGGCAGTGGTTCCCCAATGTCCCAGCAAGCGTGGCTTAACGTCGTCTTTCGAGAGCGGCCGCTCGAGCAGGGGATTGTCCCGCAAATAGATCTGCCCTACCGTCAAGTAGTTGGCGGCAAACCAATATTCGTGAAGCTTTGCGACTTCTTCGGCAGTGAGTGATTCCGGCACAAATATCCCCCGACTATGGAATCCGCCGGGAGGGGTTTGTTTCAGGGTTCAACATTGATTCACGTGGGGATTCACGCGGGATTCAGGCGGCTTTGCCGTCGAGTTTGAGCCAACCTTTTTTCTTGTATTCGTAATAGCGGCCCTGGTCGATAGCGCCTTTGAGGAGTTGCTGCTGCTCGCGAGCGGCGATTTCTTCGGTTGAAAATTCAAAGCCAATTTCCGCGGGATCGAACGGCAAACCATGCTGTTTGGCAGCCCGGTAATGCTGGACGGCGTTTTGCCAGCGCCGGTTCTCGGCCGTCCGGCGATCCTTAGCGGCCTGCTCGCGCTGATCGGCCAGGCGCTTCAACTCCGCCTGGTCCTTTTCGTATTGCCGACGGAGGCGCGCTTCCTGAATGGAGAGGTTGTTCAGGTCACGGCGATAAGCGAGAAAGATCTGCGCTTCGATCATGGCTTTACGGACCGTTTCGTCTTCTTCGTCCGCAAATTTGGCAGCCAATTCGCGCCGGCCAATCGCGTAGATTCCGGCTTCGAGGGAGGGAATGCGCTCCAGGCGCCAGAGTGTGTCGGCGAGGGATTGGGTGAGGCGCTTTTCTTCGTCACCTTCGGGAGCGAACTGTTTGAAGATTCGGTCGACGTGCGCCTGAAAGGCCGCGACGTCTTCCGATGGCAGGAGGACAGTGCGGCCGGTGAGACCGGTTTTCAGAGCATTGTGGGAGACCTTGGCTTTTCCCTCCGACGAAGTGGGGCCAGTAGACAATTGAGCATTAGCGCGGTTGGCCGCAAGCTGGTTTGGCGATGCCATGTCGTTTTCAGGATAATGGCCCGTGTCAAGTGTTTTGGCCACGGAAGGGCGGAAAACATTGGATTTTTGGCTTGTGACCGGCGTCGCGCCTTTGCCAGATTATACGGAGAAACGGAGGAAGCGCATCGACGAACCGGCTACGCCGAGAATAGGAGGCAGCGCGTTGAGCTCACTGGTCCGGCCTCTCTCGGGATGAACAGGCTATCTCATCTTTATCTAAGCAGTGTTTCTGATTATGAATCGAAATTTCGCCACGATCATCCTCGGCGGCACCGGACAAGTCGGCGGCGCAGCCGTCACGGAGCTGCTAGCGATTCCCGAATGCCGGGAAGTCGTGATGATCACCAGAAAGCCCATTGCGACGCGATCGCGGGTGCGCAACGTCGTCCTTGATACCGGCGCCGGTGACTTTGCCAAGCGCACTGCCGAGGTTGCCCGCGAAGTTTTAAGCCACGGTTCGCTCAGCGCCGTGAGCTGTGCCGGTGTCGGTTCGGGATCCGCGCGCTGGAGCGAAGAAGAATTGAAACGACTGGAACTCGGCGTCGTCGGTGCATTTGCGCATGGCTGCCATGACGCCGGAGTCGACCAGTTTTGTCTGCTTTCCGCGGCAGGAAGTACAGCCCGTAGCCGGTTTCGATATGCCCGCGTAATGGGAATGAAGGAAGACTGCCTGCGCAACATCGGTTTTGCCCGTCTCGCCATCTTTCGCCCTGGCATTATTGCCGGGAACGCTCATACCCCGGGCTGGGTCGGTTTGTTGGGAAAGCTCGTGCCGGGGCCGTTTGGCAATATTGATCAGCGAATTCTCGGGCGCTCCATGGCGGCAGAGATAACTTTGCACAACCGAGAGGTGGGCGAAGTTATCCGCGGAAATGCCGCAATGAAAAAACTCGCTGCACAGGTCAATAGCGTGGCTTTGGAATTGTTGCGTGGGTCCTAGATTAGATTGACGGCGAGAGATAAACCGGAGCCGTACTATCGAACTGATCGCCGAAGGTCCGCCAATCGTCTGTGTCCTCGCCTGACGACTGATTTCGGTTCCTGGTGTGACAGGCGAATGCCAAGTAGCTATTCGGCAAATTTTAGTATTTGCATCATCAGGCGAAAGCTCCTCACGGGACGTTCCTTACGCTTGCGTTCCGCACGCCGTGTGATCCGGGCAGAATCGGCGGACGCATGCCGACTTCCCGGTCCGTATCTGACTTACACTTCTCCGAAAACCGAATTCCCGGACATGTGGATGCCTTTCGCTCTAGCCTGCTCCGTTACATGATCTGTCCGAAAATCACCGGGCATTTGTATTAACCGCTCTCATTTCGCCGCTCAATCAGTAGAACCGAAATGGCAATGACAACGGCCGCCACGATTGCACCGGCCGCAACCCAAGCCAGAATGGGGGTGTGAGTCGCCGGCTGGCGCTTCAGAGTCACAACGTCCGTAAACGCAATGGTTCGCACTTTCCCGGCATTGGGCCGTCCAACGTAAACCTCCAGCGCGTCTGGCTGCACAGCAGAGATGCGGCCTCGTATGTGAGAGCCTCCGACAAGTTGAACCTCCACGTTCGTGCCGATGCCAAGAGCTTTCGCCATTTCGGCAAAGTCGGTCGCCTGAGGAGTCTGGGCCGTCAGAGCCTGGTGAAACACAAGAAGGGCGAGCAGAGAGGCAAGAAAGGACTTCATAATAAGACCGTTACCTCCGGAAGCCAAATGTCTGGCATCTTCCCTACATCGTTCCAGCAATATCGGCCCAATGATGTGGCCGTAATAGCAGAGCGGTCCGCCACTTCCACGATTGTCATTATCCCGCCGGTGTTCGCCTCGTCCCACGCCGCAAGCCGTGGACATGACGTTCGCCAGGCTTCAATCACTTCGTCGTAAGTTCCTTGTCGACTCCTCAGCGATGTAGATGACCGCCTCGCGTACAAGGAAATCCTTCCCTTCGTGGACGACTTCGCACTTGTCGCAGGCACCCGGCGGCAGAGACTTCCGTGCATCCTGGACTTTGTGCTTCCACGCAATGTTTCCGATCTCGTCGATGACTTGGACGTGTTCCGGCCCTGTTGTCTGCTATGCATCACATGCGTGACGCAGCGGGCAGGTCACTCATCGAGCCGATCATTACTCGCTGCCTTTCCGCTTGAGGCTGCGCTCAATGGCGACATTGGGGATGCCGGTTGCGATCAGGAAACCCTGTCTACCGGATAGGCGCGCCGGATCGCCGTACATCGATGTTGTTTCCGATTCCGATTGTCATCAAATCTTGTCCCATTTCGAGCGGACCACCATAGGTCTTGCGAGTAAGTTTTAGAACATCCGCATCGTTTGGCTCACTGAAAGCGGGGTCGGTGGTTATCAGAACAACGTGAGAGTACACGGCGAGCCGTGGCTTCACGCGCGCAAAGATGGTTGCCGCCTGCTCGGGTGTCGTGTGGAGGCCAATAATAATGCGAGCGGCTTGTGACTTCTGGAGCAACTCTGGTCGGGCCCAAGCCACTTCATGGATCAGAAGGTCAACGTCTTTTGAAAAACGGATAAGATTCTCAGTGGGGCGCGTATCGCCGGAAAGAACGACAGAGTGTCCTCGATAGTCAATGCGATAACCAAAAGCGGGTTTTGCAGTTGCATGGTCAACTTCGAATGCCGTGACCTTGACACCGTTTTTTTCATAAACAGGACCTTGCGCAATGTCTTGAGCCGCAACGGCTATACCTTGCTCAGGGATGCCATCCGCCATTCGGAAACGGATGTCGGTTGCAAAGGCTTTCTGGAGATTTGCCATCATCTCATTTGTTCCAACCGGTCCCCAAATCTGAAATGCGTGTGTGCGATGGCCAAACGGCGGCGGCAGCCAGCCGGTCAGCCAAAGGTCAGGGATTCCCACAATGTGGTCCGAATGGAGGTGGGTCAGGAACACCGCCGTCACAGCGCCCAGCGGAATATGAAGTTGCCACAATCGCAACGAAGCACCGCGGCCACAGTCAATCAACAACTTCTCTGGGCCTGCTTCGACCAATATGCTTGGGCCGAATCGCTCCAGCACTGGGATTGGGCTGCCTGTACCGAGCAGGGTTACTTTCAACTCTTGGCCGCCCATGCTCAACGACATGAGCAGGAGCAGCAGAGCGCCTTTCAATCTGGATGCCACCGGTGAATGCATTTCTGTACCTTTCAAACTTATACCCAAGCATCGGTCTAGCCTTCATCCATTAAAATCCCTAAACACGCCCTGAAATAGGCGGGACTATCTGGATTTTGTCCAGTTGGTCGAGCACCTAGAAACTGACCGACTCTCTGAAGACTCCGGCCAAAAGCCCGCCCAAGACACAGACCTGGGAGCCGCGTAAATATTGCATTTGGACTTGGCTGAAGTTGGCGTGCAGAAACGACCGTTTATGGCAGACCGCATTTCATATGCGCGAGTGGTGCTGCGAACAACGCCGCTTAGCACGATTGCGTTCTCCGAAAAGCGCAGCCGAAGTTGGTCTTTTCGACGAGAGATAGAGAAACTGCACCCAAAAACGCCGCCGACCGGAAGCAGGCGGGAGACTTTCCACATACTGTGGGTGTTGGAGTCCGGCGGCGCCGAACGTAAGAACCGCCCGAACCAGCCTCGCCACCAGTGACCTGCCGCTCCGCTTCCCGCTATAACCCGGCCTTCCTGCGCCCGAGTCACTCCAGATAGACTCATAGCGTTACGGATGATCTAGATGGCAGTATCCGTCCGACCGGGATGCCATTGGTCTTCGATTAATGCGCGTACGACTCTAAATATCCGCATTTCCGGCAACGGTAGGATTTGATTTCGTATTGGGTCTGATCGTCCATCTTTATTCCTCTCCAGAATGACCTTTCGGGCGCTCCCTCCTGCCATTTCGCAGTAAGGACCATGTGGTGGTGAGCATGGTCGGGCACAAAGCCCTCGTCCATCGGACCTTTACATTTCGGGCACTCTTTATGAGCTTCCATTTTCGACCTCGCCGCGAGCGCCTTCGTTGTGTCCAATGGTACTAAGAAGGGCGACGCAGTCGAGTAAACAGTTATAGAGCACGATTAGGGACGAACCGTGAGCGAAGATTCGACGATCCATTGGTCTTGGACAATTTCATCCCACTGAGGGGCCGGATTGATCAGAACCAGACAGCCGGCTGCTCGCAACGCGCTCGGTTAGGATTTCGGCGAAATCGGAGACATGGCCGATTACTCACGATAGTCGCGAAGGGTACCTATCCAGTCCAAGGTACGGATTGCCGACAAATGTGCCTGAGCCATGTCAATGAGTGACTCTGCGTGTTCTCTCCAATCGACGACAGGCTAGGCGTACCATGGGAAAATCTGGAGATGAAAGGCGGAATCTGAGCTTGCCGCGTTAACGATTCTCGGCAATGGCGGAAAGACTGGAACGATGAAAGTTCCCTATGCGAAGAAGTGGCAGAAGGAAACAGATGAGCTGCGTAAGATCGCTGTCGACTGCGACCTTACCGAAGCACTGAAGTGGGGCAAGCCCTGCTTCACTTTCCAGAAGAAGAACGTGGCGATCGTTATCCCACTCAAGGAGTCGTGCGCTTTCTCGTTTTTCAAAGGCGCACTGCTTAAGGATCCGAAGCACATTCTCGAAAGGATCGGAGACCATACTCAGGCTGCGCGATGGATCAAATTTACCTCGTTCAGAGAAATTACGCCCCTGCGGTCGACCCTGGCGGACTACATCAACGAAGCCATCGCATTGGAGGAGTCCGGGAAGAAGGTAGAGCTCAAGAAGCCTTCAGAATACCCGATTCCTGAGGAGTTGCAGAGCAGGCTGGATGACAACGCGGGTCTTCGGGCGGCCTTCGGCGCGCTCTCCCCAGGTCGAAGGAAGTCATACATCTTCCACGTCTCAAGCGCGACGCAGGCAAAAACCAGATCAGCGCGAGTAGAAAAGTGCGTCCCGATGATCCTGAGTGGGCGAGGATTCAACGAGTTGCCTAATTGAGGCTCGATTCGAGCAGAATGAGCCTCGACCTCAGCCACGCTATTACGATAAGCATGATGTGTTCACTGAGTGCATGACCGCCAAGGCACTCATCGAACCTGAAAAGGAATGGGAAGTCTACTTCTCAATTGCGACCTTCGCAAGGCTGTCAAGTTGACGAGAAACGAGAGCTTCCTATCGAAAGTGCTCCAGCGGCCTTGCTGCGCCCCGGCTTCCTCCGTCTCGCACTTCCGATAGGAAGCTATCGTTTATGGGGACTCATCTCGCCTCGGCGCGCACAGACGAGAGCGCGCCTATTACAGTCATCGCGCCTTCACCACCTGTGCTGTTTCATCTTGGAAAGTGAAGAGCTCGACGAGCGCCCTCACGCGCTCTTTTTGACGGCTGTGCGGAAATCGCTTGGTCCTTGTTAGCTCGGCGATACCATGGAGGCTCGCCCAAAACAGTTCCGATAGAATCTCTGACTTCGGGCCCTGCCCCTGAAACAACTCCAGGAGTTGGGAAAACGCGAATCGCAGTTCCTGAGGAGTAGCCGTGTCATCGAATGGTACGCTCAGGCTGAGCGAAAACATCACTTCATACAGTGTGGGTGAAGATGCGGCGAACTCCAAATATGCGGCCGCGACCGATTCGACCGGATTTCCACGCTTCACCCGTTTCCGTGCCTTCTCCAAAGCCAGGCCGATCTCCTGGAAGCCCTCGATAGCAACCGCGGCGAGAATCCCTTCGCGGCTTCCAAAATGGGCGTATAAGACGGGCTGGCTATATGAAATTTCGTCGGATAGCCGCCTAACGGTTACGTTGGACCACCCTTCAACCCCCGCGATTCGTCGTGCGGCACTGATGATCTGTGCCCGGCGGGCCTGCTTGTCACGTAGTTTTCGTTCCGCGATTCGGTTAGCTGCCAGCTCCGTTTGCATTGATAGAAAGTATAGCGCCGCTAGGATTTTCCTATCCGACTGTGAATCTTTTCAGAAAGCCCGGCATCATATCTAGCGATGCTAGATTTTCTAGAAATGAAATGTTTTGTGCATAATGCTATTCCGCTCATCCTGGCGGTCTTCATCGCCGTGGGGATCATTGTTATCGGTTGTTTCTACCTTGTATCTCCTGAACGAGTCTCAGGATCATTTGGTCTTAAGCCGCCTGCATCCGATGCTGACACTCGTGCCTGGCTACGTCCTAAAGGAATTCGAGACGTCGCATCTGGATTGGTCGTGCTGACCATGATGCTGGCCGCGGACAGTCGGTTAGTAGGCATAGCTCTACTCGTTGAAGCCATCATCCCTCTTGGCGACATGTCAATCGTTCTGGGGTCGGGCGGGTCGAAGTCGCGAGCGTTCTCCATTCATGGCGTCACCTGCACGGTGATGCTTGTCGTCGGCCTCTTGTTGATCCATGCCATCTGAGAGAAACGGTTAGAAAGTGGGAGGAACAATGAATCATTGGATGTGGCTGGTGTCTCTAGTTGGCATTCTAAGCACAGCGGTGGTGTGTGGCACGGACATGTTCTTTTTGACTATTGGCCGTCCCGCTCTCAGATTGGCTGCACCATCTGCCGGAACCGAAATCATGGGTTTCTTCCACATGTTCGCCGACGCACGGATGCCGATCTGGGGCGTCTCGGCGATCTTGTCCAACTTCTTGTTGGTCGTGTTAAGCAGGAGTGGGCGCTGGTTCTATCTCGCATCGCTCTTAATGCTGATTCTGTTCGTCATTATCTATAACCGCTTGTCAAAACCAATCAATCGGCTTCAAACCGAAGCGGCAAAAACCGGTGAAAGACTGAACAATGGTCGAGAGCTACAGGCGTCGTGGGATAGATCGGTAATGGTGCGTGTTCCGCTGCTCGTTGTCTCCCTGCTTGCCCAGTGCCTCGTATTGTTAGTCGCTTCGGCGTAAATGTGGCTGGTGCGCTCCCCTTTGAAGAGTTAGGAGTTTTTGGGCGATGATGAGTATCGGCAAAGTCGGCTTTTCGACGGCGACCAATTGGCCAGCGCGCTTCGCGAATTCCACTTTGACGTAAAACGCGCATGCCGCCACGTGCGGCGCGCACATTCAATCAGCGCAATGCCGACAAACCGTCAGAGTGGATCCTAAACACTGACCCGTCACAGACGATCTAGCCGGCGCCGGGGGCAAGACGGAGCAATGTGCTGAGATCGCGACTCGCTTTCCGGGTAGAGATGCGATTATGAACAAGCAAACATGGCTATGTCCCGAGAACAGAAGGTAGCAGTGGTGGAGACCTACTTGGATTGCTTTGTAAACAAGAATGTGTCCCAAGTGCGCCTCGCCGAAGACGTCACCTTTGAGGGTCCCCGAATGCCAAAGTTGACGGGTCGGCAAACGATAACTGGATTCTTAGCGAGCATCATGCCGGCGGTTAAGGGCATTCAGGTGAAGCAGCATATCGTAGAGGGAGATTATGTGGCGACTGTCTTCGATATGGAAACGGTGAACGGTGTAGATCACGTTTTCGACAGGATCCACATTGTCGATGGCGAGATCAAGGGAGTGCACGCGTTTTACTATCCTCAGACGCAGCCCTGATTAGCAGCGCAGCAGTAGGGACGCTATCACTCGATAGCAAGCCGTCACACGCGATCAATCCTGACTGGGGTCGAACAATAGCGGAACGAATAGCCCTCGCCGGCTCACAATTCGTCCTTACTCGGAGCCCGGAATGTTCAGCCGCTTCGCTCGCCTTCGTCAGGTGGATTGGCGTCAGCGAGGGAGTCCCTTTGCCGAGGCCTCGGCTCCCGGTGGTTCACGGAACGGTTCCACCGAAATGCGCTCGTAACACACTTCCAGCACGGTCAGGTGTTCTGTACCACCCGGCGCATGGAGAATTACACGATCGCCCGCTACCGACTTCATCAACGCGCGCCCCAGAGGCGACGCCCAACTGATGTGCTTGCGGTTGAGATCGACCTCGTCGGTGCCTACGATGCTCACCACTCGCTCCGTTCCCGCAGCATTGGCATAGCGCACAGTCGCCCCAAAGAATGCCCTCGTCGCCGCCTGCCCCGCTCGCGGAGTTTCCGGATCAATTACTTCCGCGGATTCGATTCGCTTCGTGAGAAAGCGAATCCGCCCATCAATCTGGCGCAGCCGCCGCTTGCCGTACTGATAGTCGGCGTTTTCACTGCGATCGCCGTTGCTCGCAGCCCACGCCACCACCTCCGTCACGGCCGGGCGTTCCCTGGTGACCAGAAACCGGTGCTCATCTTTGAGGCGCTGCAGGCCGCTCGGCGTTATGTAGTTCTTGCTTTGCGTCGCGGGTTCGTCACCTTGCGGTTTTCTCGTAAACCCTTTTCGCATATCTTAGTCTCTCCAGCGGGTGCCGCAAAGCTCTTAGGAAATGGATAGTGCCGTGCCTGTTCATACGTTGTCGCCTCAATTCTGCCCTGAAATTGCTCAAGCAGATCCATAAATGAAATTGGCGCAACGCCCGAAAAGAGCTTGCCGACGACGCGCAAATTTCCTGTAAATGATCTCCGTCTTCTCGCGACTGGATCTTCGCACGCAGGAAGTCGTGAAGGAATTAGGCCCCAATGAACGCGGATGAACGCTGATTGAAAACACTGTAGGTTGTCCGCATTCCTCGGAGCTCGTCTGCGGCCGTAACTGATTGTTTCACGTCTTCCAATCTCTTATTAATCCTATCCATCATCTCGGACACGTGCGGGCGAAGGAATAGTGAGCGCGGGATACTCGCAAAGTCGGCCAGTGTAGAGCTTGATCAATCACTTTGACGGTTAACGCGTTGCGGTTCAATCTCAGCAACGCCGACTATACGGACATGTAATCGGGTCGGTAAACACTAAGCCCCTACGCGCGATCTATTATTGAGGGGTTCCGTACGGCGAAGACGGGAGTCAACAGCTGTTTTGAAGTGAGGCTGGCTCACAGTCGACTTCAGCGGCTGTCCTCACGCCGGTAACTACGGACAGCAATCTTCGAAAGACACGCCGAGCACCGCCATAGCTCCTCGACGAACGGTTGTCCGGCACAATGTGCGTCTCAGGACGAGATCATTCGTAATGCAGGGCGACAAGCGCGTTGATGCGGCTGGCCCGCCGAGCCGGAACCAGCCCGGCTGTCGCAGCTATAAGAGACAACAGAATCACCGCAATGCCGGCGACCCAAGAATCGTTCGCCTTGACGCCGTAAAGCTGCGCCGAAATGAAGCGGCCAAGCGCGAGTGCCGCTGGGATTCCTACGGCGAGGCCCGCACCGAGGAGGAGGAGGACTTCCCGCATTACCAGCCAAACCAGCGAGCCCCGCGTTGCCCCGAGCGCCACCCGCACCCCAATCTCTCTTGTCCGTCGAGCGACGACGAACGCCATCACGCCATAGAGTCCGATAGACGCCAAAAGAGTCGCTAGAGCGCCGAAGGCCGCTGACATCATCGCGATCAGCCGTTCCGTAAGCAACGTCTGATCGAGCTGCGACGCCAACGTCCGCATCTGGTACATTGCCAACCGAGGGTCCAGTTTCTTCACGGCTTTGTTGATTGCGCCGAACATTTGTTTTGAGTCCAGATTGGTTCGGACGTAGAAAGTTTCCCCGTTCAGGCGGCTCTCCTGAGGCTCGGCGACAAACACCTGTCGTCGCTCGCCTTCGCGCGGTCCTGAATAGATGATGTTTTCGACGACGCCGATGATCTCGATGTCAGCTTTCGGGTGCATGATGACAAATCCCACACGTCGGCCGATCGCGCTCTGTCCGGGAAAGTAGCGCTCGGCGAATCTCCCATTGACGATGCAGACACGTCTTGTTTCTCCCATATCACGCCCATCAAAGTCTCGACCTGCCAAGAACCTAACTCCCATCGTTGGGAAAAAGCCAGGAGAAACGAAATTCACTTGCGCGTGCGTGTCCTCGCTATCTTTGGCAAGGTGCCCTTCCACAAGCACGCCGTCGCCCCAGGCGCCGTCAGCCAGCACCGCCGCACGGGCGTATCCAACGGACTCTACTCCGGGCTGTGCACGAAGATTCTCGAGCAGCTCCAAATAGAACTGCTTCATCCGGGGTAGCGTGTATCCGTTGAGCGTTGGATTGAGCTGAAACGATATCAGGTTCTCTATGTTCTTGTAGCCTGAGTCTCGATCCTTTAAGTTCTGCAGGCTGCGAACAAATAGGCCCGCTCCGAACAGCAACAGAAAACTGAGTGCAACTTGCGCCGTCACCAGGCACTTGCGGAGCCGCACAGAACCGCCGGCGCCCGTGCTGGATCCGGCGGTGTTCTTTAAAGTGCTCCAAAGATCCGGTCGCGTGGACTTGAGCGCCGGTATCAGTCCAAAGATCAACCCCGTGAGCAGCGAGAGGCCGATGTTGAACAGCAGAATCCGCCAATTCGGATCCGCGCTCAGCATCAACGAGGCATTGCCGACGGGGACCAGACTCAATAGGCCCTTCGTCGTCCATACCGCGAACAGAATTCCCAAAGTGCCGCCCCCCGAGGCGAGAACAAGACTCTCAACAAGTAACTGGCGAACCAGTTGGCTTTGCGAGGCGCCGACAGATAGCCGGACCGCGATTTCCTTCTGTCGGGCAGCCGCTCGCGCGATCAACAGGCTTGTCACGTTTGCGCAGGCGATCAGCAGCACTAGCCCCACCATGCACATCAGCACAACCAGCGCCTTCGAGAAGCTGTTGCGAAGCTGGGAGTAGCCGGTTGCCGCCTTCTCGACACGCACCTTTGCGTTGAGGAAGCGCTCCCGATCATAAGTCGACCAGCTCCTAGCTTCAGGAAGCGTTGCCTCGTACCGCCGAATCTGAGCAAACAGCACCTGAAGGGATACCTGCGCCGACTCCTTTGTATAACCGGGCTTGAGCCACGCAAACACCCGGACCCATTGCAGACGCCGGTAATTCATGGTCGTGTCCCACCCGGGATTTACGACGGGCAGCATTTGGATCGGCACGCGAATTTTTGGCGAACGCGCTGGATCCACTCCGCTGAATCCCGGCGCCGAGACGCCGACAATCGTCATGGGATAGTTATTGACGAGAACCTTCTCGCCGACTACGCTCTTGCCGCCGCCAAAGCGTGTCATCCAGTAGTCGTAGCTCAGCACAACGACAGGATGGCCCTTGTAAACTTGGTCGTCTTCCTTGGAATTGAAGAGGCGTCCCCTAGCTGGCTTTACTCCCAGCGCACTGAAGTAATTCCCCGACACCATTTCCGCTGAGACCAGCTCTGACTGACCGTCGAACGTGATGGCGACGTCGGCCATTTTCTGGCAGAATACCTCCGAGAACGCCTTGGCGCGCCGCTGGTAGTCCTGGTAGATCGGATAGGAATTCGCGCGCTCGCCGTCGCTGCCGCCCATATTGGGGCCTCCCTGGGAGAGCATCACTAGCGATTCAGGATCCTTTACCGGCAGCAGCTGAAGTAATAGCTGATCTATCAGCGAGAAAATCGCTGTATTCGCGCCGATGCCCAGCGCGAGTGAGAGGACCGCGATTAGGGTAAACAAGGGACTACGCCGCAGCGTCCGTAAAGCAAACATTAGGTCGACGAGAATTGCGCCCATGAAACTAATACTGCGGCGCCCGGCCAGAGTTACACATTTATTCGACAAAGTGGCGATGTGGGCCGCGCACTAAAACCAGAATGCCTCTACTCAACACGTTGCCTTCTCGCACCTCCCGCCCGAGGTTATCGATCGTTCTACCGGTTTGTCGCAATGGATTTTGGGGTTTGCCACGTCATATCTCGCCACCCAATGAATCCATTTCGTCGCCGTGGTCGGAAAACGGACGCGCACTTGCCAACGCACCACATTTATCCCAATAGATCGGCCTAGTGGCCAAGGGTTTTCTATCTTGGGTGCCACTTTGCCCATAACGCGCTAGTTGGAGAAATGCTCGATACAAATAGGTCCCGATAACGCCGTTACGGTCCGCGGCGGCGGTCTGATCAAATTATGATGCGACAAATTTCACTATGTTGACTAAGCGTCATCCGCACTAAACGCCCAACTAGCAGCTTCTCCAAGTGCGCCAGCAGGCCACGGAGCTTGATCGGAAGGCCAGGGGTTGCGAGAACGATGCTTCCAACAGTGATCGAACCAATTTGCGAAACGAATTGGCTGGATGGCACGACAGCAACGCGTCCCGAGCGGCCTCAAATCGCCAATATGGAGTGTTATCGCCGTCCAATTTCCCGTTGTCGATATTGCACATGCTCCAAAGCAGCGCCACCCCGTTGACCAGAAAACCGTGCATCATCGGCGGGTCCTGATAAAGCCTGCATTGGAAACGGATGCCACGATCGTGTAGCATGGCTGCATTCTGATGGAGGAATGACCCATTATTTTCAATCTGCCGGGCTGCGATTGCGGCGTCTACTGAAGAGCTCGTGACGTCCCTAATCGCCGCCGAATCCGGTCGATCATTAAACAACGCCGATCGAGATTGCGCAATCTGCTGCGTTCATGCAGAATGTCATTGACTAACGTCTTCCAGAACTCGGCCATGTCTAACGCCCAGTGGCGGACGAATGCGTGGGGATTGGCCGCGGAGCTCTCGTTCAGGATGCGGCGCAATCGTGATCCCAAGTCCGAAACATTCCAGGCTTCCGCAGACACAACGCCCATGTTATTGTGCCCTCGACGTTCGACGATGTCACGAATTTGCCGAATGGGCCCGGCGAGCGCGGTCGCAAGAAGGGTTTTTAGGTTAGCCACCTGCGCTTGCCTCGTTATTCTGTTCTGCTCTTGTAGAAGCAGCCGCTTAAGTTCTGCGGCATTCTCGGGTTCCTCATATACAATCGGCTGGAAGCCGGCCAAGTCGGACAATATCTTGACGCAGCCCTCTCGGTGCCATTGGGAACGCGCGTTTCAAGCCCAGATGACCTACAAATAGCCCCAATTCAAATACGACATTGTCTTCGTGGTACCGAAGTGGTTCTCTCTCGACTCTGCACAACGTCATCGGGCTCGAACAGAAACACACCGAAATCGAATGTCGAAGCTGCCCGCGGCAAGCTAGTTGCAAAGAATTCTGTTGGTGGGAACGTTCGGGGATCAGTCCAAGGAACTACGTCGGCGACGTCCTTCAATTCGCCGGCTAGGATCTCAACAATCGGAAGGCTTTCGCTCGATGAGCCAATAAACAATCTCGGTAATATTTTGAGAGCCATAATCTCACTCTGGCAACGAAATCGGCCAACAAGCCTAGACACAACCATGGGCATTGGCGGTCCGGCTCACTGTATGAGAGAGCATACATCAGCGCCGGGCCGGAACTCTCCTACTGCTGTACTCAAGAGCCGAGTGCTCATCCCGATTACTACTGCTAAACGTCGTTGCGTCAGCTCAGGTTTTGGATCGTTGGCAAACCGCACGTAGGCCTTGTAAAGACGGCATCTCGGAATGCAAGGGCTGTGTCCGCCGAGTTGAGTTTTAAGTGCGATGTCCGTCGGGTCCATTTCAAGCTATTACAGGTCAGCTTTCCCTAGTCCCGGCCCGTATCAATTGCTCGGCTTGTTTCAATGCCTCCGTCGTAATCCGCTCGCCCGACAACATCCTGCCAATTTCGTGCGCCCGATCATCGCCGCTCAACTCTTCCACCTCGGTCGCGACGCGGCCCTTCTTCTCGCGTTTTGCGACGGAAAAATGGTGATCCGCAAATCCGGCGATCTGCGCCAGATGAGTGACGCAAATTACCTGATTGTTCCGGGAGAGCGTCTTCAATCGTCTGCCAACCGCCGCCGCCGCTGCTCCACCGACACCGGCGTCAACTTCATCGAATACCAGAGTTGAGACTTGACCGGCCTTGCCGGACTCCCCGGCCGCAGTCTTCAACGCCAGTGCGATGCGCGATAATTCGCCACCCGATGCGATCTTCTCGAGCGGCTTCGGATCTTCGCCCCGATTGGGCGATACCAGAAAGACGATTTCATCCGCGCCGACTGCCGTTTTCTGCCCGGCGGTGACAACGATCTGGAATTGCGTTCGGTCCATCATGAGGCTTTTTAGTTCGCGCTCCACCTTCTGACTCAAACGCGCCGCTGCGGCGGTGCGTTTCCCACTCAGTTCGCGAGCCAAGCCTTCATACTGTTTGGCGACAGCATCGCGTTGTTTTTCGACCGCCGCGCGGGTTTCGCCTGAGTTTTCGACCTCGTCGATCCGTTTTGCGACATCGTCACGGAACGCCAGAATCTGCTCGATCGACTCGCCATATTTTCTCTTCAGGCGATCGAGCGCTGCCAATCGGTTTTCGATATCTTCCAGGCGGCCCGTGTCGCTCTCCAGTTTGCCGAGGTAGTCTCGAACCGCATACGCGACTTCATCTACCTGCAGGGCGGCTTGCTTCAATGCCGAGGTTGTTTCGTCCAGGCTCGGATCGATCCGCGTCAGTTCGTCCAGCCTTTTCAGCGCGTGCCTGAGCTGCGTGGTGGCACTTTCCGGAGAATCATAGAGGAGGGCATAGGCCGCAGTTGAATTTTCTTCGAGCCGCGTCATATTCTGCAATATTTTGCGGTCGGCTTCCAGTTCCTCGTCTTCCCGGGCCCGCGGCTGCACGCCATCGATTTCTTTGCGTTGAAAGGTCCAGAGATCGAGAAGCCGCAGCCGCTCTTGCTCGTTCTTGCTCAACTCCTCGAGTTTTTCTTCCAATCGCCGCTGTTCTGCGAACGCATCCGCCACTTGCGCACGCAGAGCCAATGCATCTGCATACTCATCCAGAAGTTGCCGTTGTGCCGGGCCCGTAAACAGAAGCTGCTGCTCATTCTGTCCGTGAATATCGCCGAGCATTGGAGCCAGTTGCCGCAAGAACGCTGTGGTCACCGGACGGTTTCCCACAAAGGCACGCGACTTCCCATTAACCCCGATTTCGCGCTCCACGATCAACTCCTCGCCGTCCATCTCAATGCCGGCGTTGCCGAGCAGGGTGCCCAATTCCGGATTCCCGGACGGCGAAAAAATTCCGGATACTCGCGCTCTGGTTTGGCCGCTGCGCACCATCTCGGCGGAAGCGCGACCCCCCAAGAGGAGCCCGAACGAATCGACTACGATCGATTTCCCACTGCCTGTCTCGCCAGTGAGAATGTTCAGCCCGGCCTGAAAACGTATGCGGGCCTGCTCCACTACCGCGTAATTCTCGACAATCAGCTCGACGAGCATAGTCCGCTCCCTATAATAAAAGCGAGGTTACGAAAGGACACTGATATTGCATCTTATGCTGATCCCCGCGGATCTTACTCTGTGGGACATCATCCAAAACCTTCGCCCGGTTCCGCTAGCCATCATCGTTATTCTGGTCCTCTTCTCCCTCATCTCCTGGACGATCGTCTTTTCGAAAAGCAGCGTTTTTAGCCGGGCACGGCGCTCCAACCGGAGTTTTCTTCGCGCGTTCCGCAAAGCGGCCAACCTGCAGGCAGTCGCGGTGGCGAGCGAGCAGTTCGGTTTGGCTCCCTTGGTTGCTGTATTCGACTTTGGTTACGGGGAGATCGAGCGCCAGGTCAAACAACGTGGCGCGATGGTGAACAAGCTTGCCGTCGAGCGGAGCCTGCAACTCGGCATCAGCGAGGAAGTCACCAAACTCGAGATGAACATGAGCTGGCTTGCCACGGTCGCCTCCGTCTCTCCGTTTATCGGCCTGTTCGGCACTGTTTGGGGCATCATCGACGCGTTTGAAGGTTTGGGAAATGCCGGCAGCGCCAGCCTGCGTGCGGTCGCGCCGGGTATTTCAGAAGCGCTCATAACCACTGCCGTGGGTCTTGCCGCGGCTATTCCCGCAGCGATTTTTTACAACGTCTTCGGTACACGTATTAAGGAGTTAGGTACCCGCATGGAGGATTTCGCGATCGAATTTCAAAATTTCGCCGAGCGTGATTTTGGCGGATAAGGCCTCTCTCTGAATTTGTATGGCTTTCTCATTCAATAACGGAGAGGGAAGACGGCCGGGACGCCGCTTTGGCGCGCCGCACGCTGTTTCAGAAATCAACGTCGTACCGTTGGTCGATGTCGTGCTCGTGCTGCTCATTATCTTCATGATCACCGCGAACGTCATGGAGTTCGGCCTCGACATTCGCGTACCCGAGGTTCGCCGCGTGCAAAATACCGCGCAAGATCTGCCCGTGGTCAGTATTTCCAAGAGTGGTGAATCGTTTCTTAACGAAAAGCCCACCAATATTCACTTACTGGCGCAGGGTGTGCATGAGCGCTTTCACAATGCCACCGCTGTCTACGTGCGCGCCGATAAGGAAACGCCCTGGGACGCCATTGCGCAAGTGATTGCCGAGTTGGGTGAAGCGAAGTTCGAAGTGAAAATGGTGACCGCTCCCACGGATGCCGCCGCGCGCCGGCGCCGCTGAACATGGCTGAGCCGCTCGACATACTCGACGACCGCGACCCTTTAGCCGGCCCATTTCTCGGCTCGCTTGTGTTTCACGTCAGCGTGGTTGCGCTCTTGTTCGTCGGGTGGTTCTGGGCCAAACGCGCACACGAAACGTTGGGCGATGTAAATCCTGCCGGCGGTCCAGCCTATGCGGTGTCTCCTGTCCACACGATTCCGGTTCCGCAACGCGACACGCCCCCGAATCCGGTTGCTCACGATACCCAGTCCGCGGTCCCCGCGGCTCCCGACAAGCAGGACGACGAGCAGAAGCTCGTTATGCCCCCGCTTCGCGATGCATTCGAGATACCGGACAAACTAAAGCTCAAATCGGAGCGGCCCAAACGCAAGCAACAATACACCGAGCCGACACCTCCCAATCAGATTTATACCCGGTCCCAGCAGGCGGTTTCCAATCCGCTCTATAGCATGCCGTCGGGCGGCGGCCAAGTCGGCATTGGTCCGAACTCGCCTCTCGGAAGCCGCTTGGGATGGTATGCGGAACTGGTTCGCCAGCGTATTGCGCAGAATTGGCGCACAAACGGGCTGGATGCGCGCTCGCAGGGCTCCCCTGCCATAGTGAATTTCACTATCGCGCGGGACGGAACCGTAAGCGATCCTAGGATCGTGCAATCAAGCGGCAATCCAGCGATCGATAACACCGCCCTCCGCGCGGTGTACGATTCGAGCCGCCTCCCTCCGCTTCCGCCACAAATTACGGAGAATTCTATCTCCGCTCAATTCACATTTAATTTACGCTGATGCGAATATTTACCGCCGTACTTCTTCTTTTTGCCGGAACGTGCTGGTTGCCGGCCCGCCAGCAGGTTGTCGGAACCATTGATAAAAATCCAGGCAAACCGCTCGTTGCCGTACCTGACTTTCGGGCGTCGGGCGCCGCCGCGCCATTTATCGCTACGTTCAATCGCACCGTCCAGGCCGATCTCGAAAATTCGCCGCTAATTAATTACGTAGCCAAGACGCGCTATCCGGTGCAGATTCCGCAGCAGCCGAGCGATCTGATTGCGGGTGTGGCTCCGCCCAGTGCCCGGCCCGTCAACCCGCAGGGCAATCGGCTCACGGACTGGAGCTTGCCCCCGACCTCGGCCAACTATCTTGGAATCGGCTACGGCGCGGAGCAGACCAATCTCTTGGTCATCTCGGGATGGTTCTACACGACCGCCGCGAATATGCCCGGTTTGCAACAAGCGCAAATCTTCGGCAAACGATATACCGGATCACTGGACGAGAACGGAGCCATCGATGCCGGTCATCGGTACGCGGCCGACATTCTTTCGCAATTCGGGGGCAAGAGCCTAGTCGGTACACGCATCGTATTCGTATCCGATCGGAGCGGCTCGAAAGAGATCTGGGTGATGAATTGGGATGGCACAGACCAACGCCAGATCACGAAATACGGATCTATTTCCACTTTCCCATCCGCCTCTCCCGACGGCCGTCTGGTTGCGTTCACTACATACGCGGGCGGCTATCCCGCCATTCAAATGTTCTCCCTGGATACACTTCGCAAGCTCCCCTTTTACAATCAACGCGCGTCAATGAACGCTTTCGTCACATTCACCCCCGATTCGAAACGAATCATCTTCTCGTCTACCGCGGGCGGCGGCCCCGCTCAGCTCCACATGGCTAACGTCGATGGCAGCGGCTTGCGGCCCCTTACGCATTCCGGCGCCATTGAAGTCGAAGCCAAGATCAATCCTCAGACCGGTAATGATTTGGTGGATGTCTCCGGGCGCTCCGGTTTGCCCCAGATCTATCGCATGAATATTGAAGGCGCCGACGTGCAGCGGCTGTCGGCGGGCACTGGCGAGGCTACTAATCCATCGTGGAGCCCGGACGGGGCCCACATTGCCTTTGCCTGGACCAAGGGATTCGAACCGGGCAACTACAACATATTTGTTATGGACGTCGTTTCGCAGCAGACGGTCCAACTCACCACCAATGAGGGGCGCAATGAGAACCCCACTTGGGCGCCTGACGGTTCGGAGATTGTGTACGCCTCCAAACGCGGCCGCCAGTCTCAAATCTGGGTCATGAATGCGGACGGCACCGGCAAGCACCCTCTCACACAAAGTGGCAGTAATGAGAAGCCGTTTTGGGTAAATGCAGAAAAATAAACGTGGAATACTAGAGATGTTTCAGGGAGGGACACACAAACTATCATGATGAAACGGAAAGCATCGCTAGCGCTATCCGCCGCGCTTCTGTTGGGACTGGCAGCGTGCCATAAGAAGGCTCCGCCGCCCCCACCACCACCGCCGCCGGCACCCGCGCCACCTGTCGCTGCCAAACCAGTTATTAATTACTTTACGGCTGAGCCAACGGTGGTTACCGCAGGCCAGCCATCCTCGCTGCGTTGGTCGGTGAGCGATGCTACCAATGTTCAGATCGATAATCAGATTGGACAAGTAAGTCCGGATGGCCGCCGTGGCGTCTATCCGACCGCGACGACTACCTATCACCTCACCGCCACCGGGGCCGGCGGGACCTCGGAAGGGGATGCCACCGTCACGGTCAGTACACCGCCACCACCACAGCCCGTGCAGACCGCTCCCGCTGAGAGCGTGCAGCAGATCCTGGCGCGGCAGGTGCAGGATATTCACTTCGATTACGACAAAAGTGATATTCGTTCCAGCGATCAGTCTATTTTGCAGGGTGATGCGAGTGCGCTCAAAACCATCTTCCAGATGGATGCTAACTTCATTGTCACGATCGAAGGGCATTGCGATGAGCGTGGTTCGGCCGAGTACAACCTGGCCCTCGGTGACCGCCGTGCGGCTGCTACCAAAGATGCCTTGATCGCCCTCGGCGTCCCGGGTGAAAAGTTGAAAACAGTCAGCTTTGGTAAGGAGCGACCGATCTGCACGGATGCAAGCGAAGACTGTTACGCACGCAACCGCCGGGCGCACTTCGCGGCTACGCAGTAACACGCCATAATTGGTTGTGAAACGGGGGCGGCTCTTAGCCGTCCCCCATTTTGAGGAGTTCGCACAAATGAAATCTCTCCGTCTCGTCTCGCTCCTGCTCACCTGCTCGAGTTTCTCGTTTGCTGTCAATAAAGATATCGTGCAACTACAGCGGGATCTGGAAGAGAAGATCAACGCTCTGCAGAACGACGTCGATTCGAAACTGAGCGCCCTCGACGGGCGGCTCAGCGCCATGCAGAACGACACGCGCCGGACCGCGGACCAGGTTGCTACGATGCAGGACGCCGTCAGCAATGGCGTGGCTAAGTCCCTCGCGCCGGTTGCGGGATTGGGTGGACGAGTCGATTCGATGGGTGATGACGTGCGCTCCTTAAAGGACGCGCTCGCCGATCTGAGCGGCCGCCTCGAGCGAATGGACGCCAAACTGACCGATCTGAAGAATCAATTGCAGATCATCCAGAGTCCGCCTCCGGCGCCTGGAGTTACGACCGGACCTGGTGGCCAGCCACAGGCGGGATTGACTCCTGGGGCTACTCCGCCACCTGCCGGACTTAGTGCCGATCGCAGCTACACAGACGCCGTACGCGACCTACAGACGGGCAAAACTGATCTCGCACGTAATGAGTTTCAGCAATATCTGACGTATTTCCCGAACACCGAATTAGCTCCCCGGGCGCAATATTATCTAGGGGAAATCGATTATAATCGCGGCGATTACACCAATGCAGTGAAGAATTTCGATCTGGTTCTCGAGCATTACCCGGAAAACCCGAAAACCGCGGACGCACACTTGATGAAGGGATTGGCCTTGCTCAAATCGAACCAACGCAGCAAAGCCGTGCAGGAGTTTCGCATCCTGAACGCGAATTACCCCCATACCGAGCAGGCCCGTAAGGCTTTGCAGCAGCTTCGCAGTTTAGGTGTTTCCGCCGCCACTGCACCAACCAACGCTCAACGCTAGCTCGCCTTACTCTCCGGCTGCGAAGTGTCCAATGCCGCCGCCTCATCTGCCGGAGTATCCCGTTGAACGCCCAAGACATACTCCATACCCTCGCGATGGCAATGGCGGACTGTGCCCGAGAACTGTTCCTTGTGCCACTTAATTTTTAGTTTTGAGCCCACACTGATTGGCTGGCGGAGGCGAATGCCAGCCCCGCCACGTGATATGTCCTCGAGCATGGCTAGCGCTACGCGCGAAGCCCCAGTGGCGTCCTCCCACTGTGCTTCCGCGCGTGCCATAATGACTTTCCTTGGCTCTGCCCGGCTAATGCGCACACCGCCCTTATCGGCAGCAAATCTACGTACTCCCACCTAAAAGAATGACCCGTCGCACATTGTTAAAGACTCCCTTGGCCGCGGCGGCGCCGTTGGCCGCTCCTGTGCCCTATGGTGCGGTTCCGTCGCCGCGCCAGCTTCGCTGGCATCAATGGGAGCTTGCAGCCTTCCTCCATTTCACCGTGAATACCTTCACGGACCGCGAATGGGGACTGGGCGACGAGGATCCAGCGATCTTCAATCCGACCGCCTTCGACGCCGACGCCATCATAGACGGTCTCCACGCGGGCGGCTTTCAAGCGGTGATATTGACTTGCAAACATCATGACGGCTTTTGTCTTTGGCCCACCAAAACCACCGAACACTGTGTCAGGAATAGCCCCTGGCGCGGCGGCAGGGGCGACGTGGTGCGGGAGATATCGGCAGCAGCGCGCCGTCGAGGATTGCAATTCGGCGTTTACGTCTCGCCGTGGGACCGCAACAATCCACATTACGGCCAACTCGAATACATCCATATCTACCGCCAGCAGCTCACCGAACTCCTGACCGGCTACGGGCCGATTTTCGAGGTCTGGCACGATGGCGCGAACGGCGGCGATGGATACTACGGCGGTGCTCGCGAAAAGCGTATTATCGACAAGCAGAACTACTATCAATGGCCGGCAACCTGGGAACTAATCCGGCGCCTCCAACCGGACGCCGTGATCTTCAGCGATGCCGGGCCGGACATTCGCTGGGTGGGCAACGAGAAGGGTATCGCGGGCGATCCTTGTTGGGCCACCTTTGACCCTGAAGGCACGCATGGCGGCCCAGGCATGCCCGGGGATACGAAAAGCGACGAAGCTGCCACGGGCCACCGGCATGGTTCGCGTTGGATGCCCGCCGAGTGCGACGTGTCCATCCGGCCCGGCTGGTTTTGGCACCAGCGGGAAAACTCGCTCGTCAAGACTCCTGACGAATTGCTTGATCTTTACTTCAAATCTGTCGGTCGCGGTGCGCATCTGCTGCTAAACGTCCCTCCCGACCGCCGCGGTCTGCTTCACGAAAACGATCTGGCTTCCCTTACTGCATTCGGGCAGCGGATGCGCGGAATGTTCCGGGAGAATGCCGGAGCGCAAGCCGCGACGACGAACGATGAAATGATTCTCGAGCTCAAGCAGACCACTCCAATTCAACTCATCCGGCTGCGTGAGCGCATCTCACTGGGTCAACGCGTCGACGGCTTTGCACTTGATCATTGGCAAGACAACGGATGGCAGACATTCTTTGATGGCTCGAGTATCGGTCCGTGCCGCCTCGTACCGTTGACAAGCTCGCTGGTAACGGGCAAGATTCGCTTGCGCGTCACGGCGTCGCAAGCCCCACCCGTCATCGAGGAATTTTCGGCTTTTGCGGGAGTGCCGGCGCTTCCCGTCTCCGTGGTCCGCGAAAATATCGAGTGGCTGGATGTCTGGCTTCCCGACACAAACCACCACAGTCTCCCGCGGGTTCTCCTGATCGGCGATTCCATCACACGCTCTTATACGAAACAGGTGGAAGCAAATTTGAAGGGACAGGCGTATGTGGGGCGGCTCGCCACTTCCAAGTCGCTCGGCGATCCCGCTCTACTTGACGAAGTGGCGCTAATTCTCAAAGAACAGTCTTTCGACGTGATCCACTTCAACAACGGCATGCACGGGGATGGGTACACGGAGGCGGAGTATGGAGCCGCCATACCTGGGCTCCTGGAGATCTTTCGCCGCCTGGCGCCGAGCGCCAAGTTAATGTGGGCCAGCACTACGGATGTCCGCGTCAAAAACAACGTCGCGCAAATCAGCCCCAAGACAGACCGCATCCTCGAGCGTAATCGCATTGCTGCCGCGATTATGTCCCGGCGAAATATTCCGATCGACGATCTCTTTTCGGCTATCAAGGACCACGGCGAATATCATGTCGAAGACGGCGTCCACTTCAACGCGCAAGGCGTCGTGGTCCTGGCGGCGCAAGTCAGCCGCGAACTCGCGCCCCTGCTACCCGCAAGGTAGTCGATCTTCCGGCTTGCGGCATTGATACCGTATACCAATGCCGAAGAATACCAAGCTGCCCTGGACGCCCAATCCGGCACTCCACCGGAAACATCGATCGCCCGTCACGGCGGTCCGTCAGCCGGCTCCTAAGTCCACGGCCAAAGCTGTGGGTCACAAACTGGATGCGATGCCCGACCGCGTTGACATCCGCGATTGGTTCTATCAGCCAACACTCCTGTCGCTGCCGGATCAGATCGTCAACATTGATGCCGTTCCGAAAATCTTGAATCAGGGATCGGAGGGCGCCTGTACAGGTTTCGCGCTCGCAGCCACGATCAATTTCGAACTTGCGGCGAAGGGCGTTACCCGCTTCGTCAGCCCGCGCATGCTCTATGAAATGGCGCGTAAGTATGATGAGTGGCCGGGCGAGCACTACGAAGGTTCGTCCGCCCGTGGCGCCATGATCGGGTGGGTGCGTCATGGCGCCTGCTCAGAAGACCTGTGGCCGAAGACCTTACACGGCGTCCAGCACTTCAGCAACGAAATCGCACACGACGCGCGGCAATCGCCCGGTGGCGCTTTCTATCGTGTGATGCACCTGCAGGTTCGCGACGTTCACGCCGCGTTGCGCGAGGCCGGCGCGGTCTATATGACAATCATGGTCCACAAAGGCTGGGACCGCCCAGGCAAGCGCGCGCATCGGCCTGGCCTTTTGACCATACCTCTCAGCTACGAATCCAATAGGCGAGCCAAAAATATCGACATGCCAGTGATTCAACGCCAGGGACATGCCGACGATGGGCATGCGGTGGCACTGGTTGGCTACAACGATATCGGATTCATCATCCAAAATTCCTGGGATTACGACTGGGGCTACCAGGGGTTTGCACTTCTACCTTACGAAGATTTCCTGCTGCACGCGACCGATGTCTGGGTCGCTCAACTTGGCGTGCCGGTGCGGGCGGATATTTGGCGCGCACTCCGGGCCGCCGACACCACCGCGGGAGCGACTCGCAGCGCGGAATCCATTCCGCTGATCGATATTCGGCCATTCGTGGTCGATTGCGGCAATGACGGAAAGTTGTCGGAATCGGGCGATTATTGGACTTCCGAAGCGGACGTCGCCCGTCTGTTCACGGAGACCATCCCCAAGGCCACAAAGAGCTGGCGTAAGCGGCGCGTGCTTCTATATCTGCACGGGGGGCTCAATAGCGAAGTCGATGTGGCGAAGCGTGTAATAGCCTTTCGCGACGTGTTGCACGATAACCAAATCTACCCGCTTCACATCATGTGGGAGTCCGGAGCGGCGGAGATTCTAGAGGAACTGATTCGGACCTCCATCACTAAGCCCGATGAGCGCGCGGGTGGAACCGCCGATTGGATGCATAAATTGCGCGACCATCTGGTCGAAGCCAAAGACCGCACGTTCGAACTGACTACCGCTCGGCTTGGCAGCGACATGTGGAACGAAATGAAACGCAATGCCAGCCTCTCGTCTACGTCGCTCGACGGGTCGGGTGCCATGCAGATCATCATTAAGCATGTCGTCGACGCTCTGAGCAGGGTCAGCGCCGCCGAACGCGCCACGTGGGAGTTTCACGTGGTCGCGCACAGTGCCGGAAGTATTTATTTCGCGTACGCACTCGAACACCTTCTCGACATGCAGGCGCAAAACATTCGTTTTGGCAGCGTTCATTTCATGGCCCCCGCCATGAGCGCCGAATTGTTTCGAACGATGATTCTTCCGAAAATTCAGCCTGGTGGTTGTCCGGTGCCAAGCCTGTTCATCCTGAGTGATCCTGCCGAACTCGCCGATTGTGTTGGACCTTACGGCAAGTCGCTGCTCTATCTGGTGAGCAACGCGTTCGAAGGTGTTCGCGAGAAGCCGATCCTGGGTATGGAGAAATTCGTGATGGCGGACTCTGCATTGAAATCATTGTTTGAGCGGCGTACCGCCAACCGTCTTCCCAGCCTCGTGATTGCCACCAAGGCGCAATCCGGGGGGGACAAGGATCCTTTCAGCGCCAGCCACAGCGAAACACACGGTGGATTCGACAACGACCCGGCAACGCTCAATTCGATTTTGCGCAGGATAATCGAGCCGAGTGACGGCAAGCTGGCGCGCGAGTTCACATCCCGAGACTTGCAATATTGACGGGTTGCCCTGCTATCCTAACCAGCGCGCGACCCATGCCATCTCTCCCAAAAACTCTTCCACACATCTGCGTGGCTTTGGGGTTCTCTAGTGCGTCCCAACTGTCTCGCGCGGCCGACCGCGAATACAAGGACGGGAACACCTTTCTCGAATTTCGGCTCGACTATCTTCCCGAGCCCGCTGCCGGTGTGGAAGTCATTCGCAAGCTGCGCAAAAGTCTTCCGGACGCGTACATCCTGGCTACGTGCCGTCACAAGCGAGCTTCTGGACACTTCAGAGGCGATGTCAAACAGCAGGTCGCCATTCTAGAATCTGCGGCTGAGGCCGGCGCCGCATTGATCGATCTCGAAATCGAATCGGCCGAATCAGCGAAGTCCGCCGTAGCAACCTTAGCGGAGGCAGCTCCGCTGTGCATCTCCTATCACAATTTTGAAAACACGTCCGCCCTCGAGCCGGTTCTTCGCCGCCTTGAGCGTGTCCCGGCGAGTGTCTATAAGATTGTGACCATGGCGCGCAAGCCGTCGGACAATTTGCGTCTGCTTCAATTCGCACGCGCGCATCACCGCGCGCCGCTGGTCATCTTCGCGATGTCAGAAATCGGCTTGCCGACTCGTGTTCTCACGCCTTCGCTCGGCGGCCTGTATACATTCGCGGCACCAGGCGAGAGCGGCGGTACGGCGCCGGGCCAGGTCCCGGCGAAACTGATGCGATCTCTATATCGCTCGGAAAAGCTGACGCGGCATAGCCGTCTGTACGGCGTTGTAGCATGCCCTGTGGCGCATTCGAAGTCTCCGCTGATTCACAATCGCGCATTCCAGGCCCGCCGTTTTGACGCGGTCTATCTTCCATTCCTGGTCGCTCCCGCGCATTTCCCCGACTGGATGAAATTCGCGACCGCGTACCCAGTCTCTGGTTTCAGCGTGACCATCCCACACAAGCAGCGCATCCTTCGGCATCTCGATTTTGTTGAGCCGCAGGCCCGACGCATCGGCGCGGTGAACACGGTCTGGCGCAAAGCGGGCAAATGGCGTGGTACGAATACCGACACCGAAGGCGTAATAAAGCCACTGAGTCGCCACCTCCGGCTCGCTCACTCTTCCGTTCTGATTGCGGGCTATGGGGGCGCCGCGCGTGCGGCCGCCATTGCGCTGTCGGATGCATCCGCACGTGTCACGATAACCGGCCGCAATATGAAAACTGCGCAGACGCTGGCTCGTGCCGTGAAGGGTGAGGCGGTCTCTCTTAAGGAAGCCGCTGACAACAGCTACGACGCGCTCGTCCATGCGACGCCAGTCGGCATGTCCCCGCACACCAACGCCTGTTTATTCGCCGACAGGCTGCCCGCTGGCATCGTTTTTGACATGGTCTATAACCCGCACGAGACGCTTCTTCTCAAGCGCGCCAGGCAGCAGGGGTGTGTGACCATTCCCGGGATCGAAATGCTGCTCGAGCAAGCCGCTCGCCAGTTTGAAATCTGGACCGGCGAAGCCGCCCCACGCCTTGTGATGCGGAACGCGTTAGAGGCTTCTATAATGTGCGCATGACCCTTACCCGCCGTCAGTGGGGTGCTCTGCTCGGTGCGTCTCCCCTGCTCACCAAGGCTGCCGCACAAACCCCGCCCGCTCCCCCCGCTGAGCAAAAGCCGGAAAAGCCCGATGCCGGTGTTCGCGACGTCAGCCAGCGTCTCGCCGAAATCGAAGTGCCGATGGACGTCGAACCCGCATTTCGTTTTACGGCATAAGTCCGCCGTACCCATGCCCAAGACCAAACTCGACGAAAATTCCATCGCCTTCGCAACAATTGGCGAGCTTTCCGCAGCCTTGCGCAATCGCGATATTTCATCCGTCGAGCTGACCAAGATTCTCGGCCGCCGCCTTGAAAAATTTGGACCTGAATACAATGCACTCGCGTATTCCCTGGTAAAGCAGGGCCGCAAAGCTGCCAAAGACGCGGATTTCGACTTAAAGCATCAACGCTTCCGCAGTCCTTTGCAAGGGATTCCTTATGCGGTCAAAGATCTGATTGCGGTGGCCGAACACCCCACCACCTGGGGAGCCAAGCCGTTTGCGGATCAGGTTTTTGACGACGACGCCACCGTCGTCCGCCGTCTTGCGTCGAAGCAGGCGATTCTTATCGGGAAGCTCTCCATGGTCGAGCTCGCCGGCGGAGGCGGCTACAGCTCCGCCGCGGCCTCGCTGCAGGGCCCCGGTCTCAATCCCTGGAACAAGCAATATTGGTCGGGCGGATCATCAAGCGGCTCCGGCGCCGCTGTGGCCGCCGGTCTAGTGCCCTTCGCTCTCGGATCGGAGACGTCGGGGTCCATCATTACCCCAGCCTGTTTCTGCGGCGTTAGCGGCCTACGTCCCACTTACGGCCTGGTAAGCCGCCACGGCGCCATGGCACTTTCCTGGACGCTCGACAAGATCGGTGTCCTCGCGCGCGGCGCCGAAGATTGCGGCCTCGTGCTTCACGCCATTGCCGGCGGTGACGACGACGATCCCGGATCGGCGCAGAAGAGCTTCTACTATACGCCTCAGTATTACGAGAACTTGAGCCAGCTTAAAGTGGGCTATGCCGAAATCGATTTCGCTGAATGGCCGGATGAGCCTTTGCGCCCTGCCTTTGCCAACGCGCTGGCAGTGGTCAAATCGATCGGCTCGCCGATGGTCGAATCGAAATTGCCCGATTTTCCTTACGGCCCCCTGATCTCCTGCATCATCGATTCTGAAGCGGCCTCTATCTTCGAACGATTTATACGAAGTGGCCGTGTCGACCAGCTTGCAGACCAGCATCAAATTGACGGCCTAAAGGCGTCCATGAACTATTCGGCACTCGACTATCTGAAAGCAATGCGTGTCCGCTCGCAGATACAAACCGCTTTCCGAGCTCTGTTTGCGAGTATCGATCTATTGGTCGCTCCCGCGCGACTCAATCTTCCAGACCGCGCCGATCAGCCATTCGATGAAACGCCGCCGAAGCGCCCTGATCGCAAAGGCGTCGTATCCGGCCTCGTGCAGGCCGGCAATCTATGCGGCCTTCCGGCCATCAGCATTCCCTGCGGATTTGTGAATGGCTTCCCAATCGGATTGCAAATCGTAGGACGGCCGTTCTCGGAAAATCGCATCTTAGCGTTCGCTCGCGAGTTCCAACGCCGCACCGATTTTCATAAACAGCATCCGCCGACGCATGCGGGCTAGCGCCGGTCCTCCTAGCGCCACTAGAAACGTCGATCGACTGCTTTATCTAACCAGCCCTGCGCCGGCCACAAGTAACACCGTCACAGCAAATACCACGAGCACGCTAGCTTTTTTCCAGTGCGGCAAGACAGCATGGAACCCGAGGAAAAGAAACGAACCCGCAATAACAGCTACGACCGCTGCCGGCCAGCCATCGCCAAACTTGGCCGCGCCTAGTCGGTCCGCGCTCGGCTCGATCAAGGCGCCTGCCACTGTCGCCAGTTGCGCCCCTCCGCCTGCCGCCGCAGCTTTCCATCCCGACGATGTCGAGCGCCGTGCAATCCAACCTGCCGCAATCCCCTCCGGTATTTTGTGGAGCGCCAACCCAACCGGTGCCGCAATTTCGGGCAGCGGCCGCGCGGCCAGCGCACGCACACTCCAACCATCCAGAAAACTATGAAGTGCCATGGCGGCGAGGACGGGCCACAGGATTCCTTGCCGCGGCGAATGACCTACATGCAGCAACAATTCATCGAGCCCTGTCATCAGGGCCGCTACCAGCAGAGCCAGGGCCACCGCCAACCATCGTCCCGTCGTGAGACTTACTTCCGGGATCAGCCAGAACAGTGATAGTCCAAACAGCAGCCCACCACCCGCCGCTGCGAGCAACGAGGATAGAAGGCGGGCGTGACCCAGATAGACACCGGCCGCCACTCCGGCGAGCCCTAGCAGGGTCAGCAGCCACGGGATCGCCATCTACTCGGCGTTTACTTTGACTACGAAATAGGTGACCGGCTGGCCTTTGTCCACCAGCACCTGATGAGGAACGCCGGCCGGAATATGGATCACGTCGCCTGGCGCGAACGAATGCTTATCGCCACCTGAAATGGATTTGCCACGCAGTTCCCCCGGCTTCTCCGTGTGAGAGCCGGTTAGCTTGCCGCCGCTCAGGAGAGTTCCTTCACCGCTTTCGATGACGAAAATGTCCGCCACGTGCTCGTGAACCTCAGAGGATCCGGTAGCGGCGCGATAGGCGAGCATCGACAAGTGATTGCCCCACTGATTCAGGTCCTGCGACGCAAACGACGTCTTCTTCGCGGCGAGTTTGTTGGCCGCTTCTTTCAGATCTTTTGAGGAGAGAATATCAACCGTCGCCGCTCCCAAAGAAGCGGCCGCCAGGCACAACAATGCAATATATTTCAACGAAATGGCCCTTTCTAGCGTGGTGGGCCCTGTAGGATTTGAACCTACGACCAATGGATTATGAGTCCACTGCTCTAACCGCTGAGCTAAGGGCCCAACTCGTTCTATTGTAATAGGTTACGAGGATTTAGCAAAATGGCCGATTTCCCGCTGTGGGGAGATTTGCGGGTAGTCTGCGCTTCTTCTGCCTCTTCCTTCGCCTCGCCAATAACGTTATCATGCTCGCCGATGTGACTGTATTCCTGGATCATCCGTGCGATAGCGTGCTCCTTTGACTCCGATGCCGGCGAACGCATTTCTCAGATACCTGGACGGAGCTGTGGCCGGCAAGCTTTTGATTGGAACACGTCGGCGCCGCCGGCGGTGCCGGATCGCGCTCAAGAGCGAACAGGATTTCGACAACATCAAAGCCGGGTTGGAGACTCTTGATGAGCAGCGCTGGTTCCGGGGACCATTTTGCTCCCGCTCTCCCAGGCGCTGTTGTTCCTGGAACGAAAACAGCGCGCTTTTTGCAACTGGTAGCGAAAAGCCCGTGTCGTTCCGCCACTGAGCGGAAACGAAATGCAATTCGACAGCACAGGACACTGCCTATTGGGGTCTGGCGAAACGAAGCCCCGGCCTCACGCCGCCGCTCGCTGCGGAACTTGGGCGCCCTCTTTCTTCAGGTCCGATCCCGCAATTTCTCGGTAGGCCGTGCGATAGTTCTCCACGCGCTCTTCGACAATCTCGTTGTCGATCCATTCGGAAACCGCCGTCATGTCGTTGACATCCAGCACTTCTATGTCCAGTAACAGATCCCTTCCCGAAGTCGCGCAGTTCAGGTGAAGCAAATACCGATTCGGCGTCGATCCCGATACCTCGCCGCCACCTTGCACCAGCATCGAATAGGCCGTCGCGATGTACTCGCTGATTTCGTCATAGGTGCTTGGAATCCCGATCTGATCCTTTAACGTCCGCACCAAATCCAACGCCCCGATCGTATAGACAATTCCGTTCAGCGTGTTGTAGTTGTTTCTCCCGTACTCGAACATCTCCATGTTTCGCCGGAGCAGCACCAGGGTCTCCTTGAGCGCGATCCGCGTAGCCGCCGACGTGCCGCCTGTCGTCGTCTGCTGGATCGCCGCCGCCAGGCGCTTCGCCTCATAATAGTCGAGCGCAACTCGAATGAACTTATGGAAGAGTTTGTCAAAGCCCGTATTCACTTCGCCTTCGATGGACAGACCACGACCCGCTTCCGACGTCCAGCCCAGGCAGCGGCGGTAAGAGGTGGCGCGGTCTCGCACTGAAGACGCGAGACCTATCTTCATCTGCCGCACCATGGCCTCCATAATCACCGCGGACAAAGTGTCGTTGCTCGTTGGGTAAGTGCCGCGGTACGCGTAGTCATCGAGTAGCCGTCCCAGAATCTGAAAAATTCCCATCCTTTCGAAATAAAAGAGCCAGACAAGGTCGCCGATGAACAGCCCACGGATCGACCCGGTCGGCGCGACGATGTGCTGAGCGCTTCCTCTGATGCCGCCGAGCGCGATACAAGACGGCGGCAGACAGGTGCCGGCCGGTCGCACGGTCGAGAGAGGCGAACTTTCGCCGGCCTCCGAGCATGTCATGCGTTCCAGCTCTTCCGCGTTAAAAAGTTGGTACGGGCCTCTGCTGAAGTATTCCCTGACAAACAGGCGAATCTCCGGATCGAGACGCGATTGCGATAGAATGACGTCCGCGCACGGCACGAAGGGCACCTTTCGCGTTGGTTCCGCAATTAGCACTTGCGCCAAGGTAGCAAGTTCTTGCTCGTACTCTTCGCGTGTTTTTTCAGACATGTGTGCATACTCTCCTATTAAAAATTGACTGCTCTCTGCGCGACCCGAGGCCGGCTAGCCACCGCGTCATCAATCGGTCCAACAGCGCGTCGGAAACCAGGCGCTGGTCCCGCATCAACCGGAACAGCGCGAGTTGTCCGCAAGGCGAAAGCGCGTGCAGGTTCAACTTTCTGCTGGCGGCCGCCTTCGCGGCTATATTCTGTAGGCGCCTCGGATGAATGGCCTTCAGGTCGAAGAGCGCCGGCAGTGTCCGTCCGTTCAAGTTTGAAAATGTTCGCCGGAACAAAACTTTGCTTACCGCGGGAATATAACTCCGGCAGCTCTTGAGAACCGCGCGGAATTCCGCCGGCGCCTGTGAAAGCGGATACAACCGTCGCCAGTCCCGCTCGAGCCGGAGCCAGTATCCTCGCCCCCACTGCATGCGGCACCACCAGAAAGAACACAGGACGCGAAGATACGGCGGCGGATGCGGGTCCGAATGCGCGACGGCGAAAACCATTTCCGGCGTCAGCGACAGAATTTCTTTCACGCTCGATGCTTGTGCTACTCCGCAATTGCAGAAGCCCCAAAAGTCCGGACCGAGCTCCTTGATCCAGAGGCCAAAGAGCTGGCTTGTCGACTTCGGCGCTCCCATGCTCGATAACTCGTCCCGCACCGCAGCGGCCAGCGGCTTCGTGAGTCCCAATCCTTCCAGTGCCTGGTGCCCGGCCTCGTGCACGATCGAAGTGAGATTGTGCTTGGTCGCCAGCTTCGAGTACGGAATCTGGATCAAGGGCAATGTGTTCCGGCCTCCAGCGGGCAACGGCACGCCCTGCCGGATGATGGAAGCGCCGAATCCTCTGTCCAGGAACACCAGCGGCCGGCCGAAAACGCCAAGTCGCTGATCCTTGCGAAGCGCGTCCTCCGCAATTTCGTCGCAACCTGCCAGAAGCGGACCTAGCTCGGGCACCCGTCGCTGCGTCAGCATGTCGAGCAGCAAGTCGAACGTGCCGACGTGCCGCGAGATAGCCAGCTCGCCGCGCGCGATCAGAACATTTAGCGAACGAGCGTTCTCCAGCCCCGGCTGCTCGGCGATATGCCTTCTCACTCCTTCCTTCAACTTCGTTGAGACCTTTGCCGCCAATTGCCCAAGCTGCGATTCCAGCACCGACCATTGCCCCTCCGAGAGATCCGACCCTGCGGGAAGGTTCACCAGCCCGCGAAGAGACCGCAGGAGTTCGGCCTCTTCCAGCACAACTGAGTAACGTTGAAGTAGGTCCCCCCATAAGCTGCCCCGCACCTCTCTCTCCTACGCCTTAATGACAACTGTTTCGCCGGGGTTCAGCCGGACGACACGCGCCGCCGCCAGTCTCGGGTGCGTGGCCGCCAGTTTTGGGTGCGCGGCCGCACGGGCTGCTTGCGGTCCCAGCCGGTTCTTCACCATTGCCTTTCGTACAGCCTGTGTGGCAGCCTCATGCGCGACGTACGGATGGTCCATTTGCTCCGGAAGATTGTCTGCCAGTTCGCGGTATGCGTCTCGAGTGATGCGCGCCACGCGCCGGATCGCCATGCGCCTCCGCCGGCGTGGCCCGACTTCTTTGTCCGGTGCAAGCGCGTCAAGCGCAGACGTCGCCAATGCTCCTCCCGCAGGCCCAAGCACAGCCGTGCCGAGCGTGCCGATCGCTGCCTTGCCGAGATTCTTCACTACGCCTTTCAGATCACCTCGCACCAGGCTGGTCCCCGCCTTCACCAGGCTTCCGATGGGCAGCTTACTTGCCACCTTGCCGACGATGCGCGCCCCGGCCTTCAGAATGTTGCCGAAAATGCCCTTGCCCTTTCCGCGCTTGCGGCGGCGCTTCACTCGTTCCACAAAGTATTCTGCTTCCACCTGGTCAATGGCGCTGTCGAGTTCCCGATCCAGGTCGGACTCACTTTCAAACTCTCGCTGTGAGATTTCGTAAAGATTCTGGGCGTATTGCTCCATCGCCTGGTCGTCTTCGTCGCCGGCTTCGCCCATTGACTCCAACTCGGAGTCATCTTCGTCCATTTCCCGGTCGTCGTCCTCGAGTTCGAATTCCTCGTCGTCCGCGGAATCCTCGAACTCCATTTCGTCCGGCAGTTCTTCGTCAATCTCGTACATACCGATCTCTCCTTCGACACTTGGCACATTCAACGTTTTGACAAAATCGATCATCTTCTGAGCGTTTTCCGGCGCTACCTTGGTTGGATTCTCTGGGTCTCTCGAGTTCTCAACCCGAGAATTCGCGCCTTCAACGACAATCGTGAACGTAACGCCCCACCAAAGCATGTTTTTTTGGGTTCTCCCACGAATCTTGGTACCACCTGCATTTTTAGTGACTTCAATGAAGTTGTACGTTGCCGCCGGTTGAGATTTGCCCTTAGTGTCGACATACGGAGGCACGATAATCGTGGCCGTTTTCTTGTCCTGGTCCACATAGAACTCAGTTATTAGCTGCTTACCTTGCGCATCCACTATCGGCTTAACTTGTGCGTCCACCCAGGGCAAGGAAAAATGCGCCGGGCCCAACAAGGGCGTTTCGTAGTCTCGCCATCCTCGTTCCAGTTCGCGCTCTAAGTCCGAGAGCGCGGCACTGCCTCTGCTTCGCATTCACTTCTCCTTGCGCATTACTGCGCTCACCCATACATAGGAAAATCGGAAGCGAAACGGCTCACCGCGCCAAGAAATATCTTTTCGGGTGTAACTAGAAGCCGGTCTTCAGGCCTTGAATCCCAAGAACCGACGAATCTTCCTATGTAGATTCCGACCTAAGCGGCCGGTCGCAGCGTAGCGGCGGTCCAGTAAGCGAACGTGGTGGGCTGAGAAGAGAAGCGCGGTGTCAAACGCTGACGTGTGGATGCTGGCCCGTGCCAAGTCGTGGATATGTCCACAAAAAAGTGGGGGAATTTGTGGGTAGTACTTGCTCGGACGGGTTCGTATCGACTTGGCGAATGATTTACAAAACGAGCTGCTTTTCCTAAGACTTACGAAGCCAGACAAACATGTCCAAAACTCTAGAATATGGATTATGAGTCCACTGCTCTAACCGCTGAGCTAAGGGCCCGCCTTGTCATGATACCGGTAACGGCGCTGCCGCTAAGGGGCCGTGGTGATCGTCTTGAGACAGCGATTGTCGTGATATCGCGGGCGGTGGTACAGCAGGACGCGGCTTCCCGAACTTTCTAGCGCAACGCCGATCCGCCGCAATCCCAGGGCCTTCTCAATTGCCGCGTGCCGCTCCGGTGGTGCAAAGAATGTCAGAAAGCCACCCCCGCCGGCTCCAAGCAGCTTGCCCCCTATAGCGCCCGCACGTTTCGCGTCGGCGTACCAATCGTCGATCGCCCCATCGCTGACTCGGGGATGAACCTCTCGTTTAAGCCTCCAACCCTCGTCGAGTATTGTGCCTACCGCCTCGACATGGCCAGCATTCAGCTCCGTGCGGAGATCATAAGCGAGCTTCGTCATGCGACGCAGCAAATTCTGTGTGGTCCGGTCCGATTCTGCCTGCGCACTCTGTTCCGCAAGGATGGACGATGCGGCTCGCGTTTTCCCCGTGTAAAAGGTAATCAGCTGCGACTCGAGTTGCTCCAATTCACTGCCGGAACACAAGATCGGCTCGACGATGACTTTCTCGTCAGCCTCAAAACGAATGAAGTTGAGGCCGCCAAACGCCGCCGCATACTGGTCCTGCTTGCCGATCCGCTCTCCGCACAGATCGATTTCCACTTCGCAGCTTTCTTCAGCCAAGTCACCGGCCGAGACATAGCGTGATTGGTAGGCGTGCAGGGCCAGCAGCAGCCCAACCGTAAATGCGCTCGATGAGCCGAGGCCCGTACCGCTCGATGGGATATCGGCGATCGACGTTATCTCGACGCCGCCCGTGAAGCGTAGTTTTTTCAGGGCCGCGCGCACGATCCGGTGGTCAATTTCATCTACTGTCGCCACCTCTTCGGTGCGCGAATAGCTGAGCCGGATCCAATCGTCGAACTTCTGATTCACGTTAATGTAAACAAACTTGTCGATAGCCGTGCTTACTACGGCGCCGCCGAATTGGCGATAAAAGGACGGAAGATCACTTCCCCCGCCTGCGAAGCTAATCCGCAGAGGCGTTTGCGTTGTAATCATGCGCTTAAGATTTGATCCACCGCGTCGCGAATAGTTACGGCACCCGATACCAGTACCGAAGGTATGCCAAAACTCTTCGCTGCTTGTATGTCCGTGGTACTGTCACCTATCATCCAAGAACGGCTCACGTCGATATTCAGATCACGGCTTGCCAACTCGAGCAGACCGGTTGCCGGTTTGCGGCAAGCACAAGCGATCTTTAGGTCCACTCGCTCGCCAGGATATCCACTGTCGGGATGATGTGGGCAGTAATAGATCGCATCCAGATACGCGTGCGATTTCCCGAGCAACCATTCCAGCCGATTGTGGATCTGCCGTAGCCCAGCTTCGCTGCACTCGCCGCGTGCCACCACTGGCTGGTTTGTGATGAGCACAGCGAGCCGGCCAGAGCGATTGATGGCATGTACTGCTTCCGCCGCGCCCGGCAGGAGTTCCAGTTTTTCAGGTAAATTCAACCACCCGTGGTCTCGGTTTAACGTACCGTCCCGATCGAGGAAGACTGCCGGAATAGCTGCATCGAAAGAGGCGGCGGTCACCCGTCCCGATTGGTAGTCGGATCGCACTCGATCGAGCCGCTCGGGAGTTCCCGCGTCCTTAATGTATTCCCGGCTGCGGTAGCCACATAGGGTTTTGCCATTCGCCAGGAGCGCTGGAAACAGTTGTTTGGCTATATCGGCAGGGCTACGCGCTAGTTCGGTTGCCTGCTTTGAAAATACATACAGGGCCGCATTCACCAGGTTCTGCAGATTTGCGTCTGCCGCATGTGGATATGGATGAAACGCGACAATCTCGTTACGCTCGTTCATTTCCACCAAATCCGAATCCTGCGGGTGGTCGTTTGGATGCACTAGCAGGGTGGCGCTCGCGCCCGCTGAATGCGAGGCGATGAGCTTTTGTAAATCCACGTTCACCATGGTGTCGCCGTACATCACAACGAACGTATCTTCCAATTTGTGCCGCGCATCGAGCAGCGCGCCGGCAGTGCCGAGTGGCTCCAGTTCGCGCTGGTAGTCAATCCGGACGCCCCAGGCGCTTCCATCGCCGAAATAGCGTTCAATGTACTCGGCTCCATATCCAGTGAGAATCAAAATGTCGCCGATTCCGTGTTTACGTGCCAGCAGGACCTGGTGCTCGATGAGCGGCTTGCCGTCCACCTCCACCATGGGCTTGGGTCGATCTCCGAGCCTCTCCTGCAGCCGGGTCCCCTTACCGCCCGCAATGACTACGAGCTGCATGGAATGGCTTGTTGAAATTCCGCGTGAATTTCCTGGACGGCTCTCTCTACGGCATCTCTCGACGTGAGTTGGGGAGACCAGCCGAGGCGTTTGAGCTTCTCGATCGAATAGCGGAACTTCGGCACGTCCCCCACCCAGCCCCTGTTACCGCCGGTGAAACGGATAGGTGTTTCAGGCGCGGCTTGCCGCTGCACAGCTTGCGCAATTTCTCGAACAGTGGTGCCTTCGTCCGGCGGCCCGATATTAAACCAGTTGAACGAGTCACCCGCATGCTCGCAAATCCAGAACATCGCTTCGACCAGCTCCGACACATGCAAGTATGGCTTCTGCTGCGTGCCATCCCCGAGAACCTCAAGATCGGCCGGGTTGCGGGAAAGCTTGGTGAGCAGATCGAAAATAATTCCGTGCGTGGCGCGCGGGCCGATGACGTTCGGAAAGCGAAAAATCCAGGCCCTTTCCAGATAGCTTTCGACTGCGGCGCTGATTAGCGCTTCGCTTGCCAGCTTCATCGCTCCATAATTTGAAATCGGAAACAACGGCCCAGTATTCTCTTCGAGCGTCTGATCATGTACTCCATACACTGCCGAAGTCGAAGCAAACGCAATCTTCCGGATGCGTGCATCGCGCATTGCCAGCAGCAAATTGAACGTGCTCAGAAACGTGTCCTTCAGGTCTACATTCGGGTCGGCGACACCCGCCCCAATGTCGGAGTTGGCTACCATGTGCCAAACGGTGTCAATCTCGAAAGACGACAGAATTTCTCGTAGGGAACTCAGGTCTGAAAGGTCTGTCTCGAAAAGGTAAAAGCCGGCATCTAACAGAGCGCGCGATAGATTGCCTCGCGTGCCGCGTGAAAAGTTATCGATTCCAATGACTCTATGCCCAAGTTCCAGCAGGCGGTCTGTCAGGTGGCTTCCGACGAAACCGGCGGCCCCCGTTACCAGAACCGTTCGATTTTGTGCCTGATTCATCTATTACCATCGAAGATAGCAACACCGAACAAGATATGAGCGCCATTTCCCTAGCCGCTTCCGGTCCGCTCCCGCAAGACCCGGAGTGTATTCTTTTGACGCCCGTTTCCGACGTTGCCGATCCGGAGCTTTCCATCGTCATTCCGGCCATGAACGAACGGCTGACCATTGCCGACACCATCAAATGGTGCCATGAAGGGTTTCGCAAAGCCAACATCGTGGGCGAGGTTCTCATCATCGACAGTTCGAGTGATGAGACTCCACAGATCGCACTGGAAAATGGCGCGCGTGTGTTGAAAACGCCGCGTCGCGGTCTCGGGCGTGCCTACATTGACGCGATCCCATACATACGCGCCAATTACATCCTTATGGGGGATGCCGATTGTACCTATGATTTCCGCGAAATCGGTGAATTCGTGCGTGAATTCCGAAACGGCTTCGAATTCATTATGGGTTCTCGTTTTCGAGGCTATATCGAGGAAGGCGCCATGCCCCCTTTGCATCGCCACTTCGGAACGCCGCTGACGACTGCAATTCTGAATTTTCTCTATTCGAGCCAATTCTCAGATATTCATTGCGGAATGCGCGGTATCACCAAAGCCGCGCTGCAGAATATCCGGCTCGAATCCCAGTCGTGGGAATACGCCTCGGAAATGGTATTAAAATCGGCTTGCCTGAGCCTCCGTACGACGGAAGTACCCGTCCGGTTTTTGAAAGATCGCGAAGGGCGCTCCAGTCATATGAAGCGAGGCGGATTTCTCGAGCCGTGGCGTGCCGGTTGGATCAATCTGCGTGCCATGTTTATTTATCACGCGGATTTCTTTGTGTTGCGGCCCGGTTTGATTGCGCTTGTCATCGGGTTGCTGTTGGCGCTGCCCCAGACGTTCGGAGCCGTTAAAGTCGGTCCCATCACCCTTTCCTTGTATTGGACCTTGTTTGGCATGACTCTCGCGGTAGTGGGCTTACAAAGTTTTTTTCTGGGATGCATCGTTCAAGTCATGTACAACTATTCGCAGAAAGTCACGAATCGTTGGGTTCGTGTTTTTTCCTATACGCGTGCAATGCTCATCAGCGCTACTCTCGCATTGATCGGCTTGTCGCTGGGCGTTCCGCTCGTTAACCAATACGTTAGGGCGGGTTTGGTATTGCCGGATGTGAATGGCCCTGCGAACCACATGGCTGTGGTTGGATTGCTCTTCGTAATCGCCGGTTTTATGACCTTTAGCTCCACTTTGGTTCTGCACGCCGCAGGCTTGCGGGGCCGTCGTATCTGAAGGATCCTCGCTTCCCGCTCGTCGGTTTCAACAGCTACTTTCTCGCTTATTGTTGTGAAGCGAGCCGCCGCGCTGCTCTGGACGCGGCCAGGGAAATGGGCGCAAATACTATTCGCGCCTGGGCATTCCTAGACGCCGAATCGCCGCCTACGACGGAACGAGTCGTCTTTCAATATGGCAAAGACAGTGCCATCCAAATCAACGACGGGTCGCATGGGTTGGAGCGCCTCGACGCATTGATCGCCGGTGCCGAGGAATTCGGCTTGGCCCTCATTCTGCCGCTCGTGAATTATTGGCCGGATTTCGGCGGGATGCCCATGTATCTCCGCTGGCTCGGCCTGGGGGGCGATGTCAATACCTTCTACACGTCGCCCCAAGCCAGGTGCGCCTATCGCACCTGGGTCGAGCGCGTGCTGACGCGCCGCAACAGCATCACTGGCCGCCTGTACTCGGAAGAGCCTGCCATACTCGCCTGGGAGCTTGCCAATGAGCCGCGTTGCCAAATTCCGGGCGGCCGCGATTTACTGCTCGATTGGATAGGAGAGATGAGTGCTTTCGTCAAGGGACTCGACAGGAATCACCTGCTCGCTCTGGGTGACGAGGGATTCTTTTATCGCAAAGGGTTGGGACATCTCTACGACGGAACGTATGGCGTCGATTTCGAAGCTGTTCTTGCGCTTGAGGAAATCGATTTTGGTACGTATCATTTCTATCCCCAGCAATGGGGGCTCAGTGACAATCTCCAGTTTGCCGATCAATGGATCGCAGATCACGTCGCTGCCGGAAACCGAGCCAATAAGCCGGTGGTGCTGGAAGAATATGGACTCAAAATCGATGGCCGCGGTGTGAGGTCGCCGTTAGAACGCGATGTATGGTTTTCCCGCTGGCGTGAATCCGCTCGAGCCACGAGCGGTGGCGGGGCGTTACTGTGGATGCTCGGTTGCGATGCGCCGGATACCAGGGGCTACTGCGACGCCTACACGCTTTAGGCGGTGCAGGGAAGGGTCATGCCCGGAAAGCAGCGGCGAAAATTTTGCGCCAGGAAGCAGGCCAGTTCACGCGCCGAAAGGCTGCGCCCTTCACCCAACACGGCGACGACTCCTTCATCGTCCGGATCGCGTGCCAGCGGAACTTCCAACTCTTCCGGGTAAAAACGCGTATCTTCCTCTTCGTGGCCGGTCACGGTTCCTCGGATCGTTGGGCCCCAGCGCTCGAAAGAAATGCTCAACGTGACTTCGGTCGACGGACATTTGTGCCGTACCAGGCGTATCTGATTTCCTGGAGACCATTCCACTAGTTCGTCCGCCGGCATGCCGCGATTTACGGCTGCGGTATTGATGGCGTCCATAAGCCGCCTGCATTCGCGGGCGAGATCTTCCCAGTAATTCGATCCTTCGTGAAACAACGGGAGTGGCGCCGGAGCCGCTGAACTCATTGTGTTTGTCTCCTTGCGCGGTCGCGTCCGCACCGCAGGTTGATCGCCAAGCATCGGACCCCTAAGCGCTCTGACAAGAAGGCTGGGAATCCTAAAGGAAACGGCCCCGCCGTGAGCCGTTTCGTGAAAACATATTAGCGCATTTCAGAGGAAGAGGAAAGCCTTTTTCCGCCAGGGAATTGCCGGACAACGCCTGCGCGGGGCCGGGCGATTTGCAATTGTGTCGACTATGCCCGCTCGGCTGCCGGGTTACCCAGCGGCGGCCGCCGCACCCAGTTCCTTTACGATGCTCGCGACAAATGACTTAGCGTCTCCGAACAACATCAGCGTCTTTTCCATGTAATAGAGATCGTTCGTAGATGCCTGCGAACCCCGGGCTCATCCCGCGCTTGATCACCATCACGGTTTGCGCCTCGTGAGCGCGCAGAATCGGCATACCGGCGATCGGGCTTGTCTTGTCGGTTTGCGCCGCCGGATTTACCACATCGTTCGCGCCAATCACCAGCGCCACGTCCGTCCTCGGAAAATCGCCATTGATCTCGTCCATCTCGACCAGCTTGTCGTACGGAACATCCGCCTCGGCGAGCAGCACGTTCATGTGTCCGGGCATGCGGCCGGCCACCGGATGAATCGCGAAGCGCACATCGACGCCGCGCTGCGTCAACACGTCGTACATCTCCCGTAGTTTGTGCTGCGCCTGCGCCACCGCCATGCCATATCCGGGAATGATGACCACACTGCGTGCTGCATCCAGAATCTCGGCCGCCTCTTCGGCTGATGCCGATCGCACCGGCCGTTCCGTCGTTTCCTTGACGCTCGATTGAATCGTTCCGAATGCGCCGAACAGCACGTTTGTGAACGACCGGTTCATGGCGCGGCACATGATCACCGAAAGAATGAACCCCGAAGAACCATCCAGAGCGCCCGCCACGATCAGCAGCTTGTTATCCAGCGCGAACCCCATGGCGCTCGCCGATAGACCCGCGTAGGAGTTCAGCAGCGCAATCACCGTCGGCATATCCGCGCCGCCGATCGGCACGATCAGCAGCACGCCGAAGACCAGCGAAAGCGACGATGAAAATCGGAAACAGCCATGTCTTCTCGGGTGAAAAGACCAGCGTCGCGCCGATGGCTACCGCCAGACCGAAAACGCCCAGATTGACGAAATTCTGGCCCTGGATAGGTGATCGGCCGCGTGGGCAAAATTTCCTGCAGCTTGCCGAAGGCCATCAGGCTCGCGGTGCACGTCAGGAAACCGAGCAGCGTTTCGAGCGCGAGCGCTGCCATCACGAAACCATGCGGCGTCATGGCGATAATATTCCGCCGTGCCGATCAGCGCCGACTGCCAGCGCGCCGCAGGCGTGTGAAAACGCCGTCCGCTGCGGCACCGCGGTCATCGGCATGATGTAGGCGATCGGAACACCGATCGCGGAGCCGACAAAGAACGCGATCAGAATCCATTCATAGTTGACAACCTCGTAGCGCAGCAGTGTGCCCACCACTGCCAGCAGCATTCCCACTTCGCCCGCCACCACGCCGCGCCGCGCCGTCGCGGGCAGAATTCATCCATTTGATCGCGAGAATGAAGCCGGCCGCCGCCAGAATGTAGAGGATCGGAAAGACCGTTTCGATCATTTCTTTCCCGCCGGCCCCGCTTCTTGAACATCTTGAGCATGCGGTCGGTGATCAGATAGCCGCTCACCAGGTTCACGGTCGATGCCACCACGGCGATAAATCCCAGCACTTTGCTAAGAGGGCTTGCGTCCTTGGCTCCCGTGATCAGAATGGCGCCGACCACGGCAATTGCCGAAATAGCGTTGGTCAGCGACATAAGTGGCGTATGCAGTAGCGGCGACACCCGCCGGATCAACTCAAATCCTAAGAACGCCGCCAGCATGAAAACCCAAACTGCGATTTCGTATTTGTTCACGCTCTCTCCATTGATCCGCACCAATTCCAACACTCGTGGATGCACCACTTGGCCCTCATGCGTTACCAGAGTTTCGCGAATAATCTCGTCCTCTCGATCAATCGTGACGTTTCCGTCGCGCACGAGCAGTTTCACAAACGCCGCGATATTCGACGAAAACATCTGGCTGGCGTGTTGCGGCACCATCGAAGGGACATTCAACGGGCCAAGCAGTGTGATTCCCTCGTGAATGATCGTTTCACCGGGCCGCGTGAGTTCGCAGTTGCCGCCGCGCTCGGCAGCCAGGTCCACGATCACGGAGCCTGGAGCCATGCCGGTGAGCATCTCACCCGTGATCAGAATCGGCGCTTTATGTCCGGGCACCGCTGCCGTGGTGAGTCACTACGTCCTGCTCACGCAGGACCGCGGCCAGCAGCTCGCGTTGACGTTTGTAAAACGCTTCGTCCATCACTTTCGCATAGCCGCCCTTGTCTTCAGAGCCCTTCGCATCCACTTCCAGGGTCACGAACTTTGCGCCTACGCTCTCCACCTGCTCCTTCACTGCCGGCCGCACATCATACGCGCATACGACAGCGCCAAGGCGGCGTGCTGTAGCGATCGCCTGCAGTCCCGCCACGCCGGCCCCAAGCACAAACACTTTCGCAGGTGTCAGCGTTCCGGCTGCCGTCATCAGCAGCGGAAACATCTTCGGCAAATGACTGGCGGCCAGCAGAACGCCGCGGTAGCCGGCAATCGTCGCCATTGCAGACAGTGCATCCATGCTCTGGGCACGGGTGATGCGGGGCATCAACTCCATCGCGAAAAAAGAAACGCCGGAGTCGGCTAGATCGGAGCACTCTTGCGCGGCGGTGAGCGGCTCCCCAAAGCCGGCTACGACCTGGCCGCGCCGCAGCAATGCAAGGTCAGAACGGCCCTCTTCGGGATTCGCGCCGAGGCTGCGGACCTGTGCCACGATCTGCGCCTCCCGAAAGACAGTCTGCCGGTCGGCCAGCCGAGCGCCCCGCGCAGTATAGGCATCATCGGGATAGCCCGCCTCTGCGCCGGCCCCGCTCTCTATCAATACTTCGATGTTGGATTTACGCAGCGTCTCGCACTGGCGAGGCGTAACCGCCACGCGGCGTTCCCCCGGGAACGTCTCACGAGGACTTCCGAGAATGGCAGGCAATGGCCCTCCGCTGAAAAGAACCTTACTCAAACGGACGGAAAACGTCAACCCGCAGTTACATGTGCCTCAATTGCGTAGTTGTATATTGGGACAAACCACAAGATGGCGAGCCCTGTCGCTAGTCATAGGTGCGCGTGAAACCGACCGACGTTCAGAATCCAGACTACTACCACAAAGTTGTCGACTGCCAGTGGGCGTGCCCCGCGCATACAAATGTTCCGGAATATATCCGGCTCATTGCGCAAGGTGAATACACCGGCGCCTACATGCTCAATCGGGAGTCGAATGTCTTCCCCGGGATTTTGGGGCGTACTTGCGACCGGCCCTGTGAACCGGCCTGCCGGCGCGAGCGCATCGATGCCAAGCCAGTCGCTATTTGCCGGCTCAAACGCGTGGCGGCGGATTTGCGCGGAGAGATCGCGCATCTGATGCCGAAGATTCCGTCTAAAAAGAATGGTAAGCGCGTCGCCTGTATTGGTGCCGGCCCCGCCTCGCTCACTGTTGCGAACGACCTGATGCCGCTTGGCTATGAAGTAACCATCTTCGAAAAGCTGGACAAACCCGGCGGCTTGATGCGATCGAATATCCCGTCCTTTCGGCTTCCCGAGCCGGTGCTAAGCGAGGAAATCGCGCTCATCCTGAATATGGGCGTGGATATTCGCTTCAATACGCCAATCGCAAGCATGAAAGAATTACTTGCTGCGGGGTTCGACGCGATTTTCGTGGGCAGTGGAGCTCCGCGCGGCAAAGAACTCGATCTGCCGGGAAGGGCCGGCACGGAACGCATTCACATTGGCATCGATTGGCTCGGATCGGTTGCATTTGGACATACAACATCCGTCGGTGAGCGAGTGCTGATCATCGGAGTTGGCAACACGGCCATGGATTGCTGCCGCTCCTCACGCCGTCTGGGTGGCAAGGACATTAAAGTAATGGCCCGGCGGCCCCGGCAATTCTTCAAAGCTTCGGCCTGGGAACTCGAGGACGCCGAAGAGGAACAAGTCGAGATTCTGATCAATCACGCGCCGAAAAATTTCAAAGTCGAGAACGGCGTCGTGAAAGGCATGGAGTTCGAGCAACTAACCTGGGATGCCGAGGCAAAGCGCTCCCAAATTGTCGGTACGGTTTTCCTGCCGGCCGACGACGTCATTCTTGCGATCGGTCAGGAAAACGCTTTCCCATGGGTCGAACGTGATTTGGGAATCGATTTCGATAAGTGGGATACGCCGGTCGTCGACCCCACTACATACCAGTCCACCAGGCCCGGTGTCTTCTTCGGTGGCGACGCCGCTTTCGGGCCAAAAAATATTATTTGGGCAGTCGAGCACGGACATCAGGCCGCCATCTCTATCCATAATCACTGCAAGGGAACCGTGGTCACCGACCGGCCGTCGTACGGAATGAATCTGGTTACTCAGAAAATGGGAATCAGCGAGTGGAGTTACGGTAACGACTACGCGCCGGTCAGTCGCCAGAAAATGAAGCACGTCGATCTGGTGGAACGCTTCGACAAACTCACCATCGAAGTGGAACTCGGATTTACGTCCGACCAGATCGCAAAAGAAGTCGCGCGTTGCCTGAATTGCGATATCGAAACGCAATTCACCCCCAAGCGCTGTATCGAATGCGATGCGTGTATTGACGTTTGCCCGGTCCAGTGCCTGACGATCACGCGAAACGGCGACGAAGAGGACCTGCGCCAGCGGCTCTCGGCGCCGGCTCTCAACCTGACCCAGGCGCTGTATGTGTCTGAAGATCTCCCTCAGACCGGCAGGATCATGGCGAAAGATGAGGACGTATGCGTCCACTGCGGTCTCTGCGCGGAACGCTGTCCTACGGCAGCTTGGGACATGCAAAAGTTTGAGCTGTTAATTTCATACGCGGGTGAAGAGGCTTGCGCGAATCAACATACAGCGGCGTAAACGACTTCGCCGTAAAGCTTGCGAACGTGAACGGCACTGGCTCGGCCAGTGCTAATGGCCTGCTCATGCAGGCCATCTTTCGCATGGGAATTCCGGTTTCGGGCAAGAACCTGTTTCCCTCAAACATTCAAGGATTGCCAACCTGGTATGAGATTCGTGTCAATGCCGATGGCTACACGGCACGCGCCCTCGATTACGATTTGATGGTTGCGATGAACGCGCAGACCTATGCGCGGGACATCAAAGAAGTACGTTCCGGCGGCCATGTGCTCTACGATTCTTCCTGGCCGCTCGACAAGTCGCTCTATCGCGAAGACGTCGAATTCCTTCCTGTGCCCTTCGCGCGCATGTGCAATGAGCGATTTCGTGAGCCGCGCGAGCGCACGCTCATGAAGAACATCGCGTATGCCGGCTCGCTCGTCGCCATTCTAGACATCGACATGCCGATTGTCGAGGAGTTGTTGACCGAGCGCTTCGCCGGCAAGGTCGCCCTGCGTGAATCGAATCGCCAAGCCTTACGTATCGGTTACGACTACGCCAAAGAACATTTTGCCTGCCCGTTACCGTTCCATCTCCGGCGTATGGACGCCAACAGTGACAAAATTCTTATCGATGGCAACACTGCTACCGCCCTTGGCTGCGTTTATGCCGGAGCGACGGTGGCGGCCTGGTACCCCATCACGCCTTCTACGTCCGTGATGGACGCGTTCAAAGAATTTTGCGAGAAATACCGGCGAGATCCAGAAACCGGCCGCAACAATTACCTGATTATCCAGGCCGAAGACGAACTGGCTGCGATTGGAATGGTCATCGGCGCATCCTGGAATGGAGCGCGCGCGTTCACCTCCACCTCTGGCCCAGGCGTCTCATTGATGAATGAATTGCTGGGTCTTGCCTACTATTCCGAAATTCCAGCCGTCTTGATCGATGTGCAGCGCGTCGGCCCATCAACAGGCATGCCCACGCGCACACAGCAGGGCGACATACTGGAATGCGCCTATGCGTCGCATGGCGATACGAAGCACATCCTATTGTTTCCGGCCCATCCGGCTGAGTGCTTTGATTTTGCAGTGAAAGCGTTCGATTTGGCGGAACGTTTTCAGACGCCGGTCATGATGCTCTCTGATCTGGACATCGGCATGAACGACTGGGTAGTGCCTCGGATGCAATGGGACGATTCTTATCGCCCCGATCGAGGAAGAGTGTTGTCTGAAGAAGATCTCGAGGAACTCCCGAAATTTTATCGCTACGCGAATATCGACGAGAACCACGTCGCGGCGAGAACCGTTCCGGGCATTCACCCCACAGGCGCGTACGTTACACGCGGCTCTGGACACAACAGGCTTGGCGACTATACCGAAACGCCCAGCGAGTACCAGGAAGTCCTCGATCGCCTGGCCGCAAAGCACAAGGCTGCAGCTAATTTCGTGCCGGAGCCGATCGTGACCTCATCCAACGCACAATGGGGCGTGATTAGTATCGGCGGTTGTGATGCCGCTGTTCGTGAGGCCGTCGACCTGCTTCGCGACCGCGGCATTGCGCTCGACTACATGCGCCTCCGCGGATTTCCTTTTCTGGAGTCGGTGGAAGCATTTATTCTCGAACATGAGCTCTGCTTTGTCGTCGAACAGAACCGCGACGCGCAGCTCCACTCTCTCCTGATTCTTGAGACCGGCATCCCGAAAGAGCGGTTGCGCTCCGTGCTCGCCTACGGCGGATTCCCGCTTAGCGCTCGCAATGTAGTGGATGGAATCATGAACCACACGGAAATCGAAGAACGAACAGGGCGATTGGTGCCCGTTGCGCCCGGTCTGGAGGAGACGACGTGCCCTCGATAGCGAAGCCCGTTGCCCGGCATCCTAGTCTGGAGCACAACGATCTAGGCCTTACGATCCGCGACTACGAAGGCTCAATGTCGACTTTGTGCGCCGGCTGCGGACACGATTCCATAACGGCGGCCATTGTACGTACCCTCTGGGAAATCTCCATGCCGCCGCATCGGCTCGCGAAGATGAGCGGAATCGGCTGTTCCTCTAAAACGCCTGCATATTTTGTAACTGGTGCGCACGGCTTTAACTCTGCGCATGGACGCATGCCACCCATTACCACGGGTGCCATCGCCGCGAACCGCGACTTGACCTATATCGGAGTTTCAGGCGACGGCGATTCGCTCTCGATCGGAATAGGCCACATGTGCCACGCCATCCGGCGGAACGTGAAGATGGTCTATCTGATCGAAAATAACGGCGTATACGGCCTCACCAAAGGGCAATTCTCTGCTTCGGCTGACGTCGGTTCAAAAAGCAAGCGCGGCGAGGCCAATAGCATGTCGCCGATCGATCCCGTGATGCTTGGTCTGAGCATCGGCGCGACATTCGTCGCGCGCAGTTTTTCGGGGGATAAAGAGCAGCTTGTGCCGATCCTCAAAGCAGCATTCGCGCACCGCGGTCTGGCTTTGGTAGATATCATCTCGCCCTGCGTCACGTTTAACGACCACACCGGTTCCACCAAGAGCTATCTCTACACGCGCAAACACGAAGCGCGCGCCACGGAAACCGACTTTGTGCCTCCAGCAACGGAAATTCTGGCTTCGATTTCCACAAACGAAGTTACCAGCGTGACAATGCACGACGGCAGCGTCATACGCTTCCGCTCCCTGCCCCAGGGCTACGATCCAACCAATCGCCAGAAGGTGATGTCCTATCTGCAGGAGCGCCAGAACAGCGGCGAAATTGTCACGGGGCTGCTTTTCGCAGACGAAAGCGTCGCCGATCTCCACGAAGCAAACAACACCTGCGACGCGCCGCTCAACAACTTGCCATACGAAAAACTTTGCCCGGGTGCGGAAGCCTTAGATCGTTTGCAGGAAGAATTCCGCTAAGAATTTCCCTTAATCCGTTGTATGGAACGTGACCGGTGATGTCACGATCCAGAACCACAGCCGTAAAGGCGGGTTGAGCGGCGTGTTTCTCGGCCCGTCGTCGTATGCTCTACTCCGCCTCCAGCTTGACGTTGGTAAATACCGCTGTCTCGAGCGTCGTGGCCACGTGCGAACACACGCCCAGCCCGACATAGACCGGGTCTTTCATGCTCACGAAATCAACCGGCCCGTACGGCTTCAACTCTTCGTTCGGCTTACCGGCGTACATCGTGAACGCATTCCCATGCCGGACAATCCGTATGCGGGCCGGTTCCGGCACCTGTGTGAAGATCTCGTAGGTTTGCTCTCCCGCCTTTCCGCGAAACTGGAGCGACGTGAGCCCATTGCCGTGTGAAACGGCATCCGCGTAGGGAGAGCCCGGATCGAGGCTCTGCCGCATCATCAGCATCGCCTTCCGATGTTCCGCTGCGCTCGTGCCCACAAACTGCACATCCGCCGTGAGACTCAAATTGCCCGACGCTTTCTTCCACACGAAATAAAACGCATCGGTTGTGCCCCACACGTTCTCGCCGCCGCCCGTAATGCGGTACTCGCCGGTTGCCGCATCGAAATGCGCCTTCGAGCCCGGCGGCGTCTGTCCTACGCTGCTCTCGTTTGTGAAGACACCGAGATCGCTCGTCTCGAGCCTCATTGCGCCCGCGGCGATCGATAATGCCGCGCAGACGACCGCCACATTTCGAATCATGTCGTCAGATAGTATCAGAGTGAGGTCGAATTCGTGCTACGAAAGATACTTCCCTACACTACTGTGGCCTTGATCGTGGCGGCGCTATACGTTGGGTGGACATTCTATTCGCGGCACGAATCCAATCGCCGGGCGCAGGAGGAGTTGGATGCAAAGAAGGCAGATGCGCGCAAAGATGTCGTCGATCAGTACTTTGGATCGGGGGAAGTTCGCTTTCCCACTTTCCATGCGGACAGCGCGGTTCTCAAGCCCGGCGAAAGCGCTCATCTCTGCTACGGTGTGGTGAATGCAGTGTCCGTGAAGCTCGATCCCCCGGTGGAAGATATTAAACCGAGCTACCGTCATTGCATCGAAATTGCTCCCAAAAAGACGACGACCTATACCATCACCGGTGTCAACGCGAAAGGCCAAAGCAAATCGGCGTCTTTAGAAGTAAAGGTCCAACCGTGACGGAAAAAACCGTTGGGAGCGAGCCTTAGGCCACGGTTAGACTGAGTCCTTTGAAATAGTCGATCGTGACGGCCAGTCCTTCGCTTAAGCCCACCTTGGGCTGCCACCCGAGCACGCGATTGGCTTTCGAAATGTCCGGCCGCCGTAGCTTAGGATCGTCTGAGGGCAATGGGCGATAGTCGATTTCCGCCGCCCCACCGAAGCGCTTCTGTATTTCGCGTGCAAACTCCAGGATCGACATCTCCTTCGGGTTGCCGAGATTCACCGGATAACGCTCCTCCGATTCGCTGAGCAGCAGCAATCCGTCTACTAGGTCTGAAACATAGCAAAAGCTGCGGGTTTGCGAGCCATCCCCGAACACGGTGAGCGGTGCCCCCTTGAGCGCCTGATCGATGAATGCGGGCACGACCCGGCCGTCGTTCAGCGCCATGCGCGGCCCATAAGTGTTAAAAATACGCGCGATATTGGTGCGCATTCCGTGCACGCGATGATACGCCATAGTCAGCGCTTCTGCATAGCGTTTGCTTTCGTCGTAGCACGAGCGAAGCCCCACCGGATTCACGTTTCCCCAATAAGTTTCCGCCTGAGGATGCTCGAGCGGATCTCCATAGCATTCCGAAGTGGAAGTAAGCAAGAATCGAGCCTTGGTTCGCCGTGCCAGTTCCAGCATGTTGCGCGTTCCGGTCGATCCCGACTCGAGCGTCTCGATCGGATGTTCCAGGTAGTCCACCGGACTTGCGAGCGACGCCAGGTGAAACACCCGGTCTACCGCGCCCGCGAGGTCAACCGGTTCGCAGACATCGTGTTGAACGAACTCGAATCCTGGCCGATTCAGCAAATGGCCAATGTTTTCACGATGTCCGGTGATGAGATTATCGATCGCAACGATTTGGTGACCGTTTTCCACGAGCCGATCGCAGATATGTGATCCAATGAAGCCAGCGGCCCCCGAAATTACGTAACGCACTCTCGTTAATGGTACAAAAAGCGCTTCTTTTCTCTCTAATTGCCATCTCGGCTTGGCTGTTTTGGAGGCGTTTTGGATTCGTCGTGAGCCGCATTCGCCACGCACGCGCGGATCCCGATTTTCACTTCGGTTCTTTTGCGCACCGGTTTGGGGTTTTCTTCTCCGAGGTGCTGTGCCAATCGAAAGTCATCCGCGAGCGGCCGCTGCCGGGTCTGGCGCATGCCTTTGTATTCTGGGGTTTCTGCGCGTTCGCGCTAGTCACGATCAATCACATCGCGACCGGCTTTGGCGTCCCGTTTCTCGAACGGAGCACTCTCTTCGGAGCCTTCTATTTTTGGTTCGCCTTCGTTTTCGCCGCCTGCTGCGCCGTGTCGATTGCCGGGCTCGCCTTTCGACGTTTCGTTGTGCGTCCCCCAGCGCTCGGCTCGCTCTCCCGCGAATCGGGCGTCATCGCGCTGCTCATCTTTCTTCTGATGGTCACCTATATGCCTACGTGGTGGGTATCGGAGAGTTCACCTGCCGGTCAGGCCTTCTGGTGGGTTCATACGTTGATCATCCTCGCGTTTCTGCCTCTAATCCCGCACACGAAGCACTTACATCTGATTCTCAGCCCACTCACAATTTTTTTAGAACGCCGGGGCTTTAGTCACATACCGCCGCTCGCCGGCGATGACGATTTCGGCATGGTCGCGGGCAAAGACATTACCCAAATCGCCGCCCTGCAGGCTTATTCTTGCGTCGAGTGCGGCCGCTGTACCGAACACTGTCCCGCGAACAATACCGGCAAAGAACTGAATCCCAAGTTGATTGCCCTTGGTCTCAGAAACCATCTGAGCGAACACGGCAACCGGGACGCAACACCGCTGCTTGAGGCCTCGATCTCAAAAACTGCGATCTTTCAATGCACCACCTGCGGGGCTTGTGAATATCAGTGTCCTGTAGGTATCCAACACCTTCCGCTAATCGTCGGCCTGCGCCGTGGGGCGGTGAACACAGGAGCGTGGGAAGACGACTACGGGACCAAATTGTTCCTGAATCTCGAACGCAACGGCAATGCCATGGGATTTTCGCAGACCGAGCGCGACAAATTTATTGCCAAACAAGAGTTCCCGATTTTCGATGGCTCGCAGGAATACTGCTTATGGCTCGGCTGCATGGGAGCGTACGATCCGCACGGGCGCGAGATCGTGAGCGCCTTCGCGCGCGTCATGAAACATCTTGGAACTAATTTCGGCGTACTCCAGAAAGAGCGCTGCACCGGCGACCCCGCGCGGCGCCTCGGAAACGATCTCGTCTTCGGCCAACTCGCCGAAGTGAACCTCGAATCCTTTCGCCGATCCGGTGTGAAGAAGATCATTTCGATTTGTCCGCATTGCGTTCGGACCATGGCGGAGGACTGGCGCGAATTTGGTGCTCAAGCGGAAATCGAGCATCATAGCGAATTCCTCGCCCGTCATCCTATAACCGGGGTCGAATCAGAGAGAGAACAGGTAGTGTTCCATGATCCCTGCTATCTCGGCCGTTACCGCGGCGTTTATGACCAGCCACGCCAGGTGATCGCCCGCACCGCTGAAGTCGTAGACCCGCCCCGCGCCCGTGAACGCTCTTTTTGCTGTGGCGCTGGCGGAGGGCTCGTCTTCTTAGGCGAGGAGACCGGCCAACGCGTAAACGAAACACGCGCGCGCGAGCTGGCATCCACAGGCGCTGCGATCGTCGGTACCGCCTGCCCGTTCTGCCAAAGCATGTTTCGTGACGCTCTTGCCACGACCTCGACCAGTCCGCCGCGCTTGTTGGACATCGCACAGATCGCCGCTGCCGCTCTACCCAACGATTCTCCGCGGACCGTCGGTTAGAATCTCACTTAAGAGAACTAGACCCGAATTTCGCCGCTCAGATTGCTCCGATCTCGAATGCTATATTGGCTTAGGCGGGCCGTATCGGCTTCTCTCCCCCATTCGCAAAAAGCGGGCGCGTAGCTCAATTGGCAGAGCAAGTGACTCTTAATCACTAGGTTGTAGGTTCGATTCCTACCGCGCTCACCACTCGTTTCAAGTACTTGCGAATCACTGAACCACCTCCCACCAAATAAAAAAGTCCGGTAATCAATGCTAAGGCTAATGAACTTGACAGCACGGCGGTCCAGATGGAACTTCGGCCACTGTCAATAATGTGTGTATTCATTTGATTGACCAGCAATCGAGTTTAGAGGTCTTTCTACCGAGTCTATTCATTGGCTTCACTTCGGCTCATCAGCCTATCGCAAGCCAGCGACCCATATCGTGGCCCTTCTGGGAAGGCTCTTTGCCCGTTACCCGGCTGAGGTATGCATTATAAAAACCGCGCTTGCGCTACCAATCTGGCGGTCCATCCACATTAGCCAGCCTTCGGGGGCGAGACTTCGTATTGATCGAGCATGCAATCGGACTCGCTGGCGTTCACGGCTTGAACACCGAGCCGATTCACTGCGAGACTAATGGCAAGCGCAGATTCAGTCTAAAGACATATGCTTCTGACAATGTTTCGCCGCATCCTCTCATTCGTCTGGCGGATTCTCACTGCCGATCCGGTATATCCCATTCAGCGCTACAGGACCGTACACGCTAAATCCCCGACCGCGACGCCCGGGCGGGAACTACTAAAAGTTCCACCGACAGCACAATAAAACTCTTGCCGACGCGCTGTCACAATAAAACTTCCTAGAAAACCCCCGTCTGCGTTATACTCACACCACCCTGGGGAGGGCCTCTTTTATGCGCGCACTTCGGCTTATCGCCGCTATCGCCGCATTTTCCATGGCTATGATTGCCGCCGAAAGTTCTTATGTCGGCACGTGGAAGCTTAATACCAGTAAGTCCAAATCAACGCCGGGCACAGCCGTCAAAGAGATGACTGTCACATTCGAGGCCATCGGAGATCAGATGAAACGTGTTGCTACCGGCACCGATTCCGACGGACAACCGATAAGCATGAACAGTACCATTGCATGGGATGGTAAAGATCATCCTATCGACGCACCCGGCCTAACGGTTGCGGTGACCCAGGTGAATGACCGCACGCTCAACGTGAAGGTGAAGCGGGAAGGAAAGGTTATCGATTCCATTCGAGCCGTCGTATCAAAGGATGGAAAGACGATGACCAGCTACGAAAAGGGCGAAGACCCGAAGGGGCGGCAGATCGACAACACGGATGTGTTTGAGAAGCAGTAGTTCTCGCAGTTATCGCAAGGCCCGAAGCAGGATGCCGTTGCGAAAACCTCATGAGGCCGAAGCTATAGGATAGTCAGCTCGTGTTCGCGGCCAACGATCTGAGCTTCGCATGGTTGCTTTCTGACGGATAGGTTTTAGCCTCTGTTTTGCCCACTAATGCCATGAGCCATTCCTTCTCCCCAGATGTAAGTTGATCGCGATGTGATCCAGCCAAAAACAACAAACAGGGTTGATAGATCATCCCAGTGCTGCGGTTCCCCATATTTACCCTTAATCGGACTGCGCTTTTCACGTTGGTCCCATGCCGGGAGAGGTGCGGACGTTTCTCGACCGTTGCATTTGCAGCGCGCAGTAACAAGGTTCTGTTCTTCGCATCGCCCGCCAGAAGCGAATGCTTCCACGTGATCTACAAAGGCTCCCAGTTCGTCCATGAGTGGAGCGCCATCCTTACGTGGAGGAGCAGAAACTCAAAAGTAGATCGAGCGGAGACGGATAGATTGGAACGGTCCACGCGGCTATCTGTTTTCGCAGCGCCCGATGCTGGAGTAACGGGCGCACAGCCTATTTTGAAATTTTGGCGACTTTACGAACGGCTCGGTGTCTCAGGTGATGTGCATTGTGTGCCACCCCATAGGTAGCAGACGCTCGCCACAATTTGATCACGCGTGCGCCGGCTGGGATATTTGACCGTTGTCCGGCCCCGTAGGACCGGCTGAACTTTCGGTGGTCGTTGGTTGCGCCGCCAACGGTAAGGCGATATGAAAGATGCTGCCTACTGCCAACGTACTTTCCAGCCAAATCCTCCCCTCCATTAGTCGGATGAGTTCCGCTGAGATTGTCAATCCTAAGCCCGTTCCACCAAACTTTCGGGTGGTCGAACCATCGGCCTGTGTAAAAGCTTCGAAAATTGCTTCTTGCTTTTCGGGGGCGACGCCGCAACCAGTGTCTCGAACCGCAATGTGTAGCTCCGGGATGCCGCTGCCAATCTCCCTAATTGCTGTAACATCAATCCGTCCGGCTGAAGTGAATTTGATCGAGTTATGAATAAGATTTGTGAGCACCTGCCTCAAACGGAGAGGATCGCCGAATATGGTCTCTGGCAACAGCGGATCGACCGCGACTGTTATTGCAAGATTCTTCCGCTCGGCTTCAAAACGAAGGTTCTTAATACAACTCTCGATGCAGTCTCTTGGACGAAATGCTCTCATGTCGATGGCCAATTTACGCGCCTCTATCTTCGACAGATCCAGAACATCGTTGATGATCTGCAATAAGGACTCGGCGGAAGTCTGGATGGCTTCTAAATATTCTTTAAGCTCTGGCGAGCAATCGGCTAGCAGGGCCAAGTGAGTCATACCAAGCACGCCATGCATGGGTGTTCTGATTTCATGACTCATCTTTGCCAGGAATTCGCTCTTAACTAAATTGGCGGTCTCGGCTGCTTGCTTGGCCCGCTGTAATTCAGAAGTTCGCTCGACAACTCGCACCTCCAATTCTCGCTGTTGCTCTAATAATTGTTCTGTGCTTTCGCGTAACGCTCGTTCCGCCACTAGCCGATCTCTGTTCTCTCTTTCGAGAGCTTCGTTAGCCAAGGCGAGTTCATTTGCTCTCTTTCCTAGGAGTAGTTGGCCATAGGTTTTCTCCCAATACGAGCGATTTAGAATTCGACTTTGCCAGATCAGAAATAGAATAAACAGAACCGACAGTGTCGCCATCGCCTTACCGAGTCGATCATCAAGAACTATCTCGATCAAGATAGACGGAAGGAGAAGGCCCACCAAATAATAAGTGACGAGACGGAATTGTGGACTGTATGCAGTGATAGCGCCAGAAGTCATTCCCGCGGTACAAACCAGAAGCAGCAGCGATGATGAATGTGCAAGGTGATACAGGTGGAGCGTGACAGCAAGAAATATTCCCCAGCTCACGCCTGAGGTTACGAGCAAGCCAAAAAGTAGATTTCGCCAGATACTCCCAATTTGTAAGGAAGCCTTTGCGGAGTGGACAATCGCCAGTCGCATGGCGCTCGTCAAAGCAATCAGTGCAGAGAACCAGAAGAAGACTCTCGGATGATCAGAACTGTAGCTCGTTGCACAGTATGTGACAAACAGAAAACCAATATAGGGCCACGCTCCCGGCCGGAAGGCCCTCCGAACTTCAGCTTCGCGCCACGCCTCAGATAAGCTTGTCTCGGATATCCGATTGGTTCTAGCGTGGCGTGAGCGTCCAAATAGCACTACTTCAAATGCCCTCTCACGTTACTTCGGGATTCTTACCGTCAGTATTGCGTCGATTCTACACCAATTGAGCGACTGCGGTTACGGATCACGAAGAGGTTCCTCCTACGCTGCCGTGGCCCCCCTGGGCGGTCACTCGAAATCAAGATCACGACGGTTGCCAACTAGCTTAGAAAGGAATTTGAAATTGTGGAGCCGCCGAATGCATCTTTAGTCAGGGGTTCCAATGTCGAGGAAAGCGCCGGGCCAATATGCTCACAATTCTCTGCGAACCTGTTCCGGCTTCTTATCCTCGCGCCGCCCAATAAATTTGCGCTAGAACGGCTCACCGGGCGGCGTTACCATGCATCGAGGACCACGATGTCTGTGCCGCGACTATCGGCGGCGTGCCCGCCGAAGCCGAGCGTTTAATGTGAATTGGAGTTTAATGGGTGATAGGCTTGACTAAACCTGCGTCACTACACATAGGCCGAGGTGAGACAGATGCCAGCTTTAACCAGCACGCCCGTCTTAATCGCCGCCGCAATAACACTCGGCATCCTAGTTGGATTCTCTCTTGTACGGCTCCGGGCGCGCTACGGGGAGACGGAGCGTACTTATCTGATTTATGGCGTTCCGGCTCTGGGTGTGACGGTAGCTGTCGCTCTGGTCGATATACACCGCCGCTCGATGCTTAACCTCACGAGCTTTTACCTGATAGCGCTTTTCTCAACGCCAATTATCATCAAGCGCCTGATGAAAAATCGGAAGCCATAGTGCCTACTAGCCAGCGCTATTTGGTGTCGATCTGACCAACCTGCATACGCCATGCGGCGCGTTCGCGCTCGTATAGACGCTGCATCACCTGCCCGATATGCGCGAAGAATCGTTGCGGTGGGCGCTGACGGGGAAAGTTGCAAAGAGCAAAAGCATCGGAAAGATGCGACCAGATTCTAGAAGCACGAAGGGCGAGTCAGTAAGCGCATGATACAAGATCTATTCCATGTACCAATTGCATCACGTTTTGGGCATACGCGCAGACAGCAACGGCCTTACTCGCTTCTTGGCTGTCGATCCCGCCTACCCTATCCAGCGGTAACCACGGATCGTCATTTCTGGTCCCTCGTGGGCCGAGCCCGCCCGCAACCAGTTAGCCAGACACCTTGCCACGTTTCGGGATTCACGCTTGGCTGTCTTGAGAAACTATCGCAACGCTTGAAGTAGAATGCTATTCCTTTTGCGGTCCTTCGATAAATCCGCCCACATTGACCAGGTACTCGGTCTCAATGCCCATTTTCGCTAGAAGGCCGATGGGCAACGGGAGAAATGATTAACGTCTCCGAATCTTCAAACCCGATGAAGCCGCGGTCAAACAGATAGTTGATGCTCGGGGTCAGAAGCAGTCCATTTTCGCCATCGAGCCTTTCCTCATTGGCAGGCCAGCTTGGTCGATGAGTCGTTTGCCGGTAAAGATGAGAATGCGCTGGTCCGCCGCGCTTGGGGAGTAGACACGACAAACCGCAACTCATGGCTTTGCGGTTACATCCGGCGGATCAGGAGAATTTAATTGAAGATCGGATCATCTTTTTGAGATCGGTCTGATCGTGGGGCCTTTGTTCGCTCAGCCGGCATATCGCCCTGTCATACGGAAGACGGGGACGAGGCGGCGCTGGCGGATTGGCCCGTTCATGGGGATGAAACTGCCAATCTTTCCGGATCAACGAGTAGCTGTGCCAACCGAGACAGGCCTGATCCTCACAGTTTAACTTCCACGGGGCGCCCCTGGAACACAAATTCCCGGGTCACGGATTCGCCCGCTATGTGCACGACGAAATTTCTCGTGGACGATGTCAGCATCTTCGAACCGCTGGCCAGCCGCGCGGTCAGTCGCCGCTTGCGATCGTTCCATACGATGTTGACACGCGTGAATTCGCCCTTGCGGTAATTGAAGCTCTTGCCATCATCTTCATAGACCGAAAAAGTTCCGTCTTCGCCAGGGTGAACCCATAACGCAAGCGGCGCGGCGACATTTTCAGCAGTGTATTGCTTCACCGGCCCCATCGGGATCACCGCCCCAGCGCGTACATAGAGCGGAATCGTCTCTAGATCTACGTTGCGCGTAATCTGCCGACCGCCTTCGAGGCGCTCCTTAGTCCAGAAGTCGTACCAGACACCGCGCGGCAGGTATAGCGACCGCATGGCCGCGCCCTTCTCCACGACCGGGGCCACCAGGATCTCCCGGCCGTATAAGTACTCGTCGCCGCGTGCCACCGCGGCCGCGTCATCAGGGTAGTGTAGCCAGAGCGCGCGAATAATCGGCACGCCTGTTTCGCATGTCTCTTTCACAGTGGCGTACAGGTAGGGCATCAATTGGTAGCGCAGCTCGAGGTACTTCTTGCAAATCGACTCTATTGCTGCGTTGTGCAGCTCGTTGGGGTCCGGTTGGTAGCTGGGGGTTTCCTGCCGGACGAGGGGACCCGGATCGCCCATGTTCCAGCCCCACGGTAGATGTAGCTTCCACACGCGACCGTGCGAGCGGAACAGCGGACAGAAGGCGGCGAACTGGAACCACCGTAAGTACAATTCGCCGGTGTATTCGCGCGTAGGGATGAATCCTCCGATATCGGTTCCCCAATACGGAATGCCGCTCAAACCCGTGTTGACCGCGACCGGAATGTGCATCTTCAACGTTTCCCAAGTGGATCGCACGTCGCCGGACCAAAGGAACGAAGCATACCGCTGCATGCCTGCGTAGCCGTTGCGGTGCAGCGCGTAAACGCGCTGGTTGGGCCGGTACATCTGTTGACCCTCGAAGTACATGCGGTTCCGCGCCAAGCGCGAGGGCGCATCGAAACCGTCGCCTTGGTCCGGCCACCAACCATCTATCCCGAGATCGAGTAGCGGCTTGTGAGCAGGCCAATAGCAGCTCACTTGCCGGTCGTCAGGCCAGTGGCCGTCAGGTGTTCGGCCGGCCGGCTGTGACGGGTCCGTGCACAGGTCGCGCACTATTCCGCTGTAACGCCTGCCTTCCACCACGATGTGCAACACCACCTGGAAATCCTGGTCGTGCAACTGCTGGATGGCCGCCTTGGGATCGGGAAATGCTTTGGTGTTCCAGGTGAATTCGCCGTTATCCGTATTCCATCCGTTCGGGCAGAAGCCGGTGCCGAGATAGATCATGGCGTCGCAGGGGAGCTTCTTTTCACGAAAGGTGCGGGCTTCGGCGAGAATCTCATCGGGCGAGCCCAGTGTGCGGTGCGATTGCTGGTAGCCCAGCGACCACAGTGGCGGCATCTCCGCATACCCGGTGATCTTGGCGTACTCACCGAGAAATGCCGCGGGAGCGCTCGCACCGATGACGAACAGGTCGAGCGGCAAAGCCGATTGGGGATTCGGCGTCTGGAAAAGTCCCTCCTTTCCAGTGAGATCGAACACCCCGAGCGGCTGATGAATATACATCGCCCAGCCGCCCGTGCCGATGGCGAACTGTACTGGCACTCGGGCGCCGTGCGTGGCCAGCCTAAAGGCGCTTTGGCCGTTGCCCATGCGGTCGATGCTGCCTCGGCGGTCGAACTGCGGTCCCCCTTGGCCCAGGCCAAGCACAGGAGAATCCCCTAGTTGGAAGGTCAAATTTCCGGTGGCGGTATCAAGCTTGAACTCCTGCACTACGCGCCCGCCTTTCTGTGCGACACGAATCGCGAACGGATTTGCCGAAACATCGACCGTGAAGTTCCCGCATTTGGCGTGCCGCGTGCCGGCGACGGGACACCAGCGCAATGCCGGCGCGCCCCATTCCTCCCGGTTGAGCGCCCCATCGCGTGGGACTGGCAATGGCTGACCATTCTCGATAGGCTGGATCGTGATGCGCGCCGTTTGGGGCGTAATCGCGGTGATCGTCACTTCAATCGGACGCGCCTGCTGTGCGAGAGCGGCTTCGCCGCCTAGTAACGCGCCGGCACCGGCCGTAGCTATGTTCTTGAGGGCTTCTCTCCGAGAGGATGGTTTCATCATGGATTGCGAACCTTAAATGGAGGGCAGTGGGACGATACTTCTCCAACATCTTCTTTCACCGTTACACGGCGATCCGTCGCAATGTTATTGATCTTACTAATGGCGCCGCTCGGCCAATCGATTTCTAATAAAGCTGACGCGCGCCGCAGCACCTAGGCCGAAATGAAGCCGTGGATCGTGAGCGGACTGATAGCTCATTCCACCCTTCGCTTCCTCTACCTGAGTTATTCCACCGGCAAGGACTCTGACTTTTAAGCTTTTTGTGCACCACGCTTCTCCCTCGACTTAGCATTCAAACAAGCCGTTAATAGTGCTGCGGACATTCCTTCCCCAGACCGCTGCTCTTCTGGATCCTCGACTGGGCGACCTGTATCCGGATCGACCGGTTCTTCTATCGGAGTTGGTTCTTGATCGGGCTCGGGGTCTTCAACCGGCTCGTTCTTACGGGCAGTGATCGCACCGACCCTGCGGATTCGCCCCGATGGAGCCGAATGAGCTTGTTGCATGCACCTCGTAAACACCATCGCGCTGTAGGCATCGTAGCTTACTCGTTCACACGAATTTTAATATCGTGGCGGGCGCACAGTAGCAGTAGCCCAGGTGACCGTACTAGCGCTCGCAACGCCCGAGGCGTGCAGGCGAATCAGCAACGCATAGTGCAGTGCATTGTCGTCGATCCATAAATCGGTTCTGCCTGCCGTGTACTCCCGGCGCATAACACCAAGACCGTGCGCGCAGCCGATTAAATGCCCTATCTCATGCGCGATTACCCACGGATCCACACGCTTTACCACCGCCATGCCATTGAAATTCCTATCGTTGGGCATGTGCGTGTACCCCTCTACGGGCTTGTTGGCTGTCATGTTGTCCCAGCCGAACCGGATGTATATCATGCAGTCGGGCGCATCCTCGACAACATGCCACGTGATGGGGCGCGCCGGGGTGCTGAGCCGCGTCGTCCACCAATCCATTGCAATCTTCGTTGCGGCACTCGTCATCCGATCGGTCCTGACCGCTATGTCCTGAGGGAGTTCGGCTTGTTGCAATTGATTCGACTGGGCGCAGACTTCAGACGGATTTCTACCGATAACCAAAGCAGGGAATACAGCAATCGCCAGCGCAACGTAAAGCGTTTTCGACATTGAAATTGGAAACCAGGAACCCGTACAGCGGCCTCTCAATTAAGACCTGCGCTAATTTCGCGCAAAAATTGACCGGATCGATGGCCGCACCAAACCGGGCTAGCGGAACTGTGTGCCCGACCACAAATGAGATCACGCCACGGACGGCGTTTTGAGAAGGAGCGCGAAGTTTGCCCAGGAAGTGATAGAAAATACGGTTCTCGTGCGCGCTAGATCACGCCGGGAGTTAAAATGAGCTTCCATCTAATATGTTGCGGAACTCGAAGCCGGAGGTCTTGCACGCCGTTGCGACGCCTACGCTGGCAGAGCGGGGCGATAGCCCGACAAACGATCGGCTGATCGGCCGGAACGTTGGACCCTACCAGATCACTGCGGAGATCGGACGTGGCGGCATGGGGGCCGTCTATCGGGCGCTTCGGATCGATGGAGAGTTCGATGCAGCCGTTGCGATCAAAATTGTTCGGCACGGAATGAGTTCGGGCCTCATCTTGGGGCGTTTTCGCACGGAAAGGCAAATTCAAGCGAGGTTGGGACACCCCAACATCACTCGCTTGCTCGACGGCGGAACCACAGCGGACGGCCTCACATATTTCGTGATGGAGTACATCGAGGGTCATCCACTCACGAAGTACTGCGATTCGCGCCAGTTGTCTATCACTGACCGGCTGAAACTCTTTCGGAAGATTTGCGATGCAGTCTCCTACGCGCATCAAAATCTGATCGTCCATCGCGACTTAAAGCCGGACAATATCCTGGTGACGGCCGATGGGACGCCCAAACTCCTGGATTTCGGGATCGCAAAGATCCTGGACGTTCCGGCGGACGGCAGCGAGCCCACCATGACGATGGTGCGCATGGGCACGCCGGCTTACTCCAGTCCCGAACAGATTCTCGGAGAGCCCGTCGGTGTTGCAACTGACGTGTATTCCCTCGGTGTAATTCTTTACGAGTTACTAACTGGGAAACGGCCATACCGGTTGGATTCGCTTGGGTGGGAAGAATCGGCGCGTATTGTTTGTGAGCGCGATGCGACCCGCCCCAGTTCGGTCGTGTCATCGAAAGCGGACAGCGCTGATGAGACCGAACAAATTAGCTTTGCTCGCAGGACTACGGTCGACGGTTTGCGCAAACGGCTGGCTGGCGACCTGGACAACATTGTCAGTGTTGCCTTGCGCAAGGAGCCGGCCAGGCGCTATCGCTCGGTCGATCAGCTTAGCGAAGAGATTCAGAATCACCTGGAAGGGCGGCCGGTCAAGGCGCGCGGCGATTCAATTGTCTACAAAGCGAGTAAGTTGGTGGGCCGCCACAAACTCGCGTTCGCAGTCGTCGTCGCGTTCAGTGTTTTGTTACTTGCGGCAAGCTGTGCGGCGGCGTGGCAGGCGCACCGGTTGGCAGTGCGCGTCGAGGAGGATCGGAAACTGGCCACGTCGTTTCTGGTTAATGTGCACGAAGCCATTACCAAACTGCCCGGTTCCACACCCGTGCGGGAAGCCCTTCTCACAAAGTCGATGGAATATCTGAATCGACTCGCAAGCGATGCCGGCCAGGAGCGTGAAATGCGCCGCTCCCTGGCTCTCGCGTATGAACGCTTCGCGGATTTGCAAGTAGGGGCGGACGCCGCGGGCTTTGGTAAATCGGCCCAGGCCCTGCATACCTATGAAAGGGCTGCCCACATACGGGAAGCTCTGGCACGCGAGGCTCCCCAGGATGTGGTGGCTCAGCGCGAGCTTGCCTCGAACTATCTTCTGGGAAGCTACATCACGGGACGTGCCAGCACTTTGGAACAACGGATGGCCTATGACAGAAAGGCGCTTGCAATTAGCGAGAAATTGAGCGGCGAGCATCCTGAGAATCGCGAGTACCGCGTCCTGCTTGCTCGCTCCTACACGAGTATGGGGTTCGGGCACGGGGTGTCCGGGAACTGGCCGGAGGCGACAGCCTACTACCGGAAGGCGCTCGCTATTCGCGAACGAATTGCTGCGGATTCGCCCAGCGACTCTGGGGCACAACGGGAACTCGCGAACATTTATTACAGACTCGGAATGACCGAGACTCAGTCGGGAAAGTCCTCTTCCGCGTTTCATGACCTGCTTGGCGCACTTGCGATTCAGACGCGCATTTTGAAAGCGGGGGACTACGACGAGCGCCTTCGTTCGGATACCGCGAGTACACACCATTTCCTCGGGATGGCGTTCGGCGCGACCGGCGACCTTCCTCGTGCACTCGCTGAGTTTCACGAAGCTATTTCGATCCGGGAGAAAACACTCGCCGCCGATGGCCGTGATGGCCGCACTCGTTCGCTACTTGCCGGCAACTATTCCGAGCAAGCTATGGCTCTTCTGAAGTCTGGGCAGCAGAACGCGGCCCGCGCCAGCATTCTGCGTGCCTTGTTGCTTCAGCGGCAGCTGCTCGCGTTGGACCCCCATGGTGTACCGGTCCGCTTGTCGTTGGCTGACTACCAGGGACGGCTGGGCGCGATCGATGACGCGACGGGGCATAAGCGCGAAGCGGCGCAGAACTGGCGGCGTGCCAGTGCGATCTACGATGAACTGGATCGCGAGGGCCACCTTGAGGCTAGTGATGTGCGGGACGACGCGCAGAAGGCCCGGGCCGAAGCGGCACGCCTGGGGAGCGATGTCAGATAAGATAAGGCCGTCCGTGCGCCTGTTCATCAAGATAGCGTTGCTTGCGCCCTTGTCGTTGGCCGGATGTTTTGCTGCCGCTTCCGATTCGCCCGTGCCGGCGCTGCTCGCAGCACGCTGCCAGATTTGTCACAACGATCAGACTCGCGCCGGTGGCCTTTCCCTCCAGACCTTCGAGGGCATGCGGAAGGGCAGCCGACGCGGTCCCGCCGTTGCTCCAGGCCACCCCGAGAAGAGTGTTCTATACCAGCTCATATCGGGCGGAAAACCGGCCATGCCATTAGTGGGCGAGCCACTGACAAAAGCGCAAATTGAGTCGATCCGGCAGTGGATAGAACAAGGCGCTCCGTGGACTGAAGCGAAACAATGGTGGTCGCTGCTGCCTTTGAATCGGCCTCCGGTCCCGAGCGAAACATCCTCCTGGGTACGCACTCCCGTGGATGCTTTCATTCTGGCGAAGTTGCGCGAGAAGGGCCTCGAACACACACCGGAAGCGGACCATCGCACGCTCATCCGCCGTCTGACTTACGATCTTCACGGACTTCCGCCTTCGCCTGAGGCGGTGGATGCATTCGTGGCTGACAATTCGCCGGATGCATACGAAAAACTAGTTGATCGCCTGCTGGCATCGCCGCGCTACGGCGAGCGCTGGGGCCGCCATTGGCTGGACGCGGCGCACTACGGCGAGTCGCACGGTTACGACAAAGACAAGCCCCGTCGAAATGCTTGGCCCTACCGCGACTATGTGATTCGTTCTTTCAATCAAGACAAGCCCTATGCTCGGTTCGTTAGGGAGCAATTGGCCGGGGACGTCCTGTTTCCTGACGATCCGGAGTCGACCATCGCACTCGGCTTCATTGCCGCCGGACCTTGGGATTACGTCGGACAAGTCGAACTGCGCGAAGGCACCTCCGATAAGAAGCTGACTCGCGACCTGGACCGCGACGACATGGTCACGGTTACGATGTCCACGATGGTCAGCATGACGGCGCACTGCGCGCGTTGCCACGATCATAAGTTCGATCCCATTCCGCAGGCCGACTATTACGGCCTTCAGGCAGTGTTCGCCGGTGTCGATCGCGCCGATCGCCCGGTCGATCGAGACCCGGAGATCTTTCGCAGCCGCAACGACCTCCTCGCGCGGCGCCGCGCCATTGATGTACTGCTACGTCCTTTGACGGATGCTGCCGCGGATGTCTCTACGCCCGATATTGTCGAGCTCGACAAGCAGGTTGCCGCGTGGAAGGAAATCAATTCCACCGATCCGGCCAATCGGCCGCCTGAGATCAAGCGGAAAATCGCCGAAGCCGCGGTACGGCGCGCCGATCTTGTCAAAGCGGCTCTGCCCGCGGAATCCATCGCGCAGACCGATCGTCTGCATGCCCAACTCGGCGCTATAGACAAAGACATAGCCGCACTCCCCAAACCTCAGCTCGTCTACGCGGCTGCTAATTATTTCGATACGCAGGGCACCTTTCGCTTCGCCATTGTCCCGCGTCCGGTCACCGTGCTGGTGCGCGGCAGTGTGGATAGCCCCGGCCCGAATGCTCCGCCCGGAGCATTGTCTTGCGTACCTGGACTCAAAGCTCGTTTCGATATCGATGCATCCGCTCCGGAAGGCGCGCGCCGCGCGGCGCTGGCGGAATGGATCACTTCGCCTAGCAACATGCTCGCCTGGCGCTCCATTGTCAACCGGGTCTGGCACTACCATTTCGGCTCTGGCCTAGTCGATAGCCCGAACGATTTCGGACGCATGGGCTCCCTTCCATCAAATCCCGAACTGCTCGACTGGCTTGCTGTCGAGTTTCGCGATAACGGCGGCTCGCTCAAGAAGCTGCACAAGCTCATCGTCATGAGTTCCGTTTATCGTCAAGCATCGACCGGCAACGCCGCGAATGCCAAAATCGACGGCGAAAACCGCTATCTATGGCGCGCCAACCGGCAGCGCCTCGATGCGGAATCTCTTCACGATTCGATCCTTGCCTCTAGTGGAAAGCTCGATCTCACCATGGGCGGTCCCGCCGTCGAACAGTTCTTTTTTAAAGACGATCATTCCCCGGTCTACGACTACGCCCGCTTCGACCCCGACTCGCCCGCCAACTATCGCCGCAGCATCTATCGTTTTATTGTGCGTAGTGTTCCGGACCCCTTCATGGAACGCTTCGACTGTCCTGACGTGTCGATGATCACGGCAAAGCGAAGTACAACCATCACTGCGATCCAAGCCTTGGCGCTGCTCAACAACCCCTTCGTGCTGAAACAATCCGAGCATCTGGCGGAGCGCGTGAGCGCCATGGCCACCAATCCTGCGGATCAAGTCGTCGCCGCTTCCCGCCTGACTCTGGAACGCCGGCCCGATTCGCGCGAACTGTCCGACCTTACGGCCTATCTGTCGCGAGAAGGCCTCCCAAATCTTTGCCGCCTGCTTTTGAACACGAATGAATTCATTTTTGTTGACTGAAGCGTGAAAAGTATGAATCGCAGAAAGTTTCTCTGGAATTACGGCGGCGGTCTTGGCGGAATCGCCTTGGCCCAGTTGCTGGGTGAATCGGGATTGCTGGCGGATACGATGCCCAGCCTTCACTATGCTGCCAAGGCCAAGCGTGTGGTCCAGTTATTCATGTCCGGAGCTGCCAGTCAATGCGACACGTTCGATTACAAGCCCAGGCTTATTGAACGCAACGGCCAGAAGTTTGACCCCGGCGGAAAAATTGAGCTTTTCCAGAGCAGTCCGGGCGCAGTGATGGCCAGCCCCTGGGATTGGAAGCGGCACGGCGAATGCGGTAAGTGGGTGAGCGATCTGGTACCTCATCTGGCTTCCTGCGTCGACGATATGGCGTTTATTCACTCGATGATGTCAAAGTCGAACGTACACGGGCCGGCTACGTTCATGCAGAATTCCGGATTCATTCTACCGGGCTATCCCTCGATGGGCGCTTGGATATCTTATGGCCTCGGCAGTATGAATAAGGACCTGCCGACATTTGTGGTCCTGCCCGATTCGCGCGGTTACGCGCCCAATGGGGCGGGGAATTGGTCAGCCGGATTTCTTCCCGCCGCCCACCAGGGAACCATGATCCGAGCGAGTAGCGCCAACCCGATCTACGATCTGTTCCCTCCGAAAAGCGCGTCCTATGTAAATCCAGCGGCCGAGAAAGACACCCTGGAAGCCTTGAATCAGATGAATCGCGAACACCTCGAGCCGCGCGCCGACGATTCGCGCCTGGAGGCCCGCATCGCTTCTTACGAACTGGCTGCGAAGCTGCAATTGAGCGCGCCGGAGGTGATGGATATTTCGAAGGAATCCGCCGCGACCCGTAGTCTGTACGGTATCGACGACAAGGTGACGGAGGATTTCGGACGCAACTGTCTGATCGCGCGCCGCATGCTCGAACGTGGCGTCCGCTTCGTGCAGGTGTGGAGTGGCGCGGACAACGGCTTTCCCCGCCGCAATTGGGACAGTCACGAGAATTTGGCGAAGGATCACGCCTCTATGGCCGCAAGCATGGACAAACCTGCCGCTGCGCTCATCAAAGACCTCAAGTCGCGTGGCATGCTCGATGACACCATTGTCCATTGGGCTACTGAGTTCGGACGCATGCCGTGCAGCCAGGGCGGTAAGGGCCGCGACCACAATCCGTTCGCGTTTACCACCTGGTTCGCCGGCGGCGGCTTCAAGGGCGGTACGAGTTTTGGCACAAGTGACGAATGGTCATACAAAGTTGTTGAACATCCCACTTACTGCTACGACATGCATGCGACAATGCTGCACCTTCTCGGTATCGATCACACCCGTCTCACCTGTCGACATAACGGTATCGACCGCCGCCTCACCGACGTCTATGGCCAGGTGATTTCGCAGTTGCTGGCCTAATGAGGAACTGATGGCAGGTTCGTAAAGTCGTCATCGGATTATTCTGTACAGACCAGTGAGCCGGAATATGACTGGTAGCGAGTGTCAATACGAAGAACTTCAATTGAGATAAACAATTCTTCATCGCTATCTGACTTCGTAACCCGATTCATGTCCCTCCCGTTTCTAGTGATCAAAAGCAACTTTCTTTGTCGACACCTCTTGACTTGAATCGTTCAAACTAATACAGTTGCACTAACCACTAGTTGCTTTGGTGTAATTTCACAGCCTGTCAAGGGGTTGCCATGTCCGCAAAAGTCCGCTCTCTGTGGAGAGCTTCGCTCATTCTATTTCTATGGGTTGCCTTCTCTGTTGTCGCCTGCGCCCAATCCCAAACCGGCTCGCTCTCCGGAACCGTTACTGATACGAACGGCGCATCCGTTCCAGGCGCGTCCGTCGTCGCGCACCAGACTGCTACCGATCTGGCCATAGATACCGTCACCTCCGAGTCCGGCCTTTATGTTTTCCCGAATCTCCCGGTTGGTCTGTGGGCCATTACTGTGGAGAAAGGTGGATTCAAGCGAACCGTTAGTGAGGGCATCCAGATCTTCATCGCCCAGCGCCAGACTCTCGATCTGCGGCTCGAAATCGGCGATTTGAAGCAGACTGTCGAAGTCTCCGCCGAGCAGACTCTGCTCGATGCCGGACCAGCGAAAAAGGTCAGACGCTGACGCCTCGTATGTATCAGACGCTGCCGCTCTGGTCCGGTGGTCTCCAGAACCCTTCTGCGTTTCTCGGATACATGTCCGGTGTCAACAGCGGGGCCGAGGTGAGCATTGCCGGATCCACCGGCCGCGCCCGCGAGCAGCTCATCGACGGCACCAGCAACGTAATTCCGGAATCAGGCGGCACCGTGTTCAACCCGCCTTCGGCTGAGGCATTTACCGAGTTCAAGCTGCTTGTTGGCACCTACGCCGCTGAATACGGGCGCACCGGCGGCGGAATCGAAATCTTGAACACACGATCAGGCAGCAATGACTTTCATGGCACCTGGGCCTACAACATGCGCCGCGATATTTGGGAAGCCGCTGGTTGGACCGTGAATTCAAACCGCAACAACCCTCCGGGGTACCGTCCAAAGGATCGCTTTAACGACACCGGGGGTGGTGTCGGGGGTCCGGTCTGGATTCCTAAGCTCTACGATGGCCGGAACAAGACGTTCTTCTACTTCTCCGATGACAACGATCTCCGGCCCGTCGCCCCTACGTCGATTTTCAATACAGTGCCGACCACGCAGCAGTTGCAAGGCAACTTCAGCCAGATTCAGCAGATCATCTACGATCCGGCGACCACCGTCGGTTCCGGTACCTCCGCCACGCGCTCACCGTTTCCAAACAACACGATACCCACCAGCCGCTTCAGCAAAATCTCGTCAAACATCCTTCCGTTCATTCCCGCGCCCAATGGCTCGGCGCTCACCAGCAATCACGCTTTTGTGAATACCATGCACGTGACGGACCATGTCTGGTCGTTGAAATTCGATCAGATTTTCAGCGAGAAGAACCGTATTTCCTATTTCCAATCCATCGATAGCCAGCTCACCGGCTCCGTCGGGGACTTTAGTGGACCGCTCGGCACTGCCTTAGGTAGCCAGTACCAGAAACCCCGCTTATTCCGTGTGAATTACTTTCAGGACAACTGGCGCATCACTCCAAAACTGACTCTCAACCTGGGGCTTCGCTACGACATTCCGATCAACTGGTACGCGCCTACGATGGGCGCCATTGACCTTACTGCGCCGAATCCGGGCGCGAACAATCTTCCCGGCGCCTACATGTTCGCCGGTAACGGACCCAACCGCTCAGGCGTCACCCGCTTCTGGCCGACCGACTATAGTGACATCGGCCCCCGCGTCGGGTTTGCTTACCAGGTCAATGACAAGACCGTTCTCCGCGGTGGATTTGGAATCTTCTACGAGGCAACCAGCAACGGCGGTTGTGGCTGCACCCTCGGAGCCAATGGCTCGTTCGCGCAAGTTTCCGACGGAGTTAGTGCACCCTTTCAATGGGACGGTGGCATTCCCAAGCCCGCCAACTATCAGCCCCCTCCTTTCTTGAGTCCCACTGTCGGCAACGGCCTGGCCGTGGATTTCCTGGGGCCAAACTTTGGCAAAGCGCCGCGTATTTACACTTTCAGCTTCAACATTCAACGCCAGATCGGAAAATTTCTCCTCGACGTGGATTATCAGGGTAATCGTGGCGACCGATTGAATTCCACCATCGATTTGAATCAGGTGAGTCCGTCTTATCTCCACCTTGGCACCCTGTTGAACCAGTCCATCACTGACCCCGCGGTCGTCGCTGCGGGCTTCACCAAGCCCTATCCGACGTTTACCGGCTCGCTAGCCCAGTCTTTGAGGCCTTTCCCGCAGTTCCTGAATGTCTTTTCCCGCAACAGCGGCCAAGGCAAGACTTGGTATGACTCAGCCACCATCAAAGTGCAGCGCCGCTTTGGCAATTGGCAATTCACCGGATCCTATGTGCGCTCTAAGTCGCTGGGCTTCCTGACTTACCGGCAGATTTTCTCACAAACCCAAGTCTATCCGCAGGATATGTACAATCTGGGCCCCGCAAAATCGTACCTCGCCTTCGATCAGCCGAATGTTTTCAATTTCGTCAGTACCTACGATCTGCCGTTCGGAACAGGGAAACACTTCTTTGGTAACGCCGGTCGCTTGCTCAACGCCGTCGTCGGGAACTGGACCATCGCGGACACGCACCAGTATCATAGCGGCGCACTCATCGCGCTGAATTGCGCTAATACCCTCAACAACGGCGTTCTGTTCGCCAACAACAAACTGTGCAACCAGAACAACGCAGCCGTGCTCACCGGGCAGGATCGGACCTCGCTCGATCCTAATAATCCGAACAGCCTCTGGTTCAACGCAGCGGCATTTTCGGTTCCAGGCCAGTTTGCCTTCGGCACCTCATCGCAATACAACAGCAAGTTCCGCCAACCTCCCGTCCTGTCGGACAACATCGCGCTCATCAAGCAGCTTATGATCTGGCCGACCGGTGATGGCAATCGGCTTCGCCTTCAGTTCCGGGCCGATGCGTTCAATCCATTCAACAGAACTAATTTCGGTGTGAATGGAACCGTTGGTAATGCCAACTTTGGCCGAGCTACGGGTCCCCAATACACGCCACGCATCATCACGATGGGCGTACGGCTCTACTTCTAACGGCAGCGGATAATCAGGGAAAACCCGTCAATTACTTACAATTCCTTCTTATCAAAGCCGAATTGTCTGGTTTGATAAAACGAATCGAAATCGCCTGTTCATGGCCATCAGGTTCCTTGACGGATTAGTAATATTCTTATACAATCTCCCCAACGTTGCTTCTCAGAAGAGGTGTTATGGTCCCTAGTTGGATCGCTAGTCGAGCGCTGCGTCAAAGCGCTTTAGTTCTGATCGCCGCTGCTGCCCTTTTTGCCCAGTCGGAACGTGGTGCTATCTCGGGCACGGTCCGCGACTCTAGCGGCGCTGCAGTTCCGCAAGCCCAGGTCGCGATTACCAACACTGCCACGAACCAGGCTACTAACGTAACCAGCAGCGCTTCCGGCGAGTTTACAGCGCCTGAGATGGCTGTGGGTACATACGATGTCCGAGTTGAGAAAACCGGCTTTCGCCCTGCGCAAATACATGGTCTGACCGTAAACGCGGCCACCACCGCTCGCGCCGATTTCAGCCTCGAAATCGGCCAATCCCGACAGGTCATTGAAGTGGAAGCCGCGGCCGTACAACTCAATTCGGAAGACTCGAAATCAAGCGTCACGATCAATCAAAAATTCGTCGATACACTGCCTCTGGTTGTCGGCGGCGCCGTGCGCAGTCCTTTCGATCTCGCCACACTGACACCCGAATCTAAAAACGTCGGCGGGGATGCTGGCTTTGCCCTCGGCGGCGGCCAGGGCGCCAGTTATGGTGCGACCCTCGACGGCGTTTCCGTGACCACTTCGCGCGCTCTCCAAAAAAGCTGGGTCTCTTCGAATGCCCCATCGGTGGAAGCGCTCACCGAATTTACGGTCGATACCAACGGTTTTAAAGCCGAATACGGCCACGCGGGCGGCGGTGTCATGACGTTTGTCGCCAAGTCGGGCACCAACCAATTCCACGGCTCGGCCTATGAATTCCTGCGCAACAACGATTTCGACGCCAACGATTTCTTTAGCAACCGCGCCGGTAAGCCCCGTCAAATATACAAACAAAACGATTTTGGCGCCACCGTAGGCGGTCCCGTCTGGATTCCCAAAATCTATAACGGCCATAACAAGACATTCTTCTTCTTCTCCTACGAAGGCTTTCGCAATCGCAATGGCGCTACCAATGCCACCGCGACCGTTCCGACCCCGGAAATGTACAACGGAGATTTCAGCAATTGGGTCACCGCCGCCGGCGTGCAGATTCCGATCTACGATCCGAAAACACAAACTACGGATGCGAGCGGCAACGTGACGCGGGCGCAATATGCCGGTAACAAAATCCCGGTGGCCAATTTCGACCCCACGTCGTTAGCCATGTTAAAGGTGTTCCAGACCAGCGGAAATCTGGCTCCGAATAACGGTGCAAGACCAGGCACAGCCGCCTATGTAAATAACAACTACATCATCGCCAACGGCTCGAATGTGCAGCCCGTGAACAAATTCAGCATTAAGGGCGATCACATTTTCAACGAGAAACACCGTATTTCTGGCTATTATGGCTATGATCGCGAGTCGATCATACCTGGCTCGGAGGGTCCGGCTACACTGCCCGGTCTCTATTCTAACTACAACGATCTTCGCCAGAACTCCGATGTGCTTCGGTTCAGCTGGGATTGGACTTTGAGTCCTACTAAGTTCAATCATTTTTATGCCGGTGGTAACAACTGGCGCCAGGATCACAAGCCACCACAGGAATATATCGGCAACTGGAAAGACAAGTTCTGCATGGGCAACGTTCCGGACTGCAACGAGAACTTAGTAAGTCTCTTTAACGTGGGCTCGAATAACGTGTATTCGGGTTGGGGTGGCCAAGCCGACAACGGCTCTGAAAACACGGTTTATTCCTATAATGACGACTTTACCTGGATACACGGCTCACACAATTTCAAGTTTGGTGGTGCGTTTCAGATCAACCACTATAACGGCTTGGGGCGTCAATGTATCGCGGGCTGTCTTGGTTTCAGCTACACCGAAACAGGCAAACCCAACGGCACTGACCCCAACCAGGGCGGCAATTCCTTTGCCTCTTTCTTGCTCGGATACGCTGACTCCGGCCAGATTGACACGCCGCGTTTCATCGGCCAACAATTTCCTTACTACTCGGGCTTTTTCCAGGACGATTGGCATGTGAACAGAAAGCTGGTCCTGAATCTGGGCATTCGCTGGGAGACCAATCTGCCTCCTACCGGCTTAGGCGATCGCTGGTCTGATTTCTCGCCCACTACTCCGAATCCCGGCGCAGGCGGCCTTCCGGGAGCCGTTCTTTTCGCCGGGTCCGGTACGGGCAGGGTGGGCTCTCGCACGCTCGCGGATTCCTATTTCGGCGCTTGGGGTCCGCGCCTCGGCTTTGCTTATTCAATGAACGAAAAGACGGTAATTCGCGGATCCTATGCCCGCTCTTTCGGCCCCTTGGTGGCTGTTACCGGTTCCACCCACAACATGGGCTTTACTCTGACTCAAACCTTCCCCAATCAAAGCGGCGGTATCCAGCCGACATTCGTCCTGAGTCAGGGTATGCCCGCCTGGACCGCTCCGCCTTTCATCAATCCGTCCGTCTCCAACGGGACTAGTGTGAGCTGGTGGCAGGGCTCGGAAACCACGCGCCCTCCAGAGTTCAATAACTTCAATTTCTCTATTCAGCGCCAGCTCAGCTCCAATACACTTGTCGAGGTCTCTTATAACGGTGTAATCGGCTCGCACCTGCAGGCGCAGCTTCTCGATTACAATCAGGACAATCCCGCTCTTCTGACGGCCTTCGGCACGATCGCCCAAAGCACCGCTGTGTTGAATAGCAACGTGGGCTCCGCGCTGGCTAATCAGTGGGGAATCACCGCTCCTTATCCGGGCTTCAAAGGAACTGTCCAGCAGGCGCTCCGTCCGTTCCCGCAGTACACTGTGATTGACACATTCGGAGGCCAAGGCGACCATAGCGGCCATTCCACCTATCACGCCGCACTCATTCGTTTCGAGAAGCGCTATAGCAATGGAGTCACATTCCAGACTTCATATGTCTTTTCGAAATTGATCACTGATGCCGACAGTTATTGGGGCAACGCCGCTACCAATACCGCCAATGGTTGCTGTCTCGCTGCCGATCAATACAATCGCCGTCTCGAAAAATCCATCGGCGAGTATGACGTTACGCATAATTTTAAGTTTGGATTTGTCTACGACCTGCCATTCGGTAAAGGAAGGCAATATCTAACCCACGGGCCAGGCGCTTGGATTCTCGGAAATTGGGGTGTCAGCGGCGCTTTGACTTACTCTAGCGGCACACCCGTCGGAGTAACTTCCACTTACACGTTGCCCCTCTACAGCACCGCCGCCCGCAGCACACCCTATATTACTTCCTATACGAATTGGCAGCCGCAGTGGAAGAACGGCAACTTTGACCCGTCCGTCGATAACTTTTTGACCGCCGCTGCATTCCCAGTGCAGGGCCAACCCGGCACAAACGGCTTCGGCAATAGTACCCGCTACAATCCCGACCTTCGCATGTTCCCGAACCTGAACGAAAATGTCTCCGTCATGCGGGCATTCCCGATCCGGGAATCGGTCCGCTTCGAATTCCGCGCCGAGGCCTTCAACCTCTTCAACCGGGTTCGCTTCGGAACGGGAAACGTCAGCATCCAGAATCAAAACTTCGGAAAACTGACAAGCAGCGCCGACCTGCTCAATACGCCGCGCCAGTTGCAACTCGCCCTCAAGTTCTATTTCTGACCTACAATCGGAGAGTGGATCGTCGAAGATTCGTACAAGGGGCTGTCTTGGCAGCCGGGGTCGCCGCAGGGGCCCCGAAATCTGGAATTCCAGGTTCGTACCCTGGACGCGTGATTGCAATTGAGAATCCTGGCTGTCTCTCCGCCGGAAAATATCAGCCTGCGCCTATCCGGCAAACGATCGAGCGCGGCATGAAGGAGTTGACCCAGGCTCCCTCCGGGCAGGATGCTTGGCGCTCCTTCTTTGAAAAGGGCGATGTCGTCGGAATCAAAGTCAGCCCGGTCGGAGGTATTTTGCTCTCCTCCGATGCTTCGGTGCTGCGTTCGCTTATCGAAGGCTTGAATCAGGCGGGCGTGTCCAACGGGAACATTATCGTGTTCAGCCGCTACCGGGAGGAAATCCTGGAGGCTGGCATTGACAAGTGGTTGCCGTCCGAAGTGCGGTTCGATGCGCCGTCACTGAGATACGACGATGTGCAATTGGATATGGGCGGATATGACGCGAATCACTTCATGGAAATGGCTCTGCTGAAGCCCGGTGATAGCGCCACCGACGCGCACCTCCGCCGGTCCTACGTTTCGAAGATCGTCACTTCACGCGTGAACAAGATCATCAATCTTCCTGTGTTAAAGCACCATCAATCCGCCGGTGTGACAATCTGCCTCAAAAACATGTCGCACGGCTTTGTGAATAATGTCAATCGCAGCCATGTGACGCCCACATTGAACGCCTGCGGTGTGTTCATTCCATCCGTTGTGAGTCTGCCGATCATACGGGATAAAGTTGTCCTTCATGTCGTCGACGCCGTGAAGGCTTCCTACCATGGCGGTCCGGGTGCGAAGCCACAATTTGTGTGGGAACCCAAGACGCTTTTGTTCGGAACCGATCCGGTAGCGCTTGACAAGACAGGTCTCAGAATGATCGACGCCAAGCGCCAACAGGTGGGCATGCCCTCTATCGCTCTCTCCAAGCCCGATAAGGATAGCCACTTCTTGAACGCGCAGGTCGAGCACATAGAGATTGCCAGCATCCTTGGGTTGGGCGAATTCAGTGATGAAAAAATCCAAGTCAATCGGATCAGGATGTGAAATTAGCCGCCGTCGTCACCAGATATTTCAAGTACTCCCACGCCCAGCACATTGTTGACCGGTTCCTCGACGGGTACGGCTGGCACGGCGAGTATCATCACCCTCCATTCGATCTGGTTTCGCTCTATGTCAACCAGGTCGGCGACGATGATCTGAGCCGCGAACGCGGCGCTCGCCATCCCTCCATGCGGCTCTGCTCTTCGATTGCCGAAGCGCTTACGCTGGGCGGTGGCAAGCTTGCGGTCGATGGTGTTGTCCTGGTCGGCGAGCACGGCCATTATGCGAAAAACGAAAAAGGACAGACAAAATACCCGCGCTACGAATTCTTCCGCCAGATTGTGGATGTGTTCCGCTCCAGCAATCGAGTAGTACCGCTGTTCAGCGATAAACACCTGTCGTGGAATTGGGATTGGGCAAAAGAGATGTACGACACTTCGCGCGCCATGAAGTTCCCTTTTATGGCGGGTTCCAGCCTTCCGGTAACCTGGCGCACGCCGTCAGTCGAAATGCCGAACGGCGCTCCTGTGCGGGAAGCGCTCTGTGTCGGCTATGGCGGTGTCGATAGCTACGATTTTCACGCGCTCGAGACGATTCAATGCATGGTCGAGCGGCGCAAGGGCGGAGAATGTGGGGTCCGCTGGCTGCAGGCCTATCGCGGAGAGAATTTCTGGAAGGCCCTGTCGGAGGGCATTTGGCCGGCTGGCTTGATGCAGGCCGCGCTGTGCCGAAGTCATACGCTGACTCCCGCCCGGCCCGGCTTCAACGATATGCTTCCTTCACGCGACCAGATGCGTGAATTGGTGAAGAACCCCGTTGCCTACGTGTATGAACACGAAGATGGCCTCCGGTCCACTATGCTGCTGATGAACGGTCTGGTCCGCGATTTCAATTTCGCTGCACGTCTCGACGGCACGCCTAAGATCTTCTCGACTCAAATGTATCTCCCGATGCCGGATGGCCGAACCACACTCGCGAATTTTTTCAGCCCTCTTGTGGCCAACATGGAACAGATGTTCCTCACGGGCGTACCTCCTTATCCTATAGAACGCACTCTTCTCACCACGGGCATGACCGCTGCCGGTGTCGAGAGCTTATACCAGGACCAGAAGCGCGTCGCGACACCGCACTTGAGCATTCGTTACCAGCCGTCCAAAGAGTCGACTTTCGAAAGGGCCTGATGCTGACACGACGAGAGTTTGTTGGTTCTGCCGCCGCACTGCTTCCTGTCACTTCGAAGAAACCGCTTCGTCTTGCGGTGATTACCACCATCTACAAGTACCTTTCGCATGGCCAGCATATCGGCGATCGATTTTTGATCGGCTATCCGCATGATGGCGAATGGCACAAGCCGGATATTCAGGTGGTTTCGCTTTACGTCGATCAAAAGCCGGAAGGGGATCTGAGCCAGGAACGCGCCCGCGAATTCGACTTCCGCGTCTATCCTACTATCGCCGAAGCGCTTTGCTGCGGTGGCAACAACTTGGCCTGCGACGCGGTGTTGATTGTCGCCGAACACGGCGATTACCCAAGAAACGACAAAGGCCAGATTCTCTATCCGCGCTATGAGTTCTTTGAACAATGCGTCAAAGTTTTTGAGAAAAGCGGACGCGCGGTTCCCGTTTATAACGACAAACACCTGTCCTACAGCTTCGAAAAAGCGCAATCGATGGTGGCGGCCTCGAGGAAACTGAAATTCCCAATGCTGGGCGGTTCGTCGCTTCCCGTCACCTGGCGCCTACCATCTATCGAAATGCCGTTTGGCGCCCACATTGAGGAAGCGGTCATGGTTGGCGAGGGTGGATCCGATCCCATGGACTTTCACGCGCTCGAAGGCTTGCAGTGCATGGTCGAACGCCGGCAGGGCGGGGAAACGGGCGTGCGCGCCGTCCAGATGCTAACCGGAGATGCCGCCTGGAAAGCCGGCTGGTCGAAGGATTTACTGAGCGCTGCTCTCTCGCGGAGCGATACGCCGTTAGGTCTGACTGTGAAAGACGGCCGTACGCAAGATCTCACTGCGCCTGGCGTCCTCGAGTCTCTGGTCAAGGAGCCCGCCGCCTACCGTATCGAATATCGTGACGGGCTGCGCGCCACGCTCTTGATGCTCAACGGCGCGGTGAAGGATTTCAACTTCGCCGCCCGCGTGCGCGGCGCCGGCAATCTTTCCACTCAGTTTCTGTTGACGCCCGTGCCGAACGTCACCTACTCGGCCTGTCTGGTCTCTAAGATTGAACAAATGTTCATGACCCGACGAGCGCCGTATCCGATCGAAAGAACGCTGCTCACCAGTGGCATTCTTGAAAGCTGTCTCCAATCGAAGAAACAAAACCAGCAGCGTCTTGAGACTCCGCATCTGGCGGTCGCCTATCGGCCGGTGCGGGAACCGCAGTATGCTGCTTGAAAATGCACGCTGGGCGGACCTTCGCGGCCTGGCACATCGTATATTTGTGGTTCCGTTAGGCTCGCTGGAACAGCACGGTCCGCATTTGCCTGTCTTCACCGATTCACTCATCGTTTCTCATGTGGCTCGGCGCGTCGAAGAGCAGTGCACCGAAGAAATCGTGATGCTTCCCGTGCAGTGGCTGGGGCATTCGCCTCATCACCGCCGTTTCGGCTGCGTAAGCCTCGACTTTGCGCCGTACGTGGAAATGATTTGTGGCATCTGCCGCTCGCTCGTCAATATCGGAGCACGCAAAATTCTGCTGCTCAACGGACATGGCGGCAACGACACGCCCTGCAAAGCCGCTCAGCGTGAACTAAAAAGCGAATTCGAGGACCTGCGCGATCTGTATGTTGTCTATGCTGCCTATTGGAATTTGGCGGCTGAGCGTTTCAATCAAATTCGCACCTCGCCCGCCGGGGGCATGGGGCATGCCTGTGAGATGGAGACTTCCATCCTGCTCTCGAAAAATCCCGCTCTCGTCGACATGCAGAAAGCGCGCCAGGGCGGTCCGGGTCCTAACATGGGCTATCGAGTCACCGACATGCTCAAGCCGCTTCCGTTCTCTCTCATCAATGAGTTTGACGAAATCTCGGAGAACGGCGTGATCGGCATGCCCGAACTGGCTACCGCCGAAAAAGGCGAGCAGTTTCTCGATGCCGCCGCGGCTGCGGCCGTCTCTTTGCTTAATGAAATGCGCGCCTGGAAATTCCAGGAGGTTCAAAAATGAAGAAGCTGAGCGCCATTGCGATCGTTCTAATCGGAGTTAGCATAGCCCGCGCGGAGGACCTCAGTGAAGGATTCCGCTTCGTCGAAGTGGCGTCTGTATCGGACGCAATAGAACAGCTATACGGAACCAAGGCATATATGTCCCACGACATGCGCCCTCTTATGCAGACGAAGTTTGCGGGTCCTGCTGTAACTGTCTTTCTGAAAAAAGAAGAACATCATGACGGCGCCCCCGCGCAGCAGGGAATGCTCGATGCCATCGATGAAGCTCCGGCCGGTTCCGTTTACGTGATCGTCCTCGAAGACGGCCTCGACTACGCGGCTGTAGGCGGCCTGATGAGCACCGCTATGAAGGTTCGTGGTTTCACGGGCGCGATCGTGGACGGCAGCATTCGAGATACGCCGCAAATCACCAAGTTACAATTTCCCGTGTTCAGCCGCGGTGTTGCACCCTCCACTACGATTAACCACTATCGCTTCGTAGGGAAGAATATCCCGGTCACCTGCGCGGGCGTCCAAGTCCATCCGGCCGACATCATAGTCGCCGATATGGATGGCGTTGTGGTAGTGCCGAAAGAAAAGGCCGCCGACGTTTTGAAGAAAGCGCAACAGCTGGATGATAGCGAGCACAGTATGTTGCCGTTCATCGAAAAATACAAATCGATCCGCCAGGCCGTCGCTAAGTTCGGACGTCTTTAACTAGCAATTATCCTTACAAGTGGCTGGTGCAACAGTTCCTTTGGAAATCCGTCCAATGTTTGGGGTTTCACAAAGTAACTTATGACAACAAACAAAGCGGTCTTGGGCGCGAGCATAGGAGTATTGCTAGCTTTTGCAACCGCCTGTTCTTCCAATAAAGTAGCAGAGAACACGCCGGTTAAAAGCGGGGGAGACGGTAAGGGAACGGCGCCCGCGTCCGCGGCGGCAAAGCAGGTGGACAAGGCCTTGGTCCGATTCGTTAACGGCACCGCTGCATCGAAAGACTTGGCGTTCGGCGACCTTACTACTTTTGCGGGCGTAGATTCGTTCGATATCACCCAGTATAAAGAGCTTCCAGCGGATCGCCACGAGTTTAAACTTTTTGCGAAAGATCAGAAAGGGGAGCCGCTGGCGACCAACAGCGAAGGCCTGAGTGCCGGTAAGCACTACACCGTCCTTGCGGTCACTGAGAAGGATGGTAAGACAACGCTTGATCCGGTATCGGATGACCTGACACCACCTTCGCCTGGTATGGCAAAAGTCCGCGTTATTAACCTCGCACCTGCGATGAAAAATGCGGATCTGTATGCCGGAGGCAAGAAGGATGCTTTAATCAGCGGAGCCGGTCTCGATCATCCCACCAGTTACAACGACGTATCTCCCTCAGAGCCGGCTTTATATCTTCGGAATTCAATGAGCAAAAAGAATTCGGTTCGCGTCGAAGATATGAAACTCAAAGCAGGCAAACTCTACACTATCCTTGTTTTTCAAGATAAGCGCGGAAAATTGAAGGTAAAGACGATAGAGGATGAATTTACCGCGAGCTAAGCCAAATCTCCCTGCCATAAAGGCAGCGAGAAACAAAAGGTAGCGCCGGCGCCTTCTCCGGCGCTTTCCACCCAGATCCGGCCGCCGTGCCGCTCGACAATGCGTTGGCACGTGGCCAGTCCAATACCAAAACCAGGAGACTCGCCTCCGTGCAAACGATGGAAGGGGGCGAATATCAGTTGATGGTACTTGCTAGGAATTCCAATGCCATTGTCTGAGACGGTAATCGCAACCGCATCGCGCGTATTCTTTCTGGCGGCCACATGAATTCGCGCGAGCTCATCCGTCTTCTGATACTTCATGCCGTTGTGAATCAGGTTTTGGAATAGCTGGGATAGTAACGCAGCGTTACCTCTCACTGTCGGGAGGGTATCGTAAGTAATCCTGGCCCCGCTTTCCGTAATAGATTGCTCCAGGTCCTTCAAGGTCCACTCGAGAACTTGGCTCAAATCGATGCCCGTCCAGCCGTCGCCCTCCTGGCTGGCTTGTTCATAGATAAGCAACCCTTGAATCAAAGTGCTCATTCGCGAGGCGCCCTGCTGAATGTATGTCAAAATCTGGTCCGCCTCCGCATCGAGCTTGCCGGCGTATCGCCTTTCAAGTAGGCCAGAAAAATTAGAAATCGTCCTGAGTGGTTCCTGCAAATCGTGGCTGGCTGCGTACGCGAACCGCTGCAAATCCTCGTTCCTGCGAATCAGTAGCTCATTGGCATCCTGTAGCGCTTTGTTTGCCTTCGCCAATTCTGTTTCTGCTCGCCTCATGCGCAATAGCGCGCGAACGGTAGCCAACAAGACTTCGGAGTCGACCGGCTCGACCAGATATCCGTCAGCGCCGTTGTCAAGGCCGCCTACACGATCACCGGAAGTCACCGCCGAGGCTGACACCTGGAGCACGAGAGTGGAACCAAGCTCTGGATCCGACTTGATCTTTCTGCACACTTCAAGCCCACTCATGTCCGGAAGGTTGACGTCGAGCAACACCAGCAGCGGCCGTAGCGAAGCGGCCAGTTCCAGAGCCATTTCACCTGTACCGGCCTCCGCGACCTGGTATCCGGCTTGTTTGAGAAGTCTGCTCCTGGCATATCGGCCGGCTTCGTAGTCATCGACGTTGAGAATCATTGTCTGGAAAATAGCTGCGGTTCGTTTAGCAAGTCGCGAATTACCGCCATCGCCGGCTCGCGGTTGGCCAACTGTTTCGGTAGAATGGCCGCCTGTTGCCCTTTCAGCCGTAAAAGATCGTCAGGCGTCAAGTTGTGTGACGTGTGTATGACCACCGGAATGTCCTTTGTTGCAGGATCCGCCTTCAGATCTTCTAAAACCTCAAATCCATTGCGGTCACGCATGTCGATATCCAATAAGATCAAACTAGGCTGGTCGAACCGTGCACGCTCCAGACCTTCAATCCCACCCGCAGCTTCGGTGATTAGATAGCGTGTCCCCCGAAATAGCTGACGCGCAATATAACGTGCTACTTCCTCATCGTCAATAATCAAAATGGAACCTGGGCTCTCTGTCACGAGTGCAGGGGCTGCTTCCGAGGAGGCCGATCTTTCAGTGTGGCGGCGGTCGGCGGGCCGCTCTTCATTGCCGAAGGCGAAAGGCAAAGTCAAGTGGAAGGTGGAGCCCCGTCCTAGAGCACTTTCGACGACCAGATTCCCACCGATCAATGTGGCCAGCTTCCGTGAAAGCGGGAGCCCAAGCCCCGTCCCTCTAACTTTGCGCTGTACTGGACTTTGAATCTGGCCAAATTCGTGAAAAATACGTTCGTGGTCCTCCGGCGCAATTCCGATTCCTGTGTCCGAAACCGAAAAAACAATCTCGCTCCCTTCACAGCTGACCCGGACCCGTACTTCCCCGTTTTCAGTAAATTTTAGAGCGTTGGAGATTAAATTTCGTAGGATCTGGCTGATTTTCCCCTCATCGCTGACGATCAGCAGATCATCCGGCGGGTCTTCGAAGATCAGGCTAACGCGCTCGTTCTGGCTAAGAGGCCGCATCATCCCGCGCAGTGCGCCTAAAACTTTAGCGACTTCCACCGTGCCTACATGGACGTCGATCTTTCCAGCCTCCACTTTCGCGATGTCTAAAAGATCGTTTACCATCTCAAACAGCTCATACGAGGCTGCGCGCACAAATCCGATCTGTTTTTCTTGCTCCGCCGTTAAATCTCCATCTGTTCTGGCGAGGAGCAAGTCGGAGAGCGCCAGAATCGAATTGAGCGGAGTCCGAAACTCATGGCTCATATAGGACAGAAAACGGGTCTTTACTTCATCCGCCTGCCGAAGAGCGGAGGCTCGTTCGTCCAGTTCCGCGTAAAGCGCTACCACCCCCCGATTCGTTTCTTCCAGTTCCTGATTGAGCCGCGCCATATCGGTTCGCCGCTTTTCCAGCTCGGTTTCTAATTTGCAAACAAGATCCAACGCCACGAGCAATTCATGGCTTTGCTGCCCGATCTCATCGCTCGCGTCTTGGGACGAACCTTTCGCCAGTTGCTCGCTTAGGGATGCGATGTGTTCCTTGTTCGCGACCGCCTGGGCGGGAAGCAGCTTGCCGAAGGTGACGATAGTTCCCCGTCCGGGCGTGGATTCCAGCGAGAACCGGTCCATCAATCGACGTGTGCCGCTCAAACCGAGGCCCATGCCGGTTTGTGAACGATAGCGTCCCTCAAGAATCGCCTCGCGTTCAACCAGCCCCGGCCCTTTATCGGTGACTCGGATGACAAAGAGAGGAATTTCGGCATTGAGCTGTATGAGAAACTCGACCCGTCCATCGCGGCCGTACTGCACCGCGTTCCGTGCAATTTCCGAAGTCGCTGTCGCGATCCGTATCTGATCTTGGGGATCAAATCCGATTAGCCGAGCCAATTGCCGGGCACGCTGGCGTGCAGTCAAAATACCGCGTTGTTCTGCCACGCTCACTGTAAGCAAGCGCTGGCATCCCGCGCCGTCGATTCTGTCCACGCTCTCGGTCATCCCAATGGCTCCGCGTTACGACCCACCAGAACACAGGCGTCGTCTCGTCCTCGGCTCGCATCTCGAATCAGTGCTGCAGCCAGCAAAGAGGGATCTCGTTGAATTATTCCTGAGTAGGCATCAGGCCGCCAACTGGTAGTAATACCGTCCGAGTGCATCACTATCGTCGTGTGCCGCGTCCACGGATAGAGGAACTCTTGAAATTTGCGGACGTTGTGTCCGGCTGTCCCGTTGTGGGAAATCATGTGCTGCAGATTCGACCCATCGATGATCATCGCGCTGACGTTTCCTGCCCCAGCGAATCGAATTTGTTCCTTGTCCGCATCGATGTGGGCGATCGCTACCGCCGCCCCGCGCGTGGACCGCAACGCATGGTGAACCTGTTCGAGCAAAATTGCGGGCCTGAAATCATTGGCGCGGTCCAGCACTGCCACAGCTTCCTTCGAAGCCTCGGCCGCTGCCGGTCCGTGGCCTAAACCGTCGGCCAGCAACAGGATCGTCCGGCCTTCTTCAAACCGCGCTCCCCAACTGTCACCACACTCGGTCTCCCCGCGGGCTGGCGTCCGCAGCGAGCCGAGCAGGAATGGCCGGTATCGTGAGGGGCTAGTTGGCTTGCTCGAACTCGACTTGATCGCACTAGAAAAGATCCGGGCCACTAGACAGGTGCCGATCTTCGGCTGCGAATGGATATCGAATTCATCGGCGAGCCGTGCGATGGCGCCGAGGCCGGTTCCAGCCGTCGCCGCTGTGGAATATCCATCCCGCAAGCAACGCTCGAGCGATGCAATCCCAGGCCCATGATCGAACGCAATTACCTCAATGCCGGTTGATCCGTTTCGTATACAAGTTTGTAGGTGAATCTCCCCGCCCTGGGCGTGCTTAACCAGGTTCGTGCCTATCTCTGTGATTACGATGCCCAATTTACCTGCTTCAGTCGCCTCCCATTCCAGGCTCTCCGCAAGTCTCAAGCCGGCACGCCGCGCCTCCGGCGCTTGGCTTGCATCGGATATGGGAATGATTTTCGGCTGCACCTCAGCCCTTCCACCGCGTAATCGTTACGCGCGTGCCCTTGCCCGGTTCGGACCAGATGGAAAACTCACTCGAAAGGCGCTTGGCCCCTCCTAATCCCAAACCCAAGCCGTTACCCGATGTGTAGCCGTCCTTCAAGGCTCGTTCGACATCAGGAATTCCGGGGCCTTGGTCTGTGAAGGTAAGACGTATACCCTTGCGCGCCCCCTCCTCTACATGCTCGATCAGCACGTTTCCTCCTCCGCCGTGAACGAACGCATTCCTTGCCAACTCGCTTGCGGCGGTGATCAGCTTGGTCTGATCCACCAGCGTGAAACCTGCCTCTACGCCAGCTTTCCGGACCCCTTGCCGAACCGCAACCACATCTTCTTGAGAGGCGACCGGAAGACTAGTCGGGTTCGTGGAGGACACCGAAACTCTCCCGCTGTTCTTCTAACGAGCGCCGCAATAGTTCCATGCCCTTGTCGACATTTAGAGCCGTCCGGATGCCGGGAAGCGAGAGGCCGAGTTCCACCAGTGTGATTGCAACCGGAGGCTGCATCCCGACAACCACCGTCTCGGCGTCAAGGATGCGTGACATTCCGGCGATACTGCCCAACATACGTCCAATAAATGAATCGACAATGTCCAGCGCCGAGATGTCGATCAGCACTCCCTTCGCACCGGTTGTCACAATCTTCTCCGTTAAATCGTCCTGCAAAGAGAGAGCGAGTCGGTCGTGCATGTCGACTTGAATACTGACCAGCAGGAACTCGCCCAGCTTCAGGATGGGAATGCGTTCCACAGCTGTCCTTAACGCGGCCGGCCGCTTTGTCCGGCGGACGGTCCGTTTCCAAGTTTCCGTAAGGCAATTTGGAAGGCATCGGCGAGTGTTGCCTTCGTCGTGACCTCGGCCAGATCGACGCCCAGGTGGATGATCGTCTGCGCAATTTGCGGCCGTATTCCGCTAATAATGCAATCCGCGCCCATCAACCGTGCCGCTGCCACTGTCTTTAATAGATGCTGAGCGACCAGCGTATCCACAGTTGGCACGCCGGTGATGTCGATGATCGCGATGGCGGCGCCGTTGCTGACAATCGCCTCCAGAAGATTCTGCATCACCACTTGTGTCCGCTCGCTGTCCAGCGTCCCAATCAAAGGCAGTGCCAGGATGCCGTCCCAGAGGCGCACTACCGGAGTCGAAATCTCGAGCAATTCCTGTTGCTGGCGGCGGATGATCTCTTCCCGGCCCTTTAGAAAGGCGTTCGTGGTCTCAAGACCAAGCCGGTCGATCAGCAGGGTTGCGCGCCACGTCTCATCCGCCAACCCCTGCGCATCGTTGCCCAATTCCTTCCGGATGCGCGCAAACAACGGTTGCTTCAAAGAAAAGACGAACATGGCCGTTTCGACGGGTGTGTATCCCTCCTCAGCTCGCCGCCTCGACATGCCGGTCAGAAACTCGAGGGCGCTGTCCCATTCCGCGCGTGAAAGGTCCGTAAGATTACCGGTTGCCAGCCCGCGCCGCAGTGCGTTTAGGAACGTCCTAGCACCCTCTTCTAACTGCTGATCTGCCGTCGAGCCGGGGCGGTTTGCCACTGAATGGCGCAGCAACGTCGTCCACTCTGCCAGTAGATCGGCTTCATGGCGCTCGAGAATAGAGGAAAGGCGCGATTCAAGATTAGGCGTAGAGATTCTCCTGATCGATGTAACGGCCGTGATTCCGATGTTTGGGCCTGGAAAAATAGTAACGCAGTCTAGTGCAACAACACGGCTTGACTGCGATCGAGCGCCGCGCTCAGTTGCGCCAGCCCGATGGGCTTCGACAAGTAATCGTCCATGCCCGCATTCAGGCATCTCTCGCGATCCCCGTTCATCGCATGTGCCGTCATGGCAATGATAGTGTGGCGTTTGCCGTTGATCTTTTCCCGGCGCCGGATTTCCGCGGTGGCTTCAAAACCGTCCATCTCAGGCATCTGAACATCCATCAGCACTGCGTCGAACTCGCTTGCTTCCAGCGCCTCCAGCGCTTTCAGGCCGGTATCAACGATGGTCGCCGTATGTCCTTGGCGTTCAACGAGGCGCCGGATGACTCGCTGATTGACCACGTTATCTTCAGCGATCAGAATGCGCTGACCGGTTGCGCGTTGTTCCCTGACGATGTGCCCCGTGTCGGTTGCCTCTTTGTCTCGCGCTCCCAATACCGCGAGAATCGCTGCCCGAAGTTCCGATTGCCGAACAGGCTTCGTCAGATAACCTGCTATACCGAGTTCACGACAGCGTGCGCTATCACCTCGCTGGCCTGCCGAGGTGAGCAGGATGATTTTCGTTTTCCGGTCGTCAGAAAACTGCTCCGCCAGATAAAAGCCGTTCTTGTCCGGCATATGGACATCACACAGCACCAGCGGGAACGGCGACCCACTTTCCGCTGCCGCCCGGAGCAGTTCCAGGGCTTCGTGGGCGCCGCTTGCAGTGGTGGTTTTCATGCCCCAGCGAGTAGCTGTCGCGTCGAGCACGCGCCGGTTGGCGTCGTTGTCGTCTACCACCAGCACAGCGACCCCTTCCAGGGATGGCCTGGCAAACACAGGCGCCCCGTTGATTTTTGCCTTTCCCACCCTGAGTTTACTCGTGAAATGAAACCGGCTGCCCTTTCCAGGCGAACTCTCCACCCAGATCTTTCCGCCCATTATTTCCACCAGCCGCGCCGAAATACTCAGCCCCAGCCCCGTGCCGCCATATTTCCGCGTCGTTGAGGCGTCCGCCTGTGTGAATGCCGAAAAAATGGTTTTCTGCTTCTCGATCGCGATTCCGACCCCTGTGTCGCTCACTACGAAATGCAGGTGGACGCTTTCCTGGTCGATCGAGTCGACCCAAACATCGACCATCACTTCTCCCTGGCTCGTGAACTTGATCGCGTTCGAAATCAGGTTCGTGGTAATTTGTCGCAGCCGCATAGGATCGCCAACTACCGTGTCGGGAACGTCGGCGCTGAAACCACACACCAGTTCCAGCCCTTTGTCGTGGGCCCAGACCGCGAGCGTCCGCACGCTTTCTTCCAGACTGTCTCGCAAATCGAACTCGATCGGGTCAAGATCGAGCTTTCCAGCCTCAATCTTGGAGAAATCGAGGATGTCGTTAATGATCGTAAGCAGCGAATCGGCCGAATGTTTGACGGTCACCAGGTTGTCACGTTGATCTGTCGTGAGTTCCGTATCGAGCGTTAACTCTGTCATGCCGAGGATGCCGTTCATAGGCGTGCGGATTTCGTGGCTCATGTTCGCCAGGAACTCGCTTTTGGCTCGACTGGCCGCTTCGGCGGCCTGCTTCAGCGATTCCACTTCCGCCAATTTCTGCTCAATGATCGCCGTTTGTTTCTGTACGCGGCGACGCAAGACCAGTACCCAGATAAAGACGAGCGCGATGCCTACGATCGTGATCGCAAGCGCCTGGAACGTCCGTTTGGGCGTCAAATAGGGTGCTGGACGCAGTACCACCGCGTCAGCTGGCGAGCGCAAACTCAACTCGAACCGGCGTGGAACCGCTACGCCGCGAAAACGTTGCGCAGTTACCGTACAAATGCCGGTAAGACGAAGAACCGTGCCGCTTTCAAAATACGGCAAGTGGTTGTTGCCGCGCGCCGTGAAAGTTGACCGGCCGGCTCTCACCACCAGCATGCGCTCTTCACCATAGGTAAATTGATCGAGCAACCGGGCGTCGATCTCGACTAGTTGCGCATCGTGATTTCCGGTAAGCGCCTCTTCTGCCGAGATGACAGTAGGCTTCGGCGCCGGACCGGCCGCAATTTTCTTAATAACGGCCTGCTGAATTTGCGGCGAGAACATCCCCGGCGAAGCAAAGCCGGCCACCTCGACAACATCTCCCGGCGTCAGCTCGATATCATCCGGATCGCGGACTACCACACCGCCGGTCGTGTCCCGTACCCAAACAGATCCGTGGGCCACCGCCGCGAGCACCGTCCCGCGAATGTGTACTCGATGCCCGGGCGCTTCCGACGGATTGAATTGCAGCAAGCCGTGGATCGGTTCAATCGGCGTCTCAAATGGTCCGGCGCGGGGCGCTTCGAGTATCGTGATCTGCTCGGGAGACGGCACGAAGAGCTGAATTCCCAGCACCTGCCGGCTGGAGTTGAAAACTGTTCCGCAAGCGCCGCGCACGCGAATGCGCGCATCCACCCAACTCGCAGGCACGCTTCCCTCAGCCAGCCGGATCTGGAAGCGATGTGGTCCCCAGGCCACTTGGGCTGCCGCATAGCCGCTGTCCATCCCGGTCTTCTGAATAACGCCTTCTAGTTCCACCCATTGGCTATCGCCCCGCCCCATAAATATGTCCTCCGCGCTGAGGCGAGAAGGCGCCGGCAGCGGAGCACGGCCCAGAACTTTGACTTTCGGTTTTTCCACCACCGGCGCGAAATCGCCCGGTCCCGACACTCCGGAGAGCAGCACGTGATCGCCGGCGCGAACCGGAAGGGTTCCCACTTTGTGCACATTCACGTAGATGCCGGCGCTGCTGTCGGCAAAGAAGGTGGTCTGAGTTTCCGGTTTGTAGAACGTGACCACGCCATCCAGTGATACCGGTCGCGCGCGCGATGCCTCCTGTGCCGGCAAGGCATGTATTGCCGCGGCCGTTGTGAGAGCGGCACGCCCCGTGGCCGCCGAAGCGAGCCGCTTGCGGTGCAGGTCGTCGTCATCCAGTGTGCGCGCTTCTTCGAGCCCGATCCCGGAAGTGTTCCTCTGCGCAAAGGCGATCATGTCGACGTCGCCTTGCGAAATCAGATCGGCGCTCGCCGCCGCGCGAATGGGAAGCGAGCCGCTCGAGTCCACAAAACGCAAGTCTCCTGAGGACGCCGTATGCACCGACCCGCGCAGCCGCACCCGGTGCGATGGCGCATCTTTCCCATCCAACAACTGCTCCGCGTATCGAAATGGCACAACTCGCGTGTCCGGAGCTTCTTTCAATATGGAAATCGACTGGGTGGCGGGGATGAGCAGTGCAAAATCCGTGACCCGATTATCCACATCGACCGAAGTTGTGGCTACGCCGGTAGCATCCACTTCCGCGTCCAGCAAACGGCTCGTCAGTGGATTCCGGTCGTCCATCACTCGTGCACTGATCTGGTCGTCGTCCACTTGCATCGAAATGGAGCCTTGGCCTGTGGCATTCACACGAAACGAATGCGGTACTCCGCTCACGGTGACCAGCAGATCGTCAAAACGATCTTTCTTTAAGTCACTTGCCGCAAGACGAATGGGTTTGGGCAGCGCCGCCATGCCGAGATCCCGCACGGAAGCATCGACGATCGCGTCGGTCTCCCCATCCGGAGACGTGCCGCCCTGGATCTCCACGCGATGCCCAGTTAGCTTGGCGTCTAGAAACACGCGCGGCTTCACCCGGATTCCGGCGGTGTGGTCCTGCACGACAATAAATCCAAACGGCGGATCAACCAGTGTGACCACGCCTTCAAAAGTCACCCCACGCCAGTTGCGCTGTCCTTCAGAAAGCCTTTTGACTTGCGCGATTGTGATGGCAGTATGCTTCGTGTCGAGTTGGCTGCGGGCGCATCCCGTGAGCCCCAGGATAGCGACGCACGTAACGAGACCCGCGGTCATGCCGCCCGTAAGGCCTGGTTGTTTCGTCAGCATCTGGATCGTGGGCACCCTATTGCCCCCTGCTACTCGGGGCTACCCGCACGGGAAGCCCGAGCTTCGCTTATTTACGTATCGGACGTGGCCGGGCTTCGTTGTAGGGTGCCGCTAATCCGTTCGTGCTTGGTTGTGAAGCAGGCGTCTCCACGTGTTTGCGAGACTACTCTTCCACGAACTTCCGTAAGCTCTCGAGCGCACGATCCCATTGCGCCGAAATTCCATCCAGACATTCGCGTGCGGCATCGAGCTGCCGCAGTTGGAGTTCCCACACTCTTTCACGTCCTGTGCGTGCGCTCGAGGCAAGTCCCGCGCAGGCGAGTACGTGCAGGTGTTTTGTCACGGCCTGCCGCGTGACCCGGCCCCCCGCCGTCAGGCGTGCAATCGATAATGGCCCATCCGTGGATAAACGAGCGATGAGGTGCAGACGCGTCTCATCGCCCAGTGCTGCGAAAATCGGTGCCGCCTCGCTAAGCCGATTGCGCCGCTTGGCCGACATAGCGTTCGATCGCCTCCATCTGGTGGCCCCAGCCCTGCTCGTTGCCGCGATATGCTTCCATGCGGCGCGTCAACGGAATCCCGTCGAATCCGGATTCCACGACTGTGAGCAATGTGCCGTCGGCGGCATCGGCCAGCTCGAAAACCACCAGCGTTGTAGGCTCCTGGGAATAATCCAAATGGGTGTCGATCGCGTGTGGATGCCAGCGCCAGGAAAAGCGGTGCTCTGGCTCCATTCTTTCAATCGTGATCTCCATTGTGAGATGCTCGTATCCCTTATGCAGTACCTGCCCTTTAACCCGGGCTCCCGGTGAAAACGATCCGTTGAATTTCATGCCGAACCATTCGCCAAACGCCTGAGAATCGGCCAGCGCGCGCCACACTCTTGAGCGCGGTGCGCGCAGTACGATGCTCTTTTCTATCCGATCAGAATTCATGCAACCTCCTGATTGCATGTTACCCGGTTGGACGCCAAAAGAGCAACTCAATGGTTGCATTATTTAGCGAGATTGACAATAAAAGTTGTCAATGATTTAATCGAGAGGTGGTGGCAATCGAAGTCATCGCCGATCCCGCCGCCGCGGCCGCGGCCCTAGAGCCTATCCGCAGCCGGCTTCTTTCCGAGTTAGCCGATCCCGCCTCCGCCGCCACGCTCGCTGCCCGCCTCGGAATTGCCAGGCAAAAGATCAATTACCACCTCCGCGCGCTCGAGTCGCATGGCTTGGTGCGCATAGCCGAAAAGCGCCGGTGGGGCGGTCTCACGGAACGGCTGCTGGTGGCGACTGCCGCTTCCTACGTGGTCTCGCCCAGCGCGTTGGGGCGTGCCGCCGCCGATCCGGATCGCGCGTCCGACCGTCTTTCGGGTAGCTATCTCATCGCTCTCGCCGCACGGATCGTGCGCGAGGTGAAGGACCTGCTGGACCGTGCGAAAGAGGCCAATAAGCGGCTGCCTACGTTATCTGTCGATACGGTAGTCCGGTTCCGCTCTCCGGCCGATCGAGCCGCCTTCAGTGAGGAACTCGCCGGCACAGTAGCTAAACTCGTTTCGCGTTATCACGATGCCTCCGTCCCCGGCGGCCGAGCACATCGGCTGGTGATCGTCGCCCATCCTCTCATACACCGATCCCATTCGAAGGAGCCCGCATGAGCGTGAAAAAGGATGCCTCTGGTCGCCGCTCGATTCAGGTAGAAGTAGAGGTTCCCGGCACGCCGGAAGAAGTCTGGGACGCCATCGCAACCGGTCGAGGCGTTTCCTCCTGGTTTGTCCCGACGGAAGAGCGCCCGGACGGCGCCGTCGTCTCCCATTTTGGCCCGGGCATGGATGCGGTAGCAGTCAAAACTGCCTGGGATCCCCCGCGCCGCTTCGCCGGGGAGGGGCAGGGATTCGGTCCAAACGCCCCTCCTCTCGCCACGGAGTGGATCGTCGAAGCGCGCTCGGGCGGAACGTGCATTGTGCGCGTAGTCCATAGCCTGTTTGCCGATGGCGATGATTGGGACAATCAGCTCGAAAGCTTCGAGTCTGGGTGGCCGGTCTTCTTCTGCACCCTGCGGCTCTATCTCACGCACTTCCCCGGCCGGTACGGAGCCACCATGCAATTGGTGACCGTTTCTTCCCAGCCCGAATCGGTGGTCTGGGAAACTCTGACCGGTTCGCTCGGTCTTTCCGGGGCCGCAATCGGCCAGCGCCGCCGCACCCTGCAAGGCATACCGCCACTAGCCGGCATTGTCGAAAGCAATGGCGACGGCAGGTACCCGCATCTCTGGATTCTTCGCCTCGACGAGCCTACGCCAGGCATCGCCTTCTTTTTTGCTCATGCCATGGGCGGCCAAGTTGTGATCGAAGTCCGCTTCTACCTATACGGCCTCACCGCCGCCGCCGTCGCCGCGCGCGACGAACCTCTTTGGCGGCAATGGATGGGCACGCATTTCCCCACATCAACAGGAGAATAGTATGGCAAACAATCGCATCGTTCATTTTGAGATTCCCGCCAGCCACCCGGAGGCGCTCACCCAGTTCTATAGCGGCCTCTTCGGTTGGAAATTCCAAAAGGCTCCTGTTCCGGGCCTTGACTACTGGCTCTGCGACACGGGTTCGGAAGCGCCGGGCATCAATGGAGCCATCACGCCGCGCCACAACGCCCAGCAGCCGTGGATGAACTATGTCGACGTCGCGAGCATTGACGCCACAATCGAAACGGCCTCCAAGCTCGGCGCGCAAGTTGCGCTACCCAAAACGCCGGTGCCCGGAGTCGGAGCGGTCGCAGCCATCATCGATCCGCAAGGGAACATCTGCGGACTTTGGGAACAGGCGTCTAAGTAGGTTCCTCCGACGCCTGAACGATCCTGCTGGCTCGCTCCATCGCCACGTCAGTCGACTCTCCGGCCGAAGCTTGCGACAGTGCGTGCCGGACCATCAAACGGGGCTGTGACCACGGTATGTATCTCCTTACCTTGTCTAACAACCACAATCTGCAAATTTACGAATGAACCATCGCTCAAATTATCGAGACGAATCGTTCCCGTACAATTCGCGTTGACGTGATATGTGCCGATGATCGGCGTCCAATCTTCGGCCGGCGCTTGCCCATTGACAATTATGTGGTCCACCTGCGTCAGGTTGCCTTTACCGTCAAATTGGGTCATGTGTATCCCTCGGATCGGAATCGTCACACCAGGTGCCGGAAGAACCACTCCTTCGACGGCGAATCCATAGTCGCCTCGCAGAGTTCGATTTGAGCAAGCGCGGGCTTCATCCCCCGAGCCATTTCTGGCAAAAGCGTTCGATATCGCAACACCGCAGATCATCGTTGCAAGACTGGCGACGGCCGAAATGATCGAAACTGATTTCTTATGCATAGGACCTCCTCTGGTCTGAGCCGCACTATACCGTGCGCAGACTCATCTGCACAATGGCCCACGTATTCCTTCTTTGTTGCACGATTGTTCCCTGAGAAGGAACTTAGGAATCAGATGCTTGCGAATGGGGGCACAAAAAAACGGTGGTATGATGACCGTCTCGATGAGAGCCTTTGAGCTACGGCAGATTCGCTTCGGGATGTTCGAGGTTGATACTCGATCCGGAGAACTGTTCCGGCAGGGCGCGAAAATCAGGCTACAGAATCGGCCTTTTCAAGCCCTGGTGATGTTGCTGGAGCGCCCAGGCGAGTTGGTCACGCGAGAAGAGTTAAGGAAGAGATTGTGGCCCGGCGAAACCTTCGGCGACTTCGAGCGTAGTCTGAATAAGGCAATCAACGGATTGCGTGCAGCGCTCAGGGACCACGCTAAGAAACCACGTTTCATCGAGACACTCGCGCAGCGGGGGTATCGTTTCATTGCGTCCGTTGAAGCCGGGGATGGCCATTCGCGGAATGCCCCGAAGGTTAGCTCTCTCGCTGTACTGCCACTTGAGAATCTTTCCGGTGACCGCTCTCAAGAATATTTAGCGGATGGGATGACAGAAGAGTTGATCGTCGCCGTCTCCCGAATCGCCTCCCTGCGAGTGATCTCACGAACTTCGGCGATGACGTATAAGCGCGCTGGAAAATCGTTGCCGACTATCGCTGAGGAACTCGGCGTCGACGTTGTTGTAGAGGGCTCAGTGGCCCGGTCGGATCAACGAGTGCGGATTACGGCGCAACTGGTTCACGCCCGTGAGGATACACACCTGTGGTCCGGCCGATACGAGCGCGACCTCGGTGACATCCTGCAACTGCAGACTGAAATCGCTTCGACCATCGCGAATCAGATCCAAAGGCTCGTAACTCCGGACCACACCGGTTCTGTTCCCGCAGTGCAAGTCCATCCACAGGCCTACGAAGCCTATCTCAAAGGAAATTTCTTTCGGGACAAAATGACGCCGGCCGACCTCGAGAAAAGCATCGGCTTCTTCACTGAGGCAATTCATCTCGACCCGACTTACGCTCGCGCATATGCGGACCTCTCCCAGTCCTATTTCTTCCTCGGACTCTTCGGGATCCATCCGCCTATAGAGATGTTCCCCAAAGCAAGGGTAAATGCACGCAAGGCTTTGGAGTTTGACGAAACTGTACCCGCCGCCCACAATGCTCTCGCCGCTGTCTACATTCTTTATGACTGGGATTGGGCTGCGGCAGAGGCCGAGTGCCGCCGCGCCGTCGAATTGGGATCGTGCGATTCCGTGGCCCACGCCCACTATGCCGACTATATGTCGATACGAGGCCGCCATAGCGAAGCCATCGCCGAGTTCAATCGAGTGATTAAACTTGAACCTATCTCACGTGTATTTAGGGGTCAGTTCGGATTGATCTTTTACCGCGCGCGCCGCTACGCGGAGTCAATCGAACAATGCCGGAAAGCTCTGGAGATCGATTCTAACTATGCCAATGCTCTCTGGTTTCAGGCCCTTTCGCTGGAGCAAACCGGGGAGTTTCCCGCAGCCGTGGCAGCCCTGGAATCCGCTGTGAGTCTCTCCAACGCGCCCCATTTCCGGGCGTTGTTAGGTCGCCTTTACGCTTTAACGGCCGAGCGAGGTAAAGCACTGGACATCCTTAACGATCTGACGGCTCTGTCTGGGCAACGATATGTATCGCCGTTTGACCTTGCCCTCGTGTATGTCGGGCTAGGTGACTTGTCGTCTGCGTTCCGACTGCTAGAAGAGGCCTATCAGCAACGTGTATTTCGACTAATCGAACTAACGATGCCTATGTTCGACAATCTTCGTTCCGATGTACGGTGGCAGGATCTGATCGGGCGTCTAGGCCTTCTCGACGCCTGCTGAAAAGCTCATCCGAACCGAAGACCACTACGGTTTCGACGCCCTGAACCGAAAGCCGTGTTTGTTTGAATCAACCTGGATGTTTGCAAATCCGGCCGCTTCCAGCCGGTCTGGAAACGTCTGCGGATTCACCGGCAGCATGGCGTCCCCAATGTGTAAGAGCCGGAAAAGGCGACTCGAGAGGCTATCCACGCCGGCGAAAATCCCACCGGGGCGCAGCACACGAGCAGCTTCTGCAAGCAGCCGATCCTGCAATTCCGCTGAGCTCAGGTGATGCAGCATCGTGAAGCACAGGACACCATCAAAGCTATCGTTCGCCAGCGGTACGGCGGCTCCATCTCCGCACAGCACGGTCACATTCTTGCCGGCCATTCGCCGCGCTAGCGAAGCGGCATATGTACACTCGATCTCGATACAGGTCAAATCGACGATACGTTGGCGCAGCACATCCGTCGTTATTCCCGGGCCAGGGCCTATTTCGAGAACCTTCTTGCCAAGCTCCAGCTCAGCGAGAGCCCACGGAATGATTCGTTCTTCCACTCTCGCTTGCCACAGCGCGGAATTGCAAAGCCAGCGGTGAACCAGATTCATGCCACTAGCTTGCAGCCCGGCCGAATGACTTTTTTCGCGCCTTCGGAGCGCCTCTTTCGTTTAGAAATTCCGCCAGAGCAACGGCGTTATTGTGTTCCACGTCTTTAGCGCTGTAGACCAATGTGATCGAGGTCTCTCCCGCCGCACCGGCCAAAGCCGCCCAGGTATCCGGATTCGCTCGAAGCTCGGCGAAATATCTTCGCCGGAATTCATTCCACTTTTGAGGTTCATGGTGAAACCAGTTCCTTAACTCCTCGCTCGGAGCTGCGTTTTTCAACCAGTCCTCGATTTGGAGAGAAGCTTTTGTAACACCGCGCGGCCACAGTCTGTCCACTAAATAGCGCGGTCCGTCTCCAGCCTCAGCCTTTTCGTACGCGCGCTTCAGCTTGACCATACAGCTCTAAATAAAAGATTAGCGCTGTTCTACTCAACGCCTCCGATGTCAGTCTTGAATCACTCAGCCTTCAGCGCTTCCACCGGATCCATCGCGGCTGCGCGGCGCGCCGGCAAATAACTGGCGAGTACAGCCGCCCCCGCCAAAACGAGCGGCACCGTTACGTAGGTGAGGGGGTCGAGCGGGCTAATCCCGAACAACAGTGACTTCATCAGCCGCATCAATCCGGCTGCTGCCACGAATCCGATGGACACACCGGTCCCCGCCAGCGCCAGTCCGGAGCGCACGAACATCCCCTTAAGCTCGCTCTGTTGTGCCCCTAGCGCCAGCCGGATTCCGATTTCACGCCTGCGTTGTGACACCGCGTAGGAGATCACGCCGTAGATTCCGACGATCCCAAGCACCAGCGCCATCGCCGCGGCGATCCCCAGCATTGCTAGCGTGAAGGAAGTGCGCGCTAGCGATTTGCCGTAAATCTCCTGCATCGTCTGCACCGATGCAAGCGGCAGGCTCGCATTCACCGACCAAACCGCCTTGCGGACCGCACTCAGCAGGCCCTCGGTGCCGGCCAGATCGCTTCTCATCGCAAACGTCACGCTCCGAACCGTGTCAAGCGTATGTGGTCCGTACAAATCATCCATCATCGAAGGCCAGTAAACTATCGTGGGCGCTCTATCCTGCACTCCGTTTTCACGGACGTCCTCGACAACCCCAATCACCTCCCACAACTTGCTAAACTCCCGAAATCGCTTGCCGATCGCGGCAGAGGGCGTGTGCCATAATTCGCGGGCCAGATTCTCTGAAACCAGCGCCGCATGTCTTCGGCTGTAGACATCGGTCCAGGTGAGTTCGCGGCCCGCCACTAGCCTGGTTCCTGCCGTTCGGAAAAAACCAGGCGAGACATTTTTGAACAGCCGGAGCGGCGGGATCTCCCCGGAGGTCTTGCCTTCCGGATAAATCATGTCCCAGTTGGGTTCCGTCCTTTCCATAGTCATCGCGCTCGCGAACCCAACCGAAACGACGCCAGGAATCGCCGCTAGGTGATCGGCAATGTCATTCTGTATTCGCGTGGCTCGTTGCGGTTCCGCGATGAGCGAAGCTGGAATAGAGATTCGCATCGTCTCGAGGTGCTCCGCATGCGTGAATCCCGGCTCCACAGTTCGCAACGCCTGGAACGTGCGAATCATCAATCCAGCGCTCACCAGTAGTACCAGGGCCATCGCCATCTGGGCGACTACCAGAAAATCGCGGGAACGGTGGCGCTCCCGGTTTACGCTCGCTGTCCGGCCGGCACTCCGCAGCGTCTGCGAAATCCGCGGCCCGGAGTACTTCAGGGCCGGGATCGCACCAAACAATAAGCTCGACAACAACGAAAGCGCCAAAGTAAATCCAAGAGCCCGCGCGTCAAGAGAGATTTCACTCAAACGCGGCAGGTTCGCGGGGCCCATCGCCGCCAGAAGTTGCAAACCCCAATAGGCGAGCCCTACTCCGAGCGCGCCGCCCAGGAGTCCTAGCATCAAGCTCTCAAGCAGAAGTTCTCGAACGATTCGCCTTCGCCCCGCGCCCAGCGCCGCCCGAATGGCAAGCTCCTGTTGTCGCGCTTCCGCTCTCACTAGCAACAAATTCGCGACGTTGGCGCAGGCGATTAGCATCACGATGCCGATGGTCGCCATCACGATCCAGAGCACGCTGCCAATGTTGCCGATTACCTCTTGTTTGAGCGGACGAATCGCGGGCGTGATGCGCCACGTCTCATAGAATCGTCGAGTTGGTGCCCGGTCCATTCGACCAGGAATCCATCCAGATCGGAATCAGTCGCGCCAGGTCGGCAGTTTGCCTGGGCTATCGTCACTCCCGGCTTCAGCCGCGCGATTCCCTGATAACCAAACCCAGCCAGTATCACCTTGCTGCGATCGAACGCGAGGGGCGCCATCAGATCAAAATCGGCAGTGACCAATCGGAAGCCCTGCGGCATGACTCCGATGATTTCCCGTGATCGCGCATCCACCATGATGTTTCGCCCGATCGCCGATCGGTCGCCTCCGAAGCGCCGCTGCCAATAGCCATAGCTAAGCATCACTGTCTCGGAGCCATGCGGGTTTTGGTCGGCATGCGAAAGCCACCGGCCTGCGGCGGGCGAAATGCCGAGCGATTGAAGCACGCCATCGCTGACCAGGACCGTTCTTACTTGTTCCGGCTCGGCCAAGCCTGTGACGTTCGCCGTACCCGCGATCCAGACACCCAGCGATTGAAATGCGCGGTTCTGTTCCGCGTATGTGAAATACATGGAAGGCGAGAGCCGTAGGCCGCTGGAAAAATTTGTCAGCCCCGCAGCACCAGGCGCAGCCTGCCACACGCCCACCAGTTCGCTTGCTTTTGGATAGGGCAGCGGCTTCAGCAGTACGCTGTTGACGACGCTGAAGACTGCCGTGTTGGCGCCGATTCCGATCGCAAGCGTCAGCAAAGCGACCGCACTGAACACGGGATTATTGCGTAGCGCGCGAACGCCGTGGCGCATATCCCGCGCGAGGTCGTCCACTAGACTGATCGTGTTCATACGATAGATCTCCTCGCGGACCAGCGTGCTGTTCCCGAATTTTCGCCGCGCCGCCGCCAAGGCTTCGCTCTCCGGCATCCCACGGGCGATGTTCTCGTCCGTCTCAATCCGCACGTACGATTCGAGCTCTTCGAGCCGTTCTCTATCCCATTTCGCGCGCCGGAAGAAACGCCCTATCGGCATGTGGTTCAGTATACTCCACTCGAACGTCTTCTGGAGAAGAATAGCAAGCACCAATGGCGGAAGGAAGTCGGGAGGGTAGGGGTCGGAAGGCCGAATAAGTACGCTTCAGAAGACGTTCGAGTGGTAGGAGGAGTGTCTACACAATGCCTTTACCTTCAACGATCCGTGTATACCGGTTCACCGGCAAATCGGTAAACTTATCCACGCGTTTACTCGGAGCCGCCCATTCGATCGTCAGTTCGTCTAGCTTGGCGGCGTCTCCAAGCCCCAGAACCTCGCGCGGATCGTGTGCCGAAAGATAGCTACCTCCGCCATTCTTCAAGCGTCGCCTGATCTTCCCGCCCGCGCGCCAGGTAATCCGCGTCCCGATAGCATCCCGGTTAGCGGTCGTTCCTTCCAGTCGGATGCCAAGCCAGTTGCGCCCTTTGGCCGCGTTATTGCGCAGGAGCACCGGGGCGCCTCCATTATTCGCGATCAGAACGTCCAGGGCTCCGTCATTGTCGTAATCGCCGATAGCCAGTCCGCGCGCCGCATACGTCTTTTGGAAAATCGGCCCGGCGCTTGCGCTTACGTCGACCAGTTTCCCGTCCGCTCCCTGGTGAAAGAGCAGAAGGGGTTCCCGGTAATGAACCTGCTGCGAGTAACTATCGATCATGTCGTCGGGATGCCCGTTGGCAAGGAATAGATCGATCATGCCGTCATTGTCGTAATCGAAATAGCGCAGCCCCCAGCCGCTCAGCATCCGCGTCGCTTGCGCCACGCCGTTGGCATGCGCCACATCACGAAAACTCTCGTTCTTTGTGTTCTGATAGACCGAATACATCTCTTGATCGACGTTCGCCACGAACAGATCCTGCCATCCGTCGTTATTCAAGTCCGCCGCATCCACGCCCATTCCCGAACGCGGCTGTCCGTTCTCACTGAAACCCACTTCCGCTGCGAGCGCCATCTCTTCGAATTGCCACTTCTTGTTCTTATCCGGCCCGCGGTTCATGAATAAAAAATTCTGTACCGTGTCGTTGGCCACAAACAGGTCCATGCGCCCGTCATTATTGATGTCCGTCGCCACCACGCCCAGCCCTTTCCCGAGTGATTTCGCGATGTCGGTCCCCTTGCTCACTTCGGTAAACGTACCGTCGCCGTTGTTGTGATAAAGAAAGTTCGCTGTGCCCTTAAAGAGCCGCGGAATGCAGTAGTAATGTCTGCCAAGTTTGTTATCGCCGCACTCGAACTTGTGCGTCGCCCCATAGTCGACAAAACTACAGAGGAACAGATCGAGCTTACCGTCGTTGTCGTAATCGAACCATACGGCGCTGGTCGTCCAGCCCGGCGTCGCAAGGCCGGCCTTGTCCGTTACATCTTGAAACGTGCCGTCACGGTTGTTCTGGTACAGAATGCACTTTCCGTACGCGGTCACGAAAATATCTGGCCAGCCGTCGTTATCATAATCGCCCACAGCCACGCCCATGCCGAACGTGCCGCCCGCCACGCCCGCCTTTTCCGTCACGTCGGTGAAAGTGCCGTCACGGTTGTTCTTGTAGAGCGTGTTGCGAATCGGCTTGGGCGGCTTCCAGAAATCACACGCGCCGCTGTTGACCAGGTAAATGTCTATCCAACCGTCGTTGTCGTAGTCGAGAAAGGCGCAGCCCGGCCCGAGCGTCTCGGGCAAATAGCGATTCTGCGACATGGCGTTGTCATGCACCCACTCGATGCCGCTCTTCGATGGCGGAATTTCAACAAACAGCGGTTCACTCTGCTGTGCCCGCGCCAACACACCGGCGGATACTGCCGTCAAGAATTGCCGCCTATTCCATCGCATGCTTCGCTTGTAAGGAGCTCTTGAGAGCCGCTTCCATTTCCTCCGGATGAAAATCCAGCTCCGTCAATCCGGAGTTGTACAACATTTTCCCGTCGATGCCAACCACCACCGCGCGGCTCGGCCACGCCGCATACGCTTTCTCTACCGCGCCGTTCATACCGTCGACTACTGCCGGAAACTGCAGATGTAACCTTCGGCTGCACATGGCAGCATGGCCTTTTTTTTCGGCAAGCGTGGTCGCCTCTTCCACCCTCACCCCCTCACGGGTGTTGCGGCCGCTTTCCCACCCTTGCCCCGTGTGCGCCTCTCGGATATAAATCAACAGAAAGGGAACACGCCTCCCATATTGGGCATATAGCGCTTCGAGCGCCGGCGAAGCATCCCTAAAATTTGGACAGGAATAGCTCCCGAACACCAACACAACCGGACTCTTGCCTTTATAATTCCGCAGTGCGACGATTTTTCCCGAGCCTACTTCCGGAAGCGCGAAATTCGGCGCCGGCCCGCCTGCTCGTGCCGTGTGCGCCTGCTCGTGCGATTCTGCTGCCAGCGGTCGAACCAATTTCGCCCGTTCCAGATAAGGGCGGCTCTCGGCAATCTGCTTGCGCGCTTCGAGTATTTGCCCCAATCCCAAATTCGCCCGGTAATCGGTCGGGTTGTTCTCGAGTTCCTTACGAAACGCCTCGGATGCGCCATCGGCGTCGCCCGTCAGCAACAGCGCCTGGCCATAGTAGGACTCGAGTTCCGGCAGCTTCGGATTCAAATCGATAGCGCTCTTGAGTTTCTGAATCGCCGCCGGATAGTCTCCCGATTCGAACATCCCTACACCGAGTAAGAATCTCGCCTCCGCGCTGTCGCCCTTGCTCAAAATGCGATCGAGCAGCTTTTGCCCCTCGGCTGCACGCTTCTCTCGCAATAACGCCATGCCAAGCATGTACGAAACGGCCAAGTCTCCGTTATCCTCCAGCGGCGTAAGCAAATCGATCACCTTCTGGTTCTCTCCCATACGCAGCCGGGTGTCCGCCAGAAGAAGGGTGACCTGATTGTCCCTGGGCAGCATTTCTAGCTTGGCCGCCGCCTCCGTCAACCTACCGCTCTTGGAATAGGCCAGCGCAAGATTCAGTCCAAGCCGCGGCTCGTTCGGCATTATTTTTTCTGCCGCTTCGTACTCGGCGATGGCCTCGTCATAACGCCCCAGCTTCACTAACACCACACCTAAATTCGACATCGCGGCCACTTCGTCGGGCTTCGCTTTCAGAAATTCGATGTAGGCTTCCGCCGCGTGCTCGTAGTCTCCGGCCTGTTGCATCCGGTACGCCTGCTGGAAAAGCGTGGCCGGATCCACGGCAAATAGTAAACTCAGCGCGCAGCTAGTTAGGATATGGATCATTTGCCTTTGCGATCCGGATCTGGTGATCCGTAAAACGATAGTGCGATCCGGGAATTTCGACCTTCGGCATATGGCACGAAACGCAATTCGTCTGCGAAACCTTGCACGCCTTCGCGGCCGGTTTCCCGCCCGCATGACACGCCTGGCACTTGGCGTCGTAGTTCGCGTCTTTACGATCCAGTTCCTGATGCGGGTTATGGCAGCCCAGGCAGCTGATGCGTTTGTCGTCTACGTCGAAGCATTTGCTGTTGGTCAACCGGTAAGGCTGGAAACGAACGTTGGTAATGCCCAGCAGTCCTTTGCCGGCGACATCGGCCCAGGTCCGATGACACTGCCCGCAGAAATCGGAAATTTCTTCGGCGTCCACATTCCCTAGCTTCTTCATCGGCTTCATGCTGGTTAAATGCGTTTCCGTGGAGCCATGGCATCGTTCGCATTGAATGCCCGGGACGACCGTTGCACTCACATTGGTCGAGTGGCAATTGAAACACTCTGCCGCGTCCTGTTTGCCCATCGCGCGTCCTGCCGCCTCCATAAGATTGGCGGGCGGGGAATTAGATGCCCCCAGCGTCCAATCCAAACCATCGATAGCGCGGAAGAAGCTGACCCTGCTCTCATGCGGAACGCCCTCCTTCTCGAAAACATAGGTCTGTCCCGCATCGCCCAACCCGAACGCCCATAAGATAGGAAACGTCAAGCTGGCACTCCCGTCGCTTACGGTGTAAAGGTTCTTCTCGATTCGATACGAATATTTTCCCTTGTTCACCGCGAGCACCGGATGTGTTCGCAGGATGGCGCAGTCGGCAGGTGCTTCCATCGCCCGCGCCATGGATGTAGCCGGATGCGGCTTTGCTTCCGCCGGATGGCAGCGTGCGCACTCGCGTATCACTAGAGTTGCCATTAGCAACGCGATCACTGCGGCGCCTTCAGCGCCGGCGAATTCGCCTGCTTCTCCGCATTCAACTTCGCAACGATCGCGCGCTCGCGCTCACCCTCGGCTTTCTTCTTCTGCCGGAAATAAATCGTCGCCAGCGAGACGTGCGCCTCGGTGAATCGCGGAGCTTCTTTCACCAGCCCTTCCAGGTGCCGCTGCGCCTGCTCTAATTGACCTTTCGCCAGTTCCACGGTAGCGATCTGATAGCGCACTCCAAAATCCCCCGGCCGGATCTCCAGCGAATGCTGGAAAAATTTGAGCGCCTCTTCGTTTTCTTCGTCCTGCCGCAGCAGCACACCCAACTGCAAGTTCGCATCGAAATTATTGGGATTGCCTTTAAGCTCCTGTTGGAAAGCCTTCTTAGCGCCCGGCTGATCGCCCGTGGCCATGAGCGCCAGCCCGTAGTAGGAATAGACGTCTGGAAGGCGCGGATCCAGTTCGACCGCCTTCGTAAAATCCTGCAGCGCGCCGCTGAAATCGTTCACCATCAATTTGGTCGTTCCCATCAGCAGCCTGGCTTGCGCCGAATCGCCATTTCTCAGAATTTTATCGATGACGACCTGTCCCTTAGCAGTTTGCCCATCTCTCACCAAAGCGGTTCCGAGTAGATAGTTGAAAGTAGCGTTCTCCGGATCCGCACTCTGCGCGGGCGTTAATAACTCGACCACCTGCTTGTTCTCGCCGAGTTGCAGATGACAATCCGCCAGCACGATAAGAGCTTGAAGGTTCTTCGGCTGTTCCTGATGAATCTTGTTGAGGGTTGCCACCGCGCGTGACAGTTGGCCTGCCTTGTAATACGCCAGGCCGAGATTCAAACTGACTTGCGGGTTCGGCTTGATCTTCAGCGCGCGCTCGTATTCAGCAATCGCCTCCGCATAGCGGCCCTCGCCTGCGAGTGCCGCGCCAAGGTTGGAATGAATTTCGGCGATCTGCGGATATTTCTCGAGCAGTAGCCGATAGTTTTGAATCGCTCGCTCGAAGTTGCCTGCCTGCTGTGCCTCTACGGCTTCTTTCATCAACTCCTGTGGCGATTGCGCGAAAGCATAGCTCAGGCAGAAAAAAATGGTAACGACTCGAAGCACGTTACGGTAGCAATGCCGATACCCGAATCTGTTCTCCCCCGGCGGATACGACGGCGTCCTCCGTCGGGCTGTCGATCTCCTCGCCTTTCAGCATTTGCTCAACCTCTGTTCGCGTGAAGCGCTTGCGGGGCGGTTGTAGCGTGGCGGCCGACATACACTTCTGTTATCGCAGATTACTCATCTGCGTGGCGCGTGGTTCCTAGAAGTAGAATTTCACCTGCAACTGGATGATGCGCTGGCCTGTCTTATACTGCGCGGTGCCGAACTGCGAATTACTCTGTGAGATCTTGCCGGCCGCGTCCTGCGAGAAGCTCAGGTTGAGTGCGTTTCCCTGGTTCATCGACCATAGCGGATGGTTCAGGAAGTTGTTCGCCTCCACCCGGAACTGCAGTTTCATCGACTCCTTGATCTGGAAATTCTTGAAGAGTCCCAGGTCGGAGTTAAAGAAAGCAGGGCCGTAGATCGCCGGAAGAACGGTCTGGCCATTCTGCCCGGTTTTCGTCGGTACGGAGAAGCAGCTATTATTGATCCACTGGTGGTCTCCCAGATTGGAAGTCGGATCACACGTAATAATCGGGTTCAACTGAATGGCGTTGGTGCCCAGAATGGACTGGTTCGATATCTTCTCCGTAGTCCCCGGAATCGTAATGCCGTTCAGAGCGATATTGAAGTTGCCGTTGCTGCTGACGCCCGTGAGGTTCGCGCCGCTCTGGAACTGCGTAATACCGGACACCTGCCAGCCATTCACGAGGCCTGCCGCAATCTTGTTGTCGTGGATCGGGCTCGGCAAGTTGATGGAGTAGGCGACATTAAGGATGTGCCGCCGGTCTCCAGCCTGCACGCCGTAGTTGTTACCCAGATTAAATGGATCGAGGTTCGAGTTCAACGCGCCCAGGGTAGTATTTCCGGTTCCGCCACCGACTATGCCGAGCGACTTCCCAAGTGTGTAGTTGAACTGAATGGTACCGCGCGATTCTTGATGGAGCCAAGTCATTTGAAAGGCGTTGTAGTTTGCATATAGATTGTTGGTCGCCTGGTTCAGGTCTTGGTAACCCAGGTATGGCCGGTAGTGATCCGCAGTCCCATTAAAAGGATCGGTGCCCGGTGCGCCCGTTACCGGGTCCGCTTTGAACATCGCGCCCGCGGGTACTAAATTGATATTGCTGCCAAAGCCTCCACTGCTCTGCAGATCGCGGCTTCGGTTGCCGACATACCCAATTTCAAGCAGCCCTTTCCAAGGGGTCCTTTGCGAAATCGTAAGGCTGTAGCTGTCGGTATACGGCTGCTTATCGTCCTTAGAATCAACCGCGCCCGGAGTGCCCGGAAGACCGGTGAATCCAAGCGTGCCGAGATTGGTGAAGTTCGGATTGCTGACGTAGAGCGGCTTGTTTCCAATGCTATTGGGAGTGACAGTGATACTTGCCGAACCGGCGGCCGTGTCCAGCCCTGCAGTGAACTGGCCGCCGTGGTAGTAGAAGCGACCCCAGCCGCCACGGATCACTGTGTTGCCTTTGCCGAATAAATCATAAGCCACACCGAAACGCGGTTGCCAGAAAAGCGCTCGCGTTGGGAATCCGCCCAGTGGCACCGACGAGTCTCTGCTATTCCACTGGAAGCCGCAGAACGTCGGCGCGGAGGCGCAAGCCGACCCTTTATACTGCGATGGCGTGAAAATCGAATACCCGAAGCCTTCCCTGTCCGACCACGGAGTGAAATGCGTCATTCGCAGCCCGGCGTCGACCGTGAGCCTCGAGGTCACTTTCCAGGAGTCCTGAACGAAACCCTCTACCGTGTTATAGGAAATGTCGTTGATGCGATTGAAATTCGCTTGACCGAAGCTCGAAAGGTTGCCCTCCAGCATATCGGCGTATGCGTTGCCGGTCGAAAAGTTCAAATTATTCGTAGGAACGAACTGCATATAGCCATTGGTGTTGTTATTCGCAGGCTGGGCGTTCCGAATCCACTCATAGAAGAACCCGGCTTTTATGGTGTGTGTACCGAACACCTTCGTGAGAGTGTCGCTCACGCTAGGCATGTACTTGTTCGCGTACAACCCAGACGACGCACCGCCGGCCTCGAAGCCGCCCGGATTAAAGATCAGCGCCGCCTCACCCGAACTCCCGCTACCGCCGAACGAAGGAATCTGAAACGCAGTGGACGTGTTCTGTAGAAGCAGCTTCTCTTTAAATCCAACGGTGCTTGGGTTCACCTTCGCCGGGTCCGCAAAGACGTTCGGAAAGCCGATAAAGGTGTAAGCGAAAACCGCCTCGTTTGTCATCGTGGGGCTGAACACGTGAGTCAGCGTTCCGGTAACGGAGTCGGAACGGTTCTTTCCTTCGACTGAGGTCGGGTAGGGAACTTGATTCGTCTGCCGCCACCACAGGCCGACCGGAAAGGGCTGGGTTTCCCGTTGCATGTTATAACGAACAAAAATCTTCGTGTTGTCGCTGACGTTATAGTCCGCTCGTGCAACCCACTGCTGATTGTTCTGATTGAAGATCTCGGATTGGGCGTAGTTAAACCCGTTGCCGCTGGTATTCGGTAATGGATACAAATTCATCAGGCTCTGCATACCTGGGTCGATAAGGCTGGCCGGCATCTGGCAGCCGCCGCCGGGAAGGGTCGGCACCTTCGCCCGTTGACCGTTGTAGAGGATGCCTTCCCCCGTGGCCACATTGCAGAAATTCCCCTGCCTCATCTCCTGCGTCGGTACCGTGGCGTTCAAAACGCCCGTGTCGAGCGTTTGATAGAAGTATTCGTATCCGGTAAAGAAGAATAGCTTGTCCCTGTTTTTGTTAAACTTCGTCCCTGGCAGTAGGACGGGGCCGCCGATCGAGCCGCCCGGATAATAGAACTTGTTCTGTGGCTGCTTGACGCCAGTTGCGTTTGCATAGGCGTCATTCGAGTTCAGCGTGTAATTCCTGGCGGTGAAAAATCCCGAACCATGAAACTGAGAGCCGCCCGCCTTGGTCACTGACGTAATAACCATTGGACCCTTTTGAGCCTCGGCCCCAAAATTCGAAGTCTGCACTCGAAACTCTTGCAAAAAATCGGAGTTTGGATTCACGGGTGTGTCGCAGTTGCAGCCTGGATCCGATACGTGCGCTCCATCCGCCACGATGTCCAGCGTATTCCCAGGTAATCCGTTATAAGAAAATGCGTTGTTCAATGGGCTCTGGCTGCCACCGTCGCCATTGCCGTTGATTCCGACGACCTGGCCGGAATAATTTGACTTATTGTTGGAGCCGTTCTGGTTGCCGAATCCCGGCATAATCTTCAGATATTCGGCAGCGTTCGAACCTACCTGTATGAAGTTCTCCAGTTGTTGGGTTGTCAGCACAGACGCCTTCTCGCCGGAATCGACTGGAGTGAGGAGATCCGCCGTTCCGGTCACTTCAACCGTCTGATTCGTGCTACCCACCGTGAGCGAGGCATTCACGTTGCGTCTCTCGCCGCCGCCCATTGCGATGTCAGTAGCCCGATAGGCCTGGAATCCCGGCGCCTCAATCGTGAGATTATAGGTACCCACCGGAATCGAGGCGAACGTATAAAAGCCCTGTGAATCAGTGACCGAATTGCGCTCCGATCCCGACCCGGCATCGCGCAGCGTGATCTTGGCATTAGCGACCACCGCTCCCGACGGGTCCGTTACAACTCCGGTAAGCGTCGCGAAAATGGCCTGCGCCCACAACGCGGAGGTGCTTAGTAACGCAACAGCCGCAATTCCGTACAACACGATACGTATTCGATTCAACATGGAAACCTTCCCTCGCAGCAACAAAGAGGTTAGAGAGTCTTCTCAACCTTTAGATCTAGAGTAATCTTAGGAGAACTGCGAGTATCCCACAAGCCCCCGCGGGTTACCGCAAAGATACGGTCGACGTTACGCCTAAAACTCCTTTAGTTTCAACCGCGTTACATCAAATTCTGTTATACTTTCCGGCAGGTCTCGCGCGGTTGTCATGGATGTCACCACGGCTTTTCAACAGGAACGTGCCGAATTGGACGCCGTTCTGCAGTCGGGTCTGTTCGATAAAGCCCCCCGCCTCGGAACTTTTTTTCGCTACATCTGCGAACGGCACCTCGAAGGCCGCGGCGACGAAATCAAGGAATACAGTATTGCCGTCGAGGCACTCGGCCGCTCCGCCGATTTTGACCCCAAGAAGGACTCCATCGTTCGTGTCGAAGCACACCGCCTAAGGAGAAGGCTGGAGGAATTCTACTCGGGGGAGGGTGGAAATCACCCCGTTTACATCGTCATACCGAACGGCCAGTATCGCCCGCAATTCATCGCTCATTCGACAGCTCCCGAACCAATACCAGAGCTCGTAAACGGTGCCACCGAGGCTCCGGACTCTCTCCCCGTCTCCCCGCCGTCCCGTTCGCGATGGCCGATTGTCACGATCGTCGTAATCGCCGTCGCGATCTGCTTGCTATTGGCCATTCGGGCCTATCGGCACCCAGCCCCTGCCATCCATCGCTCTCCTTCGCCGTCGCCCGTGAACGAAGTCTGGAAGGGACCTGCCGCCGAGCCCGTCGAGGGCGACTTCCGAATGCTTACCGGTTATCACGGCCCACCCTTCACCGATCGCCAGGGACACACCTGGTACGCCGACGCCTATTTCACAGGCGGCCGCTCGCTCGCTTTATCGCGGCACTTCATCGAAGGCCAGCCTGACCCGGACTTGCTGAAAGCGGAACGTTCCGGTCAATTTCGCTACGATATTCCGCTCCGTCCCGGCGCCTACGAACTGCGCCTCAGCTTCGCCGAAACCGAATTTGGCCAAGGCAACCCCGGCGGCGGGGGCGAGTCCACCCGCATTTTTAGGGTCTCCATGAACGGCCAGGTCTTATTGAACAGCCTGGACCCGCTTGCCGAAGCCGGAGCCCCCAACCGTTTGCACGTGCGCGTCTTTAAGAACGTCTTTGCCGCTTCTGACGGAAAGCTTCACTTACGCTTCGATCCATTGCCGGCCGATGCCTTCGTCAATGCCATCGAACTGCTGCCCGGCCCACCCGGCCGCATCCACCCCGTCCGGATCGTGGCCCAAAACAAACCGGTCATGGATTCCGACGGCCGCCTCTGGGCCGCCGACGAATACTCCTTGGGCGGCACGCTCGTCTTTCGCCGGAAACAGGTGGCAAATCCCGTCGAAGAGGATCTGTATCAAGGCGAACGTTTCGGCAACTTTGCGTATCACATCCCCCTCGCCCCTGGAAAATACCGTTTGACCCTGCACTTCGCCGAAACCTGGTTTGGTATGCCCGAATCCCACGAGCCTGCGCTAAACAGCCGTATCTTCAACGTCTTTGCCAACGGAACCGCTCTCTTGCGCGATTTCCAGATCGTCAAAGACGCGGGTGGACCGAACCGCAGCTTGGTCAAGACATTTGAAAATTTGGAGCCTAACGCCCAAGGCATCCTGCGGCTCGAATTCGTCCCAATCAGGAATTACGCTGAAGTGAACGCCATCGAAGTAGTGGAAATGAACTAAGCTTCTCCCGACTTCTGACTACTGTTCCCTCAACTGCTTCTTCGCGCTGGCCACGTCCTCGGCTGCGCGTAGCAGTTCATCGAGTCGCGTCATTTCCAGTACCTTGTGCAGGCTCGGATTCACTTCCACCAGCCGGATGGGACATTTTTGTTTGCTTGCGAAGGTATAGACCACGGTCAGCTCCCCCAGCCCGGCGCTATCCACTGTCGTAACTTCACCCACCCGTAAAATGAGCCCCGAGAGCTTTCCCCCGCTCAAAACTTCCCGGGCAGCCTCCCGCAGCGCGCCCAGTGACGGCCCCATCGTGAGCGAACCCGTGAGATTTAGAATGCCAAAGCTTTCTTCCGTTTTCGACGTGACTTGAAGGGCCATCTCAATTGATTATCCACTTCGATAGCACCCGATTATCTTTAATGTTCTGTTCGACCCCCTCTTAACCTTCGGAAACGTTCTACCGGCGTGGTATCCCGCTGTGGCCTGGGACGTGCATTGGAAAAGGTACCCTTCAGACCTGAAGCACGCTATCGGAGGGCGGTCATCAGGTCTTGGGTTGTACCGCTCATAGCGTCGATAGAACGGCGCGCCAGCTACAATGGCGTGCCGTTCCCCTTTTTTTCAGGAACCTCGCGGATAGGCAAACGGCCACACCTCGTCAATTTCCGCACCACCCTTCAGACAGCTTCGGCGTCGCCTCTGATCCGTCCATCTCCGGCATCTGCACGTCCATCAGCACGATGTCGAAGTGCCGAGCCACGACGGCCCTCCGCCAGGAATAATAACTGAATGACGAACCGAAGAGAATTTCTAGCCTCTGCCGCAGCCGCGCAAGCCACCACTTCCGCCCCGCCGCGCAAAAGCCCCATCGCCAACCGGGCCGTCGCACTGGAAGAAGCCCACGTCAGCGAATTTCCGCAAGGTCTCGTCCGCCTGTATCTGAGCGGGCCGACCGATCAGTTGAAGGATCTCGCCACCGGCACCTGGCGCATCAAGCCCGGTCGCAGCCCGCACGACGTCCACCAACACCCTGAAGAAGAACTCCTGATCTTCACCGAAGGGACGGGTGAAATCGTCATAGCGGGCGTCCGTCAGCCCGTCAAGGCCGGCTCCGTCATGTACTGCGCCGCAAACGTGCCGCACGGCGTTTTCAACAGCCAGGATTCGGAAATGCTTTTTTACTTTGTGAAATGGCGCGCCTGATCGGGTTGCCTACCAGTCCCGTTTCCATCCACGCCACCAACTCGTATCCCCAAGTTCCAAAGCATTCCACGCAATATCCATTGCCTTCCGGTCTCCCCGCAGCACCGCATCGCGCCTCACCCCGGATGGCAGTTTCACCAGCGTCGCGAAACGGTCAAACACTTCTGCTCGCTCGGCCCCTTGAGTCCGCTCGAGCAAATGCCACAGCGTCAACCCGTCGCGCGGACGCGCAGCCCCAAGCGCAGCGTTGAGCGCCTGCGGATCTTGTGCCTGATCGAATCGCTCGATTGCGGTGACTAACGTTTGCGGCGCATCCAGAAAATGCGGTGTATCCGGACCATGTCCCGGTCGCGTCGTGCATGCCGCCCCCGCCGGAATAAACGATTCAAGATTTTTCCATTGGAATGCCACCCATCCCATCTCGACCGTCAGAAATCCCGCCCCGTCCCCAGCTACGCGCAAAGTATAACGGCAACCCAGATCCACTGTCTTCGCCGACGGCGTATCGACCACGAACTCCGCTGGCGGCGCCCAGATCAACGCATGAATCGTCCCATGATCGAGTGCTAGCCGGTGCTCGCCGTCGCCCGACTTAAGCAGGCGCAATCGCGACTTCGGCTCGACCTCGACTTCGCCCACAAAATCAGATTCGATCGTTCCATGTGTAATCACCTGGCCGGTCCGCACTGCACTCGGCTTTTCACCCGCCAGCGATAATCGCCACGAAGTCACCGCGCCAGACGTACGCACTGCTAACCCAACCACCAAAATCGCCGCCGCTGCCGCTGTCGCAATGGCAATCAAAGGCCACCGCCGGCGCTTCTTCTCAGACCATCGCAACGGGCCTAGAACCCTTTCCAGATGTGCCACGTCGGCATCCGGCTCGCCGCTGCGATCCCACAAATATTCTTCGTTCATATATCCTCGCGGCCCTCCAGACGTGACCGCAGGAGCTTCATGCCCCGGCACAAATTCACCCGAACCGAATCCGCCGTTAATCCAGTACGTTCGGCGATCTCCGGTCCCGTCATCCCCTCCACTAGCCGCAGAATCAAAGTCTCCCGATAACACTCTGGCATAGCCTGGATGGTCGCAAGTACCGCGAATGCCTCACCATCCGGCCGCGAATTTCTTCCCGCCGGCAACCACGGTCCGGGTTCCTCTGTGGGCTTTCGGTTGCGTCGATGATCCGTTGCCGCGCGGCGCGCGATCGCTAGCAGCCAGCCGCGAAAAGCGGCCGGCTCGCGCAACTCCGGAAGCCGCTCCATCGCTTTTAGGAAGACCTCCTGCATCAGGTCTTCCGCGTCGGAATACGGGACATACGCGAGCAGTACGCCATGCACCAGCCGTCCATACTCCTGGTACAACGCGCCGAAAGCCACGCGGTCGCCGCCGCGTGCGGCACGTACCAGCGTGGCTTGTTGCAGTCCGGATTCGATCGCCGTAAGCACCCGCTTCTAATTATTTAGACTCCAACTCCGCCGGTGTGCCGCTGAAATGTTTTACCGCGGCCCAGCGGAATTCCCCGTTTTCGATCGGGACACGTACGCTCGTGGCGTAATCTTTGTAGTCCGGATTCCTAGCGATCATCTTGACCGTCCAGGTCCCCTCCGCCGGCCACTCGCGCGTCAAGGCATACGTCCCTGCTGTGGAAAGTGGAACGACTTTCAGCGGAATGCTGCGCCGCGTTCCATCTACCACTCCTTCGGCAGTTGCCGTAATGATCGTCTTCTCAGGTGATTTACAGGCAGTCAGCCGCGCTACCACCACCGCATGCTTGGCCACCGCTTCCGGATTCGCCGAGGGGTTGCCGATCTCCAGCATGAGCGCACCCGCAAACACCGGTGCACCGAGCATCGAAAGAAGAAGTAAAGGTTTCATAGCCGACAAGACGGAATTCCGCGTCTCACTGTTAACCGGCCCGCATGTGTCGGGCAGGTTGCCGATGTGCCGGGACCACACACTCTCACTCGGCTTGACATAGAATGTGTGATCGTAATGCAAAGAAAAGTTTCCGCAGTCCTCACTGCTGTTTCCTTTATCGCCTTGTCAGCTTGTGCACCCTCGCCTAAAACCGCTGCCACCGAACCGGAGGCTAAGCCCGCCGAGCCTGCGCCGCCCCCTGAACCGGTTGCTGCGAAAGCGGCCTTCTGGCCCATGTACACCTCTGCCCGTAGCTGGACCACCGATTTCGTGATCCTCAAAGTAGAGCCCAAGGACGTTCCCGGCTTCAAGAATGAAAATGGCAAGGCCGCCATGTGGCAAGCCACCTTCGCTTCGCCCAGTCGCCAGGAATATCGCACGTATTCCTACGCCGTCGCCGCCGTCCCGCCCGACGTCTACAAAGGAGTCGTGGTCGGCGGTCCGGAACCCTGGAATGGCACCTATACCCGGTCCGCCATGCCGATTCAAGTTTCTGAATTCAGCATTGATTCCGACGCCGCCTATCAAGCCGCCGCCGCCGATGCAGCTGCCTGGCTGAAAAAGAATCCCCAACAGAAACTGTCTACAGTGGAACTCTCCAACAATGCTCGCTACCAGGTACCGACCTGGTACTTCCTGTGGGGCGACAAGAAACTCGGCTATGCTGCATTCGTGAATGCCACAACCGGCAAAGTGGTAAAAGCTAAATAGCCGATGTACATTCCCGCCTCCTTCGCCGAAACACGGCCGGAAATTCTCGAGGCGGCAATGGCCAGTCATCCGCTTGCGACGCTCGTGACCGCCGGTTCAGGCGGTCTCGAAGCCAGCCACCTTCCGCTCCTCTATTACCCGGTGGAATCTGGCCGTGGCGTCCTGCGCGGGCATCTTGCGCGCGCCAACCCGCAGTGGCGCGACATTCGGCCAGAGAGCGAAGCCCTCACTATCTTTAGCGGTCCGCAGCACTATGTCAGTCCAGCCTGGTATCCATCCAAGCAGGAGCATGGCAAGGTGGTGCCCACGTGGAACTACGTTGTCGTCCACGCCCACGGCCCGCTGCGCATCCGAACGGAACCGGAATGGCTGTTGGAAAATGTGCGCGCGCTCAGCGACACGCACGAAAGTTCGCGCGAAATGCCCTGGCAGGTCGCCGACGCGCCGCCTGAATTCATTGCCAATTTGCTCAAAGCGATCGTTGGCATCGAATTAACGATCACGAGGCTCGAAGGCAAATGGAAAGTGAGCCAAAACCGCCCCCTCTCCGATCGCGAAGGTGTAGTCCACGGCCTGCAAACACTCGATTCGCCGGAAGCGCTCGAAATGGCCGAGCTCGTAAAAGCAAATCTTCCGAAATAAGAATATGCTGCCCAAAAGGAGGTGTGTATGCTTCGCTACTTGCTAGCCCTGACAAGCACGCTTCCGTTGCTCTTCGCGCAAGAGTCCACCGGACCCCATCCACCTCCGTATCGCGGTGTCGCAACCAGAGTGGATGGCGTTTTCGTGACTCCGGTCCCGGGGGTGCCACTTTCCGCCGTCGTCAAATTAGAAAGCACGCAACTGTTGCCCGATGGTACATCGGCCACGCGAAAAACGACCCAGCTCATCGCCCGCGATTCGCAGGGCCGGATCTACAATGAGCGGCGCCAGTTCCTGCCTGTTTCTTTCAATGGAACAGCCCCGGTTTTGGGTGGCCACATCTTCGATCCGCAGACAAGACTCTCGACGTTCCTCGATCCGCGCACCCACCTCGCGCGCCAAACCATAGTCGCGGAACGTCCGCCCACCGCTCCACCTCCGGCCGCGCTTCTAAATACGCCCAATTTCAAACAGGAAGACTTAGGCGTCGACACGATCGACAATGTTGCGGTTCACGGCATGCGCCAAACCAGAACCCTTCCAGCGGCCTCTACCGGCGCTGGCAAAGACATTATTGTCACCGACGAATACTGGTACTCCGATGAGCTGCACTTGAACATGCTCACCAAGCACAACGATCCGCGAACCGGCGTGCAGATCGTTACCATCACACAGGTCAACCGCAGTGAGCCCGATGCGGCCCTATTCCAAGTGCCCATCGGATACAAAATCGTCGACGAGAATCCTCCGAATTAGTTCGCAGTTTCAGCCAGACAGGCGAACACTTGCCTGTAGAACTCTGGGTGCGACTGCCACGTCTGCCCCGTCACCATCCGTCCATCGCGCACCGCTTGCACGGTCTCGTACGTCGCGCCTGCCTGCTCCGCTTCGACCCGCACGTGCTCATAGCAAGTGACATGTTTTCCAGAAACCAGCCCGGCCGCGGCCAGCACTTGAATCCCGTGGCAGATCGCGAATACCCACTTCCCGCCCTTCGCAAATTCCTGCAGTATTTTGAGGAGGCGTGCATCGTTCCGTAAGTACTCCGGCGCACGGCCTCCCAGCACCAGCACCGCGTCGAAATCCGCAACTGTAATCTGATCGAAAGAAACGTCCGCATCCAGGCCGTACCCCGGACGTTCCACATAGGTGTCCCACCCTGGCTCGAAATCGTGCGCAACCAAATGAAGCCGTCGCTTCGATGGCGCTGCAACTACGGGTGTGTAATTCGCTTCACGCAATCGATGGACCGCATACAGCGCTTCATAGGATTCCCCTGCGTCGCCTGTGATAATCAGGATTTTCGGCACGCCCCAATCTTAGCCTTACAAAAATATACAATCGCCGCCGAACCCTCCGGCCTTGTTTTCCGTCAAAGAAGCTATGAGCATTCTGGCAAAACTACCGTCCACGAATGTCGCCCTTTGGCGGGAATATCGCGTCGCGTTCGCGCAGTTTGCGAGCAGCGCGAGGATTGTTCAGGCGTTGAAGGAAACCACCGGCCCGGCGCGTGCTTCGATTGACGATGCGTTGCTGGAGCTCGAGCGGGCCCGCCTGCACTACAACGACCGCCGCGACGCGCTGGCCGCTGCACTCCTGCCCGATTCGAATCTGGCTGCCCCCGCGCCCCGCGATTACGGACGGTACGACCACGTAGGACACATTCGCGAGTTTGCTCAGCTGCTCTGGGACTTCGAAGACCGGCGCGACGGTCGCGCTGACGACGACTGGTATCGCGCCGAAAAAATAGTGCGTTCCGCGGTAGCCGAAACGTCACCTCAACTTATCACCGCCTGACGTTAGGCACCGCGCGTTACGCCAGCCGTGCTTGACGGCATCTAAAGCGAAAATGATTTGCCCACGGGATTTTGACCTTTTATGAAACACCTCGGCCTCCGCGTCGCAGTCTGAGATCCGTGCCGCCGCGGCGAGCATCGAGCAGATCACCGGTCGCTGAGCAGCCGGTCGCGGAATACAGATATGGACATCAAAAGAGTCGGCTCGCAACCCTCGGCGAAAGGCCCGTCGGAGTGGTTCACAGGCACGGTACGTATCGATCCGCTTTTCCAGGCGCCTGATCCGGCATTTGTGCAAGGTGCGAGCGTCACATTCGAGCCGGGCGCGCGAACGGCGTGGCATACCCATCCCCTCGGTCAGATACTCGTCGTAACGGCCGGTTGTGGCTGGGCTCAGCGCGAAGACGGGCCCATCGAGGAGATCCGGCCCGGTGACGTGGTCTTGTTCGCCTCGGGCGAGAAGCACTGGCACGGGGCCACACCGACTACCGCTTTGACCCATATCGCAATTCAGGAAAAGCTCCACGGCAAGGTTGTCGACTGGATGGAACACGTCACTGACGAGCAGTACCGGAAATGATGGTAGCGCGCTATGAAGATACGTCCCAGATACGCCCTTTTGCCGCGCGCAATCTCTCCACTCTCTTCACCGCTGGCCGTGCTGTTCGGCCTCGTTCTTGTCCTTCTCGCACAAACCGGACACATCTCTCCGTTCACCGGAACTTGGAAGATGAACCTGGCAAAATCGCGATTCAATCCAGGACCGCCGTTTAAAAGCTTTGCGATAACGTTCACAGCCGATGGGACGCGCCACCTGGATTTGATCGGTGCAGACGGTCAACCTCTCAAGGCATCGTTGCCCTGGTCGGACGGGAAAGAAGTTCCCGTAACGGGTATGGAGAATGTTACGGCTATTTCGAAAATCGAAGGCAAGACATTCCATGATGTTTGGAAACGCAATGGACGGATCATAGAAGATGTGCATGGTGCCCTTTCACCGGATGGAAGAACTTTGACGACGACGGTTGACGGAAGAGACGGGCAGGGCCGTGCTTTTCAAAACCACCTGACATTTGAGAGCAGTAACTAGGTCGCGTTTTTTATAACATCAGCGCAGGCTGATTGGTTTACGGCATCTATCTTTTCGCACGGCGAAGCGTAAAAGCGGAGGGACTCTGAGCGCCCCGCCCGCCTCCGGGTCCGCCTGGGCCGAAGGATGGATCGCTGCCGTCAGGAGGTGGTCCAATTGCCGGGCGCGACCCGCTCGGCGCTTTGGCTTGATCTCCGCGCCCGCCTCGACCGCTCGGAGCGCTTCTTCGCAGTTCGATTTGATCGCCCTGGACGGAACCCGTGTAAGTCGTCGTTCCCACGCGGAACGAAATGCCCGATCCGTCGATCCGGCCCTCTTCAATGGGTCCTCCGGAAGACCCGCCTCCGAAACCCGCGACTGTTGAGGTTTCGAGCGATCCAGTGAGCATGCCGCCTTCCTCGCGCAGAGTGAAAACCATGTCGCCGCCACCGCCGGCCAGTGCCATGGGATTGCCGTTGGTTCCCACCCTCGCGGCCACGCTCGGCCGCCACAGGCCCGTAATGCCCGGACCTGAAGGGACCGGGCGTTCCCAAACAGCAACCTGGGGGCGGAGATCGACCGCCTTGACTTCAACGTGCGCGGTAGCCGGAGCCAAACCGGGCGAAGAGGCTTCAACCACTATTGTTCCGGCCGACTTCGTCGATTGGACGATCGCTATGCACATCCCGGAAAACGCTTTGCGAGTTGAGCCAATGTCAGATTCATGGTCGGTGGGGTCGCCGTTCCCGGTTCCGATCACAACACCACTACCAGTGACCCGGAAAGTGATTTCGTTTTCCGTGATCGGCACAAGTCGGCCCTGCGCATCGTGAACTTCGACAGCGAACACTGCCGTGTCCTGGCCGTCGGCGGCAACTTGCTCGCGATCCGGGCGCACGACCAGCAGTGCTGCCGGTCCTGTGGTTTCCCGTTTCGCGGTGAGCACCTGTGCCCCATTCTTATAGCCACGCGCCTCGATCGAGCCCGGGGTGTATGTCACGTTCCAGGCGACGTGTGAATCTCTTGGTACATCTTTTTTGGCGCCAAGGCTCTGGCCGTTGTGGAACAACTCTACTTTGTCTAGATTGGAGTGAACCCAGACAGCGATTTCTTTTCCCTCCATCCCCGGCCAGTTCCAATGCGGGAATACGTGCAGCACGGGCTTCTCTGTCCACCACGACTGATAGTAGAAAAACGTATCCTTCGGGAAGCCGCAGGTGTCAATCACGCCGTATTGTGAACTGATGTTGGGCCATTGATAGGGCGATGGCTCGCCGCGATAATCGAAACCGGTCCAAACGAAACCGCCCGCCACCCAGCGCCGGCTGTTAACGAATCGCCACCAGCCTTCGGCGGAAGCCCGGCCGGTCGTTGTGTAGGGATCGTAGGATCCAACGAAGCCCTTCTCCGTTACGTAAACGCCCCGGGTGCCGACGGCGCTCACGTTTTCCGTGCCCATCATAGGAATCTTTGGATTTTGCTTGTGGTACGCCTCGGCCGGCGGGTCGGCATAGTTATAGCCCATCACGTCCGAGACGGTGAGGCCGCCTTTTCCGAGCCCCATGCCCAGTGGCGGCGGCGCTACCGTCACTGGCCTTGAACCGTCGTGCTCGGTGGCTACTCGCTTCATCGCTGTCAGAATGCGCAGCCCGAATTCGGTAGTGGATTCGCGCTCCTCGTTGCCCATGGACCACATGAACACGCTTGGATGATTGCGGTCGCGCCGCACGAGATTTTCGAATTGAGCAAGCCCCTCCGGATTCGACGACATCATCCGCGTCTCATCGAGGAACAGCATCCCGAGTTCATCGCATGCGTCCAGAAGCTCCGGCGCCGGAGGGTTATGGGAGCTGCGATACGCATTGCAACCCATTTCCTGAAGTTTCCGGACCCGAAAATACTGCAAAGCGTCCGGCACAGCCACACCCACGCCGGCATGATCCTGGTGGTTGCAGGTTCCTCTAACTTTGACCGGCTTCCCATTCAGATAAAAACCCGTTTCGGGATCAAACCGCAGCGATCGAATACCGAACCGCGTCTCGTATCGATCGGTAACGGAGCCGCTAGCTTCCACTTCGGTCACTAGCTTATAGAGATGCGGTTCTTCCAGCGACCAGAGCGTTGGCCGGCGCAGCGCCATCTGCTGTTCATAAGTCCGGTCCGCCCAATCGGCAATCGATAACTGGCTCGTGGCGGATTTTGCAACTTCTCTCCCCGAAGCGTCCAGGATGGAGGAGATCACGCGTATGTTCTGCGCTCGATCCGAGTGGTTATTTACCTCCGTTCGGATCGAAATCGTGGCCGCGCCTTGCTGCACACGCGCGCGCACGAGAGTGCCCCACCGCTTTACATGAACAGGGGCGGTCTTCACCAACCAGATATGACGATAGATTCCCGCGCCCTCATAAAACCAGCCGTCGCTGAGCGAGGCATCTACGCGAACGAGAAGCACATTCGGGGAGCCGGGAATGATAAAGTCCGTGAGGTCAAAACTGAACGGATCATAGCCGCCGCTGTGTTTTCCGACGTAGAAGCCGTTCAGCACAATCATTGCGTCGCGATAGACGCCATCAAACTCAACTGCAACCCGCTTGCCGGCATCGGAAGCAGGAATTTCGAAGACTCGCCGGTACCAGCCGACGCTGGATTCGGGGTAGCCGCGCCCCACAGGATAAAAGCCTTTGCTCGCTAGCGCTGGATCGTTCTTGAAAGGCAGCCCGATAACCCAGTCGTGAGGTAAGTCAAGCCCTGTCCAGGAACTGTCGTCGAAGCTCATATGGCTGGGGGACAGGAAGTTTCCCGTCTTCTGAAAGCCGCCGGCCCTTCCTGCTCCGAAGTCGAAGTCCTTGGCGGGATCGTCGGTATGCCCAAAATGAAATCTCCAGCCGAAATCTAAGAGCAGACGTTCCCGCGTAGAGGTCTGAGCAGTTTTGTTTTGAGGTTGTCCCGGCTGGGCAGCGTTAGGCGCAGCGGGCTTTCCCAAGGCCGTGCCGGCGGGAGCCGCTAGGCCGCCCTTCAATACGTCACGGCGCGTGAAGCCTTTCATTGGGATCTCCTGATGCATACGGAGTCTTCTGTGAACATATAGCTGGTGGTGGAAGGAGCGTCGATTGCTGCCGGGATTTTGAAGAGGACTTCCCCGGTAACAGAACCGACGAGACAACTCTATTCTCTCTTCGAAGCGACTTCAAGGTGCCGGACGGTCGCATGTGGATGTCCCGGACGGGTCCGGGTCGCCATCCAGAGACGGCTAACTGGATGATATGATGAGCCCACAACAGATAAAGCGATGAAGCCGGTTCTTGTGCCATCCACTGTGGCAAGCGCGCTCCTGCCATCGGGAATCGAAGCCGGACAAATTCGGGAAGAAGTCGAGCGCGTCGTCGTCAGTTCCGTTTTCCGGACAAGCAAGCGAAACTGCAGCCTGTTAAGACATATCGTCGAATCCGCTTTGAGCGGTAATATCGAGGGTCTTAAAGAACGCAGAATAGGCGTCGATGTTTTCGGTAGAGCGGCCGACTACGATACGAACTCCGACCATATTGTCCGTAGTGTTGCGGGTGAGGTGCGCCGGCGGCTGGCTCAATATTACATGCAATCCGAGTCTGACTCGGGAATTCGGATCGAACTTCCCGCAGGATCTTATGTTCCTCAGTTTCGTCTCTCGCAGGAACGGCCTGTGCTCGCGATTCCCGACTTCGATCCTTCTGTTGCCGAACCGCGACGGCGTATCTGGCGCAGGCGGACGATCGTCATAGCCGCGGCGGCATCTTGCGTGCTCATAGGCGCGATTTTGCTCACCGTCCATGCCAGGAATCGTCTCACGCCACTGGAGTACTTCTGGCAGCCCGTCTATTCGTCGTCGAGCCCGGTGCTGCTCTGCGTGGGCGGGGGCGGTTCCGGACCGTATGCCGCGGAGCCCGCACCGCCGAAAACGGTGATTGAGTTTGCTCTCTCCCCTTCACGCCGGATGCACACCTACGATGCCATGGTCCTCGCGTCGGTAACCGGGTTGCTCCAGGCGAACGGGAAGACGTACAAACTATTGAACCGCGCGAATACGACGTCGTTCCGGGACCTGCAATCTGGGCCATTCGTCTTGATCGGCAGCTTGAACAACGAGTGGTCGCTCCGGCTGACCAGAAATTTCCGCTTCAGCTTCGCACGGTCGGCCACAGGCGCGCGGGTAGTCGACAAACAGAACCCGTCGAATGAGACTTGGCGCGTCGATCCCAATACGCCGATTGAACAGCTGAGCCGCGACTACGCCATCGTTTCTCGTTTCCGCGACCCGCAAACAGAGCAGACCGCTGTCATCCTGGCGGGGATTGGTCCGTGGGGGAGCCTTGCTTCAGGCGAGTTTGTAACGAACCCCGAGTACATGAGGAAACTCGCGGAATTGGCGCCTCCAAATTGGCGGTATAAGAACCTCCAGGTAGTGATCTCCACCGATATCATCCACGGCAGTTCCGGTCCGCCAAATATAATCGCGGCCCATTTCTGGTAGAGGCTGGCGAGGATGCTTTTCAATGCCGTATCGGCTCGCGTCGTCGCGCCGGAAGCCTGCCACACCTAAAGCCCACGCAGAGTTTTTAACAGCACCGATCAAATACATCGCAAGACACACGCTTCAACACCGCGCTATTCGTAGCTCAGCAAACCGCTTCCTTGATACTTTCGCGCAGACTCGTCGTTCCGTTCCAGCACTCATCGGATCTCTTCTACAGCGCGTTTGCGTAATGATTGCAGACGTTGCGAGGCCGCGTGCCCGGGCCCGAAAGAGAGATTCAGAAGATTCGATGCTAAAGCCAGGTCTGCAAGAGCCTCCCTTGGTCTGCGGGCGGCCAGTAGCGCATTGCCGCGAATTTCGAGCATCGCCGCATACCCGGCGCCCTCGGGATCCAACGGCAAGACCAGAATGGAAGAAGCGGCGTTTGCATTCTCCAACGCCAACTCGATTTGGCCGGCATTCAGATGGAGGCGCGAGAGCCTCAACAGGTCGATGCCTACGATCCGGCTTGCCTTACCAAAAAGCATCGTGGCATCGTGAATTGCCAGCTGCATATCCTTAATGGCGCGTTCCATCTGTCCATTGGCGGCCAGTGCCTGTGCGTAGGCAACGCGCGCCTTCAGGACGTTGGGATGGGTATCGTGCCCAGGATATGCTGCAAGCGCACGTTCGTGGGCACGTTGGCAGGTCTGTTCGGCCCGCGCAGCGGCTTGGGTCAACTGATGGGCATAGCAAAGGTCCACGAGTGCTAGCACGGATTGATTGTGGTGCGGACCAAGCCGAGACTCGGCTGTTCGAAGGGCGTACCTGGCAAACGAATCGGCCGCTTTGGCATCGCCCGATTCCAGCGCAACGGCCGATCGAATTCGATAGGCGCCGGCTAGATCCTCCGGGAAGGTTGCGGCGGATCCCTTCATATCGGACAACAGACGATCTATATCGATGCGCACCTGGACCACCTGGCCACGAAATAGCCGGGTCCAATTGCGCAGCAGACGGGCGCGTAACGCCATTGCGTCGTTGCGAGGGAGTCTACGGGTTTCGTATACGGCTCGGCTGATCACGGTTTCGGCGCCCAGTGTGTCCTGCTGGCTCAAGAGGCTGGCGCCTACGATATTGAGAACTTCGATGCGGGTTTTTGCATCTGGGATGGAGGAGCTATCGATGTGCGCCTGAATCTGTTTCAGAAGGCCGACAGCGGACAGCGGCTTTCCGTCGCCCCAATAGGAATGGGCCTCCAGCAAGATGGCAATGACGAAGCTCTTTACGGCTTCAGCGCGCTGCTTCTGAGCGAAAGCCACGCTGCTCTGCCAGGCAACCAATAGCGACGAGGCGCACAGGATGATGCTAATGAGCGCCGCAACGCGATGCCGCCGCATGAACTTAGCGAATCGATAGGATCGGCTGTCAGGCTGCGCCAAGACCGGGCGGTTCTGAAGGTAACGCCTGAGGTCTTCCGCCAGACTATCGACGCTCACATACCGCGCTGTAAGGTTTTTCTTCAGCGCTTTCAATACAATCGTGTCAAGATCGCCGCAAAGCTTCCGCCGCAACGATTTGTCGGCGACGACATCGCTTGGCTTTCGGGGATCGTCTCGGAGAATCGCCTCCTCAAGTACTGCGCGCGAAGAGCCCTTGAGCTGATGTGGCCTGGTGCCGGTCAGCAATTCATAGAGCACAACCCCAAGCGAATAGACGTCGGAACCGACGGTGAGAGGCTTCCCCAGTAGCTGCTCCGGCGATGCGTAATCGAGCGTAAGAGCCGGACCGGCGAGGTGGGTGAGAGCCGTTTCTTGTGTCTGTCCGGATTGGAGGAGTTTAGCGATTCCGAAATCGAGCACGCGCACCGCGCCGTTCTCAGTGACCAGAATGTTCGAAGGCTTGAGATCGCGATGCACGATGAGCCTGTTGTGTGCGTAGGTGATGGCGCTTGTCACTTGCAGGAACAGATCGAGGCGTGGCGCAAGCGGCAAACGTCCAGCATTGCAGTATTCGTCGATGCGCTGTCCTTCGACATATTCGAGGACCAGATAGGGCTGGCCATTAGAGTTGAATCCCGCATCCAGCAGGCATGCGATGTTGGGGTGGTCAAGCGTGGCTAACATCACGCGCTCCCGCTCCATTCGTTCGGCTAAGACGTTCTGAGACCAACCAGCGTGGGCCAGCTTAATGGCAACAGGGCCGTCGGGACGGCCTTCAAGTCGTTCGGCCAGCCAAACTGAGGCCATTCCCCCCTCGCCAATTTTGCGGATGAGCCGCCAGGGGCCGGCAATTCCACCAGGCGAAGGACATGCCGCGAGTGGCAGAAACGGGAATGGTTCGAATGTGGCGTTCTCCGCTTGGCGATGTGCTCTCAGCAGGCGTTCCACGCGGCGTTGAAGTTGCCCATCGCCGCGCCCGAGTTGTTGAAGATAGGAAGCTAATTCGTCGGGAGACAGCTCCAGACACTCATGAAAAATTTCCTGCTCCCGCTGATGAGTTGAGTCCGTCATCGCGGACCGTTAGACGCTCGGCGTTTCGTTGTTCATGTAGTCGTAGAGCCACGCGCGTGCGTAGGTCCAGTCGCGCTTCACGGTAGCAAGCGAGCGCCCCGTCAGCTCTGCGATTTCGGAGAGACTGCATCCGCCGAAATACCGGAGTTCCATTACGCGCAGGAGACGAAGATCCACGCGCCCGAGCGCAGTTAAAGCGTCATCCAGGCCCTGAACATCGGTGTGCGGCTCGACGCTCTGGACTTCGAGATCGCTGAAGGTGACCTTCGCCGCGCCGGGCGGCCGCTTCTGTGCTGATCTTTGCCTGGCATGTGCCACCAGGACCTGCCTCATGGCGCTCGCGGCGGCGCCAAAGAAATGGGCTTTGTTGTCCCAGTGAACCCGTCCCTTTACCAGCCGCAGGTAGGCCTCGTTGACCAAAGCAGTGGGTTGCAGGGTATGGCCGGAACATTGGCCTCGCATGAATGATCCGGCCATCTCGCGTAATTCGATATAGGCGAGAGATACGAGCGATTCAAACGCCTGCGCGTCGCCGGCGTTGACCTTCTCGAGGAGGTCGGAGGCCTGCCCGGATTCCATGCCGCACCTCCCAGTTCCGGCAGCGTTTCCTCATTCGCTACCGCCATTCGCTCAAAGAAACAGAGAGAGGCCCTAAGGATATCAGAAATTCGGGGAGATTGTTCTCGGGCGCCATGAGCCGTTTGCTCTGCGTTTCGCCTATGTAGAAATAGGGCAGGGCCCGCTCGTTTTGCTCGTTTTGTCTGTGAAGGAGGACACTATTATGATTAGGCGTTGCCATGCGGGAGCTTTGCTGCTGATCGCTCTGCTCACGCCGCTCCCGATGGCGGCCGATTTCATTGACATAGCCGATGTGAAAGCCCTTGTTACTGCCGTTGCAGAGGGACATGGCTCGCCGCCGGTAAGAGTTACCGATACTCAAATTGGCCCGCCCAGCAGTTTGACGCGCGCCGAAGTCCTGATCGGCGCTTCCGATGGCATTCGTTTCCCAAACCTCGGGGCCGGCGCGTTTGCTTCCGCGGCTGCCGATACCAGTGGGTTCCTCGCCGCCGGTGTGAACGAATCTTCTTTCCAGAATTCCAATCCCGCCAACAGCGTGAGTGCGCAAGGAAGCATTGCGCAGACCATCACTAACAACACAGCCTTTACGGTAGGTATGGTGGCCGACTTTTCCATACCGGCTCCGACCCTGCGCTTCTTCGGAATCGGAAACTTTCCGCCAACCGGCGCCGATCCTTCACGGTTGGGTGAGGCGCAAGCGCACATCATTCTGCAGACCACGCTTACTCATCCTGACGGCAGCAAGGACTCCGCCTTGCCTTTGGTCTACGGGCTTGCAAGTGCCCGGATTCCCTTGACCGGATTCCTGGTAGCCGTCGCCGATGAACCCGGCGACACGGTAACGCGGTTTGACGAACCCGACGGCTCGTTTGGCTTTCGCTTGCCTGACAGGGTAGAAAACGATTTCCATATCGCGGACATTGGCCCTGGTGACACGTTGGAGTTCAATTACATTTTCTCCACTTTTGGCAGCACGGGCTTCGGCGAAACGGCCGCTTTTGCTGCCATCGGCGATCCCTTCGATCTCAGCCTCACTGGCGGCCGTTTCAATTTCATCTTGAGCGACGCCGCCGGGCCTGTCGCGCCTGCCAGCCCCGTTCCCGAACCAGGGACACTGACGATGATGACTTGCGGCTTCATGGTGCTGGCTGGCTTCGCGGCGCGCCACTAGCTGTGGTCTGCCCGGAAGTTTCCTTTTAATGAAGTTGAACTATAGGGAACACTTCCATGGCTGAATCCAACGTGGCGCCAGTTTTTCGCCACCTACTCGCCACTTCACTCCGGCACCAGGCTAGCGGTTCTTCTCACTTTGGCGGTAAAATTTCTCTACTGTAAGGCCGTCGTACCGAGGTCCGGATGTCGCATCTGCGGCGAATATTTTTTAGCTTCCTCTTCTTCTTTTCCTTCTCGCTCTTCGCGCAAGATGCGCATATGCACCCTGCGCCGGAGAAACTCGGAACGGTATCGTTTCCGATTTCCTGCACACCGGCAGTGCAGCAGCAGTTCAACCGCGGCGTTGCGCTGCTACATTCGTTTGCTTACAGCGTGGCCGGAGACGCTTTCCGCGGCGTGGCGGAACGGGATCCGCAATGCGCAATAGCGCATTGGGGTGTGACGATGACATATTTTCACCAGCTCTGGGAGCCCCCGCTATCGCCGGCGACGACCTCGATTGCTCGAGAGGAGATTCAGCGGGCACGAGCGCTCGGCTCAGGCTCCGAACGCGAGCGCAAGTTCATCCATGCGCTGGCTCTGATATTTGACGGCGATTCCGCCCTTCGATATCCCGTGCGGATCTCGAACTATGAGCGTGCCATGGGTGATTTGGCCGCTGCAAACCAAAAAGATACCGAAGCGCAAGTATTTTACGCGCTCGCCCTCCTTGCGAACGCATCTCCGACGGATAAGTCGCACGCCAAGCAGAAACAGGCCGCCGACATACTCGAGCCGCTGTATCGCGTTCACTCGCAGCATCCTGGAATCCCTCACTACCTCATTCATGCTTACGACAATGCAGAACTCGCGCCAAGGGGCTTGCTTGCGGCAAGAGCCTATTCCGAAATTGCACCTTCAGCCCCGCATGCATTGCACATGCCATCCCATATCTTTACGCGACTCGGTTTATGGCAGGATTCCGTTGCTTCCAATCTTGCGGCACGGGAGGCAGCGCGCCGGCAAGACGACACGGGAGAAGAGTTGCACGCAATGGATTATTTGGTGTACGCCTATCTGCAAAGTGGACGGGATAGAGAGGCGGCCCAGGTCGTCCGGCAACTCAAAGACATGTCGAAGTTGAATAGCGGTGATTTCAAGGTAGGGTACGCCTCAACTGCAATGCCGATTAGGTATGCGGTCGAACGAGAACAATGGGCCGACGCTGCGAGCATTGTCTCTCCTGCGGAAGCGCCGCCCCAGGTCGTCGCAATTGCGGTGTGGGCTCGCGGGCTGGGACTCGCTCGAAACGGGCAAGTTCGGGATGCCCGCGTCGAAATCGACAAGTTACGGCAGATCGAAAGCCAGCTTCGCAAGTTAGGTAACGACTATTGGGCCGCTCAGATAAGGATTCTTATGCGCGAAGTCATGGCGTGGTCGGCTCAAGCGGACCGTAACTGGGGTGAAGCGGTAGCTCTGATGCGTGAGGCAGCCGATGAGGAGGATGCAATGGAAAAGCTGCCGGTGACGCCGGGGCCGATTGTTCCCGGCCGCGAACAGCTCGGTTATTTGCTTTTGGAGCAAAATCAGCCGGCTATGGCCTCAAAAGAATTTGAGGCGGCACTCGCCTCCGCCCCCGGTCGTCGCGGGGCGTTGACCGGCGCCTCGCGGGCTGCTGCATTATCCAGTCCAAAATAACGAGCGATCAGTTCGAGGGTGGTTATTCGTAATACAGCAACCATCCAGAACCTCATGAGGACACACCACTGATTTCGTGTTCGAGTGAATTCCCCTGAGAAACCGTGCCACCAAATAAACCAGCGAAGCCAGGCAAGCCACCACCAGCAGCATCCGCAGATAGGCCGCGGTGGAAACCGAAATCCCGATTCCGGTTCCCATCGCTACATACACCGCAAGACAGGCGGGGCACTTCGGCAACGCCGCCAGCACTACGCCCGACGCGATTGTTCCCGCGATGCCTCGGCGACGCCCCGCGTTCACGCAAGCGCCTCCGCCCGATCGATGTTCACGTAGCGGCCCGTCCACTGCCCATCGTCGGGCTTGCCGTACTTATCGTGATGCCGCACCCAGTCGCTCATGTTGGTGCTCTCGTCGCGGCCCTTCGGCGTCAGGTCGAGATAGTTATAAGCGCCGAGTAAGTGATCGCCGCCGCGTGCATAGGAGGAGTAGGTGTGAAAAATATCCCCGGCGGCATCTTTGTAAAAGACGCTCCGGCCCGACATCTCTTCGCTCTGGAAGTCTCCCACCGCGTAGTTATAGTAGACCTTGCCCGTCGCGATCTCCTCTTTCGTAAAGGACACGTGATAGTCGTAGTTGAAATCGCTGCCGTACGAAGAAACCCATTTGAAGCCCCAGCCCATGCGCTTATGGAATGGCGCAATTTCGGCCAGAGGTGCGCGCGCCACCGCGACAAATGAGACATCGTGATGCTCCAGATGTGGCAACGCCCCGTCCATATGGTCGGCTGAGAACGAGCAGCCCACGCAGCCCTCCTTCCAGCCCGGACCGAACATGAAGTGTTGCACGATAAGCTGGCTTCGCCCCGCAAACAGATCCGCCAGCGTTTCCGGGCCGTCCGGCCCTTCGAATACATAACGCTTTTCCACTTTCACCCACGGCAGTTCGCGCAGTTGGCGGTTCAATTCATCGCGCTGCCGCGTTAAGTCTTTTTCTTTCGTCAAGTGCGCCTTGCGCGCCTTGAGCCATTCTTCTTTCGTGACGATCTTGTGCTGTTCCATAGTTAGGCTCTTACTTCCTTTTGCCTCGGCTCTCCGCCGCCGCACGTACTCTCTCCAATACCCTTGCCCATCCCCGGTTCACATTCAAACCGTCACGCAGCTCTGCCGGAATCAGCCCGATCGCCCGGTGTGCAAACTGAACGCGAGTGATCCCGCGCTCTGACGTTAATCGGTATTGTACGTTCGAAGTCGCTGGGTACGACATGAATAGCGGTCCGTAGATCTCTAGCAGCGTCGGCGGCTTGATCGCCTGCACATGCCCCCAAAGGTGCCCCGCGTTATTGCCCAGGTCCCGATACCAGCGGCCGCCCGGCCATGGCTCGATTTTCATCGCGAGCGACACGCCGTCCGGTGTTTCATTATGCGCGCCCATCTGCTCCAGAATCGTCTCGAACACGATCTCGATCGGGGCCGCGATCTCCTCATCCTTCAAAATTTCGAGTGTCTGTATTGCCTGCTCTTGTGTGGTTGTCATGGTCTCTCCTTGTTTTTGTCCAGTTGGTTCTCGCGTGCCAGCCGCTCTCTCATCTTGCGTTCGGCTCGCTCCTTGATGCGGTCTAGTTGGTGCGTCCAGAAGCGCTCATACGTCTTCACCCAGTCATGCACCGGCTTCAGCTCCTTTGCATTAAGTCGATACAACCGAAGCTGCCCCTGCTTCGTCACTGAAACGATTCCCACCTTGCGCAGCACACCGAGATGCTTGGAGACCGCAGGCTGCGGAAGCCGCAGCGCCTCGACCATCTCGCCGACCGCCCGCTCTCGGCCGTCTATCAGCGCATCGATAATCTCGCGCCGTTTCGGCTCCGCAATCGCGTTGAACACATCGGCGGTAGTAGCGGCTCGTGGCATCTGATTTAAATTATATTCCCATATGGGAATATGTCAAGTGGCAAAATCCCCAACGCGTTTGCGGCATATACTTCCATTGATGTAGAATTACGGAAGCATGGCGGCAAAACCAACTGAAGAAGAGATCACCCGCTTCGCCGATATGTTTTCGGCTATGGGGACTGGCCCACGCTTACGGATCATGCGCGTGCTGTTGTCGGCGCATCCTGATGGAATGATCGTGAGCGATATCGGTTCCGAGTTGGAGATTCCCGCCTCGACGCTTTCGCACCATCTCGAAAAGCTGAAAAACGAGGATTTGGTCAAAGTGAAGCGAGAAGGCACGTACCTCTGGTACTCGGCGAACGCGGAGGTCTTGCAGGAACTTCTTGGCTTTCTCTACGCCGAATGCTGCACCCGAAACAAAGCGATAGAACCGCAGGCCATTGTGCGCCTGTGCCGGTAAGACGAAAGGACGATCTATGGAACTCAAAGAAGTCGTGAAAGAGAAATACGGACAGGCTGCGCTGCGGGTCAATGTGGGCGGTAGTTCGTGCTGCGGGGCTTCGGCGGCGCTGGACGGCTGCTGCGACCCGATTACCTCAAATCTCTACGATGCCACGCAAACCGGCGAATTGCCGCAAGAGGCTGTTTTGGCTTCGCTCGGATGTGGAAATCCCACGGCGCTCGCGCAATTGAACCCCGGCGAAACAGTGCTTGACCTCGGCTCGGGCGGCGGAATTGACGTGCTGCTGTCGGCGCGCCGTGTGGGGCCTTCCGGCAAAGCCTACGGCCTCGATATGACGGATGAAATGCTCGCGCTAGCCCGCGAAAATCAGCGCAAGGCCGGCGTTGAAAATGTCGAATTTCTTAAGGGCGAAATCGAGCACATCCCGCTTCCGGATAACTCGGTGGATGTGATTATCAGCAATTGCGTCATCAATCTCTCCGGCGACAAGGACCGGGTCTTGCGCGAAGCCTTCCGGGTTTTGAAGCCGGGTGGCCGCTTCGCTGTTTCGGATGTGGTCACGCGCGGAGAAGTGCCGCCGGAGGTGCGGCAGAACATGCTGCTGTGGGTCGGCTGTATAGCCGGGGCGCTTAGAGGACGACGATTACGTGGCAAAACTCGCCAAGGCTGGCTTTGACGGCATAGAGATCGAGCCAACCCGCGTTTACGACATTGAGGACGCGCGAACTTTTCTGAACGGGCAGGGCGTCGATGTGGACGCAATCGCTCCACAGGTCGAGGGAAAATTCATGAGCGCGTTTATCCGCGCGACGAAGCCCGCCGCCTGCTGCGCTCCCGGCTGCTGCTCATGACACCGGCGCGGCGCATCGCCGCCGAGGCGGTCGGTACGGCGTTCCTGCTGGCCGCAGTGGTTGGCTCCGGCATCATGGGCGAACGGCTGGCGGGTGGGAACGTGGCCATCGCGCTGCTTGCCAATACACTGGCAACCGGCGCAATGCTGGTGACGCTCATTCTCACCTTCGGGGCGATCTCGGGAGCACATTTCAATCCGGCCGTGACTCTAGCCGATGCATCGCAAGGCGGCTTACCATGGCGCGAAGTGCCGGGATACCTGGCCGCGCAGCTTATCGGGGCCTTCGCCGGTGTTGCGGCGGCGCATCTGATGTTCGGTGAGCCTGTATTCAGCGCATCCCGGCACGTCCGGGCCGGCGGGGCACAATTGTTCAGTGAGTTTGTCGCCACGTTCGGACTGCTTTGCGTGATTTGGGGTTGTACGCGGTTGCGCTCATCCGCTGTGCCGTTCGCGGTTGGCGCCTATATCACCGGGGCTTATTGGTTCACGGCGTCAACATCCTTCGCAAACCCTGCCGTGACTCTCGCGCGTTCGGCGAGCGACACCTTCGCCGGAATCCGGCCCGCTGATGCGCCAGGATTCATCGCGGCCCAACTGGCCGGCGCGGTCGTGGCAACCATCCTGTTTCGCTGGCTTGTGCCATCGTTGCCCAGGGATGCCGCTGCCGTGGTGGTTTCTCATCCTATCGAACAGAAGGCAGAGTCATGACCGGTAAGAAACGGGTGCTGATACTCTGCACCGGAAATTCAGCCCGTAGCCAGATGGCGGAAGGACTGTTGCGGCACGATGCCGGGCGACCGGTTCGAGGTGGAAAGCGCGGGCACGAAAGCAAGCTTCGTGCGCCCCGAGGCGATTGCCGTGCATGCGCGAATTGGGTATTGATATCTCCCGGCATCATTCAAAGAATGTCGATGAATTCGAGGGACAGGAATTCGACTACGTTATCACCGTTTGTGACCATGCCCGCGAGTCCTGCCCGGTGTTCTTCGGCAGGGCTGAAAAACTGCACCATGATTTTGAAGACCCGGCGGCGCTAGAAGGCTCTGAGGCAGAACGGCTCGCAGTTTTCCGGCGCGTTCGCGATGAACTGCGAGACTATCTGGTGGAGTTCACCCATGCTGTTGCCTGAAAGGTTCTACAAAATGGCGCGGCGTTTACTCTGTGCTATTTGACGGTCATCCCACCGATCAAGCGAGTTTTCAATCGGGAAGCGCATGACGCTCTGCTGCTCCGGCGTCAATGACTGCCATACTGCTTGTGGGATCGCATTTACCTCGCGGCTATTGTCTACATACCAGTCGCGCACATAACGAATTGTCACAAGCGCCCGCGGTATATCGGTCGTGTTTGGCGTACCTCGATGTAACGCCCACGGATGACGAATCAGAACGTCACCTAATTCCAAAGGGATTGGTTGCATTTCGATTTCGCCTGATTGCACTATTCGGAGAGCTTCTTCCCTTGGCATTTTGTGGGTGCCGGGCCCAATTTCAATTGGGCCGAGAGCCTGAGTTATACGAACTAAGCCAAAGCTGACGACAAGCATATAAGGCGGGAGAAAAAGGTCAGGAAGTTCGGTAAACAGTGGGCGCTGATAATCCGCGTGAGCAGTTTGGAACTCGGAACCTCTAAGTGGCGTGTCACATCCCCATTGGTCGGAGGCAATCCTCTCCCCCATTGCGCCGCGCACAATATCCAATATCTCTGAGTCAAAGAAAAACTCTGGCGCGAAGCATGGACGATAAAAAGGCATTGGCATGAAGTGCCGGTGAGGCCCACGGTTGGGTTCTTTATCGTTCAAATAATCAAGCAGTATGGGCCGGAATGCCACACGACAAGCGTCAATCAATGGTGCGGGAAAATGGTGGTGGAGCATACAAAAACCCCTCTCCGACAAGTCTGCGAGTTTGTTCCTGATATTCATGGCGATCCTAGCGAGATCATTTGGTCGAATCCTGCACGAGGGCCCGCCAGCGAGTGTGGAGGCTGACCTCAAGGTCTTTCATCGTTCTCGACGTAAACCAAATCAGATTCTAGTGCGAATTTTACATCCGCTCTTTTTCCAGTTACCTCGGAATTACCTTCTCGTCGCGCGCGACACGATAATCTCTCGAAGTTATATATCTAGTACTTACACTCCCAGTAAAGATTCTGATTCAGCTCAATGACAAAGTCGCGTACACTCAAATTCGCGATGTGAATGACAACCGGAGCGGCAGCTCGAAGAAGCATGCCGGTTCTTACCGGCCGCCCGGCCATCACAATCAAACGGGGCCTGCCCGGAGCGTCTCTCGGAGGATCGCGAGCCGGGCAGCGCCCAGCTGGAATATCCTCTATCCAGTCCATCGAGTGTCGTTGGCAAGCGATTACGATACGTTATGGAAGCGTAAGCTTGCTCTGAAATCTGGACATGGACCCTGCGCCCGCTACGACCACCGCAAACAACGGCGCCGCTCCGATTTCTCGTAAAGCTCTTGGTCTCATCCGCTACTCCGTGGCGTTGTGTGCGGTCGGCGGCGGTTTAGCGCTCGACTCGGTGTTGGGATCTACGGTTCCGTACATCACCTTCTTTCCTGCCGTCATGCTGGCCGCTTGGTTCGGCGGACTCGGCCCGGGTATTCTGGCTGCGGCGCTCAGCCTTCTTACCGCATATTTTTTCGCTCTCGAGCCATCCAGCGCCCCTGGCCTCGCGCATGCTACCGGCGCCATCCTCTTCATCGCCGTCTCCGGCTTCATTAGCATTCTCACCGAAGCTCTCAGACGGGCTCGCGCGCGCAGCGAAGAACGCCTTCGGCAGATTTCCCACGAAACCGCGCGCCGTAACAGTGCCGAGCAAGCTCTCGCTGAATCGAAGTTTTCCGCCGAGCGTGACCGCGACCTGCTTCGCGTCACGCTTTCGAGCATCGGCGATGCCGTAATCGCGACCGATGCCGCCGGTCATATTACCTTCCTGAACGCCATCGCTGAGAGGCTCACAGGCTGGAGCGACGCCGAGGCAGTCGGAAAAACCATCTCGGATGTTTTTGTCATTCGCAATGAAAAAACCGAACTGCCCGTCGCGAGCCCGGTAGAGATGGCGATCCGGCAGGGCGTAATCGTCGGTCTCGCGAACCATACGATTCTCATTGACCGGAACGGCCGCCGTATCCCGATCGAGGACAGTGCCTCCCCTATTCGCGATGAACGGCAGCGCCTGCTTGGGGTCGTGCTCGTATTCCGCGATGTGACGGATCGGAGAGAGTCCGAAAACGCCATCCGGCGCAGCGAAGAGCGTTTAAAACTGGCGCTCGAAGCCGGCAAAATTGGTGTTTGGGATTGGGATATCATCCAAAACCGGATTGAATGGTCCGATCTGGTTTACGACATCCACGGTGTCGAACGCGGCGCCTTTGGCGGCGGCTTGAACGACTTTGTCCGGCTCATTCACCACGACGATCGCGAACGAGTGGCACAGGCAGTTCGCCAGGCGCTGGAGCATGGTGTTCCTTATGAGACCGAGTTTCGGGTCGTTCATCCAAACGGAAAAGTGCATTGGGTGTCCACCACCGCCCACGTATTCCGGAATGAGAATAGCGAGCCGATCCGGATGCTCGGCGCGACCACTGGCGTCACGGCGCGAAAAGAAGCCGAGTTGGATCTGCGGCGACAGTGGCACACTTTCGACACCGCCCTTTCGAACACACCCGACTTCACCTATATCTTCGACCGCGATGGCCGGTTTACTTACATAAACCGCGCTCTGCTGTCTCTCCTCCAAAGGTCGTTCGAAGACACTGTTGGGAAAAACTTCTTTGACCTCGGATATCCGCCCGAGTTGGCTGCGCGGCTCCAACGCCAGATTCAAGAGGTAATCGATACCCGCAAACCATTACGCGATCATACTCCGTTCACAGGACCCACCGGCGAAACCCGCCACTACGAATACATCTTCGTGCCAGTCCTGGCCACGGGCGGCCAAGTCGAGTCGGTAGCTGGCTCTACGCGTGACGTTACGGAGATCAAACAGATCGAAGAAGATCTGAAAAGCTCTAACCAGGAGCTGAAGCGCGTCAACCGCGAGCTCGAAGAGTTCGCCTACGTGGCAAGCCACGATCTACAGGAGCCGCTGCGTACCGTTAATGTCTACACGCAGCTCATTCTTCGCGAAATTGGTGGCGAAGGGGCGAAGCTGAACCAGTATTCCGGCTTTATTCATCAAGCAGTTGCCCGCATGGAGGCCTTGATTCGCGACCTCCTGACCTTCTCGCACGCCGCGCACGCCCCCGAGGCGCCTGCCGGCGTTGCCGACCTCTCCCTCTCCCTCGCCGAGGCTTTATCTCTTCTCAAAAACGATATCGATGCAAATGCCGCTGTCATCACCGCCGACTCTCTGCCCATGGTGCCCGGAGATACATCGCAGATGACTCACGTGTTTCAGAACCTGATCTCGAACGCCCTGAAATACCGGAATAAAGAGGTCCCCCCTCAAATTCGTGTGTCTGTCGAGCCGGCTGGCGGCCGGTGGCTCATTTCCGTGCTCGATAACGGTATTGGCTTCGACCAGCGCTACGCCGACCGCATTTTCGGTCTTTTTAAGCGCCTCCATACCAGGGAATATCCCGGTACTGGCCTGGGCCTAGCTATCTGTAAGCGTATTGTCGAACGCCACGGCGGTCGGATATGGGCCGATGGCTGCTTTCCCGGCGGCGGGGCCGCCTTCTATCTCTCCCTCCCGCCGATAAGACCTATGGAAAATGTTCTGTTACCGTAGTTCTGGCGGGAGAAAATGTTCAGCCTGTTGGTCTCTAATTAACTTATGGTCGCCGTCTACCGTCTGTTGCATGTGGAGGATGACGATTCCATCGCCTTCCTGCTCCGTGCGTCTCTTGACGAAATAGGCGCTGCCATCAGCGTATATCGGGTTTCCGATGGCGAACAGGCCCTCGCCTTTCTCCGCAAATCCGGTGTATACCAGGAAGCCTCCCAGCCGGAAATCATCCTCCTGGACCTTAACCTTCCGAAAGTGGATGGCTGGGAAGTACTCAGAGAAATTCAGGCCGACCCGGCTTTGCGGGCGATTCCGGTCGTTATCTGTAGCGCATCTTCACGCAAGGAGGATCGGGAACGCGCCCTGGCTGCCGGCGCGCGTCGCTATATCGTAAAGCCTGCCAAATTCAGCAGTTGGCTGGAGGAAATCAGGTCCGCCCTGGCTAGTTTCTTGCCGCCCCACAGTGCATGCATTCCTTTAGAGTCCAGCCCGCGCGCAAGCCGCCTTTAGAACTTCCTCCAGACCCTGTAGATCCCATGGCTTCTCGATATAGTCTTGTGCGCCTTTCTCGAGACAAGCGATCCTGTCCGCTTCTCGAGCCTTCCCGGTCAGCACTATGATCGGGACATGCCGCAGCGAATCATCGTCGCGGATCGCCGCCACCACGTCGAGCCCGCTCATTCCTGGGAGGCGAAAATCGAGCAGCACCAGCCGGATCTGGATTGCCCCATCTTCCCAAAGCTCCTTGAGCTTCGCCAGTGCTTCGGTGCCGTTGCGGGCTCTTTCCACACGTACCTCCGGGCGCGCTTCCTGCAATAGCTCGCGCAATACGATGTAGCCGCCGTCATCGTCTTCGACGACTACAACAACAGGGTGCAGCATCTGGCGTGGCAGTATTGTAACTCAGAATTGTTCCAGTTCCCTTATCCCCCCGGATATAAAACCAACCTTACGGTCTCGGCCCCCCGCAATACCTCGAAATCCCGCTCGCCCTGCCGAATAGGTAATAGACAGCGTCTTTTTATATGACACAAAGCCATCTTCCCGACATGCGTCCCAATACGCTGCGTCAGTCGGTAGGGCTCGTCGATCGTCTCTGTACCGATGACGAGATGCTGAACTATTTGCTCGAAACGGAGTCCTCACGTCAAAGCCTGGAACGCTATGCTTTTGAGCTGAATCGCCAGGTTGGGGAATCGGCCAAAGCCACGCGCCAAGCGGAAATGACCGCACAGGGCAAAAGTGATTTTCTGGCCATGATGAGCCACGAAATGCGCACGCCTTTGAACGGCATCATCGGAATGACCGGTCTTCTCGAATCCAAAAATCTGGATGACACTCAACTTGAATGTGTTGAGGTGATCCGCCGCTCTGGCGAAACACTGCTCGCCATCATCGATGACGTGCTCGATTTCTCGAAAATTGAAGCCGGGCGGCTCACGCTCGAAAGCGCTGACTTCAATCCAGCACGCGCCATCCTGGACGCTATTCAAATCGTTGAACGTTCAGCTGTCGCCAAATCTCTCACGCTCTCCACACATCTGGATCCGGCTCTTCCGGCCATGGTCTCGGGAGACGTTATGCGCTTGCGCCAAGTCCTGCTCAATCTATTGAGCAATGCCATCAAGTTCACGTCGGAAGGCGAAATCGTGGTGCGCGGTGAACTGCGCTCGGCCGCGTCGGACGGCTATGAACTCTATTTTTCTGTCACCGATGGCGGCATTGGAATTAGCGAAGAACAGCAGGCGCGGCTATTTCAGCCCTTCAGCCAGGCCAACGCCTCCACCGCTAGAATGTTCGGTGGAACCGGGCTTGGTCTCGCGATTTGCAAACGTCTGGCCGGCTTGATGGGGGGCAATATCGGCGTGGAAAGCCGCCCCGCCCAAGGCTCGTGCTTTTGGTTCACCATTCGGGTTGGCGCTGCCGCTCCTGAGCCGTTACGTCTCGTTGCCCAGTCCGGTACAATCGGTCCCGCTACCGGCTTTCGCCTTCTGCTGGTTGAAGACAATCCGATCAATCAAAAAGTAGCGCGTCTGGTGCTCGATAAGCTCGGTTATCAGGTCGACGTCGCCAACAACGGTTTCGAAGCTCTCGACGCCGTCGATTCTGTCCGTTACGACCTCATTTTGATGGATTGCATCATGCCTGAAATGGACGGTTTCGAGGCCACTCGCCGTCTACGTTCCGCCGGTGGCCGCGCTGCCGAGGTCCCCATCATCGCCATGACCGCCAATGCCTTCGAAGACGATCGCAAAGCCTGCCTCGCCGCCGGTATGAACGACTTTCTCTCGAAACCCGTTCGCCAATCGGAACTCGCGGCCAAACTGGAGGGCTTGCTACAATCGGCGGCGTGTCCGCTAACGCGCTGAAGCAACTCATCCGCGAAGTACCCGATTTCCCCAAACCAGGCATCAATTTCTACGACATCACGACGCTGCTCAAAGATAAACACGGCTTTCGTGAAACCGTAGATGCGCTCGGCGAGCACTATCGCAAAGCCCCTCCGGTCGATATCGTTGTCGGCATCGAAGCACGGGGCTACTTTTTCGCTCCCGCCATGGCCCACGCCCTCGGTGCCGGCTTCGTCCCCGTTCGCAAACCCAAAAAGTTGCCCTACACCGTCCGCAGTATCGAATACGCCCTCGAATACGGCACCGATCAGCTCGAGATGCATGCCGACGCCATCGAGCCTGGGCAAAATGTCCTTGTTATCGACGACGTTCTCGCGACCGGCGGCACCGCTTCAGCGGTTGCCAGGCTGGTCGAGCTGCTCGGCGGGAAGGTCGCGGGTCTGGGTTTCGTCATCGAACTCAGCTTCCTTAAGGGCCGTGAAAAGCTGCAAGGCTACGATGTCTTCTCGCTCCTGCAGTATTAAATCGTTTGCCAAGCTGAATCTCGACCTACGCGTCCTGCACCGGCGCACCGACGGCTTCCACGAGTTGCGGACGATCTTTCAAACCATCAATCTCCACGACACCATCAGGATCGAGCTCGATTTCGCGAAACGAACCCAAATTGATGTCTCTATTCCTATAGAGATAGAGGATAATATCGTCGTTCGCGCCGCTAAGCTGATCCTGGACGAGCTCAAGCTAGGGGCTTGGGTTCGTTTTTTCATCGACAAGCGCATCCCGCTCGGCGCCGGCCTCGGCGGTGGTTCCAGCAACGCGGCCTCTGTTTTGTTAGCTTTACCGGCCCTAGCTGGAAAAAGTTTGCCTCCGGAGACCCTGTTTCGTTTCGCAAAAATCCTCGGCAGCGACGTTCCGTTCTTTCTGCATGGCGGTACCGTGCTCGGCCTGGGCCGGGGAACCGAGCTGTACCCGCTTCCCGACCTACCCGCGCACCACGCGCTGGTGGTATCGACCGGAATTCATGTCTCGACACCCGAGGCGTACCGATCTCTCGAACGTTCGTTGACTTCATCGGACGACTCCCCTATCCTTAGAGAGTTTCAGACGATCGCCTGGACTCTGAACGGCTCCCGTCTTGAGCAACTCCCGTTGAAAAACGACTTTGAGGAAGTGGTGTTTAGGATTCATCCCCAACTGGCGGCCGTGTCACGGAAATTGCGAAGACTTGGAGCCAAGCTGGTTCGCATGACCGGCAGTGGATCGGCTGTTTTTGGTGTGTTTTCAACCGGGGAAGCCGTCCGCCATGCCGCCCGAAGCTTCCCGGCGGCGGGAGCTTTTCCTGTACGCTTTCTCACCCGAAGCCAATACCAGAGGGCATGGAAATAATGGCGGCTCCTAAGCCCGTGCGAGCGCTGTTCACCGATTTCAAGGTTTTTAGCGGGACCGCCAATCTCAAGCTGACAGAAGAAATTTGCGAATCGCTCGGCTGCCCCCTCGGAGCCGCCATGATCAAGCGGTTCGCCGACGGCGAAACCCATCTACAGATCCAGGAAAACGTGCGTGGCGCGGACGTATTTCTGGTCCAGCCTACTTGTTCGCCGGTCGATCACCACCTGATGGAGTTGCTGCTGCTGCTGGACGCCTTGAAGCGCGCGAGCGCCGAGCGCATTACCGCAGTGTTACCCTATTATGGGTACGCGCGACAGGACCGGAAAGACCGGCCGCGCATGCCGATATCGGCAAAACTGGTGGCCAGCCTGCTGGAAACAGCGGGAGCAAGCCGGGTTCTGGCGCTCGATCTGCACGCCGCTCAGATTCAGGGTTTCTTCGACATTCCGGTAGACCATCTGTTTTCCGCTCCGGTCATGCTCGAATACTTTGAGACGCGTTTCGAGCGGGGCGATTTGACAATCGTTTCGCCGGACGCCGGTGGCGTGGAGCGCGCGCGATCGTTCGCCAAGCGTTTGAATGCGCCGCTGGCGATCATCGATAAGCGCCGGACGGATGCGAACGTCGCCGAAGTGATGAACATCATCGGCGAGGTGCGCGGGAAACATTGTTTGATAGTGGATGACATAGTGGATACGGCAGGAACATTAGTGAAGGGCGTAGAGGCGCTGCTCGAACAGGGCGCCAGAAGCGTGACCGCCGCCGCCACTCATCCGGTCTTGTCGGGGTCCGCGGTGGAGCGCATTTGCGCCTCGCCGCTACTCGAGTTGGTGGTGACTAATTCGATACCGCTCGAGGGAACTGCCGCTTCATGCGGCAAGATTCGCCAGCTTTCGGTGGCGCCTCTGCTGGCGCGAGCGATTCAATCGATCCACGAGGGCGGCTCAATCAGTACGTTGTTTATATAAGGACGGAGTGAGGTATGAGGAAGGATATTACGATCACGGCGGAAGGGCGGGATGCGCGCGGTAAGAATGAAGCGCGGCGCCTGCGTGCCAAGGGATCGATGCCGGCCGTAGTGTACGGCGGCTCGGAAGGCGCGACGCCGGTGGCCATCAGCCCCAAAGAATTGAGTCGTATTCTGAACAGCAAGACCGGGCACAACACGATCTTTAATTTGAACCTGCCGGGCAACGCCGGGACGCCTGTGATGATTGTCGACTGGCAATTCGACCCGATCAAGGACTCTCTGCTGCACGCCGATCTGAAACGCATCGACCTGACCCAGCGAATCATCGTGAAAGTCCCTGTGGTCACACACGGCGATCCCAAGGGCGTGAAACTGCAGGGTGGCATCCACGAAATCGTCACGCGCGAAATAGAGATCGAATGTCTGCCGGATGAAATTCCGGAGCAGTTTGACGTCAACGTGGCCGAGCTGGTAATCGGCCAGAATATTCGGGTCTCCGAAATTCCGCTGAGCGGTTCGATGAAGCTGTTGAGTTCCAGCGATGCGGTCGTTTCCCACGTCGTGGCTGTGAAGGAAGAAGTGGTGGCGACGCCTGAAACGGTGGAAGCGGCTACGCCGGCTGCCGAGCCTGAAGTCATCAAGAAGGGCAAGAAGGAAGAGGAAGGCGAGGGCGCCGAGGCGACGCCTGCTGCCAAAACCCCGGCCGCCAAGAAGAAGTAAGCGGTGTGTTGCGTCGCGGGTTTGGGCAATCCCGGAATCCGCTATGAAGCGACGCCGCACAATATCGGTTTCCGGATTGTGGACGAGTTGGCGAGGCGCCATGCCGTCCGCATTGCCAAGGATGAGGGCGCGGCGCTGACTGGTGCCGGCCGCATCCGGGAAAAGAGCGTGCTGCTGGTAAAGCCACAGACGTTCATGAACAATTCGGGTACGGGCATCAAGGCCGCCTTGGAGTACCGTAACCTGACACATCGCGATTTAATCGTGGTGTACGACGAGCTTGACCTGCCTTGGACCGCGCTGCGGATCAAGGTGGCGGGGTCTGCGGCTGGACACAATGGTGTCAAGTCGATCATTGCCGCTTTGAAGACGGAAGTTTTCACGCGGGTAAGGGTGGGAATTCATCCCGGCCGGCCCGTCGATGCGGTCGAATATGTGCTCGCTCCTTTCGAGCGGGGATTGAGAGAGGACGTGGAGGAAGTGGTATCCCACACCGCGGATGCCGTCGAATCCATAATTGCTGAGGGCGCCGTTCAGGCCATGGCGAAATTTAATCGTCGCGCTCGAGGCACACAAGAGGAAGAATGAGAATTTACGAGGAGCTGTTCATTGTTCGTCCGGACGCAACGGACGAAGAAATGGATCCGCTCATTGAACAGTTGAAGAACGTGATCGTCCATGCGGGCGGTACGCTTGATAAGACCGAAAAGTGGGGCGTACGCAAGCTCGCGTATCGCCTGCTGAAACACACGGAAGGCCAATACATTCTGCTGCAGTTTACGGCGCAGGCCGAGACAGTCAAAGAGGTGGAGCGCCGGCTGCGTGTGGCGGACTTAGTTCTGAAATTTTTGACGGTCCGAATCGACGAAAAGTTGAAGATGATCGAGAAGCGTAAGAAAGCGCGTGAAAAGCGTGCGGCTCGCAAGCCCCCACCGGCGCCTTCGCCGTCGGCTTCCGCTTCCCCGGCGCTGCCGGCTGAGCCGCCGGCTCCGATTCCGGGCGCCCCGGGCGCTCCAGGACCCCCCCCGGAGCAGGCAGAGTAAGAAGGAACTCGGAGAAACATTATGGCGGAACAAAGAGGCGGACGTCCCATAGCAGCATCGCAGCGGCCTACCGGAGGCGACAAGGCGATTGCCACTGGCAAAAAGCAATATTTCCGGCGCAAGAAAGTATGCCGGTTCTGTGTCGAAAAAGTCGACGACATCAACTATAAAGACGTGAGAACGCTCATGAGCTTTATTTCTGAGCGCGGCAAGATCACGCCCCGGCGTATCTCGGGAGTGTGCACTCCTCACCAGAAGCGATTGACCGAAGCGATCAAGCAGGCGCGCAGTATTGTGCTGGTGCCGTTCGCTTCGCGCATGTAGGCGAGAAGAGAACCAAGGAGAAAACCATGGAAGTCATTCTCAGAGAAGACGTCGAGAAAGTCGGCTCGCGCGGCGCGCTGGTGAAAGTTGCCGACGGCTACGCCCGCAATTTTCTGCTGCCGAAGCGGCTTGCGGTTCCAGCCACAGAGTCGAACAAGAAAATCGTCGAGCAGGAGCGCGATGCGTATCTGCGGCGAGAAGCCAAGGATAAGACCGAATCGGAAGACCTGGCGAAGCTGCTGACAGGTCTCACGCTTACTTTTCGGCAGAAGGTGGGAGAGAACAATCATCTGTTCGGTTCGGTGACCGCCAAGGATATCGCAGATGCCCTGGAAGCCCAGAAGTTCCACCTGGAGCGCCGCAAAGTGCAGCTCGACGAACCGATTCGCACTGTCGGCGAGCACGAGGTCACGGTGCGGCTGCACCGCGATGTCTCGACGCAGATCAAAGTTGTGGTCGAGCCCGAATAAGCGCGCGGCTTGTTGCTCGATCCTCAAAAACTACTGGAAGCGAAGCCGGCCGAGGTGTTGGCGGCAGCCGCCCGCGGGCACCTCGGTTTGGACCACCGTTTTCTGCACGCTCTCGTCGATCGGCGTGCGGAAGCCATGCCAGCCGTATTGTCTTTAGCTGAGCGCGATCGGTCGAATGACGTAGTCGATCTGGCGCCGGAACTAACCGCCGTCTTCCGCTACTGGAAGGCGCCGGAGGCCATCCCTTTTTTTCTCGGTCTTATCAAGGAAGACCCGGAAAATGTCTCGGATGAAGTGACCATCGGACTGGTCGACGCTGGTGCGGCGGCGCTTGAGCCGCTGCTCGCGCTCTATCCGGAACTAGAGGAAACCGAAAGCGGAGAAGTTGCGTTCGTCCTGGCCAGCTTAGGTGTCCGCGACGAGCGTATCCTGAAACTCCTTCTCGACCGGTTAGAGTTCGACCTGTCCGATACGCTGCTGCTACTCGGAATCTACGGCGACCCGGCGGCGCGGCCGGCGATTGAAAATGCCGCGCTGCTTGCCGCGGGCGACACGAAGCTGATGAAGGAAGCGGCCGATGCTCTCGCGCTGCTGGGTGAACCCAAAAAACCGCCGGTCGATGAGCCTTTTGATATCTGGGGTTTGTATCCACCCGAAGATGAACCACCGTTAGACCTGCTCGATGAAGATGAGCGCGGCGAGTTGCTGGCGCACCCTGTTGCGAGCATGCGGGCCGCGGCCGCACATTCGTTCTTCAATCGCCAACCAGACGCCGCGCAGCGCCAACAGTTATTGAAGATGGCCCGGGAAGACGAATCCGCCGACGTGCGTGCACGCTGCTGGGAAGCGTTGATCGACGCAACGGAAGAATCCGATGTGGTCGACGCCATGCTTCGTGCCCTTCGCAATCCTCAGCTTGCCGTAGAGGAACGCGGTGGGCTGCTGGTCGGTATGGCGCCCGAAGCGGATCGTGCGGAAGTGCGGCAGGCGATCGTCGATCTCTATGAGATTCCCGAAGGCCGCGCAAAAGCCCTGGAAGCCATGTGGCGTTCGGTGCATCCGGCATTTCGCGATTATTTTGCGAAGCACTTGGTCGACCCTGATCTTGAAATTCGCCGCGCCGCGATTTGGGGCGTCGGCTACTACGGGATTCGCAGTGAACTGGACAAACTACGGCAGCTTTTCAACGACGAGGATCTGCGGTCCGATGCCCTGTTTGCCTACGCGCTAGCGACTCCTGCCGAGGTCTCGCGTGCACGCATGAAGGGACTCTTGACGCGCATTGAAAAGGATGCGCAAGGGCTCTCGGAGATGGAAGAAGAACTCGTCAAAGCCGCTCTGGACGAGCGCTTGCTTCTCGCCGGCAAAGAACCGGTGTTCCAGCCGCAAGAAGACTAGTTCGGCGCACGAATCCGGGGTGCGTCTCTGCCGCAACTATGTGCGAAGATCTCGGACAGCAGAGTAATTATGGCCGAACATACGCTCCACTCCATCGCCTTCCCGGTTCTCAATGATGACCAGATCGCGCAACTGGCGGAATGCACCGCGGTTGCGCCGAGACATTGCTCGGACGGCGAGATGCTCGTCACGGTCGGCGATCGCGCCTTCAAGTTCTTCATCGTTCAATCGGGCAAGATCGAGATTCTCGATTATTCGGGCGATGCGCCGAAAACCATCACCACCCACGGCCCGGGTGAGTTCACGGGCGACATCTCGCATTTAACAGGCACTCCCGCTGTTTTCACAGCCATCGCACGGGGCGACTGTAACGTGTTCGAGATCTCGGGAGACGCTCTGCGGCACGTGTTGAACCAGTGTCCTGGACTCAGCGACATTATTCTTCAAGCCTTCATTGCGCGCCGCCAATTGCTGCGCGAATCTCCTAATTTCATCGGCCTGCGCGTCATCGGCTCGCGCTATTCTCCGGACACTTTTCGCGTCCGCGATTTCCTGTCCAGAAACCGCGTGCTCTTTACCTGGACGGATTTGGAAACCGATCCGCAAGTCGATGTGCTGTTGAAAAGCTTCGGGGTGACTGCGGCCGATACACCTGTGGTTGCCTGCGCGCACATGCTGCTTCTGCGCAATCCATCCAATCAGACACTGGCTGACGAGGTCGGTATTTATCAGCCGTTGCAGCAGACTGTTTTCGATCTTCTGGTTGTCGGCGCCGGCCCCGCCGGTTTGGCTGCCGCGGTCTATGGCGCGTCGGAAGGGCTGAGGACCGCGGTAGTGGACTCGATCGCTCCCGGCGGCCAGGCCGGAAGCAGTATGCGTATCGAAAATTATCTGGGGTTTCCGACGGGACTCACGGGCGCCGAACTCACCGATCGCGCAACGCTCCAGGCCAACAAGTTCGGCGCGCACCTTTCGATCCCCACTTCCGCGACTCGCTTGTCGTTTGAAAACGGCTACGCGACACTGGATGCCGGCGGCGGCGCTCCCATCGCTGCCAAGTGTCTGCTCATAGCAACCGGCGCACAATATCGCAAGCTCGGAGTCAGAGGTGTGGAGAAGTTCGAAGGGGCTGGACTCTACTATGCTGCGACACCTGCCGAAGCCCTGCTCTGTCGTGGATGCCCGGCGATAGTTGTAGGCGGCGGCAACTCGGCGGGGCAGGCGGCCGTCTTTCTGGCGAGCCACGCAAGCCGCGTGCTTTTGCTCATTCGCGGCAGCGATCTGAACAGAAATATGTCAAGCTATCTCGTCGACCGCATCGCACAGACTCCCAACATTGACCTGCTGGTGAATACGACCATCCAGGAGATGACTGGCAACGGCCATCTGAGCGCCGTGGAAATCGTAAACGGGGCGAGCGGGCAAGAACGAACGGTGGAAACGCCGGCGGTGTTCAGTTTTATTGGAGCGACACCACTTACCGACTGGTTGCCTGCCGAAGTCGAGCGAGACGCGAAAGGGTTCGTGCGGACCGGAGCGGCCGTTGCGCAATCGCCGCACTGGAGCGCCGTGCGCGCGCCATTTTTACTGGAGACGAGCCGCCGTGGTGTGTTCGCAGCCGGTGATGTACGTTCCGGCTCAGTAAAGCGCGTTGCTTCGGCAGTCGGCGAGGGCGCGATGGCCGTGCAGTTCGTGCACGAATATCTAAAAGAGAGGTAGGTTAAGCGAGAGCCAGATTCAGGTTCTCTATCGCTTCGTCGATTTCCGCGGTGTTCTTGTAACCGACGGTCACACTAGTGACGCCCGCGTTCTTAAAGGCAAATCGCATCGCAGCCTTACGATCTTCGCGATTGGTGAATGAGCCTTCGCCCACCAGTTTCATGCTGATGACACCCATACCGTCTTGGCGAACCTGCTTTACGTGCTCGACAACTTCGCTCACATTACCCGGCCCGCTAGTGTTGTAATCCTCAGCGTCCATGTGCGAACCTTTGTGGTTCATGCGGATCATAGCGATGTCGAGCCACTTGTTGTCCGGGAACTTGCGTAGCGCCGGCAACCCATGAACAGAGGCTCCATGTCCAACAATGGCATGTTTGGATTGGGCTTCGAGAAGTCCATCCTGCCATCGGACAGTATCGGTCGGCCAGGTCGGCGTGTGTTGCCAGTGCAGCAGCGCTATGTCGAAGTAATCGGTATTGGCAAGTTTGCGCAACTCGTCGATCTTTTCCTGCGGATCCCCACCATCATGTGTGGTCACTTTGGTCATCAGCCGATAGCTATCGCGCGGAATACCCTTCAGAGCGACTCCGAGCATCTGGTGCATCTCACCATACGATTCGGCCGTCTCGAAGAAGCGGATGCCGTGGTCATAGGCATAGCGCACCAGCTTCGTAAAGTCATCCTGTCCCAATTGGCGTTGCACCCGGCCACTGAAAGTGCCTGTGCCGAATGCCAGCCGCGTCACCTTCACGCCCGATTTTCCAAGCGTCACCCAGTCGGTTGCGGTCTCTTTCGCGGCTTTTACCGGGAGGCTTCCCGCGCCTACGAGCGCACCGGCGGCGAGCCCGGTTTTTAGGAAATTACGTCTGGAGCAATGAGCCATAATGTCTTTTTCTCCAACTGGCCGCATCTTATCATGATCCTCGCGAACCCTGGAGAGTACGGCGCCGACGGCTAAACCAGCGGTGTCTGCGTAGCCCGCAAATCCCGCAATGGCGGGTTGGTGCGCGCCAGGATCGATTCGAATCGATCTCGTATGCCGTGGTCGAGCTGCGGATGTGTCAGGATCCAAAACTGGTTCTTACGAACGGCTTCGATCACGGCGTCCGCAATCTCTTCCGGCGGCGTGCCTTCTTCCACAATCCGTTTCAGCGCGTCATGAAAGCCGAACGAGGCCGCAGGATCTGCCGGAACGCCTTCCGGCCGGTTCCGGCCGCTCTCTGCCAAGCGCGTTTTCGAAAACGCCGGGCAGAGAACCGAAACATGAATCTTGTCCGTAGTGAGTTGCAGTTCGGCATAAAGGCACTCGGAGAGAGCGACGACCGCATGTTTCGAAACGTTGTAAGCGGACATGAGGGGCCGCGTTGTTAAGCCCGCCAACGAGGCGGTGTTGACGATGTGCGCCTCCCGGTTGGCTTCGAGCATGCGAGGCAGAAACGCCTGTACGCCATGCAGCACGCCAAAGAAATTTACGTTCAGCGTCCAATGCCAGTTGCCGAGCGGCTCCTTCCACACGGGCGCTCCCGGCGGCAAGATGCCGGCGTTATTGCACAACAGCTCGACCGCACCGAACTCGCGATACACTCGAGCTGCCAGTCGATCGAGATCGTCCGGCTTCGACACATCCACGCGCTCGTAAATGGCCGGTGTGCCCGCGGCGCGCAGCTCGTCCGCGAATTGGGCAAGCGGCGCCGGTTCGATATCCGCAAGCGCCAGCCGCATGCCTTCGGCCGCGAATCGCTGCGCCATCGCTTTGCCGATACCGCTGGCTGCGCCTGTGACGACGGCCACTTTGTTTCTAAAATCCTGCACGCGATTGAGTCTACAAGATGGGCTTACCACCGGCCAGAAGCCGATCGTCTCCTACACCCGGGGCAACATAGTACGCGCCAGCAGGATGCATTTCCGGTTGGCGTCGGGAACCGGCCCGGGCAGAATGCGAATGAGCGTGTCGCCCTTCAATACGTTCAAACCCAGATTGCCCAGCCGAACGGCGCGATCGCCAAGATCCGGTATTTCCTCTCCCGTACCCTTCAGTCCGCTCAAGAGCGCTTTGCCCGCGAGAACCGCCGTCATTTGTGCGCGGCCGTCTCCTTCCGCCACCACGACTGTTAACAGCGGATACTCGCCGTTGCTGTCGGTTTGTCCCGCCTGCGCTGCTGCGCTCTTCAAGAATCTGTCGACTGTGTCGGCGGCCTCCGCCGCTGTTCGCGAGGAGTTGGGCGTGTTTACCATGGTCGACATTCCTTCTTTGCCGAGCCGGGCACTCAAACCGGGCGGCCCGTAGTACAGGCAACTCGCGTCGCGCATCTCCGCTCGTTGGATCGGCTCTCCCAGCAGGCGGGCAGCCTCTTGTTTCGAAAGCAGTTCGCACGGACGTATCGAAACCGCGGCGGAAGAGCGCGTATGTGAAGAAACACCGACGCCATACTCGCTGGCTTTCGCCACCACCGCCTGTTTTACGCGATGCGCCACGTAGAACAATCCGCCCACAACGGCAATGCCGCCGACGGCAAAGACGCAGAGAAGGATCAGCAAAATCTTCATCCCGGAACCGGACTTGGCTGCGGGCGCGACGGAAGCGGCGGCCGGCGCTACCGGGTTAGAGCCGCCGGCGGCCGGCGTACGGCACTGCGGGCAGAACGCAAAATTCGGCCCCATAGGGGCGCCACAATTTCTGCAAAAATTGCTCAATTTGTGCTCACAATCCCGGCGCCGTAACGCGGCCACCGTTACTGATCTGAAAGGTTCAGGTAGAACGTATCAGAATTCGAGTACTGGGGCAAGAGACCCAGGTTATAGGCTTGGGTTATAGTCTGACCGAATGTACAGATCGTTCCTTAACGTCCTCATCCTGATGGGCCTAACGATTGGAATTTGGGCCGCCCCACCAGTTCTGGTACCAGAAATCGAGGGCGATTTCTGGCAGCTGGCCGGCGATCCCGACCTTGGCAAATACACCACGGCCAAGCAGCAGCCGGTCGATTTCGGAATATGGCAAGCGGCTGATGGCACCTGGCAGCTTTGGTCCTGTATTCGCGCGACCGCAGCTCCAGGCAAGACGCGCCTTTTCTACCGCTGGCAGGCGAAAAACCTGACCGATAAAGATTGGACTCCGATGGGTATCGCCATGATGGCCGATCCGAATTTCGGCGAGACGGAAGGCGGCCTGCAGGCGCCATTTGTTCTAAAAGAGAAATCCGTCTACTACATGTTCTACGGCAACTGGGAGCACATTGCGCTCGCCACCAGCGTCGACGGCAAGACGTTCGCCCGCCAGTTGACCAACGATGGAGGCTCCGGTATGTTCGGCGAGGAAACCGGAAGCAACACGCGCGATCCCATGGTGCTCAAGATCGGTTCCCTCTATTACTGCTACTACACAGCTTTTCCGAATCGTCACGGTGCGGATTTCGTGCGCACGTCCAAGGATAAGATCCACTGGAGCGCGCCCCGGAAAGTTGCCTATGGCGGCTCAAAAGGTGACGGCCCATATTCGGCCGAATGCCCTTTTGTCTATCATCACTCGGCTTCGGGCTACTACTATCTGCTGCGAAATCAATTCTACGGAGAGAAAGCGCAGTTTGGCGTTTACCGCTCGCGTGATCCGCTCGATTTCGGGAAGAACGATGACAGGTATCTGGTTGAGACTATGCCGTATGCGGCGCCAGAAATCGTCGAATCCGCAGGGCAGCTCTACCTTGCCACGCTCCGTTCCGATCTGAAAGGCATCCAGATCGCCAAATTGAAATTCGTGGCGAAAACGATTAACTAACGAAAGTGATAGAGAAGAATTCCGTAGCCAACCCCTGCCTCATCCGCTGGATGCGCAACCTGGAAGGCCATGAAATTGCCGTCGGTCGAGACTACAGGATTCGATGCCTTAAAGCCCTCATAGTCGTTAAAGTGAGTTAGCCGCTTAAAATCTTTTCCAGTGCCATCCAGGCGCAGCTTCCAAATGTCGATGTTGCGGGAGCCGTGGTCTCCGCCCAATTCGGCCACTTGGCGGTCTCCTTCCACATTGGTGTACTGGCCATCTGGATAAATACCTTCGCACTCGTTGTAAGTCCCCGGCGCCTTCGACATGTTCTCCACTTTGCCACTAGCCAGGTCAATTGTCATGGCCGAAGCAAGATGCTGCGGTTCGTAGCAGGTGAAGGTCATTTTTTTGTCATCGTCAAAAAAGTCTTGCGCCTCGATCGTACAGGCTTTCGAGTTGCTTTCGTAGACCGTGCGTTTATCCGTGAGTCGCGCCGTGCCACCGGACACGTCGACGGTGGCGACAACTAATTGTGAATGGTCGGGAGCTAGGGACGGGTCTTGCCTGGAGGTGACGGAATAGGAGATTCGCATATTCTTCTTCGAAAGCGCCGCCCCTTCCGACATCTTCTGATCGAAGCGCTGGGGTTTGGAGCCCGGCTGCTTGCTCAGAAACCACAATTCGTTATCCGCTGAGCGGCTGCTATGGATATCCGAGAATCGCGCCGGGCCGATTAAAATGTAGTCGCCCGAAGACAGATGCATAATCCGGAGGAAGGCCGCCCCGGGTACGCCGCAGGTCACGCAGCGGATCGCGCGAGTCTTCATGTCGATCACAAACGCGTCACCAAAGCTCTTGTCCATGAACGCAATGCTTTGGTTATCGGGCGAGATGTCGGCCCGCTCGCCAAAGTGCGTCAGCATCTCGATATTCTTGGGGAGATGATCGAGTGGATTACCGTTCTTTCGCTGCCCAAACGCCGAAAGAGAGAACGTCGCGAACATTAAGACGAGTAAGATGTAGGACACGAGACCGACCCTTCATGGAGCACAGCTCCGGTTTCATAATGCGGTACACATTTCCACGTACTGCGAAGGGTGAGTTGTAGCGCAAGCGATTTCAAAAGTCAAGAAGTTGCCCGACAGACCCCGACAGTCCTAGTAAATTCACTTGCTGACCAACTGAAATGTAACCGCTTGACTTCATCTGAATCCGGGGCTAGTATCTGGTTCGATCCAGCTTCACTGGGTAGTTTCACGATGTGGGAAGACGAGTTCCGAAAACGGGGAGGTCGTCGATATAAAGGAGCAGTCTCAAATGCGTGCAGGGGTTTCGTTCAAATGGATAGTTTTCGCGGCGATTTCTTTTCCTTGTTTCTCGCAAGTCACGACTTCGACGTTTCTCGGAACGGTAGCGGATCCTTCCGGTAGCGTTGTCGTCGGCGCGAATGTTGTTTTGACCAATCAAGCTACCGGAGCGGCGACCACAAAGTCTAGTGGCGCCGATGGCAGTTTTGAATTCGACTTTCTCCGCACAGGAACCTACCGTCTCAAGATCACGGCGGCCGGCTTCAAGGCTCTGCAGACTGGCGACTTCGATTTATTAGCGGGCGCCAGTGTCAAACGCGACTTCAAACTGGACTTAGGCGCCGTGAATGAAACTGTGTCAGTCGAAGGTGCTGCTCCTCTCGTAAATACCGTCTCCGCCGAGCAATCTCAAAGTATCTCGCGCACCGAGGCGTCGGAGCTCCCGCTGGCGAAGCGAAACGTCGCAAATCTCCTCGGCCTCGGCACAGGTGTAAGTCCGGGGGCCGGATTTGTGAGGCTGAACGGGGTAGGGAAAACGGGGACTCTCTACACGGTCGACGGCACAAATGCTACGGCGGATCCAGAAAGCCGCACTACGTCGATGCGCGGAAATTTCGAACAGATTAATCTACTGAGTTTAGAAGCCGTCGATCAAGTCGAAACCACAAAGGGCATTCTGCCGGCAGAATATGGCCAGGCGCTCGGAGGCAACGTCAATCTCATCACCAAATCGGGCACAAATTCCTTTCATGGGGGCGCATTTGAAAACTTCCAATCCGACAATCTGAACGCGCGTTTGCAATTCCTGAGCACGAAACCGAATGCCGTATTCAATCAGTTCGGAGGCTCGTTTGGAGGCCCCATCAAGCGTGATCGGATTTTCTTTTTTGCCGACTATGAGGGTTATCGCCAATCGGTAACGCAGGTTGTTAGCGGAACGGTGCCGACCCCGGCCTTCCGGCAGCAGATTATCACGGCCGTTCCTGCATACGCGGTACCTTTGCAGGTTACTCCTCTGCCCAACCAGAGCTACGCGCCAGGCGCGGATACGGGACTGAACATCCAAGGACGCGCGCAGACCGCCCACGACAACCATTTCGATGTCAAAGGTGACATCCGCATCACGGAGATGAGCAATCTTGCCTTAACCTACTCCCACGGCCGGCCGGACCTGACGACACCTCGTATCTTTATCGACGGCGCCAACGACCAGGCCTACCACGGATTTATGGATCGCGGGACCGCCAGCTACGTATTTGGACGCGCGGCCTGGACTTCGGAAACGCGTTTTGGATACAGCCTCAACGACATGGATCGTACCGACGCCTATTTGTCGCAGGGTGTCCCGGACGTTCTTCCGCTCGGCGGCCGAGCGCCTCAGTTGGCTTATTCGGGATTTTCGACACCTGGCGCTGAGCTGTGGTTGGAGGAGGGACGAACATGGAGTCTGGAAGAGAAGTACGCTCGTTTCGTCGGCAAGCATAGCGTGAAGTTTGGCGCCAGCTTCATGCATTTTGGTGTGTTTCGAAATAACCCGCAGAATCCCACAATCAATTACAGCAATAAAGCCGATCTTCTCTCGAACACGCCGAGTTCCCTCAATCTCACATTCGGAAATGGCAGCTATAACGGGGCCAATTGGGTGGTGGGCGGATTTCTTCAGGACAACTGGCGTGCTACCCCCCGGCTCACGGTCAATCTTGGCCTTCGCTACGACTACGACTCAACCTACATTGCTCACCCACGCGACCCCTCGCAGGATTTCGGGCTGTACAACCTGAACGGACTCATCGATAGCCAGTTTCATTTTGGTCCCGTACGCAGCCCGAATGATCCGTACAATCCGGACGCAGGATTGAACCTGGCGCCGCGCATCGGATTCAGCTACGATCTCACCGGCAAGAGTACAACCACCATCCGCGGCGGCTACGGAGTAATGTTTAGCCCCCTGGCCGAAGGAGTGTTCAGCGGAGCGGTCGGCGCCAAATATTTACCTTTCCGCACGATTCTGAGCAGGCAGGATGGAATCACCAACAATTTGCATTTTCCGGTTTACAACGATACCGTCGCGGCTATACTCATACCGCGGCAGCAGGTCCAACCCACACTGATCATCGATCCGAATCTTCAGATGCCGTATGTGCTGTCCTCGTATTTCGGCGTCCAGCATTCGCTAACTTCGTCCCTTGTGCTCGAATCCGCCTATGTCGGCAACCGTGGAGTGAAATTCCCGATCAATCGGACATACAATTTCCCCGATCGCGTCACGGGTGTGCGGCCGAACACCCAACTGTCGCAAGGGTACTATCTCGATAATTCGGCGACTAGTTGGTATCACTCCTGGCAGACGACACTGCGAAAGCGCTTTACGAAGAATTTCAACTTTGCCGTGCGTTACACCTGGGGCAAACAACTCGCAACCGATAGCGGGGATATCGGGGCCTACTATCAAAACGACGCGAATGTCCGCACCCAGGACTTCTTCAATCTACGGCGCGAATGGGGTCCCGCCGACGGAGACACCACAAATTATTTCTCGGCGGACTGGGTATATCAGTTGCCCGCACTTACTTCCATGCATAATGCCGTGCTTAGAGGAGTTTTGGGCGGCTGGCAGTTTTCCGGAATATTTACGGGGGCGTCCGGCCAACCGGTCATTATCAGTGAACAAACCGGTGAAAATATCAGCCGTCCCGATTACGTCTCCGGGAATGCCATCAATTCCAACTACAGCCAGACTCTGTTCTATCTCAATACCGCGGCGTTCTCCGCTGTTCCAGTCAGTCCCGCATCGAGCCTTCCCATCCGGCCCGGCAATCTCGGGCGCGGCGTGATTCGCGGCCCAGGCTTTTGGAACGCGGACCTCTCACTTGGGAAAAATTTCAAGTTCGCCGAAAAGGTGCAACTCCAGGTCCGGATGGATGCATTCAACGCGTTCAATCACACGAGCTTGTCGGGTTTTGCCTCTACCGACATCACGAATTCGTCATTTGGACGCTTCACGAATACGAGAGGCGCAAGAATAGCCCAGCTCAACGCACGCCTGAGTTTTTAGCGGAACGCTGTTAAGAGAATTCCCAGCCGCGGGATTTGTCGATTTCGCGGCGGCTGCGGTTGATATACGGCCTGAGTTCCTCCAGGCCGTACTGCCGGGCTATCTCACGCGCGCTGATGCCTGGCCGCTTCGCTCGGAGAACAAACCAGCCTTCCATCGGGAGCCACTTTTCCTGTTCTATGTCGTCACCGCGCTCGCTGAGTAATTTGTCCAATTTCTGTCCCCGGTTCAGATCCTGATGAAAGATGCACCGGTCGAGATCTAGAGTCACGCGAGTAACATTTGCATCTTTCTGATGGTTGGCGTGATCGTGCACTAACAACTCGCCGTCGATATCGTAAATCAGACAATCTGGCACCCACGTGCTACTTACAATGTAATAGTTGTAGGCAATCGCGCGCGCTTGAAGCGACCTTCCCGCGGAATAGGCGCTCGGCCAGATAACCAATTCCGCTCCCTGATCGGACAAATGCTGCCACAAGGGCGCCCAGTTCACGTCGAAACAAATCGCCAGCCCGACGCGACCAAAGTCCGTCTTGTATACGCGAACCGCTTCACCCGGATGAACGGGTGGCTCGAGGACGCACTCACTCTGCCAGACTGGGTAGATTTTGTCGTATATGGTCGCAACTTTACCGCCGCGATCGAGTAAGACTGCGGAGTTATATCGCTTCCCCCCGGTTCTTCGATCGATCGGGCAGACGATGTATGTCTTATGTTTCTGCGCAAGTTCGGCGGCTGCTCGAACCGTGGGGCCGTCCACATCTTCTCCGCTCTTGCCATTGAGTCCGCGGCACGTCTCCGGCAGCGCAATGAGATCCGCCCCGCGGCGCCCTTCTTCATCGACAAGCCCGACGATCGCTTCGAGGCTCATGCCGGGGTGAAAACCGACGCTCACAACGCGCACCGGACGGGCCGCGAATTTGGCCTGACTCTGCTGAGCCGCCGGACCAGGCCGCGCACCAAGACCCGAGGACAAAGCTCCCAGCGCGATAGCTGAGTTGTTTAGAAAGCTGCGTCTTTTCATAGGACGACTCCTGCCGATATCCAGCATACCTTCGAAAGCACCCCTCTGACAAAACGCCCGCTGTTCGGACAGTCTACTCGCGGGATTTTTGCCCGCGAATCGCGCTTCCCGGATCGACCCGATCGTCACGTTGCGCGATGCCGGCTGATTGCTTGCTTCCCAAGTCAACCCATTTCCCGCAAAATTGCTTGGATATGGACTTTCGCGCAATCGACATTGGGAAATTCCGTGTTGCTTTCATCAAAGATCAATGAAAGATCCGTCCCGGCGAGAACGATAGCATCGACCGGCAACTCGCGTGCAATCCGCGACAGCGTGATTCTCTGGTCCGTTCCGCCGGCCACGATTTGCATGTAGGCAGAGTGAATTGCTTCCACTTGTTCTGGTACCAAAACCTCGATCCCATCGAGCATGCCGAACATGCGCGATTCTACGACGAACCGCGTCCCGAAAAGCGCCACCCGTTTAAAACCTCGCGAGCGAATCTCTGTTCCCACTACGTCTATGACGTTTACCAGCGGAAGCACCGAAATTTTCTCGAGCTCGCGAATACAAATATGAGGTGTAACAGCCGAGATCGCGGCCAGCTCTGCTCCGCCGCGTGCGAGGCGCTCGATCAAGCGGGCGAAGTATTGCGCCAACCCGACGCGGTCTCCACGTTCGACATCTGCCAGAACGCGGTGCATGTCCGCATGGACAATCAACATCTCGCCCGATGGAACCGCAGCCAGCTCGCGATAGTAGTGAATTGTTGCGCCGGGGCCTAAACCGCCGATCAAACCGAGATTGCGCATTTCTTCAATTCTTACAAGCCGGTGCCGTGCGTCGGCCTTTCAACCGGCATGCTAGCGTGGTGCGAAGGCCGATCACTTGAAGACTCTTTCCCTTGCGATTTTGCTGAGTGTGCCTGCAATTGCCCGAGTGGGAAGCGTCGACTTCGCAAAACAGAATGCTGAAATTCTCGATCGCTACCGGGCTTTGATTCAGATCGATACCAGCAGCCCGCCCGGCAACGAAACGAAGGCGGTCGAGTATCTTCAAAAAGCCTTGATGGCGGAAGGCATCCCCGTGCAGACGTTCGCGCTCAATCCGAATCGCGCGAACCTGGTGGCCCGATTAAAGGGTAATGGCAGCAAACGCCCGCTGCTCATCCTGGCGCATACCGACGTAGTTCCGGTCCAACGTGAAAAGTGGCCGGTGAACCCATTCGGGGCAATCATGAAGGATGGATATGTCTGGGGGCGCGGTTCCACGGACGACAAGCCGCATCTCACGGCGATGCTGATGATGATGCTGCTGCTGAAGCGCACCGGAGTTCCGCTCGACCGCGACGTCATCTTTCTGGCTGAAGCCGGCGAGGAGGCCGACCCCACGGGAGTGGGAATCAATTTCATCGTTGGGCAACACTTCAAAGACATCGATGCCGAGTTTGCGATCACCGAAGGCGGCAGCGCTACGCTCGATAACGGCCGCGTTGTGGCGCTCAACATCGGTACCGCGGAAAAGCTGCCGGCGCGCGTGCGGCTGGTGGCGACCGGAACGTCGGGCCATGGATCGGTACCGAGACTCGACAACGCTTTGGTGCATCTTGCCGGAGCGGTTGAGAAGGTCGGCACATGGCAAACGCCATTGCGCCTGAACGATACTACGCGCACTTACTTCGAGAAAGTGGCGCAAATGAGCCCGCCGGAGGCGGGCGCCCGCTACAACGCGCTGCTAAATCCCACTACCGCGCCGGCGGCCGACCACTATCTCGCGGCCAACGAGCCTAGAAGATATTCCATGCTGCATACGTCCGTGGTGCCTACCACGCTCAAAGCCGGCACAGGCGTGAATGTAATTCCTTCCGAAGCCCAAGCGACCCTCGACATTCGCGCGCTGCCCGGTGAAGATATCCCGGCTTTCTATGAGCAGATGAAGCGCGTGATCGCGGACCCGGCCGTACGCATCGAACCGCTTCCGATGACGCGTCCGCCATCGCCCGCGTCAGGGCTCGATACGGAAATGTACAAAGCGCTCGAGCGGGTATCCAAGCGCATGTATCCGCAAGCGACAGTTCTACCGACTATGTCGACCGGGGCAAGCGACATGGCGCAACTGCGTGCCAAGGGAATCCCCAGTTACGGAATTGGGCCGGCGGCCACCGAAGCGGATTCAACCAATTACGGCGCACACAGCGATGTGGAACGGCTGCTTGAATCTTCGCTCTATCGGTTCGTGGAATTTACCTGGAATGCCGTTACCGAAGTAAGCGTCCATCATTAGGCAAGCGCGCGTAAATCGTTCCGCAGGCGATCGGGGTCTCCCTCGGGGAGAAAGGCCTCTACCTTCCGGTGTGTCTCCTCCCAAATAGGAACGGCGCGAGCCAGCAGGCCCCGCCCGTTTTTTGTTAGCATCAGCAGGCGGCTGCGCCGGTCCGCCGGGTCTGCCATAACCTTTATCAGGCCGCGGCGCTCTAACGGCTTGAGCGCAGCGGTCAACGTGGTCCGGTCGACTGCGAGTAACGACGCTACTGCCGTCATCCCAGCCGGCTTGGGGCGGTTTAGCGACATCATCAGCGAGAATTGCCCGTTCGTCAGGTTTACCGGCCGCAACGCCTCATCGAAGCGCCGCGCCAGCGCCCGCGCCGCCCGCTGCACATGAAGACACAGGCAGCTGTCGCGAACCAGCAGCGTGGTCTCGTAAGGAACTGTCGCTAAATTTGACATCCGCGCGAGAATGTTGATATCAACGTATTATGTCCAGCATACCTCAAAGACAAATGGTGAACACGCAAGCCCATCCGGTTGTTTCGCGAGAAGACTGGCTGGCGGCGCGCAAAACCCTGCTCGCCAGAGAAAAGGAAGCCATTCACTTACGCGACAAGATCAATGCGGAGCGGCTAGCTTTGCCCTGGGTAAAAGTCGATAAGAAATATCTTTTCGATACGCCCCTGGGAAAAAAGTCTCTTGCGGAGTTATTCAACGGCCGCAGCCAGCTCCTGGTCTATCACTTCATGCTCGGTCCCGGCTGGGCCGCAGGCTGTCCCGGCTGTTCTTTCTTATCCGATCATTTCGATGGCGCGCTGCCGCACCTCGAACATCATGACGTTACGCTAACCGCGGTATCCCGCGCTCCGTTGCTTGAAATCGAAGCCTACAAGGAACGCATGGGCTGGCAATTTCCCTGGGTGTCCTCCTTCGGCAGTGACTTCAATTACGACTATCACGTTTCGTTCACTAAGGACGACCTGGCGAGTGGCAAGGTTGTCTATAACTTTATAGAAATGCCGGTGCCGCCGGGTTCCACTGAAACCGAATTGCCCGGCATGAGCGCCTTTTATAAAAATGAAGCCGGCGATGTCTTCCATACGTATTCGAGCTACGCCCGTGGTCCTGAAGAGTTGATTGGCACATTGATGATCCTCGATCGCGCGCCCAAGGGCCGAAACGAAAGAAAGACCATGGATTTTGTCCGCCGTCACGACGAATATGAGATGAAAGCGGCGGCACAATGAAACTAAACACCTACCTAAACTACGGCGGCAATTGTAAACAAACCTTCCAGTTCTACGAAAAACACCTGGGCGGAAAAATCTTGATGATGATGACCCATAGTGAACAGCCGGGTCCCGCCAATGTTCCAGTCGAATGGAAAGACGCCATTTTGCATGCTCGCATGACGATCGGTGATACGGATCTCATGGCGTCCGATGTTCCGCCCGACCGTTTCCAGCCCATGCGCAGCGCCTATCTTTCGCTCACTCTCGACAGCATAGAAGAGGCGGAGCGCACTTATAAGTTGCTCTCCGACGGCGGTGAGATCTTCATGCCTATGGAGGAGACATTTTACGCTTTCCGCTTTGCCATGCTCCGGGACAAGTTCGGCACGCTTTGGATGCTAATCAATCCGCGTCCGATGCCGTAGCTTGCGTGAGATAGTAGCAGCCATGGGCTTCGTGACAAACGAACGTAATGGCGGCGCTAAGACGGCGCTCGTACTCGGTGCGATATTTCTGTTTTTCCTGGCTGGGCCGGTGCAGCGATCGGCGTCGGCTCAATCAGGAAATACGGCAGCGCCGCGCGCGCCCGGCCAGAATCCCAATGGCATGCATATCTATCTCTGGGCGGGTCTGAAATCGCATCTGCCCGGCCAGCATGACTATCCGCAATTTCTTGCGGACTGGAGCAAGCTCCTCACCGAACATGGGGCCGTCGTTGACGGCGCATTGCATCCGCCCACCAGCGCCGACCTGGAGCACACCGATGTCGTCGTGATTTACAAAGGCGACGCTGGCTACCCTTTAGACAGCGAAAAGTCTGCCATCGAAGCGTTCGTCAAGCGCGGCGGTGGCCTCGTGAATTTTCATGATTCGTTGTGCGGTCCAGACCCGGATTATTTGTCAACTCTTCTCGGCGGCGCTAAAAAGCACGGCGAAGTCAACTACACTCTGGACGCGCCTATTCATTACGATGTGGTCGACGCTGCGAATCCCATCATGAAGGACATGTCGGCCATCACGATCGAGGACGAAGCGTTCTTTAAGATGACATGGGCGAAAGATCCCGCCATCCATGTGCTGGCCACCGCCAGTATCCCGGCAACGCACAGCGCGGGCGATCACAAGGGAGAAGTTGTGCCGCAGTTTTGGACGTATGAGCACACGCTCGCGGGCGGGCAGCCGGCTCGCGCCTTTGTTTGGATGCAAGGGCACATCTACGCTAATTTCTCCAATTACCAGATCCAGCGCACGTTGCTTCGCGGTATCGCCTGGGCCGCGAACAAGCCGGTCGACGAACTCGTAGACTACGTGCCGCCTCCGCGTCCGGCCCGCGCCGGAACACCGCGAGCCACCCAATAGGTTCAGGGCTCGAGCCGAACGCTTGTCGCCAACCGCACTTCTTTATGCGCGGCACGGTCTTCCACTACGATCTGGCCATTTTCCATCCGCACATCGTCCACTTTCTGAAGACCCTCCGGAACGCGAGTGTAGAAGACGATAAAGCGCGTCGTGATTTTCGATTTTGCCGGAAGCCAGCGGTACGTCGGTGTGTCGAACATCGTGCCAGTGCTAATAGCCTCCCGGCGCGGCACATCGAAAGGCTGTGTGCCGAATTCCATGCCGCGTGAGAATTTGCCTGTCGATGGATAGTTGCCCCAATACTGAAGCCACGGATATTCGGCCCGCCGGAAAATGAAGCCGAGCAGGAGTCCTTTTTTCGTATTGATCGCCGTAGCCCATTCGAGTTCGCGATTCGGATCCATGAGCGTGGTGGCATGGTCGAGATAGTGGGCATTTTCGGGAGTCTCGCGTAGATCGATCGATTCTCCATACAGGCCGGGGGCGAGCGGCCACGTGAAATCCTTCGAGGGCGCGAGCCGGCGGGCGCTCTGGCCATTGTCGGGCTGGTCATAGGGCCGTGTCCGGGACCGCGAACCGGAAATATCTACGACAGTTTCGCCCGATGCCAGGAACGGTGAACCGATAGTGGCGTGCTCCGCCCAGTTCACCGGACGATCGAACCCGAGTTGATTTTCGAGTTCGCTATCCACCAAGACAACATTTTCTCCATCTGCGATTTTGAAGGTGCGGGTGAACGTCTCGTGCACAATCGGAAGATTTGCCCGCATCGTGACCGAGTTGCTTTTGCCCTCGCGTCGCGATTCGACTGCGAACATCTGCGAGTGCGCCTCGCCATGCCCCGGCAGCCCCGCGGCTTTTTCCTCGGCCGAGACCGGGCCGAATCCATCCACGCAGACAAAGACTCCGGCGCCACCGTCAAAATGCGGCTGCCTCCCTAACTCCCGGGCCATGCGCATGGGATTCCACAAAGGGCTCAGCTTTTCCGGATCGTCTTTGAGTCCGATGTTCGCGAGCGTACTGCCTTTGAGCATCAACGTGAGGTTGAGCTTGTCATTAGAAAGCGCAACGGCGGGATTGTCTTCGAAGGTGGTACTCTGCGCCGCGCCGTTCGGAATCCAAACGGACGCGGCCAGGAAGAAAACAATAAATTTTGATAAAGGCACGCGAGGGAGAGGATACCAAAGAAAGTAGTACAACTAGGAAACATGCAGATCACCACTTCCTTACTGGCGCTCGTCCTGGTTGCCGCCGCGGCTTCCGCGCAAACCCAACCCATTCTCGGTGAAGACACCGTAAAGGTGTCCGACCACGTTTGGGCCATCATGGGCTGGCCGAACATCGGCATTGTCGTGGGCGCCAACGCGACACTGGTAGTTGATACTGGTCTCGGTCCGCGCAATGGCGCCACCGTGGCGCGAGTCGCGACGAAATTGGCGCCGCATAACAAGCTGTACCTGACGACTACCCATTTTCATCCGGAGCATGCCGGGGGCGTATCCGGCTTTCCGCCCGGAACCGTACTGATTCGTGACAAAGTGCAGCAGGAAGAAATGGACGAGCACGGACAGGAGATGATCGATCTGTTTGCAGGCCGCAACGACCAGCAAAAGGAACTGCTCGCCAACGCCAAACTGCGCCCTCCCGACGAGACCTTCGATAAGGAGAAGAAGCTGGATCTTGGAGGCGGTGTGACCGCGCGCCTGTTGTGGTACGGCGGAGCGCATACCAAGGGAGATGAGTTGACCTTTGTCGAGCCCGATAAGACCCTGATCTCGGGCGACGTCGTGCAGAACAAAGTCACTCCTAATATTTTTCGCGCGGGCGGCACTCCTGCTAGCTGGATCGCTGTGCTCGATCAGGTGGAGAAGCTCGGCGCAGTCCACGTGCTACCAGATCACAGCGCCGTAGGCGACGGATCTCTTGTGGCGCAGGAGAAAGCTTTTATCGTGGATCTTCAGACACGTGTGCTGGCTCTCAAGGGGCAGGGCATTGGCGCCGACGATGCCGGCAAGCAGATCACCGCCGAGTTCCAAAAGAAATATTCGGATTGGCCCATTCGTGATCTGACGAATTTTGTAAAAAGCGTCTACGCGGAATAAAGCCCGTCCGCCCTGTTTGGTGATATGCTCTACCCACCAGATGTAGGAAAGGGATGAGTATGCTCCGGCAATGTATCAGTGCCATCGCTTCTGCCTTTTTGTTTCTATCCTTGTTGAACGGCCAGGCTTCCGCCGCCACGGGAGATTCGACCCTCCAAGTACATCTCGATTACACAGGTTCCGGAACGGTCGACAAAGACCACGTCATTAACATCGTCGTATGGGACTCGCCTGATTTTGTGAAGCCAGGGACTGAGATGAAGCCGCCGATTGCGGAAAAGCAGCTGAGCTCCAAGAGCGGCACGGTCAAATTCGAACACCTGAGCCAGAACCCGGTCTATGTGAGTTGCGCCTACGATCCCGCCGGCAATTGGAAGGGCGGTAGTCCGCCGCCTGACGGCAGTTCGCTGGGACTCTACAGCACGCAGCCGGGGACACCTGCACCCGTCAATCTGGAACCTGGGAAAACAAAGAAAATTTCGTTGAAGCTGGATGATTCGTTTAAGAAGGCTCCGGCCCCATCGAAGTAGACTATCGGCCGAGGCTAGCCGCCGTATGTTTTCACGGCCTGCGCGATCGCGGGAGCTGCCTTTTGGAGATCCGCGGGGACCATCACCGGGACCGCATCGATTGAGGCATTCAACGCTAAGAACCACGGTTCCGCGATTGCCGGAATCTCTGATGCGTCCTCCATGTTAATGATCATCATGGCCGTACGTTTGCCGCTCTCAGCCAGAAAATAGACCGCCTCAGGCTTTTGTTGTTCGATAATATTTTGAATAGCTTTTAAACCATCCTTCTTTGCCGCCGCGTTCCCCGCTTCCACCGGTAATGAAATTTTGAATAGAAACCGCATCGTAATGCCTTTCTCTCTGCAGATCTAGACCGCAGGAGGATTGTACTCTTGCGAATTGCGCCTATGCAACATGGTTCCGTACGGCGGGTATATACTTACCGTCCAGAACATCCGAAGGAGGCGCCACATGCGGACTGCCGGGTTTCTATTTTTCTTGAGTGTTGTAGCCGCCGTCATTGCGGGGTCCCTCGCGGCACAGCAGAGCGGAACCGTGAAAGTTAAAAGCGATGAGCTTGGCGGTATAGTTTCAAGCGCGAGCGGAGTCGAAGCGGGGGTTTGGGTCATCGCGGAAAGCACGGATTTACCGACGCGCTATATCAAGGAAGTTGTTACCAACGATCAAGGCCGTTATTTGATTCCCTCGCTTCCGGCGGCGACGTACACGGTTTGGGCGCGCGGCTACGGGCTGGTGGATTCGCCCAAGCTTCAGACGCGCCCGGGAAAACAAGTCGATCTGAAGCCTTCTGTCGCTCCGGATAAGAAAGCCGCCGCGCAGTATTATCCGGCGAATTACTGGTACTCGATGCTGGCTATCCCCAAGGAGAATGAATTTCCGGGCACGGGACCCTCCGGAAACGGGATTTCGCCGAACATCAAAACGCAGGGGCAATGGCTGCATCTCGTCAAAACCGACAGTTGCGAGTCGTGCCATCAGTTGGGCAACCAATACACGCGTACCATCCCCGAGATGTTCAGTAATTTCGATTCACCCGCGAAGGCCTGGATGCGGCGCGTGCAGTCGGGGCAAGCCGGCCGGGCGATGGTCGGAGGTCTGAATCAACTGGGCCCCGACAGGGCCACGGCGGAGTTCGGCGACTGGACCACTCGCATCGCACATGGCGAGTTGCCTGCCGAAGCGCCTCCGCGCCCGCAAGGCGTCGAGCGTAATATCGTCATCACGCAATGGGATTGGGCTGACCCGAAGGCCTATCTGCACGACGAAATCTCGACCGACAAACGCAACCCGTCTGTGAATGCCAACGGTCTGATTTACGGATCGCCGGAAGAGAGTCGCGATTACCTGCCGGTGCTCGATCCCGTCAACCACAGCATCAGCCAGGTCAAGGTTCCCTATCGTGATCCGGATACGCCTGGGCAGCCAAAACCGCTGCAACCTTCCCCAGTCTGGGGGGACGAAGCCATTTGGGACAGCCACACTACCGTGCACAATCCGATGTTCGATGAGCGCGGCCGGGTCTGGTACACGGGTCGCATCCGGGCGAATGCTAATCCCGCCTTCTGCAAAGCGGGTTCCGACCTGGTCTCGGCCAAACTCACTCCGCTTGCCACGTCAGGACGACAACTCGCCGTTTACGATCCGGCAACGAAGGAGACGTCCATGATCGACACCTGCTACAGCACCCATCATCTGGTGTTCGCTTCCGATGCGAATAACACGCTATGGACCAGCAGCGGCGGAGGCGGCGGTGTAGTGGGATGGCTGAACACGCGCATGTGGGATCAAACGCACGATGCTCAGAAATCGCAAGGCTGGACGGCTCTGGTTCTTGACACCAATGGCAATGGCAAACGTGACGCCTATCTCGATTCCGAGCAGAAGGTGCTGACGGCGCCCAGCGGCGAGAGCCTTGGCACATCGGCGGCGCTGAGCGGCCCCGATGCCGATCCAACCCGCGACACACGGCTGAACGCCGCATTTTACGGTCTCGGAGTGGGAACGGACGGAATGATCTGGGGCAGCGTGCTGGGCTTTCCTGGTGGCCTCGTGCGGCTGAATCCCGGAACGAATCCGCCGGAAACCACGCTGGCCGAATACTACGAGGTACCTTTCCGAAATCCCAAGGCGAAGGTTTCGGGATTTTCGCCGCGGGGCATGGATATCGATCGCAACAATGTGGTGTGGGTGGCGCTCGGGAGCGGCCACTTGGCTAGCTTCGACAGGCGAAAATGCAAAGGGCCGCTGAATGGTCCCAAGGCCACCGGACAACACTGTCCGGAAGGCTGGATGCTCTATCCGACACCCGGTCCGAATTTTCGCGGTATCAATGCGTCAGGTAGCGCCGATTCGCATTATTACGACTGGGTGGATCAGTTCGACACGTTGGGGCTCGGAAAGAACACACCGATCATCACAGGCAATTCATCCGATTCACTGATCGCACTTGTGAATGGTAAATTCGTCATCCTGCGGGTTCCGTATCCGCTCGGATTTTACTCCAAAGGAATGGACGGCCGCGTCGACGATCCAAAGGCTGGCTGGAAAGGAAAAGGCCTTTGGGCGACCTGGGGTACTCGCACGCCGTTCCACAGCGAAACCGGGAAGGGAACCACCAGCAAAGTACTTCATTTCCAGATCCGGCCAAACCCGCTCGCCGACTAGTAGATCGACCACACCCCAGGTGTGGCAAGTTCTAAAAGATGGCGGTCTGGATCTCGAAAATAGATACTCTGACCGCCCAAATCCCAGGTGCGTTTCTCTTCTATCGGAATCCGGTTCTCGGTCAGCCACGCCTCCCATCTCGCCAATTCGGCGGCGGAAATCGCGAATGCGAGATGAAGCTCGCCGTCACCATCGTGTGGAGATTGGATGGAAAGCGAACCGCCCTTTTTGAACAGCAACAAGACCTGGCGATCGCCGGCCTGCATGGCGCAGCCGCGCTCTCCGAAGTCGCTGATGACCTGAAACCCAAAAATCTTTTCGTAGAATCGGGCCGAAGAAGAAACATCGTCGACGTAGAGCGACGACTCGAGGAACCCTTGGGATTTTGGATGCATGCTCTCCCTAAAATTGCATGCTATTTGATAACATCAGTGGTCAGACAATAAGACAAACCCGGGCTGTTGCCGGCAACTCTATGAGGATACGCGCCATGTCTGCCATTGTTCGTGTAATTGTTCTCTTCTTCCTTGTGCTCGAGTTCCTCTTCGGCCCAAGTTGCCAGTTCGACCATCACTGGTACTGTTCAGGACGCCAGCGGAGCCGTGATCCCCAACGCGAAAGTCACCATCACAGAGCAAGCCCGCGCGGCGTCCCGCGAAGTCGTCACCAATGGCCGCGGCGAATTCAGCGCTCCCAATCTGCAGATTGGCCAGTACACGGTCACGGTTACCGTGCCGGGCTTCAAGACGCAGGTCTTCAACGACATTGTTCTGGTGGTTGATAAGGTGCTGAACCTGCCCGTCACGCTGCAGCCTGGAGTCGTCACCGAGTCTATCGAGGTGACCGGCGGCGCCCCGCTCATCGATACGGCTACATCTTCGCTCGGTCAGGTCATCGATAACAAGAAGGTCAACGATCTCCCTCTGAACGGTAGAAATGTCTGGTCGCTCGGCCTGCTCTCCGGCAATGCCGTTCCCGTAAAAGGTTTGAACTCCAACCTTCCATTTACCGCCGGCGGCGGCCGTTATCAAACCAACGATATCCTCCTTGATGGCATCGACAACAACACCATTGCGACCGGGGGCGGGATTGGCTATAACGGCATCAACTACTCGCCCTCGGTGGACGCGGTGGCCGAGTTCAAAGTCAAAACCAACAACTTTAGCGCCGAGTTCGGCCGCTCCGCCGGCACTATCGTCAGCGCCATCACTAAATCCGGAACGAATGATCTCCATGGCAACGCCTGGGAGTTCATTCGCAACAATGTTTTCGACGCCAATAACTTTTTCTCGAATGCGGCCGGGACGCCGCGCCAACCCTACAAGCAGAATCAATTCGGCTTTACCCTGGGCGGACCCATCGTGCTCCCCAAGATCTACAATGGCCGCAATAAAACGTTCTTCTTCGTTGACTATGAGGGCGTACGCCGCCGAACTTCCGCCTCGTCTACCGTCATCGACATTCCTCCGCCCGCTTTCCGCACCGGGGATTTTTCTTCTTACGCCAATCAGATATTCGACCCAACCACTCGCCGCTTTGATTCTCGCGGCCTGGTAATCGCTACGCCATTCGCAGGCAACAAGATTCCCACAACACAACTGAATGCCGGCGCTCTCGCCACGCTAGCGCTACTGCCGCAGCCGAATTTCGGCCGTCCGGGCGCACAGGCAAGTAACTATTTGTTCACCGGAAGCCAGCCCTTCGATAGTGACCAATTCGATGTTCGCATCGATCACCGCATTTCTCAAAGCGATAGCCTGTTCGGCCGAGTGTCGCGCTCCATTCAGACCAGTACGAATCCCGGCAGCTATAGCGGATTTCTCGGAGGCGGCACCGACAACATAAACAATTCCGTCAATACCGTGCTGAATGAAGTTCATCTCTTCACACCTACCTTGGTGAACGAAGCCCGTTTCGGCTACACGCGCCACAACGGCAGCGCCGTGGTTCTCGGGGCGCAGGAGGGCGTCGATTTCGCCAACCAAAATGGCATAGCTGTGTATCCGTTCCCCGCCAAGACGTTTCCGCAAATATTGTTTTCCTATGCGGGCTCCTCCACGGGCGGCTCCCAGCAATTCACCTCGCTCGGTTCCGGCGGACCGAACCTGAATATTGAAAATTTGTTCGAAGGTGCTGACGACCTCTCCTGGATCAAAGGTAACCACTCCTTCAAGATGGGTGCCGACGTACGGCGTGATCGCTTCGACACAGTTTATGGCGGCGGCGCCACCGTCTTTGGCTCCTTCTTCAGTTCCTCTTCCAACGCCCCCAATTCCGGAGCGCCGCTGGCCGATTTTCTATTGGGCGATCCGGCCCAGCTCACCGGCACGCAACTCCTCGATTGGGCCCGCTCGCGTACTGTGTATTTCGGTACTTACTTTCAGGATGATTGGAAAGTAAGCCCGAAACTAACGCTGAACTTAGGGCTACGCTACGAGTTGTACACACAGCCGGTCGACGCCCGGGATCGCGGCGGTCTCTTTAGCGCGGCAACTGGCCAGTTTGTCGTTCCTGGCCAGAACGGTTTCTCGAGAGCGATCGTAGATGGCCATCCATTGAACTTCGCGCCGCGCCTCGGCTTCGCCTACAGTCCATCAAGCCGCTGGACGGTTCGTGGAGGCACAGGCCTTTTCTATGGACCGCGCGAATCCAATCAATCGGCAACCGTCTTTGGCGCGAATCCTCCCAATGCGCCGACTGTCATCTCTCCGGCCGTGAGCGCCAATGGCACCATCGCGCCTCCTGTCAAGATCGGCGATCCGATCCGAGTCGGGCCGAACTCCGCTGACTTGAGTACCTTCACGCCTGCCAATCCGCTGGGTCTGCTCATCCGGACCGCCGACTTCGCAAACAGCAAGCCCGCGCAGGTCTACATGTGGAACCTGGGTATCCAATATCAGCTCCTCAAGGATCTGGTGGTCCAGGCCGCCTATTCCGGCGTTCGTGGAACGCACTTGACTAGTCGCGTTAACCTCAATCAGATTGGGTGGAACACGGGGCTCGCCGGCGGCACCACGCAAACCGCTCGTCTTTTCACCAACGTTGGCAATCAGGTTGTAATGGATTCGGCCAATGGCAACAATTTTTATAACGCACTCAACCTGCGCGCCGAGAAACGGCTCAGTCACGGCTTGAATTTTCTCGTCAACTACACCTGGTCTAAAAATCTGGAAGCGAACGGATCGGGGGGCAATACTTCTTTCAGCCAGAGCGGCGGAACCACGAACCCTCTCGATAGCTGGAACCTGCGCAAAGAGAAATCCTACGCGCCGCTCGACATCCCGCATGTCTTCGTTGCCAGCGCCGGTTACGAGCTGCCCTTTGGCAAAGGCAAGCCATTGTTCTCTCAGCCCGGCGTTGCTCGCGCCCTCCTCGGCGGCTGGCAATTGAACGGCATTGCCACAGTGCAGAAGGGCTTCCCCACAGACATTCGCACTAGCCTGATTCCGTCGAATATTTTTGCCACTTTCAATGTTCCGAATGGAGTGCCGGGAGTGTCGATGTACTTACCCAATCCCGGGCCCGATGGATTCTTCAATCCAGCCGCCTTCTCTGTGCCCACGGCCGTTGTGAATGCGAAAGGCACGCCCATCACCCAATTCGGCACCCTTGCGCGCCGGGCCGGACGCGGCCCCAGCACTAAGAACCTGGACTTCTCCATATTTCGCAATTTCACATTTGCGGAGCGCTACGTCTTCCAATTCCGGGCGGAGTCCTTCAACCTTACAAATACGCCCGCTTTCTTTCTCCCTTCGGCCAACAGCCCAGCTCTCACAATTGGTAACTCATCCTTCGGGAAGCTGAACTCATCCGCCTCTACTGGGCGTCAGTTGCAATTTGGATTAAAGCTGTATTTTTGATTGCTTAGGCTGGACTCAGGTACTTGATAAGCAACACTTCGTTTCCGAGGTCACTGTAGATCAGCTCGTCCACCGTGCCGCTGGCCAAAAGAAGACCGTATCCGCCCGGCCGCATTCCGTCTTCTAAACGCTGCATGATGTGGGCGGTAGGATCATCAGGCGGATTGGAGATGGCCGCGTGGGTAACCGACTCAAGACGGAAGCCAGCCCCAGGGTCAGACACATAAAACACCAGTGCCCTTCCGGTACGAATGCCCGTGACCTCAACTACCTGTTCGGGATTAAACGCTGCTCCGTGCTCCATTGCGTTCAATAAAATTTCTCGCAGCGCCTGCATCATTTCCTGTCGGGTGTCCAGCGGCAATTGAGCACTGAGCTCTTTGGCAAATGTCATGAGGCGTTCCGCCGTGATAAGGCTGCAATTCACCCGGACTGACACCCAGCCAGGTCTCGCCGACTGGACTTGTATATCGTTTCGCCATTCGCTGTCTGATGCAGCGCCACATGCGAGGCTCGCAATAGCGCCTGGATCAAACGGAGCTGTGAAGCAGGCGAATACTCGGGCACGCAGCGCGGCGATGACCTCGTCCGGGGTGCTTTCACGCGACAAGATAATGCACTTCACGCCGGGCCTGATGAGGCGCATCTCCTCGAGGAGCGCCAAGTCCTCATCGATAACGCTGTCGGGACTTGTGATGACAACACCGAACGATCGCATACGCAATCGCCGCAACGTGTCGGCGTACCCGACCGCGTAATCTACTGGGAAATTAGCGGCGGAAATTGCATCGCCGATCGCGCGGCTCACTTCATTCTGACTCTCAATAATTAGTACCCGGCTCATGTTGGGCTCCAGGCGGCGGTCAAAACAATTCTAAATGGAATCAGTTCGACACACTGTCGGCGTGGGCATAAACATCGTTATACTTGCTTAACATTGGTGGACCCATCCAAAATGCCAATATCCGGTACAGCACTCTCAGTCCGGTCGTCAGTGATGAGCCGGACCTTGTGCGCTCGTCGTGAGTTTCTTCGCTTTATCGCTGCTAGTCCACTGATGACAATGGCGCCGGATTCGCCGAGCCCGGTTGTCGCGTCCGCCGAGGACGCATTGAGCGTGATGGATTTTGAGCCCCTGGCGCGCAAAGTGCTGCCACCCGGACATTGGGGCTATTTGGCTACCGGTGTCGACGATGATTTGACACTCCGCATGAATCGGGAGGCGATGACCCATTATCAATTGCGGGCGCGCCGCTTGATGGGGGTCGCCAAGCCCGATCTCAAAACCGAAGTGTTCGGCGCAACCTGGGACCTGCCCATCTATGTGAGCGCAATCGGTAGCCAGAAGATGTTTCATCCGGACGGCGAATTGGCGACTGCCCGCGCGGCCAAAGCTCAGAAGACTACGCAAATGCTTTCAACCGTTACCTCGTTTAGCTTGGAAGACGTTGTGAAAGCACTGGGCACTCCGCCTTGGTACCAGCTGTACATACCGGCCAGTTGGGAGGAGACCGAGAAGTTAGTCAATCGAGTGGAAGCTGCCGGCTGTCCCGTGTTGACTTGGACGATTGACACTTTGGGTGGACGAAATACTGAGACCGGTACTCGCTGGGCAAGAATCGACTCGCGCAATTGCATGGCCTGTCACGTAGCGGCCCCCATCACCGGGTCACATGTCGAGAGGATGCGTGCTATGCCCATGTTTATAGGGCTTTCCGGCGACATGAATCCACCGTGGGCGGACTGGAGTTACGTCGACCGTCTCAAGAAGATGACGAAGATGAAGCTCGTCCTCAAGGGGATTGATACTGCCGAGGATGCTATGCTGGCGCGGGAGCACGGGGCCGATGGCGTGGTCGTATCGAACCACGGTGGACGGGCCACCGAGACGGGTCGGGGAACGATCGATATCCTGCCGGAGGTCGTGGACGCCGTAGGTGGACAGATGCCGGTGTTTGTCGATGGCGGATTCCGGCGCGGCACCGACGTTTTTAAAGCGTTGTCTCTGGGCGCGCGAGCAGTGGGCATCGGACGGCCCTACATCTGGGGCCTGACAGCGTTCGGGCAGGAGGGCGTCGAACGTGTGCTCGAGATCCTGCGCCTGGAGTTGGCGCTAACGATGCGGAATTGCGGAGTCGCATCCATGACGCAATGTACGCGGGGATTTGTTCTTCGGAACGGTGTAAAGCTGTAGGTAGTGTCACTACTCGAGAGTGGGAGAGTATGCATATCCGCATTCACCTGTTCCTGTTCCGTCTATCGCCGTTAGTAATCGTGTTCTTTTTGAGCGCCGGCTGTAGGGGCACCTTCTCGCCGCAAACCCAAATCGGCCCGGCTCCCGCGCCGCTCCAGACACCCACGAATGTGCTGACCTACCACAACGACATCGCGCGAACCGGTCAGAATTCGACCGAAATGATTCTGACTCACGCGAACGTGAACCCCTCCTCATTCGGAAAACTTCTTTCCATTCCCGTCGACGGCAAGGTTGACGCTCAGCCTCTGTATATCTCGCAATTGGCTCTAACCGGGCAAGGCACTCATTCCGTCATCTTTGCCGCTACCGAACACGATTCCGTGTATGCAATCGACGCGACTAATGGCGGCGTACTGTGGCGCGCCACCGTATTGGCCGCGGGCGAACTCCCCTCCGATGACAGAGGTTGCGGACAAGTCACTCCCGAAATTGGAATCACGGCTACGCCTGTGATTGATCTCTCCGCCGGTGCCCACGGGACCATTTACGTGTTAGGCATGAGCAAAGACAATCGTGGCAGCTATCACCATCGATTACATGCGCTCGACATCACGACCGGGCAGGAACAATTTGGCGGTCCGGTGGAGATCGCGGCGAGTTATCCAGGCTCTGGCGATAACAGTAGTAATGGCCAGGTCTCCTTTGATCCAAAGCAATACAAAACCCGTCCCAGCCTGCTTCTGCTCAATGGCGTTGTCTACACTGGCTGGGGCTCGCATTGCGATTTCCGCCCCTACACAGGCTGGTTGATCGGCTACGATCGATTGACGCTCAAACAGGTCAGCGTGTTCAATTTTGCTCCGAACGGCAGTGAAGCTGCTCTTTGGAATGCGGGCGGCGGCCTTGCTGCCGATGCCGCCACGGGCCGTATCTTTGTTGCTGTCGCGAATGGCACCTTCGACACAAGTCTGGATGCGAGAGGTTTCCCCAATCGAGGTGATTTTGGAAACGCATTCGTCCGGCTGAGCGCCCTCAACAATCAATTAATTCCGGAAGACTACTGGACCATGAGCAACACGGTGACTGAATCCGCACAGGATGTCGACCTCGGATCCGGTGGCGTGATGCTGCTTCCGGATTTGAAGAATGCATCCGGACAAACAATTCAGCTCGGGACAGGCGCTGGCAAAGATGGCCGGCTTTACGTGTTCAATCGGACAAACATGGGTAAGTTCGACCCCCAGAACAACACCGGACTGTATCAAGAGCTTCCAGGAGCCTTGGGTGGGGCAGTGTTCACATCGCCGGCATGGTTCAACGGGAATGTCTATTACGGCGCTGTTGGGGACCGCATTCGCGCGTTCAACATGAATGCTGCCCTTCTCCAAGCTCAACCGGCCTCAATCACAAACAACTTCTTTGAATACCCCGGCGCGACGCCATCCATTTCCGCAAACGGAACCGGCGACGCGATTTTATGGGCGGTCGAAAACGCGACTTCTGCGGTCCTTCATGGTTACGATGCCACGAATCTGGCAACCGAACTCTACAACAGCAACCAGGCGAACTCGGGCAGAGATCTATTCGGCCCCGGAAACAAATACATCACTCCCACCATCGCTGATGGACGAGTGATCGTAGGTGGCGCCAACACTATCGCCGTCTTTGGTCTGCTCCAATAAAGATCTTGACAGGGCGTACTTTGTTATATAAAGTAGTTGGTGATGACGAAGACCCGTCGATGGTGTCCGCTCGAAATGACTCGACCGCCACTTCTCGATGCTGCAATTCCTGCGGGCGTGGTGCGGCCGCGCTATGCGCTTCTGATCAACCCGTTTTATGCGAAGGATCCAAACGCCAGTTTCGGCAAGCACGTGCTCACCCCGACCTTGGCTCTCACTAGCTTCGCGGCCACCACACCCGAACACTGGGAAATTCACTATTGGGATGAAAACCTGCTGGACGGACGGCCGCCCTTTTCGCCCATGCCCGAGGTCGTTGGGATCACGGTGCATCTGACGTTCGCGCGGCGGGCATTCGAGTTGGCGCAATGGTATCGCAGCCGCGGAAGCAAGGTCGTACTGGGCGGCCTGCACGTGCTGTCATGTCCTGAAGAATGTGCACCATTTGCAGACGCGCTTGCCTTGGGCGACGGCGTGCAGCTCTGGCCGCGCATTCTGGCGGATTTCGAATCGGGCCGGCTGCAATCGAAATACGTCGCCACCTATGAAAGCGACTATCGCAAGGACCCCACGCCCAGGCGATCGATCTTGCCCCGAACGAGTTTTCTTACGACGACCAGCTTGATTGCCACCCGCGGTTGTCACAATCGATGCGGCTTTTGCTACCTGTCAACGGATGGTTTGCGTATGCCATATCGAATGCGAGAGCCGCGCCAGATAGCTGCGGAGTTCGCGGCGGATGGGCAACCATACGGTGTGTTCGTCGATAACAACCTGGGATCGAACCGTGCCTATCTGCGCGAATTATGCCAAGCGCTGCGGCCGCTGAGACAAAATCTGGAGCGCGGCGGTTTCGATCGATGTGACCGACGATCCAGCGCTGATCAGCAGCATGGCTCTCGCCGGATGTACGGGCGTCTTCGTCGGATTCGAGTCCCTGACCGATGCAAATCTCTCCGACGCGAAGAAGAAGACTCCGAAAGCTGCCGACTATGCCCGGCGGGTCCGCATGCTACACGAGAACGGCATCCAGGTGAACGGATCATTTGTATTGGGATTCGATCACGACGGGAAAGACGTTTTCGGCCGAACGGCCGATTGGATTGAGGAGAACCGCCTGGAATGCGCGACGTTTCATATTCTTACTCCGTACCCGGCAACCCCGCTGTTCCGGCAAATGGAAGCGGAGAAGCGTTTGCTTCACCGCGATTGGTCTTTATATGACACGGCGCATGCGGTATTCCAGCCAAAAAACATGTCGCCTGAAGAGTTGGAGCACGGCTACGCCTGGATATACAAGCGTCTCTTTTCACACGGTTCCATTTGGCGGCGCCGGCCGTCGGATTGGCGTGCTGTCGCGCCATATCTGGCAATGTCCTACCTGTACAAACGCTCGAATCGGTTCTGGCGGCTTCTTATTAAACACCATCTTGTGCATGCCGCGTGGCGGCCGTTAGTCGAACTGACGCGCCGCCGCCACGTACGCTTTCGGGAAGAGTTAGCCGCTCGCGAAACCGTCGGCCGAACGAGCGCCAGCGTAGTAGCTGCCGGTGTCTAGCCGCTTACGGGAGTTCCCTGACCCAGATATTCCGGAAGCTGATCGGCTCGCTCTGATCGCCATGCGCCTGCAGCTTGATCGGCGCGGTGTCGTACTTCTTGTAGAACGGCTTGCCGATGTAACAGCGTCTCGCCCTTCAACTCGAAGTGATTCTGCACCAGCACGCCGTTGAAGAAGACCGTGACATAGGCCGGAGTTTTCACCGAGCCGTCGGCGTTGAACATCGGCGCCGTCCAGACCACGTCGTAGGTCTGCCACTCACCCGGCTTGCGATTCGGATTCGCCAGCGGAATCGCCTGCTTGTAAATGCTGCCGGCCTGGCCGTTGACGTAGGTCTTGTTGTTGTACGAATCGAGAACCTGCAGTTCATACCCGGCGTCGCCGGGCCCGGTGGAGGCCAGAAACACGCCGCTGTTGCCGCGCGCCTGGTCGGTGCCGGTGATGTTCTCGGGAATCTTCCACTCGATGTGGAGCTGGTAGTTCTTGAACGTCCGCTTCGTTTCGATATTTCCGACGCCCGTCGTCTTGTTCACGGTCAATACACCGTCGGCGACGGTCCATTTGGCCGGCGACTTGTCCTGAGCTGACACCCATTCGTCGAGGTTCTTGCCGTCGAACAGCACGATCGCGTCCGAAGGAGGCGCCGCGTTGGTGGCGCCCGGAGTCACGACCTTGGGCACCGGCTCCCACACTTCCGTGTCTTCCGGCCGCGGCTTGGTTCCTTGCTCCCCGGCGGCCGGCTGTTGCGCAAAAAACGGAGCACTTACGGCAAACAAGGCCGCAGACGCAAGAAATCTGGAAAATGGAAAACGCATCATCTTAGATGAGCATACACATAGTCGCTTCAGACCGGCGACCTGCTCGGCAGCTTTACCGTGCTCAATCAATTCACCGGCCGCCGCTCAAAGAGCACAGCAGTCCGCGCGGCCTGGGTTGCCGTCTGTGCCTTATATGACCAATTAGCAGCTCGCATCATTTGACAAAAATTTCTATCTCTTGCCTCCCTCGCTTTCCGGTGTTATTGTATACGCGCGAATGCGTATAAACGGAGGTAAATTTGTGCATCAGACAACTTACAGAGTGGCGCTGTTCGTCGTAGCCCTCGTCTCTACCGCTTCGGCCACGGTAACAACTGGAACAGTCACTCTTGACGGGAATGCCATTCACTACCAAGCATTCAGTGGAACTAGCGCCACTGACTTTCAGCAGTTCCTCGCCGGGGCAACGCTAATAGATTTTGAAAACATTTCCGGCATTACGCCGCTGACTGTGAATGCTTATACAAGCGGAACACCGACGACTGCGGCTAATCTGACGAATCCCACTCAGTCTGTAAGCGGTGCTTTTCTGTCAGCAGGCGGTCAGACTCCCGGCAATCCAGCCAATGGTGGCACTCCTGCCGCAATAATCAATGTGAGTTCCTTAAATGGAGCGCACTCGGGCAACAACGTTCTCGCGCCCACGGCGCAAGGCGATCCTGACTCACCCCTTTCCTTCACCGGCTTCATATCCATTAACTTCCCCGGCAATCAACCGATCTCGCGATTCGGATGGTGGACAAATCCGCAAGGCGGCAATGTTGCCTTCCCGCCCCACATGAATACGTTCGATGCGAGCAATAGCCTCGTTGATCTCTCTTCCGGAATTACGTTTACCGCCTCCCCGGGCAGCTTCGTCGCGTTTGCTTTCGATTCAAGTGTGATCAAGGAGGTGGAGCTATTTCAAACCGGCCCAATGACTGTAGACGATTTCACATTCGCTCGGGATAACGTGTTACCTTTTGGTGGCTCATCTTCTGTTCCGGAACCGCGGTCGGCGTACTTGCTGCTTGCAGCGGCTGCGATTGGTCTATCGCTAGTTCCTCGGGCGCTTAAGAAGTAACTGCGCTAAACGTCCTAAAAGCTCCAACCCAAACTGGAAGTTCCGCCATAGTCGCTCTTGGTAGTCGCCCGCGGAGGGCGGCTGTCATAATTCATATAAAAGCTGAAGTTAATATACAGGTTCTTAACAATTTCGTATTTGACGCCGGTTTTGCCGTCAAACCTTATGCGCCCGGGGTCAGACATACTGGGATAAGCCGACAACATCACATAGTAATTAGTCGTTTTGAACCGAAAATACTCGAGCCTCGTTCCGACCAGGCCTTCCGCGCTATTGAAATACGGCGGGCTTGTCGTAGTGTAGTGTTCACGTGTCCAGGCAGCGCCGGCGAGTACGTAGAGGCGGCTTCGCTCACGATTTACTAGTATCCTCCCCAGACCGCCGCCCAGCGTCGTGCGAAGGGCTAACTGCTGTTCATCGCTTCTCAGGAAATCCGTTATTCCGGTTGCAAAGTAGTTCCCCCTGTTAAGTATGCGCATGACAGAAGCGGACAAGTCTCTGCGTAGAGCACTGGGCGCCGAGACGGAACCGTTGAACGACGACTGAAATTCTGTGCTGGTGGACCAATACTGCTTCACATAGTCTAGGTTTGCATTCGTGCTGAATTGCGATTGATTATCGCTCTTGGTGAAATTCGATCCTGCGCTAACCGCTCCGTGCAAGTTATGCCAGAACTTTTGTTCTGTCTGCTGAATTGAGCTGATGGCCGATTTTTGGATTGTGACCTCGGATTGCCCATGTCGAATCCTGATGTCTGGATCCGTGTTTGGGGCGGTCTTTAAGCTGGAGAGCGGTCCCACGAACACGTCTCCTTTTTCATCTGTGACAACAAACAACTGTGAACTCTCGATGCTCGCGATCTTCGTCCAGTCCACTTGGACAGTCCCGTCAACGTAGTCCAGACCGACATAGAGGTAGCCATGATCCAGCTTCTTAATCTCACAAGTTAATTTGTCGCCGTTCTTGAGCAGTAGGACATCCACGGACGGTCGAGCAGCGAGTGGCGAGTCAAATAGTGCCACTGCCCAAAACCAGAGAAACAAAAGAACGGACACTCTTCGTGTCACGATTTTAGAAATCATTGTTTCGCCACCTGCAATTTGGGGATCGCATCAATACTCGGGCGGTTTGGGCCACTCTTCAAAAAGGAACTCGCAGAGCGGCAAACGCTCGCGCTGGGGATGCACACCGCCCGCCTGTCACACGCCCACCGGCGTAGAACAGCGCAAGATCGTTGCCATAGTTCCCTTTGACCATAACCTGATTTACCCTTCGCCCGTCATCCATCACACGCTCCATTTGCGTGCGGGCTTTCCATATGGTTGAAGATTGGGTCGAACTTACGGGCAGTCGATTTGTGGAGCGGTTAAATCACCCAAAGCATCGTCCAAATCGTCTTTTGTTTGCTTTGCTTCCCTGCTAGCGCGAATCCGCATTTGCCGGATTCACACGTCCGCGCCCCGATGCCGCTTGTTCTCACACTTTTTGAAACTCTGTCTCCTACGGGAGAACTCAACTCCACTTGTGCCATAAGCCCGATTAAGAGTGCCAAAGGACGAAAGTTAGATCCAAAGAATTTTAAGAATGAACGCGTTTTCGGCGTTTTCCGGGCTTAGGACGGCTCGCGGGCGTCGCCGTAGGCGATTACGGTCGGAACCAGGAAAATTTTAAAACCCTAGATATCCGTTTGGCGTTTAAGGTGCTAGCTGATCGCTAGTCAGCGTTTTGGACCTCATGAACCCGCTGCGCACCATGAGCTCAGATAAAGCCAAGCGTCGTACGAATGCCAAAGAAGGCAGATACGCCAATTTCTTTCGGATCGGCCACAATGAATTCGAATTCCTACTCGAGTTCGGCCAGCAAGATCATGGCATTGAGGCTCGTATCTATCTGAGCCCACAATACGCCCGCGTCTTGTCCGACTTGCTTATCGAAAGTCTTCGCGAGCACGAAGACCACGAAGACGAGGATATAGCCCCGAACAAAGTAAACTAATGAGCCAAACGAAGTGAGCCGGCTGTTCATCGGGTTATGATATAGGCTTCCATCTGGCTGAATGCAAGGAGGCAATCCCATGAAGAAATTGTTTCTCAGTCTCACCCTTTTCGCCCTGTTAGGCTTGCCCATTTGGGCTGCGCTCAAAGTGGACGATACAGCGCCCGATTTTTCGGCTCGTGCTTCATTAGCTGGAAAAGAATTTAACTTCTCGCTGCAGGACGCTCTAAAGAAGGGTCCGGTAGTCGTTTATTTCTACCCGTCCGCTTATACCAAGGGCTGCGATCTGGAGGCTCACACGTTCGCGCAGGACAAAGAAAAATTCGATGCCGCCGGCGCTACCATCATTGGCGTGTCGGCCGACAGTATCGCGCGCCTGGATGCATTTTCGGCGGACCCGGAGTATTGTGCGGGAAAGTTCCCAGTCGCCTCTGACGCGGATCACAAGATCGCCACATCTTACGGACTGACGGCGAGCGCCGGGAAGCCCGGCATGAAGGATGTGCGAGGGACTGAAATTGGCCACGATTTTATCGAACGGGTAACGTTCGTCATCGGCAAAGACCACAAGATCATAGCCACGTTTTCATCAAAAGAAGACAAGATTTCGCCCGATCAGCATGTGGAAAAGGCATTGGCGATCGTGCAGAAACTCGCCTCTCAATAGGCTGGAGAAAGCTCTCGCGCTATCCCTGTCAAGCGTCAAATCCCTATGTAATCTGGATCGGCCTCTTTTAGCCGGTGATCAGATTTTTCGCCGGAATTCCGCAGGTCCCTGTAGAGAAGCTCGGATTCGAGCAAGAACCCGTGAACTTCCTAAAGGAGACCCAACGTGAGGGTAAGCGTTTCATTCCTCTCGGCTTTGCTCGCCGTGGGATTGCTATCGGCGGCTTCCCAGCCGCAACAATTTCAGAGGCCCCTGGTATTCGAACAGAACCGAGGGCAGGCTCCGGCGCAAGTGAAGTGGATGGCCCAGGGTTCCAGCTATCGGGTCCTGCTCGGTAGCGAAGGTGCCACATTTCTTTTCGCCGACAAGACGGATCTGCACGCCGTCTCCTCGCAGCCGCCGGTACCTTTTCGGCGTGCCGCCCCTTTGCAGTACCGAGCCGTCCAAATGAAGCTCGCAGGCAGCCGGCCATGGAAAGACATTTCAGGCGCCGATCCCACTGGCGGCGTCAGCAACTATCTCAGCGACACCGATCTGAAGAGCTGGATCACGAATATCCCGCATTATGCGCGCGTGAAGGTTTCCGGTGTGTACCCGGGCATCGACCTGATCCTCTACAGCCACGGCGGCAATCTGGAATACGATTTCGTAGTCTCGCCAGAGGCTGATCCCAACCAGATCCAGGTAGTCTTCGAGGGCATGGAAAAAATGCGTGTGGACCAGAAGTCAGGTGACCTCGTTCTGACAGTGGAAGGCAGTTCTGATCTGCGGCAGCTCAAGCCGAAGGTCTACCAGTCGGTGGCGAACAAACGCGTCGAGATCAACGCCAACTACCGGCTGCTCGACGACGGGCGCGCCGGCTTCACACTGGCAGCCTACGACCGGAGCCGTCCCCTCGTGATCGATCCGACCGTCGATTTCACTACGTTCTTTGGCGGTACTAGCGCCGATCAACCGGCCGCAATCGCAGTGGATAGCGACGGAAACACTTACGTCACAGGTTCCACCTACTCCCGAAATTTTCCGGTAACGAATGGCTCAAAATTCGAAAACTGCAAGGTCTTCAGCTTTGGTGGTTTCTGTGCCACGGGGCCCAATATTTTCGTGACTAAATTGAATGCGGCCGGGACGGTTGTATTTTCTACCTACGGTGGCGTGGGGGGTGGAAGCGGGATCGCCGTGGATTCCACGGGAGTCTATAGCACGGGAATTGTTTTTCCTCCCGATATCGACAACATCGTCGGATTCACTGACAACAACAACGGAGACATATTCGTCTGGAAGCTGTCTCCATCCGGCCAACCTGGCTTCTTCCAGGTTCTTGGAGGCGAGGGGATCGATTTCGGAAGCGCTATCGCTCTGGACTCTCAGCACAATGCGTGGGTCGCCGGCGCGACGTATCCCGGCGGTGACTTTGGCCCCACCGGCGATGTGGACATCGTAAAGATTGGGCCCGATGGCAAATTCCTCCATGGCCAGACGTATGCCAGTAACGGTGAGGACAACGCTCTCGGAATTGCGATCGATCCCGCCGATCAGCCTTGGATCACCGGAAAAGCCTGCGGAGACGGCTTCCCCACCACGGATGGAATTTTGCACAGGTCGAGCGGATGCAGCGTGTTTGTCTTGCAACTCGAGAGGGCAGGGAACCAGCGAATGGGCATGGTGTTCGGCGGCATCAACGCCAACGATGCCGGTGTCGCGATCGTTCCGAATGGCAGTAATTCCGCGTATGTGACCGGCTATACGAACTCCGCGAACTTTCCGACGACGCCAGACGCATTTCAAACCGTTCGGGCCTCTCCGGGGCCCCAGACATTCATTACACAGGTCGAGTCCTCGACCTTTGTCGGTCGCATCGTTCACTCTACATTGCTTAACTGCTGATGGCACCACTGTTCCCTACGCGATCACATCAGACAATGCCGGAGGCGTCTACGTAGCAGGTTCTACCTCGTCGGTCCACCTTCCAGGTGCGCCTGCTTTAACTCCTAATCCGACGGCCGGCTTTGTATCGAAGTTCTCGTTTAATCTGACCGAGCTCTTCTATACCAAGCTTCTGGGCGCTGTCGTCTCGGGCGTCGCCTTGAGGAAGCCGGCGCCCGCGGTCCCGGAAATCTATACCACCGGCTACCGCTACACAGGCGGCCTCGACTTCGACCATCAGGATGCCTTTGTGGTGAAACTGAAAGAAGACGCTCCCACAAGCGCTGTCGTCAGCCTGCCGCCGCAAGTGGCCACTCCGACCTTTACCGTCAGTTGGGCTGGATCCGACCCTGGATCGAGTGCTGTCACCTACGACGTCTTTGTGTCCGATGACGGAGGACCATTCACTCCGTTCCAAACGGCTACGACCGCAACATCGGCGCCGTTCACGGGCATACCCGGACATAGCTACGGCTTTTTCACCATTGCAACGAATGCCGCGGGAATTGCGGAAGCCATGAAGACGGCGCCCGACGTCGTGGTTACCATCGGCGCGACGCCGCCGGAGATTTTATGTACCGGGTGCTATTTCCTGGCTGATGGCGCGCGTGCCACGCTGGCATTCAATGTAAGCGTCGCTGGCAGCGCCAGCACTTTTGCCTTAAATTTCCGGAATGCAACGCAAGCCGGGCAGTTCGCCGGCGCCGCGACCTCGCAAATTTCGGTCAACGGAACCTCCGCCACGTTTTCCGGCCAGGGAAATCTGAACGGACAACCCGGTTACACCTTTACCGTGACGGCCCGTGACGGCGGCGGCCCGGGATCGGCCCTGGATACGGTCACGATCGAGATTTCGGGACCCGGCGGTTTCTCCTATTCCGCCGCTGGAACGATTGCGGGCGGCGACATCGTCGTGCATCAGTAGACAAAGGACCAGACCATGAACATAAAAATCTGCACTCTCATTTTGCTGGCAGGTCTGCCTTGCGGCCTGCTCAGGGCCGACACACTGACCTACACGGTCACATCAGGCGTCGGCGCTGGACAGGCTCTATATCAGTTCACCGTGTCTAACTCCGGAACCACCGGCGGACCGGTCTTCGATCTGTTCCTGGCTCTGCCAACGGATCTCGCCAATATCAACACGGCAACCATTGGCGCGCCCGTCGGATGGGGGGATCCTGCCGGCGGCCTGCTTGTTCTTCGGACCCGATGTGAGCCCTTCCACCTCATTTATTGAATGGACCGCGGATTTCAGCGGAGCCCACGACGTGCCAGTCGGCGGTACCCTGGCGGGATTTTCCTTTGCGGCCCTGCAGCGAATCAACGGTCCGATCACCTTTGCGCTAAACGATTCGCCAGCATTCGCAACGGCAGCGCAAGCGACTGGCGCGCCCGAACCGGCGACATTTGTCCTACTTCTTTTGGCCGCCGCAGTGCTCGGCATTTTCCGTCGATTCAAGGTCGCCCGCGCGGCCGCCGCAATCGACACAGCCGGCCGATATATGGGATTGACCCGTCCTCCGGCTGAGAGTAGAGTAGACCGAGCAGTAACTGACATAGTCCCGTTGTGAGACGGGTGGCTAACAGAAAGGAGTGCAGATATGGCGAACATTAAACCGAATAGATATGTTTTGCAAAGCAGCGATGGAACAACTAAGGTCGATTATGAAACCTCTAGTTTCATCGGCCAGCCAACGTTAAATCTCATGCAGGGACCAGGTGGTCCGATTAGACACTTTACCGGGTCGCAAATTCGTACACTTAACTCGGAGATCGGAACGTTAGTCACGGTGACGACTCAACTAACGGTCGATACCGGCTCGACTTCGTTCAGTGTTCTGATTCCAGCGATTAGCCTCACGGGCGTTTCCGATCACAAGACGTTTTCGACGGAAGCCATTGTCACGTCCCATACTGGTCCCAATTCGGTTCCGTCGACTGGCGTGCACGAAACGTATAGATTCATCCCATTGAAGGGCGAAGCCAGCTTCGTGCTCGCCTTGCTCGAGCCGGTGACGGGAGCACTCGCCCAGGCTGCCAAAACCTAATCTGGGACGAGGACTTCAATTGTTGTCCTGTGAAGGGACAGACGCGCCTTACTACACGCTCGCAGCCTTGAGGGCGGCGAGTACGCGCGCGTCCCGAAACGGGACCCTTCGGATGCGAACGCCGGTCGCGTCATAGATCGCGTTCGCAATCGCGGCAAGCATGGGTTTCAGCGCTGCCTCTCCGGCTCCATAGGGGCGCAGGTCGGGACGGTTCGGATTCGGATCGCCGTTCACCAGCACGAGATCGATCCGCTCCGGAACATCGGCGTGGCGGAGAGTCGGATGCGACACCCAGTCCACGCTCGTGACCTTCTGCGTATCGAACCGGACTTCTTCGTGAATTGCACGGCTCAGCCCGTGCAGCGTAGCGCATTCCAGGGTGCGGCGAAGGCTCTCGGGATTGACGATCAGACCGCAGTCGTGGGCACATACCATCCGCTTCGCCCATACATGGCCGGTCTGGCGATTCACTTCCACCTCGGCGATCTGCGCAACAACGGTCTGGCCGCGGAATGTGTACGCAATGCCGCGGCCGGTCAGGATGTTTCCCTTGCCGAGCGATTTGGGCGAAGGGCGCGAATCCCAGCCGTAGGCTTCTGCGGCGGCTTTCAAAACCGCAATGGACCGCGCGCGTCGGAACCCGCCGTCATCGGTCGTGGCGGCCGTGAGCATTTTCATGCGGAATTCCAGCGGATCGGTTTTCGCCGCCGCCGCCAGTTCATCGATAAACGATTCCGCCGCGAAGGTCGATTGAGGGCCATTCGGATCGCGCAGATTGCCGGTGCGGAGCGGCGTCTCCCAAACTAGAGGCAGACTGACCACATCGCCCGTCATCCGCCGATGGGGAATCGCATACACTTCGGAAGGCGTTTCGGAGCTGCCTTTGTTCGGCTTGGCACGCTTCGATCCCATCAGTTGTGCGATCAGAACGGTGTCGGGCTCGTTGTAGCCGACATGGTTGTGGTCGCAGGAACGAGCATTATATTCGTACGCGACCAGACGCCCCGCGGCATCCAGACCTCCCCGCACTTTCACCAGGAAAGCGGGACCCTTGGTATCCCATGCCGTCTCCTCGTGCCTCATCCACTGCATACGGACGGGCCGGCCGATTTCGCGGGCAATCCAGGCCGCCTCAAAACCCGCATCGTCCGCCGCGGTGCGTCCGAAGCACTGCGGCCCCTGCATCCAGATGACCCGAACTTTTTCCCGCGGCATGCCGAGAAACTCAGCGACACCTGTCCGCATGCCATAGGCCTTCATGTCGTTTGTATAGATCGTCATCTGGCCGTTCGACGGGTCCGCCATTGCATGCGCCCCCGCGATCGCGGTATGTCCCTGGAATGGCACCTCGTATTCGGCTTCGATCACCTTTGCCGCGTCCGAAAATGCTGCGTCGGGATTTCCTACCACGATTGGATCGGATGCCGAGGTGGGCGGTGCGGCGCGCATGTATTGGAAGAGATCGTCGGATGCGGGGAACGGAGCGATCGCCGGCTTTTCCCACGTCGTTTTGAGCTCGCGGGCGGCGCGGATGGCCTGTTCCTCGCGTTCGCACACAACCGCGACATAGTTCCCTTTGCTCACCACCTTGATAAAGCCCGGCAGATTGCGCACCGGCGATTCATCGATGCCTGTCAGCTTCGCGCATGCGAAAGGAGGTTTGACATTGCGCGCGTGAACCATCCCCGGCAACTTTACGTCGACGGCCCATTTCTGGGAACCGTCCACTTTGGCGGGGATGTCGTCTCGCTGCAGCGGCTGCCCGGTATATTTGAGTTCCTGTACCGGCTTCACTTTGGCGACGCCGGTGATGGCATTCACATTGGCGCCGGTCAGCTTGACGTTGAACTTCTTTGCCGCGATCAGCTCCCCATACGTAACGCGTTTTGAGGGATCGGCTTTCACGGTGATCACCGCATTGCTTACAGCGAGTTGATCGACCGGTGTTCCGAGGCGGGACGACGCCATTTCGAGCAGTACCCGGCGCGCCTCAGCGGCAGCACGCCGCATCGGCCACGAATCTCTCTCCATGGCCGACGACCCGCCCGATCCGCCCTGATTGACGGTAATATCCGTGCTGCCCATGATGCACGTGGTCTGATCGAACGCAATGTCGAGTTCATCGGACATCAATTGCCGAAAACCGGTGCCGGTACCCTGCCCAAGGTCCGTTTTGCCGACATAAAAGGTCGCCGTGTTGTTCTCATGAATAACGATCCACGAGTCGAGTTGATGGAAATCCGGATCTGGATAAGGACCGCCGCCGGTTGAGTCGCGGCGCTGTTCTGCACAGCAGCCTCCGTAACCAAAGCAGCGCCGCCCGTAGCGAAGCTTACGACAAGCAGGCCCGCGCTCTTGAGAAAGCCTCTGCGATGCGTGTTCAGAACTTCTTCGACGTGTTTCGGAATCACGGTGGAGGTGGTCATGCCCCGGTCTCCTTTCCGGAAGCGGGCCGGTCCTGGGCCATGGCTTGCGCCGCACGTTTGATGGCGGCCTGAATCCGGTAATACGTCATGCAGCGGCATAACGTCGTGTTCATCGACTCACGGATCTGCGCATCGGTCGGATGCGGAATCTTGTCCAGCATAGCCTTCGCGGTCATGATCTGTCCGTTCTGGCAAAATCCGCACTGCGGGACCTGCTCGTCAATCCAAGCTTGCTGCACTGGATGCAGCCTGCCGTTCGAGGAAAGTCCCTCGAGTGTTGTGATTTCGCCCTTGACGGCAGACACTGGCAGAATGCAGGAACGAACCGCCGCACCGTTGATGATCACTGTGCAGGCCCCGCACTGACCCAGTCCGCAACCAAACCGGGGGCCTTGCAGTCCGATGTCATTTCGGAGGATATAGAGCAGCGGGGTGGCCGGCTCGAGATCCAGCGTGTGCGTATTGCCATTCACGTTGAGAGTGATCCTGCTCATGCTCCGTGCTCCTTCCCAATTGCGCTAGCGCCGATGCGAGAGGTTTATTCTATCGGTTCGGAGCTGCCGCGCATCCCGCGGCGAATTTACTCCCGCGAATTTACTCCTAGGATACGCCCGTCGCAAATCGAGAAACGGATCGCGAATCGCACTGGGATCGTGGCGACGCCACGCTAGGACCACATCCGATACACACCCTCGGTCGCGCAGTCGGTGAAAGCTGACTTCGTTCGAACGAGGGTGCTGCAGACACGCCGGAATGAGCGCCACGCCCTCGCCTGCTTCCACTAGCGTAAGAACCGATTACCAGAGATTCGGCATATCGATAATACGGAGCGAAAACTTCGCCCTTCTGCAAAAAGCCGACAATCGCATCCAACAGATCGGCCGCCCCTCGCGTGCATACAGCACCAAGGACTGCTCACCTTTTCTCAATCGTGAAATCCCAGTTTCCGATAACGCCACTTCAGAAGGAGTAGAAGGAACGATCTGCTGTGCGACGCCAGCGAAAATCCTATGATCCGATGGTCATCAAAAGCCAAACGACGCTTGCTTGGAGACGGCACAAGATCATATAGTCCTCTGCTTGGAGACTGACGGGCGTGCACAGTCCCCTAGTCGTACCTTAGGGCCTCGATGGGATCCGAATTCGCGCCCCTTTGAGCCGCAAGAAACATCGCAGCCATTGCCGCTGCGCCCAATAGCGAAACGGCGGCAATGTATAGAAACGGGTCACGATTGTCGATCCGCAAAGGGCCGGTGTCAAGCGTCTTGCCGAGAGCTGCTGCGGTGGCGACAGAAAACCACAGACCAACAAGAAGGCCATGGACGACGGGTCTGCCTCCTGAGGAGTAGACGGAGCGGATAATATCGACGGGGCGGGCGCCCAGTGCCGCGCGAATACCAAATTCGTGCGTACTCTGGTTGACAGCGAAGGAAACAGCGCCGTAAATACCTGCCGCCGACAGGATCGTTCCCAGAATGCCGAGTAGCAGAATCAGCGAAACAAAATTCCAGATTTCGGCGGTCACGTCATCGATCAAGTTTTGCATCAGGCGGATCGTCGCGGGCAAATCCGGTTCGATCTGGCGAATCGCGGCGTGGATCGAATGCGCTGGCCGCTGCAGCCGCGCGTCGAAGCGGATTGCAAGGGAATTCTCGGTCTCGGTAGCTGCAAGCGATCGATAGACCGGCGGATTATCTGTGCCTCCGAAGCGCAGGGGGTCAATGTCTTTTGCGATGCCAACTACGGTGAGTGGGGTTCCATCGGGCAATTTGAGTTGCCGGCCGAGCGGGCTCTTGCCTTGCCAGAACAGCCGGGCGAGGGTCCGCGAAACGATCGCCGCGTTGATCTCGGCTTGGCGGAGCTCGCGGCCCCTCAGCAGCGGGATGCCCATCGTAGCGAAAAATTGCGGCGAGGCGGTGAGGACGGCAACGGGCTGCACGGCATCCGGCCTTTCGGGTAGGCTGATCTCGACCGTATCGGGGCCAAAGAGGGGGACGCCCCGCGACAATGCAACGGAACGCACTCCGGGAATGCTTAAAATGCGGTCTTTGATCACCTGAAGAGGCGCGGCCCGCCGGAAAATCACGACCGCGATGTGGCGTGAATCGTAACCAGGGTCAGCGTGAAGATTGCGGTTCTCTGCCTGGCCGAGTAAGCCGGCTTCGACAATAAGGACCATGCTGAGTGCAACCTGCGCGCTGACCAGATAACCCAGCGCGCGCTTCGTTCCGGCGATCCCTCCAAGGAAACTGCCAAAGCCTTTCAGCGAATTGATGAGATCAACCTTCAGGGCTTCCGTCGCCGGCGCGAGACCCGCGAGGACGCCAGTCGTGAGCACGAGAACGGAGATCCAGGTGAGCACACGCCAATCGGGCACAAGTGAGAAATCAGGTGCACGCAGAATAATGTAGCGAGCGAGCGGCGCGGGCAACCGGTTGACGATTAACCAGCTCAGCGCGCCCGCGACTACAGCAAGCACGAGGCTTTCCGTTATGAGCATGCGGCCTAAGCGATTACGCGATGCGCCGAACGAGAGGCGAACGGCGATCTCACGATTCCTGGTCGCCGCGCGCGAAAGCAGCAGTGTCGCTACATTGGCGCAAGCGATCAGAAGGACCAGGTTGAACGCTCCGAAGAAGAAGGCAGAGAGCACGACGAATCGGGCATTCTTAATTAGCTCGATCCATTCCATCCAGGAGCCATCTGTTGCTTCAATGCGCGTGAAGCGGCCGAGGTTCATTCTGTCTTGCGCCCGCGCCAGCCTGGTGAGTTCGGCGCGCACCCCGGCGCGATTATAGCCGGAAGCGGTTCGTCCGGCAAATTCGAGCCAAAATTGCTGATCCTCCGTAAAGAGGTTCCGTATGTGGTCAAGGTAGGGCTGGGTTGTGTAGGGGATCCAGACGCTTACCGCGGGGCCTACGATCCAGCCGGAAGTGGTTGCGGGTACAACGCCAACCACTGGTATGGAGCGGTTGTTGATTCGGATGATGCGGCCGATGATCCCGGGATCGGAAGCGAAGCGGCTGCGCCAGGTGGCCTCACTTAGGATGGCGACAGGAGCCTGGCCCGGCGCGCGGCAGTCGTCTTCGACGAAAAGCCGGCCCAGCTTGGGACGCGCTATTCCCTCCACTGCAAAAAAGTTGCAGGAAACGCCGAGGCCCCGAATTTCCTCGCTGTTGGAAACATCTTCCTCGCCAAAAACAACGGCGAATTTGTAAAACGCTGCGAGCAGGCGCAACGAGTGAGCGCCGTTTTGAAAGGCTTGGTATTCAGCGTAAGAGGCTGCCCGTGGCGTTCCAGTCGATGCTGTAGCGGGTATGATTTGGACGAAGCTTGCGGGGTCGCTCGTGATATGTGGTCGAAGGAAGTACCCGTTGACGACGGTGAAAATACTGGCATTGATGCCAATGGCAGCCGTGAGAGTCGCGATGATGACGAGCGAAAGGATCGGGTCGCGGCGGATGAGGCGGAGACCGTGCCGGAGGTCATCGAACAAGCTATCGAGAAAAGTTCGATTGTGGATGGATTCGGCGATTTCGCTGGTCAGGGATTCGGGGATCGTAGCGCGCGAAGTGGTGAGATGGAAATCGAATTCTGCTGCAGGGCCGGCCGCACCCGGTGTTACAGCCGGCGCACGCGGATCGAAATGGTCGAGTTCGAGCGGGTTCACTTCCAGCTCTTCGAAATCCTGGTACAGGACGCGCGAGTGGAGCCACGCGGCGCGTCGTTTTCGCCGCATCCCCCAGACGCTCCAGAACAGAAGTGTGAAGAGTGATAAGAGAGCAGCAGGTTCTAAGGAGCAATAGAGAATCAGACTCGCGATTAGGGCGAGCAGCCCGCTGACGATGCCGTAGCGCACAAGCGTAATCGCGAAGGGGTGCCGCGAAGGTAAATAGCTGCACGTAAAAGGCAGCTTGCGCCAGTTCCGGAAAAGCGTTTCGAACCAAAGCATGGCGGTGAGAAATACCAGCGCCATGACGATGAGCGCGCGCTGCCATCCCAGCACCGCGATCGACGCCGGAATTCCGGCGACGCAGACCGGCACGATGCCGCAGCAGATAACGAAGCGATCGGTGGCCGAGAGCCAGCGAGAAGCGCCACCGTACTCTTCGATTTCGAAGATCCATTTTGCATCGTGAGTGACCGGAAGCGAGAACAGATGGTGCAGGGCGACGACGGCGAGAACCGCGAGAGCAAGCGGCGAAGCGGTAACGATCGTCCCGTAGACACCTTCGTTTTTCAGAGAGGGGGTCGGCATATCGAGGATGCCGTAGACAACCCAGCCGGCCGCCAGTCCGGCCCAGGCCAGCAGGAGAAGACGATGGCTGCGGCTTCGTACGAGCGTTTTCCAAATAAAGGCGAACGCAGCTTGTTCCTGTGGGCGGCGAATCCAGGCTTCCAGCAGACGCGAGCCCAGCTTGGCAAATCTGTCGGACTTGCTACTAGCCTTTCGTTGCGTCGCTCCCTCGAGCAGAATGCGCTGGTGGCGCCGATAGCCGGTGAGATATGCGCCGATAGCGACGAGCACAGGGATTGCGATGCTCAGAAGCGCCGCTCGCGCGCGTTTGGGATCGCCGAGAACTATAGACTCCCAGAGGTGGAAAAACCAGTTGCCTGGCCACCAGTCGGCGTGAGGTTGGCGGCCCACGAGCGGGACCGTGCCGAGCGTTGAGATGAAGAGAACGCCTTGTATCCAGAGGGAGACAGAGCCGAAGATGCGGGCGGGTAGCAGATTCAGGAGAACTCCCTGAAGGGCGAGGAGAATCGAGAAGGCGAAGCAGCAGGCAGCAACCATGGCAACGAACGTGGCCGCGATGAGAACGAATGTGCTCGGGTTTTTTTGCCAGGCGCCTGACATGGCGTAGGTGAAAAGGATCGCCCAGGGAAGATTTATCGCAAGGACATATCCGGTGACCAGAAACATCAGCGCGCCGGATTTCATCAGGAAGATGTCCCGGGCGCTGATAGGAAGGCCGGCAAACGCGAGGCAGTCACGTCGATTGGGAAATAAGGATTGCCAGTGAAGCAGTGTAAGCACGGCAGTCAGTGCGAAGGCGATGCCGATGAATGAGAGCAGGTCGGACTGTAGTTCGGATCGATAGACCGCAAAGCTGGAGTGTGTAGGCGAATTGAGAATCGCGTATCGTCTGCAGTACATGTTGAACGCGACGATGCCGATGGAAAGGAGAGCGCGAGGACGCCAATGGCCGTCTTCTTCCATTCACCGGAGACGGCAAGGGCCTCGCTGTCGAAGAAGGTTTCGAGGAAGTGGCGCAGCAGTTCGCGGCGCGCCGCCGTGCCGTTAGCGCTCATGCAGCGACTACTTCGAGCATGCGTCTGGCGATCCAATCCGCATCTTCGGTTTGCGTTAGCTCGGCAAAGACGCCCTCGAGCGACGATTTATCGTTGAGTTCGCGAAGACGGGCGACGGAATCGTGCGCGACGACGCGGCCTTTGCTAAGGATAAGAACTTTATCGCAGACCTTCTCGACTATTTCGAGAACATGCGAGCTGTAGAGGACCATCTTGCCGCGCTCGCCGAAGGCGCGAAGAAGACTGCGGAGAATCATCGCAGCGTTCACATCCAGACCCGAGAATGGCTCGTCGAGGATGAGGACCTCGGGGTCGTGGAACAGCGCGGCAATGAGGAGAATCTTCTGGCGCATCCCTTTGGAATAGCTGGCCAGGGAGGAGTGACGGTTTTCCCAGAGACCGACAAGCCGAAGTAGTTCGTCTACCTTTGATTCGAGAATGTGCCGGGATAATCCGCGGAGACGACCGACCAGTTGGAGATGTTCACGTCCGCTGAGGTGAGGATAAAGGTGCGGCTCTTCGGGCACGTAGCCGATGCGGCGCTGAAAGGCTTTGCGGGCTTCGGGATCGTTGTGGATGTTTTGGCCATCCAGTGTGATTTCGCCGGATGTAGGTTCAAGCAGGCCGATGATCATTTTGACCGTGGTGCTCTTCCCGGCGCCGTTTGGTCCGAGATAGCCGAGAGTTTCACCGCGATGAATCACGAAGCTAACATGGTCGACGACTGGGATGCCGGCGTACCGTTTGGTCAGGTCGCGAACTTCGAGCATAAGTCTGTTAGACACCAGCCTTCCGCATTTTTAAACGAAGTATACTACATAGTTCTCGACGTCAAACGGCTGGTGATCGGACTCGTGCTTGCAAAACAGCGATATCGGAAAGTGGGCCCTATTGTGTCCGAGTGGCGCCGGGTCACGCGCAAACCGACATAACTTCCTGTCTGCCGAGGATTCTGGAAGTGATCGAAACACTGTGATCGAGTCTGGAGAGCCGTTCCCACGCCGGGAAAAGCTAGCTATAGTTAGAGCACAATGGACTGAAGTCCGCCATGGCGATGAAACTTGTCCTTCTTTCGATCTTATTATGTAGCTGGATCCTCGCCCAAGCGCATCAGCACAATCCGCCTGACCAGCCTAGAGTCGACCTCGCGAAGCTGCCCGCTCCTCAGCACATGGATGGCCTCGGGGGCGGGCACATCCAGATCACAACCAGATCACCGGACGCACAGAAATGGTTCGACCAGGGCGTCGCGGCGATGCACTGCTTCTGGGATTACGAAGCGTTGCGCGCGTTTGAGCAATCAGTTCGTCTGGACCCCGATTGCGCTATGTGTCATTGGGGTATCGCCGAGGCATTGCAGTTCCGGGGCGGAGCCGATGATCAAGTCAAGTCTGAACTGGGCAAGGCCAAGGAGTTGTCCGGCCGCGCCTCGGATCGCGACCAGCGAATCATTCGCGCATACGCCGGAGCGAATGAGAAGAGAAAGGCGATGACTCGGAGGAGGAAGTATCGAAGGCGCTGGCGATACTCGTAGATCGTTATCCGGACGATGTTGAATTACGTTTGCTGCTGGCGCGAGCCGCAGGTGGCGGATATGACAAAGGTGACGCCAGCCCAGGTGCGATCTATTCGCAGGCCATACTACGCGACATCTACGTGAGCATCCGGATAACGCTGCCGCCAACCATTACTGGATCCACGCGGTAGAAGCCAGTGATCACCCTGAATCGGCGTTGGACAGTGCGAACAAGCTGGGCGCTCTTGCTCCGGCGTCAGGTCACATGGTCCACATGCCTGGACATATCTTCTATCGGATGGGCGAGTATGAGCGAGCCCGTCAGATCTTCCTGGCAGCCGTAAAGGTGGATGCAGACTACATGGCGGTGCAGCACGTTAGCATACGCGATGACTGGAACTACGCGCACAACCTCAGCTACCTCGTAGCCGACTGTGCGGAAGAAGGCCGCTACGCGGAAGCGCTCGAGCATGTGAGATCCCTTATGGGTGTTGCGAACGATCCGGATCATTCCGATAATCCCGGTTGGTATGTAATGCAGATCGCGAGTACGGAAGCCCGCCTGGCAATTCGCTTTGCGGATTGGGACCATGTGATTCAGCACCCGATGCAGTTCGGCGTACCGGATGACAAGCTAAACGTCTGGGCACGTGGATATCGCGATGGATTGGTCGTTTTCGCAAAGGGAATGAAAGCTGCCGACCAGGACCGCCTGGAAGAAGCGAGAGTCGATTCAGATCAGCTCGATGGACTGCTGTGGCGCCTTTCCCAGGAGAAGCTCGAAGACAGAGAAAAGTCGAGACGTGATCGCGTGCTGAAAACGCTCGCCGGCGCTTCATTGGAATTGCGGGGCGATATGGCCGCCCGTAGGGGCAATCTGGAACCGGCGAAGCAACTTCTTGAGCAGGCGCAGGATGCGGAGAACGACCTTGGATACTCGGAGCCGCCCATGTATGCCCGGCCGGCCTTCGAAGTCCTCGGAGCCGCTTATATCCGAGCGGCGAAGTTCGATGATGCGCGCGACGCATATGGCAAAGCTCTCGTAAAACGTCCACACTCGGGGTTCGCACTTTATGGCATTGCCCTCTCATGGGACAAGCAGGGCGAAAAACAGAGGGCAGCGAAAGCGTATCAAGAGTTCTTGCAAGCTTGGACGAATGCCGATGCAAACCTTCCGCAGGCGAAGGCCGCGAACACGTACCTGGCAGGCTTGTAGCTGAACATATAAGCCCGTCGAGGCCGACTCAGCATCGAGTTGGCCTCACCGTCATTCTGAAGCGCTCCTTAACCGGATCCTAGTAAAGCTTCCGTTTCGTCTTCGTCGCGATCTGATGCTGCGGTATCGAACCGGATGACTGCTGAAGGACCAGTCAGCTCTCATTCAGCGTGAACGCCGCTTCAAAAGCGAGCGACTCCTCAATAGATGCTTCGCCGTTTACACGGCTTACGATGAGGCGAGGGAACATCGAAGAACTGTAGCGGGAACCAAGCAAAAAAGTGATCGAGGGAGATGGGGAGTCGAGATTTGAATGTCCGAGGAAGTGGAATTCCTTAAGCACCTTTACGAATCGTTTAACGCTCGTGACATGGACCGTGCGCTTGCGGCCATGCACGAGGACGTCATCTGGGCAAATGGAATGGAAGGCGGTTACGTCGACGGACGCGATGGAGTGCGCACATATTGGACACGCCAGTGGGCCATCATCGATCCGCACGTCGAGCCGGTCGGGTTTACCAACGGGCCGGACGGGGAAGTCGTTATCGAAATCCATACAGTAGTACGCGACCTTAACGGCAGTCTCCTCGCGGATAAAATCGTCGGTCATGTATTTCAAATCGAGAAGGGATTGGTCAAGCGATTCGATATACGCGAGACATAAGGGAGCAACCGGGTGGCAGGCAAGCTCCGGCCCTGAGTTGTCGGCGTCTGCATAGATGCATTCGGCGGCGATCGCCGAGCAGAGCAGGGATCACCGGTTCCGATGGCCAAGCTGTCTTCGCGCCGATCGCCGAGCATGGGGGACCGATACTGATGGACAAATTGTTGATGCTGTGACATTCGGGGTCTAACCTCGGCGCTGGGGAGGCGACTGCAACGTCAAAACAAGTGGGTTCGGGACGGCAGATTGTCGGCAATCTGGACATTGAGTCCGAGTGGCCCGTAATCCGACCATAATCCGGACGTTGCAAGTCACGC
>CAVRLR010000014.1:0-73071 GCA_963722155.1 Bryobacterales bacterium | reverse complement strand
TCATCTCTGAGCACGACGTTCGGGTCTAGCCGCGATGCGCGCCACGCCGGCAGCCAACTGGCGACCACCGCCACGGCCGTAATCGTCGCGATCACAAAGGCGATCGTCACGGTATCTGTCGGCTGCACACCAAACAGCAGGGACGCAATCAGCCGATTTACGGCAAGCGCGCCTGCAAGGCCAATGGTGACACCCAACGCCGTGACCTGAAGCCCTTGCTTCATGATCTGTGTGAGCACGCGGGAGCGAGCTGCACCGAGGGCGACCCGAATGCCGATCTCGCGCCGCCGCTCCGTAACCATGTAGGAGAGCACACCGTAAGTGCCGATGGCTGCCAATAGCAGCGCCAGTCCGGCAAAAGCGCCCAATAGCTGCGCCAGAAGTCTCGGCCGGCGAATCGATTCGGCGAACACCGAATCCATGTCGCGAAGCCGCACGACGGGAACCGCGGCGTCCACTTCCCGCACCACTCGCTCGATCGTCCCTGACAGCGCGGCCGGTGGCAGCGTCGTCCGCATCACCACATTCATACTCGGCGGAGAGACGCCGTGCTGGTCAAGGGATACGTAAAGTTCAGTTCCTGCCGGGCGCTCCACCCCGCGCTGCCTGACGTCCTTGGCTACTCCGATCACCGTATGCCAGACATCATCGCTAGCGCCAAACGAACCACCCGGAGGCCGCAGACGATGGCCAATCGGGTTCTGCCCCTTCCAGATCCTTTTCGCCAAAGTCTCATTGACGATGGCTACCTTGCCTTGCGACGCGTTGTCGGTTCGCTCGAAGCCGCGACCGGCGACGATCGGGATGCCCATCGTCCCGAAATAGTCGCCCATGACGAATTGGTAGTAGTCGATGATTGCAAAGGGCTTTCCATCGTCGGAGGTGTAGTTCTCGATAGGAGTAGCGATCGCATCTGGAGTTCGATTCGGCGGCAGACCCGACATGGCAGCCGTTCCCAGTACGCCCGGTACGGAGCGAAGCCTGTCGAGGACGCGTTGATATGCCTGCGCGCGTGTGGCGGGTTCTGAATTCGCCATTGGCAATGTCATCGAGAACGTCACCAGCCGCGACCGGTCAAATCCCGCATCGATCCTCGTGAGGTTGTAGACTGTCTGAACTAGCAAACCCGCTCCGATAACCAGCATCACCGCGAAAGCGACTTGGGCTATCACAAGTCCACGACGGGCGTAATGACGCCAGGCGCCGCTGGCAGCCCTTGCGCCCTCCTTGAGTGCAGTCATCATGCTACTCGTTCTCCGGCGCCCGAGCGACACGAATCCGAAAAGCAGGGCAGTCCCAGTCGAGAGGCCGAGCGCAACCAGCAGAACGGGCAAATCGATCGTAAGCTCACTCGTCCGTGGGATGCTGGTCGGGTAAGCACGGATCAGCGCCCGCACGCCAGCGCTGGCTAGCCACAGACCCAGAATGCCACCGGCTCCGGACATCACCGCACCTTCGGTTAACGACTGCCGGAGCAGCCGGCCGCGGCTGGCGCCGAGAGCAGTGCGCAGTACAAACTCACGTCTGCGTGAACCGGCGCGAGCCATTACCAGGTTCGCAAGATTCGCGCAGACGATGAGCAGCACGAATCCCACGGCGGCCTGCAGAACCCAGATCGGGCGGCTGGCATTCCCAACGATCGCATCCTGTAACGACCGCAACTGCAGGGTGTGGTCCACTGAGCGCAGGGGACGGTTCGTGGGCACATGGTCTGTCGTGCCGACACGATCGCCCCAGTTTTCGAGAAATGCGCTCAGCTCTGTCTGTGCCACCTTAGCGGTGACGCCGTCTTTCAGTCGCGCAATGACGTAGAGGACATGGGCCTCGCGTTGCCGGGCCATATTCGGGGGTAGCCAGAGGGGCAACCAAACCTGCGTGTGGTTATCCATGACGTCGGCCCCGGGTGGCATAATGCCAACGATTTCGTGGGGCGGCCCTCGATTTCCACCTTTTGTCCAACGAGCGGTCGTCCTCCAAATGCTGTTCGCCACAATTCGTGGGAGAGAATTGCGATCGGTGGCGGTAGCGTCCCGGTCCAACGCGCGGTTTCTTCGTCACTAAAGAAGCGTCCCTGCTCCGGCTGAATACTGAGCGCCTTGAGCAAATGTGCATCGACGGAGATCGAGCGCACCCGCAGAGGTCGATCCCCGGCCGTGAGGTTGACCTCGCCGGTTGTGTACGCCGCGCCGCCGGTCGAATAAGCGCCAACCGCCGCGAACGACCGGTTCATCTGGCGGAACTCGATGTACTCTGGCGCAGAGAGCGCACTTCGGGTGCCCCCAATGGCCGGAGCTTCTGCCGTCAGATACATCAGCTGATCGGGTTTTGGATAGTCGAGTGGCCGCAGCAGCACTCCATGCACGATCGTAAAGATGGCAGTGTTTGCTCCAATCCCAAGCGCCAGCGTGGCGACGACAACTCCTGTGAACCCTGGACTCTTCGCTAAAGATCGAATCGTGTAACGTACGTCTTGTACAAGATCCTCGACAAAGTTTACGCGGCGCATATCCCGGCACTCCTCCTTGTACTGCGCGATGCCTCCGATCATGCGCTGCGCGGCCCGGCGGGCCTCCTCGGGCGGCATACCGGATGAAATCTTCTCTTCAATGAGCTGATCCAGGTGGAAACGAAGTTCGGCTTCGAGCTCGAAGTCGACATTCGGACGGCGGCACAGCGATCGAAGCCGCAAACGGGCTTTGTCTAGAATCCGCATTGCTAAGCCTCCTGGACCACTATGTTGATGGCCGTCGACAGACGAACCCAGTTCGCCAATTCCCTTTCCAGTTGCTTCCGTCCCGAACGCGTAAGGGAGTAGAACTTTGCCATTCGCCCAGTCTCGGTCGGGCGCCACTCGGCCTTGATCCAGGCCTGCTGCTCCAGACGGTGTAGCGCCGGGTACAGGGACCCCTGCTGGATCTGGAGAGCTTCTTGTGAAACCTGTTGGATGCGCTTGGCGATCGCCCAGCCGTGTTTAGGTTCGAGCGAGATGGTCTTGAGGATCAACAGATCAAGAGTGCCTTGGACAAGATCGGTTGGCTTTGCCATATACCTAGATTACCAACAATTGTAGACGATCATAGTATAGTCGTTGCACAAGCTTGCCTCATGAGTGACCAACCAAGGGGCATCAGAGGAGATGATCTTGGACCTGATTGTTCGCCCGGCGTCAAGAATTGCGAGCTGGTGACGCGCTGTACCGGAACTTCAGCCTGTGCCAAGGCGTTGCGCAAAAAGGGCGCCGAACGCTCTATGCCCGGCTGGGCTGGTTGCACTCCAATTTCCGGAATACGCCTTCAATGACTCGATCACACCTGGATAGGTGGAATGGAAAGAGAGAGGGGGCAACAATACCAGCGCGGCGTTCGATTTCCTTCCGTAACATAGCCCGCCCCCGATGCAGTCGCGTTTTGACCGCTTCGACTCCCAAATCCAAAGCTGCAGCCGTCTCATTCACGTCAAGCCCTTCGATCACGCGGAGCAGGAAGACAGACCGATAATGATCAGGAAGCGAAGCGACCGCACGTTCCAGGACCAATCGCAATTCGTGGTCGTACGTCTGTTTCTCCGGGTCCGCCGTTTCCGATCTCAAAATATTCATCTCTAAGCTCGCCTCTGGTATAAATTTCGCTCTGCCATCTGCTGTGCGTGAACGCACCCGGGCCAACGCTTCGTGAACCGCGATCTTCGTTAGCCAAGTGGCGAACTTCGCCTGCCCCGCAAAGTCGTTGAGGTGCTGGTACGCGCGGACATACGCCTCCTGCATCACATCTTCGGCTTCCGCATCATTCCGCAGGATCGTAAGCACAACACGATAGGTCCTTTGGTTGTATCGCCGCATCAGGACCTCATATAAAGCAGTATCACCCGCCCGGATCAGGCGGACCAGTTCTTCATCGCTGACGTTCTGCCAGTCCGCTAGCACTACCGGGTTGGCGGACGTTCGTTGAAAGACAGCCACGTTTTCCTTTCAATACAGAGTTCGTAGCTAGCAGAACGTTGCGCAAATTATTTTGCGGTTCTCTGCAACGAAAAGCAGTTTCGGCACTCTGTACGTTTGCAAATCGCTTTAAATCCAGGAACGACTACTAATGACATTAGATAACAGACTTAACTCTTCGTGGTGGGCGCTGAGGCTAGGTATCGGGCTAGCCGCGTTTTTGGCCGGCTTAGACAAGTTCTTTAACATATTGGCGAATTGGGGCATGTACCTGAGTCCCTTCTCTCAGCACTTTTTGCCCGTGGCAGAAGCAACGTTCATGCATATGGTCGGCATCATCGAAATGCTCGTCGGCCTCGCCATCTTGACTAGCTGGACGCGAATCGGTGCCTACATTGCGTCCGCGTGGCTTCTGCTGATTGCAATTAATTTGGTTGCCTCGGGTGGGTTCTTTGACCTGGCCGTCCGTGATGTCGAAATTGCGATTGCGGCCTTCGTTCTCGCCAGGATGACGGAGGTGAGGCAGCCCTCAACTATCAGCGAATACGCCCACCGTCCCACACTTACTGATCGGCAACCCCAATCAGTCAAGACGGTCTGATGACTCTCGCTCTCGTTGCAAGCTCGATCTTAAGGAGAAGATAATCATGAATAAGCATAAATGTGTAGTTCTATTGGCAATGTTTGTCACACCATTGCTGTGCTCCGCGGAGACGTGGAACGATGCCTCGATTGTCGACGCGAATTGCTCGGCGAAGGTAAAGGACAACCCTGACGCTCATACACGCGATTGCGCAATGCAATGCGCGAAATCCGGTTTCGGCATTCTTACCGCAGACGGCACATTCCTAAAATTTGATTCCTACGGTAACGATCAAGCCGCTGCTGCGTTGAAAGCTTCACAAGCCAAAGATCATCTTCGCGCGACAGTAACCGGGGAGCGCGACGGAAACATGATCAAGGTGAAGTCGCTGAAGATGTAGCGCCCGAAACGCTCAGTTCAGCACCGTGGCGTAACTTCTCGCTAACAGAACGGGGGATTGGAATGCTTCAAAGACCAGTACTTCTACGCGTACTTGTTGCAGTGTCGGCCGGATGCACTGCCTTGTTCGTGGCTTCAGCGCTCGCCGCCCATTCAGATTCGAACGGTGAAGATGAACGGGTGAGCGCGGACCGCCTGGTGCACCGAAACGCGGAGCGCATGATCGTGGAAGGCAGACAGACTTTCCGCCACGATACATTCGGCGACGAAGCATTCTGGGGCGAGACGTTGAAGCTTCATCAGGCTATTGCAGGGGCAAAGCACGGTGGTGTGGGGCCAGGTGTAAGTCCGGCTACGGCGCTTGCGGTGGGTCTGAAAATCGACGTCGATGCGCTTCCTGATTCGCTCCGTTCTCAGCTAGCACACGGCACACTTGACATCAACGATTCTGCCAATACGCTCGCCCTTCTCCAACTAAACGCAGTGGTGGGCGTCACTGGTTTCTTCGATAAAGCAGGGCATATCGCTTCTATGGGCATCCAATGCGCGCTATGCCATTCGACCGTTGATAACTCGTTTGCCCAGGGGATTGGACATCGTTTGGACGGATGGGCGAATCGAGATTTGAACGTCGGAGCAATTATCGCTCTCGCTCCGGACCTTTCCGTACCCGCCCGCCTGCTGAATACTGATCAACCTACTGTCCGTGCCGTATTGAACAGCTGGGGACCCGGCAAATTCGATGCCGAACTGTTTCTGGATGGCAAGCCCTTCCGGCCTGACGGCAAATCATCCGCCGTACTCATTCCACCTGCCTTTGGACTCGCCGGCGTGAACCTTGGCACTTGGACTGGCTTCGGTTCTACAACATATTGGAATGCTCTGGTGGCGAATATTGAGATGCATGGCAAAGGCGTCTTTTATGATCAACGATTGGCAGATCCTGTTCAATATCCTGCCGCCGTAAAAGCAGGCTCGAACGATGTGCGAAACGATCCCGACTTGGTGACATCGAAGCTAGCCGCCCTTCACTTCTACCAGCTGGCGATTCCGGCGCCAAGACCCTCTGCCAACCTCGTGCAAAGCAGCATCGAAATTCGTGGCAAAGAGATCTTCGAGGGTCGAGCTCAGTGTGCAAGATGCCATGTTCCTCCTCTTTTCACCGAACCTGGATACAACATGCACACACCCGAAGAGATCGGGATCGATGATTTTCAGTCCAGCCGATCGCCTACGAAAATGTATCGGACATCACCGCTCAGGGGTCTATTCACTCACAAGAAGGGCGGCTTCTATCATGACGGCCGTTTCGCGACTTTGCAGGCCGTAGTCGATCACTACGACCGATTGTTCGGCACGGGCTTATCGCAAGATGACAAGGACGCCTTGATAGCTTATCTGAATGGCCTTTGAGGCCGGATAGTTTTGAGAACGAGCGACAACCGACAACACGAGTTGTCGCGACGTATCGAGTTATCCGACATGGGCAGCCGATCCTGTTGGATTGTCACTTTGCCGTCACGGGTGATCCCACGCGAGTCTACTACTTCCAGCCGCTGGCACCGTCGTTTATCTCTAGCATTGCCCTTCTACGCAGGCTCGACGAACAGAGATGGGGTGTGCCGTTTGCTGCAGATCGATGTTCATTGGATCGGAACCGTAGGAGGCTCCGCCGACGTGCTGAGGAACGACGTTGCCTTTCCCGCCGGCAGCGAGCTTAGCCAATCCAATCCGGGCGGATTCGAGTCAATGCTCGGGGTCTTTCTAAGCGGTTTTAATGCTTGACGTTTCGTCACAAGCTTTAGTGTGTTGTATGTCGTGAAAAGAATATTATGGCGTAAATCATTGCGCAATGATCCAAAACCACTTGAGAATCGACTGGGCTGATCACGACCCGATGCCGGGTCGACACCCTGCATGATCCTCGGGTTGTTGCAAGCCTCTAATCGGACCACTGCAACATCAGTGTCCGTCAAAATAAATTGTTTACCCTTCGGGTCTTGCAGCAGGTGGGGGGATTGGCGGGACACCAGCTCAACAGCGTCTAGGCAACCGGTGAAAGCTAGATCGTTTACTACCTTTCCTCTTTCGTTGTCAATATTCGGAGCAGTGGAATGCGTCCAGTGCGTCAGCTTAAACCGAAAGCCGATATCTTCAGCCGCAGCTCCCAGCCAGACGTCCGCTGTATTAGGTCCTTTCCACAACCGTACGTGATGACGCTTTTGAACAGTGTCGAGGCTCTTCTGATAAACGAAATCGGAAGATACTCCGTTTAGCGTTAGCGTATTCATCGGGGCCCTCTTGTAACCATTCCGCCTAGTAAGGGCGTGATACATCCAATACAGTGACATCGGCGACTTTCGTTCAGCCTGAACCCAACCCGCGGCATGAAACGCTCGGTCCATGTCCTCACGGCTGCCTAGAAACAGAACGTTCACGAAGTCAGACGGATGATTTCCCATTCGTGCCCGTTGCTCTGAACCGTTCAGCAGTTCCTCAACTTTGCCTAATTCCTCCGGCGAAAGTGACTTTACGCCAGCCGGCCTTTCTGCACTTGAGCGAACCTCAACAGGGGCAGTTAATCGGAGAAGCAGCTCAGTACCCGCAGGAAAGTAGATCTCCGGATTTGGGGATGGCGCGATGAGGGATTTGATGCCCCAGACCAGCACCCCTACTGGTGGCACTACAAACAACATGGGAGCCGTGACCAGGGACAAACTCGAGGACAGGCTTGCCACAGGGTGAATGCCACGTACGGTCCCGTCCACATCGACGCGCTCTTTCGCGGTTTCTACTTCGAGAACTTCAGTCTGGATGGGGATTGTCTCCCCGTTTGCCAATCGAACCGTATGGAATTGGTAATGAATGCTGGCAGTTAATTGTTTGAAGCCTAGGCCGAACTGTTGCGCGGTTTTTATGGATCCGAAGACTTGCGATGCTTGCGGAACGAGGATCTGCCCGCGAAAACCGACAGGTGCAATGGTGCTGCCTTCTACTTGATCGCCAGTGTGGGAAATGCGAGAACCTGTTGGCGTTGACAAGCGCACCTCCAACGTCGTACCTGCCGGCAATTCGTGTGCGCAAAGCGAAAAGGAACAAAGCAGAGCGGATATTGACCATCCGAGTCGGAGGTACTGCCTGCAAGCTTTCGTCCAGAATGGCGCGCAACTATCGTAGGTAAATTTCACGTTCCCACCGAGGGATGCCCGGCCAGAAAAGTCTAACAGCTTTTGAGACCAACTTGTCGCGTTGCAAAACTGCCTGACAATATCGTCGATCTCGCGCAAAACTAGAAATTTAGCGGCAGACTGTGCACCTGAGTGTACTAATTCCGTTACTAGGAAATTCTACATTTCTCGCGTTCTAGACTCAATCTAATGTATGCCCACTTCAGGTGATCGCGCGGAAGCGGAAGAGGATGCGGCCGAGTCTTCCAGCAAGTTGCTCTGGCTTCGCCGTGCTTACACGTGCCGTTGCGGTCGCGTCGTGTTTTTCGCCGACAATTATTGTTTAAAGTGCAATACACCACTCGGTTACGAACCGCAGCGCGGAGCAGTGTTCGCCCTTGCGCCCGCAGTAAACGAATGGTTGTGGACGTTGACTTCAGGAGACGATTCACAGTCGGGCCAAGCATCGTACAGGCGTTGCGTTAACCTGACCAGCGCTGCAGCGTGCAACTGGCTTGTGCAGGCTGAAGACGATCAGGTTCAGTGCGTCTCATGTCGGCTGACCAGGAAGATTCCGAACTTAGAGAAAACCGAAAACGAGCTTTATTGGCAGCGTCTGGAGAATGCAAAGCGGCGGGTGCTCTCGGCATTGATCAGTCTTGGGCTTTCCAGTCAAGTCGCGCATGGAAGATCCGGAGCAAGGCTTGGCGTTCGATTTTTTGGAGTCGCCGCCCGAGGGCCCGCGAGTGCTGACCGGACATGCGCGCGGGATCATCACCGTAAATGTGGAAGAGGCCGACGATGTGAAGCGCGAGCAAGCACGCACCTCGCTGAATGAACCGTATCGAACGGTCCTTGGTCACCTGCGGCACGAAATCGGGCACTACTACTGGAACGTATTCATCGAGGGAACACCTTGGCTCGACGAGTACAGGTCTGTGTTCGGCGATGAGCGTGCGGACTATCAAGCCGCACTGCGGAGGAATTATCGTGAAGGTCCGCCCGCAGACTGGCGACAGCATTATGTGAGCGCTTATGCGAGTGTTCACCCTTGGGAGGACTGGGCGGAAACATGGGCTCACTACATGCACATAGTCGACACCCTGGCGACGGCGATGAGCTTTGGTCTTAGACCCAACAGCATTTCGCTCCCGTTCGGCCGTTTTGGAACGGAAGCTCTCTACGACCCAGAGTCGCCCGACGTTGAACGCTTTGTGTCGTTCCTGAACGCGTGGCTCAGGATGACGGCCGTGATGAATGAGCTGTGCGGCAGCATGGGACAACCTGATTTCTATCCATTTGTTCTTTCGCTGGACGCGGTCAAGAAGCTGCATTTCGTTCATATGGTGGCCTTGCAAGCAAGCGTGGCGTCGCCACGGTCGGCCTAGAAAGAGATCTGCCGAGGCGGATTTTCGTGGAGACGACCCACTTCGTTCCGGCGGCCACTTGTTAGGTGCCGTACGGTTGGCTTGCCCCTAAAGCGCCGGAAACCTCGCCCCGCCCGCACTATACTGCTAGATGTTAGCTCTCTGGAGGGCACTATTTGAGCCAGTGCGCGATTCGTTTAGCTGTGGCTATTGCCATGCTATGTCTGCCGGAGGCGATCGTTCGTGTCGCCCGCTCGCAATCCCCACCCGATAGTTCGGTCTCGACAGTCGTCAAACGCTATTGCATCGGATGCCACAACAGCAAGGTGAAAGCGGGCAATCTCCTGCTCGACTCCATTGTCACGGCTCCTGTAGCGCAGCATTCGGAGGAGTGGGAGAAGGTCGTCCGCAAACTGCGCGTCCGCCACATGCCGCCGATAGGACTTCCCCGACCCGATGAGAAAACCTACGACGCGGTGGTCGGATCGCTGGCCGCTCAACTCGACGCTGCGGCGGCTGCGCATCCGAACCCCGGACGTACCGATACCTTCCGGCGCCTGAACCGCACCGAATATCACAACGCTGTCCGCGATTTGCTGGCCCTCGATGTCGACGTCACATCAATGCTGCCCGCTGACGACGCCGGCTATGGCTTCGATAATGTCACCGTCGGGAACCTGTCGCCCACGCTGCTCGAAAGCTACCTGCAAGCTGCGCAGCGCATCAGCAGTCTGGCGCTCGGCGTTGTCGGTAAGTCGCCCAGCGGCGATTTCGAGACGCTACGACCCGATTTGACGCAGGAGCAGCAGTTCGAAGATCAGCCGCTCGGCACGCACGGCGGCATGATTATGAAATACACCTTCCCCCAAGATGCCGATTACGACATCACCGTTCGCTTGCAGCGCGACCGCAATGAACACGTCGAAGGTATTGCCGGCAGCAACGAGGTCGAGGTGACGCTCGACGGCGACCGGGTTCGCCTGGTGACTGTACGGCGGCCGGCAAGCAACGACCATTCCGGTGTCGATAAGGACCTCAGCTTCCGCCTCGGGGTGAAGGCCGGCCCGCACATGGTCTCAGCCACGCTACCAAAGGAGTCGTCGTCGGTGCTCGAAAGCGGGCGGCAGCCGTATATGGCCCATTTCAATATGGACCGCCATCCCCGGATAACGCCGGCCATTTACTCGATCTCGATCGCCGGTCCATATGATGCGACAGGACCCGGCGACACGCCGAGCCGCCGCCGTATCCTGGTTTGCACACCTACCCGACCCAGCGAGGAAGAGCCCTGCGCCAGGAAGATCTTCGCCACGCTTACCCGGCGGGCGTACCGGCGGGCAGTGACCGACAAAGACTTGCAGGCGCCGCTGAAGTTCTACAAGCAGGCGCGCGCCGGTGGATCGTTCGACGAAGGGATCGATATGGGCCTTCGCGCTGTGCTGGTAAGTCCGGAATTCCTGTTCCGCATCGAGCAGGACCCGAATGGCGTCGCGCCGGAGACTTCGTACAAAATTAGCGACGTGGAATTGGCATCGCGCCTCTCCTTCTTCCTGTGGAGTAGCATTCCGGATGACGAATTGCTCAATGTCGCAATCAAGAACAAGCTGAGCGAACCCGGCATGCTCGAAAAACAGGTCCGCCGCATGCTCGCCGACGAGCGGTCGCGCACGCTGATAACGAACTTCGCGGACCAGTGGCTGTACCTGCGCAACCTTGACTCGGCTAATCCCGACATGCGGATCTTCGCCGGCTTCGACGACAATCTGCGGCAGGCGTTCCGCCGGGAGACTGAACTGTTCGTCGGCGACGTTTTCGAACAGGACCGCAGCGTGCTCGACTTGATGAGCGCGAGGTATACCTACCTCAACGAGCGGTTGGCCAAGCACTACGGAATTCCAAACGTCTATGGTGCACGCTTCCGCCGGGTGGACCTGGACGAGAATTCGCATCGTGGTGGGCTGCTGCGGCAGGGTAGCATTCTGACCGTCACATCGTATGCCGACCGCACCTCGCCCGTGATCCGCGGCAAATGGATCCTAGGAAATTTGATGGGCGTTGCGCCACCTCCGCCGCCCAGCGGCGTCCCGAAGCTCCCGGATGTCCATGGCGTCGAGAACCCTGTCTCCATGCGCGAGCGGATGGCGCAACACCGAGCAAACCCGGCCTGCGCGGGTTGCCATAAGCTGATGGACCCGCCGGGATTCTCAATGGAAAATTATGATGCCATAGGCCGCTGGCGCACGCGAGAGGCCGGTCGTCTCATCGATGCCTCCGGCGGCTTGCCCGACGGCAGTACGTTCACCGGTGTCGAGGGATTGCAGAAGGCGCTGATGAGCCGTCCCGAAGCATTCGTCAGCACGATGACGGAAAAGTTGATGACGTATTCGTTGGGCCGCGGCGTAACCTACGCCGACGCTCCGGCCGTCCGTAAGATAGTTCGAGACAACTGCGAAGGTGGTTACCATTTTTCGTCTCTGGTTTTGGGTATCGTCGACAGTACGCCATTTCAGATGAGGAGAACACAATGATCGTGACCCGAAAAGCTTTGCCGCGCCGCACGTTTCTTCGCGGATTGGGAGCTACGCTGGCGCTTCCATTGCTGGATGCCATGACGCCGGCTGGAACCGCGCTCGCCTCTCCGGCGCGCCGGTTGGGCTACCTCTATGTGCCCATGGGCGCTCACCGGCCGATGTGGAACCTGCCGGGAAAGGATCTCACGGCGTTGTCGCCAACGCTTTCGCCGCTAGCGAACGTTCGCGAGTACTGCACCGTGGTCGATAACCTCGAACTGAAGAATGCGTACCCCGGCACACACGCTACGTCGAATGCGGGGTATCTTAGCGCCGCGAAGGCCAAGTGGACCGAAAGCAGCGACTATTACCTGGGCACCACGGTCGACCAATTAGCTGCGCAGCAGATCGGCAAAGAGACGCGACTGCCGTCACTCGAGCTATCGATGGACCTGGTGTCAATGGTTGGCCAGTGCGACAACGGCTACGCCTGCGTCTACCAGAACGACCTTTCCTGGTCTTCGCCGACAACGCCGCTGCCTTCCGAAGCGCATCCGCGTAAAGTGTTCGAGCGGCTGTTCGGCGATGGCGGCAGCTCAGCCGACCGATTGGCGGAGATGCGGAAGAACGCCAGTCTGCTCGACTGGATGCAGTCCGATATCGCGCGGCTACAGCGCAAGCTCGGCGCGAGCGACCGCAGCAAGGTGAGTGAGTATCTCGATTCGGTGCGGGAGGTCGAGCGGCGCATTCAGAAGGCGGAAGCCTCGACCGCCGATTCGCACCTGCCCGATCTCGACCGGCCCGTCGGCGTGCCCGCCAAATATACCGACCATGCAAAGCTCATGATCGACCTCCAGATTCTTGCATGGCAGGCCGATTTGACGCGTGTGATTGTATTCCAACTCGCCCGCGAGACAAGCAATCGCGCCTATACGGATATCGGCATCAGCGAAGGGCACCATCCGCTGACGCACAACGGCGGCAATCCGACCATGTTGGCAAAGTGCGCGGAGATCAATAAATTCCACATGGGCCTGTTCGCCTATTACCTGGAGAAATTGAAGGCGACTCCCGATGGTGACGGCAACCTGCTCGACCACTCCGTTTTGTTATACGGCAGCGGCATGTGCGATGCGGACAAACACGACCACACCAACTTGCCGATCGTGGTGGCGGGCGGGAAGCCGAAGGCGGGCGGGCGCTATGTAAAATATCGCGAAATTACACCGATGGCGAACCTGCATCTGACGCTGCTCGATCGCGTCGGTGTACGGCTTGATTCTTTTGCCGACAGCACCGGCAGGCTGATCGAACTCGAGGAGCCGGCCGCGCTCTGATGCGCCTTGTGGTTTTTTCGCACCTGGCCGTCTCGCTGATGGCCTTTAGCGCGCTCGTGTGCGCCGCCGACACCGTTGTCGCCGACGCCGCGAAGAAGGACGATCGCGCCGCCGTCGAATCGCTGATTGCCGCGCACAAAGATGTCAACACGTCGCAGGTCGACGGCACCACCGCGCTCCATTGGGCCGCGCACGTCGACGATCTCGAATTGGCGACAAAGCTGCTCGACGCCGGCGCGAAGCCGGGCGCGGTGAACCGCTACGGGATGACGGTTCTTGCGCAGGCCTGCATCAACGGCGACGGGCGAATGGTCGAATTGCTGCTCGAACACGGCGCCGATGCGAACCAGGCGTTACCCGGAGGCGAAACGCCAATCATGACGGCGTCGCGGACCGGAAAAGCCGCCGCGGTGCGCGCCTTACTCGCGAAAGGTGCGCTGGTTGACGCGAAGGAAGTGCGCGGGCAGACCGCGATCGTTTGGGCCGCAACGGAAGGCAATGTCGAGGCTGCGCGGGAGCTGATCAAGGCCGGAGCGAATTTCAAAATTCGCCTCAATTCCGGAATGACACCGCTGCTGCTGGCGGTCCGTGAAGGCAAGATGGAGATGGTCCGGTTGCTGCTGGAGTCGGGCGCAGACGTGAACGAGACCCTGCAGATTCCGCCGGGCGGCCGCGCGGGGGGGCCGAAGCCGGGGCGTCCTGGGCAGAGCGCACTGCACATTGCAGTAGAAAACGCGCACTACGAACTTGCATCGATGCTGCTTGATTCCGGCGCCGATCCGAACGCCACCGGTCCCGGATACACGGTACTGCACGTGATCCCTTCGGTCCGCAAGCCGAGTGGCGGCGACAACGATCCGGCGCCCGATGGATCGGGCAACATGACTAGTCTGGAATTGATCAGGAAGCTGGTCGCGAAAGGGGCGAACATCAACGCGCGGATGACGAAGAAGATCGCCTTCGGCTTAACGAGCCTCAACGACGTTGGCGCGACTCCGTTCTGCCTGGCAGCGCTTACCGCCGATGCCGAGTTGATGCGCCTCCTTGCGTCGTTGGGGGCTGATCCGAAGATTCCCACCGCCGATGGGGCGACTCCGCTGATCGTTGCGGCGGGGCTGGGGACGCGGTCGCCGGGCGAAGATGCAGGGACCGATAGCGAGGTAGTGCAAGCGATTGCTGTAGCTATCGAACTTGGCAACGATCCGAATGCAGTCGACAAGAACGGTGAGACCGCTATGCACGGAGCCGCATATAAGAACGTGGGCGAAGCTGTGCGCTATCTGGCAAGCCACGGCGCCAATCCCGAGGTATGGAATCAGCCGAATAAACACGGATGGACGCCATTGACGATCGCGCAGGGCTACCGCTTCGGCAACTATAAACCTTCGCCCCCCACGGTGGAAGCTCTACTGGAAGTGATGAAGGCGCAGCACGTCCCAATCAAGGAGTACAAAAAGACCGGCGTTGCTAGTGCCAGCAATTGAAACTCGCGGCAACCGATTTGTCGCGTGCCGCCACGCTGAACCGCCCTACAAAACCGGTCTAGTCTTTGCATTGCGCGACGATCAGCGTAATGTCATCGTGCTGTTCTCGTGAGCCAAACCGTTGCACCTCGTCGAGAACGGAATCGAGCAGCGCGCGTGGAGATAGCCCAGGGCGGCGGCGTACTGCGTCGACCAAGCGCTGTTCTCCGAATTCCTCATCCGCATCGTTAAAGCATTCCGTAACGCCATCGGTATAGAGGGCGAGAGTGTCTCCTGGAAACAGTTCGCATTCGCTTATCGCGCAATCCCATTCCCTGAAGAGGCCCAGAACGGAACAGGTGGACTCGAGGCGTTCGAGGGTGTTGTCTTTCCGGAAGAGGAGCGCGCAGAGATGCCCACAGTTAGCGTAGCGCAAACGCCGGACTCTGTCGTCGTACTCGGCAAAGAAGAGCGTGGCATAAGCACCATCGGCGGTGTTCTCATAGAAGAGCCTGTTTACGGATTGGAGAAACTGTTGCGGCTGATCCAGGGCGATGGCGCACTGGCTGCGCAGGTTCGCCTGGAGATTGGCCATCAGGAGCGCAGCGGCTATGCCTTTACCGGCGATATCGCCGACGACGAGTCCGACCCGCTCTTGTCCCAGATTCAAAAAATCGTAATAGTCGCCGCCAACCTGGCGCGCCTGGATGCAAAGTCCCGCGTATTCTAGTGTGGCGCTGGCAGGCAGGGTCTGGGGAAAGAGCCGGGCCTGGACTTGTTTGGCGATTTCGAGCTCCTGCGCGGCGCGGCGTTCCAATTCAAGTTTTTCGGCGACCGCGCGGCGCTGAGCTTCTACGGCATGGCTCACTGCATCGAAGCTCACGAGCGAAAACGAGTTCCGGTCGAGATCTTCGAAGCGGGTAAAGACACCGCCCCAGACGGGTGCCGGTTCCCCTTGCGACATCGCGGGAACGGTTCGCGAGTCATACAGGATGCGCCTGAGCCGTGGCGTATGACGAAAGCGAACTCCGCGCTGGCTCCATTCGCGAAATTTGGCCGCGACGTTATCAGTGACGAACACGACCTGGGTGGCGCGGCCGATGAGCTTGAACTCTTTCGAATTCGGACCGGGCGCGATCAGCGCAAGTACCGTGCCACCGTCGGGCGGAGACACGGCCACCCAGCGTTCGCCGGATTGAAGGCGGCCATCGAAGGCGAGGTCGAACCCAAGCTGATCCAGATAAAAGCGCAGGCTTCGCTCCTGGTTCCGAACGTACACGTTCACCGCGTGAAGGCGAAGGTAAGGATCACGCGGATCTGGGCGAGATCCTGTCATGGCTGGTCAAATTTTACCGAGACGCTGGAGCGATAAACTGAGAGCATCCAGCCTATGAATTCCCCAGCGACGCCGAGTTTTATTCCGACCACCGAAGATCTGAGCAAGCTGGAACGCGACCTACGCTTCCATCCCTCGACAACGACTCGCCCCAAGGTGCTGACGCCGGAGCAGATCGAAGCGTTTAATCGCGATGGATACTTGGCCGGCCTTCGGATTTTCGATACAGAAGAGATAGCAAATATACGGCGTTACTTTGACGACCTCCTGGCGAAGACGCTGGCCGCGGGCGGCGATAGTTATTCCATCAGCACGGCGCACCTGGGCCACGGACGCGTCTACGATATTCTGGCGGACCCGCGCGTTGTGAGTCGAATCAAAGACCTGCTTGGCGAGAACGTAGTGGCCTGGGGTTCGCATTTCTTTTGCAAAATGCCTGGAGACGGCAAGCGGGTCTCCTGGCATCAGGATTCCAGCTATTGGCCGCTGACGCCGTCGATGGCCGTGACGGCTTGGCTGGCGATCGACGATGCGAGCGTCGAAAATGCCTGCATGCGCTATATTCCCGGCTCACACCACCTGGGCCATTTGACATACACGCTCAGTGAGAACGACGAGGGGAACGTTCTGAATCAAACTGTGGCCGGCGTCGAGAGCCTGGGAGAGCCGATCAATGTAGAGCTGAAAGCCGGCGAGATTTCGATTCACAGCGACTTGCTATTGCATGGTTCGGAAGCGAACCAATCGAAGAGGCGACGCTGCGGCTTGACGCTGCGGTATTGCCCGACAGTTGTGAGGGCTGGCCTGGGCTGGAATGCGAAGGGCGTAATCGTGAGCGGCCGGGACGAATCGGGTCACTGGGCGAATCCTCCGCGGCCCGAAACGGATTGAATTTCGTAACACAGCGCATACGGCGCGCAGATGTGGGAAAATAGCAATTCCCAATGAGACGCGTCCGTTTCGGCGCGCGGCGCTCGCGATGCGCGGCCGTCGTGACATTACTGGCCGCCTGCGCCAGCCTGCGCGCGGAGGTTCCGTCCGCCATTGCAATAAGGGATGCAAGAGTTGTAACGGTCGCTGGCGAAGATCTACCGAAGGCGACGGTGCTGTTGCGCGACGGCCTTATTCAGGATGTGGGAACGGGTCTCGCCATTCCACGGGACGCCTGGGTGATCGAAGGTGCAGGGCTGACCATCTACCCCGGTTTTATCGACGGACTCAGCCAATGGGGATTGGCACCGGATAGTCCTCCCGCGGTGCCGGCGGTCCGCGCACAGGGACCGGAAGACCGGCCGCAGACATATTCTTTTGAGCGTGCGGCGGATATGCTCAACCCGTCCGACCATCGTCTGGAAGCGGCGCGGGGAGCCGGTTTCACCGCTGCTGCCACCTTCCCGAATCGGGGAATTTTCGAAGGGCTTGGAGCGATGATTTCGCTAGGAAGCGGGAACGCACACGACATGGTGATCGCCCAGCCGATCGGGCAACAAGTGACGTTTCGAATTACAAGAGGACCCGCGCGCAGCGGCTACCCTGCTTCTTTAATGGGCAACATTGCGTATATCCGGCAGCTCTATCTCGACCTCGACCATTACAAGCAGGCTAAGGAGATACACCGGCCCGAATACGATCATGTACTCGAAGGACTCGCGGAGTCTCCGCGAGTGCTCTTGCCGGCGGAGGAGGCGCAGCAAATCGACCGGATGCTGAACTTCGCGCCGGAACTGAAAACACCGGTTGTCCTGTATGGTTTGCATGAGGCGTATCGGCGGATAGATACCTTGAAGCAAACTCATGTGCCGCTCCTGGTCAGCCTCAAATGGCCGGAGAAACCGAAAGACGCGGGGCCGAACGATGTGGCGAATTATAGGGAGCTGCTCATACGCGAACAGGCGCCCACCGTCCCAGGGTTATTGGTGAAAGCGGGCATGAAATTCGGCTTCTACTCGGATGGAATCGATACCACGGCGGGCCTCCGGCAAGCCGTGAAAAAGGCTATTGACGCCGGATTGTTGAAGGCCGATGCGATTCGGGCTTTGACTCGGAATGCGGCGGAAATATATGGCGTCTCCGATCGCCTGGGAAGCATCGAGCGGGGCAAGATCGCAAATCTTGTGATCACGAAAGGTGATGTGTTCGAAGAGAAGAGCACGATTGAATACGTGTTCGTGGCCGGGCGCAAGTTCGAACCACCCAAAGAGGTGCACGAGTGATGTGGCGGGTGTGTCTGGCTGTGCTGCTGGCGGCGGCGACCGCCCAGCTTGGCGCGGCGGAGGCGTTGCTCATCCGCAATGCAACGGTGCTTACCGTGACGAAAGGCACGATTCAGGATGGAAGCGTGCTGGTGGAAGACGGGAAGATTGCGGCCGTCGGCCAGAACCTGAGTGCGCCGGCGGGCGCCATTGTCGTCGATGCGTCAGGAAAGTTTCTGATGCCAGGAATAATCGATTGTCACTCGCACACAGCGATTGAAGGCGGTGTCAACGAAGGCACGGTTTCGGATTCATCGATGGTGAGCATCGAGGACGTTATCGATCCGACGGATATCAACATTTATCGGGCGCTTGCCGGTGGGTTGACAATATCGAACGTGCTTCACGGGAGTGCGAACGCTATCGGAGGCCAGACTGTGGTCATCAAGCTGCGCTGGGGAAAGACAGCGCAGGAAATGTTATTTGCGGGCGCCAAACCTGGCATCAAATTCGCGCTTGGCGAAAATCCAAAGCGGCAAGGATATACGCCGCCGTCGGTGCTGCCGCCGGGGCGCCCGGCTGAGCGCCGTTACCCGGGTACCCGGATGGGCGTTGAGGACGTTATTCGCGAAAGTTTTATCGAAGCCAAGAATTATCAAGAAGACGGGCAGGCCTACCGTCTGCGGGTGGCTCGCGGGGAACATCCGCTTCCACCGCGAAAAGATTTACGGTTGGAGCCCCTGGTTGAAGTTTTGGAAGGTAAGCGTTATGTGCATGCGCACTGCTACCGATCCGACGAGATTTTGATGCTGCTGCGGGTTGCCGACGAGATGGGCTTCAAGATTCGCACGCTGCAGCATGCGCTCGAGGCTTACAAGGTGGCGCGTGAGATCGCCGAGCATGGTGCGAGTGTTTCCACTTTCAGCGACTGGTGGTCGTACAAAATTGAGGCTTTCGACGCGACGCCGTATAACGTAGCCATTCTGACGCGCAAGGGTGTGCTGGTTTCTGTCAATTCCGATTCCGATGAACTGCAGCGGCATTTGAATCTGGAAGCCGCCAAGAGCATGCGGTATGGCGGGTTGAACGAGACGGAGGCGCTGGCGCTGGTGACGATTAATCCGGCGAAGCAGCTTGGTATCGACGATAAGGTCGGATCGATAGAAGTGGGGAAGTCGGCCGATCTGGCGTTATTCGACGGCCATCCGCTCTCGAACTATTCGAAAGCATTGCGAGTTTGGATCGATGGACATGAGTACTTCGATCGGGACAAGGACCTGGAGACGCGGCCGGATTTCGAACGGAAGAAGAGGGCGCTTGAAGATAAGGACAGCGGCATCCCACGCCTGCCCACAGGGCGATGACCCGATCCTGTTTGCTGGCAGCTTTCGGTTGTCTGTGGTGCGCGGCGGCGCTGGCTACCGACTCTAATTCCGTTTTGATTCGCAATGCTACAGTCCACCCGGTTACGGGTCCCGAAATTCAGAACAGCTCAGTGCTGATTCTCGATGGGCGGATCGCCGAAATCGGGCCGAAGCTGGTTCCACGCGCGGCGATTCGAACGATTGATGCGCGCGGCCTGCATTTGTATCCGGGGTTGATCAATGCCGCGACAAATGTCGGTTTGGCAGAGATCCAGGCGTTGCGGGATACGGTCGACCTCGACGAGTTGGGCTTATTCAATCCGGAGCTGCGCGCGGCGTCGGCGTTTAATCCATCGAGCGAACATATCGAAGTGACACGCGCGGCGGGTATTACGAGTGTGGTCAGCTTGCCGGGAAGCGGCGGCAGGCGCGCCGCGACAGGCGGAATTCTGATCACAGGACAGGGCGCGCTGATGCACCTTGACGGATGGACCTGGGAAGAAATGGCAGTGAAGCCGGGCGCGGTCATGGACTTGCTGTTTCCGGAAATCGAAACCGGGCCACGGCAAGAGGGTGCACCTCCCCGGCCCTATAAGGACGCGCTGCGGCAATACACGGAACGGTTACGCGAGTTGAGCGAATTTTTTGAACAAGCGCGGCGCTATCAGAAAGCGATGGCGGCGCGCGGGCCAGACTTCCGGCGCGATCTTCGGCTGGAAGCCATGATTCCGGTGCTTGAAGGGCTACAACCGATTGCGATTCGGGCGGAGCGTGAACGCTCGATCCGGGATGCCGTGGCGTTCGCGGACAAAGAGAAAGTAAAGATTATCATCGCGGACCCGCGAGAGATTGGCGGTACTGGACCGCTGCTGAAAGAGCGGCACATTCCCGTGATTTTGGGCCGCGCGTTCCAATTGCCTATGCGAGATGACGATCCCTATGATGCCCCCTATACTCTGGCGGCACAGTTCTATCGTGCCGGCGTGAAGGTCTGTTTCGGCACCTTTGATGTGCAGTTTGCGCGAAATGTTGGTTTCGAAGCGGCGCAATCCGCTGCTTTTGGCTTGCCGCGGGACGAGGCGCTCAAAGCTCTGACTATCAATAGCGCGGAGATACTCGGCGTGGGCGACCGGCTGGGTTCTATCGAAAAGGGCAAGTTCGGCGATTTGATTCTCACGGATGGCGATCCGCTGGAGGCGAGGACGAATATCCGGCAGATGTTCGTCGCCGGCAGGGAAGTGAGTCTCGAATCGCGGCATACGCGCGAGTACGAGAAGTGGATGAAGCGACCGTAGCGGCATGGCCAAGATCGTTGTCGTTGGCAGTTTGAACATGGACGTGGTGGCGGTTGCACCGCGGATTCCCGTGGCCGGCGAGACGATAATCGGGAGTAAGTTTCTGACCACGCCCGGCGGGAAGGGCGCCAACCAGGCGTATGCGGCGGCCAAACTGGGCGGCTCGGTAGCGATGCTCGGCCGGGTTGGCGAGGATGCGTTCGGGCAGCAGATGCGCGAGAATTTGGTGAGCGTGGGCTGCACGGTCGAAAGCGTCCGGGCGGTGCCGGGAGCGAGCGGCGTGGCGTTGATTTACGTCTCCGAGCGCGGTGAAAATTCTATCGTGGTAGTGCCTGGCGCGAATCACTTGCTTCTTCCGGGCGATATTGCGGCCGATGAGAACGTTTTCGATGGCTGTGCAGTTGTATTGCTGCAGCTTGAAACACCGTTAGAAACTGTGATTGCCGGGGCGCGTTTTGCGAAGCAACGAAGCGCGCTCGTTGTTCTTGATCCGGCTCCCGCACCGTCTGCAGGATTGCCGCGGGAGCTGCTCGAATTGGTTGACGTGCTAACGCCGAACGAAACCGAAGCCGCGATGCTAAAGGGTTCACTCGACGCGGCACGGACGATCATTTATAAATTGGGGGACCGGGGATGCGAGTTGCGGAGTGGCGGCAAGTCCATTTGCATTCCGGCCGTCGCCGTGAGTGCAGTCGATACGACGGCGGCTGGTGATGTGTTCAACGCGGCATTGGCGGTAGCGCTCAGCGAAGGCGCCGGGCTAGAGGGGGCTTGCCGCTTTGCGGTAAAAGCGGCGGCTGTCTCGGTAACACGGTTAGGAGCGCAGAGCAGCGCGCCGGCGCGTAGTGAAATTAGCTAGGGGTGCAGCGCGAGGCGGCAGCCGAGTACGATCAGCACTACTAGCAACGCTACGCGCAGAGGTTTCTGGGCAATACGTCCGGCAAGAGCCGATCCGGTAAATGCGCCAGCCAAGCCGCCTATCACGAGCTTCAGCAGCAGCGCGCTATCGTAATTTCCGGCGCCGACTTGAATGATGCTTCCAGTGGCGGCAAGACCTAGACCGAAGCAAAGATCGGTGCCGATGACCTCGGCCGCGGTCAGTGAGGTCATGCTGAGCAACAAGAGAGAACCAAGCGCTCCGGCTCCAGCGGAAGAGAAACCTACTTCGGCGCCGATGGGCAACGCGAACCAGGGCAGCAAGCGGACTCGATCCCGATCCGAACGGGTTGGCGCAGGTTTAAAAACACGATACAGGCGATAGACGGCGGTGGCAGCGATCAGGCAGCCTAACGCTGCAAAGAGCGCGCCCTGATGCGGTCCGCGTTTGAGACGATCGAGAGCCAGCGAGCCAGCCAAAACGCCTGGAATGCCGCCTACGAGCAGCCATCCGAGTACTCGCATATTGACTTGGCGGCGCATCGCGTAGACGGGCACGGATGCAACTTTCACAATCGCTCCAAAAGCCAGGGCGGTTCCCACGGCAGTTGGGGGAGAGACTCCGAGCAGCAGGATGAGCAGTGGAGTCGTCATCGTGCCGGCGCCGACACCGGTCAGCGAAATGGCGAGCGCGATCGCGAATCCGAGAGCGATCTCCAAACTAATTCTCCTGGTGATTACCGGCCGCGATATGAATGCCGCACTCGAGCTTCCGCCCGGCCCAGCGGCCTGAACGGGCATTGGCAGGATCGCCGGGAAGAGCCGTACATGGTTCGCAACCGATGCTCGTGTAGCCGGCGTTATACAGCGGCAAGAGCGGAATGTCGTGCTCGCGCGCGAAGGTCCAAACGTCTTTGTCGGTCCAGTCGGCGAGCGGGCTGACTTTTAACAGCTTTTTCCCGGAAGGCAACGGAAATATGTCGATGGCTTGCAGATTCGCGCGCGTGGGCGATTGGACCCGCCGCAGCCCGGTGAACCAGGTCTCGTAGCCGGCGAGCGCCTTAAAAAGCGGCCCGACTTTGCGCAGCTTGCAGCATTGGTCCGGTTGCATTTGATACAGGATGCCGAATTCAGACTCCTGCTCGGCTACGGTCCGTTCCGGCATGACGTTTACCAGGTTGAGCCCGTAACGCGAGGTCATCTCATCGCGATAGCGGTAGACCTCTTCGAAGTGGTAGCCGGTTTCGAGGAACAGCACGGGTATATTCGGCAGGCGTTCGCGGACGAGATGCAATACCACCATGTCTTCAGCCTGGAAACTGCAGGTCAGACAGGCTGCGCCGTTATTTTCGAGCGCTTGTGTGATGACGTCGCTGGCTGTCACGTTGGAAATCATGAATTAAATCTCCCAATCCGATTCGCTCGTGTCGGCGCTGAAGGGACGAATTCGCAAACGCCGCAGAAGATGCCGGAGCGCTTCGAGCGCCTCGGGATCTTCAAGCTGCAAAGGCTCCGCACTCTTTTCGGATGCGGTAAGCCCTTCTTCGGATGCTAGGATCAACGCTCCGTTTTCGAGCCGCCAGGAGACGCCGGCGAGCGGCTCGATGGTGGAACTCTCCGCAGCTGCTGTGATCATGCCCGCCGCGACGGTCGCGTTAGTGGCGGGATCGATCAGGATAAAGCTACCGGTGGCGCGATTTTGGGCGTAGTTGTCAAAGACGAAAGCGCGGGCCGTTTCGATGGTTACTTCGCCAATTGCGTTCAGCTCGAGCGAGCGGCCGGTCTCTTCTTCGAGCGTTTTCACGCTGATGCGACGGTTGATGTGTTTGAGCGTCGCCCAATCCTGGCGCGCCGCATGTTTGAGCCGGTAGCGTTTACCCACTTCGGCGGGCTTGTCGTTCAGCCATACCAGGGTGGCTTCGACGGCGTGTGTTTTCTGGGGTGTGTCTTCGCGCGAAGCGATCACGTCGCCGCGGCTCAGATCGATTTCGTCGGCGAGCGTCAACGTGACGGATTTGCCCGCTTCGGCATGCTCCAAATCGCCGTCGAAGGTGACAATACGCGCGATGGTAGTTTCGCGGCCGGACGGCCAAATGACCACTGGATCGCCGGGCCGTACGCTTCCGGAAACAATCGTTCCGGCATAGCCGCGAAATTCGTGACTCGGGCGGACTACGCGTTGAACCGGGAAGCGGAATGCGGCGGCGCGCACGCGCCCTCCGACGCGCACAGTTTCCAGATGCTCCAGCAGGCTTTGTCCCTTGAACCAGGGCATGTTTTGGCTGCGCGAGACAATGTTGTCGCCCACGAGCGCGCTGACCGGAACGAAATAGGATTCAATCGCGGGGAAGCGCGTCAGGATTTTTTGGAAGTCGGTCTCAATGTCGCGAAACACCGCCTCGTCGTAGCCGACGAGGTCCATTTTGTTGATAGCGATTACCAGCTGCTCGATTCCGAGCAGGCCGGCGATATAGGCGTGCCGGCGCGATTGTTCGAGGACGCCTTTGCGCGCATCGACCAACACGATCGCGAGCTCCGCGGTGGAGGCGCCGGTCACCATGTTGCGCGTATATTGCTCGTGACCGGGCGTGTCGGCGATGATGAACTTTCGTTTGGGCGTGGCGAAGTAGCGGTAGGCGACGTCGATTGTGATGCCTTGTTCGCGCTCGGCGCGCAGGCCGTCGGTCAAAAGCGAAAAGTCGATCGTTCCAGCGTTTCGCCCGGCGGAAGCTTTTGTCACGGACTCAAGCTGATCGTCGTAGACGCTGCGCGAGTCGTAAAGCAGGCGTCCGATCAGCGTTGATTTACCGTCATCCACGCTGCCGGCGGTGGTGAAACGGAGCAGATCCTTTTTACTCTCAAGCTCGAGAAATTCGTCGAATGTGTTTTGAACCGGCGATGCGACAGCGGCCATCAGAAGTAACCTTCCTGCTTCTTGATCTCCATGGATCCGTCCTGGTCGTGATCGATTACCCGGTTCTGGCGCTCGGAGCGGCGCACACTGATCAGTTCTTCGATAATTTTGGGTACGGTGTCGGCTTCCGAGCGAATGGCACCCGTGCAGGGACTGCAGCCGAGCGAGCGCATGCGGCACATGACCATCTGGGGTTCCTCACCAGGAAGGCGCGGCACGAACGGCTGCTCCACCGGCAACAGAGAATCGCCTCGCACCAGCATGGGACGAGGTTTAGCGAAATACAGAGGGACGATGGGTATTTTTTCCGCGTAGATGTATTGCCAGACATCGAGCTCGGTCCAGTTCGAGAGAGGAAACACGCGCAGGCTCTCGCCGGGATGAATACGAGTATTGAAAAGATTCCAGAGCTCGGGCCGCTGGTTGCGCGGATCCCATTGGCCGCGTGTATCGCGGAAGGAGAAGACTCGTTCCTTGGCTCGGGAACGCTCTTCATCGCGCCGCGCTCCGCCCATGGCGGCATCAAATCCGCCCTCGCGCAAGCCGTCGAGCAGAGAAGTCGTTTTAAGGGCACCGCAACAGCGCTGTGTACCCCAAGCGAACGGGTTCGCTCCTTCCTCTAAGGCCGCGCGATTGGTGTGAACAATTAGTTTCAAGCCCAGTTCGGCGGTGTAGCGGTCCCGAAATTCGATCATCTCGCGAAACTTATATCCGGTGTCTACGTGGAGAAGGGGAAACGGGACCGGACCCGGATAAAACGCCTTTTGGGCAAGCCGTAACAGAACGGAAGAGTCTTTGCCGATCGAATAAAGCAGCACGGGGCGCTGGCATTCGGCCACTACCTCGCGCATGATATGGATGCTTTCGGCTTCGAGTTGCTGGAGATGACGCCAGTGGGACACTACCTGTAGGGTAGCATAATCTCTAGTATGTTGATAGACAAAGCATTACGGCGCCGTCCGTAGACGGCGCCGCGGGAGGGGTCGGGCTAGGTGAAGTTTTTTAGCGCTCGCCTAAGGCTGTAATGCTTTCCGAGGCCACGCCGCCGCCGGCGCCCCAGACCGAACGCGCGCCCCAGACGGAACGGGCTCCCCAGACCGAACGCTCAGCGGCGTCGGAGTCGCTCCCCTGTCCCCAGACCGCTCGGGCTCCCCAGATCACGTCGTTGTCGCTGCTGAGAACCGAGGCTCCCCAAACCGAGCGTGCACCCCATACGGAGCGGGCGCCCCAAACTGAGCGATCGTCCCATACGGACGATGGATCGTAGCTAAGCGTCACATTGCCGCTATTGCTGTCGTAGTTGGCGATGGGCGACATGGCGTTGCCGGCCGTCGGCGCCTGGTTAATGGCCGCGAGGGCCGCCTTCAGGTCGAGATATCCCGCCCCGATGGTGAAGATGTCGTAGTAGCTGACGTAGTTTTCGCCATCATCGGTCACCATGCTGGAAGTAGGGAACGTTTTATAAGCCGTCGACATCAAGAGCGTCTTGACTTGGTCGGGTGTAAGGCTCGGCTTGGCATCGAGTAAGTCAGCGACTGCGCCACTTACTACCGGAGTAGCCATGCTGGTTCCGCTGAGGGTGAAGTAATTGTTCGAGTTGCCGGTAGGCTTCAGGAACAGAAGGTTGCCCTGGTAGTACGAATTTTTGACATCGCCGGCTGGATATTCAGACGCCAGTTTCGCGCCGTGCGCGAGTAGCGACACGACCTGGTTGCCGGGTGCCATAATATCGGGCTTCACGACGTGATCGATCTGGGTCGGTCCTTTCGAGCTGTAGCTGGCCACCAGATCGTCGGTGCGGGACGGAGTGCCCATGCTGCGCATCGCGCCCACCGTAATGACGTACGGATCATTCCCGGGCGCCATGATGGTGCCGTAGCCTTCGTTGCCGAAGGAGTTATCGCGGCCGTCATTACCCGCGGCTACCACCACTACAATGCCGGCCTTCCAGGCGGCCTCGACGGCCTTGCACAGCGGATCCTGAGCGTAGCTTTCGAAAACCGGGCGGCCGAGAGATAAGTTGATGACGCGGATGTTGTACTTGTTCTTTAATGCAATGGCCTGTTCGATGGCCGCGATCACGCTGCTATCGCTGCCGTTGCCATTGCCGTCCAACACGCGAAAATTCAAGAGATTGGCGCCAGGAGCGATGCCGATAAACGAGCGCGTGCACTGAAGACAGCTAGAGCTTGCTCCGTTCGCGGCAATGATGCCGGCGACATGCTGGCCATGGCCGTAGGCGTCCTGGCCATTGCCGCCGACGAAATCCTGACTGTACACCACACGGGAACCGAGCCCTAACAAGGCCCCGCCGAAATTCACATCCGCGTTGATGCCGCTATCGAGGACGGCAACGCCGATGCCCGATCCGTTAGAGCCTGCTCTCCAGGCAACGCTGGCGTTTATGGCTGCCGCGCTGTTGTCCAACTTGCCGGTCAGGGGACGGTCAGGCGAGATATATACAACGTTTGGATCCGCAGCCAGTGCGCTGAGTGACGAAGCGGGCACGCTAAGAACAGTCGCATTGATCGAGGTCAATGTATTGACTACCAGCGACAATAGCGATCCCAGCAAACCCAAAAGGCCGTTATGATTCGTAGTAGTAGTAGTAGTAACGGCGGGTGCATTTTTCCACTGAACAATTACTTTCGCGGTCGAATGCGGATCGAGCGCCGCGAGATCTGGCGACAGCTTCGACGATTGCGCCCAAGTGACCGAACAAGCCAGAAGCAGCAGACCGCCGAACCGAACCTTCTTTGACATGACAGATACCCCTTTAGCCGAACCGTTACCTGTATTGGTGAATTTTCGTAGCATTTTTGTTGGTAACTGAATGGCATATCGAACAGTTGAGGCTTCGTCTCGACTGCACGAACACTCTAAGCCGTGCGGGATATCTGCCCTGAGCCTTCAGCGCGCCAGCGAGGGTAGATGGGCGATTTCGAGCTGCGCGGTGAAGTGAAATGTACTTCCTGCACCGATCTGGCTCTCTACCCACATCCTGCCACCCATTAGCGCCACTAATTGCGAAGAGATAGTAAGGCCTAAGCCAGTTCCGCCATAGCGGCGTGTGGAGGAATTGTCGGCTTGAGAGAACGCTTCGAAAATCGTCCTTTGCTTGTCTTCCGAGATACCGATGCCGGTGTCCGTAACCGAAAAACGCAGCACTGCCTGGTCCGGGTGCAAATCTTCGGGTACGACCGAAAGAACAACACCGCCGTCGGCAGTGAACTTCACGGCGTTATCGATTACGTTCAGGAGTATCTGCCGCAGACGAATAGCGTCACCGATTACATAGGTAGGCAGGGCTTCATCGGTGCGCAACGAGAGCGAGAGTTTCTTTTGGCCGGCTGAGGGAGTCAGCGACCGTATCAGCTCTTCGAGAGAGGTTCTAAGATTGAACGGAACGGGATCCAACCTCATCTTCCGCGCTTCGATCTTTGAGAAGTCGAGGATGTCGTTGACGATTGTAAGCAGGGAGTCGGCGGACGCCTTGACAATTTCGAGGCATTCCCGCTGATCATGATCGAGTGTTGAATCCAGGGCGATTTCCGTCATGCCGAGAATTCCATTGATTGGCGTTCGGATCTCGTGGCTCATGTTGGTGAGGAAATCACTCTTGGCGCGGCTGGCGGCCTCCGCTTTCAGTTCAGCTTCCCGGCGCGTGCGAACTTCCTCTTCGAGCGATTTGGTGCGCTCCTGCACGCGAATTTCGAGCTGATCACGCGACTGGCGCAGCTCGTTCTCGCGCTCGGCGAGCGCGAAGGTGCGAGCGTCGACCAATTGCATCAGTTCGAACTGGCGCCTGCGCAGATGCCGGACGTGGAGCTTGTGCGCTCCATAGCCGAGTGCTCCGATGATCGCGGCAAGAATCAAAAAAAAAGCCCAGGTCTGGTAGAAATGCGGCTCGAGCGTGAGTGAGACGCTGGCGCCGGTGGGACTCCAGACCTGGTCCTGATTCGCGGCCATTACCCGGAAGTGGTAGTGGCCCGGCGGGATGTTGGTGTAGTACGCCGCGCGGCGCGTGCCGGCATCCGTCCATTCTTTATCGAAGCCCTCTAGCATGTAGCGGAAGCGGATTTTTTCCGGTGCTTCAAAGCTCAGCCCGGTAAATTGAAAATCAAGTTTGCCGCGGCCGGGAGGGAGAGGGGCCGGCGTGTCTAGCTCTATCTCCTTTTGGTCTACAAGAACGCGCTCGATCGCGACCAGTGGAGGTGAGCGATGGCTGGCGAGATGCGCCGGGTCTACCATTACCAAACCTTTTACGGTGGGAAAGCACAGCAGCCCACGCTTGGTTCGCCAGCCGGCGGGTTGAAATCCGCCATTGCACTCGCGGCTGCGCATGCCTTCGTTGATCCCATATACCGTCGAGGTGATCGTTCTAAGGCGTCTGTCAGCGAACGCTTCGAGGTCGTCCTTGCGCACCGCGAACACACCTTTGTCGGAACTCATCCATAGCTGGCCCAGACGGTCGTCCAGGATTTCGAACACCACATCGTCGAAGAGGCCGCTCGCGGTTGTATAGGTGGTGAACTTACCGCCACGGAAGCGATTCAGACCGCCTCCGTTGGTGCCGAGCCACAACGTCCCGTCCGATGCGCCGTGGATAGACCATACGATGTCGTTCGATAGCCCATCGCGGGTCGTATAAGACCGGAAACTTCCGTTTTCGAGCTTGTTCAACCCGCCGCCGTTTGTGCCTACCCAAAGGACGCCATCGTTTGCCTGATAGATCGAGAGAACAAAGTTATTAGTAAGGCCGTTTTGGGTGTTGTAGGTTACGAAGCGTTTGCCGTCGAAATGATGGAGCCCTTCGCGGTTGCCAATCCATAAGGTGCCATCACGGTCCGCGTACGTGCACATCACGAAGTTGTTCGGCAGATTGCTGTCAAGCCCGACAGTGATGAACCGGCCATTTTCGAGCTTGGCCAATCCTTTACTCGTGCCGGCCCAAATCGTGCCCTGATTATCCTGAGTGATCGAAAAGACTAAGTTGTCCGGCAATCCTTCTTTGGTGGTGTAAAGGATCATGCGCCCGTCCTGCCACCTGGTGAGGCCATGATCGGAGCCCATCCATAGCGCACCGTCGCGATCCTCGTACACGGGCAGGACTAAGTCGGCTGCGAGTCCTTCGGGGGCGCCTACGGTGGTGAATGGAGCATCTTTCAAACAGTCGAGCCCGCCACCGGCGCCTCCCACCCAGAGTTCGCCCTCGCGCCCTTCGAGAATGGACCATACACCGGCGCTAGAGAGGCCTTCTTTTTGAGTGAGTGAAGTGAATTTCCCGTCCGAATAGCGATCGAGGCCGCCGTCCAACGTTCCAAACCACATGGTTCCGGCACGATCTTCGTAAATGGAAAGGACCGTGCTGCCGGTCAGACCGTCTTTCCGGGAAAAGTGAGCCACGGCACCCATTCCGAGGCGGTTGATCCCGCCGTCATTTGTGCCTAGCCAGACGCTCCCGTGCCGGTCGACGTAAGTCGCGCGTATGTAGTTGCTGTCGAGTCCATCCTGGGTCCCAAGTGTCAGGAATTTACCCTCGGAATACCGGCTTAGGCCGCCGTGCGTGCCGATCCAAAGAGTTCCGGAATCGTCTCCGGAGATCGAGAACACAGCGTCATCGGCCAAGCCGTCGGCCTTCCGAAAAGTCCGGAACTTACCGTCTTCGAGGCGGATGAGACCGCCGCCGTCGGTGCCAATCCATAGTGCGCCGTGACGATCCTCATATAAGGTGAGAATGGAGTCGCTCGAAAGGCCCGAGCGCGTATTCAGGACCTTGAACTTGCCGTGCGACAGGCAGGCCAGCCCGCCGCCGTGCGTGCCGATCCAGAGATTATGGGCATGGTCGACCAGAAGCGCCCGAATCTCATTGCTATGCAGGCCGGGTATGGCGTGCTGGTCGAAGAGAGTGAAGCGAACGCCGTCGAAGCGTACCAGACCGGCTTCGGTGCCCAGCCACACGTAGCCATCCTGGGTCTGGGCGATTGCGAGTACCGAGTTTTGCGGGAGACCGGAATCGGCCTGCCAACTGCGATGAACGTATTGGGTAAGGGCCTTGGAGGGGTCCAGGCTGGCGCGCGCGGATAGCGCTGCCACGAGCAACGCCGTGAAAGCGAGGCAACCCTTCCGTAAGGCAGACACTTTTTACGTCTCCCTTGATGAATCGGCCAGATAAGGGTAAAACCTTAGGCCTTAGACGAAGTCGGCCCTCTATGCCCGGCGCCGAGAACGTACTTATGCCATTCGGAGCGCTTCCATAGGGTCAATGGGGCGGTGCAATCGAGGAACAGAATAGCGAGTGGCGTCGACCGACCAATCGATGTTGGCGTTTTACGGATCCAAATGCCCACCCGCGGTCTCGGGTGTCCGCAAGTGGGACAGCGCATGGTACGGTACACTCGCTTGTGCCGCGAAGCGTATCTATGAGAACTGAGGAACTGCGCGTGACGCCGGAATTCCGGCTGCTGCGCGCGGGCCGCTTTTTGATCGCCGAACTGCTGGTTCCGCACCGCGTGCTGAGTACTTCGTGCGGCGAGATCGAATCGCTTACGCACATTATCAACCACCAAAGCTGCGAAGGCGCGGGGCATCGGGAACGCGAGGCCTATATCACGGGCATAGGGCTGGATGCGTATCACGATGCGGTGTGCCGCGAAATCGGCCTCGATGCCCGGATCACAGGGAGCATGGGAACGGCCGCGAACATGAACTATGCCGCGATTTGTGAACAAGAGGACGGCAGCCTGCGCGTGACCGCGGTGGTGACGGCGGGCGTGCACGGCAACGCGGCTTGCGCCGGAGATACAGCCGGATGGCGAGAGACAGAGAGCGGCTGGGAGAAGATTCCTCCGCCCGGCGGCACGATCAACACTATGCTGTTCCTGAGCCGTCCGCTGACGCGCGGCGCGCTCGCTCGCGCTGCCGTCACCATGACTGAAGCCAAGAGCGCCGCATTGACTCGCCTGGCGGTGCGCAGCCGTTATTCGAAAGACGCGGCGACGGGCACCGGTACGGATCAATACGCAATCGCGGCGCCGATGGAAGGTGGCAAGCCGCTTACATCGACGAGCCCGCATGTGAAGTTGGGTGAGATGGTCGGCATCGCGGTCCGCGATGCCACCTGCGAAGCACTGCGCTGGCAGAACGGTTTAGAGCCGAGTTATACACGCAGCCTGTTTCAAGCGCTGGGCGCTTATGGATTGAACGAGAGTACGTTTTTTGAAGACATCGCGCCGCTTCTCTCGCCGGCGGCCCTGGAGCTTTTGCGAAAGAATTCCAAGTCAGTCTTTTACGAACCGCTCGCCGCCGCGGCTGCTTATGCGATCGCGAGTGTTCTGGATCGGGTACGCTATGGCACTTTGCCGTCGAGCACAGCATCCGAGGCTCTTCGACAGCAAGCGGCGCTGCTCGCGGCCAATCTGGCGGCACGGCCCGATCGGTGGCCGGACTTTCTCCTCAGGCTGGTGGATGCCGATCCGGAGCAACCGGCGCGCTTGGTTCTTCAGGCGATCGCGCTCGGCTGGTCTTCGAAGTGGAACTAAGTCTTCTTAACCCAGGTCTTTTCAAGCCGAACGCGTGGTTCCTGGCGGTGGCGGTGCTGCTCGATTTTGCGATCGGCGATCCCGTTTATTCCGCTCACCCGGTGCGCCTGATGGGCCGCACGCTGACGTTTTTTGAAGCGCGTCTGCGGGCCATGGGAGCGGATGGCTATGCCGGAGGTGTCGCTTTATTTCTGTTGCTGGCTTGCGTGTGGATTGGCGGAGTGTGGGGGGTCACGCTTGCAATCGAGCGCCTGAGTCATCTCGCAGCGATTCTCGTTCACGTATTTTTTGTGTATTCGTTCGTCGCTCTGCACGATTTATTCCGGCATGTTTGGCGGGTCGAGCGGGCGGCTGGGAGTGGCGACTTGGACGCCGCGCGGACGGCCATCGGACAACTTGTCGGCCGGGATACCAGCCGGCTCGATGCGGCGGCTTGCCGGCGTGCCGCGATTGAAAGCTTGAGCGAGAATCTCAGCGATGGCTTTGTGAGTCCCTTGTTCTGGTATGCGATCGCCGGTTTGCCGGGGATTGTGCTTTTCAAGATCGCAAGCACTATGGATTCGATGGTGGGCTACAAGACGCCGCGCTATCGCGAATTCGGGTGGTGCGGCGCGCGGCTCGACGATGTGATGAATTTTGTTCCAGCGCGGATCACCTGGCTACTGCTGGCTGCTGTCGCGATCGTAGTGCCCGGGTGCTCGGCGAAGAAAGCGTTGTTTATTGGTTGGCGTCAGCATGCGATCCTGCCGGGGCCCAATGCGGGTTGGGGCGAAGCGGCCACAGCGGGAGCGATTCAGCGCAAGCTGATTGGGCCGATTTGGAAGAACGGAGTGTTGGTGACCGATGTTTGGCTGGGAGACAGCGGCGACGCGGCAGCGGGAGAAAGCGTCGATATAAGTAGGGCGTCCGTTCTGATCGGGATAACCGGCGTGCTCGCGGCGGTGCTCGTCGTGCTTGCGCTGACGCATGAAGGAGCGCCAAGCGGAGTCTTGGCGCCAGTGGCCATGAGTGGCCGCGCCACCTCAAAACGTCGAGATCTGTCTGGTCACGCTGCTATATTCCACGCCCGTCGCCGTGGAAGCTACGATCTCAGCAAGTGATCCGACCATCCTGAAAACATCAGCCCGGTCGTGCTCGTAGCGTTCCTCCAAAGTCGGAATGACCGACTCAGGAGACGAGATAAGCTCGGCCATCAAGCCGTTCAGTGCATCCTTCAGACCGCCGACCGTGTACGTTCGGGTCTCGTTCGTATCGATCTTTACGGGCACGCTCTCGATACCCTTGCTCTGAATCGTCTCAAGGAGCGTCATCAGCTCCCCAATCTTGCTTTTTAGGGCAAACTGACGATTGCTCATACGGCGAGAGTAGCACGTAAACGCAGTGGCCTGACGCCGTTTCGGCCCCGGCATCTATTGACGCCTCGCGGCTTCCGTGCTACCTTCACAATGTTCTTAGGCGCCCGTTTTGGGCTTAATAGGGAAGTCCGGTGTGAAGCCGGCGCGGTCCCGCCACTGTGAGAGAGGAAGGCCGTTTCGTTAACCACTCAACCGGATTGGTTGGGGAAGGTGAAATGGCCGGCAGATCGATAGCCACCTCCGAGCCAGAAGACCTGCCGAGGACAACGACGGCTGACTTCCCTGCGGAGAACAGGAAGAATGCACAGACTCTTCACTCACTCTCGTTTCACTTCCCCACGACCGGGTGTCTGCCGTCCATTCGAGGAGGACAGAACCCATGAGCATCGCGACCAAACGCGGTGATGGCGGAGAAACCGGGCTTGCCGGCGGCATCCGCGTATCCAAGGCATCCCTGAGGGTTGAAACGTACGGCGCCATAGACGAGTTGAATTCTTCGCTCGGACTGGCGCGCTCGCTCTGCCCGGACGAAGATCTGCGCGCTCGCACCAAGCTCATTCAAAGGGAGTTGTTCCAGGTCGGCTCGGCTCTGGCGACGCCTCCCGAGAGCAAGAAGCCGCAAGTGCCTGTGACTGGCGAAATGGTGGAGGCGCTTACGAACCAGGTGCACGAGATCGAGAGTATCGAAGGAGTTTTGGCTGACTGGTCACTGCCGGGCGAGGACCGGGCGGCGGCGGCTTATGATGTAGCGCGTACGGTCTGCCGTCGTGCCGAGCGCTGGGTGGTACGCCTGCGCGAAGACGGTGACACGGTCGATCCGAACGCACTTGCCTATCTGAATCGGCTTTCCGATCTCTTGTGGCTCTATGCGCGCAAGCTCGAAGTAGGCGCCGGCGTCACCAGTTCGCTGCGCGCGCTGAACGAAAAGGCGGGACCGCGCTGGTCGCGGGCCTGGTAAGCCGCGCGGCATGGTACTGCGGCCCATTCTTTTTATTGTTGTTGTCGGAATACTTGCGGCGGCGGTGGACCGCTACGCTTCCCCGCCAGGTGGGCTGCAGTTGCCCATCGCTTCGACGGGCGAGGGCAGCGCGGCGATTCACATCGGCAGTCTTGCGTATCCGCGCGAAGCCGTCGACAGCGATAACCTGCGGGTGCGTATCCCGCGCCCCGCGCGACGTATTGTTTCACAATATTGGTCAATCGACGACTACGTCTATTCCGTAGTTCCGCCGGAATCGATCGTCGCCGTGAGCCAAAGCGCTTATGCGCGTGAATATAGCAACGTATATCTGCTGGCCGAAAAATTTAGTCCAGCGATCGCGACGGATCCAGAGCGGGTGCTTGGTCTCGAACCCGATCTCATACTCGTTTCGAGCGATGGGCGCGCCGATTATACGAGTCTGGTGCGTGGCACGGGCGTTCCCGTCTACCGCATGCAGACCACGTTTCACACGCTCGCGCAAGTGGAGAAGACGATTCTGCTCACCGGCTACTTGACTGGCCAAGACGCCAGCGCTCGAAGTGTAGCGGCGAAATTTGAATCGTGCATCGAAGATGGCCGTACACGCGGGCAAGAAGCACGCGCGCAAGGTATACCGGCGCCGCGCATTCTGGGTCTTGCGGGCCGGCACGGTTATGGCGCGAACACGCTGTTTCATGACGTGCTAAAAACAGTAGGCGCCATTAACGTGGCCGCCGAACATGGTCTCGAAGGCTATGTGCCGGTCAATTTCGAGCAGATTGCGTTATGGGATCCGGATTGGATCGTGGCGGGCGCGGATCGCGGCAAGACCAAGGCTGTCTTAGCGCAGCTTTTGGCGGACCCGGCGATTGCCGTGACGAAAGCGGCGCATAATGGCCGCATTCTCGTGCTGGAAAACGAGATTGTCGTGCCGATGTCGCCTTTCAGCGCACGCTTCGTCACGACACTTGCCGATGCTCTGTACGGTGCGCGCAGATGAAAAGGCGCATTCCGCTGTTCTACGCCGTGCTTCTACCCATTTTCTTCGTGAGCGCGGTTCTCGCAATGGCCATCGGCAGCACGTCTCTGGGTTGGACGACCGTGCTGCGCGTGATGGGCGGAAAGCTATTGCCGAGCGGCTGGGTGGATGCGACTCGAGTCACGCACGCAGAATCCGTGATCGTATGGCTGATTCGGATTCCGCGAGTCCTGGTGGCGGCTTGTGTGGGCGCGGGCCTTGCGTCCTCGGGCGTCATCATGCAGGCTCTGTTTCGCAATCCGCTGGCCGAGCCGAGTCTGGTAGGCGCGGGTGCTGGTGCGGTTCTCGGCGGCGTGATTTCGTTTGTCGCTGGCTGGAGCGTAACGTCGGTAATCTCGCTGCCGCTGTCCGCCATGATCGGCGCTTTACTGGCGCTGGCACTGGTGTATGCCATGGCGACGCGCGGCGGCGTGACACCCGTGACGACGTTGCTTCTCGCGGGCGTGGCTGCAGGTTCGCTGTTGAGCGCGATTTCGAGCCTGCTGCTCTCGATGAATATCGTCAACTGGCAAATGGCGCAAGACATTGTGTTTTGGATGATGGGCGGCCTCGATGCCCGCACCTGGACGCATTTCTGGCTGTGCGCCCCGTTTGTATTGCTTGGCCTGGTCGCGGCGATGGTGCAATCGCGTGACCTCGACCTATTGCAGCAAGGTGAGGAAACGGCGGCATCGTTTGGCGTGGATGTGGAATCCGCCAAACGCCTGCTGACGTTGACAACGGCTGTTTTGACGGGTGCTTCGGTGGCGGTCGCCGGCCTGGTGGGATTCGTTGGCTTGGTGGTACCCCATGCGGTTCGGCTGGTGCTCGGCCCGTCAAACAAAACGCTGCTGCCTGCGAGTGCCGTGGCGGGCGCAGCGTTTCTTATACTCTGCGATCTTGGGGCACGCACGATTCATCCGCCCACGGAAATCCGTCTTGGCATTGTAACGGCGCTGTGCGGCGGACCGGTCTTTATCGCACTGCTGATTCGCCGATATCGGGATGTAACGGTCGGATGAGCTTACTCGAAGCGCGGGAAGCTTCGGTTTCCCGCGGGCAGCGGCTCATTCTTAAGCGGGCCTCCGTGTCGCTCGCCGGCGGCGAACTGGTGGCCCTGGTAGGGCCGAACGGCAGCGGGAAAAGCACGCTGTTACGCGCCCTGGCCGGCTTGTGGCCTACGTCACCGCGTGAGGCGGTAGCGCTCGACGGCCGACCGGTGGCCGATATCGACAGGCGCGAAGTCGCCCGGCGGATCGCGTTTGTTTCGCAGGATTCTACGATCAATTTCGCATTCACGGTAGAAGAGATTGTTCGCATGGGGCGGTATCCGCATCGTGGCCGGTTCGCCCGCGAGAGTGGATTGGACCGTGAAGCCGTCCGCCTTGCCATCGCCCGCTGCGATATCGAACATCTGACCGTGCGGGCCGCAAATACGCTTTCGGGTGGTGAGCGCCAGCGAGTGCTGATTGCGCGCAGCCTGGCGGTAGATCCCGAATTCATTTTGCTCGACGAGCCGACCGCCAGCCTCGACGTCGAGCATTCGCTCGAAGTGCTCGACCTGTGCCGCACTCTCGCGGCCGGGGGGCATGTGATCGTAATCGCTACACACGATTTGAATGCTGTGGCGCGCTACGCCTCGAAGGTAGTGCTGATCCACGAGGGACAAATCGTTTCGACCGGCTCGCGCGATGAGGTTCTGAGCCAACGATCGCTCGAGCAGGTATTTCACGTCCGGGCCGATGCGGTAACCGATGGGGACGGCCAGCCAGTTTACGTTTTTCACCGATTATGATTCGATTTACGTTTTTTGTGGTGCTGTTGAGCGTCGCTTCGTTCGCGCAGACGCAACCCAACCTTTCGGGCCGCATTCAGGACGCACAAGGCGCGTCCATTGAAGGCGCCGAAGTTCGGCTCTACCGGCAGGAGACCGGCGCGTTCCGGAATGCCGTCAGTACGGCTTCCGGAGAGTACCGCTTTGAAAGGATGGCGCCGGGAATACTTGTACTGGAAGTGCGCAAAGATGGCTTTCGCACGGCTACGTTGTCGGTGAACTTGGGGCGAGAAAATACCACCAACGATGTCACATTGCAGATCGAAGGTGTGAATCAAAGCGTGGTGGTTACGGCGGCAGGCGAGGCGCAGACCCTCGACCAGGTGTCGAAGGCCACGAGCGTTGTTTCGCATGAGGAAATCGTGAATCGCGATAGCCGCTCCGTGAGCGACATTCTCACCACGGTTCCGGGTATTCTGATTCGCAATCAGGGCGGCCCGGGACAGGCGACTACCATGTCGATCCGCGGATTGCCGGCTTCCGCCGGAGCGATTCTGGTGGATGGACTGCGCTTTCGAGACGCTTCGACGACGCAGGGCGATGCGAATTCTTTTCTGCCGGTTCTTGATTTCATCGATGCCGATCACGTTGAGGTGTTGCGCGGTTCCGGCTCCTCGTTATATGGGACGAATGCCGTAGGCGGTGCGGTGAATGTTGTTACGGATGAAGGTGGAAAGCCTTTGCATGGCCAAGTGCAAACCGAGGGTGGAAATCTCGGCCTGTTTCGCGCGCGCGGGACGATTGGTGGCGGAGCATTTCAAGATCGCCTCAAATTTACGGCTGGCATGAACCACATTAATGTGATGAGCGGAGTGGATGGGCAGGACGCCTACCGAAACACCGGACTTCAGGCTTTTGCCCGTTACGATCTGACCTCGCACATGAGCTTGACCGGCCGCTTCTGGGGATCCGATGGTTTCGTGCAGACCAACAATTCCGCTACTTCGAGCGGCATTCCTTTCGCAAATATTCCACTTTCAACGATTGTTCCCGCGATTCCGCTCTCGCCGGCAGGTGTCACAACGCTGCTTGCCGGGGGAATCCCGAACTATGGCGACGCGACCTACATTCCGGGCACGAACGATCCAGACGCACGCCGTTCCTCCCGCTTTGAAAATGCCGCGATCATCTTTCGGGACCTGCTTACCCCAAATGTGAACTGGCAGGCCAGCTATCAAATCGTACATACAGGGCGCATATATGAAAACGGTCCTGTAGGGATCGGCTTTCAGCCCACCGCACTCAACTATGGAGAATACGACGGCACCATCCACACCGCCGGGTTGCGGGCGACAGCGCAGCTTGCTTCCTGGTTCGGCGTGACAGGCGGTTACGAGTTCGAGAGAGAATTACTTCGATCACCAGGACAACAATCTGCCTTCGTTCCAGCACATCAGCGAGCGTACGCGAGCTTCTCAAAATTCGAATGCCGGGTTCTTCACCGCTCAAATGGGGTTTTTCGACCGGAGGCTGCAGATTTCCCTTTCCGGGCGTGCGCAGAGTTTCCAGCTCGCATCCCCGGAGTTCGACTATGCCGGGGCTGTAAATCCGTACTCGAATATCCCGGCTAGTGCGCCGAGTGCACTCACCGGAGACGCGTCTATTGCCTATCTGCTGCCGAAGTCGAATACCAAACTGCGCGCACATGTGGGTAACTCGTATCGAGCGCCCTCGATTTACGAACGATTCGGCGCCGGCTTTTATAACGACTTTTTCACCGGAGAGGTGATTTTCACGCCATATGGCGACCCGCGTCTGGCGTCGGACCGATATAACTCGGTGGATGCGGGCGTGGACCAGTATTTGTTTGGAACGCGCGTACGCGTTTCGGCTACCGCGTTCTATACGCGCGTGGTCCAAATCATCGGATTCAATTCGAATGGCGAGATCAATCCGAATACTGATCCCTTCGGACGCAGTTCGGGATACATCAATACATCCGGTGGAATTTCACGAGGCGTAGAGTTGAGCGTGGAGGCTCGGCCCACGCGCAGCCTTGCGCTCTCGGCTTCTTACGTGTACACCAATGGCAATACAGATACTGATAGCCAGGTGCCGGGATTCTATCGCGTGTTCGATACACCACGGCACACGATTTCGCTGGTGGCGACAAAGCAGTGGACCAAGCGTCTCGATACGACCATCGATTTGTTCCATTACTCGAGTTACTACGACGCGTATGTCGGATATTTGCAGGCATACGCGTTTCCGGGCTTCACCAAAACGAATATCGTTGCGAGCTATCGCTTCTGGGATGACGAGCGCAAATCGGCGCGGTTCTATGGAAAGGTCGAAAATCTTTTCAATCAGCGGTACTATTTTGCCGGAGTGCTGGCGCCGCAGGCGACTTTCACCGCCGGAATAGAATACGCATTCTGACCCGCGCGTTATTTATTGGCGGAACTGCTTCGCACGTCGGTAAGAGCTGGGTGGCGACCGCCGTCTGTGCCTGGCTGCGCCGGCAAGATGTGCGGGTGGCTCCCTTCAAGGCGCAGAACATGTCGAACAATTCGTACCCATGCGCTGGTGGAGGGGAGATCGGCCGGGCGCAAGTGGCGCAGGCCGAGGCCTGCGGTCTTGCGCCAAGCGTGGATATGAATCCGATTCTGTTAAAGCCCACGTCGGCCATGGGGAGCCAGGTTGTCGTGCAGGGCAAGGTTTGGCGGAATTTCAGTGCGCGGGAATACTACGAGCAGCACGAATATCTGCGCGGGAAGGTGGAAGAGTCTTATGCGCGCCTCGCGGCTGCGCATGATTTCATCGTGGTGGAAGGCGCGGGAAGCATCGCCGAATTGAATCTTCGCCAGACAGACCTGGTCAATCTGGGCTTTGCGGCGCGACACGATATTCCGGTACTGCTGGTTGCCGATATCGATCGGGGCGGGGTGTTCGGCTCGGTTTTTGGCACCATTGCCTTGCTCGCGCCGCCTGAGCGAGAACTAGTGTGGGCATTCGCGATCAATCGCTTTCGAGGTGACCCGTCGTTGTTCACTTCCGGTGTAAAGCTGCTTGAAGAGAAGACGTGCAAGCCGTGTCTGGGAGTGTTTCCGTTTCTTGACGATGTCCATCTGGATGAGGAAGACAGCGTTGCACTCGAAGAACGCCGGGCGGGCGCGACGCAGTTCGCGGCGATTTGTTTCCCGCACATTTCAAATTTCACGGATTTTCGTCTTCTGCCCGTGACATGGATCGATCGTGCGATAGACCGCAAATTCGATGTTGTGTTTTTACCGGGAAGTAAGAATACGATCGGTGATCTGGCTTGGATGAGAGCGCAGGGGCTTGATACCTGGCTATTGGAGCAACATGCTGCAGGCGCACGGATCGTCGGCATTTGCGGCGGGTACCAAATGTTAGGTAAACGTATAGATGATCCACATCACGTTGAATCCGACTGCGAATCGGCCGAGGGTTTGGGGCTTCTGCCTGTCGTGACTAGCTTGCTCGGCCAAAAGACCACGCGGATTGTGACGGGCCGCACTCACGGTGGGCATTCGTTTCGCGCTTACGAAATTCACATGGGCGAGACAACTCGTCTCGGCGATCCGCCTTATTTCGCCTATCTCGATGGCGCGCCTGAGGGAATCGAGTGGAATCGATGTTCAGGAACTTACTTGCATGGTGTCTTTGAGGATCCGGCAGTGATTGAGGAGTATTTGGGGTATCGGGCATCGGCTGATACAGACAAGATGGCGGTCTACGATCGGCTTGCCGATTGGTTCGAACAGTATGTGGATCGAAGGCTATGGGACGAGCAGTTTCTCCACGATGCCGGCTAGGGCGTCGCCCAGTTTTAAATGCTGGTCGGCATCTAGATGGACACCATCGACAGCGCTAACGGTCGCGACGGTCTCCGCATCGAAGAAGTCGCATTTCAGGTCCGATGCCACCTGTTTGTAGGCTTGATCGAGACCAGTAGTTCTCTGTTCGGCTCCGCGATATTTCTCTGTAGTGTCGCCCTTCGGCTGGCGAATGCGCGGCGGGCAAACGATCAGTACGCGAGGCACCGGCATTCCCGGCTCGATCGGCGCTCTCCGGATCTCCTTGACAAGGGTGGCGATGCCCTGCGCCGCGGACCAGGCGTCGTTGTACGGATGGCAGAACTGGAAATCATTCGTTCCGAGCATCAGGATGACCAGCGCCAGCGGCGAATGAATTTCCATGCGCTGTGCCAAACCTTCGAGACCGTTCCGGCCCGGCTTGAATGGATCGTCCCACACCGTGCGGCGCCCATTCAGGCAGTCTTCCATCACGCGTATTCGCCTGGCGGAGGCATTCACTTTGCTTTCAAGAACGCCTGGCCAACGTTGACCGAAGGCCAATCGGTTACGCGTGCCGGGGATGAGGCCCCAGGTCAACGAGTCGGCGTAAATGAGAATCTGTTGCATCCTAGGTCCATATTAGTTCGCTGCTGCGCTACGATGTTCGCCATGGAGAATCGAAGACATATATTGATGATGCTCGCGGCCGGCGGGCTACCGCTGGCAGGTGCGGCGGGCGAGTCGCCTCTGCATAATGCCGTGGTGGATGCAAGCGAGGCTAAAGTGAGCCATGAATCGTTCGGCGATCTCCGGACATTCTTTGAAGGTCCTACCGCACAACTCAAAATGATGACGGCAGGCAGCCTGCTTCTGAAGCCGGGACACGAACCGCATCCGCCGCATAAGCACCCTGAAGAAGAATTCATGGTGGTGACGGAAGGCAACGGTGAGATTCTGGTGAACGGCAAGAAAACTCAGGTGGGACCAGGCTACATGATGTATTGCGAGGGCAACCAGTTGCACGGGGTCAAGAACACCGGCACGAAGCCTTTACTGTTCTACTTCTATAAGTGGCAAGCCTGAAGATGAGACGCCTGCTTCGATTCGGACCGGCGATACTGCTGGCCTTCCCTTGTGCCGCTCAGACGCCGGCGCTGATCGGGCAGGGCCAAACGCGTTTTGTGCAGGATTGTGCGTTCTGCCACGGCCGCGATGCGGGCGGAGGAGAGACGGGGCCGGATCTTACGCGCTCGAAATTGGTTGCCGACGACGTAAATGGCGATAAGATCGGGCCGGTGGTGCGCAACGGGCGAACCGACAAGGGCATGCCGCGGTTTACAGTTTCCGATTCCGAACTGGTGGCTCTGGTTGCGTTCATTCACGATCAGAAAAAGAAAGCAGAAACGCGCAAAGGCGGCCGGCGCGGCGTGGATGTGGCCGATCTGCAGACGGGCAACGTTCAGGCCGGCATAAAGTATTTCAACGGCGAGGGCGGTTGTTCATCGTGTCATTCACCCACCGGCGATTTGGCGGGTGTCGCCAAGCGCTACGAGGGACTAAAACTCGAGCAACGCCTGATGTATCCGCGTGGAGCGAAGGCCAAGGCCAGCGTGACTGTTTCTTCCGGCGAGACGATAACGGGCGAACTCGCGTATCAGGACGAATTCACCATCGCCGTGCGGGACTCTTCAGGGCGATATCGCTCGTGGCCTACGCGCGCAGTGAAGTTCACGGTCGATAATCCGGCCGAAGCCCACGCCCGCCTGCTCGCAAAATATACAGACGATGACATACACAATCTCATGGCTTATCTGCAAACTCTGCGCTAGCCTCTTGCTTGCGGGAGCGGTATTCGCCCAGGGTGTGGATCGCAACATGCTTATTCATCCACCTGCGGACACCTGGCCCACCTATCACGGCGATTACTCCGGCCGGCGCCACAGTGCGCTGACGCAGATTACACCGAAAAATGTGGCCGGGCTGGGCCTTGCATGGATATTTCAAACAGGTCAAACGACCCCGCTCAAGGCATCTCCGCTGGTGGTTGACGGAGTGATGTATTTCACGAGCCCCGACCACGTTTGGGCGGTGGATGCCCGTTCCGGCCATGAGATCTGGCACTATGACAATCCCGCGAATAAAGGCTTTCACATCGGGCACCGCGGCGTTGCCATGTACGAGAACTGGCTCTTCTTCTTAACTCCGGACGCGCATCTGATCTCGTTCGATGCAAAGAATGGCGCCGTGCGCTGGGACGTCGTGGTTGCCGATTCGAAAAGAGGCTATTGGACGACGATGGCTCCGTTGGTAGTGCGCGATCACGTGATCATCGGCGTTTCGGGTGATTTCGATAATCTTCCGGGCTATCTCCGCTCGATCGATCCCGAGACGGGGAAGACGCAATGGCAGTGGGACAGCACGCCACCCGCCGGGACTCCGAACAGCACCACTGGCGGCATGACGTGGATGACCGGCACTTACGATCCGGATTTGAATCTGCTCTATTGGGGTACTGGTAATCCGACGCCTGTGCTGAACGGCAAGCCTCGGCCGGGCGACAACCTTTACACCTGCAGCATCGTGGCGCTCAATCCGGATAACGGCAAGCTGGCCTGGGCCTTCCAACCCTCCCCGCACGACACGCACGATTGGGATGCGGTGGAAACACCGGTGCTGGTCGACGATGCGTTCAATGGCCAGCAGCGTAAGATGCTGATGCAAACTTCCCGCAACGGCTATTTCTTTGTGCTTGACCGGACCAATGGAAAGAATTTGCTCACCAACCCGTTCGGTCCGGTGAACTGGGCATTGGGCGTAGACGCCCAGGGCCGGCCGATTCCGAACCCGGCGAAAGAGCCGGCTCCGGACGGGCGTTTGATCGCGCCGGATGAAGGCGGATTGACGAATTATCGTTCGCCTAGCTTCGATCCGAAGACAGGCCTTTTTGTCGTCGATGCACATCCGAGCTACGGGATCTATTTCGCGAAGCCTGCCGACGGGGAGTTCGGCTGGGCAGGCGCCGATTATGGCGTTTGGGGCAAAGGCGTCCTCGAGGCGATCGATTACCGCACCGGCAAGCTGCGCTGGACGCACGAACTCGGCCCGAACGGCTCGGGCGCCGGTGTGCTTACGACGGATTCGGGTGTCACGTTTACCGGCGACGCGCACAGCAATATCCTCGCGCTACAAACGAGCGATGGAAAAACGCTTTGGCACGCGGGTACCGGCGCGGGGATGCAGAGCTCGCCGATCACCTATGAACTTGATGGCCGCCAGTACGTGGTCACGAGCAGTGGCGGTGTGCTGTTCGCCTGGGCGCTGCCCGAGCCACGGCCCTAGTTGACTGGTGTCTCGGGCGCGGTGACGGTTGGACAGAACGTGATCGAATCCGTCTGAATCTTGTCCCACTCCTGAAGCGCCAGGCCGTGAGATTCAAAAAAGGCGCGGATCTTTGTTGTGTTCCAGCCGAACAGGTCTTCAAGAATCGGCACCAGCACGCTGCACGAATCGTCACTCAGTATGGTGCGTTTGGCGATCGGCGTGATGTATTTGTTTTCGGAGACAGCAATGGTTAAGCCGTCGAGCCGGTTCACATGCAACATGACGTGCACATCGGAACTGCCATCGCCGACATAGACCACGCTATCGTGGCGGATCCGCATTCGCGTCCTCAATCCATCGACCACGGCAACCTTCCCATATCCGGCGGGAAGCCGCACAATAGACTCGATTTCGCCGGACTCGGCGTGATAGCGGAAGCGAGTGCCGTGAATGTGAGCGGCCGGCAGAATCCCTTCGAGCGCCGATTGGATCACTTCCTCAGGCGCGGCTGAGACAACATGAAACGAGAACTCGTTCCCGTCCAGCTCGCGTAGAATACTCGCCAACAGCGGAATATTCTCCTTCAAGCGAATCTGCTTGCCGACGGTAGCCAGATGCTCTTTACGAACGCGCCGGAATTCCGGGTCGTGCAGCAGCAGGTAGGTGAGCTCTCCGCCTTGTTGCACAAGGTGGATTTCGGACAAGCCGGCTACGCGTTTGTCGAAGTTGTCAATGCCCAGGAGCTTGCTCAAGACCAAGCCCGAATCGTTAAAGCTGAGTGTCTGATCGAAATCGCTAAGGAACAGATATTGTTTCCCGGTTTGTGCCATATGTTTTTGCTTTTGGAGGTGCTACCTGGCGACCTGGAAGGAAGGACACGTCCCTGAAATACTTCGCGTCCTCCCCCTATGTTAGATGGACGAAGGGCACGCTGGTTGCCTAATCATTGGAAAACCTGTTATAGCTGGTTTTCACATGGAGCGTAAGCCGAAATACCAGAAGCTCTTCGAAACCCTAAAGGCAGAGATTGCTTCAGGGCGATTTCAACCGGGACAAAAATTGCCGAGTGAGGCGGCGCTTGTCAACCGGTCGGGAGCTTCACGGATTACGGTAGGACGCGCCATTCGTGAATTGCAAAACATCGGTCTGGTGGACCGGGTGGCCGGGTCGGGCACCTACGTGAGGCGGTTGGCCAGAGACGATCCGCGTCCGCGGCTGTTTGGCCTGCTGATTCCGGAACTGGGAGAGACCCAAATATTCGAGCCGATTTGTCACGGCATCGCCAACGCTCGTGAGGCTGGCGAGCACGCTCTGCTCTGGGGACACGCCGACACGCAGGCCAGTAGGGCGCAGCAGGCCTGGCAATTGTGTCAACAATATGTAACGCGCAAGGTATCGGGCGTTTTCTTCGCTCCTTTGGAATTTGAGAGCGAAGCCGACAAGACGAACCGCCGTATTCTGGCGGCATTGAAGCAAGCAGAAATTGCGGTGGTGCTGCTGGACCGCCGGGCCGCGAAAGCGCCAGAACGGAATCGTCCAGATCTGATAGGTATTAACAACCGGCAGGCGGCTTACACTGCGACCGAGCACCTCGCGAAGCTCGGAGCGAAGCGCATCGGATTCCTCAGTTATCACGGCGCGGCTTCGACAATTTCCGAGCGCATGGCCGGCTACCAGGATGCTCTGGCGGCGTACGGCTTGCAGCCCGGCTTGGATTCCGCAGCGGACGTACGTGCCGGAAAAAGGCGATCCGTCGACGCATTCGTCTGCGTGAACGACCGGATAGCAGGAGAGCTAATGCATCTGTTTCTGGCACGCCACATACGAATTCCGGAAGATATCCGGCTGGTGGGAATCGACGACGCGCCTTACGCGAGTTTACTGCCGGTGCCTTTGACAACCGTTCGCCAGCCAGCGCGAGAAATTGGCGAAGCGGCATTGCGTGCGATGCTGGACCGCATCCACTCGCCGCATCTGCCACCTCGTGAGATTCTGCTCGACGGTGATTTGGTGGTGCGCAAATCCTGCGGTGCGGCTATGCTTCCGTCGCGCGAACTGCACGGGCCAACGACGCGGCGAGCAAACTAAGCGCAACTACCAGGAGCAGCGCGCTCCGCAGCGAAGTTTGCTCGGCCAGCAGTCCAATCAGGGGCGGGCCAAAAAGAAAACCAATGTAGCCCGACCCGCTGACGATCGCGATTCCAGCGCCGCGTGGTATCGAACGGAGGTGTCCGCCGGCTCCGAACACGAGCGGCACAATGACGGAAAACCCGGCGCCCGTGAGGGCGAATCCGGGGAGAGCCCAGCCGGGCGACTGGGCCGCAAGCGCAAGGGCAAGACCGGCCGCCGCGACGAGCGCGCCTGCTCGGACCGTGCGCACCGGCCCCAGTCGGGCGGTGATGGCATCGCCGAACAAACGAAAAACCGCCATCCCGGCCGAAAAGACAGCATAGCCGGCCGCCGCGACTCCGGGTCCGGCAATTAGGACCTGCTTCAAGTAAACGGCGGTCCAGTCAGCCATGGCTCCTTCGGAAAGGAACATGCAGAAACCGATCACGGTCAAAGTGAGAAGCACAGGTGGAACACGCCTTAACGCAAGACCGCTAGATCGCGGGCCTATATTGTCATTTGCATCGAGCAGTAGAGGTGCGGTGAATACCGCGATGAGCAGGAAAAACGCAGAAGCGATTATGAGGTGAACGCTTGGCGGCACTTCGCGCGCGGCGACGAGTCCGCCCAGGCTTGCGCCAATCATTCCACCCACACTGAACATGGCGTGGAACCGCGACATGGTCGGTTCGCCGAGCGCGGCTTCCATGGAAACCGCTTGCGAATTGATGGAAACATCGTTGGCGCCGGCCATTGCGCCAAAGACCGAGAGCGAGCCAAACAATGTCGCCGCGTTGATCGCGAGACCGGGCATGATGAGAGCCAGAGAAAATCCCACCGTGCTCCACATCGTTACGCGCTTGCTGCCGTATCGTGTGACCAGCCAACCAGTCAGGGGCACGGCCACGACGGATCCCATGGCGGTACCTAGCAGGCAAAGCCCCAGTTGAGCGTTGGTCAATCCGAGCGAACCTTGTACCGCTGGAATACGCGAGACCCAAGTCGAAACAATCAGGCCGTGCAGCAGGAATCTAGCTACCACCGCCCACCACGCGGCCGTTAGTCCGGCTCGCGCGGGAATGCGTTCAAGCGTGACTTCCATCATGATTGTTCGATGTGGCCCAATAAGACAGGTTTCGCAACAGAGAAAAAAGATGATATATCTGCAATATCGCTCGGTAAGGTGATAGACTGCCGTCGATGTGATCAGTGCATTGTTCAGCGTTAGTTTGCTTGCTGTTGCGCTTCAGCCGCTTGCGCAGCAGGTGCGCCGCATCGAGGATGCGCTGAGTTATGTGGGCCAGCCTTTACCTACAAAGACTCAAGATGCCATCAATCGAGCGATTGGCGCGACCGATGAGAACGCCGCGGCAGAGAGTATCCAGCAGGCGCTCGACCCCTTCGTTCTGGCCACTGTAGATATCAACGCCGAGAGCCGTGTGAAAGTGGAACGCGGCGCGGCGGAGGCGGCCCTGGTGCAGGGTGGCTCCCGTTTCTTTCTGGTGAAGGTGTTGAACCGTGCCGGGGTAACTGCGCCCCTGACTGCCACCAGTCCCAATAGCGGCCGGGTGTTCGTTCCTTCAAAAAACGACCCGTCGCCCAAGATGACGCTGACCGAAACGGATGTGCGCGACCGTTGGGCCGAGATCAGCGTATTCACCAATCCGCCTGCCTCGAAGCGGTTGTCAGGCTTGGAGGTCGAATATCAAATTCTCGAGATCTACAGCCGCGACGCGGGAGAGCGCTCGGCGAATATCGGCTTCCATGTGGGCCAGGGCAGCCAGGACATCGGCTTTCGGAATGACATCGAAGTGCTGTTCCGTATCGAGGCGGCGCGCCGCATCAAGCTTCACGTGCTCGACGAAAACGGGCGTCCCACAATGGCTTCATTGATGGTGAAAGACCGCTGGAACCGGCTGTATCCGAGCCCTTCGAAGCGCCTGGCGCCGGATCTGTTCTTCCAGCCGCAGATCTATCGGGCCGACGGAGAATCTATCGATTTGCCGCCCGGCTATTACACCATCACATCCACAGGCGGGCCGGAATACAACGCGCACACCAACGAATTTGCAGTTGATGCAAACGGACCGCAGGAATGGAGCTGCCAACTGCAGCGCTGGATCAATCCCGCGCAATTCGGCTGGTATTCCGGCGATCATCATGTCCATGCCGCCGGATGCTCGCATTATCAGAACCCGGCTGAGGGTGTTTTGCCGAAAGACATGATGCGGCAGATTGAAGGCGAGAAGCTTAATTTCGGCGCAGTGTTGACGTGGGGGCCCGACTATTACTACCAAAAGCAATTCTTCTCCGGCAAAGACGATCCTCTTTCTTCGGCTACGCAGAAGATGCATTATGACCTTGAGGTTTCCGGGTTTCCATCGAGCCACGCCGGGCATCTGGTGCTGCTGGGACTGAAAGACCAGGATTATCCGCATACCCAGCGGATAGAGGATTGGCCGACCTGGGACCTGCCCATTTTGCAGTGGGCAAAAAAGCAAGGTGCGGTCGCCGGGTTTGCCCATTCAGGCTGGGGCCTGCAAGTTTCCGACCGGAACCTGCCGAGTTACGAAATGCCCGGTTTCGATGGAATCGGAGCCAATGAGTACATCGTCGACGTGACATATCCCGATACGGTCGATTTCATTTCGGCGGGAGACACGCCGTTTGTCTGGGAGTTGAGCATTTGGTACCACACGCTGAATCTGGGTTTTCGCACCCGGATCGCGGGAGAGACGGATTTCCCTTGCATCACTGATGAACGCGTGGGCAGCGGGCGCAGCTACGTGAGCTTGAAGGCGCCGCTGAACTACGCCGGTTGGCTGAATGGGCTGACCATGGGCCGCAGCTACGTTTCAGATGGCCGTGCTCATCTAATGGATTTCCGTGTCGGTGGCGTCGAACTCGGGCAAAAAGGGAGCAAGCTGTCTTTGTCCTCGCCTTCGACCGTTCATGCCACCGTTCGCGTAGCGGCGATGCTGGATCAGAATCCCCATCGCGATCTGCAAGTGCTGCAATACGATCAGAAGCCTTACTGGTCAGTGGAGCGGGCTCGTGTAGGCGATAGCCGCGAAGTGCCAGTGGAACTCGTGGTGAACGGCAAGGTAGTGGCGCGTAAGCAGGTAATTGCGGACGGCGCGGTGCACGACGTCGTCTTCGACGTGCCGATTGCCCAGAGTAGCTGGGTGGCAGCGAGAATTTTGCCGGCGGCCCATACCAATCCGATTTTCGTGCTGGTGAATAACAAGCCCATCCGGGCTTCGCGTGAGAGTGCGCGCTGGTGCGCTAACGCGGTGCATCAGTGCTGGACACAGAAAGCGCCCCACATCGCACCCGGACAACTCGCCGCGGCGCGCGCGGCTTACGAGCACGCCTCGGAAGTGTATAAGCAGCTGGAAGCGGAAAGTAACTAGTCGGAATTCTCAATCGGCCGCAGGTTCATCGTTGCCGCAATGCGCCCGCCTAGCTGATTTTGCCCTTGGATTGTTCGATCAGATGATCGCAGCCGCGCACCGTCAGCGCCATCATAGTGAGGGTGGGATGCTTATCGCCGGTCGAAGGAAAAGCGTTGCCGCCGAAGACATATAGGTTCGGAATATCGTGCGTCTGGCAGAACGAATTGAGTACACCGTCTTTCGGCGAAACGCTCATACGAGCGGTTCCGACTTCATGAATTACGCCGCTAAGAGGCCGTTGGCGTGGCTGGTTCGGTGGATTTGCGGGCGCATCCGGTGAGCCGGGTCCGCCGGGAAAACCGGCGGGACCCCCGCGGCCCAGGCCGCTCATGATTTCACCGCTCGCCCTACGAAACAACTCTTCGGCTTTCTCGTGAAAATCGGCGAGGAGCTTGCGATCGTTATCGCAGTGCGTAAAGTGGATTTTCAATACCGGGATGCCCCAGTGATCCTTCATGTCCGGATCGATCTCGACGAAATTTTCTTTTTGCGCCAGCATCTCGCCGCCCGCAATCCAGACGCGGGCCTGCGCGACATAGCGGCTTTTAATTTCCTTTTTCCATTCCGAGCCGTAACCGGGAAATGAAGCCGCGAACATCGGATATTCTGTTTGGCCGCCAGTGGCGTTCATTACGTAGCCGCGTATGAAATCTTTGCGCGCCGTCTTTTCATCGATGTTCTGCAGATTTGGTATGGTGATGCCGCCCGATTTGCCGTCGTCGAGCCGGCTCGGTCCGCCCTTCAGCTTTGGCAGAATGCCGGCAATGCTGCCGCCGCCGATCTGGTCCAGCATGTAATGCCCTAGAGTGCCGCTCGAATTCGCAAGTCCGCCTTTCGCTGAAAGCAGCAGCAGACGCGTATTTTCGAGCGTAGAACCAGCCAGGATGACGTACTTTGCATCCACGTCCACGGACTTCTTCGTATACCGTTCGATGTAGGTCACGCCTTGAGCGCGATTTTCCTTGTTCATGCGCACCTGAGCAACCACGCTATCGGTACGCACCTCGAGATTGCCCGTCTTGAGCGCGGGCGGAAGAGTTGTCGAAATCGTGCTGAACATCGCGCCCACATCGCAGCCATTCACACAGTTGCCGCAGTAGTGACACGGCGGGCGATTGTTGTGCATGCGCGTCAACTGCGCCAGACGGCGGGGTGTAGAAGGCCAGCCGAGGCTTTTGCATGCCGCGGTAAAAATCGTTTCTGCGCAATTCAAGGGCATGGGCGGCAAGAAAATCCCGTCCGGAAACTGCGGCAAGCCCTCCATGGCGGCGCTCACACCAATGAAGTTTTCGACGCGATCATAATAGGGCTTCATGTCGGCATAAGAAACCGCCCAATTCATGCCGTAGCCGTCGCGCGAAGCTGCCTTGAACTCGTAGTCGGCCATCCGATCGCTGGCGCGCGCCCAATGCAAAGTGCGGCCGCCCAAACAGCGTGATCGTATCCAGCGGTAGACCGTTCCTGGCGCGGTCGTGTACGGGTTCTCGTCGTTATCGAGCATGATGCGGTAATTGCGTTCGTTACCGCTGTAACGGCTCATCGACCCCGGCTTGCCATGCCCGCGATAATCCATCTGATACAAGAACGTGTGGTGGAAATCCTTCTGCTCTATGGGCGATCCGGCTTCGAGCATGAGCACCTTCAAGCCGGCCTTGGCAAGTTCGAGTGCCGCCCAGCCGCCGCACGCGCCCGAGCCGACTACGATCGCGTCAAAGGACATGATGCTCCGGATGAGTGCAGGCGGGAAATTCCAGGTTGTACGAGTTACCTTTGTAACCGAGAGTTTCGATCATACCGGCGCGAGCCGTGTAAAAGGCAAACGTGTTTTCCTGCTTGATGAGACGGTAGGCGGTGTAAGCCGGGTGGCTTGCCGAATGGTCGCGCTCGGGTTTCGACATCGCCTCCATCAACGCTTCCCGGCTTTTCGCGTCCGCGGAATGAAATCCGGCATCTTTCAGTGACGCCATCGCGGCGCGCCACTGCTTCTGCACATTGGGGACGTTATCTGACGCCTGCAGAACGAAATCGATGTAGTGCGCGCAGTACGCTTCGCGCGCACCGGGAGTATTATCCGTCGGAATCAGAATTTCTGTGAAAGCGCGTAGCGCCTCGAAGTCGTCGGCCGCGAAGAATTTGGGCTTGTAGTCGCGCAAAAGCGACGGCTCCGGTGGTGCGGCGGAAGAACTATGGTCGTGCTGATTCGCCGCATGTGCCCAGACGGAAAAAAATTCGGCTGCTCCCGGAAGTGCCGCCGCACGAACAATCAAATCGACAAAATCGCGACGGTTCTGCACGGTGAAAAGTATATCGCGCGTCAATACAGCATGAATGACCACAGCATGTCGCCCGTTGCGGCGATTATGTATTGGTGGCCATCCAGTTCGTATGTCTGCGGCGCGTTAGTCACTTCGCCGATACGGGTATTCCACAAGGGCTTCCCGTCCGTCGCATCGTGCGCCACCAGGCTTCCTTGGCCGTCGCCGGCAAAGACGAGTCCACCGGCGGTTGCCAATAGCCCTCCTCCTCCGCCGCGACCATAATACGGATGTCTCCAGGCGGCCTTTCCGGTCTTGTAATCGATCGCCGTCAGAAAACTGTTTACCGAGCCTACCTGAGCCTCTTCGCGCCCTCCAAGGCCCATCGATCCGCGTGGGTCGAGGTCGGTCAGGTAGAAAAGCGAAAACGAATTATTCTCCGGGACGTACAGCAGCCCCGTCTCGGGTGAGAAGGCGGGCGGCTGCCAGTTGATCGTGCCGTCCGAATTCGGTGAAACGAGTGAGCCGCCGACCGTCGCATTTTTTTCAGGATCGTGTTGTGGTCCGCCGAACTTATTTAAGCCATTGGCCCAGTTCGTGTACATGCCGTACTTACTGGTAAGCAGGCGTTCACCGGTCACTCGGTCCAGCGTAAAGTAATACCCATTCCGTGCCGCCGTCAGTACAAGCTTTCGCATTTTGCCGTTAAACGGCGCGTCAATTAAAACCGGCGTCTGCGCCGAGTCGTAGTCATGCATGTCGTGCGGCGAGGTCTGGAAGTACCAGGCCATCTTGCCCGTGTCGACATTCAATGCGATCAACGTGCAAGTAAACAGATTGTCTCCGGTGCCGCGCGTACCGTTCGTATATGCCGGCGTGGGATTGCCCGTGCCGAAGATGTAAAGGTTCGTTTCCGGATCGTAAGCTCCGGGCGCCCACGTCTGCGCGCCCCCGTGTCTTGCCGCATCCAGGGTGGCCCAGGTGTCCAGGCCGGGATCGCCCTTCTCCATCGGCACAGTGTAGTGTTTCCACTGCAGATCGCCCGTTTCCGGATCGAAGGATTGCAGGAAACCCGGGGAATCGATGTCATTCCCCGTGCCTACCAGCACGTGATTGCCGATTACGATCGGCGCCGGCGTCGAAAAATAGCCTTGATCCAGTTCGGCGATTACTTTGTGCCAGCGCTCCTTGCCGGTCTTGGCTTCGAGCGACACCAGGTAATCGTCGGGGGTCTCCATGAACAGATAGTCGTTCCAGATCCCGAGGCCGCGATTGCCGATGTGCGTGCCGCCCTTGGTTTTCCAAAAGTAGTGCCACAATTCGTGTCCATCGCGAGCGTCTACCGCCCAGGCGTTGTCCGGAGTCGTGAAATACAACGTGCCGTCTACTTGCAGAACGGAGCATTTGATCGAGCCGCCGCGTATGGCGAGGTCGCCCGCGCCTTCACCGCCGATGACGAGGTTCTCCTTTTGGCGGCTGCGCCGTCCCCCGCCACCTTCATCCTGCCCGCCAGCCCCTGGAGTGACACGCGTCATCCACGCCAAGGTGAGATTTTTGACAGTCGAACGATCCACCTGCTTGAGCAGGCTATAGCGTTTGCCCGTGTAGTCGCCGTTGTAAGTGGGCCATGAATCTTGGAGCGGCTTCAGTAAATCGGCCGGATTGACGCCCTTGCCTTGTCCCAGCAGAAGGGTCGGTGATACCAGGAGCGGTCCGATAAGTGCCAACGTTTTGAAATTCATTTCAAAGTCACCAGGTAGGCTGTTACATCGTGGATGTCTTTGTCGGTGTATTGGGACAACAGGTCCCGATGTCCTTTCACCGGATCGTGGATGACAACCTTGGGTGTATCGCCAACTTTTCGGAAAGTTCGTTGAGTCCCGTCGGCTTGTTCGACGGTCACCAGAAAATCGTCGATCTTGACCAGCTTGCCTTCCACGTTTTCGCCCGAGGATAGTGTGACGGTGGCCGTTGCTGTTGCGGCGCTCTGCTCATCTTCAGCCGGCCCTCGGCGCCCATTGCGGCCGCCCGCTACCCACGTGGTCTGTAGCTTTTTGGGATCTGAAATTTTCGACGCGATCCCCTGCAAGTCGCCTGTGGCGGAATGGCAGCTGGCGCATTTCACTGCAAAATACGACTTGCCTTCGGCGGCGTTGCCGACGAGAATGCTCGGGAGGTTCGCGGCTCGAAGGCGGAGTGCCTTGCCGTCCGATTGTTTCTATCACGCTGCGAACATACGCTGCCGTCGCTTTGGCATCGTCATCGCTCAGGCCGATGGCCGGCATGCCCATATTCTTGCGGCTGCCGTGAATAATGGGAACGATTAACTCGCCGTTCAAGTCGGTCAATGCGGCGGGCGATCGCAGCAAATTGGGGCCGCCCATATCGCCTCCGCGCAAATCTGCGCCGTGACAACCGCGGCAGTTGATGTCGAAAAGCGTTTTGCCGCGTGCGATTTGCGCAGGGTCTCCCGGCGGCCGTTTCTGCCCGGGAACGAACCCTCCGGCCCGGCGCGGCGGCTCCTGGGCGGGGCTAAGACTGGCCACTCCTGCCAGCAATCCGAGCAACGCCGCGACCACAAAACTACGCTTTACCCCCATCTTCACCTCTCCGTTAGAAATATACACGGCTCGGCCAGCGGGGCTTGCAGTGAGCGAGATTACAAGCAGGCGATTACGTCGATCTCCACCAGCGAATTTCCAGGAATTCCACCGGCGGCGGCAATGGTGGTGCGCACGGGAGGTTCTGGTCCAAAGCTACCCTGAAAGACTTCGTTCATGGCTTTGTAGTCCTTCAGATCATTCAGGTACACATTACACTTAAGGACTTTCTCCATCGACGAGCCCACACTCTCGAGCTGTTCCTTGATGGAATCGAGCACGTTGCGTGTGTGCACCTTGATGTCGCCCTCTTTGTGATAGCCGACGCCGGAAATGAAAATCAGATTGCCGTACGCTACCGTGCTATTGAACAACGGCGTCGTGGTGGGCTGCTTGCCGTTGCGATAGATCACCTTTTTAATCGGCTTCTCTTGAGCTTTCGCGGCGGGAACTGTTACCGCTGCGGCCGCGGCTACGCCGGCACTGCGGCCCAAAAATTTTCTTCGGTTCGTATTCTTCATTTGAGACTCCCTCCCTGCTGTTATACCCCGAAGCTGCCTATCGCAAAGTAAAGGCCAGAATCGTGGACCCGGCGGCCATTCCGATGTATTGGACGTCATCGACGGTGTACGTCACCGGGCCGGCCTTGAAGTTTTGGCTGGTATCGAAATGCCAGAGCGGCCTTCCGTTCCTGGCATCGGCCGCTACGAACGCACCGTGGCCGTCACCGTAAAAAATCAATCCACCGGCCGTCGCCATCAGGCCGCTTCCCAAAATTCCTCCGCCGATATTCGGAATCTCCCAGGCGGTCTTTCCAGTTTGAATATCGATCGCTTTCAGAAATTTGCCGCCTTCCTGTTCGCGCGAAGCGCGTCGCGTGCCGCCGCCATAGAACGATTTGCCGGCTTGCCACCACTCGTCATTCTTGGTGTAAATGTTGCACGACTCCTCGGCGAACATATAGAACAGGCCGGTCGTGGAATCATACGCGCTCCACGGCCAATTCGCGGCCCCTGCAACGGCCGGACATGTCAACTGGCCTTCGATGGTAGGCTCATTGCCCGGCAACAGCTGAGGACGTCCGTCCGCACCGATCCCTTTCGCCCAGGTAAGTTTCTTGGCAAATGGCTCGGCGAGCAGAAGCTTGCCGGTCAGCCGGTCGAGCACGTAGAAAAAGCCATTGCGATTCCCTTGCAGCAGCAGTTTGCGCGGTTGTCCACCGAACTCGGTGTCCACTAACATGGGAGTTTCGGCCGCATCCCAATCGTGGACGTCGTGCGGCGTGAACTGGTAGTACCACTTCAGCTTGCCGGAATCCGGATCGAGGGCTACGACGGAATCAGTGTAGAGATTGTCGCCCTTGCGTTCATCACCGTTGTAGTCGGGACACGGATTTCCCGTGGGCCAGTAAAGGATCCGCGCTTCCGAATCGTAGGTGCCGGTGAACCACGTCGAGCCACAGCCGTGCTCGAGGGCACGGCCGCTCCAGGTTTCGGAGCCCGGTTCGCCGCGTGCCGGGATCGTCCAAAAACGCCACGCGCGTTCGCCGGTTGAAATTTTGTACGCACTGAGGAATCCGCGTGCGCCTTCGTCTCCGCCGGACACTCCGGCGATCACCAGGTCGTTGACGACCAACGGCGCGCTGGTAGACCCGTAGTTCTCACGCGAGTCGGCCATCTCGATGTCCCAAAGGAGCTGTCCGGTAAAGCGGTGGAGTGCGAGCAAATGCGCGTTGTCGGTCACCATAAACACGCGATCACCACGCACTGCCACGCCGCGATTGATGCCGCCGGCTGCGTCGCCTGCCAGGTTTTGCGAGCGTGGGCGGCTGAAGTGCCAGATTTCACGGCCGCTGCGTGCGTCCAATGCGTAGGCTTCGTTTACCTACGTCACGTACATCACGCCATCCACTACGACGGGTGTCACTTGGAGAGCGCGTGACGCGCCTTTGAGAGTGAACATCCACTTGGGCGCGAGGCGATTCACGTTGCCAGTGTTGATCTGGCTGAGCGGGCTGAAGCGATTGCCGTTCAGATTGCCGTCGTAGGTTGGCCACGTGCCGGGCTGTGGATGCGCTACTTCTTCAAACGACACTCCCTGTTCCGACGCGGGCCGTATCGGAGCCTCTGCCGGCGGTGTTGAAGATTCCGAGCGGATGACCTCAGAGACCTGATCTTTCGTAAGCAAATAGAGCCTTCCGTCCGTGCTCAGCAGTTGCAAATCGAAATTGCTTTCGTTCTTCAAAATGCCATCTATGATTCTGCCGTCACGGAGCCGCACCGTGGCGGTCAGAGAAGCAGGTCGCTCCATGCTCGCGGCCTTTGCGCGCGCTTTCAACGACATTACGTAATCTGCAAGGGCGCCCGCTTCCTCATTTGAAACCTGGAAGGCCGGCATGCCGCGATCGGGAATGCCTTTCCGGATAACGTCGATCACTTCGGGTTTCGAAATCGCGCGCGGCCTCGCGATAGCCGCAATGGCCGGCCCATGACCGCCGCCCAGTCCATCCTCGCCATGGCAGCCGACGCAGCGCGCCTCATACTGGCGCTTTCCGGTCTGGGCTGGCGTGCGATCCGTGAACAGCGCGGTGCAGATCGCAAGAATAAGAATTCGGAACATTATTGGAGCGATTACATAGGAGTTTAATCCCTGTCCGACAGGCAGCCGTATCGTTACGCGGTCTCCTCAGGATCAGCTTTTGAACGACGTGCGCACGTATATCCCATACAAGTGCCCGCCAGATTTGACGGTCAAGCATTCGAATAACGTTTTCCGGCATACTACGTCAAAGGGCTACAGATGGGCCACGATCTTCGGCTGGCGATACGCGCATTACGTAAGTCACCGATCTTTTCACTGGCCGCGATTACCACGCTCTCGCTGGGTATTGCCGCGACCACCGCTATTTTTTCTCTCTACTACCAAGTGCTGCTTCGTACTCTGCCAGTGCGCGATCCAGAACAATTGGCGCTGCTTCATTCACCCGATCCAGGATTGCCCGGCTGGCGATCGTCAGATAACGGAGAGACCGTGTTCTCCGAGCCGATGTATCGCAGCTTGCGGGATGGCGCGAGCCACGGAATCGCCCTGGCCGCACGCTCGAGCGCCACAGTAGAGATCTCGCGTCCGAATGGCAGTGATCGGGTCCAGGCCGCGGTGGTGTCGGGCAACTTTTTCGCCGTGCTGGGCGTGCGGGCCGCATTAGGCCGCTTCTTTTCTCCCGAGGAAGACGGCGTGCCGGGTCGCGCTGCGGTGACCGTTCTCAGCTCTGCTTACTGGATCGAACATTTTGGCGGCAGCGCTGATGTTCTCAATCGAAAAATTACAATCAATGGGCATCCGTTCCTGATCATCGGCGTCGTTCCACGTTCATTCAACGGCTTCCTGGCAGGTGAAAGCGCGGCGCTTTACGTGCCGATCGCGATGAAGCGCGAGATTTCGCCCGGCTGGGAAGGCTTCGGCAAGGCCAGTGTCCATTGGCTGAATATCTTCGGACGCTTCGAGCCCGGGGTTTCGCGTGCGCGCGGTCTGGCCGCTTTGCAGCCGGTTTGGACCGCCACGCTGCGCCGCCATATTGCCGAAATCGGTGTGAAGAATGCGCGCGCGAGAGAGCGCTTGCAGGCCAAGTCGCTTGGCTTTCATCCGGCGTCTAAAGGCATCAATTCCATGGAAAAGGAGTGGCGCAAGCCGCTGACCGTGCTGCTCGCCATGGTCACCTTGCTGCTCGCAATCGCCTGTGCGAACGTGGCGAATCTGCTGGTGGGACGAGCCATGCTGCGGAGCAGGGAATTGGCGGTGCGCGTGGCGGTTGGCGCGAGCCATTGGCAGGTGGCGCGGCAGAGTCTGGCCGAGAGCCTAGTGCTTGCCTGTACCGGCGGCATTGCTGGAACGGCCCTGTCTTTTGCTTTGGTGCGTGGGCTGATCGCGGTGCTGCCCGAAGATGTGGCCGGCCACTGGCTGGCGGTGCGGCCGGACGGCACGGTGCTTGGATTCAGCCTGCTGCTGGTTGCGGCCACCACATTGCTGTTCGGTGTTTTGCCGTCGCTGCACGCGGCTCGCGTCGATCCAATGGCTGCCCTGAAGGATCTGAGTGCGACCAGTTCGGCGAGTGGCTCGCAGGCGCGCTGGCGTCAGTTACTGGTCTCCACGCAACTTGCTGTTTCGCTCGCGCTGTTAATTGGAGCCGGGCTCTTCGCGAAAACACTTCTGAACCTGCTTGCGCACGACCCCGGCTTCCGTCCGGAGCGGCTATTGACTTTTTCCATCGATCCCCGGCTCAACGGCTATTCGTTCGAGCGGGGGCGCGCTCTCTATCGCGACCTGGAGCGCCGGCTTAGTGATCTGCCAGGGGTAGAGTCAACCTCGCTCGCAAATTTCAGCCCGCTCTCCCATAGCGAATCGTCAACTAACGTGACGGTGGAAGGCTACACCCCACGCGAGGACGAAGATGCGGATTCCGACACCAACACGGTTGGCGCCGGTTTCTTCCGAACGCTCGGTACACCCCTCCTCGCGGGCCGAGAGTTCACTACGGCGGATCGGGAAGGGGCGCAAAAAGTAGTTGTGGTGAATCAGGCCTTCGTAAAGCATTTTCTAGCAGGCCGCAATGCCATCGGCAAACGCATGAAGGTCGGCGCCGGCAGCGACCCCCTAAATCTCGATATCGTTGGTGTTGTGAAAGACGCCGACAATCTAAGCCTGCGGGAAACGGTGAAGCCAATGTATTATCTGCCGCTCGAACAGAATTATCAGCCTGCCGCGCAGATTCCTTCGGCCTGTTTCTTCATCCGAAGTCAAGTGGCTCTCGCAACACTCGAACGTACTGCGCGAACTACGGTCCATAACCTCGACTCGAATCTGCCGGTGTTCGATGTCCGGAGCATGGCGGCGCGAGTCGATGAGACGATCTATGCGGACCGCCTGAGCGCAATTCTCGCCGTCGCGTTTGGGATTCTCGCCATATTGCTTGCTGGCGTGGGGCTTTACGGAGTGGTGGCATATTCAGTCGCCAAGCGGACAGTCGAATTGGGATACGTTTGGCTCTTGGTGCGTCACCTGGACAGGTGCTGGCGCTGGTAATGCATGAAGTGGTACGGCTTGTGGCGGTGGGTGTGCTCGTTGGCTTGCCGGTGGCCTACGCTCTGACGCGCCTGATGACTTCCCAGCTCTATGGAGTGGCGCCTGGAAGCGCCGGCATCTTCGGCGCTTCCGTCGCCATCATCGCAGTACTAGCAGCTCTGGCCGGCTTAATCCCAGCCGTTCGCGCCAGCACGATCGATCCGAAACAGGCGCTTCGCTATGAATAATCCTCAGCCCTTGTTGTAGTAAAAGCGCTCTTGCGTAATCTGGCCATTCTTCCAACGGCGCACCGCGACTTCGCTCAACTTAACGCGCGCACCGCCTTTATACGTAGCGTCAAATTCCCACTCGCTAAATGACGTATCGCCGTTGGCGGCAGAGGAAAGAAGCTTCACACTGTGAATCTCTTGTACGGATGCCACGAATTCTTCTTCGCGCTTGCGATTAGCAGCCTTGCCGACGAATGGCTCGTCCGAATTCTCCTGCATCGACACATTGTCAGCGTAGAAACGATCAAAAGCCCCAAGAATATCGCCTTTTGCGATTTGGTCATTCAGTTGCTTGTCAAGATTTGCCACATCCAGGGTGGCCTGCGTTGTTGCGCTCATGGTTAAAAACTCCTTACTTAACCGGAGATGACCGCGCAGGATCGGTAGTTGCAGGAAGAGTTATGAATTATTGGCTACTTGGGCCTTGTGGCGTTGCAGCCCGCGGCCAACGGATCCAGGAATTTCACTAGAACCACTTCATTGCCGCGCTCGTTGTAGATCAGCTCGTCGGCGATTTGTTTGACGAGCAGAATCCCGAACCCGCCGGGCCTCATTCCCATCTCATTGCGAAACTGCGTATGGCGAAGCGGTTCTTCCGGCGGATTGCTCACCGCGGCGTGTGCGATGGCGTTCAGCGAGAAGCCCGGCCCGGCATCGCCGATCTTGAACAAGAGCACGCGCGGAGTTCGGACCAGACTGAATTCAATTTTCCCTTCGGGATTGAAACTGGATCCGTGCTCCATGGCGTTACCTAGTAGCTCGTCGACCGCCATTGCAAGATGCTCGCAAAGATCGGCTGGCAAGTCAGCGAGTTCCGTGCGCACATAGCCCGTCACACGCTCCCGCGATTCGCTGGTAGGCTGAAAACGGAGTCGGGTCCATGCCGACGACGCGGAATCGACCTCAATCTGCGGATAGTCCGCAAAAACTTCTCTGGCGTTTGCCACTATGTTTCCGGAGCCGCCGGTGCTAAGTTCAAGACAGCAACCCTTATGCAAACGTTATCCACCCTCGGGATGATAGTGCTGATTGCGTTGCCTCTCTCTGCCGGAAAAAAGGTCATATCCCCGCAGACCAGTGCTGGCAACGAACAGATTGACCTGGTCGCGACGATTTCGCTGACCCAGGAAGAAGTGACCGGGAAGTTGGGAGCGGATCCCGGAAAAGGCATCGTGCTGTTGCAAGTTCGAGTCACGCCCAAAACGGACAAAGCCGTGGAAATCTCACCGGATGACTTTATTTTACTTGCGCACGATGACGGGGAGCGCTCGAAACCCTTTACTCCTGACGAGATCGCCGGGCAGGGTGCGCTCGTGGTGACAAATGCGGCCGATACGAAGGTCAAAAAGACAGATACCTCCGTTGGCTTCGGGGGAATAATGGGCGGGTCGGGTGGATCTCCGGGCAATTCCAGGGTGACGACGCTCAACTCTAAAATGGATTCCAAAAGCCAGGGGAACGTCACATTGCTCGAAGTTCTCAAGGCCAAACAATTACCGCAGAAAGAATCCAATGAGCCAGTAGAAGGTTTCCTTTACTTCCCGCTCGATGGTAAACACAAGCTCAAGAATCTGGCAGTACTCTATCGAGGCCCAGCCGGGAAGCTGGACCTCGAATTCGAGCATTAGAAACCGCCCTGAGCTATTCTGCCTTGTCGATGGAGCTGATCTTTACGACGTCCCCATCCATGGTCCCGTCGATCTTCACGTTCTGACCGGCAAAAGCCTTCGCCTTCTCTTTAGAATCGGCGTCAAACTTCATGACCTTGCCTTCACTCACCAGCACGGGATCGGAACCCTTTTTGATGCAGGCGTCCACGCACTTGGTGTTGGCGGCGCTGACGGTGCTGTGTTTGGCTCCGCAGCCGGATTCGGAGACGTAACCAGTGAGCTGATCGGCAAGCGCGGCAACCGAGCCGACCGAGGCCACCAGGAACGTCGCGAGTACAAATTTTTTCATATATACCCCTCCATTGGGATGTACGAGATTATTCTATAACTCTAGACTTCAAGAATCACAGGCATGATCAACGGACGCCGCTGCGTCTGCTTACTGAGGAATCTCTTTAGGTCGGTGCGGATCTTCTCCTGCATCACGCCCCAGTCGCCCCGTTCTTCTGGACTCGACGAATCGAGTGTCCGGCGCACCACACCCCGTGCCTCCTGGAGAAGTTCGGCGTTGTCACCACCCACGAACCCGCGGCTGACGATTTCCGGAAGGCCCTCGCTCTTGCCGCTGTGTTTGTTGATGGCAATTATAGGCAGCACGAATCCATCTTCGGACAAATGGCGGCGGTCGCGAATAATGATATCCTCCACCACATCATCGAGCGATCCCGAATCTATGCAGACGCGACCTACGGTGATTTTCTCGCCGCGCCGTGCTCCCATCGAATCGATGACGAGCGTGCCCCCGGTTTCGAGCACAAAGGTGTCTTTCAAACCCGCGAAGCGTAAATGCTCTGCCAATTGGGCATGGCGTGAAAGCTGCCGGTATTCGCCATGCACGGGAACGAAATAGCGTGGGCGCACCAGGTTCAACACCAGCTTCAGCTCTTCCTCGCTGGCATGTCCGGAAACATGCACCGGCGGATTCATGGAACCGTAAACCAGCGTCGCGCCGCGCCGCGCGATATGGTTCATCATCCGGTAGATGGCTTTCTCGTTACCGGGAATGATCCGCGAACTAAGCGCCACGGTATCGCCGGGCTGAAGATAAAGATTCTTATGATTATCGACGGCTACTCGCGAAAGCGCCGACATCGGTTCGCCTTGGGTGCCGGAAACCACAACGGCGACCTTATCCGGCGGCATCTGCATGATGTCCTGCGGTCGTAGCAGGGTCGAATCCGGAATCGAGAGCAAGCCTAAACTGTGCGCAATCTCGGTCACGTTCAACATGCTGCGGCCGAGGAACGCTACCTTGCGGCCATACTCGGCCGCCAGGTCCAGAATTTGCTGCAGCCGGTGAATCGAACTGCTGAAGCAGGAAATTACCAGGCGCCGCTCGCACCGGCTGAACAGATCCTCGAGACGCGGACGAACGGCTCGCTCGCTCTCCGAATATCCGGGCCGGTCGACGTTCGTCGAATCCGACAGCAGCAGCAGCACGCCACGCTTGCCGTATTCAGCGAGCGTGTGCAGATCGAAGAGCTCGTTGTCCGTAGGCGTGGGATCGACCTTAAAATCACCCGTATGAATCACCACCCCGAGTGGCGTGGTGATCGCCAGGGCGACGCAACTCACAATCGAGTGCGTAACCCGGATAAATTCGATTTCAAAAGGACCCAGTTGGATCCGTTCGCCTGCCCGCACCACGTGCAGGGAGGCATCTTCGAGCATCTCGTGCTCGTCCAGACGGCGTTCTACCAGTTTCAGTGTGAACTCGGTTCCGTAAACCGGAACGTTCAACTGCGATAGCAGAAAAGGCACGCCGCCAATGTGGTCTTCATGGCCGTGCGTCAGGACCAGCCCGCGGACCAGGGCGGAATGCTGTTCCAGATAGGTGAAATCGGGAGTAACGATGTCCACCCCGAGCAACTCGGAATCCGGGAACATCATGCCCGCGTCGATCACCATGATGTCGTCCGCATAGCGGAGCGCCATCGAATTCATGCCAAATTCGCCGAGACCACCAAGCGGGATAACTTCGAGTTTCTGGTCGGGCATGGGAGAAGCCAAAACTAGCGCAAAGTAGGCAGGCTGCTTCGCCAAATAAGGCAGGACTCAAACTTCTGGCGGCGCCTGCTGTGCTCCGTTTTGCGCGAGTATCTCAAAGGCCCAAGGTTAGCACGCGTTTACGGCGCGCCGGTGCGCACGGCCACCTGGGCACGATCCAGCCAGGTCTCGTAAATGTAGCTTTCCTGCTGCGATTGCCATACCGCGTCCGGAATGGCGTGCAGGTCATCGCGCGAAACGGCGGCAATGTCAGGGCCCAGCACCTTCATGCCGTGCGTTTCTATTTCCGGCATATCTTCGATTTGCTTCTTTGTCCAGTCAGGGAACTTCAATTTGTCCTCTAGCCAAAGCGCGGCAGTCTTGGTAAGGAAATAAGGACTATGACCGCCTTCGGGGATCAATGTGAAATCGAACACATCTTTCGAGCTGCCTGAGACCGCAATCGTCTGCCTGCGGAGACCTTCGAAAAAATCCTGGCCGTGATGCGAAATGTCCACCACGCGGTCGGCCGTGCCATTGATTACCAGTGTCGGTCCTCGTTTGGCATGTAGAGCAAAAATCATCGGGCCGCGATCGCCCAAAAACGCCAGGGACCGATAGGGAATCGCCTGGCACATTTTCTTTCCGCTCGAATCCCAATATCCGCCCGGACCGTCGAGATCGCCTCCGCCGGCGAGTACGCAAGCGTGAATCGAAGTATCGATCGCACAGACCAGAGAGTTGATGAACGAACCCATGGAAAAGCCCAGGACTGCGATGCGCTTGGCATCGACATCACGCCGCTCCGAGAGGTAGCGCACGCCTTGCATGGCATCAGTGATCATGAGTCCGCCCATGCGGCGCGCCATGTCATCCGGCGGTACGAACTGATCGTGCTGGCCCGTCTGCGAGCGACGTTCTTTGTTGCGCTCGTATTCACCGATAGGATCGTACGTCAGCACCACGGCGCCCGCCCGCGCATACAATATCCCGGTCCAGTACGCGTACCATGAGGACTTATCGCCCCCATGGCCGTTGATCACCACCAGCGCCGGATGTTTGGTGATTGTCGCTCCCGCCGAGTGATAGATAATGGCGGGCACCCGGAGACTGTAATCGGTCGCATACGACACGCGGTCCGCTACGACATCGGGTACAGGTGAAAACGATCCATACGATTTCGATTCGAGCCGGGGGAGCGGATCGGGTATATGGAGCGTTTCCCGGATCTGTTCTCGCAAGTTCGGCCAATCGGGACGCGGCGCAGCGATCGCCGAGCAGGCAATGAGAGCAAGTAAGACAAATCGGCCTGGCATTAAGTCAAAGCTATCAGTCTGGTTCCTTAGCGGAGGGTTGCCTCGGCGGGTGCGTGCAAATTATGGTAGATCGCATAGAGTGCCAATTCCAAACGGTCGCCAATGCCAAGCTTTTCAAACACATTGTGAATATGGTTCTTGACGGTTTGCTCGGTGATGAGCATCTCTCGGGCAATGTCTTTGTTCTTCAGTCCCTGCGCAATCAGCGCCGTGATCTGCCGTTCTCGCCCGCTTAGCTGCATTCTCGGCTCCGGCATACCCGATGGCCCGCGGGCGGCCGGGGCTGATTCAGTAAGCGCAAGGCGGCGGACGATCGCCGTCATCGTCGCTGAATCCAGCCATATTTCTCCCGCATGCACGCGGCGGATGCTCTTCAGGATCAAATCGACCGGGGTGTGTTTGCACACGACGCCCGAGCAGCCCAGACGCATCGCGTCGACAAAATCGTCACGCCTTTCGGCGGCCGCAAACCAGATGAGCTTGGAATTCGGCGCGCAGACGCGGAGATTCGCTACCACTCCCAAAGCGCCGGCTTCGGCGAGGGGGACATCCATAAGAATCACATCCGGAGCGAGTTCTGCCGCTCTCGCGATAGCGCTCAGGCCGTCGGTGGCTTCGCCCGCAATCTCTATGTCCGCGCTCTTACTCAATGCATTGCGCAGCCCTTCCAGGATCACTGGCTGACTTTCTGCCAGTAAGACTCGGATGGCGGGATTTTGCGAAAGTGCGGATGGATGGGTGTTCGTAACAGAGTCCCTAGTCAGACTCGATAATGGAATAATCAGCCATGCCGAAGCAAGTACTGCTACCTTTCCGCCATCTCAAAAAGGTCAAGCCCTACCAGGCAGCCGCTCTCGCCGGTGGAATGGAACCTTTACCGGTCTCCGTGGCAGATCCAGTATCTTTGGATCACGCTGCCGGTTTGCTGCTAATGGGTGGGACGGATGTGAATCCGAAACGTTACCGCGCAACTGCTGAACCCGAAACCGATCCACCGGATGACGACCGCGACCAGGTGGAACTGGACCTGATACACGCTGCGCTCGAACGCGATCTTCCGATTCTCGCGATCTGCAGGGGTCTGCAAATTCTCAATGTCTGCCACGGCGGGACACTCACGCAGCATTTAGGGTCGGTTCGTCACGATCCGGAAAAAGACGATCATTCCGGCTCGGCGCATGAAATCGAATTTTCACCGGGCAGTCGGTTGGCGCAGATCGCCATCGCCGATCGCTGGCAGGTGAATTCTCGCCACCATCAGGCAGTCGCGAGAGTGGGAGACAAGCTGCGCGTCTCAGCGCGTGATTCGGAAGATGGCGTAGTGGAAGGACTCGAGAGGCCCGACAAACGTTTTGTCGTAGCAGTACAGTGGCATCCGGAAGACCAGGTCACCCGGTATCCCGAGCAACTCAGACTCTTTCAGAGTTTTGCGGCGGCCCTTTGACGAGTTCGAGCAATACCAGTTCGGGTGGGCAATGGAAGCGAATCGGTAGGCTGGAACACCCTACGCCGGCCGAAGTATAACCTTGCATACTTCGATACCGCCACTGCCCGAACGCCAGACTGCGCGGACAACGGGCATTGTGCTTTACGGCGCCAAGGCCGGGCAAACGAATCTGGCCGCCGTGCGTGTGACCGGTCAAATAGAGTTGAATGCCTTCGGCCGACGCCTCTCTGTAAAGTTCGGGCGAATGGGAAAGCAGAATCTTGAATGCCGCCGGGGGAACGCCGGCGAGCGCGGCCGGAAGATCATCGCAGCCATAGTCGAAGATGTCGTCGACGCCTAACAACCAGAGGGTGCCGTTCGCTTTTTCGATTCCGGCCGCTTCGTTCACCAACATCCGCACGCCAAACTCTTCGAGCGCGAACGCTATCTCGGCGGCGTCGTGATTGCCCAGGATTCCGTAGGTCCCATACTTCGTGCGAATACTCCTGACGATCTTTTGCATACGCGGATATACGCGTTGGCAATCGCCCCAGTCTTCAAAACGGTAGTCACCGGTAAAAATGCACACATCCGGTTCTGGTTGTAAATCGGAAATGGCCCGTTCGAGTGCTTCTGCCAATCCATCCACGCCGTCTATATGAAAATCGGATAGCTGAAGTATGCGAAATCCATCGAAAGCCGGCGGCAGATCCGGAAACGAGAGCCGCAGCCTGATTGTGCGCAGGGTCAAGGCGTTCTGTACGCCGCGCTCATAGAGACCGGCAGCCCGAAGTCCTGCCCTGAGCAATGGCCGTTCGATTTTGCGCTCGAAGGCGCGCCGGAAACGGCCATGCCGGTCGGTGTGGCCCTGCTGCGCATAACGCTGCTCTATTCGAATCCGCGGCTTCAGGCGCTCAGTAAGGCGATGTTCCTCTAGGGTGCAATTTGTCATCCGGAAAAATGCGCGGAACTTCAATTTTACAAGCCCGCTTAAATGGGTAGTGCCGCCGGAGTTTGACCGCTCTCTTGGGATGGTACGATTCCGCCATGACGAAGGTCGCAATTGTTACTGGAGCGGCGCAAGGGATCGGCCTGCGTACGGCGGAAGTGCTTGCGGCGCGCGGCTATTCGCTGGTCTTGAACGACGTGCAATCGTGCGCCGCGAACGGTCTGGCGGCGCTCGAAATCATCGGTGACATATCTCGCGAGGAGACGGCGCAGCAAATTGCGGCCACGGTTCGCGAGCAATTCGGGCAAGCCGATGTCCTGGTGAACAATGCCGGTATCGCGCATATAGCGCCGGCGGAGCGCACTTCGGCTGCGGATTGGCGCCACGTGCTCGATGTGAATCTGCTTGGTCCCTTCTTGCTATGCCGCGAAATAGGAGTGCTTATGCTCGAACAAGGCGGCGGCAGCATAATAAATGTCGCCTCGGTAGCGGGTCTTTTGGGCGTAGCAGACCGCGCCGCTTACAACGCCAGCAAACACGGGCTGATCGGTTTGACCCGCACATTGGCCGCCGAGTGGGGCGGACGAGGTGTCCGTGTGAATGCAGTATGTCCCGGCTGGGTGAAAACTCCTATGGACATTGCCCCGCAATCCTCCGGGCTGTACTCGGACGACGACATCACAGGACGGATCCCGATGGGCCGCTTCGCCACTCCGGACGATATCGCCTCCGCCATCGCATTTCTTGCTGATCCCGCGCAAAGCGGCTTCGTCAATGGCCATTCGCTTTCCGTCGACGGTGGCTGGTTCACTGATGGAAGCTGGGAGAGACTCCGGAAAAGCAAACGGCCTCCGCAGCGGTGAGGACTTTTTTAATATTTAAGTATCAATTCCTCCGTAGCTTAGCCTCCCCCTACCCGGGAAGACAAACCTGCCGGAACCTTGGGCGCGTCAGGTCTGACCGATTCTTTTTCGTTTTCTTCGACCAGACAAAGGCAGCGCGACCGCCTGGGTACCGGCAATGTCCCAAGCCGGAATACCCAAAACTTCGTGAAATGCTCTGGATGTCAGCCGCATCCTTCCTAATTCGATGAATCTGAAGACCAAGTGCTGAACTCTTATGTCCGGCGGTTGCCCGTACGCTAGTTAACGTGTCTAAGGTCCTTCTTCGTTGAGCTTTAGAACCACTCCGCCACTCCCGTCTACGCGAATCAGATTAGGAAACCACAATGAAAAAATACATTCTTTCCGCGTTTTGTCTCATCGCGAGCCTGAGTTTGATGGCGCAAACGCCGCCTGAGCCCGACGTCCTCATATTCACGAACGGCGAGAAGCTCATCGGACACCTGGTCAGTTCGACCGGCAACTCGGTGACCTTTAAGAGTGATATGGCCGGCGAGGTAACCGTCGATTGGGCCAAGGTAAAGGAACTGCATTCTTCGGGAAAGTTCGCCATTGCGGAGAAGGGGGTAGTCTTTGGCCGGCATGACGATCTCACGAAAGTGCCGCAAGGAACCGTGGCGGTTACGGACCAAAAGATACAGATCACACCGGTCAACGGCGGAGCGCCGCAAACCATTCCCGTGGCCAATGCCGAGAACGTCATTCCTCAGGACAGTTTCCTGCGCGCTTTTGAAAGGCCGCGGTTTACCCAATATTGGAAAGGTTCAGCCAGCTTCGGGGCGGCCATCGTGGCGGCCACGCAAAACAGCCGTAGTATTGCCAGCGCAGTCTCGCTGGTTCGCACCGTGCCCAATGAATCCTGGATCAGCCCTCGTTACCGCACCATAGTGAACTTCAATTCGGCCTACGGTGAGTTGACCGAAACCAATCCGCGGTCAACTATCAAAACCAGCATCCTCCATGCGGACGTGGAACAAGACGAATATTTATCTCATCGTGTATTTGCGTTTGGCGCCGCAGCTTGGGATCATAGCTTTTCCCAGGGCTTGGATTTGCAGCAGACCTATGGCGGTGGTCTCGGCTGGACCGTCTTCAAAACCCTCGTGCATTCGCTTGATTTGAAGGGCCAGATTGCCTATGTGAGCCAGCGCTTCACCCCCAGCGACGAATTTCCGGAAGGGGAAACGAAACATCTGATCGGCTCGGTTCTCACCGAAACATACGATCGGCTTTTCCGGCGCGGAATCACGTTCCACGAACAGATAGCGGTCACCCCGGTGTTTAACGATGCCAGCGCCTATTCGGCGATTGGCACGGTGAATCTTTCGATACCGGTCTATAAGCGGCTGGCCTTCACGATCGGAGCGGTGGACTCGTACTTCAACAGCCCACCTCCGAATTTCAAGAGAAACTCGTTCCAGTTCCTGACGAATATTACCTATACGATTAACTAAACCCAATGAATTAACCCGGAAACAGCGCGGAATTTTCGCCGTCTCACGTGTGAACGGGGGATCTGGTTTCTTGACAAACAACGACGGACTGGGCCTTCTGGTTTCCCGCCTGGATGAGTTCGTAATTGTCCTGTGCGATACCGCAGGTAACTTTTCGTCGTGGCATCCAGGCGTGCTTGCGCAATTCGGCTACACCGCCGAGGAGTTCATCGGGAAGAACCTGGAGCTCTTGTTCCCGCCAGAGGACCGCAAGACCGAACGTGTGCAGCATGAAATCCGAACTGCGGCCGAAAAGGGCAGAGCTTCGGACACCTGCTGGCTTGTGAAGAAGAGCGGGGAGCACATGATGGTGGAAGGCGTAACTATCGCACTGCGGGCCCCCGACGGAACGCTCCTGGGTTTCGGCAAGGTGCTGCGCGATGTCACGCCCCTGGTCACTGCCCTCGATAGTGGTCGGGCACTCTCGGAAGCGTTGCAACAATCTAATGTTCTGATCCGGCGCTGGAACGGCGCGATAGAACATTGGTCGGCCGGCTGCGAAAGGCTGTACGGTTGGACGGCGCAGGAGGCGGCCGGGAGAATCGCCGATGCCCTGTTGAATACGGTTTTTCCATCTCCCTTTCCAGAGATTGAGAGACAACTGCTCGAATCCGGAACCTGGCAAGGAGAATTGCAGCAGAAACGGAAAGACGGCAGCGCAGTTTTCGTGTCGGTGCAATGGGTGCTTGTTCGTAACGAGAAGGCCGAAGGCCCCCTTGTCATCGCTACGCATACCGATGTCACGTCGCGATTGCAAATGCAGTACGAGTTGGAGTCCGCTAACGAGCGCATGCGGCGCATGACGCATGAACTGGAGCGGTCAAACGAAGAATTGGAGGAGTTCGCGCGCATCGCTTCTCACGATCTGCGGGCTCCCCTCACCACCACGCGTTGGCTGACGGATCTTCTCTCCCTTCGTCATGCCGGCGAGTTGGACGAAGAAGGGCGTACCTGCGTAAAGCAAATCGCCGCGAGCCTGGAGCGGATGACCGATCTGGTGGACGCTATTTTGACCCATGCGCAGGTGGGCCAAAGCCCCATCGGTTCGCTTGAGGAAACCGATACCGAAACGGCATTGGCTGAGGCTCTTGAGAATCTCCGTGGCGATATTGTCACGTCAAAGGCCGACGTTCAGTACGAAAAACTTCCGCCGCTTGCCATTCAACCGCAAGCGCTCACTCAGCTCTTTCAGAATTTGCTCGGAAATGCGATCAAGTATCGCCGCTCCGGCACCCCACCCAAAATCAGGATCACAGCGCAGCGCGAAAGAGACCGTTGGGTGCTCGCTATCGAAGATAACGGCATCGGGATAGAAGACGAGTGGAAGGACAGAATTTTTCTGCCCCTGCAGCGCCGTTCGGAAAAGGAAGCCGGCAGCGGTCTTGGACTGGCTACCTGCAAAAAGATCGTAACTCGAGCAGGGGGTGAGATTTGGGTTGAATCGATGTTAGGACAAGGATCAACCTTCTATTTCAGTCTTCCCGGTAAGGGGGCGATCTATTCCTAGTGATTTTACCAGAATATGGTATTCAATAAAAACTGGTAGCATTTTTACCTGCCTTTGACGTCAACTGGAAGGAGAGTTATAAGAAAATGACCGATCAATTGGACACGCCCGAGACCAGCACGGTGAGGCCGAAGCTCCTCTTTGTGGACGATCATCATCTTGTACTCGATGCGCTAGTCTGCATGACCAGCCCGCAGTTCGAAGTACGCACCGCCGACAGTTTCCGGGGACTCGAGGAAGGCGTCGCGAGCTTCATGCCCGACTTGGCAATTCTCGATGTGCGCATGCCGGATGGCGATGGCTACGAGGCGGCACAACGCGTCCTTGAACGGAGACCTGAACAGAAGTTAATGTTCCTGTCGATGCATAGCGACTCCAGCTTTGTGAAACGTGCGCTCGATGTCGGCGCCATGGGCTATGTTTCAAAGCGCGCTCCTATGGATGAATTGCTCACCGCGATCCGCACCGTGCTTGGCGGCGACAAATACGTTGGCGCTCAAAAAGAAAACGGAGAACGCAAAGAAACGCCGTCGGGGGTCGACTCCCAATTGACCGGCCGCCAGGTCGAAGTGCTCCGGCTGATTTCCCAAGGATGCTCGGCCAAGGAAATTGCGAGCCATTTGAATATTTCGGTGCGCACGGCGGAATTTCACCGAGCGGCGATTATGGATCGCCTCAAGCTGCACTCCACTGCGATGATGACCCGCTACGCAGTAGAGCGTGGTATCGCCTAGCGCCGTGAAATCGGCGCGCCGCGCGATCTTGTAGTAAGTGCTCTGGTCTTCGCGATTACCGGTAGAATAATTGCCGAAGGGTAACCCTTCTCATGAAAGACGGTCTGCCTCGCTTTCACAGGCTTAGCCTGCTCCGCATTCGGTGCCGTTGTATTCATGTTCCGGTCGAAGCGTGGGAAGTTGCTGCTCGATACCTCTAATCGGATGCGATGGCCGCTCGCGAAAACGTAGCTTGTCACGCCCGCGTCCACGCTGATCTGATAAGCCTGATTTTGTTTGACAAAGATCGGCTTATCGAGCGACAGGCGATACCGCAAGCGCTGTATACCGTCGGTCACCGAGAGTGGACGGCCCCGCTGGTCGACATCGACGATTTTCGCCGTGAAATCGGTATCGTTCGCCGAAGTGGCAACGTAAAGTATTGCGCGCACCGGCCCGGTGACCTCCAGGTCTTCGGCGAGCGGCGCGGATGTATAAACCAAAACATCCTGGCGCATTTCGATCGCGGTCTGGTCGAGCGGACCGGGCGGAAGGATCCGCGGCTCGCAGCAAATCGCGCCCCCCATAGTGGGTACCGGGTCTCTTGGGTCGTACGTGAACGTATCGGTTTTCGACCGGATCACCGGCTGCCAGCGCAGCGCGCCGTCGCCGGCCGATGAATTTGCTCGTCCTTCGCTTTCCAGGTAGAGCGGTGTGTAATGCGTACGCGCCAGGGGCCACTCGTGCTCTTCCCGCCAGACATCGGGGCCCATCACAAAAATGTGCAATAACGCGCCGTTGCGGCTTGCGG
>CAVRLR010000013.1:0-16260 GCA_963722155.1 Bryobacterales bacterium | reverse complement strand
TCTCGGCGGTCGCCGGAGAAGGTTTTTTCACCCACCTGTCGAACCAGTCGGCCTCGAGCGGCCGTATGCCCAGGCGCGCCTGCGGTCCGAAATCGCGCGTCACGAACCGGAAGCCAGGGTTATGCGCCCACGGTCCGATCCACGTTTCCACCGGTTTGTGCTGCAGCGCCAGCCGCGAAAATGCATCCAGATCGCTCTCTGCATAGTTATCGAACCAACCTCCGAAGGAAAGCGTTGGAATGTTCACATGCTGAATCCTTTCGCGGACGCTGATGCGTTTCCAATACTCGTCGAAGGAAGGATGTTCGATTGCGGTTCTCCACAGCGATTGCGGCAGGCCCGTGGCGGCGATATCGCCGCTCTTTACCGGCAAATGCCGTATGTAGGATGGCAGCAGAGCCGGGACGCGCGAAGGTGGCGTGAGATTTTCCGAAAGCCATAGCAAACGATGTCCAAGCTTGAGCGCCCCGCCCGTAGAGTAATATCGATCTGAATACTCGTCGTCACCCGAACACACCGGTGAAATAGCCGCCAGGTGCGGATTTTCCTCCAGCGCCGCCCACCACTGCACTATGCCGAGATAGGAAGCCCCGGTCATCCCCACGCGCCCGTTCGACCACGGCTGTTCCGATACCCAATTGATCGTGTCGTTGCTGTCCGGCCCTTCCTGCGCGATATTTCCAAACTTGCCCTGCGAGGCATAGCGGCCTCGTACGTCTTGTAGAAGCAGGGCGTAGCCCCGCCGCACGAAATACCGGTAGCTCTGGCTCGCGGGCGACTTGCGCCCATAGGGCGTACGCACTAGCACGGTTGGCCACCGGCCGCTGCTATTAGGCAAGTAGAGATCGGCTGCCAGGCGTACGCCATCGCGCATGGGAACCACCAGGCCCAACTGTGCTTCGCCGCCCGTCGGCGGGCTGCTTTTTTTAATTATCTGCGCCGGCACGCACAACGCGCTCAATGCCACGACAACGAGCCATCTAGAGGCGGCCAACATTATGCGGGGTTCGGCTTCGCGCGAGGTCCAAACAACGCAGTCCCAACCCGTACTATTGTCGCGCCCTCCTCGATAGCCACTTCCAGATCGCCCGACATTCCCATTGAAATTTTCTTCAGCCCCGCGTTGCTCGCTAAAGCGGAGAGCTGCCTGAAATAAGGACGAGAATGTTCCGGGTCGATGTTCCATGGCGGCATAGTCATCAAGCCCGAAACCGTCAGATGTGAACAAAGCGACGCTGCTTCGAGTAACGCCGGCACTTCCTCCGGCAAAGCGCCGCTCTTGCTTTCCTCGCCCGAAAGCTTTACTTCGAGCATCACTTCGAGTTTGGAGCCAAATTCGGCCGCCGCCGCATCTAGCCGCGCCAGCAATTTTGCGGAATCGGCCGTCTGTACGACTGCAAATAGCTGGCAAGCCAAACGCGCTTTATTCGATTGCAAATGCCCGATCAAATGATATTTCACGTCCGCAAGATCATCGAGCTGTGGCCGTTTGTCGGCGAATTCCTGAACATAATTCTCACCGAATTCGCGTAATCCTGCCGCGTAAGCTTCGCGCAGATGATCTGCAGAAAACTTCTTCGAAACTGCGAGGAGGGTTATATCCGCGCGTCGCCGGCCGCTTCGTTCAGCCGCTCTCTCGATGCGGCTCTCCACCTTGGCCAAGCGCTCCGTTATCCCGGAATCGTGAAGTGACAAAAGACCATCATAGATTGTGGGCAGCTTCTCAAGCTGCGCCCCGGTTGGCGACCGCGCCGGCATATTTCCGTTGGACTGGTACTAGACGAGGTAGACCAATCTTGTTGTATTTGCTAGCATAATCAACGCGAAACATCCCTTACTCGGGGAGGGGAATACCTAAATCATGAAGCTGAATCATTTCCGCGCCACATGGCGCGAATGCACAATAGCCGGGGTACTTGCATTTGTCCTTTTTTCCAGCCGCGCGCAAGCCGCGCCGTTTGAGCTGATCTATAACGGCTCTTTCAACAATCTGGATGCCCTCAATCTTGCCTCACAATCCAGTCCCACATTTTTCACTGGAGCTACACCGTTCACAATCAACGCGTGGTTCGATTCCAGCAGCCCGAATCTCGCTCCCCCGTCTCCGCCTGCGCCGCCGCCGTTCGCTGGTTTCCGTGCTTACTCGCCCTCTCTCGCGACGATTACCATTGGAGCTCAAACCTACACATTTGAAAACTTCACGACCAATCCCACCGCCGGCGTAACCGTTGCGATTTTTGACAACAACAGTTTCACGCCTGGCCGTTATGCCATCGGCATATTGCAGCAACCTCCGCAAGACGGCGCTGGGATGATAGGCGACTTTTCCGGGGCGTCACCTGGTTTTACCGCCAGCGCTTTGACGGCGACCACGTTTACTGGTTATAACGGAGTTGGCTTTGGCTCGGGCGTATGTGCGGGAGGGCCCGGCGTGAATTGCGCGGTCACTCCGTTTGTGTTGCATGATGGCTCAAACCAGACTTTTTCCCTTACCTTTGGAAATTACGAGGAAGTGTACCCCGGAGGTTCCGATCCCGTAGGAACTGACATTCCCGGACCCTTGAATCAGGCCCAGCTCGTCGCAGTCCCCGAACCCGGTACCCTGGGAGTGATGGGCGCGGCATTGGCCGCTTTGCTCGGTTTGGCACGCCGCCGGCGAAGCTAGCCGGAACAGCCAAAAAGCCAGGTCGACATCGCAACTTGCAATTTCACTCTGTAGTTCGCACTCTCTTTTTCGGGAGCGGCCACTCTCCCGAAAAGAAGCGGTTCACAGCCCCGCGTCCGCATCAAAGAGCCGGTGGGTTGGCAAATGGCGACTGAGGGAACTACCACGGAGGCTGCTCCGCTAGCGAGCGCAACATCGCAAAACACCAGCCAGGCACTCGCCGGTTTTCTGAGTGCGTTGGGTGTGCGCTACGCTTTCGGCGTCTCTGGCGGTGCAATCGCCGCGATTTGGGGTGCTCTTTCCGCCAGCGAAATCGAAGTCGTACATTTCCGGCACGAGTCCGGAGCGGCCTTTGCCGCCACGGAAGCACATTTTGCCACCGGTGCCCCGGTGGTTGTCTTCACCACAACCGGTCCTGGGCTGACCAACTCGCTTACCGGCATATTGGCTGCTCGTGGTGAAGGCGCAAAAATCATTTTGATCTCAGCCTGCACCACGGCCTCAAACCGCGGCCGTTGGGCGATTCAGGAAACCGACAACGATTTTCTGCCGGTTGGCTTGGCGGCCCCCGGTGCTTTGTTTCACATGGCAACCGCGGTGGAATCGATCGAGGCGCTGCCGCAAATCGGCCGCCGCATCGCCAATGGATTAGCGCGCCCAGGTGGCTTCATATGTCATCTCTCTATCCCCACCGGCCTGCAAGCAATGACCGTGAAGAATCCGATGCCCGCGGTGCTGCCTGCTCCTGCGCTCGATGTCCCGCCGGATTCCGTCATCGATCAGTGCGTTGCTCTCTTGACGAAAGATCCCGTAGCTCTCTGGTTGGGGCATGGTGCGCGCGCCGCCAGCGAAGGAATTAGGACGTTGGCCGAACGCCTCGGTGCTCCCGTCATGTGCTCGCCGCGCGCGAAGGGAATTTTTCCGGAAAATCATCCGCTGTTTGTCGGCGTCACCGGGATGGGCGGACACGATACGGTCCAGTCCTACATGAATCAGAGCGCGCCGCGGCGAATTTTGGTCCTGGGAACCCGCCTCGGCGAGCCGACATCCTTCTGGAACCCAGCCATGGTGCCCGCTGAAGGCTTTATTCACGTCGACCTCGATCCCGACGTGCCAGGCGTCGCTTACCCGGAAGCTTTCACATTGCCTGTTCGCGCCGATACTGGAATCTTCGTCGACGCCCTACTCCGAAAGCTTTCGGCCTCGACAGACACGCCAGCCCGATCGTATGACCTGCCGCATCCGTCGCGGCCCGATCTGGAACCCTCCGCCGGCGCCAAAATCCGGCCCGAGATTCTCATGCAGGCAATCCAGCGTGTCGCAATTGAACAGAACGATTGCCTGATCATGGCCGAGTCCGGAAACTCTTTCACGTGGGCCACGCACTATCTGCGCTTCACGAAACCCGGGCGATATCGCGTCAGCACCGGAGTCGGATCCATGGGACACTTCGCCACCGGCGTCGTCGGGGCCGCAATAGCTGGCGGGCGCACCGCTGTTGCGATTGTGGGGGACGGCGCCATGCTCATGAGTAACGAAGTCAGCACCGCTGTCAAAACCGGAGCGCCGGCCGTCTGGATCGTATTGAACGACTCCCGCTACAACATGTGTGAACAAGGTATGTCGGTTCTCGGGTTACAAGCGGATGCCCGCATTCCGCCCGTCGATTTCGCAATGTTCGCTCAAGCTCTGGGGGCCCAAGGCGAGATAGCAGAGTCCGAAACGGATCTGGATGGCGCGTTAGAGCGCGCCGTCACAGCGCGCAGCCCGTTCGTCCTGGATGTCAGGATCGATCCGGCTTGCTTTGCGCCATCTATGGCGCGTAACCGCGGCTTGCGCGCCCAAGGCATCGGCAATCCCACGAGCGGCCAGGATATTTCTTTCCCAAAGACGCGTTAGTTTTCTTACCCGAGACTTCTATGGAAGCCAATACCTTTGCGACGTCAGCGTTCATCGCGACGCCGCTCCAAACCGCCTTCGAATATCTCTGCCTTCTGCCAAATCTCGATGAATGGACCCTCGGCAGCCGGATGCAGGAACAGGTGGATTCGGACACCTGGATCGGCACAGCCTCCGGATATCAGCACCGGCTTTACTACCACGTGCGCCGTCTCCAGAATGCACGTTTCTGCGGTGTGGAATGGCAGTGCGGCTATGAGTACAAAAAATACTTCAAGTCCTATCCTGTCCTGCTGTTTCCACCTGAGTATATAGACCCGCACAGCACCGAATCCGGCGTCTATTTCCATTGGGTCAGCGTGATCGATCCAGTCCAGCGGACCCCCATGATCATGCAGGGGATTCAGACCGTGCATAACTCGGAAGCGCGTTCTCTCAAGGCGGCTCTCGAACGCCGGGCTGGGTTAACGGAAGCGGCACACGGCCTCTATCGCATCGAGGCAGACACCATCTACATCAATGCCCCAATCGAGATGGCCGCGGAATTTCTGGGGGACTTGCGTACCATGGAACGCTGGTCCCATCTGCTGAAACCAAAGGGAACCATTCAGCCCGACCACGGCACCTTCATCGATGAATACGAACAGGTCGTCGACGTGACCCTCAGAACAAGCCGGTTGGAAGAATACTATCTGGTGGAGCAGGATTATTTTCATCCCCAGCACGATTCGATGCAGCGATCGCCTACGTTCTTGATCCCGCTCTCGTACGCTTTCGGCGACCCGGAAGTCCCCGGCCTCCTGCTCCACAGAATTACTTTCTGGAAAAACGGAGTCGTGCCGCGGCACGGCAAACTGACGATCGACGATTTCGGCGCCGAAAACATGAATATCAAGCGGCTGCTCGAAGCCAAGGCAGGCAACCTTGCCACGTTCGCTCTCGGCAAGAGCTATCTTCCGCAAACCCAAATGGCTGGTGTGAAATAGCCAAGCGCATGACGCCGCCCGATATTTTTTCACCGGAGTTCGCGCGGGATCCATATCCGCTCTATCGCATCATGCGCGATGAATTCCCGCTGTATTTTCACCCGGGAGCGAATGCCTACGTCCTGAGCCGCTATGAAGATATTCATCTGGCTCTGACGAATCCCGAATTTACCACCAGAAGCTATGCGGCGCAGATCGAGCCCCTGCTGGGCGTCACCGTTGTCCAGTTGGATGGCCGCGATCATGCTCGGCAGCGTCGTCTCCTTGCGGCGCCCTTCCGTGCCGATCGTTTTCATTCGACCTTCGCGCCTGCCATCGCCGGGATTGCCGGCCGGCTAGCAGAAGGCTTTGCCGACCGCGATGCGGTCGAGCTGCTCCAGGAATTCATTACGCCGTTCTCTGTGGCCGCTCTCGCCACCGTGGTCGGCTTGCCCCACTCGGACTTGAATCTGTTCCGATCCTGGTACACTGCCTTGCTGCGATTCGGCGTCAATCTGATCGGCGATCCGGAAGTCACTCGCGCCGGTTTTGCAGCCAGAGACGAACTGTCCGTCTACCTGCGCCCGCTTGGTCGAAAAGAGCAGAGAATCTGCTGGAACGGGATTGCTCTCCATGCTCTCCCACGCCGAAGTCGAAGGCCAACGTCTAACCGACGAAGAGATCATCCATTTCGCAATGCTGATGGTCTTCGCGGGCGGCGAAACCGTCGAAAAAACGCTGGCAACTTTCATCAGAAACCTGGTAGCGCATCCCGCGCAATTGGCGGCGCTGCAGGCGGACTGGCAATTGTTCGATCGCGCTTTGGCCGAGTCTCTCCGCTTCACTGCTCCCACTCACATGATTCCGCGCCGGACTCGCAGCCAAGTCGCCGTGAGCGGAGGGACCATCCCCGCCGAAGCCGAAGTCATCTGCTTTCTGGCCTCTGCCAATCGTGATGAGCGGCGGTTCGCCGATTCCGGCAGGTTTGACATGTTTCGGAATGATCTTGACCCCGAGAGCGCTTTTAACAGCGCCGCGCGCCACGCCGCATTCGGCATGGGCCGGCACTTCTGTCTGGGCGCGATGATGGCGAAGATCGAGGTCGAAATTGCAGCCAAACGGCTGCTAGGGTCGCCAGGTGACGTTGCCTTCGCCGATGGCGCGCCGCCGCCTGACCAGGGTCTGTTCTTGCGCGGGCCCGCTGCGTTATCTCTTCGATTCGGCCCGCCAGTTTCGTCTCAAAACATCTCGTCGGATAGGAGAAACTGATGCTGCTCCGCTGCAAAACGCCCGTGAATGCCTCCGCCGAAACCGTATTTGCCTGTGTCGACCAGCCCGAGCATATCGTGCAGTGGGTAGAGGGGGCCGTCGAGCACACGTACATTAGCGATCGAAATCCGGCGAATCCGGTGGGCCAACGCTTCCGTCAAAAGCTCCGCATGGGCAAGTCGATCAAGGAATTCTACGGAGAGATCATTGCGTGGAACACACCCACGCATTTTGGGCTGCACATTCCGTCACCTGCCTATTCGAGCGAAGCGCATTTCCGCATCACGCCGAACGGCCCGGCCCAATCTACACTCGACTACTCCATCGACGTCACTCTGCACAAAGCGTTCGTTCGCTTGCTGAGTCCGCTGTTGCGATTGCCTCTGACACTATTCGTTCGCAAGCAAATCGGCAGACTGAAAGCGTATGCGGAAAAAGTGCAGGCAGAAAAAGGAGCGCATTGAATATGGAAAGCTCCCAACCATCGCCCGCTACTTCGCTCCGCCTGCTGCATCCGGGCGACACCTGGAGTTATCAGGCTATCGGAACACTGACGCCGCCGCGAGGCGAGCCGGCCGCGCTCGCGGGCGAGATCACAGTTTCCATCGTGCCGGACCGCCTCGCTGGTCGCTCCGATTGGTGGACCATTCTGTTCTCACAGCGATTCGAGATCACCCAGCCAGATGGTTCCAAAGAGCCCATGCCTGCGCCCGAATGGATGTTCTCATTTGTGCAGGACCAGGAAAGCCGCGACCTTGCCATCACCGCCGATAACATGACACGCGACGGCACTCCTCGCATCGCGGAGGTGCCCCAGGTCTTCTATCCGGGAAACTGGTCGGCGCAGACTGCCTATAACAACCGGTTGGATTTTGACAACGGCGACTACGTGGAAAATACATTGACTGTGTTCGGCCAGGAGCGCGTCGAGACGATACCAGGCTCGTTCACGTCGTGGAAGGCGAAAATCAGCAGCAACAGTGCGGCCACAGGACTGATCGAGGGTATGGATTGGTGGACACCTGAGTTGGGCGCGCCTGCCAAATTCTCGACCGTTTCGAAAATGCCGGACGGATCTGAGATGCGCTTTGTCGCAACGCTCACAAGCAGCAGCGTGCGCTAGCAGTGCCGGCCGGATCCTCTTTCAAAGGCCCGAGGAAAAGCCGCCCGCGCGGTCGGTGGCTCCTGGCGGCTGCTTTGCTATTGTGCGCTCTCGTCGCCGCGTTGGCTTGGCGTGTCAGCCGGTCGGCCCGTCATCGGCTCTATCATCCGCCCACCGATCACGTTGCCATCCCAACGGATCAGGCCTCCATCGCCCGGGGCAAACATGTCGTCGATGCAGTCGCGGTCTGCACCATTTGCCACGGCGCCAATCTCGGCGGCAAACTTGCGTTCCAGGATGCGTTCTTGGGCCAGGGCTACACGTCCAACCTCACCCGCGGCCGTGGCGGTGTGGGCGCAACCTACACCGACGCAGACTGGATCCGCAGCATCCGCTATGGTGTGCGGCCCGACGGGCACGGAATTCCGTTCATGCCGTCCGACTACTTCAATCGAATTTCGGATGCCGACCTCGGCGCCATCATCGCTTATCTGAAATCGCTTCCGCCGGTGGATAACGAAAGGACCAGGGTCGAGATCAACCTGCCCGCCCGTCTTCTCATCGATCTGGGCGTCCTGGGCGATCTTGTGCGAACAGCCAAAATCGATTTCCGCGCGCCGCGCCCGCAGCAGCCCGCCAGCGAGGGACAATACCTGGTCGACGTTGGCGGTTGCACCTTTTGTCACGGGGCCGATCTGCGTGGCGGCCAGGGGCCGGAGCCGGGCGCGCCTCCCGGCACGAATCTCACTGCGGGCGGCCCGTTGTCGCGCTGGTCGTTCCTCGAATTCAAAGACACCATGCGAAATGGTGTCGATCCGCAAGGGCACGCCATCAACCCGAAATACATGCCATGGCTTGCCTACCGAAAGATGACCGACTCCGAACTGGAAGCGATATGGCTGTATCTGCACTCCCGTGCAGCCGATCGAGATGCGTTGGAGAAGCATGAACGCTAAGGATGTGAGCCGGATGTCGTCCGCGCCGAGCCGCCGGGCCAGTGAATTGCCGCGTTACGTGCACTCGGACATCCCGATTCTCCCCGGCGTCGAGCTCATACAGCTTTCACACAACGAGAGTGCCATTCCGATGCAGCCGAAGTGGATGGAAGCCGCTATCCGAGCTGCAGGTGCCGCTGTTGCTTATCCGGACGTAGAATGCAAACTGCTCCGGCAGGCTATTGCAGAGACCTTCTGCCTCGATAACCAGAGAATTGTTTGCAGCGCCGGTCTCATGGAATGCCTCCAGACGATCGCCCTCGCCTGGCTGGATCCCGGAGACAAAGTCGTAATTCCGGAGCACGCCTTTGTGTTCTTCCGCCAGGTCGCTAAATTGGCCGGGGCAGGAGTAACGCTCGTTCCGGAACGTGACCTGCAAGTGGATATAGAAGGCATCCTGGAAGCGGCGGACGAGTCGACTAAGATGGTCATCCTCGCCAATCCTGGGAACCCCACAGGAACGTATCTTTGCAAAGAACGTATCGTCGAGCTTCACTCGCGGCTGCCATCGACCACTCTCCTGGTAATCGATGAAGCTTACGGCGAGTTCGTTCAGGAGGACCGTTACCAACCGCTTTTTGATCTCACTGATTCCGGCAACGTAATTGTCCTCCGCAGCTTCTCGAAAATGTACGGCCTGGCGGGATTCCGCGTGGGATGGGCGTATTGTCCGAGCGCGGTGGTCGACTATACGCGCCGCGTCCAAGTCCCCGCGATTGTCAGTTCGGTCGCTCAGGCCATCGCGGCCGTCGCAGTCAGGGATCAAGCATCCGTGCATTCCTTCAAGCTGGAAATGCTGGCAATCCGGCGTGGTTTCATTGATAGGCTAAAAGGCCTTCCTCGCATTGCGCCTGTCGAGAGCGAGACCAATTTTGTTTTATTGCGCGCGAAATCGGAAACGGAAGCGCAGAACCTGGATGAATTCCTCAGGCAACGCGGAATTGTCCTACGCCGCCAAACGGCTGTGGGTCTCGGCGATTGCCTTCGAGCCACGATCGGGACCGGGGAACAAATGAATTTCGTCGCCTCGGCAATAGTCGAATGGTGCGGCGGCAAAGAAGGCTGATCTTTCGGCCCGATTTCTCTTACTGACGCTCTCGCCCATTGGTGCGCGAAAGGAGCCGTTTGAATTCAGCGCCAATTTTCATAAAGTCCTCGAGGTTCGAGGGCTTTTGAATATAAAGAGTGGCTCCCAGGCGCGCCGCTTCTTCCCTGTCTTTCGGCGCATCCGAAGAAGTCAATATGATAACCGGCTGGTTGGCACATTGAACACTATCGCGAATATGCCCCAAAACTTCATGGCCGGACCTCTTCGGCAGGTTCAAGTCCAGAATGATTAACTCCGGAACGGGCATTGCCTCCGCGTCGATTTGGTCTATTGCGTCCGCAGCCTCGTCGCCATCGACCGCCACTGCCACCTCGCAGTTGATCGAGTGCTCTCTTAGGGCCTCTCGAACGAGCAGCAGATCCGGAGGATTATCCTCAACGATCAGAACCAGAGGCTTCGGGAAGGTATTCCGCGATTCAAGTTGTTGAGTCCGGCATTGTGAAAAAGAACGTTGCTCCCCTGCCGGGACTCGATTCAACCCAAATACTCCCTCCATAGCGCCGAACCAGACGTTCGCAAATCGCAAGTCCGATACCCGTTCCTGTGTGCGGACCGGAAGGGTGTAGGCGCTTGAATACTCCAAAGATTTGATCTGCATGCTCTTCTTGAATACCGATACCGTTGTCCTTCACTGCAAAGAGCCACTCCTTGTTACGCCGTGTTGCTTTCACGGAAATACACGGTCGCTCGTTGCTTCGATACTTAATGGCGTTTCCAATCAGATTTTGAAAAATTTGCTGCAGGTGCACCGGGTCAACCATCACGCGCGGAAGCCCGGTGTACGTAATCGACGCCCCACTCTCCTCGATGGCGGCTTGCAGATTCGCGATCGCGTGTCCGATTGCCTCGCTTGCATCCACCCGTACGACGTGCGTGTCTCTTCCATCCGTCGCTCGCAAGCAGGCGAGCAGGTCTCTCAGAAGCTGCTGCATACGGCGTGCTCCGTCGACCGTATAGCCGATGTATTCGTCGGCTTGGCGATCCAGCTTTCCGCCATATTTCTTCTTGAGCATTTCGCTGTACACCGCCACGATGCGAAGCGGCTCCTGAAGATCGTGCGATGCGGAATACGCAACCTGTTCCAGGTCGGCGTTTGCGCGCGAGAGTGCGGCGTTCGTTGCGCGAAGCGCTTCCGCCGTCCGTTCGCGCTCCGTAACGTCCCTGGCGATTTTGGAAGCGCCCATAATCTGCCCTGAACCATCTCGAACCGGCGATACCGTCAGGGAAACGTCGATAATCTGCCCGTCCTTCCGCCGCCGCTTCGTTTCAAAATGGGCGACATGTTCTCCGTCTCGAATCCGCTTCAGGATTCCCGCCATCTCGTCGAATCCATCCGGAGTGGCAAGCAGGGAGATGTGTCGGCCGAGGACTTCCTGGGCCTTGTAGCCGAAAATCCGTTCTGCCCCGCGGTTCCAGCTCACTATCGTGCCGTCGAGGTCCTCGCCGATAATGGCATCCGCGGACGATTCCACGATCGCGGCCAGGCGCAGGCTAGTCGCCTGCAAGCTCTTCCGTTCGGTGATGTCGCGGCAGGCGCAAAAGTAGAGTCCCGGCAGATACTTCGACGACGACGTCCATTCGAGTTCCACGATGCTCCCGTCCAGGGCGCGGAACGGAAACTCAATCGGCGTGCTCCAGTCGTTTCGTAATTTCAGAAAAGCCCTTTGCACATCGCTGGCCGACTCCGGCGGGACGAACTCCGAGAAGTGGGCATCGAGGAGACGTTCCCGCGTGGTTTTCAGAATGCGGCAGAAGCTGTCGTTCACCTCCACGAAGCGGCCCTCGCCGTTGACGATCAGGATGCCGTCGCGGGCGCTCTCAAATAACCTCCGGTAGCGAAATTCGCTCTTACGAAGCGCCTTGTGGGAGCGTTCCAGATCCGCCGCCAAACGCTTTGCATCGGCAAGTTCCTGGCCTTGCAGGAACAGCTCTGCTTCAATTCGGTTGGCTCTGGATCGAAGCTCGGAACTGAGGTTCGCTTGTTCGGACTCGCGCAGCTTGAGCCGGACGAACTCGGTAACGTCCTGCACCCGGTGAATGAGATAGTGAACCCGGCCGTTTTCATCCAGTACGGCAGAGTTCACGGGTGCCCAGTAGCGCTCTTCAAAGATCCCGTCAGGCCGTCGGATGTCGTATTTTTGGATTGCCATCGTGTCTGGCGTACCGCTTTCCAAAGCGCGTCGTAGCGAAGCGTGAAGATTCTGAACACCGGTCGTTTCGGGATCGTCCGGATTATCGGGAAAGATTTCAAACAGGCCCCGGCCGAGAATGTCTTCCCGCTTCACCATCGTCGCGGCAGCGTAAGCATTGCTCACGGCCACAATCGTGAACGTGGGTTCGTCAGGGAGCAGAACGAGATAAAGCCCTGGGGCCGACTCAAAGAGTACACGAAAGTCGGGGACCGGTGCCTTTCGACGTACGGCGCCGGCCAAATCGGGTTTCTCAGGGATTTCCACTCGGTGTTGCGAGCGATTCATGCGATCCGCAATGAATGCCGACACCTGTTATCCCAACGTGCCTGTTTCAAGACTACCTATCCAATATACTTCCAAGGTCTCTCAAATCCAGAGCACCCATCCGCCAACGCCTATAGGATTGTCCCGGCATCGGGAACTGGACATGCTTCGTGGGTATCGCCGTTACGTATGATGTTGGCCGAAACGGCTGAGGACTTCATCGATTCCCTGGTCGCCTGTTGGATAGATGGACGGGTCCCAAGTAGCGCCCGCTTTGAGAAGCGATTCAACAACACGCGCGAAGTCGCCTTCGGGATGACGTTTTTCGACGACGCAGTCGTGGATGGCGTAGCCGAGCGGAGTGGCATTGTAGCGGGGGTCAACGAGATTTACGGGATGTTCGCGTGAAATGAGGAGGTCGACCAGCGCGCCATCGCCTGACCAGGCGGCGTTATGCAGCGGCGAGTATCCGTGGCTGGATTCTGTATGCGCGATAGGAAAGCCGAGATCGAGCATCAATCGGACAGCATCATAGTTGGTATTGGTCTCCCAGCAGTAGCGGGGCAGGAGTTCGAGATCGAGACTGGGCAGGTTCGGAACAATGTCGGGATGCTGCCGGGCGATAGCCTCCGCGTCTTGGCGGCGAGCGAGAACGCAGCACACAAGCAGGCGGATTTGCGGATCGCTATGTTCGTAAAGGAAATCGAATATGTGAGTGTGTCCCTTGAGAAGCGCTATCTGATGGGGATACGAATTGAAGGCAAGAGTCCACTGCAAGATGGTGCCGCCGCGGCCTTGGTGCCCGATGGGTGGAAAATCGGGCAGGCGGCCGATGCGGCATCCGACGCAGGCGGGATTTTTCGAAACCAGTTTGCTGGTCAGATCGCCGTCACCGAGCGCGGCCGCGAGAAAGATATCTGGAGTCGCTCCCCGATCGAGCAGGTATCGGGAAACCTCAGGAGCTTTCCCAATACGCCATTGGGCAGGTGTGGAATTGTGGTCTTCATCGCGTGCGTCAATGTCGGCGCCATGATCTACAAGGAACTGGGCAGTAACGACGTCTCGAGCGAAATGAAGGGGAGTGCAACCATCGCCGCCCTTGGCGTGGATCAGAGACGGATCGGCATCCAGTAGATTAGCCAAACTATCGGCGAACCCGAACGCAGCGGCGGCGTGGACAGTGAGCGGAGCGCCGCGCGCCACCAAAAACCGGGCAATGGCAGGCGGAATGTCATCGGTGCAGAAACCGTCGGCCCAGGATTTGCCGATGGCATCAGGGAGATCTGGATGGTCATGGAGTGCCGCTTCAACCGCAATCTCGGGAGAGTTGGACTGAAGAGCCTTTTGTAAGAGATCGCGGAGCGGCTCGTTCATGTTTTGATTATCGGACCCGGTGAAGCGCGGTGTTCCCGTAGTTTTAGCCCATCCCAGGAAGCTGGCGCCATGTCGACTATTCAGTTATCTGCTTCCACTGCCGCGTGACTGACCGTCCAACCGGAGATCAGTCAACACATCCGCAGATAGCGCGTTTCTCGGCCAAGTGCCAGCGAAGGCGGACCAAGCCGACTGGCTGCTCCTAGATTGATCTAGCTTCCCAGAGCGCCATCGAAGGAGAGTTTCCAGGTCTTGCTGAACTTTTCTATTGCTGATAAACGATAAAAATGTTATCGTTTATCAATAATGCCTATGCCGAAAATCCTGACGAGACATTCTAGAGGGGCACGCGCGACCTCGCTCGCTCTGCGTATCCTAATGATCCTCAATTGGATCTTCGGGGCACTAATTTTCGTTCTGCTGGCCATCAGCTTCCAGGCCGAGGAATGGACCTGGACAGCGCTCGGGGTCGGCGCGGTCACTGGTCACGAGAGTCTGGTTGCCGGGATGCGGGCAATCATGGTGATCGGAATTGCAGGTACTCCCATCACCTGGGTGGTATTTAGCCGGCTGCTTAGGATCGTCAAATCGGTGCGCACAGGCGAGCCATTCACGGTAGACAATGCCGGGCGGCTGCGGACCGTCGCCTGGGCGTTGTTCGCGCTCGAGTTGCTCCATATCTGCGTCGTCGCGATTGCCTCCGCGCTCTCGAGCAAACAATTGCCGTTGCACATCAGCGGCAATCTCGATCTTACCGGTTGGCTCGCGATCCTGCTGTTGTTCGTGCTCGCGCAGGTGTTCCTTGAAGGGACTCGCATCCGCGACGATCTGGAAGGTACGGTCTGATGGCCATTCTCGTCAAGCTCGACAACGTGATGCACGACCGGCGCATGACGCTTACCGAACTCGCCGAGCGCATCAACATCACTCTTGCCAACCTGTCGATTCTGAAGACCGGCAAGGCGCGGGCGATTCGCTTTTCGACGCTTGAGGCACTCTGCGAAGTGCTCGCCTGCCAGCCGGGCGACCTCCTGGAATTTCAACACGACAACGCTCGAGAGAGCCTGCCCGTTTCTCTCGATGAGATTGGAGATTTGAAATGACTTTGAACCTTCCCACTATTTCCCCGTCGGCGTCGCCCTCCACCGAGAGCGAACTCTCTCTGGCTCGGCTTCACGGACTGCGCGCGATGTACCTACTGCTGGTCATCGGCGGAGGCATTGTGTTTCTGCCGCAGTTGATCGGCCGTGAGCCGACGGGCGCGCGGGGTAATCCCAAGTATGCTCGGCCGTTATGGGCGCTTGCATGTTTCGGGGTCCGGTTCCCGCTGCAGATGCTTCCGATACTTCTCTACGAACTGCTCTGGAAGACAATCTGGCTTATCGATTACGGGCTGCCGCAATGGAGGGCCGGCGTACATACGATGCAATTCAAGGAGGATTTCACATCTATTGCGCTGGGCGTGATCGTGATCCCCGCTATCCCGTGGGGATATGTCTTCCGGCATTACATGTAGGAGCCGGGGGCGCGTTGGCGCTAAACTGTCGCAGTCCCGATGGGGAAAGCAATTGCCTGAAAGTCTCGTGCGACCAGTATTCAGACATGCCGTTCACTGCAGCAATTCAAGTTGACGGTTAGTCGGCTAGACTTCCCGAAGGAATCAAAATGACGCGATGTGCGTTACGCGTCAACTTGACAGCCCGGTATCCCGCCGGGCGTGACATGCTCATAATCGGGTGCCATCTCGTCGCATTTAGAGGTGAGGTGAACGCGGCAGTGCCGCACTGCCTTGTTCTCTCAGGTTTCCTTGTGGTCCGAGATAGATCGGAATTCCAGGAGCTCAATCGGCGCGCCGTCGTCAATGATCATCGCCACCGTCACACCTGGCGAGGGACAGTTCGGTTCAAGCAGGATTTCCTTACCTTCGAGGGCCCTGGCAAGGTCATCCACTTCAAAAGCAACGTGAGGTAAGGATTTTACGACATCAGGGTAAGGGGAATCTTCGTCGAAGCGCATCCATTGGACGCCATATTGACTTGATTCAAATCCCGAGACGTGCACTTTCAGCCACGGCAAATGCGTTTCGCCGGGCCACATTGGTAGGGATTCCGATATGGTGGAATCTCCAACCTTCCTTCGCTATTACTGCCGGCGGATCGCAGTCCCGCCTCTTAGCGCTCGCAGATGGCCTGTTCACCGTGATTCTCCGTGAGCCGAAATCGAACAGCCCAGATGAGAGTAGCAGGTTTACACGTGTCCAGGGCTCGAGCGGAGACGTGGCGACGCTCTTGAGTCGTCAGCAGTTCGGAGGGAATCCACCCGGACGCGTAGTCGCCATGTCGTCGATTGAAGTTGCACCAGATCAGACCAAAGTCACGGGGAACGGTAGCGCGTGATACGTCAACATGCCTGACGTTCTGTATCCAT
>CAVRLR010000012.1:0-295077 GCA_963722155.1 Bryobacterales bacterium | reverse complement strand
ACAACGAACCCTGATTATTTCGGAAGAAAGAACTAGCCCCGCGGCGAGCTTCGGAATACAACATGATCAGAGAGGCGTATCGCCATGCCGCTTTGACTGCACCACGGATCATTTCGTCGGAAGATTTCGCCGACAATTGACTGAAAGAACCAACATGGCTCACATCGGTTCAATCTATCGATCTGAGGGCCTTGGATGTTGACAGAAGATCATTTCCGGTTTGGCGACGTTACACTCGACTCAGCCCTGATTCAGTGACACACCACCGGTCAGTAGCGGTCTTGTATCTTCCAGGCTCGCGGCTCGTCGACCTCGCTGGGCCTCTGGATGTATTTGACCGAGCGACTTCTTTACGGCGAATGGGCCGCGGAACACCCGCCCCCCCGAGTCCTTTGACAGTGCCTTGCGCTCATCCGCAGATGTCCGGAGTTTGATTTTATTGGCCGGGTAATTGTGTGGAATTGCGAGCGCACAGCGACGTTTATTGCAGCTTACACAGCTTACAGCGCGGTTCCCGAGACGGCCCGACGCCTCCTGTGGTACTCCTCTGATATTGCAAGAGCTGCTTCATCAAGCAGATTTACTTCGGCCTCCTGTGTCGCGCCATAGCCTCGAGGTCGATTCGCCAAACCAATCACGGCCACAACCGCTCCACCCTTGCGGAAGGGTGTCCCGAGAAAACAGTTCAGGGGCGGGTGCCCGGGCGGAATTCCTACGGCTCTGGGGTCTTCGGCCGGCGAATTGGAAAGCACTGTCTCATTGTGCGTCATGGCGCGACCCGCCAAGTTCGCCATGTTGTGAAAATCCAGATAGCCCAGCTTTTCAAACGACTGCATGGCGTCCTCATAGAACTTTCGGTTGATTGTCTCGTGCCACCGGAATCCCTGGGTACTCAACAACCGCTCAAACGGGCCTTCCATAGTTACGCTAAAGAATCCGTATTGACTCTCCGTGATCTTCACGGCATACTCTAGAACCACGGAGCAGGCTGCCCGCAGGTCCCCAACCTTTAGAGCGTGCAGCGCCGCCTGAATAACCGCGTGCGCCCGACCCGACTCGGGCTCTGTTCGCAGGAGCAATCGCTCCTGGCGATTCTTGCCTGTTCACGCTCATTCCACTCCTGTTCTGCAAACCTATGGCTTTCATCCGGTGAACCGGTCGATCAGGTTTGCCCGGAATTCCGTAGGCGTCACACCGACAGCTCTTCGGAAGACCTTGGTAAAGTAACTTTGGTCGGCAAAGCCTAGAATCGCGCTGACTTCAACAACGCTAATTTTTAGGTTCTGCAAATGTTCCTTTGCCCGCTCCATCTTCCGGCGCAAAACATACTGATGCGGGCTGAGGCCTGTACTCTGTTTGAACAGATCGCTGAAATAATGAGGGCCCATGCTGGCCACTTCCGCCAGAGCGGACAGGCTTATGTCTTCACCCAAATTCGCCTCGATAAATTCAAGCACACGCTTAAGCCGGACAGTTGGCATCCCACCACGAAACTGGGCTGTTCGGGGCCGAAAAACCGCATTGCGCTTTTGGAGGTACACCGCCAACGCGGTAACCAGTGATTCGCCATAGAGGTGGCCCGCTGGAGAACCATCCTCCGAGTCGGCGCGAAGAGCAAGAATCAGCGAGGCGATGTGCCGGTCGCGCATTTCGAAACTTTGCTGAAGTTCCACATCATTATGACCTGCTGTCTCTTCGAGCGCGTTCGTAATAATTGCATGCTCGATCGAGACCATCACACGGTCGGTGGGACCATCCCACTCGACTCGGTCACGTGACCCCCGCGGGCAGAGGAACAAAGTGCCCGGCTCCGCAATTCCAGTGCGTGTTATGCCATCCGTTGTCCAGCGATATCGGACCGGTCCTTTCAGTTGGAGTTGTAGGAAGTGAGTGGGATGCTCATGATCCGGATGGTCGTACGCTCCTGTGGCATGTGATTCGAGCGCTACACCCTTCCAACCGCTAACCAGCCGAGGCGGCGTTGACACTATCGGAACAATCTTACCCGACTCTATGACCTCGACGCGTGGTATTGAAATTGCCGGTGATTCCGTCGCCGCTTCGCCCGCCACGAGTCTGCCGTGCAATTGGATGACACTCGGAACTCTGGCGCGCTGGCCCATGTTGCCTGCGATGGCCAATTCGCGGGGTGCCTGTGCCAGCGGAGCACTAGCGCTGCTTTTTGCGCCCCACAATGGTCTTCGATCTCCCGCTCGGAGGAAATTACCAATGACATGCCTGCGTACGAGCGGCTACCTCAGAATATGGCACGATCTGTCGGGGAAGTCAAGTTTGTGCCAAGTGTGTGAAAAGAGCCAATCTCCTCGGGCAATCGCTTTGGTTGCCACGATTTCGCACGCGAGCCTTCGCTTGATTCAAGGGCGCGCCGTCGCTCCACTGGCCTTCTCGGGGGCAGGCGACGAACCCTAATTATTTCGGAAGAAAGAACTAGCCCCGCGGCGAGCTTCGGAATACAACATGATCAGAGAGGCGTATCGCCATGCCGCTTTGACTGCACCACGGATCATTTCGTCGGAAGATTTCGCCAACAATCGACTGAAAGAACCAACATGGCTCACATCGGTTCAATCTATCGATCTGAGGGCCTTGGATGTTGACAGAAGATCATTTCCGGTTTGGCGTCGACTATATGCATTTCTCGGTTGCTCGTTGCAAAGCAGCATCGGAGATGGAAAGACTGACCGCGTGTTCGGTTCCCGATTCCGGGCCGCAAGATGCTTCCTGTGGGGAGTCACCAACTGATTCGGAACTCTTTCTCCAACTCTCGACTCCTCACATCCCCGTCGTCCGTGGCTTGCTGAGAAGCATGCTGCACAACGACGCGGATGCCGAAGACGCGTTCCAGGAGACATTGTTACAAGCGTTTTCCAAATGGCACCAACTGCGAATGCATGAATCATTCCGCCCCTGGATCATCCAGATCGCGATGAATGAGGCGCGCAAGATCCTCCGGTGCAAACCGTGGTGGCTGGCGCGGTCCGCTGTCGATCAGCCCCTCCACAATGGAGAATGCTTCTTGGAGGAGACTCCAGATTCTCGCGAGAGCCCCTCCGAGCTCTTGGAGCATGCGGAAATCCACGCGCTTCTCAAGCGGACAATCGCGAAGTTGCCGGCACGAGAGCGCGATGTCCTGGTGTTGTGTGATATTGGCGGCGCCACTTCGCCTGTCGCAGCGAAGAAGCTAGGCGTGAGCACAGCCCGCGTCCGAACCACGCTCTATCGTGCACGAGCGAAGCTGCGTGAAGAGCTGGGGCCAATACTGGAACCGATAGCATATAAGCGAGTCATGCGAGAGAGTGACGCTACACTCGACTCAGCCCTGATTCAGTGACACACCACCGGTCAATAGTGGTCTTGTATCTTCCAGGCTCGCGGCTCGTCGACCTCGCTGGGCCTCTGGATGTATTTGACCGAGCGACTTCTTTACGGCGCACAGATGACTTCGCCTCTTATGCACTGATGGTGGTCACATTTGGTTCAGGCGATGAGGGGTTGGGCCGCGGGGAGTGCCCGATACCATGCGTAAGGATCGATGAATTGCATAAGCCGATCGATACGGTTTTGATTGCCGCCTGCAACACAAGATTTGACACGGTCGAGTTCAAAGAAGCAGTCCAGTGGCTGAGGCAGGAGGCGACCCAGGCACGCAGGATCGGTGCCATGTCAACTGGGGTGCTCCTCCTGGCCGAAGCTGGCTTAATCAACGGGCGGCAGGCGACGACGGATTGGCAGTGGTGCGACGAACTCGCACGACGGTATCCCCAGGTTCGGGTCAGACCTGATGCAACTGTCGTTCGTGACGGTTACATATGCACGTCGTCGGGTCTTGCCGCCGGCGCGCTATCAGGCCCTCGTCCTCGTTGAGGAAGATCACGGCTATGACATGGCACAGAAGTTAGCGGTTGAATTCGAGATTCCGTTCCAACCACCCCGCCTGAAGGCTGTTCTCAGCACGCCTATGCAGCGAATTGCCGGCAGCGACGCCATGCGTGAATTGCAAATGTGGATTGGTAGCCATCTGCAAGAGCCTCTGCATGTGAACCGGCTTGCCGCAATCGTCGGCATGAGCCGTCGGACCTTTGCACGTGAGTTTGTTCGTGCGTTGGAGGTTACACCGGCAAGGTACGTCGAGGAGATAAGGGTTACAGCTGCACGCCGTTTATTGGGCGAGACCGTGACTGGATTCGAGTCCATCGCGCGCCAGTGTGGTTTTGGCAGCGCCAACTCCATGCGCCGTGCGTTCCTAAGAATCCTGCGCGTCACGCCTACCGCCTATCGCAGCCACTTTCAGCGGGTCTCTTAGTGCCAGTGCCGTCCGACGATCGGTTATCCTCAGAGGCCGAACACCGCCGAAAAAGAACTTCTCTAAAGGTGTGCCCTTTGCACTCCTTAGCGGAAGATCCTACCAGCTAGCCGAAGAATACACCACGCGCGCCGTGGCGAACCGGATCTACAAGATTGTGTTCGGCAGAAATTTCAATGGAGGCTTACGAACGTTTGGCCGGAAAGAAGACGGAAAATGCAGAGGCAACATCCAAGCAACAGAACATCATTCAAATCTGAAGAGGAACAAAATCCCTACACCTGCACCTATCACCCAACCATGCACGCGGAATTAACAGTTCAGTAGTTCGAGAAAGGAGAACAAACTATATGCACGACCGTACAGCCCTGAAAACGCAGTCGAATTCCATAATTGCCAACGGTGAGACGAGGGAGGTCACCAAAGGCGGCGCAGCAGTTCTGCCTGTGGCTGCATCTGTTTCGCCGAGGCTCGCATTACTAGACCCCACTAAGACGGGAACGCAGGCGAGGGATCTGGAGAAGACGCTTCGTCACCTCGTCATTGGGCAGGACGAAGCAATCCATGAGATCGTTAGGACTTACCAGACTCTTCTCGCTGGGCTGTCTCCGGTCGGCCGACCGATCGGAAACTTTTTGTTCCTCGGCCCCACTGGCTCTGGGAAGACACGCACAGTGGAGGCCACGGCGGAGGCACTCGTCAATAATCCGCGCGCCGTCATTAAAATCGACTGCGCCGAGTTTCAGCACAGTCATGAAATCGCCAAACTGATCGGGTCGCCCCCAGGATATCTCGGGCATCGCGAAACCCATCCGCTGCTGACCCAGGAGACCCTCAATCAACACCATACGGACACTGTGAAGCTAAGTCTTCTTCTGTTCGATGAAATCGAGAAGGCGAGTGATGCGCTTTGGAATCTGCTCCTCGGAATTCTGGATAAAGCCACGCTGACGCTGGGCGATAACCGCAAAGTAGATTTTTCGAGCACCCTGATTTTCATGACAAGCAATATCGGTGCGCGTCGACATGATTTCCCTAGTCAGTCCGAAGCTGGGCTTCCATGTCCCCTCGCTAGATGACAACAATTGCACCCCAGAACTTAAATCGAGGCTGTTGCGCACCGGCGTAGAAGCAGCACGCCGAAAGTTCACGCCGGAGTTTCTAAATCGTTTAGACAGGATCGTGGTGTTCAAGGCTCTAGGCACCGAGGAACTAAGCAGAATCATTGATATTGAGCTCGAACTCGTGCAACAGCGCATCCAGACGTGTGCCGCTCAGCAAGTCTTCCTTGATTAATGTTACGGACAGCGCTCGGGAGTTCTTGCTGACGGAGGGCACCGATTTCAGATATGGCGCTCGCCCGCTGAAGCGCGCCATCGAGCGCCTGCTCGTACAACCGCTATCGAATTTGATGGCGACGGGCCAGATTCACAGTCGCGATCGCATCCGCGTCACCCATAACGAGTCACCCTTCCTAACGTTCTTCCGCGAGGCAAATGGATCGGTAGAGTGGAAAGCTGATAGCGTGGCGGCGTAAGCCGTACGCGAATGAGCGCAACGCAGAAAGCTACACAATGAGCTGCAGAATCGACCGACTTGTCAGTGCGGGAGACTTGGTGGTCTTGCGGGTGAGTGGCCGGATTCGCGCAGAGAATGTGGACACGCTTAGGGAATTGCTCGGACGCGAAAAGACCGGAGTCGTCATTGATCTCAAAGAGGTGACTCTCGTCGATCGCGACGCCGTGACCTTTCTTGCCCTCAGCGAAACCAGCGGGATCGAACTCAGAAACTGTCCGGCTTATGTACGTGAATGGGTCGATCGAGAGAGGGCTTAAGCTAGTCCGGAGCTGTCGGAGCTCTGACGATGGGCAAGCGAGAGTATCGAAGATGTTTATACGAATGCTAAATGGCGCTGGAAAGAGAGCCCAAAACTTCGATCACGCCCAGCACTTGGTCACAAAACATTCACCTTGACGCAAAGCACCAACCCAAAAGGCGTAGGCGAGATTACTGGAACTGTTCAAACGGGAAATTGCAGTGAGATCAGATCGGCGTGCAAGTGCCCAGAACGGTTCAGGCAAGGAGTAAACGATTGCTTATTTCGGATTTGATAGGATCCAGCCCGAAGTTCCGGGCGGTAGTTGAAGACGTAGAAACAGTAGCGTCCGCGGATTGCGCTGTCCTCATACGAGGCGAGACGGGCACAGGCAAGGAAGTAATCGCACAAGCGATTCACGACGTCAGCCCGCGTCGGCAGCACCGGTTCGTGGCGATCAACTGTGCAGCGATTCCTGCCGCACTGCTAGAAAGCGAACTTTTCGGGTATGAGCGAGGCGCTTTCACTGGAGCGGTTGCTTCAAGAATGGGACGCTTTCAAGCCGCTGATCGAGGTACGCTCTTTCTCGACGAAATTGGCGAATTGCCGATTGAACTTCAGCCTAAGCTCTTGCGTGTGCTTCAAGAGCGGCAATTCGAACGACTCGGGAGTTCGCAAAGCACTCGAGTCGACGTGCGGATCCTGACGGCAACTAATCAGGATCTCTGGACGATGGTCAGGCAACGCAGGTTTCGCGCCGATCTATATTATCGATTGAACGTTTTTCCGATCACGCTCCCGCCACTCCGCGAGCGAGAAGGCGATATCCCGCTGCTCGTAGGTCACTTTGTTCGGATATTTGCCGAGCGCCACGGTAAGTCCATCGAACGTCGTCCCTGACGATGTGATGAAGGCTCTTGAAGCATACGACTGGCCGGGCAACATCCGGGAATTGCAGAATTTTATTGAGCGCTCGGTTATCTTGACTAAGGGTGTGGAGCTACGAGCTCCCCTTGCGGAGCTCACGAATCAAGAGATGCCGGATGGCATCGTGTGCACGCTGGCGGATGCGGATAGGGCGCACATCCTCGCGACCCTCCGTAAAACCAACTGGATCGTCGGCGGGAAGAATGGTGCTGCTGCCAGACTCGGACTGAACAGGACAACGCTGATCGCTAAAATGCGAAAGCTCAGAATCTCGCGGGAAGCGGCTACGCAGAATGACGACGAATCTTATTCATTTAACGAAGCTCAGCAGACTAGTTTCTCGATGCTGGCATGAGATCGGAAGAAACAAGAAGGTGTACGGGCCATAGAGGAAGCGATCGTCGCTGGTGTTCCCGTGAATGTGACCCTGCTGTTTTCCCGTGAGCAGTACCTCGCAGCAGCCGAAGCATTCTGCGCATTCTCGGATGTGGAATGGAGCGCGCCCGTAGGTTCGTAGAACATCTTGCCCCTTCGTAGACCGCGTGGAGTCTCGTGATTGATTGCGAAACGGATTTGCCCCTCGAGCACATAGCCGACGATGAAGCCCGGATGCCGGTGCTCGGCCTTGCGCCCCCCAGGCGGATAACTGACTTCCACCAGTGAGGCTTCCATTCCGGTGAATGGGCCAGAGAGTGCCTGCTTACCGATTTCCCGAACGCGCGCGTCGGCCGGTTGCGCGCACGCCTTGCGCTCCTTCAAAGGGCAGCCGCCAGAATCATCTTCCACAGAAGCATCCGTCGCGATCTCATGTCCCATGCTACGATTGCAATGGTTACCCGGGTAGGCCCATTTTTAGCAAACGCATGGGTCCAATTGTCGGTGCCGAAATTCACTGGAACTCCTGAATTGGCGCTTGGTCCGCGTCCGCCGGACACCACGCTCACTCGCTGGCTATATGACGAGCTGCGCCGTGCGATGCTCACGGGCCGGCTCAAGCGCGGCATGCGCCTGCCCGCCACTCGCGACTTTGCTGGACAGCATGGGATATCGCGCCGCGTGGTGGTCAACGTCTTCGAGCAGTTGCGAACCGAAGGATACCTAGTGAGCCGCGTCGGTTCGGGCACGCGCGTGAGTGACCAGTTGCCGGAAGATCTGTTGCAGTTTGCACCTGCGAAAAGCACGGCCCGCCGGGCCGCGTCATCTTCGACCCGGCCGGAGGGGACGCGCCCGGCGCGCCCGCTGCGGCCGATCGAGCCCGCCCTATCCGAATTCCCCATGGAGTTGTGGGCGCGGATCGCGGCACGCAGGCTGCGGCGCGCTTCTCCCTCTCTCCTCGCGGGAGGGGAGGTGCAGGGATACAGCCCGCTACGCGAGGCTATCGCCGATTACCTGGGAACCGCGCGCGGCGTCGATTGCACGCCCGATGAGGTCGTGATCGTTTCCGGCGGGCAGCAGGGGCTCGATCTGCTGGCCAGGTTTCTGGTGAAGCGCGGCGATTCCGTCTGGATCGAGGATCCGGCGTACCACGGCGCGGCCGCTGCCTTCCGCAATGCGGGAGCACGGCTCGTGCCCGTGCCCGTCGATGGCGACGGACTCGACCCCGCCAAAGCCCTTCGCGTCTGTCCTCAACCACGGGCGGTGTTCGTGACTCCGGCACACCAGTTCCCGTTGGGTATGACTATGTCGCTCGAACGCCGCCTGGCGCTGCTCGCGGTGGCGCGGCGTTCGGGTGCGCAGGTGATTGAAGATGATTACGACAGTGAATTCCGGTTCTCCGGAAGGCCCGTGCCGGCCTTGCGCGGGCTGGACCGGTCGGGCGCCGTGATCCTCGCGGGCAGTTTCAACAAGGTGCTCTTCCCCTCGTTGCGACTTGGTTACCTGGTGCTGCCGCAATCCCTCATGGATCGTTTTCTCGCGTTCCGCTACCAGGCCGATGCGTACCCTCCGGCACACCTTGAAGCTGTACTCTGCGACTTTATCGTAGAAGGGCACTTCGGGCGGCACCTGCGCCGCATGCGGGAACTGTATGGCGCCCGGCTGGCCGCGCTGCGGGACAGCGTCATACGCTATCTGAAAGGCGCTGTGGAATTGCCCGATATCCAGGCGGGCCTCAATTCGCCTGCTTATCTTGTCAACGGAATGAAGTCGAACGCCGCGGAGGTGCGCGCGGCCGCGTGCGGGGTGGAAGTGCTCAGCATCGATCGCTTCGTTTTGCGGCGGCGCGATATTCAGGGTGTTCTGATAGGGTTCGCCGCGTTTACCGACGCGGAGATCCGCAAAGCCGTGATTGCGCTCGCCCAGGCATTCGAGAAATAAACGCCCAGTCACTGGAGGGAGTTGCAAAATCCGAAGAAACCGCTTGCTGGATAAGTGGAAGTGTTGCAAAGTTCGAAAGCGAGCACACGAATGTTGATGTCTCTTCATCACACAGCCATGGACACTCCAAAGAGAGCCGCAATGACAAGGCGTGTCCCAGGATGTCGTCCCTGGGTAACCACCTCACTTGGCCTTTTCGGATCACGTGCATGGTCTTTACGCCTTGAATGGTTCGCTACGCCGACTCGAATGACCGGAACCCCTGACTGGCTCTGACTCGGCGCTCGGCGATCCAGTTCTGGTGCGTAGCGCTGCACCCAGCGCCACAAATGGTAACGTGATCGACGGCGAGATTGCGTTCGGCCATGAGCTCTTCGAAGTTTTGATAACTCAGTGAAAACCGGAGATGCCGTCGCACGCACAGCATGATGATCTCGGGTTCGAAATGCCGTCCCTTGAACACTGGTGGTCGCGTCTTCTGCATGGATTGCCGCTGCAGGAGTAACTCCTGATTGACCGCACCGCTGACATACGCCAGAACCCGAGCCCATTGATGACCTTTCATCCCTGTTGCATCTTCTCAGATCAGCAGTTCTCAGATTCTCAACTACTTATGAATTTTTTTGACCCTTCGGGCAGCGATGAAATGCCGTCTCGAATGTCGAAAGTTTGACACGAGCTTTCGAAAAGAGGATGTATTGCAAAGTTGCCAGGCCAGTTTGTGAGGCTTGCGATTCATGCTTTTGAGATAGTAACGACCGGATCGTGCCAAGAACGGACATTAGCTTGCTCGATCAAACGTGAGGGTGAAATAAACAATGACGCGAGTAATGCGAACGGGCTCCTTAGGGCTAGTATTGACGGCAATAGCACTAGGGGTTTCGCCCGGGCTTGCGCAGAATGTGGAGCAGGTGAAGCTCGTCTTCGAGCACGCAATCCCGAACACCGAAGGAAAGACCATTGTTGCCGTCGTTGTGACCTATCCTCCAGGCGCCAAATCGCCGGCCCATCATCATGCCCGGTCGGCATTCATCTACGCTCACGTGTTGTCAGGCGCCATTCGCAGCCAGGTTGGCGATGAGCCAGCTAAAGTCTACAAGGCCGGCAAAGGCTTTTACGAGTTGCCCGGCTCGCATCACGGGATCAGTGAGAATGCGAGTGACAGGGAACCTGCGAGCCTATTGGCTGTCTTCGTCGTCGATTCTAAAGATCGTCCCCTGACTACACCGGACAAGGAGTAGGAAATGGCCACCAGCGTTGTTTATCAAGCCACAGAGGATCCAACTCATTTTATCGATGATGATGGCTTGGTGCGTCCACGAGTCACGATGCTCGCACAGAATGCCGGCATGCGAGACCAGGAGATACGCACACTGCAGTGGGACGGCTTCGTGTACGACGAATTGGTCGAGTTGATCTATAAGCACTCCCGCTAGATCGGTCTATTAATCAGGAACGGCCCGATACCGGGCATGCAGGCAAAGTGTGCCTGGAGGGGAAGAAAACGTATGTCTCGTTCTTTGTTTGGATTGCGAGCCTTAACACTGACCGCGAGCTTTCTGGCCGGTTCGGCCGCGGCGCTCGGCCAAGACCAGAAACCCACCGAGGAGGACCATGGGCAGCACCAGCAGCAGCCTGGTAACGATTCCCAGGACCACTCCCAGCACCACATGTCAAAAATGGCTGGCATGGACCACTCTGCCATGGGGCACTCCGGGATGAACAGTTCCGGCATGTTCCTGATGAACGAGAGTTCCGGAACCGGATTTCAGCCTGCGGCTTGGCCGATGCCGATGCTCATGACTCGCGCTGGCGACTGGCACCTCATGTGGATGGGACAGGCCTTCATCGTTGACACACAGCAATCGGGGCCGCGCGGTGGCGACAAGCTCTACTCAGTCAACTGGGGAATGCTGGGCGCGGTGCACAAGCTCGGCCGGGGCAGTTTTATGTTGCGCTCGATGCTCAGCCTGGAGCCCGCCACGGTCACAGACCGCCGCTATCCCCTGTTGTTTCAAACCGGCGAGACGGCGTACGGCACACCACTCGTCGATGCACAACATCCGCATGATTTCGTGATGGAGCTGAGCGTCCACTATGCGCACCCTCTGGGTGAAAAGGGAACCTGGAACGTCTACTACGCTCCGGTCGGCGACCCGGCCTTGGGGCCGGTAGCCTTCCCGCATCGAGCGAGCGCGCTGGAGTTACCGCAGGCCGCCATCGGTCACCACTGGCAAGATTCCACTCACATCGCCAACAACGTCCTCACCGGGGGCGTCACGTACGGCAAAGTGCGACTGGAGGCCTCGGGATTCTACGGGCGTGAGCCTAATGAAGCACGCTGGAACATCGACTGCGGTGCCATGAACTCCTGGTCCAGCCGCCTGAGTTTCTTTCCGAGCAAGAACTGGACGGCGCAAGTCTCTGTGGGCCGGCTGCAGGATCCCGAATCGTCGCATGCTGGCAGCATTGTGAGAACCACGGCTTCGGTTGAATATATCAAGCCGACTGCCGGAAAAAACTGGTGGGCGACGAGCTTCGTCTGGGGACAGAACTACAAGCTCAATGAAAAGCGGCGAACCAACGCCGTGCTGGCCGAGACCGTCGTCCCGTTCTCGCGCAAGAACTTCGTAACCGGAAGATTCGAGTGGTCCCAACGCGACGAGTTGTTCGAGTACAACCATGAACTCGGAGAGCAGGTGACGCGGGCCACGGGCCAGCACGCCTTCAACCTGACCGCATACACAGCGGGCTACACACGTGACATTGGCACGTTCCGAAACCTGCAAGCTGGCGTCGGGGCGAATGTCACGGCGTATGGCATCGACGCCGCACTCAAGCCGTTCTACGGCGACCGTCCGTGGGGTCTGAACGTGTTCCTTCGGTTCCGGCTCAAGCCCGGAGCTTAATCAGTAAAGAAAGAGCTGAATCAAATGCAAAAGGACGTAATTTGCGGCATGCAAGTCGATCCGAAGAACGCGGCCGGCAGCAGCGAGTACCAGGGTAAGACCTACTACTTCTGCAGCGCTGGCTGCAAACGCAAGTTCGATCAAAACCCGAGCAACGCCAACAAGTCGTAACTAGCTCGGTCGTCTCGGGTGTGCTCACGCGCACCCGAGAATTCCCCGAGAGGCTGACATGAATCACGACCACCAGACCGCAACTGAAGTCCTCGATCCCGTCTGCGGGATGTCGATCGCGCTGGAGGATGCCACCGGCACGGTCGAGTACAAGGGGACTACGTACTACTTCTGCAATCCGTCCTGCGAGCAGAGGGTCCGCGAGCATCCGGAGAATTACGTGGGTGCGGACCGGCCGGCAGCACCGCAGTTCCGGCGGGCGTGGAACAAAGGTAGAGGCATGCCGTCAGCCTTGAATCAGAAAAAAGCCGGGCACCGATACACAGGTCCGATGCCCGGCGGTGGCGATCACTCGACCGGTTCGTCAGCCGGATCTGAGTCCGCCGAACCGGAGCCGCTCTGTCCCGCGGAGCGGTCCAACGCCAGAATTGAGCTCGCATGTATTTCTGCCACGCGGATGCTGCGGTCGGACTCAGTGGGCGTGTATTCGCGGTACCTGAGTTCGCCCTCGACCTCTACATAAGCACCCTTGTGCAGATTTCCAGCCCAATCTGCGAGTTTGTTCCAGCAGATCACGCGGTGCCACTCGGTCCGCGTCTTGTACTCGCCGTTGCCGTTCTCCTTCCAACTGACGCTGGTCGCGAGTGAAAAGCGGGTGTATCGGTTACCGTTCGGTGTGGTGCGAGTCTCGGCGTCTTGGCCAACAAACCCGATGAGAGTGATGCGATTTTTGCAAAGCATATTTTTTGTCTTCCTTTCCTGCCCCGATCGTTTGGGGCGACCCAGAGCGAAGGGGGCCGCTCTCAAGCCAAGCGAGGCCAGTTTTTCGGAGGGTCCGAACCAGATTGTTTTGTGCTTTTGAAAAAGGCGAAGCCGGCAATCTGGGATGGAGACCGAAACTCGCCAGAGCTGGAACTGCTGAGTGTAGGCGCCGAGCGCGGGAATTGCCCTGAAGCCAAGCCCAAACGAAAGGGACGGAAAGGCAGACCCGCATGCAATGACGCGAGCTCTCGAAGTGGATGTGAAGTTGCGAGTGCAGGTTCGCCCCGCTACCGAATCGAGCTGCCGCTGCGTAGGAGCGAGTGAAGTGGAAAGAAGCAACACAAGAACATCCTCTCGGCGACCTGGCGCAAGCTCTACAATCGAACCGCGATTGCGGCGACATTCGCCCAGAGGTCGAGGCGGCTGACACTTGATGGTGCCGACTTTGCCGTCCGGACAATCGCGTTTGCCCTGATATGCGTTTTCTGCCGGGCGCGCCCCGTATAAAAGCGGAAGTGAGCGCGGTCGGCAGTTTGTGTCGCCACTGTTAATCCTGTCTCGGTTCAGGTCAATGTATCTGGGTTGATACTCGTTGTGGTAACAATCCGCACCTCCAAAAGGGATTCGATAAGGCGCCTAGCTTCGATGATTTCTTTGAGGCTGGCCTGTTGATAAAACCGCTCTGCTCGAGCTCGCAGGTCCTTCATCAACTGTTCGCACGATTGAGCGGAAAACACTTCGGGTGCAAACAAATGTAGCAGTCTATTTTCTGGCTTTTTTTCTGACACAAATCCCCAATTCGGTAAGCCACGACGGCCGAGGCCTGTGACATGGCTTAGGAAATTTTTCGTCGCGAATCATTGGAATCTGGTTCCACCCGAAACCGAATCCGTTCAGAGGTTTCCCGCACTGCTGCTGATCCGGATGTTACTTTCTACGAGAACATGGATGGACTGAGCCGGACCTATGAAGCCCTGCTGGTGGGCACCTATGATTGCTTGGATCGAATTGTCGTCAATGCCTATTTCCGGATGGGCCATGTTGCCGGCGGGTTTCGCGTCTGGTGGCGAAAGCTCACCGGTTCGGAAGAGACACTTGACAATGCCCACCTCATGCGCATGGCGGGCCGCTTTTCGCGCCGGTTACGAGCATGGGCTGCTGAAAACAAGATTCCGATCCGCGATTGCCGGGTCGGCGACGCAAAACATGAAATCGGCGAAGAGTTTCTTCGGGACACAACGGTTCAGGAAGGCCTGTTCCTTATCCTCGTAAGCCGGGCACCCGCTCCGGTTTGGGATGTTCATCCGAATCGGCGCATTACCCGGAAGAAACCGGCGGCGTATGTAAACCATTACTCGTTCCACATCTTGGACCGTGATTGGGGCCACATCACGATCAAGATTAGCGGCCATCCGCCGTTTCCGGCGCAAGTGATCCTTAATGGGCACGAGTACATGGACCGGCAGGCGCGAAAGGCGGGCATCCTATTTATAAGGGATGGGAACTGTTTCACCCACATCTCTGAGCTAGCTGACTTTGCCCGGATCGCAGAGACCTTAACCGATGAGTCGGCCATAGGGCGAATTGCGGCAGTGTGCCGGCGCTGGATCTACTCCACATGCGTGAATTGTGCGCTCGATGCTGAGGAGCGTCAACGCAGCGGCTTTCGCTATGAATACTCGGTGTATCAGTTCGAGTACAACCGCGACCTCATCTTCCAGCAAGGCTCAGAAATGGCCCGGATACTCGAAAGCTTGGTGGATCGGAACCGCGTCCGGATGGACATCCCGATGCTGAAAACCATTCTGGGCCGAAAGAAGCGGCCGTATGTGAAGAAGCAACAGCGCCTCAAAGACTGGCAGGTAACGGTCGAGAGACCCAGCTATGATTTGACGATCTTCAAAATGCATTGCGGAAAATTAGCATTGAAGATCTATAGCAAGGGCGAGCGTGTCCTGCGGGCAGAGGCAATGGCGCGTAACGTAGAAGCGCTCAAATGCGGACGATCGCTCGAGAGACTCCCACGGATGGTTCAGGGTTTGAAAACGATCCTCGAGCGGTTTTTGGAGTCGCTGTCTTACATGGATCAATGCTTCCTTTCGGGAATGAACTCCGAAAACTTACCCGAACGCTCGAACGTCGGTGCAACGCAGATGGCGGGCATTGATTTCAATCGGGCGCGCACATGGCAGGTCGCGCGAGCAGTTCTCGCGCTATCGGTAAGACCGAACGGCTTCAGCGCGTCCGAGCTCGCTGAGCACGTTCGAGGGCAAACGAGCACCTCGCAACAAAATTATGGACCGCGACTAGCGGCGTACGATTTAAAGAAGTTCCGTGGGAAGGAACTGGTCCGCATGGTCGGTAAAAGCCGTCGCTATCAGCCGACGCCAAATGGCCTGAAAATGGTCAGTGGACTGATGGTACTGCGCGAGCGAGTCCTGGAACCCCTCACTCGCGGCATCCTCAACCCTGAGCCCACCGCGCCAGCCGCCAACCCAACATCTTTGGATCGCCGCTATCGAAGTATGCGTGAACAGATGCTGGAGCTCTTTCGCGAACTTGGGCTCGCCGCTTAAAGCCGGACATCGACAGGAAATTGTTGATGTCTTGGGCCTAACTGCGTAACGAGTGTTTTTCGGTTCTTCCCAAGTGATTGAAAACATGGAGCGGGAGACCGGGATCGAACCCGCGACGTCCAGCTTGGGAAGCTGGCATTCTACCGCTGAATTACTCCCGCTCTTGACAGCACGTAGCATAGCGCAATTCAATTTGGTATGCCAGATGCTATACTCTGACCTCTCCCGAAGGGGGCCAAGTGAAGTTCGACACCGAAGTCTTCATCAGTTACGCTCACCTCGACAATCAGGGCGCGAGGCAGGGGCATGAATGGATCAGCGACTTTCATCGCGCTTTGGCGATTCGGGTCGGGCAGCTTCTTGGGAAGGAGCCAGAAATCTGGCGCGATCCGAAGCTGCAAGGCAACGATGTCTTTTCCGACACTCTTCTAGAGCGGCTCAAACGCGTAGCCGTTCTGGTTTCTATTGTTTCGCCGCGCTATCTCAAATCTGAATGGACCCGGCGCGAACTCGAAGAGTTCTGCCATGCCGCCAACCAAACGGGCGGCCTGGATGTCGAGAACAAGGCGCGGATTTTCAAAGTTGTCAAAACTCCGGTTCCTCGCAATCTCGAGTTGCCGCCGTTGCCAAGTCTGCTCGGCTACGATTTTTTCAAGCTCGACCCGGAGAGCGGACGGCCCCGCGAATTGGACGATCCCGACGAGAAGGAGTATTGGATCAAAATCGACGATGTGGCGCACGATATGTGCCAGTTGCTCGAGATTCTCGAAAGCGATAAGCCAGTTTCCACGGAAGACAAGAAAACGGTGTACCTGGCGGAGACGACGCTCGACCTCGCCGATGAACATGCCGCCATCCGCCGCGATCTCCAAGAACACGGCTATACTGTCCTACCATCACGGACGCTGCCGTTCGTCGCATCCGACTTAGTTCCATTCGTGCGCTCCGAAATGGCGCATTGCGACCTGTCTGTTCATCTCGTAGGGAAAACCTATAGCCTTGTGCCGGAAGGCAGTATGCGATCTCTTCTCGAAGTGCAGGACGAACTCGCACTCGAACGCGCTGAAAAGGGCAACTTCGGACGCCTGGTATGGATTCCGCCCGGTCTCCAGATACCAGATGAGCGGCAACTAAAGTTCGTCGAATCGCTGAGGCTGGACCCGCGCATTCAGCATTCGACCGACCTGCTCGAGACGCCGCTTGAGGAATTCAAATCCGTTGTGCACCAACGCTTGAACAAAGCGCCCATCGAAACGAACCCCGCGGCGTCGCGCCCAAGGCAAATGTATCTAATTTTCGACCGACAGGACCTTGAAACGATCGCGCCCTGGCGGGATTTTCTATTCGAACATTTCGAAGTCATCTGCTCCGTATTTGACGGCGATGAATCTGATATCCGCGAGTTCCATGAAGAAAATCTCCGCGCATCCGATGTCGTTCTCATACACTACGGAGCCGGAAGTGAAATCTGGCTGCGCCGAAAACTGCGCGAGCTGTTGAAGAGCTCCGCCTACGGACGCACCGAGCCTTTTCGCGCCGTCGGTATTCTCGTGGCCCCCCCTTTGACTCCGCAGAAGCGGGTATTCAAGACTCATGAAGCGATAATCATCTCCCAAAACGATGGCTTCGCGCCAGAATCGTTCGCTTCGTTTCTCAATCTTGCGAAAGCAGGTTAGATGGAATTCGAAGCCCGGCTGAACCCGTTTCCCGGTCTCCGGCCTTTCGAACCGGATGAAGATCATCTGTTTTTCGGCCGCGAAAAACAGATCGATGAAGTAGTCCGAAAACTACGAACCAACCGTTTCTTACTCGTCACCGGCACATCCGGCAGCGGCAAGTCTTCGCTGGTCCGCTCCGGACTGATCCCATCGCTCTACAGCGGACTGATGGCGAATGCCGGATCGAGCTGGCGCGTCGCCATACTTCGCCCCGGTGAAGACCCGATCGGTAATTTGGCCGCCGCACTCGACAAACCGGACGTCCTGGCCATAGGCGGCGAATCGTCCGCAACCAATCGCATGCTGATGGATGTGACACTGCGGCGCAGCACGCTCGGTCTGATCGAGGCTGTCCGGCAGGCGAGAATTCCGCCGCAAGACAACGTACTGGTCATGGTCGATCAGTTCGAAGAATTATTTCGATTCCGCAATAGCCGGATTGCCGGGAACTCCAAAGATGAAGCGGCTGTCTTTGTAAAGCTTCTCCTCGAGGCGGCGCAACAGAATACCGTACCTGTGCGTATCGTGTTGACAATGCGGGCCGATTTTATCGGCGATTGCATGGAATTCCTCGGGTTGCCGGAAGCATTGAATACGGGTCAGTATCTAGTGCCACGTCTGACACGCGACCAATTGCGATCGGCGATCACTGGGCCGATTGCGGTTGCGGGCGGTATCATTGCACCGCGGCTGGTTACTCGGCTACTGAATGACGCCGGGGACGATCTGGACCAGCTTCCGGTTCTACAGCATGCATTGATGCGGACGTGGGACTGCTGGTCGAGACGGCACGGAGAAGGCGAGCCGATCGACATTGTGCACTATGAAGCGGTCGGAGGAATGCGCCAAGCCCTGTCGCTGCATGCCGAAGAAGCGTACCGCGAGACGGAGGGAATCGATCCGAAGATCACCGAGCACCTGTTCAAAGCTCTGACGGACTCATCCAAGGGCGCGAAAGGAGTACGCAGGCCGACTTCGATCGAAGAACTCGCGGCGATCTGCGGGTGTTCGCAAACAGGAGTCATATCAATCGTCGAAATTTTCCGCCAGCCGGGAAGATCATTTCTAATGCCGCCAGTGGATACGCCCCTCGAATCCAGCTCGGTGGTCGATCTGTCGCACGAAAGCCTGATGCGCTGGTGGACGCGGCTGGTCCGATGGACGGAGGAAGAAAAAGCCTCCGCCGAAGAATATCTGCTCGTCTCACAGGACGCCCGCTGCTTCGAGGAGGGGACCGTCGGACTGTGGCGTCCGCCAGAACTCGATATCGGTCTGCGGTGGCGCGCCGACAATCATCCAACCGCCGCGTGGGCGAGCCGGATCGCGCCGAATTTCGAGAGCGCGATGCGCTTTCTCGACGCCAGTGCGGCAGAACGGGATCGCTTGGCGGCCGAGCGCAAAGCGCACCGAAAACAAATGCTGATGCTGGCGTGGAGCGTTGCGGGCGTGCTCGCCGTTCTGCTGATCGTCGCCGGCACAATGGCGTTCATAGCTTTTCGAGAGCGCTCGGAGGCGGAGAAGAATCTCTATCTGGCCAAGGACACTGTTGATTCGCTCCTCTCTTCGGCGGGCAACCAGGCGGGACAGATTGCCGCCGATTCTCCTGACGTTGAGCAGTTTCGCCGACGGCTGGTCGAGCAGGCCAAGCAAACCTACGCTAAGATCCTGGCGCGCAATTCCAGTCCGGAATTCGGGGAAGAAATGGCGCTCGTCGACATGCGTCTGGGCGATGGCAACCGCCTTACCGGACAGACGGAACAAGCCATCGCCCAATACAAGCGCGCGGTCGAGCGGCTGCAGGCGCTTGTGACCTCGTCGCCAACGAACACTAAATATCGCAGGGAGCTGGCGGATGCGTATCATTGGCTGGGCGAAACGGAGAGGGGCTCGTCGAACCTCCGAACGGATGCCGAGAAATCCTATAACAGCGCGCTTGCTCTTCAGGAACGGCTTCCCAAGGATCCTGACAATCAATCCGCCCTCGCTCGTACGCACTATAGTCGCGGGATTGCCCGGCAGGCGGCCGGCCGCTTCCAGGAGGCGGAAGCCGACTATCAGGAGGCGATCCGGTTGCTTACTCCGCTGAATCGGTATAAGCAAGATCTGGCGCGCGCCAAAAATAATCTGGCCAGGCTGATCTTCGACGCCGGACTTTCCGGCAATGCACGACAGCTATATGATGAGGCCATCCAGATTGGCGAAGACCTGACCAAGAAGGATCCAGGGAACCGCGACTACAAGTTCGAGCTGGCGCAGTATTACGACAATTCGGCCATTCTGTTTCAGTCCCGAAACCAAGAGGTTCAGGCTCTGGCACACAGTGAAAAGGCGGTGGCACTCTATCGGGCGCTTACGCGTCCGCTGCCGGCGCTGATGATGCATATCGGCCTCCTGCACGATATCCGCGGCCGGATTCTGGAAACAACCAACTGGACACAAGCCGAAGCGGAATATCGGCATTCGATTGAAGCCTTCCGGCAAGCAGGCGCCGACGACCAGAATGGAGATTTCCATCTCTGGTTTGGACAGGCGCTGGCAAATCTCGGGCGCGCGCTCAATCAGAAGGGTAATCCCAAAGAGGCAATTCCGCTTCTCGGTGAAGCAATCCAGCATCATCAGCGCTCCGGCTCGAACTATGATCTGGCCTGGGATTACTATTTCATCTCCCTTGCTTATCGAAAAGCTGGTTCAGCGGTCGATGCTCAACGGGCCGCGACAGATTTGCGCAACATAATTCCCAAGGTTGCGCAAGCCGACCAACCGGAATTACAGAAGTGTCTACGGGAGGTCGAACGGAATTAGAAGGCGAAGCGGTATTCGAATCGAGCGATATTGGTGTACCACCCCGAATGCGTCAACTCATGGCCGTAACCAGCGTAGAAGGAGTGATGAGCGCCAGCAGAGAGGCGCGCCCCTATCTTGAAGTTGGCAATAGTGATTCCGGCTGTCGATTGGGGGGCTGCGCCGGTAAAGTAGCCACTCAAAATGCTCCAGCCCACAAATTCCACTACGGGAGTAACGATGTAATTTTCCTTTTTGAGGACGTCATAGCCGGCTCCAAGTCCCCAGATCAGGATGTCACCCGCGAAGCCGCCACTCTGATTGATGAGGGGTGCATTGGACGAGCCTCCGATGGGATGCCAGTCGCCGAATTCGGAAGAGACGGCCAAGCGTTCACCGAAGCGCTGGTAGTACAAAACAGTCGGCTCGACGCTGTAGTGATGGGTTCCCAGGCCGCGGTAGGAATCGCCGGTGGGGAAATAAGTCCGGAACTGGAATGTAAGATAGCGATTCTCTCCTGCCAAGACGGCGTACTTGAAACCGGCGCGTACGTCGCCCACTCCGGCGCTATTGGAAAGACTTCCAGCACTTGGTGTGAACTGGATAAACCGCACCGGGGTCTCTACGAAGACTGAAATGCGACGGTTTGGCGCGTACTCGAGGTGCAACTGGAGTTCCTGAAGATTGACGCTCTTTGCAACCCCAGGGCCAGGCCCGGGAGCATTGGGGTCGCCGGGATTTGGCGGGTTGCGGTAGCAACCGCACTTGGCATAGAAAAACTCGGCACGATCGGGATTTTGCAAATCGAAATCAGCGTCGAAGCGGAAGCGGATTTCGGATCCGACGATGGCGTCGTCAATATACCCAGTCGAGCTCCCGGCCATCCGGGGGCGATGATCGTCGGTCGAGACCGGTATGGGTTGGCTATCGCTGGGCGCCTGTGCGCAAACGACAGAGGCAACAAGGGCAAGAACCGCGCCAAGGCGAGCGGATAGCATACCGCCTACTGACATTCCCGATGAGAACGTTTCATCGGTATATTATGTTGGACTCGCGGTTTTTACGCAATAGAGGTTGTAACTGGAGGGGTGTCTGGAGGCGCTGATAAAAGTAATTCAGGAGATAGAACGAGCAGCCTATGGCAACGGCCAGGACCGCATTGACCAGTAGTACGGCGATAGCGGTAGATAAGAAGGCAAGGGCGTCCACTTTGCGCATACGCGCCAAGCGGCGCCAAGTGCTCCATTCGAGCAGGCAGATACCGACATAGGCAGTTACTCCAGCCAAAGCCGGAATCGGGATACGCGAAATATAATCCGCGCCGAGGACGATAAAAGCCAGGATATATGCCGCATGAAACAGGTTCGACATGCGGGTGGCGCCGCCGCAGCGGACATTGGCCAAGCTGCGCGCCGGGATACCGACGCTCATGGGCGCGGCAAATACGCCCGCGACCATATTGGCTATGCCGTAAGCACCTAACTCGGTGTCGGCGTCGGATAACTTCAGATGTTTGTGGCGGCCGCGGAAGTGTTCCACCACACGAGAGGTAATCAGGATATTTACGCTCGAAACGAAGGCGAGCCCGAAGGCGGCGGGGATGACGCTCAGCACATCGGCCGGACTCCAGGAGAATCCCGCGAACGGCGGGATTTCGAGCGGCAGGCGGCCCACTTCCTTTTGATGCAATCCGAACACTCCAGCAATCAGGACAGAAGCGATAATGCCGACCAGGGGAGCAGGCGCGCGCGGGAAGAAGCGGGTGGACAGGAGCGCCCCGAGAATTACGACGCCGCTGATAATCAACGCACTCGCTTGTGTCTCCGAAGCGCGCGATAGCACCTGCCAGCTTTGATAAAGAATGTTGTTCGAGCTGCGATCGACGACGGCTCGAACTCCCAGCATGACGCCGAGCTGCGACAGAAACATCATGGCGCCGATACCACACGAAAAGCCGATGACGACCGGTTGCGGCACTCGGTGAATGTGCCGGCCTAGCCGCAGCACACAGAACATCAACATAAAAACGGAAGCGGCCATGCAGACTTTGGCAGCTCCGCCGACGCCCTGCGAGTGAACAGCCTGAGAAATGAATGGAACCGTGGCGCTGGCCGTGCCGCCTATAAGAACGGGATTACGCCCCAGTAATGCTGTAATCGGGGCAGTGGCGATGGAAGTCACCAGCCCTAAGACCGGCGGCAAGCCCATCAGGTTGGCCATGGCAAGACCATATGGAAGAGCGATGAGAGCGGCTATCGCTCCTCCACCCAGGTCACCGACGAGCAGTTTCCAACTGTAACGAAAGCGCAGCAGTCGCATACGTTCGGCAACGAGCAGAACAGCGACGTGGCTGGTTCAGACTCAACGACTAGGCGTTGTAAACCTTAGCGAAGGCGTCTTTGAAGGCAGTCATGTCTTCTTTGGTGCCGATAGTTACGCGGACCCAGGTGGGCCAGACAGGCCAGACGCGGCCGATGAAGACTTTTTGCGACGCCATGGCGGCATAGAACTCTTTGCCCGAGCGCTTGGTATTGATCATGAAGCAGTTGCTCTCGGAAGGAATGAATTCGACATTGCGCTTCGTGAGCCAGCTGAAAGTGTCTTCGCGAACATCGCCCATGATCTTGCGCCGCTGTGGCACGAGAGTCTTCACTTTGAGGCTGGCGTTGGCACCAACCATGGCGGTGATGGGCATCGCACCCGCACTGTAAGGCTTCATTTTTTCGAGGATATCGGGACGGGCTAAAGCTGCACCCGCGCGCAAGCCGGCCATACCGTAGAGTTTCGAGAAGGTACGCAAAACCAGGACATCTTTATCCTTTGCGACGAGATCGGAGCACTTGACGGCAGAGGGGGAGATATGAATGTAGGCTTCGTCGACGAGCACGACGGAACCAGCAGGCTTGTTGGCGACGAGCCACTCAATATCCTCTTTGCTCGTCAGCGTGCCGGTAGGATTGTTGGGGTTGCAGATGTAATACAGTCCGCCATTGGGTGCGGCCGCAAGCATTGCTTTTACGTCGTGATCCCAACTGCCTTTTTTCAGCGGTACGTTGACGGTGGATGCGCCGATGAACTTTGCCGCCCGCTCGCCAGCTTCATAACCGGGATCGCCTTTGACAAACGGGCGGTCTTTCGAGCAGAAGGCAAGAACGGCTTGGTGGAGTGGTGCGCTCGATCCAGCGTAGATATCTACATAGCTGTCGTTTTGCTTATAGCCGAACTTGACTCCTTCCTGCGTGGCCATTGTCTCGGCCAGATCGAAGGTGTCTTCATACATATAACGACCGCCTTTTTTGACGACGTTGTAGATAGCGTCGGCGGCCTCGGGACAGGGCCCCAAAGGGTTCTCGTTGGCGTTGATTTTGACGGCATCGGGCGGCATATTCCGTACCATCGAGAGCTGGGCGAGTGCCGGCTCGTTGTAGAACGGTAGCGCCGCACCGGCGGTTAAGACTGTGGCGATTCGCCCGAAGTTGCGGCGCGAAAAGCCCCGGCGGACCAGGTCCGCTCGTTGAAGATCATTCAAGGTAGCTGGCATCGTGTCTCCTGAGGGTTTAGGGATGGCTTGAGCTGCGACTGAGAGCGCTGGTCCGCACGGACAAAGCCTCAAAAGGCGCTGATGGTTTGCAACGTTGCATTGCAAACACGCCGGGAGGGCTACAGCTATTAAGGAAGTGTAGCACCACGAGCGTAGGGACACCAGTGCCTATTGTCATAAAAGTTTGATCGCGGCGCTTGGGATTAGTGGGGTGAACCCAAGCCACGCTGCACCGCCTTTCGCGCTGCGTCGGGAATGGAAAGCCGGCCCGCCAGCATTTCCTCGGCCGAGAGGCTGTGTTTCGTAATTCCCTCTCCGGTGTGATCCTTGGCATTGGCGATCATGTGATACATCTCATGGGCCATGACTATGCCTAGCGCCATTCCCAGAGCGGCCTCCCGCTTCTCCGGATAGCCTTTACCGAGAACACGCTGCAACGATTGCCGCACGCGATCGCACTCGACTTCGCCGAAGTGCAACAGCTCTCCATCGCTGGAATAGGTCATAGCCAGAGGGCCGCGCTCGTCGGAAAGGACGCCCACAGGCAGGGGGATCATGGAACAGGCGCCTTTCATCTTGAAGACTACAAGCTGATTGAACTCGGAGCCCGTAGGCAATTGATTCTTCAATCGAAGATCAACCTTGAGACCGGAGGGCGCGAAGAGGCTTTTTAGTTCGTTACGCAGGGCGTCAATCGAGGTGGTGGAGTAGGGCTTTTCAAAATCGACCACTACGGTTACACTTTGGGCGGGATCAGCGGTGTCCGGGTACGCACGGACTGCGGCCAGGAAAACCAGGACAGCTGCCATAACGAGACGCATAGGCCACTCAAACAGGGAGACTTCGCCGGCTGCTACTTAGCAGCCGTTTACAGTATATAACTATTAGAGGTGTGACACGCCACACCAGATTTACTATTTCGACGCGCGGCAAAGGATTGTATCCCTTCACCGATTCCCCGGAGAAATGGCTTCAGGAACAGAGGGTTTCGAACGGTGTCCTGACGTTGTTTGTGCAGCATACTTCCTGTTCGCTGGTTATCCAGGAAAACGCCGACCCGGACGTAAGGCTGGATCTCAACGATTTTTTCGAGCGGCTTGTACCGGAGAGCGGCAAACATTATCGGCATACCGCGGAGGGACCTGACGACATGACGTCGCACATACGATCGGCGCTCACGCAGACAAGTCTGTCGATTCCAGTTATAGATGGGCGCATGGCGCTAGGAACCTGGCAAGGCTTGTACGTGTTCGAGCATCGGGCACATGCGCATCGACGGCGGGTGGTAGCGCAATTTTTGGGCGAGCAGCAGTAGGCGAATCAGACAAAACAGCATTTGAAAATTCGAAGCCATTGGCGGCAACGGTTTGGCTTTGACGCTGTTTGCGTTCGTTTTGGAGTCTGCGGAGGGACGCGGTTTCCTTTTCGCGGCGGCGGACGAGCCGGGACTCCTGGAGCTGCAGGTTGCGGAGCTGCTTTTCGTAGACCAGATGGGTTTGCAACTCGATGAGGCTGCGGCGGACAGCGGGGTCTTGCTGATCCTCGAATTGATCGGCAAATTCAACGCGACCCTGGGCGTAGATGGCCATTTCGAGCGCAGGAATGCGGCGCAGGCGCCATGAGATATCGGCGAGAGATTGGACTAGTTCGGACTCTTCCAGGCCTATCGGCTGGAATTCATTTTCGTAGGCCGCGATGTGGCGCTGGTATTCGGCAAGATCATCGGACGGGAGCAGCACGGTAGCTCCAGTGAGAGCGGTTTTGACGGCGTTCAAAGACGACTTTCGTTTTCCTTCTTCGGTTTTTGGACCGGTGGACAGTTGGGCGTTGGCCTGATTAGCGGCGCGGCGGGCCTCCTTGCGGGCTTTGCGCTCGGCGGCGCGACGGATGGAGCGGTCGGTCATGGGCGTGTTATCGAAAAAGAAATGGCCCGCAACAGGCAATGAGCCTATTGCGAGCCTGCCGGAGCATAGCACGCGGAAGGTCGAAAACGAACTATGTCTAGTTTGAAATTGGGGTTAGGCGCAATGGAATCAACGAGAAAAAATATCTTGGATTTTTGTGAACGGAGCTTGCGGTTGGGAGTGGCCGAACATAGCCAAACGTAAACTGGAGCAATGTCTTCTTCGCTCTACCTTATCGGCTACGCGGTAATCATCGTGGGCCTCTCGCTGGGAGCGCACTACTTGGGGATATCGACGCGCTGGATCGTTGTGGGCATCCTCGTTTTAGTCGGCATGGGTCTCACAGGCTTTGCCAAATCCCGCCAGGGCCGGTAACCGGGCGAGGACGCCCGACGCGGATCCGCGAGGCTACAGAGCTAAAGATGTGCGGTCGCTCGAGATTCTGTAGGCGAGAGATTCAGAACGGGTCAATGCCTTCCGGCCCGATGTAGTTACCGCAAAGTATCGGCGGGAACGGCCGCCGCGCTCCCGGATCGGCTCGCTGAAAGTCGACGACAGGAAGCCCTGGCGTTCCATTCGTTCCAACGTAGGATAGAGCGAACCGTACGAAATCCGAGCAGGGTATGCCAACTCCTTGGCGGTGTTATAGATGACGGAGCCGTAGGCACTATTGCCATTGCGCAGAATGGCGGCCATCAAGAGCCACTGCATCATGGTCAATATCTGCTCTTCCTTCTGAGCCATAACTCATAGGTAAATGACAACTAACTAAAATGCAAGGTACTTATCCAGCCGGATAAGACAACCGCATATAAGACTTTCGTATTTCGTGCATAGAAAATAATTGCTTTACAAGCCGACCCGGTTGGCGCGAGAATTCGAACACTGCTCCTTGGTGCGACCAACTGTTGTTGCGCCGACTCATACACCCAGTCGTGAAAGATCGTGCCTACGCGCGACTCTGTTTCGAGTAAGGCTTCGTGTGCGCATTCGCGCCAGTCAGGAAAGGACGCATGAAAAAGATTGAAGCGATTATCCAGCCGTTCAAATTAGACGACGTGAAGGCGGCGCTCCAGAGCCTAGGCGTTGAAGGCCTGACGATTATGGAAGTCCGCGGCCACGGGCGGCAAAAGGGTCATACGGAGGTCTATCGCGGCCAGGAATACACCGTCGATTTATTGCCAAAGGTGAAGGTCGAGGTCGTGATCCCGGCAGCGCGATTCGAGGATGTAGCGGCGGCGTTGATCGCGGCGGCGCGCACCGGAAAGATCGGCGACGGGAAGATTTTCGTGTACGACGTGGAAGAAACGATTCGCATTAGAAACGGCGACCGCGGCGAAGCGGCGCTGTAAACGAAAGGGATGAGGACTCATTATGGGAGCTAATAAAACGCAGGCGCAGGCGCTCGCACTGTTCTTCGTGGCATTTATTTGCATCGCAGGCAGTTTCGCAGCAGATCTGAATTGGCTAGTAATGATTGTCGGGCTGGCGCTGCTGGGCGCGTCATGCGCGCTTTTTTTGAAATGTAAGCCGTGGGAACACAAAGAGGGCTAGAGGAGCAAATACATCATGGTCTTTGCAGGAATTGCAGTAACAGTTCTGGGCTTTGTGATCAGCCTGCTCAGCTTGAGCATGGCGTCGAGCGTCACTGCCCGACTAATTATCGTGCTGCTGGGAATTGCGGCAAGCCTTTTCGGAATTCTCGGAATGATTAATTCCGCGTATCTCAAGAATGCTATCTGGAGAAAACAATCGTGAAAAGATTCATATTGCTCATAGCGGCGCTGGCGTTGGTGACGGCGGGGTACGGCCAAACACCGGCCGCGGCTACTCCGCCTGGGCCATCCGTCGCCGTGACGACCAATGATGTCAAGAACGTCGACACGCCCAGCGCAGCCGACCGGTTGAAAGGAGATCCAGGCGGCGCTCTCACCGGCACCGTTGCCGACGTGGCGGTCGGCGACGCGAAAAAGGGTTTAACCATTGCCGATGCTTTGAATCAGGTTGGCCAAAACAAAGTTGCCATCAACTTCATGTGGACGCTGATTACCGGCTTCCTCGTAATGTTCATGCAAGCAGGCTTCGCGATTGTAGAGACAGGGCTATGCAGGGCGAAGAACGCCAACCACACGATGATGATGAACTTTATGGTGTATGGCGTCGGCATGCTCGCGTATTGGCTCATCGGCTTCTCGATTCAGATGGGCGGAGTCGGAGGCGTCGCGAATCTCGGTGGAGCGCCGCCACTGAATACTGAATATGCAATTACGCTGTTCGGCAAATCGTTTGGCTTATTCGGACAGCATGGAATTTTCCTGACACAGGGAGGGACATATGACGTGGCCGTGATGGTTGTATTCCTCTTCCAGATGGTGTTCATGGATACGGCGCTTACGATCGTGACTGGCTCGGCGGCGGAACGCTGGAAGTATGCCGCATTCCTGGTATCGTCTTTTGTTCTTGGCGCCTTCATCTATCCGCTGTTCGGGAACTGGGCCTGGGGCGGTGGCTGGCTCGCTACGCTGGGAACCAATTTTGGCCTGGGCAAGGGGTACTGCGATTTTGCGGGGTCTGGCGTGGTTCACTCGGTCGGGGGCCTGAGTGCCCTTGCTTTGGCAATGATTGTGGGACCCAGAATCGGCAAATATACTCGCCAAGGAAAGCCGAACGCAATTGTGGGCCACGATATCGTTATCGTGCTTACCGGCTGCTTTATTCTGGCCTTCGGCTGGTTTGGATTTAACCCCGGCTCGACGCTCGGGGCCTCCGGTAACGGAAATTTAAGAATCGGTTCGATTGCAGTTAACACCATGCTCGCCGGCATGACGGGCGCCTTCGGCGCGATGTTCTATATGTGGATGCGATACGGTAAGCCGGACGCGTCCATGTCGGGCAACGGTTTGCTGGCGGGACTTGTTGCCATCACTGCTCCCAGCGGCTTTGTGAATACAGTCGGCGCTTGCATCATCGGGCTGATTGGCGGAGTGCTTGTGTGCCTCTCGGTGGAATTTGTGGATCGCGTTCTAAAGATTGACGATCCAGTGGGCGCCATTTCGGTTCACGGCGCCAACGGCCTTTGGGGAGTCATTTCGGTCGGCCTATTTGCGGACGGCAAGAGTAATTATGGAGGCTCGTGGAACGGCGTGAACGGCTCGGTGACGGGTTTGTTCTACGGTGACGCAAGTCAGTTAGTAGCGCAGCTTCTTGGGGTTGCGACGCTGGTGGGGGTTGTATTTACGATGACTTTCGTAGTAAACCTGGCGATCGATGCGGTAGTAGGACAGCGGGTGGGAGCCAAGGCTGAACTTGAAGGTCTCGATCTGCCCGAAATGGGTCAACTCGGTTATCCGGAGTTCGAGCTGAAAGCACGAACGATGGGTGCATAAAATCATGACGGCCGAACTGGTACTTACTGGCCCGCAAAGAATTCCGGGTGTTCCCTGGCGAGACCCTCACACGGTCTCGCCAGAAAGCCTCGCCGCGTATATACAAACTCTCGAGCGGGCTTGTCTCGAAGACCCGCAGTCGGCAGGGGTTCGCACTTGCCTCGGCATGGCCTATGCCATGAATTATGAGGTTTACAAGTCGATGGATGCGCTCGAAAAGGCCGTCGAGCTGGAACCCGATCACTTCTTTGCGCAAATGAAGTATGCGGAGCTGCATTACCGGCTTCGGGCACTGGTGAAGGCGGAGCGCGAGACGTTGAAAGCGCTAGACCTTGCGACAAATCCGTGGGAATATACGGTTGCGCGCGGGCAATTGCAGGAAATTCGCCGACTGATGCGCGATGGTACGCAGAAACCAGAGTGGACAAAGTCGCTGAAGAGTCCGGTACTCTGCCTGCTTGCAATGATGATTATTTTTTCGTTGGCGGTCTATTGGAAATGACGCGGCAATGGAGTTATTTTTTCGGCGCCGTGGTTCTTACGGGTTACGTGCTTATTAGCCATGGAGCACCGCCGGCGGCAGTAGTCGCCGGCGCTACAGGTGCAGCGATTTTATTCTGGCGGCGTGGGAGCATTTCCCGCTCGTCCTAAGTTCGTGCGGCATGCACAATATTCCTCTATCAATGCTGATACTGTTCGTATCGGCAAAGCTGATGGCGGAGCTTGCCGAGCGGCTCAAGCAGCCTGGCATTGTTGGCGAGATTATCGCCGGAGTTCTTATTGGCCCTGGTGTTCTCGGATGGCTCGCGCCGAGTGAATTTCTTACGGCGATGTCGGAGCTGGGCGCGATGTTTCTACTCTTCCGAGTAGGACTCGAAGTCAAGTCGTCCGAACTGATGCGAGTGGGCGGAACGGCTTTGGTGGTGGCCTGTTCCGGTGTGATCGTTCCGTTCCTCATGGGAGCCGGAATACTGCTCTACTGGGGCGCCGAGCCTAATGAGGCGATTTTCGTGGGCGCATCGCTGGTGGCGACGAGCGTGGGGATCACCGCGCACGTTCTCTCGGCGAAGGGGCTTCTCGCGGAGATCTCAAGCAAAGTGATCCTCGCTGCTGCTGTGATCGACGACGTCCTAGGATTACTTGTTCTAGCGGTCGTCAGCAGCCTGACGCGGGGCAAATTGGACGTGCTCCAGCTTTCGCTCACTGCTCTGCTGGCGGCCGGTTTCACGGTGGTGGTGGGTCATTGGGGATCGCATGCGATGCAACGCGTGACGCCGCACGTCCATCGCACACTAAAGGCCACCGAAGGGCGTTTTGTGATGGCGCTCAGCCTGCTGTTTGTGCTGGCAGTGCTGGCAGTGTCTGTCGGTGTAGCGGCGATTGTCGGTGCCTTCCTGGCGGGGTTAGCTATGGCCGAAAGCACTGAGGCGCGAGAGCGTGATTTGGCCCAGGGCGTATCGGAATTTCTAGTGCCTTTCTTTTTGGCGGGAATCGGTTTGCATGTGGACCTTTCGGTATTTGGAAAGCCGGCCACGGCCATTCTCGCGGTGGTTTTGCTTGCGGCCGCCGTGGTTTCGAAATTTATCGGCTGCGGATTGGGTGCTCTTGGATTGGGGAAGGTAGAAGCTCTGCGGATTGGCATCGGGATGATTCCACGCGGCGAGGTAGGTATGATTGTTGCGCAAATCGGACTGGGCTTCGGAATACTCAGCCGCAGCTCTTATAGCGTTGTGGTCTTTATGTCCGTTGCAACGACCGTGCTGGCCCCGCCACTGCTTAAGATCGCCTACCGGGATCTTTTGAAATCAGGCGGCCCGCAGATAGAGAGCGAAGTTCTGCGTTTGGGGTGATGTTGCAATGAAAAAGGTGAAAGACACGACAGAGGATCAGGAGGATGCGAAAGCGAATTTCCGTAAAGTGACGGTGACCCTTCCGCCTGATATTTATGAGCGATTGATTCAGGAGTGCGCACGTAGAAAGATCGCAGGAGAGCCGAACAAGATGATCTCGGCCCTTTTTCGCGAAGCCCTGATCGATTACCTGGGCGCCCCGCATTAGAGCCTTGCTAGGTGTTCGAGCGGGCGTTTCGCTAGGGGTTGTATTTTGGATCGGGCGCAATCGTTTTACAGTTCGTGCCGAACGCTTATCGGTTGCATTCCGGAAGACTCTCCCGGCGCGTCGTAACGCCTCCAAGAGTCTCATGCCCGGCTCTTGGGACGCTATTGCATCGTTTCTCGCGCACTCCTCCAGAGATCAACATTCCCTTCTTGCGCGAATTGATCGATGGTCTTTAACTCGTCTTGCGTGAAGCCCAGCCTATTTATCGCATCCAGCGAATTGTCGAGCTGCACCACTGTACGCGCACCTATGAGCGCAGAAGTCACTCGCCGGTCACGCAGCGCCCATGCGATTGCCATCTGCGCCAGACTCTGACCACGGACCTGTGCGATTTTATTCAATTCGCGCACGTGATGGAGGTTTTGTTCGGTCAATAACGATTTGTGGAACGAACCCCCAGCCGCCGCTCGCGCTTGGCCTGGCACTCCGTCAACATACTTGTCGGTCAGGAGCCCCTGCGCCAGAGGAGAAAACGCGATGCAACCGACGCCCAATTCCTCCAGTGTGGCGAGCAGGCCGTCCTCAATCCAACGATTCAGCATGGAGTAGGAAGGCTGGTGAATGAGCAAGGGAACCCCTTCGCTCTTCAGAATTTCCGCTGCCTGTCGGGTCCGTTCGGGACTGTATGAGGAGATGCCGACATATAACGCCTTGCCCTGCCGGACTGCGTGGGCTAACGCTCGCATGGTTTCTTCGAGCGGCGTGTCGGCCCATGGCCGGTGTGCGTAGAAGATATCCACGTAGTCGAGTTGCATGCGGCGCAAGCTGTCGTCCAGCGATGTCAGAAGATACTTGCGGGACGCCCCGATGCCATAGGGACCGGGCCACATGTCCCAGCCGGCCTTGGTCGAAATGATAAGTTCGTTTCGGTGACTCTGAAGATCCTTACGCAAGGCAATGCCGAAGTGCTCTTCCGCGGAGCCATACGGCGGACCATAGTTGTTCGCCAGGTCGAAATGGGTCACACCGCGATCAAAGGCGCGCCGGATCATGGCGCGGCCGGTTTCGAACACGTCATCGCCGCCAAAGTTCTGCCAAAGGCCCAGGGAAATCGGAGGGAGAACCAGTCCCGACCGGCCGCAGCGGCGAAACTGGGCGTTCTGATATCGCTGGGGGTTCGGTACGTAAGACATCACGTGATCAAAGTAGCATTCGTGCGCGGGTACTCAGTCGGCCAGGCGAACTGACCGGGCCGACTCGACCGCGCTCTCAGACGGCGATTGAAATAGCGACGCTCAGTTACAAGTGTTCGGAATGGCGCCCTTGTGTCCGGATCGCGCGTAAACCGGGAGCAAGCCGGTCGGTTTGGCAAGAAGAGTACTTCTGCGACTGCAACTCGTATTCGTCACGTGCTTCAAATCGGAACTTGGATGAAATCGGTGGTGTCTGATTCTGTAAAGTGATTGCGTTATGCGGGTTCTTGGCCCATGAATCTACGAATTGGCCACACCCGCAGTTCAATCGTGTTCCTCGATGAAGCGAGCCTTTATTCCACTATCTGTACTTGCAACGGCGCTACTGGTCGTGGTCAGTGTTGTGGAGATTGGACATCTCCGAAAGTTCGGCCACTTGTTGATGTTTGGGCTCCACACCGATGTGATTCTGAGGAACTCTGACGTGGCAACGGACGATGCCTATTTCGCCAGGCTTTGGAACCTCTCCATCACACCAATCGAGATCGAAGGTTGTTTTCAGCCGAACGACGTTGTCGGTGCTCCGCCATCGGTCCTGTTTCGCTGGGACATCCAGAAGTGAAACTCGCCCAAGAAGCGGTGGGACAGTCTACGTGGCTCAGATTCCTGGGTGCCTAAATCGTTTGGCGGGTACTGGAACCAGGCATCTTGTCGTCCAGTTAAGAGGCGCGTCAACCCGCTGGGCAGATTAACGATGGCATGGGTCTACAGTGGCTGGGTCACGACAGGTGAACCTATCAGGATGGCAATCCATACCTCAGCGACAGCACGACCGAGCTCGGACAACGTGATATTCACACGAACCTTTGTCATGACAACTAATCACCGGAATCCAAACGGACGTCAGTAGCCTCGTATAGGCGTGTCGGCTTGAAGTCGAAACAGAAAGTCCGCTTTCCCGACAAGTGCCCGGCTTGGGGAGCAAGTTGTCCCTGTTTCGGATTACGCCCTGGATTGTCGGCAAACAGGAGGTTGAGCCCCGTCGAGACGGGCCGTTGCACTCCAATCTCCGAGTTGCGCGTGATCCGATATCTGCAGATAACCACGCTGCATTCGCCGAGAAAATGCACACGAAATGCAACTTTTTTCGCGCGGCGGTCGGACGGGTGTGAGTTGGCCGGCCAAGAAAAGGGCGGACCCGGCACTACTGCCGACAGGAGGGTTAGGGACGATCACACATAATCATTGAGGTCTGGCCAGCGGTGTTCGCACCAGTGCTAAAAATGAAATATCTTTGCCCAAGGAACTGGCGCGCAGTTCGGGACCAGCGAACGAACAGTTCGGCGCAGGATGGCCGCCGGCCATATACAGGCTTTTCCTATCGGCGCCAAATTATGGCGCACCGATCAAGCTTCGCTCGACGACTACATCAATACAGGTCAGCGAGCTTGCTGCGACTTGGCCCTCCTCAGAACTCCGGGGATGGAACAAAGCGGAAGGGAGAGCAACAATAGCGCGAACGTCTGCCGGTTCCGGCGTCGACACCAGAGTGGCGGAAAAGGCGACTGCAAGCTCCGTTGATGAATCTGAATCGGGCATCGAGTAGAACTCCAGATACTCTGGCGTGGGCAGGAAATCTGCGTAGAAAGGGTTTGAGTAGGTACCGTCGGCGAGTGCAAAGCCGAAACCTGCTTTTGTTAACTCCGGCCCGGCACCCGCAAACACCAGGTTGTCCACCGCATATGGTTCGTTGCCAGGAATCCATGTCCCTGTAGGCTGCAGCGCGGTGATGGTCTGGCCATTGCGAGCTCCGGTTATCGCGGTTATGAGATAGCCTCCCTGTGCATCGGGGCTGTCAAGCGTAGTAAATGTGCCGCTCGCCGTGATGCCGGCACCGAAATAGTTCCAGGACCACAGTGTAGAAGCGTGTGCGAGAACCGCGAATACTGCTATCCCAATCAAGAGACCGGTCGTGAGTATCCTTTTAGGTTGACGCATATGAATTCCTTCGGTCTCGCTCTCCAAGGTGCGCTTGCAACAGTGAGATTGCGAATTGCACTGTAGAACGCTATGCTACCGCACAGATGCATGAACTTCCGGCAAGGTGATGCGGCTCATATCCATGGGAGGTCGAAAATGGGAGGTCGAAAATGGGAGGTCGAAAATGGGAGGAATTCTCATCTGTCGCGGTTAACGGACTCCTAATCGTTTAGGAATTTGGAGCTCGTTATGCGTGCTGCACTCGACGATGTCCGCCTTGCTTACATGGCGGAACCTAACACCGCGCCGCAGCTCGTGAGTGGTGGCCGGTGCGCGCGTTGGGATTGTTTCCTGACTTTTTTCTCTACCATCCCAATCGCCGCCAGTAGAAGCCTTCCGCGATAGCTGGACGGGGCGATACCCGGTCATCGTCCGTCAATTTCGCACAACACCTAATTCCAGATGCCGGACGTAACCGACACACCATCACGATCTTCGTTAGGATCAAGAAATGCCGATCTCGGTCAACGTACAGGCTGTTCACCCTCGCAAGTTGGCCGCAGTTCGACGCGAGGTCACGCGGGGCGCGGTTCGCTCGGCGTGGGAGCCGGCCCTGGACAAGGTCTGGAAGTTCATTCGCAGCCAGCCAGACCTGCGGACTGATGGCCACAACATTTTTTTCTACCGCCACCCGACACAGCCCGGCGCGCCGATACTGTGTGACTTCGGCGTCGAGGTCACGCGTACATTTGAAACTGCGGGCGAGGTGTATGCGACCGAAACGCCGGAGGGAGAGGCTGCCGTCGCCGTCCATCGCGGCCCGTACAATCGCATTAACGAGGCGCACGATGCGATCGAAAAATGGATGGCTGCTAATCGGAGGGAGTCCGCCGGACTTTCGTGGGAGATGTACGGAGATCCGACACTGGATCCGGCTGACACTGAGACGACGGTCGTGTACCTCTTGAAGTAGCGATCGCGTGCTTCAGGAGCGTGGTCGGCCGCTAGTCCGTTAGCGGTTCGAACCCGTTCTGACGTTTCGGCTGGATCTCGATTCGATCAGTAACGGCATTGCGAATCCGCTGCTTGCAGCTAAGGTGTCGCTCGGTGGTCTGCATCGACACGTGCCCTAGAAGACACTGAATCTGGTCTAGTTCGCCGCCGGCTTGATGGCAGAGTCGGGCGCACGTTCACCGGAGATCGTGCGGTGCCAGTTTCTCGATGCCGGCTGTTCTCGCGTACTGCCGACAACTTGCCAGACGACCCTCTCGCTTAACCCGATTCCCTACACATTTTTAGACTTGCAAATAGACCGGCGACCATTTTGCGATCATCGCTGGCTTCGTGGTGTACAGCTGTGGCGCATCGACTCAATAGACAACAACGGCGTCGTAGTCTCCGCTCACTGGCTGAAATGCCGATCTCGGAAAATGAGGGGAGACGGCTAGAACTTCCCCGGATCGTTGGAGTGAGTGGTTATCTTTTTGAACAAGAATTCCTGAAGTAGCGCATTCACGCTCTGCGACGCCAAACCCAGCACACTGTATTTTACGGTCTCTCCGGCGCTGTTGCGAATTGCCTTCGGATAGTAAAGGTTTGAGATGCTCGCTGAAGCGATGTCGCCTAGTAACGACGAGTAGTTCACCTGCCACTTTCCGTTATCGCCTTTGCAGCGTAAGGACGAGGAGAGTGCATAAAGAACCCGAGAGTGAACGCTGCCACTTCCCTTGTAGTAGTAGCGCGGGTCCTGTCGAAACACCACGTGCATCAGGCCCGATCCGACTACCGTGCCAATGAAGTCATCGGCATACGCTGCGGCGTAGCGCTTACCGAAACCTTCCGCTCCCGTTCCATATTCTTCGTAATTTTTGCTGTTTGTCTCAGCTGCGGCTTGTGCAGCGTCTATTCCAAAAGTCACCGGGTCGATGACCAGGCGAAATGCCAAGCGCATTTTTTGGCCTGCACTGAGTGGAGCCGGATCTTTGAAATACACAACGTAATAGTTTGGAAGAAAGCCGATTAGTCGCTGCTTTACTTCTGATTGCATCTGCGCCTCCGCAACTTCCCGTTTCGAAGCCGTCACTTCTGCATGGACAGATAAAGGGGCAAGGCCGAGCGCTATGTCAGCCAGTTGCAAAGTCTGACCGGGCGCTAAGAGGGTTCGCGGATTTGTGAACGAAGTAAACCCTCGCGCGGTGGCAGTCAATGCGAACTCACCCGCAGGCAACGCCGAAAAGGAATAACTTCCTTCAGCGTCGGTATGTGTGGTGTGGAACTCGCCCGTTTCAAACTCAAGCTTGACTGGAGCAGCCGCGACCGCTGCCCCAGCTTCATCGAGCACCCTACCTTGAACGGTGCCCGTTGCGGCTATGGCAGCGCTTTGTGCGATTGAACCTGTGGTTGCTTCTTGTGGCCACGCAGCTACTTGAAAGATTGACGAGATAAGTATCGCGGCGAACCTAGCCCGGAGACAGGGGTGAACAGAAAGCATCGTGCGTTGCACTGATGACGAAACAAAACAGATCGTTTTCTTTTTTTTCTGGTGCTCACGCAGCTTAGGCGGGCCTTGCCTCTTGTCGCACTCACGGGACGTCATACGCAATTTTGCCATACAGTGCCAGGGTTATATCGTTTTTTGGGGGATCCGAAAAGCCGATCTGCCCTGCCGCGGAAGTAGCGTTGAGTAACAGTGGCCCCAGCGCAAGTAATAGAAGGCAGGTGTGTTTGACGGATTGTGTCCAGACGGTCGGCTACTCGTCCATTTGGGGCCGCCATGGGTCTAAGAGATCGGCCAAGTTCCGGTTTGCCCGTGAACCGTCCACAATTGGGAAATCGTCAGCCGGTATGCGAGTCGCCCACTCTACCGAGGACCGAACTTATCTTGAAATCGGCCGCCCGATTCGAACCAAACGATCTTGAGCACGCGAAGAGGGTGCGGCTACCAGATATTATCAACGTTTTCGCTCTTTGCGGTTAATCCGCACAATGCTTACTGGTGCGCGCGCGGCGACAGAGCGTCTCTCTTTGATCTGCTCGGCAGCGCTCTCGGCGCGCGCGATAATAGCGTCGTCGACGTACTTCACAAGTTGATCAGCGTCCTTATAGCTGACTGTCGGCTGAATCCAGGAGTAGCGGCGCTGGAGATCGGAGAACATCGAAAACACCTCATGGCCGGACTGAACGATGGGCAGCACCGGAATCATAAGATCAGGAATAGTGGCCTGCAATTCCAGAGGAACCGAACTCGCCTTCGTCAAATCAACAACAATGAACTCCGACATGCCGGCGATGAAGCGCACGGTGTCGCTCACTTCACGGTCCACCGGCGAGGGAAAATCGAAGATCACGGCTATTTTGCCTCGTTCACTCAAGGCCTTCGCAAGGCGATCCAAAACTCTCTTGCGTTGCGGCAGAAAACGTCCCAGGATGAGGACGACGCGTTGGGTGGTAGCCGCCAAAAGCTTTCCAACAGATCCGGGCTCGTCCACGATGTTGTGAAATTGGGCGACTCGGATGTCGTTGGCTTCCGTAAACTTGATCCTTTCTCCCTTTCGTCGTTCCCATGCGACGTGCACATCGACAAGTAAATCACTTTGGTCTGTCTTGTCGTCAGTTTTAACGCGACGAATAAACGTTCCGCCTACGATAGCGCCGTCGCAGGGTTGTTCCCAGGAGCGACGTTTCGTCTAGAATCGCGTCGCTGAGTTCCGCCCGTGTCAGATCTGCGCCATCAAAACAAGTCTTCGTCAGATCGGCCCGAGAAAGAGTTGTCTCGGCCATCTTGGCGCCGGTGAAATTGGCTTCGCGCAAATCCGCGTGAGCCAGGTATGTTCCGTCGAGACAAACCGCTCTGCGGAAATCACCGTACTGGAGCGTGGCGCCGCGGAGGTTAGCGCCGCTCAAATTAACTTTCTCCGCACGAACTGAGGACAGATCTGCGGACATAAGTTTCGCGTTCGTCAAAGAAGCACGCTCAAGATGCGCAAGAGCAAGGTTGGTCCGCACGAGTACGGCGTTATTCAGCCGGGCGTCGCGCGAGGTTGTAGCGCACCAAAGATCCGCCCACGAGTATTAGACCTCTCAAATCAGGTGTCACTCGTGGATGTTGCAGACGCCACTGGTTCCAGAAGCGAGGCCTCCGTCGCCTCACCGACTCCTTGAGGATCTGCAGATGTTTTTCGTTTCCTTGGAATACCGATTTGCCAGTTGACCGGCGCTTACCACGAGCCGTGGAGGCTGTAGCACTGCGTCGTTCTTTCATGAGTAAAGATTAGCTGGTTTCTAAACGTTGAAGAATCCTTAGTTCTAAGCCGTTGACCTCGATACAGGCGCAGAGATCTCAACCTATCCGTGTGTAGCTTACGTGGCACAAACGATGGAGTACCATTGCGCTTTTGATTTTCTTCCGCAATGGTCGGCTATTTAAACACAAGCTGCCGTTTGACCTCGTCAAGCGTCGGTTCACAGTCCTTAAGCCCGCCACTGTTCAGATCCCGTGTAATGTTAGGACTCTATCTGGAGTGATCCTGCGCGGGCCGCCCACGCGCGGCGCGTAGTTCATCGCCGGATCACTCCAGAAATAGCGGTTTGAAGGAAGGCGTCCGCGTTTGCGGCGGAGGCGGCCACTTGCGTGCTTACTGGAATTTCAATAGCGTTTTTCTTGTCAACCGCGCGCTGAGATTTGCGTTGCGCGATCAAACAGCGCAGTGTTTACGATTGTGTCCGATCGGTCGGCTACTCGGACATTAGGATGGGTTGAACGGGGTTTTGACGTTCCTCATGCTGCGCAGCGACGACGAGTTCAGTAGTGGCGATTTGGTGCTACTATCCATTGCATTCTGGATCAAGGTGTTCATTGAGGCAAGAGTCTATGAATCGGCACGCTGCAAAAACTTTCATGAGCATCGGTTTGCTCATCGACGGAATCGGGCTCAACCCCTTCTTTCAAGTAACCTGTTTTGCGCAAACGCCCGATACAGCATCCCCGTCCAGCGCGAGCGTGCACGGCTCGAAATCCGGCCCCAAGCTCAGCAAAGCGCAAAAGATCGCGTTAGCAATGAGTGCCGGACCGGCAGAGATAACAAAGAACGCCACCCTCGCCGATATGACTGAAATGAGCGGAGGACCTCCGAAAGAGCTCCGTGCAGGGACGAATGGATGGGTCTGCTACGCGGTTGTAAACCAACCCATGTGTCTAGACAAGGAATGGCAAAAGTGGGCTGCAGCCTGGATGAGCAAAAGCCCTCTCCAAATCGAGGGGACAGGCATTGCATACATGCTTAAGGGTGATAACGGCGCAAGTAACACAGATCCGTACGCCACTGCCGCCACCGCAACCAACGAATGGGTCGTGTCGCCGGCTCACCTGATGTTGCTCTTGCCTGACGCGAAAATGCTTGACGCGTATCCCACCGATCCGAAGAATAGTGGGCCGTGGGTCATGTGGAAAGGCACACCTTACGCCCACATCATGGTGCCTGTATCTGCTACGAGGCCAGCGACGATGCAATCGAAATAGCCGATCCTTGTTGCGCCTGGTCCGGCTGCAGTGTGATCGGCAATCTGACTAGCTACCCCGCCAAACTCGATCTCATCGCTCGACGCGGGGAGCGAGAGAATATCCGTAGAGTCTCTATGAAAACAGAGTTCTTCGGAGTTGCGCCGCTACTACAGGTTTATGACATGCCAACCGCCGTGCGGTTTTATCGTGACGTGCTGGGCTTTGCGTTGGTGAACCAGTCAAATGACGGCGAAGAGTTTGACTGGTGTCTCTTGGCTCGCAACAGTGCTGAACTGATGCTGAACGCGATGTATGAGCGCCATGGGCGTCCATCGGAGCCGGATCTGAAGCGCAGCGATGCTCATGGCGATATCGGTATGTTCTTCGCATGCCGTGAACTGAATGCCGTCTACGAACACTTGAGGGCGCATGGCGTCGATGTGAAACCTCCGAGCACAGCGCCCTACGGCATGCGGCAGCTCTCGTTCAAGGACCCGGATGGGTATAGGATTTGCTTTCAATGGCCCGCTAATGAGCGCTGGGCCCGGCAATGGCACGACCGATATGGCCTTGACGTTTAGTTTCGGCTTGATGATGTGAGTTGGACAAGCAGAGAGATGCGTGCTCTCGATATATTCTGCGGATCGCGATGCTCAGAGAGAATTCGTAAACGCTGCGCCGTTGATCGCGACTCATAGCTGGGCGGCGCGCCCGGACGTCCCGGCATCCATAAGCAGCAGTAATTCTGCCGATCGATATCGCCTGACGAAATCCATAAGCGCCTCGTATTCAGGGCCGTGGCAGGGCGTCAAGTCTTGGATGCGGTCGCCTGTACGATTTTCCGCGAGAGTTCAGTGCATCCTTCATGAATCAGGCGGCCAGCCGATAGAACGCAACGAGATCCATTTTTGCTCTTGACAGCGTTAGAGGACGGTCGTACTCTTAAACCATGCGGTATTCGCCGGAACATAAAGCCGAGAACCACGAGAAGATCCTTTCCGTGGCCGCTCGCTCTTTCCGCGAGCACGGCGGGGACAGCAGTGGTATTGGCACAGTTATGGAGAAGGTGGGCCTAACCAAAGGGGGATTCTACCGGCATTTTGAAAGCAAAGACGACCTGTTCGTTGAAGCGATAGCGCGGGCATTCGATGAGATGGGAGGGAGTATGGCAGAGGTTGCAAAGTCAGCACCGGAAGGTCAAGCACTACGAGCCATGATCGAACACTATCTAAGTGCACGCCATGCGAATTCGCCTGGAACGGGTTGTGTGGTCGCCGCACTAGGGCCGGAATTTGCGCGAAAACCGTTGTCCGTGCGGAAACGGATTGAGGCGTCGCTGGAAACGTATCGTGAGAGGCTCTTGCCATTTGTTCCCGGTCAGACACGAGAAGAAAAACTGGCGAAGTTTGGAATGTTGTTCGCCAGCATGGCTGGGGTGCTAGCTATGGCGCGTGTGACTTCGGACCCCCAAAGGCGTGAGTGGATGCTGAAGGAGGCGAGACGTTTCTTTGTAAAAAGCTTCACTTAATGGCTATGAAAATTTTTTGGCGCAATAGAGTACGATAGTACTCTTTAGGCCATGTGGATGTTCTTTGTTCAATAACCCAACCAGACTGAATCGAGGCTAACCGATGAAACTATGATCCCTTTTCTCATGGCAGCGCTTCCGGCAGCGTCCGTCGCGCAATCACAGCCGGGCACGCCCCAGGCGCCCTCCGGCGCGGCCCTGCCGAAAACCACCGAAGTGATGGTCATTCTGACCGCGAAGCAGGGTGTGACCCGCCAGCAGATCATGGCCGTCATGCCGTCCGAGATTCGGGCAACCGTGAAGCTCTACCTCGACGGGAAAATCCGCCAGTGGTATTCGCGCGGCGATGGCAAAGGTGTCATCTTCCTGGTCGACGCGAAGACCGAGGACGAGGCGCGAGCCGTTATGGAAACTCTGCCGCTCGCGAAGGAACAGTTGATGGATCACGAGTACATTCCCGTCGGACCTTTAATGCCGCTGATGGCATTGATTGCGGAGCGCACTGATCTCGAACCGCCTACAAGGAGACGATCATGATCAAGCCAAGAATCCTCGTGACCGGCGCGACCGGGAAGACGGGCAGCGTCGTCGTTACCGAACTGCTGAAGGCCGGCTATCCCGTCCGCGCCATGGTGCGCCGGGAAGATGGCCGCAGCGCGCGGCTGAAGGCGCAAGGGGCCGAGATCGCGGTCGCCGACATGAGCGATGTCGAGCGCGTCGCCGACGCGCTGAAGGACGTCCAGCGCGCCTATTATTGTCCGCCTTATCGATCCGTACATGATTCAGGGCGCGGTCGCCTTCGCGGTCGCCGCGAAGGAAGCTCGGCTCGAACACATCGTCGGCCTGACCCAATGGCTGGCGAGTCCCTCGCATCCCTCGCTGATGACCCGCCAGAGCTGGCTGGTCGATCGGCTGTTCTCGATGACGCCGGGAGTCGCGCATACGATCGTCAACCCGGGCTTCTTCGCTGACGCGTACCTGGTGACGATTGGGTTTGCCGCGCATCTCGGCGTCTTCCCCTGGATGTACGGCAATAGCCGCAACGCGCCACCTTCGAACGAGGATATCGCGCGAGTCGCAGTCGCGGCGCTGATGAATCCCGCGCGGCACGCCGGTAAGAGCTACCGCCCCACTGGACCAGAACTCCTCGGCGCCGAGGACATGGCCAAGGCGATCGGCCGGGCCGTCGGGCGATCGGTCAGGGCAGTGCCGACGCCGACCTGGCTGTTCATGAAGACCGCCCGGATGGGCGGCTACCCGATCGATCTGCTCAGCAACCTTCGCTACTACATCGACGATCACAAGCGCGGCGCCTTCGAGTTGGGCGCACCAACAACCGACGTGCTCGATGTGACCGGCCGACCCGCCGAGGACTTCGAGACGATCGCTCGTCGTTATGCGGCGCTGCCCCGCAACCAGCGGACCCTCGGCAACTGGCTTCGCCAGTTCGCGCAATTCATGATGGCCCCGCTCAGCCCTGGTTACAATTTCGACCGCTACGACCGTGAACTGCGCCGTCCGTTCCCGTCGGAGCCGCAGTTTGCGCCCGAGTCCGACGTCTGGCGGCGCGAGCACGCCATCGCCGATCAGCAATCTTTCCCGGAAAGCCGTTATGGCCGATACCATCACCAAGGTGCGCGAGCACTCTAGCGCCGCGAGCGTCGCCGACCGGATCAAGTCAGCGCTCGCGCGTGAAATGGCTGCATTTTCAATAAGGAGACATTCATGTGTCACAACTCTGCTTTTTCGTGAGCATCGCATTCAGCTTCATCGCGTGGGGGATAGTCACCGCTCGATATGTCTGGCCGGAACTCCGCCTCCGGCAACGGGCCGAAGCGTTGCGGCCTCTGCTCATCCTGCACAGCTTCCGCTTCATCGGGTTGGCATTCCTGGTCCCTGGCGTCGTGTCACCCGATCTGCCACCGGCCTTCGCGCATTCCGCGGCCTATGGGGACATCATTGCGGCGATACTTGCGCTGCTTTCGCTGCTATCGCTGCCCAGTGCGGCTGGCGTTGCCGTCACCTGGATCTTCAGCCTCTGGGGCTCAGCCGATCTCCTGAACGCCTTCTACCAGGCCAATCACGCCGGACTATTGGCGGGGCAGTTGGGAGCCGCTTACTTCATTCCGACTTTGATAGTGCCGCTGCTGCTGATCACGCACGGACTCGCTTTCCGGATTCTTCTGCAAGATCAGCCTGAACCCGCAATGCACGAAAGCCGACACGCAGCGTAAGCCGGGTGGCAATTGCCAGCACTGGCTAATCCGTCGCTCGACAGGCCGCGTGGTTCGACAACCGCCGAATTGGCCTGCTCGCGATCGTGTCCGGTTCATCGGCAAGCGTCAGTTAGCTTGCGGGTAAACGGGCCGGTGCGCAATTGGCGGACGCTTGCGAGCGTGTCGTCGGTGCGCGACCTTGCCCAGGCGACGATTCGCGCCGCGAAGGCCGACAGTCAGCACGGAAGACCGGTAAAGCCGACCCAATTGGCCAGACTGGTAGGCCGAGTACCTGGTGCGCGAGCAGTCCGCGAAAAGCTGCCGGAATGAAAGGGTTACTCCATCGGTCCCGCTCTGTGCTTTAATCCCCTGATAGGGAGCGCCTATCAGACATGGAACTGAGGCATCTTCGTTATTTCACAGCGGTTGTCCAGTGGAAGGGGTATCGCGAGGCTTCGCGGCACTTATATATTGCGCAGCCTTCTATCAGCGAGGCCGTATCCGATCTTGAGAGTGAGCTGGGCATCAAGCTCTTTTCGCGTCAGGGCCGCGTGGTGCGACTTACTCCGGAGGGGGAGGTCTTCCATGAGGAAGCTCTGAAGACACTTGCGCAGGCGGAGCGGTCTATTGCGACCGCCCAGCGCGCGGCCAAGGGGGAAATTGGCAGGCTGGGAATTGGTTTCATAGGATTTGCCACCTCCCCATTCCTCCCGGACCTCCTGCGCAAATACAAAGCGCGGCATCCTGGGGTCGCGCTGCGCCTTGAAGAAAATGTGCCCAGCGGGCAAGACCTTGCATTCGACCGAGAGGAGATCGACGTTGGATTTACCCGTCCGCCTTCCGCTGATCGTAATTCGTCCTATGAATCGCGTCTGCTCTTCCGCGAGCCGCTGGTCGTAGCGCTTCCCAAGACTCGGAAGGTGAGGGTGAAGCGCATCCGAATCGCGGACCTTGCAGGCGAACGCATCGTCACCTTTCGGCGCGCCAGTTCTCCAGAGGTCTTCGATACGATCATCCGCGTTTGTAACGACAGCGGCTTTTCGCCACGACTGCACAATGAGCTGAACAACATGCACTCGGTGCTATCTACTGTGGAAGCGGAGGAGGGGGTGGCCATTGTTTCCGCATCCGCCTGTAATCTGCGCGCGGATAACGTCTCCTTCTTTCGACTGCAACCGGACGACGTGCGCATCGACGTCGTTGCCACATGGCGGAAGAAGGACCCTTCGGTCGCACTAAAGCTCTTCCTCGAATTGCTCGACGAAGAATTGCCGGCGATCCGGGAGAAGACACGTTATTTAAGCCGATAGGCATTACCTATCATTTGATTGGAATATACGACGCATCGCGATCACCTGCGGCGAATCTCTTACGGTGTACGGCGATAAAAAGCCGCCAGCCGGAAGGAGGCTGATATGGGAAACGGACAGAAAACAGTCATTGTGACGGGGGCATCGCAGGGCATCGGAGCCGGTGTGGTCCAGGCGTTCCTCGCTCGTGGGTACAACGTTGTAGCCAACTCACGAAACATCACGAAGGCGACTGCATTTACGGCGTCTGCTCAACTTGCGCTGGTGGACGGCAATATCGGCGATAGCGCTGTGGCCGCAAAGGTAGTGGGAACAGCGATCAGCAGGTTCGGATCGATTGATGCGCTAGTAAACAATGCGGGCATCTTCTTCACTAAAGCATTTACTGACTATACGACCGAAGACTTCAAGGCTCTTTCCTCCACCAACCTCGAAGGTTTCCTCTACGTCACGCAGGGAACCATAAAGCAGATGCTTGCACAGAAGTCTGACGGCAGCGTTGTGACCATCACCACGTCGCTGGTGGAGAACCCCATTGCCGGTGTTACGGCTTCGGTGCCAATGATCACCAAAGGTGGCCTGGAAGCAATCACTCGGAATTTGGCAAGTGAGTATGCGAAGCAGCACATTCGTTTCAACGCCGTGGCTCCTGGCGTGGTGGATACGCCGCTTCACAAGAACAATCCCAAAGACTTTCTGAAGACGCTCTCGCCGATGGGGACGATCTCAGACGTGAGCGACATCGTGGATGCCGTTGTGTATCTCACAGAAGGCCAGCAGGTGACGGGGGAGGTGCTGCATGTGGACGGTGGTGCGCACTCAGGCAAATGGTGAGCTCGAAGAGCCCGCAGCCCGCAAGTGCGGAGCGCCGGCTTGCGGAACTCGGCATTGAGCTCACGCCCGCGCCCACTCCGCTTGGCTCCTATGCTGAAAGTCTCCAGACGGGCAACTTTCTTTATCTCAGTGGGGTTCTCCCGGTCATCGGGCACGAACCGAAGTTTGTAGGCCGGCTGGGCAGAGAATACAACGCCGAACAGGGACGCGAAGCCGCGCGCCTCGCGACATTGAACGTGCTCTCCGCGGCGAGAAACCATCTGGGTTCGCTCGACAAGGTAACCAAAGTCGTCAAACTAACGGCGTATCTGGCTACTGAGGAGGATTTCGTTGCGCATCCGAAGGTGGCTGACGCCGCGTCGGAACTGTTGCGCGATGTCTTTGGAAATGACAGGCTGCCGGTCCGAATGGTTCTTGGCGTTGCGAGCCTTCCACTTGGAGTACCGGTCGTGTTGGAAGTTCTTTTCGAAGTTGAAGCCTGAAGGGCACTATCGCTCGCGCCTTTCTCTTTACGAGGTCGCATGATGGCAAAGGCATGGAATCAAACCCGCGTTTCAGAGGTCCTGGGGATCGAGTACCCAATCATCCAGGCCCTCTCGGCGGTCTTTCGTCGCAGAGACTTACCGCAGCTGTATCGGACTTCGGAGGACTCGGATCATTTGGTGCACACGGTCTTGAACCAAACGCGATTGGAGACGTGATCGCCGAGATTCGCTCCCTGACGGCAAAGCCATTTGCAATGAACTTGTGGGTTTCGATGGAAGATGCTGGAGCCCGCACATCGGACGCTGCGGCATTCAGCCGTGCACTATCGCATCTCGCACCGCACACTGAAGCTGTAGGCGGCAGTCAGCCGCTATTCGCTCCGTACAAGCCAATCCGGTTTGAGGACCAGGTGCGCATGCTTCTCGACGCAAATGTTCCCGTATTCTCGTTTGTCTTCGGCATTCCGCCAAAAGAGATCCTGGACGAGGCAAGAAGGAGAAGGATCGTCACGCTCGGAACAGCAACGACGCCCGATGAAGCCACCGCGCTTGAACAAGCCGGCGTGAATATTGTGGTTGCATCTGGCTTTGAGGCGGGCGGACATCGCGGCTCCTTTCTGAGATCGGCGGAAGATTCGTTGACCGGCACTTTCTCGCTTGTGCCGCAGACGGTAGACGCGGTAAAAGTTCCGGTCGTTGCCGCTGGGGGGATCGCTGATGCCCGTGGCATTGTCGCAGCCTTCGCGTTAGGAGCCGAAGGCGTACAGATGGGCACGGCCTTTCTCGCCTGCGAGGAGTCTGGCGCGCACGTCCTGCATCGCGAGGTCATTCTTAGTGGCAATGCAGGGCGAACGGCGCTGACGCAAGGATTCACCGGTAGACTTGCACGAGGAATAGACAATGACTTGCTCCAAGCGCTGAATAGGCCCGGAACCGAAATATTGCCATATCCATTGCCGAGGTCTCTCATGCGGAACGTAGCCCTGGCCGCACAAAAGGCCGGCAGAGCTGACCTGCTCGCACTCTGGGCCGGACAGAGCGCCAACCTGGTACGGTGTCCGGGAATCTCAGAGTTGTTGCAGTCCCTTGTGGATGGCGCGGTGAAGCGATTCGATTGTGCCAACTCCGCATTGCTTGCCGGGTCGAAGTAAAGCGTACGCACAGTGCTCTCAAAGCGGTATGGTATTCGTGATGGTTCCACGCCGACGCTTTCTACAGGCGCCACTTCTGCTGGCCGCCGAACGTGCCGGAGCAGCCACGCACAAAATGACGCTTAGCATGCACCAAACTACTTCTGCCCGCGCGGGGTATCGGAAGTCACTCGAAGGCTGGGCTAAGGCGGGCATCCGCTATGTCGAGCCTACCGCCGCGGTGCTGGATGATTACTTGAAAACTGATTCGCTGGCAAGCGCAAAACGGATCTTGTCCGATAACGGCCTGACCATCGTTTCCGGGGCGGTCAGCGTCATCGGTCTTTGGGAGCCCAATCCGAACTTCGCGAAGAACCTTGACGAATTTAGGAAACGCTGCGAACAGTTTGCCGAACTAGGGGCGCCGTTGGTTTATTCGCCGTGCGTCACCACGGCCAAATTCACCCTGGAGGACTATGTCAAATGCCGGGAGAACATTCGCCAAGTGGCCGAGGTCGCTCGCCAGCTCAGATTGAAGGTCGCTGCCGAGTTCGTGCGCAGTTCTACGTTCCTGGCCTCGCTACCGACCGCCCTTCGACTCCACCGAGAAGCTTCGCATCCCAACTTCGGGATACTCTTCGACTGTTATCATTTCTGGTCCGGCCCAAGCAAGTTGGAGGACATGGACCTTATCAAGCCGGGCGAAATCATTCACGCGCATCTGAATGACACTCAGGATTTGCCGCGCGAATTACTCGATATGCAATCGCGTGTGATTCCCGGAGACGGTGTGGCGCCCCTTGCTAAAATCCTGGCGAAACTCGCGGACCGGGGCTATGCGGGACCGATCTCGGTGGAACTGTTTCTACCGAGATTCCAGGAAGCTGAACCGTTCGAACTGGCAAAGGAGATCAAGCTGAAATGCGAGAGAGTGTTCCAACAGGCCGGTCTTTAGTCATCATTATTGGCGGACAACACTGGCGCCTTTGGGTCTAAAATCACGTCCAAAGGAGCACAGATGAGCTCACTCAGCAGGAACGCCAGAATCGCAGGACTCCTCTACCTCACACTCATGACTGCACCGCTGCGCCTCATCTATATTCCCAGCAAGCTGTTTGTGGCTGGGAACGCGAGCGCAACCGCTAACAACATTGCCGCGCACGAGACGCTTTTCCGCGCCGGCATTGTGAGCGATCTGTTCACCGGGACCATGGGGATCTTCCTCGCGTTGGCCCTTTACCGGCTGTTCAAGGAAGTGGACGAAGGGTTGGCTCGGCTGATGGTGATCCTGGGCGCGCTGATGGTGACTCCCATCTACTTCCTCAACACTATTAACGACGCGGCTGCACTGCTGCTTGCGCGCGGGGCAAATTTCCTTTTCTGTGTTCGACAAGCCGCAGCGTGACGCCCTTGTCATGGTGTTCCTGCGCATGCATGGCCAAGGAATTCTTGTGAACGAAATATTTTGGGGACTCTGGCTGTTTCCCTTCGGCCTGCTGGTATACAGATCGCGGTTCCTTCCGCGCGTCCTCGGCGTCTGGCTGATGCTCAACTGCTTCGCGTATCTGGCTACGAGCGTCACCGGGATGTTATGGGCGCAATATGAGCAGAGGGTCTCTAATTGGGTTTTCCCAGTCATGCTCGGCGAACTCGCCGTCATGCTGTGGCTCATCTTCATGGGTGCCAAGGAGCGGCAGGTCGTCCCCATCGCCGCCGTGGCGCGCTGAAATTGCAGGATCTGCAGATCGCGCATCACACGACTTGGTATCGCCATTAGAGGACGTGAACACGGCTCCTGCTCACCTTGGTGGTTTGACGCCATTGGCGCTTTGATAGTGTGAGTCCAGGATGGATCGGTCGAACGGATACGAGGCTGTGGCTGTAGATTTTCTGGCCCGCCGTGGCAGTGGCCGCTCCACCGGCGTCGGGGTGCATGCGGTACGGGAGTGGGCGCGAACGTTACCCAGGGGGGCCGCAGTAATTGATCTAGGCTGCGGGCCGGGTTTTCCCATCACCGAGGTACTAGTCGCAGAAGGACTTGATGTCTTTGCCATCGATGCAGCGCCATCCTTCGTCCAAGCATTCCGACGCAATCTACCAAACAGACCTGTCGTTTGCGAAGCTGTCCAAGATTCAACCTTTTTCCATCGAACTTTCGAGGGCGTCCTAGCATGGGGCCTCATGTTTTTGCTGTCCCCCGAAGACCAACGACGCTTGATCCAAAGCATCGCCGACATATTGGTGCCGGGTGGCCGGCTCCTCTTTACATCCGTTGCAGAACCCTTGGCGTGGAACGATGCAATGACGAGATTGCAATCACGCTCCCTTGGAGCCGAAGAGTATCGGAGGCAACTCTCAGCGGTTGGCCTGTCGGTAACGAGTGAGTACGAGGACGAAGGCCAGAATCACTATTTCGATGCTTCTAAGACGCATCTACCGAATCTCCTCGAAACCCGGATACTCGCTCCCGCGTCGCGGATTTAGGGTACCGGGTATGAAACGTGTTGCCGCTCTCTTCGTTGCGATAGTCGTGGGATCGCTGGCGGCAGATGACACCGTAGTCTTCAAAAGCGATGTGGCGATGACGCGCGTCGATGCCCAGGTTGTCGACCTCAGGGGCAGGACGATACCCGGTTTGCAAGCGAAAGACTTCGTGCTCCGGGTGGATGGCAAACCCCAACCCATCCGAAACTTTGCCAGCGAAAGCATGCCCATAGATGTCCTCCTTTTGCTCGACGTCAGTGGAAGCATGCAGCCTCATGTCCAGCGGATAGCGGACGCTTCGGAGAGTGCCCTGAGAGTTCTCGCCCCTGCGGATCGCATCGCCATTATGGTGTTCGACACGCGTACCAGGGTGCGGCTGTCGTTTCGGTCCGATCACGGTGGAGTCAGCGAGGAACTATATTCACTCATACGATCCGAGCGGTTCAACGGAGGCACTCGCATTACGCATGCGCTGTTGGATGCCGCACATTATCTGCAACGCGAAGGCCGACCCAACGCTCGCCGCGCCATCGTAGTCCTTACTGACGACGAAACCCAGGACGCGCAAAATGAAGCACAAGTCGAACAAGCTCTGGACGAAGCCAATGCGGTCTTGAGCTTCCTTCGGGCGCCATACGACGAACAGTTTGTACAGGGTGGAAGAGTCCCGTCGTCCGGTGGACCATGGGGCGGGTCCGGACCTATCGGCGGAGGCGGCACCTGGGGTGGCGGGGGTGGAGCCTCATGGCCGGGTGGTGGCACTTGGCCAGGGGGAAGTTCCCGCTTGCCCGGCGGGGTCGGAGCCGGAAGCATCGACCCGTCGCATTCTGCCGGAACGGCCGATATTGCCAAAGACTCGGGCGGGGATGTCATGCAAGTCGATAGCGCCTCTGCCTTCCAAGAGACCTTAGAGAGGCTGCGGCAGCGCTATGCGGTGTACTTCTACTGGCCGCCTGGCCCGGCGAACCCGGAGGAGCGCTTAGTTACGCTCGCCCTCAGCGCTTCTACGGGTGCGGAGTTCAGGGAAGCCGAAGTTCGTTACCGTCGCGCTTATCTGGGCAAGGCAAGTGGGCGGAGAAGCGGAACTCTGATGGAAGTCTCACGAGAGCCGGATTCGGCGGATCCTCCTTCAACCAGCGCGAGCACGACAGACAGAGATTCGGAGGTGCACGCGCCGAGTTCGGTGTCCAGCACCGGCGAGCGCAGACCGGCGGTCAACGAACACTCGGATTTAGGCCCCAACTCGATTCCAGACAATTCCGCTGGCGACTCGCAGCCGGCCGAAGCGCAGCCAGCACCGGTGAAACAGAACCCGGCGAAGACTGACCCGAATGTGGCGTCGCCAGAGCCGCCGCGCAAAGGATGGCCGAGTGTGGGTGAATCCCCGAAACAGCAATGACCGTTCGACGGTTCGGTGATTGAATCCAAACCTCGCGAGTGATTCCCTGCGCTGTAGAGCAGATTCTCATAGAATTGAGGGGCCGTCGAGAAGACGGCGAAGGAGAGCTTTTGGAACGGAAAAAGGCGAGCGAGTTTCCTCAAGAATTATTGAATCTGTTCGATCGCTATGTACACGGCGACATCGTGCGGCGGGAGTTTTTGGAGGGCGCGAAGAAGTTTGCAGTGGGCGGCTGGACGGCGGCCGCGATTTTGGAGAGTTTGCGGCCGAACTATGCCTGGGCCGAGCAGATACCCAAAGATGACGGGCGAATCAAAACAGAGCGTGCGACTGTCGATTCTCCCTCCGGCAATGGAAAGATCAGCGGTTATCTGGCGCGGCCGGCACACGGAGACGGGAAATGGCCGGGCGTGCTGGTTGTGCATGAGAACCGCGGGCTGAATCCTTATATAGAGGATGTCGCGAGGCGGCTGGCAGTGGACAATTTCGTGGCGTTTGCGCCGGATGGATTGACGAGTGTGGGCGGCTATCCGGGCGACGACGAAAAGGGCGGGGAACTATTTCGCAAGGTGGATCGCGAAAAGATGACGCAGGATTTCGTGGCGGCGGCCGAGTGGCTTAAGAAACGCCCGGACTGCAGCGGGAAGATTGGCGTAGTGGGATTTTGCTTTGGGGGTGGAATCGCGAATACGCTGGCGGTGCGGATGGGGAGCGATCTATCGGCGGCGGTTCCATTCTATGGAGGACAACCGCCGGCAGCGGATGTAGTAAAGATCAAAGCACCGCTGCTGATTCACTATGCGGGATTAGACCAAAGAGTGAATGCGGGATGGCCGGCTTATGAAGCGGCTTTGAAAGCGAATCACGTTTCCTACCAGGAGTTTGTCTATGAGAACGTGAACCATGGATTTCATAACGACACTACACCGCGATATGATGAGGCGGCCGCGAAGCTGGCCTGGAAACGCACGGTAGATTTCTTTAATACGAATTTGCGCTAGATAGATGGAGGGCGGGTCAAGCATCCTGGCCTTGCTCACGCCTGCGCACGAGCAGTAAAGTTTGATCGTCAGTCGCTTTCCCATACGCATTAGCAGATCCGAAAATGTTCTCGGAGATCCTTGAAAGCGGGATCGTGGAAAGCCGGGTGAGGGCGCTGGCAATGTAAGAGTCGCCCAACTCGCGATCGTGTGAGTCGAAGACCTCCGTCAAGCCGTCGGTTACGATTGCCAGAATATCGCCGGGTTGAAAATCGATGCTGCCCGTTTCGTACTTTATGTCCGGAAACATTGCGAGCGGGAGGTTTTCAACGGAATGCCGGACAACGGCGTCGTCTTTCCGCTGGAAGTGAAACAGGGGCAGATGGGCAGCCACCGAGTAACTGAGACGCATATCGGGCTGGATCAGAAGATAGGCAAATGTAGCGTAGGAGGACGGGTCCGTCAAGGGTGTCAGCGTATCGTTCAGGACTTCCAATACTCCTTCGGTGGGGAGTGGTTTTGTAGTGAAATACATTCGCATGGCGGTCTTCACCATGCTCATCAGTACACCGGCGGCTACACCGTGACCGGCCACGTCGGCGACACAGGCGCACACTGCTCCGTTCTCTTCGACGGCATCAATCAGATCGCCGCCGACAGTTCCGCTGGGGATCGATAGACCGTGGATCTCCAGGTTTTCGGTGTTCAGCGCGATTGGCGGCACCAATTGCCGCTGGATGCGGGAGGCCAATTCGATCTCGGTATGCGCGGCGAAATAACGTTTGCCCTCCATTTGGAAGAAAGTGCCGAACCATCCGTAGCTAAACAGAATGAAGACGATTAGTAGAAAGCCGTGCAGCGCGACGTGGGTCTTCCAGTCCTCGGGAGTCAAGACGTGTTCGACCGGCGGGAACAGCCGCGGGGATGCTATAAGCCAGAGAATTTGCAAGGCCGCGAGAGCGCCGAGCACAACCTTGGGCGTTCGCCGGTGGATGAAAAGAACCCACAGTACGGCGAAGCTGGAAGTTGTAAGAGCTTTTGCGAGGAGGCGTTTGCCGTCTGAGTGCTCCAGGTCGAACAGGTCATTTACTATACCGATCGCAGCAAACGTGCACGCCACGGCGAGACAAAACACGAGAAACGAACGCAGAGGCATCGTCCGAAAGAGTTCTTGCCGGGAATTCCAGTTGTTCGTGTAGCTGGCCATCGAGCTTCACGATATACGATCGGCTCAGGAATCCACCCATAGCGAGTGTTCGTCGGATCGTCAGGCAAGGACCTCTTTCACTACGCTGCCGGCGACGTCGGTGAGCCGGAACCGGCGGCCTTGAAACAGATAAGTGAGTTTTTGGTGATCGATACCGAGCAGGTGAAGAATGGTCGCCTGCAGGTCATGTATATGGACACCGCCTTCGACGACGTTAAATCCGTAGTCATCGGATTTGCCGTGCGAGTAGCCGCGCTTGACGCCGCCGCCAGCCATCCATAGAGAGAAGACCCGGCCATGGTGGTCGCGGCCGTAGCTGTCAGGTTTGGACGTGCCTTGAGCGTAGGGGGTGCGGCCGAATTCGCCGCCCCAGATTACAAGCGTGTCGTCTAACAGGCCGCGCTGTTTCAAATCGAGGACCAACGCCGCTGAAGGCTGGTCGGTGTCGCGGGCGAGTACGGGCAGCTTCTCCGTAAGGCCGCCGTGATGGTCCCAGCCGCGATGGTAGAGCTGGATGAAACGCACGTCGCGCTCGGCGAGGCGGCGGGCCATTAGACAATTCGCCGCGAAGGTTCCGGGCTTGCGAGCTTCTTCGCCGTACAGCTTGTATACGGATTCAGGCTCCTTGGAAGCGTCGGCGAGATCGGGCACGCTCGATTGCATGCGGAAAGCCATCTCGTATTGCGCGATGCGAGTCTCGATTTCCGGATCGCCGGCGCGGGTATGTAATTCGTTATTGAGAGCGGCGAGGGCGTCGAGCTGATCGCGGCGTAATTCGCGTGAGATGCCGGGCGGGTTGGAAAGGTGGAGCACGGGATCTCCGGCGCTGCGAAACTGAACGCCTTGATAGCGGCTGGGCAAGAAGCCAGCGGCCCAGAGGCGCGATAGCAGCCCTTGATCCGGCATGTTGTTGCTCGGCAGCGAATTCAGGACAACGAAGGCCGGTAAGTTCTGGTTCACGCTGCCGAGGCCGTAGTGAACCCACGAGCCCATACTGGGGCGCCCCGGCAACTGGCTGCCGGTCTGAAAAAACGTGATGGCGGGATCGTGATTGATCGCCTCCGTGTACATGCCGCGGAGCACGCAGATCTCGTCGGCAATTTTGCCCGTGTAGGGCAGCACTTGGCTGAACCATTGGCCGCTCTCGCCGTACTGGCGGAAACCGTACATGGTCGGGACGACGGGGAAGCGATCCTGTTGCGCGACCATGCCGGTGACGCGCTGGCCGCCGAAGACGGAGGCGGGGATGTCCTGGTTGAAACGATCCTTCATCTGCGGCTTGTAGTCAAGCAGATCGAGATGACTCGGGCCGCCCGCCTGGAATAGAAAGATGACCCGTTTGGCACGAGGCGCGAAGTTGGGAAAACCGCCGACGGAGTCTGATGGCTCGGCCGCAAGGGCCTCCGCACCGCCCAGCAGAACATGCAAGGCAGCGGCGCCAAGCCCGTATCCGGTCCGGGCGAGCAGGTCTCGCCGGGAAGTTATGCGGGCGTAGTTATTACAGCAATCCATCGTGCTCAACCTTTCGTAATCACTTCGTCCATATTCAGGATAATATTTGCCACCGCGGTCCAGGCCGCCAGCTCGGCGGGTGGAATGGCGGCGTCCGATTTCGAAGCGCCCACTGCAATCAAGCTGCGCGCACCAGCCGGGTCTCGCTGGTAAGCAGCGAGCATTTTGTCGAGCGAATTTTCCAGAATATGAAGTTCGCGCTGGTTGGGAGAGCGTCCGGTTGCGAGTCGGAATGCGAGAGCCAGGCGCGTTTCGGGCGCTGTTCCTCCTTCTTTCACGACGCGCTCGGCCAATTTGCGAGCGGCCTCCACAAAGATCGGATCGTTGAGCAGAGTCAAAGCCTGGAGCGGGGTGTTGGTGGTGGAACGTCGCACGATGCAGACTTCGCGGTCGGGCGCATCCAACACGTTCAAGGTGGGATGGGGCACCGTTCGTTTCCAGAATGTATAAATGCTGCGGCGGTAGAGGTTGTCGCCGGTGCTTTCGATGTATCTGGTCCCCGGGTAATCGGCCGCCACGACGATTCCTTTATATAGGTCGGCGGGTTGATAGGGATAGACGCTCGGTCCACCCACCGACTCTTTCAGCAGGCCGGAGATTTCGAGCGCCTGGTCGCGGATGACTTCGGCGGGAAGGCGGAAACGCGGCCCGCGCGCGAGCAAGCGGTTATCCGGATCGCGCGCCACGAGCTGCGGTGACGCGTCCGAGGATTGGCGATAGGTGGAACTCAACACGATGGTCTTCATCAGCGCTTTTACGTTCCAGCCGGATTCGATGAAGTCGCGTGCCATCCAATCGAGCAGTTCGGGATGGCTGGGCCATTCGCCTTGCAGCCCGAAATTGTCGCTGGTCTTTACGAGGCCCTCGCCAAATAACTGCTGCCAGAAGCGATTCACGACTACTCGCGCCGTGAGGGGATTATCGGGTTTAGTCAGCCATTGCGCCAGGCCAAGACGATTGTGGGGCGCGCCCGCAGGCCATGCGCCGAGTAGATTTTCCGGAACGCCGGCGTCCACTTTCTCGCCAGGCGCATCGTAAGAGCCGCGCACAAGGATGTGTGTTTCGCGCGGCACGGACATTTCCTGCATGACCATGACAGTGGGCGCCTGGCGGCGCACCTCGAATAACTCGCCGCGCAGCTTTTCCAACTCCGCCGACTCCTTGGCGAAGGTGGCATCCTTCCTTCGCATCGCAGCTTCTCTGAGCCAGGTTGTTTCGAAAGGTGTCCGGCTCTCCCTGCTTACTTGGAGGGCATATGGCAGAGCGCGGCTCTCGAAGAGATTGCCGATTTCGGTATTGTTCAAGGCGCGATTCCATACTTTGACGTCATCCATCAAGCCGGCGTATCTTGCGCTACGCGCGCCGTTATCCCAGCCGATGCGGAACTGAGTCAGTGTAGGTTTATCGTCTTTAGCCGATGGCAAAGCCACGCCGTCGTTCAAAACTTTCGTGCCGACTTCGCGACCATCGGTGAAGATGCGTGCCCAGGACGCGGCAACGCGCGTTGCGTCCTTGTCGGCACCCGCATAGACCAACGTCAAATGACGCCACTCTCCGGGACGGAGATTCGCTCCTTCCGACCGCACCCTGAGCGAATAGTTAGGGAAACGCAGGCTCAGACGGAATTCGAGTTCGCCCCCGACGAGCCGCAGTTCGATGCCGCTGCCAAAATTCACGGCGGCCGGATTGATGGAGTAGTCGATGGCCGAAAGCAGAGCCACATCCGTGTCGGAGGCCGCGGGTTTGACCCACAGGCCAAAGGTGATTGGAGCGCGTTTTGATATTGGCAGCTTTTCGGCGGATTCGGGTTTCGGCTCCAGGCCGGCAGGAGCGCAGACGTGACCGGATGGACCTTTGTCCTCCTCGCCGCCTTTGGAGCAAGAAACCGCCAGGGCCGTATCGGCCTGGGGCGGGCGGGGAAGGGGAATTTGCGCGAGGGCGCCGTCATGCGATTTCCAGGATTTTTTGCGTTTCTCCGTCCGGCTCGAAAGGGCCGATATGGCGCTTTCCAAAGCTTGCATTTTTGCCTGCTGCCCGGCGGTGGGCGCAGGAATCATAGGAACGGCATTCGCAACCCGGCCGTCTTCCCCGAATTCGGGAACATTATTGAAGAAGGCGAAGAATCTGTAATGATCGCGCTGCGTGATGGGATCGAATTTGTGATCGTGGCAGTGGGCGCATTCGAGCGTCAATCCGAGCCAAGCCATTCCGAGCGTCCGCACGCGGTCGGTCACATACTGCACGCGGTATTCTTCTTCGATGATGCCGCCCTCGGAGTTGATGACATGGTTTCTCCCGAAACCCGTGGCGATGCGTTGATCGAGGGTTGGATGCGGAAGCAGATCACCGGCTAATTGCTCCGTGATGAAGTGATCGTACGGCATGTTGTCGTTGAAGCTCTGGATGACCCAATCGCGCCAGCGCCACATGGAGCGCTCGGAGTCATTGTTGAAGCCGTGTGTGTCGGCATAGCGGGCGACATCGAGCCAATCCATTGCCATGCGCTCGCCGTACTGTGGCGATGCGAGGAGGCGGTCGACCGCGGCGACGTAGGCGGCTTCGCCGCGGGCTTTCACTTGCTTGGCGAAGGCGTCCAGCTCAGCGGGCGAAGGGGGCAGACCGATGAGATCTAGAGAAACCCGGCGCAGCCAGACGGCCGGCGCGGCCTCCGGGCTCGGCTGCAGGCCTTCCGCGCGGAGGCGCGCGCGGACGAGGCCATCGATAGGCTCGTGGACCCATGGGTCTCGGGAGTCGGGAACGGCAGGCCGGACCGGCGGTATGAATGCCCAGTGCTTGGTGTATTGGCCGCCTTCTTCGATCCAGCGTTTGAGAATAGCGACCTGCTCCGGCGCGAGGTTCTTGTTGGCAAAGACCGGCGGCATGCGGCGCGAGCGTGGTTCGGCGGTGATGCGCTGGTAGAGGAGACTCGCCTCCGGCTTGCCCGGAACGAGCGCTATGTGGCCGTTGCGATTCGCGGTGGCAGTTTCAAAAGAATCGAGGCGCAGACCGGCCATGCGCTTTTTGGGGTCCTGGCCGTGGCACTGGAAACAGTTTTCGGAAAGTATGGGGCGTACGTCACGGTCGTAATTAAGAGCCGGCTTCTGAGCCTGGGCGAGAGCCGCAGCCGATAGCACGAGCCACGATCCGAGGCCTAAGAAACGCCCAACAACGCCTGGCCGCCGGGCTAGCCTAGCGAACCGTCCCCAAATTTGCATTTCTGCACCATCTTAGGGCATTTCGACGTCGACATTGTCCAACCGGTGGGTTTTGTCTCGGGAAATGCCAACGATCATGAATTCGAGCGGCTCCTGGCCGTTGTTCGCGAATGAATTGATATCGCCCAGGCGAAGCGGAATGGCATCCCCATCCTTAATGGATGCTGTTTCGCCCGCGCTCCTGCCAACGGCCACCGTGACAGTTCCCTGACCATGCAGCACATAATAAAATTCTTCCAATTCATGGTGTACATGAGGACCAATCGAGGCACCCGGCGGCAGCACAAGGTGATCCACATACGCCCATGGAGAATTAAAGACGGAAGGAGCCAATAGCCGGCGGTATTGGACACTTCCATGGCCTTGATTCATTGCGTTTACCGGCTTGAGCAGAGCCTTATCCAGGTGCATGGTCATGAACACTGGTATGGGGTCCAGCGGTACGTCTACGCGGGGATCTTGCAGATCAAAGGCGTCGTACGTGCCTTTCATTGCAGTCACATTGATATTCATCCATTCGAGTGGTTTGTCCGTCGCGTTGTAAATTGCGTGGGCATGACCCATTTTGCAAATGGCGCCCGCGGGGCTTTTCAGCACAGATGTTCGCCCATCGATGGTGAACTGAGCTTCCCCATCAAAAATGATAAACATCTCTTCGCATTGATTGTGGAAATGCTGGCCGATGCCGCTCTTGGGGTAGATCACGCCCCGGTGCAGGAATTGCAAATTTGTTTCGAGTGTATGTTCATCAAAAAGAGCGGTGAAGGCCATGTGGCCGGCGCCTTCATGAACCGCCGTGAGTTGACGGTACTTAGATGGATCGGTGTGAACAATACGGGAGGCCAGAGGATCGCGAGCAATCAGCTGGCAGGCGATTAAAAGAGTGAAACATAACTTGCTCATAGTTCTCCTCCATATTTCTTACGCGATGTTCGCTCCCTTGACGTCGACATAGAGCGAGTAAATGGATTGGCTTGCCGCCATGAAGAGACGGTTCCGCCGAGTACTACCGAAGCAGACATTCGCACAGATCTCCGGTAGCGAGATTTTACCGATCTTAGCGCCTTGCGGCGAGACCGCATAGACACCATCGCCATCGGCTTTGGCCGAACCCGTTCCGTTCGCACCTTGACCGATTGCAGCCCAGATGTTTCCATCGGTATCGGCGCGAACTCCGTCGGCAAAACCGGTATAGTTATCCCACGCAGTGGACAGGAACTGCTTGGAATTCCGCAGCTTGGTCCCGTCGATATCATAAACGCGAATTTCCCGGGGAGACTTCGGGTAGTGCGTAGCGCCGGTATCGCAAACGTAAAGCTTCTTCAAGTCGGGCGAGAAGCAAAGTCCGTTGGGCTTGAATAATTCGTCCGTGACCATCTCTAACTGGCCTGTTTTCACGTCTAGCCGGTAAACCGCCTCCTTCAATTCGAGAGGGAACTTCCCTCCTTCGTAGATGCTCAGTCCTCCGTAACCGGGATCGGTGAACCAGATATCGCCGTTCGGGTGGACGATGACGTCATTCGGCCCGTTGAGCGGTTTACCGTTGAATTTCTCGGCCAGAACGGTCACTTCGCCGGTCTGCTCATATCGAACGAGACGGCGTGTCTGATGTTCACAGCTCAATTGGCGCCCTTGCCAATCGAACGTATTGCCGTTGCTGAAATTGGATGGCTTGCGAAAGACGTCGACATGGCCATCCTCTTCGATCCATCGCATCTGGCGGTTATTGGGAATGTCGCTCCACACGAGGTAGTTGCCGGCTCCGTTCCAGGCTGGCCCTTCGGCCCAGCGATATCCTGTCGAGACACGTTCGATGGTTGCCGTGCCGATCCGATATTTATTGAATTCCTTTTCCAGAGAAATGACATCGGGATCGGGGTATCGTACCGGCTCACGGCCAGACCAATCGCGGGTTGTGGCGGATTGCCCCTGGGCGGGGAGAACGCGAAGGCCGGCCAGACCTGCCGCCAGCCCTTTCATTAGCTCGCGCCGGCTCGATCTCTTTTGCGAAGAAGAGAGAAGATTCATCGACGCGATTATATGCTGACGGCCGCGACACGCGCCCGGCGGCAGCGGTTTACGAGCTAAGGGCGGGGGGATTTAAATAGGTAGAACATCCACGGACCCAAATCGACGTATAGGCCCATGTTCCGAATTTCGTCCCCATTTCGCTCGTAGACGGTGTCCGAAAGAGCGTCCACCAGACGCAAGGTTTTGCCTGTGATATCGTCCCAAGGCACGTGCACCCGAGCTTGGGTTGAATTGTCGCTGAGGTTGACCACAATCAGCCAATGTATTTCGCTCGTGGTCCAATTCCAAGCCACAAGGTTTTCAAAGCTTCGGTTATCGGGCCACCCTGAACAGGTACAAAGACCCCAGTGCCCCTTATCAAATAGAGGTCGGCCAGTGCTTTTTAGAAGCCGCTTGTAAAAGGCAGCTAGTTCCTGATCTGCCGGTTCTTCGGGGCGACGGCTTAGAAATACGGGTAGTCTGACTCGCCGGCCCTCAAACTGTCCTTCATGGAAAAGCCTTGCTCCTGGCAGAGTAGCCACGGTGACCGCGGCCGCGCGTGACTTCGCTGGCGGAAATGTGGCTGCCGCTCGAGGTTCATCGTGGTTTTCGATAAATCGCAGCAATTTCTCCTGGTAACTCAGATCGCCTGAGACGTGCAGCCGGACGCTCTCCGCACCGCCATGCTCCAGACGGTCGTAAATCCTCTTGTCATAACAAAAATCGAACCCTTGCTGTTGAAGATCCCACTCCAGATCCCAATACGCTTCAGCGATGAAAAGAAACGCCGGTTGGCTTTTCTTGACGGCTGGAATCACATCTACCCAATATTCGGTCGCGGGTGGATGGCCTGCGCGGCTCCCCCAGGTGCGCTCGACAATGGAGTTCATCAATAGCATCGCCATGTCGCAGCGAACACCATCGCATTGGCCAGCAATGTTAGAGACAGTTTCAATTACGGCCTGACGAAGACGAGCCTGAAAAGCATTTAGTTGTAACACGTCGGGCCAGGCAGGGAAGTACGGGTCGCGTCCGCACGCGAAAACGTTGTCCCCGGCTTTGAGATACGAAGCAGGGTCGTTTCGGAGGTCGTCCGCATTGCCCAGAACAAAGTACTCGGGATGTTCTGTCACCCATGGGTGATCGGGTGCGACATGGTTGGGGACGAAATCCAGGACAAGACGCAATCCGCGTTTTGCGAGTTCGTTACGAGCGATGGCCAGACCGGCGGGGCCGCCGAGGTGTTCGTCCACGACGTAGCGATGGACGCAGTAGGGAGATCCCACATTGTCCTCAGCGCGAAAATCAGCGAGAGCCCTGCGGAAATCAGCGATCAGACCTTGGTTCCGATTGGCAATTCCAATTCCTGCCGGGCTTCGTTCCCAAACGCCCATCAGCCACACGGCATCGAAACCAAATTCGGCGAAGGCATTCCATTCCATCGCGGGCACGGAACCCAGATCTAGATGAATTCCATACTTCTTGCTTAGACTTGACAGCCAGACCCACGTATTGATTTCGAAGATAGTGGGATAGCGCGGCCAGGGCGACATTTATCCTCTCCTGTCTGGTTCGGTGGGCTGCGGCATTCCCGTCCACCAATCCGAAAGACGTTTGTCCAGGTTGTTTTTAATGCCGGCCAGCTTTGGCGTCATGGACAAGTTTTTTGATTCTGTAGGATCGTTCTTAAGATCGTACAGCTCGGTCTCGCCGCTGCCATAGCGGCTTAGTTTCCATTCTCGCGTTCGAATGGTTCGTATCGGCTCGACCCAGTGCTGCTTGCCGTAATATTCGAGAAAGACCGCGTCACGCTTGCTGTCGCCTTTGGACAAATCTTTACCGCCCACCGACGAAGGCCAGGTCAGCCCGGCCAAGCTGGTTAGAGTTGGCGCGAGATCGGCAGAGATTGCGAAGTCATCCCGTGCCGAGCCTTTGCTGAAACCCGGGGCCGCAATTACCAGCGGCACGCGGATCAGAGGCTCATATAGGAAAGGACCTTTAAACGGCAGCCCATGCTCGCCCAGCGCATCGCCGTGATCGCTGGTGTAAATCACGATCGTGTTGCTCAAATCACGGATTGCTGCGAGGGTGGTCGCAAAGCACCTATCCGCTTCCTCCACCAGCTCGCAATAAAAACTGCGATACCGGATCCAATCCTCTGGCGTGTACTTCAGTGTTGGACGGCCTTGATCTTCCTTCAAATATCTGGATTGAGCAGAGGGCTTGCTTGCCAAATCGGTTCTGGTCGTTGCGGGTGGCCGCACATCCGTTCTGGGAGCAACCGAACGAATTTTATCGACGATTTCATAAATGTCGTGAGGATTCAAAATGGACACCCAAGCGAGCCAAGGGCCGGATTGCTGCCGGATCCAATCCGCAGCAGCCTGAGCTGAAACAGTATCGCTTCCAGATTGCCGATCGGCAAAACCGAATGATTTAGGACCGGTCTGTTCATCGCCCAGGTGCCACTTGCCAAAATACCCGGTGCTATAGCCGGCATCTCGAAAAACGTTTCCTACGGTTGTAACGTTGGTTGCGAGCGGCTTTCCGAGCGAAGATCCGTCTACGTTCGTGAGTACACCCGATCGATGCGGCGCAAGGCCGGTCAGCAGCGAGGAACGCGCCGGAGAGCATTGCGGAGTGTTGCAAAATGCGTTGCGAAACTCGACGCCGCGATTTCGCAAGGAATCATGCGCCGGGCGCGCTACGGGGCCCGGCAGAAGCGCCGACTCCTGGTCGGTCATAAAGAAGAGCACGTTAGGAGGTCTTTGCGCAGCTCGCAGCAGAGGAGTGGCGGCGATCGATGCAAGAACTTGGCGGCGGCTCTTATTCATCCCAATTTCTCTATGAGCTTGACATAATTAGCTTCGTGAAATTTCTTCTTATGGCTTTGCTCGCTGCCTTGCCGGCAATTGGTCAAACGTCGCTAGGGACGTCGTCCCTAGGCGGAACAATCGTCGATGATTCGGGCGCATTCGTGCCCGGGGCTCAAATCGTGCTAACCGATGTGCAGCACGGCGTCAAACGAAACGCCGATTCAAACGATTCGGGAAATTATGTCATTAATGGTTTGCAGGCGGGTCAGTATCGACTTGAAGTAACAAAGGCAGGTTTCGACACATTCAGTTACAACGATTTTGCAATCGCCGTGAACCAGCGGGCGACCGTGGATGTGAAGCTGAAAGTTGGCGACCTGAAGCAAACGGTGAGCGTGGACGTAAAGGGCGAGACCCCGCTCCTCGAGACTGATTCGGCTGCGTTAGGTGCTGTCATCGACAACCGAAGAGTCGAGCAACTGCCATTAAACGGGCGCAATTACCTGCAGCTAGCGATTCTTTCGGGCGGAGTGGAGACACCGCCTTCCGGTGCGCCGGCTGACCGCGCGTCTTCGCAAATCGGCCGATCGGGGCGCACCATCAACATCGGCGGAAATCTCGAAAGTGTCACAACCTACCTGGTAGATGGAATCGCCACTCGAGGTTCGCGACTTGGTGAATCGTCTCTGAACGTTTCGGTCGCTGACATCGATCAGTTCAAGCTGCAGATGAATTTCTTTATGCCGGATCAGGGCCCGAATCCAGGCATTGTCAACATTGTCACCAAGTCCGGCACCAACCAGCTTCACGGAGAGGCGTTTGAGTTTGTCCGTAATGGCGCCATGGACGCCCGAAATTTCTTTTCCCCAAAGCCTGAGCAGTTGCAACGCAATCAATTTGGATTTGCGGTAGGCGGCCCCATAGTGATCCCCAAAATAGTGGACGGCCGTAACCGGCTTTGGTTCCATGCGCACTACGAAGGGACGCGTCAGATTCAGAAATTTACGAGTAACGCTTATACGCCCACGGCGGCAATGTTCAACGGCGACTTCAGTGCCGTTTCGCAGCAAATCTACAATCCCTATAGCTACAATCCGGCTACCGGTACGCGCGCGCCATTTGCGGGGAATCAGATACCCTCTGCACTGATCAATCCAGTTTCAAAGGCCCTGCTGCCCTACTACATTCCCGGCTCGAACATAAATCAAAAGCCCTCTAACTATTTTGGTCAGCCGCGAAATACTTCCAATGACGATCAGTTTGGTGTTCGCGGGGATTATGCGGTTTCCGGTAAGCAGACTATCACCACAAATGTACTGCATGAAAATAGCCCGGTCGTGCAAGGAAGCTTGTTCCCGTTGGCCGGTGCTTCCTATCCGCTGGCGGCTTGGCTCGGAACCATTCAGGATACGCTCAGTATCTCTCCGAGTCTGGTTAATATCGCTCGGATCGGTTTCAGCCGGTCCACAGAATTCAGTAGCGGCGAGGGAGAGAGCGGCGGAGACCTGCTGACAGGAATCGGCATTCCGGGCACTCTGGACACCCATGGAATACCTGGAATTGGCATCCAGGGCTATACGGGATTCGGACGATCGTCTGGTCCATTGGGCGACGTCGACAATAATTACCAAATTGACGATAGCGTCAATTGGACTCACGGAAACCATTCGTTTCAATTTGGTGCGGGGCTTCGCTATCACCGAACGCTACAGCAAAATGCGAATGCGAATGCTCTGGGAAGCCTCAGCTTTCAAACCGTATTCACAGCGCAACTTGCCCGCGCCTCCTCCGGCCAACTTGCCCCGGCGGCCAATTCAGGAAATTCATTTGCCGATTTCCTTCTGGGCATGCCGACAAGCGGCCAAGTGGCCGGTTTGCAGCCGTTCCACTATCGTTATACCGAGTTCTTCCCGTATGTGCAGGACACCTGGAAAATCACGCATAACCTGACTATCAATTGGGGCTTGTCCTGGTATCATTCCACGGTTCCCAATCCGCAGGGCGCCGACGCAATGGTTCCACACTCATTCAATTTCTCGACCGGCCTGCTGGAATACGCCGCTTTGGGCGAAGTAAGTCCCCAAGTGATTCAGCCGGATTATAAGGATTGGACACCACGTTTCGGAATCGCCTGGCAGCCATCCTTTTTCAAGAACACTGTGCTTCGTGGAGGAGTAGGCACATATTATGAGACCGGTGCTCTTATAGAAGCGCAATTCGATATGGTTGCGCCGCCGTTTCAACCGTCGCTTTCGATAACGAACAACCAATTTCAGCCGCTGCCAACCTATGCGCTAGGGCAGAATGTGTTCCCTATAATTCCGCTACCTCCACTGACGAGTAGCTTTGCAGCCTCGCTGCCGCAGGGCTTCACGCCGTTTGCGGTGGCGGAGGACTCTAAGATCCCTTACATCACACAGTGGAATTTCTCCTTACAGCACACGCTACGTTCCAGCGATTTGATCGAGCTGGACTATACAGGGACAAGCGGTCACCGGCAGCAGAACAGATACGACGTAGACCAGTGCCGCGTCTCAACGGCCGGGTTCTGCGATCCGAATACTCGGCCATATCTGCGCTACAACTACATCTTGTATTCGAATACGAACGGCAACATCAGCTATGAAGCACTAATTGCTCGTTACCAGCACCAATTTTCGCGTGGTCTAACGATTATGGCGAACTATACGTTCTCCAAAACGATCACCGATGGTTGGGAAGGCGGCGGCAGCACACAAAGCCAAATCGCAACGTGCCGAGCCTGCGACCGCGGGTTGACGTCCTACGATATTCCGCACCACTTCGTGCTTTCCACGGTGTATCAGTTGCCTTTTGGCCACGGCCGGACGTTTGCCTCAAAATGGAACCGTGCAGCAGATGCGCTGGTTGGCGGGTGGCAGGTGAATGCCATTATGACCCTGGCGACAGGGAGTGCCTTTTCTATTGCAGCGCCAAATCGAACGGGCAGTAATTTTACGGCCGTGCGGGCGAATCGATCCTGTAATGGCGCGGACTCGAGCCTCAGCGATAGCGTACGATCGAACGGCTTCCGATGGTTCGACACTTCCTGCTTCGCCGCGCCACCGGCCGGTTATTTCGGAAACTCGGGGCGGGGCATTCTATTCGGTCCGGGAACAAACAACTTCGATATAGGCGTCCAGAAAAACTTTCGCCTGAGCGAGTCGGCGCACTTTGAATTGCGGGGTGAGTTCTTTAACGCATTCAATCATGCACAATTCAGTAATCCAGACGCTAATGCGGCTGACGTAAACTTTGGAGTGATCTCGTCGGCGAATCCTCCGCGGCTTGTGCAGGTCGCCGGGCGACTCATCTGGTAACTCTCATGACAAAAATCGATCGACGAACGCTATTAAATATGTTGCCGGCGGCGGCGCTTCCCGTGCCAGCATCCAAAGCACCGGCCGTGAGTAACGGTCCGCGAAAGCCTAACGTGCTGTTCATCATGACCGATCAGCAGCGATTCGACACCATCGCCGCGCTGGGGAATCGGGAGATTTACACGCCGAACATTGACCGGCTGGTAGCGCGCGGCGTGACCTTCAGAAACGGTTACTCTACCTGCCCCGTCTGTGTGCCGGCTCGATACATCATTCGGACAGGCTGCGAACCCCACACGACACGCATTTTTTCAAACGGCAAACCGGCCCTTATGGAAGGGCAGCCATCAAGCATGAATGGACGCTGCGGCCCCTATCTTGCCGAGACGATGCGATCGCTTGGCTATCGCACATTTGGCATCGGAAAATTTCACACGCAACCTTGGGACGAGCAGCTAGGCTACGACGTACATCTTCACAGCGAGGAACTCTACGCTACGCCGCAGCAGCGCCGAGGAGATGCCTATGCGTCCTGGATCGCCAAGCAACAACCGGCCTACGATTTTATCGAAGGGCTGATGGGTGAACGTACGGAAATGTATTACATGCCGCAGATGAGTCCCACTCCGGCCTATGCGGATGTGGAGGGCTGGGCGGCACAACGCGCGGTGGAGCAGATTGCGACTCAGGACGATCGGCCCTATTTCGGTTTTGTTTCCTTCATTGGGCCACACCCTCCATTCGCTCCACCGATCCCCTTTAACCGTATCTATGATCCGGACCGCATGCCGAATCCGGTGCACGGGGAACTTGCGATCGATCACATGGATGAGCAATTGCCATTCATGAATTATGCAATCTGGGCGGAGGACATCAACGATTCACACGCCCGGGTTCTCAAAGCGCGATATTACGGCGAGATCACTTACATCGACCATTGCATCGGGCAGATTCTGGATGCCGTGGAGAAGCGTGGCGATGCGGCTAACACATTGATTTGCTTCTATAGCGATCACGGCGATCACTTGGGCGACCACCACGCCTGGCAGAAGGAAAGTTTCTTTGATGTATCCTGCCATGTACCTTTTCTGGTCAGTTGGCCGGATAAGCTGGCGTCGGGCAAGGTGTCGAACGAGCTGGTGTGTCTGACCGATCTTTTCGGAATCGCTACCAAAGCAGCAGGAAAAGGGGAGTGCCGGCAGGGAATTGACGTTCTGGGAATGTTGGATGGCAGCGCTCGACCTAGGGAGACATTATTCGGTTATTACGGAGAGCCGGGCACGCGCCGGTTCAAGATAATGGCCCGGCACGATCATTGGAAATACATTTGGTTGGCTAATGGCGATCGCGAGCAGTTGTTCGATCTGGCGAAGGATCCGCTTGAACATACCAATCTGATCGAATCCCAAAGCGATGTAGCCGGTAAATTGCGAAGCGCGGCAAGAACAGCTTGCGACCGGCCCGAATTGCGTGCAGTAGTTGATGAAAAGGGACTGCGTGGCTTGTCGTTTGAAGCGCGCCCCCTCGAGCGCATCTATCAATTCGACAGGTCGCGTGGAGTTACCGGATTCCCCAAGCGGCCACAGGACGTCTTGCGTCGTTTGCAGTCGTCCACTACGAGCGCGGGTTGAGCGATCCTTTTGACAATATGGGGCTCAAAACCTCGAAGCCGTCATTTCTTTTCGGGATCGTTCAACCCGCGCGACGCGCTTCCGCCCGAACGGGAAGCTTCCAATCCGGACGAATGAAATGACAGGTGTAGCCATTGGGATACCGTTCCAGGTAGTCCTGATGCTCGGGTTCCGCTTCCCAGAAGGGACCAGCGGGAGCCACTTCCGTAACTACTTTACCCGGCCAGAGCCCTGAGGCCTCGACATCCGCGATGGTGTCGTCCGCGATTCGCTTCTGCTCTTCGTTTGTGTAGAAGATGGCCGAACGATAGCTCGCGCCTCGATCATTACCCTGACGGTTAAGGGTTGTCGGGTCGTGAATCTGGAAGAAAAATTCCAAAAGCTTCCGGTAGCTGATCTTTTGCGGATCGAAGGCAATCTCTATCGCTTCGGCGTGAGATCCGTGATTACGATAGGTCGCATTGGGCACGTCGCCGCCCGTATAGCCTACCCGTGTGGTGAGGACGCCCGGGTAGCGGCGCAATAAATCCTGCATCCCCCAAAAGCAGCCGCCGGCAAGAATCGCACGTTCGGTCATGTCGTTACTCCTTATCTTGAGTATCGAACAGCCTTCGATAGTTGCCGCGGCTCACCCGCCCGTCAACCGATCTTCACAGCGAAACGGCGTGCTGTTTTACGTAGTCGTCTACCGGGTCTTGCGGAGGCTGTATATAGCGGAATTGCTCCGCGTACTGCAATCCGTGCTTGGCGCCGAGATCCGCATTCTCTTTTAGCAGGAAGGTCCTGATGTATTCACGATTGGCGGTTGCGTCGTCGTTGCCGAGGACCGGTAGCCTTAGACCTCGCGATGCGAGACTTTTGCGTAATCTGGCACCGGCTTCGCCGGCGGGCCCCTGCGCGCGGTTCATCAAGAGAGCGTCGATTTTCTTTTCGATGGTGGGCCCGACATCGACAATGCGATTGACCTGCTGCTGAAAGCGAGCGAAATAATACTTCTCGCTGACCCAGTGCGGTTTCAAGCCGGCATCGAAGTGCTCCGGATAGTCCTTGCTGCCGTTTGCCATCCAACAAGCCGCTTCGACGCACTGCGCGGTGATGTAGTGATCTGGATTCTCTTCGTAGTGAGCCCATGGATCATAACAAACGACCACATCCGCCTTGAGTAAGCGGAAAAGAAAAATGAAACGCCCGCATAGCTCGGCATGCGAGATCCCGTTCATGCGGTGGTTGTTGTAATTCAGATGATAAGTCTTCTGAAGGCCAAGGACACGAGCGACCGCTGTTGTGTCGAGCTCGTTGGCCATTACGGTGTCACCAATGGTTCCCGGTCCAGCCATATCGTCGTTGGTCACGCGCACGAGATAACCGGCGTAGCCTTCGTCGAGAAGTTTGGCGACGGTCCCGGCAGCGAATATCGGGATGTCATCGGAGTGCGGCTGAATGGCAACCAGGACCTTGCCAGCATGAGGCTTTCCCTCGACGGGCCGTTCAATGACGAGTTCCTGCTCCGGGAAAAAGTCGGTGGTCTGAGGTGCGGCGGCCGCTCCGGGCTGGAGCATTGCTCCAGCTAACGTCTGCCCTACGAAAATGCGCCGGTTCATATTTTTTACCGAATTGACGCTAGTGCTTGTACGGAGTCGCGGACCTTCTCCACAGCTTGGACAAAGTCGACGAGATCCTCTTCTTCGGCCAACAGGATTTCATGCGAAATCCAGAAGCACTCACGGCAGAACCGCTCAGACTCCGGACACTCCATGCGTCTGTGGGCCAAACTTTCGAACACCGTGTTCGTATAGATGGGGTATGGATAGGTGGCGGCTCCGGGAATTCCTTCCGCAGCAAGAGCCTTGGTGAAGTGTTCCACCGAAACATCGGCGAGCTCGGAAGTGTTCAGCCGCAACACGTATAGATACAGCCCGTGGGCAGTGACCCGACTATCGGTTACGGGCGGCACGAGGACACCGCCGCGTGTAAGGGCTTCGGAGAGGATGGCGGCATTACGCGCCCGCTTCTTCATCTGTTCCGGAAGGCGCGCAAGCTGTGCCAGCAAAATAGCAGCCTGCCAGCCAGTGAGGCGATAGTTGGTGCCCAGCGTGACGTGTTCGTACCAAGCGCCTCCCTGCCGCCGGCCCTGATTCGAGACCGCCCGCGCTTTTGCTGCGAGACCTTCGTCATTGGTAAGCAGGATGCCGCCTTCCCCGGCGGTCATGTTTTTCGACTGCTGGAAGCTGAAAGAACCGAACTCGCCGAACGAGCCTACGGGCCGATCTTTCCAGTGCGCGCCGTGAGCGTGTGCCGCGTCCTCAATGACAATCAGACCGTGTTTGCGCGCAATCTGAAGGATTGCGTCCATATCGGCTGGGTGTCCACCAAAGTGTACGGGAATGATGGCGCGTGTCGCGGGCGTGATTGCGTCGGAAAGCCGCTGCGGATCTATGTTGCAGGCTGCGGGTTCGATGTCGACGAAAACCGGTACGGCGCCCACGCGGAGCACGGCGGTTGCGGTGGCGATGAAAGTTATGGGCGGAACAATTACTTCATCACCCGGCTGTATGCCCGCGGCCAGCAAAGCCATCTCGAGCGTTACGGTACCGTTGCTCGCAGAGATGCCGAAACGCGTTCCATGGCGCCTCGCGAATGTTTCTTCGAAATCGGAAACCTTAGGACTGTATCCGCCCCAAGCCCCACTTTCGAGAACATCCAGAACCGCTTGACGTTCGGTGTCGTCGAAGACGGGCCACCGGGCAAATGGCTTTTGGCGTACTGGAACGCCCCCGAAAAGTGCAAGTGCTGACATTAATTAGATTGTGCGAATCCTCACCTCAGAATAAAGAGTTTCAAGCCGAACTGGATGAAGCGTGGATTGAAACAGCGTTGAGGCGAGTGGTCTGACGGAAAATTTCATGCTGCCGACTTATGGTGGTAGATTACTTCTTTATGGACTCTTCGGTCAAGCGTATCTTGAGCATTACTTCGCTCGCAACTCGTCGCTTGAGGGGCATTTGAGGCAGGTATAGGAGAACGGTTTGGACAGAGCAACCAAGGCGGAGTAATTTTCCGCCGCTGATCCTGTGAAGAGCCTCACAAGACCTCAAGACCGTCAGTCGCTGCGCTCCACGGCCGGCCGCCTCATCCGCTTGCGCAGCATGATTCACACGTTGAAGCCCGCGGAGAGAAATATTGGCGACTATGTTCTCGGCGATCCGGAGACGATCATTCACCTATCTGTCTCGGAGTTGGCGCTGCGCGCTTCGGTCGGAGAATCTACGGTGATCCGGTTCTGCCGTGCTCTCGGGTACCAGGGGTATCAGGAATTCAAACTGCGTCTGGCGCAGGACCTTGTTGAGCCGGTCGAATATATCCACGAGAACATCAGCTTCGACGATTCGATCGAAGATCTGGCCAAGAAAATCTTTCAGACAAACATAAAGGCGGTCGAGGACACCATGAAGTCGCTCGATCGCGGCATGGTGGAAGTCGCCGCAAAGACGTTGGCCGATGCCCGCAAGATCGATCTATACGGAGTTGGCTACTCGTCGTTCACCGCGCTGGATGGAAAGCTCAAGTTAACTCGTCTCGGATTGACCGCCGATTGCTATGGAGACGGTCATTTGCAGTCGATGGCCGCGGCATCGTTGCGCGCTGGGGACGTGGCGATCGGAATTTCTCATTCAGGAAGCACGAAGGACGTAGTCGACACGCTGGAGTTGGCCCGCCGTTCCGGAGCGGTTACGATCGCCATCACAAATTTCAGTCCGTCACCTTTGACGAAGATCGCCGATGTGATCCCGTTGACAGCATCGCCAGATAGGCCGTTGGGAGGAAAGGTGCTGACATCGCGCATTGCACAGTTGTGCGTTATCGACGTCTTGTCGGTGGCCGTAGCGGTGGTTCTGGATGATGGCTGCCTGGAATTTATCCGTAAGTCGTCCGAGGCGGTGAAGAGCAAGCGGTATTGAAGATACCGCGGCTGTGTTTTCCAGAAGGAGGAAAAGTTTTGTTGAAAGTTGGATTTGGAAAGCGGTCGATTTCGCCGCCAATCGGAGCACCGCTGGCCGGCTTCGCCGCGCGGCAGGGAGCTTGCGAAGGCATACACGATGAGTTATTTGCCCGTGCCCTGGTGATTGAAGACTCCGGGACGGTAGTGGCGCTGGTAAGTCTGGATCTATTGGCAGTCGCGAGCGATTTTGTCGATGAAACCAGGCGAGTCATTGCGGCACACGTCCCGATTGAACCGGCCGCCATTCTGATCGCTTCGACGCACACGCACGCGGGACCGGTTACCGTCAACGCATTTTTTAACCCTGACGAATCGCTCGACGCCGGTTACATGGCTCTGTTGAGCAATGCGATTGTCGAGGCGGTGGAGACGGCGTGGCAATCGCGGTTCCCGGCGCGAGTCGGGATTGGGACGGGAACGATCGATGGATTGGGCGTGAACCGGCGGTCACCAGACGGCCAGCCGGTCGACCGCGAGATCGGAATCCTGAAAGTAGATGACGCTCAGGGCCGCACGCGAGCCGTGCTGATCAATTACGGATGTCATCCGACGGTGCTTGGGCCGGATAATTTGCTCGCCTCCGGCGATTTTCCGGCGATGGCCATCGAGCGCGTGGAAAGCCGGCTCGGGGACGGGAGCTTCGCCATGTATGTGAATGGGGCACAGGGAGATATCAGCGTCGGTCATTCGTCGGAACTGAGCGCTATCGGTGTGATTACCCCTGGACGAACCTTCGAGCGTGCGACCGAATTGGGCCATCAACTAGGCGACTCGGTTCTGAGTGCTCTGCCCGCGATCCCGACCCACGATAGAGCTCGTCTGCAATTCGACACGCTCGTGGCTCGCTTCCCACTGAAACCGTACCCGCCCCCGGAGCAGACCGGTATGGCCCTTCGCGAAGCCGAGGCACGTGTCAATAAGCTTCCGGTAAACGGCGAGTCGCCGGAGTACAGGCAGGCAAAATCGGAGCTGCTTTATAGTTCCATCACGCACTTTTACGCGCGGCAGGCCACTAAGTACAAAGATGGTGTGCTTCCGATGGAGCTCCAGGCCATTCAGATTGGCGATAGTGTTTTTGTCGGCGTACCGGCTGAGGTGTTTGTGGAGGTCGGCATGCGCATCAAAAGCACCGGCGGTCCGCCAACGTTTCTAGCTGGGGTAACGAACGGATACATCGGTTATTTGCCATCGCGCAGAGCCTTTGAGACGGGAGGATATGAAGTCGTTTCAGCTAGGTGCGGTCCCGATGCCGAGGATCGCCTGGTCGAAGGCGTTAACCGCCTGAAGAGGACGCTGGGTTTAGTGAATGGATAGGAAAATCCGCGTTGGCGTTATCGGCCTTGGAATTATGGGCGAGCAGTACACGCGGATTTATCAAGCTCATCCCTTTGCGGAAGTTGCGGCGATTTCGACCCGCAATCCGGAACGTCTACGCCTGATCGCCGACAAGTATGAGATCCGCGCACGTTACCAGAATTATGACGAGATGCTGGTGCGGAGTGATCTGGATGCTGTCTGCGTGGCGACGCCCGATTTTGCACACTATGCGCCGGTGAAGGCGGCACTGGAAGCGGGACTTCATGTGCTGTGCGAAAAACCGTTCACAACTGATCTCGATGAAGCCGATTCGCTACTTCATCTGAGCCGTAGCCGTCCCAAGCAAAAGCTGCAAGTCGCCTTCAATCATCGCTGGCTAGCCGCCTATTATCAGGGTTTCGCAGCCATCCAGGAAGGCTCGATCGGCCGACTGGTTGCGGGCTATGCGCGCAAGAACGATACGATCTGGGTTTCCACGGAGATGATCAATTGGGCAGCTCGTTCTACGCCCATCCATTTTCTTGGCGCGCACGATATCGATCTCTTGCGCTGGTATTTTGCAAGCGAACCCGTTACGGTCCACGCCTACGGCGCGAAAGGAGTGCTCTCGGCGCGCGGTATAGACACTTACGATGTGATTCAGGCACAGGTGAGATTTGCGAGTGGGGCGTTTGCGACAGTGGAATCCGCCTGGATCTATCCAAATAGTTTTCCATCCATCGTGGATTCGTTTGTGGAAGTGATCGGTTCCGCCGGGCATTTGCATTTCGACCGCAAGCGTGAGTCGATTGAGCTGAGTACCGAGGCGAAGTTCTCCTATCCGAAAACATTTCTGATGCAGGAGATTTTCGGAAAATTGCGCGGCGCGTTCGTCGAGTGTCTGAATGACTTTATTGCCGCAATCGTCGACGACACGCCAGCGAGAGTAACGGCATTCGATGGGCGGCAGGTGACCGCAGTGTTGGACGCTGTTTCGCGATCGCTCGCCGGCGGCGGCAGCTGCGACGTCCGGCCGGCGGAAGAATGAGGTCTACGGCGTGAAAGTTATCGACTGGTGCGTAGTCGGCCTGTACTTTGCGCTGATGCTTGCAGTCGGGCTGTTCTTCACACGCCGCGCCAGCCGGAGCGTTGCCGATTATTTTGTTTCCGGCCGTAATCTCTCGTGGTGGTTGATTGCGTTATCCGCTGTCGCCACGTACACCGATGCCGGGCTAGCATCCGCGGTCACGATGCTCACTTATCAAGGCGGACTTCTTGGCAATGCGGTGTGGTGGATTCCCTACGTGATCTGGATGCCCCTTGGGGCGGTCTTGTGGTCGAAATATTGGCGTCGGCTCGGTACCGTAACATCGGCGGAGATGCTCGAGATCCGTTATAGCGGCCGGCTCGCTCATGCGTATCGAGGGATTTACGCCGTCTTTATGAGCCTCGGCTTCATCGTGCTGCTGATGGGCTATGTGTCCGGATGGCTAGGGGCAGCTCTAGGGCCTATTCTCGGCTGGGAGCCGGCACGTCTCATGTTATTCGCCGGCACCATTGCGGCCATCTACACAGTCACCTCGGGACTGTATGGAGTGGCCTATACGGACGCATTGCAGTTTGGGATCTTTCTTCTGGGGAATATTATCCTGGTGCCGATTGCGCTCGCGGCGACCGGAGGCCTGAGCAGCGTCTATCATTCCATTGAATCGATGCGGGGCGCGGACGCAGCATCTTTTTTCCGGCTGACGTTGCCCGCGCCCGGACTGGACGGCCTGAGTATTTTTGCGTTTGTTGTACAGGGTTTGTTCTTTGCTGCGTCGCCTACCGGTGGAGAAGGCTTCACTGCGCAACGGTTCATGGCTGCCCGCAATGAATTTCATGCGCAAGTAGGTCAACTCTTCAATACATTGCTGACGCTTATCGTTCGCGTTGTGCCGTTTCTCTTCCTTGGCATGATTGCTGCTGCTCTTTATGCACCGCAATCGATCGCCGAGCCGGGTGAGTTATGGGCGCGGTTAGTGCGCGCCTACGCGCCGACAGGGTTGTTAGGGCTGCTGGTCGCGGGTGTATTCGCTGCGTACATGTCAACCATCAGCATGGAGATGAACTGGGGAGCTTCATATCTCGTCAACGATCTTTACCGCACCTTTTTATGCCCCGGAAAAACTGAGCGCCATTACGTTAGGGTAGGCCGCGCCGGCTCCGTTCTTATTTTTGCGCTGTCGCTGCTCGTTGCTTACTTCTTCGTGAATGGATTGCGAGCGTGGTTTCTTTTCATCAATTCCGTGGTCTTCGCATTTATCCTGCCGCTATCGTGGCTACGGTTTTTTTGGTGGCGGCTGAACATCTATGGCGAGGCCGCGGCACTGGTGATCGGGCTTCCATTGAGCTATGCCGTATGGTTTCCGCTTGGATTTTCGAAAGAAGCGATACATCCGTTTTGGCATGGATTTCTGCTCTTATTTGGGCTCGGCGTTATCGTGATCATCACCATTTCGTTCCTGACTCCACCGGAACGCGTGGAAACTCTGCGAGAATTCTATGCGCGTTGCAAGCCGCCCGGATTATGGGGACCGGTGACCGCCTCCATAGATGTTCGAGAACGCGCCGCTATTCGGGCGGACACGCTGCGAGATCTTTTCGATTGCGCGCTGGGCATTGCGTTTGCCACTTCCGCGATTCTGAGTGTGGTTTCGGCGATGGGTCGCCAATGGGGGCTGCTCGGCATGGTCAGTATCGTTTCCTGCGGAAGCGGAAGTTTATTCATCAGCCGCTGGGCGCGGCGCGGTGTATTTCGGTCGATGAGAAGCGGCTCGATGATCTTCGTGGCCGCCTTGTTGATCCCCATTTGCGGCAGCGCTGCTTCGCCTGACAGAACGATTACGGAGCCCTACACCTGGCGAGAAAACTTTCAGGGAACAGAACTGGGGCAATTCGCCAGCTATCCCCCGGTTCAGGACGTTGGGTATGATCCTTCGCTTGTGCCGACCTCTGAGTACGGCGCTTTGGGCGGACGCTCCTTGATGCGCATCTTGAAACCCGTAAGGCGCGGGCCGGAGCGATTCGGATTTATTCGTCGGCTCGACCTCGTCGCCTCGAGCAGTGGGGTGCTGTCATTTGCGTATCGGCTCTCGACTGCTTCGTTCGGCGATCGTATCGAGGTCGGCATGGCTGCCGCGAATGGTCGACGTTATACGACTACAAGAGACGCCGGCATCGGTGGGTCCTGGCACAGAGTGCGGCTTACCATCCAGGAACTACGGGATGAATCTCGCCTTTCGCTACCGAACGGAGTTGGCATTGAAGGTTTCTATGTGGTGGCCTCTCTAGCGCGTGCCAATCTCGATATAACTTACCGGCTCCTGATCGACGATGTGGAGTTCCAAGGAGAACGAGAGGCACGCTTTCGAATGCTTCAACCGCGGGCGATTGTATTGGAACCCAGGCGCGAATTGTTCGCAACTACGAACCTCGACTTAGAGCGATCGCTGCGCGTGGAAGTGGTGGCGCCTGTTCGTCTCGAAAGCGTCGAATGCGTCGTGAAGGATCAGGATGGGAAGACGAGCGGCCGTGCAGAGTTGATGGAGCGCAATGGTGTCTGGTCGAATAATGTCGTGCTTGACCAGCCACACAATCCAGGCATTTACGCGCTATCGCTGCGTGGTAAGACACCCGGCGGCCGTCCGCTGGTAACCACAGTCCGAATAGTTCGTTCCAATCCGCTACCGGCCGCCCATCCGCGTTTGTACTTCAGTGCGGCCGACCGCAAGCGCCTGTCGGAGCGGACCCGTGACAGGAAGTACGAGGCCTTGTGGAAGCAGATTGTCCGTCAGGCGGAGGATTCCCGGAAAAACGGCGATTTGAACCGCGCTTCCGGGATCTTTCCGATGCTTAGCCGGACTTACCTACTGCCCACGTTGCCCGGTTATTTCGACTTGATTACAAAGGCCGGAACTCGTGTACGGTACAACGCCCTGGTCGCCTATATAAATAATGATGCCGAGGCTCGGGACGCTGCCAGAACTGCTCTGCTGGCTGTGATGAAGTGGCCGAGTTGGGTACCTCCCTGGTTTCCCGCGAATGGGCAGCCGACCTACTACCCGGCCGGCGAATTCACTGCGCAGATTGCCTTCGCCTATGATTTGCTCTACGATCAGCTCTCGCCGCCGGAGCGGGCGACGATTCGTGAAGGGCTTGTTCAGAAAGGCATTGAGCCCGCATACCGGGAGTACGTGTTGGATGACCGCATTCTTTCGAACACCAGCAACTGGATCTCGCATAGCGTGGCCGGTTCGTTGCTCGCGGCTGCCGCGATTGCGGGCGATAGTGAGAATCCCGATCTCGATCTCTATACCAACGGTCTACTGTCCAAGCTGGAAGGACATCTCGCCGGGAGTTATCTCGCTGATGGCAGCTACGGTGAAGGCATTAGTTACCACGAGTTCGATCTGGAGACGCTTGCGCCGGCGCTGGTTGCCCTGAAGCGTGTGTTTGGTCTGGACTATTGGCGCCATTCCTATGTGAAAGATTCGCTCTGGTATCCGATTTCGACTCTGGCGGATCCCGTTAGCGGGTGCCTGGATATGGGCGATACGCACTGTCCCGCGGGTCACACGATTGCGCCGGTGGTGGCGCAGTCGCGCAATCCGGTATTTCGCTGGTATGAAGATCACTTTGCTCCCGCGTCGGTGGAAGACTTTCTATTCTCCGATGACACGGTGAAAGCGGAGCCGCCCAAAACCCCTGGCTCGCGTTATTTCTCAACCAAGGGAGATGTCGTGTTCCGCACCGGATGGGGGCCGGACGACTCCGTTCTGCTGTTTCGGGCCGGGCCTAATTTCAATCACAATCATGCGGACCAGGGATCGTTTCTGTTGCGTTCGCTCGGCGAGAACCTGATCACCGATGCCGGATATGCGGACTATTACAAAGATCCGTATTACGACAATTACTTCAAGCAGGCGGCCGGGCATAACAGTGTAGTCATCAACGGAGATTCGGCCAGTCAGTCGATTGCCGATACCGTGACGTTTCCGTCTCTTCATGGGTACCCGCGCATTATCGATACCGTTATGAGTGCTGGTATTGATGGAGTGACGAGCGAGCTTCAGCAGGCTTATCGTGGGGTGCTGAAGCGGTTTGTGAGACGTATCGTGTTTGTTAAGCCGGACTACGTGATTGTTTACGATGAACTCGCCCCTAGCAGGCGAGCATCGTTCAATTGGCTATTGCATCTGCCGGACGTTTCGCGGGTCATGATAGAGGGAGTTGCGGCGCTCTATAACGGACGTACCGCATCGCTCGCGGTTCGCTTCCTATCTCCGGACACATTGACATTGACTGTGAGCGACGGGCATCTTCCCTACACCACCTTCAATCCATCTGCGCCAGCGGTTGTTCCCGCACAGCCCGCGATCTTGAACGCAAGCACCTCCCCATCGTCCGAACCGGTCCGATTTCTGACGGCGCTGGCGCCTGCCCGTTCCTCGGAGGCCGCGCGCGCAAGAACAACGGATCTACGCCGTATCGAAACTTCCGGTTGGATGGGCATCGAGCGTGGCGGCGTTGTTAGTGAGCGGCTGTTGTTCCGCAAGGGTACGGCGACCCAGCCGGTTTCCTTCGATACCTGGACCACCGATGCGGCGGCCTGGTTTGTCCGTGGCGAACCGGGGCGGCCGCAATTGCTAGCTGCGCTCGGTGTGACAAACCTGAAGCGGGGGAATGAGATCTGGTTCGCCAGCGAGTATGCGTCGAGTTTTGCGGCGACGTACCAGAATGGGCGCATATCGCTCGATGTGTGCTCCAACGTGGCGCAGACGGCGCGGCTGCGCGAGCCGAATGGCCAGACGGCACAGGTCCGTCTGCAGCCGGGCACCCATCAATTCCACTTCCCTGAGGAACCCGCCCAATAGATGATTGAAGGTTTGATTCGATGGAAGTAATTCTGGCTATGGACGGAGGCGCGACGCGTACGCGTTGCGTGGCCATCGATCGAACAGGGCAAACACTGGCAGAAGCCGAGGGTGGCGCATCCAATCATTTGCATGAACGGGAAGAGGCCGTCCGCACAAGGCTAGCTGAACTGTTGGAACAAACGCTGCGGCTGGCGAATCTTCGCCGGAAGGATGTGGCCTGCCTTTCCGCCGGTTTGGCAGGAGTCGACTATGACGGCTGGGGCGCGGAACCGATGTTCGCACTCTTCCGGGAACTGGGATTCGAGCGCTGCCTGATTCATGGCGATACGGTGATCGCGCACGCAGCGGCACTGGGGGGCGACCCAGGCATTGTCGTGCTTGCCGGAACGGGCTCGTCGATTCTGGGTGTTGATGGATCCGGCCGCCGCGTGAAAGTGGGCGGATGGGGGCCGGTGTATGGTAACGAAGGAAGTGCACAGAGGATCTCCGGGCAGGCGCTCACGGCCGCGGCGCGCGCATACGACGGGCGTGGGCGTTCCACCGCGCTGGTCGACGCGTTTGTCCGGGCTCTCGGTCTCTCCGATTTCCGCGACTCCCTATCCTTTATTTATGGACCCGAGGCGCGAGACGTTGCATCACTGTGCCAAGCGGCCTATGAGTGCGCTGTCGCAGGAGACGCTGTTGCCCGTTCGCTCTTTGAGGATGTCGCAGGTGAACTGGCGGACGGTGTGATTGCCGCTGCACGACGACTCGACTTGAACGGTTCCCCCGTGGCTGTGTCCTATCAGGGCGGAGTTACTGAGCATTGCCCGCTGTTAGTAACGAAGCTGAAAGACAAGCTCGAGGAAGATCTGCCGGGAGCCCGCGTACGATCGCCGTTGTGGAAGCCGGTGATCGGCGCCTATTTACTTGCGTGTAACTCAGTCGGTTGGAAGGCAGCGGCGCCGCAACAGTGATGTCTGAATATTTGCTTGAAGTCATCACGTGTTCCGTCAAGGACGCACAGGAGGCCGAGCGGGGCGGAGCAGGCCGGCTGGAAGTTGTGCGTGACCTTCACGTGGGAGGCCTTACGCCACCCTTTCAGCTAGTGCGCGAGATTCTAGATGCTGTGTCGATTCCGATCCGCGTCATGATCCGGGAGAGAAATGACTATAGTGCCGGAACGGATGCCGAACTGGAACGTCTTTGCCGGCTCGCCGCGGAAATGAGCGCACTTTCCATCGATGGTCTGGTGATGGGATTCCTGACCGACACCCGAATTGACGTTGGCGCGTTTAATCGGATTCTGGCTCAAGCTCCTGGGTGCCGTGTGACCTTTCATCATGCGTTCGAGGAGTTGGCTGATTGGTCCGGCGACATCGATTGTCTTCGCCAGTTAGGGCAGGTGGACCGTATCCTGACGGCCGGACGCACCGGTCCGTGGCCCGATCGAAAGGGACGCCTGGCTGAGTACTCGAAACACACTGGCCCGGGACTCCAGATCTTAGCGGGCGGTGGTATGAGCGCCGAAACCATTCGGGAACTTATGAACGACACCCAAGTGCGGGAATTCCATGTGGGCACGGCCGCGCGCGAGCAGGGCCGTGTTACTCGCCGGCGAGTGGAAATGCTTTCAAAGTTGCTGTCGAACACCGATACGATGAACCGGCGTGCTTTTGATCAATCGCTGATCACAGCACCTGTTTTGTTGCTTTTGAATAAGTCCAAATCTATGCCTCGAAGCCTAAGCGAATCTAATTCTCTTAATTTTGTCTCGATGCGCGACCAGTATCGCAAGAATCTTTTCACCGACTATCTGCCATTTATCGAGAAATTCGTGATCGATCGCGAGTACGGCGGATTTCATTGCTCCGTTCGTCCCAATGGAGAGTTGGTCTCGGGGAGTAAGAGGGCCTGGTTCGAAGGACGCGGTACGTGGGTATTTTCGTTTCTCTACAACAACATTGCTAAGGAGCAAAAATATCTGGACGTGGCGGCGCGCTCAATCGAACTGATTCAGCGAAGCAAACCCAAAGATCCCAATGAATTCTGGCCGAAAGTATTGAATCGCGATGGATCTCCCGATGGCGGTCCCGACACGGAGGTCTACGGCGATATGTTTATCGCTGAGGGGCTGGCTGAATTTTCACAAGCGAGCGGGGAACGCAAGTATTGGGATGAGGCACGTGAGATCGTGCTTAAATGCGTCCGCCTTTATGATCGACTGGACTATCATCCTACCATCGGCCAAACGTATCTGGGCGCCGGAGCGCGTGACTTTCCGGGAGCGCGGATTGAGGGTGTGTGGATGGTACTGATTCGTACCTGTTCGCAGATGCTGGCCAGACATCCCGATCCAGAATTGCTTGCGATTGTAGATCGATCGATAGACGCGCTTCTGAATCATCATTTCAACCCTCGCTTCCAGCTCTTGAATGAGCTGATGAATCACGATCTTTCGCGGCCCAGCAACGAATATGAGCAGTTGGTTTATGCGGGCCACGCAATCGAAACTCTCTGGATGATCCTATACGAGGCCCGCCGCCGGAACGATATCAAGATGTTCGATCGAACGGCCGCGATGTTCCGCCGGCACTGCGATGTAGCCAAGGATCGCGTGTATGGAGGCCTGTTCCGCAATCTGACGAATGTCGATCAGAACGCCTGGACGCTCGATAAGACGCTATTCCCGCAGCAGGAGGCGCTAATCGGATCGCTTTGCTTGATTGAGGAGACGGGCGATTCCTGGGCCGTTGAATTCTATACAGAACTTGACCGTTATGTGCGTGCCAAGTTTCCTATGCGGAGTCTTTACTCACCGCTTTGGCAGGTAGCGGGAAATCGGCAAGTAGACATCACTCCGGATATGACCAGGGCAGAGAATTATCATCAGCCGCGTTTTCTTATGCTGAATTTGCTCACCACCGAGCGACTGATTGCGAGGAAAGGAAAGCCGGTTCGTGTGGTTTGAGCGGTTCAGAATGATTATTGATCGAATGTTAAGAAAAATATCCTGTTTTCCCCTTTGCAGCGCAATCGCAGTTGCGGCTTGCCTAATCGTTGTTTCCGCTTGCGGGAAGAGAAATCCCGAAGAACGAGCGATGTCTCCAGCGGATTCCATGAAGGCGATGCATGTTCGAGGGGACTTTCACGTCGAACTGTTTGCATCCGAACCGAATGTCATGAGCCCGGTGGATATGGCCTTCGATGAAAGCGGGAAAGTATATGTCGCCGAGATGCTTGATTATCCCGATGATCCGCCGCCGGGTAAGCCGGTCCGCTCACGAATCCGGCTGCTCGAGGATTCCGATCACGACGGCAAGTACGATCGATCCACAGTCTTTGCGGATCATGTCCTGGCTGTCAGCGGAATCATGCCGTGGAAACACGGTCTTATTGTTACGAGCGCGCCGGACATTCTATTCATGGAAGACACGAACGGCGATGGCAAGGCGGACGTCCGCAAAGTTCTGTACACCGGCTTCGCAAAGGCGAACCAAGAAGCGCGCATTACCAATCCTCGCCTCAGCATTGACAACTGGATCTACTGTTCGAACACGGGCAACGGCGGCCTTATCCGTTCGGTTGAGCATCCGGAGATACCGCCCGTGCTGGTTCGCGGCACGGATTTTCGATTCGACCCGATCAGCGGGAAGGCGGAAGCGGCCTCGGGACCGGCTCAGTTCGGCTCAACCTTTGACGATTTCGGAAATCGCTTCATTACACAGAACACCACTCATATCCGGCACGTGGTGCTTCCCATGCAATACCTTGCTCGGGCGCCTCTGCTTGAAGTTGCGGCCGAAGCACAAGACATCTCGGACCATGGGCGCCCTTCGGCGCGAATGTATCCACTCACTCATCCGCAGGAGTGGCGTAAGGAGCGAACGAGTCTTCGCCAGGAGCGCTATGACGAAAATGAGTTGCACCGCACGGAAGAGGTTGGCGGCTGGTTCACGGCGGCTTCAGGCAGCACCATCTACAGCGGCGACGCCTGGCCAAAGGAGTACGCCGGAAATGTCTTCACCGGCGATGTCAGCGGAGACCTGATACATCGTGACGTCCTTTTCCCGGACGGGGCGACCTTCCGAGCGCATCGCGCGGCCGATAATGTGGAGTTTCTCGCCTCCACCGATGTTTGGTTTCGTCCCTGTAACTTTGCTAATGCGCCGGACGGAAACCTGTACTTCACCGATATCTACCGACAGGTCATTGAGACGCCGGAATCGATTCCCGAGGAAATTCGCAAAAAGATTAACTTCTATAACGGCGATACCCTTGGCCGGATATACCGCATCGTTTCGAATCACTCGCCGGTTCACAGGAACCTACAACCGAATCTAGGGGCATTGAGCTCCTCTGACTTGGTGGCGCAATTGGCGCATCCCAACGGTTGGAACCGCTGGATAGCACATCGGCTGCTGATCGAGCGGCAGGACAAGACAGCTCTTCCTAAACTCCAGGATATGGTGGCGAGCGGCTCGTCACCCGAAGCTCGCATGCACGCACTTTCGCTTTTGGATGCCTTGTCCGGGTTGACGCCCGCGGAAATCGAGCATGCGCTGAAAGATTCTGACGGACGTGTTCGAGAGAACGCAGTACGTCTGAGCGAGCGCTACATGAACTCGTTCAAACCTTTGGCGGCCGATGTTGTTGCGGCAGCAGCCGATTCCGATCCACACGTTCAGTTTCAGGCGGCCCTGGTGCTTGGCGACCTAAAGGATCCGAAATCTCTTACGACGCTGGCAGAATTGGCGCACGGGCACTCCTCTGACCAGTGGTTTCGTAGCGCGATCCTGAGTTCAGTGGCCGATTCGGCATCCACTTTTTATGAGGAGCTTTTGGCCAAAGGAGAGACCTGGACTGATCCGCAACTGCTCGTTGGCCTGTCTGCTCTGATTGGCTCGCGCCGGAAGGAGAGCGAGCTGTCGCAATGGTTCATCAGTCTGAAAAAGTTGAAACAACCAGCGCAGGAGCTGACAGGCCTTACGCGCGGGCTAGAGCTCGTAAGGGCTCGGTATCTACAAGTGCCAGGAGCGGAGCCAGCTCTCCTCCAGCAGATCGACTCCGGCAATGAACCAGTTCGGAGAGCGGCTTGGGAAGCGTCGTGGCATTTCAAGCTGGACAAGCTTCTGCAACGTGCGATGAAGGATGCGACGAACGTTGACTTGCCGGAGGCCAATCGAGTTATTGCGATTCGCGCACTACGCGGCGGCAGATTCAATAACGTAGGGCCGGTCCTCGACAAGGTCCTTGTGCCAAATGCGCCGCCGAATATAGAAGTGGCCGCCATCGATTCGCTTGCCGCGTTCGACGATCCGAGCGTTGCGAAAATCATCCTCGCGCATTGGGGCGATCTTTCTCCTCAGGCGCACGAGCACGGGTTCGATGCCCTTGTCGCGCACGAGAACCGTGTCCCCGTGCTTTTACAAGCCGTTCAGGAAGGCAAGCTGGATCGTTCTGCGCTCGACGGTAGTGTGAGATCGCACCTTTACGAAAATCCCGATGCGGCCATTGTGAGCAGAGCGCGCACTCTCTTGAGCAGCGGCAGTGACAACCCTGCTCAGGCGGTCGCCCGCTACAAAGACGTCGTCACCATGCCGGGCGACTCATTTCAAGGGAAGATCGTCTTCCAGGCGAATTGCGCTCGTTGCCATATGGCCCGTATCCAGGGCGGGCGAGTGGGCCCCGACTTATCGGGAATAAACAACAAGACCAAAGAGGAGTTGCTGACGGATATCTTGAATCCGAGCTACGCAATCGAACCCACCTATATCAATCATGTAGCCATAACCAAAGACGGCTATATATATGACGGAATCATCTCTAATGAGACCCCGGGCCTTATTACTTTACGATCCGGCTCGGAAAGCGGTGACCAAACCTTGCTTCGAGGCAATATCGCGGGAATCCGTTCCTCTAGCGTCTCCCTCATGCCGGAGGGTTTCGAGAAAACCCTTAAGGAGCAAGATATCGCAAACATCATCGCGTACCTGCGCGGCGGCCTTTAGCCGCTTCGGGATATCTTCAACAAGCGGGCTGCGTTGTCATGGAGCATTTTTTGGACGGCGCCCGCATCTGGGGCGAGGCGCCGGACAGTTGCCAGCTGTTGCGAGCCGCTGCATGCTTTCCCGGTTCCGACTCTATCGTCACAATCGCTTCCATACAGCAGCTTGTCCTGATGCCGCTTGAGGAAATCCCGGGCATGATCCTCATCCCGCAACAACGCGTTCAGACCAGATCCGGCCGAAAGGTCGCCGTAGATATTCGGATAATTCGAAAGTAGCCGGTCCGTAATACCACCGGGCACCACGGGGCCTTTCTGGTACATTACGGACTGATCGTAATTTTTGTCGATGTTGCCCCACCACGTTTGAGCGTGCCCGATAAAATTAACCGTCGGATACATCTCGAGCATTTTGTGAAATCGCTCGAAACCTAAGTTATAGACGTTGTGCTGGAAATGCATCAGGACGGGCACGCCGTGATCTCTGGCGACATCCGCTACCAACCGCATCGACTTGGAATCGCACTCGACGTGAAATTTTTGTTCGCCGATTCCGATCGCTCCGGATTTTAGAAATTTTTCCAAAACGGATTTGGTCTCAGGTATATCGGGCAGTTCGTTTGCGAAGAAAAGGAATTTTTCGGGATAGGCTTTCGCGAGCGCCACGACGGTGTTATTTCCGCCGCAGCCGGCCGCGAGACCGTATTTCGAGCCGGCCGGCAACAGTATAGTCTTAGTAATTCCCATGGCCTGCTGGTGCGCTATGAGTTCGTTATCTGTGCGACCGGCGTAGTTTGTGTGCTGGTGGATGTCGATCACCGTTTGGGCTTCTTGCGCCAGAGCCGCCGCCGGGATCAGCCCAAGAAATGCTCGTCGTGAAAATGGCGGTGTGTCGTTCACAGGGGTCAAGATATTACTTTGTCGCAGCATCTTTCGGTGTAAATCCTAATTCTCTATCAAGAAATTCGTACGCCTTTTCGCGGACAGCCGGGGGAAAGTCATGGCTACAATCCGGATGCTCGACGACGAGTTGATGATTCGGGAACTTGTTCTTGACTTTCGCCAGACACTTTTTGACACCCTCGACATCGAAATTCGAATCATGCAGCGGTGCATTGACGAAAACCCCACGGGGTGCAATGGCCGATAGGATATCGCTGAAATCGAACGGTAGTTCTTTCGGTGAATTGTGATAGAGGCTCGAGATGAGCGGCATGTATCGGTCGGAAGCCCAACCTTTTAGATCGCCGCCATAGTAGTAAGTCATGGAGGTAAATCCACAACTCGTCACGACAGCCCGAATACGTTTATCGAATGCAGCCACAAACAGAGCGTTGTGACCGCCCAGCGAGTGGCCGATCACAGCGATCTTCCGCGAATTCACTTCTGGGAGTGAGACGAGAACGTCGACGGCACGAATGTGGTTCACAATTCCTTTCATAGAACTGCTCCTATATCCGTTTCCGTAGACATCTCGCCGGAAGTCGGTCTTGTCGTCGCCGAAGCTCGGATAGTCGGGCGCTAAGGCAATATATCCGCGCTCGGCGAGTTCCCTGGCGTAATGCAGGTTTGCTTTACCGCCCAGACCAACCGGCTCGTCCTTTCCGATTCCCGTCGTCTGATGAAGGCAGAGCGCCGCAGGTGCGTTGTGAGCGTGATATGGTACCAACAGCCAAGCGTAGACGATGTTGCCAGGCTCGGCGGAGAACGTGATCTTCTTGCGAACGTAGCCCGGAAGCTCGACTTGCTCCAGTGTTCGAACGTTCAATGACGCGGCGTGATTGATGTGGGGCAAAGGCCCCATGACTTGTGTGACGGAGTTGATATCCCCGGCGCGGACTATAGCGGTAAGCAAGAATGCAATAGCTAGCGTTGGACGCCTCAAGAACGCGGCACCGTTGATGCTGCCGCCGTAAGGTCGTCCAATTCGGCTTTTGTGAATTCGTGCTCGTGCATGAACGCAATTCCGACTACGGCTCGCACGCCCGAGGTACCGTCGGAAACCGGTAACGCGACAGCGGCCCGCGCATCCACGGCTTTCGCTCCTGGCCTGACGTTTCCGGAATCGTCTTCTTTCAGGTTACAAGTCTGAATGGGTTCTTTGCGTTCTAGCGCTAATCCCGCCATACCCTTACCGCTCGGCACCCACGCCACCGCTTGCTGCACAGGCGGAGGAATATTTACAGCTCCCGCCAGCCGCAATCCGCCATTCTCGAACAGATGGACTGTGCCGGCTGCAGCGTTACGTTTTGCAATAAAATCTTGAAGCCACTGTTCCAATTCAGGCGGCGACGTCATACTTTGGCAATCATACCGTCTGCGCCATCAATTCGCCCGCATGCGTTCGGATTTTCCGTATCGCTTCGGCAATCTGGTCCATGTCAGTTTTTGTTCCCAAAAACATATTCTGTGTGAACCATACCGCCTCTTCGCATAACCGGTCGTTGCTCGGGCACTCGTTGCGGTCTTCCCAGTTCCTGAGGACGTCTTCCGGGAAAAGCTTTTTGTAGGCTCGCGATTCGAGCGCCGCTTTCAGAAATGGCTCCCGGTTCAAGGGAAGATACCCTCGCGAAGCTGGAATGCCCTCGGCTGCGAGCGCTTTTAAGAATGTCGCTCGCGGCAGTCCGCCGAATCCGGCTTTTTCATAACGAAACATGTAAAGGTGATAGGCGTTGCGTGTGCAGCCTTCATACATTTGCGCCGGGATAATGCCTGGGATCTCTTTCAGCAGCGACGTCAGATAGAGCGCGTTGTTCGTACGGCATTTCGATTGTTCCTCCAGCCGCGTCATCTGCGCGAGCAGCAGCGCCGCTTCCATCTCCACCATTCTGCGGTTGTCTCCCGTGCCAGCGTATGCGAAATTGCCGCCGGGAGCCTTCAGGCCGCTTCCATTGTTATGGAAGATATAGCAGCGGTCGTGCAGCTGTTCGTCATCCGTCAGAATGGCCCCGCCTTCGCCGGACGTCAAATTCTTAGAAGCCTGAAAGCTAAAGCAGCCCGCTTTTCCATAAGTGCCAACCTTACGGCCGCTCCACTCGGCCAGATGTGCCTGGCAGGCATCTTCCAACACGCTCACGCCATGTTTGCGGCTGACCGAAAGAATTTTGTCCAGGTCACAAGCCGAACCACCCAAATGAACCGGTAGGATTGCCTTTGTGAGCGGGCTGATAGCCGCTTCAATCTTGTTTGCGTCTATCTGGAGTGTGTGGATGTCCGTATCGACAAATACAGGCAGCGCGTGTTGCCGCAGCACCACGTTGATAGTTGCGATGAATGTGTAGGGTGGAACAATCACTTCGTCGCCCGGTTCAACGCCCAGCGCATTCAAGGCCACGTAGAGCGCGCTTGTACCATTTGCGGTCGCGAGGCAATGGCGTGAGCCGGTCAGGTTCCGGAATGCTTCCTCAAATTTTTTAGTTTGCTGTCCGCTCCCGCGATACCACATGCTACTGCGCAAGGTCTCGATCAGGGCTTGCTCTTCTAATTTGTCTGAAACTGGCCAGGTGGGGAATCTTTCTGTGCGAACCCTGGGGCCACCGAGCAAAGCCGGCTTACCCATTCCGCTCGGGAGCCTGGCGGCAGAAACGGTCATTCCTAACGAAGAAGTAGCAACGCCGAACGCGGGTGTTCTTTTAAGAAATGATCTTCTCGTCCAAGGCATTATTTGAGAGCTCCAGAAATCATCCTATACAAATTACGACTTACTTGGGAGGTGGAGGCCACATTTTGGGTTAACATTCGCTTACAGTAGAGAAAGGTGATCTCATGATAGTGGGGAAGTTGCTTTCAAATCTGAAGAAAAATGCCGGCCTAGTTTTGCTTGGAGGGCTGCTGTTCGCTTACCCTTCATTCGCACAGAACATCACGGGAACCATACTCGGAACCATCACGGATGCTTCGGGTGCCGAGGTTACAGGCGCGTCCCTGGTCATTGTCAATCAGAGTACAAATATTGAACATAAGGCCGTTACCGACGCCGGCGAGTATACTGTCACCAACCTGCCCCCGGGCACCTATTCGGTCAGGGCCGAACTCAGCGGCTTCAAACCAAGCCTCACAAAGGATATTGTGCTGCTGGCCAACCGTTCCGCCCGCGTCAATATTGTCCTCTCTCCCGGCGCTGTGAACCAGACGGTGGAAGTTTCCGCTTCGGCTCCCACCATCAATTCCGAAAACGCTACGGTGGGCAACATTATGCAATCCGCCGCAATCACAACTGTTCCCCTGAACGGCCGGACAGTGGATCGATTGATCCGCATTTCCGCGGGCGTCACGACCGATAACGCCAACAACCCTCGCGTCGCCGGCAGCCCCTATTGGGGCGGCATCTCGTTTAACGTTGATGGCGTGGGCTACAACGATTCCGGGAATGGCGGCGGGGCGTATTCGTACAAGCACGGTTTATCCACGCAGCCTTCCGTCGATGCGATCAGCGAATTCAAAATCGATTCCAACAGTATGAAAGCGGAGTTCGAAAGCGGCGTTTCTGTTACTGTTGTTACCAAAAGCGGGACAAATGAGATACATGGGTCCGCGTTGTGGTTCAACCGAAACCGCGAGTATGCGGCCCAAAACTTCTTTTTGACGAGCCAGCCGAAGCCGGCATTCAATCGCAATGAAGTCGGCGCGACACTTGGCGGGCCAATCGTCAAGAACAAGTTATTCCTCTTCGGTAGTTTTGAAGATCTGCTGGAACGTAGCTCACTGACGACCTCAGGAATCTCGGTTCCCACGGATGCCATGAAGAGTGGGAATTTTGCCGGCCTCGCCACCATCATCGATCCTCTATCCGGTGCTCCGTTCCCAAACAATCAGATCCCGAGCACTCGCATCGACTCTCGCGCTCAGGCCCTCGCGGGCCGATATCCGCAGCCCAACCTGCCTGGCTCCTCCGGTGGAAGCCTCCTAAACTACATTGCTTCCATTCCGAACAAATACGATGTTTACAGGTTCGGCACGCGTGCCGATTACAAACTTTCCGATAAAGACAGTTTCTTCGTCAACCTGAATTACTCGAAGGGTGATCCTTACTTTGTTGCGCAGAACTATCCGGCCGGCTATGGCTCCTGGCAGTATGGCGGCTATACAACCAAGAGCATTAATGGGACGTACACGCGCACGTTCTCGGCGACAATCGTGAATGAAGCGCGTTTTGGTTTTCTCTCACATGCTTCCGGCCGGCAAGGAATGAACAAAGACTTCGATCCCCGGTCGTTGTTTCCTGGTCTGTATCCGGTAGATTACGGCGGGTTGCCAAACGTCAATATCACGTCCTACACTCCTATCGGCGACTACGGGGGCGCCCAAGTCCCTCCAGAAACCACGCCGCAGTACATCGACAATCTCACTATCGTCCGCGGGAAGCATACCTTTAAAACGGGTCTGGACATTGCGATCTATCGTGTTTCCTCTACTCCCAGCGTCGCCGGCCTAGGGTCGGGGTTGGTGAACAATGCGGGGTTAGGCAGGTTCGATTTCACGGGCCGCTATACGAGCGCCACCACCACAGCTGCGCCCGCGAATGCCTTCGCCGATTTTCTTCTCGGCGACGCGAACACAACCTACAGGTCATCAGCCAGCCCCGCCGAGGTCTTTTCTTCGACGCGCTACAGCGCCTATTTCCAGGACGACATACAGATCTCGCCCAAGCTCACTCTCAGTGCCGGCATCCGATATATGGTCCAGATTCCCTGGTCGGAGCGTGACGGTAGAATGGCGCAATTCGACGGGGCTTCAGGAAAGCTATATCTCGCAGGTAGTCAATATCCGCCCGGAACGCAGCAAGCTTTAGTGAACGCCTATCCAATTACGTTTGCGCAAAAACTCGGTCTATCGGATACCTTGATCCAAACGGATACTAATAACTGGCAGCCGCGCATCGGCATTGCGTATCGCCCGTCTGGCAATGGAAAGACAGTTATTCGCGCTGGGTTCGGGGTGTACACGAGCTTTCTTCCCGTGTTCATCGGTTTCCGCCAATTGGGCTTCAGTAATCCGCCGTTCCTGCTCGCCGAAACGTTTGAGTCCGCCGCGGGCCGGACGCCTTCGTTGACTCTGGCCAATCCTTTCCCTGGGAGCGGAACTCTTTCGCCAAACCCCAGCATCACGGCCGTGCAGCGCAATTTGAGAAACGCGGAGTCCTATCAGTGGAACTTCACAATGGAGCACGAACTCGCGCGAAGTCTGGGCATTCGTGTATCCTATGTCGGCAATCGCAGCGCTCATTTGCCCTGGTATAACTACCCCATCAATCTTTCTCAGCAGCAGATTCCTGGAACGCTTCAGCCCAATCGACCTTACCAGCCCTGGGCCGATATCCTGGCGCTGGCCAGCGGCGGCGATTCCACCATGAATGAGTTGCAGCTGGAAGCGACCAAGCGCTACTCGAACGGGCTCACGTTCCAACTCGAGTACGCCTGGACAAGCTCGCTCGATGACACGCCTACAGTCGGCGGGCCGCAGGATCCTTATTACGTCAGCGGCGATCGCGGTAACACTGACGGCGTACGCCGGCACGTTTTCACCGCTGCCTATTCGTACGAACTGCCGTTCGGGAAAGGAAAGGCCTTTTTGAATAATGCGAGCGGCCTGATGAACGCCATCGTCGGAGGTTGGGAACTCGCCGGTATTACGTACCTGCGTACCGGCACTCCATTCAACCCAACCATTACTGCGACGCAGACCGGCTGGCGGGCCACGCGACCCAATGTCATCGGCGTTGGTGCATTGTCGCGGTCAGACCGCAGTACCTCCCGCTGGTTTGATCCTTCTGCTTACACTCTTCCCGCGCCGTTCACTTACGGCAATGCATCCCGCAACAGCTTATTTGGGCCTGGCGACATTGTATTCGATGTAAGCCTGCTCAAGAATTTCTCGATCTTCGAGCGCGTCAGGGCACAGCTTCGCGGCGAGTTCTTCAACATGCCCAACCACACGAACTTTCTGAATCCTGCGACGAATATCTCGGTCCCTGCGACCGTCGGGCGAATCACGAGCGCTGGCGATCCGCGACAGGTGCAACTCGGCATTAAGTTTCTTTTCTGACATGGGGCGATCTCTCGAGCTGGTGCTCGGCGCACTTGCGATCGCTGGTTGCCTGTGCGCCGAGCAGCCTTGGTGGGAGCGTGAGCCGCTTCGGATCATCGACCTCACCACCAGCATGAGCCAAATCGACTATCGCGATCCGGCCCGGCTCGCGCAAGACAAGGCCGCGCTCGGCTATAACGCGGAGCACCTGGAAATCATGGCTATGCCCGCGGGCCTAGATGACCGGGGATTCTTTTTCAAGTCAAACCTGGCCTCGGTGGCTCATGGCGATTACCTGGGCCGCTATATTTCCGAGGCCAAAAAACACGGCATCCGTGTTTTTATCTATTTCAACGTTCACTACTACACCATGCGCTTTGCCGCGGAACACCCGGACTGGCGTGAAATTCGCCAGAACGGGAAACCGCTTGACCGCGTTTACGATACCGGAGCCAGTTTTTGCGTTAACACTCCATGGCGCGAATGGGTCTTCCAGGTCATCCGCGATCTCGCTGCTTACCCTATCGATGGCATTTTTTATGACGGTCCTATCTATCGTCCTGATACCTGTTATTGTCGTTATTGCCGGGCGAAATTCCGCAAACGCTACGGTACGGACATGCCGCCCAAAAGCGCACGGACCGGCAAGCCGTTTCAGCAGCTTTTGGAATTCCAGGCCGACAGCATTGCTGATTTTCTGCGCGATACCAACGCTATCTTGAAGTCAAAAAATCCTGATTGTGCGCTGTATATGAACGGCGGTGTTCGTGGGGCCAATTGGGCTACCGGCCGTTTGAACCGGGTGCTCATCAAGCAACAGGATCTGCTCGGAAGCGAAGGAGGTTTCCTGGGCGGCGATCTTACTCGGATTCCTCTCTGGAAGCCTGGGCTGACGGCGCGACTCCTGGAGACCCAGTCCGGTGGCAAGCCCCGCGTGATTTTTTCGGCGGCAAGCCACAAACCCTGGACGTTCTCGCTGCTGCCCGATTCTGAGCTTCGTCTTCTCTATGCCGACACCATCGCTAATGGCGCCAGCGTGTGGATGGGAATCACGCCGTTTGAGTTCGAACAGCCTGAGCTGAAAACTCTTGCGGCGATGAATAGCTTTTTTGCGAAGAACTCGCAATACTATTTGCAAACCCATTCGGCTGCGCGCGTGGCGGTCGTGTGGTCCGACGTTACAGCCAACTTCTACGCTGCATCCGCTGCTCAATTGATCGACATCGATCGGACCGCGCCGCGCAGTGAAATCGGCAACGTGGATGGCGAGTTTTCCGGCATTACCGAGCCACTGCTTCGCGCACATATTCCGTTCGATGTGCTGGACGATGTTGCACTCGAGGGCGATTCGCTCAAACGCTACGACGCCATCTTTCTGCCGAACGTCGCTTGCATGAGCGACAAGATCGCTGCCCGGCTTAAGGACTACGTCCGACAGGGCGGCAATCTGGTAGCGGATTTCGAAACATCACGCTACGATGAGACGGGTATTCTACGCCACGATTTCGCGCTGGCGCAAGTATTCGGCGTGAATGCGACTCCCAAGATACTCGGTCCGCGCCGCTGGGACTTCATGAGGCCGGTGGCCAAGAATAGATTGTTGGACGGCTTGAATCGCGAGTTCATCCCGTCGCCGGCTTATTACGTTCAAGCTATTGCAAAAGCCGGTGATGCCATTTTGCAATATACGGAACGGCTCGCCGGACCCTACGATGGGGTTCCCAAACTCTCGAAAGATCCTGGCGCGGTCGTTAATCAGCTAGGTAAGGGCCGTGCCGTTTACTTTAGCGGCGATATCGGCAACACCATTGCAAAATTTCACACACCTGAGCTGATTGAGCTTCTGGCGAATGCGGGCGGGCAGATGGCCGCCCCAACTGTGACTGTTGGAAATGCGCCAGGTTCAGTAGAGGTTGTTGTTCGCACGCAAAATGATGGCCGCCGCACGCTGGTTCATCTGGTGAATTTCACTGGGGAGATGACACGTCCCATTCGGCGAGTCGTGCCAGTTTCGGATGTACGAATCACATTCGCTTCAGGAATTCGCGCAACTAAAGCGTTTACGCTTTGGGATCACAACTCGATCCCGCTAACGCGCGACCGGTCGGGGTTCCTTCAGGCTGTCATTCCGCGGCTGAATGAATACGATGTGCTGGTTCTAGAAAACTGAATCCATCGACTTACCGCTGGCGTACCCGTGTCATCAACGAATCGACGCCCTGTACCACAATCTCTTCCACGTTTGCGGTGAACGGCGCCGGCTGTCCGTATGCGATCATCGCGCCACCCCCTTCATAGCCGCCTTCTTCGAGCACTCGCCTGGAAGGTATATAGGCAAACACGTCATTCGAATAACCGGCCACCCACAAAGTGTCAAACCCGTATTTGTGTTTGAGGCGAAGCGAGTAGTCGACAACCACTTCACCGCCCAGAGCGATGAAGGTCAAATCCTTGCCGAATTGCCAGATCTGAATCGGATAGGAATGATGATCGGGCAGCTTGCCGTCACGATCGATAATCTGTAGCATTAACCGGGCGTGCCGCTGAAGAAGAGCGTTTTTATCGTGGGTGCGCCTTTCCAGTTCCTCGCGTGATGGCGGCTGCTGGAAAGAGAGGTCTACGCTCGTAAACGCAGCAATCAGCGGTCCTTCGACAGAACGCATCTTTCCATGCAAGACCTGATCCACAGCAGTGGCAATCGTTTCGCCGTAATGTTCGGCGAGTTCTACTGAGCGCCTCGGCAATGGGTTTGCGTCGGCCCCGCAATCCTGGACAAACAATGCGGGAACGCCCGGATATCTTTTCTCAAGCTCCGCTTGTGCGTAACCGGCCCAGTCTCCATTGATTTGATAGTCATCCAGAACCGTGTTGTGGCAAGCGTATCCAAAGACGATCGCCCGGAGAGTATTGTCAGGAGCCCGTACCGCAAGGACAGGGACATCCTGTTCCACCGGACCCGGATAGTCTCGATGGCCCACACGGCGGCGATTGACTGCTAGTCCGGCAAGACCCTGCTCGAAGGATAGTTGCGCAGGGGCCAAGTTTTGAATAGATTTCCCGATCGCTTCCACCACCTGGTCCTGGAGGTTGGCAGTGAAGGCACTGACGACCTTCAATTCGGTGTCACCATACGGATAGGCCGGGGACAGCATGTGCCCCACGACCGGCGCGCTGTGGTCGTGTGACGAGTTAAGCACGACGCGCTCGCGAGGCAGACCGAACCGCTTTTGCACACGGGTGAAAATGGTTGCGGAAACGTCGCCCGGAAAACCGAGCAGGTCGGAAGTAACGAGCACGGTGACGGCTCCGGTCTCGTCTTTTAGCGCGAGCGCCTTCGCAAAAATGTGCTGTCGTACTCCGTCTGATGGGTGCGTGCGCGCAGCGTAACCGCCCATCCAGATTGACTGAGATGGCGTAATATCGACGCTTGCTGCACCTGCCTGCCACGCTGCCTGACTCGATATGACGCAAAGGAGTCCGGTCGCGAGGACGTAACCGATTCTGTTGATTTGCATTATGAACACTCAGACTTCCAGCCCCAAGCTGGAGAGAATCTCTGCCGAAACTCCTGTGGCCGGAATTTTCTCGCTGCTCCCATTTCCAATGAATAATGGAGACCTGGAGGCAGGATTGTCGATCCGACCGTGCGAGCCCTTCACAAGGGAAGCATCGAGAGGAATAATATCGAACAGATTGCGGAAGCCAAGTTTTCGTGCGACTAGCTTAGAGGCGATCTTCACCATCGGCAATCTGATCGTTGGATCGACAAATAGCTCAACCGGGTCGTAGCCAGGTTTGCGGTGAATATCGACGGTTCGGGCAAAGTCGGGCGCCCTTCTATCTTCCAACCAGTAGTAGTATGTGAACCACGCTTCCGACTGCGCGATAACGACGAACTCGCCTGCTCGGGGGTGATCGATGCCGAATTGCTCTTTTCCAGATCCGCTTAGAACGGCGTCCACACCGGCCGTCTGTTCGAGCACGTGCTGCACCCTGTCTCGCTTCGAAGGATCATTCACGTAAACGTGGGCGACCTGGTGGTCGGCGACTGCAAAGGCGGCGCTTGCACCGGGATCCAGTAGTTCCAGGTCTAACTCTTCCCGGACCCGCAGCAATCCGGCCTCACGGAGTGCCCGGTTCAGGTGTACCGGCTTGTTTACGCGAACGATGCCATATTCGGACAGCACGATGACCTGCGCATCGCGAGCTTCATAAAAATCGATCAGGTCTCCCACTATTCCGTCGACTGCCGCGAGATCGTTGGCAATTGCCGGAGCCTCGGGGCCGAGCCGCTGGAGGTTGTAGTCTAGATGGGGCAGATACACGAAGGTCAACGTGGGGTGAAATCGCTCCTCTACATATTTCGCCGACTCCGCAATCCATCGCGTCGAATTGATCGAAGCGCCAGGACCCCAGAACTCGAACAGTGGAAACGTGCCGAGTTTCTGTTGAATTTCCGTTCGCAACGCAGGCGGTTCGGTGTAAATGTCGGGAAGCTTCCGGCCGTCCGCCGGATACATCGGCCGCGGCGTAATGGAAACATCAGCAGTGGAATACATATTGAACCAGCCAAACAGGTTGGCGAATGTGAACTTCGGGTCATGCCGGCGGGCGACGTCCCAGAGTTTCGAAGCCTGAATTAATCGGTTTGACTGCCGCCAGAAATGGATTTCACAGTCGTCCCGGAAATACCATCCGTTCGCAACAATTCCGTGGCGCACGGGCGACTCACCCGTATAGAACGTCGCTTGAGTCGTGCACGTAACGGCTGGAAGCACGGGCGTGATCGTCGAAACCTTTCGTTTCGCCGCCCATTCGTTGAGACGCGGCATCCGTGCATCTAAAAACTCCTGTGTCAGGCCAACGACGTCAAGAACAACGGTGCGGTTCATAGCTGCGCCATTACCCATCGGTATTCCCGCTCGATCGAATCGACAATGTCGAGCCTGAGATCGGGAGGAAGGACGCTCCAGGTGTAAGTCTCGATTTCCAGATGCCGGACCTCATCAGTATGAAGTTCAGCCAGAGCATTTCGAACTTCAGCCTGGGTGGAATCGAATTCTCCATAGTTGGCCATAAACAGCGGGACATGGAAGTGAATCCGCCACTCCGAACTGCGGGCCGCCTTAATCTGATCGAGGGCTTCGGGTAAATCGGCATAGCGTTCGTGATCGCCGATGACCTGGTGAAGGTATACAGGATCAGCAAGTGGCGATAGATGTTCGCCTACGAGTTCGCGCGCGGCAGATTCAAAAGGTACGGCAATTTTCACAGCCGAACTCACTTGCGCGCGGCCGATGCGGACACCGGCATTTCGAAGCGCATCGATCACCGTCCGGGGTGCTTCGTATTCAACTGTCGAATGGCACAGATCGTAGCAGACCGTTATGTGCCGGCGTAAGGCATCCTCCGCTTGTGCCATAGACAACTGCGCCGATCTTGCGAGGAGGGGAGCGCCTGTGTGTAGAAGCCTCTCAAAAAACTGAATGAATTCGCCCGTTGTCTCGACGAGACCATCGGGCTCAGGTTCGATATCCAAATGAATGTCTTTGCCATTGCGGCGCTTTGTTTCGAACATCGCAGCCGCCACGCGGACAATGTTTTGAACAACGAGGTCCCAGTTCGGACGGCTAGGATCGGTCCACCGCTTATAGGAGAGTGGACAAGTGCTTATGCCGCCGTCTAGTTCTTCTGGTAGCAGGCGCGAAAGAATTTCAATCAGGCGTAGCGTATAGCTCACGCGGTCTTTCGTGTGCCAATCAGGAGCAAAGACCTGATCTTTTAGTTTTCGTTCATGGAACCAGCCATATGGGAAACCATTGATCAGGGCGACATACAGCCCGGAATCTTGCAAAAAATGCACGAACTCGTCGAGATTGGATTTGGACAAAAGCTCGATCGCTTCGCTGTTGGCGAGTCGCAGACCCAGGCCAAAACGACCCTCCGGATGAAGGCGGGATTTTAACTCCGGCGCATGTAGTCTCAGGTTGTCGAAAACTTGCTGCCAACCGTCAGCGGCATGAATATTGGTGCAGTATGTAAGCTCAAATCCCTTTCCAGTACGCATTAGCTTGCCGCAGCAGCACTCGGAACAGCAGCATGTATGTCGAGACGAGGCAGTTCGAATTTGCCGGATTGCATCAAAAATTCAAGCGGGTTCTCGAAGACGATCTTGCGAATCAGCGATTCACTATGGCCGCGGCGCCGCATTTCGAGCATTAATTGCGGCACGGCCGTCGGTACGCTTGGTCCCCAGTCGCACGCGGAACTGATTGTTATGCGATCGGGGCCATGGCGTTCGATCATATCGACGGCTCGCGCTACGGAAACCTTTGTATTCGGGTAAAGGGTAAAGCCTGCGTAGAATCCGGCGTCCAGAACCATGCTGGCCGTGTGCTCTTCGGCGTGATCGATCAATACGCGGTTCGCCTTCAGGCCTTTCGATTGGGCGAGATTGTCGATCGTGACTCGTGTGCCCTTATATTTGTCCTCCAAGTGTGGCGTGTGAATCAGAATCAGTTGATTGAAATCCAGCGCCAGTTGGACATGGTCATTGAACGTCGCAATCTCATTCCTGGTGACTCTGTTCAGACCGATCTCGCCTATGCCCACGACGTTGGGCCGGTCGAGGTATTTCGGTATGCGCTCCAGAACCTCGGCCGCCAGTCTCCGATCCTCTCCTTCTTTCGGATTCAGACACAACCATGTGACGTGCCTCATCGAAACTTGCGCGGCCCGTTTCGGTTCAAATTCTGTCAACTGGCGAAAATAGTCTTCAAATCCGTCCGCCGAACCGCGATCCCAACCGGCCCAGAACGCCGGCTCGCTCACGGCGACGCAGCCCGCCATGGCCATATCGCGGTAATCATCGGTGGTGCGCGAAACCATGTGTGCGTGCATTTCGATGTAGTACATCACGCCACCTCGGAAGCAGGATTCCATGCGCCGCTTGCGCTCTTGGTGTCGAGTTTTTCCCGAGGTTCGATGGTCGGATCGCTGAAAATAAGTTGAATCTGATCCATTTTGTCCGGGGCATTCGACGCCAGGATGTGGAGCGCCTGATGAAATGCCACTATTCTGAAATCTTCCTCGGAATCCGCGCAGTCGGCAGAACGGTCGATACGTTCGAGAAAAGCGGCCAACTCGAGAAGACGAGTCCTGTTTTCGATGAAATATTCATTGATAATCTGGCCGGTTGTTAGCGGACAAGTTCCTTTCTTTGTCATAAGTGTCTTCTCCTAAAGGCTACACACTGGTGCATATTGGCTCAGCGCGATAACGCTTTCTGACATGCGTTTCACTTCGATTCCGTGGACTTCTATCGGGTCGCCGATTTCGCGGAGCAGCAGAATTGTCAATTGGCCGCCCAGATGTTCGCGGAATTCTGTCAAGCCGGCTAGCAAATCAGGGCTCTCGAGTTCGGGGGCATATACCGGCAAACCCAGGTGCAGCAGCACGCGAATGATTCGCATCCAGGAACTCTCTGAGAGAAGTCCCGTGAGATAGGAATATGTGACATCCAGAGCGATACCGATTGCCACCGCCTCACCATGCCTGAGATTGTAGTTCGTGAGCTGCTCCAGTTTGTGGGCGGCCCAGTGGCCGAAATCGAGGGGCCGGGAAGATCCGGTCTCAAACGGATCGCCGCCACTGATGTGTGCCAGGTGTAATTGCGCGCATCGATAAATCAGGTGCTCCATGGCCTCGGCTTCGCGCCGATTCAGAGCGGCTGCACTCTCTTCTATCGATGCGAAAAATATTCTGTCCTTTATCAGCGCAACCTTCACTGCTTCGGCCGTGCCGCTACGCCAGTCGCGATCCGAGAGGGACTCCAGTAGTTCCAGATCGTTGATCACAGCGAAGGGTGGTGTGAACGTGCCTAAGAAATTCTTTTTGTTGAAGCGATTCACACTGGTCTTTACGCCCAGCCCGGAGTCGTTCTGGGCCAGTACTGTGCTCGGCAATCGAATGAGTCGAATGCCTCGATGAGATGTGGCCGCGGCATACCCAGCCACATCGAGGACCGCTCCGCCGCCCACGGCGACAACGAAAGAATGGCGGCAAATTCCGTATGTATTCACGGCGTCGCGAATAAAATCCACATAGTGGCTGCCATTTTTTACGGCTTCTCCACCAGGCACGACGATCGGAGATGCGACGTTCTCGATAACGTCGGAATGAGCGTGACAATAGCTCTCGAGTTGTTGCAGGAAATGACGTTCAGCAGTGCAAACGCCTTGGTCAACCACAAAAATAGTTCGTCGCGGGCCACCGTTCGGGGCGATGACATCACGCAAATTCATATTGCGGGCCTGAAAAGCCCGCCGGGTAAAGTGAACGGGATAATGGAATTCCGTTCGAACTGTCTGGTGAATGGTCTCCATACATCAGGTAACGGCAAATAGCTTTGCCAGCAGCGTGGCCGGCACATAGAGCATCAGCACACCCACTGCATACCATGGTCCCGCAAACACGGCCGCCAGGCTTGCATTCAGCAGGATCAGAGAAAGGATACCGGTCTTAATTGCGAGGCGAATGGCTGCGGGTGCAAGGGAATGAAAGGCGTTCCGAAATGGCCCGAAAATCCTAAACAGGAGCGCGGCCACAAACGGCAGGCACCAGACGGCGTGAAGCCCTTCCAACATCACAACCGCAAGAAACAAAACCAGCGCGGCGGCCAGCCAGGAACCGGAGACAATCGCCGCCGTTCTTGTTCCGCCTTTGACTTCTCCCCTGCTTAAGGAACTAATGCCGGCGATGTAACAGAGAGGAACTACTGCCAGGAGCCAGTGAAACCCGGAGATGCGACCGCCCGCGGTGACGCCCAGGATAAGGTTCAGAGCGCGGCACAGTCCCATGTTTACCGGTCCCAGAATCGAGTGATGCTTGCCGAAGCGGTCGTAGACCAGTGCCGCAACCGCGGTAGCAGTCGCCACTATGCCGCTCAGAGGCGACCACCACCACGCGAGAAAGACAGCTCCTCCAAGGAGCGCGGCTCCAAAAATGGCGGCGGCTATCGCTGAAACAGCTCCACTCGGAATAGGCCGTTCGGGCCGCTCCGTCGCATCGAGGTGCGCGTCAAACACGTCATTGAAGACAACACCGCCACCGTAGAGTCCCGTTGTCGCCAGTAGCAGGAACGGGATGGCCGCCGTGGTCGCCGCAGGCGCCGCGGCATAACCGGCAAGAATGTCCGCGTGAGCGGTAATGATGTTAGCCGGCCGCGCTAATCGAAGGAAGCCGGCTACTTCGGGCCGCATATCATGCCTTCAGTGGAGAGTGGGCGACTGAATACTTATCGACCTTGCGCTGGTCGACAGCGTATCCGGTGCCCGGTCCTTTTGGAGATTGGATGCAGCCATTCGAAAGCCGGATTTCCGGAGTGACTAGGTCGTCGACAAACCAGCGTTCGCTCGGCTCAACATCCGTCGGGAAGACGAAGTCGGGATGAGCTGCCAGCATCAGCGCCTGCGCGCTGCCTATGCCCAGTTCCGGCATTGTCCCCATCCAGAGTGGAATGCCCAGCCGGGAACAAACTTCCATAATCCGGAGTGCCGGTAAATAACCGCCAACTCGCTGCAGTTTGATGTTTACGATAGAGCACGCTTTCGCGGCAATAAAACGCTCCGCATCCGCTGCGGTTTCGATGCTTTCATCCAGGCACACCGGCGTCCGCAAATTTCTCTGTAACTCGGCCAAGCCTTTCAGGTCGTCCTTTGCGAAAGGTTGTTCAAACATTAGCAACGATTGGTCATCGAGCGTAATGAATGTCGGCAGGGCGGAGATGTCATAGGCGGCATTCGCATCGACAAAAAGCGGCAATTCCCCCACGATTTGTTTTCCAGCCTCGACGACTTGCACGTCGAAGCCAGGTTGAATTTTCAACTTCACTCTGCAATATTGATTCGGCTGATATCGGCAGAGGGCGCTCTCCAACTCCTGGATGGTCGGGTACAATCCGATAGCCAATCCGGAGGGCACAGGTCTTTCAGGAATCTGAAAGAGTTGCCGCAAGCCGATCCGCTTCTTGTACGCAATCAAGTCCCATACCGCCGTTTCCACGGCCGCGCGGACAAATCGATTTTGGGAGAGTCGTCCCAACTCCTGTTCGAAAACAAACATGGAAGAAAACTGCCGGTCCAGAAGGCAGGGAAGAACGCGATTGTGCAACTCCTCGTAACATGATTCCGGTGTTTCGGAAGAATAGAAGGTCCCGCCCATCGCGGAAGATTCTCCCCACCCAGAGTCATGCCCGTCGCCGATTCGCAACAGAATCGCTTCCTTATCTGAGACCTCTCCGGAACTGATCCGAAATGGTTCGTGCATAGGAACCGAAACCCGATAAAGCTCCGCCTCGGTCAGCACAAAAGGTCCGGATTGCAAAGCGACATCGGACACAGTCATGGATGCCCGAGCTTTTTTTGTATCTCTTTGGCGGACTTCAGCAGCGCGTGGCTGACGGCGGGCAGCTTTGACTCATCAAAGCGTATAGTGGGGCCGGAAATACTGATCGCCGCCTCCGGCAATCTGTGTGAATTCAGCACGGGGACAGCGACGCAGAATGCTCCCAGCATGCTCTCCTCACGATCGACTGCATATCCTAGCTGTCGTATCGTTTCCAGGTCGGCAATCAGGCTACTGAATGTCGTTAATGTCTGCGGCGTGTGTTTCGGCATGCCAGCCCGTTTCATGAGGTTCCGAACTTCGTCTGCAGGTAGATACGCAAGATGTGCCTTGCCGAGCGCTGTCGAATGGAGAGGATCGCTCCCCCCGACTCGTTCGGCTAAGCGGATGCGAGCGCGGCTTTCTCTTACGTCGACGTACCGGATACTGCCGTTGTCCAGCACACCCAGATTGACTGTTTCCCCAAATTGATCCCGTAGGGCATCTAAGTAGGGGCTCGCAACCGAGAGCAGATCGCGTCGGTGTGAACGCACATCAGAAAGATCCGCAAATTTGGAACCCAGACCATACGAATGATTTTCTTTGAGGATATAGCCGTGTTCCGTCAGCGTATGTAAGATTCGGAATACGGTATTCTTGCTTAGCTTCGTGACAGCGGATATCTCCTGCAGGGAAAGGCGGCTGCGATCGGAGCGTCCGAAGACATCGAGAATGTCGAGGGTCTTGCCGAGCACCTCGATATAGTAGATGTCGCGTTTGCGGTTCTGCACGGTGGGAGTCATCCGCTGCGTAACCTCCTGCGACTTAGTGGGCGGCATTTGAGATTGCTGCGGCCACTTCACGCACATGAACGTCAGTCAGATTCTCGTTCCAGTGAATTGCGATTACCGAATCGAGAGCCGCTTCGGCGTGGGGGCATAAGCCACGTTCAAACCGTTGCGTGCCAAAGTCACGGAAGGGGTATCCGGAGGTTCCGTAGGTGGCTGGTTCGGTAAATAGCGGAGAGAGGTAGAGTGGATCGACGATGTAGCGGATCCAGGCCGGAACTCCTTGCGCAACCAGTGCATCACCGATCCGCTGCGTGTTAGTTCCATTCTTGGGTTGTGCGACGCGCAACAGGTAAAGCCAATAGGAGTGTTTCGTACCTGCAGGAATGTACGGCCCTGTCACTGCAATCATGCTGCCAAGGAGCGAAGTGAGTAACTCTGCAGATCGGCGGCGATGAGAAACAACAGTCTGCACTTTTCTAATTTGTGCCAGTGCCACGGCGCCTTGCAGTTCAGACATGCGGTAGTTTTGAGCAAGAAACAAGAAACGACCCGAGCCGAGCGAGTTGATGTCACGCGGCCAGGCTTTGTCCGCGAATAGACCGACGGTCCGCGCATATTGTGCATTGCGGGTAACCATCAAGCCGCCTTCGCCACAGGTGACATGCTTGCTCTGCTGCAGGCTGAAGCAGGCCATGTCGCCGATTGTTCCTGCGAGATTTCCCTTGTACTCAGCCCAATATGCCTGCGAACAATCTTCGATGAGTACCAGCTTTCGTTCATCGGCGAGCTTTCTCAAAGATGCCATGTCGCACATTTGTCCAGCTACATGCACGGCGATAATGGCGCGTGTCCTGCGAGTTATCCTTCGGCACACATCGTTCGGGTCGAGCGTCATCGTTAACGGCTCAATATCGGCAAATATGGGCACAGCGTTCTGCCACAGAATTGGCAGTATGGTTCCAATGTCGGTAACCGGTGGGACTATGATCTCGTCTCCCGGCTCCAAATGGAGGGCACTGATACAAAGATGGACAGCCGCCGTTCCGCTGGAACAAGCAGTAGCAAACGGCAGGTCGAGCATTGCGGCGAATTCCTGTTCGAGTCGCTTTACCATGGAGCCGCCGGTTTTGCTCAAGCACCCAGATCGAAGCGCCTCTAGAACCAGTTGCTCTTCTTCTTCGCCGAACGTTCTTCCGCTGGCATTCATGAAGTGTGGCAGTGCGTCCCGCCTCACGATTTCTCCACTTTGAGTTGTCGTAGACACCATTCGCTTCTATTCACCAGTGATGCTTGTCTCCAATATGCCGATGCCGTCGATTTCGGCTCTCATCATGTCGCCCGGTTTGAGGCGGATGCCGCGCGCCTTGCCGACGCCTTCGGGCGTTCCCATTGCAATCAGGTCACCTGCTTCCAGGGTGACCACGGAAGAGATGTACTCGATGGTTCGAGGAATATCGAAAATCATCTGGGCAGTATTGCCCGACTGCATTACAGTTCCGTTGAGCGAAAGGCGCAGATCTAAAGCGTGCGGATTGCCGATTTCGTCGGTTGTAACGATCTCGGGGCCGAGCGGAGCGCTTCCATCAAACCATTTGCCAAGCAACCAGTCAAAGAAAAGATCGAATTCCCGAACCGTGCGTCCGAGAGTGTCGCTATTTAGTTCCCGTTCGCTCACGTCGTTGAGAACCGAATAGCCGAAGACATACGACATAGCATCGGCTGCGCTCACGTTACGGCCACGCTGGCCGATAATAACGGCTAGTTCGACCTCCCAATCCAGGAATTTGTTCCGCGGACGAAGGGCAATCGAGCCCCCGGGTGCGTTGATAGTGGTGGATGGCGGCTTCAAGAAGACTTGTGGCGTGATGATATCCTGCGACTGGACCGCTCGGAAGCCGCTCTCTTCTACGTGTTTCCGGAAATTCCCGGCGAGGGCAAGCAGCTTAGGTACGTCTCGGATGGGCGCGTCCAGCCGCACGTCGGAGCGGCGATACGTGAATCGATCTTCACTTGCTGCAAAAGTTGCCAGCCGTGCCAGCGAATTCGGCGAAATAGCATCGCCCATCAACTGAATGGGACTAGTTAGGCGATCTCCATGAAGTTCTTGACTCGCGGCAGTCAGATCGAAAATGCGATCATTCTCTGCCAGTCCGAGATGGGACTCTTCCTCCGAAAAGAACCGCACGAGTCTCATTCGTTCCCAAGCCCCAATAGACGTTGCGCATTACCTGAAAGGATGGCCTCACGCGCCAGATCGCTGACTCGTGCATGCAAAATCTTCTCGAGGTTCGCTCGTCCATGTTGAAGCGGAGCGGCGCTGCCAAAGAGAATTTGCTCGTGGCCGCACTCATTTACCACTTTTTGAATCGCCTCATAACCCATGACACAAGAGGTTTCGAGATGAACCGACGGATAGCGCCGCATCAGGAGCTGGACGCTCCGTATCTCCTGCAAATAGTTAACGCCCGACAGTATCCACGGCACTCGGGGATGGCGCTCCACAATGTCCAGCATGTCGCACAGGTCAAGGCTCGGCACACCCCAATTCATAATTGCCCGCAGTGAAAGCAAGACAGGCAAATGCAAGACCTGTGCCTGCTCGCAAATCTCATCGACAAACGATTCGAAGAGGAGGTGATAGCTGTGATGCTGGGGATACAGGCGAATGCCGTGAAATCCACGTTCCCGGTACGCCTTTAGATCGTGTCTTCGGTCGGCCGCCCGATGCGAAGTCTCCAGTGTGCCCAGGCAGGCAAATGGAACCAGTTCCGCCTGGTGCTGCCGGCTGAGAATTTCTGATTCGCAATTGCCGTCTTCCCAGCTCACGAAAAGGCTGCGTGTGGAGCAGATACATGCCTGATCAATTCCCCACTGCGAAAACTTAGATACGGCCGCTTCGGCGCTTGAAAATGGAATCGGCCAATAGGGCCATTTGCCGATGAACGCATTGACATCCACGACCATTTACACGGGCCTCAGCAGGCGAAGCACGTTGCCGCCCAGAATCTTCTCTAGCTGGTCTGGCTCAATACACGTGTCTCGGATTTTGGAAAGCTGGAAATGCGGATCGAGCAAAGGGATGTCGGTCCCAAAGATAATCTTCTCCGCGCCGAGCTCGCGGACGCATGTTTCGAGAAATCCCGTATCGATAGTGGAACTGGCCGTTTCCAGGTAGAGATTGGGGAATCGCTTGGCGGCCATAATCGCGCGGTTCCAATCTCCCTGTGCGAACGGCTGGGCGGCCGCGTGCGCCATCATGAGCTTGCATTCGGGAACCGACGCCATGAGGTATTCGCATTCGTGCGGAGTAGCGTGCGCCAGAATGGGAAAGCCCAATTCGACCGTCTTCTCAAGAATAGCTATGGTGGCAGGTTCCGCAATGGACATTTGCGGCGTGGAATAAATCTTGAGTCCACGCATTCCGTAGTCATTCGCGCATCGGTCTAGTTCATCCAATGCTTCGGCTCCAAATCGGGTCGAATGGAGGCTGGCGTAACCGATAATTCGGTCCGGGAACTGTTTCATCTCGCGAAAGAGGAGTTCGTTCCCTTCATGCATGTCATAGAAGAGCGCAGTAAGATCGGTGCAGCAGATCTTATCGAAGCCCATTTCGTCGGCCACGCGAACAAGATGTTCGCCATCGACATCGATCTGAAGGCGTGTCGATTTCCCGATGTGAACATGTGCGTCAACAATCATCACGGTTTGGTCCGCAGAGTTGCGTCTAGAACATATATTTCAGCCCGAATTGAATGACCCGCGGATTTCCTGCGCCGGTCAGAATTTTGCCGGCGGTCGGTGTCGGCAAACCACCGTCGCGTAGATCTGCGATAGTTGCCACCGGGTTTCCGAGATTAAAGTGGTTGAAGGCGTTAAGGAAGTCGGCGCGTAGTTGGAGCGAATGATGCTCCGTAATGGGAAAGAGTTTTTGCAGACCCAAATCCCAGTTCCAGAACCCCGGCCCGTAGACGCTGTTTCGGGAGGAATTTCCCCACTGCCAAGGCTGCGGCGCCGCAAACGCGGCGGTGTTGAACCATTGCACACCATTGACAATGTCGTGCGAGTCGGACTGTCCCGCATACACGGATGCGCCACTGACAGCATCAGCGCGGCCACCCTGCCATCCAACAATATTGGAAGGAACGTTGAACAGAACCGAGAATGGACTTCCAGTGCGGTATACAGTGATACCAGAAACCGACCACCCGCCCACAACGGCATCGAGAAATCTGTTGGAAATGTCTATCTGACGGTTGCGGCCAACCGGGATCTCATAGAGATAGTTCACGCTTAGTATGTGACGGGGGACAGAATCCGTGTTGCCATATTCCGCGCTGGTGTTATTGGGATTCTGGGGACCTCCCACGAGCGGTATGTTATCCAGACTGCGGGTAAAGGAATAGTTGCCTTGAATCAGAAAGCCGGTGGAAAATCGCTTGTTCACTTCCAACTGCAACTGATTAAAGTTCACGCTACCGCCGCTTTGCGTCGCATTGATCTGACTCCAGGGCTGATAGGGACGTTGCGTCTGCAAAGGCACATTCGGCTGCTGAATATTTGGTTTGTTGATATCACCGGCATACCAGAACATGTGATGCGTTTGCGCGCCAATGTAAGAACCACGGACCGCCCAGTCATTACCGAGTTGCTGTTCTAGGGTAAAGGTCCACTGCTGCATGATGGGATTTACTAAATTCCGCTGGGTCATGTAGATCAGAGGGTTGGCCGCCGGCCCACTTTGCACGCTGCTCGGAAACGGGTTTTGGAAGGTGAGATCAGGGAGGAACGGCGCAGTGGGATTGCCCGGCAATTGCGAGCTGAAGCTAGAACCCGAGCGCCATGGAGGATTGAAGATGTTTTCGTGAGCGCCGATAAAGCCAGGAATGAAGTTATAGTAGATGCCCCAGCCGCCTCGAATAACCGTTCTCGTTCCAGAGAACGGGCGGTAGGCAAATCCGAATCGAGGCGCGAAATTGTTGGTATCCGGACTGAAGTAAGATGTCGGCCAACCTGCTTGCTTCGTGGTTTCATACGGATAAGCCGACATTAGGGAGGGGATTGCAAGAGGCGGTGTGGTCACAGTATCGGAGTCCTGGGGAAGGGCCAGCTTGTTATTCTTCAAATCCAGGTAACTCACGCGATTGTCGCGAATCCTCCAGGGCGATTGATATACATATCGGAGGCCATAATTCAAAGTCAGTTTGGAGTTTACCTGAAAAGTGTCTTGTGCGTAGAATTCCCAGTCCCGCGAGTAAGTCACAATTTCAGTAAGCGGACCGGCGTAGTTTGAGCTCGATGCAGTTCCTAATAGAAAATCGGCAAATGTGTTTCCCTGGGAACTGCCCATTCCAGGCCAGCCCTTGTTGCCTGTCCACGCGCCCGTGAAAGTTAGCGTTCCCAACGGATTACCCAATGACGCGGACAGCGCCGGACCACCTTGCCGGATATAATTCTTATAGCCAGTCTCATCGGCGCCGAACTTGAACGTATGACGCCCGGCGATCTTGGTGAAGTTGTCAATGAACTCTATATCGTATTCGGGGAAAGGATAACCCTTCCCATAGTCGTAAAACATTCCGGTGTAACCAGGCATGGTCATAGTGGGAAGGCCGCCGTTATCGACGATTGGCAATTGGGGAAATAGAGATTGTGTCGGATAATCGGTATTCTGGCCAGTTCTTACGCTGGCATGCACAACCCAAGCTGCACGAAATTCGTTAACTGCCGTCGGGCTGAATGTGTGAGTTTCAGTCGCGTTAACAAGAAAATCTGTATAACCGTAGTCGGCATTGTTCCCATAGTTCGCCGGGTAGCTGCCACTCGCGAGGGACCACGGAGATCCTTTGGACCAGTGGAAAACGCCGTTCAGGGAATCCGAGGACGAAAGCTGCCCATCCATCCGGAAGTCAACACCGTTAATAGCTGCGTTATTCGGTACCGGGGCGACATAATTTGGTGATCCGTTTGGAAGTCCAAGTGACCTGGAATCCAGCGGTGCAGGCAGAAATTTCAATAAAGCACTCGCCTGCGGCGCGATCATGCTCGCAGGAATCTGGTTGTTCAGAAATGGTCTTCCGGTGAACGGATTGTAGAGCTGCGTCCCTCTTGTGCATACGCCGGCGGAAAAGGTTGTACAAAGCGCCGAAAAATCACCGCTGCGCATCGCCATCGAAGGCAGGTTGAGGCGGGCCGTATTCGAAAAGTTGTCCCGGATGCCGCGATAGGAGCCATAGAAAAACAGTTTGTTTTTCAAGATGGGACCACCAAGCGCTGCGCCAAATTGATTGAATTTCGAGTCTGGTCGCGGCTGTCCGGTGGCATTCAGCAGGAATTGGTTGGAGTTCAGTACCTTATTTTGCAGATACTCGTAGGCGAGTCCGTGAAAGGTATTTTCGCCCTGCTTCAGCATCATGGTGACTGTGGCGACATCCCGATACTCGGCATTTTGATTGCCGCTGTCTACGCGAAATTCCTGCATGGAATCCGGCGCAGGAAGATTGGCGGTGCCCAAGGCCGGTATGCCGGATGTGTACGCGGCCCCTCCGTTTCCGACATCGTTCACGCTGATGCCGTTCAATGTGAAATTATTGCCTCCCCAATAGTTGCTCCCGGAAATGCGTGGATTGTTGCCGGCGGTCGAGACGCCGGGTGCTAGCGAGAGCAAACCGTCAATCGAGCGAGTGGCCAGCGGCAATTCGGAGACTTGCTTGCTTCCCAATGAGCCGCCAATCGTTTGGCTGTCGGTATGGATAAGCGGCGCCTGGCTCGATACTTCGATCGTTTGCTGCACTCCTCCGGGCTGGAGAGTGAAGTTCTGGCGAACCGTTTGTGCGGAGAGAAGTTGTATGTCTCTCACCTCGACTGTTTGGAAACCATCTTTCTTCGCCCGAATCTGATATAACCCTGCGAGCAGGTTGGGTACCGTATACGACCCACTTTCGTCAACCGTGGCCTCAACCGACGCTCCCGTCCCCTGATTCAGAACGGTGACCACCGTGCCCGGAGCCGCGGCACCCGAAGAGTCACTCACGTAGCCGACGATCGAACCTGCAATATTCTGGGCCTTAGCGCGAGAGGCCACGAGAATCACACAACAGACTATGACCAGCGCCCTGATTTTGAATTGAAGCTTCTTGTCCACCGAGATTTCCTGATTTTGAATTTAGGTGCGAATACGGGATTCTAGATTGGGGTCTTGGCGTTTGTCAATGTCAAAATGTGTTTTATACTGTCAAACAGGCAAAATGCCATTGTCGATGTCGAAACATATATCGAGCAGGCGTCCGTGACAGGACTTCGCCTCACATTCCCGGACTACATTGTCATCTTCGGCTATTTTCTCGTGGTTCTGGTTGTTGGTATTTATTTCAATAAGCAACAAAAAGCCTCGCAGGACTATTTCGCCGGAGGACACCAAGTTTCCTGGTGGCTGGCCGGCATCTCGCACTACATGTCGAGTTTCAGCGCTTTCACGTTCATCGCCTATTCGCAAATGGCCTACACACACGGCTGGGTGGCGATCACGCTGTTCTGGATGACAACCCCGGCCTGCATACTCGGCGGCCTGGTATTTGCGAAACGGTGGAGGAGGGCGCGCGTGGTGACGCCCGTCGAGTTTCTCGAACGACGCTTCAACGCGCCGTTAAGACAATTATTCGCCTGGGCAGGCATTCCAGTCAAGATTTTCGATGACGCGCTGAAAGTTTTTGCTACTGCCTTGATTTTTTCGGCAGGGCTGGGCGCAGACCTAAAGACAGCAATCATCGTGTGTGGGGCAATTACCGTCACGTATACGATTCTCGGGGGACTGTGGGCTCTGGTGATCACGGATTATGTCCAATTCGTGATGAAGATCGCAGCGATGCTTTTGCTGTTGCCGCTGGCGCTGTGGCAGGTGGGCGGGCTGGCGCACGCGTTCGAAGGGTTGCCGCCAGGATTCCTGCACTTCAAGGGGGGGCCTTACGGGTGGTTTTACCTGTCGAGCTTTAGTCTGATTGTGCTTGTAAGTTATAACGCCACCTGGGCGCTCGCACAAAAATATTATTCCGTGCCGGACGAAAAATCAGCGAGCAAAGCCGCGTACCTGTCTGCGGCGCTCAACTTTGTGGGCACTCCGCTGATGCTTCTTCCGGCCATCATCGGCCGTAAACTATTACCGGATCTTCTTGCGCAGGGCCGCACTGCGGATACCTACGTCCTTCTCGTTTTGAAGCTCCTCCCGGCAGGAGTGATTGGCATCATCGTCGCTGCCATGTTTTCCGCGACGATGGCGGCGATCAGTTCCGATTTGAACGCCATCGCGAGTGTCCTGACGCGTGACGTCTACTTGCGCCTTGTGAATCCCAATTCGTCGGAACGAAACCTCGTCCGCGTGGGAAGACTTTCCACATTGGCGCTCGGCGGAATCATCATTGCCCTGAGCCTTTGGATTGCGTTTAGTCAGTCGCAGTCGCTGTTTCATTTAATGGTCACTGCCTTCGGCGTATTCCTGGCGCCGACACTTCTGCCGGTTCTCGCCGGGCTTACGATCCGCTCGCTTACATGGAAGGGGGCCTTGGCCGGGTTCGTCTCCGGCCTGGTAGTTGGAATCACGACGTTTGCAGTCAAGACGTGGTACCTGCCAACGCTCCCTAACATCACGCCTGACTGGGCCAACTATACCTTTGAGGGAATCTCTATTTTTCTAAATTTCGCAGCAACCGTGCTCGGTATGTGGCTCGGAAGTGTTCTTCCAGCCAGGGATGCGGACGAAACTAGCCGCATCTCTTCCTTTTTTCATGCTCTCGATACGCCGATCTCTCCCGGTGAAGTTCACAGGCAGGAACACGACCCGGCACGAGCTCCTGTGGGGGCCGCCACTCTAGCGGTGGGACTACTCTTGATTCTTGCGGGCGTGTTTGCGGGCTCGATCCAAGCCCGGTCCATCGATGCCGTTCTCGGGCTATTGCTAGTGGGCCTTGGTTCCAGATTTCTGTACCGGGCCAAACAACCGAAAGGTCATCAAGTAACTGTATGAAGGCACGCATTCTTGGGCTCGCATATGCGGCAATTGCTTCAGCCGTCGCGCTTTCTGCGGCAGCGGCTGACGAGGAATGGCAATTGCCGAACTTTGCGAGTCGCCTCAGCGTGGAAGTTCGTAACGACGGAAACTCCCCGCTGCAGGCGTTGGCAACCCTGCCGATTGCGAAGGCGCAGGCAGTGGCGCCTGATTTTCCTGGCCGTCTTGCTCTGGCGGTTCTTGTTGGGAACGGCAATCCGGGGCAACCAGCGGCAATCATTGCGTCTCAGTCAGACGACCTGGATGGCGACGGGTCACCGGACGAGTTTGAGTTCCCGGTTGACCTTGCACCGCAGTCGCTTTGCCGTGTCGATATCTACTACTCCACGACTCTCGAGGACAGCTTTCCCTGGCCCAAACGCGTCTCGGCGAAGCATAGCTATGGCTACAACCGCGAGGTAGTAGCGCTGGAATCAGAATTGGTTGGCTATCGCATGTACGGCGGCTTTTTTCTTGACTTGCACGGGCGTAAAGCGGGAGCAAAAGGCCTTTGGAATGATGCCGCGGCATATGTCCCCATTCGCCGCGATCTAGGTACCGGACGCGATGTCCTTCATATCGGAAACACGCTCGGGTTGGGAGGTATCTTTCTGCGCCGCGACGGCAAGATATATCAACCTCCTGCGAATGTTCCGACTTATGCGCACAAACCCTCGCCTGAAATGGTTCCGCATTATCGGGTGTTGGCACAAGGGCCCCTGCGCGCAATTGTAGAAGCGACGCTCGAGAGTTGGGAACTAGATGGCGACGTTATCCGTCTGCGGGCGAGATATTCGATCGATGAGCGTGAGAGCATCGTCCGTTGTCATTTCGAAGCCATACCGGTGAAAGTCGCAAAGGACCACGAGTATGAGGTGGGGATCGGCGTTCGAGACTTAGCGGCCGGTTCCGTGTCGTCAAGGTCGGGTGAATTAATCGTCACGGGGCAGCAGAATGCTCGCGATGGTGCAATCGGGATCGCGATCTACTTTGACCCAAGCCAGTACTCCTCTGTCTGGGCCGTTCCCACTGCGGATGGGTTGAACCAAGCCGTGACCAGCAACGGCAGGTTGGGCGCGGGCCACATGTCGGAACAGATCTATGCGGCAGCCGGAGCTTGGAGCGGCAGCGGAATCGAGAACCTTGGGGAATTACTCACGCGGCTTTACCTGCAGGTGAACCAAAGTCCGAAAATAGGGTCGCTGACGTTCGCACGCACGCCGCATCCCGAGAAGGTGGACGCGGAAGCGCAGTAGAACACACCGCAGCCGAAAGACTATGGACGAAATCAGATTGGGAATCATTGGCTCCGGTTTCATGGGCCGGACGAACGCGGAAACAATTACAAAGTATTTGCCGGGCGTCCGGCTGATCGCTATTGCAGGTGGCAGCCGTGCGCAGCAGCTGGCCTCCGATTATGGGGTGGAATGCGATCAAGACGTCGAATGCCTGGTGAACCGGGACGATATAGATGCGGTGTTCATTAGCACACCGCACAGCGAACATGCGACACACACAATCGCCGCGGCGAATGCCCGGAAACATGTCCTGCTCGACAAGCCCATGGCAGCGAGCGTTGAGGAATGTGATCAAATCCTGGATGCAACACGCCGGACGAACGTAAATCTGATGATTATGTTCGGCCAGCGTTTTCGCCTCGTGAATCGTGAAGCGTATCGATTAATTCACGAGGGGGTTATCGGGCGCATTCAGGCGATCAGTACCTACGCGTTGAACTCAGGCGGCTTGGCGTCGCTTCCGCCCTGGCAAAGCCTGCCGGAAAATCTTGGCACGTTGTTCGGCCATGGCATACACAACATCGACCAGGTTCGGTGGTTTACCGGTGACGAGGTGTCAACTGTTGCTGCGTGCGTGCAACGCGAGGCAGCGTCAGGTAACGAGGTCTCGACCATGGCTGTTCTCGGTCTCCGAAGTGGCGGCATGGCTCATGTCTGGGTCAGCTGGACGATTCCCTCGCCGAATTTTCCCCACAGCGGATTTTCGGCAAGGATTGTGGGTGAAAGCGGCATTCTTGAGCTTGACGCCTATGGAACTCTGCGGCTGGGCCGCGATCGTTCGTGGGCGGTAATAGCGGAACAGGCGCCGATCGACTTCCGTGGAAAGGGAATGCTTGATCCGGTCCGTATGGAAGCCTATGGAGCGCAGGCACAGGAGTTCGTTGCCAGCATCCGTGAGTGCCGTCGTCCGTCGGTGACGGGAGAAGACGGCCGGGCGGCCGTCGAGGTTGCTCTCGCGGCCTATAGGTCCGCCAAGGAACAACGCACGATGATTCTGAAGTAACGGAACGAACTGGAGGACGCTTTGTGAACCGATTGTTGCTAGTGATATTGTGCGCGGCGGCTACCGCGGCCACAGCAGCGCCGGTTGGCAGAACGCTTCCCTGGTATATGCAGGAAACGGCGATGTCGCCGAACGGGCGCCTGACGTTTCTCGATAAACCATGGTGGCCGCGGGCAAAAGCATTGGTGGATGGACAAAGCTTTTCTCTCGACTTGAATCAAGACGGCAAGCCGGACACACTCATTGAGCGCCTAGACGGCGACATTATCGAAATCATTGACGATAGCGGACGAGTTTCCGATATTGCGACCAATAAGGCCGATGCAGCCTACGTGGTCAGTTTCAAAGGCTCGGGACTGGTCGACCGTATGATCGTCTATATCGACAACGATAGCGACGGCAAGGCCGACGAAATGGAGCTTCGCCACTATCGGGACGGGTATCTTCGCTATGCCTGGTTTGGAGAAAATCATGACAAAGACGGGGCCCAGATATTCGCACTCAAGCATTGGAGTTATGCCGGAGGGTCGGATTTCAGTAGTAAGTTCAGAGGCAATGTCAACTTTTACCTGAACAAATATGACCCGGATCATCAGCGTTGGGTTCCACTCTCCGAATGCCCATTTATTTTTTGGGATTCGAACCACGATGGGCGCGGCGACATTGTATTGCGGGTATCCGCAGCGCCGCTTGCGAGCAATAGCGGCAAAGACTCCGACTACGCGAATAACTACAACTACATGTGGGCCGAAAAGGCGACCCCTCTGTCGGAAATCGGCAATATGAATGTCCGCTTCAGCTATAACATCGATGCGGAGCCGAGGAGCGAGCCGCTCGAGCAGCCTCACTACACATTTGGGTTCAACCTTGTTGGCGTGCAGCCCTATTCGTATTCACACATGAATTACATCAATCCGCACCGACGACCGCCGCAGACAGTGGTGCGAATTCCTTCGGAGGGAGGAATTGACTTGGCGACGCATTATCCGGCCCAGCAGAGTGGATTTACCTGGGACGAGGCTCGAACGGTGTTTCGTTGGGAAGGGCAATTCTGGATTTACGAGCGGGAATATATGCCGAACACGGGCGGTCCCACCATGCGGTGGAACATGCGCCGCGAGTATTCGGCGAAGCCATCAACGGAAAGGCAACTGTATTATTCCGATGTCGATAAACGTTATCATCTGCGGGGAGCATCGCAAGGCTGGCTGGAAGTAGGGCATCTTGTAAACAACGAAAAGGACCTTGAGTTTCGCTACTTCGATTCCGATGGCGATGGCTATTTGGATACAACGAAGGTGTTTGTGGGGGCAAGTCCGATTCCGGTGCGGACGAGCCACGTGGCAGACGTTCGCGCCCACCCCGTGACTCTCACCCGCAAGGCAATGCAGGCAGAATACAACACCCGCGTGCTGCCGTCTGCCATTCAGCAGGATCAGCAACTGATTGCCGAACTCAAACAAGCGGTGACAGTTCCATTGGCGGAGAAGTATGAATCGGCTGCAGCGAACGCTGGCTCCCCGGAACGCCGGCGCTATTGTCTGGATATCGCACGCGAACTCTACTTCTTAGAAGCTCGCAATGCGTTCTATCGCCGCAATGCGGACGGGCCGTATCCACGATTGGGCCCCGCCAAAGGAGGCACTCACATCCTGACGGCGGGAGGAGCGTCGGACGGATACACCGTAGGAGACACGCTTTTATATTGGAAAAGCGCGAAGCTGATCGAAAAGTTCATCGAGAGTTATGGCTCCGGACGGCTCGAAGACGCCACACAAACAGCCGACGAATTCGAGAAGATGCTTCCACGGCGGTGACTCGGGTGTTAAAGCATGCCCTCCTCGTTCTAATTACCGCGTCGTTTGTGCTGCTCGATTCGGGTGCTCCGCAAACTCTTTCACCAGCACAGCGAAGTCATGAGCAAGATCTGTTCCGCCGTGTTTTTGGGGAAAAGATTGTTACGTTCGATCCCGCAGCCGTTGCCAAAGTTAAGAGGCTCCCGGCCGGCGAGCGCCTGAAACTGGATACGAATGGTGATGGAAAGATCGATACTATCTATTTCATCGATACGGACCCGAAACATGAACCACAGTTCTGTCCCATTCTTGTGAAAGTGATCGATCAGGACGGTGACATGGACCGCGATGGCGATGGAGACCTTGACAGCGATCTTTATGTTGCCGACTGGCATGCGGACGGAACGGTCGACGCAGTTGTCGAATATAAGGACACCAATCACGACAATGGTGTGGATGAGATGGGCATCTACACCTACTCGGCGAAGAATGCGAAGCTCGGCACGGATGCGATTCAGGTGTGGTGGTCAAGGGATGTGGCGGGCACTCACCAGCTCTGGGACACGATCAATTACCGGTATCAGCAGCCTGAATGCCAGTTCCGGACGGCGTTTGGTGGAAGCGAGATCTTCTCGAGCTACATATTCGATAGTCAAAACGGCAGATGGGTTCCGAGCTGGGAGAATCCCTTCGCGTTCTACGACGAAGACGGAGACAGTCTTGCTGAGGTAGCGATTCGATTTTCCGGTTCCGCAGATCGGATGGAAAGCATGCGATATAGCTTCGATGCGGACAATGACACAGATGGCGATAACGCTCACGATTACGATTTCTCATTTTCCTGCCTCTCCCGCGCCAATCGGCTATTAACGGTTCCGCGACTGCTGATGGAGACGGTCCGATTGCGTGGAGGGCCGGTCGATCCGCTGCTCTCCTGGCGAAACGCGAGACGTTTTGGAGAATCCACAGATTGGGGAAAAGTGCAGCTCACGTGGGTCGAAAACGACAACAATGTGGATTCGCGGCCGGACGGGGATCCTCACGAGAGATGGGAAGGAGTCATTGCTAGCGGAACGGATCAATTCCCGCAAGTGGGCGGGCCGCCAGTGGGACCATACAATAGCCGCTACGAAGCCGATCTCGACAACAGTGGAAAGATGAAACTCTACTATCTATCCGAAGACCGCCGCATTCATCTATTCGGGGCGGACACTGGCTGGCTGAAAGTGGATTACAACTATGACGGCAAGGTGGACATGGAATTTCGCTATCGCGATACCGACCACGACGGCGTGATTGACACCTGGGGAATTGACATCGATGGCGACGGGTTGCCCGATCGCACCGTCCATGTCACGCATCCGCATTTGCGGCAAGTGCCGCTCCGCTATAAACCGCTAACGACGTTTTACAACCGGAGCCTGGATCAAGCTCTTTCCGATAACCAGGTTTTGATCGATGAATTGAAAGATGTATTGAAAAACGTCGAAACCACTTTTAAACCCGACGGGATTGAATCGTATTACACGAACGAGCTTGCAAATTATCGCCTGGAAGCGGGAGTCGGCCGGAAAATCCGAAACAGCCGTGCGGGAACCCGTTACTACCAGGATTTGATTCGGGAACGCTATTTCTTTCGTGTGACCAAGGCACTTGGAAGTCGCACGGATCTTCTGACACGCCTCAACGCGGTTTACGATGCCGGAGATTTCGTTCAAGCCGCGAGGCTCTTGTCCGCTGAATTCCCGCGAAAAGGCGCCAAGAGTATTTATTGGCCATCTAGCTTTAACAGGCGCGTACCAATCCATGTCTCAAATCCCGGATCTTCTGCAAGACTGAACGAACCGGTCGTGCTGGATGTCGCTTCAATTCGGAAAGTAGCCGCCGATTTCAATCCACGCAATTTCACGGTCATGAGCGGAGCACGATGGATCACCGCGCGGGAATTGCCAAGCCAGGCAGACGATCTGAATGGCGATGGAACGGCAGATCAGATTGTTTTTCTTGCCGATCTGCGTGCCAACGACGAATCCGATTATTGGGTCTATTATTCTGCGACCGGCGAACGGCGCAATTCATACGTCCCCGGGACTGCGGCGGCGCCGGGATGGTTTAGCGACGCTAACGGATTTCGTTGGGAATCGACGAAAGTGGCCTACGGATTCACTTCTGGAAGAATTGAGTTCCTCGAGCAAGGTGTAAAAGCGCTGGATAGCGAGGATAGCGCGGGGCTGGGCGGTCTCACCATTTGGCAAGCCGGTAAACGGTACCCGGTTTTTACGGCCTCAGGCGCGTCGGCGGTCCCATTTCATAGTCAGATCTTGTGCACTGGACCGGTCCGGACGATTGTACAAGTGGATTTCGACGGCTTCAAAACGGACCAGAATCGTTACGATATTCGAGAACGCTTTACTATTTATGCCAACGGCCGCTATTCAGAGAACTCCATCAGTTTTCGCTCCGGTAAGTCATCGCTCCTCGTCCGGTTTAGCTTGGGCTTCGCAAAGGCGAAGCACGACGAATATTTCTTCGATGCGGTCAATGGCTATTTTGGTTCGTGGGGACGACAGAACAATACGGTACAAGAGATAGGGCAGGCTGCGATTTTCCAGAAAGGTGCGGCCAGGATTCAGCAGAACACGAAGCAACGCGACGTGGTGTTCGCTTTGCGGCCCGGAGAGACGTCAACATACTATCTGGTTGGGGACTGGCGACTCGGACGTACGTTTCCTGTTGCGCCTAATGTTGCCAATTGGCAGAGCGAAACGCAAACTCTGGCCGCTCGGCTGCACACGCCTTTGCATGCGCGAATTGGAAATGTCCAATCTAGATAGATTACTGCGGTATCATGGCGACGGCCTCGATTTCAAGAAGCGCGTTGCCCCCCAGTCCGGCTTGTACCAGGGTCGCCGCCGGTGGGTGTTGCATGTCCAGATAGCCGGCCCGAACGGTTCGTAGCTCGTCGGTGTTCGCCAGATCAGTGACGTAGTAATTGATCTTTACCACGTCCTTGAAACTAGCTCCAGCCAAAGCGAGACAACGCTTCAGATCTTCAAACGTGTTCTTGGCTTGAATCCCGAAATTCGATGGCATGTTACCATCGCGGCCCACACCTCCCCGTCCCGATATGAAAATCATCTTGCCCGGCGCTGAAGTAACCACATGTGTATAGCCAGGCGGCTGTTTGCCGTCAAGGTTCAAAAATTGTTTCATCGTATTTCCAACGGGTCCCGCGGACATGCCTGCGATCATGCCACAGGCGAAGGAGAAGACCGCAATCTTCTTTGTCAGTTTTCGCATTTCGAAACGATAGCACGCGGTTTCGCCGTCTGGCCGCTGGTCGCCGGGCAGCCGCGATCGTTAAATCAGAAGCTTAACGACAGCGCGTACGATCGTATCTATCGGCGTAGCTATGATTATGAGCGGGATCATCGGGAATATTGCTGGAATAGCCAATCCGATGAGGACTCTCTTATTAATCAAAATAATCTTCATCTCGCGGATGACAGAAAAACTGTTTGACAAGTCGGCGAGCGATTGTATGTCCGCTGTGCCAAGCAGAGGTTCCCCATCGGCACTACTTCCCTGAATCCATTTCGCGTCGAAGGCTCCGACATAGGCGGTGCCAAGAGTAGCGTATTGATGCAGGGCGGCAAGTTTCACTCTCAAAAGCTTTGGCGTAAGGATAAGTAAAGGACATGCAAACACAATAATGATCAACGCGCAGAAGGCAATGATGAAAAACTTGAGACTCGAAATGGTGGCTCCTTGATACGCTATTGCGCTCCCGAAAGCTCCAGCCACGACAGCCGAAGCAGCAAAAACAATGAAACCGAATAAAATTTGAGCTTCTGCGAGGAAAGCAAGTCCGCCGCATGTATCCGGATGAGTGCCGATACAGTTCAGTCTAATCTTCGTGACGCCTCTGAGAAAGTAGGCCCATAAAGAGACCATCCACACCCAGCGAAATAAAAATACTCGATACAACGGAAAGCTGATCAAGCCGAACCACCATCCCGCAAGGCTAGGACTGTCTCCATGAGATGTGGCGACCGTGTGCCAAGTCGATATTCCGTTCTTCATTAGATCCGTTTCGCGGTACCAGATAAACGGGGTGAAAGCCATTACGAGTATTACGAGCACTGGAAGATAGCTGTCGCGGAGCTTATGCGTCTTTGCGATCACGTCCTCAAAGGCGGGGATATCGCCGGGCGCGACGAGTCCGGATTTCACGAAGTGTTTGACGCAATGGTTCAGGCTGGGATCGATCATGAATTCGGCAACAACTAATAGAGGCAACCCTATCAGGAAACGAATTGCGGCCGCGAAATCAAAAAGAAAGGGAATTGTGATGTCGGAGCTAAGGGCGCGATTCTGAATAAGCGATAGGAGCAGCAGCGGAAACCAAGTGACCAGAGTCGTGAGAAGCGCCCGCTTCACCACGCCATGGCGGTCGGGCAAGGCCATACCGATTGCCTGCTGAAAACGATAGATCGGTCCACCCTCGACAAGCGAGAACCGATCCACTGTCGCGGAATTGAGCGGACTCACCAGTTTTTCCCGGACTTCGTCGCTAAGCGGAGAAATTTGCAGTGAGGCTTGCAGGTCCACGCCGCGCTACATGCTTGAGCATTCGGTCCCGCAAAAATAGATGTCCACGATGAAGTCTGGATTTGACTGCGGCGGTGGTCAAGCCGAGGTGTACGGCCACGTCTTTAACGGGAAGTTCATCAATGTAATGCATCTCAATCGGGATTCGCAGGAGCGAAGGAACGTTGCTTAGCTCTCGCCGCAAGACACGCTTGGTCTCTTGTCTGGCAAAGTCGATTTCTGGGGTTTCATGGACGATGGCCTCGCACGAGTACCACCCGCCATCCGCCGTCGATACCTGATTCGAAACAACGGGTTTTCTTTGGCTGGTCCTCAGCCGCAGGAAACAACGGTTGATTACGATCCGCGCTAGCCATGTCGAGAACTTCGACTGATAGGTGAATAGATGAATCTTTGAATACGCTAGCCAGAATGCATTCTGCACCTCATCGCGTGCATCTTCGCGGCTTTTTAGTATGCAGGTAGCTATGCGAATGCAGATATCCTTTGTTCGGCTCACTAATTCTTCAAATGCCGCAATGTCCCCGGTTTTTGTTAAACGCACGAGTTCATGCTCCGGCGTGTTCGCCCACTTAGATGTGGACCGTTCGGTGAGCCTTTGCAATCTCTTTGTCATGGAATCCCCTCTGTAAACATTCGAGTGCTACGAAAGATACTGCATGGCGAGGACCAACTTGCGGCATTTATAACAAAGGACTTAGCTCGGATTCTGGAGCTAATCAGTGTAACCGGCCTGGCCAAAATTGCTGGGTTACAGTCTGCGGTGCATGTATTCGTACCACTGGGGACGGAAGATCGGAATCAGCAAGAATTAAGGAAGACCCAAAACTAGGTGTCAGAACACGAAACCGAACAACACCTCGCCCTGATTTTGGGCGAGCCGCACTGCATTGCCGTTGCTCGGTGGGGCATCCCAATGCAACCAGCGCATCTCTCCCGAGAGCCGAAGCCTGCTAATCCTCAGTTCCAATCCGCCGCCGAGCACAAAGGCATTGTGCGTCGGCGTAACAGCTGGCTGGAGATCACTGAATGTTCGGTATGCGCCTCCCCCTGATATAAAAGGCTTCAATAAAGGAATGGGGAAGCGAAACTTAACAAGATAGGGAATTTCCCACGCATGCGCATCCAACGTTGTAGTGACGTTGTTTTGTATTGTCTGGTATTCCGTCCCCCGATAAAGGCCATCCACCTCGAAAGCGAAGCCGAAGGGAATTCGCAGCTCTACGGCCGGGCCTATTAAGTAGTCATTTGTTCGTTTGAGGGAGAGATTGGAGGTGTTGATAACACCTGCCGATTCCAGAACATCCGTGAATGGAACTCCGCCCTTGACACCGGCGCCGAAACCAAAATCCAAGTGCTGAGAGAAAGCCGAGCCGGCCAATACCAGAAAACCGCATATACCCTTTAAAACAGCATTCACACTGAAATCCCTTCGCCTGATTAGATTTCAGACGGTGGGACGTGTTTTTTTTAAAATTTGCCGACCTCCCGAATGGATGGCACTTACCGGGCAATCGGGTTCGCGCCGCATGAATGCGCTCTGTGTGCGGAAACTTTCTAGATTGCTCAGGCCCCCCGGCGGATGAATTCTTCGCAGGAAGAGTCAGGCCGAATTGGTCGTAACTCGAATTGAACAACCTTCCGATGAATGGTCATTCGGGAGCAGCGAAGAAGTTTAGCCGCTTTACTTTTGTTCCAACGGGTTTCTTCGAGTGCGTTACGTAGTTGCTCTACCGCCGAGACTTCGGACCAGTCGATCGTTGTACGGTCAAAGCTCGAATGGTTCGTCCGATACCGGGGTGCTACAGTGCGAGTGACTCGAAGACTATGGGAAGTGCTGGTTGAGAGACTTTCGTGCCGGCTACCATTCAGATACGAGATTCGAGCAATGTCCTGCTCTGTGATGCGATCCGAATTCGAAAGAAAAAAGGCCCTTTCTATGGTGTTTCGCAGCTCACGCGCATTTCCCAGCCAGGGGCGGTCCTTCAGATAGCTATGGGCACTCGGGGCCAAACTCACAAATGGCCGGCAATACTGTATACCCAATGCCCGGAGAAAATACTCTGCAAGTCGTTCGATGTCTTCCGGTCTGTCGCGCAAAGGCGCAATGTGAACGTGGATGACGTTGATCCGGTAGAACAAATCTTCCCGGAAATCGCCCCGAGCGGTCATCTGCTCCAGGTCGCGATTCGTTGCCGCTACCAGGCGGAAGTCTACGGTACGCGTGTTTCTTGAGCCGAGCGGCTGAACTACTTTTTGCTCCAGAACGCGCAGAAGCTTGGATTGCGCGGCAAGGCTCAGATCGCCGATCTCATCCAGCAATATTGTTCCGGTGTGAGCCTCCACGAATCTGCCCTCGTGCCGCGCCATGGCTCCTGTAAATGCGCCCTTTTCAAAGCCAAAAAGCTCGCTCTCCAACAGGGCCTCTGGAATGGCTGCACAATTCAGCGAAATGAAGGGACGACCATTCCGCTTACTCTTCCGGTGTACCCGGCGAGCAAACAACTCCTTTCCTGTTCCGGTTTCACCGGTGATCAGAACGGCGGCCTCCGACGGCGCCACGCGATCGATGCATCCCGTGATCGACTGGATGTGCTCTGAGTCTCCTACGATTTCGTCCGATTGAAAGAGCCCGCCCATTAACCCTGTGATCTTCGGCGTGAACTCTCTATTGGGATGTGTCGGCGGTGACACATCCGTGATGGTCTCTTTAATGTTCATCTTTTGATCCTCCAGCGGGTAACAACGACGCCGGGAGCAGCAAGGAGCCCTGAAGCGCGGTTAATATTCTGTTTACGAGTACCTTTCCGTACTCTTAAGGCGTTTTCCCCTAACTAATAAAGCCAGACTCCCGCGCGCCTCTAAAAAACGCTTGGGTCAAATTTTGCTCGATTAACATTGTGTGAAAAGGTTCACTGTTCTTTGGCTATCAAGACCTCAAGTGTGCAACTAAATCAAGAGTCGCAATATACGTAGATTTACGGTCTTGGAGGGGGGGAAATTTACGTTGTTTGTGGCTAAACTTCAAACAAAAAAGGCTTATGTGTACGCTGGAATTCAATCGACCGCCACAAGTCCAAGGCGGATGGCCCAGTGGACGAGTTCTGCAGTGGTTTTGACGCCAAGCGCTTCCATAGCCTCATATTTATGCGTCTCGGCGGTGCGAGTAGAAATCGCCAAAATATCCGCAATTTGCTTCATCGTCCGGCCTTCCGCAATCAACTGCAGAACTTCTCGTTGCCGCGGCGTGAGATGTGGTTCGACGCTTGAAGCAGAACCCTTGTCGTCGATCAAAACGTGAATCATATCTTTTGCAATCAGCGGTGTAATGAACACCCGGCCGCGAGCCGCGTCCTGGACGGCCTGGATCAACTCCTCGACGGCAGACTGCTTCGACACGAAACCGGAGGCCCCGGCACGAAAAGCTTCGACAGCAAGTTTCGGTTCTGCATGGACAGTGAGAAAAACGATCTTCGAGTCGATCCCACGACTCTTGATCTGCCGGACAGCGTCGATTCCGTTAAGAAGCGGCATGAAGACGTCGGTAACGATCACATCAGGCTTGAGGCGCGTTGCCTCTTCCACCAAAGCATGGCCGTCTTCAGCAAGCCCAACGAGATCGCAAGAACTCTTCAGCAGAGCGGCGAGTGCCTGCGCCACCATCCGGTGGTCGTCTGCCAGCAACACCCTGATACGACGCAGATCCATATCTTCCCGCTAAAATCCTCTTCGAGAGCGACCATACATGGGCTTTGCATCTTGAGGCGTCCATCGACTTAATCAATCTCTACGACAACCTTCGCTTCAAGAAACTCAGCAAAGCGTCCTAATCCCATCCGTAAACCTAGATGCCGGCAGGGCCTGTTTCGGTTAATTTTATTTGGCCGGCAGGTGATCGTTCTACAACATGATAGTGCACTCTTGGGCTTTGCCGGCGCCGTTCCGAACCTGAGTCACCCAATCGGATCCGAATAACGGGAAAAAACTAAATCAATTCGGCATCTCAAGCTCTCTGAGATTAGGGATGAAAAGGGCACCATGGATGCAGAAGAGCCGAAGCATCGTCCGCCAGCAAAAGGTCACGGCGCGAAAGAAGGCCGATACGCCAATTTCTTTCAGGTGGGCCACAATGCATTTGAATTTCTGATCGAATTTGGACAGCAGGACCGCGGGATTCACACTCGAATTTACGTAAGTCCGCAGTATGCCCGAGTTCTGGCCGATCTTCTCGCTGAAACGCTAGGACAGTACGACCGCGAATTCCACGGGAAATTAGGGGGCGGCCCGCGTCCAAGCTGAGCATCGATCTCACGCCCCTGTACGGACTTCCCCTTATTTTCAAAATCGCTAACTCCTTCCTGAGCATCTTAGTTCGGGACAGCGTGTAGAGAGGGTGTATGCCAGCCAACAACGCAAGCACAGAGTCGGAGCGACTCGCGGAAGCGCATGACCAGGGAATTCCTTGGAAGAAATGGGGACCGTATCTGAGCGAGCGGCAATGGGGCACCGTTCGGGAGGACTACAGCAGCAATGGCGACGCGTGGAGTTATCTCAGCCACGATCAAGCCCGCTCGCGCGCCTACCATTGGGGAGAAGACGGTTTGGCCGGCCTGTCGGACGACAAGCAGACCTTGTGTTTTGCGCTGGCGTTGTGGAACGGGCAGGATCCGATCTTGAAGGAACGTCTGTTCGGACTCACGAACGCGGAGGGCAATCACGGAGAAGATGTAAAGGAGTATTACTTCTACGTCGATTCGACGCCGACCCATTCGTACATGAAATGGCTGTATAAATACCCGCAGCGCGCCTATCCTTACTCGGACTTGATCGAGACGAATCGCAGACGCTCGCGACAGGAGTTGGAGTACGAACTCTTGGACACCGGTGTTTTCAACGACGATCGTTATTTCGATGTCTTTGTCGAATATGCGAAGGCTGCGCCCGAGGATATATATGTCCGGATCACGATCGTGAATCGAGGATCCGAGGCGGCGGAACTGCATTTGCTTCCGACGCTCTGGTTCAGGAATACCTGGAGCTGGTGGGAGGCGCCTGCCAAGCCGTCGCTGCGAGAGGTACACAATTCTGGCGGCCGGATAATTCAGGCTTCCCATGCGGATCTGGGCGACCGCTGGCTCTACATCGATCGGGATGTGCCGCTGCTCTTCACGGAGAACGAAACAAACAACCAACGGCTGTTCGGAGGACAGAACGCCTCGGCGTACGTGAAAGACGGAATCAACGATTACGTCGTGGGCGGCCGTCAGGAAGCCGTCCATTCTTCAGCGGGTACGAAGGCAGCCGCTCACTGCCGGTTCCAGGTGAAAGGCAAAGACTCGGTAAGTACGATGCTGAGGTTGACTGTTGCCCCACCGGAGAAGGGGCGCTCGCCGTTTCAGAATGCCGCAGCCGTTTTTGCATCCCGACTCGGCGAGGCCGACGACTTCTACCGTTCTATTACGCCCACCCGTGTTAGTGCGGACGCGGCCGGCGTGATGCGCCAAGCGTTCGCTGGAATGCTGTGGAGCAAACAGCACTATTTCTTCGATCTGAATAAGTGGCTGGATGAACATGGCGCCAGTCCATTCTCGCCTTCCCAGCGGGACGTTCGGAACCGCGACTGGTCGCACATGTTCAACGATCAAGTACTTTCAATGCCCGATAAATGGGAGTATCCGTGGTACGCAGCCTGGGATCTGGCCTTTCACACGATCGTTCTCTCGACCGTGGACGTCGATTTTGCGAAGAGCCAGCTCGATCTGATGCTGCGCGAGATCTATCTGCATCCCAGCGGACAAATTCCCGCGTACGAGTGGAATTTCAGCGACGTGAATCCACCTGTGCACGCTTGGGCCACGATCTTCCTTTACCGAATGGAGCAGGCGTTTCGGGGCCAAGGAGACATGGAGTTCCTCAAGCGGTCGTTCGGCAAGTTGATCACGAATTTCACGTGGTGGGTAAATCGCAAGGACCGCTTTGGCAAGAATGTATTCGAAGGCGGATTTCTGGGTTTAGACAATATCGGAGTATTTGATCGCTCAGCCCCGCTTCCCACTGGCGGCTATCTGGAACAGGCTGACGGTACAGCCTGGATGACACTGTTTTGTCAGAACATGCTCGAGATTGCGACCGAAATTGCCGCCGACGATCCCATTTACGAGGACCTGGCCGTGAAATTCATAGACCACTTTCTGTGGATCGGCAACGCGTTAAATCGCGTGGGCGAGGGCGGGATGTGGGATGAGGAAGACGGTTTCTATTATGATGTGCTGCGCTTGCCCGATGGTCGTGCCGAGCGCTTGAAAGTGCGTTCCATGGTGGGTTTACTACCGCTTTGTGCGACCACGGTGATCGAGCCCTGGCAGCGTGAGCGTGTGCCCCGGTTAACGGCATATGCTGGCCAACGGCTCCAGCGCATGCCGGAGTTGCGGGAGACTATCCACCCCACAGGTCCGAACGCGTTGGGTTATGGCGGCAGGGGAATTATGGCCGTGGTCAACCCGGAAAGACTTCGCCGCATCCTGGGCCATATGCTGGATGAGAACGAATTTCTCAGTCCGTTCGGAATCCGGGCGCTCTCACGCTATCACCGCGATCATCCATACGCACTCAATGTGCATGGCCAGGAGTATCGGGTATCTTATCTGCCGGCGGAGTCCGACAGCGGGATGTTCGGGGGAAATTCAAACTGGCGTGGACCGATCTGGATGCCGGTGAACGCCGTTCTGATTCGTGCGCTGTTGAGCTTTTATCTGTATTACGGCGACTCATTCAAGGTCGAGTGTCCCACCGGTTCAGGGTGCATGATGAACCTGTTCGAAGTTGCTGCGGAGATTGGGAGGCGCCTCTCGAGTATTTTCTTACGCGATGCGTCCGGACACAGACCGGTGCACGGCGCCGCCGAGAAATTTCAGAATGATCCCCACTGGCGGGATTATCCTCTTTTCTACGAATACTTTCATGGTGACAATGGCGCCGGCATAGGCGCCAGCCATCAGACCGGCTGGAGCGGGTTGGCCGCTTCCTTTATACATATCTTCGGACGTCTCGATGCCCGTAGTTATCTGGAGCTCGGAAAACGGGGATCGTTCCGCAGAGAGGACACCGAAGCGGCCGCTGTGCATGTCGGATAACAGCTAGAGAAAGCGCTTCTGAGTGACCGTGGCAAGGTAGCGAATGATGTTCCGTTTAGCAACGCTCGTGACGTTTTCGCTGCTGGCACGAGCCGCCTTCGGGCAGTTGCCGGCTGTCACGGCGCCCACGACGCCGCCCGCAACAAAGCCTGTAGAACAGGACCCGTTCGGTCGCGATAGTCCCCGTGGATGCGTGCTCGGTTTTCTAAAAGCCGCCGAGCGGGGTGACTATTCCCAAGCCGTCCAGTATCTTGACGCGCGCGTCACAGTTCCCCAGGAGGAGGAATTGGCCCGCCAGCTTCAAGTAGTACTAAATCACGGATTGTCGGGAAACATTGACGAACTTTCCCGAGCGCCGGAAGGGGATGTGAAGGATGGCTTGCGACTCAATCGCGACCGCGCTGGATTTGTACTGACGAATTTCGGAAGACTGGACATCCTGCTGGATCGTATCCAACGCAATTCCGCGGCTCCCATCTGGCTGTTCTCGTCCGAGACTCTACGGGATGTCCCCCGCGCGTTTCAAGAATTCGATGCTCCAGGGAATCGAGAGATTCATTCCCCGAACCCTACGGGAGATCAAGATCTTTTCCATTCCGCTGTGGCGTTGGCTCGCGATCATCCTGGCCGTCGCTCTGGCCCTGGTCTCGGCCTCCCTGGTTACCCGCGGTCTCATACGCCTGGTGCGCCCGGCGGTTCGCCGGATCACCGGGCAGAAGGACGATCGCTATCTTCACTCCCTGACGCGGCCGATGGGCTTGTTGTTCCTGGCTGTGGCGATTCGCTTGTTCGGGCAGCTAGCCATCTCCCTTTTGGGCCGGGCTGTCTGGATTGGCGCTTCAAATGTCCTCGCCGTTGTGGGTTTCGGTTGGCTGCTGCTCCGGCTCAGCGATATTTTGTCGGAGTTGAGATCCCGGCAACTCCTCCGAAGGCATGCAACGGACCAGATTGCAATCCTCTCTCTCATACGCCGGCTGTTCAAGATTCTAGTGGTTTTCTTCGCTGTCGTCCTGCTCCTCCGCGGCGCCGGCATAAATGTAAGTGCCATGCTGACGGGCCTCGGCATCGGTGGAGTCGCCTTAGCGCTGGCGGCCCAGAAAACACTGGAGAACGTCTTTGGCGGAATCACGGTCATTACTCGCAAAGCGGTTCGAGTCGGCGATTTCTGCCACCTTGCGGACGAGCTCGGGACGATAGAAGACATCGGTCTTGGCTCCACACGAGTCCGTACGCTCAACCGGACAGTCGTTTCCATTCCGAATGCCAAGGTTGCTCAAATGAATCTCGAGAATTACTCGATGCGGGATAGAAATTGGTTTCATCATCTCTTTGGACTGCGCTATGATACTTCGCCCGAGCAGATGCGATCCGTGCTCAGTCAGATTACTCAGATGTTGCGCCGCGACCCCCGAGTGGAGCGTGAATCCGCTCGCATTCGTCTGATCGGCTTCGGCCCCTCCTCTCTGAATCTTGAGATCTTCGCGTATGTCGAAATAACCGATTATGCGGCCTTCTTGGAAGCGCAGGAAGGTCTGCTGCTGCAGGTCATGGACATCATCGCGGCGAGCGGTACGAACATAGCTTTACCCTCGCAGATCACCTATTTTGATCGCGACAAATCTGTCGGGTTCCGAAAACCCTCCTCGCCGCCGACTACAGAACAGCAAACCAGACAGGAGCTTGGCAGTGATTCTCCGCCCGCCGCTTCCGAGTACAAAGCATTCTCCCGCGAGGCCTGATGGCCGCCGAAAAGATGGGCCTTCCTGTAACAGCGCGGGCGCTAATGGTATTTTTCGCTCCTATTGCACTGTTCGCCCAGGAACTGCAACCACGTGCGTATTTCCCAGCGCCCGTCGGAATGAACTTCCTTAGTATCAGTTATTCCTATAATTCAGGGGGGCTCTTATTTGATCCGAGCCTGCCGGTTGAGAACGGAGACGTAAAGGCAGGCATTCCATCCATCGCGCTCGGTTCGACGCTAGGTGTGTTTGGCAGAACGGGCCAGGTGTTAGCCGTGCTGCCTTACGCGACTGCTAACGTGAGTGGCACGATTATGGGTATTCAGCAGTCCCGGCATCGCTCGGGATTGGCCGATTCGACGTTCCGTTTTGCCATGAACATTCATGGTGCGCCGGCCATGCACCCGAAGGAATTCGCGGAATATCATCCGGGCACCGTTATTGGCGCTAGTCTCACTGCCACCGCTCCCACAGGTCAGTATGACCCGAATTTGCTGATCAATTTGGGCACGAATAGATGGGCCTTCAAACCCGAATTGGGGATCTCTCATTTTGTCGGGAAATGGGATTTTGAGGTTGCTCTCGGCGCGTGGTTGTACACAAGAAACTCGAACTTTTATGGTGGCTCTTTTCGAACCCAGGATCCATTGGGAAGTATGCAAGCTCACGTAGTGCGCTTGCTGCCGCATAGAACCTGGCTTGCCGCCGACGGTACGTTCTTTATGGGGGGCCGTACCTATGTAGGGAACACAATCCACGCCGATTTTCAGGGAAATACGCGCTTAGGAGCGACATTCGGGATAGGCCTCCGCCGCCGGGAGGCGCTCCGGTTCGCTTACTTCAAAGGCGCTACAACCCGGATTGGCTCCGATATTGGGTCAATCTCCGTTACCTACCAAGTGATCTGGCAGGGATGGCGTTAGCAGTCGTTACGTTATCCGCCTTACCGAATACAGCGCTGGGAAGGGTCACTGAGGGGTGGGTGAGGTCAGGGGTGACCCTTCTTAAGCGCTGCTCCTCCGAACAGGTACTTGGATGTCGCGTCACTTATGACGGATTTATTTTTAAAATAAATGCACAGTTGCCCGGCACCCGTGCAGGAGGTTTCAAAAAAAAGAAATCATCAATGGCGGCAGTTCGCTCATAATTGTAGAGACCGTTACATGTTTAGGTGTAGCCAAGCACTTCATTATTTATTTGTTGGAGTTGCCGTGGCTGCTGCGTCCTCCTCCCACGGCGCGACCTGTGTGGTCGTGCAGGGTCCGCGGATCGGATCAAGCGTCGGGGTGTTGCCCGGTGGCTGCGCGACGGTATCTGCTCCGGGGGTGTGATTTACAACTTGCAACAGTGCTATTACCGACCTTACTATCAAGGAACGAACGAGCCTTGTTTATCAGGTAGCTACATACCCATAGCTATGGGAGGGCATGACGAGCAAAAAGTTTGAATCCAGTTACGCTCAGGAGGCATTAGAATGTAAGCCAAAAGAGTCCTCCACGTTCTGCCTGGAGCCTCAGCCTTCATCGAAAATGCCGCTATTGCGAAAAATTGAGTACCCGCTGATGGGATTCGGGGCTGCGCTCGTGGTTGTGTTCATCGTGATTCGACTGTATGGCGCGGCCGGTTCCTTGATGGGGCGGATGGCTTTCCAGGCCATTGCTCCCGCTTCGGCGGTGCCGGATACGCCTCTCGTAGTTGGCAATACAGATTTTGCTCTCTGGTCGGAAAAAAGGATCAGGGCTTTTCAGGAATCGTTGGCAAAACATTTTCAGCCTCCACTAGCGCTCCTGAATATTCCCCGGATTCATCTCAACGTGCCGGTATTCAATGGGACCGATGAAGACGTGCTGAACCGTGGCGTGGGCAGGATTGTCGGAACGGCACGCGTGGGGGAGAAAGGGAACCTGGGCATTGCAGGCCATAGGGATGGCTTCTTTCGCGCCTTGAAGGATGTTAACCGGGGCGATGCCGTGGAACTGGTCACAGCGCGTGGGAGCACTGTCTATGAGGTCGACAACATCGTGATAGTTACACCAGATAATGTTCGAATACTGCATAACAGGCCGGTTCCCACGATTACGTTGGTCACGTGTTACCCATTTTATTTTATTGGTGATGCACCCCGGCGCTATGTGTTGCAGTGTTCGTTGAAAGAGAACAAGCGGCTTACAAATGCAGGCCTAGCTACTGTGGCTGGCGCATCCACTAGTAAATGAAAGGAATAGAGGAGATGAATAGTAAAGGTTATGGAAGGCAGCGAGTCGCGGCTTACTGCCTCCTTGGACGTACATGAAACGAGGAACGATGAAACTTGGAACAGTACTTTTTTTGTGTTTTGTAACACTCTGCGCAACAGCGGGAGCACAAACTGCGACGAATACGAACGGTGTCCCTGAGGGCTACATAGCCCTGCTGCGCTCGAATGTGCAATCTCAGAAAGTCGATATCATTCGCCAAAACATTACGCTGAGTGAACAAGAAGCGAAGACATTTTGGCCCCTGCAGAGAACCTATGAGAATGAATTGTCCGCACTCGGCGATGCCCGTGTGGAGGTGATAAAGGATTACGCAAAGAATTGGGACAATTTGTCCGATGCCACGGCGAAGGATCTTGGGAACCGGCTGCTGGATTACCAGAAGAAACGTGTCGACCTTCGTAAGAAATATTTTGATCGTATGTCAAAAGAAGTGACTCCGACGGTTGCCGCCAAGTTCTTTCAAGTGGAGATACAGTTGGAGAACTTGATCGACCTGGAAATCGCTTCCTCGATACCCCTCGTGAAGTAATTCTCCATCATGTTGTCACGATCGATATTTGCTGCGTTTGCATGCGCCGTCGCGGCCTGCGGCCAGGTAAAGACGAAGCTATATCTGAATCCGGAGGGATGTGTCAAGACGTACCATCTTGCGGTGGGCCGCGTTTTGACTTCTAGAGGCCTTATTGAGGATCCGACGGTAAATTCAATTATGAAAAAAGCCGTTTCGGTCCAGATGAAAGAGTTGAATATAGCGGAGGTAGACAAAGGCGCTGAAGTCGAGGTACGGTTCATGGGCGGCAACGGCGCAGGCCTCCAGACGGATGATCCCACGGTCGGTGACGTGGCGGTGTGGGCTCTCACCGGGAGTCCGACCGTTTCCGGAAAAACGTACAAAAAGAGTACGCTCGTGCTTGGGATTGTAGATAGCAAATCAAACCGAACATTATGGACAGCCCGATGCAGCGATAACTTCGGCGACCCCGCTCGCCTGGAGGAACGGATTCAAAAGGCTGTGGCCAAGGCCTTTGCCAAATTCCCAAAGAGCTTCTCTTGCGGCGCGTCGGCCTCTGGATCTTAGGGCCGGGCGCTGCTTAGAACACTCGTCCTAACTGAAAAAACCATTTGCGGTGACCCGACTCTCCTATACTGCCTCCCACCAAAACGGGGCCCACGACTGTGTCCACGATCAAACCAAAAACCCCATCGTTAGGAAGCGTAGGGGCACTCGGTAGACCATAGGGCTTCGCCACTTCGTAGTGGACATCGAGAAACACGCCCCCTCCTAGAAATGAAGGTGCGTTGCCGATGCGGTGAAGATATCCGCCGCGGAAGTAGAAGTATTGGTCTGTCAGGAACTGATTTAATCCGTAGGCCGCCAAGCGAGACGGCCCGCCGAGCGAGAAAAGCGGCAAGCCGGTTTGCGCGTGGGAAAAAGTTGTGCCACCGGCAGCGGTGAAGTATAGAGACGCTGGCTTGGTGATCGGATGGAAAGCCGATAGCGTCAGTTCAGCAGACGGGAATCCGTTCTTCGCGCCCGGATGAGCGTCTATCCAACCTCCTTCTGCGAGAAGCGTTATCCCGCGTCTTGGGACAACCGGGTAATCTAAGCGGTCCATCGCATAGCGAGCCCGGGTCACACCTGTTCTTCCCGAGACGGAAGGCAGCAATGGACTTCCAACCCATCTGTTGGTTTCCAGATATCCCGCTTGATAGCCAACTCGTAACTCGCTGAAGCGATCAAGGGCGTAGCCAAGGTCGAGTCCGCCGTGGACCTGGTTCAGTTTATATTGGGCCAGGAAATTATCGTCCGCGTAAAGATTCACTGGAGACCGGCTGGCATACACACTCGGCGCAATAAACCAGCGGCTGGTCGTCGTCAAGGGATGGTAGTACTCCGTGCCGATTGAATATGTCGAACCGACAGAGAAATCCGTTCGTACTTCGGATCGATACCCGCCAACGTCAGCAAACGTTATACGGCCTCCGAAAGTGAATTGAACGTTGTCGGGATCCAGGCCATCCACCGTGAAGCCGGGCTTGAGCCATGGCGGCGCATAACCCTTTTCATCGGCCCTTATCAACAAACCCTGCCTATCGCCGCGATCGATCAAACTATAGCTGAGACTGTCCAGCCGGCCCAAGCCGACTTGTCGCGTAAGCTCGTCTTCCAAGCTTGGCATATCGATGGGTTTATTTACGAACGGCGACAATTCCTTCTGAATGTCTCTTGCGACATCCGCGCTGGTGCCCTTTACTTCGACAAACTGGGGTGCGGGTACAGACTTGACTAAACGGGATTCGCGCTGCATCAGATATTGCTTCCACTCTTCGTCACTCAATCTCAGTCGCTGCAGTACACTTGAACGTTCGTTTGCGGCCTCATATCCCTTGGGAATAATTTGTTGAACTCGAGAAAAGTCCAGCGTCGTAAAGCCGGGCAAATTGACGGTGATCAAAATGTCTGCCCGCTCCATCCCACGAAGTTCGTTGGCGTCAATCATCACATCCGAAGATCCGCCGGCAACCTGAAACATGGAGTTCAAATTCGCGGGAACTGTCGGTCCCGTGCTTAAATGCACACCGATGACGATATCCGCTCCCATCTGCTTGGCAACATCGGTAGGGAGATTGTTGAGCAGCCCTCCATCGGCAAGGATTTTGCCGTCTTCCCGTACGGGTGCAAAGACTCCGGGAATGGACATAGTCGCCCGAAGGGCGTCGGCTAGAGAGCCGTTCTCAAAGACGACAGATTTTCCGGAGACCAGGTCGGTCGCAACGCAGCGGAACGGGATTGGCAATTTATCGAAGCTTCTTCCGTCGGAGTAGGGCAGTACATTTCTATCGATCACCAGCCTTACTTCGTGCCCTGAAACCAATCCGCCCGGCGCCTGCAACCCTTGCTTGAGCCCCAATTCCATACCGTTGGGAAATGCGCGTAAGTCTTCTTTGCGCCGGAAGGATAAATCGCTGTAAGGCGTTTTACCCGACAGCACCTCGGGCCAGGAAATATCCGTCACGATGCGCTTAATTTCGGCCGGGCTATGTCCAGTTGCATAAAGCCCGCCGACTAATCCGCCCATACTTGTTCCCGCAACGTAATCGACGGGTATGTGGTGGTCTTCCAGCCATTGGAGGACGCCAATGTGCGCCAGGCCTTTCGCTCCGCCTCCCTGTAACGCCACGGCAATTTTAGGGCGCGGATTCGGCTGCTGGGACCACGTACAGGTGCAACCCGCAATCAGCCAAAAAAAGAACCACGCAGATCTCGAGTATCCTCTAACGGCAAGGGCAAGCATCCTAGGGTTGGAATGCGAGTACAAGGGGAAACGCTTTTTTTTTGCTGCTGTTTTCTTATTCCGATTGCTGCTGAGGCGCAGCAGTCCGCTGTTCAAAAGGCCATAAGTGAGTTTGAGAACTACTTGAATATGGCCGGCTCGCGGACCGCGGCTGATTTTCAGCCCCTGACCCAACGCGAAAGAACCGATCTGTACCTGCGAGGCTTGACAAACCCGTGGGGCTTCGCCAAAGCGGCCATGTCGGCGGGTCTCGATCAATGGCACGACAAGCCCCAGGAATGGGGCCAAGGGTGGGGACCGTACGGGCAGCGGGTCGCAAGAAGCCTGGAAAGAACCCAAGCCCGAGCGACTAATGACCAAACTGAATCACGGGACCAATTTCTTGTAATCTGAATTCGTCACCGTCACTTCGATCTTCTTCCCAGTCGCGTCCAACACGCTCCTTTGAACATGGTTCGTTCCATCTGGAAGACTGGCGAAGTTCACCGCTAGCTTCACGGCATCGTCTTTTGGACTATCCAAATAAGAATCGACGTTGTAAGTGACGATTTTCTTCGCGACCGTATCAAATCCGATCGTGAGCATATCGCCCTGCTTCAGGTAATTCTTGATGGCAATGCTGCTTACTGGCTGGGCTGGGGTAGCGGCAACATTCCCGGCTGTCTGCGCCGCCTGAATTTTCTGCGGATCCGGCGGGACATATTCATGGACCAGTGCGGCTACGCGCCCCATGTAGTCCTTCGTTTCTCCCACCTTCTTTTCGACAACTTGCTTCTTCAAACGGCCGCCGCGCCGCCCGCCTCCTTCTTGCTGCTGCGGCTGGGCTGCCGCCTCCATGGGGGTCTTTTGCACCTTGCCATCGGGCCCGTATTGACATTGCTTCTGTTCTTGCTTCTTTACCTCACCCTTTAGGGCGATTTGCGTATTTTCCGTCCATGCGTACTGCTTGAGCTGCACCTGATTCTTGGCGAGTGATTCTTTGAGCGCAGCGATCTTCTCCTGCTTCGCGTCCGGGGTTGGCTGTCCCACAAGTAAGGCCCCAAACAGCAGGGACATCACGGTAATCGCAGTACTTCCAATACGCATACAAAATCCCTCTTTCGCCGTGTGCCAGCACAGAGTATGACTCTGCTTTCCAACTGGTCGATCTACTTTCTTTTGAAGCTGGACCGTCTGTGAGCTAGCGGCGAAACCGTCTGGATGGTGACTGGTCCGGCTGCAGAGGCGCAGCCTGGGCGAAGCAATTCTGCCCCATCAAGGCCACGCTCAGTAAAGCTACTATTGCCTGTCTTCTCATCCCTTTGGATCGTCGAAGAGGAATGAAAGATTTTTTTTGACGTGTCGCCGCGACCGCAAATCTATTGAGATTTACCGTTTGGCGACACCGTCGCTAATAGGGCTGATACGATTGATCCGCTCTCTTGGCGTCGTCGGCGGACAGTTCCTGTGCCGAATCCAGGAAATCGCGTACATGTCGTGCCCAGCCATTAAAAGCCTCATATGCGGCCGCCCACTTTTCTTGTCTCGAAAAGTTAACATTGCCGATCTCAGCACCTGCGCCCAGGTTCTCGCGGTCTACCATGGCTGCGATCTGTTCGCCAGTATTGGAATCGACCAGTTCCATTTCAACGCCGACCTTCCCTATGTTGATGGCATGATCGAGTGCGCCTTCCGAGGCCGCCGATTTATCTCCGGCCGCAATCTCTCCGCCCACATCAACTCCAATAAGGGCTGCGCGGAGGCGTAGTACCAGCGGGCCGGGCTGATCCGCTACCGGAAATGCGCTGGAGACAGCGTCGACCAGAGCCCTATGGAAATAGCGGGCTCCCACTCCGCGTGCCTTGTCCGGAAGCTTGGCTTCATCTGCGTCGGACGCGAGATACACCTCTACCGGATCGACGATCATGGCAATGTATTTGTGCAGATTCTTCTGCTCATCCGCCCTGACGAAGGTCAGCGCATTTAAATCAAGGTTCGGGTTGGGTTTAAGGTTTGAGTAGTCTTTCAGAAATCCGGAGAATTCTTTCCCGGCAGGCATTTTCCTGAGCACGATCTGCTCGCTCCCGGCCTGGCCGCCGGCGGAAGAACTGCTAGCCGTCTCGCTGCTTGGCGCTTGCGCTTGACGTGCGCAGCTCACGCTGAACACAAGGGGCAGTGCAATAGCGATCCGGCAAAAAAGTGTCTGGAATTGTTTGTTCGTCATGTCTAAGCTCACTCAGCCCTTCTTTTTTCCGCTGCTGCTTTGGACTCTCAGCAAATTGAAGATATGAAAAGCCCCCGGTACCTGGTTACATCGAATGCCGGCGATGTCCTTATCGCCTTGGTTGGTGACGGTTCCTAGCAGGATGATGTCACCGTTCTTGACAATGATCTTGATATCGGATCCGCTGCCCCAGAAATATCGCGATAGGTTGGCCGCCAGAGCTGCCCGGGCCCCCGCGCGGATTTGCATATCGAAGCTACCCAGCGGCAAGACGTCGATGTTGTTTACGATTGTTCCTACACCCTCAATGTTTTTGATGATGTTTTGAGCGTCGCTGCGATTGGTCTCGCGAACTGTCCAGCCGCTCAGGATCACAGTATCTCCGAGCATGGCAAACGAGATAAAATCGAATTCGCTAATGTAAGGCATCATGGCGAGCTCATGGCGGATTTTTTCGTAGGTCTGTGGAGCGTCTTTAGTCCGGTAGGTTCGCACGTCAAGTAGCTTTCGGCCTGGATCTCCGGCGGGAATCGAACTGGCTTCAATTGGAGTTACAGCCTGCAATTTTACTTCGCCCGACTTCACTTTGAGCTCCCCTGAGACATTCGCCAGTTGCCCAACAAGTTTATTGATCATCTTGTCCTTATTGACATTGAGGACCATGTTGTTACTGAGGCGGACGAGCACCGGCCCAGCGCCGTCCTTGTGAGTTTTCTGACTGCACTCCATGCGATCAGAGGTAATTGGCCCGAGCATGAGCCGCGCGCATATATCCGAATCCACGTATGCCGGGAACGTGGAAACCTCCTTGTCTGCCGCGCAAATTACCTCACTTCCAAGAAACGCGGCAAAAATGAACGCCAATGTGATTCTCGTCATAATCCCCTTCCCGACCTACAAATGATTCAATCGCGTGCAAGCCGCGGTATAGATGTCCGCTGGGTTCAAAAGGATGTATTTTCTCTTCGCCTTCCTCACACGCCATATCGAGCGAGCGACCAAACGGCTAAATCCAACAATCCAACAAGCTTTTTTGAGCAACCGGCATCGACACCGGGTGCATTTTCTGTTGTGGCAATGAGCGAAATTAATGGACCGGCGGGGAGAACAAATGCATCATTAACGCCATGAAACAGTTGTCTTTCTTATGCCTACTGTCCTGCAGCTCCTTGATAGCTCAGGACTTCCATAAATGGAATGCCAATGTGGGTGGGGGCGTTTCGTTCCCTCTTGGAGATGCGTCGGACCGTGTAAACACGGGCTACAATTTTACAACCGGCGCCGGGCTGAACCTATCCAAACATTTCGGCATTGAGGTGGATTACATCTTTAACGGCTTCAATTTGAGCGACAAGGCCCTCCAGGGGGCGGGAGCTCCTAACGGCTATGCGCACATGTGGGGCTTCAGTGCCAATCCAGTCTTCAATTTTGAAGGCAGCGGCAAACTGGGCGGCTACGTTTTGGGCGGATATGGGGTCTTCACGCGCACCGTGAATCTGACTCGGCCGGGTGTCGTGCCGGGAGTGATCTGCGATCCCTGGACATTCATCTGCTACACAGGCCCTGTGTATGCTGACGTAATCTATCGAAGTAATTCCACGACCAAGGGCGGCTGGGATATCGGAGGCGGCGTCACTTATCGTCTCGGCGAGAGCAGTGCAAAATTCTTTGCCGAAATCAGATACTACGACGTGCTGAGCAGCGACGTCAAAGGCACATTCCTGCCATTGAGTTTTGGAGTTCGCTGGTAATCCACTCCGGGTCCATGTCGAGCAGCGCCACGGTGATTGGTCGATGCTCAGTGCAACGCGGCGGCCAATTTATAGCCGCCGTCGGCCCTCTTCGGCCGACAATACTTTACCTTCGCGTGACATATCTATTCCTCCATCCAAGCCGTTCCACCCGATGATGAAGCTCTAGGAGCTTCCATCATGTTGAAACGGTTGTTCGATCTGGTGCTCTCGAGCATCGCGTTCGCTCTCTGCTTGCCCATCTCGGCGGGTGCCGCAGTTGTGTTCGTACGTGTGGTCCCACCCCGGCCGGTTGTGGAGCGAGTTGTTCGGGCTCCCGGCCCAGGTTATGTGTGGGTTGGCGGCTATTACCGCTGGGACGGGCACACGTACATATGGACGCCCGTCCGCCTCGCGTCGGGGCGGTTTGGATCCCGCCTCGTTGGGAATATGTGCCGGCCAGGCGCTCCTACGTTTTCGTAGCCGGCTTCTGGCGCTAGGAAACAGAACGAAGTGGGAAAATCGTATGGTCCGGGCAGAATCCCTGGCCACGCCAATAGGGCCGCCCCAGGACAATTGTTTGGAATCGTAAGATGCGATGAGGGCTGAGAATCGCGCGAACATATTGGTCATTGACGACGATGTGGAAATGACGGAAATGCTCGCTGAGTATTTGGCGCCCGAGGGATTCGCCGTTGAAGTATGCCACGACGGCGACACTGGATTAAAGAGAGCTCTTCAGGGAAATTGCCTGCTGGTAATTCTCGATGTAATGTTGCCCCGGATCAATGGTTTCGAGCTCCTGCGGCGGTTACGAAAGGCCTCACAGCTTCCGGTCCTGATGCTGACGGCACGCGGCGATGCCGTCGACCGCGTCGTTGGTCTGCAGGCCGGAGCGGACGATTACCTCCCAAAACCATTCGACCCACAGGAGCTTGTCGCCAGAGTACAAGCAATTCTGCGACGCACTGCGCCTGGCGCTTTGAAAGCCGATGAGGCTGGCGATATTGTCACTATGGCCGACATTGTCGTTGACGGCCGGGCCCGCACGGTCAGGCGCGGCGGATGCCTTGTCGATTTGACTGCTGCTGAGTTCGATCTGCTCCGCACTTTCCTGCGGTCCGCCGGGCGAGTCATCGGCCGCGATGAACTTTTCCGCGAGGTCCTCGATCGCGAATTTTCGGTTTTCGATCGCAGCATCGATAATCACGTGAGCAGCCTTAGGAAAAAGCTGGGCCCTCAGCCCGATGGGAGGGATCGAATACGTGCTGTGCGCAACGCCGGCTACGTCTATCCGCTTCCTGAAACTGCCACGCAAGGCCCATGAAGAGCCTGTTCCTGCGGATGTTTCTGTGGTTCTGCGCGGCGAACGCCATTCTCGTCGCTGCGGTTGTTGCCGGATACGTGGTGACCAATCCCGATCAGGTTCCGTTCGGTTGGCCGCGTGTAGGACGAGGGGCAATCTTGTTCGCCGGACGCGGTGCCGTCGATTCTTACGAACGCGCAGGGTCCGCCGGACTGGAACGTTACTTGGAATTGTTGGCGCGTGACACGGGACTCCAGGGAGCTGCTTTATGATTCCTCCGAACGGGAATTGAAAGGAAACCGATTCGCGGCCGATCCATCTCCCTATTCCCGAGACGAATTGATGTTTCTTCCGGGCGCTCATCTTGCAGGATTCAAACTGAGTGGCCGCGATGGCGAGTCCTATACATTTGTCGCGAGTGTACCCGGCCGCCAGGCGAGTGGTTTCTGGTACCGGGCCTTTATCTTCTTATCTATTCTCACCGGGGGCTTACTCTGCTACTTGCTGGCCCGGCACATTACTTCCCCCGTCGTGCATCTGCGTGCTGCGGCCGGCAGATTTTCTGGCGGCGATCTGAAGGCGCGCATTATTTTGCCAAGCGTGTTAGAGCGGAAGGACGAGATCGGTGCCTTGGCCGGAGATTTTAACCGAATGGCGTCTCGTATCGAAAGTCTGCTCGAAGCGCAGCAGCGGCTGATCGCGGATGTGTCGCACGAATTGCGATCGCCGATTACGCGTCTCAGTTTGGCGCTCGGCCTCATCCGGCGTCAACAGGAAGGCGATGCGCCCACATCCCTGGCTCGCATGGAAGTCGAAGTGGAGCGCCTCAATGCATTGATTTCGCAACTGTTAACACTCTCGCGTTTGGAGAGCCTGGACCAACCGGCGCCCACGGAATCGATCGATCTGAAAGCTTTGCTGCAAGAAGTTGCGGCGGATGCCGACTTTGAAGCCATCAACATGAATCGGAGCGTGCGTCTTGTCGAATGCGACCCGTGCTCTACACGCGGCACGTTTGATCTGCTTCGGAGCGCAATCGAAAATGTCGTTCGTAATGCGGTGAAATATACCGTTCCAAATGGACAGGTGCTGATCCGCCTGCTTCGCAGTGACAGCGCCGGAACGGCGGATCTCGTGATCGAGGATCAAGGTCCAGGGGTTCCGGCGGATGCCCTCGATCACGTCTTCGAGCCCTTTTATAGAGTAGACGCGGCGCGTGATCGACGCAACGGTGGCGCGGGCCTTGGGCTTGCCATCACTCGGCAGATCGTGACTCTTCATGGCGGCTCAGTAAGCGCGATGAATCGCGTAGCTGGTGGCCTGGAAGTGCGGATTACTCTTCAGGTGAGCCGCTCGTCCTGAAGTTCGACCTGGCGGCCCAAAATGCGCAGTGATGATCTGTATCGAAATCGTCGATCACAGTAGTGGCGCCGGGCCTAAGCGAAAGTAGCTGATGCGCGTTCGCGTCGTAGCGCGGCCAATCGATGAGCCCAGGGCCGTTCGGATCCCCTGTCTTCACGAAATTCGCCCAATACCGAATCATCTGATTTGAGAGTTGACGTTGCGCGTCGGTTTGCGGTCCCGGCAGTTGGGTCATCTTGAAGAGATACTGCAACTCGCTGCCGTGGTACGCGCCAAGAGAAACGTTCGGGAGGCCAGGGCCTTTGCTCCCGATCGGAGCGTTGGAATCATTAAACTCGTACCGAAACGCTGGGGTCAAAGCTGAGAACGACTCCGATAGCCCCGAAACCGGGCACCCCAACGGTGATCTATCCGTCGCCAGATCTGCGTAGGCGAAGAAAGGGTTGCGATAGTGATTAGCCGGGTATTCGCTTAGGACTGCGGGCGCAGACGAGCCGAACTGGTTGGCGATGATGAATTGATAAGCCTGGACACTCAGTGGCAATTTGACGCCCCTTGCTAGTAAGGCGGGCATTACGACGAGCGCTGCCTCGTCATGATTCGAGCCTAAGAGGACGGGAGACCAGTTCCATTGGCCGGATCGAAGCGCCCCTAACGGCTCGAGCGGGAGTATGTCATTACCGGAATTCGGGCTGGCATTGAATCCCGTTCCTCCTCCCGGTGCGCCAGACAATGGCTCCGCAGCTTTCAGCACATCGTCAGCCTCTCTGGTTCGCAAGCAGGTCGCCGCTGTTTCTTTATTGGTGCAGTTCAACGCGCTAGCGACCGAATTGCTCACGGTCAATGCTTCGTCATGGCTGGCTACTGGACAATACGTGCTCTCCATGATGGCTTTGTTGAATAGTCCGGCCGCAGGCGGAGAGACCAGGTTCGCGCACACATCGATACCGCCGGCTGACTCCCCGGCAATCGTCACATTAAAAGGGTCACCGCCAAACGCCAGGATATTGGCGCGAACCCATTGCATCGCTGCTTGCTGATCCATCAAGCCGAAATTACCCGACGAAGGGTTTCCGGCCTCGGCGTCCAGGGAAGGGAGCGCGAGAAATCCAAACACATTCAGACGGTAATTGATCGTGACGGCGATGATTCCAGTTTTCGCGACCATCTCGCTCGGATCATAGTCATTGCCGGATTTTTTTAGATTGCTGCCGCCGTGAATGAAAATCAGCACGGGCAGTAATTGCCTCGGCTTAGTGTTCGAGGGACGATAGACGTTCAGGAATAAACAGTCCTCACTACCCGCGATTAACTGGTTCCCAAGTCTCGCGTGGATAAGCTGCGTGCACTCACTACCCGGTTGGGTCGCATCCCGTACTCCAGTCCACCGTTGAGCTGGATCCGGAGCTTTCCAGCGACGATCGCCCGTCGGTGGAGCGGCATAGGGTATGCCAAGAAATTCGTCCACGCTGCCATTGGTTTGGCCACGAACGAATCCCCGATCGGTCCTGACGAATTCGGCCACCGTCCTAAATTCTTCTCGCGCGAGTAAAGAAATGGCGCACAGCGCGATGGTTACTAAGGTAAACAGACATGTCTTCATGGCATCCTCATGATCGAGTCGAAGTCTACCTTGCTCATGCAGAATATGTCGCCGCACGGTAAAGTTTTGTCGTGTTCGCGGGCTTCCTGCGCACCGGACAAATCTTTACTCACACCCGACATATCTATTTGGTCTCCTGGGGATCTGTCGCATCCATGTAATAGGACGCAATGTCCATTGATTTAAAAGAAAGAACACAAAAGGAGAACACTGCAATGCAAAAACGAATGATCTGGAAGACCTCGTTCCTGGTCGCGCCCGTTATCGGCATGACCGTGGCGCTCACAGCCTCGGCTCAATCTGTCGCTACGACCATCACGCAAGGCCCCGGGAGCTATTCGCGCAATACCACCGTTACCGGAGCGAACGGTAGGACGGCCACCTATCAGGACAACCGGGCCTGGGGAACCAGTGCTTATACCAACACTCGAAGCTATAGCGGATTCAACGGAGCAAAACGAACGGATTCAATCTCCAGAAGCGGTGGCATCGTAACAAATACAATTACCGGGAGAAACGGAAATTCCCGAACGTTTGTGCATTCTGCGCGCTACAGGCGATAAGCACGCGAGGACTGGATGGCAATCCATCCAGTCCGATATCAAATGGCCAGATCTTGAAGCTTCTGACAATTCTTTGCACGCCGCCGACAAACTCTTACCCCCACAAACGAAAGACGCAGTAAATATGGAACTACGACATGAAGATGGGTCTGAGCGCAATAGCCTCTGCGTCATTGTTGTGGTTGTCCGTAGCTGGTGCCTCTGCTGCAGTCCACGAATTCCAGTTGCGCGATACGGAAGGAAGCGTTCACATTCCCGCGGAATGGAGGGCCCACAAACTCATCGTACTTTTCTTCGTTACCAACGATTGCCCTCTGACCAATAGCTATGTCCCGGAAATGAACCGCATCCAGAGTTCCTACGCCAAACGGCGAGTGTGTTTCTACGCCGTACAAGCCGATCCGAACTCGCTCTCCGCAGTGATGGCCGCATATTCAAAGCAGTATCACTACAATTTTCCCCTGCTTCTCGACCCAAGCCAGATCTTAGTTCGGCTGACGGGCGCTACGATCACGCCGGAAGCCGTCGTACTTTCGTCAGAGGGCAACGTGCTCTATCGCGGTCGCATCGATAACCGGGTCGAAGACATTGGCAGGCAGAAGGCGGAAGCAACCATACACGATCTCCGTGACGCCCTGGATGCCCTTCTGGATGGAAAACCGGTGCCCATCCCATTCAGCAAATCGATCGGTTGCGCCATCCCCGAAAAGAAATGAAAGCTCCATTGAAACTTGCTGTTGCCGCAGGCTCCGTGTTACTGCTGTCCGTGCACGCGCTTCCTGCCGTCCCTAACTTTAATAGGGACATCGCGCCAATTCTGTATCAAAATTGTGCCGTCTGTCACCGGCCGGGGGAGGTGGCGCCATTTTCGCTGCTCACCTATCGTGATGCTGCCAAACGGGCGAAACTAATCGCAATCGTCACAGCGAAACATTACATGCCGCCTTGGAAAGCGGAGCCGGGGCGCCCGCGTTTCGAGGACGAGCGGCGTCTGACCGATACCCAGATTGCGATTATTGGCGAATGGGCCCGCAATGGGGCTCCGGAAGGTGACCCACAACACAAACCCACTCCTCCTCAATTTGCTTCCGGATGGCAGGCAGGTAAACCGGACGTCGTATTCAGCATGCCCCAACCGTTTCATATCGAGGGCGACGGTCGTGATGTATTCCAGTGCTTTGTGATTCCTCTTCATTTCACGGATGACCGGTACGTAAAAACCGTAGAGTTCCACCCCGGAAATCCGGGAATCGTGCACCATGCCTTGTTCTTTCTCGATGCAAGCGGTGAAGCGCGCCGACTCGATGGGGCCAGTCCGGAGCCGGGTTATTCCTGTTTCGGCGGTCCGCAGATAGAGCCATCCGGCGGTCTCGGTGGATGGGCCCCCGGTGCAACTCCACGGCCGCTGCCCCAAGGTATAGGGCAGACGGTAAGAAAGGGAGCTGATCTGGTTATCCAGATTCACTATCATCCCTCGGGTAAGCCGGAAACCGATCAATCCTCAATCGGACTTACGTTCGGCGATGCACCCAAACGAGGTCTGGCCAACCTGATTGCGGGTACTCACCAGATTGACTTGGCTCCCGGTGGTGCCCATCAGGAAGTAACCGACTGGCTCTCGGTGCCGGAAGACGTGGATTTGATTGGAATTACACCGCACGCGCACCTGCTGTGTCGAGAGATGAAGGTGAATGCGCGATTTCCTGATGGGAAAACGCAATCTCTCATTTGGATCCGGGATTGGGACTTCAACTGGCAAGGTCAATATCGCTACGCTGCGGCCGTCCACTTGCCGAAAGGCACACGGATCGAGATGCGATACGTCTACGACAATTCGGCGGCAAACCCGCACAACCCCTCCCATCCACCCAAACGGGTTAGCTTTGGCGAACAGACCACGGATGAAATGGCATTCCTATTTCTTCAGGTTGTGTTGCCGCGGCCAGAGGATGTGCCTCGTTTTCGCCGAGAGTTCATCCTGAGCCGCATAGATCAGCTTCTGAGTGACGGCGGCTCGCCCGCCGGGCTGAGCCGCAACGTCATCACGCGGTTACGTTCCTTAGTTCCGCGCTTTGACAGGAATCATAACGGCACACTCGACCCGGACGAGCGTGCCGCGATGCTCGAGTTCCTGGAAGGAAGAATCCGATGAGAAGCATTTGGGTGAGACGAAGCGCCGTTTGCATGTTGACTATAGCTGCGGCCGTTGCGATCGCGGGAGTTCCAGAGGCCACGCACGGCATCGGCCAACAGATGAAAGAGAACGCCGAAGCGTTGAAGCATTACAGCCACAAGCGCCGGACAGAAATTGAGGTAAAGGGCAAGTCCAGAGGAGCCAGGGTAGACCTGGTGCGGTACGTCAACGGAAAAATGGAAACGGTTCCGTTAGAAACTCTGGCGCGTCCGGCCGAATCATCTCGCGGCCGAGGATTGCGCGGCGGAATGATCCAAAAGAAGATCGAAAGTAAGAAAGAAGAAATGAAAAACGAGGTTGAACATTTGAAGAGTCTTCTTCAGGACTACTCGCCTGGGTCCGACTCGATGCGTGCAGTCCTCAAGAAGGCCTCGATCTCACGAACAGGCTCTGAGCCGAATGCCGACCTTAAGTTCGTTGAAACCGGCGTTAAGAGGTCCTCCGACTCGTTCACTCTAATATGGAGCGTCGTCAATCACCGGCCCGTGCAAATCGAGATTCGGACGGATCTCGATGAGAAGCCTGTGCGAATCACCATCAACTACTCGACCTTACCGGACGGCCCGTACTATGCCGCCCACACGATAGTTTTTTCACCGAAGAAGGATATTACTATCGCCATGGACGCGTACGACTATACCCGATCGGAGGTAGCCAGCAACAAATAGGAAAGTCTGTTATCGGCCTACACAATTCGCATTGTCATGCCACCGTCGATGGTAAGCGTCTCGCCGGTAATGAATTCGTTTGTAATGAGAAGAACGATCGCCTGGGCGACATCCTGAGCCGTTCCCTCGCGATGGAGCGGTATTCGATTCTTCAGATTGTTCGCCACTTGTTCGGCGGTAAGCCCGTCTTGCAGCGGCGTTCGGATCACTCCCGGTGCTACTGCGTTCGCGCGAATATTGAAATCGGCGAGTTCCCGCGCCACCGCGCGAACGAATTGCGGGATTGCGCCTTTCACCACGCCGTATGCGGTCGCAGCCTTGCAGCCTCGCAGACCTGCGGCTGAGGAGATGAGTACAATCGCACCGCCCTCCTTCTTCCTCATCGCAGGCGTGACAGCGCGGCACAGATGAAAAGCCGCATGGACGTGAACGTCGAATGCTCTGTACCAATCGGTGGGGTCCACTTCGAGAAATCCCGCGGGAAACAGGCCGCCCGCACTGTGTACCAGCACGTCTGCCCCACCGAGTTCGTGTTCAGCTTCGTCAACGAAGCGGCGGCAATCCTCCGGCCGCGCCATATCGCCCCTGGTGCAGTAAAATCTTCGCCCGAGTGAAGTTACTTTCTGTTTCAGTTCGCCGGCTTTCGCGCACCCGCTCAAGCCCACCACGGCGATGTCAGCGCCTCCCTCGGCAAGGGCCAACGCCGTGGCAGCGCCGATCCCGCTAGTGCCACCGGTAATCAGGCAGACTTTATTCATCAGATTCATTTCAATTAGGCTTCCTCTAAACTAATCTTGAATCGGACGCAATATGATATATCAATTCTAGCGGTCGGCTGTGGATATTAATGAGATGATGGACCAGTCTTCGGACAGTATAATGTCGCGGCGGAAATTGCTCCGGAACGTGGCGGGCGCTGGCGCACTGCCTGCGTTCTCGCGGGATAAAGAGATCACGGATTTGCCGGGAAATTTGAAGATTTGCGTCTTTTCCAAACATTTCCAGTGGACCGGAGTGAAGGAAGCGGCCGACATCGCCAAAGATCTTGGGTTCGATGGCGTTGACCTCACGGTTCGCAAGGGCGGTCATGTGGCCCCGGAACGGGTGGAGTCCGAACTTCCGGCGGCGGTCGAAGCGGTTCACCGCGCGAGCCTGGAAGTGCCGATGATTACTACGGAAATTACAGATGCTGCCACGCCTTATGCCGCAGCTGTCCTAAAAACCGCCAATCGGCTGGGCATTCGACATTATCGATGGGGCGGCCTCACGTACCAGCCGGACAAAGGAATCGCGGAGCAGCTCGACGCATTAAGACCGCGCATGAAGGCACTTGCCGATTTGAATAGGGAACATCAAATCTGCGGTATGTACCATACGCATTCCGGACCGGGGCTCGTCGGCGCGCCCATCTGGGATCTTTGGACGACACTCCAGGGACTTGATCCGCGCTGGATTGGCATCAACTATGACATCGGCCACGCGACAGTAGAAGGCGGATATGGCGGATGGATCGATAGTTCGCGGCTTGTCAAAAACTGTATGAGCGGGATTGCGCTCAAGGATTTCAAATGGGCCCAGAATGAGCGCGGCACCACCCATCATGATCCGTTCGATAAGTCATTGAGCCTCGAAGGAGCCTGGGTTCCGCATTGGTGCGCAACCGGTCAGGGCATGGTCAACCTGTCAGGATTCTTCGCCATTGTGAAGGCGAATCGCTTTTCGGGCCCGGTGCAGCTCCATTTTGAATACCCCGGACTTGGCGGCGCGGAGAACGGTGATCACACGCTGGGTATTCCGAAACAGGAGCTAATCGCAGCCATGCGCCGCGATCTGACTCATGTGCAGGGCGTGATGCGAGCTCACCAGTTACTCTAAGCCTGTTTGCCTCGCTTGTGCCGCCACAGGTTGTCCGCGATCGTGAGCGATTCAAAGTGCTCGACGACGGCTGACACCCCCCACCGCACGTGCTGGCGCATCGCCTTATCGGCCGTCTCGGGATCGTCGCCGCAGATCGCTTCGGCCAGGGCGCTATGAAAAACCGATGGTATGGCGGAGCTTTGTTTCGCCGATGAGTCATAGAACCAGTTGAAAATCAGAATCTGGTTCTTCTCGATCGCGTCACACAACGCCTTGCAATGCGTGTACTCCGCAATGCGCGTGTGAAACTGCACGTGCATGGTGTGCAGCTCAAACAGGAAATCCGCATCCGTGTTGTCTTCGCTTTGCGCGAAGCGTTCGTCCAACCGCTTGGCCATTCGCATTAATTCCAGACGTTCGTCCCGCGTTGCCTCTTCCGAAAACAGCCGCGCCGATTGACTTTCGAGCGCCTCCCGTAGAATGCAGTGCTCGCGCACATCCCGGGCGCTCGGAATGCGGACACGCGTGCCGGCCCGCGGCTTGCTCTCTACCAGGCCGTCACGTTCCAGCCGCCCCAGAGCTTCCGTGATCGGCAGAAAACTCATGCCGAATTCTTCGCCGAGCTTGCGCCGGGAAAGTATAGAACCGGGAGAAAATTCGCCCCTCAGAATCTTGTCGCGGATTCGATGGAAGGCTTGCTGGGATAAACTGGCGTTTCCCCGCTCGCCGCCTATTCCGTGCGTAGACATAGGGAAGGGAACTGGGGCTGGATGGGCGTCTCGTTCGCTCTCCACTCTTCTGATCCTAGTTCACTCCCTTTTCGCCGCGTCACTCCTTTAACGGCTCTAGCGCGTAGACCTCGGTCATCTGCACCCAGGTCTCGCCTAGTTTGCCGCCCTCCACAGGCTCCTGAAAGCTGCGCATCAGTTCATCCCATTCGCGGGCTTCCGGTGTGGACATGTAGCGAGGCATGTCATGTACCGGATCGAAGTCATCCGGCACCTCCACATACATGAACAGTAGACGTCCAAAACGATATATATACAGGCGTTCCACTCCGCACGCCCGTGTCCCTTCGACAACCTGCGGCCATGGATGAGCGTGGTATTCGTCGTAGCGCCGGATAATTTCCGGATCGTCCTTCAGCATCACGGTTTGCGCGAATCGTTTCATGAGGATAGGACCAGTATCGCGAAGCCGCCGCGTAGGATCCAAATTATGTAGGTGACTCAGGCCCACGCGTCTATTTGGGGAGCCGAGGTCTCAGGAAGAACGGAACACGTCTCAGTTTTGCCTGGAGCGAAGTATATGACGGCCGGTCTGACGTCTTTGTGATGGTCCTGCTCATAGGATTTGGCGCGATCGCCTAGTTCCCCGGCAAGACTGACCATACCTGCAAACAAGGCAACAAAAACCGCACAAAGGGCCGCACACATCTTAAGCGGATTTACTGTCTCATCCGCACCGCGCTTCATGATCCAAAGCGAGATTTGAAGCATCGTTTTAGCAATCCAGCACAGAAAGATCAGCGAGAAGAAGATCGTGATCGGCAGGAAGGTCGTGTGCATCAGAAAAAAATAGGAGCTAAGTTGAAAACGACTTCCATCAGGAGATCTTGCAACCAGCACATGAAATAGTTGACGGACGCTAAGCTGGACTGGCGTGCCGTACAGCCCGAGCCGCAGCGACGCGCAAGCGAAAAACGCGGAGACTACGACGTTGATGAGAATTGCCGCCGCGATACTAAGCCTGGATTCCTCGACCAACGCGAATAGCATAAACGTCAAGGTGACCGTCAAGCTGTCGAATACGACATTGGATGACAGGATTTGATAAGACAGGTGGAGCGAAGCGGAAGGGTCCGCGAAACGACCTAGCACCAGAGCTATAGTCGTCCAGAGCGCACTCAGCGACACGCCAATTCCAAAGCTTTGAAGGAGTAATGGCCTTTCTTCCGGCTCACTCTCGCTCGAACTGCCCTTGAGCGCGCGCCGCCATCCATCGACAAAGTCCATTGCGGCCGGACCAAGTGGCAGTGCAATCAGCACCAGCAACGTGGCCCAAAGCGTATATCGTTCCGTCGTGGCGAACTTGATCAGAACAACAAAGCCTCCAACTGCAATCAGAAATCCGCCTAGGTCATCCAGGAACCCCAAGGCGCCAATAATCCGCCAGCCTCGTGCCTTCGACCAGTTGGCTAGCACACTAACTAGACTCCAGCCAACAATATAAGGCCTTGCCCGGGGCAAGCCGATTAGTAGTACGATCACGGCGGTAATTCCGCCAATCGATCCGACGATAGTGCTGCCGCGGTCCGATGTTACAACCCATTCGGTAACGGCTTCTCCGAAGTGGCGAACGCCAAGGATGAGCCGGACTAGGCGACCGGGCATCGAAAGTAGCGGCGTTCGTCGAACGGTCTCCCAATACTGTTGGAAGATATCGCGAACCTTCGTTTGCTCGTCCGGCTTGCTCAACGCGTCTAAAAGCGCAAATACTGCGCCTGCGACCGCTACGAGCGCTGCCATGCTCATCGCGATAAGCCGGATTGTTGCCCACTCGGAACTTGTCAAGGTCTTGCTCCAGCGATGCCGGGGCGCATTCAGTTCATTCTATTGGCTCACCGCTTTGGCGAGCGATTGGACTAACTCCGCGCCGAATTTCAAACGGTCTGAGACGTCGGGGAGCTTCCCGAGCTTTGCATTGTAGGAAATCCGCTGCTCCATCAGAAATCCAGGCGTCCCGAAATCCCGATAAAGCCCCTGGATCACAGTCATGCGGCCAGGCTTCCCGGGCGTAGTCGTCTCTTCCGCATAGCGTAGCGGTTGAGCCGGCGCAAAGGTAGTCTGCTGGCTTAGTATTCGAAACACGCGCTCGGCCAATGGCTTGAATTGGTCTTCTTTCCCGCCATCGGGAGGTCCCTCGACGTATTCGTTCGTTTCCGTATTATGAAGCGACAAAAGGAGCTCGATGTGATGCCTACTATCGATCCATTGCTTTATGGCATTGCGCTGCGCCGTGATTTCGGGCATCTTGATCGGGTCGATAATGTCCCAATTGCGGTTCAGATCGAAACCATTAGCGTTGAACCGCACGCCGCCGCGCGCCACCCCGTCCGGATCGCATAGCGGGATGATCTTCCAGATCACGTCCTCGCGCAGCTTTGCCGAACTGTGGGCGAGCAAAGCGTGAACCGCCCCCTCCCCTACCCAGGAGCTGCCCGACTCCCAGCTATGTTGTCGGAACATAAGCCAGATGGTCTTCTTTGGGTTGCTCTCACCGTGAGTAATCGTCCATAAGAAGATGTCGCGCCCGCCAACTGTCTTGCCGATGATCTGTTCGTGAAAATCAGAATTACCGCGGATTTCGCTGCGCAGTTTGGCGAGCCTCTCGTTTGTATAGGGCGCGCAATGAGCGATCCAGAACCTCGACTTGGCCGGTTGAATGTGCAGAACTAACTTCGGCTCTACTGGATCGTAGTCGTAAGTCTTCACGTGCTCCCAGTGAACACCGTCGTAACTGATTACCGGCGGAGTATCCTTTATAACAGCGCCGCGATTCGGCTTGTAGTTATACTCCCCGGAGAGCTCGACCATATCGAGAGTAAGCGGTTGCGAGGAAGCCCCGTCTACGCGGAAGTAATACCAGTTTGCTTGGCGATTACGTTGATCCTGATCCGACTCTCCTTTTACGGCCAGGCGAAGGTGCGTATCGGAAACCTTTTGGATTTCGCCGAGAGAACCGCCCTCAAAATTGGTGTGAATGGTCGCTGCGGAGAGCAGCATGGACGCCAAAAGCAAAGTCATTTCTCAGCTAAGATCCGTGCGAAGACGTCTCGGTCGATATTTGCGCCGCTCAATATCACAGCAACCCGATGACCCCGCATCCGCTCCTGCTCCTTCAGAAGGGCGGCAAAGGGCGCAGCGCCTGAGCCCTCTGTGGCGTTGTGTGTATCGGAAAATAGATGCCGTATCGACGCTTCGATCTCGTTTTCCTCGACCGTAACAATGCGCGATGCGCCTTTCAGAATGATCTCGAGAGCCGCCGGATCGGGCACTCGGACCGCCATGCCATCCGCAATTGTCGGCATCACACCCGAAGCCACCGGCCGGCGTGCGGCGTGAGAGGCAGCATAGGCAGGCGCGTGCGATGCAACGACGCCGACAATTTCAGTGTGCAATGCAAGTGCATCGCGTACCGCAATCGTGCCGCAGATACCCGAGCCGAGACCGATCGGAACGTAAACCGCGTCTAGATCTGTCACAGCCTGAAACAGCTCGAGTGCGTAGCTTGCTACGCCACGCAGGAGTGCAGCATCGAATGAACGAACCATGTGCAAATGTTCCGTCTCGGCCAAGAGCAGCGCGTGCTCATAGGCTTCCTGAAAATCGCTCCCGTGCTCCACTAGTTCGGCGCCCAGCGCGCGCATCGCGGCATTCTTTTCGCGGCTATTGCCATGCGGCACCACCAGCACGCTTCGAAGCTCTGCACGCGCGGCGGCGAAGGCCACGCTCTGGCCATGATTCCCGCGGGTTGCGGCGACTACGCCGGTGACGCATGGGTCCCGCCGCTTCAGCTCTTCCATGTACACTATGCCGCCACGCACTTTGAACGCGCCGATGGGCGTGTGATTTTCGTGCTTGACCCATACATCGGCACCGGCGCGTTCCGAAAGCAGCGGCCAGCGGATCTGTGGCGTCGGCGGTATCACGTCATAAACGACTTGCGCCGCTGCGCGCAACGAGTCAAGCGAAGGTAGTGTCATTCTCGAATGATGCCGGGACTCAGACGAGCGCGAGCTAAGGTTGGAAAAGTACGCATCGGCAATGGACAGCCTGCTTCATCCTATCTTCGCCTTTCTCGCCACCAGCGAGAACACGGCCGCACATCTTCCTCTCGCCTTGCTGCTGGTCTTCGGAACAGCCAAGCTGCTGGCGGAAGTATTTGAGCGTTGTGGCCAACCGGGAATCGTGGGCGAAATACTAGCCGGCGTCTTGTTAGGGCCCAGCGTGCTGCACTGGGTCGAGCCGGATCAGCTCATGGCGACCTTGGCCGAAATGGGCGCGATGTTTCTCTTGTTTCGTGTGGGACTCGAAGTAAAAGCCTCGGACCTTTTCCGCTTGGGCGGCACGGCGTTGACGGTCGCAATACTCGGTGTAGTTTTTCCCTTCCTGGCGGGTTGGGCGATATTTTCCCAGCTCGGCTACAGCTTGCGCGTTTGTATCTTTGTGGGTGCCGCCATGGTAGCGACTAGCGTGGGCATCACTGCGCGAGTGCTCGCATCGAAAGGCCTGCTGGACTTGCGCGCCAGCCGGGTCATTCTGGCCGCCGCGGTAATCGATGACGTACTGGGCCTTCTTGTTTTGGCCTTCGTCAGCAGTTTCGGCGAAGGCCATGTCAACATCGCCGAACTCGCGACAACGGCTGTATTGGCTTCGGGCTTTACCTTTGTGATCGCGCGTTTCGGCGCTGGTGCCGTCGAGCGCGTTGTCCCTAAGGTCGAGGCAAGATTGTCCAGCAGCGAAGCCCAATTCAACTTAGCTCTCATCGTGCTGTTCGGCCTGTCTTTGCTGGCTGTCTACATCGGTGTTGCGGCTATAATCGGCGCGTTCTTGGCAGGCTTAGCCTTTTCCCAAGCGGCCACCAAACGCGTGCAAGATCTGGCGCACGGCATCACTGAACTGCTAGTGCCGTTCTTCCTCGTGCATATCGGCCTCATACTGAATCTCGCCGATTTCACTAAGAAGCGAGTCATTTGGGTTTCCATCGCGCTCTTGGTAGCGGCGGTGATAACCAAATTGGTTGGCTGCGGATTTGGCGCCATCCGTCTTGGACGGAAAGACGCTATCCGCATCGGACTAGGTATGGTGCCGCGCGGCGAAGTCGGCATGATCGTCGCACAGCTCGGATTGCAAATAGGAATTATCGAACGACCGGTCTACGCGACCGTGGTATTCATGGCCGTCGGAACAACGATGCTCGCTCCGCCGCTGCTCAATTGGGCATTCCGTGACTCGATTCGTGCGATGCCGTCTGAAGACTTCAGCTTGGGCTGAAGGTTTGCTGCGGGCGGTCAGCGAGCGTCCACCGTATCTGGTAATACTAATCTAAGTTGGGTCTTGCTGGCGCCGTTGGCTTCGGCATTCAGATCAGCGGCAATTCTCTTCTCCCGTTCCGCCTGGTCGGTCTCGTGCTTCCGGAAGTAAAGAATCGAGAGCTTATAGTGAGCTGCCGCGAGCTTCGGATCCTCGGTAATTGCCTTTTCCAGAAACGTCTGTGCCTCTTCCGGCCTTCCTTTCTGCATCATGATGTCGCCCATTGCCATATTGGCCTTCGCATCCGCCGGGTTCTGCTTCAATACGCCCTCCAGCAGTTTCTCGGCTGAATCGAGTTCTCCTTCAGCTAAAGCTAGCTGCGCCAGCTCGTAACGTGCGCCTGTCAACCCCGGCGCGAGTGAAAGCGCCCTTTCGAGCTGCCGCCGCGCGTCGTCTACATGATTTAATCTCACGTCCAGCCAGCCCATCGCATAATAAGCCGGCGCAAAATCCGGCACCTGAACCGAAAGCTTTTTGAAGAGATCATAGGCCTCCTGCCAGTTCTCTAGCGCGACATTTGCCCGGGCGAGCAGGTACAACACAGAACGGTTCGACGGATCGAGCTGATGCGCCTTCGCTAAGGCATCCCGCGCATCGGGTCCAAGATCGCGCCGGATGCAGACTTCACCAAAGTGCGCCAACGTCGTTGTGTCATTCGGATTCACGGCGCGAGCTCGGATCAGGTAAGCCAACGCCTTCTCGTCTAAGCTCTGCTTCTCCGCTGCGGCCGCTGCGCCATTCAATGCGGCCAGACTTGCGGGCTTCAGCGCAAGAGCTCGATTGAAACTCATTTCCGCGCGCGCCGGATTTTTGAGAAGCTCTGCGCGCCCGCGCTCTTCCCAATACTCGCTGATATTTCCTAAGGCTGGTTCTAGCGACTGCAAATCAGCTAATGCTTCCGTCTCGTCGCCTGTCCGCAGGCGTGCCGCGGCCAGGCTGAAGCGCACGCCCGGCTTGGAACTGCCCAATTGGACGGCTCGGCCAAGGTATTTTTTCGCGCTCGCGTAGCTGGCCTCCCGGAAAAAAAGAAGACCGATGTTTTCGTTCAACGAGATGGAATCGGGTGCCAGTCGAAGCCCGCGCTCGAACGCGCTCTTCGCCGATTCGGCTTCTTTCAATTCGGTCTTCGCGATCCCTAATAGGTTCCAGAGCTCAATATCTTTCGGATACTGCCGCAACGCTTGTTGGAGAAGCTGGGCCGCGCCTTGAAAATCGCCGTTCTGGATTCGCTGCGTTGCAAGTTCATCGGCTTTTTGCGCGCTACCCTGCCCAATTAGCAGCCTCGCAACCAAAAATAGAGTGACCTTTGAATAAGTCACAGGGTCAATTAGACGCTATTCCCGACATTATCGTATCTACTACGGTTCGCCAGTAGTTTTTCTTAATAAGACAAGAGATCCTATTTGTTTCTGAGGAGTTATAATCCTCTGACAGGCTTTCGAAATAAGCCACCGCTAAGGTGCGAGCATCGCTGCTCTTGGGAGATCAATGTGACAGCTTCCCTCCTAAAAAGACATGTGGGTTTTTCCGTCGTCTTATCGATTTTCTGCTCCCTTAGTTTGCGAGCACAGACGAACCAGGGCATCTTGGCCGGTGTCGTTCTCGATCCCTCAGGCGCCGAAATTGAAGCCGCTACTGTCAGCGCCAAAAATGAGGCTACAAGCTACACGCTGAATACAAAGACCGGATCCGGAGGCGCATTCCGCTTCCCTTCCGTGCCGATCGGCCTCTACGATCTTACGGTAACGAATCCCGGCTTCAGCTCCGTTACGCAGACGGGCGTCCAAGTACAGATCAGCACCACGACTGCGGTTAATATCACGCTGACCGTTGGCAAGGCAGAGCAAAGCGTGACGGTCCGGGCCGACGCAACCAAAATCGAAACTGAAAGCTCCGACGTTGGAACAGTCGTCACCACGACGCAGGTGATTGAGCTCCCGCTCGCTCTTGGCGGCGTGGGCGCTATGCGTTCGCCCGAAGCCTTCGTGTTCCTTGCTCCTGGAACAACCGGTCCCGGAACGGCTAATAGCAACAACGGTATCTTCATTTCGAAAATCGGCGGCGGGCAGAACTTCGGCGCCGATGTTCTGCTGGACGGTACCAGCATTCTGCGATCGGAAAACGGATCGTCTTTCGATGAGGCGGCACCTTCAGTAGAAGCAATTTCCGAGTTCAAGGTCCTGACGTCCAGCATGCCTGCCATGTATGGGCGCACAACCTCCGCCGTCGAGACCTTCACCACCAAATCCGGCTCAAATATATTCCATGGCACCGCTTACGACATTCTCCAAAACGAGGACTTAAACGCGAACTCTTGGTTCAACAATGCCTTTGCCGCCCAATGTCCGCCCGGCACTGGTAACGCCGGGTGTCGTTCTCAATACACGCGAGCCGCTGACAAAAAGAACGATTACGGTGTCAATCTGGGCGGACCGGTCCTGATTCCAAAACTCTACAACGGCAGGGACAAGAGCTTCTTTTTCTTCAACTGGGAACAATACAATCAGCACATCGGCGGTGTTGCGACGACGATCGTTCCCACCGCTGGGCAACGCACCGGCGACTTCTCCGGCATCCTGAATACCGCTGTTAATTTGGGCACCAACCCTTGCACCGGTGCGCCCGTTTTTCAGGGGCAAATCTTCGATCCAAATACGACGACCATCGGACCCAACGGTCTGCCCTGCCGGCAGCCTTTTCCGAATAACACGATTCCGGCGAGCCGCATCTCGAAGGTCTCCCAAAATTTTCTCGGTTCAATTCCGTCGCCCAACGCTAGCCTGCCGAATGGCCAGAATTTCGTTCTTGGCAGTTCAACGCCGTTGATGAACACTACTTACACCATCCGAATCGATCATTCGATTTCCGATAAGAACAAGATCTTCGGCATGTACGACACGCGCGATAACGCGCGTTTCACCTCCGGATTTTACAATCTGCCTCCGCCTCTTGCCTCGAACGGCTGGGACCAGAATTTTATTACTCATTACGGCCGCGCCGGGTGGGATTACATTATTTCTCCTGCCGTATTGAACCACTTGGCGCTCGGTTACAACCGTACTAACAGCCAGAACTACTCCATCGGGGCGCGCGCAGGCATTGACCAGAATGTCAATTGGAACTCGCGATTCGGCATTTCCGGGATTTCCGGGGTCAATTTCCCGCTCACCAATCTTGGCGAGGGCGTCCCGCAGTTAAGCGCAGGAAATAACGACAATGAAGTCGACAACGGGGAACGTTTGAATGACACCTTGACCTGGATCAAGGGGAAACACAGCCTCACCGTCGGGTTCGATTTCCGGAACCAGAACTTTGGCCGGCTGGGCGGGAATAACGACTCCGGCACATACAATTTCGCACGTGCACAGACCGCCGTCGATCAAGCCTTAAACGGCAACAGCGGCAATTCGATCGCTAGCTTTCTTCTAGGCACGGTGAATGCCGGCACCGCGTTTATACCGGCGCATACGCCGAGATGGATCTCCCAATACTATGCGGGGTTCATCCAGGACGATTGGAAAATGAGTCCTCACCTGACCCTGAACATCGGGTTACGCTGGAGCGTCGACGTGCCGCGGCGCGAGTCTTACAACGACACTTCGAATTTCAGCCCCGATGCGGCCAATCCTGCGGCCAGTAATCTTTCCGGCGCCTTGGTTTTTGGAAATCTCTGCAACGGCTGCAATCCTCGATGGGCGACCACGAAGTATCACGATTTTGCGCCAAGGTTCGGTTTCGCCTACAATCCGAACGGCGGCAAAATGGTCATCCGCGGCGGTTATGGGGTGCTCTATTCGCCGCTGCAATATACCGATTTCGGCGGAAATCAAATCCAGGGATACGCCGGAACGCCCACCTTCAACAGTACTGATAATCTCTCGCCCGCGTTTAATTGGGATAACGGCTTTCCGGCCTCTCCGCCGCCGCCTTTCACCAATCCTTCGGCGGTGAACAAAGGAAATCCCAACTGGATACAACCGCGCTTCGGTCAGCCCGGCATTATCCAGAGCTGGAGCTTCCAGGTACAAGAGCAGGTCTCGAAAGATATGATCGCCAGCCTTGCGTACGTAGGGAATCGAGCCCAGAATTTGCGTTCGGCGATCATGAACTGGAATAATATTCCGGTTCAAAATTTGAGTCTTGGGCCGGTGCTGAATCAGCCGGTGACCACGAATACCGTGGGAGCCCGCGCTCCCTATACGGGCTTCTTCGCGGATTGGGGAAATAACGCGCCGGTTTGGCGGACTCTCCGTCCCTATCCGCAATACGATTTCATCTACATGGACGTGCTGCAGAATATCGGCCAGTCCACATATAACTCTCTGCAAGCCACACTCCAACGCAGGTTGAGCGCAGGTTTGAGCATTCAAACTTCGTTTACTTGGTCGAAAACGATCACGGACGCGGATAGCATACTGCCCGCCACGAATGGCGGCATCAGCCAGGTGCAAAATGTCGCCGATCTGAACCAGGAGAAAGCGCTGAGCAGCCAGGATGTTCCTTACATGTTTAGCGGGGCCTTCCTGTATGAATTGCCATTCGGCAGAGGGAAGCCGATGCTGACCCATGGCATCGCGGGCGCTCTTTTAGGCGGCTGGACGATTGGTAGCGTGCTGCGTTACCAGGCCGGAGTGCCGATATCGTTCGGTTGCGCCACCGGTGTTCCTGGCTGGCAAAACTGCATCCGATTTAATCGCCAGTCCGTATCACCTCTGAATCCGGCCGTTACCAATGGCACATTCAATCCCTTCACACAGAACTTTTTCAATCCGGTCTGCAGTTATCTGGGACAAAGTGGCTGTGCGTTCGCAGATCCCAACACCGAATTGGTCGCCGCAGGAAGCACGACAACCGTCCAGCAGGCCAGGGGAGGCGCCTACTTCTTTGGCGACTTTCCGCGCAACAACGGGGATGCGCGCACTCCCAATTTCTACAACGAAGATTTCAGTGTGCTTCGAAACTTTCCGCTCTACGAGCGTGCCACGCTCCAGTTAAAAGCCGAGTTCTTGAACGCCTTCAACCGCCACATCTTCAGCGCGCCCAATGCGAGTCCCTACGCGGCCAACTTCGGACGAGTGACTGGCACTATCGATACTCCGCGCATCATACAATTCACCATGCGCCTGAATTTCTGAGGGAAGCAACCGTAATCAAAACCCTCGCCCTACTAGCTCTTCTCTTATCGCCGCAAACCGCACGGGATTTCTATAGTCTCGCCTCTCAGCAATTCTTGCAGCGCCAGTTTGTGGAAGCTAAGGCATCGTTTGCGCGCGCTATTCAACTCGACGGCAACTACGGAGATGCTTACCGGGGCCTCGGCATGACCGACCTGGAGTTAAAAGACTACAACGGAGCGTACCGCGCTTGGCTCAAAGCGGTCGACCTGAACCCGAAAGACGAAAAATCGAAGTATTTTCTAGGGCGGTTGTTCTATGAAGCGGACCTGCCGAACGAGGCGGCAGCCTGGCTCCGCGAAGCGCTCAAACTCGCGCCCGAAGATTTTCAAGCGATCACTTATCTGGGGCTCTGTGCCGAGGCTCTTGGTCTCGACGACACAGCCGGGCCGTTGTATCGCAACGCCGTTGCCGAAAGCAACGCGCAGAAGAAGCCTTACTCATGGGCTTACCTCAGTTTGGGCAATTTTCTCAAAAAACACGGCGACGAAAATCAGGCCCTCCGGCTCCTCGAGGAAGGCGCGCGAAAGTGCCCCGAGGCTCATGAACTGGCCGCCTTCGGCGCGTTATTGGCCACGCATAACCAAGCGCAGCGCGCCGAAGAAATTCTTCGCCAGGCCATCGTTTTGGACCCGGGATTATCCCAGCCGCATTATCGTCTGGCGTTGCTGCTCAAATCCGCCGGCCGGCTCGAGGAATCGAAATCCGAAATGATCAAATTCCAACAAACGAAGGCACAGGAAGAGAAGAACGCCAAAGTTGTCGCGCTGCGAAAGTAAGCGCTCATTTTTCAGTCACGCTCAAAATTTTTCGTGTCGGCGGATTCTCAATCATCTGCTTCGTTCCGCTCGGCCAAGTGATTTCAATCCCTCGAATTGTTTTTTCCTGGCCGATGCCGAAGAACAATCGCTTGTCCTGCGCGGATTGGTAGCTCGCTGTCGTCGTTACTGCGCCGTACTGAACCTTTCCGGATCCCGAAACAAGTTTCACCTTCGCGCCGATCGCGTCGCGGTTGCTCTTGCTCCCGTGCAGGTCAAGCCCGATCCATGCGTTTTGATTTCCGCCCTCATTCCGCAAGACGTAAGCAGGCCCCCCGCAAGCGACCACAACAACATCGATGTCTCCGTCGTTGTCTAGATCGCCGAATGCCGCGCCCCGGCTCGCCCATTTCTCCGTAAATACCGTCCCTGATTGTTCCGATACATTCACAAATTTGCCGTCAACCTGCTTCAAGAGCAGCAATGGTTGAAAGTACTCCAGATGCGGCTGCATCTTTTCGATGTTGTCCATCACATGACTGTTGGCGAAGAAGAGATCCTTGTGCCCATCATTGTCGTAGTCGAGAATACGCATTCCCCAGCCTCCAAAGAGCCGCGTGATCTGGCCCAGCCGTGACACGGTCGTCCCGTAATTAAAAGTCCCGTCGCCGTTGTTACTGAAGTATGCGTAGGTCTCATTCGAAAGAGCCGTCGTGACGATATCCGGCCTTCCGTCATCGTTCACATCCGCGGCGTCCGTCCCCATCCCCGCGAATACTTTCCCTTCGTCCGTGTATCCCACACCCGCGGCCAACCCGTTCTCGGTAAACGTACCGTCCCCGTTGTTGAGGAAGAGAAACTGTTGAAACGAGTCATTCGCGACGCTAATATCCAGCCGCCCATCGTTGTTGAAATCCGCAAATGCCACACCCAGTCCTTTGCCCTTGCTTGCCGCGATATGGCTTTTCTCGCTGACGTCGGTGAATGTCCCGTTGCCGTTGTTATGAAACAAATAATTGGAAATCGGGCTGAAGTTATCTGGGTGACAGTAAGAACGCCCGCCCTCTACGCGTGAGCCGCAATATTTGTTCTTGGAAAAATTCCAATCCAGATAGCGGCAGATAAAGAGGTCCAGCCTGCCGTCGTTATCGTAGTCGAAGAACCCCGCGCTCGACATCCAGCCTTCAGTCCGTAACCCTGCCCTTTGGGAAACGTCGCTAAACGTGCCGTCTCCACTGTTGTGATAAAGGATGACGCCTCCGTAATTGGTGACCAGCAGATCATCGAATCCGTCGTTGTCGAAGTCCCCCACTGCCGCACCCATGCCGTAGCCGCTCCCGCGCAAGCCGGCCTTTTCGGTCACATCCGTGAATGTCCCGTTGCGGTCGTTGTGGTACAGCCGGTTCCAAAATTCTGGCGCCGATTTGTCGAGTGCTTCACTATCTTGCTGGCCGGTCCGGATTCTTGCGCCATTTACAAGAAAAACATCCGGCCAACCATCGTTATCGTAGTCGAAAATAGCGGCTCCGCCCGCCATCGTCTCGATCAAGTATTTCTCCGGTGTCGCTGAATTCTTGTGTTGGAAATGGATGCCGCTGGCTCCCGTGATGTCCACGTAGCTCACGCGATAACTCTCCGCGGCTTTCAAAAAGAAGCAGGAGATCGTCACGGCAGCTATGACAAGATTCTCTTGTGTCGAAGGTCGTTTTCGCCGTTTGGTTGCTGGGCTCATTTGGTTCGGGCGCAGGTGCCCAAAATCCCGACTTTCACGAATCCCTTGCTCCCCGTCGGACCGGACCCTTGGGTGATCTATCACGACAATTATTACTACTACATGAATACGACGGCGAAGAACCTGACGATCTGGAAAACCAAAGACATCACAGACTTAAAAGATGCGGAAAAGAAAATCGTTTGGACGCCGCCCCCCACCGGTCCCTATTCCCACGACATCTGGGCTCCCGAACTGCATTTCTTGAACGATAAATGGTACATCTACTTCGCGGCCGATGAAGGCACGAATCAAACGCACCGCGTTTGGGTGCTCGAAAACCAGTCGCGCGATCCCCTCACGGGTGACTGGACCCTAAAAGGGAAGCTCGCGGATCCAGCAGATACATGGGCCATCGACGCATCCGTATTCGAAAATCGCGGCAAGCTTTATGCCATCTGGTCCGGCTGGGAAGGCGATGAGAACGGCACGCAAGATATTTACATCGCTCCCTTGAAAAATCCCTGGACCGTAGAAGGCAAGCGCGTGCTGCTCTCCACTCCACAATTCCCCTGGGAAGAAGTCGGCGATCTGGCGAGCGGGAGCCCACCTCATCTCAACGTCAACGAGGGTCCGGAGATCCTCGAGTACAAAGACAAGATTTTTCTCATCTACTCGGCCTCCGCCTGCTGGACCGACCATTACGCGCTCGGCATGCTGGAAGCTTCCGCAAAGGCCAATCTGCTAAACCCCGAATCCTGGAAAAAATCGAATCATCCGGTCTTTTCTTCATTGCCTTCCGCGCACTCCTACGGAACCGGGCACAATTCTTTTTTCAAATCCCCTGACGGTGCCGAGGATTGGATTCTCTATCATGCGAATCCCGAGCCTCATCAAGGCTGCGACGGCCATCGTTCGCCAAGAGCTCAGCCCTTCACATGGAATCCTGATGGAACACCAAATTTCGGAGTTCCTATATCCCTCGATAAGCCGATTCAGAAGCCCTCCGGCACTGCGCATCCCTGAGCTATAAGGAACCAATGAACATGTCAATCGATCGCCGTAAATTTCTGCTCTCCTCGCTTTCCCTAGCAGCCGGAGCCGGTCTCTTGGACGCCGCTCAGAGCTCAGGCGAGACGGAGACTCTTGCCACGAAAATGCCCCGCTTCCTCTCTGGCTGCTGCGCGTATTCGTATCGCAAATATCTGCAGCACGGGCCGATGACGATGGAAGAGTTTATCGAAAAGGCCGTCAGCCTGCGTGTCGATAGCGTGGACATGACCGGCTACTATTTGAAATCGACCGATCCGGCGTACCTCGCTTCCTTGCGGCACCTGGCCTATCGCAGCGGCGTCGTGTTTTCCGGTGCGGCATGCGGAGTGAGCATGGTCGCGGCCGATGCAGCCAAACGCGCTGAGGCGATCACGGAGATCAAGAAGTGGGTGGATATTGCGGATTCTTTAGGCGCTCCGCACCTTCGCATCTTCGCCGGCAAGCTGCCACCCGGCGTCACCCTGCAGCAGTCCATCGATTGGTCGGTGGAAGCCATGAAAACCGGCTCCGACTATTCGGGGAAAAAGGGCATCGCGCTCGGAGTCGAAGATCATTCCGGCGTCACGCAAAGCGCCGACGTCTGCTTGGAAATCATGCACCGCGTCAATTCGCCGTATGCCGGCATCAATCTGGATATCACTCACTTTGTCCCTACAGCAACCGCGGACGCCTATACCCAGATCGAAGCCTGCATCCCGTACGCGACCAATACTCACATTCGGGATAAGTTCGACGACGGTTCCCCGATCGATCTGGATCGGGTCTGGAAGACTTTTTGCCGGCGCCGGCTTCAAAGGATTCATGTCAGCCGAATACGAGGACAAGGAAGACGCGGCTACTGGAGTTCCGAAACTGCTGGAGAAAATCCGCACGCTTTGTGCCAAGTATTCCACTGTCTGAACCTGCAGCATCTCTGACACAGCTATCTTGGGTCTCAATCCCGTACTTAGGAAAACGGCCGCCGATGCTACGCTGAAATTTCCCATGCAACTCGAAAAAGTCTACGAGCCGGGCCGCTTCGAGCCGCATTGGGCTCAGTGGTGGATTGAATCAGGCATCTACCGTGCCGACGCCAAGAGCCCTTGAAGCCAAGGCCAAATCGGGCCGGGTTTTTTCAATCGTCATTCCGCCTCCCAATGTCACCGGCTCTCTCCATATCGGCCATCTGTTCGAGCACACCATGTCGGATGTGGCGGTGCGCTGGCATCGCATGCGCGGCGAAGTGACCCTCTGGCTTCCCGGGACCGATCATGCCGGCATTTCGACTCAAATGGTCGTGGAACGGCAGTTGGCGACTGAAGGGATCAAGCGTCAGGATCTCGGCCGTGAAGAATTCGAGCGTCGTGTCTGGCAATGGAAAGAAGAGTATGGCGGACGCATTCAGTCGCAAATTCGGCGCGAGGGCGCGAGCGTCGATTGGTCTCGCGAACGTTTCACACTGGATGCCGGTCTGTCGCGTGCCGTACGCGAGAACTTCGTCCATTTGTGGACGAAAGGCCTCGTCTATCGTGGCGAGTACATCGTTAACTGGTGTCCCCGCTGCCAGACCGCGCTCTCCGATCTGGAAACCATCCACGAAAGTGTGGAAGGCCACCTCTGGCACGTGCGCTATAAGGTTTCGGGCAGCGACGAAACGCTGGTCGTTGCGACCACGCGGCCGGAAACCATGCTCGGCGACACGGCCCTCGCCGTTCATCCGGACGACGCCCGCTACCGCCATTTACAAGGTAAAACGGCTATCCTGCCGCTGCTCCATCGGGAGATTCCGATTGTCGCCGATGCCATGGTCGATCCAAAATTCGGCACCGGCGTTGTCAAGGTGACGCCGGCGCACGATCCGAACGATTTTGCCGTCGCAAAGCGCCACCAATCTGCCGTTTATTAAGGTAATCGGCGAAAATGCCCGCATGACCGCCGCCGCCGGTCCCTATGCGGATCTCGACCGCTTCGAAGCGCGCAAGCGCGTACTTGCTGCCCTCGAAGAAACCGGCGAGTTGGTTAAGACGGAAGCTTACACCGTCAATGTCGCGAAATGCGAACGCTGCCGCACCATCATCGAGCCGCTGGTTTCCATGCAGTGGTTCGTGCACATGAAGCCGCTGGCCGAGAAAGCCATGGAAGCCGTTCGCGACGGTCGCATCCGCTTTGTGCCCGACGATCGCGAAGCGCTGTTCTTCCAGTGGATGGAAAATATTCGCGACTGGTGCATTTCGCGTCAGCTCTGGTGGGGCCACCGCATTCCGGCATGGCACTGCAGGAAATGCGCAGAAATCATCGTGGCTCGTGAAGCCCCGGCCACTTGCCCACGCTGCCATTCCACCGAAATCGAACAGGATACTGATGTTCTCGATACGTGGTTCAGTTCAGGCCTCTGGCCCTTCTCGACTCTCGGCTGGCCCGATCGCACCGAAGATCTCGAAGCCTTCTATCCAACATCTCTACTGATCACAGGTTTCGACATTCTGTTCTTCTGGGTCTCGCGAATGATCATGCTCGGCATCGAGTTGACTGGCGATGTGCCCTTTCGCGAGGTACACATTCACGGCCTTGTGCGCGACGCCGACAAACAGAAAATGTCGAAGACCAAAGGCAACGTAATCGATCCGCTGGTCATCATCGATAAATACGGAACCGACGCCGTTCGTATTGCGCTACTGGTCTCCGCCGCCGCCGGAGCGGACATCGCGCTGAAAGAAGACCGCATGGAGTCCGGGAGCACCTTCGCCAACAAGCTCTGGAATGCATCGCGTCTTCTGTTCATGAACATGGAGCGGTCTGGAATCGAATCCTGGACGCCTTCTTCGAATATCTTCGAAATGGCGACCGAGAGTACTGAAGACGCCTGGATTTTCGACCGGCTCCAAAAAGCAACTGAAACCGTGAACCGCGCTCTGGAACTGCATCGCTATCACGATGCTGCGCAAACGCTTTGGGATTTTGTCTGGCACGAGTTCTGCGATTGGTATCTGGAAGTCAAAAAGCAGCGCTTCCGTGAAGGCTCGGGCCTCGACGCGCACTGGCGCGCCGCGCTCACAGTCTATGAAACGCTGCTTCGCCTCCTTCATCCGTTCATGCCGTTTGTGACGGAAGAGCTTTGGCAGCGTCTGGTGCACGGCTCGAGCGTCCAATCCAGCCCGCCCATGTCGATCTCGCTGGCGAGCTTCCCCATCGGTGCCGCTGATTCGCCGCAGGACGAACGCGTTCGTCTCTTCGGCCTACTACAGCAGATCGTCACCGCCGCCCGTGAGTTGCGGGCCGATCACAAGGTTGAGCCCAAAACTATCGTCGACGCGACCCTATACCTGCGCGACGAGGCTTTCGGTGAGACGGATCTGGCGGCCGCCGGCACGCTCGCTAAGATCCGCATCGAGCAACGCTCTGGCGTGATTTCCGATCGCGGCGGCTTGATTCGCTCCACGCCCGAATTCGATCTCCAACTTCACTCCTCCGGACGCGCCGACCGGAACGGTGCAGCCAGCGCCGAATCGCGCGCGCGTATTCTCCGGGAGATCGCGTCTCTGGAAAAAGCCATCCAAAATTCCGAACGTCAGCTGGGAGACCCGACATTTCTAAGTAAAGCGCCGGAACGGATCGTAGCTAACCTGCGCGCCAAGCTGGCAGAGTACCAGCAGCAACTCACCGCCAACAAGAGACTTCTCGAAAACCCTCCGCAATAGATGTTCGACGTTTCTCACCCTGAAGTTCATTCCGCCGTCGCCAATGCTCTCGCCGAGGATATCGGTTCGGGCGATGTCACCTCGCGGCTTACTGTTCCTTCGGATTTGCCGGCCCGCGGAACGTTCATTGCCAAACAGGACCTGGTACTCGCCGGCATCGAGTTGCTCCCGCTTGTCTATGAGATGCGGGGAGGTGCGGCGGTTGAGTTGCTGGCCGAAAGTGGAATGAGGCTTAAGCCAGGCGACGTGGCCGCTAGAGTTTCGGGCGGCGCGCGCACTCTGCTCGAATGCGAACGTGTCGCGCTCAATTTTCTGCAGCGTCTAAGCGGGATAGCCACGCTCGCCCGCCAACACGTAGATGCCGTCTCGGGAACCAATGTCAAAGTGCTCGATACGCGTAAAACCATGCCCGGCCTCCGGCGTCTTGAAAAATCCGCCGCAGCTGCCGGCGGCGTCACCAACCACCGGATCGGCTTGTACGATGCGGTTCTCATCAAGAACAATCACATCACCGCGGCTGGAGGAGTTCACAACGCGCTCGAGCGCGTCAAAACATTCCACGGTCCCGTTGAGATTGAAGTTCGCACGCGCGCCGAACTCGACGAAGCCTTGGCGGGCGGTGCGAAAAATTTGTTGCTCGATAATCTCTCGCCTGCCGAAGCCGCCGATTGGATCCGATACATCGCCGGCCGCGCTACCGTGGAACTCTCCGGCAATATCGACCTCGAGAACATTCGCGCCTACGCCGAAACTGCTCCGGATTTCATTTCGTGCGGTGCGATTACGCATTCCGCCCAAGCCGTCGATCTCAGCTTTCGTCTGGAACTTGAGCGCTAGCCATGCCGCTCGATCTCACTAGAATTCGCTCGCTCCGCCCGCAAAATCAGGTTCACTATTGGTCCTCCACCGGCTCGACCATGACCGAAGCCGCCAAACTCGCCGCCTCTGGCGCTCCGCACGGAACTATTGCCGTTGCCGACGAGCAAACCGCCGGCATCGGCCGTTTCGGAAGATCCTGGCTCTCCGAAGCCGGGCTCGGTCTGTATTGCTCCATCCTGCTGCGGCTCTCGCTGCCGCCGGCCAGCCTGCCTGTTGCCAGTCTGCTGTTAGGGCTTGCGACCGCCGAGGCGATTCAGAAATCCACCGAACTGGTCTGCGATCTCCGCTGGCCCAACGATGTGCTCATCCATGAACGCAAAGTCGCAGGCATCTTGCCGCAATTGCTCGAGAATTGCGTCATCGCCGGTATCGGCATCAACGTCAATCATTCTTCTTTCGAGTCTGGGCTTCGTACGCCTGCCACGTCGCTGCGCATCGAAAGCGCCGGCCGCTTGCAATCTCGCGAGGATCTGCTCGCCAACTTGCTCGAAGCCATCGACATATTTTGCGCCATGCTCGCCTCCCAGGGGCCGGGCTCCATCCTGCGCGCCTTCGCGTCCGCTTCCAGCTACACCATGAACCGGCGCGTCGTAGTCGAAGAAAGTGGATGCAAAGGCACCACTTGCGGCCTAGACGAAAATGGCTTCCTACTGATCCGTTATGATTCCGGCCAGACACATCGGCTCGCGGCGGGCGGCGTCCGCCCTGAGCGAACCCTTGGATAAGCGAGCCGCATGAGCGAAGAATCCGAATGGCAAGGGAATTACTTCAACTACTTCACGGAGATTGAAGAACACTTCCAACGCGCCCGCGCCACCGGCCTGTTCCTGTTATCCCCCCTCGATTGGGCGCTCATCGAAAACTGGAAAAATTCCGGGATTCCGCTCGAATCTGTGCTGAAGGGAATCGACGATGCATTCGAAAAATGGCGTGCGCGCAAGGTCAAACGCCGGCTGGTGAACTCGCTCGCCTATTGCGCACAAGCGGTCCTGGAAGCTGCTCGCAATGCGCCCGCCAACGATCGCGCCGGCGCCAAAAATGATGCGCCCTTCGCCGCCGAAGAGCTGAGTGCCCATTTGCACAAGAATGCTGCCATTTTGGCCGCCCGCCCTGAAGCCGCATTGCGGGAAATCGCCGCCGCGCTCGAAAATCTGGCGCTCGAATCCAGTCGCGAGCCGCCGTCTCTCGAAGATCTCGAACGCCGCCTCACAACGCTCGAAGATAAAGTCGTCGCCATCCTGCGCAGCGCCCAAACGGACGATGATCTCTACGCGGTTCGCCAATCGCTCGATCGCGAGTTGCGGCCTTATCGCGGCAAGATGACCGCCGATCAGCTTGCCATGCTCGAACGTCGTTATCTGGATACCGCTTTGCTCGAACGCGCCAAGCTTCCGCGCCTCAGCCTGTTTTATCTCCACTGAGTCTGATAGATTTGGCGCAATGCCGAAAGTCGAACTCAAGCCTCGGGCCCTCCACTGGTTTGCCCTGTTGCTCCTCGTCATCTCGGTCTGTATCAACTATGCCGATCGAGGGAATCTTGGAGTCGCCGCTAAGAGCCTGGAGCGCGAGTTGCATCTCGGACAAGCTGAACTCGGAACGCTGCTGGGCGCGTTTTCCATCACGTATGCAGTCTCGCAGTTCTTTGCCGGGAAGCTCATTGATCGCTGGAACGTAAACTGGCTCTACGCCGGCGCTTTTTTCCTTTGGTCCGCGGCCACCGGCGCAACTGGCCTTACAAGCACCTTCGCCGAAATCTTTCTTCTCCGCCTTGTGCTCGGTGTTGCCGAATCCATCGCCTATCCTGCCTACGCGCAAATGATCGTAACCACCTTCCCGGAGGGCTTGCGGGGAACGGCCAACGGCCTCATTGACGCCGGTTCTAAACTCGGGCCTGCCTTGGGCGTTTTATTAGGCGTCGAAATGATCACTCGCTTCTCGTGGCGAGGCATGTTTTTCATCATTGGCGCAGGCAGTCTCGTCTGGATGATTCCTTGGTGCTTGGTTGCCCACAAGCTGCCGGGCAAACGCATTCGGGGTAATCCCGAGTCCTGCTGGTCCGCCAGTTACCGCCAACTGCTGTCCCATCGCGCCATGTGGGGCACCGCGATCGGTTTGTTTGGAGGGAACTACGCTTGGTTCTTTTTCCTGAATTGGCTTCCTTATTACTTCGAGAACGATCGGCATTATACCCACGACACCCTCGCCATTATGGGCTCCCTACCGTTCTGGGCGATTGCCGCTTCGTCCACATTCTTCGGTCTCTTTGCCGACTGGCTGATTCGCCGCGGCGGCCATGCCGGCAATATTCGCCGCTTCTTTGTCTGTAGCGGATTGTCCGGTTGCGGTGTGCTCATGCTGGCCGCCATCCTCACGCCGGATGCGCTTTGGAGCAATATCTGGCTGCTCTCCGCTTCGGTTTCGATGGGCGCCTGGTCCTCAAATCACTGGGCGTATTCACAATTGCTGGCCGGCCCCGAAACCGCCGCCAAATGGACAGGAATTCAGAACGGCATCGGCAATTTCGCCGGGCTGATTGGCCCCATGGTCAGCGGATTCGCGCTCAAGGCGACTCATACTTTTTTCGCCGCCTTCGCCATCACTTGTGCCGTGTTGTTCATCGGAGTACTAGCGTACTGGGTCGTGGTCGGTGCACCCGTTCAAGTTTTTCACCGCGAGCCATTGGCACCCGACGACGGGCTAACGTATATTAAGGACGCTGCCCACTGACTCGGGCCAGCCCAGCGAGATACATCCCGGTTATGTTTGCTTCCCAGCTTTAGCGATATTGGCGCACGATGTGCCTGCGCGCACGCCATGCGGCGGCTGACTACCTCCGCGCGCCCGCCGTTCTCTTTCTGGCATAGACAGTGATAACGTAATCAAGTCTATGTCCCCTTCGTTCTTTTCGCGACGAACCTTGCTGAAAGTTGCCGGTGCATCAGCCGCCCTTTTGCCCGCAACTGCCCTGGCGCAACAGGGCGGCCCCACTACGTCAACAGTCGAGGATCGCGATCGCCGCATGGAATGGTGGCACCAGGCTCGCTTTGGAATGTTCATTCACTTTGGTCTTTACAGTGTGCTGGGCCGTCACGAATGGGCCATGGAGGAAGAGGGCATTCCGGTCGCCGAATACCAGCAGTTGGCCAAGCAGTTCAACCCGAAACCACATGCCGCGCGCGCCTGGGCAAAACTCGCGAAGCAGGCCGGCATGAAGTACATGGTGATGACCACCAAGCACCATGAAGGCTTCTGCAACTTCGCCACTAAGCTGACCGATTATTGTGCTCCTAAACAAGCCGCCGGCCGAGACCTGGTTGCCGAATACGTGGAAGCCGCGCGTGCCGAAGGTCTGCGCTTTGGCTTCTACTATTCACTCATGGACTGGCATCATCCGGACGGTGCTCGCTGTCTGACCGATGAAGCCGCGCGCCGCCGCTTCGTCGATTACATCCATGGTCAGGTCCGTGAGATCTGCTCCAACTATGGCAAAGTGGACGTCCTCTGGTACGACGTGAATTGGCCGCTTGACTCCGGCCGGCTGGGAGTCCGAAAAGCTGAACAAAATGGTGCGTAGTCTCCAGCCCGGCATCTTGATTAACAACCGTTCCGGAATTCCCGAAGACTTCACAACTCCCGAACAGCATATTCAGGCCTCGCCGACACCTTGGGAAGCGTGCATGACGATGAACGATAGCTGGGGCTACAACCGCGCCGACGACGACTGGAAATCTCCGAAAACAGTCGTCCGCAACCTGCTCACCTGTACGCGTGACCGCGGCAACTATCTATTGAACATTGGTCCCAAAGGAGATGGCTCCATTCCGCAGCCTTCCGTCGAGATTCTTAGCTCAGTTGGAAAGTGGATGGACAAGCACGGCGACCTGATCCACAAAGCCGATCGCTGCCAGGTCAAGCACTCTGAGTTCGCGCAGTTCACGCGACAGGGAAACACGCTCTACATTCATACTTACTTCTGGCCGGGTGAGACGCTCGCGCTCGGCGGCCTCCAGCAGAAGGTTCTGTCCGCCAAGTTGTACGCCACCGGCCAGTCGGTCAAGTTCGAGCAAGAGCAATTCCGCGTGCGTTTCACGGGCCTTCCTGCAAATGCTCCCGACCCCATCGCTACCACCATTGCCGTCGAATGCGATGGCGAGCCTACGCAAGATCAAGAGGCCATCCGAAAGAACCGGAAGCGCGAGAATGTCTGACCGGTCGGACCTGCTTTAAGCTGCGTGCCAAAATAGACCGACTGACATGCCCATAGACTTGGTGTGGAATCAGCAATACCTGCTGTTTGGACAGACGCTCGGAATATCGGCTTTCATCGCGGCGCTGCCGATCTTCGCCTTGTTGCTGTTACTTGGAGTCCTTCGCAAGCCCGCCTGGATCGCCGGCCTTACCGGACTCGCCGTCACCTTAGTGCTCGCGCTCGGTGGCTATCACATGCCCGCGGCGCCGGCGATAAGCGCCGCTCTCCTCGGTGCCGCGTTCGGGCTCTTCCCGATCTCCTGGATCGTCTATTGGGCCATCGCGTTATTTCGCGTCAGCGTCGAAACCGGAAAGTTCGAAATCATCAAAGCCTCGGTCGGCCGCCTGACCTCCGACCCGCGACTGCAAGCTATTTTGATTGGCTTCGCGTTTGGCGCATTTGTCGAGGGTGCGGCGGGTTTCGGAACACCTGTTGCGGTCGCTGCCGCCATGTTGACCGGTTTGGGATTTTCACCGTTTAATGCCGCCGCCATTTGCCTGTTGGCCAATACGTCGCCCGTGGCTTTCGGATCAATCGGCATTCCGGTAATTACGCTGGCTGGCATAACCGGATTGCCAGTTGAAAGACTCAGCGCCGATGTCGGACGACTCTGCGCGCCTATCTCACTGATTATCCCCGCCTACTTAATACTGGCCATGGGCGGCCGTAAGGCTCTTAAGGGAGTCCTTCCAGCGGTAGTGGCTGCCGGCGCTACTTTCGCCGCCGTGCAGTTTACCGTCTCGAACTTCATTGGCCCCCAACTCACCGATATTCTTAGCTCGCTCGCCGCCATGGGCGCCGTCATCCTGCTGCTGAAATTTTGGCGGCCCGCTGTCGAGCCGAACGCCATTGTCCGTGCTGCGATAGTTGGCCCAGCGGCGCCCACGCAACAAAACGGGTCGGCACCAATGCAGTATTCGGGCCGCGAAGTTTTCAATGCCTGGCTGCCGTATGTCTTTCTCGTCTTATTCGTGCTGCTTTGGGGATTCAAGCCCTGGCAGGTGGTCCTGAATTCTGTCAGTTTCACTATCCATTGGCCTGCGCTCCACAACATTGTCCAGCGCATGCCGCCGGTGATTCCGCATCCGGCGCCCTATGCCGCCATTTTCAATATGAACTGGCTTTCCGCGTCCGGTACGTCTTGCATGTTTGCCACCATATTGTCTGCGCTCGTACTGAAAATGCCTTTCTCGGCCTTCTGCCGGTTACTCGGCTCCGTCACCCGCCAACTAATACTACCTACTGTTACCGTCACCTCGGTCCTCGCCATGGCCTTTCTGATGAATTATTGCGGCGCCACGGGTACCCTTGGCTTGGCCTTCTCCGCAACCGGAAAGGGTTTTCCCTTCTTTAGCGCCTTGCTCGGATGGATAGGCGTGTTCCTGACCGGCTCAGATACGTCATCGAATGCACTATTCGGAAGCTTGCAGGTTGTCACCGCCGACCGTCTCGGTCTCTCGCCCGTTCTCATGGCCGCGACGAATTCGAGCGGTGGCGTCTTGGGCAAAATGATTAGTTTGCAGACCATAGCGGTAGCTGCGGCCGCCACCCAGATGTCTGTGCCGGATCAGGCCCGGCTTTTCCGTTTCACATTGAAACATAGTATTTTGCTGGCCGCCGTCGTCGGTTGTCTCGCAATGCTATACACCTATGTACTGCGATTCCCTTGAGGACTATAATGTGATCACCGCCGTTAGATTCACTGGATAAGCGTCATGGGTAGCTCACAACAGCCGACATATATCATTCCCCCGCCATCGGGCCCGAATTGGAAGACTCCGTTATTAATCGGAGCCTTGGTACTGCTAGGCGCTTCTAGCATCTTTCAGTTCGTTCAACTGGAACGCATCCGAACCGACACGAAAGCCGATATGACGAAGCTCACCTCCGACATAAACGGCGTTATCGAAAGAATGCGTATCGACTCGAACGAGGAAGTGCAGCGATCACGAAAGAGTGTCGATGAGTTGCAAAACCGTCTGGCCGAACAGCGTCGCGCGGCCGAGGCTGCCGTCGGGCAGGCCAAAATCGACGCCCAGAAACGTGTGGAATCGCTGCAGACGCGCGTCGCCCAGGAGCAAGCCGCGCAACAGGCCGCGATCAATACGGTGAAGCAAACTGCCGACACAGCTACCACCCAATTGGCCAGTGTTTCGAGCGATGTTGGCACCGTCAAGACCGATGTGCAGAACACCAAGACCCAGCTTGAACAAACCATCGCCAATTTGAAGCGGGCTACCGGTGAACTGGATAGTCACGCCAGCCTGATTGCAACCAATGGAAAAGAGCTGCAGGCGCTTAGGGAACTGGGAGAACGCAACTATTCCGAATTCACCATCACCAAGAATAAGAAGCCCACCCGCGTGGCTGATGTCATGGTTGAGCTGAAAAAAGCTGACCCGAAACACAACAAGTTCACCATAGCTATCACCGCCGACGACAAGACTGTGGAAAAGAAAGACCGCAACCTCAACGAGCCCATTCAGTTCTATACGGGGAAGGCGCGGCAGCCAGACGAAATTGTCGTCAACCAAGTCAGCAAAGATAAAATCGTTGGTTATCTGGCCTCGCCCAAAGTGCAAAGCGGCCGTGGCGGGTCCTAGTAAACTGGAGTCGTATGAGATATTCTGAGCAACTGATCGCCCCGATGCGGCAGGACTTGACGCAGTTCGGCATTGAAGAAGCGCGTACGGCGGCGGACGTGGACCGCCTGCTGTCTGCACAGAACGGGACCGTGCTCGTCGTGACGAACTCGGTATGCGGTTGCGCGGCCGGTAAGGCGCGTCCCGCAGTGGGTATCGCTCTTCAGAACGCTAGTCGCCCTGATAAAACAGCCAGCGTTTTCGCCGGCGCTGACCTAGAAGCCGTTGCCCGTGTCCGTGAGCTCTTGCCGGGGGTTCCGCCTTCGTCACCCTCGATGGCGTTATTCCGTGACGGTAAGCCGGTATTTACGCTGCATCGCTTTCAGATTGAATCGAGCGACGCACCCAGCATCGCCAGGCTTCTCGCCCAGGCTTTCGATCAGTTCTGCGTGACTGCGAAACTGTAGAGTCCCCGTTTCTCGACATACGCGCGTACTTCGGACGGCAGTTCCGGTGTCGCCTCTCCGGTCGCCAGGCGAGTTCGTATCGTCGAGCTCGAAACGGGCAGCGCCAAGCCATCCAGCCTGTCTACGTGCGCCCCTGCTGGGACCCGATATTCGCTCTCTGGCCGGGACACCACTATAAACTCGGTCATTTGGATAAGGTCTTGCCATCCTTTCCAGGTTTCGAGTTCGTCGAACGCATCGCCCCCCACTAGAAAGAACAGCCGGTCATTCCGATTGAGATCTTTCAGGACTCGTTTCACCGTGTCCACCGTGTAGCTCGGTCGTCGGCCCGCTTCGAGCCGCGAAGCGACGAAGCCGCGATATGGCTTGCACGCAATCTCGACCATGCGATAGCGGTCCTCATACGCCGTAAGGCTCGCCGCCTCTTTATGCGGTGGGTTGCCTGCGGGAACAAACAGAACTCGATCCAGGCCAAACTTTTTTTGCGCCTCCTCTGCAATTCGAAGATGCGCCATATGAATTGGGTCGAAAGTTCCCCCAAACAGGCATACCTTTTGAGGTGCGTTGCTCTTTTCAATCTTGGGCATGCTTCCGGTATGGATCGCCCTTCAGGTTTGGTTCACTGGCTATCTGTTCGTCCGCCGCCTGACTAGCCAACTCATCGCAGCGATTGTTATCTTCATGCGCGGCATGACCTTTGGTCCATTTCCAATGGGCTGTGTGCGAACTTACCAGCTCGTCCAGCAAAACCCAAAGATCCTTATTAGTTACGGGTTTCTTAGCGGCTGTCCGCCAGCCGTTCCGCTTCCAGCCGGCAATCCAGCTCGTAATTCCATTTCGCAGATACTCGGAATCGGTAATAATTTCGACCTGGCAGCTCTCTTTCAGGCGTTTCAGGCCTTCGATGGCTGCCGCTAGCTCCATACGATTATTCGTCGTATACGGACTTGAGCCGAACAACTCGCGCTTGTACTCGCCATAGCGCAGAATGCAGGCCCATCCGCCTTTGCCTGGGTTGCCTTTGCAGGCCCCGTCCGTAATCAACCGAACTTGTTTCAAGCGACTTCAGCGCGCTGCAGTTGGTCGCAGAAGAACGCGTCCACGATCTCGAGAATCTGCTTCACTTCGTGAGCGCGATAAATCTCGACACGCAGCTTCGATCCATTGCGAACCCCGTGAGTGAAGTAAGTGGCAAATTGCTTCATCTTGCCGACCGCATCCGGTTCACCATGATCCTCGAGCATGAGATAGTAAGTCTTCATCATGTCATAACGTTGGTGGTCGGCCTGCACCTTATAGGATCCAGTGCGAAGATACTCGTCAATCTCCCGGAAGATCCACGGATTTGAGGAGGCGGTCCTTCCGATCATCACTCCATCGCAACCGGTTTCGCGATGCATCCGTATCGCATCTTCCGGAGTGAGGATGTCGCCGTTTCCGATCACCGGAATCCGGACCGCCGCTTTGACAGCGGCGATGCGCGACCAATCGGCCCGCCCGCTATAGCCCTGCTCGCGAGTGCGCGGATGCAGGGCAACGGCCGCCAGACCGCAATCTTCGGCGAGCTTCGCCATTTCAATGGCCACCAGTTCGTGGTCGTTCCAACCCGCGCGGAACTTGCACGTCAGTGGGATTCGAATCGCAGCCCTCACTTTCTTGAGGATCGTTTCGACTAACGGTAGATCGCGCAGCAACCCGCTTCCGCCGTTGCATTTCACTACCTTGTTCACCGGACAGCCGAAATTGATATCCACAACATCGAATCCGCGTTCCTCACATACCTTTGCCGCATCCGCCATGACGTCCGGATCGGAACCGAACAGTTGGCAGGTGATAGGGTGTTCCTCAGGCTCGAAATACAGATACCGGAAATTACGATTCGGCTTCTTCGCGTGACGCGTGCTCACCACGCCGTGCGAGCTCGTGAACTCCGTCATCAGCAGGCCGCAGCCTCCCTGATTGCGAATCAATCGCCGGAAAACGGTGTCGGTCACTCCCGCCATCGGCGCGAGCACCGTCGCCGGGCGTACCGTAATGGGCCCTATGGAAAAGCCAGCCGGAAAGTCCAAAACTCATTTTAACCGCCCGGTGAAACGCGCTTGGGAACTCGTACGTTTCTAAATTGGGGAGTAAGAAATGGAGCCGTCCAGCCCATTCAAGGTAGCTGGCGCGTTTGCCGTGGGCGTGATCCTGGCGCTCGGTGGCGCTCTCGTCTATCTGAAGACGAACGCCGCGCCTGCGCATGCTGTCGCGCCGTTAGTCATACCAGGATCGGAGATGCAAAGCCCAAAAGAGCCGCCAGCCGCGATTGCCTTCCCGGCGCCACCAGTCCAGAAGGTAGAGGCGCTGCCGGTCGTCGTCCAACGCGTTCAGCGAGTTCGGCCGAAAGCAGATGTCGCTCCGGCAACCCTCACAATCGTGCAGGTGGCGCAAACCGCCTCGCCTGCCCCGACGACGGTTTCAGTCGTCCCAGCGCGGCCCGCCGTGAACGAGAGTCAGGCGCCAGCGGGTCCTCAGCTCGGCGTGCCCGCGCCGTCCGATCCGCCGCCTGCGCCCGCCCCGCACGTGGTCACCTTACAACCCGGCACTAATCTGGTCGTTCGGCTAATTGAAACCGTTTCCACAGACCACAACTACGCCGGCGACACGTTTCACGCAGCGCTCGATGTTCCTCTGATCCTGGATGGTTTCATCATCGCCGACAAAGGCTCGAAAGTATTGGGAAAAATATCGAGCGCTCAAAAGTCCGGCATGCAGTTGACCATCACCGAAATCAATACGACAGACGGCCAGCGCGTGCCGGTCGAAACCAGCTTCTTTGAAAAACAAGCCCCCGGAAGAGGGGGTGAGGATGCCGCGAAAATCGGCGGAGGAGCGGCGCTCGGCGCGATCATCGGCGCCATCGCCGGCGGCGGAAAGGGTGCGGCGATTGGTGCGGGTGTAGGCGGCGGCGCCGGCACTGGCGCGGTCCTCCTGAGTCACGGCAAAGCGGCGTCGCTTCCGGCGGAGACCCAACTCACTTTCCAACTCACTCGTCAGGCCACCATCACGGAAAAGCTCAACTAGCCTTCCAGCACCCTCCACTTTGCATTGTCCAAACGCCGCGGGCTCAATTCGACTTCGCCAACTTCTTCCAATTGTGGTGCGTTCGCCGGACTCAATTCCTTAAATTTCCGCGCTGACGTCAATACGTTCTTCTCAAGCGAACCCACCGTCTGGTTATAGGTCTCGACAGTCTTTCCAATAGCGTCGCCTAACTTCGAAAAGTGCTGGCTCATCGTTAACAGCCGCTGATATAACTCTTGTCCCGTCAATTGAATCTTTTCCAGATTCTGCGCTATTGCTTGTTGGTGCCAGCCATGTGCCACTGTCAAAAGTAACGTGATCAGCGTAGTCGGTGTCGCGATCAATACTCGCCGTTCCACGCTGAATTCGAGCAACGTCGGATCGTTATCGAGCGCCGCGCTGAACAACGATTCAAGTGGAAGAAACGCGACCACGAATTCGGGCGAACACGAGAGACGTTCCCAATACGCCTTCTCCCCGAGTGACTTCACATGCGTCTTCACTTGGTTCGAATGATCCTTCAAGTGCCGCGTGCGATCTGTATCGTGCTCGGCTTCAATCGCTCGCAAGTACGCTTCGAGCGAAACCTTCGCATCCACCACAATCTCGCATCGGTTCGGGAGCCGCACAATCAAATCCGGCCGCTGGTTGGTATCGCCAAACAGTGTCTTCTGTTCGGCGAAATCGCAATATTCCAGCATGCCCGCCATCTCAACCACACGGCGCAACTGCATCTCGCCCCAGCGGCCCCGCTGCGACGGTGAGCGCAGTGCCGTCTTGAGCTGGTCCGTAGATTGCCGCACACGCTCCTGCAGTTGTGCCAGCGCGTGCACCTGCGTAGTCAACTCGGAATAAGCGCCAATCCGGGAACGCTCGATTGCCTGCACTTGCTCTTCGAAACGGCGCAGCGACTGATTCACAGGGTCAACCAGGTGTTGCATCTGGTCTCGGCTGCGGTCCAAAAAAAGTTGGCTGTTGCTTTCGAGCGCATCCGCCGCCAGCGCGCGAAACCTGTCCTCTAGCTGACGCTGCGTCTGCGTGAGTAGCTTGACCTGTACGTCCGCACCGACCGCCGCGCGCCGCGCCGCCTCCAATTCCAGGCGATCCCGCTCGCCCTGTTCGCGCGCCTCCGCCGCCGTTTCGCGCCAGCGTCTTGCATCTGAAAATTGATACGCCGCGAAGCTGAAAGCGGCCAACAACCCGATCAGCAACAGTACCACCAGAAACGTCATTTCCGGAAGCCTGTCTCCGTCTTGAATTGCTCCAAGGAATTAAAGACGATGGGACAATAAACGGCCCGATCCGGCATATGCCACATACGGCTCACCAGCGACCCATTCCCCTTCGCCAGATGTGGAAACAGCTCGCACGTCTGTGGCCGCGCCTCGTATACCGAGCAAAGATTGTCCTTCAGAAATACGCAGCCTTCCTCGTTGCGCTTCAGAATGCGCCCCTCGTCAGGTGATTCCACCGTGTACTCGCGTAAGAAATCGGTTAACCGAATCCCCAGGAAACGCGCCAACCGGTCCGTGTCCCGCTCGCTCACCTGCGTTGTCGCAACCCGGCAGCAATTCGCGCATGCTGTACAGTCGATCGCCTCCTCCACGTCCTGCGCAATAGCTTTGAATCGCCTTTCGACGAAGGTATGGCTTTTTAGCCAGCCGCGGAAGCGTCGATTTTCCTCGCGCCGCTTTTCGCCCAGCCGCTTGATTTCGACCAAGCCGGTGATCATGCTTCTAGTATCTCTTCAATGGCGATAATAATGGGGTGACGGATCGGTTATCCCTCTCTATTTGGCTCGAACGAAGCGCCCTCCTCCAGCGTCTGCATCACTTCGAGAAACTACTTCGGCTCTTCCCTTTTTCCCAACGCGAGCAAGGCCAGTCAACCATACTGATCGAGGCCATCAGCTCTCACGAACCTCCGCTGCTCGAACGGCCTGTGAATGGCCCTATGGACGTGGACGAGGCCCTACGGATTTTCAGCGACTATTCGGGCGATGATATCTCCTACAGTCTCGAAAGCTGGTGGGATCTCTGGCAATTCAAGGGCGATTGGGTGCTGGCTCCGGCGCCCGTGGGCCTCTCCTGTTTTGGCCGGGACTTCGACAATGGCGCTGATGTTCATGTGGCCGATCAGGAAGACCTGCGTATCGATTTCGGAGTCGACGCGCACTTCCTTCCCGCCGAACAAATCGCAGGTGGCAAAAATCTGATCGCCTCGAACATCCGAAGCCTTCTGCGTCTGGTTCACGAATTGGACTCAGCTCTTCCACTACGCAAACGTAAACTCGAGACCGAAACCGGCGACAACTTCGCCGGCCGCCTTCAGCAGGCTCTGTCCGAAGGCGAAACCCGGTAGTCGAGAGCCGATGGCTGAGGACTATGATTTCTATTTAGAAAAGCGTCAGCGGAATACTCTGCGAGCTGAATGATATACCGAAACTCACGCGATTTTCCGTGGTCCCACTCAAGCCGGAAAAGCCGCCGTAAGAAATCAAGTCATAACGGAAGTCGGCGGAGAGATGCCGTCTTAAAACATAACTGTAAGACGCGGCGAAATTAGCTGTGCTGTACCCTTGAGAAACGGCGTTCGAAATGCTCGTCAGGTGGAAGTAACCGCCTCCTAAGCTAAAATTAGAGCGTCGTGTTGAGTATGAATAATTGCCGTTCAAAAATATAGTGCGCGAAGTTAAGTAGATGCCATTCCCCGGCTGTACTCCTTGGCCGGCGCTTATTGAAAACGATTTATGCTGTAAGTAATGTGTCAGCGAGCCCTGGAAGGACGGAATGAGGGTAACTTGGTCGTACGGACCCGTGACGTAGCCGTTGATGATCTGTTGGCCATTCGTTATTGAGACCGGAACGCTGATATTGCCGGATGCGTGACTGCGAGTAACACCTGCCGTCAAGGATGCCTGCCAACGGGCCGGGAAGGTATGCATTACGGTGGCGGTAACTCCATCCAGGTTGCTTTGCCCAGCACCGTGTCCATACGTGTAGTAGGTGTGAGAGTAATTGCCGGCAATGCTTGTCTTGCCCGTCAGGCGGTAGACTGCGGAGGCAATTCCTGCACCGCCCACACTGTTGATCGCTCCCGCGTAATTATAGTTATTCCAATAGAATTGGCCTGTGAAAACGTAGCTAAGCCGCCGCGACTGCTGGTATGTGAAAGTTAGGCCGCTGGTCACGAACCGCGTCTGCGAACTGAGTGGATTTGTTACTACTGTGTTCGCGGCGCTAGGCGCAACGCTATAGAATCCGCCGCCATAGAATAAAATCCCGGCGGCTACATCCACAGACATTGACCACCGGCGTGTCAGCCGCAGTGTATAGTCAAGTGCGAGACTTTGGTCTGTTCCCGATCCATAACCGCTGGTACTGTAGCTGCGGTAGGACCCGCGATAGTTCAATGAGAACGTGCTATTTCTTGTCTTGTGAGAAGCGGCCACACCGCCCCCCACGCCGAAGCCCCAGCCACCGGTATTTGTCGACTGAGCTCCTTGCAACGTACCCACGGTTGTATCGTAGACAGCATTCGCGAAAAGTGTGTAATTTACGAAGTCGTGGTCGAAAAACTGGCCTGCGAGAGTTACCGGAAGGCCGCGCATCCCATTGTCGGGCTCCGGCTCCGCAGTAGACGCTTCCTGTGCAACGACAGTGGATGCGGCAACCGCGAACAGCACGGCGCCCCGAATCAGGACTACAAATAATCGACGGTTGGGCCGGGATGCCTGCGGAGCATTACTAAGCTGAGTTAACGGGAGTCTATGCATCTAAACCTCTTAAGTCTGCCGAACGGTCTACGCTCTGTCAAGCAAACGTTTCTTAACGATCGAGTGCTCTAACATTGTCTAAATCCGCGGGTTCACCGAACTTTGCCCCCGTCAGAGCTGGATCGATATTACGTGCCAGACCGGTTAAGACGGCTCCGGGGCCTACTTCCACAAACCTTCTGATCCCGCGCCGCGACATCTCCCGTACACAATCGGTCCAGAGCACCGGGTTCGGAATCTGTTCGTATAAACCCTCACGCGCTTCCTCACCGCGTTCGACCAATCGGGCTGCCCAATTGTTGATAAGTGGAATTGACAGGTCTTTGAATTCTGTGGCGTCCAGGTCTTCTCGCAAACGCGCCTGCGCCGGACGCATCAGCGAGCAATGAAACGGAGCGCTGACCGGGAGTGCCACCACGCGTCTGGCCCCCGCTGCTTTCGCTAACTCCATCGCCCGTTCCACGGCCCGCGCGTGGCCGGCGATCACCACTTGATCTGGCGAATTTAGGTTCGCCGCGCTCACTACTTCACCCTGCGCTGCCTCTGCTAGAACCCCATCGAGCCGATCACTCGGTAATTTGAGAAGAGCGGCCATCGCTCCCATCCCTTCCGGCACGGCCTCCTGCATGTAGCGGCCGCGCTTTCTGACCAGCCGCAACGCAGCGGCGAATTCTAGACTATTTGCCGCCACCAACGCCGAATACTCGCCCAGACTGTGACCCGCTACGAGCGCCGCCCGATAACCGTTTCCCTCTAGTACCCTCAAAGCGGCGACCGAAACGGTTAGAAGCGCGGCTTGCGTATTCTCGGTCTTCTTTAACTCGTCGTCCGGTCCTTCGAAGCACAGCGTCGAAATCGGGAAGCCCAGAATTTCGTCGGCTTCTTCAAATACCCGCCGCGCCGCCGGATACTGCTCGGCCAATCCTCTTCCCATTCCGGCCGACTGAGATCCCTGGCCGGGAAATAGAAATGCAATCTTGCTCATGGAATATTTCCTAACGCCTCACCCCTTTTGGCTCCCCTCATAGTAGCGGCATGCCGGAATAGGAGAACTTAGGCTATAGTGAAAACAGAAATGAAAAAGAAACCGGTCGCCGAGCCCATCATCTCGCCGCGGATTTTGGAGATGGCGAAGAGGTCGATCGAAGTGGATCGAGCCGTCATTTCCCACCGCTGCGCGGTTTGCGGCGCCGCCTCCACTCCCTTGACCGGACCGCACGCCAGCAAGGACGAAGATCTCTGCTGGGTTTGTCGCCGTCTGAAGATCAGCGCGTGGCGCGATTCCGATCAGCAGCTTTCAGCGCAAGAATAGATCTGTGCCCGTAGGCACGCCACCGACGCCGTTCTCGACGCTGATTCTCGGACGAGACGATTCCGATATTATCGGTCGCATCCGCAGCCGCGACCCGCAAGCCATGGGCGCTTTTTACGACCGCTACGGTCAAGCCGCCTACATTCTTATTCTGCGAATCATCAACGACCCCTCCGTTGCAGAGGACGTGCTCGCTGAGACCTTCATCAAAGCCTGGAATCGTCTGGGAGGTTTGAAGGAGGATCGCGCCACCGAATTGAATCTCTGGATACTCTGCCTGGCGCGCAACAACGCGTTCGAATACTTGCGTTCGGCGCGCGGCTGGCTGGGCAATGGTCTTCCGAAACTGGCTGCTCTGGAAACTCTCTCGCTCTTCCAGGACACCGTACGCGAACGCGACCCGGCGCGCTGGCGCATCCTGCAGAATGCCTTCATGAGCCTTGCCGACCCCGAGCGTCAAGTCATGGAACTCGCCTGTTTCGATGGTCTTTCTCCAGCCGAAATGTCCATACGTCTCGAACAGCCACCCACCGAAATCAAAAACTGGATCGCATCCGCTCTTGCCAAGTTAGGCGCAGCTCGCTAGCTGGCCGGCAAACTCCACGCGAACTGAACCGCTTCGCATCAGCGAACGGTTTGTGCCTTCAACTCTTCGAGCACGCGTTCGACAGTGGCAAACACATCCTTCGTGTCAATCGGTTTGGTCAGATAGCCATCCATTCCCGCGTTCAGACAGCGATCCAGATCTCCGGCGATAGCATGGGCCGTCAGGGCGATGATCGGGAGATGATCGCCGGAAGCACGCTCCTTGTTACGAATCGCGGCCGTGGCCTCGAATCCATCCAGAACCGGCATCTGCAAATCCATCAACACGCAATCGAACTTCTCATTTTCAATCATGTCGAGCGCCTCCCGGCCATTGCTCGCTGTCCGGACCGTATGATTCTGTTTCTCGAGAAGGCGCTTCGCGACGAGGCCATTCACCGGATTGTCTTCAACCACAAGTAAGTGCAGGCCGGACATTCGTGTACTAACCTTGCGTGCACCTGTGTCCGGCGCCGTTTTGGCCCGCCAGGGCAGCCGCAGCATTTGGTTGACGGTCTCGAGAAGCTCCTTCTCGCTGACCGGTTTGGTAAGACATGCCGAAACGCCCAGCTCTCGGCAACGCTCTGTTTCTCCGCGCTGGGCGCCGGACGTGAGCAGCGCAATCCCGGCCCTGCCGAATCGTGGCTCCGCCAGAACGCGCTCTGCCAACGTGAAGCCATCCATCCCGGGCATGTGTGCGTCGAGTACGATCAGTTCGAATGGATTGTCCGTGTCCGCGGCATGCCGCAAAGCTTCGAGGGCAGCCCGTCCCGAATCGGCTAGCGTTGTTCTTAGTCCGTGGTTCGAGAGCATTCGGCCCAGAATGCGCAGGTTCGTGTCGTTATCGTCCACAACCAGAACGGACCGCCGTTGAACCATGTTTTCCTTGCCTGGCAATTCCTCTTTCGGACTGCACGCGCCGATGCCGAGCCGCACCGTGAAGTGAAACGTGGAGCCGGCCCCTTGCTCGCTCTCGAGCCAGATCCGGCCTCCCATCAACTCGACCAATTGAGAAGAGATGGTTAGACCCAATCCAGTCCCTCCGAACGTCCGCGTCAAGGAACTATCGGCTTGCGAAAAAGCGCTGAACACGCTTTGCTGTTTATTCACCGGAATCCCGATTCCAGTGTCCTCAACGCTGAAGTGCAGTTCTACTTCTTCGGCGGAATTGGAGAACCTTTCCACTCGAATTACCACTTCTCCACGCTCGGTGAATTTGATCGCATTCCCGGTTAAGTTGATGAGGATTTGCCGCAGCCGGCCTGGGTCTCCCAGCATCCGCGACGGAACCGCCGGGTCGAAATAGCAGGCTAGTTCTAGGTCTTTCGCCGCCGCCCGAATTCCCATCACCTTGAGCATCGCCTCGACCGTTTCCCGCACGTCGAATTCGATAGCTTCGAGTTCCAGCTTGCCGGCTTCGATCTTGGAAAAATCGAGAATATCGTTCAAGATTCTCAAGAGTGAACCGGCGGAACTCTTGACGCCTTCTAGGTAGCTTCGCTGCTCGCCCGTGAGGTTTGTATCGAGCGCCAGATCGGTCAGTCCGATCACACCGTTCATCGGCGTCCGGATTTCATGACTCATGTTGGCCAGAAATTCGCTTTTCGATCGATTCGCCGCTTCGGCAGCCTCTTTAGCTCTTTGCAACGCTGCTTCACTCTGTTTGCGATCTGTGATGTCCGGACTGATGCCAACATAGCCGAGGAATTCGCCGTTGAGCGACAGACGCGGCTCCCCATGGGATGCTAGCCATCGCCACTCACCGTCCCCACGCCGGACGCGCCCTTCAGCGCGAAAGGGCGCCCGCTCTTTAAGGGCCCTAAAAAACTTTCCCACATATTCCGAGCGGTCGTCTGGATGAATCAGCGAACTCCACTTGCCGCCGTCCGCATAGTTGAGCTCAGTTCCGAAGAATTCGCGGTAGGCCCGGTTGGCAAGCCGATTCGTGCCTGCGGCGTCCGTCACCCAGATAATCGTTGGGCAGCTATCCGCCATAATGCGGAAGCGCTCCTCGCTCTCCCGCAGCGACTCTTCCCATAGCCGCTGCTCGGTGATATCTTTTGCGATCCCGAAACGTGTCGAATCGTCTCGGTTGAACGTAGTTCTCCAGTCTAAAATTCTGTAGGATCCGTCCTTACACCGATAGCGATTCACAAAATGCTTGGTTCTGTATTCGCGGCTCTGTTTATCGATCTCACTCAACGTCCGTTCAAGGTCGTCCGGATGAATGAACTTGAGCATTGGCGTCCTCAGTACTTCCTCGCGTGTATGACCGAGCGTGGTCTCCCAAGCCGGATTCACTTTCTTGAAGTAGCCATCTGTGGAGACAATACACGCCAAATCCGGTATCAGGTTGAAGAACCGTTCGAAGTCGCTATCCGCCTCGATGATGTCGTGTTTCCCCTCGCCCTTGTTCCAAGTGATGTCCTCGATGGTCACCACCACCCGAAAGCCTTCACCGTCTGGAATCTCGATCCACGCAACCGTCTGTTCGGCTGGAAAAGCGCCCCCTTCTTTCCTCCGGCACACCCATTCGCCCCGGTGCGGCGCACGGGTTTGAATGGCCTGTTCCAGCGCGGCCGAAAAGCTGCGTTCCGCCGTGCCAAACGAGAATAAGGTGACCGGTTGTCCCACCGCCTCCCCGGAAGTGTACCCGGTCAGCGACGTGAGTGCGGCGTTGATCGAACACACGATGCCCCGAGCATCCGTGATGGCCACAGCCAGCGGCAGACGTTCATAAGCCGCGATAAGCAGTTCCGGTGGGGATGAGAGATCGGGCATGTTTCCGGCCGCAGTCCGGGTGGCCAACTCGACGGTACGGCACATTACCTATACCCTTATCGGACAAAAGGTGGCTAAGCTTCAGCGCTTCTGGGGGGCGAAAGACCTTCACCCCGGCTGATACGGTTCGTATCGTCGTGTCACTAGCCGTCAAAGTCCATTGTTGGGACCGGTATTGCACGAGAGCAAATACCGAGAGGAGTTCATCATGGATCGCAAGACTAGAGAAGAATCACGCCGCCACTTTCTTGCCACTATTGGCGCGGATGCCGCCGTTCTGCTGCTGCCGGCCGCACTCGTCAGACCCGCTCTGGGGCAGGTATGCGCACCGCCCGGCAACACGGCCAATCCCACACCGTGGGTCCGCGACTGCCGCTCCATCCAGCCGCGCCGTCCGGCCTCCACGCTGACTTTGAGCGAAATCAGCAAATTGAAGGCGGCCTATAAGGCCATGCGGGACCTGGCCACGAGTGATCCCAACGATCCGCGCGGATTCCTGCATCAGTCCCATATCCACTGTCACAATTGCGGTGGTGGAGGCAGTTCGATTCAGGTTCACTTCGGTGACCGTTTCCTGCCATGGCACCGTGCTTACTTGTACTTTCACGAAAAAATTCTTGGCACTTTGATCGGCGACCTCAATTTCCGTTTGCCGTATTGGGATTGGGAGAACCCGGCGCATCGCACCATGCCAAGCGCCTACACGTCGCCGAACAACAGCACAAATCCTCTGTTTAACTCGCCCCGCAGTATGTCTCCTGGCGACACTCTGGATGCGACCGACGGTCAGCCCGCAACCGCATTGTCCGAAACCAACTTCGCCGATTTGTCGCCCGAGCTCGAAGGCAGCCCGCACGGATCTATCCACAACGCGGTTGGCGGGGACATGTCCTTCTTCGACACTGCTGCCAAAGACCCGATCTTCTATGCCCATCACGCCAATGTCGACAAGCTCTGGTCCGACTGGACCAAGGCCGACGCGTCGCACACCGTTCCTACTACCGCCGCCTGGCTGAACCAGACCCAAGGGTTCTTTGATGAAAACAAGAAGTGGCGGACGATCCGTAATGCCGACGTGGTGGATCATGAAGCAAAGCTCCGTTACATCTACGCCGGGCGTACCTGGGAGTTTGTGACTTGGTTGTGTCTGCGGGACTGGGTGCTTGTAGACCGGTTGCAACTCATCGATACCAGCCGCTTTCAGTTAACCCAGGTTGGACGTCAGAAACTACAGCCACTGCTCGACAAGAGCGAGACGCGCCTGCGTTTGATCTCTCCCCAACTGCCTCAAGACAAGAGCGCGAGCTACTTCCTTTACTATGACGAGCGCGATGCACAGGCCAATCGCGGTCCGCAAAGCCCGAGCTACGTGGGGCTGATTTCCGTGGTGCTGATGACTAAGGATGGCACCCAGAAAATGGGTTCCCCGAGAAAGCTCGACTTCGACCTCAAGGGCAGGCTGAAAGGTCTAACGGACCGGACCACTGAATTCTCCCTCTTCCTCGCGGATCGCAGGCAAAAGGGACCCAACGCGGTTGTATCTAAATTGCCCGTGCGCGGCGTCGAAATTCTGAGGGGCCAGGAGGCCTGAGCACTTGCCAGGGGCGACCCATCTATTAGCGGCGTTGCTATTAGTGTCCGGCGCCGCCGCGGCAGGCGAGCTGACGTTCAACATCGAAGCCGCGCCGGTCTGCGAATCGCCTGCGCCTCTGCGATTGCTGCTAAAGGATGTGGAGATACCCCGCAGCCGAGCGGTCACCATTCGTGCATACGCGAAATCGGCCCAGAGTGAAGAGTCCTATATCGGCCTGTTCGCCATAATGGGCGATTCGGCTGCTGCCGCCGGTGATCGCAAGATGCCCGAGGCCCGAATCACTGCGACACCCACATTCCGTCAGTGGATAAAAGCGGCCTCGTCCAACGAACGCCTCTCTGTCATCTTGCGTCCGTTTGCCGGCAAAACAGTGCTGAAGGACCTGACTTGGTCCGTGCATGGCGTGGAATGGGCTTGCCATTAAGTACACAAGCAGGCACCACACCGGCGAAGCCAGACCGTAACTCAGACGCGATTCGGCGCGAATAGATAACTTGCGGGCATCTTATGTCGCATATTGAAGTGAGGGAGCTTCTACAGTGGATCAATTAGCATTATTGGCTGTGTTGCAGGCGAAGCCGGGCAAAGAGAAAGAAGTCGAGGATTTTTTGAAGTCGGCTCAGCCCTTGGCACAACGGGAGCCGGGTACCACTACCTGGTACGCGTGGAAGATAGCACCTTCGAAATACGGCATCTTCGACACGTTTGCAAATGAAGAAGGCCGGAATGCTCACCTGAACGGAGACATTGCGAAAGCGTTGTTCGCCAAGGCCGAAGAACTGTTCGCTGCTCCGCCGCAGGTAGACAAACTGGAGATACTCGCGTCGAAAACCTGAAAAGCTGTCGACGAACACTCTCAGCATTCTGATCAATTTCGCTCGCTTCTCGATTGGCGGACACTGCGCGCACCATCCTTGCATCGCAAATGTCTGGCGCGCAGTCTATTGGCTCGGTGTATGGAAGCGGCCAAACCACGCCGCTTTGCCCACGATGTGACCATCCATCGCTTTGAGTATTTCTTCGCGCGTGGTGGTAGCGGGCAGGTCCAGCTTTGTATCCAAAGCATAGAATTCGAACACGTAGTGGTGTATCGGCCCCGGACCTGCGCCCGGCCCGAAATAAGCCGGCGTCTTCCCACCGCGCGATGCAATGCCTGGGCCGTTGCGCGTCCCGTCCGGCAGATCACCCGCCTCTAATCCCTCTGGCAAGCTTTTAGCCGTCCCAGGTATGTTGAATGCCGTCCAGTGGAGCGTGTCGGCGAAAGTCTTATTGGAAGAATTCTCTACATCGTGAAAAATCACGGCGTAGGTTTTGAGATCGTCCGGTGCGGTGGCCGGCTCGGTGCCTCTATTCCAGTGAAACTCGAATGCCGGCGATTTGTTGTCGCCGCGTGCTGCGTTTCGCATGGGAATTTCTGCGCCATCCGCCCACGCCGTTGAGGTCACCCAAAGTACTAAGCGCGGCGCCGGTCTCGCGGCAGGCGTCTGAGCGTTCATCACCGCGGCCAATGCGGCCACAAGAATCGCCGAAAGCATTTGTTGCACTATCTTCATTCGCAATCTCTCCTTGTCCAAGGACCTTTGTAGTGTAAACGAGACGATGTTTCATGTTCCATACAGCGCGCCGAATTATCCCCGGCGTTATGCGTGCGGTACGATTTGGAAAATTGCATGAAACGCTATTTCATAAGCGTTTTGTGGACTTGCGTGGCCATCATGCCTGCGGCGCTTCCCGTCCACGCCCGCGGCAGTTTTGTGTTCACAAGTTCTTAGGAGAGCGAAATGGGATTCGTCGAAGATACTCTTTCTCGAACTAGGCCCGACAGTGTCCGAACAGTCGAGCTCCCGCGCCGGATTGCCTATCATCCCTCGCCAGGCGACTGGCGCGATGAAGTGATCTACTTCCTCTTGCCCGACCGCTTCAGCGATGGCAAAGAAAGCACGCGTCCGCTCGTTGATCCCAACAATCGTACGGCATTCCGGCCGGCTGGCTTCCGGTGGGACTCCTGGGCTCAATCCGGTAGCGACCGGTATCAGGGCGGGACAATCCAGGGCCTCACAGCAAAGCTGCCCTACATTGCAGCTTTGGGAGCGACCACACTGTGGGTCGGCCCCGTGTTTAAGCAGCGCGGGCACCGCAACGACTATCACGGATACGCCATTCAGGACTTCCTCGAAGTTGATTCACGATTCGGCAGCCGCCAGGATCTCGTCGATCTCGTCGCGGCCACGCACGCGAGGAACATGCGCGTTCTTCTGGACATTGTTTTCAATCACACCGGAAACAACTGGCTGTATGCCAACGGTCAGGACAAGCCCTTCTACCGGCCATGGCCTCTCTATTACGAGAAGGGACAATGGCGCGATCGCCTCGGAGATCTCACGCCTCTAGTCAATGCTCCCGATGACGGTGTTTGGCCGAATGAGCTTTGGCGCGACGATTATTACACTCGTGCCGGCGCTGGTGGCCTGGGTAGTGGCGACATCGACGATCCACACGCCGAATATCGGCGCACCGATTTCTCCGGCGACCGCGACATTAACTACGACACCGCCGGCGCCTTAGACGACGTCGCCAGATGCTTTAAATATTGGATCGCGCTTACCGACTGCGATGGCTTTCGCATCGACACATTGAAGCACGTCGACCAGGAGACTGGCCGCAATTTCTGCGGCACCATCAAAGAATTTGCCGCCTCTCTCGGCAAGTCCGATTTTTTCCTGGTCGGCGAAGTGGCCGGCCGTGATCGCGATGCCGATCGATACCTCGAAGTGCTTGGGTCGAACCTCAACGCAACTCTGGATATCGGTGAAATTCGGCCCGCGCTGACCGCGGTTGCCAAAGGCTTGGCTCCGCCATCCGCCTATTTCAACTTAGTCAGAGTCTGGAACGATGACCTGGGCTCCCATCGCAACAGCGGCCAGCGCCGCGTCACCATCCTCGACGATCACGATCATGCATCTGGCGCGAAGGTACGCTTCTCGTCCGATGCCTCAAGCGATCATCAGGTCGTGGCCGGAGTGGCGCTCCAACTCTTCGGCTTGGGCATTCCCTGCATTTATTACGGAACCGAGCAGGCCTTCTCCGGCCCCGAACGAAGCGAACGCGAAAAATACCTGCCCGATTATGGCTCCGGCAATCCGCCTCCCGACAAGTATTTGCGCGAGGCCATGTTCGGCCCGGAACACCCGCGCCTTGCCGGTCTCGCCGGTCGAAGCGGGCTGGATACGGCAATGCCGGGCTTTGGCCCTTTTGGTACGAGCGGTGCCCACGCGTTCAATCAGAGTTCATCGGCCTTCATTCGCATCGCCGCGTTGATCGATGTGCGAGCCGATTACCCATCCTTGCGTTATGGCCGTCAGTACCAGCGCGAGATCAGTAACTTCAACGGTCCTTTCACATTGCCAAATGCTGGTGAGTTGATCGCCTGGTCGCGCATCCTCGACGACGAAGAGGTTTTGTGCATTACGAATGGTCACGGAAGAGATATCCGGGGCGGGGATGTCCTCGTCGATGCGTCTCTGAATTCTTCTCGCGCCCCCGGCAATCCCTGGAGCGGGAAGGCCCCTCATTTTGTTGTGATTGCGAATACCGCCCAGACCGCCGCTGGTCCCGGATATGCCGGTTCACATCCGCTGGGCTCCGAGTTGGCAGTTGAACAGCGAGGTGCCATCGCCTACCTATCCATCCGTAACATCGCGCCGTCCGAAGTCGTTCTTCTCCTCAATCGTCCCTGAACCCCTAAAAAGATCTGCACCCTTCCACCAGCCCCCACCATCAGTTAGATGGTTGTCAAAGTATCAAAGCGAAGAGGGAATATGAGCAAACTAAAAAACAAAGTAGCGGTTGTGACGGGCGCCTCTAAAGGAATTGGCGCGGGCATTGCCAAGGGTCTCGCCGCGGAGGGTGCCGCCGTAGTAGTGAACTACGCCTCGAGTAAAGAGGGCGCGGACCGCGTGGTTGCCGAAATCGTCGCGAATGGTGGCAAAGCGGTAGCTATTCAAGGAGATGTGGCCAAGGCCACAGATGTCGCGCGTCTCTTCACGGAAACGAAGAAAGCCTTTGGAAGGCTCGACGTGCTTGTGAACAACGCCGGGGTCTATCAATTCGCTCCGCTCGGTGAGATCACGGAGGAACAGTTCCACCGCCAGTTCAATACCAATGTGCTTGGACTTATTCTGGCCACTCAGGAAGCCGCCAAATTTTTCGGTCCCGAAGGCGGCAGCGTCATCAACATTGGCTCGACCGCTAGCCAAGTAACTCCGCCCGCAACCGCCGTCTACACGGCTACCAAGGGAGCCGTGGACGCCGTCACCCATGTCCTCGCCAAGGAGTTGGGTCCGAAAAAGATTCGCGTCAATTCCATCAATCCGGGAATGATCGAAACAGAAGGGGTTCATTCGATGGGAATCATCGGCAGCGATCTCCAAACTCAGTTCGAATCGCAGACTCCGCTTGGCCGCATCGGACAGCCGCGGGACATCGCACCGATCGCCGTCTTTCTGGCATCCACCGATTCCGGCTGGCTGACGGGAGAAACATTACTAGCCTCCGGCGGCATGCGCTAATGCTTCGCGGGCCGGCTCTTGTGTGAGCGGCCCGCTATGTCTCCGATTTTGCCCATTGGTCGCCCAAAATTTCGTTCGACCGCGACCATGAGCGCCCGAGTGTCTTAAAATCACCGGCGTTCTATCCTGAAGTTGCCCATGTCCATTGCGGACATACCGCTAAACCTCCAAGCCGATGTGGACCGCGTCGGCCGCATACAAGCGGTCCCCACAATCCTCGACGTTGTATGCCGCATAACCGGCATGCGATTCGCCGCCGTGGCCCGAGTCACCGAGGACCGTTGGATTGCCTGCAGCGTACTGGACGAGATCAACTTCGGCCTGACGCCCGGCGGCGAACTGAAGGTCGACACCACGATTTGCCATGAAATCCGGCAAAGCCTCGAGCCGGTCGTTATCGACAATGTCGCCGAAGATGAGGCTTGGTGCCGTCACGCCACTCCTGCGATGTACGGCTTTCAAAGCTATATCTCGATGCCGATAATTCTGGCGGACGGCTCTTTCTTCGGCACCCTGTGCGCTATCGATCCCCGTCCGGCTCGTCTGAACACACCGGAAACCACCGGCATGTTTCGGCTCTTTGCCGACCTCATAGCGAAACACCTGGACGCCGGCCGCCAACTGGCTGTAACCGAATCTGCCCTTCGCAAGGAACGCGCCGAGGCGGAATTGCGCGAACAATTCATGGCCGTTCTGGGGCACGATCTGCGCACTCCGGTTCGGGCTATCAGATGTCTGGCGGACATGCTGCTGGAAACTCCACTTCAGGCGGAGCCGTTGGAATTAACCGGCTTGATACGGGATAGCGCCTTGCGCATGCACGCTCTCATCGATAACCTCCTGGATCTTGCGCGCGGCCGTTTGGCCGGCGGTCTTGGCTTGAGCCGTGACGCCAACGAACCCCTGGGCCCCGTGTTGCGGGATATCGTGGCCGAGTTGAGCGTCGGCTTCCCGAATCGGGTCATCGAGACTACGTTTTCGCTCATCGAACCTGTAAATTGCGATCGCGCCCGCATTGCCCAGCTCTTCTCGAATCTTCTGAGCAATGCGCTCAGTTATGGTGCCCCGGCCCAGCCTGTTCGAGTCCGCGCCGTCGGCAATGCCGACACCTTTGAACTTTCCGTCGCCAACGCTGGTGAGCCGATTCCGGCGGCTGCCCTGGAACGTCTGTTCCAGCCCTTCTACCGCAGCGCCGTCCGGCACGATCGTGAGGGTCTGGGACTCGGACTGTATATCGCTCACGAGATCGCGATTGCTCACGGCGGCACACTCGATGTGGAATCTTCAGAAGAGGAAACTTGCTTCACATTTCGTATGCCGGTGATTGGATTGGTTCCTGTAGCGGATTAAATACCAGATCGCCCGCCTCGCGAGGCAGGATTTGTCTTCACTGTTTCTCTAGGAAAGACGTAACGCTCGGCTCTTGCTCGGCCTTAATAGCAATGCACTGATCGATGCCCTCGAGGACATGCGCAAGCACCCGTGGTGCACCCACTAATTGCCCCAGCCGTGGCTCGAAGAAGCTTTGCAATTCGCTCTTCGACTGCGCGTCACAAAACCCCAAGCCGACGTTCGGCAACTGGCTCCTGCCCGAAAACGTGCTATCGCCCAGCAGCTCGATGATCTGATTGAAGTGCGTCTTCACAAATTCGAACCGCACCTTTCGGGTGCTGTCTGCATTTCTGCCTGCGTAGAAAAGAAGATTCGATGCCGGCGTCACTGGAAGCCTTCCCGTAAGCACTGCGTCGAGCAAAAACCGGAGCGCTTGCGCATCGCGGAATCCAACCATGGCGAGGAGTAGCGAGCGCTGCTGCTGCGGATCCAGCTTCGACCATGCCGTGACAAAGCGTTCCGCCAGGGCGGTATTTCCGCTATAGGCGGCGGTTGTCAGAACCGGCTCCACCAGGCTGGGGTCGATTCCCTTTTGCGTCGCGAGCCATGTATCGGCCAGCTCCTTAGCCTGCTTGGCAAGTTGCTCGTCGCGCCCGAACGTCGCTACCGCCGGTAACAATCTCGGTCGCAGGAGCCGTGCTTCATCGGATTCGCCGTCCTTGAGTGTCCAGCCAATCGCCCGCGCTCGCTCGGCAAAATTTGCGCCGATGAATTCCGCATACTTAGCCTGCAAATCGGGCCGCACCAAATAGCTGCTAGGACCGATCGCCAGCCGGAGCGCCTCCCCCACCACATGCCTCTCCGGATCGCCATGGAAGACCGGTACCAGAGCCAGCGCGTTTGCCCAGGGCATCTTCCCCGATTCCGTCAGCGCTCGCGCGTTTCCTATCAGATCCACCCGTTCTGGCGCGCTCAACCGCGCCGTAGCGTTGCCTTCAATCAGCTTCCCCAGCAAATCGCCCGCGTAATCCACGCGGTAATAGCCAATAGCTTTATCGTTGGTCTGAACCCATGCGGGACAACCACCCTCGAGCGGAACACTCATCGTTGGCTGGGTCATCAATACGCAGCTTGTCCACCCGCTCTCGCCCGTTCCATAACGCATGCAAACCGGGATGTGCCAAATTTGGCTGCTCGTGCTCTTCGATCCCAGCGGAAGAGAGCGCTGCTGCTCCAGGTGCAACGCCGGCATCGCCTGTTTACAATCGAGCGCAACCGAAACCAATGGGACGCCCGATTGGTCCAGAAACGTTGAGAAAGCCTGTGTCAGATTCTTCCGCGTCGCCGTGCTGATCGAATCCAGAAAGTCCGATGTAGTGGCCGTGCGAAACGCATAGCGTTCCATGTAACTGTGAACGCCCTTCCGAAAAGCCTCGGCGCCCACCCAGTTTTCGAACATCCCGATCACCGCCGCGCCCTTTTGATAGGTAATTCCATCGAACGCATTCTGGATATCATCGTTCGATTCGATAGTCTGCCGGATCTTGCGTGCTGTCAGCAGGCTGTCGTTGTTCTCCGCGTAGAGCTTATCGTCCACGTCCTCCGCGCGGGTTCCCCACTCCGGCTTCCATTCCGCGATCAGCTTGCTCGACATCCATGTGGCGAACGCCTCATTCAGCCAGATATCGTTCCACCACGCCGTCGTCACCAGGTCGCCGAACCACTGATGCGCCAATTCATGGGCCGCGATTGCGGCATAGGTTCGCTGCCGCTGTTCCGTATCGCCCTGTGGTTTGGCCAGGATGATGGTCTGCCCGTACGTGACCATGCCGGCATTCTCCATTGCAAACCCAGCCGAAATCGGAATGGCCACCTGATCGGCCTTCGCGTACGGGTAAGGCACTCCGAAATAATCCTCGAGCCTCGTGAGAATGGTTGCCGTCACTTGGGCCGCATACTCGGCTTCGTTCGCCCGGCCCTTGGCCGTCACAATCCGCACCGGAACATGGTTTTTCCCGGCAACTCCTGCGTTGACAAATTCAAACGGTCCCACACCAAACGCCACCAGATAACTCGGCAGGGGCTTGGTCTCTGCAAAGACGACTGTCTTAGTCGCGCCTGCCACACTCTCGGAGAGCACTGGCGTGTTGCTCACCACGTTATCCAGCGACGGAACATGCAAGGTCACCTGCCATGGCACTTTGTAGTACGGTTCGTCAAAACACGGAAAAGCTCTACGTGCCGCGATCTGCTCGAATTGCGTCAGCAGATAGCGATTGCCCTGATCCTCAGTTCGAAAAATGCCCGACTGATCCCGTAACAGCACCTTACCCGTGTAATCGATACGAACCTCCGCTGCGCCGGCGGCGACCGGCGCGCCGAATCGCAATCCCAGGAAGTCGTCCCCGCCGGCAACGACCGTCGCCGCCTGTGCCTCGCCACCTTTGGTGAGTGAGGCTTTCTCCACGGCAATGTTTGTCGCATTCAGCCAGAGTGTCTGCGTCGGCCGCTCAATGTTCAGCCGGATCCGTATCGACCCACTGAATGTTTCTTTATCCGGATCGAGCGTCAATTCCACTCGATAGCCAGTAGGCTTTGCCTCTTGCACTTCTCCCAGCCGGAGCTTGGGCGGCAAATCCGCGGCCGCCGCTACGCAGCACAGTGATGAGAGCGATAAACAAACAGCGGCAAAGCGTTCGGTGGCCCAGTGCATCTTGTGTTTATCTTTTCATGGCTCATTTTTCAATTCGGCTGCGTCGATTTTGAATCCCTGCGCAATGTGTCTGCTCGCTTCAGTGTGCAGCCGGAGGCGCGCCTGCGGCCCTCCACTTCTTCACCAGAAACAATAACGGCACGGCCCCGAGTGTCACCCACGCAAACACGCGAAAACAATCCATAAACGATAAGAAGCTCGCCTGATTCTGCAGTTGTTGATACACCCAGCCCTGCGCATGAACCGCCGCATCCGGACCGGTAAATCCTTTTTGCACAAAATAGTTCGTGATCGCTGAAACGCGAGCACTAAACTCCGGTGATGTCGCCGTGATCGCCGATCCTAAATTCGATTGATGGAACTCGTGCCGGCGTTCTACTGCCGTGCTGATGAATGCCACTCCGAAGCTGCCGCCCCAATTGCGAAACAAGTTGGTTAAGCTCGATGCCCTGTTATTTTGGGCCGGCTGCAGCTGAGAGTAAGCGATCACGCTCACCGGGACAAAGAAAAATCCATATCCGGCGCCTTGAAATATGCGCGCCAGCAGATAATGGCGATAATCCGTAGCCGGGTTGAAATTGCTGTAGTACAGCATCGCCATCCAGCCAATTATCAGGCCGATGATCAGCAATATGCGCGCCGATACTATTTTGCGTTGGAGCAGTTGCGCCGTGATCGGAGCGAGCACCGTAATCACAAGCGCCCCGGGGCCGAGCACCAGGCCTGCGTCAATCGCGCGGTATCCATAGAGCGATTGCAACAACTGCGGAATCACTGTCGTGCTGCCGAACAGCCCGAATCCAAAGACCAGGAACAACACGCTCGCGATTGCAAAATTGCGGCTCTTCAGCAGCCGGAAATCGATCACCGGCTCCTTCGCCCGCAATTCCCACACCACCGCCGAGACCCATCCGACCACTCCAATCGCCAGCATCCAGCAAATGAACCTGCTGCCGAACCAATCCTCAATCTGTCCGCGATCGAGCGTCACCTCGAGTGCCGCCGATCCAAGTGCGATGAGGGCGATCCCTAACCCGTCGATCGAAATCTTACCGTTGTGGCGAATCGATTCGCGCTCCGCCGCAAACGACGGAGGATCCTCCACCATGCGAGCGCTAAGCAAAAAAGCGATGAGTCCAATCGGAATATTGATGAAGAAAATCCACCGCCAGCTATAGTTGTCCGTGATCCACCCGCCCAGTACTGGGCCGATAGCCGGTGCCGTCACGATCACGATTGTGTACAGCGCAAATGCCGATGCCCGTTTCGCCGCCGGGAAGGTATCTACCAGAATCGCCTGCGCCAGCGGTGCCAATCCGCCCCCGCTAATGCCTTGCAGAACGCGTGCGCCTAGCATGAACCCAAGGCCGGGCGCGATTCCACAGAAAAATGATGTCAACGTGAATAGCGCAACGCAGCCCAGATAGTAATTTCTCCGGCCAAATACACGGCTCAACCACGCCGACATCGGCAGGATCACCGCATTCGCCACCAGATAGCTGGTCAAGATCCAGGTCACTTCGTCGTAGCTGCGGCCCAGCCCTCCGCCGATGTATTGCAGCGAAACGTTCGCCACCGAAGTATCGAGCAGCTCCATGAAAGTTGCAAGCGTCACCACGCCCGCGATCAACCACGGATTGTAGGTGCGCTTTGCCACCGTGTTGGTCGACATGAAAATCCTCTTATCGAACCGTCACCGTGGGCTCAACCGACATCCCCGGCCGCAATAGACGCTCGGGATCCTGGTCTTTATTGAGGCGGATGCGCACAGGAAATCGCTGTACGACCTTTACGTAATTCCCGCTCGAATTCTCCGGCGGAAACAGGCTGAACAGCGGCCCGGCCGCGCCCGGCAGGCTCTCAACCGTCCCTTCAAAGCTGCGGCCGAACGTGTCGACATGGACCTCCACTCGCTGGCCCGGCCGCATCTTCTTCAATTGCGTCTCTTTGAAATTCGCCGTGATCCAGATATCGTCAAGCGGCACAACTACCATCAGCCCTTGCCCCGGCTGTACACGATGTCCGAGTTCCACGGTCTTACGGCCAATCACCCCGCTGACTGGTGCATAGATCTTCGTGTATTCGAGATTGAGCTGTGCCGTGTGCAGATCTGCGCGCGCGCGTTCTGTTTGTCCAAAGGCCGAAGCCGATCGCGCTCGTGCATCCGTCACTTGCTGCGGCGCTGTCCGCGCTGCCTCGATCTGCGCCTGCCTTTGCGTGACCAGGCCCTTCGCCTCTACAATGCGTTGTTCACTTGCCGTGATCGCGGCGCGATCCGATTCGACTGCCTGTTGTCCCGCGACCGCTTCCGTTGTTCGCGAGTCATACTCCGATCTTGAGATTTCGCGTTTATCGACCAGCGCCTGGTAGCGGACGCGATCCCGTTCCGCGCGCTCGGCGATCGCCTGATCCCGTTCCAGCTTGTGCCGAGCGGCAACGAGATTTGCCTCCTCTCTATCCACGCTCGCCTCAGCCTGCGCCTTCGCCGCGTCCGCTGCGCGAAGCTGGCTGAATGCGCTGGCATTGACGATCGGCACATTCACCTGCGCGGACCGGGCTTCAGCGCTCACCGCATCCAGATTCGCCTTGGCATGTTCGAGCTCCGCCTGATAATCGCGTGGATCGAGTTCGAGCAGTAGCGTGCCTGCCTTTACCAATTGATTGTTCTCGACCTTAGGGTTGATGTACACTACCGTGCCGCTGATGCGCGAGCTGATGGAATCCAGATGTCCTTCAATTTGGGCATCGTCAGTCGATTTGAACCCCTGCGAATGCAGCCACCACCGGACTCCGCCAGTAGTAGCCGCCGCCAAAATCACAAAAAGGACCGCACGCGACAGCTTCGACTTCGTGGATGCCTTCACCGGCGCTTCCGTCTTCGGTCTCTCTGCTCTGGACTCTTCCGTTACTCGCCCCCTAGCGACATGCTCTTCAGCCACCTGCTCTTCACTAACATCGATATCGGTAACTTGCGGCATCTTACTTTCCTCCTAATAGTTGCGTCAGCTTGGTATCTGCGCTGCCCATGGCTCGCGCGAGTGAAATCATGGCTACGTTGTACGAGTACAGGCTTTGAATGTAGTTATCGTTTGCGACTGCCACGGCCTCCTCTGCCTCGACCAGTTCGAGATAATTCGTAACGCCGCTCGAATAGCGATCCTTCGATTCGAGCAGCGCCTTTTCGGCTAACTTCTTGTTCCGGTTTGCAACGGAGACGCCCGAGTCCGACGCCGTTAGGTCCAGGCACGCAACGCGCACATCGTAGGCAATGCGAGCGCGCAAATCGGCATACTCCGCTTCCCGCCGGGCTACATTCGATCGCGCCTGTTCGATATCCGCGCGGATGCGCCCGCTCGTGTAAATAGGAACGGAGACATTGCCCATCACGGTGTAAACAGAATTAAAATTGCCAATATTCACCCCGGCTCCGCCGTAGTCGGCAGCCAGGGAAACTACGGGTCGCCGCTGCGCTTTCGCGGCCCGCAGCGTCTCTTCCGCGGCCTGAAGGCTCGCTTGCGCGCTTGCTAGATCCGAGCGGCCCTGCAAAGCGGCCTCTATCGCTGTCTCTCTCGTCACACTGCCTAGCGCGTGATAGGTCAGGCCCTCAGTCAATTCGAATGGCTGATCGATCGCCAGACCCGTAATGCGCGCCAGCGTCAATTTGTCTTTCTCATACTGGTTCTTCGTGTTCGTTAGCCTTTGTTCGGCCGACTGGTTCTCCACCTGCGCCCGCAGCGCATCGATTTCCGGCGCCACTTCTGACTTCACGCGATGTGACGTTTGCTCATCCAGCTCCCTCGCTGAATCGAGTTGTGCCTGCGCGGTCACCACCCGCGCCGCGCTCGCAACCACCTGCATGTAGGCGGTTCCGACTGCGAACACCACCACATCACGCGAGTCCTTCTGGTTCAAAAAAGAAGCCTCTTCCGTGCTCTTCTGTGCTCGATACCTGCTACGAAGGCTGGCGTTATAGACCTCCTGCGTGATGCTTACCCGCGTGTCCTGGTACCCGAAGCCTCCCGTCGTTGGCGGCAACTGAAAAGGAGCGCTCGAGGGAACCTTGATGCCAATCTCTTTCAGGCTCAAGTTTTCGTACCCCTGCCGGGCCGTCGCTGTCAGTTCCGGAAGCAGCGCCGCGAGGGCGCGCAGTCGGTCGCCGTGAACGTCTGCGCTGGCGTGTTCCGATTCAACCAGCCCCAGGTTGTAGCGCAGTCCCCGCGCTATCGCTCCGCCAAGGGACAGTTTCAATAAGCCCCCGGTAGACTCCTGCGGAATGCTTCCTAGATAGGGATTCTGCCGCTGCGTGGCTTGTGCGCTGGGATTGGTAGTGCTCTCTGCCGGATTGATTGGCCGTGGCGTCGGAACAGAATAGCCAAGCGGATCGGGGCGATAGGATTGCGCGTTCGCCCACCATCCGGTCAACAGAAGAATCGACGCCGCTTTCAGTCCTTGCTTCACGTTCGTCATTACTGCTTCGATGAAAAAGAGACCGACCGGTTGCAATTTTGTGCTACTATAAAAAAGACCGATCGGTTGCAAACATGACCAAAGGTGAGCTGACCCGGCAGAAAATCGTCGAACAGGCGGCCCACATTTTCAATCGCCGCGGGTACGACGGCAGTTCTTTATCCCAGCTCATGGAAGCCACTGGCCTCAAAAAGGGCGGCATCTACCGGCATTTTTCGAGCAAGGAAGAGTTGGCCGTCGAAGCCTTCAACTATTCCTGGGATGTTGCCTGGCGTGCCCGGATGGACCATGTCGATGAAAAATCGACCGGCATTGCACGCCTCAAGCAGACCATCGCAAATTTTGTCGAGTACCGCCCTTCCCGATCCGTTCCCGGTGGCTGCCCGATTCTGAACACCGCTGTCGATTCAGATGACGGAAATCGCCTTTTGCGTGCCCGCGTACTCAAGGCGCTAAAGTCCTGGGTAGGGCATTTGCAGTCAATCGTCGAACAGGCTGTAAAAACCGGCGAAATTCGCGCTGACGCCGACCCGCAGGCGGTAGCGACCATCATCGTGGCGGCCCTCGAAGGCGCCATGATGATGAGCCGGCTGGAACGCAGCGATTCGCCCTTACAGCGTGTGCAGAAACATCTCGACAACTACCTCGATAGACAGATCGCTGCAAGCAAGCCGCCTCGGAAGCGCTGAGTAAAAGAAGTGGAGCGATAGGATAGCTCAGAGGCGTTTCCCATGAGCATCATCGTAAGTGTCAAGATTCACGAGGGTGTAGTCATGGCTACCGACAGCGCTACCACATTCCTGCAGCCCGATGGAAGCATCGGACAAATCTATGCGAACGCCGACAAGATGGTCAATCTCGTCAAAGGTTTGCCTATAGGCGTGATGACGTGTGGAAGCGCCAATATCGGCAATGCCGCGATTGCCACTCTACTGAAAGATCTACGCGCGCTCCTGTCGGCTGACAATCAGACAGACCCATGGAAGCTTAACTTGCATGGCTACACCATGGAAGAAGCCGCCGGCTTGGTTCAGGCGTTCTTTATGCAATGCACGCAGGAAGCCGGTGCCAAAGGTTTGCTTAGGCTGCGTGTTTGTGGATATTCCGCGGGCGCCGCGCTGCCCGAGATATGGGACATCTCGCAGATGGAAGGCGAATGTCCGGCTGCGAGATTGATTCAGGGGCCGGAACGCATCGGCGTTCTTTGGGAAGGAGACTACGAAGCACTGGACCGCCTGATCCTCGGCAATCCCACCAGAATGAAAGACGCTGCAATCAAGCTCTTCGAGCTAACCGAAGAACAAGCCATGGAAAGCCGCACCCGATTGATCGGCGAACTGTACGAGCGATTGATTATGCCCGCCGCCCCGATACAGGAGGCCGTCGACCTGGCGCGTTTCCTGGTCGAAACAACCATCGGCTTTGTTCGATTCTCCGTAACACGCCCTAAGACCGTCAGCGGCCCTATCGAAATAGCCGCCATCACCAAACATGAAGGGTTCAACTGGATTCAGAGAAATAATTTCTTTCCCGCAATCCCGAATGGATTCGTCCCGCAAGCCTAGCCGCCGTCTGCCCGGCCTCGACGTCCTCCGTGGTGCTGTCATGATCCTCATGGCTCTCGATCACGTGCGGGATTTCTTCCACGTGGGGGCCATGTCATTTTCCCCGACTGACCTTACCAAAACTAGTCCGATTCTGTTCCTCACCCGCTGGATTACGCACTTCTGCTTACCTGTTTTCGTGTTCACCTCGGGCGCCGGCGCATTTCTGTGGTATCGCCAGAACAATCACACCCTTCGCCAGCTGTCGCGCTTTCTCTGGACGCGTGGACTTTGGTTCATCGTCCTGGAACTGACGGTCATGCAATTTGCCTATAACTTCAACCTTTCTTCCCGCTTCCCCATCATTCTCCTTATTCTTTGGATTTTTGGGATTTGCATGACCCTGCTGGCCGCGCTCATCTATTTGCCAATGCCTTGGTTGTTAACCTTCAGCGCAGCCGGAATTGCTCTGCACAATTCTCTCGATCGCTTGAAAGTGACGGGTACCTTGGCACCGATTTGGCGCATTATTCACCAGCCGGGTCTGTTGACTCTTTCAGGTCACGCCTTCCTGGTGACCTATACCCTTCTGCCGTGGATCGCTGTAATGTCTGCCGGCTTCTGTTTCGGTCGAGTTTTTTATTGGGAAGCTCCCGAGCGCCAGCGAATAATGCGACGAATGGGATGTTCCTTAATAGTCGCCTTCATCGCCCTTCGCGCGATAAACCTTTACGGAGATCCGCTGCCCTGGTCGCCGCAGAAGTCCGCCGTATTCACCGCTCTCTCCTTTCTCAATTGCACGAAATATCCAGCTTCTCTCGATTTTCTTTTCATGACGCTAGGCCCCGCGCTATTAGTGTTGGCCTATTTCGACCGTCATTCGTTTTCAGCCAAAAATCCGTTAATTATCTTCGGCCGTGTGCCGATGTTCTACTTCATTCTGCATTTCTATCTCATCCACGCTCTGGCGGTGATCATGGCATGGCTGCGCTACGGCAACCCGGCGGTTTCCTTCATATTCAACCCGTTGCCATCGATGGGAGGCCCGCGCCAGTTGTTCCCTGCAAACTTCGGCTACAGCCTTGGGGTCGCGTATTTGATATGGATTTTGGCCGTCGTTTCTCTCTACCCCGTCTGTAAGTGGTTCGCAAACGTTAAGTCGCGCCGTCGCAGTTGGTGGTTGAGTTATCTCTGACACCGCGGTGTCCATTTCTTGAAAAAACACAGCACAGCGTAACGAAACGGGCTTTCGCTTCACGATAACCACGGAGGATAGCGATTGCATGGCAGTTTTCTTTAATCGGAATATTCCGGACGAGTGTCATCAGAAGATAAAGGACTTCTCGTCGGCGGGAAACGATCCGGTCTGTGTGGCGTTTGCCCCGGGCTCGAATCATTGGAGCGTTGTCGCCAAAAACGGTGCCTATTTTAACCGGAACATTCCCGACGAGTGCCATCAGCAGATGGGCGAGCTATCCAAGAACGGCGCGAAAATTGTCTGTGTCGCGTTCCCACCCCCAGGGGGGCAATAGCTGGAGCATCGTAAACGACAAAGGCGCCTACTTTAACCGCAATATTCCAGATGAGTGCCACCAGCAGATGGGTGAGCTATCGAAGAACGGCGCAAAAATTGTCTGGGTCTCCTTTCCGCCCGCGGGCGGCAATAGCTGGAGCATCGTAAATGACAAAGGCGCTTATTTCAACCGGAATATTCCTGACGAGTGCCACCAGGAGATGGGCCAGCTTTCGAAAAACGGCGCCAAAATCATCTGTGTCGCTTTTACACGCCAGGGTGGCAACAGTTGGAGCGTGATCAACGACCAGGGCGCCTACTTCAACCGAAACATCCCGGATGAGGCGCACATGGCGATGGGCTATTTGTCGAACGTGTATGGGCCCATGCGAATTGTCGCTTTCGATGGTGACGGAAATGGCTGGTCGCTGGTCGGGCGCGCGACCAAAAACGAAAAGGTGTGCGATGCCACGCGGTGCATCGCCATCGCCGACGTTTATCAGAACATAGCGGCTCGGCTCGATGGCAAAGTTGTGGGATATGCGTGCTCAGTCGGGGCCGCCGGGCTAAGCTACTATTCTCATGGTCAGGCGCGCACCGCAGCCAATGCGCCGGCGCAGGTGTTTCTGCCCTCAACGAAAATCCCCGTGGCAAGCGTCAGCAAGTTTGTAACGGCGCTGGCCGCGATTCGCGTTCTCGCCAAGCACAATATCAGCCTCGACGCCGCCATTGGCGGGCACTTCCCAAGCGATTGGCACCTGGATCCCAGCGTTGCATCCATCACCTTCCGCCAGCTCCTCTCACATCGAAGCGGCATCAAGGATTACGGCAACGTGAGCCAGGAATACGATAATCTGAAGAAATTTTTCACCCAGAAGGTCGATAAATCGAAGAACACGAAATGTACGGGCTCCGCTGTAGTCAATCCGCCCGATCCCATCAATCCAAACGACAAGTCGCCTTGCTACAGCAACTATAATTTCGCGATCTTCCGCATTCTTCTGCCGATGATCGATGGCTTCGTGGACGATCCCGCGAACCGCGCCGCAAAACTGGCGGCGTCGTACGTAAAGCTCGCGGAAAAGAACGTCTTCGAACCGGTAGGCGCCACAGGTGTGGAAGCCAAGCCGCCGGCCTCTGGACCACAGGCTAGCGCTTATGCCTTTTCGTACAAATTCCCCGGCACGGATGCTGGCTACAACTGGGGCGACAATACTCTGATGGTCGGCGCGGCCGGCTGGTATCTGGCGATTGAAGACGTTGCCAAAGTGCTCAACAGCCTGAATAAGAATGACGGGCGAATCTTGACCTCCGCTCAGTTACAGGACATGGAGTCTACGCCTCTCGGCTGGGACACTCGAACGGATTCAACCGGCTACCGTTGGGTCGAGAAGAACGGCGGTTGGGGCGCTAACGGCACTACCATCAGCACGTCCGTTGCGTTGGTGGGTCCAGGGCTGTACGGTGCGCTCTTTATGAACTCCGACATTTCCGGAGAGCCGAACGTCGGAGCCGACACCGTGTTGCACGATGCCTTCATAAAAGCCTTGAAGCCAAAAACTTGATCCGGTAGGGCGGGTCTCCTAACCCGCACCGGAAGCCCCCGTCCGGCCGGAGGAGGCCGACGGGGACTTCGGCCGCACCGTCTCGGACAAAGCGGATTGGCGGTTGACTTCGATCAACCGGCCTTCACCGCCACCCCAGCGATCTGCGGACTCACAATAGGAACCGGCGCAGTGATCCTGTTGTAATCGACTCTCGCGAAACCGGCCCGCTCCAGGTCAAGCCAGGTCTCGCGATTGGGATGACAACCGTCCCCCAGCCGCTTCCAAACTGGCGTGATCAGATTCTGAATCCGCCGCAGCCTGCTTCCCGGCGCTGCCGCCACGTGCTCGAGAAACACCAGCCTCGCCCCGGGCTTTAAAACCCTTATCACCTCCCGAAGTGATTGCCGCTGATTATGTACGCAGCAGAGCACAAGCGTGCTGATCACTGCATCCACGCTGCAATCGGCAATCGGTAATGCATCGGCTGTGCCCACGCGAAGGTCAACCCGCATATTCAGCCGCGCGGCCTCTTGTCGCAGATAGCGTTCCATGAATAGATTGGGCTCTACGCCAATCCAGCGCACGCCTTCTTTTTGAAAATAGCGAAGGTTTACACCGGTACCCGGACCGATCTCGAGCACAGTCCCGGAAAGCCCCGCGAATAATCGCTCCTTATGCTGTGCGGCGAATTGCTCATAGCGCCCATTGAAACGGGAAATCGCCCACGCGAAAACCCGCTGATTGAGACCCGCTCTCGGCTTATCCATTCGCGCGCGCCTCTTTGTTATCGATGAGTACCGAAGCAGTCAAAGCCCCGAAACCAACCAAATCGAGCATCGCCGAAATCGTATGTCCATACTCCCAATGGCGGCGCGTATACAGGTGTTGGTCATATTTGAGCTTCCGCGGCATTTCGAGCAAGTGGCTGAAAGTAAGCGAAAGCATAAGCCCTGTCAAATAAATACAAACGAACCGCCAGATCTTTAAAAACGTCCTGTTCCCATATGTACCGCTCGCACATGGCAGGCCTTCGCCGCCCATTCACAAATTTTCGAAATGAATTACTTCCCATAGTCTTCAACGTCTTCGCCCCTCCCAAGCCTCTTCCGGCGCACGCGCGCGTTTGAAACTCGTGGCGTATGTCTACGTTCGCCCAAATTGCCGCCAACCGCGTGAATTCGCAACTATCCACCGGTCCCAAAACGGAAATCGGCAAAGCCGCCGCTGCGCGTAACAATTTTCGTCACGGACTGGCTCCGTCGAGCGCCTTCTGGGTACTCCCCTCGGAATGCCAATCCGATTTCGACGATCTGCTTGCCTCCTTCCGCGAAGAGCACCAGCCCGCCACCCTAACGGAAGAAGCGCTCGTCCAGGCCATGGCCGAGCACCATTGGCTGCGCCATCGGGCTCTCAGGCTTGAGGAGGCCTGCTTCGACTTCACTACCGGCCAGATCATCGACGCGCAGAAACTCTCCCTCTATCTGCGCTATCAAACCGTTCACGAGCGCGGCTTCCATAAGTCTCTAAGCGAACTGCTAAAGCTAAGAGCCGAAAAGCGCAAAGCGGAAATTGGCTTCGAACGGCAGGAACAAGCGCGTGCCGAACAAACCCGCAATCAGGAGAAGCACCAGATGGTCAAAGAACGCCACAAGTCCCATGTTCTGTCTCCTTCCTCCTGTCTCCTCACTTCCACCCCGATAACAAATCAAGAAGAAACTCTTTCTCTCTCGGCTTCAATGATATACGTCGAAAATCACGCTCGTTCCTGACAACCCGCCTCGATCCTGAGAGCGTTCATTTCACAAAAGAAATGCATATCAGGAGAGTACTCGAGCAATGAAGGTAGTCCTTGCCTACAAGAATTTTGCGGCCAATCGCAACATTAGCCACATCGGCCTCGGCGTTTCGGCCCTGAACACTGCCAAAGTGCTGCGTCGCCACCGCATCCGGACGGACGTATGGCCGATCATAAGCGCCGCCGATCTGCGTGCCAGGCTCCGCGAATATCCGGCGGACCAGGTCATCGTTTCCGCGCCCTGGATCCCCGCGCCGGAGCTTTTGAAACTCGCTACCGAGTTTCACGAAACCACCTTCGCCATCAACTGCCACTCGAATGTGGGCTTCTTGCAAGCGGATCGCAATGGCGTCAAGCTCCTGCGAGAAATATTCGAGCTGGAAATGGGAAGTCATAACATCCACGTCGCCGGAAACAGTCTGCGGTTCTGCCGCTGGGTGCATTCCGCCTTCGGCGTACCCTGTGCGTATCTGCCAAATCTGTATTTCTTGGAGGGGCGTGGGAACTGGCCCCATAAGCCTTTCGTTGGCGGCGCTCTGCGCATCGGCGTGTTTGGTGCCACCCGTCCACTCAAGAATTTGATGAGCGCCGCCGGTGCCGCTCTCGAAATCTCTCGAGCCATGCGCTCGCCGCTCGAACTTTGGCTCTCCGCCGGACGTGCCGAAGGAGGTGGTGAATCCGTCCTGGGTGCCGTTAAAGAAATGTTGCACGGCCTGCCCCACGTCACTTTGAAACTGAATGGCTGGCAGTCCTGGCCGAGCTTCCGCCAGACCGTGGCGCATATGCATCTGCTGCTTCAGCCTAGCTACACCGAATCCTTCAACATGGTCACCGCCGACGGCGTCGCCGAAGGCATCCCCTCCGTCGTCTCCGACGCCATCGATTGGGCGCCTGATGACTGGAAAGCCAACGTCGACGATGTGCTCGATATTTCTCGCGTCGGCCGTCGCCTGCTCTGCGACCCGCACGCTGCCATGGACGGTCTCCGCGCTCTCGAAGCATACGTCGTTCAGGGCATCCGCGCTTACGAAGAGTATTTGAGCGCACAGAGCGCTTGATGCTCGTTGTGCGCGTTTTTAAATAGTCAGTCGATAAGCATACAATCGCCGTAAGAGAAAAATCGGTACTGGGCCGCCACCGCATGCCGGTAGGCGGCCAGTACCAGTTCTCTCCCAGCAAACGCGCTCACCAGCATCAGCAAACTCGATTCCGGCAGATGGAAATTCGTTAGCATCGCATCCGCGGCCTGAAATTCGTAGCCCGGACGAATGAACAGCCGTGTCGCCCCTCGCGTCTCCGGCAGCGCGCTCTCGATAGCGCGAACGCTCGTCGTCCCTACGCAGAATCGTCGCTTCGCGCGCTGGATCCGTTCCGCATTTCGTTTCGTAATTTCGAAAAACTCCTCATGCAATTGAATATCTTCGAGCCTTTGTGCGCGCAGCGGTGCAAACGTCCCCAGGCCCACGTGGAGCGTGATATACGCAATCTCCGCTCCTGCGGCCTCGCATTCGGCCAGCATCGCCGGCGTGAAATGCAGACCAGCCGTGGGCGCTGCCGCCGATCCTGTATGAGCAGCAAAAACTGTCTGATAACGATCCCGATCGGCCGCCGCTGGCGCACGTTCGATGTAAGGCGGCAGTGGCATTTTGCCAAACCGCTCCAGCAATTCATCGATCGGCGCATCCCCGATCAACCGAATGCTGCGTTCGCCGAATTCGCCCTCGCGCAAGACCTCGCCCGAAAATCCTTCACCGAAAAGAATCCTGTCCCCTACCCGAACTCGTTTCGCAGGCTTAACCAGGCATTTCCAAACGTCGCTTTCTTCATTCCGCAAAAGCAAAACTTCTACTTCCGCGCCTGCCGTGTGATTCCGCCGCCCATGCAGCCGCGCCGGAAACACCCGTGTGTCGTTCAGAATCAGGCAATCTCCTGGACTAACATACTGGCTGAAGTTGCGAAACCAGTCGTCGCGAAACGATTGTGTCTCTCGCGACACTACCAGCATCCGCGATGCCCCGCGCTCGGCGGGTGGTTCCTGCGCGATCAACTCGCGCGGCAGATCATAATAGAAATCGGAAACTTGCAAACCCTTATTTTAGGGATCGAGAGCTCGTGCGACGAAACCGCCGCCGCTGTCGTCGAAGACAGCCGCCGCATTCGCTCCAGCGTCATCGCCTCCCAGTTCGATGTCCACTCCAAATACGGTGGCGTTGTTCCCGAGCTCGCCTCGCGCGAACACCTGCGCGCCATCGTTCCGGTAGTTGAACAGGCTCTGGAGCAAGCCGGCGTCACGCTCGCCGATCTCCAGGCCATCGCCGTCACTTCCGGCCCAGGTCTCGTTGGCTCGCTTCTCGTCGGCGTCACCTATGCCAAGGCGCTCTGTTTCGCTCGGCAGATTCCGTTGATCGCGGTCCATCACGTGGAGGGACATATCCACTCCGTCCTCCTCGAACACCCCGAAATTGCATTTCCCGCCGTCGCTCTCGTTGTGAGCGGCGGCCACACCCATCTCTTTGAAGTGCGCTCCATCGGCGACTACCGGCTCCTCGGGAAAACGCGTGACGATGCCGCTGGGGAAGCCTACGACAAAGTGGCCAAGCTGCTCGGCTTCGGGTATCCGGGAGGTCCCATCATCGACATGCTCGCTCCCTTCGGCGACCCGCGCGCCGTCAAATTCACCATCGCAAAAATGAAAGGCAACGATCTGGATTTCAGCTTCAGCGGTCACAAAACAGCCGTGCTGCGATGGACCCAACAACGCGACATGCAGTCTGAAATTGATGCACGCCGCAAGCTCGTGCGGCCTTCCCTCGAAGAACTGCGCGCGGTGACCCCGCAAGCCACCCTCGATCTCCTCGCCGGCTTCCAACACACCGTCATCGAAGAGCTACTGCGCCGAACCACGGCGGCTGCCCAACAAATTGGCGCTCATTCCATCCTTATCGCTGGCGGCGTTGCCGGCAATGCCGGCCTGCGCCGGCGCGCAGCGGAATCTCGCGACTTCGATTTCAATTTCCCCGACAAAGCTCTTGCTACCGACAACGCCGCGATGATTGCCGCCGCCGCCTTCCCGAAATACGCGCGCGGCGAATTCGCAGGTTTCGATCTCAAGGCCCAGGCTGGCCTGATGCTAGCTTGAGGTTATGGGTCCACAACCTCGCGGCGAGCAGCCGAAGTTGCCGATTCCCGGCGTGCAGAACATTATCGCCGTGGGTTCCGGCAAGGGCGGCGTAGGTAAAAGTACCGTCGCCGTCAATCTCGCCATCACGCTCGCGAAACTTGGCCATCGCACTGGCCTCCTGGACGCCGACGTATACGGACCCAATGTACCGCTCATGATGGGCATTCAGCAGACGCCCCACGCCGTCGGCCAACGCATCCAGCCGCTCGAAGCCCATGGTGTCCGCCTTATGTCGATGGCGCTCTTGAATCCGGGCGACAAGCCGCTTGTCTGGCGCGGCCCCATGCTGAACTCCGTCATTCAGCAGTTCCTCCGCAACGTCGACTGGGGCGAACTCGATTATTTGGTGATCGATCTGCCGCCCGGCACCGGCGACGTGCAGCTTACCCTCATCCAAACTACGCCGCTCACCGGCGCGGTCGTTGTTACCACGCCATCGGATGTGGCGCTGGAAGACGCCCGCAAAGCCGTCAATATGTTTGAGCAGGTCCGCGAAGATGTGTTAGGCATCGTCGAGAACATGAGTTACCTCGAACACAACGGAGAAAAGCTGTACATCTTCGGCAAAGGCGGCGGTGCTCGTACGGCCGAAAAGATGCATGTTCCCCTGCTAGCCGAAATCCCGCTCGATCCCGAAACACGCGCCGGCGGCGATGCCGGTCAGCCCATCGCAACCAGACCCGAGACAGCCCAGGCCGCAGTTTTCGAGAAACTGGCGCACACCATCATTGAACGTGCCGACGCTGCCACCAAACAAAAACAGCGTCCGACTATTACCGTCTCAGACTAATTGCCCGAGATCGGATCGTTTTGTAGTTTGGAGCCAGTGCTCCACTCCGTAAATGGAGTAATCGGCGTAACCGCCTTATCGCGCGATCGCCAGCTTCCACCGAGATAGTCGCGGTTCATCACTGCGATCACTTCGAGCGGAATTTCTTTGGGGCATGCGCCCGTGCATTCGCCGATGTTTGTGCAGCCGCCGAAGCCTTCTGTATTCATCTGCGTCACCATGCGAACCGCCCGCAGGTCGCGTTCCGGCTTGCCCTGCGGCAGAATGCCGAGGTGCGTGATTTTCGCGCCTGTGAACAGCGCCGCCGAAGCGTTCGGGCACGCCGCCACGCACGCGCCGCAGCCGATGCAGGCCGCCGCGTCCATCGACCGGTCCGCTACCTGTTTCGATACGGGAATGGCATTGCCGTCCGGCGCGCTGCCGGTTGAAACAGATATGTAGCCGCCCGAAGCGATGATGCGGTCGAACGAACGGCGATCGACGACCAGGTCTTTAATCGGTGGAAATGCGCGCGCACGCCACGGCTCGAGTACCAGTTCCTCGCCGTCCTTGAAGTGGCGCATCGTCAGTTGGCACACCGTCGTCGCCCGCAGCGGACCGTGCGCGACACCGTTGATCATGAAACCACACGAACCGCAGATGCCTTCCCGGCAGTCATGCTCGAATGCAACCGGCTCTTCGCCCTTCTCGATCAGTGCTTCGTTCAAAACGTCCAGGCATTCGAGCATGGACATATCCGGATTCACGTTATCGACCGGATAGCTGACGAACTTGCCTTTCTCTTTATTGCTTCTTTGACGCCAGATCTTCAGCGTGACCCGCATCTACTTGTAGCTCCTCTGGCTCGGGTGCACATATTCGAACTCGAGCGGCTCTTTCGAAAGCTCCGGATAATTGCCATAGCCGCGATAGCCCCACGCCGCGGCATACGAGTAGCTCTCATCGTCGCGCTGCGCTTCGCCTTCTGGCGTCTGATATTCCTCGCGAAAATGCCCGCCGCAGGACTCGTTGCGTTCCCGCGCATCGATGCACATCAACTCGGCGAGTTCGAAGAAATCCGCGACCCGCCCCGCTTTCTCCAAACTCTGATTTAGATCGGCGCCGCTGCCCGGCACGTTCACGTTCTCCCAATATTCATCCCTCAGGGCGCGAATTTGCTCGATGGCCGTATTCAATCCTTCCGCGGTTCTCGACATCCCGCAGTAATCCCAGACAATCTTTCCGAGTTCGCGATGATAAGAATCGACCGTGCGTTTGCCTTTGATCGAGAGCAGTTTTTGTATCGTCTGCTGCGCGCACGCCACCGCATTGCGGACTTCCGGATGCGACTCGTTGACGCTCGCGACTTTATTGTTCGCCAGATAATCGCCGACCGTGTAGGGAACGATGAAATATCCATCGCTCAGCCCTTGCATCAGCGCGCTCGCGCCCAACCGGTTCGCGCCGTGATCCGAAAAGTTCGCTTCGCCCACCACAAACAATCCGGGAATCGTGCTCATCAGATGGTAATCCACCCACAGTCCGCCCATTGTGTAGTGGATGGCCGGATAAATTCGCATCGGCACTTGGTATGGATCGTCATCGGTGATGCGCTGGTACATGTCGAACAGGTTGCCGTAGCGTTCTTCGATTACTCCGCGGCCCAGCCGTTTGATGGAGTCCGAAAAATCGAGGTAAACGCCCAAACCTGTTTCGCCGACGCCGCGTCCGTCGTCGCATACCCCTTTCGCATTGCGCGATGCCACGTCGCGTGGCACCAGGTTTCCGAAGCTCGGATAACGCCGTTCCAGATAGTAATCGCGCTCGCCCTCCGGAATCTGATCCGGCCGCCGCTTATCGCCTTTTTGTTTTGGCACCCAGATGCGCCCGTCGTTGCGGAGCGATTCGCTCATGAGCGTCAGCTTCGATTGGTAGTCGCCTGACACCGGAATACAGGTTGGGTGAATCTGCGTAAAACACGGATTAGCAAATAGCGCCCCGCGTTTGTGCGCACGCCAGCACGCTGTGACGTTTGAGCCCTTTGCGTTCGTTGACAGAAAGAAAACATTGCCGTATCCGCCGGTGCCAAGAATCACGGCATCTGCTAAATGCGTATTGATCTCGCCGGTAACCAGGTTGCGCGTGACGATGCCGCGTGCCCGGCCGTCAATTACGATCAAGTCCAGCATTTCGGTGCGCGGATACATCGTCACGCTGCCTGCCTGTACCTGCCGTTCGAGTGCCTGATACGCCCCCAGCAAAAGCTGCTGCCCCGTCTGGCCGCGTGCGTAAAACGTACGGGAGACCTGCGCACCGCCAAACGACCGGTTGGTCAGCGTGCCGCCGTATTCCCGCGCGAATGGCACGCCTTGCGCCACGCATTGATCGATGATATTAACGCTGATCTGTGCCAGGCGATAGACATTCGCTTCCCGCGCCCGGAAATCCCCGCCCTTTTACCGTGTCGTAGAACAGCCGATAGATGCTGTCGCCGTCGTTCTGATAATTCTTCGCGGCGTTGATTCCGCCCTGCGCCGCAATGGAGTGCGCGCGGCGCGGCGAATCCTGAAAGCAAAAGCAGCTTACTTTATAGCCGAGTTCGCCCAGAGTTGCGGCTGCGGCGCCACCCGCTAAACCCGAACCCACAACGATAATCGAATGCTTGCGCTTGTTTGCCGGATTCACCAGCTTCATTTCGAAGCGCGCTTTGTCCCACTTCTTTTCAATCGGACCGGAAGGTATGCGCGAATCGAGTTCCATTTATCGAACTAACCCCAGCATGACGGCGACCGGAATCGAGATGTATCCGGCCGTGACCAGGATCGCCAGCGTCATCGCTGCTTTTTTCAATAGAGGCGTGTGGCGTGGATGGTTCAGCCCCAGCGATTGGAATGCGCTCCAGGCGCCATGCCGGATGTGCAAGCCGAGCAGAATCATCGAGAAGATGTACCAAGCAGACACATACCAAACCTGAAAAGCGGCTACGACGTTCTCATACGGCTCGCCTTCATGGAAGTTTGGATGCACGATGCCCACCGTCATGTGCAGCAGGTGATAGATCACGAACACCAGCAAAATTGGCCCGCTCCAGTACATCGTCCGCGACGCATAATCAGAGGCGATGCTTTTGCGCTTTTCGTATCCGACGGGCCGCGCTTTCTTCTTTTGAATAGCAAGAGAGGTCGACGCCCAGATGTGCGCGATGACCGCGACCAAAAGCACGATCCGCACCGCCCACAAAGCCTCCGGAAAACGCCTCAACGCAAAGCCGTAGAAATTCATTTGCTCTGCGCCTTCAAACACTTGCAGGTTGCCGAGCATGTGAAATACGACAAAAGCGAAGAGAATAACTCCGGTGACCGCCATGACGGCTTTTTTGCCGTTAGTCGAAGCCCAAAAACGCACGCCGCGGATCCCGCGTACGTCTATCGCCGTAGTTGACATTTCCGTTTTCAGGTTAGCGCAATGAAAAGACTAACTTCCGGAATGGAGATCGCGCCAGCGCGCCACCAGGTTCTGACAGGCGCCGCGCCAATTTGGAAAATGGAACTCAAAATTCGCGTCGAGCAGACGGCCAGGAACCACCCGGCGGCTCTTTAAAAGCAGTTCCGTCTCGGTTCGCAGGAAAATCGCGCCGATGGCCAGCATCCATTCCGCCGCCGGTATTCCTACGTAGCTCGTACACCACTCCCGGCGCAGACAGCACATGAATTCGCGGTTCGGAAGAGGGCAGGGAGAGGCGATATTCACCACGCCATCGAAATCTTCATGCGCAATTAAGAACTCCAAGGCACGAATGAAATCCACATCGTGAATCCACGAAACGTATTGTTTCCCGGACCCTGCCCGGCCGCCAAATCCCATCCGAACAATGCGTAGCAACATGTCAAACGCGCCGCCCGTATCGGGGTTCATAACGATCGCGCTGCGTAGAGCGATTTTGCGTGTTTGTGGAGTTTCCGCAGCGAAGAAGCTGCGCTCCCAATCTTTTGCCACGTCGATGCTGAAACGCCAAGTCGAGGGAAGATTGGGCTCACCACCACCGAGTTCGTTCCTCGCCTCAGTCATATCCCGGTCCAGACTGTGGCGATAGATGGTGGCGGTGCTCGCGTTCATCCACAGATGCGGCGGACGTGCGGCGCGCGCGATAGCTTGTCCAACAAGCGAAGTAGTAAAAATACGCGAATAGCGAATGGCCCGTTGATTCCCCGCGTTGTAGCGGCAATTCACGCTGCGCCCCGCCATGTTGATCACCACATCGGCGCCGTCGAGTGTCTCGGCCCAGGGTCCGAGTTCCTGGCCGTCCCAGTGGACCATTTGCCATTCACAAGCCTTAGGGAAACGCGCTATGACAGTGACCAAGTGTCCTTGCTCGTGAAAATGGCGGGCGAGAAGCGTGCCAATGTGGCCAGTGCCCCCGGGAATGACGATGTGGAGCGGACGCTTCAATTCATCGAAATTGTCCCACGGCAGCGCGAAAAAAAAGCCCCGGAGTTTTCCCCGGGGCAGAACTACAAAGCGAAATCCAATTAAGTTTTAGCGTTCGCCGAAGCTCCAGCCGACCGAGGCGCCGTATTCTGGCACCCAATTGCTGCCGAACTGGAAGAAATTGTCTACGTAGTGCGCGTCCACCTGCGGCCGCACAAACAAATGCGGTGTCACGTAGAAGCGCAAACCCGCCTCCATATGTACCTGGAAGTGATTCGAGCTGTCTAGGAAGTTATTCGACGTGCTGCAGCCCGTGAACGAATTACAAAAGGACTGGGACTGGTAAAACTTTACATTCACGCCACCCAAACCGCCTTGCAATTCGGGCACGACTCGCTTCCACCGATGTGCCGTCGGCATCCAGATGCCGTTGAAGTCGTAGAACAAAGGCCGATAGTTCAGACCCGCATACGCGCCCTGCGAAAACCGGAAATCGGTTTCCGCTCCCAGTCCGAAATGCGGCGTGATCATGAAGTTCCCGCCGAACTTTCCGAAAGCGCCAGTCATCCTGGGCGTATTGTAAAGCGTGCCATCGCTGAACGTATCGATCGATTGGCCGTTCGAATCGAGGACGGTGGTTCCCACACCGGCAAAAACGTCAAGACCCGTCTGCGCCGAGACGGGCAGAACCGACACCAGAGAAAGCATGGCCACTGGAATGGCCACACGCATGAATTTATACAAAATACTCCTCCCGTTGTTGCGAAACGCAGCTTATTTTTGTTGTTAGTTAAGCCTGCTGCAATGGCTTATGTCTCAACTGACGTAGCTCCGCGAGAACGCGGTTTCAACGAAGGAGTAGTGAAAAATTGCTAGCGAAGCGCTGGATCGATGCTTGATGTATCGATGCCAAGATCGACGATCGCTTGTTGCGCGCGATCAGCATTGAATCGTCCCCAGACGGCTAGACGCGAAAGAGCGGCGGCGGCGATGCTCGCGGCATCCACTTCAAAGAAGCGGCGCAAATGCTCGCGATTTTCGCTGCGCCCGAAACCGTCTGTGCCCAGAGCTGTTAAACGGCCCGGCAGCCAAGGCGCGATCTGATCGGCCACGATCTTCATGTAGTCGCTAGCCGCGATAATCGGCATATCGCGGTCCCCCAGCGCTTCGAGAAGAAAAGGTTTGCGGGGCGGCTCAGCGGGATGCAGCCGATTCCAGCGTTCAACCGTCAGCGCGTCGCGCCGCAGTTCGGTGTAGCTGGTGACGCTCCAGACATCCGCTCCGACGCTGTATTTTTCGGCAAGAATCTGCTGTGCTTTGAGCGCTTCGTTCAAAATGGAACCGCTGCCGAACAACGCGATTTGGGCGACGCCTTCCTGCGATGGCCGGTACAAATACATACCGCGCAGGATTCCCTCTTTGACGCCGTCGCCTTCGGGCATCGGCGGCTGCGCATAGTTCTCGTTGCCAACGGTCAAGTAGTAGAAGTGATCTTCGTTGTTCTCGTACATGCGGCGGATGCCGTCCTGCACGATGACCGCGATTTCATACGCATATGCCGGATCGTAGCTCCTGCAAGTAGGGACGACACTCGAAAGAACGTGGCTGTGTCCATCGTCGTGCTGCAAGCCTTCGCCCAAAAGCGTTGTCCGTCCCGCCGTGCCACCGACCAGAAATCCCTTGCCGCGTGAGTCGGCGAATGCCCAGATCAAGTCACCGATTCGCTGGAATCCGAACATCGAATAGTAAATGAAAAACGGAATGGTGGGCACACCGACGTTGGCGTAAGCGGTTCCAGCGGCGGTGAACGAAGCCATCGAGCCAGCCTCGGTAATGCCTTCTTCGAGGATCTGGCCGTTCTGCGCTTCTTTGTAGTACATCAGTACGTCGCTATCGACGGGCTTATAAAGTTGGCCGCCGCTCGCGTAGATCCCCCGTTCGCGGAACATCGATTCCATGCCGAACGTACGCGCTTCGTCGGGGATAATCGGCACCACGTACTTGCCGATGTCCGCTTGCTTTAGCAGCGCCTTCAGGACGGCGACAAAGGCGGCGGTAGTAGACGCCTCGCGCCCGCGCGATCCCGCCAACGAATCGCTGAAAGTTTCGAGGGGAGGTGCTTTGAGTTCAATCTTCTTCGGAGCGCGCACCGGCAAATAACCGCCTAATGCTTCGCGCCGCTCTTTCAGATAGCGGATTTCGGGGCTGTTTTCGTCCGGCTTGATGAAGGCGATCTCGTGAATTTGTTCTTTGGTGAGCTCAACGCCGAAGCGGTTGGCGAGATAGAACAACTCTTCTTCGTTAAGCTTCTTTTGCTGATGGGTGATGTTCTTGCCTTCACCTGCCTCGCCAAGCCCGTAACCTTTTATGGTCTTGGTGAGGATCACGGTGGGCTGACCCTTGTGCTCGGTGGCGCGCTTCAACGCGTTGTAGACCTTCACCGGATCATGGCCGCCACGGCGCAACCGGCCGAGTTCGTCGTCGCTCTTATCTTTGACCAGCTCCAGTAGCTCCGGATATTTGCCGAAGAATTCTTTGCGGACGTAGGCGCCGCCTCGCGCCTTGAAATTCTGATATTCACCGTCCACGCATTCTTCCATGCGTTTCAGCAGCAGGCCGCTGGCATCGCGGGCGAAAAGTTCGTCCCAGTCGCTGCCCCAGAGCACTTTGATGACATTCCAGCCGGCGCCGCGGAATACGCCTTCAAACTCTTGCACTACGCTGCCATTGCCCCGCACCGGGCCGTCCAGCCGCTGCAGATTGCAGTTGATGATGAAACAGAGGTTATCGAGCTTTTCGCGGGCCGCGACGTGCAGCGCGCCGGTCGATTCAGGCTCATCCATTTCGCCGTCGCCCAGAAACGCGTAGACCCGGCGGTCAGTTTCGGGCAGCAGGCCGCGATTCTCGAGATATCTCAGAAAACGGGCATTATAGATGGAGTTGATCGGCCCGATACCCATCGAAACGGTGGGAAATTGCCAGAAATTCGGCATCAGCCAGGGGTGGGGATAAGAAGAAAGGCCAGGTTTATCGCGCAGCTCGTGTCTAAAATTCAGCAGGTGATCTTCCGACAGCCGGCCTTCGACAAACGCCCGCGCATACACGCCGGGCGAGGCGTGACCCTGGAAGTAAATCAGGTCACCCGCCTGTCCGTCGCGGTAGCTGCCACGGAAAAAATGGTTAAAGGCAACTTCCGTGATGGCCGCGAGCGAAGCGTAGGTCGAAATGTGCCCGCCAATGTTGGGGTCGTATTTATTGGCGCGCACCACCATGGCCGCCGCATTCCAGCGGATAATGCTCTTGATGCGGCGCTCTATCTCCCGGTCGCCGGGGTAGGGCGCTTCGTCGTGCGGCGGGATGGTGTTGACGTACGGCGTGTTAATTTTGGACGCCACGCGCACGCCAAATCCCGAAGCGCGATCCAACAATTTCTCAAGTAGATAGCTGGCCCGGTCAGGCCCGGCTTCGTCTACTATCTGGTCTAAGGCTTCCAGCCACTCGGAGGTTTCCTGTGGATTCAGGTCGCTGAGGCGTTCTTCTTTAGTCTTAAGCATTTTCCTGGTGTGCTTTTGTTGAACGGACGTAAATACTACGATACGAACCGACCCCGAGCGAACGCGGCAGGGTGAGCCGGATCGACGTTTCCAAAGTTAATTATCGCTTATCACTTGCTTTTCCGCTTTTCCTGAGGCAATCTAAAAGGTTTTCGGAGAGCGAAACGCGTTAGATGAGAGTGCGAGTCCTGTATCACGACCACTGTTTTGACGGGGCGGGAGCCGCGGCCCTTATTACGCGCTTTCTGCGGGCCAAGTTTTATCCGGATGCGGACTTCCTCTATACGGGCCTGGCGCATCGTGCCGACCAGCTCTTCGAAGATGGGCTTTTCGACGGCGATGCCAATGTGATCGTCGATTTCAAGTACGCTACGCACCCGAACGTAACCTGGTGGTTCGATCACCATCAGAGCGCGTTCTTGAGCCCCGAGGATGCCGAGCACTTCCGGCGCGATACAACGGGGCGCAAGCTGCTTGACCCCAGCTTCCGGTCGTGCACTAAATTCATTGCGACGGTGGTGAAGGATCGATTTGGTTTCGAGGCTCCGGATCTGGAGGAACTGGTCACCTGGGCCGACATCGTCGACGGCGCCCTATATGAAAGCGCAAAAGCGGCCGTCGAAATGAATGCTCCAGCGATGAAGCTGACCCTCGTGATCGAGGGGACTTCGGGATCGGAGATGGTGCAGAAGATCATTCGTATGATGCAGCAGCGGAAATTAGAGGAAATCATTGCTGAACCCGAAATTGAGGCTGAATATGAGCGCCTTCATAAGACACACTTGCGCAACATCGACATCATTCACCGGGCAGGTTCGTGCGATCGCGGCGTAATTTATTTCGATCTCGCCGAATACGGAATCGAAGGCTACAACAAATTTATTCCGTACTATCTGTTCCCTGATTCCGCCTACACGGTTTCCGTGTCGACATCGAGCTTTCGCACGAAAGTTTCGGTTGGTTCGAATCCCTGGGTGCGCGAACCGCTCCGTCATAACCTTGCCACGATTTGCGAGAGGTATGGGGGCGGGGGGCATCCGAAAGTCGGGGCCATTAGCTTTCCGATTGGCGCTGTGGGGGAGGCGCGGCGTGCGGCCGCGGAAATCCGCGAGGAACTCAAGGGTTAGCGTCTGATCCAAAATAATTAGGAACTTTACTAATTTCTTCCTCATCGAACGAAAGTGGTTGAGGATCGCCGCGAGGCCTTTTATCACGAAGCTGTACGTCGCGCCGGACCGCGTTACCCCGGTTTCGACCTAGACTCGGTCGAGATTGTTCTAAATTTCCTCTACACGTACGACCAGCTTCACCAAACGGTTTCCCGGTACATGTCGGAGTACGGACTTTCCAAGTCTTCTTTGAACGTCCTGATGCTCCTACGGCACGGGTCGGACGAAGGTATGCAGCTTCACGATTTAGGCGAGCTACTTCTGGTCAGCCGGGCAAACATCACGGGTTTGATGGATCATCTCGAAGACAAGGGGTACGTGAAGCGAGTGGTCGATCCTCAAGACCGGCGCGCCCGCCACGCACGGATCACACGAAGAGGAGAGGCACTGCTGGACGAGTTTATGCCGGTACACTACCGGAATTTGACAACCTTGCTGCACGACCTGTCAAGCGACGAACGAGAAAAGATAGTGGGGCTACTGAAGAAGATGCGTTCCAGTATGTCAGTACATAGTGAAACTTTAGCGGGGCGCGAGCCGGCGGCTTGCGAGGATTAAAAAGGAAAATGGCAGACGATCAGGAACAGCAGCAAGATCAGAACGGGGGCGCGCGAAACGGAAGGCCGGCCAATGGGCAGCGGCGGCGCACCATACGCTTCATTCTGCTCGCCCTGTTGGTGATCGCGGGAATAGTTGCAATTCCGGTGTATGCGTATTATTCGGTGCGCGAATCTACCGACGATGCCCAGGTAGATGGCCACGTGGTGCCGATCAGCGCACGCATCAACGGCACCATCGTTTCTGTTCTGGTAAACGACAATCAACAGGTCAGAGCCGGTGATGAGCTGGTGCGGCTCGATCCCGCGGATTATCAAGTGGCGCTTACGCAGGCGGAAGCGCAGTTGGCAAGCGCGCGCGCCAACATTGCTGAATCGAACGTCAACGTGCCGTTGACGACGATCAACACCAGTACGCTCATTCGCACGAGCAGTTCCCAGACCCAGGAAAGCCAAGCCGCGGTGAATTCGGCGCAGCAGGGAGTGGACGGCGCCCGGGCCAAGGTCCTTGCGGCGGACGCAATGCTGGCCGGCCGGCGGGCCGATTTTGCCAAGGCGGAAAAAGATCTGGCGCGCTTCAAAGATCTGGTCGATAAAGATGAGATTTCGAAGCAGGATTACGACGCAGCGGTGGCCGCCGAGAGAGCGAGTGCGGCAGCGGTGGACTCGGCTAAGGCTGACACAAGCGCGTCACGACACGCGCTCGATCAAGCGGTAGCGGAATTGGGCCAGGCGAAGGCGCGTCTGGTTACTGCGATGGCCCAGCAAAGGCAGAGCGAAGAGGCCAGCCCGAAGCAGCGGCAGGTCAGCGAGGCGCGTTACAAGCAGGCGCAAGCGCAGGCGCGCCAGGCAGAGGCCAACGTGAATCAGGCACGGCTTAATCTCAGCTATGCGCTGATCAAGGCGCCTGTGGATGGTGTGGTAAGCCGCAAAACCGCGGAGCCCGGTATGCAGCTTTCGATCGGCCAGCAGATCATGGCGCTGGTGCCGCTGGACGACGTTTGGGTTACCGCGAATTTCAAAGAGACGCAGCTCCGCAAAATGCGCGTCGGCCAGAAGGTCGAGATTGAAGTTGATACTTATGGCAGCAGCCACAACTATCGGGGGCACATCGATAGTCTGGCGGCTGCGTCGGGAGCCAGGTTCAGCTTGCTGCCCCCGGAAAACGCTACCGGGAACTACGTTAAGGTTGTGCAGCGCGTGCCGGTAAAGATTCGCCTGGAGCAAGGGGAGAATCGCGACCATTTGCTGCTGCCTGGCATGTCCGTGACACCAACGGTCCTATTGAACACCGACGTCAACAATCGCTAGCGCCTATGGCAAGCACGACAGTGACGCCAGAGGCCGTCCCGCAAGCGTCGCAGCCGCAATGGCGGCCTAAGTACAATCCGTGGCTGATCGCACTCGTCGTGACGCTCGCGAGCTTCATGGAAGTGCTTGACACGAGCATCGCCAACGTGGCGCTGCCGCACATCGCAGGGGGCATGTCGGCAACCGAAGACGAGGCCACGTGGATATTGACTTCTTACCTGGTTTCGAATGCCATCATTTTGCCGTTGAGCGGCTGGCTTTCTTTTCTGCTGGGGCGCAAGCGTTTTTACATGTTGTGCGTTCTGTTGTTCACGGTCAGTTCTTTTTTGTGCGGTATCGCGCCCACGCTCGGCGCGCTGGTGTTTTTCCGTATTTTGCAAGGAGTGGGCGGCGGGGGTTTGCAGCCTAGCGAGCAGGCGATCCTGGCCGACACGTTTTTACCACAGCAGCGCGGAATGGCATTTGCGATTTACGGCGTTGCGGTAGTCACCGCGCCGGCGATCGGGCCAACGCTCGGGGGATGGATTACCGATAATTTCACATGGCGATGGATCTTTTTTATCAATATTCCTGTCGGCATCGCGTCGCTACTGCTCAGTAACTTCATGCTCGAAGATCCGCCCTACTTGATCAAGGAGCGCATGCGGCGCATCAGGTCCAAGCTTCGCGTTGACTATTGGGGAATCATTTTCATCGCCATCGGATTGGGCTTCCTGCAAATCGTTCTCGACAAGGGCGAGCGCGAGGACTGGTGGGCCTCCGGCTTTATTCGCGCCTGTGCGATTCTGTCGATCGCCGGGCTTGTTGTTGCGATCTATTGGGAGCTGAAGCAGAATAATCCGGTGGTCGACCTCAGTCTTCTGAAAGACCGCAATTTCGCAATCGCCGGCCTGCTTATGCTGATGGTGGGCGTCGTACTACTCGGCAGTACAGTGCTAATTCCGCAATACCTGCAATTGATCATGGGCTATTCGGCTACGCAGGCTGGCGCCGTCCTTTCGCCGGGCGCAATCCTGATCATTTTCCTGCTGCCGATAGTGGGCTTTATGCTCGGCAAGGTGGAAGCGCGCTGGATGATCGCAGTGGGGCTATTTATCACCTCTACGGCGCTCATTCATATGACGAATTTCGATGTGTATATCGATTTCAAATACGCCATGCTGGCACGCTGCTGGCAGGCGGCGGGATTTGCGCTTCTATTTGTGCCGATCAACACCGCCGCTTATGCGTTTGTGCCGCGGAATAAGAACAATGCGGCTTCCGGATTAATCAACCTGGCGAGGAACGTGGGAGGCAGCGTCGGGATTTCTCTCGTGACTACAATTCTTACGCGGCGCAGTCAATTCCACCAGGCGCGGCTGATCGAAAACGCCAGCGCATTGAATCCGAATTTTCAGCATGCGTTGAACTCGGCTGCTCAGGTGTTTCGAGGAGGGGGAGAAGCCAACGGTCCCTATGCTTTGCTGTTACGCAATTTGCAGCGCCAGGCTGCAAACCTGGCTTACATCGATTGCTTTTGGCTTCTTGGGATTGTGTTTGGCGCGCTCATCCCCCTGGTTTTTTTCATGAAACGCGTGAAGCCAGGCACGGCCGGGCCGGCGCATTAGGCGATGGCCTACTGGCGTACTGATTGCGGCTCGGGAAGTCTACTATCTTGTCAACTCTAATTCACACACGGTGGCCGAAATTCAGGTGTAGGCTGTGGATGCGTCATCCGAGCCCGGCGGCTCGCGCGATCAGAAATAATCCTGCCGCGACGGCGACGGCCCCAATGGCTTGGGCGATGCGCTCACCGGCCGGTGCGAGACGTTCGACGGTGATGGCTGCCGCCACGAGAGCCATCGCGCGAAGGTCCATGACCCCGATGGCCAGGGAGATCGCCATCAAGCCGCCGCAGCAGCGGCTGCATTGGAGGCCGAGGCGCAGGCCGTGTTGCCAGGCCGTGCCGGCGTCGGCCGGCACCGTACGGCCGCGCCTGGGTGTTTCCCGGCAGCAGGCAAGATGACGCGCCTTCCACACGGTGAACTGGAGGAGGCCAGCGATCAGCACGACCACACCGATTGCGATGGGTACAGCGCGCGCCAGTGCCGGCCGCTGCATCTCGACCGCCGCCAGCGCGACGCCGAGCGGGAAGGTGGCCATTCCGAACCCGGTCCAGACGAAGAAGTAACCCACACCCACGAGCGCGGTCAGCCGGCCCAAGCGCGACTCGCCGGTCCTGTGTATGGCCTGGCGGTAGCGCCACAGCATGGGGACCAAAGACGGCAGCATCATCGCCACCATCATCACGACCCACATGCCCAGGAACGACCATGCGGCGCCGGACCACGTCTGTCCTGGCATCCGCATCCACGCCATCGACATCGTCCAGCCGCCGGGCATCCGCATCTCGCCCATTGCCGTCATGGACGCGCACCAGACAATCGTTAACGCCGCGCTGGCCGCGAAGACCAGCGCTGAGATGCCAAAAAACGCTTGCTGGGAAGCTCGCTCGGGAACCATAACGACTTCGCTCAGCCCTTGTCGTACTCGTCGCGGCGGCGCCACCACACGCCCGTTTCGTTGCGCCCCTTCGGTGCGCGATCGAGCCATTGGTACATGCCCCAGAGGCCGTCCACCCCGCGCGCATAGGTGGAGTAGGTGTGGTAGACGACGCCATCTTCGAGGACGAATGCGCTCATTCCCGGCCTCTCGCGTGCGTAGGTGGCCGCGTCGGTTCCGCTCATGGCGGCGAACTGGTTCTCCGCGCCCTCGCCACCGCCCTGCTGGCCTGCGCGCCACTGCAACTCCGGTTCGCGGGTGAAATTGTACTCGATGCCCTCGCGTTGTTGCTCCTCGGTGAACGAAGCGCAGAAGTCGAAGTTGAAGTTGCCGCCGAACGAGGACGCCCACGGAAAGGTCCAACTCGTCCGCCGCTTGTATGCCTGTAGCTTCGCGAGCGGCGCCCGGGACACCGCCCAGAGCATTACGTCATGGTTCGCCAAGTGAACAGCAATCCCGTTGAACCCATCCGCAATCGCCGAGCACGAGGGACATCCCGCCTTGTAGTCAGGCCCGAACATGAAGTGGTAGACGAGAAGCTGCGAGCGCCCTCCGAAGAGGTCCGCCAGCGAGGCACTCCCCTCGTCGGTGTCGAACCGATATTGCTTGTCGACCGGGACCCACGGCAATTGCTGCCGCTGCCGCGCCACCTCATCGCTCCGTCTAGTCAGTTCCTTTTCTGCCTCGAGCAGTTCGAGCCGCCCTGCCAGCCACTGTTCACGTGTCCCGGTCTTGTGTGTCGTCATTGTTTATCTCCTCCCTTTGTCATGTGACCTGGTGATTGGTGGTCATGAGATAAATTTAAGGCCGGATATCGAACGGGTGGGAGTGACAAGTGTGACGGGATTTCGATGGACTCGCTGATCACGGCCGCGGCGCGTGCACTAGCTGCGGGTGATCCCCTGGGCGCATTGAAGCGGGTCGCCCTGCGCGACGACGCGCCAGCTCTCGCGCTTCGAGGCATCGCGATGGCTCAGCTCGGCGATCTCGTTCGGGCCAAGGCCCTCCTGCGTCGCGCCGTGCGCACCTTCGGACCGAGAGAGGCCGTGGCCCGAGCAAGGTGCGTGGTTGCCGAGGCCGAGATCGCGCTCGTTTCGAGAGATCTGGGCTGGCCCGCAAAGGCGCTCGACGCTGCGCGCGCGACGCTCGAAGAGCACGGCGACCGAGTAAACGCGGCCCATGCGCGGTATCTCGAGATCCGGCGCCTCCTCCTGATCGGGCGCATCGACGAAGCTGAGCGCGCGCTCGTTGACCTCGACCCCGCACCTTTTCCTCCCGCGTCGAGGACCGCCCACGAACTGGTGGTTGCCGGCATCGCGATGCGTCGCCTCCGGACGAAGGTGGTGCGCGCCGCGCTCGCTCGAGCCGCGCGCGCCGCGCGCTACGCACAAATCCCGGCGCTGGCGGCAGAGGTCGAAAGTGCACTGCTCGTCCTGAACACGCCCGCTGCGCGCCTGATTGCAAGGGGTGAAGAACGACTTCTCCGGCTCGAGGAGATCGAAGTGTTGCTGGCATCGAAAGAATTTGTTGTGGACGCCTGCCGTTACGTTGTGCGGGCTGAAAGCAAGGTGGTCTCGCTCGCCAGGCGTCCGGTGTTGTTCGCGATCGTACGCGCGCTGGGCGAAGCGTGGCCGGGAGACGTACCGAGGGACACGCTCATCGCGCGCGCATTCGGATCGAAGTTCACCGATGAATCGCACCGCGCGCGCTTGCGAGTCGAAGTAGGGCGGCTTCGCACCATGCTTCGGACGCTGGCCGAGGTGAGCGCGACCAAGCGAGGTTTTGCGCTGGCGCCGCGTCGCGCACGCGAGGTCGTCGTGCTGGCCCGGCCCGTCGAAGAGGAGCATGCGGCCGTGCTCGCTTTCCTCGCCGACGGTGAATCGTGGTCGAGCTCGGCCCTTGCGCTGGCGCTCGGAACGAGCCAGCGGACCGTGCAGCGGGCGCTCGACTCGCTTGCGGCAGCAGGCAAGGTGCAGTCGTTCGGTCACGCGCGGGCTCGTCGTTGGATGACTCCGCCCATCCCGGGATTTACGACAACCTTGTTACTCCCCGCGCCTCTGCCGATTGATTAGGATGGAAGCGTGAGTCGGACGCATGAGTCAACAACCGCCGAGATCGTCCGCGAGTATGGACCCTTTCCGGGCGCCGACAGCGTGCATGGAGTCACGTATGACGGTCGGAACGTCTGGTTTGCTGCTGGAGACCAGCTGCACGCCTTCGATCCTGTGAGTGCGAAGATGCTGCGCTCGATCGATGCCGCCGCGGATGCAGGAACGGCCTTCGACGGCCAGCACCTGTTTCAGCTCGCCGAGGATCGCATCCAGAAGATCGATCCGAAGACCGGCCGTGTGCTCGCCACGATTCCGGCGCCCGGCCGCGGTGGTGACTCGGGGCTCACGTGGGCCGAGGGCACGCTCTGGGTGGGGCAGTATCGGGACCGGAAGATCCATCAAATCGATCCGCAAACAGGCGCGATTCTTCGCACGATCGAGTCCAGCCGCTTTGTCACCGGGGTCACCTGGGTCGACGGAGAACTCTGGCACGCCACCTGGGAAGGTGACGAGAGCGATTTGAGACGAGTCGATCCTCGAACGGGAGAGGTAATGGAGAGGCTCGAGATGCCGCCCGGAGTGAACATTTCGGGGCTCGAGTCCGATGGCGGCGATCAGTTCTTCTGCGGAGGCGGAAGGAGTGGAAAGGTGAGGGCGGTCCGCCGGCCCAAGCGAGGCTCCGCGACGGACAGCGGCTCCTAGCGAGTGCGCTGATCGCTCAAGCTCTCAGCAGACTCTGGACGTAATCGGGCTTCAGAGGAAGCCGGCGTGCAATCTTTCCGGTGGCGTCCAAGAAAGCTCCAGCGATAGCGGGCGCCGCCAAAGCATTGGCTGCCTCGGACCCTTGACCGTACTTGCCAACCTCGGGACGGTTGATCAAAACAACATTGATCTCAGGAAGATCGGACATTGTCGCAATCGGGTAGCTCTTCCAGTCATTGGCAACCACTCCACTCTCATCGAAGCTAAGTTCCTCCAGCAACGCCATACTGACTCCCATGACGCTGCCTCCTTCGATCTGGCGCTTCAACTGCGCCGGATTCACGACAATCCCGGGGTCCACCGCGACCGTCATCTTTTCCACCTTTACAGTGCCACTAGCCACATTGACAGAGATATGCGCTACGCAAGCCCAGTAAGTGCCGGACCGGAACATGGCCGCTATTCCCTGGCCGCGTCTCACACCGCTGTTATCGCTTGAACGCTCCGAACGCGTTTGCCACCCCGAAGCGTCACGAACGGACTCAAGCACGGCGATGGCCCGTTTCTCGCGGGTGTGTTGAATCCGAAACTGAAGTGGGTCGACTGCGGCGAGCGCTGCTGCCTCTGTGATGGCCAACTCGCGCGGAAAGTTCTGCTGATACTGTCCTGGCGTCCTCATGCTGTGATCACGCAGTCCCACGCCAAGAGGGGACGACTTGTGTCCGATCTGGAACGTTCCGTAAGCGCGCTCCAGCACCGTCGGCGTGCCGTCGTAAATCCATGGGTCGTGCATAGAATTAGCAATGCCGAAGATAGAGCCCTTTTCATCGGGGCCTGGGATGGTGGGAAGGCCGGCCAGGATGGCGCCGACCAGACGGTCATCCTGCATCGCAGGCATGTAGTGATCGATTTGGTACGAGGATAGATTACCTTTTTCGTCCACACCGATTTGGACGTCTGAATAGGCCGCGGGCGATTGAGTCGACCACTGGAGATCGTCCTGGCGCATCCACTGCACCCGAACGGGCTTGCCCACTGCTTGCGACAGAATCACCGCTTCGTCTTCCGCCCCGGCGTTGCCGCCATTTGACCGGCCATAGTGACCCGGTCCCGCGAAATTACGCACGACGACATTTCCTACGGAAGTGTTAAGCATGTGCGCGATGCCGGTGCGCAGAGCTTGAGGGTTCTGGGTATGTGTGTAGATATAGACAGACCCATCGGAACGAACGTCGGCTAGCGCCATCGTCGGCCCAATCGGCGCGTGCTTCAGAAATGGAAGCTGGTATGTGGCAGAAAGCTTCTTGGCGGACGTCGCCATGGCGGAACGGACATCGCCCCTGGACGTTTTGCTGGTGGCGGCGGGAGCAGCCTTCCAATCCGCATCTTCTTTCAGGAATTGAAAGAGGCGTCCGTCTCCGGGAAGTCCTTTCCAGTCGCTCCACTTTGTGCCTGAAGCAACCTGCTGCACGGCTTTGATGGCTTCCCATTCCGTGGGGGCTACCACGCCCACCAAATTTCCTTTGACGACAACCCGCGCATTCGGAAAGCGAGCCTTGTCCAGAGCGCCTACCGAAACCAGTTTGGAGCCCAGCGTCTTCGGATGCACTACGCGGGCATGCATCATCCCCGGGACACGCACGTCGGTAACCCAGGTCTCCTTCGCCGTGACCTTCGAGACGGTAATCGAGTTGGGAAAGGATTTGCCGACCACCGTATACTCGCTGACGGGTTTCAGCGGAGGATTTCCGTCAACGGTCAATCCGAACATGCTGTTCACGTCGCCTTTGACAGGTATGGTCAGGTTCAATTTCTGGTTCTTGACAAGATCCCCGTAGAACACGCTCTTGCCACCGCCGGAGACGATACCGTTGTTGACGGAAAGCTGATCTTTCGGCACACTAAGTTGACGCGAAGCTAAGTCGAGCAGTGCCTGGTAAACATATGCCCCGGCCTTCCGGATATTCGGCATGCCGCCTTGGAGAAAATCGAAGGCCCCGCTGCCGTCTGGCGTCCCATCTGTATCTCCCGAAACAACTGTAGTGATGGCTTCGAACGGTACCCTGAGTTCTTCCGCCGCAATTTGCCGGTACGCGGTGTACACGCTTCCCTGACCGAAATCCGGCTTGCCTACGCGGATCAAGACGGTATTGTCGGCATGTATTTCGATCCACGATTCCGGCAGAGCCGGATTCAGCGTGTTGCCGCTCACGGCGCCGCCGACGTTCTGCATAGCGTCCGCATTGACCAAGCCGAAGCCCACCAGCAGCGCTCCACCAGCCTTCACGAACCCGCGGCGCGAAAGCGATGCACCGAAAATGTCGGTTGCCTTATCGGTGGTTGGCTTCTCATGCGTGATCATGTGTCCCCCCTTTCGTCATCGCTGTAGCCGCCCGCTGTACAGCTTGGATGATTGCTGTATAACTCCCGCAACGGCAGAGATGCGGGGAAACGCCAGACGTAAATGCCTGCTTGATTTGTTCAACCGTCGGCGACGCGACCCGTTCCAGCAGTTCGGTGGCTTTGATCATCATGCCGTTCTGACAAAACCCGCACAGAGGCGTCTGCTCCTCGATCCACGCCTCCTGCACGGGGTGAAGAGTTTTCGCCGCCTCTTTCTCGGAAAGGCCTTTTTGTTTGGCCCATCGCGCTGGAAGGCCCTCCAGGGTAGTTATCTCCTGACCCGCTACGGCAGCCAGAGGCGTGATGCAGGAGCGCACTTCCGTGTCGTTGAGCAGTACGGAACAGGCTCCACATTGTGCGAGTCCACAACCGAACTGAGGCCCAGAAAGCTCGAGATCGTTTCGTAAGACGTAAAGCAAAGGAGTATCAGTCGGCGCCTGAAGCTCGCGTTTCGCTCCGTTGACGGTGATAGTAGTCATAGAACCTCCTTCGAGAGGCAGAATTTAATCCAACTCAGCTGCTGCGGCGCGACAAATAAAACCGCAATGCCCGCCTGGTCACTATTATCGTGCATTTTCTGCGCCGGGTGCTGTTGCCTGGTGCTGTCCCTTCGCTCGTCGGATGCCGATGTCAAGTAGAGCAATGTTTCGATTCGATCCTTCGGGCTATGGGAGGATCGTCCTGTGTCAGAGCAATTTACAAAAGCGGGAGAAAAATTCGCCCAATTAGTCGACGTAATGGCGAGGCTACGGGCCCCGGGCGGCTGTCCATGGGACAGTAAGCAGACTTTCGACACGATCAAATCGTATCTGCTGGAAGAAGCTTACGAAGTGATGGATGCGATCGATCGCCGCGACTGGGCGGGTCTTGAAGAAGAGCTGGGGGACCTGCTGCTGCAGCCGGTTTTTTTCGCCGAGATGGCGCGAGAGCAGGGCCTTTTCAGCATTGACGATTCAATCGATGCGATCAACGAAAAGCTGATTCGCCGTCATCCTCACGTGTTCGGCGATGCGCATGCCGAAACCCCGGAAGATGTGAAAGTGCGCTGGGATGAAATTAAGAAACAAGAGAAGGCCCCGGTGCCCGAAGCATCTGTGCTCGATTCGGTTCCGCGCAATTTGCCTGCTCTGATGGAAGCCGAGAAGATCGGCCAGAAGGTGGCCGCAACTGGTTTCGAGTGGCCGAATATTGATGGCGTTCTCGACAAGTTCCAGGAAGAAGCTGCCGAGCTCGCTCGGGCTCGGGAATCAGGCGATCAGGAGCATATTGAACACGAGTTGGGTGATCTGTTGTTCACCGTCGTCAATTTGGCGCGGTTTTTGAAAATCGATCCGGAGCAGGCGCTCCGAAAGACGAACGCGCGTTTCCGCCGCCGCTTTGCGCATGTGGAGGCGGAGAGGAAGGAGGGCGATTCGCTGGAAAAATTAGAAGAGCTTTGGCAGCAGGCTAAGCACCGCGAGAGTGCTGCAACTGCGCCGCCACTTTCTCCACCTGGCGCATGAGGCGCAGCGTGTTTCCGCCATAGATTTTCTTGATGTCCGCCGGTGAATAGCCCTTCTCCAGCAATGCGCGTGTCAGGGCGGGGAATTTGGAAACATCGTCGAGGCCTTCGGGTGTGCAAGTGATGCCGTCGAAATCCGTACCGATGCCGACCGCATCGATACCAGCGATTTCGCGGGCATGGTCAATGTGGGCGACCACGTCGGCAAGTGCGGCACGGACGGTAGTGCCTTTGGGCGCGTCCGCTGATTTTTGCGAAATGAACCCGCAGTTCACGTTGATTTGGATCACGCCGCCTTTTTTCGCGAGCGCGCGAATCATGTCATCCGTCATGTTGCGCGGCACATTCGTCAGGGCGCGGCAGGACGAGTGTGATGCGATGATCGGCGCCTGGCTGGTTTCGAGGGCATCGTAGAAAGTCTTGTCGGCGGTGTGCGAGATGTCGACGATCATTCCGAGCCGGTTCATCTCGTGCACGATTTCTTTGCCGAGCGGGGAGAGCCCGTTGTGATGCTGGATTTTGGCGTCGTTTACGTCGGTAGCGGAATCGGCCAGACCGTTGGTGTTCCAGTGCGTCAAGGTCATGTAGCGAACCCCAAGCCGGTAATAGTCGCGCAGCAGCCGGGGGCTGTCTTCAATCGCGTGCCCGCCCTCAAGTCCCATCAGCCCCGCGATTTTGTGATGCCGATGTGCGTTTTCGATGTCGGCGGCGGTTAGCGCCGGGCTGAACGTAACGGGATAGCGGTCGAGAATGTCGTGCTGCACGGTATCGATCATCTCGAGCGCACGGTGGGCCGAATGGTTGCCGTTCACGTTAGTAGCGGCGACGTACACGGAGAAGAAAATCGCGCCGACGCCGCCCTGCTTGAGCCGCGTAATATCGGTCTGTGTCTTGGGGGATGCACCGATATCAGCGCCGTCGACCGTGAAACTCGGAATATCGTTGTGGGTGTCGATCAGGATGGCCGATTTTGTAATCGCCGCAACTTGCTTATCGAGCTTCTTGTCATCTGCGGCAAAGATTGTGCCACTCAGCAGCAGCATCAAAGCTGCCCGTCTCAAATCTGCTGTATTCAAGTCAACAGAATACAATCAAGGCAGATGAAGCGCTCTGTGGCGGCGATTTGCGCCATTCTCCTTGGTGTTGTCTTTCTGGTCTCCGGCGGATGGAAGGTTTTGAGTCCATTTCAGACCGGCGAGCTGTTAGAGCAAGCGCAAGTTCCGCCTGGATACGGGCCCCTGGGGGCGGCTACGCTCGGCACTTTGGAGTTGCTAGCGGCATTTCTGTTGTTCCATCCGCGGCTGCGGCAATGGGGCGGGTGGCTCGGCTCGGCGCTGATGATTTTCTTCATGGCTTGGGTCGGCTACTACTATCCGGTTCTGCACGGCCGCGAGTGCAGTTGCTTTCCCCTCATCAAACGCACGGTTGGTCCCGCGTTCTTTGTAAGCGACGCGATCTTCTTGTTATTCGGTCTGGCGGCGGCGTTCTGGTCGGCGCGCGTGAAGAGCCTGCGGGTACCCGGAATCGCTTTCGCGACGTTGATTGTGTTTGCCGGAGCGAGCTTCGGTTTCCACGCCAACACGCGCAGCCATGCGCAGGTTCCCACTCCCATTGTGGTGGATGGGCAGCCGCAGAATCTCGCGAAGGGCAAGGTGTTTTTGTTTTTCTACGATCCGTCCTGCATGCACTGCGACGCAGCCGCAAAATTCATGTCGAAACTGGATTGGACCGGCACGCGGCTGGTGGCGATTCCGACCATCAATCCTCAGTGGGCGGACAGTTTTCTGCACGACACACATCTGAAGGCATCTACCAGCCTGGAACTAGACAAATTGAAGAAGGCCTTTCCGTTTGTCGATCCACCCTTCGGAGTGGCGCTGGAAGACGGGCGTGTGAAGGAAACGTTCGTGCAGGCGCAATTCACTCCGCCTGCGCCTGAGTCGCAACTGAAGGCTCTCGGTTTGGTGAAATAAAAAGCCCGGGGGAAGGGGCGGTCCACAGGCCAGGAATCCTTTGGGGCTCCCTGGCCCGCGCAAGAAAAATTTAGTGGACGCTCGCGTGCTTGTAGTTCGAAAGCATCTCGTTCATACGGTCTTTGAGATGCAATTTCATTTTCTTGAGACGTTGCTCCTCAAGTTCGTCCGTCCCCGTAACGTGGGGCTTGGACTCGATCTCTTCAATCTGGTGCTTCAACAGCGCATGCTGCTCGGCAAGCGTCCGGAATTGCTCACTAGTTTCGAGCAGGTGCGCCTTAACGTCTTCGTCGTGCGTGTGTTGCTCCATGAACGTTGTTCTCCTTGATCGAGTGACCTCGCCGGGATCAGATATTAAGTTGTGGATTGGAAAAATCTGGCCCGGTGGGTGTGAGTGCATGAGTTCACTCGCGAATGGTCACCAGTGGCCATCCGCACTCCAATAATTAGCATCAATTCATCCTCATGACAATAGCTGTTTCAGGGGGATGACGGTAATAGCCCGTACGGCGGCTAATCTCCCGGAACCCAAACTTACCGTAAAGGACTCTGGCGGCAGTGTTTGATTCTCGAACCTCCAGATAAAAAATGGCCCGATGATTTAACTCATGCCCGAGCAGCAGAGCCGCGATACCTCGACGCCGGAAACGGGGCGCCACTGCCAGATTCAAGATCTCACGCTCGGGTGGTGCCTGGCGGCTGCCCGCGAAAATTTCTCGCGACACAAGAAAGCCGGCAATTTCCTCTTTAATTTCCGCCACGAGGCATGAATACTCGAGGAAACCTTTTGCGGCCCAGTGATCGGCAAATGAGGCTTTTTCGATTTCGTCCATCGCCGCAAGATCCGGCTCCGTGGCCGGGCGAACGACCGCCGTTACCGCCATGCGATTTCGGTCACATCGCCGGCGGTGTGGCGTTCTTCATCCGGCTGGGCCGCATAGGACAGCGAGACCGATCTGGGCGTCTTAAGCACGCCGCATGCCAGTTTCATGGCTGAAGTATCTGCCAGGAAGAGCTCCGTCACCCGGCCGGCGCGATCCTTGACCGCGAGGCGGGCGCCGGCGTGTAAGCAATCCACCTTCATGAGCAGGCCCTGCAATTTCTTGTGCGGGACGATGGAGCTCCAGGGAACGACTTCACCCGGCGCGATGGATCCGGCCGACGCATTCACCGACTGATTGGCCTTTTGCTCGGCGGCATGAATGCGTTGGGTTTCAGCGTCCTGGGCGCGCTGATCCGCTTGATGCAATTCTTCGCGTTCGCGCCGCCGGTCGCGGTCGGCGGCATCCAGGCGCTGCTCTTCGGAGTCCATCCGGAGCTGATGAATGCGCAGCCGTTCGGCTTCGTTGCGGGCGGAATCTTCGGCACGCAGCCAGCTTCCCGGTGCCGCGGCAGCATGTCCATTGAGCGCTTGCCACTGCGCCAGTTCCACCCAGTACTCCGAGATACGCGGATCGAGTTGCGTAGCGCGTTTGAGTAGCACGCCTTTATCCTCGCCTGAAGCAAACTGCGCCTGGCGGAAGACGGGCTCGGCCCACAACGGGTTGAGTTGGGTGGCTTTCTTTAAGAGCGGCGCAGCTTCCGCCGCATCCGCGTCGGCCGCGAGAGCTACGTAGACTGGGGCGCTACGGCTGCCCGCCCGTGCCGCGCTCTCGAGAAATGATGTGGCGTCCTGGCGATTCAGCTTCGCCACCTGGGCCAGACCGGCGTAGCCGAGAGCCGCTGCCTCCCCGCCTGCGTGAGCCGCTGCCTGGTATGCCGGCTCCGCCGCTTTAGGATCGGCACTGAGCTGCGTATCAGCAATATAAACTTCAGCGAGCGCAGAATCGAGCGAGTGTTCGCCGAAATCGTGTTTGGGATCGAGCGGCCTTCCGGATACTGAAACCGGCTGCCAATCGCCCTTTGCCAAATTTGCCGTTGCTTCCCGTTCCAGTTCGGCGGCGTCCTTTCCAAAGGCGTTGTGCTCAGCCGCGCGCAGGGTGCTGCCACCTTTCAGCGCGTTCAGGAAAATATGAAAGCTGGTGCCATATTCGAATTTGGTCGCGAATAGCTGGATGCGCGCCCAATTCAGATCGGCGTGCGCCGGCTTCCCGCCCCAGGTCACTCGACTGCCGTGCGCTTCGAGGGTATCGAATAGTTGTTGAAGTCCATACTCCACGTCGGCGGGCATGCGCGGTGTGTTCGCCTCGAGCAATATAATCGCCACCTGGCCTAGGGGGAGATGTGCTCCGGGAGCCGTAAGTAGAACGTATTGCCCGTTTTGCAAAACGAATTCAGTCCCAGACGTGGTTGGGTTCGTTTTTGCCAAATCGCTCAGCACCACGCGCAGCGGCCAGATCGATTGCAAATCCTTGGACTCTAGCAAGCCGCCAAGCACCCATCGCAACTGCTCGAGTTGCGTCAACACGTCGCGCGCTGCGCCAGGGTCGCGATCGGTGTCGACGTAGAACGGTCCAATATTGAGTTCGGTCCAGCGGTCTTTGGCGAAGAGCGTCATGGAGGCAAGGAAAAAGCAGAATAGGCGTGCCCAGTTCATTGGCGCTCTGTAGCCATGGTAGCGTTTGAGACGTGGTTTCGGAGATCTTGTCCGAACTGGGGGTGGACCCAGAGCTGTGTAAAGGTGGTGCGCTGGCGGTGCGCACGCCGATCACAGGCAGAACGATTGCCCAAGTGCGTATCTCGACGCGCAATGAGGCCGATGACGCCATTCGAGCAGCGCATGACGCTTTTCTTCAGTGGCGGTTAGTTCCGGCGCCAAAACGCGGCGAACTTGTGCGCTTGTTCGGGGAAGAACTACGCGCGGCGAAAACCGCGCTGGGCCGCCTGGTCACGATAGAAGCCGGAAAAATTGTTTCGGAGGGGCAGGGCGAAGTGCAGGAGATGATCGATATCTGCACATTCGCGGCAGGACTTTCGCGGCAACTCTGCGGGCTCACGATTGCGACTGAGCGTGAGAATCATCGGATGTTTGAAATGTGGCATCCGTTGGGAGTGACCGGAATCATTTCCGCTTTCAATTTTCCCGTGGCGGTCTGGGCGTGGAACGCCGCTCTGGCGCTTGTGTGCGGAAATCCTGTGGTGTGGAAGCCCTCCGAAAAAGCACCTCTGAGCGCTTTGGCTGTTCAGGCATTGTTCGAGCGCGCAGCACATACGTTCAGCGCAGCCCCGGCGGGACTCTCGGTGGTATTGAACGGTGGCGGAGAAGTAGGTGAGGCATTAGTGAACCATCCGTTGGTTCCGCTGGTGTCTGCGACAGGTTCGACGCGCATGGGACGCGAAGTGGCGCCTCGGCTTGCGGCGCGGTTCGCGCGCACGATTCTCGAACTAGGAGGAAACAATTGCGCGATCGTTTGTCCTTCGGCCGATCTCGAGCTAACGTTGCGGGCGATCGCTTTTGCAGCGATGGGTACAACCGGTCAGCGCTGCACCACGCTGCGACGGTTACTGGTTCACGAAACGGTTTACGATTCTCTGGTCGATCGACTGAAGCAAGTATACGGGTCAGTAACAATCGGCGATCCGCGTGAAGCTGGAACCTTAGTTGGTCCGTTGATCGATGGGCGCGCTTTCGAGCAAATGCAAAACAGTTTGCAGGAAGCGCGGGCAGCCGGCGCGAAGATCTTCGGAGGAGAACGCGTGCATAATTCCGAATTCCCCGAAGCTTACTATGTCCGTCCGGCGCTGGTAGAGATTTCGCAACAAACGGAAACAGTGCGGCGTGAAACTTTTGCCCCAATTCTGTATATGATGCGTTATCACAATTTCGAAGAAGCGCTACGCGTGCATAACGATGTTCCGCAGGGCCTTGCGTCGTCGATCTTTACTACCGACTTGCGTGAGGCAGAACATTTTCTGTCGGCGCGCGGCTCCGACTGCGGCATCGCTAATGTGAACATCGGGCCATCGGGCGCCGAGATCGGCGGAGCGTTCGGGGGAGATAAAGAAACCGGCGGTGGGCGCGAATCTGGATCGGATGTATGGAAGCTTTATATGCGGCGCTCAACGAGTACGTTGAATTACGGAAGCGAGCTTCCGCTTGCGCAAGGTGTGAAATTCGAAATCTGAAGCATCTCAGCCGAAAGCGGCTTTGGCGACATTGCTTTTGACAACGCCTACAGGCTTGGTTTCCGGCCGTTTGATTTCGTGGGCCGTGTATTGATCGGTGTGCCCGTGCGAACAGGTCAATTCAACTAAACGATCGCCCGCCGGTGCTCCGGCGGTTGGTTCTAGGGGAATGGAAGAGTAGACTAACTCGCCACAAATCCTGCATTCGAATCGCGCATATCCGTTACTCATGAAATATCCGTTACAATTTTAGCCCACTTGGAAGAGTACGTGCCAGCCTGTCTTCGCAATGAGCCTAGCCCTCTAGGGGAAGCGTTTCAGTAATATTCGATGGCGCGATAAGTGATGGAATCGACGATTCGATTAGAATTCAAATCGCGATCGGAAGAGAGATGTGTTTCGGCGGCCTTGATCCAGTTTCCATGCGAATCATATAGGTATGAAGTCGAGCGGAGTCCATTCGTCGCATTGAATAGCAAATCTTCCCCATCGATGTGTAGGCGGCCGTCGCGTGCAGATTTGTCCGAAGGATCGGCGCTGTAGACCCATTCGCGCGTGTGATGCCGATGGCTGTCGTACGCATATTCGCTCAACCGTGTCAATTTGTTTTCCGGTTGAATGACGCGCTCTTCCATTAATAGCCCGTCATCGTTGTAGCGATAGGTCGTTTTGCCAGGAAACAGGCCGCAATCGCCGCAGCGACCGTAGACATTTTCCGTCGATCTCGGAATGGATCCCGTTATTGTTTCAATCGAACGCGGCCGTCCGCTGTTGTCGTATTCGTAGACGTAGCGCGCTCGGCTATTTTGCCAATTGAAGATTTCTTCCAACAGTTGCCCCTGGTCGTTGTAGTGAAAAATTCTCTTAGACACCGGCTCTGGATTGACTTCCAGATCTTCTTCAAGGGTCACGTGGTGCGCTGCGTCGAAGTGCCGGACGGTTACGCCTGAGATCTTCCCATCAGATTCATAGGTAATCTCTTTTATGGCGTCTCCGTGGCCATCGTATTCTATGACAACCCGCGAGTCGAGACTGCCGTCCGGGTCTATGGGTAGATTCTCCGACTCATGGCCTTTGGAATCGTACTTTGTCAGAAATCGCCGCGGGTGCTTAGAGTCGTTGTCTGCGTCGAAGATGTCGCCTTCGATGCGGCGTCCGTGCGAGTCGTACAAGAAGCGCCATCGGTCTATTGCCTTCCCGTACTGGCCTTGATCGCGGTATCGTGTGTCTTCTAGTTCGTGGCCATTCCGGTCAAAAATGCAACTGGTCTTTTGCTCAGGCTTGCTTTCGCGTCCATCTTCTCCGAGCTCGCTGTGCTCGATTCGAATGGATTTCACGCGCCCCTGGAACGAACAATCCTGCTGATTTTCAACAAGGCCAGCTTTGGCATCAGTCGCTAGAGTGATCTGGCCGGTTACGAGCGGCGGCAAGATCAGACCGAGCAACGTCGCCCACCCTCTCATATCGCAATTGTACGGCGGTTTTGGGCTTGAGAACTCACGCCCGGTCGGTCCACCTATAGAACGTGGCCACCCCTGTCATCACCCAGGAAGAGGTTCTGCATTGGCTCGCGCTAGTGATGGCGCCAGGCGTCGGGACCGTTGGATTGCTGCGGCTGCTGGACAAGCTTGAATCACCGGAAGCGATTTTCCGGGCGTCGGCTTCGGAGCTGGAGGCGACGGGCATTAGCCCGGCGCAGGCACGCAATATTGCTTCCGGATGCTCGTTTGAAGACGCGGCCGATCAACAGCAAAAGCTGCTCGACTCAGGGGCCGAACTGATCTCTATTCAAGATTCACGCTATCCGGCGCAGTTGCGCGAGATCTTCGACCCTCCGTTGGTCCTGTTCGCTATCGGCAAGACGGAGTTGATGACATCGCATGGGGTCGCGATTGTCGGCACGAGGCGACCGACGCCTTACGGCCTGGCGGCGGCCGAGCGGCTCGGTGCGGATCTGTCCCATGCCGGTCTCACGATCATCAGCGGGATGGCGCGTGGTATCGATACTGCAGCGCACCAGAGTGCCTTGAAACAAGACGGTGGGACGGTGGCGGTTTTGGGTTGCGGCGTGGATATTCTTTATCCATCAAGTAACCGCAAGCTCTATGACGACATCGCGGGCCGCGGCCTGCTCGTCTCCGAATTTCCGATGGGCGCGCCTGCTTTTCCGCAAAACTTTCCCATCCGCAATCGAATTGTAAGCGGGCTTTCGTTGGGCGTGGTTATTGTGGAGGGCGCGCAGCATAGTGGCTCTGGGATCACTGCGCGCCTGGCCATGGATCAGGGACGGGAAGTCTGGGCTGTGCCGGGAAATATCACTTCGGCGATGAGTTGGGGACCGAATCTGCTCATCAAATCCGGGGGGGCGAAGCTGGTCCAGGAGTGGACCGACATCACGGAGGAACTCCCTGCCGCCATCCGCCGGGACCTGATTGCGCGGGCGCAGCAAAAAACGGCCGGCGAATCCTGGAATGAGCCCTCGGAATCTAACCAGGAAGAGCCTCTGAAGAAGCTGGCCCGGCGGCTTTTGAATAGCCTGCAAGTCGATGTACCTACACAACTTGACGTGTTACTTGAAACCTTTGAGGGCGTCTCGTCATCTGAGTTGATCAGCGCGCTGTTCGACCTGGAGATGTCCGGGTTGGCCCGACAGTTGCCAGGCAAGAACTTTGTTAAGGTGTGGTAAAAGGGTACGTTTCCTACCGGGTGCGTCGGGTAGTCCCGGAATTCACACTCACTACCATCAGAAAAGAAGCAGGTATGGCTAAATCTCTCGTCATCGTCGAATCCCCGGCGAAGGCGAAAACAATAGGGAAGTATCTGGGGAAGGACTACCTCGTGAAGGCCTCCCTGGGGCACGTCAAGGATCTGCCGAAGAAAGATTTGGCAGTCGATGTGGAACGCGATTTTACGCCCCGATATGAGGTTATCGAAGGTAAGAAGAAGCTCATCGCCGAGTTAAAGGCGGCGGCTAAAGGCGTGGACTCCGTCTACCTGGCGGCTGACCCGGATCGCGAAGGCGAAGCGATTTGCTGGCACTTGAAAGAGGAACTGGAGCCGAAGAAGGCTTCGAAGCCGGCCATCTTTCGTGTGATGTTCAACGAGATCACGGCCAGCGCCGTGAAGAAGGCGTTCGAGCGTCCGCTCGCGGTGAATGTGCATCTGGTGGAAGCGCAGCAGGCGCGGCGCGTGCTTGACCGGCTTGTGGGCTACAAAATTTCGCCGCTGCTGTGGGACAAGGTGCGACGGGGGTTGTCGGCGGGCCGCGTGCAGACGGTGGCCGTCCGGCTGATTGTGGAGCGAGAGCGCGAAATTCGCGCGTTCCAGAAGCAGGAATACTGGACGATCGACGTCTCGCTGAATGCGAAGAAGCCGCCGGTGCTGACGGCGCGGCTGAATAAGAAGGGCGACGACACGCCGCAAATCGGCAACGAAGGGGCTGCCAAGGAGATCCTCGAAGATCTGGATGGCGCATCCTATGTCGTCAAGTCGGTAGCGACGCGCGAGAAAAAACGCAATCCCGTTCCTCCATTCATCACCTCCACATTGCAGCAGGAATCTTCGCGCAAGCTGCGCTTCAGCGTGAAGCGCACCATGATGCTGGCGCAGGGTTTGTACGAAGGAAAAGAGCTTGGCAAGGAAGGCTCGGTTGGTCTCATCACGTACATGCGTACCGATTCGACGCGCGTTTCCGACGATGCGTTGGCGGAAGTGCGCGGATTCGTGAGCGAGCGCTACGGCCAGGAATTTTTGCCGAAGTCGCCGAATATTTATAAGACGAAGAAGGACGCGCAAGACGCCCACGAGGCCATTCGGCCGACCTCGGTTCTGCGCACTCCCGAATCGCTTGAGAAACTTTTGGCTGAAGACGAGCTGAAGCTGTACCGGCTGATCTGGATGCGGTTCATCGCCTCGCAGATGACGCCGGCATTGTTCGATCAGACGACGATCGACGTGAACGCCGCCGGAAAGAGCAAGATCCCCTATATTTTCCGCGCCACGGGCAGCGTACTGAAGTTCGAAGGGTTTCTGAAAGTTTACGAGGAAGGCAAAGACCAGAAAGACGAAGACGACGAGGATCTCAAGCATAAGCTTCCGGTAGTCGCTGAAGGCGAGACGCTGCGTTTCAAAGAGATCTTGCCGGAGCAGCACTTTACCGAGCCGCCGCCGCGCTACAACGAAGCGACGCTGGTCAAGAAGCTCGAAGCAGACGGCGTCGGCCGCCCTTCGACCTATGCGTCGATTCTCTCCACCATTCAGGATCGCGAGTACGTCAAGAAAGACAGCGGAAAAGGTTCATGCCCACCGAACTCGGCATGGTAGTGACGGACTTGCTGCTCGAAAGCTTCAACGACCTTTTCGAGGTAAGCTACACGGCTCGCATGGAAGAGGAGCTCGACGAGATCGAAGAAGGCAAGCTCGAATGGCGCGTGGCGATGGCCGAGTTCTACGAGCGGTTCCAGAAAGACCTGGAACACGCCGGCGCGCAACATGACCGACATCAAGCGCATGGAGAAGCCGACCGACCTGATCTGCGAGAAGTGCGGCAAGCCCATGGTCATCAAATGGGGCAAGCACGGCAGCTTCATCGCTTGTACCGGTTATCCGGACTGCACCAATACGCGTGAATTGACGGTCGATCTACCAGACGTCGATAAGGCGGATCTTGGCGAGCAGGACGAGCAGGAATATTGCGAAAACTGCGGACGTCCGATGGTGCTCAAGAAAGGGCGCTTCGGACAGTTCTTTGCGTGCTCCGGATATCCCGACTGCAAGACGACCAAGCAGATCGGCGGCGAGCAGCGCAAAGATGTTCCGCTCGAAGAGAAGTGCCCGCAATGCGGGAATCAACCTGGTGCAGAAGTTTGGGCGCTACGGCGAATTTGTGGCCTGCAGCAACTACCCGACCTGCAAATTTGTCAAGCAGAAGACAATTGGCGTGCCGTTGCCCGAATTGCTCCGAAGGCGAGATCGTGGAGCGGCGTTCGAAACGCGGCCGGACGTTCTACGGCTGCAATCGCTATCCCGAATGCGATTTCGTGGCCTGGGGAAAGCCGCTTTCGGAAAAGTGTCCGGAATGCGGCAGTAGCTATCTGATCGAGAAGTTTCTGAAAGCAGGACCCGTGGCGCAATGCCCCAACGCCGAGTGCAAATACAAACACCCGATCGAGGTGCTGCAGGAATCGAGTGTCGCTTAAGCTGTGCAGTTTAGACGACGAACTCGGGTGCCGCCGTCATGGTGTCAATCATTTGATCGAGCCTGTCGGCGCATTGACGCAGCTGCCATAACTCGGTGGTGAGGACCTCCGACCGGACAGTGGCGTCCGCGTTCGAAAGTTCTTCTAACGTCTTACGCAGGCGGCTTTCGCGTTCGCGGATCTCGCTCAACTGCAAGATTACAAAATGCTCGAGCGGCTCTCGCATGGGCTGGTGAGTGGCGGTCTGTGTCATGTGTCTTCCTTGGGTTGACACTTTATGAGCACGCCACATGCCAATCCAGAAGGCCTTGCAAATAGCCGACTATTGGACGCTAGGACGTTCCAAATTGGCACGAAAAGGGTTTGGATATATCCTTTTTGAGACAGGAGGACTACTCCCTTCGATGGAACGGGTCCAGTTCCTGCCGCGGCCTTTCGCTTTTCGCAGTCTTCCGAAGACAGAGCATACGAACCAGCTACCGACACTTTGTCGTTCGCGACGGAAAGATCGTCGTGCAATCCTTTGCCGCCCGGGTGACGCCGCGATAAGCTGACTAGACGAAGGAGCAAACTTTGCCGACGACACGACGATCCGCCCTCAAAACGGCGGCGGCTTCCCTGATTGCAGCCGGAGTTCCTACCGCACAGGCGGCGCCGAAGGGACGATTGAAGCAGTCTGCCTGCCGCTGGTGCTACCAGAAGATGGAACTCGACGATTTGTGCCGTCAGGGCGCGGAAATGGGGTTGAGCGCGATCGATCTGGTAAAGCCCGAAGAATGGCCGACGGTGAAGAAATACGGTTTGGTGCCGTCGATGGTCTACGGTGCCGGAACAATTAAAGACGGCTGGAACCGCAAAGAGAGCCACGACCGCCTCGAAAAAGACGCGCGCGAAGCGATCAAACTCGCGGCGGAAGCCAAGCTGCCGAACGTGATCACCTTTTCCGGTAATCGCGCCGGGCTTCCGGACGATCAAGGCCGCGATAATTGCATTCTGGGTTTACGGCGCGTCAAGAAAATCGCCGAAGATAACGGCATCACGATCTGCCTGGAACTGCTGAACAGCAAAGTGAATCACAAGGACTATCAGTGCGACCACACCGCGTGGGGCGTCGAGGTGATGAAGGGCGTGGATTCACCGCGCGTCAAGCTGCTCTACGACATCTACCACATGCAGATCATGGAGGGCGACATCATCCGCACCATTCGCGACAACATCCAGTACATCGGCCATTTCCATACCGGCGGCGTGCCTGGACGGCACGAATTAGACGACACGCAGGAATTGCAATGGCGGACGGTGGCCAAGGCCATCGCGGATTTGAATTTTGAAGGCTATTTCGCGCACGAATTTGTGCCGACCAAAGATCCCATGACGTCGCTGCGGCAGGCCGTGGAATTGTGCACGGTTTAACTAGAGCTTTAGGTTCTTTGCGCTTGGCACGAAAAAATCGCGCCAGTCGAGCTTGCACTTATTGACCATTTCCAGGCCGTATTCGCAGCGGCCGAGGTCCGTAGCTCCCGCATTATTCGAACCGAAGCAGAACCTGCATCCGGCTGCCTTTGCTTCGCGAATAAAAGCGGCGCTCGGGATGCGATTGTGATTGTTGATTTCAATCGCGACCTTGCGGCTCGTTGCGGCGTCGATCAGCTTTTTCCTTCTTGGTTCGGTCCACAGCATGTCGTAGTCCTTTGCCAGCGACGGGGGCAGGTAGGTGGGGCTTGCGAAGATGTCGAGATGCTCGCCCTCCAGCACGCCGACGGTGCGCGCCACGAGTTCGTCCATGAACTGCTCGCGGTCGACGTTCGCCGCGGGTGTTTGCGTCCAGTTTGTCGAATCGCTCAATATGTAGTCGAATAGAGCGCCCGCGGAGTGCAGTGTGGAATGCGACTCGAGGCCCAGAAATACGGGCTGATGCCGCATGCGCCGGGCCCAGCGGTCGGAGGCGGCATCCGACGCCGCCACAATGCCGTATTCGATGCCATCGCGGCGGGATTTGGCGAGCGCGCTTTCGAGCGTCAACCCGCCTTTCAAATTCACGTGAAAATCGACCATTGGCACGTTATGCCGGCCGACGTTGATTACTTCGCGGAATACATCGTCCACGGTTGGTGCCGGATCGGCTGTAGCCACGTAGTCGGGCAAGGGGCGTACGCGGACATGCCGATAGAATGCTCGCGAACCATCGTTGTGGCATTGCAAAGCGAACGTTCCATGATCGAGGAAGCGCTCGTGTTCCATGCCGTCGGGAATCACCGGCGGCGTCGGCTCGACATAATCGACCGTCAACATTTCGTTCAGGCGCACCTGGATATTCTTGCCGCGCACCGCGATGCGAATCTTGAACCACTGATCGTCAGGCTGGAACTGCTTGTATACGTTGCGGAGGCCGTAGAGGGAGGCGGTTTTCTTGCGCTCGCGGTAGTTACCCTCGCCGCCCGCCGTGTTGTTGATTTGTACCTCGAAGCCTTTTTGCGGAAAATCCTTCTCCTGATAGCGGGTATGAAAATAAACGCCCGAATTGCAATCGGGGTGCGTGAGGACTTCCACTTCCAGTTCGAAATTGCGGAAATCGGCACCGTGGACAGGGCCCGTGTAGAAAAGGTGGGAACGTGGGCCGTCGGCCGCGAGCGCGCCGTCGCGGACCTTCCAGGACGCCTTGTTCTCGCTGGGACGCCATCCATCAAGTGTGCGGCCGTCGAACAGGTCGATCCAATTGTCTGCGGCGGCCGCTAATACGGGCGCGGCGACCGCACCAAGAAATGCGCGTCTCGTTTCCCAAAAGTGGGGCACGGGATCAGTCTATAACGTAAACGCCCGCGACGCTCCGACAACCATGGCGAGCGTCAGACCTGCGATTACGAATTCACCGATCGCCCCGATGGCGAGTGGCTTCAGTCCTTGCTTGCGTAGTTCGCGGACATTCGTCTGCAGCCCAACTCCGGCGAACGTCAGCAGAAACGCCCAGCGCGACAGGTTCGCGATATCGGCCATCTGGGCTTTCGTGAAAACTCCCAGCGTGGCGGCCAGGGAAATCAGCAGGAAGCCCAGTACGAATTTCGGAAATTTGCTCCACAGAAACGCGGTCCGGCTGCCGACAAATTCCTTCTGGCTTTTACGCGCCCAGTAGAGCGCATAGCCGAGCACAACGAATCCGATGGTTGCATTGCGTGTGGTTTTGGCCAGCACCGCGAATTTGGCCGCGGTATCGGAATACAGCGCACCGGCGGCGGTAGCTTCCGCGGTATTATCGACCGCCAGCCCGGCCCATAGCCCGAATGCGTGATCGGACATGCCGAGAGCGTGGCCGATTGCAGGAAAGGCGAACAAGCTGAAGGCACCCAGAGCGAGAATGGCGGCAATTGCATACGACGCATCTTCGTCGTCGGCGTCGATCGCTCCCTTCGCCGCGATAATGGCTGAGACGCCGCAGATCGAGGAGCCGATGGCCAGCAGGGACGTCAACTTCGGGTTCAATCCCATCCATTTGCCGAGAAAGCTCATCAGCAAGATGGAAATCACCAGCTCGATTGCGACAAACCCAAGGCTGAGGCCGCCGAGTCTCAATACGTCGCCCAGCAGGAAGCGCACTCCCAGGAAGACAATTCCGAGCTTCAACCAAAATTCGTAGGTTGCGACGCCGGGGCGAAAGACACGCGGAACACCCACTGTGTTCGCGAGAATAAGCCCGTACAGAATCGCCCACAGGACATATTCAATGTTCGGCAAGTGCAAATGGTGCGTTTTGCCATAGCTTGCGATTCCTTGTTCCGTCAGCTTGCCGAGGAGCCCGATGGCGGTAAGTAGGGCGAGACCTGGAATGAGTTTCAATATGCCTGTCACGAGATTTCGCTTTCACCAAGGAATATGCGGCAGGATGCCGAACTTAACCAAGATGGCGACGCTTAGTGCGATGATGACGGACCACCAATCGACGGAGAGCTTTGGGTGAGAGTCCATTTGTTTGTCAGGATTTTGGCGCAGGGTTTTCGGGATCGCTGTTACGCTGCCGAGTGGCGGAACGGGCCCGTTTTTGCGCCACTAATGCGCCGACAAATGCACCGCAAAATCCAGCCACCTGGGAAGCGAGGGGCCCGACGTTGGCGCGGTCCATGCCCATGGACACGGCACAGAATCCAATGAGGCTCAGCCCCGCGACCTTATAGATTTTGGAGTTCCCAGAGGGCATCACTCAGATTGTAAGCGGTGCCCCAAACGCTGCGGCTGATAGGATAACCGATTGTTCAAGATGACGACAAAATTCGGACTTTTTCTAGGGTGTGTTCTCGCTGCTCCAGTGCTGACGGCCGGATCGAATCACTGGGTCGCGACTTGGGCCGCGAGCCCAGCGCCGCAGTTGCCGGATTCGGGACAGATGCGCACTGCCAAGCTCGAATTCGAAAATCAGACGGTGCGTGAAATCGTCCACGTGAGTATTGGAGGCGGCGAGGTGCGTGTCCGCCTCTCGAACGCATATGGCAGCCAGCCAGTCGAGATTACGGCGGCGCATATCGCACTCGCGGGCGAAAAATCGGGAGTTGCAGCCGGCTCCGATCGCGCCCTCACATTTAGCGGGCGTCCCGCCGTGACAATTCCGGCCAATGCTTTGGTCTTGAGCGATCCTGTGAAACTTGATGTGCCCGCCGGGAGCAAAGTGGCCATTAGCGTTTTTGTTCCCAAAGCGGCGACGGGGGCCGGCATTCACTATGCCGCACAACAAACATCCTACTTGGCTTCCGGTGATCTGACCGGCGCTGCCGCTCTACCCGAGGACGCCGCGACCATCACCTCCTGGGTATTTCTGACGGGCGTGGACGTGCTCGCGCCGGAGTCTGCGTCGACCATCGTCGCCTTTGGCGATTCGATCACGGATGGCGCGCGTTCGACCGTCGACGCCAATCATCGCTGGCCCGATATTTTGGCCGCGCGTCTGCTGGCCGAGCATACTCATAAGGCTGTCGCCGTAGTAGACGCGGGTATCGGCGGGAATCGCATTCTGCATGATGGGCACTCAAACGTTCGCTTCGGAGTGAATGCGCTCGCGCGCTTCGATCGGGATGTCCTGGCGCAGCCGGGTGTCAAGTATGTCATTGTGCTCGAAGGAATCAATGACCTCGGCCATGCCGGCCAATCGGCGCCCGCTTCGGAAACGGTCAGCGCGGAAGATATCATTGCCGGTATAAAACAGATGATCGAGCGCGCCCATGAGCGCGGCCTGAAGATTTTTGGCGCCACTCTCACCCCTTTTGAAGGAGCGGCGAACGGCTACTTCACGCCGGAAAAGGAAGTGAAGCGCAAGGCAGTGAACGAGTGGATACGGAATGGCAAAGCTTTCGACGGCTTCGTCGATTTTGAAAAGGCAGTGCGTGATCCCGCCCATCCCGATCGCATGCTGGCCACTTATGACGGTGGCGATCATCTCCACCCGGGGGATGCCGGGTACAAAGCTATGGGCGAGGCGATCGATCTATCGCTATTCAAGTAACCGTAACGAATGGCTACCGCTGCGGCCGTACGCGCAGTGTGTCCTTTGCGTCGATATGCTCGAACTCCATTGGGAAACTCGTGCCGACATAGTAAGCGGGCCATTCATCTTTGTAATGGCTCGAGGCCACGGCTCCAGATTCGCCCACCACCAAATTCTGGACGGATCGATCCAAATCTCCGAAATCCACGACCATTCGTTCCGAGGGACCGAGTGAAAGGGTCGTTTGTTTGACGGTGGTTCCGGAGCCACTCATTTCGACCGGTCCGAGATTGAAAAAATAATCGGCCAGCGGGATCTGCTTGCCTACGGGATGTTCGAATTTCCAGTGCAGCGCGTGGCCCCAACGCCATTTGGATATTGGACTGCCCTGCAGCTTCCGGCCTTGTTCCAATGCCGCATGGAAAGCCGCAAGAAGATAGGCATTCCAATCGTCGTTCGGTACCCAGCCTGCCGGCCGATTACGCAGCAGCGATTCGATGACCTGTTGCCGGGGATGGGGGAGCGAAAGTCCGACGACGCGGGTATCCTTTAATGGCTTTGTAGGCATAGCCGGCTTCGGCGCCCCGGCAGTAAGCAATAACAAGCGGGGAAGATTTGTACTCAATTCGTTGTTGAGCAACTCGGTGATGAACGGAGCGGCCTGATCTTTGTCCATCTGGCCGCTCCAGCGACGCAGAATATCCACGGCGGCCCGGTCCGCTTCCTCCTTCGATGGATGTAGTTGGACAATCTGCTCTGCCAGGAATTTGTCGTAAGCGGCGTACACATCTTTTTGGACGGCGAGCATGTCATCCACCGTGAGCTTGCGCTTTGCGCTGAGCAACGCACGAATCTGTTCAATCCGGTACTTGTCAGCAAAACTGCCACTCACCCGATACGGAAAATCGGGTGGAAACGTATTCTGGTTGGCGGTCGCAACGATGCCGGAAGCCGGATTGTAGATCTTCGGCATTTGCTCGTAGGGGATATAACCATCCCATTCGAAACGGCCGGACGTTCCGTCCACCGGTACACCACCGTCGAAGTTGGGTCGGATAGGCACGCGCCCAGCGGCCTGGTAGCCAATGTTTCCGGTGCGGTCGGCGTAGACGAAATTTTGGGCGGGTCCCCAGAAATCGCTTAGCGCCGTGCGAAATTCGTTCCAATCATGAGCGCGGTCGAGCTTCAAAAGCGGAAAGCCGAAGCCTTCGGCAGCGCTCCAGCGCATGCTAAAACTTTGCTGGCCCTCATGCAGAACCACAGGCCCATGCCGAGTGACCCAGACCTCGAGCGTAACCGGCTTCGCATCGCGTACGCGAATGACCTGGCGGTCGAGCTGCGCCTGCTCCAGCTTGCCTTCAAAGAGATAACGGCCCGTCTTCTCATCGAGCCTTTCGCCATAAATATCCAGTACGTCCGTTTGCAGATTCGTTACGCCCCACGCGATCTGCTCGTTGTGCCCCGAGATGACGCACGGAATTCCGGGCAGCGCCGCGCCGGATACGTTGACGCCAGGCGCTTTCAGATGTACCAGATGCCAGGTTCCCGGGATGCCGTAGGCGAGGTGGGGATCGTTCGCAAGCATCGGCTTGCCATCGGCTGTGTGTGCCCCAGAGACCGCCCAGGCGTTCGAGCCCGGTCTAACATATTGGCCTTGCATGGCCGGAAACAGAATATTCATTTTGGCGGGATCGGCGTGCAGCGCGAACATCGTCCCTTTGGCGAATTCGAGTTCCATAGAATTGGTCAGATCGCGAAACATGACCAGGCTCACGAGAACAGAGTCGGCAAGTGTCCAGGGGCGGGGGGCGTAGGAATGCCCTGGCAGCGAGAATTCGAGGGAGTAGTTGCCGTGATGTGTGTCGATGAAGAAGTTGATGCCGCGAGCGTATTCGGCGAGTACGGCGCGCTCGTCTTCGGCCAGATGCGCAACGTCCGCCTCGGCGATGGCCTGCATGCGCATGCTGCGGGAGAGGCGGTCGGCGGCAAGCGGGCCCGGCCCGAATACCTCGGATAGCGTGCCTCCGCCGAATCTGCGCAAAGTATCCATCTGCCACAATCGATCTTGGGCTGTGACATAACCTTGCAGGAAAATGGCATCTTGCCAGGAAGCGGCTTCAATATGGGGTATACCGCGCGCATCACGGCGGACGGTGGCTGCGGCCGAGACAGGCGCAGCAATCTCGCCGGAGATTTTTGGCAGCGGACGTACCGCCAGCCAGTACACTGCGGCCAGCACGAGCAATAACACGGCGGCTATGCTCAGGTTGACGATGCGCACCGAGCGGGTTGGCACCAACCGATTTTACTCTGCGGCATGAGTTTGCGACTTATTCTTCTCGCACTGATTTTGGCGACGAACGGTTTCTTCGCTGCTGCGGAAGTGGCGCTCGTTTCTGTGCGCCAATCGCGACTGCGCGAAATGGCGCACAGCGGGCAGGCGGGAGCGCAGAGCGCGCTGAGCCTTCTGGCGAACCCGGGACGGCTACTGTCGGTGACCCAAGTAGGTGTAACTTTGGCAAGCCTCGGTCTCGGCTGGGCCGGTGAAGGCACATTGTACGACCTGTTGCGCGACGCGTTAGAGCCGCTTCAACTTCATGTGCCGGTCATGGTGTTGCACGGGATCGCTTTCACTTTGGCGTTTCTGGTTATCAGTTATGCGCACGTAATTATTGGCGAAGTGGTGCCCAAGAATCTCGCGATCGAGAAGGCCGACCGGCTGGCGATTCTTGCGGCGCCGGCGCTGCTGGTGTTTTATCGTATTTCGCAGCCATTCGTGGTCGTGATCGAGCGATCGTCGGCGCTTATTTTGCGCGCATTTGGCCTGGGGAAGGGCCATGTGCACGGCGGCCACTCGGCGGAGGAGCTGAAATACATCGTGCAATCGAGCCGGCATGAAGGGCATCTGCAGGATTTCGAGCAAGGCGCCATTCAACGGTTGATCGAAATCGGCGACTATTCGGCGCGCGAAATCATGACGCCGCGACATAACATTGTTTCGCTCCCGGTGGACGCGAGTCTGGAACAGGTGCTAAGCGTCATGACCGAGCATAAGTTCGCACGCATACCCGTATATGAAGACCGCCCCGAGCAGATTACCGGTATTGTCAACTACAAAGATCTGATGCGCGTTTGGGATGAGCGGCGGTTCGCGCACGATCGACATCGTGCAACACGGCCATTCCGTTTGCGGAGATTTGTGCGAAAGCCGCTGGTGGTCCCGGAAACCAAGCCGGTGAACCAGCTTATTGGTGAATTCGGCGCGCACCATACGCACATGGCGCTGGTGGTGGATGAATTCGGCACGGTGACCGGATTGGTGACACTCGCAGATGTTCTAAAGCAGATTTTCAGTGAGATAAGCGATGAGCACGACGAAGTGCGGCCGCCTGCACCAGGCGATCAGGAGAAGATCATCCATCTCGAAGGCAGCACCACGATTCGCGAGCTCGAGATGCGCTACAAAGTAGTGCTGCCCAGCGAAGCGGGCTTCGAGACATTGGCGGGCTTCCTGCTCTTCCAGTTCGGCTACCTGCCAAAGGTCAACGAGTGGGTCGAGTATGGCGGCAGGCGATTCACCATCACACGAATGGAGCGAAATCGCATCGCTTCTGTGGCGATCGAAAGACTCGAGCCGAAGGTATGACGAACCGGCTCGCTTATTTGGCCCTGGCGGCGGTGTGTTTTTTCTGGGGCACAACGTACCTTGGTATTCGCGTGGGCCTGGAAGGTCTGGCTCCGTTTTATCTGATTGCGATTCGTTACGTGATTTCAGGCGGCGTGCTCATCGCGGGTGCGGCGCTTGCCGGCATGGAGTTCCCGCGGCGACGGGAATTGGGCCTGACTTCGCTCTGCGGCATTATCTGCATCACTATCGGCAACACATCACTGGTTTTCGCAGAACTCTACATTCCGTCCGGCCTCGCCGCGCTGTTCTACGCGACCGCGCCGTTTTGGATGGTGGGTGTGGACGCCCTTTTGCCACAAGGTAAAAAGCCGCTGGCAACCACTCTTGCCGGATTGTCGGTGGGCGTTTCAGGGGTGGTGTTCCTGGTCTATCCGGCTGCCGTCCACGAGGGTTTCAGCGGGCGAACCTTTCCGGGCTTTCTTGTGCTCCAGTTCAGTGTGGCTGCCTGGGTAACGGGAGCTCTGTTGCAAAAGCGTGTCGCTACACGGGCTGCTCCTCTGGTTACCGGAGCTGTGCAGCAAGTCGCCGGCGGGGTGGCCGCCTTTGTTCCGGCCGTGCTCTTCGAGAACGCGCCGCATCACCTCACGGCGCGTCCGGCGGTTGCCGTTGCGTATCTGATTACGATTGGCTCGATCGTCGGCTATTCGGCTTTCATCTATGCCATGCACCGGCTGCCGGTCGCTGTTGTCTCGATCTACATGTTTGTGAATCCGGTCGTCGCTCTCATGCTCGGATATCTGTTTTTTCGCGAGCCGTTCAGCTACCGCGCGGGCATTGCGATGTTGATTATTTTCGTGGGGATCGCGATCGTGCGCTGGAGCGAGGCCACAGAACGCGTTAGTGCCCTTTGGGGTCGGCCCGCGGGTTGCTGAAAGCTGCCGGATTGACGGGAACATTGCTGATTACTTTGCCGACACGAAAATCTTCTTTCGCTCCGCCGGGCTCCGTAGTGGAGTGCACGATGCGGAACGGAAACCGGACGGCATCGACTGTTTTGTAGTCGAGAAAATCGGTCGAGGTCTTGTAATAGGCGGATGTCTCCCCCGTTTCTTCGATGCGACGCAAAAGATGCGTTTCCGCGTCGAAATAAAATTTGGTCGCCCCGAGATTGTTCGCTGCAACGATCAGGTGCATAGGACGCTCCTCTACAGTTTCGGGCGGTGCAGCATCTAGTTTCGGATACAGTTCCTTGAGACGTACATAGCGCAGCGGATCGGCATCCATTTCGAGAGGCCGTGCACCGCCGCGCTCCAGCTTCTTGGTTCGCCCGCGGTTCGGCGCTATCCAGCCTTTGCCACCGTCGAAGCCGATCCGGTTTCCCTTGGCAATCCGGAGCACCTTATTCGGCTTCTGCCAGAAGTAGGTAACCGATGCATGGAATCCAACGGATCCATGGATTTCCCTGGAGGTAATGTGGTCGATGGCCGCGCTTCCGCCAAGGGCGTCTGTGTAAGCGGCCAAGACTTTGTTGACGCTCGGGGGCTTGGGAGATTGGGCAAATAAAGAGAGGCAAGCCGAACCCGCCAACATGGCAGCGATATTCTGGAAAGAGGAGTTACTGGAGATGACGGTTCTCGAGTCCTTAAGAAAATATAGCGTGACGGTCGCCGACACGGGCGACATACAGGCGATTGCAAGGGTGAAGCCGCAGGATGCCACAACGAATCCGTCGCTGCTTTTCAATGCGGCGCAGCGACCGGAGTACCAGCACCTCGTGCAGGAGGCCCTCGAACATGCTGATAGGAAGGGCCGGGACCAGAAGGCACAGACAGAAGCGTTCATGGACAAGCTGTTCGTCACCTTCGGGTCCGAGATTCTGAAGGTGATTCCGGGACGTGTCTCGACCGAAGTAGACGCGGGCTTGAGCTTCGACACACAAGCGACGCTCGCGAAAGCACGCGAACTGATCCGCCTCTACGAAGAGCGCGGAACCAGCCGCGAGCGCGTGCTCATCAAAATCGCGAGCACCTGGGAAGGCATTCGCGCCGCCGAGCAACTCGAACTCGAAGGCATCCATTGCAATCTCACGCTGTTATTCAGCTTTGCGCAGGCGGTGGCGTGCGCTGAGGCGAAGGTCACGCTCATCTCGCCGTTTGTGGGACGCATTTACGACTGGTACAAGAAGGAAAACGGAGGCAAAGACATCCCGGTTGATCAGGACCCCGGCGTCGCATCCGTAACGCGCATCTACAATTACTTCAAGAAATACGGCTACAAAACTCTGGTAATGGGTGCGAGCTTCCGGAAAGTAGAACAGATCACGCGCCTGGCCGGCTGCGATTTGCTGACCATCAGCCCGGAATTACTGGATGAGATGCAGAAGATGCAGGGCGAGATTGAGCCTGCGCTGACGCCCGAAAAAGCCAAAGCCAGCAAGGACGAGAAGCTGCATCTCGACGAAAAGACGTTCCGGTGGATGCACAATGAAGACGCCATGGCGAACGATAAGCTGAGCGAAGGAATTCGCAAGTTTTATGCCGATGCGCGCAAGCTCGAGAAATATGCGCGGACGCTGGTTACGGAAAAAGTGGGGGCCTGACGCGCAGTTTCTGCGTCCTGACCTCATTCAGGTAATCGCGTAACGGGCATTTCGTTACCGGATGGGAAAGATCCGGCGCGATTTCAAGCAAAGGCTCAAGCACGAAGCGGCGCGCGAGCATACGCGGATGCGGGACGGTGAGCCGAGGCGTCTCGATGACCGCGTTGCCTAATAGCAGAATATCGATATCGATAATACGGGGACCTCGCAGTATGCGGCGTGCGCGCCCCATCTCACGCTCGACGCTTCGCACCGCCGTCAACAGTTGCAAGGGAAAGAAGCGCGTCTCGCAAGCCACCGCCATGTTCAGAAACCAAGGCTGGTCCGTCACGTCCTGGGGTTCGGTTTCGTAGATCGATGAGCGCGACAGGATCCGGATCTGCCGGTCCGCGAGCAGGCTCAGGGCACGCTCGAGATTTTCGTCCAAGCGGCCCAGGTTCGAGCCTAACGACAAATACGCGCGTTTGACAGTCAATCGAAAAGGGGACTCTGGCCCGCGAAACGATGCCGGCGCGGAATCCGGAAATAATCGAAAGCGCGTTCGGTGGCGACGCGTCCGCGGGGCGTGCGATCCAGAAAACCAAGCTGCATCAGATAAGGCTCGTAAACTTCTTCGATGGTGTCGGCCTGTTCGTCGATAGAAGCGGCGATGGTGCTCAGGCCGACGGGTCCGCCGCCGTATTTATCGGCAACAGTAAGCATGATTTTCTGGTCGACTTCATCGAGCCCATAGCGATCTACTTTGATAAGGTCCAGAGCGGTTTGGGCGACCAGCAGATCGATGTGGCCGCTGGCGCGCACTTGGGCGTAATCGCGAACGCGTCGCAGCAGCCGATTGGCGATGCGTGGTGTGCCCCTGCCGCGCCGCGCAATTTCACGGGCGGCATCGCTCGTGATGGGAATCTCCAATAAACGTGCCGAACGTTCCACGATTTTGCCGAGGGTCTCTTCGTCGTAGGGATCGAGCCGCAGCACGATCCCGAAGCGGCCGCGCAGCGGCGCGCTGAGGAGGCCTTGACGCGTGGTAGCGCCGACCGCGGTGAAAGCTGGCAGTGTGATGGAATGGGTGCGCGCGCCGGGGCCGGCACCGATCAGAATATCGAGACGGAAGTCTTCGAGGGCTGAGTAAAGAATTTCTTCGACGTCCGGCTGCAGACGATGAATTTCATCGACGAAAAAAACTTGGCGCGCGCGCACGTTGCTCAAAATGCCGGTGAGATCGAGTTTTTTCTGTAGGATTGGCCCGGCGGTTTGATCCAGCGGTACGGAAAGTTCGTGCGCTACGATGGCCGCGAGGGTCGTCTTGCCGAGGCCGGGAGGGCCGCAGAGCAAAACATGATCCATGGCTTCGCCGCGGTGCTTCGCTGCCTCGATTGCAATGGAGAGCTGCTCGCGTACATGCGGCTGCCCTGCGAAATCGGCGAGCGTCGTAGGACGCAGCGCTACTTCAAATTGGCGTTCTTCTTCCTGGGCTCCGGGGGAAACCATGCCTGAGGCGCGCATCCGATAACCAACTTAGCGTAATGCGCTTAGCGCACGGCGGCGAGCGCGGCGCGGAAAAGCGGTTCGAACTCGGCGGGCACGCCCCGTTCTTTTACTTTGCGCAGGGCTTCTTCGGCGGCGGGTCGCGAACAACCTAAATTTTGCAGAGCCGAAAGAACGTCGCGGTCGACTGGGTCAAGCTGCGGACTGCCGCTCGCGAGAACTGCAGTCTTGCCGGCCGTGTCGACGGTGGCGAGCTTGTCTCTAAGTTCGAGCACCATGCGCTCCGCAGTCTTTTTCCCGACGCCCGGAATACGCACCAGGTGCGCGACATCGCCATTGCGAATCGCCGAAACCAGGTCCGCTGTTGGTAGACCGGAGAGCACAGTGATGGCCAGTTTCGGGCCGATACCCGATACCGAAATCAGCCGCTCGAATAGGGCTTTTTCCTCCGCTGTAGCGAAGCCGAACAACAATAACGCGTCTTCGCGGACATGCGTATAAATACGGAGAGCCGCCGCTGCGCCGGCGTCTGCGAGCGCCGTGTAGGTGGATATGGGGATTTGGACGTCATACCCGACACCGGCCGATTCGACGATGACTTGGTTAGGGTGTTTTTCGAGGATAGTTCCGCGAAGATGGCCGATCATGACGATCTATTATCGAATGCCGGATCCATAGGGGCATTTATTGTAAGAGCAATTCCACTTTATTAGCCGCTTCTTCTTAGAACCGTGTTACGTTTTAGGTCACCCTAAAGTCCATTTATTGGAGGAGGTCGCATGCGAAAGCTTTTGTTAAGTGCGGTGGCTGCCGCGGTATTGGGGGGTGGCGCCAACCTGTTGGCACAAGGGTCAGAGCCGGTCCGGCAAGCACAACAGGCATTAAAAGATAAGGGTTTCGATCCAGGGCCCGTGGATGGGTTGTATGGCCCGCAGACTCGTGGAGCCGTACTGAATTACCAGAAGAAGAACAATATTGAGGCGAATGGCCGTCTGGGAGGCGAGACTTATGAGAGCTTGGGTGTCAAGCGGGACGCGCCAGCAGAACATATGGACGCCGCCGGTGATCATATCAAGGGATCCTACTCCAAAGGCGGCAAGGATGTCGGACAAGGCGGTAAGGACATGGGAAAGGACCTGAAGCACGGCCAGGTGACGGACGCCGCTAAGGATTTAGGAACAGGAGTGGGACATGGTGCGGCCGCAATTGGCAAAGGCACAGGAAAGGCGGCGACGAGCGCAGCGAAAGGAGTAAAAGACGCGTTCACGCCCAGCGAGAAGAAGTAGCATAGTCGGGACGGCAGCGTCCTGAACAGTCCAATATCTCTCCAAAGGGGGCGAGTCCTCGCCCCCAACACGCTTCCAGTAGAACATCTTGTGGTATACCTGTGTCTGTACACTGGTATGGCCAAAAAACACGCTGAGTCGCCGTCGCCCGAAATGCTGCAGGGCACGCTGGACATGCTGGTTTTACAGACCCTGCTGCCCGGCGCCGCGCACGGGCACACGATCGCGCACGTAATCGAAAAGCGTTCAGAAGACGTTCTTCAGGTAGAGCACGGCTCTTTGTATCCGGCACTGCATAGGCTCGAGTATCGCGGCTGGATCGCGTCGTTTTGGGGAACATCCGACAACAATCGCAAGGCGCGTTATTATCGGCTCACGCCCGCAGGGCGAAAGCAGTTGACCGTGGCGACTAGCCATTGGGAACGCATGGTGCGCGCCATCGGCGGAGTGCTGCGCCCCGTCGGAGACTAGATGAGCTGGCGGCGGTTCCTTCAGCGCGGATGGTGGCATCGGGAGCGCATGGACGAACTTGCCAGCTATCTCGAAATCGAAATTGCGGAGAACGTGGCGCGTGGCATGAACCTTCGCGACGCCCAATCAGAAGCACGGCGCAAGCTGGGTAATCGAACTTTGATCCAAGAGGAGATCTATCGGATGAATACGGTCGATTGGTTGGACAATGCCTGGCAGGATTTGCGGCACGCAGTGCGATTGCTGCGCCTGAGCCCTGGTTTCGCGGCGGTGGCTATTCTTTCGCTCGCGCTCGGGACCGGCGCGAATACAGCGATTTTCCAACTGGTGGATGCGGTGCGCCTGCGCAGCCTGCCGGTTCACGATCCGCGAAGACTCGTCGAAGTGCGAATCGCCGGCGGCAATCAGCGCATGGGGCTGAATGACGGGCTGTACGGGCAACTGACTCGTCCTATGTTCAATGAGCTGAAAAAAGAAACGCGTGCGATAACCGATCTGTTTGCGTGGTCGCCCCGTGAGGTACGCGTTGGCCGCGGGAATGATTTGAGGCGGGTGGACGCACTCTACGTCACAGGCGATTTCTTTCAAGCGCTTGGCGTCACGGCGCGGCAAGGCCGGTTGTTGCTCGCCGAAGACGAAGGCGCCTGCCCGGCAACACGAGCGGTAGTGAGCTATTCGTATTGGAAAAACGAAATGAGAAGCCGGGAACTCGACGGTGCCACAGGCTTGGTAGTCAATGGCCAGTTCAAGCAGGTGATCGGTGTGGCGCCGCCTGATTTCACAGGTCTCGCAGTGGGCCAGCGGTTCGACGTGGCGGTACCGTTTTGCCGGCCGAAGGAACTGCGCCGCGACGTGTTCGATATCACGGTCATGGGCCGTTTAGCACCCGGCCAATCGCTCGAACGCGCGACCGCTGAGCTGGGAGCGTTAAGTCCTGGAATCATGGAGGCGACCGTTCCCGCGGGATATAGCGCGAAGACGGTCGAGACGTATGAGCGCTTCCGGTTGGCGGGCTATCATGCTTCGAGCGGTGTAAGTTCGCTGCGCAGCGAATACGATTCCTCGTTGTGGCTGCTGCTCGTGATCACGGGCATGGTACTGCTCATTGCCTGCGCGAACCTTGCCAACCTGATGCTCGCGCGCTCGAGTGTCCGGCAGCATGAGATCGCGATCCGGCTCGCACTTGGCGCCTCGCGCGCTCGCCTGATCCGTCAGTTGCTGGCTGAGAGTGCGCTAATTGCAGCCGTGGGAGCGGCCCTCGGAGCGGCTTTGGCGCAGGCACTTAGTCGTCTGGTGGTCTGGTCCGTCTCCACGACAACGACTGCGGTTTATCTTCCAACGAAGATGGACTGGCGTGTGCTGGCTTTCGCGGCTGCGGTTGGCGTCTTGACATGCGCTTTCTTTGGCATCGTTCCGGCACTACGCGCTACGCGAGCTATGCCGGTTGCGGCGATGAAATCGGGTGGGCGCGGAATGACGGCCGGCAAAGAAAGCTTCTCCTTGCAACACGTGATGGTAGTGACGCAGATTGCGATCTGTCTGGTCCTGCTCACGGGAGCGGTGCTATTCATACGGAGCTTCCGTAATCTGATGACATTTGATCCAGGAATGCGGGAAGCTGGCATCACGGTTGCCCTTATAGGATTTGAACAATTGCATGTTGCCCCGGAACGCTATGAAGATTTCAAGCGGCAACTGGCCGAAGAAATAGGTGCGGCACCCGGAATTCGGCATGCGGCCATTACTTCGAATGTCCCGTTATCAGGCGCCAGTTGGACGCATGGGATTCACATAGGCGCGCAGGAAGGTTCGTCTAAGTTCACCTGGGTCGACCCCTCCTACTTCGACACGATGAATATTCATCTGGTGGCCGGCAGAAATTTTAAATCGACGGATACCGCCGCCTCGCCACGTGTTGCCATTGTCAATAAGACATTTGTTCGAAGATATCTCGGGAATGCGAATCCGATTGGCAGAACGCTGCGGACGATTGCCGAGCCGAACTATCCCGCGACTTCTTATGACATAGTCGGCATCATTCCGGATACCAAATATGCGAGCGTGCGGGATGATGTTCCTCCCATGACCTTTGCGCCGGCCACTCAGTTTCCCGACCAGGCACCGTGGACGGCCATGATGATCTACTCCAACCTTACTCCGCCGGCGGTTAGAAATATTGTGGTGCACAACCATCCCGAGATGGTGGTCGATTGCGTGGATTTCCAGACTCGTATTCAAGACGGGTTCACGCGCGAGCGTTTGATGGCTGTGTTATCGGGTCTGTTCGGATTGTTGGCGGCCGTGCTCGCCATGCTGGGCCTGTACGGCGTGATTTCCTACATTGCTGCGCGGAGGCGAAACGAAGTGGGGATTCGTATGGCATTGGGAGCGCAGCGGAATGAGGTTATGGGAATGTTTCTGCGAGATGCTGCGCGACTTGTCGTAGTCGGCGTTGCGATAGGAACGGTGGCGTCTCTGCTAACGATGCGCGCGGCAGCCTCACTGCTGTTTGGGTTGAAGTCCTATGATCCGGTCACTCTGTCGTTGGCGGCCGTGTTGTTGGCTGGTATAGCGGCGCTGGCCAGTTTTCTCCCGGCACGGCGTGCCGCAAAATTGGATCCGATGATCGCTCTGCGCGATGAATAGGCTGATTCAGGCACCGACGACGTGTGAGTAGCGATGCTCGGGACGCGGCGGGGCAGGACTGAAGCATTGCAGCCGCTCATCGCGCCTCTGACCGCGTAGTCTGGCCAGTTGCTTACGAAACTGCGTTTCAAGATCCGTCGCCGGAAGGGCCGCCCGTAGATTGATGCAAAGTTCGTGCACGATTTCCGGAGAAGCGGTCAAATCGCCTTCAATCGATGGTTCGTCGTGGCCTCCAGTGACCGCGGCCTTCACGTATCCACCAGGCGTTCGATCGATCATCTTGAGATGAACAATGCCGGTCAGGGCCTGCTGCAGGTCATCGAGGAACGGACCAAGCAACTGCGCGGGTGACAGCGCAGGGCCGATCTCGAGCGAGGCGCTCCAGTTGAGCCAGCCAAGCGCCGCCTCGGCGCGGGCGTATTCTCCGTAGTCGATATCCAAGATCTCGCGTCCCACCGGAATCGTTCCTGAAAGAATTTCATCGAGCCAGGCCGCGACGCCCCGGCCGTCGAATGCGCTGAGGTAACGCGTCTCCTTTCCAGCGATTGTCGGAAAAGTAGTGTAGCGATCGCACTTGCTGAACGCGATAAGATCCGCCTCGGCGATCTGCCGCTCGAATAGAAAGTCCACGTTGGGATCGCGGGTCGTATTGGCGGCGAGCGCCGGGTCGACCAGCACGGTGAGCGGCGCCAGCCGGTATTGGTCGAGAGAGCCGTTCTTCAACGGTTGCAGGATCGTCGCCGAAAGATCGGTGCAACTGCCGACCGGTTCTGCGAAGATCACATCCGGCGCATAGCGGCGCAATTGATCCGCGGCGGCGAGAAAATCCGAGAAGCGACAACAGAAGCAGCCTCCGGTCACTTCCGAGACCGGCAAATCGAGCGCGCGCGCGTAAGCGGTGTCCACCAGTTCGTCGCCTTGGTCATTCAAGACGGCGGCCGGTTTGAGTCCCTGCTGCCGTAATAGCCGAGCAGCGGCCAGGATTAAAGTTGTCTTACCTGCTCCTAGAAACCCGCCAACCGGCACGATCCAGCTTTTCGTCACAAGGCCGATTTTACGCGACTATTTTCCGGGTGGCTCGCGGTAACCTGAAATTTGATGGAGACACCCGACGCTGGTCTCGAACAAGCGCGGCAAAGGTTGACGGAGCTCCGGCAAATTCTCCTGACACTGCACAAAGCCTTGCTCGATTCCGAGCGAACGGCTTACGAACTGGTGCATGGTGCGGTGCCCTCGGCGGGAGCGTTTTTGCAGCTTCTGATCAATGATCCGTGGTTTGAATGGCTGCGGCCCATTACGACGCTACTCGTCCAGATCGACGAAACGCTGGCTGCTAAGAAACCGCCGGCGGCCACACCCGATCTCGAGCGTTTGATTGCGGACACGCGGGCCCTGCTTTCCCCATCGCGCGAAGTGAATGGATTCTGGAAGCGCTACTCGGGAGCCGTGCAACGCGACCCCGGCGTTTCCCTGCTGCACGCCCAAATGGAAGAACAATTCCAAAAATAATGTGTGCGCTTTTTCGTGCGGGAATGTCGATTTGATTCGGCCTTGACCGTCATCTGTGTGCAGGCAAAAAACTGAGGTGAAATAGGAGAAAACATGGCACAATTCGCTCTGTTGCTTTACGACGATCCTTCGGGCTGGCAGAAATTAAGTCCCGAAGAAATGCAAAACGCTCTGGAGAAATACACGGCCTGGGGAAAGCAACATTTTGTAAAGGCTTCACAAAGGCTTGCCGAGGATGCCGGAAAGGTACTGCGCTCTGCTTCCGGGAAACCGCGGGCGTCTGATGGTCCGTATAGCGAAACCAAAGAAATCCTGGGTGGCTTTTATCTGATCGAAGCTGCCAACTACGACGAGGCGGTAGAACGGTCGCTCGGTCACCCGCATCTCGAACATGGCACTATCGAAGTTCGAAAACTCTTCGGGCAGTGAGCAGACGGCGACGGCCGGCGCGCTACTGGAGCACACGTTCCGGCGGGAAGCGGGCCGCATGGTTTCGTACTTTGCACGGCGGGTAGGGCCGGCTCATCTGCAGATAGCCGAGGATGCGGTGCAGGACGCGATGCTCCGCGCGCTGCAGACCTGGCCGTACAGCGGCACGCCGACGAATCCATCCGCCTGGTTGTTCCGGGCGGCGCGTAACGCGGTTATCGACGCGCTACGTGCCACGCGACTGCACGGCGAGAAAGCCGCTGCATTCGTGCGCGAAACGAGTACACTCGCCGGCGAACCGCCCTTCGAGGACGGATTCGAGGACGATGAACTGCGCATGATTGTGCTCTGCTGCCATCCGGCGCTCACTCGCGAAGCCAGTGTCGCGCTGAGTTTGAAATTGGTGGGTGGCTTCGGCGTGCGCGAGATCGCCCGGGCCTTTCTGGTCGACGAAGCAGCCATCGCGCAACGGTTGGTGCGCGCCAAACGCCAGATTCGCGAACAAGGGCTGACGCTTGATCTGCCCCGCGAACAGGAACTGAGTGCGCGCTTGAGTGCAGTGCTCGAGGTTCTCTATTTTCTGTTCAACGAGGGGTACTCGGCGCACTCCGGCGTCGATCTGATTCGCACTGAATTTTGCAGCGAAGCGTTGCGACTGGCGCGCCTGGTCGCGGCTTCATCGGTAGCCACGCCACAAGTTCACGCGCTGGTCGCCTTGATGGCGTTCCAAGCGGCCCGGCTGCCGGCCCGCGTGAACGACAACGGCGATCTGGTGCTCTTCGAGTTCCAAGATCGAACCCGTTGGGACGAGCGGCTGATCGCGCTCGGATTCTGGCATTTCGACAAATCGATCGCGGGCAGCGAAGTCACCGAATACCACGCGCAAGCCGCCATTGCCGCGACCTACGCTAGAGCCTCCGATCCGCAGTCGATCGACTGGCACGCGGTTCTTCTACTCTACGATCAGTTACTAAGCATTAGTGCTTCGCCGGTGGTTGCCCTAAACCGTGCAGTCGCTGTCGCCAAAGTGCACGGCCCGGCCGAGGCACTACGGACCATAGAGCTTCTGGATGATCATCCTAAACTCAAGGACTATCATTTGCTGCTGGCTGTGCGCGGACATCTGCTGCGCGAGCTCGGTCGGTGGACCGAGGCGGCCGACAGCTACCGGAATGCGTTGCAACGAGTGTGTTCGGAGCCGGAGCGGCGGTTTTTGCAGGTAAAGCTCGAACAGTGCGAATCTCAGTACTAGGCACTGGCCGAATGGCATAGGATTAATCCGAACGGTTTTCGCCTTCGACCATTTGTTCGTTTCTCGCGATGAGTGATTGTTGGCTTCGACGTGCCCCGATTCGCCAAAGTCGCTATCCTCTGTCTGCTGGCAGGGTGCTCTCTGCGAGCATCTCACCCAATTCAGGGCACCTTTCTGAACTTCTATCGGAACCTGACGCCGGAACTATGGGCTCTGGAATTCCAATACATGCGAGCCGTCGATATCACCACGGTCGTGGTTGTGTCGGTTGGCCATTTGCGTTCGGATTCGCGAGACGCCTCGGGCTTCAGCCTTGCGCCGGATGGCTTGTTGTATCCGAGCGACTACGTGCCGGCGAGCGAGCGGCCTTGCAAAGATCTTCTCGAAACGATTTTGTCACTCGCCGACCAGTCGGGGATGAACGTATACTTAGGCTCCTTACAGACGGCCGCTGACTGGACCGATGGCACCGAATTCGCCGCCTTGCGGACATATAACCGGCGCGTCTCCACTGAAATCATTAAGCGCTACGGCCAGCACCCGTCGCTGCGAGGCTGGTACTTCACGCAGGAAATCTGGATGAACTGGGTGAAGAGATATGGCTCAACGTACAGCGGTACGGCGCTCCTGGCTGACTGGGCTGCGGACATGAAGACAATTGATCCGGCTGGCTCCACTATGGTGAGCGTCGTAGTGAAGAAAATGGGGTGCGGCGAAATGCCAGGCTTGACACCGGCGGAATTGCATGACTGGACCATCCGTTTTCTCGACACGGCAAGGATCGATGTCCTATTGCCACAGGACGGCATCGGTGCTGGGGATGGCGCGCCGTCGCTTGCCGAACTGCCGCATTATTTCGCCGCCATGCAAACCGCCGCTCAAGCGACGGACACAGTTCTATGGAGCGCCATAGAGACCTTTACTGCGAATCACAGTCTGACGAGCGAGCACTTCCCCCCGGCGCCCATGACGCGGATTCGGGAGCAGAGAAACGAAATAAGTCCCTATGTCAGTGGTTACATGAGTTGGATCTTCGGTAACGATATGTCTCAGCAGGCCACTTACTACCCGGTTGAGGCGAGTGAGCTAGATCGGGAATACAGGTCCGCCGGCCAGATCCTTCCTCTCCGGAGTTATGAATCTCTAACTCTACCGAGTTTGTTCTATCCGGATACCGCAACGCCGTCAAAATTGTCCGACCGTAGCGGAGGAGGATACGATGGGTTTTCAAGAGGCTCGTGGGTTGGGTTCGGTGGCAGCGACGCGTATACACCTATCCAAATTGTTGGCGATCTGGGCAGTATACAGATTATTCAGGCGGTTCGCGCGTTAACACAATCCTGGATCGCCTCGGGATTTTATCACCCGGCTCAAATGGACGTCGACGTTTCCCTAGATGGGTCGAATTGGGCGCCCTTGGGGCCGAGCAATTCGTTTCCGCCGGATACCGAAGATTTTGCGGTGATGTGGGGCGAGGTAACAGGGGCGACCTCGGGGCGCTACGTGCGCTGGAGGTTTATGTGCAGGGACTGGTTCTTTTTGGCCGAGCTCGAAGTAATCGGGAACGGCTCTAACGATAGGCCGGAAGCCCGGTCACTCTTTCGCCAATAACCAGCGCATGAATATGATCGGTTCCCTCATATGTCTTGACCGTTTCGAGGTTGCACATGTGCCGCATGATCGGGTATTCGTCCATGATGCCGTTAGCGCCAAGCAGATCGCGGCTGAGACGTGCGCATTCGAGCGCGATCGAAACATTGTTGCGTTTGAGCATGGAGACGTGCGCCGCTTCCAGTTTGCCGGCGTCTTTTAGCTTGGCAACCTGCAGCGCAAGCAGTTGACCTTTGGTGATTTCGGTGATCATCCAGGCGAGTTTTTCCTGCACGAGTTGGTGGCCGGCCAACGGCTTGTCGCCGAATTGTTTGCGGGTGAGCGTATAGCTGCGGGCTGTTTCGTAACAGTCCATGGCCGCGCCCAGCACTCCCCAGCCGATGCCGAACCGCGCTTGCGTCAAACAGCCTAGAGCTGATGCGAGACCTTGTGCGTCAGGCAGCCGGCTACTTTCAGGAACGACGCACCCGGAAAAATGCAAACTGGAGGTGACGGAAGCGCGCATAGAAAGCTTGCCGTGAATGTCGCTGGTTGTGAATCCGGGGGTGCCTTTCTCGACCAGGAATCCACGCACTCCTTCGGGCGCTCGGGCCCAGACGACGGCGACGTCTGCCGCCGAGCCGTTCGTGATCCAGGTCTTTTCGCCGTTCAATATCCAGGTGTCGGCGCGCTTTTCGGCCGTAGCGCGCATGGCGGAAGGATTCGAGCCGAAGTCGGGTTCCGTGAGGCCAAAACAGCCCACCGCATCTCCCGACTGCAGTTTCGGAAGCCAGCGCTGCTTCTGTTCCTCCGAGCCATAAGTGTGGATCGGATACATGACCAGCGCTCCCTGCACACTTGCAAAGCTACGAAGGCCGGAATCTCCGCGCTCGAGCTCCTGCATGATGAGCCCGTACTCGATGCTATTCATGCCGGCGCAGCCGTAGCCTTCGAGATTCGCTCCGAAGAAGCCAAGGTCGCCCATTTCACGAATAACCCCGCTGGGAAAAGCGGCATTGTTATACGCTTCGCGAATGATTGGGACGACGCGGTCATCGACGAATTGGCGTGCGGTCTGGCGCACCAACAGTTCCTGCTCGCTCAGCAGCGAATCGAACTGGATGTAATCAACCCCAGGGAAGCGAGGCATTAGCGATACCTTTCAATGTATCGCTTATTCCGCTTTCTTCTCGTTATTACTGCGGTCGTCGTCGGGCAGGACATGTCGAGGATCGATTGTGACTGACGAGATCTTTTTCTCCGTCGGAGCGTCCCAAACGTAGCTTCCTCTCGTCAGCCAGGCCTCCACTGGTAGTTTGACCGTTGCCGTCGTTCCGTCGGTGAATTTCACTTCGACTGTCGCGGGAAGGACGAGTTGCCCGCGGTTGCTGATCGTTGCCTGTGATCCATCGATTTTGTCCACCGCCAAATCGAACTTCCAATCGTTCATGTACCATCCGCGCCAGAACCAACCCAAGTCCTCACCGCCCCCGCTCTCCATCGCTCGGAAGAAATCCGAAGGCGAAGGATGTTTGTACGCCCAGTCTCGTATATATTTGCGGAAGGCCCAATCGAAGCGCTCGGGTCCGAGGATTTGTTCGCGCAGCAGCACCATTCCATAAGCGCCCTTGAAGTAGCTGACCGGGTGTCCGAGCTGCCAGGTGTATGCGTCGGCGCGCATCAGGATCGGTGGTGCGGCGGGATTGTCCAGATACTTTCAAAATTGTGTCGGGAGGTTCGCCCCCGGCCGAGTATTCCGAGTCGCGCTTGGGTCCGTACTTGCCGCCGTCAAACGTAGCCGACTCGTCGATGTCGATGAAGGTATTGAATCCTTCATCCATGAACGCATTGCGGCGCTCGTTCGAGCCGACGATCATCGGAAACCAGTCGTGCCCGATCTCGTGCGCGGTCAGCCAGAAGAGGAATGTCCCGCCCTTGTCCGTGATGCCGTCGAACACCATACCCGGATATTCCATGCCGCTCGAAAAGCCCGCCACGCTGATGGCCGTCGGCCACGGATACGGGAACCACTGCTTCGAAAAATGCTCGATGGTATCTTTCACATATTCTGTCGACCGGTCCCACGCGTCCGGGCCGACGCTCTCCGGCGGATAGACTGACATCGCAAGCGATTTCTTGCTGTCCGGCAGATTCATCCGCGCCGCATCCCAGACAAACGCGGACGATGCGCTCCAGGCGACGTCGCGAGTGTGGTCCATGTGGAAATGCCAGGTCAGCGTGCCGCCTTGTTTCGGACGGCTCGCCGGGTCGTCCACTTCCGCGGCTGTGCGGATGTAAACGGTCTTATCGCTGGTGCGCGCCTTCACGAGGCGATCGATTTGCGTCTTGGTCAGCACTTCTCTTGGATTCATCAGCTCGCCGGAGCCCGCGATCAGCATCGCCGAAGGCGCCGTGATGTAGTAATCGAACTTGCCGTATTCGAGATAAAACTCCGACGCCGATGTAGGGCAGAGTGTCCCAGCCGCGCAGATCGTCATATACGGCCATGCGCGGATACCACTGTGCGATGTCGTAGATCTCTCCTTTCTCCGACTTGCCCCATGACGTGCGGCCGCCCCAGACGCCCGGAATTCTATAGTGATAGCGAATGTGTATCTTTAGCCGCGCGCCATGGCCGGCGAGCGGTGTGGCCAGGCGAATCTGCATCCGTGTGTCGGAGACGATGTACTCGGCCTTGGCGAAATGCTTGGCGCCCTCGATCTCGACGGCATCCAGAACGAATCCGTCCGTAGACGTGTTCTCTGGAGGCTCCGCTTCGCGGCCTCGCCGTCCACGCACGACTCCCATTTGCTTCGCGCGCGACTCTTGTTTATAGATATTCTGATCGAGTTGCACCCACAAGCTGTGCAATACGTCCGGGCTATTGTTCGTGTAGCTGATTGTCTCGTTAGTTTTCAGCCCTTTCGCCGCGGTATCGAGCTCTGCGTGAAGCTCGTAACCAGCTTCGTTCTGCCAATAGCTAGGCCCTGGGGCCCCATTGCCCGATCGGTAAGCATTTACCGAATCGGGAAGCGTCAGGGGAGCGAATGTCAACCGTGGGTCATACGCCGCCGATTGAGCCAAGCACAAAACAGAGAACACAAGTCCGACCGAAGACCGGCGAAAAGCACGCATGAACACTCTCTATAGGTGGATTTCGAAGCAGGTTACGACGGGGTAATTCCGAGTATACGAAACGTGGACAACCGATCCGTTACCTTTAGAGATGCAGAACGGCGCGCTTCGCGTCGATTCCAAAAATGGAGATGATTGCCTGTGACTTCGAGTGATAGAACGGCGCCCGCCCAGGAGATCAGCGCAAACCCGCTCGGCTTGCCGATTGGTTGCCAGACGTATCCCGTCAGAGACCTTATCGAGAAAGATTTCGCCGGCACCGTGAAAGAATTGGCTGCAGCCGGGTTCCAGACCATCGAGTTGTGTTCCCCTGTCGGCTATGCCGATTTTGGTTTTGCAGGCATCGGCAAATATAAAGCTGCCGAGATCCGGAAAATATTCGAGGATGCGGATATCACATGCGAGAGCTCGCATTTCATGATGAAGGAACTGCGGGACGATCTCTCAGGCAGAATCGCTTGGGCGAAAGATCTGGGTATGACCCAAATATTCGTGCCCACTTTGACAGGTCCGGCAAATCCCACGATGGACGATGTGAGGCGAGTGGTCGACGAATTCAACAAAATGGGTGAGGAGGCCGCCAAAGCTGATATCCTGTTGGGCCTTCACAACGAAGATTTCGAGTTGACGACCGTTGACGGCACGCGTACTTACGATTTGCTGCTCGATCTTCTCGATCCGAAGCTCATCGCCTTCCAGTTCCAGATCTCTACTATCAGCCGCGGCTACGATGCGGCCCAATATTTCACCAGTTATCCCGGCCGTTTTGTATCTATGCATGCGCAGGACTGGTCGGCAGCGTCTCAGAAGACTGTCGCCCTGGGACAGGGCGACCTGGATTGGACGAAGATCTTTAACGCCGCCAAGACGGGTGGCATAAGGAATTATTTCGTCGAATTGAACCTAGATGCCATGCGAGCCAGCGTTCCTTATGTGCGAGGACTGAAAGTATGAATCGGCGTGATTTTCTTATTGGCGGCGCGGTTGCCGCAAGCTACGCGGGTACCGTGCTCGCCGACGCTCCGGATCGAGCCAGGCTGGATCGAATCGCCGTGATGACGCTGAGCTTCAACGGCATTTTGAAGAACGCTGCGCATCCCGATGATCCTGCCCGGACCCTCGACATCCTGGATGTTCCACAGATGCTTGCCGACAAGTACGGCATTCACCGCGTGGAGTTTCAACATACGCATTTCGCCTCCACCGAGCCGGCCTATCTCAAGGAATTGAGCGAGCGATTGAAAAAGGCGAAGTCACAGATGAATCAAATTTGTCTGGAGTTCGGTCCACTGAATATTTCGTCCCCAGATCCTGTTTTGCGGCTTGAAACCATCGATCTGACCAAGCAGTGGATTGAACATGCGCGCGCGGTCGGTTGTCCCCGCGTCATGCTGAATCAGGGAACGCTCGCCCCCGACGTGCTCGAAACCGCAATCGCCACGGTGAAGATTATTGGCGATTACGGCAAAGCGAGAAATGTCTTCGTCACATTGGAAAATCGCGGCCACACCTTGCCTGCACAAACCGCAGGGTGGGAAGTGATCGTCAAAGTCATCAAGGCGGCCGGCATACACGCCAATCCCGACACCGGTAACTTCCCCGACGAAGAAACGAGAGCGGCTGGTTTGCGAGCCATGTACCCGCTTTCCTCCGGCAGCAGCCACGCCCACTATGCTCCGGAGCGATATAGCGAGGCGAATGCCATCAAGATTTCCAAAGAAGTGGGATATAAGGGCCTCTACTCAATCGAAGCTATAAAAAGCAATGGTCCAGACCCCTATACAGCGGTGCAGACGATCATCGACGAATTGCTCAAGGATATCTGAGAGATCAGGGGCAGCGAGCGCAGCCCTTCGTAGTCCAATGTCGCTCACGTGCATAGAGGAATGGTTGTCTGGGATGACTTCGCAGCCAGCTTTTTCCGCATCGGAACGAGCACGAACTTAGCCAGGACACCGGATGCCAGGCTGCAGACCGAAGCCGCCAGCAGTACGCTGGCCCAGCTCCCGGTCGCCATCATGAGCAGGTTGGCGAGCGGCACGGTCAAAGCCGCCGTCCCTTTGGCGGTATACAGCAGTCCATTATTCGCAGCCGCGTACTGAATGCCGAAACTGTCTCCGCTGAGCGCCGGAAAGACGACGAAAATTTCTCCCCAAAAAAGAAAAATCAGTGCAGCGAAGAAAATGAACCCATATGGATTTCGCCCGAATATCGTCATACCGAGCAACGCGGCTGCCTCCAGAGAGAAAATCAGCAACATCATGTTTTCACGGCCGATTACATCGGAAAGCCAGCCCGAGAGCGGACGAGTAATGCCATTGGCGAAGTTATCGATCGATACGGCGAGCGCCAGCACTGGGGTAGACATCCCCAGAATCATGATCGTTCTGCTCTCGAGCCCGAAATCGCGCGCAATTGGTCCGAGTTGCGCGGTCACGATCATGCCGCCAAAAGCAATTAGCAAATAAATAAGATAGAGCAGCCAGAAAACGCCGGTCCGCAGCGTTTCCGAAGGCGTGAGTTCCGCGCCCTGATAAATCCTTTTTCGCGCTGGCGCGATGCCCCGCGGTGTGGTCGGTTTCACCAGGAGCACGGCGAAAGCCAGTATCGCGATACCCTGAAAAATTCCAAAAAAGCGAAACGCATGCCGGTAGCCGCTATCCCGGATCATCAGCGCCAGCGGCGCTGACGTAAGTGCTGCGCCGAATCCGTACCCGGCGGCGATCATTCCCGCGGCCAGTCCCCGTTTGTCGGGAAACCACTTCAATGCTGTACCCATGCATGTTCCGAACACACAACCAATTGCGAGTCCGCCAATTACGGCCGAAACATATAACGTCGCGAGCGATTCCGCTTTGGAATTAATCACCCAGGACACGGCCGAGAAAATGGCGCCGGCCATGACCACAAAGCGCGGTCCATACCGGTCCACGAACCAGCCCTCGACAGGTGAGACCCACGTATTCACGAAGATCATGATCGTGAAGGCGACTTGGATGCTCGCACGGCTCCAATTATTCGCGTCGTGCATAGGATTGACGAAGAGCGTCCATCCATACTGCATGTTCGCCAGCATGACCGTGGAGAATACCGCGAAAGTAAGCTGCGGCCAGCGGGCTCTCCAGTTCATTTAGACCTGCCGAGTGAGAAATTGCAGCGCGGCGTTGACGCCGCCCGGATGGTGCGGTACTCCAGCGAGTTCAAGTCCCATCTCGACGCCGGCGAGTGTTCCCGCTAGCATGAGCTCGTTGAAATCTCCGAGGTGGCCGATGCGGAAAGCGCGCCCGGCCAGCCTGCCGAGTCCCGAGCCGAGCGACATATTGAATTTGTCCAGTATCAACGACCGAAGCGCCTTTTCGTCGAAACCTTCAGGAAGAAATAACGCAGTTACGACGTTACTGTATTCGGATGGGTCGAGAGCCACCATTTCGAGGCCCCACTGCTCCGCCGCAACGCGGGTGGCTTCCGCAAGCCTAGCGTGGCGGGCAAAGACACATGGCAATCCTTCCGCCTCGAGCATTTCGATCGCCTCGTGTAGCCCATATAGCAGGCCTGTTGCGGGAGTATAGGGAAAAAATCCTTTTGCGTTGTTCGCGAGCATCTCTGTCCAGCGCCAATAACTCTTCGGCAGCGTGCTGTGCTTGCTCGCTTCGATCGCCCGTTCGCTGATCGCGTTGAAGGCGAGGCCCGGCGGCAGCATCATTCCTTTTTGCGATCCGCCGATTGCCACGTCAACGCCCCATTCGTCATGCCGGTAGTCAATCGATCCGAGGGATGAAACGGTATCCACCATCAAGAGAGCCGGGTGCCTTGCTTCATCCATTGCCTGCCGCACGGCCGGGACGTTCGATGTGATGCCGGTGGAGGTCTCATTGTGGACCACTATTACCGCTTTGATTTCGTGATTTCGGTCCGTGGAGAGCTTCTCCGCTACGTGGTCCGCATTCACCCCATGGCGCCAGTCCCCCGGGATCAGATTTACGCATAGTCCGAGATTGGAAGCTACCTTCGACCAAAGATTGGCGAAATGCCCCGTTTCGAATGCCAGCACGCGATCGCCCGCGCTTAGGGTGTTCACGAGAGCGGCCTCCCACGCGCCAGTGGCGGAAGAAGGATAGAGAATTACCGGACTTTGAGTCTGGAAAATGCTTTTGAGCCCACGCAAACACTCGGTGCCGAGTTCGCCGAATTCGCTGCTGCGGTGGTCGATAGTAGCGCGATCGATGGCCCGTAAAATCCGGTCCGGAACATTTGTTGGACCAGGGATCTGAAGAAAATGTCGGCCTGCGCGGTGTGTCATTTTAAAAGGCTACGAATCAAAACCGCTGGATGAACGCCTCTCGCTTCGCTGAAATCCCGGATTTGGTGGCGGCAGGAAACACCGGGCGCCACCAGAATATCGTCGCTGTTCATCGAGCGGGCCGCAGGAAGTAATTTCCGGCTTGCGATTTTATTCGAAATTTCAAAGTGCTGCTTATGATAGCCGAACGAGCCGGCCATTCCGCAGCAACCGGCATCTAGATCCACAACGTTAGCCGATGGAATGCGTGCCAGCAGTGCCCGGGTTGCGGGCAGGAGTCCCATGGATTTTTGATGACAATGCCCATGCAGCAAAATTCTTCCAGTAACGGGCTCGAGCTGCAGATCGAGTTGCGCGGCGAACTCCTCGAATGTCTGGCAGGCGCCCGCCACCACGCGAGCTTTCTTCTGCATATCGTCTCTTAAGAGGGACGGCGCATCTTCCTTAACGGCCGACAAGCAGCTTGGCTCGCAGAACAGAATCTTATTTCCGCGCTCGGCAATGGGGAGCAGCCTCTCGACCACCCGCGCCGCGTGCGCCCGCGCCGGGCCTAGGAGTCCCTGAGAAATAAACGGCCGTCCACAGCAGCCGGGCCGAACCACCTCCACGCTGTGGCCATTCTTTTCAAGAACCTCCAGCGCCGCGATCCCAATTTCGGGCTCGTAGTGATTCATAAACGTGTCGTTGAATAAGACGACGCGTTTCGCATTGGACGGACTCCGCGACTTGTTCTTCGCAAGCCAGTTCGCAAGTGTCTTACGGCGCCACTCGGGAAGAGAACGCCTTCGGTCGATGTCCAAAAGCTTTTCGTTCAGACGCCGGGTCAGCGCATTGGACGCGATCCAATTCGAAAATGGAGCCAGGCGGCTTCCCCAAGCGGCCATTCGGTCGACATTCGCCAGCGCGCGAGCCCGGAGCGGCGTCCCGTGTTTGCTCCAGTATTTAGCAAGAAACTCACTTTTTAGGGATGCCATGTCGACCCCTGCGGGGCACTCTGTCCGGCAGGCACGGCATTCCAGGCATAGGTCGAGCACTTCGTAAACGCGTTCGTCGTTCAATTCTGCTTCGGCCAATTGCCCGTTCATCGCAAGTCGCAGCGCATTTGCGCGTCCGCGTGTCGAATGCGCCTCCTCGAGCGTCACCATATAGGAAGGGCACATCGTGCCTGCCAGCTTCTTACGACACGCGCCGACGCCGCTGCACATCTCGACCGCCCCGCCCATGCCGCCGTATTCCGAGTAATCGAACCAGGTTTCGGGAGCCGGCGTCCTATAACCGGCGCCAAAGCGCAAATTGGCTGTTATCGGCGGTGCATCCACGATCTTGCCGGGATTGAATAATCCGAGAGGATCGAAGGTTTGCTTGATCTGCCGGAACGCTTCGTACAATTCCTCGCCAAACATTTGCCGCAAGAACGGACTGCGAACCAGGCCGTCCCCGTGTTCTCCCGAAATAGCTCCTCCAAATTCGAGCACCAGGTCTGCTACTTCGCAAGCGATTCGCTCGAATTTGCGAACCCCTTCCTCCGTTTTCATGTTGACGACAGGCCGGACGTGAAGGCATCCCACCGAAGCGTGCGCGTAAATCCCCGCAGTGGTTTCGTGCTTGCGAACGATCTGTAGAAACCGGTCGATGTAGTCGCGCAGTTTTTCCGGCGCGACGGCGGTGTCTTCGACAAAAGCAATCGACTTCGCGTCTTCCTTCATCGCGGTCGAAAGGCCGAGCGCCGCTTCTCGGAGGCTCCACATTTGCGCCTGCTCCGCAGTGGTCTCCGGTCTATATGCGTAACCGAGACCGCGCGACCGCAGGTCCTGCTCCAGTGCGGCGAGACGTGGCGGCAACTGTTCTTTTTGATCCGCGTAAAATTCCACGCACAGTGTGGCTTCAGGATCGCCCTCGATAAACTTACTGCGAATTCGCTCGAGCGTCACGTTCTCCCGCGCGTGGTCGAGAATCGACTTGTCCATTATTTCTATCGCCGAAGGCTGGTGGCGAAGAATCGCAGGAGCCGCTTCCAAAGCCTCCAGAAGATCCCCGAACATGATCACAAGAATGGCTTTGGCTTTCGGCAAAGGGACCAGCCGTACCTTCGCCTCGAGAACGATGCCCAGCGTTCCCTCCGAGCCGACCATGATCTTTGCGAGATTCACCGGCTTTGCAGTATCGGTAAATTCGTCCAGGTTGTATCCGCTCACGCGGCGCAAAATTTTCGGATAGCGCCGATCGATCTCCGCAGCATGTGTGGAGGCCAGGTCCAATACGCTTCGATAACAGGCGGCTTCGAGCGTCTCGCCCCTTGGGACGTCGGCACGAGGGAATTCCCGAAGCTCGACAATGCTTCCGTCCGAGAGAGCGACTGTCTGCTCCAGGACATGATCGATCGTCTTGCCATAGAGAACGCTGCGCGCACCGCTCGAATTATTCGCCATCATTCCGCCGATCGTGGCGCGGCTCGCTGTCGAAATATCCGGCGCAAAACGAAGCCCGAGCGGCGCAAGCTGGGCATTTAATTCGTCCAGAACGATTCCCGGCTCGACGCGCGCCCACCTCTCTTCCGCGTTCACTTCCAAAATGCGGTTGTAGTATTTCGAAGTATCGATCTGGATGCCTTCTCCGATCGCCTGCCCCGCCTGCGATGTGCCGCCACCGCGCATAGTGATAGGGCAGCGGAAACGTCGGCAAATCTTGAGTGCGGCAAGGATATCGGCCCGATTCTTGGGAACAACAACTCCAATCGGCGGAATCTGATACACACTGGCGTCGGTGGCATACAGTGCGCGGGAGAGTGCGTCAAAACGCACCTCGCCAGAAATCTGAGAGGCCAACTCACGCTGTAGTTCTTCGCGGTCGATAGCTGGCGTTGCCGCGGCTTGCACTTGGATAAGCGTCACTTGCTATGCTGGATTATCCCTTGAAAATTGGATTTGTAAGTCTCGGCTGCCCAAAAAATCTCGTCGATAGCGAGGTCATGATGGGCCAACTCGTCGCTGATGGCCATGAATTAACTCCGCAGCCGGCCGAAGCCGACGTCATTGTCGTCAATACCTGCAGCTTCATCGATCCGGCCAAGCAGGAATCGGTCGACACCATCCTCGAAATGGCCGAGTACAAGAAAACCGGCAAGGCGCAGCGATTGGTGGTGGCCGGCTGTCTGGTGGAACGGTATCGCGCCGACATTCAGAAGACGATTCCTGAAGTGGACGCTGTCCTTGGCACCAATGAGCTCGCGAAAATCACCGCGCTCTGCGAAGGTTTGACGCCACGGGAGCTGCCCTCGGAGCCGTATCTCTATCATGACCTCACGGCACGCGTCTTCACTACGCCGCGTCATTCCGCCTACATCAAGATAGCCGAAGGCTGCGACCATCCCTGTTCTTTCTGTGTCATTCCACAGTTTCGCGGCGCGTTTCGAAGCCGCCGTTTTGAGAGTGTCATCAACGAAGCCACCCGCATTTTTGCTATGGGCGGCCGCGAGATCAATCTGATTGGCCAGGATACGACCTGTTACGGCGAAGACCTGGGAATGAAAAATGGCCTTGCGGATCTGCTTGCAAGACTGGCCGAAATTCCCACCGAATTGCCGAAGTGGATCCGGTTTCTCTACGCCTATCCGAATAAGATCACGCAGCGGCTCCTCGATACAATGGCCGCGCACGAGGCGCTCGTCAAATACATCGACATGCCGCTGCAGCACGCCAGCGGGCCGGTGCTCAAGCGCATGAAGCGCGGCGCGAACGCGGACATTTTTCTAAAGCTGCTGGAACGCATCCGCGCGACCATACCGGGCGTCGCGATTCGCACCAGCATGATCGTCGGATTTCCTGGCGAGACCGAAGCAGAATTTCGAAGAGCTGTGCGAATTCGTCAAAGCCGCGCAATTCGACAGGCTGGGTGTTTTTTCCTATAGCGACGAGGAAACCAGCCAAAGCTATCATCTGGATGCAAAAGTGGACAAGTCCACCATCTACCGCCGCAAGCGCAAGCTGATGGCCATCCAGCGCCGCATCTCTCTATCCCGCAACCGCCAATTGATCGGCCGTGAATTTCCCGTCCTGGTCGAAGGTCCATCGAAAGAAACCGATCTGCTGTGGGAAGCGCGCCTGGCGACGCAAGCGCCGGAGATCGACGGCGTATGCCTGATCAACGATTTTGGTCCGGGCGCGGCCCGACCGGGCGAAATGCGCCGTCTGCGCATCACCGAAGCGCACGATTACGATCTGGTGGGCGAACTGGTGGACGCCCCGGAACAGCACCAGACTCTCGCGGCACAACCGGCAACCCCGTTTCCGATATTCATGGGACAATCCCCCGCTTTCGTGCGCGGATCGGCAAACTGAAACTATGGCAGCCGCGCTGCGTTGTCCGATCTGCAAGAAAGAAGTCGCATTCGACGATCCGAATATGCCTTTCTGCAGCGACCGCTGCCGCACCATCGATCTTGGCAATTGGGCCACCGGCAAATACGTGATCCCGGGAGCGGAGCGCTCCGAAGACTCTGGACGACGAGGACCAACCCGAGGCGGACGAAGGCGCCCGACAGTGAACCGGCTGGCGGTCACGGTCGCGACCTGGTTTGGTTGCGGCTACTTCCCGTGGGGACCCGGCACAATGGGAGCTCTGGCCGGTCTTCTGATCGCAGCGGCGCTGCAATCCGTTCGTATTTCGGGGCCGGCCGTCTCGCGCTGCTCGCCGCAACGCTTATTTTGCTGGGTCCCGCCATTTGGGCATCCACCAGGACAGCCCGCCTGGTCGCAAAGCCCGACCCCGGAATCGTGGTCGTGGATGAGGTACTGGGCCAATGGACAACGCTGCTCGGGGCCACGGTATTCAATTGGAAAACGCTGCTGGCGGGCTTCCTTCTGTTCCGTCTCTTCGATATCTGGAAGCCCTGGCCGGTGCGTCAATTTGAAAAATTGCCGGCAGGTGTGGGCATTGTGGCAGACGACCTGGCCGCGGGAATTTACGGAGCGCTTATCTTGTATATAGGCGGAAGGTTCGGACTCTATTAAAGGTATGGCGAGCAAACAACCAGCGGCGCAGCCGCGCGCGACACGGCCCATCATCGCGAAAGTGGAGCCCGTCGCCGCAATCGTCGGAGGCGAGCTGCACATTCGGGGACAGCATCTCGCGGCGGCCGGGTGGCCCATCGTGCGCTTGGGGAATCAGAATGCCCATCTCATCGTCGCGGGCGATTCGTACATCATTGCGAGGGTTCCGGACTCGGCCCTTGTCGGCGAACTGCAGGTAGCGACCGGCAACCTCGAAAGCGAGCCCCATGAGACTCATCTCGGGATTCAAATTGCCGAGAGCCTTCATCCGGTGGCGAATCCCGCCGTCGACCGCGAAGGAAACGTCTACAGCACGTTCAGCGGTTCGCGCGGGCAAAAATCACCCGTCTCGATTTACAAGGTCGACGCCAACTACAACTCCAAGCCGTTTGTGACCGATCTGATGAATCCCACCGGTCTCGCCTTCGATCGCGACGGCATGCTGTACGTATCGAGCCGGCATGAAGGAGTGATCTACCAAATCACGCCCGGCGGCAACATGTCCGTTTATGTCGAGGGCATGGGCATCGCCACCGGTATCGCTTTCGATCGCGATGAAAACCTGTACGTCGGCGACCGCAGCGGAACGATTTTCAAGATCAGCAAGTCGCGCCAGATTTATGTCTTCGCCACGCTCGAGCCGTCGATCGCCGCCTATCATCTGGCCTTTGGGCCGGAAGACTATCTGTATGTCAGTGGGCCTACCACTTCCAGTTTCGACTCCATCCATCGCGTTGCGAAGTCAGGCGAAGTCGAAGTGTTCTACCGTGGCTTGGGCCGCCCACAAGGTCTGGCGTTCGACGAGGCCGGCCTCCTGTATGTGGCGGCTTCGCTTGCCGGCCGCCGCGGCGTGATTCGCATCGACGCCGAGCGGAGCGCGCAGCTCTTTCTCTCTGGACCCGGCATTGTCGGGCTGGCCTTCACGCCTTCGCGATCGATCGTGCTGACCACCCATAACGCACTATTCCGCGTGGATGTGGATATCCCCGGCCGGCCTCTGCCCTAGCCAGGCCAGCCATGCCGCACTCATCCCCGAAGCAGGCGGAGATCATCGCCATAGGCAGTGAACTGCTCACGCCCGAGCGTGTGGACACGAATTCGCTGATTGTCACGCGGCATCTCAATCTGCTGGGTGTCGAGGTTGCCGCCAAACACGTGATCGGCGACGATCGTGCGCGCCTGATCGAGGCAATCCGCGCGGCGCTCGAGCGTTCGGACATCCTTATCCTGATCGGCGGCCTTGGTCCGACTGAGGACGATGTGACACGCGATGCCGTGGCCGTGGCGCTCGGGCGCAAGCTTACGCTCTCTCTCCAACAGGAATCGATTCTTCTGGAAAAATTCCGCCAGTTCAATCGCACCATGGCAAAAAATAACTTGCGCCAGGCGTATCTGATCGAAGGCGCCGAGGCGCTCCCAAACCCACGCGGCTCCGCGCCCGGGCAATTTCTTTCGACCGATCGCGGTGCTGTGGCGCTTTTGCCTGGGCCGCCGCGCGAGCTCGAGCCGATGGTAGAGAACGAATTGGTGCCGCGCCTGAAGCCGGTACTGCCGCCTCAGGTGATCCGCGTCCGCAGCTTTCGCATTACCGGCATCGGAGAGTCGGATCTCGACACGCTCATCGCACCGGTGTATACCAAGTACACCAATCCGATGACCACCGTGCTCTCTTCGCCCGGGGATCTGTGGGTTCACCTCCGCGCGCAGAGTCGACAGCGAAGCGGAAGCCGATGCGCTTCTGCGCGAAGTTGGCAATCCTATCGCGGAACTGCTGGGCGATCGCCTCTATAGCGAGCGGGCTGAAGACACATTGGATGCCGTCGTCGCGCGATTGCTGCGGCAACACCACGCTACCGTCGCCACCGCCGAGAGTGTAACAGGCGGGATGGTGGCCGCGCGGCTGACCGACACGGCCGGCAGTTCGGATTATTTCGTTGCCGGCTATGTCACCTACACCGATGAACAGAAACACCAGATCCTGGGAGTCCCGAAAGAGCTCCTGGCGCGCCATTCCGCGGTTAGCGAACCGGTAGCTGCGGCGATGGCCCAGGGGGCGCGTGCCCGCAGTGGAGCGACTTACGGGCTCTCGACCACCGGCTATGCCGGACCCGCAGGGTGGAACCGACTTCGATCCGGTAGGGACGGTGTATTTGGGGATCGCCGGGCCGGCCGCCGCCAAAGTGATCCGTGTCCGCTACGGCTCGCGATCGCTTCCGCACACGGACACTTGCCACCCAGGGAGCCTTGGATTTGCTGCGGAAGTCTATTGGTCGCTCTTGATGGATTTCAGGACGCGGCCTACGCCATAAAAAGCAAAAAGGCCTGTCGCGAACAGAAAGATATCAGAGGGCTCAGGAATCGCCGAGACGCCGCCATTTGTTACCTGCCCCCTGCCAGCCAGACTGAGTATCGAGCCCGAGGAGTCCAAATCCACAATATTCAATCCGGAAGTCGCCGTGAAGATGTTGTGAGAGGCGTTGCCGTTGACATCCGCACTCGAAAGACCGATGCTCGCGCCGAAAGGCGTGACGGTGTAACCAGTCTCATTTTGCTCTTTGGCGGTACTAGAGACGACGAAGGGTAGATATCCAAAAAGTCCTCCATTCGTCAAGCCGGCGCCGGAATCCGATTCAGCCATGGCGTAGAGTCCGCCGCCGCTGTTGAGGAAACTGATGATGTCGGTCGAATGTGTGTTCAAGATATCCAGCTCGGCCTGCGTCAAAATCCCTCCCAAATCGGACCCGATGACGATGGCGTCAGTCATATGTTGTGCCTAATTGTCCCAGTGCGGTCGCCAGCGTTGCAGCGTCAGCGCGATCGAAGTCGGTGCCCAGCGCGTATCCGCTGGCGAACAGGCCGTTCGTCCCATCCACATGGCCGGAAGGCGGGGTGATACTCGAGGTAACGAATAGAAACTTCTTGACTCCAGCGTTGGCAAATGTGTTGAAGCCGGGGTCGGTGACGAAATTGATTGCGTCCTGGTTGATGGCCGCTGCGCCAGCAGCGTTTCCGCCGGCGAAAGCGTGGTAGTCGGGATCGTGTCCAGTCAGAAAGATCGAACCGACGATATCAGCGTTCGCTGTTGTTCCAGCGAATGCGATCATAAAGGACACAAGTGCAGAGCGGAAGGGGAGTTGGGATGCTTGACTCAATTTCCCTCCAGGAACGAACACTCGCCACATGAACTCTATACAGGAATTCGTAGCCTGTCAAGCCAGTTGTTGAATTGTTAACACAACTCGCTACGAGGCTGCTCGATGTTTTTCCTTAGCAGGCTGCCCAACTTTGTTGGCGGTTGACAGCCAATCTATCCCGTCATACACTAATAGGGTTTGGCGAGTTGATTCTTCGGCTCCCGTGCTACCGTGTTCTTGTGAGCATCCGGCCGGAAGTCGGGCCCCGCTGCTGACCCAATAAGGTCTTTGTTTTTACTGCAAAGAGCGACGTTGAAATCGGTATGGGCCACATCCGAAGCAGTTACCCTCGCGGTTTGGGGCTGGTGAATACGCTATATCAGCCTCCTGGCAGTTAATCGAGCAGCTGGTCTGGGCCTTTTACAGGACAGGCTTGAGCCTGCAAAATGGCAGCCCAAATTTTGGATGGAGTGTACGCGCGATCGCTTGCATGGAGCGCGGATGCTCAGTCCTGGGCACCTGTATCAGAATTTTCGAGTTTCGCCTCACTTTCGCAAAGAGGCGTTTTGAGTTTGGAGAATATTCGTGCCGACGTTTAATCAACTGGTGCGCAAAGGCCGCAAGGACACGCGATATAAGACAGCGAGTCCGGCGCTACAGGCATGTCCGCAGCGCCGCGGCGTCTGCACGCGCGTGTACACCACCACACCGAAGAAGCCGAATTCGGCGCTCCGCAAGGTCGCCCGTGTGCGCCTGACCAACGGAATCGAGGTCACCACCTATATTCCGGGTGTCGGCCACAACCTGCAGGAGCACTCGATCGTGCTGATCCGCGGCGGCCGTGTCAAGGATCTGCCCGGTGTTCGCTATCACATCGTCCGTGGAACGCTCGATACTGCGGGCGTCGCCAATCGTAAGCAAGGCCGTTCCAAATATGGAGCGAAGCGTCCCAAGGGTGGAGCGGCAGCCGCGCCCGCCAAGGGCGGAAAGAAGTAGGAGACCGAAGGAGACACCATGCCCCGCCGTAGACGACCCGAACCGCGCGAAGTAATCCCCGATCCGCTCTACAGTTCCACGCTGGTCGAGAAATTTGTGAACTCGATGATGTGGGACGGCAAGAAGACCACCGCGCAGAAGATCTTCTATCAAGCCATGGATATGCTGCGGGAGCGCTCCGGTGACGATCCGCTGAAGCTTTCAAAAAAGCGGTTGAGAACGTAAAGCCGCTGCTCGAAGTGAAAACCCGGCGCGTCGGCGGCGCGAACTATCAGGTGCCGGTGGAGGTTCCCCAGAACCGCCGGACCAGTCTGGCCCTGCGCTGGCTTATCACCAACGCGCGCGGGCCGTCCGGATAAGAGCATGGCCGAGAAGTTGGCGAACGAATTGAACGATGCCGCCAATATGCGCGGTGGCGCCGTGAAGAAGAAAGACGATGTGCATCGCATGGCGGAAGCGAATAAGGCGTTCGCGCACTACCGCTGGTAAGTCTATCGGAAGTTTAGTAGGATTGAATTAAGCATTATGGCTCGCACCGTACCGCTCGAAAAAATGCGCAATATCGGCATCATGGCCCACATCGATGCCGGTAAAACAACTACGACCGAACGCATCCTGTACTACACCGGCCGTACTCACAAGATCGGCGAAGTGCACGAAGGCACCGCCACCATGGACTGGATGGCGCAGGAGCAGGAGCGCGGCATCACGATCACCTCCGCCGCCACCACCTGCCAGTGGCGCGACATCACCATCAACATCATCGACACGCCCGGCCACGTGGATTTCACCGCCGAAGTCGAGCGCAGCTTGCGCGTGCTCGATGGCGCTTGCGCGGTGTTCGATGCGGTCGCCGGCGTGCAGCCGCAATCGGAAACGGTGTGGCGCCAGGCCGACAAATACGGCGTTCCGCGTATCTGCTTCATCAACAAGATGGACCGCGTCGGCGCGGATTTTTATCGCTCGGTCGAGACGATTGTCGACCGTCTCGAGTGCTCGCCCCGTGCCGATTCAGTTGCCGATCGGCGCGGAAGATCAATTCAAAGGTGTAGTCGATCTGGTCACGATGAAGGCGCGCATCTGGCGCGATGAAACGCTGGGCGCCAAGTTCGACGATGTCGAGATTCCCGCCGACCTGCTCGAGAAAGCCAAAGAGTATCGCGAGAAGCTGATCGAAGCAGTCGCCGAGATCCGACGACACGCTGTTTGAGAAATTCGTCGAAGGCACAGCCTATCACGGAGAGGGAGTTGGCGCCGGAATTCGCAAGGCGACCATCGCGCAAAAGATTTTCCCGGTGATCTGTGGTTCCTCGTTCAAGAACAAGGGCGTGCAGAACCTGCTCGACGCAGTGTGCGACTATCTGCCGTCGCCGCTCGACATTCCGCCGGTGCAAGGGCCACTCGATTGACAATCCGAACGAAGTCATGGAGCGCAAGCCCAGCGACGCCGAGCCGTTTTCGGCGCTGGTCTTCAAGATCATGACCGACCCGTTTGTAGGCCAGTTGTGTCTTCATTCGCGTGTATTCGGGCAAGCTGAACGCCGGCGATTCTGATTTACAACGTCAGCCAAAGGCAAGCGGGAACGCATCGGCCGTCTGGTGAAGATGCACGCCAACAAGCGCGAAGAGATCCAGGAAATTCTCGCCGGCGATATTTGCGCGGCAGTCGGTCTGAAGCAGGTCGTGACCGGCGACACGATCTGCGACGAAAAAGCGCCGGTTCTACTTGAATCGATCGTTTTCCCGGCGCCCGTAATCCAGCTCGCCATCGAGCCGAAGACCAAGGAAGACCAGGAAAAGCTGGGCGTCGCCATCCATAAGCTGGCGACCGAAGATCCGACGTTGCATGTTTCGACCGATCCCGAAACCGGCCAGACCATTCTCGCCGGCATGGGCGAACTGCATCTGGAAATCATTGTCGACCGCATGCAGCGCGAGTTCAACGTAGGCGCCAATGTCGGCAAGCCGCAGGTGGCCTATCGCGAAACGATTCGGCAAATGGCGGAGTACGATTACACGCACAAGAAACAGACGGGCGGAAGCGGCCAGTATGCGCGCGTCGAACTGCGCGTCGAGCCGAATCCGGAAAAGGATTACGAGTTCGACAACGACATCACTGGCGGCAACATTCCCAAGGAATTTATCCCGGCGATCGAAAAGGGCGTCACGGAAGCGCTCGAAGGCGGCGTGCTGGCCGGCTATGCATTGAACAACATCAAAGTGACGGTATTCGACGGCGCTTATCACGACGTCGATTCATCGGAAATGGCGTTCAAGATCTGCAGCTCCATCTGTGTGAAGGAAGCCTGCAGAAAGGCGAAGCCAGTGCTGCTCGAGCCTGTGATGCGGGTTGAAGTGACGGTGCCCGAAGAGTACATGGGACCGGTGAACGGCGATCTGATTTCGCGCCGCGGACGTCTCGAAGGTACGGAAATCGCGGGCGGCACACACATCATCAAGTCGATGGTGCCGTTGTCGGAAATGTTCGGCTACGCCACCGAGCTGCGTTCGCGCACGCAGGGGCGCGGCAGTTTCACCATGCACTTTGGCCAGTACGAAGAAGTGCCGAAGAACCTGGCCGAAGAAATTATCAATCGCAATAAAGGCGGAGTCGCAACCAGGTAGGAAGGATTGACACAAGTGCACAGGGCGTTGATGTCCGTAGGACGGTTAAAGGACTATGGCGAAAGAGAAATTTGACCGAAGCAAGCCGCACGTCAATATCGGGACGATCGGGCATATCGATCACGGGAAGACGACGTTGACGGCGGCGATCACGAAGACGCTGTCGAAGCACAATCCGAAGAACAAGTTCCGGAGCTTCGATTCGATCGACAATGCGCCGGAAGAGAAGGCGCGCGGAATCACGATCGCGGTGGCGCACGTGGAGTATGAGACGGCGAACCGGCACTATGCGCACGTGGATTGCCCGGGTCACGCCGATTACATCAAGAACATGATCACGGGCGCGGCGCAGATGGATGGCGCGATTCTGGTGGTGGCGGCGACCGATGGTCCGATGCCGCAGACGCGGGAGCACATTCTGCTGGCGCGGCAGGTGGGAGTGCCGTACATCGTGGTGGCGCTGAACAAAGTGGACATGGTGGACGATCCGGAGCTGCTCGAGCTGGTGGAGCTGGAAGTGCGCGAGCTTGCTGACGAGCTACCAGTTTCCGGGCGACGATCTGCCGGTGGTGCGGGTGAGCGCGCTGGGAGCGTTGAACGGGGAAGCGAAGTGGGAAGCGACGGTCGACGAGCTGATGGCGAAGGTGGATGAGTACATTCCGATGCCGGAGCGCGCTATCGACAAGCCGTTTCTGATGCCGATTGAAGACATCTTCTCGATCCAGGGCCGCGGCACGGTGGTGACGGGGCGCATCGAGAAGGGGATCTGCAAGGTCGGCGAGGAAATGGAGATCGTGGGCTTCCACGACACGCGCAAGACGGTGGTGACGGGCGTGGAAATGTTCAAGAAGCTGCTGGACGAAGGGCGCGCGGGAGACAACGTGGGCCTGCTGCTGCGCGGCATCGAAAAGAACGATGTGGAGCGCGGGCAGGTGATTGCGAAGCCGGGATCGATCAAGCCGTTCAAGAAGTTCAAGGGTGAAGTGTACGTGCTGTCGAAGGAAGAAGGCGGGCGGCACACGCCGTTCTTCAATGGCTACCGGCCGCAGTTCTACTTCCGGACGACGGACGTGACGGGTGTGGCGAAGCTGCCGGAAGGCATGGAGATGGTGATGCCCGGGGACAACGTGGCGCTGGAAGTGGAGCTGATCACGCCGGTGGCGATGGACAAGGGCCTGCGCTTTGCGATTCGCGAAGGCGGCCGCACCGTGGGCGCCGGCACGGTTTCGGAGATCTTTGGTAGGCATGGAACCACTCAAAGGCGCGCTCCTCCGAGCGCCTTTGAATGAAAGAGATTCGAAGAGAAATGAAAGAACGCATTCGCATTCGGCTCAAGGCGTACGATCACCGCATCCTGGATCAATCGACCGGCGATATCGTCGATACGGCCAAGCGGACGGGCGCCACGGTCGCGGGACCGATTCCGCTGCCGACGCTCAAGAATCGCTACACGGTTCTCCGCTCGCCGCACGTAGATAAGAAATCGCGTGAACAGTTTGAAATTCGCACGCACAAACGCCTGCTCGACATTCTCGAGCCGACGCAGGAAACGGTGGACGCATTGATGAAGCTGGATCTTCCGGCGGGGGTAGATGTGGAGATCAAGGCGTTTGGCAAGAAGTAGGCGGATGATCGCCGCAGTATCAGCACAGGGAAAGACAACGATGAGTCCAGGAATTCTCGGTAAGAAGATCGGCATGACGCAAGTGTTCACTGCGGAGGGCCAGGTGGTCCCGGTGACGCTCGTCAAGGCGGGGCCGTGCGTAGTGACGCAGCGCAAAACGCCCGCCACCGACGGCTACGACGGTGTGCAGCTAGGCCTGGTTGAGTACGCCAAGAAACCGAACAAGCCGATGGAGAAACACCTGGCGAAATCGGGCGCTGAGGGCGTCAAGTTCCTGCGTGAATTTCATCTCGGGCAGGGAACTGGCGACTTGAAGCAGGGCGATCGCGTGCTGGCAGGAGAGTTCAAGCCGAAGGACGTTGTGGATGTCATCGGTACGAGCAAAGGACGCGGTTTTGCAGGTTTGGTGAAACGGCATCATTTTCGCGGCGGTCCGGCATCGCACGGCTCGATGTTTCACCGCGCGGCCGGCTCGATTGGCGGGTCGAGCTTTCCCTCGCGCGTGTTTCCCGGCATGAAAATGGCCGGTCGTATGGGAACCGATCAGGTGACCGTGCGCAATCTCGAGATTGTGAGCGTGGATGCCGACGACAATGTGATCGCGGTAAAGGGCGCCATTCCGGGGCCGAACGGCGGTTACGTGATGGTGCGGCGCGCGAATCGTTAACGGACAACAGTGAAATGCCGAGTGTAAACATTGTGGATCTGAACAACGCGACGGTAGGCTCGATCGAGCTGGCGGACGCGGTGTTTGGCGCCGAAGTGAATGAAGCGCTGCTCTATGAAGCGGTGCGGCAATATACCGCCGCACAGCGCTCCGGTACCGCGGCCACCAAGACTCGCCATGAAGTATCGGGTTCAGGTAAGAAGCTGTGGAAGCAAAAGGGCACGGGTCGCGCGCGTATGGGTTCCATCCGCTCTCCGCTTTGGCGGCATGGGGGCACGGCCCACGGGCCGCAACCGCGCAGCTATGAATACAAGCTGCCGCGCAAAATGGTTCTCGGTGCGCTACGCTCTGCCCTTTCGGCGAAGCTGCGCGACGGAGAATTGCGCGTGGTCCGAGCGTTCGATCTGGCTGATCACAAGACCAAGAACGTTTTGGGTGCTTTGCAGAAGCTTGAAGCGAAAAAGACGGTATTGCTGGTCGAGACCGCGGAAAACGTGAATCTCACGCGTGCCTCGCGCAACCTCAAAGGGGTGAAGCTGGTGCCCACCAAGGATGTGACGGTCTATGACCTGTTGCGCTATAAAGATGTGCTGCTGACCGAGCCGGCGGCGAAAAAACTGTCGGAGGCCTTGGCGTAATGAACGTGTACGACGTGATTCGCCGTCCGCTGATTACCGAAAAAGCGCATGGGAAGCGTGAAGGCGAGCGCACCATGTGTTTTGAAGTGCATCCGGACGCCAATAAAATTCAGATCAAGCAGGCGGTCGAAACCGTGTTTCGAGTGAAGGTCGCCGGTGTTCGTACCAGCCTGACCAGTGGGAAACTGCGCCGCCGTGGACGCTTTACCGGATATGCGTCCGATTGGAAAAAGGCTTACGTCCGCATTCAGGCGGGCGAGAAGATCCCCGAGTACACGGAGATCTAAGAGAGGAAGCACGCTATGCCTATCAAAAGTTTTCGTCCGACCACGCCGACGCGCCGCTTCCAGACTTATCTGACGCGCGATGAGATCACTAAAGATCGCCCGGAAAAATCGCTGGTCGAAGGTAAGAAGCGCACCGGCGGACGCGATGCGCGTGGCCGTATCAGCAGCCGCTTTCGCGGCGGCGGGGCCAAGCAGGCCTACCGTCTGATCGATTTTAAGCGGGACAAGTTCGGTGTCGAAGCCAAGGTGGCGGCGATCGAATACGACCCAAATCGCTCGGCGCGTATCGCGCTGCTGCATTACACTGATGGCGAGAAGCGCTACATCCTTTGCCCGGTGGGTCTCGAAGTCGGACGCAAAGTAAGCTCCGGTCCCGAGGTGGACATTCTCATAGGCAATGCGCTGCCGCTCAAAAACATTCCGGCCGGTACCGTCGTGCATAACATCGAACTGCGCCCGGGCAAGGGCGGCCAGATGGCGCGCTCGGCGGGAGCGCAGGCGCAGTTGGTCTCGAAAGAGGCCGGGATTGCCCTGTTGAAGTTGCCCTCCGGCGAAGTGCGCCGCGTGCAGGTGGATTGCATGGCAACGGTCGGACAGGTCGGTAATGTGGAGCATGAGAACGTTTCGCTAGGCAAAGCGGGACGCAGCCGATGGCTCGGACGCATGCCGCATAACCGCGGCGTCACGATGAATCCGGTCGACCATCCTCACGGCGGTGGCGAAGGAAAAACTTCGGGCGGCCGTCACCCTGTCACCCCCTGGGGCCAGCCCACACGCGGTTTCAAGACTAGGAACAATAAACGCACTGACAGGTGGATCGTGACTAGAAAGGCGAAAAAGCGCTAATGAGGAAAACAAACGCGAGCGCACAGGGCGTTTCGTGCCCGTTGTGCGCGATCAATAGGGTCAGGTGGATCGTTACGAGGAAGGCAAAGAAGCGCTAAATGTCTCGTTCACTTAAAAAGGGACCGTTCACGGATGACCACCTGTTGAAGAAGGTGGCGGCTGTGGCCGAGAAGAATCAGAAAACGGTAGTGAGAACGTGGTCTCGCCGTTCGACCATTGTTCCCGATTTCATCGGGCACACACTAGCGGTACATAACGGCAAGAAGTTCATTCCGGTCTACGTTACCGAAAACATGGTCGGCCATAAGCTAGGTGAATTTTCTCCCACCCGGACGTTCAAGGGTCACGCGGCGAAGTCGACTGAAAAGGCGGCGAGGTAATGGCGGCGAAAAAAACAGCTTCTCTGGCGAAGGCGGAAGCCCGCTACATGCGTGTCTCTCCGCAGAAAGCGCGGCTGGTTGTCGACATGATTCGCGGCCAGCAGGCCGGCGACGCCATCAGTATTTTGGGCGCTACCAATAAACGCGTAGCGGCGGCGGTGGAAAAAGTGCTGCGCTCGGCAATTTCGAACGCGGGCAACAAATCGGAAGATGTGGATGTCGACAAGCTGTTCGTCACCGAGGCATGCGTGAATGAAGGGCCGCGGCAAAAGCGTATCCGGCCGGCTCCGCAAGGCCGTGCATTCCGCTATCAGCGGCGTACATCGCACATCATCGTGAAAGTCGGCGAGCGCGCCGGCGAAGAGGCGGTAGAGGAGTAGAGCGCTTCCTATGGGACAAAAAGTACATCCGTACGGATTTCGGTTGGGCGTGACCAAGAACTGGCGCTCGCGCTGGTTCGCTAAGCAGGACTATTCGAAGCTTCTGCATGAGGACATCGAACTCAAAGAATCGCTTACTCAGCGTTTAAAAGCCGCTGGCATCAGCTCGATCGAAGTCGACCGGCCCGGCAACAAGCTGCGGATCACCATTCGCACGTCACGGCCCGGCATCATCATCGGCCGCAAAGGCGCCGAGATTGAGAAGCTCAAGAGCGACCTCGCAAAAAAGACCAAGCGCGAAGTCTTCATCGATATTCAGGAAGTGCATCGTCCGGAGCTCGATGCGCAGTTAGTGTCCGAATCGATTGCTCTGCAGCTCGAAAAACGTGTGGCGTTTCGCCGCGCTATGCGCAAAGCTGTGGATTCCGCCCTGCGGTTCGGATGTAAAGGTATCAAGGTCCGTGTATCGGGCCGCTTAAATGGGGCTGAAATTGCCCGCAGTGAATGGTATTTGCAAGGGCAGCTTCCGCTGCACACTTTGCGGGCGGATATCGATTATGGCTTCACCGAAGCCTACACGACTTACGGCGTGATCGGCGTCAAAGTTTGGGTTTACAAAGGCGAAGTGCTCGAAGGCGGACGCCGCGACTCGATGCGCAACGAAGGCGAGCCGCGCCGCCGCCGCCGCGACGATAATCGCGAGCGCCGGCCGCAGATGGCTCCGCTGCCTGAGGCGACTGGTCCGGCAGTGCAGCAAGCTCCGCCGGCCGAGATGGCAAAACCGGCAACGGCTCCCATCATTCCGCCGCTCTCGGTGCCGGTTGCGCCTTCCTGGAAGCAGGAACCGGCGCGTGCCGCCGAGCCTGCCGCTGAAGAAAAGAAGGAGACAGGTGAATAGCCATGTTGATGCCGAAGAAAGTCAAATTTCGCAAGCAGCAGCGCGGCCGCATGACCGGCAAGGCTTGGCGCGGCTCCTCACTCGCGTTCGGTGAATTTGGCCTGAAGGCCATGCGCTGCGGCTGGGTGACCAACCGGCAGATCGAAGCAGCGCGCATCGCAATGACGCGTTTTATCAAGCGTGGCGGCAAAGTTTGGATCCGGCTGTTTCCCGATAAGCCGATCACCAAGAAACCGCCTGAGACTCGTATGGGAAAAGGCAAAGGCGCGCCGGAAGCCTGGGTGGCAGTGGTGCGGCCCGGCAAGGTGTTGTTCGAAATGGAAGGCGTCACGCTCGCCGTCGCGACAGAAGCGATGCGGCTTGCGGCGATGAAATTGTCGGTGCCGACGAAATTCGTTTCGCGGCATCAAGCCGCGGAAGGCACGAAAGCTGGTTAGATATGAAGGCTGAAAAAATTCGCGGTATCGATGCCGCCGATCTTACCCGCCAGGTGCAGGATGCGCAGGAACAGCTTTTTCGTATCCGCTTCCAGATGGGCATGGGGCAGAACGAAGGCCTCAAAAAGTATCGCGCGCTGAAAAAAGATCGCGCGCGGATGTTAACGGTGCTGAAGGAAAAAGGTGTGACGGTGGTGGCGCCGGCCACGACGCCCGCGAAGGCTCCGGCTGCAGGAAAGGCCGCGAAAAGCAAGCGTGGCCTGAGTGGCTTGTTCAGGAAGAAGAAGTAAGGACTTACGTAAAAACATATGGCGGCAACAGAACCGACGGCACCCAAGACTTTACAGACTGGTCCCGGACATAAGAACGAAAAAGTAGGCGAGGTCATCTCGACCAAGATGGCCAAAACAATTGTGGTCGAAGTGACGCGGCGCACCTCGCATCCGGTCTATAAACGGATTGTCAAGAAGCGGAAAAAGTTTTACGCCCACGATGAAGAACAATCGGCGAAAGTGGGCGATGTCGTACGTATCATCGAGTGCCGTCCGCTCAGCCGCTTGAAGCGCTGGAAGCTGGGGACGGTATTGCGCCGCGCAGTGGAGGTAGCGGTGGATCATCCGGCGTTGGCGGCTGCGGCCGACACGCGCGTCAGGAAGACGGTCAAAAAGAAATAGCTCATGCGCCCGCCTTAGGCGGGTTGTAGGGCCGAGGAGAAACGTCATGATTGGAATGCGAACAATTCTGGAGGTGGCCGATAACAGCGGTGCGCGCAAACTGCAATGCATTTTGCCGCGCGGTGGCGGTCTCGGGCTGCGCGCTGGTTTGGGCGATGTGATTACCGCCAGCGTGAAAGAGGCCTCTCCGGAGTCGGCTATCAAGAAGGGCAAGGTAGTCCGTTGCGTGGTGGTTCGCATGCGCAAAGAAACGCGCCGCAAAGATGGAACATATATCCGGTTTGATTCGAACGCCGCAGTCTTGATCAATGAAGTAGGTGAGCCGGTCGGCACACGTGTGTTCGGACCGGTGGCCCGCGAGCTGCGCGACAAGCGCTTCATGAGAATCGTTTCACTCGCGCCGGAGGTCATCTAGTCATGCCAAAAGTTGCTTATCAGCGCCGCCAGGAAAAAGGCGAGCGTCGCCCCCTGCGCGTCAAAATCAAGAAGGACGACCTGGTACGTGTGATTGCCGGTCGCGACAAAGGAAAGTCCGGCAAAGTGCTCGAAGTAGATCGCTTCGGGCGCAAAGTCACGGTGGAAGGTGTGATGGTGGTGAAGCGCCACACCCGGCCGAATCCCTCGAAACAAATCAAGGGAGGCATTGCGGATAAGCCGATGCCTTTTGATATCTCGAACGTAATGCTTTTGACTGCCGGTGGGATTCCCACGCGGGTGGGCTACAAGGTGGAGACAGTGGGCGGCAAAGTGCGCCGGACCCGCATTGCGCGCAAGGGCGGCGAAGCGCTCGACAAGAAGTAGAGGCAACGCGAATGGCGAAAGACACAGAGAACAAGCCGGCAAAGGACGCCAAGGCGAAATCCGCGGCAGCGCCGGGAGCCGAGAAGAAGACGCGTGCTCCCAAGGAAAAGAGTGCGGAGCCTCTCGAGAAGGCGGCAGCGCCCAAAGCGGCGAGTGGTAAAGCGCGCTTGCGCGAGTTGTACGCCAAGAGCGTTGTCCCCGCGCTGAAAAAAGATTTTGGCTACAAGAACCCCATGGCTGTGCCGAAAGTCCAAAAAGTATCGCTCAACGTCGGGTTGGGCGAGGCAACTGGCAACAGCAAGCTGATGGACGGTGCGGTGAATGAGCTGGCGGCGATTGCCGGCCAGAAGCCAGTGGTCACCAAGGCGAAGAAGTCGATTGCCGCGTTCAAGCTGCGCGAAGGTATGTCGATCGGCTGCATGGTCACTCTCCGGGGCGACCGCATGTACGAATTTTTGGACCGTCTGATGAATGTGGCTCTGCCGCGCGTGCGCGATTTTCGCGGCGTGTCGCCGAAGTCATTCGACGGCCGCGGCAATTATACGCTCGGGCTCAAGGATCAGTTGATTTTCCCCGAGATCGATTACAACAAAGTGGAAAAGGTGAAAGGCTTGAACATCAGTATCACCACGACCGCCCGGACCGACGCCGAGGGGCTGGCGCTATTGCGCCATTTGGGTATGCCCTTCCGGCAGTAAGTAAAGGAATTATGGCTACGACCGCGAAGATCGCTAAAGAACAAAAAACGCCGAAATTTAAGTGTCGGCTGCGCAACCGCTGCAAGAACTGCGGACGGCCGCGCGGATTTCTGCGCAAGTTTTCGCTCTGCCGGATCTGTTTCCGGAAATTTGCGCTCGCCGGCGAGATCCCGGGCGTGACCAAGGCGAGCTGGTAAGGAGGCAGGATAAATGACAGTAGACCCCATTGCCGACATGTTGACACGCGTGCGCAACGCCCTCATCGCTCGCCATCCCAAGGTGGACGTGCCGGCGTCGCGGCTCAAAAACGAGCTGGCCCGCATTTTTAAGGAAGAAGGCTACATCCTCAATTACAAGCTGACCGAAGAAGGATCGAAAAAATTCATCCGCCTGTACCTGAAGTACACGCCCTCGAACCTGCCCGTCATTTCGCGTATCCAGCGCGTATCCCGTCCGGGTTGCCGTGTGTATGTCGGCTCGAAAAGAGATTCCTCGTATCCTGGGCGGGCTGGGTATCAACATTCTCACGACGCCGAAAGGCGTCATGACAGGCAATGCCGCGCGCAAAGAGGGCGTGGGCGGCGAAGTCCTCTGTCAGATCTGGTAAGGAACGAACCTTATGTCACGCGTAGGAAAGAAGCCCATCCCCCTGCCGAAAGGGGTGAAAATCGAGATCGGCGAGAGTTTGCAGGTAGAAGGTCCAAAGGGAAAACTATCGGTTCCGATTCCGGCCGGTGTGCGTTTCGAGCAGAAGAGCGACCAGTTGGAAGTCGTGCGAGATAGCGACAAGTTTGCCGCGTTGCACGGATTGACGCGGGCGCTTGCCGCCAACGCCGTCCACGGCGTGTCGGCGGGTTTCACTCGCGAGCTGGATATTGTTGGCACTGGCTACCGCGCTGACGTGAAGGGGAAGATTGCCACCTTCACACTCGGCTATTCACATCCGGTTGAAATGATGCTGCCTACCGGAGTAGATCTCAAAATCGACAAACAGACGCACCTGATTCTCACCGGCTATGACCGGCAGGCGGTCGGGCAGGTCGCCGCGCACATTCGCGCGCTGCGTCCGCCGGATCCGTATAAGAACAAGGGCGTGCGCTACACCGGAGAAGTGCTGCGCAAGAAGGCCGGTAAGACCGGAGCGGGAGGCAAATAATGGCTCGAGTCGGTAGAAACGAAATTCGAACTCGCATTCACAAGCGCATTCGCCGCCGCGTGGCGGGGACGCAGGAACGGCCGAGGCTCGCCATCTTTCGCAGCCTCAATCATATTTATGCTCAGGTGATCGACGACCAGCAGGGTCACACTCTGGCTGCGGCGGCGTCGACGAAAAAGATCTGCGCGGAAAAGGCGGCAATGTGGAAGGCGCCAAGCTAATCGGCCAGGCCGTCGCCCGCCGTGCGAAAGACAAGGGCATTATCCGCGTGGTGTTCGATCGCGGCGGATATCAATATCATGGCCGCGTCAAGGCGCTGGCCGACGCGGCACGTCAA
>CAVRLR010000011.1:0-19792 GCA_963722155.1 Bryobacterales bacterium | reverse complement strand
AGTCTGCAGTCCTACCATTAGACGACCTCCCAAGGATCCAACCGCAGTATAACAAGGCTTCGCGGCTTGGCCGGTCAGTGTTGCGAGGTCACGGAATGTGCAGGACGCGACGCCAGAAACCACGTTTTTTCGCGTGTTGCGTAGTGCTTCGTGGCCAGGACTGGAACTGACGTTTGGTGTCTGTTTTGCGTTCAGCGGCGGCCGCCGATTCCCGGATTCGTGTGGGCGCCGCGGCCGGCAGCGGCACCTCGACCGTGCTTCGCGACACGGTCGCACTTGGGCCAGCCTCGACCATTCGGGCTTCCACAATGAAGCGCTTGGGGGCAGCTCCCACATAGTAGAAGGGGTAGCACGTAATCATGGTCAGCAGCTTGTCCGGACCTTGCTGATCTAGCTTCTCCCGGATCAAGCCGCCGCCATCCGCGCGCAGAACGCTGACGTCAGAAGGCTTCACAATCGAGGTTGCCGCCACACGATAGGTGTACGAGCCGGCCGGTGACTGGAACGTAACCAGATCGCCGGTCCGAATATCTTTCAACGCACGAAAAAGAGTGTCTCGATGCGCTGCAATCGCAAAATTTCCGTCCTGGCCCGGTAAGGATGTCGAGGGTATGTGCCCAACTGCCGTACTCAGTGTGTGCGCACCTACTCCCTCGCGCACGATCGCCGAAAGGCGCAACCGGCTGATCTCGACCCGGCCAAGCAGCGCGCCTTCCGCGAGTGCGGGGACGGCCGGAGATGGTTCTTGCTTCGCCGGATTTGCCTTGGGCAAGGCGTTTTTCGTCGTCAAAAATCCAAAAGGCGTCCGCTCCCGTACGAAATCCGCAAATGTAACCTCGTGGCGGCCGGCAATCTGTTGATCAAACGCCCAGTTTTCATACGCCTGATATACGTACTGATCGCACAGCGTGTAGGCGTAATACCCAATGCCTGCCAGACCCAGCGCAACCAACACGACGAGCACAAACCGCAGGATGAGCGACCGCGCGGCCGGGCCGCGACCACGTCGGCCGCGGTTATGACTGTGGAGCCCGGGCTCGGTCGGATAGCCACTAGGCGTCCGCCGCACAAGAACTGGATGGTCGGCATGGGTCATGTTCAACGGCGAAGTGGTTCCAACGAATAAGTTGTCCGGGTTTTTACGAAAAGCTTGTGTCCCTGTTCCTCGGCTTTGACCCTTACGGACCGCACCGGGCGCTGGTCGCGTAGATCATCCGGAACAAAGCCGACCGTATAGCGGTTACGAATATCCTTAGAAATCTTCTCGAACGTTGGAATTACCTGGTCTAGCGTCTTGGGCTCGAAATATTCGCCTCCACTTACATTCGCCAGCTTGCGTAGCACGCTGGGATTCAGGTCGTGGTTCTCGGGATCGAATAATCCTACAGTGTAAATTGTCGCCCGGGATGCCACGACTGACTGCATCAATTTCGATAGCGGCAAACGGCTGACGTTGTCGCCGCCATCGCTGACTACGATCAAGGTGCGTTTGTCACGATGACCCAAGCCGAGATGCCCCAAAGCATACCCAATAGCGTCGTAAAGCGCGGTCTGGCCCACCGGTGGGCCGTAGTAGAGCGCCGCCCGAAGCGCCTGCAGGTCGTCAGTGAAGGGAACCTGCGGCGGCAATCCGCGTACAACGGAGTTATTAAAGTTGATCACAAAAAACTCGTCTTGAGGATTGCTGGATTTTGCGAACGCCAGGCCAGCGGTTACCACCTCAGGCCGCTTCCCCCGCATGCTACCGCTATCGTCCACCACGAGTCCTACTGTCACTGGAGTATCGACGCTGGCGAAATGCGTAATTTCTCTTGGGTGTCCGTCTTCGAAAACCTGAAAATTTGCCTTCTCTAAACCGCTCACGAAACCACCATGTGGATTCTTGACACTCACATCGAGCAGCACCAAGTCGACGTTATCGGAAATGGTGTAGGGTTCTCGTGTCTTCTGAGCGGCTCCAATTGCGTTGGAGACAGCAAGCTGACTCGCAATCAGCACTGGCATCAACCAATTCATGGACGTGCTCCCCATCGCAGCCCCAGCGGGCGGCCCCATTGTCTCATCCGCCAGAAAGAAGCCTGGTCCGACGTGTGTGTGGGACCAGGCTTTTGAGTTTTCTGAACGATTAAGCCCTTTTCGTAGCGAACGCCAGCAATCCAGCAAAACTCAAGGACGCGACGCCGAGCAACCCGATCAGAGGGCTAAAGCTCGCAGTATGCGGAAGCGCTGCCGGTGTCGGCGCTGGTGCAGCTTGTGCTTGCGGCGCAGGGGCAGCAGGCTCCGGAGCGGGAGCAGGTGCAGGTGCCGGGCGGGGCTCGGGAGCGGGCTCGGGCTTTGCTTCCGGTTGAGGTGCCGGTGCAGGCTCGGGCTCTCGATACGATGCCGGGACCGGAGCCGGCGCGGCCGATGCTAACTGGGCCACCAGTTTTTTCGGATAGGCAAATTCTTGTCCAGAGTTATCGCCGGGGTAAAACCAGGCACGAACGGCCTTCGGTACACCCGCCGGTGTTTCCCAAAATGAGAATTCCGAGTTACCTGACGGCTGCAATCGATAATTCGGTATGGCGAGAATCGTTTGCTCGAGATGCCGTTGATCGCGATCGTAGATTTGCACGACATGGCGGTCAGACTGCGAATCGAGCAATCTCCAGACGTACGTACCCGGGTTCAGGACCTTGTTGCCGGCGATGATAGGCTCATTCACGGTAACGATAGTTTTTTTGTCCCATGCATCCGCATGGGCTTTGGGCACGAACGATGTGCCGATAAGACCTACACCCACAACTGCTAGAGCGGCTATATAAAAAGATCTAAATTGTTTCATAATTTAACGGACTCCTCCAACGCCTAGACACGCATATCGAAGCATGTTTGGGACCATAATCGGCCTTGCGCATCGGACCACACTTTTGTGACGAAATCACAATGGGAATAGGGTGCAAAATCTACAGGAATAGCGGCAACTTGTGCACGACTAATGCGAACATCGGGAAAGAAGGAGCGAAGAAAGGGTGGCGAAGAAAGCCGAGAATGTGATCACGCTTGCTATTGATGTGGGCGGTACTGGCGTAAAAGGTTTATTACTGGATAGCAGTGGTAAACCAATCAGTGAAAGAGCGCGCGCGGACACACCGCGACCCGCTACGCCCACAGCGATTCTCAACGTCGTCTACGGAATCGCCGCCAGGCTCGGAGAATTTGATCGCGCCTCCGTTGGCTTTCCCGGAGTCGTCAAGCGCGGCGCCACGTTAACCGCCCACAATTTGGATCCTAAATGGGTCGGATTCGAATTGGAGAAAGTCCTCAGCCGGCAATGGAAGAAGCCGGTTCGCGTGGCGAATGACGCGGCCGTACAGGGATATGCGGCAATCCAAGGCAAAGGCGTAGAGTTGGTAATCACCCTCGGCACTGGATTCGGATCGTCGCTATTTACCAATGGCTATTTGGTGCCCGGGCTCGAATTGGCCCATCACCCGTGGCGAAAGGATAAAACCTACGAAGACTATCTCGGCAGGCGTGGTCTGGAGAAATACGGCCGCAAGCGGTGGAACAAGCTGCTGCTCAAAGCAATCAAGCAAATCGAGGCATTATTTAACTACGAGCATCTCTATATTGGCGGCGGCAACGCGCTAAAAGTTGATTCGGCGTTGCCCAAACACGTTACTCGCGTTCCTAACGACGACGGCTTGCTGGGCGGTGTTGCCCTATGGCGGTATTAGTCGCTCACTTGACTAAGTACGGCCACTTGGGAATCAGGTGATAGTGCAGTCCGAAGATGAATAGCGCCAGTACGCCACCCGCAATTAAAGCGACAATTAAGAGCACGAGCAGCGTTCTGCCCCAGGGAAATTTCTTCCCTTCGCGTTTCAGCACGAGAAGGTAGCTGACAAAGACGCCAACAAAGAACAGCAGAACCATTGGCACTGCGAACAACATCATGTTGAAAACGTCAGGCGTCGGAGTGACAATAGCCGCCAGCACGGTGATGGCGAGAATGGCATAGCGCGAATTGCGCAGAAGGAACCGGGGCGATGCCAAGTGCAACAAGGTCAGGAAGAAAATGATGACCGGCATCTCGAAAACCAGGCCCACGCCGAGTACTACGTTGACGAATAGGTCGAAATATTCGTTGATTGACACCACCGGAGTAACATGGACATCGCGTCCAATGCCCAGCAGAAACTCAAGGCCAAAACGGAAGGCAACAAAGTAGGCGAAGCATCCGCCGGCAATAAATAGCCCCGCCGTGCAAAGGATGAACGGCACGGCCCATTTCTTCTCACGTTTGTAAAGCCCCGGAGAAATGAACGCCCACACCTGAAAAACCACCCATGGTGACGCCAAAAAAATAGACACTAGCAGAGGAAGCTTCAAATAAATGACGTTGAAGTTCTCCATCGGCGTGATCTGGGCCAAATTGGGCGGATTGATTCCGAGGTGGCTCAACGCTTCAACGGCGGGGGCGGACACGAATTCCCAAAGCGGTTTACAAAACGTGATGCTCACAAGGAATGCAGCGACGATTCCGCCGAGCGCTTTTAGGATTCGACCGCGCAGCTCGCCCAAATGCTCCATGAAGGACATGCGGAGCATTCCTTCTTCTTCGTCGGGCTCTTCCTCTTCGTCTTGCTTGCCTGTTGGAGGCGGCGGCGCTGGCGGAGGGCTCTTCGGAGCAGGCGCGGGCGTAGCTATCGCAGGAACGGCTTCGGTGTGATCGATAACCTGCGTGGCGGCGCTCTCGAGCCGTACCTCTTCACCATACGGGTCCGAAGTGCTGCTGTACGCACTAACGGCAACCGGTTCTTCCGGGTTTTGAGCGGGAATTTGACTTGCCGGAGCCCCTGGCTCCTCTATTTCGTCAGCCATCGATACTCAGCGGTTACGCGGGATGCTCTTCTTTCGCTGCGGCGGAAGGAGATTCAACAGATTGACTGCCGTTGGAACGCGGCACGGTTCCGGCCACAGGCGAACTTGCTGGAGAGGCATGCTCGTGGTTGGCCTCGGCGTCCTGTGTTGCGGTGGCGCTGGCGGTAGATGGTTCTGAAACGGCCGTCTCGTAGGACGGAGCCGTTTCGGTAGATCCCGAGGAAGAGCCATAACTCGAATCGTTCTGGCCGTATTCATCATACGGATATGGTTCGTGCGGCGATGAATAGTCGGGGATCGAGGCCGTTGGAGCTGTATCGAGCCGCGTCTCACGTTCCAATTCGTGCAGATGACTTTCGAATGTCGAGGTCAGTTCGCTTTTGGCGCGCCGAAACTCGGTCAAGCCTTTGCCTAGCAGTTTGCCCAGTTCCGGCAGCTTTTTGGGTCCAAAGAGAAGCAGTGCCAGGAGAAAAATGAGCATCATCTCCGGCATTCCTAGGGGTCCCATGTGAGTGCTCTTCGCCTTTTTCCTTCGACATCCTTATGATAGCCCAGCATTCCGGCCCGACCAGGCGTTGTTATGATTTGGAACGGCTATGAAGCGAATTACATTGGGAGCGGTTGCGCCCGCGTTTTTGATCTCGTTCTCGATCGCGCCGCCGGCGCTCCGTGCGCAGGTTGAACTTGAAAACGTAAATAACGATCACATTGCCATTTCGATCAACGGTCAGCCCTTTTCCGATTTCTGTTTTGGCAGTGCCTATCCAAAGCCGTTTCTGGCGCCAATTCGCTCCGCCACCGGGCTTATCGTAACTCGTAGATTTCCGATGGAAGCGGTGGAAGGCGAATCGCATGACCATCCTCACCATCGCGGTTTGTTCGTTGGCTATGGCGACGTTAGCGGTGTCAATTTCTGGGAAACGGAACGTGGATCGACACCCAGCGGCGATAATCCCACGACTAAGGGATTGATCGTTCTCGAGAAATTGGGCGACCTGAAGCCGGGGAAAAAATCGGGCAGCATATCGGCGAGCTTCGCGTGGGAGGCACCCGGCAAGGGCGCCATGATCGAAGAACAGCGCACCATGACCTTTTACGCCGAACACGATCTGCGCACCGTCGATGTAGACTTCACGCTGACGGCCAAGACTCCGGTGAAATTCGCGGACACCAAGGAAGGCTTTTTTGCCATCCGGGTCGCCGACAGCATCAGCGGCAAGAAAGGCGGCATTATGACCAATTCGGAGGGTGCCCAGACGGAGAAGAACGTGTGGGGCAAGCGCGCCGATTGGGTCGACTATGAAGGAACCGTAGAAGGGCACAAAGTCGGTATCCTGATTTTGAATGATCCGACCAATTACAATCATGCGCCGCGCTGGCACTCGCGCGACTATGGTCTGTTTGCGGTGAATCCATTCGGAGTGAAAGATTTCGATCCGAAAGCGAGCGAACCGGGTGGCCATGATCTCGCTGCGGGAGAGGCGCTACGCTTCCAATATCGTGTGATCGTTCATCCGGGCGATCTGTCGAAGAAGAAGATCGCCGATCTTTATTCGACTTATGCCAAGCAGCACGGCGCTCACTAGATAAGCGGCTGCCGGTTGCGCTATCCCGAAGCTAAGGGTTTGCAGAACCAGGATTGATTGGCAACGGTTGGAGCGCTAATTGAGAATCCGGAACGTCGCGCACTAACCGAAATGTCCGGTCCCAGCGGGTGCGTGTGAAAAAATGCTCGCCAAGATCGACAAGATGCGAGACCACTGAACTGATGGATTCCCCGGTCAGGTCTTCGGTGGATGCCCGGTACGACCAATAGATCAAAAAAGGCTTGCCGACGATGTTTTCTCGCGGAACAAAGCCCCAATAGCGACTGTCCGAGGAGTTGTCGCGATTATCCCCCATCGCAAAATACATATTCGCTGGAACGATCAATTCTCCGGCGATGACGTTGTGTTCGAGCATCTCCCGCTGTGCTTGTTGCGCAAGCTCTTCCTTTACGGGGCGGCAGCACGGATTCGGGAAATTGTCGAGCGTGGGGTCATACGCATATTTGTGGTACACGTAGGGCTCGTTGAGGCGAATTCCGTTTCTGTAGACCACGCCATTGTCAATCTTAAGGCGATCTCCCGGCATTCCAATAAGTCTCTTGACTAATGTCGTATTGATGTCGCCGGGATACCGGAAGACGATGATATCGCCGTGTCTTGGCTCTTGATAAGGCAATAAGTGTTTACTGATCGTCCCGGCCGGGGAGTAAGCCAACTTGTCCACCAAAACATGGTCGCCAACCAGCAGAGTATCTTCCATGGATCCGGTCGGAATGACATAGGCTCCGGCCAGCGTGGTTGTCCCGAATAAAAGCAGGAGGATTGTAACAGCCCACTCCGCAATCGCATTTTGCTTTTTCATACTTGCTCCCAGCTTCCGCTCTCGGCGGCACGAAACACCGCATCGATGACTTTCATATTGCCGAGCGCATTTTCGAGCGGCACCGGAACTTCGATGTCTTCCTGAATCGCTCTGGAAAATGCATCGCCCTGGATCGTATATTGATCGACCGTGGCAAACTCTTCGCGCCCGCGCACTCAGCCCGCCCAGCTGTGAGCCGTCGTCGATGAAGATGCGTGAAGGCCGATCGGGAGGGATATTGTACGGAATCTCCATATCGATTCGGCCCTTCGTTCCGAGGACTTGCATTCGCTGGAACGGAACAAGCTGAGTGCTACAGGTGAAAATAGCTTGCCCGGGGCCGAAATCGAGGAGCGCGGAACTCAGGCGGTCGGTATGCATCTCCGGATCGCGCTCGATCGCGGCCGCAACCCGCGCTGGCTCGCGGTCGAATAGAAAACGAGCCATGGTGATCGGGTAACAGCCGATGTCATAGATGCCTCCGCCTCCGATCGAGGCGATGTTGCGGACGTTCTTCGGGTCGCGATTGAAGTAGCTGAATATACTGACAATAGCTCGAAGTTCTCCGATGGTCCCGCTGCGCACCAATTCGCGTGCGCGTAACCACTGCGGATGGGTTCGCACCATGAACGCTTCTCCGATCTTCACGCGCATCTTGTCTCGGGCCGCGATAAGCTGACCGACTTCCGCGGCCGAAAGCGCAATCGGCTTTTCGCAAAGAACGTGCTTCCCGGCTTCAGCCGCTTTGATCGACCACGGCACGTGCAGATGATTCGGCAGCGGGTTGTAAATCGCGTCCAGTGAAGGATCCGCTAGCAGCTCTTCATAAGAGCCAAATGCTTTGGAAATACGAAGCTGGTCGGCAGCTTGCCTGGCGCGCTCCGGATCGCGCGAGGCGATCGCCACAATTTCGCAGCGCTCGCCTTGCTGCATCGCAGGAATGACCTTTTTCATCGCGATATTCGCGACGCCGAGTATGCCCCAACGGATCTTCTTAGTTGTCATGTGTTAACAGCGCCCCGCACGGCGTTTGACGCGCCCGTCGTGCGCGGCCAATATAGTAGCGCACAGGGTGTTTGGTGGCCATCGTGCGCGTTAATGCAGGAGTGTCTCATTTGCTACGCTGAACGCGTGAAGCTCTACGACATCGATCCCGGATCCGATTGCCCTGAGATCGTACGAGCGATCATCGAGATTCCGAAAAATTCGGTGAACAAATATGAATACGATGGCGAAACGGGTTTGTTCCGGCTGGATCGTGCTTTGTATTCACCCATGCACTATCCGGGCGACTATGGGTTCATTCCCGGCACACTGGCGGATGACGGCGATCCCTTGGACATCATGGTGTTGGTCGACGAGCCCAGTTTCACCGGCTGCCTGATGGAGGCCCGGCCCGTCGGTCTGTTGCATATGGTGGACGGAAAAGAAAACGACGAAAAGGTGCTGGCGGTCCCGACGCGCAATCCGCGCTACGACAGCATTCATACGATCGACCAGGTATTTCCACACATTCGGCGGGAAATTGAATACTTCTTTTCCATTTATAAGGAACTGCAGGGTGCGAAGACCAAGATGGAAGGGTGGGGCGGGCCGCAAGACGTCCGGCGGGTAATTACCACGAGCCGGCAAAGTTATCTGGATCGAACGTTCAGTAAAGTGACCGAACCGGTCACCATCCGCTAAACATAGTTATCGCCGGAATCGCCGCCGAAGTCGCCTCCGCCATCGCCCGAATCGTAGTCGGTATCCGCCAACTGCCCGTCGTCGGTTAGGGTGTCGTCGTAGGAGGCATCCTGAAACTGCCCGACATCACTTGTGTCGGCAAATTGTTGACCTGCTTCGAGCGGCGGCGCATCGTAATAGTTATTGATGACCGTATCTTCGACCGGATTCCCGCCGAACCCGCCGAGACCTGCGCCGCCGTAGCCCGGATGTGAAAACAGTGAGCGAATGCCTTCGAAAGCCAAGGCTCCCGCGGCGACCCCGGCGGCGGTTTGCGCCGCACCGCGCAAAAAGCTGGGTCCACCGCCTGGACTGGGCGCGCCGGGACTCGGCGGAGCGTACTGTGGCGGTGGGAGAGGGGCATTTTGGCCGGTGTTATAACCCGGACTACCCGGTCTCGGCTGCTGCTGCGTTCCCAAGAAACTGCCGCCCGCCGACGGACGGGCCGCCTGCGGCGACTGTTGCTTCAGTTCTTCAATTTGATGCTGTGCCTGTTCGATCGCCAAGTTCTGGATCAGCACGGTTTGCGTCATCAGGTATAAAGCGTCCGGCCGCGACCCGATTCGGGAGCGGATAAACTCCTCCGCCTCCGCATCCTTGGGCGGCGGGGGCGTCTGCGCGATTTTGTTCGCCAAGTCCGATAGCATCTGACGTTCATCGGGGGTCATGAAGAAGGCTCCTCTGCCTGTAAGACGCCTATTCAGACGGGAACGTTGTGGGATTTGTTCCACCGGCTTGCAACCCGATCTTAGTCATGACAGTGTAAGAGTGGATGGCATCCGTGAGCCCCAGTATCATCGTCGACGCGTCGCCGAGCGCGCCGGTGGATCCGGAGTTGAACCCTTGGGAGTCAGCCGCTCATCGATTCGATGAAGCGGCGGAAATCCTCCGGCTCGAAGACGGCATGCGTAAAGTGTTGCGCCAGCCGACTATGGAACTCACCGTACACATTCCAGTCGTGCTCGACGACGGCCGTATTGAAGTGTTCACGGGCTACCGGGTACAGCATTCCATCGCGCGGGGCCCGGCGAAGGGCGGTATCCGGTTTGCGCCGGATGTGTCTCTTGATGAAGTGCGCGCTTTGGCTGCCTGGATGACCTGGAAATGCGCAGTTGTCAACATTCCATTCGGCGGCGGCAAGGGCGGAATTATTTGTGAGCCCGAATTGTTGAGCGAAGGTGAGCTGGAGCGCATTACACGGCGGTATACAGCCGAAATCGGCGAGTTCATCGGTCCCGAGCGCGACGTTCCAGCGCCGGACGTGAACACGAACGAGCAGACCATGGCCTGGATCATGGACACGTACTCGATGCACAAGCGGCATACCGTGACTGCTGTAGTTACCGGTAAGCCGCTCGAACTAGGCGGTTCGCTGGGCCGGCCGGAAGCAACCGGGCGCGGATGCATGATCGTCACCAAGCAGGCGCTGAAACGATTTGGGTTGTCACCCGAAAACACGCGCGTTGTGATTCAAGGCTTCGGCAACGTGGGCGGTATGGCGGCGCGTCTAATGAGCCAGGCGGGCTTCAAAATTATTGCTATCGCTGAATACGATGCCGCCGTGTATAACCGGAACGGGCTAGACATCACGAAACTTGCCGCGCACAGGCGTGAAACGGGTTCCATTCGCGAATTTTCCGAAGCCGAGGATGTCGAGAAAGACGAAGTCCTGTTCACCGATTGCGACGTTTTGATCCCGGCGGCTCACGAGAACGTGATCACCTCGGCCAATGCCGGAAAGATTAAGGCCAAGATTTTGTGCGAAGGCGCCAACGGCCCCACTACGTTCCAGGCCGATTCCATTCTGACTGAGAAGAAGGTATTCGTTATTCCCGACATTCTGGCGAATGCCGGAGGAGTGACGGTATCGTACTTCGAATGGGTCCAAGACCGGCAGGGTTATTTTTGGAATGAAAAACTCGTAAATGAGCGGCTCGAAGAGATTATGGTGAATAGCTTTCAGGACGTTACCGGTTACGCCGAAAAGCACTCAGTCAATAATCGAACCGCCGCCTATATTCTTGGTCTGGACCGCGTGGCGCTTGCCATTCGACGCCGCGGCCTGTACGCGTGACAGAACCTTCTACGCCGCTGATGCGGCAATATCAGGCAGCGAAGCAACAAGTGCCGGGAGCATTATTGCTGTTCCGTTTGGGCGACTTCTACGAGCTGTTCTACGAGGACGCGGTCGTGGCCGCGCGCGAACTCGAAATCACGCTTACCGCGCGCAACAAAGAAAAGGGCGAACCGATTCCGATGTGCGGCGTTCCCTATCATGCGGCCGGCGCCTACATCGCTCGTCTGATTCAGAACGGCCATCGCGTAGCCATCTGCGAACAGATGGAAGAGGCCGGCCCCGGGAAAAAGCTGGTACGCCGCGAGATTACGCGCGTAGTCACGCCCGGCACCGCAACCGACACAAACCTTCTTCGATCGCACGAGAACAACTACCTGGCGGCAGTATTTTCGAAAAACGGCCGTTCGGGTCTCGCCTATGCCGATCTTTCGACGGGCGAATTTCGGACCACCGAGCTTGCTCCCGCCGAACTTCTGTCGACGCTCGAGACGTTGAATATTCGCGAAGTGCTGCATCCGGAAGGATATTCAGCCGGCGCGTCGTGCCTGGAAACCCCACTCGACGCCTGGATTTTCGGCGGCGATTATGCCGGTCGCCAGATCCTCGAGAATTTCAAGCTGCATTCGCTCGATGGCTGCGGCCTGGGCGATAAACCGCTTGCGACGGCGGCCGCCGGCGCGGTGCTCCACTATCTGCGCGAGACTCAGAAATCCGCGCTCGAGCATTTAAACCGCCCCGTGTTTTATGAGCGACACGATCACATGACGCTCGATGGTTCGACCATCCGTAACCTCGAGCTACTAGAACCGCTTTTTGCTGGTGAAAGCCGCGAGTCGACGCTGATTCACGTGCTGGATAAAACCTCGACGGGGATGGGCGGTCGTCTGTTGCGCCATCGATTACTGAATCCGTCCTGCCGCCTTGACGAAATCGAAGCGCGGCTCGATGGAGTCGCCGAGCTCGTTGCAAAGACTATTCTGCGTAGCGATCTGCGAAAGGCCTTGAGTGGAATTCAGGATCTGGAACGGCTGCTTGCGAAGTTGACGCTCGGCACCGGCAACGCCGCGCGATCTGCTCGCGCTGGGGCGCTCTCTCGCGCAACTGCCTGCACTCGCTACTTTGACGGCCGCTTCCGAAACACATGCCTTACGCTACGGGGCCGATCCGGTCGAAGATGTTGCACGCGAGATATCTGGCGGCGATTGCCGACGAGCCGCCGGTGAATCTGGCAGACGGCGGCACCATTCGCGACGGCTTTCATACGCCGCTTGACGAACTTCGCGACATCAGCCGCAACAGCCGCCAGTACATCGCCGCCATCGAATCCCGCGAACGGGCTTCCACCGGCATACAATCCCTGAAAATCCGCTTCAACAATGTCTTCGGCTACTACATTGAAATATCGAAGACCAATCTGCCGCTGGTTCCCGCGGCCTATGAACGAAAGCAAACACTGGCGAATGCCGAACGCTTCACCACGCCCGAGCTGAAAGAACTCGAAGCTAAAGTCCTTTCCGCCGAAGAAAAGATACTTTCGCTCGAGCGTGAGATCTTCCACGATATTCGGTCGTCCGCCGCCGGCCAGGCTTCCCGCATTAAGTCCGCTGCCGCCGCCGTCGCGGAACTGGACGTTGCCGCCTCTCTAGCGCACGTCGCCGTAGAAAACCGATACCGCCGCCCGCGCTTTTCCGATTCCGGCGAAATGCGCATCGAATGCCGGCCGCCATCCGGTCATCGAGAAGCTCACCGAACGGGATGCAATTCGTTTCGTCCCGAACGACTTATACCTGCATTCGTCTAGCCAATACATTGCGGTTATTACTGGCCCTAACATGGGAGGTAAGTCGACTTACTTACGTCAGGCCGCGCTGATTCTGATCCTCGCGCAGATTGGCTCTTTTGTTCCGGCGGATGCCGCCCTACTTCCTGTCGTCGATCGTGTTTTCACCCGGATCGGCGCGGCGGACAATCTCGCCCGTGGCCGATCCACTTTCATGGTGGAAATGACCGAGGCCGCCGCCATCCTCAACACCGCTTCGTCTAATAGTTTTATAGTACTGGATGAGATCGGACGTGGCACATCGACTTATGACGGTTTAGCCCTTGCCTGGGCGATCGTTGAGTACATCCACGAACGGATTAAGGCGAAAACACTATTTGCGACCCATTATCACGAGCTCACGGAGCTGGCGGATCAACTTTCTGGGGTAGGAAATTTACACGTAGCCGTAAAAGAGGCAAATGACCAGATCTTATTCATAAGAAAGGTAGAACCAGGCGCAGCAGACCGTAGTTACGGCATCGAGGTGGCACGTTTGGCCGGTCTACCATTGCAAGTAATCGAGCGCGCGAGGTCCGTTTTATTGCATCATGAAGTAAGGGAACACTCGGTACGTGAGGAACTCGCCCCGGGTGATGCTAACGCTCCCCTACAGATTAAGTTGTTCGAGCCCATGGAGCAGGGGCTCGCCGATCGGATCCGTTCGTTGAACGTCAACGAATTACGACCGGTTGAAGCTTTCCAAATTCTGCAAGACTTGCAGCAAGAGTTGCTAAAGAGATGAGAATAGCAGGTATCATGAGCGGGACTTCGCTCGACGGCATCGATGTGGCCATCATCGACATCACCGGTTCGGGCTTCAAGGCAAAAATCAACGTCTTGACGAGCCATTCGGTCCCTTATCCAAGAAAGATCCGCGAAGCTTTACTAGGTGTCTCGAACACCACCACCCACACGGGCGACATTTCGCGGCTGAACTTCCTCCTCGGAGAGCTGTATGTTGAGGCTTTGGAAGAGACGGCGGAGCGTGCGCAGATTCCGCTGGACACAATCAAGCTGATCGGTTGTCATGGCCAGACGATCTTCCACGAGGGACAAGGTTCGCAGTATCTCGGTAAAAGGGTTGCCAGCACTTTACAAATTGGCGAATCCAGCGTCATCAGCGAGCGAACCGGCATTAACGTCATATCGAATTTTCGCGAGCGCGACATGGCTGCTGGCGGCAAAGGTGCGCCACTAGTTCCTTACCTGGACTACATGCTGATGCGGCATCGTGGCCGCGGCCGCGTCGCGGTCAACATTGGCGGTATTGCGAATCTGACAGCGATTCCGCCGAATACCAGCACCGAACGTGTGATCGCTTTCGATACCGGCCCCGGCAACATGGTGATCGACCAGTTGATTAGCCGGATTACGCAGGGCCGCCAATCCTTCGATCGCGACGGCACGATGGCCGCCACCGGCGTGATCGACGTCAAGCTGCTAGCCAAGCTGCTACGCGACAAGTACTTCCGCGCCAAGCCGCCCAAGACGGCCGGCCGCGAGCAGTATGGCGCCGAGTTCGTCACCAAACTGCTCGATACGGAGTTGAGCAGCGAGGACCTTGATTGCGACGGCGACGGCGCTCACGGCCGAGAGTATTGCGCTTGGGGTGCGTAATTTCGTGTTGCCGGAAATGCGCGTGGACGAAGTATTCGTTTCCGGCGGCGGCACGCACAATCCGACCATGATGGCGATGCTGCGCAAGGCGGTCGATCCCATTCCGGTCAAGGAAAGCACCGAAGTCGGTCTCGACGTGGATGCCAAGGAAGCTATCGCCTTCGCAGTGATGGCATACGAAACGGCGCATTTGCGTCCGTCCAATGTTCCCACCGCCACCGGTGCGAAGCGGTCGGTCGTACTAGGCAAGTTGACTCCCAATGGCGCGCCTCGTGCTAACGGCAATGGCACATCCAATGGAACCGCCAGCCCCAGCATGAGCAGCGTCGCGCACAAAGCGAAGGCGGCGCGTTCCGGCAAACTGAGTCACGCGTCCCTTCCACAAAAAGCCAAGGCAGCGGCGCGCTAACAGCGCCGCTTTTTTCTCGTCAAACGCTAAAATAGCTATCGAAGCGACTTTGCTTGCGAGGTGTTTCTGCGCTATATCGCGCTCTTCGCTCCATTGTGTGAGCTGGCGCGTGCCCAGCAGCCGGTTTCGACGCCGGGCGAACAAGTTCCCACCTTTCAAAGCAAAGTTAATCTGGTGCTCGTGCCCGTGGTCGTGCGCGATAAGAACGGGCATTCGGTCGCCAATCTGAAGAAGGACGATTTCCAGCTTTTTGACAAGGGCCAGCGCCGGGCCATAGCCAGCTTCTCGGCAATTGAACGCACGAAAGAAGTTCCAAACAGCACTCCCGCTGCCGCCGCAACCGCCGCAGTTTCCGGGCCGGCAATATCCGCCGCCGGGAACAACAGCCCGGGGCGGTCTATCGTTTACTTATTCGATGATTTGAATATCCGGTTTACCGCCACGGCGGACGTTCGTGACGCCGCCGTACGCTACTTCAAAAACAGTCTGGCCGAAGGAGATCGGGCGGCCATTTACACGTTCTCCGGAAATCCGACGTTGGAGTTCACCAGCGATCGGGAGAAGCTGGAGGACGCTGTCTCGAAATTGAGGTGGAAGCCGCCGGCCGGCCGCGGCGAAATGCAGTGTCCCGACGTCAGCTATTACGTCGCGGATCTGATCGTCGTCAAGGGCGACGGTCAGGCGTTGGAAGGTTTAACGATCCATACCGCGGAATGCGCGCACGTGCCGCCGGAGATCGCACGGGGTATCGCTCTGGCGGCTGCAAATCGAGAATTGATCATCGGTGTACACGATACCCAAGTCGCTCTCAGGACCCTGAGCCGTGCGATCCGCTGGCTGGCCGCAATGCCCGGCGAGCGCTCGATTGTGTTGGCCTCGCCCGGCTTCTTTGCGCAGACACCGGAGGCAGCCACGGCCATGGCCGAGATACTCGATCTCGCGGCCAGATCGAATGTGGTGGTTAACTGCCTCAGTGTCCATGGCGTGATTGTCGCCGAAGGCGAGGACATCACGGCGAGAAAGCCGCCGAATCAAGCATGGTCGCGATATCCCCTGGAGACCGCGCGCTATGACGGCGACGTACTGAAGGACCTCGCGGAGGGCACTGGCGGTACGTTCTTTCACAACAACAACAATATGGGGGAAGGTTTGGAACGCGTATCGGCGGCGCCGGAATACTCGTATCTGCTCGGATTTTCGCCAGCGGAAGTTAAAACGGACGGCAAATATCATTCCTTGAAAGTTGTCCTGCCTGCCGCCAAGGGAGTACATATCGAGGCGCGGCATGGATACTATGCGCGCCCGGCCGATCCCAAAGACTACGCCGCGGCCGCGGAGATTGACGATGCCGTATTCTCTCGCGGGCAGGCTACGGATATTCCAATCGTCGTTCAAACCGGCTATTCCAAGCCGAATACCGGCAATGTGGCCAAAGTTCTGGTGACCGCGAAAATAGATATGGCAGCGCTGCATTTGCGGAGAGCAGCCGAACGAAGTCTCGATTCGCTACGCGCCGTTGTGGCCCTTTTCGATCCGGACGGAGGCTATGTAACTGGCGCCGCGAAGACCGTCAACCTGAGGCTTAAAGAGGAAACGCTAAAGCAAAAAGATCCGGCGATCACTTTGCACTGGGAATTCGATGTGGACCCGGGACCGTATCTCGTGCGGCTCGTCGTTCGCGAGCAGGAGAGCAAAGCCATCACGGCTTTGAATCGCACGGTGAAAATTCTCTAAATTGGCACGAATCGTACTCAACACGTTTGGATCGCTGGGAGATCTCCATCCGTATCTCGCCATCGCAATTGAACTCGGGCGTCGTGGGCACACCGCCATAATTGCCACTTCTGAGGTCTATCGAGGCAGGATAGAAGCGGAAAACGTTGGCTTCGCGCCGGTGCGGCCTGACGTAGGCGAGTTGCTCGAAAATGCTGCGCTCATGGAAAAGATCCTGCACCCGCGGCGCGGGTCAGAATATTTGCTGCGTGACTATCTGCTGCCCGAAGTCGAAAACGCCTATGGCGATCTAAACGCCGCCTGCGCCGGAGCGGATCTGTTGGTGACACACGTTGCGGGCTATGCCGGTCCGATTGTGGCTGAGATATGCAAGCTGCCTTGGATTTCCATCGCTCTGCAGCCGGCGATTTTTTTCTCGACGTACGATCCGTCCGTGCTTGCACCAGCGCTCTGGCTTCGGCATCTTCATGGTTTGGGGCGCTGGCCTTTTATGGCGCTACGCGCTCTCGCGAAGCGCCGCGTCGAGTCGTGGACCGGCCCAGTTGCGCGGCTGAGAGAGAAACTGGGCCTGCTGGTATCCACTACGAACCCGGTGCTCGAAGGGTTTTCTCCTTTCGGTACGCTTGCTTTGTTCTCGTCGCGTTTCGCCGCGCCGCAACGTGACTGGCCGCCTCGCACTCGTGTTTGTGGCTTTGTCTTTTATGACAAGCGCGATTCTCAATCGGCGAATGATGCGGAATTGGAGAAATTTCTGAACAGCGGCCCGCCACCGGTGCTATTCACACTCGGATCGTCGGCCGTAATGCGGCCCGGATCGTTCTACGAAGAGAGCATGGCGGCGGCCCACAAGCTGGGTGTGCGCGCGGTGTTGCTTACCGGAAATATGGAGCGCGCAGGGTCTTCGGAAAATATCTACGTCACGGACTATGCTTCATATTCGGAGATCATGCCGCGAGTATCCGCAAGCGTGCACTCGGGAGGAATGGGCACCTGCGCACAAGCGCTGCGCTCCGGCCGGCCGATGCTTGTAGTGCCGTGGTCGCACGATCAGCCCGACAACGCAGATCGCCTGCGTAAACTCGGCGTATCCAGAACCATCGAGAGAGCGCGTTACAGGGCGGCGCACGTGCAACGGGAGCTCGACTGTCTACTGAGCGAATCCAGTTACGAAAAAAACGCCAGGGAAATAGCCCGAGGATTGGCAGCGGAAGACGGACTTCGCGCCGCCTGCGATTCACTGGAGGAGTTAGTCTAAGCGCGCTTCTATTCGTGCCGCAGTGCTCGCATCGGATCCATCCTCGCGGCGCGAAGCGCGGGCAGAGAGCCGGCGGCGAGCGATACGATTACGATGAGAAGAATAGCGGCGCCGATGGCGAGCGGGTCGACGGCCGGCACACCAAACAGAAAGCTCCTGATGGAGCCCACCGCCTCCCACGCTAACAGTAATCCAAGCGCCAACCCTGCAGCCGTTACGAGGACTGATTCACGCAGCACAATCCAAAGCACGGTCACTCGCTGCGCGCCCACTGCCATGCGAATACCGATCTCGGTGGTTCTCCGCGCGACTGCGTAGGCAAGGGTTCCATAAATTCCAATCGCGGCAAGTAGGAGCGCCACGATACCGAACGCGCTCGAGAGACCGGCCATCACTTTCTGCTGAGATAGCGATTGATCCACCTGATGATCGAGCATGACAACGCTCAAGACCGGCAGCTTGTTGCTAATGCCGTTCAGAACTTGTCGCACGTGGGGCATTATGGCAGCCGCGCTGCCAGTGGTGCGAAGCACCAAATCGCCCGCGTACACCGAGTCTCCTTGCAATTGCCACGCGGCCAAAAACGCCATTGGCTTGGCCTGATCACGCAAATCGTAGTACTTAGAATCCGCAACTACTCCGACAATCTCCATACCCGGGGCGTGGAATGGGCTGCCGAGCGAGATCCTTCGCCCGAGGGGGCTTTGATTCGGCAGATACCTTTTGACGAATGTTTCGTTAACCACTGCCACGACTGGAGACGCCTGAGTATCGCGTTGGCCTATAGTTCTCCCCAGGAGAACGGGAATCCTGAGAGTCTCGAAGAAACGCGGTCCCACTTCTACCCGGTAGAGATCCATCTTCTCTCCGGTGGTTGCTGTGTAGTCTTCGATCGTGAAGTTGCCAGACGAACTGCTGCCGCTTTCTGGCGTGTAGCGCGCGATACTCGCTGCAATCACTCCAGGAATGCGATTCAGACGCTCCTCGATCTCGCGGTAGAGCGGGAATAACTCATTCTTTCGATATCCCGCCACGTGGGGATCGATGTGGACAACCAGAACATTTTTGCGCTCGAATCCGATGTCCTGGAATTGAAGCGCGGCCAGACTATGCGCCAGCAGTCCCGCGCCCAGCAGGAGGACGAACGAAAGGGAAACTTGCAGGACGATGAGTCCCCGCGTGCTCGCCGAGCTTGAATTCCGGAACTCAACCGCTCTTGCGGCAGTTCCTGGCGCCTCGAACCGGCTGAATCGCAGCGCTGGGATGATGCCGAACAGAAGCCCTGTCATCAGCGAGATCGTGAGAGTAAATGCGAGTACTGCCGGGTCAGGCCGAACTTTCACGACCGAATTCACACGTAGAAGCAGGACTAGTCCTTTCACGCTCCACCACGCGAAGCCGGTTCCAGCCAGACCGCCGATCAGAGACAGCAGCACGCTTTCCGTCAGCACTTGGCGCATCAACCGGAACGGCGACGCGCCGAGCGCGAGTCGAGCGGAAAATTCCTGACGCCGGGCGGAAGCGCGCGCCAGCAACAAAGTCGCGATGTTCGCGCACGCGATCAGGAGCACTAAGCCAGTCACCGCCATCAAGAGGTGCAGAGGTTTCGAGTAGCGGAAGCGCAATCCGGAAATTCCCGCCCCGCCCGGCTTCAATTGGACATGCACGGCCTGGAGTTTCCGTACGATCTCGGCAGAGGGATGCGTTCCGGCCTGTTCGGTGTAGAACTGCCGCAGGCGGCTATTTACGGCGGCTTCCGCCTGCTGAAGACTTGCATTTGCTTTGAGCCGGCCCAGGAGATTGAGCCAATAAACATCGCGAGCAGCCAGCCAGGACTCGCGCTGCAAGATTTGCGGCTGGAAGGACAAGGGCAGCCAG
>CAVRLR010000010.1:0-387403 GCA_963722155.1 Bryobacterales bacterium | reverse complement strand
GCCGGATTGCGGTATGCCTACTTGCAATTCGACGGCATCGGCAATGCCGCCAATTCGCATCGCGCTGTCGGCAATTTGTTCGATGTGAAGCTGCGCGCGATTGAGAATCTTTGGAGCAATGGTGTCGATATCGTTCCGGTCATCACGATCGTCAACGGCGTCAACAACGAACAGGTGGGCCACGTGGTCCAATTCGCCCTCGACAATCCCAAGAAGATCCCGTTCCTGTCGTTCCAGCCTGTGTCTTTCACCGGCCGCGACGAAGCGGTAACGGACGAGCGGCGGCAAGCCCAGCGCTACACGCTTTCTCATCTGGCGCACGACGTGAAGAACCAGATCGGCATCGGGGAGCCGGTTCGCGACTGGTTCCCGATCAGCTTCATGAGCACGTTTTCTGATTTCGCGGATCTGGCCCACGGACCGAACGCGGATTGGGGCCAGCTCAGTTGCGGCTGCCATCCGAATTGCGGAATCGGCATGGCCGTCATGTGCGACAAAGAAACCAAGGAGCATGTTCCGGTGACGGCGTTTTTGCACGCCGATCAGTTAGCCAAAGATATTGCACGAATTAACGACGCGGCGCGCGGCCGGTTTCTCTCCGTGTTGGGCGCGAGCCTCGCGCTCCTTCGCAACTACGATCCCTTCAAGGCGCCCACGCATTTCCGCATGAGCGACCTGGTGGCCAAGTTCGATAAATGCTTCGGCATGTCGAAGACCGATCACGGCAAGAAGTACGGCAAGGTGACCGGCGACCGCACCATGGCGGACATCACCAAGCGCCGTGCCGACCGCTGGAACTTCCTGTTTATCGCGGGAATGTGGTTCCAGGATCTGTTCAACTACGATTTCCGGCGCACCGAGCAATGCATCATTCCCTACGCCACGCAGGAAGGCGAGATTTCCTTCTGCGCCTACAACACCGGTGTGGGCTGGCGGAACATCATCGAGAAGATGCACATGACGTCCACGCTTACCAAATGGTACGAAGAGCACGGACGGCATGAAATCTTCGCCGGCAATAAAGCGGTCCCGCTGGTCAGCAAAGAACATCGGCTGGTGCTGAACGAAGAGCATGTGAATGCCGGTCGGCAACATGATCTCGATGACAAGGGCATCGCGAAGACAGCTCGTGAAGAAAAGGCCCGTGCCCGCGACGAAGCTTTGAAGCAGAAGCTCGAAAACGAGAAGATGGCGCGCTTGTACCGCGAACACGTACTCGGCGAGAAAAAGATCGAGGGGTTTGTTCCGCTCGATGGCTTGCTCGGTTCAGTTTTGCCCAAGCCGGCACCGAAGGTGGAAGCAGAAAAACGCGAAGAAGTCGGCGCGATGGGCGACTAAGCTCGCAAGGTCATTTTTGATTGGAAGAAAACCGCCGGGCGAAAGCCCGGCGGTTTTTGTTTTTGCTGAGCAGCCGAGATTCTAAAGAGATTTTAGAAAGACTGTTACTTTGCGGCGAATATCCTCGTCTTGTGCGATAATGCCGCCCATTGGCCCCTCGTGTCTTTGCACGGCGGATCGATCGGAACAGAATGGAGATAAACGCCTATGATTTCGAGGAGAGAAGCTCTCGTTAGAACCGCGACCGGACTTGGCGCGGCCGGATGGTTGTCGGGGTTTGCTCCCGAACTCGATGGTAACCCGTTGGGATTGCCGATCGGCTGCCAGACCTATCCGGTCAGGGAGATGATCGCAAAAGATTTCCCCGGCACATTGAAAGCGTTGGCCGATGCAGGCTTCAAACGCGTGGAGTTATGCTCGCCCGTGGGCTACACCAAGGCCGGCTTTGGGGACCTCGCCAAATACAAAGGCTCGGAGCTCAAAAAGATTCTAGGCGATCACGGCCTGAAGTGCGTCAGTTCGCATTTCAGCATGAAGGAACTGAGAGAGAATCAGAGCGATCGGATCGCCTGGGCCAAGGACGTCGGGATCACCCAGATGATGGTGGCCAGCCTGGGCGGCCCGAAAGAACCGACGATGGACGATGTGAAACGCGCCGCCGACGAATACAACAAGTTTGGCGAGCAGGCGGCGAAAGCGGGAATTCAGCAAGGCCTTCATAATGAGGGTTTTGAGATGTCTTCCGTGGATGGCAAGCGCACCTACGACGTACTGTTCGACTTGCTGGATCCGAAACTAGTGAAATTTCAGTTCCAGGTCTCGACCATCAGCCACGGCTTTGATGCCGCCGAATATTTCACGAAGTATCCGGGCCGTTTTATTTCCATGCATGTCCAGGGATGGTCGTCGTCGGAAAAGAAGATTGTGCCGGTGGGACAAGGCGACCTCGATTGGAAGAAGATATTTACCGCTGCGAAGGTGGGCGGCATCAAGAATTACTTCGTAGAGATGAACCTGGATTTCATGAAGGCCAGCGTTCCGTATCTGCAACATTTGAAGGTCTGACTGGGAGGCGAAAGTGAAGAGCATAGGACGCCGTGAATTCATCGCGGGCAGCGCGATGGTGGCAGCCGGTTTTACCAGGACCGCGCGAGGGGAAGGGTTCCCGGATCAGGCGAAGCGGGATCGTCTGGCTGTCATGACGCTGAGTTTCAACAGCGTGCTAAAACATCCCGATCACCCGGACGATCCGGCAAGGACGCTCGACATCCTGGACGCTCCGAAGATGATTGCCGATCGTTACGGGATTCATCATGTAGAATTTCAGCACACACATTTTGCCTCGGTCAATCCCCCTTATCTCAAGGAAGTGCGCGACCGGCTCAAGCAGGCGAAATCGCAGATGAACCAGATTTGCCTCGAGTTCGGCCCACTGAATATCTCCGCGCCGGAGCACTATGTGCGTCTTGAGACCATCGATCTAACCAACCAATGGATTGACCACGCGGCTGCCGTCGGATGCCCGCGCGTCATGGTGAATCAAGGTACGCTTGCGCCGGAAGCGCGCCAAGCGGCGATCGATACGTTGAAAGCGATAGGCGAATACGGGAAATCAAAGAAGGTTTTTGTCACGATGGAGAACCGTGGCGGCGGACGACGGCCTCCACGTCCCGGCGAACCTGAGCCACCGCCGAATCGGCCTGCAAGTCCGACATGGGAAGTGGTTGTCGAGGTGATCAAAGCATCGGGTATCCACGCGAATCCCGACATCGGGAATTTCCCCGATGATGCGGCTCGCGCCGCCGGCCTGAGAGCCATGTATCCGTTATCTTCCGGCAGCAGTCACGCCCATTACGCGCCCGAGCGATATAGCGAAGCCGATGCGATCAAGATTTCCAAGGAAGTTGGCTACAAGGGGCTCTATTCGATCGAGGCGGGACGAAACAACGGACCGGATCCGTATGCGGCGGTTCAATCGATCGTCGATGAGTTACTCAAGGATATTTAGTAACTATATATGCGGCGTCTATTCCTGCAGTCGATTTGCCTGTTTACGGCCGCTCAGTTGATTGGCGGCCCGCCAGTTCATTCCGCGCAGAACTATAAAGTCTGGACCGACAATGGTGGCGGACCCGACAACTCGCACTTTTCCGCGCTGAGCCAGATCACCAAGGAAAATGTGGGTAAACTCGACGTCGCATGGTCGTATCCAAGTAACGACACGATCTCCTATGTCTGGAATCCGTTGATCGTAGGAAACGTGATGTATGTCCTTGCGAGAAACAATTCGCTGGTGGCGCTGGACGCGACCACGGGTAAAGAAATATGGATACACGAAGCACTGACAGGCATTGCGCCGCGCGGTATCAATTACTGGGAGAGTAAAGACCACAAGGACCGCCGGCTCATTTTTCAAAAGAATAGCTACCTCGAAGAGATCAATGCCGATACAGGTAAGTCGATCCTGACCTTCGGGACGGGAGGCATCGTCAACATGCGCGAGGGATTGCGCCGCTATTCGACGTCCGGTCCGTTGGGCAGAATTCAATCGAACAACCCTGGAAAGATTTTCGAGAACCTGCTGATACAAGGTTCGTCTACCGGCGAAGGATTTCTATCCCCGCCTGGTGATTTGCGCGCGTATGACGTGATTACGGGCGCCCTGGTGTGGCAATTTCATACCATTCCCCATCCCGGCGAGTTTGGCTACGACACTTGGACAAAAGACGCCTGGCTTTACGCCGGTGGAGCAAACACGTGGGGCGAAATCTCGGTCGACGCGAAGCGGGCCATCGCCTACTTCCCGACCGGCTCCGCCACATACGATTTTTACGGAGCGGATCGGCCGGGTGCGAATTTGTTCGGCGACTGCCTGCTCGCGCTCGACGCTCGGACTGGCAAGCGGCTATGGCACTTCCAGGCCGTTCACCATGATTTATGGGACTACGACAACACGTCGGCACCCCAGTTGATCACGGTTGAGCACAAGGGAAAAAGAGTCGATGCCGTGGCGATGGCGGGCAAGACCGGTTTCCTCTACGTGTTCAATCGCGTGACCGGTGAGCCGCTTTGGCCCATCAAAGAAACGCCCGTGCCGAAGAGTGATATGCCCGGTGAGCAGGCGTGGCCGACGCAGCCGATCCCGGCGGCTCCTCCGCCGTTTGCCGTGCAGAAGTTCACAGCGGACGATGTGAATCCGTACGTACTGACTCCGGAAGAACGCGCCCATTGGCGCCAGGTCGTGGACAGCGCGCTGAACAAAGGGTTGTTCACTCCTCCGTCTACGCGGGACACGATCAACATGCCGGGAAATCAGGGCGGATCGAATTGGGGAACTACGGCGGCCGATCCGGCGAGCGGCATCGTATACGTAATGGGCGTCAACGAGCCCGCGATATTGAAGCTCTCTAAGGAAATGCCGCACAGCAACCGTTTCGTGGGTGGCTCAGCGGAGCAGGGGCGAACGATTTATGAGCGGAATTGCCAAGGCTGCCATGGTGCGGATCTAAACGGCAATGGTAATTATCCGTCTCTGATCGACGTTATGACGCGCGTCGGGGCCGATACGGTGCGCTCGACCGTGAATGGAGGGAAAGGACCGATGCCCTCGTTCAGCGCGGATATTAAAGAGACCGACATGAATAACCTGTTGGCTTACCTGGCGAATCCGGCGGTGGCCGGCGGGCAGGGAGAGCGGGGAAGGCAGAACGCGCGGGAGGAGGCTGAGAAGTTGGGCGGACCGGTCGTGGCATCCGGAGGATCGCCAGCCGGACAAGTCATGGCTAAGTTGGGCGCTGGCGTGCGCGGCAACAGCCCGTACGGACAGATGGGTGGGCCACCGTATCCGGAAGGCGTCGAAGCTGCCACAGAACGCTATTACACCGGATACAACATCATGGGCAACATCATCAAGCCCCCGTATTCGACCTTGACGGCGTACGATCTGAACAAAGGGACGATCAAATGGCAGGTGCCAGTGGGAGACGATTTGCGCGCTCTCCAGGAAGGTGTTCAGGACACGGGCGCCATTGGTATCCGGGTTGGTATTGTAACGACTTCGACCGGGCTGGTATTCGTGGCTGGCGGCGATATGAAGATCCGCGCTTACGACCAGGAGACGGGAAAGGTTCTCTGGACCGCGAAGTTGCCTGGCCAATCGCGCGGAATCCCTTCAATATATGAGGTCAGCGGACGCGAGTATCTGATCGTGAACGCGACGTCGCCTCCGGGTGGCCGCGCTCCCGCAACGACCACCAGTTCTTCGCAGCCCAGAGGCTACGTCGCGTTCGCGCTGCGCTAGCGTCCTACGGTCGTATCTAACCCGGTTACGCGTGGTGCTGCCTGAGTCGACATGGCAGGCGCCGGCGACGGACAGGTGCCTTGCAATCGCAAAGTATCCCTAAACACGTCGCCCTCGGAGCGGAGATGATCGGTAGTGCCATCGATTGACTTAAGGAACAACAGCAAGTCCGCCGCCGAGGCGCCCTGACCGGCTAACGTGTCAGTGATGTTTTTTCCAGTGGCTGGTAGCGAGTGGAGGGGAAAGACATCCGCCAGCGTTTGGGCCTGACCGCGGTGCAGATACGGCGCATGATAGTTGATACTCAGCAGGGACGGCACATTGAAGCCATCCGCGCCGAGCGCTGTGATGCCGGTGATATCGCGGATTTCCAGAAGGTTATTTGCATCGAAGGTCCCGACATCTTCGAGGTAATTGAAGGTCAGGCTGTTGCACGTGAACGATCGAAACTCGTTCGCGCGATTCAGAACACCAGGATCCGTTGGCGCGCCGTTCTGAGCGACGGCGGCGGGATTGTCGCGGTGGAAAACCTGGCTCTTCGTCCACTTAGCGCCACCATGGCAGGAAGCGCAGTTGGTTTCAAAGATGGTGCGCCCCCGGGCGAGAGAAATGACATCGCTGGGCTGCGGCTGATGGAGCGCCCGAACGGCGGCAAAGATCCAGAGCGTTTGCGCGTCCAGCGCGTCGCTGCCTCCCATCGTGATGCCGTGGTCGTAAATGGCAGGGTTGGCGAGCGCCGTGTTTCCCTTTGTGACACAGTTTCCGGGATCGGATTTATCACTCGCAAAGCCGCACCCCCCCTGTGTGGCGCGGGAGTTATTGTTGAAATCGGTGTTACTCCCGCGGTTTGCACTCCAGTTCAGAATGCCCTGATCCGCCGGGTTGTCCTTAGCGAACGTGCCATCGAGCGGCTTGGTCTGGCGCGGTCCGGTACCGAAGAACCATGTGACCCCATCGGAAAGCCCGTCCGGATGACAGGATCCGCAAGTACTCCAGGCGTCTTTCGATTGTTTGCCGCGGAAATTCAGCGGGACAATGTCGCGAATCGGCGTATCGAAGACGCCGTTGTCGGGAATTCCTAGTGCGGTGAAGAACGCTACTTTACCGACCAAGACGGAATGTTGCACGTCGCCGGGCTCGGGAGGCTCGCTGGACGAGATGTCGCGGAACAACACCGTGTTGGTATCGAGATCCATGGCCGTTACCGAGTAGTTGGCCTCATTGTTGGCATAGGCGCGTCTGCCACCATCGTTCTTGCTAATGACAACGCCGCTGGGGAGGTTGCCCGTCTGGAAACGCACGACGTTGTCCGGTGAATGGATGTCGAGCTTGCCATTGCCATCGGGGCTTGCACGGAGCACATAGTTCCCACCCCGGCTGACGATCAGAAATTGCGTGCCTTCGGCCTTCGCGTCAATGGCCACGATGTCGTTACCGAAGAGATGATCAAGGCTGGTGGGATCCGCGGGTATCGGCTCGGTGGCAATTTGCTGATTCAGGTTGACGATTTGAGAAGTCGTCTCCGCCAGCGCTTGAGTGTCTACGACGTTAACGAGCGCCTGCACATTCACGTTAAATGCTTCCACCGGCTCGGGCGAAGCAGCAATATTAGGCAGCCATAGACTGGAACCGCGAATGACCGCCGAGAGGAGTTGGTTGGGGAACGCGCCTTGCGGGTTGTTCGTGATAGCGGTATTCGCCATCATGACGTTCGGGTCCGGACAGAAAATCGGATCTAATTTGTGGGGCGGGTGGATATTCGCATTTAAGTTTGGGCAGAAGTTGGTGCGATTGGAGGTAAAACCGGAGTCGACGAGCGGGGCCAACGTAATTTTGTCGATCTGATTAGGATGGGCCACCGGGAAAGTTTGCACAACGCCTTGTTTGCCAAGGTTGCGTCCCTCGCCAAGGCCATTCGGGATGAGTTCGGCGAAGATCTGCGTAACGAACACTCGCTCGTCCAAGTCGTTTTCGTCGCCGTTGTTGGTCACGGCGAGCGCAGTGGGATTGCGGCCCACGAACACGGTACCAACGACTGAGCGTGAGGACGTATTGATAATCGAAACCGTGCCCTCAGTGTGATTGGCCACATAGAGCAGGGCGCCATTAGGTGTTAACGCGCAACCGCGCGGCTCGGTGCCGACGCGGATCGTCGCCACGACGCGGAAGCGCTGCAAATTCACTACCGAGACGGTACCACTGACACCGTTGGTCACAAATGCCTGCCGGTCATCGGGACTGATCGCTACGCAGCGCGGCTCGAGGCCGACACTTATCTCGGCTAAGTTGACGTGGACATCCCGCCCCTGCGCGTTGCGGATTCTGATGATACTAATACTGTTGGCCTCGCGGTTTACCACCACAACGCGCCGATCGTCGGATGTCAATGCAATAGTCGTAGAGTGACTGGGCGTCGCAAGTGTGATGGCGCCAGCTACTCTCGGATTGAGCGCTCCAACGATTAGCACGGGAATCACGAGACGCAGCGTCTGGAGATGACGCCGATACACACTGGGTTCAATTGGCTCTTTGGCCGGGCGCTCGGGGAATCTTTGATTTTGATACACGCTATCCTCCTATTCAGTTCGCAAGGCGAAGGCACGAACTTTTGCCAGCCAAGTGTGGCCGCCCGGGCGCGCCGGTTCAATGGACTGCTGGTAGTTCGCCTCTGAACTCTCTCTGTACATCCAAATTGCAGATTTGAGAGATACTTCCTGCTCAGAGTGAACTGCTCGCCCGAACAGGACGATGTGTGATAGACTCCATGAGCCCGCTATGCTGGACCCAGAGGGCTCCCCGCGCCATTTCCGTTTCGGCATTTACGAAATGGATCTCTTAGATGGCGAGTTGCGCAAATCCGGTCACCGGATAGCACTTCAGGAGAAGCCTTTTCGACTTTTAGTATTGCTGGTGGAGCGCCGCGGGGAACTGGTACTGCGCGAGGAGATTCGCCGCCGGCTTTGGGAAACCGATACCTTCGTAGACTTCGACCAGGGACTGAATACCGCGGTCAAGAAACTTCGCCTGGCGCTAGGTGACTCAGCCGACAATCCTAGGTTTATTGAGACGCAACCACGCAAAGGATACCGTTTCCTGGCATCTGTCGAACCGATCGTTTTCTCCGAACAGGCCCCTCGCGAGCGCATGCCCTCGAAAGACTCTTCACCGCCAGCATCATCTGCCGAGCCTGTCGAAGTTGCGAAGTCCAATAAAAAACGTTGGCGGCTGAGGGCAGCGTTGACCGCCGCGACGACGTTGGTCCTGGTCGGCCTCGGAATTTACTACGCAAAGCATTCGCCCCCGGCCTTCTTGCTGTCGGACCAGATCCGCTCGATTGCCGTTCTACCTCTCGTCAATCTCACCCACGATCCTAGCCAGGAATATCTGAGCGACGGTCTCACCGATGCACTCATCGCAGGAATTGCGCGTGTTGGTACGCTGCGCGTAATCTCCCGAACGTCTGTCATGGCGTACAAGGGCACCTCCAAACATCTCCCGGAGATTGCAAAAGAACTGGACGCCGATGCAGTACTAGAAGGTTCCCTGCTGCGGTCTGGTAGCCGTATTCGCGTTACCGCAAAACTCATCCGCGCCGCTACCGATCAAACGCTGCTGACGGAAACGTATGAAAGCGACTCGGATGACGTACTTGCATTACAGAATGATATGTCCGGAACCGTGGCGCGTGCTATCGCGGCGAGGGTGCCCCCCCCGAAAGGGAACTCACCACCTCCAAGTCTATCGACCCGAAGGCTCACGAAGAGTATTTGAAAGGTCGCTTCTTCCTTGATAAACGCTCGCTGGCTGGACTCAATCGAGGGATTGAATATTTCAACGGGGTAATCCTCAAGGACCCGCGCAACGCGCTCGCCTATGCCGGGCTCGCCGACTGCTATAACCTGTTGAGCTTCTACGGAGGTATGCCGCCGCGCGCCGCTTTCCCGCTCGCCGAAGAAGCCGCAGTCAAAGCCCTTGAGATCAAAGAGGATCTGGCCGAAGCGCACGCCGCTCTCGCTTTCAGCCGCCTTCATCATAAGTTGGATTGGAAGGGAGCTGAATCCGAATTTCGCAGGGCCATCTCTCTCGATCCCAACTATGCAAATGCGCGACATTGGTATTCGCACTATTTGCTGGCAGTGGGGCGCAATGAAGACGCTCTCTCAGAAGCGAAGAAAGCACTAGCACTTAATCCGCTCAGCTTGAGCATCAATATGCATCTGGGACATCACTACTTGTACACGCGCGAATACGACGACGCAATCGACCAGCTCCGGCAAACCCTTGAAATGAATCCTGACTCCGCGCAGGCCCATTTTTGGCTGGGACGAGCCTATGAGGGCAAACAAAACTACCCACAAGCCATCCACGAGTTCCGCCGTGCCATGGAACTATCGCCCGACGACCCGCAAAACCGTGCCGGTCTCGGCCACAGTTACGCCGCCTCTGGCCAGGGCGAGGCGGCTCGGACGGTGCTTGAGGAATTGCACGGCATGGCGCAAGCCCGTTATGTTTCCCCTTATTTAATCGCTGTCGTCTACGCCGGTCTCGAGGATGGAGGAAACACGATCCAACAACTGCAGCGAGCCTACGAAGAGCGCGCCGAAGGCATCCTCTACTTGAGGATCGATCCCTATTTCGATGCTTTGCGTCCGAACGCCGAATTTAAAGCGCTCGTACGAAGCATCGGGCTTGGTTCGTAACGGTCTCTTTGAAGGACTGAGCTGGTCAGCAACCAATGACTATTTCTAGCTCAGAATCTAAGCAGTGCGTTGCACTTCGGCTTTACCCTGGTCCGCGATAGCCGCTTGCGCCGCCGCTAAGCGGGCGATCGGCACGCGGTACGGCGAGCAGGATACATAGTCCATGCCGACGCGGTAACAGAATTCAACGGAACTCGGCTCGCCACCGTGTTCGCCGCAGATTCCCACTTCGAGATCGGGTCGGGTCTTGCGGCCCAGCTTGACGGCGTGCTCGACAACTTTTCCGACACCGTCCTGATCGAGCACTGCGAACGGATCCGCCTTGAATATTTTGAGCGCTTCGTACTGCTTCGAGAATTTCGTATAGTCGTCTCGGGAGAGTCCCATCGTCGTCTGGGTAAGGTCGTTCGTTCCGAAACTGAAGAACTCGGCCTCCCTCGCGATTTCATCCGCGGTCATGGCCGCGCGCGGAATCTCGATCATCGTGCCGACGTAGTATTTGAGATCCTTCTGCTTGGCGGCCGATAGAACCTCCTCGGCCACCCGGACCACGATCGCCTTCTGGTTTTCGAGTTCCTTCACGTCGCCCACCAGCGGAATCATCACCTCAGGGATCACTTTTATGCCCTTCTTGGCTACGAGCACGGCCGCTTCAAAGATGGCCCGAGCCTGCATTTCCGTGACATCGGGATAGGTGATACCCAGGCGGCAACCGCGATGTCCCAGCATGGGATTGAATTCGTGCAACTCTTCCACGCGATGGAGCAATTCCGGCAGATGCTTCTTGAGTTCGCCCACACCGACGCCGTACGTGGCCGCCATTTGCTTCTTCTCTTTGGAACCGGCGTGCGGCAGCTTCGCGATATCGACCATCAGGTTTTCGCGCTTCGGAAGAAATTCGTGCAGCGGCGGGTCGAGCGTGCGGATGACCACCGGAAAACCGTTCATGGCTTCAAAGAGACCCGCGAAATCTTTGCGCTGCATCGGCAGAAGCTTCTGGAGGGCCTTCTTGCGCGTCTTTTCATCGCGGGCGAGAATCATCGCCTGCATATGCGGGATGCGGTCTTCGGCGAAGAACATGTGCTCGGTGCGGCAAAGGCCGATGCCTTCCGCTCCAAACAAACGCGCCTGATTGGCGTCACGGGGAATATCAGCGTTCGCCCGTACACCGAACTTGCCGCGGAATTCGTCCGCCCAGCCCATGAATACGGCGAAGTCGTGAGATTTCGGATCGGGCTCGTTGGTCTTACACTGGCCGAGATAGACTTCCCCGAGCGTGCCGTCGAGCGAGATCCAGTCTCCCTCTTTAAGGACTAGCTTCTTGCCTTCGAAGAGAATCGTGGCGAGCTTCTTTGCTTCATCGACCGAGATGGACGACGCGCCGACTACACAAGGCCGGCCCATGCCGCGTGCTACCACCGCCGCGTGGCTGGTAAGCCCGCCCACTGCAGTCAAAATGCCTCTCGAAACGTCCATCCCGTGGATATCGTCAGGAGTAGTTTCCTTGCGGACGAGCACGACCGGGCCCTTGGCAGACATTTCTACAGCATCTTCAGAAGAGAAAGCCGCCCGGCCTACGGCGGCACCCGGCGATGCCGGTAAACCGGTGGCAATTTTTTGCAGACCCTTCCGCATAGCCGGATCGAGTACAGGATGCAAAAGTTGATCGAGCTGGTTCGGCGCGACGCGCTGCACCGCTTCCTTCTTCGAGATCAGCCCTTCCTCTACCATTTCGACTGCGGCGCGTACAGCGGCCGGGCCCGTGCGCTTGCCATTGCGCGTCTGCAGCATGTAGAGCGTGCCTTCTTCGATAGTAAATTCGAAGTCCTGCATGTCCCGGTAATGCTTTTCGAGGCTTGTCGTGATTTCGCGGAGCTGCCGATAGGCTTCCGGCATCACTTGCTCGAGTTCCGCGATGGGCTGCGGGGTGCGAATTCCGGCCACCACATCTTCGCCTTGCGCGTTTACAAGAAATTCGCCGTAAAAGACCTTTTCGCCAGTCGAAGGATTACGCGTGAATCCGACGCCTGTGCCCGAACGATCACCCATGTTGCCGAAAACCATGGCCTGCACGTTGGCGGCGGTCCCGATCGAATCCGGAATCTTCTCCATGCGGCGGTAGTAAATGGCTTTGGGTGTATTCCAGGAATTGAAGACCGCGTCGCGAGAAAGATTCAGTTGTTCGAGCGCGTTCTGCGGAAACTGCTTGCCAGTTTCTTTCTTCACCAGCGTCTTGTAATCTGCGATTACCGCCTGCAAGTCTTCGGCGGTGAGATCGGTATCGAGCTTCGCTTTGATCTTTGCTTTACGCGCATCGAAGATGTGGTCGAACTTCGCCATGTCGATATGCAGCGCGACCTCACCAAACATCTGGATGAAGCGGCGGTAGCAATCATAGGCAAAGCGCGGATTTCCGGTCTTGCGCGCCAGTCCCTCGGTGGTCTTGTCGTTCAAGCCGAGATTGAGAATCGTGTTCATCATGCCCGGCATGGAGAATTTCGCGCCGGAGCGGACGCTGAGCAGCAGCGGATCGTCGACGCCGCCGAGCTTCTTGCCCATTTGTGCTTCAAGCTTGGCGAGGGCCTCCTGGATCTGCTCGTCCACTTCTTTGGGTACTTTGTTCTTGTTTTCGAAGAAGAGGTTACAGACCTCGGTCGAGATCGTAAAGCCTGGAGGCACCGGAACGCCGGCCTTGCTCATCTCGGCAAGGCCCGCGCCCTTACCGCCAAGCACGTCCCGCATCTTGCCGTCGCCGTCGGCCGAGCCTCCGCCAAACGAATACACATGTTTCTTCATTTCTAAGTTTTGTCTCCTACGCCTTGCGTTACGATTTCGGAAAAGTCCGCGATGGTGGAAAACTCGGTCAACAGGCCATGTAGCAAAGCCAGACGGTTCCGCCGGATCGCCGGATCAGGATCGTTCACTAGAATTTTATCGAAGAACAAATCCACATGCGGCCGAAGCGAGGAAATTGCGATCAGTTTTTCGCTGTACGTAGACTTCGTATCCATCTCGCTGCGCACACGCCCCAATTCGTTATAGAGCTGCTTTTCGGGTCCTGGGGAGAGTAAATTGGGGTCCGGTTGAGCCGCCGAATCGACGCCCGCTTGTTTCAAAATGTTCTTGATGCGCTTAAAACTGGCAGCGAGCGGCTCGAAATCGCTCGTTGACCGCACATGATGGACGGCCTCGGCCCGCTCGGCCAAATCCGGCAGAGTTCCGAGGGCTGGCGCTATCGCGGCATTGACTTCGTCGTAAGCGTAGCCACGTGTGTCGCGGAAGTAGAACTGAATCCGCTCCAATAAGAATGACTGCAGCGCGGGCTCTTCCTTCAATTTGAAGGAAACATTGCCTTCAAATAGAATCTTGACGACACCCTGTGCGGCGCGCCGCAATGCAAAAGGATCTCTGGAGCCGGTGGGAACCATTCCGACACGGAAGCATTCGCGCAGCGTGTCCAGCTTGTCGGCGAGCGATAGTACTTGTCCTTCGATCGTTCGGGGGATCGTATCGTCCATGCCGACCGGCTTGTACTGGTCATAGATGGCTTGCCACACAGCTTCGTTTTCGCCTTGGGCTTTGGCATACAAACCGCCGACGATACCCTGCAATTCGGGAAACTCTTTCACCATGTCGGTAGTGAGGTCGCATTTTGCGAGTAGTCCGGCTGCCGGCGGAAAATTGGGATCGATCTGTACCGCCAGCCGTACGACGCGTTCCGTCTTGTCCTTATAGCTGCCGAGCTTGGCTTGAAACGTGACCTTGGCAAGATCGGGCACACGCTCGGAGAGTTTCTTCTGTTGATCGACCTGCCAGAAGAAGCGCGCATCATTGAATCGCGCGCGCAAGACCCGCTCATTACCCTGCCGGATAAGCCCATCCGGGTCGCCATCGGTATTCGTTACTGCAACGAATTCAGGGGCAAGCGAGCCGTGTTCTTTCAGAACTGAAAAATAACGCTGGTGATGGCGCATCACGGTTGAGAGAATTTCTCGCGGCAGCTCCAGATACGAGGGATCGAAGCTGCCGCGAATCGCCGTTGGATATTCGGTCAGATAGACCAGAGTCTTGAGCAGATCATCGTCTTTTTGCACGCCTGGGCCAAGCTGCTCTTCGATGCGCCGCTTGCGTTCCTCGGCGTGCACGATCACGAAGTTCGCGCGCAGCGCGTCGAGATAGTTCGCGACGGCAATTGGTAGCGGATCTTTCGAGCCCAGAATGCGATGCCCGCGTGTGGTATTGCCGGATCGAACCCCGGCGACTTCGAACGGCACGGTCTCCGCTTCGAGTAACGCGACAATCCACCGTATCGGCCGGATGAAACGCACGCCGCCCTTGCCGGTCCAATACATGCTTTTTGGCCATGCGATGCCCGTAATCACCTCGGGTAGTTTCGCTGCGAGGGCTTCTTTGGCGGTCTGCCCCTTCACTAGCTGATGGAAGATGTAGCGCTCTCCCTTCGTGTCTTGCGATGGTTGCGAGCGCATTGATGGAAGTATTCCACTTGCGTGCGAAGCCTTCGGCCGCCTGTTTGCCGGCCGAAAGGTAGGGGCCTTGTACCACGGATTCCACGTCGGGAGCCTGTTCGGCCAGGTTCTTCGCCAACAAAACGAGGCGGCGCGGAGTCGCGTCTGTAATGAGTGCATCGCATTCAAAGGCGCCAAAAGCCGCCTGCCAGCGGGTGCGCAGATCCGTGAGCGCCGGTTCGATCATCCAATCCGGAACCTCTTCGACACCGATCTCAAGCAAAAAATACGGCATCAGGTGACAGCCTCGGCTTGCTGCGTAGCCCACGCTTCCGCTACCCCGACCGCTAGTTTGCGTACGCGCCCGATCACGCCAACGCGCTCGGTGACGCTGATGGCCCCGCGGGCATCGAGCAAATTGAACAGGTGGGAGCACTTCAAAACCTGATCGTAGGCGGCCAACACCGGAAAGCGACGGTTCTCCGGCTTGAAGCGCGCCAGCAATCCGGCGCATTCCTTTTCATGCTCGCCGAACAAGAGCCATAGCCTGTCTATATCGGCCATTTCGAAGTTGTAAACCGAGAATTGTTCTTCATCCGCCAGTCGAACGTCCCGATACTTGAACCCCGGCGCCCACTCAATGTCATAGACGCTCTCGACATTTTGCAGAAACGCCACAATGCGCTCGAGTCCGTAGGTGAGTTCGGCGGGCACTAAATCCAGGTCCATGCCTCCGCACTGCTGAAAGTACGTGAACTGCGTAATTTCGAGACCGTCAAGCATTACCTGCCAGCCGACGCCCCAGGCGCCCAGCGTCGGCGCTTCCCAGTTGTCTTCTTCAAACTTGATGTCGTGCTTGCGCAGATCGATACCGATGGCCTTCAGGCTTCCCAAGTATTGATCCAGCACGTCGTCGGGGGTGGGCTTCAGAATCACTTGAAGCTGCTGGTGCTTGTAGAGCCGATTTGGATTTTCGCCGTAGCGACCATCAGCGGGGCGCCGGCTGGGCTGCACGTACGCGACCTTGTAGGGTTTGGGACCAAGCACGCGTAGAAACGTTTCCGGGGCCATGGTGCCGGCGCCGACTTCGAGATCGTACGGCTCCTGAATAATGGCGCCACGGCTGGCCCAATATTGCTTCAGTTTGAAGACTGTGTCTTGAAAACTATCCATGCGTTTAGAGAGCTTCGAGCAGAGCGGGAGTGTGGAAGTGGCGCTCCACGTGTTCTTCCATCTGGCGTATTAGCAGTCGCCGCAAGTCAAGTGCCGTATCTTTGTTCCACGTTCGCGGCGGCAGTTCCGCGATGTGCTGGCGCAGCATGCCGGCCGCCAATTCGCGCGAGGACGCGGAAAGATTGCGGTCGGGGTGATGTTCCAAATCCGGCAGAAACCCGGAAAGCCGCGTCGCCCAGAGCGAGAAATAGGTGACTGCCGTCCAAGCTGCGCCGGGCGCGCGCTGGTGCATGAAATCGAGAACCGTCGCGAGCAATCGAAAGAAGCGCTCATTCGGCTCATGCGGCGGCAACAGATGGTCGCTGATTTCGGCCAGGTAGTCGAGAGCCACGCTAGTATCGAAATCGTCGAGCAGATCGAATTGCGATTGCAGCAAATCGCAAGAATTTAAGTTGACCAGTTCCCGTGTTTCCTTCTGCGAATACGATAGGTTCACTAGCGACAGCCGTTCCAGGCCGGAGCCGAAACTGTTTTTCGGTTTGCGCGCCCTTCTCGCCACGCCGCGCAGCTTGCCTTGGTCGCGGGTGAAAAAACTTACGATCAGGTCCGACTCCCGGAACGGGTAGGTCCGCAGAACGTATGTCTCGCTCACCCGAGCCGGCATCAGAAAAGGGCCGGTGCCAAGCAGTTTTGCAGCCGGTTAGAACTCTTTAGGGTAGCAGAGCCGTGGCCAAAGCCCTGTCCACCGTGGTGAGCCAGCCACCTTGCGATTGAAAACGCTCGACGGTCTCCCATTCTTTGCCATCGTCTATAGCCTTGATTGCGTCGGTAACGATCTCTACCCGGGCGCCTGTTTCAAGAAGACCGAATGCGGCGTAACGCACACAGACTTCCGACACTACTCCGTAGACCACGTATCGCGTCGCGCCCAAGCGCTCCAGAAGCGGGCGCAGGTTCGGGTTGGTAAAACAATCGACGTTTTGTTTCTCCACGATGATTTGAGCGGCATCCGCCACACGCGCTCCGGGCGCGCTGGTGAGCACGGCTGGCTGGTTCAGCAACGTGGCAGCCGCTCTCTGCTGGCCCGCTGTTCCAACGACACAATGCGGCTTCCAGGCCTTGAACTCGGGATCGTCTTCCGAATGCGCATCGGCCGTCGAGACGATTTGAATCCGGTTGTCCGCCGCGAAGCGAGTCAGCCGGGCAAGCGCGGGGACGATTTTTTCTGCGCCGGGGACGGACAAAGCTCCGGCCGGGTAGAGAAAATCCAACTGCGTGTCGACATCAAAAAAAACCGTCACCCTTAATTATCGTGCGGGTTGGAACTCGCGGCGGAGATCTTCGGCAATGGCGAGCAGACGCGGGCTGATCTCTACCGGATACGGCTCCGCTTCTTCGAGCGAGCGCAATCGCTCCGGCAGCGCGCCGATCGATTTCGCAGCATACTCTTTGGTTTTGTCGATGGCGTGCGGCTGTTCCAGCCGTTGGCCACCGATAACAATAGGCCGCAGCAGGGGTTCGCCTTGAAACTCGTCATTACATTCGCTGTAGAGCGCCAGAATATCGTGGTCCGCATAGCGGTAGATCTGCTTTGCGCCGGGCAGCGTGCTTTTGTCGTCGCTGAATTTGGCGGTGAAGATCTGGCCGCCGCCATCTTTCAGCTCGACCAGCTTATATACCGCAGAAAGCGACGGCGCATCGCCGGAAGTAGCAAGTTGCGTGCCAACCCCAAACGCATCGAGCGGCGCCCCGGCGCGAATCAATTCCGCTACGCGATATTCGTTGAGATCGCTCGTCGCAAAAATCTTCGCATCTCCAAGACCGGCGTCGTCCAAAATGCGGCGCACCTGTTTCGAGAGTTCGACCAGGTCACCGCTGTCGAGCCGAACGCCCCATACCGGTTTGCCCAGCCGCGCGGCGAGCCGCGCGCCTTCCAGGGTGTCATAGGTGTCGATTAGAAATACACTAGACTCGCCGAGCAAATTTTGTAGCGCTCGAAACGATTCTTCCTCGTCGCGGAACGCCATGGTCCAGGAATGCGCAGCGGTGCCGAACACCGGGATGCCGAAGCGCATGCCCGCTTCGGTATTGCTGGTGCCGCTGCAACCGCCTATGAACGCTGCGCGCCCTGCCAACACGCCGGCGGCCGGGGAATGAGCGCGGCGGCTTCCGAACTCAACGATCGGGCGGCCCTCACCGGCGAGCACGCAACGCGCCGCTTTTGAAGCGACCATGGTCTGGAACACGAACGTCGAGAGAAGATATGTCTCGACTAGCTGCGCTTCAATGATGGGCGCTCGCACAATCGCAACGGGTTCGTTGGCGAACACCGGCGTTCCTTCCGGCAATGCAAATAAATCACCGGTGAAGCGCAGCCCCGCGAGATAGTCGAAAAATTCGGGTGGCGCGTTCTTAAACTGCGCAAGCGAGCGTAGATAGTCAATCTCGTCGTTCTCGAACCTGAGATGCAGAAGGTATTCGACAGCTTGTTCGAGACCGGCGGCAATCAGAAAATTCCGCGCTGGCGGCAGGCGGCGGACGGAAAGCTCAAAGGTGGCGACATCGCCGGTCTTTTGGGCCGCAAAATACCCGGCCGCCATCGTAAGTTCATAGAGATCGGTATTCAGGGCAGACATGGAGGGCGCGCCTGCCCAGCCTTTATTTCTTGCCTGAAGCGGCCGGCTTGATAGCGCGACTAGCTTCCAGCATATCGTTTACCGGCTTGGCGTCGAGCTGGTAGAGGCCCGGCTGGTTGGCGCGCCGGGCTATGTAGCCGTCCGCGGTCTTGGCAAAGTCGACTTTCTCGGTGCGCTTGCCATCATTCGATACTACGGTGACGGTGGCCTCTGGTGACGTAAAGCCGGTAGTGACAAACTTGGCTGCCGAAAGATCGCGCAGTTTGTCGATCCAAGCCTGAACGGAGCCCGTATCCTGATTTTGGCCATTCAGCTTCCAATCGGTTCCGCTACGTACCAGCGTCTTGGTGCTCGCGCCCTGCTGGACTTCGAGGCGGGTTGGGTCGCTGAACCCGAAATCGAAAATCTTCTTATTCCGGAAATCTTCAAGAGATTTCTCAACCTCTTTGCCCAGATCCGAAGAGACTTTGAAGACACCCGCCACCACGCTGCTTTTGGCGTAGTAGTCGTCTTTCACCTTGCGGACATCGAGCGATTGCGTTCCGGAAGAATCGGTGAGCTTTACTGTCCGGACGGGCGTGCCGGTGGCATAAGCGGCAGTGGCTTTTTGGGCATCGTCAGCGCTGCCCGAAAGATCCATCTTGGCGTCCGATAGCTTGCGCAGCAATTCCTCAACCTGGAAATTGTCAGCGCGATAGGGTTCGGGCTTGACAATAGCCCACTCGTTCTGGCTGTTCTTGCCGAATTCCGAGTCGGTCTTTGCGGATGCGAGTTCGATACGAGTCAACTGAGTCGTGTCGAATGTCAACAGGCGCTTGTCGCGAAGGTCATTGACGCTTTTGTCGAGCGACGTTTTTATCGAAGACGACAGCGTATAGACTTTCGGGTCGCCTTTATGCTGAGCATAGACTAGCGAACCGGCGGGGACATCGTCGCCGAAACTGATTTCGTCGGATTTACCCTTCTTCTCGTGGACAGTCACGGTCAGGCTCGGAGCGTTGAGGCCGTATTTGCTTACATCGGTGGGCTTATCCTCCACCACGCTATCGGCCGTCACCGGACTCAGTGAAGTTACTACACTGCCGGCGACGTCCTGATCGGCAGGGAACGCTGCCGGAGCCGTGATCGCCCATTTGCCGTTCTTGCGTTCCAGAGTAATTGCATTTGCGTCCTTCTTCTGGATCGCGATGCTGTCGATCGAGGCATCCGGAATATTGACAACCGTGGGGCTCGCGGGAGTCGTTGTCGAGGTGTCGCTCTGCGGGTGGCGCTTGGCCCACCACACGGCTCCGCTCAGCGCAGCCAGAAGCACGGCTGCTATTACGAGTTTGGTAGTCTGCATGGCTATCGCCGTTTCAGAAAGATCGAGACGCCGGCCACGATCACCATCAGCGGAATCGCGAGCAAATCGGTATAGGCGAAAACGTTCATCTGCCGCTGTGTAGCGTTGAGGCGCCGGTCCTCCGCTTCCTTCGGCCGGATCGAGATCAGATCTTCATCCGATGAAAGCCAGTTGACCGCGTTAACGGCAAGATCACGATTCCCCTGAAATCCGATCATTCCATTCGTAAGGAATCCAGAACTACCGATAACAACAAATCGTCCGGGATTGTTTGGTTTGCCGGTATTGTAAGTGCCCGCCGCACCGAGTGTGAACGGACCCTTCTTATTCGTCGGATCCGAGGGATTCACCTCATTGGTCGTCAGCTTGGTTGTGGCAATTGCGCGATCCGACGTCGAAAACAGCTTGGCGACCGTGCTCTTGTCCGTATTCTTTATGGAGAGCGAACGCGCTACCGGGAAACCAGTGAACGTGTTCTTCAGATCGCTGACGATCGGATGCGATTCATAGCTCGAAACGAGCGGGATTTCTGGACCGAAACCGAAGAGCTGACCCATCGGATTTTCTTCGAGTACGAGGTCTTTATCGCCCGTGACACCCCAGTCTTCAAGCAGCTTCGAAAGGCCCGGATTGTCGGAAATGTGTTCGCGACCGAAATCGAGCGGGGGATCGAGTAGAAACATTACCCGTCCGCCGCCTTCCACATAGGTCTTGAGCGCGGTCACTACGTTAGCCGTGTAATCGGCCTGCGGGCCAGCCACCAGAACCACGTTGCAATCGTTCGGAACGGCGGTCTTGTCGATCAAAGTCACGGACTGAACCTGGTAATTGTCGCGCTCGAGCAACGTCTTGAATTTCGAAAGACCGTTGCCGTCGGTCTGATCGAGGGCATGCTCCTGGCTGCCGCTCACGATGCATACTTTGCGCACGCCCTTCAGATCCTTGAGAAATGCGCCGGTAATGCCCTCCTCATTGAGTGACTTTGCTTCTTCGCGCCTGGTGCCAATTTCGACATAGGCCGTGCCGGGGAAGCGCAACCCGTAGGCTTTCGCCACAGTAGGCTGCTTTTGATAATCGACGTACTGGATCTTGATCTTCGAGGAGAGATTTTTATAGCGATCCAGAATGCCGCGCGCCTGTTCGAAGCCGCTGGCCTTGTCGAAATAAGCGATGGTGGCTGGCTCTTTGAGGCCGCCGACAACTTTCTCAGTTTCTTGCGACAGCGTGAAGCGCTTGTTGCTGGTAGTGTCGATCGTCTTATTGAATCGCTGGCCCAGCCAGTTCACCAGCACCAGGACGGCGATTACAACGATCGTGTAGAGAGAGGCGGTGGCGCCGAAGCGCGCCTGACGGGCGGCGATGGTACTCTTTCGCGAAATCGGTTCTTGATCGGCCATGTTATGCCCTCCACCGCAGCGACTCGAGCGACCGAGCCGTTAAGAATAAGCCAAGGAAAATCATCGAGAGATAGTAGACCAGGTCTTTCGTATCGATCACACCACGGGAAAAACTATCCATGTGGCTGACGATTGAGAGATAGTTCAAGACCTGGATCAAAACGGTATTGCCGAACGAAGTGGTCCAGTTTAGTATCCACAGAACAAGCGCGAGTCCAAATCCTATGGCGCCCGCCACGATCTGATTGCGAGTCAGGGTGGAAATGAAGGTGCCGAAAGCCAGGAGGCATGCGCCCTGCAGCAGAACACCGACGAATCCACTAACCACGGGCTTCCAGTCGGGGTTGCCGTAGATGAACAAGAAAGAGAAATCCACCAGCAGGATTGCCAGCAGCGCCCCGTACATCAGTACCGCGGATAGCCATTTGCCGATTACGATCTCGAGATCGTGCAGCGGCGATGTAATCAACAATTCGATCGTTCCCTGGCGTTTCTCTTCCGCAAACAAGCGCATGCTGATGAGCGGAATCAGAAATAGTCCCACCACGGCGATGTTCGAAAAGAGAGGAGCGATGACCTGTTCATTCAGGTTCATGGGCATGGATTGCCCGCTCATTTGGCCTTCGAGTGAGGCCCGAGCGAAGCTGGCACTGATGATGTACGTGAACACGCCGCTCAGGAAAGCAAAAATGGCGAGCAATACCCAGGCGATCGGCGAAACAAAATAAGAGTAAAGCTCGCGCCGGCAGATGGTCCAGATGTTTCTCATTGCACGCTTCCTTCGGCCGCGACCTCGATCGGCGCCGGCTGAGAAGGCGAGCCGGTCAATTCGAGGAAGACTTCTTCGAGGGTGAGGCTGGTCGATTTAAGCTCGAGCAGGTTCCATCCCGCGTGTACGATGGCTCGTGCCACGTCGGACCGCGCGTTTATGCCCTGCAGACTCTCCACTTCAAAAATGAAGCGATCGCTCGGCGAGGGACGATCGACCACCTTGCTGACGCCGGACACTTGTTCCAAACGTTGATGAACTGCCCAGCCATCGGCCTCTCCGGCGGTATCCACCTGTACCTGAATCGCACCCGCGACCCCGGCCCGGTTCTTCAAATTCTCGACGGAATCGGTTGCGACCAGTTTGCCCTTGTTAATGATGATGACCTTTTCGCAAACCGCTTCGACCTCGGGGAGGATATGTGTGCTGAGAATAATGGTGTGTTCGCCGGCAAGACTCTTGATCAACTCGCGTGTTTCGTTGATCTGTTTGGGGTCGAGACCGGAGGTAGGTTCGTCGAGTATAAGAACGTCCGGGTTGTGGATGATGGCCTGAGCGAGTCCCACGCGCTGCCGATATCCTTTCGACAATTTGGAAATCAGCTTTCCGCTTTCATCGGCCACCGCGCATCGTTCCATCACTTGCTGCGTTCGCGACTTGATTTCGCTTGAAGGAACATTTTTCAAGCGCGCTACAAAATTCAGATAGTCGGAGACCGTCATCTCCGGATAGAGTGGGGGGGCTTCCGGCAAGTATCCGATATGCTTTTTCACCTCAAACGACTCTTCGAATACGTCGAATCCGGAAACAGTGACGGTACCTTCGGTTGGCGGCATGAAGCACGTCAAGATGCGCATAGTCGTAGTTTTTCCAGCGCCATTGGGGCCAAGAAAACCTACTATGTCGCCTTTCTCAACGGAAAACGAGATGTTGTTTACTGCGACATGGCGCGCGTACTTCTTCGATAGACCCTGAACTTGAATCATATGTTTGGACAAAGGAGACGAAGCCGGTAAGAATGTCGCGGACTGGTCTCCAGGGTCCGCGAATCGAAATAACTAGAATAGTGAAGCGGGAAAATCGCTGTCAATTGAGACGAACGACTAGAACAGTTGTTAGGCACCTAAACCCAGGCCGATAATCTGGAAACCCCCATCGACATATACTATGTTTCCTGTAACACCGCGCCCAAGATCGCTTGCCAGGAAGACCGCCGTGTCGGCAACTTCGGCGGGATCCGTGTTTCTGCGAAGGGGCGCCAGCGCTGCCACGCCATCCAAAACCTTCGAAAAGTCCTTGATAGCGCGGGCGGAAGCGGTTTTCACGGGACCAGCGGAGATGGCATTCACACGAATGTTTTTCGGGCCCAGATCGCTGGCAAGATAACGCATGGAGGCTTCGAGAGAGGCCTTCGCAACTCCCATCACGTTATAGTTTTGAACTACCCGCGTCGACCCAAGGTAAGTTAGCGCAGTTACAGAACCGCCATTCGTCATAAGTGGAACAATCGCTCGAGATATTGTCACAAGCGAATAGGCACTTACCTCCTGCGCTAATAGAAAACCATCACGACCCGTTTCAAGGAAAGGCCGGCTGAGATCTTCGCGATTGGCGAACGCGATACTATGCACCAAGGCTTCCACTGACGGCGTCGTCTTCTCTAGTTCAGAAACAAGTTGATCCACTTCCTCCTGCTTCGTTACGTCGCAGGGGAGGATTTTTGAAGCATGAAGCTCCGTACCCAGATCTTCAACCGTCTGGCGCTGCCTTTCGCCTTGATAGGTAAGAATGAGCGATGCACCTTCACGAACAAAGGCGGCGGAAATGGCGTAGGCAAGACTCCATTTGTTCGCTACGCCCAACACAAGCGCGGTCTTACCGGCGAGCAACTGTGACATGAAGAGACATTGTAGCCTGCGGCAAAGCCACGGCTAGGCAACAACCGAAGTGCAGAAGGCGCATTTACGCGCGGCGATTGGTATGTCACTCAGGCATTCGGAGCATTTCTTCGAGGTCGGGTCGTGCGGAGCTTCGCCGCGCTTCACACGCGCTATCAGCGTGTTTACCGGCAAGACGACGAAGAAATAGATTGCGGCGGCGATGAGCAAAAAAGAAACCACGGCGTTGATGAAATCGCCGATCGGGAATTTGGTCCCGTTGATCTCGAATCCCAGGGCGGAGAAGTCAGGCTTGCCTGCGATGGCGGCAATGAGCGGCGTCAGAAAGTCCTTTACCAACGCGCTAACCACCGTTCCAAAGGCCGCTCCCATCACCACACCGACCGCAAGGTCAACCACATTTCCACGGAGTATGAATTGTCTAAAGCCTTTCATATGTCTCCTTTCCGGCGATTCCGGACCTCCATAGTTGTAGCGCACCGGGCGGAGGTATGCAACCAATAGTCTGGAAATCAGTACCGGATGAACACAGTTTGCTTACTCTACATTGGGAAGGGCGTCATGGAAACTGAGAAGGAGCGTTGGATGCGGCGGGCCATCGACCTGGCGGTGAGCAATGTGCGCTCCGGACACGGCGGGCCGTTCGGGGCATTAGTGGTCAGGGAGAACCAGCTCGTCGCGAGTGGGGTCAACTCGGTCGCGGCGACTAACGATCCCACCGCGCACGCCGAAGTGGTCGCCATCCGAGCGGCTTGCCAGGAACTCGGTACTTTTCAGCTTCGCGGATGCGAGCTATATGCGAGTTGCGAACCTTGTCCGATGTGCCTTGGCGCGGTGTATTGGGCGCGGCCCAAGGTCTTCTACTTTTCGAGGTCGCGCCGGGCGGCCGCTGCCGCAGGCTTTGACGACGCGCATATTTACGACGAATTGATTCTGACGCCGGAGGCGCGGTCCATTCCTGGTTATTGTGTACTGCCGGATTGCGGTGGCGAGCCGTTTGAAGAATGGGCTCGCGCGATCAAGAAGATTCCTTATTGATCCGCTACTCGCGCTTTTCGGAAGTGTGTTTGACCCACTGCTGCTCGGCCAAGCGGAAACCCCAGTAGTAAACATTCTCCCGCAAGATATAATTTCTTGTCTCCAGGACAAAACGTCTCGTGACTTGTTTGAACTTGTTGCGCGACAGGACGGGCGCAGATGAGTCCTCGGAATCGCGAGCCGGTGCGCATGGCTGCAAATCGAGAACCGCGACGGCGCCGTCAGTTATCAAAGCCTCCTTGCTGTCTGATGACTCAAGATGCGGACGCTCCACTTGCGTCGAAGCCTCCGCACAACCCGCAAATACGAGATCCGTTACAACCTTCGTTCTCTCTAAATCGATTTGCTTATCGATCTTGTGGGTGAAGCTGGCTCCGCGAACACTGAACCCGATTCCGGTGTCGTGAGTGGCCGCGCCCAGCCATAGCGTCTGTCCGTCGATCGAGCCCGCCTGCCAGATTCGCACATGATGCCGCTTCGCGATGTTGTTAAGCGATTTCTCGAAAACCAGGGCCGGAGTGACGTCGCGGTAGAGCAACGTCGAGACGGGAGCACTCGCGTATTCGCGCATGGAATTGAATGCGCCGAACATGCGCGAATAATTCCGGATCGTCGCCGGATCGGCGCGATACCAGCCGGCGGCTAAAAAGGCCTCCTGCAAATCCTGCTCGGAGCCGAGGAAGGCCACGTTGATAATGTCCGAAGCCGGCCGCCCATTCGCCCTCTCGGTCGCAAAGGGCTCTTGTCGAATCCAGTCCGCCACCTCCGGGACAATTTGGGGCGCGGGCGGGGCAGCAACTTCCGTACCCGGCGGCGCCGGCAGATTGACAACTAACTTCATGTCGGTTCCGGGAGGCAGATGAATCTCCGGCTCAGCGAGCGGGAACATCTTATAGCGCAACGCCAGGAGCGCGGCCGCACCGATGGGTCCCATCTCGAACTTGGACCAAATCTGATTGCTCACGCCGGTGAGACCGATCAAGCAACGGGAAAACTGGTTCATGGAGGGGCGCACCCAAATTCCAAAGAGGAAACGATTTGGATCGTTAGCCGCCACGACGCCACGAATCTGCCCGGACCGTGTGACGCGTTCCCGCGAATTATCGATCGACGCCAGCTTGGCATGCAGCGGGAATGTCTGACCATCCGGCGTGCGATAGTCGGCGAAGCTTAACTCCATCATTGCGCGCTCCCGAACGATCCCCAAACCGACCGCTTTCGCTTGCTTTACGCTGCCCGAAATGACTGACCCTCGCGGGATAATTATCTTTCCATTGGATTCGAGATGCCGGATCACTACGCATCGAAAGGCCGAGCCGGCGGGAGAATAGCTGGCAAGGTGTGTGGTCAGCCGTACCTCGAGGGTAAATGGCTTCAGACCGCTGGCTGGGGCTAGCGGTGCAACGCAGGCGGCAATGCAAAGCAAGAATATGCGCGACACGCTGTCAGCCACACGAGACTTCGATCCGCGAAGACAGAGCTTATCATGTTCGAGTCGGCGTATCTAGTGAAGCCGCGGCCCTTTGTGGTGCTTTAGCGAAAAGCACGGGTCAATGCAGTAACGGAGGTAACGAGCTGTAGCGCCAGTACGTTATCCTCCTCCCCGTGAGTAGTAGAGAGCGCTGTGCGCTTGTAAGAAGCCTTGAGCAGCTGATGATTATTCGGCCGGAATCCGAAGCCGAATTCAAAGACGCGCTGCGGTATTGCGCCATGCTCGATGCGGCTTCCGGAGTTGTCTTCAATCCAGGGAAAACGCAGCGTTGAGGCGCGGGCCGCAAGATAGATTCTCGGTGTCACGATTCTTTTCAACTCGGCATACGCTGCCTGCTCGCTCGGAGATTTCGCAAAACCGGGAAGGTCGAATGTGAATCGCTGCCACTCGCCCGCTACGGACCACCATCCGCGCGCCCATTGCGCGTCTATGCCGGAACCGGTAGCAAGAAAATCGGAGACTCTCCCGGAAGGTAGCAGGGGCTCGAGCGACCGATCCAGATACGGGCCGCGAAAACTGGAGACCCCGACGTGAAGTCCGGACCCGAACGTATAACCTCCACCCGCGGCCCACTGCGCAAACTGGCTAGGCGACGTGAGCCCCTGAGGATTCGCTGGCGAGCTGTTCGTCATCTGGAAGCGGGCGTCGACGCGCCCCAGCGATACATCGATTTCTGCTCCAGGCAGCCCATACAGAGTGAGAGGACGCAGGCCGTAAGACTCAGTTTTCGATCCGCCGCAGCCGAAATCAACGTCATAGTGGTATTGCGCGGAATGAAGGTCGCGCACACCGCACGCAAGTTGATCGGGTCGAAGAGGAAGAGCCGCAATATAGCTTGGAGGCGGATTCGGAAATAGCGTTTTCGCATCGTCATACTGCAATGGGAAGGTTCCGAATGCCGAGGCAAGCTGTCCTGCCTTGACTACGATCGACACGTTTCGAACCATTGTGTGATAGCCGACAAAGGCCTGAAGCGCGTGGAATTGGACCGGGCGGTCGTCGTCCGGTTCGCTCTCATATCCATACAAAGACGATGATTGAATATCCAAAGCCGAATACGCGAACCAATGCGAGTTGAGTTGGAGGGTTGGATAGAGACTGGCTCGAAAGCCAGGAGAGAAAGACGGCGCGTTGCCTCCACTTTTCGGCAAGTTTCCGTAGAGCAGGTCGCCACTGAATTCAAGCGGGACTGAGAATCCGGCCTCCGCTTCCTGAGCATTTGCGACCCATCCTCCAAAGCTGAGGACGATCGCGACCCACACAGCGCTTAAGCGACTCATGCTTCCGTGCTCCCTGCTAGCGTCACGCAATCGGCCGATGAAGATGGAGAGACCAATGGAAACGTCAGCGATAACTTGAAAATTGAGCCGACGCCGAGCCGGCTTTCGACCGTTAGCGTGCCGCCCATCAAATCGGCCAGCCGCTTGGCGATTGTGAGGCCGATGCCGACGCCGCCGTGACGGCGCGTTATCGATCCGTCCGCCTGCGTAAACCGCTCGAAGATAATCGGAAGCTTGTCTTCGGATATGCCGACGCCGCTGTCTTCGACGGCGAGCGTTATGCTCGCGTGGCTGGGGATTTGTTCGCGGCAGGAGACGCGCAAGTGTACATAGCCGTGTTCGGTGAACTTGAGTGCGTTACCGCCGAGTGCGATCAAGACTTGCCGGATTCTTACGGGGTCGCCGAGGAATCGGCTCGGCGCGTCGGACGGATACGACAATGCCAGACGTATCGCCTTTTTCCCGGCAACTGGCCGCAAAGCATCCATCACCTCGCCGACCGTGGTCCGTAGATCGAAACTGCTTTCCGCCACCGTCAACGTCCCCGCTTCAATCTGTGTGAAATCCAAGATGTCGTTAATGATCACGAGTAGGGCTTGCGCGGATTGGCGCGCCGTCACGGTGTAATCTTGTTGCTCTTCGTCGAGCTTGGTATCGAGAAGCAAATCCGTCATTCCCAATACGCCATTCATCGGTGTGCGAAGTTCATGACTGATGTTGGTGAGAAACTCGCTTTTGGCGCGGTTGGCGGATTCCGCCGCCTCCTTGGCCGCTTGGAGTTCTTCGCGGGACCGTCTTTCGGCGTCGGCCACGTGATTGAAAGACTCGGCAAGAAGATTCAGCTCGAAAGCCCCTTTTCCCGCATTTAACTGTGCCGGTAGTTCCCCTGCCCGTCCGCTCTCGCGCAGTTGCGCCACCAGTTGACGTAAAGGTTGCGAAACGGAGCGGGAGGTGAGCAGTGTAGCGACTAACGCCAGAACAATGCCCGCCAGTCCGACTTCCAGAAGGATCCGCACAAAGCCAACGCGAAATTCACGCAGGGGGCCGTCGAGCGAGCGAAATCCCAGGAGCCGATAACCATCGCCGGTCTGCGATGCCTGCAGCGGCGAGACCACGTAAGTCTCTCCCTTGACCGAAATTTCGCATCCGGAGGTAGTATGGCTGCACCGCTTTTGAACCTGTTTTTGGATCGATCCACTCCATTCGGGTGGAAATGTCGATCGAATGACCGTATTCCCTTCGAGGAGCACCGCCTGCCCTGCCAATGGATATTGCCCCAAATCGAAGCGTGCACCTACAGTGAGCGCGCCGACGCTGTCACCGCCTAGCTCAATGGGAACAGTTTGCAACTGATACAAAACGCCTCCCAGAGAAGCCAAAGTCGGATGGCGCGGGAACACCGGCAGCGACGTGTCTGATAGACGAGTCTCAGGGAGAGCAGTCATTTCCGGAAAAGCCACCAGAGCGACAGTTTGCCCGTGCCAATCGGAAATTGCCAATAGATCATAAGCGGTCAGAGTATGCAATTCGCGCAATTGGGCTTCGATCGTCGTCCGGACCTGCCCGCGAACGGTGGGATCGCGCCCCGCTTCCGCCAGCAGTCCAATAGCGGCTTTCAGGCCCGCACTCTCCGTTAGTGCGGCCACTAATTGCCCGGTCCGATGCGAATATTCCGCGGCTGCTCGGTTCAGCAAGGCGTCCGAGGATTCGAGCGCCTCTTGCAGATCGCGCCGTATCTTTCTATCAATGACCGCGCTCAGAATGAGAAAGCACGCTGACAGCACCAGACAAACCGGCACGAACGAGAACAGAAAGGCCCGCGCCGTCAGAGATAGGCGCCCCAGGATCACGGCTTATCCGGCTCCTCTTCTGGAATCGTCATAGCAATATGCACCGGGCCGTCCTCGATTGCCAACTCGCGGACGTACAGTCCGCCGAAGCGTTGCCATGCCATCAGCCGGTATTTCCCCGCCGGGACATCGGGCCATTCGAAAGTGCCATCGCTTGCCGGCTGGCCGGCCCAGCGGTTCGGAACTACCACGACCGCCGCGTACATATTGGAATGCACGTGACAATAGACCTGCACCACGCCTGTGCGTGGGAATTTTACCTGCCGGGTTTGCCCTTTCGGGTAGTAACCGAGGTCGAATGCGCGCGTCGCCGACAGCGAGAAAATGTTGTGGAATACCAGATCCAGGTTGGGAAATTCTATCGACGAGCCTTTTGGCACAATGACTAGTTCCGGCTCGAAGCGGCGATTACGTTGTTCGATTGTCGCTGTAATAGGCGTGACGCTTTCCGGCCGGTCGGACTCCAGCCAAACTGCCACCCGCGCAAATGGATTCGCGCTCGGCGAGACAGATCGGCCGCTTTCCACCGTCCCGCCTCGAAGGTTGTAAACGGCCGGGGCCACTACTGGCCGTGTCAACTTCTTCTGCAGAATGATTTGGCCCGTCACCTCGGCGCAGACGCCGGACGAGCAAACGGTTAACAGACTAACGAATACCCAGAACGCCGCTCGGGTCATTTGTGGCGAGGCTCTTCCCTGCAATTCTCATCGGGTAACTATCCCGGAAACTGTAGGTGCGCCCCCATGAGGCTTTGCAACTTTGGCGAACCGGCATGCATCTGTGTATGCACGGATTTGATGCGTAGGCCTAATTTAGTTAGGGTATAGCGCACAAGCCGCTCTGAGAGCGGCGATAGGGATTGGAGAAAGAATAATAAATGTCGAAAGCAAAGTTGGAGGATGTCCGGCGGGTGCTCGAGGCGAAGCGTAAGGAGCTTCTCGCAGGCAGTTCGGACCGGGACGAAATACTCATCGAGAACGCGGCGGAAGAGTTTGACCGGCTGCAGCAGCAGCTCAACCGGGAAGTAGCGATTCGCAATCTCGATCGAGAATCGCGGCTCTTAAAGGACGTGCAGAAGGCGCTCAATCGGGCCGACGACGGAACCCTTGGCGTCTGTCTGCGGTGTGATGAGGAAATACCGGAGAAACGTTTGAAGGCGGTCCCGTGGGCAGCCTATTGCATAGGTTGTCAGGAAACGATCGACCGCTTGCACGCAGCTGGCGAAACGACGGACGATGAATCGCTCGAAGTTGCCGCCTGAAATCAACTGCAACGTAACGCTTTTATAGGATCTACACTCGCGGGCGGTAGCCAGCGCAGCACGGGAGGCGATCAGCTTTCCTCGAGCAGGAGCACCGGAGCTACCGCTAGGTGAGTAGCCGATCCATTTGAGCTGGTATTGAGAATGGCTGAGGCTCCGTGCATCCGGCCGTTGAAAACGTGCGGGTGGACCGTCACCTCGGTCTCTTTCATTTTGAATTCGCCGTACTGATACACGGGGAATGTTTCACGGCTTACCGAGTGGCGTTCTTGTACGACATACGGTGAACGTAAGGCGACGCGTACCGCGCGCTCCCACGCAGTCTGCGTCATTTCGTTCCCTTTGAAAATACGTTGGTCCGGCGTGTCGTCGCTCGGCAGCAACACCAGATGCTCGCGCCGATCGAGAATGAACGCCGGCAAGTCAATTTCCTGATCCTCGTGTACAGTCTTGCGTGCGCTGACGATGCGAGTCCAGGGCACGAATGCCCGGATGAACTTACGATCGGCGGCGGGTAAGTGTGTTGTGACCGAGTCGTCGGTCAATAGGTCGAACAAGGAACGCCGCTGGGCAAATTCCGAGCGGAAGCTGTTTACGACACAGACCGCGCCATCGCGATAAGCTCGCAAGAGTGGGTGCGAAAGATCGAAACGAGCGAGGAATTCGCGCGTCAGCAACAGGCGGTAAACCACGTCGATGACGTAGTCCCCCGCGCGCAGCCTGCCATCCGAATACTCCAATTGTTCTGGAGAAACGAGCCGCGCCACGCCCCCCTGCTGGTTGAGCGATTCGGCCAGCAGCAATCCCTGGCTCGTCGCGGATGCTCCGTTCTCCTGCCCGATCTGCAGAACCGCAATTGCGGGTTTTGCCGGGCGGTGCCCGTTCGCACGAGTCCCTTGCCGCGATTTCCTTTCAAATTCCCGCCAAGCCTCGTGAATGGCGGTGGTGAGATGTTTCGAGCCCCCAATTTTCGAAAGCTTGTAACGGCCCCGCTTGAATTCCTTCACAATAGGCAATTCCAGGAACAAATCGGCCAACAGACCTGAGTACGCAAAGCCCACCGGCTTGCACACGTCCAGCCCTTGCATGCAGAGCGATCCATTTCGCACCGCTGCGTCCATCGAAGACGTCACGCTGAAACGGGAGTAGCCCGAGGGAATTGCGGCCAGCATCTTCTCCGCCGGCAACATCTGCAAACGATTCAACAGCTGCGGAGAGGCGAGGGCGATCTCTTCGATACGATCCAGAATTTCGGCCAGGTGATTCGTCACGCGGTCTAGCGTGTCGAGTTGCCGCCGGGAAATGAAATGCGGGCGCAGTATTGGAGCGACAAGTCGCCCCGACTCGGTCAAGTGGAGCTGCCGCATCCGCTCCTGAAGCTGTTCAGGCCAGGCGGAGTCGCCAAAACCCGCCTGCTCGACGAGCTTGTGATAGCGCGAGATTGCTTCGCCAAGCTGAGTCATGCCAAGTGAATTCTGAGGCCTTCAGTATGGCACGGCGATGTGCCATTTCCGACGAAATCGCCGGTTTGACTGGTCCAGTACCTAAAAATCGACGCCTATCCCGGGGCGATAATCCAGGGATACAGCTAAACTGAAAGCAATAAATGCAACCCGCTTGGGAAATTAGCCCAACAGACGCAAAAAACCGGCTAAGTGAAAGCAATAAAACGGTTTTAATAGACGTTCGCGAACCGGACGAGTGTGCGCTGGCACACTTGAATCGGGCCGAGTATATCCCGATGTCGTCCGTACCGGCCGCATTTCAACGGCTGGAAAGGCTTGCTGAAACCGGTGATTTGTTTGTGCTCTGCCACCATGGCGTCCGCAGCCTGCAGGTGGTCGTCTGGTTACGCGACCGGGGTCTCGAAAATTGCTACAGCGTGGCTGGCGGCATCGACCGCTGGAGCCGGGAAGTCGACCCGGGAATCGCCCGATACTAGGCGCTTTTCGCCCGGACCGAAGCGACGATTTCGCGAAACTTCCGGGATCTGTCGGATACGGCCTGATAGTTGCCCGATTTGACCGAGGCAGCATCCACCAGTTCACTGCCCACCCCGACCGCCGTCGAGCCAGCCGTAAGAAATTCGGCCACTGTCTCCAGGTTCACTCCACCCGTGGGAATCAGATCGATTTGCGGAAAGGGCGCCTTCAGCGATTTGATATATTTCGCACCGCCCAACGCATTGCAAGGGAAAACTTTCACGCCGTCCGCGCCGGCCTCCCAGGCGGTCAGTACTTCGGTGGGGGTAAGCCCGCCAGGAAAAATAGGCCGGCTGTAGCGGTGTGCCATTTCAATCGTTCGCAAGTTCAAGCTGGGCGTGACAAAGAACTGAGCGCCCGCCAGATGACAGGCGCGCGCTGTTTCCGGATCTAGCACCGTCCCCGCGCCCAACAATACCTGGTCACCGTAACGGTCCGCGATCGTCTCGATCGCCTTCAGGGCGCCCGCCACCGTCATGGTAATTTCAACGCAGTCGATGCCGCCCTCGCGTACCGCTTCCACCGCAGCCAATGCGCTCTTGCTATCCGGCGTACGAATAATCGGCACTACCGCCAGTTCTTTGATCCTGGCCAGAATCTCGGCGTGCTTCACTTAGGCACTTCCTTTCAGGGCTTAAACTTTTTCGTCAACTTGAGGTCGAGGATTACTTTGCGGCGGCTGTTGAAGACGCTGACGGTTTTGGTCTTGCTTGTGAGCCCGCCAGCTATGGCACGTAGCTCGTAGTTGACATCATTGCTGAGACCCCAGAACTGATACTTTCCGTCTTTCTGCGCAATGTAAGATCGAACCTGTAAAGTCTTCGCGTCCTTGATCTGAACGATCGCTCCCGCAACCGGTGCTCCATCGGAGCTAAGCACCGTACCTTCAATCGAGCGGTTCCAGGAAGAATTCCTGGAGGATCCGCTATCCGGTATCGGAGTCTGCCCTAATAGGCCAAAGCAGAATAGAGAGGCAAGCGCGACAGAAGCAAAAAGCCTAATGCCAGTCCTCTTCCTCTTCTTTTTCTTCTTCTTCGTCCCCGTCTTCTTCGTCCTCGTCGAAATCGAAGTCGTCGTCTTCCTCGTCCTTATCGTCTTCCGAGGCAAGTTCAACGGGATTGACGCCGGCGACCGTCAGAGACGCTCCGCACTCATCACAGGAAAGGACGTCTCCCTCATCCAGTTCTTCTTCTTCCACGTCGATGGAAGCGTCACATTTAGGACAACTGACCATAAAATAATAGACCTCTCTGCTAAGCGATAGGGATCCGCCAGTTTACTCCGTTTTCACTTTCGCCGCCGCTCACTTGGGATGGATTGGCGATGATCCTAAACTGTTACACCGTGGAATTGCCGATCGTGCTCCAGGAGCTCGCGGCGCGACACCGTTACCAGAACCTTGTCCATATCTTCGGAAGTTTCAATCATGCGCTTCAGGTGAGCCGCAGCCAGGCGCAGGCATAAGGGATCGGAGAGCTTCTGACCACTCTCCTTCGTGATCTCGAGAAGGACTGCGTGCGGTAGAGCAATGACCTTTTCTTCCGGTTCCCCCCCTTCGGGAGTAACAAAAAATTTGACATCCACGGTGTCGGCGTGCCGGATCGAAATACCCGTCTGCAGCCAGCGGAACTGTACTCGCCACATGCGGCCAAACGGGTCCGGACCCGCGTCGAACAAGCGGCTTTGGTCGCTCATGACCCGATGCTAGCATGGGGCGCGGCCCGTTGTGAGCGTTCTTCTGATCGACAATTACGACTCTTTTACTTACAATCTGTATCAAGCGTTACGCGAGCTCACGCCCGACGTCGCGGTTTTTCGTAACGACGCAGTAACCGTGGGGGAAATCGTGCGGCGTGCGCCCACGCACATCGTAATTTCTCCTGGACCGGGGGTGCCCCAACATGCCGGAATCTCGAAGGAGATCATCCGCCGTCTCGGCCCGACTGCGCGCATTTTGGGCGTCTGTCTCGGTCATCAATGCATCAACGAAGTGTTCGGCGGGACGACTGTCCGGGCGCCGCTGCCATTTCATGGCAAGATTTCCACTATCTTTCACGACGGCCAAACCATTTTTGGAGGACTACCGGGGGCGCTCGAAGTCGCCCGCTACCACTCCTTGATCGTCGATCCCGCCAAGGTGCCGCCGGAGCTGGAAGTGTCCGCTGCGACCGAAGACGGTATCGTCATGGGCCTTCGGCATCGTAGCTACGCACTCGAAGGAGTCCAGTTTCATCCGGAATCCTTCCTGACCACGCATGGCAAGCAAATGCTGAGGAATTATTTCGAAAGAAATGGTTGATGTCAACCTTGAAGAGATCGACACGGACGGAGTATCGTTCCTCGATATTGCCGAGCACTTCTCGTCCCACCCGCAAATGGCTCTGCTCGAGACGCGGGGCACTGGCGGATATAGCTTTCTTACGTTCCGGCCATTTCTTACGGGCGGTTTCCGTGTCGTCGAAGAGGCGCTGAATACCTGGCGTTTTCGCAATGAGCCTGCGGAGCATCGGCCGCCTTTCTTAGGCGGCGCGATCGGATATTTTTCCTATGACTTTGGCCGCCGGCTGGAAAAGATTCCCGATCGTGCCGTGGACGAACTGGGGCTGCCGGATTGCGATTTCCGTTTCTACAATGCGGTTTTGATCCTGAGCCACGACGGACGCCTCTATCTGAGCTGCTTCGATCCCGGTGTTCCAGGCTCCGTAACGCGCGACGAGGTGCTCTCGGAACTAGCCCAAGTGAGACAAGGCTCTTATGCGAGCAGCCGAACCACTCGGTTTGCCACGGCCGTGAGGGCTGGCTGCCCGCGAGACGTGTATCTTGATGCCGTTCGCCGCATTCAGGAATACATCCTTGCGGGCGATGTCTATCAAGTTAACCTCACGCAGCGTTTCTACGCCGATGTAGGCGAAGCGTCGGCCTGGGAACTATACAAACGCCTCACGGCGATTAATCCCGCGCCGTTCGCCGGTTATCTCAAATTTGACGAAACCTCCATCCTTTCGGCTTCGCCCGAGCGCTTTCTTCGAGTCCAAGGTCAGAATGTCGAGACTTGTCCCATTAAAGGAACAGCTAGGCGCGGTACGACCGCCCAGGACGATCAGACACAGCGGCAGTGGCTGCTGGCGAGTGCCAAGAACCGCGCCGAATTGGCCATGATTGTGGACCTGATGCGCAACGACCTCGGCCGTGTCTGTCGCCCCGGCAGCATACGCGTGCAGGATTTTCCACGCCTCGAAAGCTTCGCATCTCTCCATCACCTGGTCGCAACAGTCGTGGGAGACCTCGAGCCCGATCGCTCGGTGCTGGATTTGATATGCGCCTCGTTTCCCGGCGGCTCGATTACCGGTGCTCCCAAAATCCGGGCGATGGAAATAATTGAGGAACTCGAGCCGGTCCGGCGTGGCGTTTTCATGGGGGCGATCGGTTATTTGGGCTTCAATGGAGTCAGCGATTTGAACATCGCAATTCGCACCATGCTGGTCCAAAATGGCCGCACATCTATTCAAGTGGGCGGCGGAATTGTCGCCGACTCTATTCCGGAAGAAGAATACGAAGAGTGCCTTTTAAAAGGGCGACTGCTATTTGAAGCGCTAGAGGATCTGCGAACGGCCGCCGATGAGCGACAATAACTCGTTCCGGGTTTCTTTATTCTCGCGAAACGCGCCGAGCATTGCGCTCGTGATGGCGCCAGAATGCTGCTTCTCCACCCCGCGCATCATCATACAGAAATGACGCGCTTCGCAGATGACCGCCACACCCTTTGGTTGAATCAGTTTCTGCACTGTTTCCGCCACTTCCTGCGTGAGCCTCTCCTGAATTTGTAGCCGGCGGGCGAATACGTCGACAATGCGCGGAAGCTTGCTCAAGCCGATTACTCTCTTGTCGGGCAGATATGCCACATGAATTTTGCCGAAGAACGGCAGCATGTGATGCTCGCACATGCTGAAAAACTCGATGTCGCGTACAATAACTACCTCGTCGTACTTTACGTCGAACAGCGCGCCGTTGACCACCTGGTCCAGGTTGGCGGAATACCCGCTGGTGAGATAGCGTAGCGCTTTTTCGACGCGCTGCGGAGTGTTGACAAGACCTTCCCGCCCCGTGTCCTCGCCCAGTTCCGCCAGTACTTCGCGCATACGGGATGCGATGATGCCTTCCGGCTTTCGCTTGATCTCGATGACCGGGCTTTTCTTCGCGGACGCTTTTAATTTAGACATATCGCGCAACTGTTTCGGCCGGTTTCCTCAACGCACACTCGCGCCGGCCGCGCCGTACTCTCCCCCATATGTTCGCGCCAATTCTGCCTCAACAAATCCGCCACCACCTGCGTGACGTTTTCGGTCGTTGGTACCAAATGCGCGAACAGCTCCACATCCAAATTGATGTAGCGATTACGAAAAAGCCGCAGGATCTTGTCCGCAACCAGGTCATCGATCCGCCAGAGGGGTACGATAAGGCCCGAAACCGCATCCGGCTCTCCCGCGACCGTTACCTCCAGAACGTAATCGTGGCCGTGCCCGAATGGATGGTTGCACTTACCAAATACGCGCTCGTTTTCCGCTGGACTCAATGCCGCGGAATCCAGGCGGTGGGAAGCGGAGAAATGATACCGGCGGGTCAAGGTCGTCATGAGGTCACATCGACGTACAAATCTGGTGTCTCGTGAACCCGCACACGAACCAGTGTGGTGTTGCTTCCGGTAAGGCGATTTTCGAGCCGTCGCCAGATCTCCTGCGCCAGGTTCGCGGTGGTCGGAATCACGGTATCGAAGGGCTGCACTTCCTTATTGAGAAACCGATGATCCATCGGTTGCACGATTTCTTCATCAAGGATGTCTTTTAGCTCTTTCAGGTTCATCACCATTCCAGTAACCGGATCCACGGAGCCTTCTATACTCACTTCGAGAATGTAGTTATGGCCGTGGCCGTTGGGGTTCGCCTCTTCCCCAAATAGCTTCCGATTCTCGGCGTCGCTCAGCGAATCGATCCGGCACACGTGCGAAGCGGAAAACTCGGCCTTTCGAGTGATAACCATCTTCTCCTTTGCTTCTCCCTATTGGATGCCCGCCATGCTGTCTATGACGCAGCGAAAGCCTAATGTCCCGGCGCGGTCCTTCGATGGCGCCATAAGAAGGTATTTTCCATGCTCATTCAGTTTGGTTGCTTGGGGAAAGTACCAGCGCGACCCGTCCGGTCTATAGTAACTACCTCCGCGTAAGATGGCTGCACGGGTGTGCTGGTCCACGAACTCATCGGTCCATTGCCAGACATTGCCTGTCAAATCCATCACTCCAAACGGACTTGCCCCGCGCGGATGCGCGTCCACGTCGGAAGGTCCAGGAAGATCGCGTCCATGGTATGGCTCGGGGACGGCATCATCGTCCCAGCTGTTGCCCCACGGATAGAGCCTTGCGTCGGATCCCTGCGCCGCATACTGCCATTCCCATTCATGCGGCAGGCGTTTACCGGCCCAGTGCGCATAGGCGCGCGCATCTTCGAGCGATACCCACGTCACCGGGCGCTTCTCCCATCCTGTAGGAAAGGTTCCGTGGACCCAGTCCTTCAGAAAATTGTGGTCGTCGGCCGGCCGATAGTGAGTTGCGTCGAGAAAGTGTTTGAACGCGGCGTTGGTTACCGGATAGCGATCGATGTAAAACGGCTTGATCTCAAGGGTCTTGTGGTGTGCCCGCCGCGGCGAATCTTCCCAGGGATACTGCACGTCTAACCCGCTCCAGTTGTCGCCTTCGATTTCGATGCCCGCTACCTGGAATTCAAACTCGCCCGCCGGAATGCGGACCATGTCTTCGGCGGGCTTGGAGGTTGCGGGTGTTGCCGGTATGTCTACAATTTGCTGCGGAAGAAAATGCCATTCATGCGAAAAACTCGCCAGCAGCTTTTCCGATTGCTCGCGCATTCGCTTCAAAAAGCCATCGAGTCCCGGCCACTGCGCCGCGCTAGGAATGGCCAGAACCGCGCCAAAGCCATGTCCTTCGATGTCGATGGAGAGTGTCATGCCCTGCGGCTTCAATTCGCGGCCATGCCACAAATCGTAAAATCGAGTGCCAGCCGCTTCGGGAACGGGCAACTGCATGGCGCGCACGTCATATTCATTCCGATTCACGATCGTCCATAGCGTCGCACCCTCGCCGGGGAACTTCGTGCTGAACACACCGTAGGGTGACACCGGATAGTAGGGCTCCCACTTCGCACTGACGAGCAATTTGGCAAAAGTGCGTTCCACATCCGCCACCCGCCGCAGCGCTTCGGCGTCGCGCGGCGTAATTCCGTTCCAGATGCCCCAAATATTCTCCCAGCTCACATAGCCTACGCCGTTGAAGAAGGCGAACTGCAAATTGTCGGTCTTGTCGCGGGCCCAGCGGTCGCAGACATCCAGCATGTGGCGGGGCTCGAGCCATTTGAGCTTGCTGATCATCGGCTCAAACGGAAACTTCCAATATGCCCAGCTCTGGTTATTCCAAATCAGCATCTCATCGCTTTGCGGGGTCAGTTCCGGCTGCAACACCAAGGGATGTCCGGTCTCATCCGACGCCATGCGATAGGTTCGTGGCAGACCGGCGAACGTGTCTCCATTGATACCATCCGCGCCTATGTCGGCCAGCAGCTTCGCGGTCGCTACGGGGTAGGGAACTCCCACATCGCGCGTTCCTACATCCCACGGCATGGCCGGAAAAAACACTTTCACGTTGCGGCGATGAAAATCGCGTATCACTTCGCGAAGTGCCGGAACGCCGCCGGGCAGATCGCGGGTCAGGTCCCACTGGCTACGATTGTCAATTCCGATATTCGGATAGACCGGCCAGAGCAAGACACTGTCAATGCCGCCATAGCGCTTTTCCAGATCGTCCAGATAGCGGTCGACGGTGTATTTGCCGGTTTGCGGATCGTACAGATAGCGTTCCTCGACCATCACCTGCGGCGCTACGAAGTTACGCTGTGCCCAGGCGAGTTCCGGCCGCTTGTATTCCCCGTCGTGGTAGCCAATGCGAATGAGTCGCTCATGCCTCCAACGCGTAATATCCGTGAGCCAGGCGGCTCGTGCCGCCGCTCCCTCTCCCGGACCCGGTATCTGGCTCGCTTGTGCCGGAAATTGCGTATCCTGCGCGCCAATGTAATTTAATGGAATAAGAACCCCTGTGACGATCAATAACAGTTTGCGCGCTCTGCTTGCCATTTTGGGCGTGGCCTTTGCGGGAATCATTGTTTTCAGTTTGCGCGATACATCCGCGAAAGAGGGCGGCAGCGCCCCGAACTTTTCCGTTGCGACGGACCAGGGCAAAACGGTGACGCCCCTTTCCTTTGGGGGCAAAGTGCTGGTGCTGAATTTCTGGGCCACGTGGTGCCCCACTTGTATACAGGAAATCCCATCACTGGATGCCTTTCAGAAGAGATTTGCCAAGGATGGCGTAGTCGTGGTGGCGGTCAGCATCGACAAGAACGAGCAGAAATACAAGGCCTTTCTCGACCGGGTTCACGTCAAGTTCGATACGGCGCGCGATCCGAATGCGGATGTGAGCACGCGGTACGGAACCTTCCAATTTCCAGAAACATACATTATCAAAGACGGGCGCATCCAGCGGAAGTTCGCCAATGCCGAGAACTGGGTGAGCGACGATATGACCCAATACGTCGAGAGTTTGCTGTAGTCATGGCGATCGCGGCCGATGTGCGGGCAGCGCTCGAAACGGCGCTTGGCAAGGCAGGCGTCTTGTGGCAGCCGGCCGACCTGAAACTCTATGAATATGACGGCGGCGTCGATAAGGCCCTGCCGGAAGTTGTGGTTTTTCCGCGCAGCACGGAACAGGTTGTCGCAGCCGTACGCGTTGCGCGCGAGAATAATCTGGCTATCGTGGGCCGCGGCGCAGGGACGGGACTTAGCGGTGGAGCGATTGCGCGATCCGGGGGCATGATTATTTCCTTCGCGCGCATGAACCGCATTCTCGAAATCGATATCGAGAATGAACGCGCGGTTGTAGAGCCCGGAGTAGTTAATCTGGACGTATCACTCGCGGTCGAGCCGTACGGCTATTTCTACGCGCCCGACCCTTCAAGCCAACGGGCCTGCACCATCGGCGGCAACGTATCGGAAAACGCGGGCGGGCCGCATACGCTTGCGCACGGTGTGACCACTAATCACGTGGTGAGTCTTGAAGTCGTGCTCCCGGATCTCACGGTGGCACAATTCGGGGCAGCGGAATTGGACTTGCCCGGATACGATATGGGCGGCCTGCTCACGGGTTCGGAAGGCACCTTGGTGCTTGTCACCAAGATCGGCGTGCGCCTGATGCGCAAGCCGGAAGCGATCCGCACCATGCTGGCTATCTACAACTCGGTGCGCGAGGCCGGCAACACGGTCGCTAGCATGACTTCACGCGGTATTGTTCCGGTGGCTCTCGAAATGCTCGACGGGCCGATGATTCGCATGGTGGAAGCCGCGACGCACGCTGGCTATCCGCTCGACGCCGCGGCGGTGCTGCTTATTGAAGTAGAAGGCCTCATCGAAGAGACGGAAGAGCAGATTGCCCGAATTGACGAGGTGTGCCGGATGTGCGGGGCACGTGATGTGCGCGTCGCGAATTCCGAAGAAGAACGCGCGCTTTTATGGAAAGGCCGAAAGAACGCGTTCGGCGCGATTGGACGCGTCAGCCCGACTTACTACGTGCAAGATGGCGTGGTGCCGCGCACACGCGTGGCCGACACGCTCGAAGCCATCGGGAAGATCGGCGAAAAATACGGCATCGCGGTCAGTAACGTATTTCATGCCGGCGACGGAAACATGCATCCGATTCTGCCCTTCGATCCGCGCAAGCCTGGCGATTTGGAACGGGCGCAGAAGGCTGGCGACGAAATTCTGGAATACTGCATCTCGGTCGGCGGCTCCATTACCGGCGAACACGGAGTAGGGATGGAAAAGATGGAAATGATGGCGCATCTCTTTCCCGAGGAAACGCTGGATCTGATGAAGCGCTTCAAAGGCCTGTTCGACCCGGAATGCCGGCTAAATCCGGGCAAGGTGCTGCCTACGGGCAAGGGCTGTTTGGAAATCCGGCAGCGGCCTGAGCTGATCCTATAGGAGGCACTTAGTTTTGTAGGGCGGACCGCTCCCGATCCGCGGCCGATGTCCTCTTCGGCCTGTTCAACGAAAATCAAGTGACATGAAAACCACACATGGTCTGGAAATTCCTGGTTCTCTTCGCGAGCTCATAGACCCGAAACGTTGTGCCTTGATCGTCTATGACATGCAGGTGGGAATCGTCGGTCAGGTCAAAGACGGTCTTGCGGTCGCGGCGCGAGTGAAAGGGGTCCTGGATGCAGCCCGCAAAGCGAGTATGCGCGTTTTTTACACCAGACATCTTTCGCTGCCGAAGCAATTGATGGGCGCAGCTCAATACCGGATGGCGATGGCCTGGCAGCGCGTGGACGATCCGGAAAAGGTGCAGCCGTGGTTTCTGCGGGATAGCCCCGGATTTCAGATTGTGCCGGAACTGGAGCCTCGTCCGAGTGAGGCAATCTTCGACAAATTGGCGATGTCGGCTTTTGAAGGCACGCCTCTCAACATGGCGCTGCGGGACTGTGGCATGCAAAGCTTTCTGATTGCCGGGATCGCCATGGAAATCGGAATCGATATAACGGCCCGCCACGGGGCGGACCTCGGGTTTGTGCCGATTGTTGTCCGCGACGCCTGCGGAGCCGGGCATCCGGACGCCGCCGACCGTGCGCTGCAGACGCTGGAATTTCTGAGCGACACCGTGCTGACTGATTCCGCCACTCTGCTCAGAGAAATGAGATGAACGAACGCGCGCCGGATGTCTAACCCCTGAACGCTGGTTCGCGGTTTGAGCGGCCCATTTTAGAGAGCCCTGCGTGAACCCTTGACAAACTGTCATATTAGACTTAGTCTAAAAACTTGTTGGACCCTGAGGCCATCAAACAATCGTTGGGAGACAGCGGGTTGCGCTGCACGCCCCAGCGTTACGCCGTGATGGCTTTCTTAATGAAACATCCCAGCCACCCCACGGCCGCGGAAATCTTCGAAGCCGTGAATCGTGTGGACCCGCGCTGTTCCCGGGCGACCATGTATAACAATCTGCGGGATTTGGTCCAGGTGGGTCTGGTTCGTGAAGTGGCCGTCGAGGGTCGCGCCGCGCGATTCGATGCGAAAGGCATGCGGCATCATCACTTTATCTGCGACCGCTGCGGTGTTTTGGAAGACATGGACTGGTACGAAGTGCCGGCGCCTGCCCGAGGCTCTCTGGGCAAGCGGGTTCTTCGCGAATGCGAACTGATCTTTAGGGGGCTCTGCGAGAAATGTGCTCCGCGGCGTTCCTTCCGTTCAGTGTCGTAGGCGTGTGAATACGAGGTTAAGGCCGCTCGCCGCCAAACACATCGGGCGGTGATTGCGCGAATTAAATTGCAAGGACAAACAAACATGGATAACATCGATACCCCCACAAGACAGACCCCAGGGGCCGCTCATATCGAGCACAGCTCGCAATCCGAAAGCAAATGCCCTTTTTCGAACGGCGCTCCGAGATACAAGGCGCCTCGAACCAATGCGGAGTGGTGGCCGAATCAATTGAACCTCAGGATTCTGCATCAGCACTCCTCTTTGTCCAATCCGATGGACAAGGAATTTGACTACGCCGAAGAATTCAAGACCCTCGATCTCGACGCAGTAATTAAGGATCTCCATGCCTTGATGACTACCTCGCAGCCATGGTGGCCGGCGGACTACGGCCACTACGGACCGCTTTTCATTCGCATGGCTTGGCACAGCGCGGGTACCTACCGCATCGGTGACGGCCGCGGCGGAGCAGGCTCAGGCACGCAGCGTTTTGCTCCCCTGAATAGCTGGCCGGACAATGCCAGCCTGGATAAAGCGCGCCGCTTACTCTGGCCAATCAAGCAGAAGTATGGCCGCAAAATCTCCTGGGCCGATCTCATGGTTCTCGCCGGCAACGTTGCCCTGGAATCGATGGGTTTGAAAACCTTCGGTTTCGGCGGCGGCCGCGAGGATGTTTGGGAGCCGGGAGAAGACATTTACTGGGGTCCTGAGGGCGTGTGGCTCGGAGACGAGCGCTACACCGGCGATCGCCAGCTCGATACCCCTCTTGGCGCGGTACAGATGGGCCTGATTTACGTGAATCCGGAAGGACCCAATGGGAACCCGGATCCGGTCGCTGCCGCACGAGATATTCGCGAGACATTCGGCCGCATGGCGATGAATGACGAGGAGACCTTCGCGCTCATCGCCGGTGGACACACATTCGGCAAAGCCCACGGCGCCGCCAATCCGGGCCAATATGTTGGACCTGAACCCGAAGGCGCCGGCATCGAGGAGCAGGGCCTCGGCTGGAAAAACACTTACGGCAGCGGCAATGGCGCACATACCATTACCAGCGGATTGGAGGGCGCATGGACCACTAACCCTATCAAGTGGGACAGCAACTACCTGGAAAATCTGTTGGGCTATGAATGGGAGCTGGTGAAGAGCCCAGCCGGTGCCAACCAGTGGGCCCCGAAGAACGGCACCGCGGCGGGCACGGTTCCGGATGCCCACGATCCATCCAAGCGTCATGCACCGATCATGTTCACCACCGACGTCGCGTTAAAGGTGGACCCGAATTATGCGCCCATCGCGAAGCGCTTCCATGACAATCCGCAGGAGTTCGCGGACGCGTTTGCCAAAGCCTGGTACAAACTGACGCACCGCGACATGGGGCCGATTATCCGGCACCTTGGACCGCTCGTTCCGGCCGAGCCGCAGATCTGGCAAGATCCTATTCCCGCGGTAGATCACGAACTCATCGGAGAGCAGGACATCGCTGCTCTCAAGGCCAAGATCCTCGCATCCGGACTCTCGATCTCCGAGCTGGTCTCGACAGCATGGGCTTCGGCTGCCACGTTTCGTGGCTCCGATAAGCGCGGGGGAGCCAATGGGGCGCGCATTCGCCTGATGCCGCAAAACAATTGGGAAGTGAATCAGCCCACTCAGTTGGCAAAGGTTCTGGCCAAGCTGGAAGCGATTCAGAAAGAATTCGACAGTTCGCAGACCACCGGCAAGAAGGTCTCTCTTGCTGACCTGATTGTTTTGGGCGGCTGCACTGCCGTCGAGGAAGCTGCGAAACGGGCCGGACATGACGTGAAGGTTGCTTTCTCGCCGGGACGCGCGGATGCCTCGCAAGACCAGACCGATGTTTTCTCGTTCGCCGTACTGGAGCCCACTGTTGACGGATTCCGAAACTATACACGGAACGGACAACAAAGACCGCTGGAGGAGTTGTTGGTGGATCGGGCTCAATTGCTGACGCTGACGGCCCCCGAGATGACGGTTCTCATCGGCGGCCTGCGCGTCCTGGGCGCCAACGCCGGGCAGTCCAACCACGGCGTCTTCACCAGCCGGCCGGGAGCCCTGACCTCTGATTTCTTCGCGAACCTGCTCGACATGAATACCAAATGGCAGGCCTCCACCACCGACGACATGCGTGTTTGAGGGCCGCGATCTCGCGACAGGCGAAATCAAGTGGACCGCCACCCGCTTCGACCTTATCTTCGGTTCGAATTCCCAGCTTCGGGCAATCGCGGAACTCTATGCTTGTGCCGATTCACAACAGGCATTTATGAAGGACTTCGTGGCTGCCTGGAACAAAGTGATGAACCTGGATCGTTTCGATCTCGCCTGAACTCGTGAACTGGATCGGCGATCCTCTGATTCGGCTCGGGAGCTAAACCGCCCCGAGCCGCTCAGCGGTCCGTCTAAGGCCGGAACCCGGCAGCGGATCAATCCAGGCGTTTCTCAGGCGCTAAACTTGATCGAAGATACAGGATATGCAAATTCACATTTTTAGAGGCCCAGGCCGCGTGTTTGGTTGTACTGAAGACGCGACGGGAGTCAATTTGCCGTCGCAATTTGCCCCTTCGAGCGCGTTTAAAACGGTGGAATTACACCGAGATGGAGAACCGATGCCGGGCGTAGATACCGACGAATGTTTGGATGACATTGAAAAGTACGGTTTTCACGTCACCGATGCTCACGTCCGCATAACGGAGACCGTAGTTGCAGTAAAGGGTGCTAACTGAGCTAACTGATCAGCTCTCGGATAACGCACGCACATTAGTCGCCAGCTTGACCAATTCGTGCTCCAATCGACGAGTGACCGACAAGTTCGCCCGGGACGTCTTTCTCCTAGTTCTCCCGCGTAGAGGAGGCAATACGAACGCGGTTCGGTCCACCCGTTCAAAACGTACAGACCACTTGCTATAAACAGACCGATGCGCCTGGATGATTACGCGCCCCGGCCCGCACACCTCAAATGGCTCCTCGATTCCGACCCGGCCATCCGTTGGCAGGTCATGCGGGACCTCACCGATGAAGCCCCTCAGGCGATTGCAGCCGAGCGGTCCCGCGTCGCATCCGAAGGCTGGGGAGCCCAACTTCTCGCCCTCCAGTCTCCTTCGGGCACCTGGGGCCGGCCCCCGGCTCGCTTCCGCCCGGATCTGCCTAAGGAAGACCGAGCCTTGCTGATCACTCTCTACACCCTCGGCGTCTTGAAAGACCTCGGTCTCGATCCCGCCGCCAAGGCTTCTCGCAAAATGATCGACCGCGTCGACAAGCGGCTTGTATTTAAGTGGTACAACAATCGGCCTTTCTTTGACGGCGAAACGGAACCCTGCATCAACGGCAGAATCCTCGGTCTCGGCGCATACTTCAAAGAACCGAACGACGAGCTGGCCGCTCGACTCCTCGGCGAACAGCTCACAGACGGCGGCTGGAACTGCGAAGTACCCAAAAGCCGGCGCTCTTCGTTCCATACGACCATTTGCGTGCTCGAAGGACTGCTCGACTACGAACGGGCAGGACGCAAATCGGCGGCCGTCACGAAGGCCCGTAGGAGGGCCGAGAAGTACCTGCTCGAGCGACGCATGTTCCGCTCACTTCGAACCGGCGAAGTCATCAACAAACGCTGGCTCCGCTTCTCGTTCCCGGCGTTTTGGCACTACGACGTTCTGCGCGGCCTCGACTATTTGCGGAATGCCGGAATCCAACCCGACAGACGCGTCGACGAATCCATCGAAACCGTGATAGAGCGCCGCCACCAGAACGGACGCTGGCCACTCGATCTCCTTCATCCCGAATATGTTCCGTTGCAGATGGAGACCGGTGTTGGCAGCGCAAGCCGCTGGAACACGCTGCGCGCTTTCCGAGTGCTGCGTTGGTACAACCACGCAGCGTCATAGTTTTCACTCGGCCGTGAAATAAGGATGACCGGTTTTCGCTTCAGATTGCGAATGTACTGTTAGCCGTCGGTACGGCGGCAATTCCATTTTCCGGGTCTACGGCTATTCGCGGACGCGGGCAGGTGACTAAAATGACGATCAATCGCAATTCCTTCGCCGCTCTGTTGGCGGCTCTCATCTCAGCGTCTTGCAGTGGAAGCTTGCACGCCGATACCCTGCAGTTCGGCGTCGTGGGCAGCCCAATCGACCTCTCCGCCAATGTGAGCGAGGTCATTCTGCCGGGCAGCACGGTGTTTCAGGACTCTCAACCGTTGTTTGGGACCGCGCCCGATCCAAAACAAAGCGCCGAACTTCTGCACATCTCCTCCGTAGGCGTCAACCCCTCATCGCACTCCAATATTTCCGGCGCATTTGCCTCCTCACTCGCGGAATCGAACGGCAATGGCGGTACCGGCGTTAGCCAGCTCATCTTCGGCAGCCCCGGTAACTCAGGACAGAGTGTCGTGAGACAACTGGCCGCCCAGTCTCTATGGACGCAGACGTTCGTCTATAACGGCAGCCCCACAGTCGATATCAAGCTGCACCTCCAGATCCCGGAGTTGCAAGTGGAGTTGTGGGGCGTGCCTCCGAATCGTGACAACCCCAGTTCCACCGAAACCGCCCAGGCCAGTGCCAGAGTGGACACGGTCATCACGCATCCGGATGGCAGCTTTTCCAAGGGAGGCAGTTTCGAATTCGGCTTGCGGGAATTTGAGACGCAAATTCCCGCGGACCCCGGCGGTGACCTCTTGAATTTCGCAGATATGGAATTGATCGGAACGGATGGGCCCTTGTTCGCTTCACTTCACGAAGATTTCGACTTTCCACAAAGCCGGGTGAGATGGCGAATCGATTCCGTCTCGACGAACGTAGATCTCGGGTTGCTTCACACGGGTGACACGTTGGCGTATGTCTATACGCTCACGGCGGAAGGCACGACGCATGGCTTCGAGCGGGGATACGATGCCTTCATCGGCGACCCCTTTGGCGTGGACGTCGTGAGTAATAATCTGGGCGTCACCGTCGCGCTTGCCGATGCTGACGTGCCCGAAGCGAGCACTTTCTCGCTCATGCTGCTGGCATTCGGAGGGCTGTTCGTGTGGCGTTGGCGCACTAATGAACTCTTCGCGTTACGGCGGATCTATCCGCGGCACGCAGACCATCCGCGCTTGTGAAACCAGCCTGGCTCGCACATTTTGTAGATCGACTTGGTCGCCGCCGCCATCAAAAGGTTGGGAGCCCCGGATGCATCGTGGTGCGGATCCATCGACGTCGGCTCGAGGCCAAACAGGACTGACTTCGGCATGAAGAAACACGCCGCATTCGTTCTCAAGAGATCGCTCGCCGGGCTGCTTGTTATAGCCCCGGTTTATCTGGCTGGTTTATTGCTGCTAAAAGTGGCGAGTTCCCTGATGGGCTTAGTGGAGCCTATCTCAAAGATGCTTCCGGAGTGGATGCCAGGGGCTCAGGCCCTTGCTTTGCTTATGGTTTTGATTTTCTGCTTCGTTGTAGGACTCACGGTGTCCACTTCGACCGGACGGTTGACATGGGAGGTAATGGAGCGTGGTCTCTTTCAGAAAATTCCTGGCTACGCTCTTTTTCGAAGCCTGACGCAACAAATGGCCGGAAACACCCAGGAAACGGCGTGGAAGCCAGCACTGGCTGAGATCGAAGATGCCCTCGTGCCTGCCTTCGTTATTGAAGAACTGGAGGACGGGAGTCTTACGGTGTTCGTTCCTTCTATACCGACGCCTCTCGCCGGAGCTGTCTACGTTCTCGCGGCGAATCGGGTGCATCCAATAGACGTTCCCTTTACCCAGGCGCTCAAGGCTGTCTCGCAATGGGGTTCTGGATGCGGGGATCTTGTCGCTGCAATGCGAAACAGCAAGCAGCCCGGCTTAGCGCACCATGAGTCCGTTACTTACTTGGGAGTTGACCCTGGAACCGATTCAGCGACGGAAGCGCGCGAATTGCCGCGGTTGCCTTGATTTGAATGGCGTTGAACTTCGAGCGCCTGAAGTGCCTCTGGCGCTGGCTTTGGCGATTACCGCCCAAGGGAAATCATAGGTTCCGGGACCAGTTCGTTTCGTGATTCCAGAGCCGAAATGGGTCGTCCGTAGATGGTCGCGCCCGCCGTTTAGAAGTCCACGGAAATTCCGAATGCTCCGCCGACCCTCGGGCTTCCTTCGAATCGGCCACCCGTAATAGCGAAATCTAATCCGAGTGACTTCCGCAGTGCGTACTTTGCGCCAAACTGTGTCTGCACCTGTGCTTTACCTAAGCCAAATTGATCGGTGAGTGCGCCCGCGATTTCGCCTCCCAATAGCCAACGTCTATTGAATTGGTAGGTGACTGAGGAAGCGCCGGTGAATACTGCACCACGCGTCGACTTAACGCCGATCACGCCCGTTAAGGTGTTACCCGAAAAGAGAAGGCCGGTATTCACGCGGAGCGTAATTCGATCGTTAATTCTTTTTTGCGCGATGGCGTTCAGCCAGTAGTCGGCAATTCCCGATCCGAGCTGATTCGCGGGATTGCCTGTCGGCAGTTCGATGTAGAGTCCTAGTGAAACCGCCGGCATGCGCGAACTTTGTCGCTCCTGTCGAAGGTTATATTTCATTTGCAGGTCTAGGTCACCCAGGCCGAACGCATTGGGAACGCCGGCAGGATCGTCGTTATAGATAAATAGAAGCGGATCGTCGAAACCGATCTCCATCCCGTTCAAGAGCCCGTAGGTAACCTGTAGTCGAGTCGTGTTCTGCCGAAGGGCCGGATAGGCGCTGTGCTGTAGCAAATCGTGCTCAGTCAGAAGCTCCATGTGGACATGCCGAAGCGCGGTGACATCGGCGTCGTCCGTTAGAAAAGGCTGTTGGGCGCTTGCCGTCCAGGTGATGACGGCCAGCAAGAACAGCCGCATCAGCAATTTTCCGGTAGGGTTTCTTTCAGTTCTTTCAATAATATTTCTGGCTGTGTTGGGCTTTTTAATAGCTCGACTTCCGGATCGTCTGCGATGGTTAGGTTGTGGTGCTCGCACAGCTTTTGAAGCATCTGCAGCATCTTTGTGGATTCCTGTTCTGCCAGAAGATTGATCTGTAGATCAAGGTGGGAACGCGAATCGGCCTGCTTGCCAGCCCGATTCTGGCTCATTAGGATGAACAGCGACAAAAAGATAGCCTCCAGCGATACAACGAATGTGAGGAACTGATAGGGAAAGGGGTCAAAAGGATGAATACGGCGTATCAAACCGGCATTGAGAAAGATCCAGCCGCCAAACCAAATCGCATGTGCACTGATAAACCACAGGCGCCCCGCGTGGCCCGCTATCACGTCTCCCATGCGTTCGCCGAAGGAACGGCGAGCCGTTGCTTCTCGCTCCATCTCAGCAATGGCAGCGACATTCAGCTGTGTCGCGGTCGCATTATCACGCGGCGATTTTGCCTTTCCCATAGCGGCTGCGGTTCGGTGTAGCAGTTGGGTGGACATGATGTTACTTGCTCCTGAGACGCTCTTTTGAGTATGAATAATGTCGCTGACCGAAGATACCTCGGGAGAATTCTGGCTCTTAGGGCGACCTCTTGCAGGAGCAAATTAGATGCCCGGCACTGACCAGCGTTCGGCACTCATTCATTTTGCTTCCTTGTTGAATGCTTTAATACCGAGAGTTACCAACTCGGCCGCCCGTTTCCGGCCGTGCCGTCCCGTGACTTTAAACTGCTTGCCTCTACTCTTGTTGTAAGAGATGAAGAACTCTTCGACTTGATCCAGAAGGACTCTATTCACCTCCTTGAGCGAGGATAGATTCTCGTGACTGTAAGAGTGTACGGCCACTCCTATCAAGCGATTGTTGGTCGTTTTCTTGCCATCCTCTATTTGCTTTGCTTCGATGACGCCGATGAGTCGTACGTCTAGCAGGCATCCTACGTGCGCCGGCTCATCCATTAGAACCATGACATCGAGAGGATCTCCATCGTCACCCAACGTAGATGGGATAAAACCAAAGTCGAACGGGAAGGCTAGTCCCTCCGGCAACAGGCCACCGAGCGCAAAAAGCTGATAGTCGGGATCATAGTCAAATTTGTTGCGTCGCCCCTTGGGGGTCTCAATAATCACCTTGCATAAACATTTCTTACCCCGCCATTGATTGGGGCACTGCGTTAAGTTCTTCATCGCTCTTGTCTTCTTTCCATAGTTCGGCTTCGCCGCGACCATGTTCGTAGTCTTTGTCGGGCATGCCAAACGCCAGTCGATGCGATCAGCCAAATGAAGGTTGCACCCGTCAAGGCGATCCATGGTGGATGATGCCGAAATGACACCCAAGCAAAGACTGCGAACAGGATCAAACCGACACTTCCCATTGCGGCGCCGATCGCGTCGAGCCCCGCAGCATATTGTCCCCGCCGTTCACCGGTCGATCCGTTTCTCTCTTTTTTCTCTCGTTCGTGCTTTTCAATTAAGGTGGCGCTGGCAGGAAAAATTGCTGGAAACGCCAAAAATAGGCCACCCACCGCAGGACCAAACTTCCGCGCGAGAAGTCCTGCACCAACCGTTACCGCTCCGCCAAATACAAACCGCACGACATATTCATGCCACCGCATCTGACGAAGGGCCGAGATATCAATTTTGACGATCATGGTGGCCTATTTTAGAGAGACGAACCACAGTCCTAAGGCAGCACACAGCCATCCAGCTACCGAAACGAGCGTTGCGGCAAAGGCCGACACTCGATACCGAAAGAGCAAAATGACTACGCAAACGCTGTAGAAAAGAAGTGCGGTGGCTCCGGCCAACATCGATCGTGCTTCGACGCTGGCGTATGCGGCACCATCCTTATGGACGGTCAGGGTCAACGTGGCAAGCGCGACGGACGGGGCTGCCCCAAACAATCCCGCAAACGTTTTCGGCTTGAACACATTCCCCACGACTGCAAAGGCAGAAACGATTATTCCGCCTATCAAAAAACGAATAATTACTTCGTGGAACAAGGGGTCAAGTGTGCGTCCGACCGCACTTATGCACAAGCCGAGATGGACGTTAATGCGATGCGTGAGCTTTCTTAACTTTCGGCGTTCCGTGCGCGGCGCCGTAGTCTTCCAGGCTTGCTTGTTGGATTAGCGGTTTCGATAGGGTCGTCAATAGAAAATCCGCACTTTCCTCTTCGCCAAGCGTATGGCTGAGCAGAGTTGCAACTTCCCTTTCATTGATCTGTCGCGCCAATGTTCGAACGGTGCCATAGCCGGAGATTTCATAGTGCTCAACCTTTTGAGCGGCAGTAATCAACGCTAAGTCCGCCGCGAGCTGTTGCTTTTCCTTGCCCTCCTGAATGGTCTCTTTACCCTCTTCCACCAGACCCTGCATCGCCTTGCAAGGCTTTGGTTGGGCCTGCACTCCTAGAAGCTCGAATGCCTCATTCAGTCTTTCGACATGCCCTTTCGTCTGTTCAAGGTGCTTCTCGAAAGCCTCCTTCAATTTCGGGTGATGCGCGGCAGCCGCCATCGCGGGAAGCGCCTTCGTCAATTGCATCTCGGCGTGAAGAAGGTCTTGTAGTTCCTCAATGAGCAATTCTCTTATATGAGCCATGATATTTCCTTTCTGTATTACTCCTAAGCCTTCACCAGCACGCCTTTGCTCTTCTTGTCGCCCTGAGGACTATGCCCGTTTGAGGCCCGCGATCCGGCCTTCTCTGAGGCGAAGTCCGTGAATGCGGGGGCGTCAACCATCTCCCATTCACCGCCCTGATTCCACGTTCCGCGTGCATCGGGTTCACCGCGATCGCCAACCCCGGTCGAGTCATTGAAGTACTGATTGACAACTTCCGGTGTGGGTGGAATTCTGCCGATGGAAAGCGGCGGTTTGCCCAAGCTTTCTAGCGCCGCAGTAAACGCCTTCATGTGTGTGATTTCACGCGTCATTAGAAATTGCAAGGCATCGATGGTTCCGGGATCCTCGCAGAAATCGATGAGACGTTCGTAGACGATTTTGGCCCTGGCTTCCGCGGCAATATTGCTTCGTAGGTCGACGTCCAGTTCGCCAGTGATCTTGAGGTAGTCGGCAGTCCAGGCGTCACCCATGGAATTAAACAGCGACACTCCGCCGCCCCCGGCAATCGCGATCAAAGGATCAGCATGCGCCGCGTCCCGGTCAGACTTCATAGGTTTCAAATGCATCCGCGCCAGTGTCCCCACGACCTCAAGATGGCTCAGTTCCTCGGTCCCGATGTCCATAAGGAGGTCCTTGCGTTCGGGATCATCGCAGTTCAGACCTTGTATGGAATATTGCATGGCCGCCGCCAATTCCCCATTGGCCCCGCCGAATTGCTCCAATAACATGTTGCCGAAACGAGGGTCCGGAGTGCCGACGTTGACGGTGTACATCAGTTTTTTCAGATGGTGGTACATAGTTGTCCTACAAGTAGAGTCCTCGGGACGCCATTGGGCACGCTGGGAATGCTACGGACAACTTCCACGCTCAGGAAACCAAAGTGCACCACCACGGGTAGAAGCACTAACCGAACGGTGTATCGCCAAAGATCGACTCTTTGACGTATATGTACGAGGTGTTTCGCTCTACCGATGCGATATCTACATGAGCAAGATGTCCGCGCGGCTTGCCTTTTCGCTTCTCAAGGAAACGTACGTCAAGTGGAGTGACCATGAAGCTCCTAGATTGGGCGCTTCCGTTGCGTTCTACAGCATATTGTCGTTCGCGCCATTGCTTGTCTTAGTCACCGCTCTAATTGCTCTCGTGTTCGGCCACGAGAGCGCACAGAATGCGTTGATCAACGAGGCCAGAGAGTTGATCGGAGATCGAGGCGCTGACACGGTGCAGACCTTGCTCAGGAATGCACAGAAACCTGCTTCAGGTTTGTTTGCAAGTCTAGTGGCATTTGCCACAGTGCTCTTCGGAGCCTCAGGCGTGTTTACAGAATTGCAGAATGCACTCAATGTCATGTGGGACGTCGAAGGGCAAAGCGCTTCCGGATTCGTGGGGATAGTCAAACAGCGTCTTTTTTCGTTTGGTATGGTGCTGTCCGTCGGCTTTCTCCTCTTGATCTTGCTGATCATAAGCGCCGGGTTGGCTTACATGGGTCGCTCGTTCGGGCAGCTTACGCCCCTGCCGCCGTTTATTCTGCAGGTGATCAACTTCGTCGTATCGTTCACTGTCGTAGCTGGGCTGTTTGCCTTGATGTTTAAATATGTGCCGGCCGCCAAAATCTCGTGGAGAGACGTGCGCGTCGGCGCGGTAGGCACGGCGCTTCTGTTCACGATCGGCAAGCACCTGCTTGGACTGTATCTCGGAAAGGCGAGCATCGACTCCACTTACGGAGCGGCGGGATCGCTGGTGGCGATTGTCGTCTGGATTTATTACTCGGCGCAGATCTTCTTCTTCGGCGCGCAGTTCATCCGGGTGCACACTGAAGCTTGTGCCAGGAAAGGCGAGGCTACGGCGGAGCGAGAAGCCGTTGAACCGTCCGAAACGGCGATGAAACTGCAGCCAGTGGTGCAAGCCAGAGAAGCGCCGATGAGGATGGCGGCGCGGGTTGGATCGACTACCAGCGTCAACATTCTTTTACCCGTGGCAGCGGCTCAGGATCCTGCGCGGGTGGCCACCGTTTTGTCGGATGCCGCCACAGCCGATGCGCCGGTAATGGAGTTGCCCGAAACGCCAGATATACTCGTGACTGCAATAGCGGCAAAAACGGCTTCCCGCACAACGGCACCTCGACTCCTATTGGCTGCCGCCGTCGGTTTTGTCCTCGGACGGATATTGGGGCCGCCTGGGACGGACAAGGAAAGGTCCAACCGCACCGGTTCAAAGTGAACACCCGCTAATCGCTGACTTTCATGTCCACATTTAGGCCGAAAGAGCGTCTTAGTAGCAAGTCGAGCCTTGTGGGGTATCGGCAAGTTGATTCGTGGCTTGGCTGCAGGGGCTCGGCTTAAATCAACAGACGCCGCCGCATCTAACGTGCGCGGGAAACGAGATGGATGCCGGATAGCAGCAAGGGGCGACTTGGGGAAGGCTACCCTCATTCAATTTCAAGCTGCCGGGATGGCCAGGCGGGAAGGGTTGGTCACTGGTATTGGACACTAACCTCGAGGCCGTACAGAACGAGATGCGTTTCGAGCGGGGGAAGCGACTACAGTGCCACTTCTCGCCTCAATGCCTCTGTCTGTCAGGGGAAGCGCGAGAGGAATAAATGCGTTCGCCAGTCCGGCGTTTGAATTCGCACGAGTTCGTCCAGAACGCAAGAAAAAACTGGGAAGGAATCAGCCATGCAACCCTCCGCGGTGCGCTCTAAGAAGACTTCCGAGCTTTCAAGTTTAAGGCCGCTGATCACCATGACGATGGCTGTCGCGGCTCTTTATTTGGGCCGCGAGCTTCTTGTGCCATTGGCTTTGGCGCTTCTTCTTAGTTTCCTTTTAACCCCTCCCGTGCACTGGGTCGAAAAATTAAGGCTCGGACGGATCTTTTCCGTGCTGCTGGTTCTGGCGTTAGCCGTCTCGATATTCATCGCAATCGCATGGTTGGGAGTGACGCAATTAGGTGAAATCATCGTAAAGATCCCGCAATACCAGAACAACCTTCATAAGAAAATTGAGGCGATGCGCAGCCCCGCGGGTTCCGCGCTGGAAACGGCCGTGGCGAGCATTCAACAGCTTAGCGGGGATCTGTCTAGTGCTAACGTCGGAAACGGCCGTCCAAAAGGTGGCCGGACAATCACTCGTAGAGAACCCTCGGGCGCTGGCGCGCCTGTTGAGGTGGAGGTCGTGAGTCAACGCCCTGGTCTGATGGCTTCCGCTGGCTATGTTGGCTTATCGCTCGTACATTTGCTTGGTGGTGCTGCCGTAGTGCTTGTCTTCGCTTTGTTCATGCTGATACAGCGCGGCGATCTCCGGAACAGATTTATCCAACTGGTGGGCACTGGACACCTGAGCGTCATGACCACGGCACTGGATGAGGCAGCTCAGAAGGTCAGTCGATACCTTCTCACACAATTCATTGTTAATGGAGCCTTCGGCCTACTGCTCGGCTTGGGTCTCTATGGGATCGGTGTGCCCAACGCTTCCTTTTGGGGTGTATTAGCCGCGCTTTTACGATTCATTCCTTACGTGGGCACCCTGATAGCGGGACTTTGCCCATTGGCACTAGCCTTGGCTGTATTTGAGGGTTGGGCTAGGCCCCTGCTTACCTTAGGATTGTTTGCCGGGGTCGAATTGACGATCTCAACTGCTGTCGAGCCGTGGCTCTACGGAGCGCATACGGGGATTTCCTCGCTGGCAATTTTGGTTTCGGCGGCTTTCTGGACTCTGCTCTGGGGGCCCGTTGGTCTAGTACTGTCGACGCCCCTGACGGTCTGTCTTCTTGTGCTCGGCCGATATGTTCCGCCTCTGCAGTTTTTAAGTGTTCTATTGGGTGGAAAAGTCGAGCTCCCGCCGGAAGCTGGTTATTACCAGCGACTGTTGGCCATGGACGATGACGAGGCCGGAGAGATTGCCGAGAATTACTTAAAAGAAAGGACGATCGGCGAACTATACGATTCGCTGCTGATCCCGGCTCTCTCGTTAGCCGAATCGGATCGGCATGAGAATACCCTTGATGAAGAACGGGAGAAGTTTATCTATCGGAGCACCAAGCTGCTGATTGAAGATCTGGCGGAACAGACTGCAACCGACGATCTGGCCATTGCGCGAGCGTCGCAGCCCTCACTTGTCTGCATACCGGCGACAGATGAAGCTGACGAACTGGTCGGCCTCATGCTGGCGCACTTGTTGCGGCAAGCCGGATACCAAACGGAGGCAATTACTCTTGGAATGAGGGAGGAGATGTTGCAGATTTTGCAACAACGTCAGGCTGACGTTCTAGTCGTGTCCGCACTGCCCCCATTTACTCTTACTCACGCGCGCTCGCTCTGCCGCAAGGCTCGCCGTCGCTTCCCGAATCTGAAAATCGTCTTAGGGTTATGGGGATTGACTATCGAGATTGAAAAAATTCAAGAGCGGCTAGGCCCTGGTTGTTTTGATGATGTCATCACCCGTATCGGACAGGCCGAGTCTGTGCTTCTCCGGTCGGAGAACTCAACACAATCGGCGATTGACAGCGTTGTGTCTGGATGATGACTATGGAAGTTGCGCATCCTGCGAGTGCGAAAACACTCAAGCTCCGGATCGAGATGGTGGAGTCCCCACCCCGCCGCAGGGCCACACGCGCATCTTCCAGCCGACGCTCTTGCGCCTGGGAGTGCTGAGTTTAAGCGCGCGCCGCGAGGCGATCGAAACCTTATGCTCGAATCGGCGGTCTTCTGGACCGACTGCGGCCAGAGCCCGCCTGAGCGAGCTTCCCTTAGATGCCACGCGCCAGAAAATTCCAGCGCCTCGAGGGTGCCCAGACGATCAGATGCGGCGCGCTTGAGCTTCAGCCAGCGCTACCCATGCCGATGGTCCTTTACTCATGGAACCTCTGCCGAGCCTTCTGCGAGCTCTTTTAGACACTGCTGTCGAGGGCCACTTCGAGCCAATCGTTGAAAGCTCCCACTAAGATCGTCCCCTGTCGCGATCTGCTCGTAGTTGTCAGAGCGTAACCAGTAAGACGAACCACGGTCCAACGAACGACAAGGAGGGGAAATGAAGTTATTGTCAATGACAAGTTGGAGGGTTGGAGTTGTGATGGTGGCGAGTACCGCGCTCTTAGCGGCCGCTGCGGTGACCAGTGATGACTCGGATTTTCTGAAATCTGCCGCCAAGGGCGGCACGGCAGAAGTGGAACTGGGCCGCATGGCCGCTCAAAAGGCTTCGGATCAGAAGGTGAAGCAGTTTGGTGATCGGATGGTCCGCGACCACAGCAAGGCCAATGCGGAATTGACTAAGCTTGCGGCAATAAAAGGCGTCGAACTCCCGAGCGGTAAAGGCGTTTCGAATGATACATCGGCTCTTCATTTAAAGATGCTCTCTGGCAAGAGCTTTGATGAGGCATACGTCAAGATGATGGTCGACGACCATAAGGAAGATGTGGCGGCGTTCGAAAAAGCTGCCGGCGGCGCGAGTGACTCGGATGTCAAAGAGTTCGCGGCAAAGACCTTGCCCACGCTAAAACACCACCTCAGCATGATTCAGGAAATTCAGAGCTCATTGGAGGGAAAATGACCCACCGATTTATTTGCTTAGACGGCCATGCTTAGGGCAGTGCTCTGCGATATTGACGGGACATTGGTGGACAGCAACGGGCTTCACGCCGAGGCGTGGGTCCGAACGTTCGCGCACTTCGGCTATACGTTTACCCAAGATGAGATCTTGCACCAAATCGGCAAGGGCGGAGATCAACTAATTCCCCACTTTGTCCCTGGGGATCGGCTCCCTGAGTTAGAAGAGCCGATCAAGAAGTTTAGAAAGATATTGTTTCATGACCAGTATTTCAATCGAATAAAGGCATTCCCGGGAGCGCGCGACGTCCTACTGAAAATGCGCCAGGCTGGGTTGCGAATTGCGCTAGCAACTTCGGCAGATAAAGAAGACTTGAGCAAGCTGAAACGCGTCGCGGAGATAGAAGATCTAGTGGAAGAAGAAACAGCGAGCGACGACGCCAGAAAGTCAAAGCCTCACCCGGACATCTTTCAGGCAGCGCTGCACCGATTGCAAGTCCGCGCTCCTGAAGCAATCGCCTTGGGCGACACCCCGTGGGACGTAGAGGCTGCCAGAAAAGCGGGTGTTAGAACAATAGCCGTGACTAGTGGGGGATGGACCGAAGATGAGCTGTATTCGGCCGGCGCGATCGCAGTGTACAAGGGAGTTCGAGAGCTATCTGAGACATTTGAACAATCGGATTTCAGTCGTTAGGGCAAGTAACTCAGACTTGATCTGACAGAATGTCTTAGATAAGTGGGCGCGATGTGTTGGCCTTCTATGCCGGCCGTATGACGACGCGCAGTTTCTTGCGCAGTGCTGGTGGACCACAGGATCGCCGGTGCCGAGCGTTATCCTGATTTGTAAAGCGCGAAAACTCATGGATATCTCGCGATCGAAACCACCATCCGACGCTTCTTTTGCTATGTCTGACGAGGCTGATCAAAATGGGTCGGCGCTTTACGTACAGCCCGCCAGCGTGATTGCCGCTCTGGAGCGAGAAGTAGAGTTGCGAGACTTTGTGGAGAACGCTGCTGTCGCGATGCATTGGGTGGGACAGGACGGGACCATCCTTTGGGCTAATAGAGCAGAGTTGACGCTCCTCGGCTATTCCCCCGAAGAATACGTCGGCCACAGCATTTTAGAGTTTCATGCAGATGGACCTGTCATCGAGGATATTCTTCGCCGATTGAAGAACAATGAAGAGTTACATGCGTATGAGTCGCGGATTCGTTGTAGAGATGGGTCAATTCGGGATGTATCAGTACACTCGAATGTATATCGGAAAGAAGGGCAGTTCGTCCATACCCGTTGCGTTACCCTCGACATTACCGAACGGAAAAAGACGTTTGAACTGCAAAACCGGTTGGCGGCGATTGTCGAGTCGTCTGACGACGCAATTATCAGCAAAGACTTGGACGGTATCATCCGGAGTTGGAACCGGGGTGCCGAAAGGATCTTCGGCTACCGCACTGAGGAGATTGTAGGCAAGCATATTTCGACTTTGGCCGCTCCGGACAAAGTTGACGAAATCCCCGATATCATCGACCGGCTCAGGCGGGGTGAGCGCGTGGAGCATTACCAAACGAAACGGCGGACCAAAGACGGAAGGGTCTTGACGGTCTCTTTAACGGTCTCGCCGATCCGAGACTCGGCCGGCACGATCATCGGAGCTTCGAAGGTGGCCCGCGATATCACCGAGCGCGAGCGGCAGGAGCAGCTGCTTCGTGAGGTCAACCTGGCCCTTACCCGGTCTAATGAGGACCTGCAGCAATTCGCCTACTCGGCCTCGCACGACCTCCAGGAGCCGCTCCGGGTGGTCTCCCTATACGGGGAACTGCTTCAGAAAACATTCGGGGGGAAGCTGGGACCTAAAGGCGACGAGTATATCGGCTATACGATCCAGGGCGCTTTGCGTATGGAGCGACTTTTAAGCGATTTGCGGGCGTATACAAAGGCTTCGATGCCGGGGAAGCACGCGACTGAAGAGATTGATGCGGGCGAGCTCCTCGACAAGACACTGTTGAACCTTCGACACGTGATCGACGAGAGCGAAGCCTCAATCACCAGAACAGATCTACCCAGCCTTCGCCTACACGAATTCCAATTAGAGCAGCTTTTTCAGAATCTCATTGGCAATGCCATTCGCTATCGCTCCAGCGTGCCACCACGGATTCACGTGGCCGCTGTGTTGCGCGGAACGGAGTGGCTGTTTTCCGTGCAAGACAATGGTATCGGAATTGATCTCCAGTATAAGGAGCAAATCTTTGGACTCTTCAAGCGTCTTCACAGCAGTTCGGAATATCCCGGGTCCGGCATGGGCCTGGCCATTTGCGAACGGATTGTCCAACGAATCGGCGGGAGAATCTGGGTCGAATCCGAACCCGGCAGGGGTTCAACGTTTTACTTTACAACCCCACGCAATTGATGCGGCCGAGCCAACTTCGCTCCGAAGGCTAGCCTCTATTCTTCTCATCGAGGACAATCGTGCAGACGTGGAGTTGGTCCGAGAGGCTCTGGAAGAGCATGGAACTCACGGTGAGCTCATTGTTTTATCAGATGGCGAGAGCGCAATACAGTTTGTCCATTATCTTGACGCACAGAGCGGCAAGTGTCCCGACCTCCTGATCCTGGATCTTAATCTGCCGAGGAGATCCGGTCGTGAAGTCCTGGAATGCGTACGTCAAAGCGCGGCTTGCGGCGCCTCGCCGGTTCTGGTGCTCAGTTCGTCCGATGCCCCTGAGGACAGGGCGGATACCGCTCGACTCGGCGCGACTCGGTATCTTCGCAAACCGTCCCGTCTCCACGAATTCATGAGTCTTGGAGCCATTTTTAAGACCATGCTTGGGAGTGCCACGCATTAAGAGACACCGGGTCGCATGTTGATTTTCGATCTCTGCTAGCAAATATATTCTTCTCAAATGACGATCTCCTATATGCATCAGTTATTCCATCCAAAGCACGTCATTGTGAGTTAACACCGTGAAAGTCCAGCCTGGAGCGCAGCACGACCTCCACGGGAGTGCACCGGATGCACATCATACGTGCTTATTACTGATCGATGTGATCAACGATTTCGAGTTTCCGCGCGGAGACGAACTCCTTGCGCAGGCGCGCCAAATCGGACCGAATATCGCGGCGCTGAAGAAGCGCGCTCGAGCGGCCCATGTACCTTGCGTCTACGCCAACGATAATTTTGGACGCTGGAGATCCAATCTCAATGAGATGGTGAGCCATTGCCTTACGGCAAATTCGCTCGCGCGGTCGTTTGTTGAACTCCTGCTTCCTACCTCGGAAGACTATTTCGTGCTCAAGCCAAAACACTCTGCCTTCTACCAGACGCCGCTCGAGTTGCTGTTGAAACACTTCGGCACAGAACGGCTTATTCTGGCGGGGATATCAAGCAACAGTTGCGTGTTGTTCACCGCCCACGATGCTTACATGCGCGATCTGCAATTAGCCATTCCCGAGGACTGCATTGCTGCGTGCAGTGAGATGGAGCATGCTTCGGCAGTCGATCACATGAGATGCATGACAAAGGCCGATGTAACACCCGGGTATCTCATCGACTTGCACACTCCCCAAAGGTAGGCGGCCGTCCGCCGGAGCTTATTTAGGCCTGGGTCGTTTTCCACGAGGCATCTTTCTCTGCCGAAAGCAACTGATGGGCGCCGCTCCATATCGCATCGCGTTTCGCATGACATCAGAATTTCAATTCACCGTGGAAACACGTTCCGACACCGGATACAGCAGTGTTTTACTGGATTCTGCCGCGGGTTTCGTAGTCAGTAAGACGAACCTTAGATCCTTTTTCGGGTCGAGCCAGCAAAGCGTTCCGGTCGAACCGCTGTGACCAAACGTAGCGTTCGAGCAACCGTCTCCAAACTGGCCATTATTCAGCATCCATCCAAGCCCCCACCGTTTGTTCAGACCTTCGGTTTGGTTGGCAACCATGGCCGCGGCGATTTCAGATTTCAAAATCCGCTGATCCGGATGAGCGAAATACTCCAGGAAGCGCGCCAGGTCGTTCACCGTCGAATGCGCCCCACCCCATGGCGCGCCAAGATTGCGCCAATAGGAACTGTTCCAATCCCAATCGCTGGGATGCACCACTTGGCACTGCATGGTTTGCGAGATCGCTCTCCCGCCTAGGCCGAGTGACGTATCGCGCATAGCAAGGGGCAGGAACACGTTATGGCTGAGGAATGACGGAAAGGACTCCTTCGTAACGCGTGACGCGATGTCGGCTGCGAGGAGGAACCCCATACTTTGGTATCGAACCTCGGAACCCGGCTTGAACAGTAAAGGCGTCCGGCAGGTGCGCTCAACGAACTCAGCCAATGGAGCGTGTGCCTTTCGCAGATCTTGGTCTTCCGGTAGCATGTCGGGTAGACCGGACGTGTGGGTTAGCAGATGCTTAACTAGCACGAGTTCCCGCCCTTCGCCACGGAATTCTGGGATGAACCGCTGAACCGGGTCCGACAACGAAACCTCTCTGCGATCCACTAAGATCATCAGAGCCGTTGCCGTCATCGGCTTCGTAATGGATGCAATAAGGAAAACGGCATCTGCTGCCGTCGCCTTGCCGAAGGCGCGCTGTAAGACTCTGCCCTCATGACGGACTGAGATCGTAGCGGCCGACACCTGACCGGAACTTGTCTGTTCGCCTATCGTGTCGATGCACTTGTTGAGGTCGCCGTCCCGAAGAGCAAACAAGGCAGTCTGGGCTAGCATCGAACGTCGTGTCATAAGCCGTCAGCATATCGTGCATGCACGGTACGAGCGATGGAATAGGAGGTAGTGGATCAGCGCTAACCATTCAGCGGCCAAAAGCCACGATAAAATTGTCCAAGCCAAAGAAATCAATTCCTGACTGCTTTTGGCTTAATCCCGAAAAGAAAGAACCCCGCTCTCCCGTACGAGCATCATCCTTATGCCTGAGTACGAGCAATGGAGCACGATTGTGTCCGAGGTGTAAGTGCGTCACTTCGCTGCGCACCTTAATTCCCGCATCGCCGCCCCGAAGAGTGACACATAGGCGGGCTGTCAAAAACGGGATAGATTCTTGCGCTGGCGAAGCAGGGGGGAGACTGGTTATGCGGAAATCCGTGTTTCCGACGCACCTCGCGGTGTGGGCGTCAGTGTTGCAACTCACAGTTGTTTGTCTGATGAACTGTTCCCAAGGTCGGGCTCAAACCTCGCCTGACGCACCCGCAGCACAGAACGCCAAGGTTCAAAAGGCAGAAACCTCCGAAGCCAATTGGCCCAGAACGATCCCGAGCGGAGCCGAGACGTTCGTTATCTATCAGCCCCAGGTCGAGAAGTGGAAGGGAAACCGCATTGACCTCTATGCCGCTGTCGAGCTGAAGACAGGACCAGAGAGCGCATCGAAGTACGGGGTCGTTTGGTTTAGTGCGAGGACCGAGGTAGACAAAGTCAATCGTCTCGTAACACTAGAGCATCCGCAACTGACCAAGGTGAAATTTCCTGTGGCGCCCGAAAAGGAAGCACAGTTGACAGCGCTATTGCAGAAAAGACTGCCCGGGTCTACCCGTACCATTTCGCTCGACCGGCTGGAACCGGAGCTCATGGCTGCGGGCGAAGCGGTAAAAACCGTTGACGTGAAGAATAATCCGCCCCAGGTAATCGTTGCGAGCAAGCCGTCTTTGCTTGTGCTGATCGACGGCGTGCCGCAATTGCGTGAAGTGCCGGGAACGCAACTTCAGCGGGCGATCAACACGAGGGCAATCCTGCTTTTCGACACCGGGAAAAAGACGTACTATTTGCGCGTGAAGGAGTGGTGGCTGGAAGCTCCAAAGTTGGAGGGGCCATGGACGTCTGCCAGAAGGCTCTCTGATGACATGAAGAAGGCGGAGGAGTACATTGTCGCGCGTACTCCTGACCAAGGTCCGGGAGGCGAGGGGGCGAAACAGCAGTCAGCGCCGAAGCAACCGGGCCAAGTGACGGAAACGCCCGTCGTAGATGTCGTGCTTGGGCCGACGGAGCTGATTGAAACCAAGGGAGAGCCTCAATACAAGCACATTCCGGGAACGGGACTGGAATACGCAGAGAACACTAACGCCAACCTGTTCCGACTAGCGGGACAGTACTATCTCCTGATCTCAGGACGCTGGTTCAAATGCGCTTCGCTGGACGGAGCCTGGACCTTCGTGAACGGCAAGGATCTTCCGCCCGATTTTGCCAGGATTCCAGCAGACAACCCCAAAGGGACAGTCTTGGCCTCGGTTCCTGGTACGTCCGCATCCGAAGAAGCGTTGATTGCTAATTCGATTCCTCAGACCGCAACAATCACCCGAACGGAAGCCAAGATAACCGTGCAGTATGACGGTGAGGCGGCGTTTGCGCCAATCGAGGGGACCTCGATGCAGTATGCGAAGAACACGAGTGCGGCCGTGATCAAAGTCTCAGCTGGCAATTACTACGCCGTCGAAGCGGGAGTGTGGTTTAGGGCATCGACTCCTCAAGGACCATGGCTCATTGCAGACTCCGTGCCGGCCGAGATCTACACGATACCGCCAAGCTCACCACTCCACTACATAACGTACGTGAAGGTGTACGGTTCAACCCCCGACGTCGTGTACGTCGGTTACACGCCGGGATATTACGGCACTGTTGTTTCGGCGAGCACCGCGACCGTGGTTTATGGGACGGGATGGTATTACCCGCCGTATATCGGTTCCACAGTATGGTACGGATGGCCGTACACCTATGGCGTGGGGGCTGGATTCACTTACACCACCTCATCCGGATGGAGCTTTGGGTTCGGCTACGGTTACGCTTATTATCCTTATTACCCGTGGTGGGGACCGATGTCGTATTACGGCTACGGCTGGTATCCCTACTATGGATGGGGAGCCTGGGGAGGAGCAGCGGCTGCCAACGTCTATGGTGTCTGGGGGAATACGGCCTACTCTCGCACCGGCGCGGCCTGGGCAAATCCATACACCGGAAATTACGGTGCGGCGACGCGCGGTGGCTATCACAATAACCAGACCGGCAGGAGTACTGTTGCCGGACGGGGCTACAACACGAATGTCTACACCGGTAACACGGGTGGTTATCGCGGTGCCGCAACCTATAATCCGAATACCGGAATCGTGGCCGGTGGCGGTGCCGGATACGTGGGGAATGTCTACAGCGGCGAGGGGGCGGCAGGACGAGGCGGATTTGCTTACAACACCAATACCGGTGCCGGAATCGCTGGCGGAAGGAATAATATTTACGCGGGGAAAGACGGTAGTGTGTACCGCTACAACCGCCAGAGCGGTAGTTGGTCATCCAATACCGGCAGCGGCTGGCAGTCTGCGACCAGGCCTGATGCCAATCTGCAACGGCAGCAGCAATATCGCACGCAAGGAGCACAACGTACCAACAACTTCAACTCCACGCGCAGTTACGGAGGAATGAGTGGTGGTGGTAGGATGGGCGGCGGCCGAAGGAGATAGCCTCGACCTGAGCATGTGCGCCGCTACTTTGCAGGGGGAGGATATTGCGCAAATGCCTTGCTCAGGCCGGTTGAGATCTTCACTCTCGCGTCATTCATACTGTCGCCGACGTCGGCCAGAATGGAACCCCGCCACACGAGTAGATTCTTCTTTACCTCAGCGATATCGATGTTCAGAGTACCTTTGCGCGCCGCTTTATCGGCGGGGTTATGCGCGCTCCAGGAACTCCCGGTCTGCCATGAGGAACTGTCGGCGACCGGCGCCGCCGCGGTTTGCTTCTTGGGTTGCCCGAGCGTGATCGAGTAGCCGACGTATAGATCGGGTTCGCCGTCCTCGACCTTCTTGAGCCGTTTGGCGTCCAATTGTGCGTCGACCACGGAGTAAATCAGCTTTTCGATCTCCGGTGTGGGTGTCCTGGGGCTGGGGATTTTCGTCCACTTGTAAGTCTTGTAAAGCGTGAAATCCGCGGCTCTGTCCCAGTCCACTTTCACGTTCTGGGCGTACGCGTGCGCGGCCGCGGCCGAGACAATGAGAGCCACGGACAATGCATATCTCTGCATAGATGCTCCATTATCGTCCAATTCAGTTGTCAGCTCACCGCTGGCCGGTCCTTCGATGTTCACCGTTCGTTTGGAACGAGCAAGCAGATGTTCGGTGTATGACATTGGGTGCATGACCTGTATCGCCGTCGGGCCATGCTTGCTATGAAGTACACTACATACTACGATATGTCTGGAGGCACAAGTGGAACCCGTTGGAGAGATCGAGTCCCCTCGGTTCTTGTGGGTTGCAGGTCTGACAATCGCGGTTTCGGTAATGGCAGTGCTGGCCGTTCGCGCGATTGCGGTTCGCGTTTTGCACCCCAGTCCTGTTTTTGCACCACTCGCGTTTGGACCGCCTCTTATTGACACGATAATTTGTGTAGTCGTGGCAATCTTCGTGTTCCTGAAGATTTCGTCTTATCCAAATAGTGTTAAATTGTGGCGTTATGTGGCGGCTGCCGCGCTCGTCTTGTCTTTCGTGCCCGACGTTCTATTGGCGATGTCCCGCGGCATGGGCGGAGGCTGGCCGGAGGCATGCGCTCTCATGATCATGCACATAGTGGTTTGGGCCGTCTGCGTCACGCTGCTGCCCGGTCTTGCGTTCACTACACGCTCTTCGAACCGGAATCGCCCCGACGATCGGTTGTCGATTCTCTAAACGCCTCCCGCTCCGAACCCTTTTGTCGGTACTGCCTTCACGGCTAGATCGAGGCCGGCGCCGGGAGTCAATTGGGCATTGGGATCGAAACGGCCTTGCCTGCGCCGCGCTCGGCGATCCAGATCGTATCGCCCGCGGGCTCGACCGCGGTTGGTGTCTTCAGGCCTTCCTTGATCACTGTGACGCTTGCCTTGTCTCCATTCACAGTGATGGCAGAAATTTTGCCGCTGCCATTTTCCGCCACGAGGAGTTTGCCCTTCGCGGCGCGCATGCCATCCGGTCCTTTTACTGGCTGATCCATCCAGATATCGACGGGCGTCCCGGCCTTGCCGGCGGCGTCGACCGGGATGCGGTAGAGATTATTCGAAATGACATTGTTCACGTAGAGCGTGCCATCCAAGAAGGTGATGCCATCAATGCCCATAAGCGTCCGATGCTCTAGAAACAGTTCCGCGGTGGTCGCGCCGGCCGGGAGCTTGTAAATTTTGCTGTTGGCGGTGTCCGTTATATAGAGAGCTTTATCCGGTCCGATCGCAAAATCGTTGCAGGTGCTGTTGTCGCCCGGCAGATTCCAACGGATCTTTGCCGCACCAGTGGAAAGATCGAACCCTCTCAATGCGGTGTGCCGCTGCACCGGGGTTGTATTTGGCACCGGGGTCAATTGACAGGTCCACAACATGTTGCTGGATGCATCCGCCAGCATGCCGAAGAAAAATGTCCCTGGGCCTTCGGCACTGGCGTCAATAAATTTCTCGGCAGTAGACGCTCCGGAGCTCACCTTATAGACAAATGGTGTGCTGGCGCTGCCGACGATCAGTACGCCGCCCGGCGCAACGGTCAGGCTTTCCGGCTGTGATTTTGCGTCGCCAATCAAAATATCAGCAGCCAATACACTTTGTGCAAATCCCGCTATCAGAGCAAGGCAAAAAGAAAGGCGTCGAACGTTCGCAATATGCATCGTCAGTCTCCCTGAATCAGCTTCGTACAGCTAACGCGAGGTGATCGCGTTGGGCGTCACATGGATTAGGGCGCCGGGATTGGCGTCTTCCAGCATCCATAGCGAGCCATCGGGCCCTTCTTCCACGTCGCGGATACGGTGGCCCACATCCCAGCGTTCGGCAGTCTTTGCGCCGCCATGGCCGTCAAAGATGATGCGGTTGAGCGTCTTGGTCGTCAGGCCGCTGATGAAGCCATTGCCGTTCCATTGCGGGAACGTCTGGGTGCCGTGGTAGAACATCAGATTGCCCGGTGCGATCACCGGTACCCAATAGATCACTGGCTTCGTCAGATCGGGCCGCGTGTCGGGTTTGGGAATGGGCACGCCGTTATAGTTATTGCCATAGGAAACGAGCGGCCAACCATAGTTCTTGCCCTTCTCGATCAGGTTCAGCTCGTCACCGCCGCGCGGGCCGTGCTCCACCTCCCACAATTCGCCGGTCGGCGAAAATGCCATGCCATAGGGCGTACGGACGCCGCTAGCCCAGGTTTCAGCCGGCGTCAGGTTGGGGCTGGGGAAGGTGTAAGTGCTCACCACCTTCGCCGTCTTGGCGGCTTCGGTGTCACGGGGCGGATCGATCAACGGAATGGAGGCCCCGCCGGTTTTGCCGAAATTGGGATTGCCGGGGGCGGGTTTGCCGTCCAGTGTCAGGCGCAGGATCTTGCCTTCGGGCTGGTCTGGATCCTGGGCAGGAGTGAAGCGCTGACGGTCGCCCACCGTGAGGAACAGATATTGGCCGTCGGGCGAGAAGGCGATCTGCGCGCCTTCCTGGCCGCCTTTGCCCCTGGGCATCTGGCGCCACAACACCTCGAAGTCTCCCAGTCTTGCCGAGTTGGCGGTGACGTGCAGCTTGGCGCGGGCCAGCGCTAGGCCGCCGCCATAGTCACCCGGCTCGACGTAGGTGAGATAGATACTCTCGTCGGTGGCGTAATGGGGCGAGACGAAGACGCCATGCATGCCGTTCTGGCCCTGCCAATAGACTGGAGGCGTACCGGCCACCGGGATCTTCTCTCCCTGCTGGGACACCAGCCAAACGGGTCCGACCTTTTCGGTGATCAGCATGCGGCCATCGGGCAGGAAGGCCAGCCGCCACGGCAGTTCAAAGGTCGACACTGTAGTCATCGTGAAGGGCAGGCCGGTTTCGGGCTTCTGTTCGCCCGCATTGACCTGGGCCCAGGCCGCCACGGTCGCTAGGCCAAGAATCAACGCCGCTTTTACCAACTTCATCGTCATTTCTCCTTGCTTTTCAAGTGCCCGACCCTATGCGAGTCGAGTGCCAATATCGACCCGATATTAGCATTGGGGACCGGATCCGGGCATGGATGTCTTGTCCCTGGCACTCCGTCAGCAGTGCGCCATTGAGGGAAAGCAGATCTGCGACGTGATCTTGACATCTGTCTTGGCATTTATGATAATGTCGATAGAAGTAATATAGATTGAATGCGGTATTCTCGGCTCATCTCATTCTTATTCCGCTTCTGCGGTTGTTGTTGCTTTTGCCCCCTGTCGGCTTAGAAGCAATAGCAATGGAGAAAGGAATTTAAAAAAGATGAGCGCAGTTCCCATCCAGCAATTGGCTGAACCCACCGAAGCGGACCTATTGTGCTTAATAGGGCGAATAGCCACAGAAGCCAACAGCGCAGCAGGGGGATTTCGAGAAATAGTGGACTCGGCCTTGATCTTCCCAGGAGTGTATAGCTTGAAGATCGAAGGCGGTGAGCTGTTCCGGCTATTTGGGCAATTCGTTTCTAGCGGTGTCGTCAAGACAAGTCACAGCCATACCGTATCGGCAGACGTGGAGGCAAACGGCCGCGCTTGGGGACAGCTGGCTCTTGAGATCGACTCTGCCCCAAAATTGGCCGAGGTAGCCGAGCGTTTCGGCCGTTTTATTGGCCAGCAACTGGCGTTGCTCCTGAATAGGGTTGATCTGGTGCGTGAATGCGGGGTGAGGCGCACGCAGGCTAAGCGTCTATCGGAAAAGCTCGAAGCGCGAAAGAATTTGCACCGGGCGAGCGGTTCGGTGGCGCGTACTCGCGGAGTCTCGAATCAGCACGCGCTGCAGCTTCTCGTGCGCCACGCGCGAAAAGCAAAGCGAACTCTAAACAGCGTCGCCGAAACTGTATTGCTGGGCTACGAGGCGCCCTTCAAACAGAGACCCACGCTCCGGCGCCTCGCCCCCGGAGAACGCACACCCTCTTTCACTCTACGCAAAACGATAGCTCGCTGAGCCTGCTTACTGAAGCTGCCGTACGCAGAGCGCGCGGTTCAAACCCGAATCGCCGGCTGCCACCGAAGCCCGTCCGCCGTCGCCAAAGTCGAACGTCCAGCCCTCACCGTCTTGTTGACCCGGAGTTGAGCTCCATTGCCATCCCGTGAGCCTGAGAGGACCCCTGAACGTGGTAACCGCCTTGGCTCTCCGCCCTTCCAAATATTCCCTGCAAATCATCGATCGACGGCAGCGACCAATTCTTGAAACCGTCCAATGCCAGGTCGCGGCAGTATCGAGCCGCCTGGCTCAAACTGACACCGTAGCCGTTATCTTTTGCCGTCCACATGAGCCGGGTTTGCGGATCGATCCAGTAGTCGTGACTGTCCGCGGTACGGCACGGCGCCAAAGGCATCAACACGCACAAGGTAAGCAAAATTCGTAGCATCTCGTTAACCGCGCGAATGCCCGCCGGATCCATATTTAGAGCCGGCGGGCAAATTCGGATTACGGAAATCAGCGGGTGGCCACTTCCTCAAACGCATACGGCGCGGCCTTCGTGCTCTGAACGGGATTCTCCTTCAGCAAACGGTCAATAGTGGACGCGAATTCGTCCTTCAGTTCCACATTGTAAATGCCGCTTGCTGTCGATGCGAATCCGGAGTGGATTGCTTTCACCTTCCCGTCGCGGCCGATGAAGATCGTCGCCGGCCACGTATTTAGGTTTACCGCTTGCGGCACCTTATCCCACATCTCATCCGGCGTACCCGCAATCAGGTAGGTGTACGGAATTTTGTACTGCTTGATAAAAGCGTTCACACGCGTGAGCGAAGCCTCCTGATCGGTTTCTTCAAAGTCGAGCGCTACGATTTCAACACCCTTGCTGTGGTACCGCTGATAAAGCTGGACCAGGTATTTCGCTTCGTCATGGCAATTGGGGCACCACGTGCCAGTCACTATGGCTAGGACAACTTTGCCCTTGAATTTCAGATCTTCGTTAGAGACCAGTTTCCCGTGTACGTCGCGGAAGCTATACGTGAAAACCTCGTTCGGATCTCTCACGCTAGTGTGCGTCAGATAGTTGGCCGGCTCCGGCAGATCTTTCGCACGAGCGACCTCCGGACGATAGGCGGTCAAGACCGCAACACGCGGCTCCGCATGCAGGTCCACCAGCAACGATCCATCTTTCTGGGGAGTAAGCTCAATGAGCCCGGGACGAGCGCCATCGAAATGGCTGGCGATGAACCGGCCATCCTGCCAACTGCCGGTCAACGCTCCCGCGTCGCCATCCACGCGAAGGACCGTGGTTTCAATATCCGCTCCCTTCTGCTGAACGATCAGCCGCCACGCCTTCTCTCCTTTGGGCGATTCGTGCGGGATTTCCCATACGCCGTCGATATTGGGCACATCGGCCACCGCAGCGGCGCTGAGGGCAACGTAGCGCTTGGCATGGAATGGATTGGAATTATCTCCAACCTTTCGCTCCGCCTGTCCCGGCGTAATATTAATCGGGCTGCGCCGCTTTACCACGAGTTGCCCATCCAATTCCCCGTTCTTAAGAGTCGCCTGGATGCTCGTAAGATAATGCTCGAAATTTAGTATCAGCAAGCCGTTCTCGAATTTGGCGCTGGTAGTAGTTTCGTCATCGTGGGCGCCGTTGTATAACTTGCCAATCAGATGATTTCCGCTGCCCGATATATCGAGACGAAACGGAATCACCTTACTTCCTTCTGTAAGAGTGGCCGCCCAGCGGCCGTCAAGATTGTTGGCGGAACTAGCGCTTGCGCCGTAGCTGGCACTGATCACAACGGCTGCGAAGCCCACCGTACTCATAATCTTCGACATAATTTTCCTTTCTTTACCGTGTACGTTGCTGGTTAACCGCGCCTTGCAAGACGTGGTTACTATTTCCCTGATGGGCTTTACTTACGAACTGCTTCCATTCGTCAGGCAAGCCGGGCTTCGTGGCCACTAAGATTTCGAGGATCGCTTGCCGATCCTCCTTCGAGAGCGAAGCGAACTCAGGGCCTTGTTCGCGGCCGCTCAGAACTTCGAATAACCGGCGATAGATGTATCCTTTCGCCGGCTCCGGTATGGCGTCGAACGCCTCCGAGTAAATCAGATAGCTGCATGGATATTTAAAAATTCTGGTGTGAAGGTCAAAATCGCGCACGGACCGCCCTTGCGGATCTCGCGGCCCCCGCGAGGCGAACTCTTTCGCGAAATCCGACGTGCCCATAATCGGCCCGTCCAGAGGCGCCTCATTTGTGAACAGCAGATAACGCACTAACTGCTCCGCCGGATCCTCAAAGCGCTTTCTCGCTGCCTCTAGAAGATCCGCGGCCAACCATCCCGCCGCGAAAAGAGCAAGCCGCGTCTGATAGTTTGTCTGCGTAATGAGGTTGTGCATCTGTGTCTGATGCGCCAATACCATCAACGCGACGATGTCGCTTGTGCCGGTAAGATAGGCCGCCGTGTTGACGCGTCCGTTAAGATTCGTCAGGTTGGTAGCGTGCGCGGCATCCAGTTGCTCGGGATGCTTGGCGTCCGCAACTGTTACATTTGCCATCGCTCCTTGTTCGCCGCGTGCGGCCGTGACATACCACCCGCCCCACCGCTCGCTCCACGGGCTCTCTTGTCCGGTGATAAAAGCTTTCGTTCCCGCCGCCTGGTATCCGGACGGCTTCGTGAATACCGACCGCAACATCACTCCCGGCACGCCCCGCGTACTAGGCGCTACGTGGCATTGCACACAGTCCACGGCCGCCCGTTCGAATCGGGGATTCTCGCTCCGGCTTTCGTCCATGACATAAAAAATCGCGCCCTGCATCGGATCGAAAGACACGAACTCCAGAAACTTGCCATCGTGCACCTGGCCGGCATAGACGTCGTCGTTGTAATACAGCGCCCGCGGTGTGGCGGGCGAAATCTGCGGAAATTGAAAGCTGGTTTTCGAAAACACGAGCGCCTGCGAGCTGACCGGCACGCGCAGAGCATCTAAGACTGATTTCAGATAGCCGTGTTGCGGCTCGTATTGAAGAACGGCTTCGCCATGTTCCAACTTCTTCTCCAGCTTGGCGACCGGATCGTTCAGTCCAGACGAGCGGTAACAGATTGGTGCATCGGCGAATGGCAGAAACCCTTGGTTCTTGATTACAACGTGCGCGGTTTCGCCCGCCGTCAGGCAGGCAGCCGCGATGCCCGCGGCCGCCGCACACCGGAAAATGGAGACGCAGACAGGAGTCGAACCTGTGCATAACGGCTTTGCAGACCGCCGCGTTAGCCACTTCGCCACTGCGCCCAAATAACCTGATGTCATCGCAATAACTGTGCTTCTTAAAACGTGATTCTTGTCCCGAGCTGGATCGGCCTCGGATCGTTGATCCGGCTTGTAATTAAGGCAAATTGGGAATTCGTGAGCGTCGTGTCAGACGCTTCGCTTGTCGCGTCTATCTGTTCCGTTACTCGCCCCAGAGAGGTAAAAGTGGATTTGTTGGGATCCAGCACGCTCTCGCGCAGCGTGCCCTGCGAGGATTCAGCGGAAGCAAATAAAGAAATGAATACCGCAGCCGGAACAAGTCCCATGGCAGTCTCCCGAAAGAAGAAGAAAAGCTAAGAAACTGCAAACTTGGAGCGGGTTAAAAGGCCTATCGCGGATAACTGCGATTACTGGCCCTCCTGACGGGGGAGACGGAACCCGGACGTGTGACCGTGAGTTACCTAGTAACTTGATCGAGTATAGTACGATTCGAGTCCGAGGTCAACTCTTCTCTGGAGGAAGTGTCGACGTTCGGACCGCTCCTTCGTTTTGACGCTTTGAGCCTTACTCGTACCGTAGCGCCTCCATCGGATCCACCGAAGCGGCCCGCCGTGCCGGCAGCAAGCAAGCCAAACCCGCCACCGCAATCAGCAGGAACGTAACAGCCCCAAGAAGGAAGGGATCTCGCGAACTCTCGGTGACCCATTTCGCAGCAATGGAGTCCAACAGAATGCTGAACACAAGCCCTGCCGCTAACCCAGCCGCGACATTGACAAGCATCGCCGAGACCACGATCCGCACCACATCGCGTGCTTTCGCCCCTAGTGCCATCCGAATCCCGAATTCATTCGTCCTCGTCGCCACACCGTACGAGACGACGCTATAGAGCCCTGCCGCCCCAAGTACCAGGGCCAGAATCGAAAAGATCGCGAACAGCATCGCTACCAGTCGCTGCTGCGCGTACTCTTGGAGGTTCGTGATCCATCCCTCCAGGTCTCGCACTTGCATCACCTGCTGTTCTCGATCGATCTGGACGATCTCGGCCCGTGCTGCCCGCAGCAACGAAAGAGGAGCTACACGAGTGCGCACCAAAATCTGTGTGAACATCCGCATCCGTAACGAGTACGGTACATAGACCGCCGGCTTGATCGCGTTACGCAGCCCGTCGTTGCGCGTGTCCGCTACCACCCCCACGATCTGTAGCCAACCATCGCTTCCCTCCGCCGCGGGCGAGTGAGGCGGCTCGCTCTTTAGGCCAACGATCCGAAACTGTCGTCCGATCGCGTCTCTCTTGGGCCAGTACTGCCGCGCCATGGTCTGGTTGATGACCGCCAGGCGCGCCCCGCGCATTGTCTCGATGTGGTCCCAGATCCTCCCCTGGGAAAGCGGGATGCGCAGCACTGGAAAGTACTCGGGGCTGATAAAGTTCACACGAACCACCGGTTTCTCCAATTCACTTCTTCCGGCGATTTCAACGCGGTTGTCCCCGCCATTTGAGGGCGGCGTCGCATTCGTAGAGATGCCCGCCGCAACCACCTGCGGCATGGCCGCGATCTTGGCGCGAATCTGCTCGAAATATTCGGAGCGCTCCTTCCACGTCGGGTATGTGTTTTCATGAACCGGAATCGGCAGAGACATCGTCTGATGCGGGTCGTAGCCAAGGTCCGCATGCAGTAGCCGCAGGAACCCTTTACCGGCCGCTCCTGCCGCGGCGAGTATCAGCAAGGTCAGCGCTACCTGCGCGCCCACCATTACACTGTGTGTGCGCTTGCCGTGGGCGCTTCCCATGATCCGGCGTGTATTTGACTGCATCAGCCGGCCCAAATCTGGCCGCGAAAGCTGTAGCGCGGGCGAGATGCCGCATAGGATCGCCGTAACAATCGCTATACCGACGCTGAAAAGGAGAACCGGCCAGTTCATCTTGATCACTGCTTCCGCCGGGTAGGAGTTTTCCGGAACCCAGGCGATGAGCAGCGCCAGGCTCCGCCATGCAAAGAGAACACCCAGCCCAGCGCCCGCCGCGGCGATCACCAGCGACTCAGTCAACAATTGCCGTATAATCCGCGGCCGCCGCGCTCCGAGCGCCGCCCGAACAGCGAGTTCATGTTGCCGCTGCGCCCCGCGTGCCAGTAACAGGATCGATACATTCGCGCATCCGATCAGCAGCAACGACGCCACCGCGCCGAACAAGAGGTAAAGCTTTGCCTCCATCGGCTTCGCATAGAGATCGATGATGCTCCGCAGATTCACGCGGAAGCTATCCGGATACCGGTCCGGTAATTGTTTGGCGAAGCGCTCCAGAATGGGCTGCAGTTCCGCGTTCGCCTGCGCGACGCTGACCCCGGGACGAATCTTCAGCAAAGCTCCGTAATACATGTTCGGGTCAAGCGTCACCTTGAGCGGCACATAGATATCTGCTTCACGCCAGCGGAACCTGGGCGGCATCACGCCCACAATCTGGTACGTCTTTCGGACAAGTTGGATTTTGCGGCCGACAACGCCGGGATCGCCGCCATAGTATCGTTGCCAGAAGCGGTACCCGAGCACGATCACTCGTTCCGGCTCCTGTCCCGTGGGCGCGTCTGAGGGAAGGAGCCACCGTCCCTTGAGTGCGGGAACGCCCCATTGCTTGGGAGCGTTGGGAGAAATGTACGAGGCCTGCACATCCTCGGGAAGATCGCCGTCCGTTGTCGTGAGATTCCACCCGTCTTCGGCGACTGCGCTTTCGATGCACTTCGCCTGGCGAATCTCTTCCAGTTGCGGACCGTTCAATCCGGGATAGCGGTTCCGGTCGGTCTTGTCTTTCAAAATAAGCTGCATCATGCGGTCTGCGCCCGCATACGGGAAGGGGTCGATCAGAACGGCGTAAATAACGCTGAAAACCGCGCTAGTGGCCCCGATTCCGAGCGCAAGAGACAGAACGGCGGTGAGCGTGAACCCCGGCCGCCGCCGCAGCTCCCGCATGGCGTATCGCAGGTCGGACGACGAGGAATGCATACAGGTAATACTCCCGAGTCCTGCACTGGTTACTTGAGAATCGATATTTTTTCGAAGATCGCGGAGAATCTGCCGAATTCACCGCGGTAGCGGTAGCCGGGTCTTGCCATCCGCATTCTCGTAGCGCAATTCCCAACTGGCGTCCTTGGCTTTTCGCGATGGCTTCGGAAAATACAAATAGCCGGCCACCGCGTGCACCGTCTTTCCATCCGGCAGCGACTTCTCCCAAAGATCCTGCGAGAGGACATTGGCAGTCTGGGTCGGGGAGCGTTGGGTGGTCGGTGGAATCGGTGAAGTCGAATTGCAATCGTACCCGCGGCAAGGCCGAGGCGCCGGTCCTCCAACACCCACTCCCGCATCGGTTTCCGTGACCGTTCCACTCGTTTTGCGCCCGGTCACCGGGTCTGGATAGGACGCGTGTCCGATCGACACGCCGGCGGAAGTATTGATGTCCTGCGGCCCGCCGATGTGCGGTGGTTCGTGCTTGTCCGCCATGACTTCCGCAATAGTGTCTGCCGAAACCGGCCGCAGCGCCGCGGATTTCTCGCCCACAGACAGTGTAAAATCGCTTGGGTAAAGGTCGACGTCCTTACCGGGCGCCGGAAAAACACCGACTTCAATCACGACATAGCCGTGGTTCAAGTCTGCCTTGAACATCTTCTTAACCTGCTCCGGCGGGAGCAGAACGGCACCGATCGAGAATTCCGCGTTTTCCCGGTGTGCGGGGTAGCTTCCCGCATCTGCTCTCGGCCGAATGCCCGGAGCGCCGGCCGTCAGAATCACCACGGCTACCAGCAGAGAGAGAACGGCTTTCTTCATTCCCAATCCCTCCGGTTATTGTACGTGAGCTACTCTATCGGCGTTTCCGCGATATTGCGCGGCCCTGCTCGACAGCGCATGGCGGTTCACCGAGCGCTTCGACCCAGCGTAACTCCGACTCAAAGGCGTTGGTCTCGTAACCAATTGGTAGTGCCGGATTCCAGCCAATCGGAACTTGCTTGACGAAAAGCCGACTTCCCAGTACTAATCCGTCAAGTCTTCAGCTTGGTCTAGTGAAATAGTTTGTAACCGAATCGGTCAGTGCCGGTATTACTAAACGTAAATTCTCGATCTCTGTGAATACTTGGCTGACATTTCTCGCAAACCTTCGTTCTGATGCAACCTATGCCCTGCGCCGGGTCACGCAAACGAAAATCATATCGGCTGCGGCAATTCTCTCTCTGGCGCTTGCCGCTGGAGCCTGCGTCACCGCTTTCCGGCTGATCGAGGCGTTGCTTCTTAGGCCCCTGCCGGTAGCGAGGCCCGAGCGCCTTTTCGTGGTGGAGTTCCGCAGCCCAAACATCGATGAGAGTCGTATTTCCACTTACGACAGCAATTCCTACCCGTCGTTCGAGCGGATGAAGCAGGCGGTTCAAGATCAAGCGAAACTGACTGCTGTTTCCTACGCGGACCGTTCGGATCTAACCTACGGTTCCGATGACGAGATGGAAAAAGCCTTCACGCAATTCGTCTCTGGAGACATGTTCGCCATCCTCGGCTTGAAACCCGCACTCGGACGGCTTCTCGCTGGAAGTGATGACCTGAAACCCGGCGCACATCCCGTTGCAGTCATTTCTTACGACTATTGGGCGGCACGATTCGGCCGCGATCCGCGAGTCGTAGGCAAAACCTTCCGTATGGGCGACGGCCTCTATCAGATCGTCGGCGTATCCCCCGCTGGATTCACTGGCACCGAGACCGGCGCTTCCGTCGACATCTTCCTGCCAATGATGATGAAGAATCCAACCACGCTGAGAAGTTGGAACAACTTCTGGTTGCGAATTTTGATTCAACTGCGTCCCGGGGTTTCTCCGGCTTCGGTTCGGGACCGGCTGGCGGCGGTCTACTACACCATCCAAACGGAACGCGCAAAATCCGCGACGCTCACGCCGATGCAAAGGCGAGCGCTCTCTAACGAGACACTGCTGGTCGAGCCCGCCGCGGCGGGCCGTTCCAATCTCCAACGCGACTACCGCGATTCTCTTTTTGCGCTTGCCATCCTCGTCACGCTGGTTTTACTCATCGCCATCGCCAATCTCACCAACGTCATGACTGCACGCGCTGTCGCCCGCTCGCGCGAGATGGCCATTCGCGTTTCGCTCGGTGCCGGCCGCGCACGGCTAATCATGCTTGTCTGGCTTGACAGCGCCTGGATTGCCGGACTCGCAAGCATTGCCGGAGCGCTCTTCAGTTCATGGGCGACTCCATTTCTTGTTAACCTCATTAATTCGCCGGAGAATCCCGTCCGGCTCACCCTCATCTTTGATTTCCGGCTGCTCGGGTTCCTCATCTGCTTAAGCCTGCTGCTGACCTTTCTGCTTGGGCTTCCCTCGGCATTCCGTGCTGCCAGCGCTGCTCCTTCATTCGCGCTGAAGCAAGGCGATCAGTCTCATCGTCGCCGTCTCATGCATGCGTTGAGCATAGTGCAGGTTTCTTTCTGCTTCGCCGTCGTGCTCATCGCCGGATTGTTTCTGAGATCGTTTGATCGTCTGTCGCACCAGCCGCTCGGCTACTCTCCGGCTCAAATCCTGAACCTGGAGAGCGTCGCGCGGCGTCCCCGGCTGCCGGTCTACTGGGAACAGATCGCGGACCGTCTTCGCACTATTCGCGGAGTCGAATCTGTCGCGCTCGCTGCGTGGCCGTTGATGAGCGGCGAGACCGCCAATTCCGCCATCTCAACTCGCGGCGTGGTTTCGAATGTGTTCGCCGACCGCTTCATGGTCTCTGACGGCTGGTTCCGGGAAATGAAGATCCCGCTCCTCAGTGGCCGTGATTTCCGTGTCGGAGAGGCTAGACCTGGACCGGCCATTGTCAACCAGGCATTTGTGAAGCAATTCTTCGCAAACCCAACTCCGCTGGGCGAGTCATTTGATATGATCGACGGCCCCGGTGCCCCGGTTCGCATACAAGTGGTCGGCATTGTCGCGGATGCTCGATATCGCGACAATCTCCGCATCCCGATTCGGCCGACCTTTTACGTCCCTTACCGGGCCCTAACTGCTGCTGGCGATCAGCAGCCAGTCGGTCGCGGAACATTCGTCGTTCGTACAAGGCCAGACGTCGATCCTCTCAGCCTCGCCGCATTTCTTCGCAAAGAGGTGACGCTCGTGCGCCCCGAAATTCGCGTTTCGAATATTCGGACACAAAACGAAATCGTTCAATCAAAAACTGTCCGCGAACGGCTGCTTTCTATCCTGGCTGCATTCTTTGCAGTTGTCGCGGTGGTGCTCGCCGCCGTTGGTTTGTATGGCGTTCTCGATTTTTCGGTGCTTCAACAGCGCCGCGACATCGGCATCCGCATCGCGCTGGGCGCGCAGAACTGGCACATCATTCAGGAAGTAACTTCTGCCACCTTCGCAGTCGTGGCACTCGGTATGGTTCTTGGATACGCCGCGGGAGTTTTGTCGGTTCAATACATTCAGTCGATACTGTATCGGGCGAGCGCCGCCGATCCTGCCATTTTCCTGATCCCGTTTCTCATTATCGCTGCGGCCGCGGTCGGCGCAGCGGCCCCCGCTTTTGTTCGCGCGCAACGTATCAATCCAGTCGAAATGCTTAGAGGAGATTGAGATTCAGGAGTCCCCACCGGAGTTGCAACATCCCCCCGATCCGATCAACTCCAAACTGGCCACAACGGGACATAGGCCCTCCATTTCGAACTGTGAATGCTTGCAAGTACGCATAACTTGCTGATGGCGGGGATTCTCGACTGCCCTGTGGCTGAGGTTGCGGAGACGCTAGACACGTCAGTGGCGTCGGTCAACAGCGCGCTGCAGCGGGCCTGCAACTTCTTGGCCAAAAAGAGTACGGAAGAGCCGGCCGAACTAACGCACGGGCAGCAGGCAATGCTGGACCGTTACGCGACGGCCTTTGAAAGCTACAACATGCCTGGCCTATTGGCACTGATGCACCAGGACGCCACGTTCTGCATGCAGCCCTACTCCTTGTGGCTGCGAGGGCCGGCGGATGTGGAGACATGGATGCTAGGTCTCGGATCGGGGTGCCGCGGTTCGCGGCTGGTTCCGACTTTCGCCTCAGGGTGGCCCGCATTTGCGCAGTATCGCCCGAGTCCGGATGGCGAGCGTAGGGCGTGGGCTTTGAGCGTGCTGGAACTTGCTGGTTATAAGACCGCCGGTGTGAATAGTTTCCTCGACGTCGAGAGGCTCTTTCCGCGTTTTGGGTTTGCTTTGCAACTTTCCCGAAAATAAAATCCCAAGCACCGATGAGTTTTGCGCTCTTCAACGGTCATTGGATCGTAAGGAGAACACAAACCCATGAATGCATACGCAGAAGCACCGGCGATTGAAGCTTTAGTGACCAACCTCAAACTTTTCCACTTCGGCCGCGTCGTATGGGCAGCTTTTTACCTCCGGGATGGGCGGCTGAAATCACCGCTCGCGTAACAGCACTGCCAAAATTTACAACACTAGGCTATTTGAGGAGAACACGATGAAGATCACAGTTGAGACAAAAATCGCTGCGCCGACAGAGCAAGTCTGGAACGCCTGGACTACGCCGAGCGACATCACCCAATGGAATGCGGCTTCGGAAGACTGGCATACCACCGCAGCCAGAGTAGACTTGCACGTCGGCGGGGCTTTCTCCTCGCGCATGGAAGCCAAAGACGGCAGCATGGGATTTGACTTTGGTGGAACGTACAGCAGGGTCACAACTTTGCCAGGTATGTTGAGGCGAAGCAAAATCAGCTAGAAACACCAAGCCAAAACAAGGAGACTCAAATGAGAAAGCTCAAAATCTTCGCCCACATCTCGCTGGACGGCGTGATCCAGACCTCCGGCGAAGACGGCGATTTCCCCTACGGCGACTGGACAGCGCCCTATCGGACACCCGCTGGGCGGGAGGCAATCCTCGCCGCGCATGGCGGCAGCTTCGATCTGCTGCTGGGCCGGCGCACCTACGATCTCTGGTCGGGCTATTGGCCAAAGGCGCCGAGCAGTCCGATGGCGGATGGCCTTAATGTGGCGACAAAATATGTCGCTACCCACCGTCCGGAAAGTCTCGAGTGGGGCCCATTCGAGGGCCTTGGACCGGACATCGTCGAGGGCATTCGCCGCATCAAGTCGCAGGACGGCCCGGACCTTGTCCTCTGGGGTAGCTCCACGCTGACATCGGCGCTGCTCGAACATGGACTTGCGGATGAAGTCGTGCTGGTCGTCTATCCGGTCCTGTTGGGCACGGGGAAGCGCTTCTTTGCGGAGGAAACCCCGCCACGCTCCTTCGAACTCGTAAGTGCGAAAGCAATGCCTTCCGGAATCATCTTCAGTCATTACAAGGTCGCCGGGCCTTTGAAGACCGCATAGTTTGACGGCGCGCCATCGTCAGTAAATACCGGAACGCCGCAATCTAGCAGGCATGAAAGATGCGCCTAAGGCGATTGAGGCCGTGTGGAACAGCACACCGGGCTCCAGCGCGAAGCGTTTCCGAAGCTGCGAACGCGTTTTGCGAGCACCGTCGCGCGCTTTCAGGCCATCGACCTCTGATGGGGATCGAGCCGAAATAATCTGAGCCGCTTCCTCGCAGAGCTCGATTAGGTCGAGCAAGAAGTTCAACATCAGGATCGGCCAAGTAAAACGTGAAACGGCAGAATCGCGAGGTGTTTTCGACTCAACGGAACGAATAGATCTGGCTAGAACACACAAGAGAAATCATCGGGGCAGAAAGAGTCTGTCCTGGCGCACACTGCTGCTTGGGCGGTCCGGGCCTCCCCTTGGGGCGCAGTTTCTTTTACAAAAGATCAAGTCACTTTGACACCTCCTGACACCATGGCATATATACTTACTTCGACGGTTGATCTGGAAGTTCCTTCCGAATCAATTTTAGTTTCATATGGGAACTTTGACCTTATTCACAACTGCGCAAAACAGCCGGACTTTAGGCCGGTACGAAGGAAACACGCTGATCCTTTTGTCGAAATCTTTCCCACGGAAAGCTGCGCGTCACATCGGCGCGAATCTGACCGTGTTGGCTGCATTGACGCTCATGAACGGCACCGGTCTTGGCCAGACACCCGCGCCTGTCAAGGTGAACCCGGAGACCGGAACGCCTGTTCAGAGGAACAGAACTCGACCGCCGCGGCCGATCGATACGCCGTATGCCAAGGCCGCGCTTGCGGACCATGCTCGCGCCGCTCGATAAACTGACGCCGGTTACCGACGAGATGCTGCGCAATCCTCCGCCAGGTGACTGGCTCAACTGGCGGCGCACATATAACGGCTGGGGCTACAGCGCGCTGAACCAGATCAATCGCACGAACGTGAAGAATCTGAAGGTTGCCTGGACATTCAGCATGGATTCGAGCGTCGATGCCGTCACCGAGACGACTCCGCTCGTTCACGACGGAGTCATGTTCCTGTGGAACTTCGGCGAGACGATCGACGCTCTAGATGCGAAGACCGGCACCCTGCTCTGGAAGTTTACCTGGGATCTTCCGGATGATTATCCGTCGCTTCCAGGCTTCTATCGGACCAAGCGCAGCCTTGCGATCGGCGGCGACAAGCTCATCGTGGGCACGATCGACATGCACGTCATCGCGCTGGACATCAAGACCGGCAAGAAGGTGTGGGATGTCGTGACCGATAAGTACAAATCCGAGCGCACGTACAACAGCGGCCCGCTGGTCGTGAAGGACAAGGTGCTGATCGGCGCCGGCAACTGCGGGCCGGGCAGCGCCAATGGGGATAAAAAAGTGGCACTCTATTCCCCGCCGGGCGGCTGCTTCATCACCGGCCACGACCTCGCGACCGGCAAGGAACTGTGGCGGTTCAATACGACAGCGCACCATGACGATCCGGGCGGCAACACCTGGAACAATCTGCCCGACGACAAGCGCGATGGCGGGGCCATCTGGGTAGCTGGACAGTACGACCCGGAGCTGAATCTGACCTATTGGGGTACCGGCTCGCCTTCACCGTGGTCGACGATCAAACGCGGGACCTTCGGCGCCGATTCGCTCTATGTGGATTCCACCCTGGCGCTGAATCCTGACACCGGCAAGCTGGCCTGGTACTACCAGCACGTCCCGCATGATCCCTACGATCAGGACTACCCTTTCGAGCGGATCATAGTGCCGGTAACCGTGCGTGGAGAGCGCCACAAGGCGGTGATCACGGTGGGCAAGCCGGGAATCTTCGAGGCGCTGGATGCCGCGACCGGGAAGTTTCTATTCGGGGTCGATCCGGGCGCGCAGAACGACATCTCGGTCGACCCTGTGACGGGAACCAGGACGACCCTCTCTGAACCGCCGCCGGCAGGCGTGAAAAACTGCCCGAACGGCGAGGGCGTCAGAAGCTTCCCGGCCGGCGCGTACAGCCCGTCAACCAACCGGTATTACATGCCGATCTACGACCACTGCATGGGAAAGGAGGGCGACACCCCGGCCCGCTTCCTCGCGCTGGACCTGAATACCCAGAAGCTTGTATGGGATATTCGCACCCGCGTCCCGCAATCCTCCGCATTGCTGACGACTGCTGGAGGTCTGGTGTTTTCGGCGACGCCGGACCGCTATTTCCGCGCGTTCGATGACGAAGACGGCAAGGTACTGTGGACGAGTCCGCGGCTGAACGACGTCCCGAATGCTTTTCCGATTACCTACATGGTGGATGGCAAGCAGTACATCGCCATGCCCGCCGGCGACCCCGGGCTCCAAGGCAACTGGGCCTTAAATTACGCACCTGAGTTCGGCGCGATACGAGGATCCAAATCATCAGTCTTGTGGGTGTTTGAGCTGCCCTAGATTCGCTACACGGCTCTTATGATCGCGGCAACGCCAACCAGTAAACATCAGGCATTGAAGCGAGAATCGCGGAAACGCCCGTTTAGGGGGATAAATCGAGTACGTAGCCGTGGTTCAAGTCTGCCTTGAACATCTTCTTAACCTGCTCCGGCGGGAGCAGAACGGCACCGATCGAGAATTCCGCGTTTTCCCGGTGTGCGGGATAGCTTTCCGCATCTGCTCTCGGCCGAATGCCCGGAGCGCTGGCCGTCAGAATCATCACGGCTATTAGCAGAGAGAGAACGGCTTTCTTCATTCCCAATCCCTCAATATTGGGCGCGGCGCCCCGCCTCGAACCGCATCGCGGTTTACCGAGCGCTTCGACCCAGCGTAACTCCGCCTCGAAGGCGTTCTGTCTCGTAAAACCAACTGGTAGTAAGCGATTCCAGTCAATCGGAACTTGCTTGACGAAAAGACTTCCGGCGAGTAATCGCCTCTGGATCGACGCGGCAGGTCTTCAACTGCCAACTCCAACTGCAACTCCGCACCGAAAGGCATGGCTCTGGTTATTTCAGATAGCGGATGAAGAGCCGGGACTTCAAGACCTCAGGCACGTCCATGATCGTCCCAGCGACGAGCATCCTCTCCACGTAATCGTAGATGACGTTAACATCCTCTGGTTGGTTGATGGAGTGGAACCATAATGATCGCCCGTGGAACTCTAGAAGGACTACGTTGGCCAATGGACAAGGCCCGAGACAACCGGAAATCGTGAGATGAAAACGGCGTCTAATTCCTCGCTGCTTCCATTGCCGTTTGAAGTCGTCGAGGGGCAAAGCAGGAAAGCCCTTCTCTGTGCGCCCGCAGCAGCAGCCGTTGCAAACAAACAGATGGCCGTCTTGGATTCGGATTTGCTTACGAACGCCATCGGCACGAGTAATTTCGTGCAACGGAGATTGCCGGTACTTGTAATCTATTCTAAAACCCGGGCGTAACTGTACGGGCTTACCGTGAGGCGTGTGCCGATAGGCATCTGCCCAAGCTTCTTTCCGCTCAAACAGAGTCGCAACGTCGGTAAGCCCCTTGGCAGTCACTAATTTCTCCAAAGCCGCAAGCCAGCGCTCATAATACGCCGAGCCGTCGTCCGCTTCTCCGCGTTCAGCGGCATCAGCCAATTCAAGACCTAACGTGTCTGCCCACTCTCTCCAGCTGAAGTAGCCTTGAGCCGAAAGTCTAATTGCCAGGGCAAACGCCTGAGCTTGCCAAGGTTCGGCGAATACTGGCCCCTTGTCGTCACGCGGAAGCTGCGGCAAGACGCCCAGATCACTCGGAGCAGGAAGCAAAGCCTCAGGCGAGTTCAAGATATTCGTCCCAAAGATCCAGGTGTATAGAATCGCGGCTTGAAGCATGGCTGCCCCATAGTTCCGTTGCCGCGAAGCGGACCGAGTAGACGTGCTGAGGATTCTCTCCTTCCGAATGGGCGTTTGTGTCGGGAAAGATGAAGATTCCCTGATGGCGCACAATCACGCCCTGTTTCCCTCGTGCGTAGCGCGGAAGCCGGGTGTGGTGGACCGGATGAATATTCCGGGCCCGCACTCGTTGTCCGACAGCGAATCGTGCTGCAACCTCTGCTGCGGGGCGCTCCGGATTCGCCGGCGCCAGGACTGCGATCTCTCCGCCCTTCATCACAGGTGTAGTCTTGGGCGACCCTGGGGCGGGTTGCCCAGATTGTATCTCGGCGCGTGTCACCATCTGACGCTTTATCAAGAGTTCAACGAGCCTTGCATACCAACGCTCGTAGTAACTCGTGCGCAGATACTCCGCTGGTGGAATCAGCTCAATTTCATACCGTGATGCATCGAGATTCCACTTTCCGCCCGCAGCTGCAGCGCGATTGAGAGCGTACACGCGTCCCTCCCAAGTGTCGTGGAAGACGGGTTCATTCTTCTCGAGCGACACTTTGCCCATATCCTGCATTCCGCCCATGTCGTGCACGCCGTTCATTTCGGGCCCTCCTGAGCAGGTAAGCCGATTTTTGCAACGCCTATCATTGCATCACGGCTCACCATCGCGGCGAGTTCCTCTTCCCTCAAACCTTCTGTACCGGCGGGCCTCTCAGGAAGGACTAGGTAACGCAGCTCCGCCGTACTATCCCACACATGAACTTCAACGTTTTCCGGAATCGTGCAGCCAAGTTCCTGTAACATTCCGCGAGGATCGATAACAGCTCTGGATCGGTACGCGTTTGACTTATACCAGACCGGTGGCAGGCCCAGCAGAGCCCAGGGGTAACAAGAGCATAAAGTGCAAACGACAAGGTTGTGAACTTTGCTGGTATTTTCGACCACTCTCAAGTGTTCGCCCCTCACGCTTGAGTAACCAAGCTTTGCAATTGCTGTCGGCGCGTCAGTAAGCAGGAGTTGCTTGAACTCTGGATCCACCCATGCTCGTGCGACAACCCGAGCTCCGTCACGCGGGCCAACCTTGTGTTCAAAGTAATCAACGATGGCATCGAGAGCAGCCGGATCTACAATGCCTTTTTCCACCAAAAGGGACTCTAACGCTTTGACCCGGAGAGTCGGTTCCGATGGGACGTCTTGGTGTTCGTGGCCGGGGTCGTCTCCAGGGCCGGGAGAGGATGCAGCAGCAGCACTCACTGTGCCCAAGAAGGTTCGCCGACTGGTCTCCATGTTGGACATCTCGCTTATGCTTTGGAGGTCAGTATACTTCAGCCTAGCGCTATTTGGGATAGCCAAATCGTGAATTTGTCAGCCGCCGAGCCCGTTCAGCCAAAATGAAAACGAATGGTTGACGAATACCGGTTGTCTCAATTGCACTACGAAATGATTCGAGGCTTGATTGAGTGCGGTGCGTGTCCAACCAACTCCGAGTTGGGAAACCGGATGGGAATGCCCCCAGAACAGGTGGAAAGGCTGCTCCGCTCACTGGCAGATATTCATGGTGTTGTCTTGCATCCACAAGTCTGTGAGCCTTGGGTTATCCATCCGTTCTCATTGACGCCCACGATCAACTGGATTGAGAAGGAGAAAATGAGCTGGTGGGCTCCCTGCGTGTGGTGCGCTCTGGGAGTAGCGGCGTTGGTTGGAGGAAACGCCTACATTCATACTCGCTACGGTGCCGAAGGCGAAGCATTGACCATTCCAGTGATGGATGGGCAACCAGCCGGAATGGATGATATCTACGTGCACTTTGCCATCCCTCCCGCAAAAGCTTGGGACAACGTACACGAACACTGCTCGATGGTGCTGCCCTTCCGGTCCGCGGACGAGATTAGTGCGTGGTGCAATCGGCATCGACTTCCGCACGGCGAGGCAGTCCCTCTATTGCAAGTCGGGCAACTTGCGAAGAGTTGGTACGGCTTTCATTCGAATCCTAACTGGCGAAAATGGACAATCGCGGAAGCACAAGATATCTTTCACCGAACAGGACTACGTTCCGATTTCTGGGATCTCGGAGCGAGAAGCGGAAAATTTTAATGGTTCCGTTCGATAGCAAGCCTATTCGCAAATTGGTACCCGGATGCCGACTTATCAGGACTAATCGTTTGTGCGCAAATCACAAATTAACCACCAATAATGAAACCCGCCGTCAGATTGTGTTGCATTGTGCACTAAATATGTGTCGAATGTGCCACATGAAATACGGCTGCGCGAGTAAGTACGGACGGCCAGAGCGTCGCGGCGGCAGCTTCCGCTCGCTAGTGGCCCGTCTCAGCCGCATTGATGTGTACGATTGAGATAGAGTCAGCGGGAATACCTATACGTGATATCGCGGTCATTGGCTACTACTTCCAAAGATGGTGTAGCTCAGTGTCGCCGTAGATTCTGTGGAACCAATATGCTCGAAAATCCCAAATATGACATTGCGCTATCGTTCCTGCAACAAGATGTGAATCTAGCGCAGGCGCTCGCGTCGAAGCTGCAAGACGGTTTGGATGTCTTTTTCTACCCGGAAAGACAGGAAGAGCAAGGCGGAACTGATGGCATGGCAACCATGCGGTCAGTGTTTTTTGAGGACAGTCGTCTGGCGGTGATTCTGCATCGAGATGGTTGGGGAAAGACCAGATGGACGCAGGTAGAGGAAATGGCGATTAAGGCGTCCTGTTTCGACGGCGAGTGGAAACGGTTGTTCGTATTGAAGCTCGACGAATCCAAGCTGCCGGACTGGATTTCCCCAACTCATATTTCATACCGGCTCGATCAGTTTGGAATCGATGGCGCAGTCGGCGCGATCAAGATGCGAGTTGTCGATAACAAGGGCGCGATAAAGCCGATGACGCCACCCAGGCGCGCCGAACTTCAAAAGGATGAAGACGATTATCAGCAGGCGAGCCGGGACGCGGTGTCGGGGGTTGGTGAGGTCGGTGTTCGGGAAAAAATCGCAGAACTTATGCAAGAGCTTGCGGCACAATGCGACGAGATAAACGCGAGCGGGAATCTGCAGATAGGGCATGGCGAGCACAGAGAGGAATGGTCATACGTGTTGACCAACGGGCGCGTAAGCGTGGGTGTCTATTGGCGATGGCAGCGAACCCTTACAGAGCTTGGCGTAATCCGCGTTATCGAATTTGATAAAAAGCTAAGGTTGCCGAACGATCCGCCGATTGTTGTGCACCATAGTCCGCCGCAACAACTGCGTTCGATGGAGTATAAGCCGAGTTTGTCGCGGGCACGTGAAGTCGGTTGGGAGGGTGGCGACACGAAAGAGTTCCTGACAAGCAAACGGCTGGCGGAAAAGTGTGTGATTGCTTTTATCGAGTTGACAAATAGAAAGCTTCTGCAGGGATCGCGGACTTAGACCGAGTGCGCGGCGGAGTTGGCGATAAGCTATGGAACCAACTTGCGTCACCTATGAAGAATTGAAGAAAAAATGGCTCCGTGCATTGTCCAACACGATCGCTGGCGGGGCTATACAGGTAAGCTATCGGCAAAGGTCCGTTATGAAAACCTTGATCAAGCAGCGACGGAAGTGCGCAAGATAGAGGCTGAGATGAACGAGCACGTCATGATTTGTAAAGACTGAAAGGCGGCTGCCGGAAGCCAGATCTCGACTCAACCGCATCTCATCACTTCTGAGAGCTAGTCTTGCGGCCCTTTTGGCAGACAAACCAGCTATTTCTCGTTTTCGGGCGTTTCGGCTTGGAACCTGAAAGGCTGTTCGGACCTCAGATAGTCTTCCAATCGCTTGCCCGCGCGACGGTCTGTTTTAGCCTCTTCCAAGGTTTTCTGGATTGCGACTCGAGTAGCATTTACCAGAGATTCGACCCGCAGTGCAGGAAAGCGTTTATTCAAACGCCTTCTTTCCGGTTCAAGGATCTCTTGCAGGATCGAGAAATCCGCATCACCTTTGCAATAAGCAATGGTGTCAGCCTTGTTCGTCTCTGTGAGCCTCGATTGAGTTCCGAGCCGATGCAAAACTGCATTTCGCGCTGCGTACAGCTCTGATGCAGTGCATTGGATTTCGTCATGCGGCACAATCCATTTGTTGACGAAACCCTCGAACTGCGCCCGTTGATCTGAATTGGGCTGGTGAATATAGGAAAACGAATCGATCAGTGAGTAAACGATAAGCAGTGTAGGGTACAGCAGCCCATTGGCTTCGCAGTAGGATAGCGCTTGGTCTACTTCTGCCAACGCCTTATTGAATGACTCTTGGCCATCGATGTACATGGGCCTGACGACATTTTAGTAGTGCTTGGATTAGCGTCCAATCCTCGTTCAGTTTGTCCATTACGCGCTCAAGGCGCTTCACAGTATAGGGTGCCCGATTCGTTGTTCAGTTTCACCGGAATCGGCAGTGGTGGCCAGGGACGGAGTCGAACCGCCGCCAGCCTTCTCAGGGCTTGTATCAAAGAGAACAAGATTAGGAACGAAACGCCGTTGCGTTCGCTCACGTCCGAGTCATCCGCCGCTTATTGACCCCGCCTCCACCCGCGCTCCCTCAATCACAACAATCCCGTAAAGACACTCTTCTTCCTGCCACATCAAACGGTGGCACTAGTTCGGAAACCCGTCGGGCAGCCGCCATTCCCCACTGCGCCCGGACTACGTCCACTTCTCTTCGCAAACGCTGCTAATGGCGCCGACGCGTAAACGCACCGCGCCACCTCAGCCTCGTTTCGCCCTCCTATTGCGAGGGACCCGCGCATGTTGCAATTGCCGTTGCGGAGTTGCCGGCATTGTCCATAGCTATCGCAGTGAGAGCAAACGCCCTTCCGTTACCGCTTGCCAATCGATCCGCCCCAAGCACGGTGAATCCGCCGGAACCATTGGGAACGATTGCGACCGCCGGTGGGTTGGAACCGGATGAGGGGTTGTTACTGCTGACGCTCACCGTGAAGGAACCAGCGGCCAGCCCGGATACTGCATCGGTAGCGGTCACAGTGGCAACCTGCACCAGCTTTGGGTTCACAGGCGAAAGAGAACAGTGAAGAGCAGGCATTCCTGAGATCAATGGCGCCGTCTTGTCGATTTTAATGCTGACGGGAACGGATGTGGAAATGCCCACTCCATTGGTTGCAGAGCAGGTCAGGGTGAGGCCCGCTGTGTCTGCAGTCAGGTTAGTTGGTGCGCATCCCGTGGAGGATGTGATTCCGGACTCGGGATCGGTGACGCTCCAGTTTACGGTGACGGCGCTTCGATACCAACCGTTACTGCCCAGTGCGCCGGTAATCTGGGGGGTGATTATTGGGGGCGTGATATCGGCGATCTTTGTCACGAGGTCGGCTCTGGTCTTCATCGGTTCCTTAATTCCCCACGCGTCGGTAGCAATACTGAAGAAGCCGTAAGTATGCCCGGGCACACCGGTGAACGGCGCCGAGGTAGCTGTCGTTCCACTCACGAAAGGAGTGAACGGTGCGCCGTTATCAGAAACAAATACATCGAAACTTGCAACGCTGGATAAGGGAGCTGATCCACCCCAGCTGACGGTGAACGGGTTCGTGTTCACTTCCGCCGCCGTGTTGGTCACAAAACTGGTGGGAGTGTCGTCCACCATCTTCGCCATAACGGCCTCACGAGGGGAACCAGGGTCATTGAAGGTGCTATCGTCCCACCCGGCTACATAGATTTCCGGAAAGCATTGAGCGCATGAGGCCTCAGGTGGAAAGACCGATAGTGGCCCCCGTAGAGCGACTCCGGTAAGTGTCCGGCCGAGTAAAACACTGTAATCAATTTGAGAGAGATCGGCGCTGATTTTCGCTATGAAGCCATTCGGTGAACCGGATAGCCCCGGGGAAATGGCCCTTGGAAAGGAAGGAGAGGACGTGGCGCCGGCGACGTAAATGCCTCCCCGGTTATCGTTGGCAATGGCGTAAGGCTTCACGAAGCCACCGGGCGCGTTGATCAGCCCGGAGCGAACAATTGTGCCTACAAGCTGGGGCGGGGCAGGCGGGAGACTGACGTTTGTGGAGGTCACCTCGAAGACGAATCCCCAAGGTCTCGGGGCGTCAGGAACAGAAATCAAACCGTTCGTCGAATGCGGAAAATCTGCTGAGTTGATGTACCCCGTAACAAATGCCGTATTCCCGCCGTTCATTACGATGCCCGTTCCGGCGTCATCGGCGTTAAGACCGCCAACAATCATTTCCATTTGCGGGTTCCCCGCTTCATCTGTGTGGATCACGAAAACAGCACAGTGATCCAGGTGGTGCATGACTCCGTCCGTAGTGGGAAAACTGTCGCCGCAGGTCTGTCCCGTAATCCAGGGCTGACGGTCGGCAACGGCGACCGCCATCCCGGCATCGTTCTTCGTGCTGTCGAAGCCGCGCGCAACGAGCTTTGTGCCATCGGGAGCGATCTCGACGAGTATCACGTGGCGTTCTGGTGTAGTGGCTATGAGGGTGGAATAGGTGGCGACCCCAACTGCCCAAGCGTTGTGCAGGTCGTCGAGAGCAATCCCGTTTCCGAAATCCTCATCTTCTCCGAAACCCTCTCCCGGCCCTCCCGCGATGGTGAAGTAAATACCCTGGCCGGTCAGAGACAGTCTCTGGACAAAGAGGTCGCCGGCGTTGTTCAGGAACGGGAAACCAACGACGATATCCCCATCGGGCGGAATAGCCTCTCCAGTGACGTAGATGCCGGACGAATCCACTGCGATCCCATTCCCGGAGCCCACACCGTCGTAGGTGACGAATCCAATGCTTCCATCGGAGCTCACCTCGGCGACGAATACATCCGATTCAAGTTTGCTGCCGCAAAAGCCAGGATCAAACGGAAAACTGCCGCAAGTGTGGGGGGTTTCAAATTGTGAGTTATTGGTTACCGGGAGATTCAAAGCGAGTGTAGACCCGGTGATAAAAGTGTTGCCATTGTCATCCACGGCTATAGCATTTGCCTGCGTGTCTTTAATTCCACTAATAGAGCGCGCAATTGTGAGTCGCGGATCGATAACTAACGCCTGGCTTCGGTCATAACCGGCCACGGTAAACGCGACGCGTTGGGCATCGAGCAGCTTGTAGCTGCCGGCAATCCCAACACGTTTGTTTCCAGCCTGTTGATACACCTTCGGCTTGAGCTGTCGCAGTTCAGAACCGCCTGGCAGCTTCACAACCAGATCGCCTGATTTGGGATCAACACGTACTTCTTTCGTTCCCTCGAAGACCATCTGAATCTGCCTGGGATCGGCGTCTGGTGCAATCAAGAAGTCGTATTCCAGGTCGTCGCCGCTGGCGTAGAAGATGAGGTCGATGCCCTCGTATACATTAGCGACTCTCATCCGGCGGTACTGTGGGATGCGATTGACCGAGCGCTTGAGATCTCGAGTGTTGACATAGTTGCTCACGCCGCCGGCAGGCTCCGCGCCGGATATTTCATTCCAGGGGCGGCTCCCCGCAAGCTTCATGCGAACGGCGCTGTAAGGGATGTCGAGAAGGGGTGGTGTTCCGGGCAGCCGCTTCGAAGCTGCTTGCAAGGCCGTTTTGTCCGGGATTACGATTATGGCGCTCTCGTCGTTGAACAGCACCTGATAGCCGGAACTGCGTGCAGTCCATTTCACCTGTGCCGGAGCTTGGCCCTGGTTCCTTTCGAACGTCAAAGGCAGGTGAAACGGTTGTTGCGGCCGGGGCGGCGCTGATAGTAAGGTTCCGGCGATCAGACATGTCAGGACACCAACTCGTAACATCGTGGATTCTCCTTTTTGGAAGTGCAGTGGTCTTGTTCTCAGCTAAGCTTCTACGCGGTTTAGCTGTTCAATCGGGGCGGTCTTTTTCCGCCTCACTCCCACCTGCGCGATTTGCGGGTCGAAATTCACAAATGAGTCGGTAAACGAATTGTAAGAAGGTTGTAAACGCTATGCTCGACGGCGAAGCGGCGCTCCCGGTGCGCAGGATATCCATTGACCACCAAGAGCTGAATTCTAGGTCGTCATATACTCACGGAGGTCCCGAGGAATGTGACGTCAAGTTGGCCACGGCTGAACAGAAAGGATGGCGCAATTCCGAACATGGAACGGAAGGTGCGCGACAGATGCGCGGAGTCCGCGAATCCCGCAGCATGAGCCGCTTCAGTCAGGTTCGACCCTCGCATTGCTATCTCGGCCGCCGCGCGCAGGCGGCGCCACAAGATAAAACGACGCAGCGGCACGCCCGTCGCCTCCCGGAAGCGGTGTGCCAGCCGGCTGGGTGAACGATGAACGGCCTTGGCCAACTCCGCCAATGTGATCCGTCTGTTGAGACGTAGGCGGATATGTTCGCAGGCTTGGGAAACCAAAGGATCAAAGCCCGGGCTATAGCTCACGGATTTCCCGATCAGATGGTCCACCAACGCCTGTGCCGCGACAGCGTCCCCGGCCGCGGCGCAGCGAGCGAAGGAACGCAGCTGATGATCGAAAGATAACGGTACAAGACCTCCCGCTCCGCATTTGGAAAAGTGGGCCCACTCGATGCTCTCTGGTTCGAGAAAGAGCATTGCAGAAGCGCCGAATGCGGGATGCGCGTGCGGGATATCCGGCGGGATTAGAAGCAGGTCGGCGCTGTGAACGCCCGCTCGCGGAGTCTCAAAGACAACCGGCCCATCCAGGCCGAGTGTAATCTGCGCTGCGTGGTGGCGGTGTCGATGCGAAATATAAGCGGGCGCCAGCAGAAGCAGACGTTGTGGCCAAACATAGAGCTGAAACGGCGCCGACGACACTTTAGCCAGTTTATTCAAGCCTTCAGATCATCGCGCCACGTACGCTGTCGGTTATGAGCATAGCTGTGATACGAGATGACCGTGACCGCATAAGCGAGAAGACGGGTGTCGTGAAGAACTCGCTCTACTTCGCGGAGCTGACGACCGCCCTGGATAAAGTTCATCGCGCGGGGATGCCGGGAGTGTTCGCCGAGGTGCGGGATGGCGAACAGACATGGTGCGGCGCTGCCGGCGTCTCCGATCTCAGAACCGGCCGACCCATTACCCTAGACATGCGGCACCGCGTCGGCAGTATCACCAAGACCTTCACTGCAGCCGCGGTTCTGCAACAGGTCGAAAGCCGTCAGATTGGGCTCGACACGCCGATTGGGGCCACTACCTGCCGCGGTTGGTGCCCGGAGAGCGAGGCGACACAATCACCGTGCGAATGCTGATCAACCACACCAGCGGCCTGGCAGAATACCTCCCCTATGCGTACCCGTCACTCAAGGCGTTCCCTTCGCTGGCGGACACCACACCCGAGAGCTTGGACCAAAACCGATTCAACCGGTTTCACCCGACCGAGTTGATCGGGATGGGGGTTGCGGCGCCTGCCGTTGGCACTCCGGGCGGTACTCCGGGAGTCTATTCCAATACCAATTACCTGCTTCTCTGCCAACTCCTGGAGTGCGTGACTGGCACCAACGCGGAGAAGTGCATCACCCGGAACGTGATCGAGCGAGCTGGACTGCGGGACACCGAGCTTCCGGTCGAGCCTCATATCAGCGGGCCGCACTCGCAGATGTATGAAGCGTGGTTTGGCATGATCGATCCGCCGCGCGACTATAGCATCTACGACATGTCCTGGGTAGGACCAGCAGCCTCGCTGATATCGACCATGGCGGATCTCAACCGCTTCTACGGTTTGCTGCTTGCCGGAGGTATCGTCAGCAAGTCGTCACTGGAGCAGATGCAGCAGACTGTACCAGTCATCACCTTTGAGGGGAAGAAGATCGAATACGGCCTCGGCCTGCATAAGATGGAGATCCCTGGCCATGGCACGTTCTGGGGCCATGACGGCACTGTCTGGGGTGCGGGAGCGATTTCTATGACCCGAGCCGACGGTAAGCGACAAATGTCTGTCGCGGTCAACCTCATGAGATGGAACAAGCTGGACGTCGCGGGGAAACCGCAGCAACATCCAATCGATGACGCGCTGCGGAGCCTTTACCAGCTGGCGATGTGCGGTAGCGAGGGCGCTCCGTAGGGAAAAATGCAGATGGCACACGCCGACTCGCCGCTCCGTATCCGGCTCAGGTTCCGAATTTTCCGACGATCTGGCATTATCGGTAAAGGCTACGCCGATTTTGGGTCAGAACGCGGCGCGTTCGCCCTGATCGAGTACACGGAGAACACGAAGATGAAGCCAAAGAACACGATCTGCCTCTGGTTCGACAAAGACGCGCATGAGGCGGCGCGCTTCTACGCCGCCATATTTCCGGACAGTGCAGTAACCGCCGTTCACCAGGCCCCCACTGACTTTCCGGGCGGCAAGAAGGACGATGTGCTGACGGTGGAATTCACTGTCATGGGCATTCCCTGCCTCGGTCTCAACGGCGGCCCGGCCTTCAAACACAGCGAGGCCTTTTCCTTCCAGATCGCGACGGACAATCAGGAAGAGACCGACCGATACTGGAACGCAATCGTCGGCAATGGCGGCGCCGAAAGCCAGTGCGGTTGGTGCAAGGACCGCTGGGGCCTCTCCTGGCAGATCACTCCGCGCGCGCTAACCGATGCGCTTGCGGCTGGTGGCGGTGAGGCCAAGCGTGCCTTCGAGGCGATGATGACGATGAAGAACATCGACATCGCCGCCATCGAGGCAGCGCGGCGAGGCTGAGCTGCACACGCCGACACGCTCTTACTGCTCCTGGATCACGCGCCACCCTTCTATTCCCCGAGAGGCTAGCGACGGATGCACCGGTGTCGTTGTACCTACGGGTCACGCGCCGCCCGACTAAGTTTTACTGGGTTTCTTTCCGGATTGCGACGGGAGCGTGCAGGGTCCCGCGCTGTTCAGAAATCGGGACTTGGAGTAAAGCACCTTCTTGAATGGGGTGCGGGTAGATGCGTTCCAGCTCACGACCGCCTGGGTCATGTATTCGGTGCAGGCGGAACCCGGGACATTCGGCTTCCAAGTCTGTAGGCTGCCGTTCTTCGTCGAAGGAACGTTGCCCCATGGCTGAGTCCTCTCTTCGTACACGACCCACCACAGCTGGAACTTGTAGAGTCGGACGGTGGTGCGCACGTTCTTCACCGGGCCACGGCACGATGTTGAACTCGTCGCGACGATGTTGTCCCCGCTGGGCTCGGTGTAAGGGTCGATCGGGAGCAGCGTACAACCGGTGTCGTTCGGCTTCTTGGCGGCAGCCCGCGCGGCCTTTGCCTCATCGGCGTTGGCGTCGTTCGGAACGGTGAACAGCCCGATCGTGGCGACCGCCACGCCGAGCGCCAATCGCTTGTAAAAGAATAGTTTGCTCATTTGCTCCTCCTGTATGTTGTGTAGATCAAGATGAGATATTGCGGAATCCTCGACAATGGTGTCGCTTAGGTTCACCAAGAGCGAAATTCCAAGTCTCATCGCCATCTCCCTAAGAAATCTGGTTGCCAACCCAGGATTTGCCCAGACGGTCATTTAAATCAATGCGATAGAACAGGTGGGCATCGGAGGAGGATGCTCAACCCTGGCGACATCGTTTGACAGGTCTGAAGGGTAGATAGGAGAGGATGGCTTTGAAATCTAGCGGATAGCGAAATGCCGCCTTCCGAAGTTTGCAACAAATGTCGCAACTGAGAAGAAGGCCAGGTGCTTCATCCCGCACTGCTGATCTTGTTCGTCGCTCTGTGGCGCGTCAGTGGATCATGAGCACGTCGGCGGATCGAGCAAACCGGAAGTTCACCGACTCCAGTCCGCGGTTGCAATGTCCGGTCTGACAATCTTGGAATTAGCGGTGGGCGCATCCGGGCCAACAACAGGGGCGTCGTTTTCCATCCTTAAGGCTTGAACAGCCCCACTCGATCCGGCGGCTTCTGGTTTCTGCTTTTTTAGCTGATTCAACCCAACATATCCACTCGTTGCGTGCGAGCGGTGTAATATCCTCCCATGCTGTTAACGTTTGCGGGTCGGATGTAAGTGCTTTTTTCAAATCTGCGGGCACTTCGTGTACCACACCGCTAGAAATCTTTTTTTGCGACATCAATTGAGTTTTGGCGTGAGCGTGATTTCTTCCCCGCCTTCTGCAAGATCTTTGGACATGACCGGTGTGACTTGAGCATCCTGCGCGATCAAAGTGCTGGCAATGAGAGATGTCAGCAATAACATGCGTTGTGAGCTCTTCATAGCTCTTCCTCCACCGTACTTACGCCGGCTGCTGAGCCGCCTTCGGGGCTTGTTTTGTGGACTCATTGAGCCAGTCTTTGAAATGCGCCTCGCCCAGTTGCGCGTTATCGTCAGGAACCAGTGCCCTCTCGCTCACCGCGATTCCGACGTAGCGCGCGTGCGGGTCAGAGATCACCTCGCGCGGATCCTGGCGCGTAGCCAGGTCCAGTCGGGCTAGTTCATCCAGACGAAACTTTTCCGGCCCCCCGATTTCGACCGTGCCATTCATGGGTGGGTTCGTGGCGATTCTGACCATTGCATTCGCTACATCATCGGCTGCCATAGGCTGGAAGAGCGCGGGGGGCAGGCGTACCCGGTTGTCCACCGTGGAAAAATCGGCGATCTGCTTTACGAACTCGAAAAACTGCGTCGCGCGGACTATCGAGTAGGGAATTGAGGAGGCTTTGATCAAGTTCTCCTGAGCGAGTTTTGCACGGAAGAAGCCGCTTTCGAGGAGACGTTCCGCTCCTACGACCGACAACGCCACGTGATGGCCGACGCCTGCGGCCGCTTCATGGGCGAGGAGATTACGCGTTGATGTCTCGAAGAACTTCAGCACCGCCGCGTCTTCCCATGAAGGGGAGTTCGTTACATCGACCACCACCGACGCGCCTTTCAGCGCGTCTGCGAGTCCCTCGCCGGTAACGCTGTTGACGCCCGTTTTGGGCGATGCGGCTACCGCTTCGTGCCCATGCTCTCGGAGCTTTTTGACGAGCTTCGTTCCAATCAGTCCAGTACCGCCAATTACTACGATCTTCATGATTATCCTTTCATTCTACCGGCGCATTTCGAAGCTGCCGGCTCACTCGCTAGGACCGGATAGCCCACGCGTTCGTGACACTGGCAGCATGCAAGCAAGTACAATTTCCTGGTGGGGAGACCGCACAAGACGATGGTCTCGGCTCTTTTTTCGGCGCGCGGCTTTGTCTTTTCGGGATCGCTTACCGAATGCTCGGAAGACTCAGCTTTATTTCCGGCCTGTGTCGCAACTCAATTGCGCAACTAGCCGACTTCTCTAGGAATAGTCAAGACCTGCTGATTGACGCTACGGCGAGGTGGCAAGATCAGTTGCAGGAAGGAATGAAGTTGCCGGAGCGATTAGGAGCCCTCGCTGATGACCCGTTCCGTGGCCGCGCCCCGACCAGTCACGAACGGATGGCGGGACTGCCCTGGGATGCGTCGTATCAGGACGGCCGTGCGCCGTGGGATATTGGCCAGCCGCAGCCGGCAATCGTGCGTTTGGCATCCGAAGGCGGATTCGCCGGAAGGGTGCTCGATGCGGGCTGCGGGACTGGTGAGAACGCACTGCTCGTCGCTTCGCTGGGATTATCGGTTCTCGGCGTTGACGTGGCTGAGACGGCACTGGCGATCGCCCGGGAGAAGGCCAGCGAACGCGGGATCGAGGTTGAGTTCGCTCCGGCTGATGCGTTCCATCTGGACCGTTTGGGCGCCATGTTTGATACGGTGCTGGACTGTGGATTGTTCCACACCTTCGATGGCGACGAGCGGCCAGGCTACGTGGCGAGTCTGGCGTCGGTGACCAGGCGCGATGGAACCGTGTATGTGTTGTGCTTCAGTGACGATGGTCCCGATACTGGCCCCCACCCCATCCGCCAGGAAGAGCTCAGAGCGGCGTTCAACGCCAGCAATGGATGGAACATCGTAACCATCGCACCCGACCGGATTCAGACGAGATACCATGACGACGGCGCACCGGCCTGGCTCGCGACAATGAAACGGATCTAGATTGCGGGACTGATGCGAACGGCACCCGTCAACCTGGGCTAGAATTGTCGGATGACGGAGGCGAAGGCACCCGGTCCGTTGCCACAGGTCACGGATCGACTGACCTGGCAAGCGAGGATCGACGAGCTGAGGGTCAAGGAGAAGGCCCACACCCGGATCGGGGACGCATTGGCCGCTGAACGGCGACGGCTGCCGATGGTCGAGGTCGATCCGCAGGCTCCGCTGATCGGTGCCGACGGACCGGTGACGTTGATCGACCTCTTCGACGGTCGGTCTCAGCTGATCGCCTACTTCCACATGTGGCACACCGGCCGGCCCGCGGCGGAGCAGTGCGAAGGCTGCACCTTCTCCACGACCCACATCAACGAGCTGTCCTATCTGCACTCGCGGGACGTGAGCTACGCGACCTTCTGTGAAGGGCCGTACGAGGAGAGCTCGCGCTATCGCGACTTCATGGGCTGGACGGTTCCCTGGTACTCGGTGCCGCAGGACTCCGTGGACCGGTTGGTCGCCGACCGGCACTTCGGCATCCTGGTCAGCTATCTCCGGGACGGTGACAAGGTCTACGAGACCTACTGGACCACCGGCCGCGGCAACGAAGTGATGGCGCCGTCGTACGGACTGCTGGATCTGACCGTCTACGGCCGGCAGGAGTTCTGGGAGGACTCGCCAGAGGGCTGGCCGCAGCGTTGGGGTTCCAAAGGTGGCCAGTTTCGGCTGGACGGGCGCCCGACCGCCCAGTGGTCACGGATCAAGGCCGGACGCAACGACGACCTCGGCGCGACTTCTCGCGGGCATTCCGGGCAGCGCTGTCACTAAGAGGTTGACGACGCACTTGGAGCGACACGCTCAGCTACGGTGAAGCCGAAACGGTTGCGCCTCGCGAGACGAATCCAGGAGACGCGCCCAGTTCACTACGAGAACGTGGCACACGCAATGGACTATGCCCGGGAAGAATTATTTGGCGGGCGCCTTGAGTAGTTTGTTGAGCCGGCATAACCCCTCTTCGTTGCAACGGGCCAAGATGATTAAACGTCATCAACAATTTGCCTGAACTATCGAAATGTACATCACGAAGGCGCATATGAACCTTGTCGAACGATTACGCTGGAGCTTGGTTTTGCCGTTTCTGCTCAACCTTATTTTCCCGAGTCTCGGTGGCGCCTGGAACGACAAGACTCATATGGCAATCGCGTATATTGCATATCGAAACTTGAATCGACATGCGAAGGACAGAATTGATGAAGTGCTTGTGCTTCATCCTTTGTACAAGCAGTGGACCAAAGATGCCAAATTGGGGCGAGCCGGATTATATGCGTTCATGCACGCTGCCACCTGGCCGGATTGCATTCAGAACAGCGCAAAGTGTGAGGGCTATGTCGCGGATGGAACAGAGGGCGGCATGGTGCCGCCGGTATCACAGGAAGCCTGGCAGAACGTCGGCTATTCAGATAGATCCATGCATAAATATTGGCACTTCATTCAGCAGCCGTATGCAGCAGAAAATCAAGTCACTAAAGAGGCCCAAAAACCAAACATTGAAACTCAGCTGCAGCTTCTGACTGAGGCGCTCAATAGCAACGCCGACGATGTCCTGAAATCGTATGATCTGGCGTGGGTCGAGAACCTTGTAGGTGAACTGCATCAACCCTTGAATTGCATTTCACGTTTTAGCGCGCAGCATCCTGCAGGAGATCGAAACGGGCGGGAAGTGAAGCTGTGCAGAGCTCCTTGCGATAACAATCTGCATGATTACTGGGACAATCTGCTGGGCACGCAGGATGATTTTGATTCGGGAATGAAAGAAGGCAAATCTCTGGTCGGCATTCAAAACACGACGTGGTGGTTCGACTCCCTTGATATCCACAAATGGGTCAACGATAGTACCGAAGTCGCGAAGAATACCGTTTACTCACCTGCAATCACAGCCGCAGATTCCTCAGGAAATCCTACAGCGCCAGATGAGACGTATCGCAAAGTGGCGGTTCAGACGGCTGTTAATCAGGTGGTTTTAGCCGGTCACAGGCTAGCGGATTTGCTCAACAAAAATTTCAAATAGGACTCTGGATCGGGAAATATTCGCGATGCGTGACGGCGCAAATAGCGTCAAGATATCAAAACGTGCTCGCCGATACGATAAAGTGCGACCGAATTGTTGTGTAGCACCGCGCAAGCGGCCTGGCGCAACGATTTCTCACTATTGCCCATATTCAGCTTCTTCTCGCTCAGCGACTCAGCAAGAATTTCGCGCGTGAATAATGCCGATCCACAGGCCATTTCAACCGTTGTCGAATCGTGTCCGCAGGTGATCTTATGAAGCGGCACGTAGTTCCACCACGTCGCAAGCGCTTCGCGGAAGAAAGCGGGATTAAGTACCGGCTGCCAACACGTATCGATGTACATATTCGAATGAAATTTGGCCAGCCACCCCGCCTCGCGCAAGTAGGGCCAGCAATGAATCATCACGATCTTCATGTTCCGATACCGCTGCGCTAACGGCCCGAGTGGCAGAGGCGCCGACTGTGGCAGATTATTTGTGCCCACGTGGATTTGGTGCGGCCAACCACGCTCATCGGCCAGGCGGCAGCACTCATGCATTACCCAATCCTGAAAGACAGTCGTCTCCGCCGGTGTTAGCTGACCTGACCAGCGCACCTCGCCATCCGCACGCGGCTGGTAGTCGAGATTGCGCCGATAGGCTTGTAGCTGTTTGATCCCAAGAGCGCCTTGCGCCGCCGCACGATCGAAAATGTTGCGTAGGAAGACACGCCAACTGGCAGCATCTGCGGGCTCGACTTGCGCCATCGCCGCCATCGCTTTGTAGCGCGGCGACGATGAATCCGTTAAGTCCAGAAATGGATCGATGCGCATTAGCGTGTGCGTGAAGGCCTTTTCCTCAGCCGCAGTTTCCGGATTTGCGTCCGACACATAAAACTCCGGATGCACGATGCGAATCAGCTCACTGAAATGAGCGCGCTGCATCGCGGTTTTGTACCAGCGAAATGGATGTCGGTAGCGCTCGGCGATCATCGAATCCAACTGCCCGGCGCTTTGCCGGTTCAGCTTGTCGAGATCGATCCCGTATAGCTGCAAGATACCGCGCCGTATGCACTGATAAGCCCCGCTGAATCGTTGATCTTCAATTGCCGGGCGGAGCAGTTTGAAGGCTTCCCACCCCGGCTCAGACGAAGGCGCGATCTTCGTTAAGTCCGTTCCGCCGCTTCGCAGCCAGCCACGAAAGTATGGATCGAGCAGCAGATCCATAAATCCGGTTCGCCTCCTGGGCACCGCGCCCGGCTCGATATCGGCGCGATATCCGCCCGGAAATGTGCCGATGGAATCGATGCTGCCCCAATGTTCATGCGAACAGAAGTTCGGCAGTTGAGAGAAATCGACGGAGCTTCGCGGCGCAGCCACAACGGCCGCGGCCAAAAGAAAATCGCGTCTCTTCATGGCTTAGCAGTTTACACTTTGCTACACGGCAGAGGAAGCGCCGGACTATCTCATCCCACTGAACCCCCATTGCATTTCCGCGAAAGACAGTTGATCTTACCTGACCGTACTCGGGGTCTCGACGGCCAGGCGAGTATGCCGTCAGATCCTCATCCGGCAAATCACGCCCACATCGTCGCAATACCACATCGATCGTTTCCGATGGTCATGCCATGGGGCAACGGATCGGAATCCCCCAGCTCAATCTTCTCAACGATCTCACCGGTCTCCGGATCGTGTTTATGGAATGCGTTCCAGTTGGAATCGGTCACCCATAAATACTTTCCCTCCCAGCCAATGCCGTGCGGGCGATTGCCGGCGGTCGGGAACATGATCTCGACGACCCACGTCTTGGGATCGATGCAATAGACGCTTCTGGACGGCGGCACCGCAAACCACAGCCTGCCGTCTCGCCATTCCTGGCCATGGGCTCCCGTCCCAGGTGCGGCCCCTCCGAGTAATTCGCCCATTTGGAATCCGCCGACCTGAGTGCCTCCTCTGCCGGTCGACACACCATTACTACCCTGGCTCGGTCCCTGCGCGTGTACCGTCGCCTGCCGTCTTCTGGCAAGTGGACTTGATCGTTGTGGCGGGTCGCCCGTAAATTTATAGATCACGCCTGCGCCCGGTGTGAAGTGTCTTTCCAACGTCTTTCCCGTAGCAGTATCTGCCTTTACAATTTCTCGGCTGTAGGTGGATCCAATCCAGAGAGCCTCGCCATCGAAAGTGATTCCGCTTGATGCGGTTGTTTCCGTTTCAAACTCACGAATTGTCTTGCCGTGCTCGTAATCGACCAGGTAGGCCTTACTGCCGGGACCCTGGTCGATGATCCAGAGACCCTGATCCGTGGCCTGAAGTCCGTTCGGCTTGGGATTCAGACCCGGCGAATCAAAGACGATTTCAACCTTCCCGGCTTTTCGGGTGTTTACCCTTTCAAGATCGATCCTCGAAGCGGCAGCAATCGGGGCCGCTACCGCCGTAACCGTCAGGAAGTCTCTGCGCCTCATTGCTCGGCTCTGTCCTTCGTCAGATTCTGTCACAGAGACGAGCGCGCTTCAACGGCGCCATCTGTTCTTGTAATTACCATGCGAATTGTCCCAGTCCAATTCGCACGTGAACTGTTGGGGTCGTTCGGTTGAGGGTGCGTTAAACACTACTGACGCGTATCAAGCGATACACATGATCCGCAAAGAGCCAAGCCGTAACAACAGGCGGTTTCTGCTATAGATTGTTTGCTGTTCCCAATTGCAATCACCTATCCGTCAGGAGGATGAAACACATGAAATTCTCGGCGATTACGCTGCTTTTGGTCGGAGCACTGGGCTTCGTCGTCGGCAAACTGACCAGCGATCGACAGCCACTCATCGCGTTGGCTCAGACTTCGGCGCCAGGCCGCCCTGCCAATGACGGCAAGTTGAACATTATTATCTTTGGCGCGCACCCCGACGATGCCGAATATCGCGGCGCCGGCGTCGCGATGAAATGGGCGAAACTCGGCCATCACGTGAAGCTCGTCTCGGCAACTAATGGCGATGTTGGTCATTGGCAGATGGCAGGAGGCCCGCTGGCGCTGCGCCGAAAGCGGGAGGTGCTGGCGGTGGGGCAAAAACTGGGCGTCACAACCGAAGTGCTCGACATACATGATGGTGAGATCATGCCGACCCTGGAAAATCGCCGCACCGTCACGCGCTTGATTCGCCAATGGAATGCGGACATCGTCATTACCAATCGTCCCAATGACTACCATCCCGATCATCGCTATACGTCGATTCTGGTGCAGGACTCGGCATACATGGTCGGCGTGCCGTTCTTTATCTCGGACGTACCGCCATTGAAGCGAAATCCGATTTTTCTATACACATCGGACCGGTTTCAGCGGCCGAATCCATTCCACCCCGATGTCGCGGTCGGCATCGACGACGTGATCGAGCCTACGCTCGATGCTCTCTTGCTGATGGAGTCGCAGATCCAAGAAGGTGGGGCGGATGGGCACGCCGAGCTCTACCCAGACGACGAAAGCGGGCGACAGCGGCGGCGCCAAGAGGTCCGTACCACTCTCGCCAAACGTTATGCGGCGCAAGCCGACAACTCCCGCGACGCGCTCGCGAAATTCTATGCGCCGGAACGAGCCCGCTCGGTGCGGTATGCGCAGGCATTTGAGATCTGCGAGTATGGCCGCCAGCCCTCACAGGACGAGCTGAAACAAATGTTCCCGTTCTGAACATTTTCAGCGCGACCTATCCGATCGACCGTGCTTGGGCGCCAACTCGTATCAAAGCTCCGTGACGTCAGGCAGAAAGCAGCGACGCTTTACCATTCCAAACTCAATTCTTTCGAATGTCCGTCCGAGTGCGTTGATTCCGTTAGCAACGCTGCGAAAAGTGAAAGAAGCCCCAGGGAGGCCCACCGAACAACTGGCACCCAAGTCGGCGACATTGCTTGGGCTACTGAGTTATCTTGAAAGTCACTTCCGATATGCCGGCTTGAACGAAGCCAATGGTGCGGCGGACGCTACGCGGGGGCGAGTGAACATTCGTACAGAACGGCACAGTATCGCGTCACAAGGAGATCCCTGGGACCCATTTACGCAAGATGATGCTGGAGGAATCCCAGCGTCGTAACAGTGGCCGGCGCTGCTGCATTTGCGCTCATCTTGCCGAGTTGACGCATATGAGTCGCGAGGAACACACGCGCCTCCCGTTCGTCGGTTGTGCTGGCGGATTCTGCATGGTCTTTGCCGTCCAATCAAGTCTTCCAGCAGTTTCGGGCCAGCACTCAGTCTAAATCGTCACGTTCGAGCGAGCCGGCCGCTAAACGACTTCAGGGTGCGTACTGGCTGATACACTTGTCCGACATGCCGACAGCAGGGTTATCATACAGTACAGTAACGAGACCAATACGCTCTCTATGTGGAGGTCAGTCAATGCGCAGATTAGTTGCGCTCACCGCGCTGACGGTGGGCACCTTTATCGTAGGGGCCGCGACTAAGGATTCCGGAACTACGACGCTTAAAGACGTCCAGCCCGCAGGCACAACCGACAAAAACCACAAACATCAGCAATACGATCTGTCTTTCATGTCCTCAACGGGCAAGGACTACACCTGCCGAACCAGCGAAAAGAAATCTGTAAAAGCAACCGACTTCGTTGTCGGCAGCAACGTGAATTATCAGGTTGACGGCAATAAGGGCAAAGTGAAAAGTTCGGCCGGAAAACAGCTGAGCTGCACCATTGTGCGCGTTGCAAATGTTGCCGCCGCTCCTGAATGAGCTGATCCACGAGTCTGTGGCCCTGAGCTTGTCGAAGGACTGAAACCAGGCCGGAGAATTTTTGGAAGTGGATTACAGAACTCTGGCACGTTTCTCAGGAGTCAATCCTTTTGGAGCCGGTTTCCGCGTGATAGAAAGGGGTTGGAATGACCCACGACAGTCACGTTGCAAAAACGGCTACCGTTAAAAACCTCTTTGACTCCAGTCTGGCGGAAGATACAAAGCAGCGCATTATGGAGCTCCATCATCACAGTCAGCGGCTGTGGGGGGAATATGACCGTCGCGCAGACCCTTGCGCACTGCACCTCTGGCTTAGAGATGGCGATGGGCGTTATCAACCCCAAACGTGCACCGTTCCCTGCCAACGTCATGGGCCTGCTGATTAAGCCGCTGGTCTTCGGAAATGACAAGCCCATGCGTCGCAATTCACCTTCGTCGCCGGAGCTCTTTTCTGCGGACCACACCGAAGTGCGACTTCGAGCGAGAACGCGGCTATCTCATCGCAGCGATCGATCGATTCGCCAATAAAGGCGCAGCGTGCTGCTCTCAGCACCCACACCCTTTCTTTGGTCCACTCAAACCGCAGCAGTGGGCGATTTTAATGTACAAACACATCGATCATCATCTGAGACAGTTCGGCGTTTGAAGCACAATTAGCCCCGGTCTGAGCGCTAAGGGTTGTTAGCTATCCGGAATTTAATCAAGAATTACTCCCAAAAGTCGGCTTCGGTCCGCTAGTCTGCGTCCCCGCCGTCAAGTTGCCGCATGACGCGCTTCTTGGCTCCAATCTACGCAACGCCGTCTCTACGTCAAAGTGGATCATAAGTGCTGCGACCTTGACCGCAGGTTGGCTTTGCAGCTCTCCAAAGAGGCTGTTGGAGCCGCGGACGTTACGATGCTACGTTGTCAAATTTCCGAGCCACTCCAGAGCACGCAGCCCCGGTATGAAGCAGTATTCGCCGCCGCGAGTGATCACGAATCGAGGCAGACCCTGCAGGCGCCGGCGAAGTGGCCGTTTGGGAAAGTCGAATGTGCCTGAGTCGTCGGTTGCGCCGCTAATGGGATCTCTTCCGGAGGTTCCGCCAAAGAACGCGCTATCGTTCATCCATTCCGATTGCACAAATTCGAATTGGCGGCCCAGATGCGCGCCAACGAATGCGAACATGAGTCCGCGATCGAGGCCGTCGTCTTCCAGCGCGCCTTCGGGAAGCAGCGGGCCATAGGATGTGCCGCGACGGATCATGCGGTGAATCCGAACCATGCCAGCGACCGCCGCATCGCGCGGATTCACACGGCGGATGTGCGAGCCGCAAGGGGTCTGGTAGCCAATCGGATCATCTTCTTTAAAGAGGAAGGCGTTATTGCGCGCCGCGTCTTCACCCAGCGCGGGATCGTCGTGCATCGGACAGAGCGCAAGCGGAGCGCCGCTGCGCCAACGGCCCATCATCTTCGCGGCGATGAGCTCTTCGTCCACCGCGTCGGCGGCGTTCGCTTTCAGATATTGGCGAAATTCGGCGACTCGCTGGTGCAACTTGCGAAAGACGATATAGGTTCCATTGCGGCCCAGGACGTCCGGCTGCGGAACCGCCGAGCCTTCGCCCATTTCGTCGGGGTAACCCAGTACGAATTCTCCGGGCTTCAACGGATGTTCATGAGGATTAGTGCCCGGAATTCCAGAGCCCTCGATTGCGGGATGACTGATGCCGTCTTTGAATCCGAACGCTTCTCTTTCGCCGGGAAGAACGTGACAATCCTGTCGCCAGATCGCTGTGATGCCCTTGAGCTCCGCGTAGGCTTTGCGGGCTCGTTCGAATGCCGCCGCCAATTGCTCGCTGCTGGGCGCAAGGGCGGTCATGACGACGTGAACATCGGGCGATCCAAGCGGCTTCTCCCAATGCTCAGGACTGCTTTTGCCATTGTCCCCGAGCGATTGGGCACGTGCGGCCATTCCTTGCTGGAACTCCGGCGCGAAACTATCGAGCGAGGACTGCGGCACACCCAGCCCTTTCAGACCTTGATAGGTCAGCGCGACGCCGACCCAGGCATCGCGGCTGGTGGTGTCTGCTGCCGAGGCGACAACGGAGCGGAGCCGACGCATCAGGGCCCGTCCGCCATCGCGATCATCGATACGAAAAAGCACATAGGTTGCAGCATAGGGAGTCGGGCGCGGACGCAGCACTCCACTTTGAATATCGTTGAGTTCGAGAGTGATGGCCACGTTTTTCTCCTTTGCGCTCAGAAGCTGATGGCTCCGAATATTTGCGTCGAATAACCTTGATAGGTTGACCGGCCCGCGAATTCCTTAAAGAATCGAAAGCCGAGATTCGCTTTTCTCTTGGGGAATGCGGCAGTAAGGGCGAATCCAATCGCGTTGACGGCGTAACGTTCCCGCGAGACCTCGGGGGTGATGCCGGGGCCAGTTTTCGCGGTGGTTTGCCGCGCTTCGTAGCCATTTAATCCGAGTTGAAGATTCAGATCCGCAGTGCGGTGGATCGCTCCCATGAGCGAGTAGTCCAAGTCGAAGGTTTCACCCGGATGGACGCCGGTGCCCTCCTGCGTCGTGTGAAATTCGTACATCTCGAAGGAGGAGAAGATCAGACTCCTGTTTTCGGTCAGATAAAACGTTTGTCCCGATGACAGCGCGTGCGTCCAATATCCGGACCCTACGTTGTTGCTCGCGCCTACGACGAACCGTCCGGTGGGGGCGAGGAAGCCGTACATCGCGCGAACGTCGACACGGCTGGTGTTCCAGCCGAGGATGAGCGGCAGGTAATAAGAGTCGGCAAATCCGCCGCCGCCGCTGATCTGTCCGTGAATATCGGACGTCAAATCGTTTTTGGCGAATGGCAATGTGGCCGTCGCGGAGTATCGCGCTCCAAGCACGCGCTTCGTGCTGACCCAGATGAGACTATTCATATCCATCAAGACCGCGTTTAGACCTGTCACGGGAAGCTTCGCCCCGGTATCGTCTTTGGCGCTGTCGCGCGAATAAAAGAGCAGCTGGTTCGAGTACGTGAACCCGGATTGCGGCGTAACACCGGAGTTGGTCGCGCTCATGCCCAGAGGATAGACTCCGCGGTTTTGGGCTTGCGCGCATTTCGCGGCGATGAGCGCGCAAGCTGCCGCGGCGAATCGCATCCATGTCGCAAGCCTTGGCCGAAGCATCACCGCGTAGCGAGATTTTTCCAGAACGTTTCGAGGCTTTCATCGCCGCCGAACAAAGTGGTGAAGATGGTGGAATCTGCGAGCAAGATGTCTCCTGCACGATCGCCGGCGGGAGGCATCCACAGAAACATGTTGAATTCCTTGTTGCCCTCGTCGACGAAAGGATGCGGTCGGGATGTATCGACAGGCTGCTGCGCCAGAAGGTGGATGGCTTTCGGGTCCTGCGTGGTGATCGCGTAGTGCGGAAGATGCATATGGAAGTTGAAGGTCCCCACGCCGTTCAGCCATCCGCGCGTGTCCAGGTCTTTGTTCGTTTTCAGAGGAACCAGCTTGTTAGTGCCTTGTATTGTCGCGGGGCGCAGGCCGTACCGATTCTCGACCGGCACTCCCAAGCCCTTCATCAGGGATCGAGTGTACTTGCTGAATCGCTGCTGGCGGGGAACCAGAGGGTCTCCATGATGCGCGTATTCCGCAGCGCGGACTTTCAAGTCGTCTGACAGGCCGACGTCGTGATGCGGACCTAGCACGATGCAAGTTCCTTCGCGCTTGAGGAACTGGCGCAACGCCTCGATTTCTTCGGGGGAGGCTTCCTGCTCCGTAACAAGATGATCGAGCCCGAAGACCATCAGAGTGTCGGTTTCGGCGAGCACGCGCTCGTCGAGCGGCAAGCGCTGCCCGGCCTGATCGATGCGCTGAAATACATATACAGGCTGGCCCGTAGCCGCGCCGACTACGTTTTGAAAGCTGACGATTGAGAGATGGAATAGCTCCAGGGTTCCGGAGATTCCCTGCAGGAACATCTTCTCCGAGAATTGCTCTTTCTCCCAAGCGGGCCATCCAACGCGGCGCACTTCGGTCATGGTGGAGAAGCGATTGTCCATTTCGGTGGTGTCGCGATTCGCTTCCCACGGATAGCTCCAAGTCCAATAGACGCTGAAGCGGCGCTTCCCGGGTATATATTTTCGTGGAGTGAGGTATTGGTTATAAACTCGCGCGGGGGTCATTTGTTATCTCCAGTCTTTTCATTCGCCGCCAACCGACGCAGTCCGTCGAAGGCGGCGTACTTGTACGCGTAACTATAGGTCGGAGTATTCAGCGACATGTTGGCGATGGTGTTTATCGTGCCGCCACAGCGGATGGCCATCTGGCCGATCCCAACAATTTCCGAGGCGATGTCGCCGATGCAATGCACGCCGACGAGCTTGCGATCCTGTTTCAAGAAGATCAGCTTCAATCGGCCGCCTCTTCCTGCTATGGCTCCGCGCGGCGTGCGGGCGAGATCCGCGCGACCGACTTCATAGTCAAGACCCTGTGTGCGGCACTGCTCCTCAGTCAAGCCCGCGCCCGAAACCTCGGGCATGCTGTAAACAGCGGATACGGGAGCGGGGTCCACGATGCCTTCGAACGGAATACCGAAAGCGTGGCAGATGGCGATGCGGCCATGCTCCATTGCAATCGAGGCGAGTGTGGGTCCAAGAACGTCGCCCGCAGCATACACTCCTTCCGCGGAAGTGCGGAAGTTTTGGTCTACTGCGACGCGGCCTCGGGCGTCAACATTAACGCCCGCTGAGTCGAGATTTAAATCTTCGATATTGGGTATTCGCCCTGCTGCGAACAGAATGGTGTCGGGTGAGAGGGTTTCGCCGTTCGACATTTTGCACTCGAGAGCGCCATTGCTTGCGGCGATAGAGTCGCAGGTGGATCCGAGGAGGACGCGAATACCCCAGGTTTGGAATAGTTCCTCCATGCACCCGGAGATCTCGCCGTCCATGACGGTCATGAGACGATCGCCACGGTCGGCTAGGACCACCTTTGCGCCTAGCGCATGTGCGATGGTTGCGAACTCGACGCCGACGGGTCCGCCGCCGACAATCAATATGTCCCGCGGAACCATGCCACGCGAAAGGATGGTATCGGTATCGCAAACGCCTTTCAGATCGAACGGTATGTTGGAGGGCCTGCGCGGACGCGATCCCGTTGCGATCAGAATCACCTTCGCGCGGAGCCTTTGTATTTGCCCGCCTTCGCCGGCGACAACTACGCTGTGGTCGCCATTGAGCCGCGCGATGCCCTGGATGTAATCGACATTATTCGTTGCGATGTTCTCTGACGTCACGGCTTGCAGCAGGTCGCACACGGCCCAAGTCCGTTTGCGGATCGTATCGACGGCCACTTCGGGTGGCGCGGAGACCTTGACCCCGTAGATGTCGCCCCCAACGAGCCCGGAGAAGTAAAGTGCCGCCTCGCGGAGCGTCTTCGTGGGAGCTCCGCCGGTGGTCGTTACGGCGCCGCCGGGCCATGCCTTCTCGACGATCGCGCAGCGGTGCCCGAAGAACGAGGCAAGCTCAGTTGCGCTCTCGCCTGCGGGACCCGATCCGATGGCGATCAAGTCGTAAGTGTCATTCATGTGAATGTGCGTCTGCGCATGTGCGCCGCCGTTACTGCATCTGGTCGAGCGCTTCAGAGAATGCCCGCTTTACGCGGAGCGCCTTCTTAATTTCGTCGCCTGTCGCGTACGGGTATTCTCCGTACTCCAGGAAGCTGGGGCGATGATGATCGCGAACAAACTTGACGAAGGCCGGCGCGTTCGTCTTCCAATCCATCGGGAAGCCTTCCAGATTCTCGAAGATAGTGTTCACGCCTAACGAGGTGAACAGAGCAACGGCGTCCTCGGTGTACTTGTCGAAATCGGTATCGAAGATGCCCTGATACATGAAATAGGTTTCTTTGCCGATATCGAAGAGTACCCAGCGCAGGTAGTGCAGCTTGAGCGGCGCGAGCGCGGCGGGCAAGTCTTTGATCGCCGTTTCGATCGTCTTGCCGTAGGCTCGGATCGTTTCTTCTGTTCCAGGCTTTATTTTCGCGATGATTGTAAAACCGTAGTTGGCCGGGGTCCTGGGGTACAGCGGCCCGTATTTTCCTTGCTTTAGCTCGAGATATCCCTCCTTCGGGATAGCCATCGCCCGAGGTTTGCTCCAGTCCAGTTCGTCTTGTGTCATGGTATTCGTCCTTTTTAGTTCTGATGCAATCAGTTCGCCAAGGGTCTTTTTATATTTGCGTCCGGCCGGACTTCCCCCTGAACTCACTCGACCTGGTTGAGTGTCGTGATAGTCATCCAGGTTTGGATATGATTCAATTCGGTTTGGGAACTGGCGACGCCCTATTAGAACGAAGTCCGCCGACAATCGACCGGCTCACACGCCAGCGTAATCGGGCCTTTGTATCGTGGCATAGAGTTTGATCCGTCACTTTGACGTATCACGCTAGCGTTCAAGGCGAGCAACGCCGGCTCTACGGATAAGTGGGATTCACAGGGCCGGGATCACCGAGGGAGCAGTAACTATCGCGGCGGTTGTGCGACAGATTTTTACAACAGGGTCGAAAAGTCTCTCAATCGTGTTGCATTGTCGTTTTGCAACTGGCTTTCGCAACATCACAAGGCTATCTTTCGAGGCCTCCGTCGAGCTTGCAAAACTTACCCTTATGAAACTCTTGGAGTGCCCTTTGTCCACGCCCACGACGCGATACGCCACGCGTCATCTATCCTCCGGAGCGCGACGGTAAAAAACGCGCCTGATTGCGTGACTTGTTTGCCTTTCATGTTGAATTTCATGGTCGCAGGGAGAACAACGTAAGCGGCCGCTCCCGTGACGTTGTTGTGCAATGGTTCCCCTAGCGTGACAAAATAACCGCTGACGTCTAGGTGCTCAGCCTCAATCAGTGCATCGCGATACCAGTCCTGAGTAGCTGTGGGACCGCTCCAGACATGTGGGGCCATTCCGTCAAGAATTGAACCGGGAACGGCGAAGCACGATGCGAGTGCGCTTGCGTCGCCTTTGTTGAAAGCCTCAATGTACTGGCGTATGACGGAAACGGGATCTTGCGTCGGTGTCGCTTGTGCGGCCATGTGGTATCAAAACTTCTCTCTGTAAATGATGCTTTTAGGTAGATGATGGATGTATTTTCACGTTCACTTCCGAGAGAAAACACCGCTGATGCTATTGGGGTTCTCTTTGAAGCGTCTTTATCCCGTTGGATGTATCACGCGCGTCGCGTCATTTTGATTTCATCGGGAAGTCTAGCCGACTACACGCTCATGTGATCTCCGTGGCGGCGTCATGCGTCCGGGCGGACAGCGGTGCCCCTTCAAAGTCGAGAACGCCGTTTTCATTTTGCAGCAGACTTTTGAGACTCCCAAACCTCTGGTTTTGTGGGCTCTGTGCAGTCTCAGAACTTACCCCTTTCTGAAACGTGACAGCCGGAAGCCGGTAGCGTTGATCGGGTTCACTTTAAAGCTTAGGCGCGCTTACCGCGGCGGCCCATCGCACACAAGCTGAGCAGGCCTCCAGCCAAAACGGGCAAAGTGCAGGGCTCGGGAATGGGTGTGGCGAGGAAGCAATGCCTTACCCCATTGGGATCGAGGTAAGCCCCCACGATCTGGCCGCTATCGTGGATCCCGCTAGGGTGAGTTTCAAGGGATCCGGGGAAATCGATCGTAGTGTAGACGCCTCCACTATCGAGGAAACCATGACTGTGGCCCGCGGCGGCGGCCGAGAAGTTTCCTAGCAACACGAAGGAGGGCCAACTCGAATCATATTCTGGAACGCGGCGTTCGCAGTTAGTCGCTAGTCAGCGCATTTAGGAATCGAGAAAGCAACGCCATCTCCTGGCTAGTTAACTGCAAGGGATGGATAAGAGGATCTCCGCCGCCACAATTGGTGGGAGCATCGGACAAGGTGGAATAGTGCTGCAGGACGGCGGAGAGATCGGCATAGATGCCGCTATGCATGTAGGGAGCGGTCAGCGTTACTTGGCGCAAAGATGGGGTGCGAAAAGCATGCTCCCATTGGGGGAGAGGTCGCGTGGCATTCACGTGGCGCGCGGCGGCGCCAGTCCGGTCGTCGCTGAATTTGCTGGTGGGACCGAAAGGATCGATCTTAGCCGAGCGGATAGCAGCATTCCGTCCGGCCGTGTTGTCTCGGGGAAGGAGTATGTCGTGAAATTCATCATCGGTGAGGTCGCGGCCGTGATGACAGTTAACGCAGCCGGCCCGGCCCGTGAACAGGCGCAATCCCTTCACCTCGCTGGCCCTCAGTTGACGGCACGTGTTGGCAGGTGCGTTGTCGAGACAAGATAAGAAGCGATCAAAACGCGAAGAGCGAAGCGTCAGTGTAGTCTCAAAAGCAGCCAGAGCCTTGCCCACATTGGCAAAGGTCGCGTCAACGGAGGTGCGTTTGGCGGAAACGCCAAAGGCATCGGCATATAACGCCTGGAGCTTATCGTCGGTTCTCAGCAGACGCAGAACCGAATCGCGATGGCCCGCCATTTCGGAAGGCGCTTCAATGGGTGCTAAGGCTTGTGCCCATAACGTAGCGGCACGCCCGTCCCAGAAAAACCAGCGGCGGTGGGAAACGTTCCAGAGAGTGGGTGTGTTGCGGCTGGTTTCGTTGACTCCCACAGCGTGCGGACGGCCGTCGATCCAATTGTTGGAAGGCTGATGGCAGGAAGCGCAACTGATCTTGCCCGAACCGGACATGCGAGGCTCAGAAAAGAGCGCTTCGCCCAAGCGGGCGGCCGGTGGGTCGCTCGCATAAATGTTGGTGGTATCGGGAAGCACATTCTGATAGGCAAAAAGGGCGAGGTATTGGCGAGCTTCATCGGGAGTAACTTGGGCCGCTTCCTCGAATGGCTCGCTCTCGGCCAGTTTGATAGTGGATGCGGCGAATTCCATGGCGCTGGCGGCCGGTGAATTCTTATCCGACAGGTCAAAAAGGAGGCGCCATTCGCCTGGCATGAAGAGGTTCATGCCACGCGCCAGCCAATGTCCCGGACCCCGGCGGACCATTTGCGGGCCCGCATTCATACCATGATTGTGCATGGGCATTGCAGCGTCCACGGTTACAGTGAGTTCAGCAGGATGCCGGTCTTGTTGTCGTAGAACTTTGATATCGATATCGAAGTCCTGATTGAGAGGGACTTCCTCATAACCCAACACCTGCCAGGTCACGAGGTAAGTCCCTTTACTGCTGACGGAGGATCCGGTCGCGCCAGGGGCATCGCGGCAGAGTAAACACGCGGCCAACGTGATTGCTCCCCATCGAAGCCTGCGAGCGTTTCCTGTTCGAGTCATCGCTCCTCCGCCCGGCCTTACTAATGGACGTTGATAGGACCGCTGCTGGCGCTCGATAGCGTTGCGGTTCCTGCGAAGAGGCAAGCCCCATGGCTGAAGCTCGTCCTTGGAATCACACCCGTGAAGGTGCCATCCCCGCTGATTCGTGCATACCCCGCATAGCGGCTTGGGTCCAGACCGGCGGGTGCGTAACCGGCAAAGTACACCGGAACATTACCGTCCAGTTTGCCAGGGGCATCCACTGTGAGTTTGCCGGTAAAGGTGACTGAAGTGGCGCCTTTCAACGCATCGCAGGTAATGCTGGTATGCGCCATGGCGCGGCTTTCAACATGTACACCGCCGAGAATCTTAAATTCGGGATGCTTGTCGTTTGGGTTCCGGTCATTTGTGAGCAAGCGCTGGCTCGAGGCCTGAACATCCAAGCCAAGCGTTGAGCCAAGTGGCAGATCCGCCTGCGGATCGATCTCGATGGGAATCTGGCGGGCTTCATCGGGCGCCAGATCGAGATCGAGTTGGCCGCCATTCACGCTGACGTTCCAGCCGGCGGGTATTTGAGAGCGGTCATAACTAAGGGTGAAGTTCTTCGGATTGACTTTGTCGTCATTGCGAATCGTGATGTAGTTCTTGTATGGAGAACCTGGGCCGGGCGCGCCCGAAGCAGGAGCCTCGAAGTAGTCGATGTTTTCCTGCTGTCCATTGCCATCTTGATTACCGAAGATGATTTCATTGGACAGGTGATCGAGGCGCACCCGCACGCAGGAATGGAAGCGGAAGATGCCGGCCGCTATTTGTTCCGGTGTGAGCGTCGCGTTGGGTGTCCAGTTGATGTAGACGTCGACAAAGCTGCCGGGCGCGATCGAAGCCAAGCCCGGGAAATCGGCTGAGGTGACCTTACCGAGTTCGACGAAGCCGTTGGAACCGTTGATGCCGAGACCCAATGGACTCGTGACATCGAAGTGCGCAACAACGTTGCTTGCGGTTACTGTGCCATAATTCCGGACGCGGGCATAGAGGCGGTTGACTTGGCCGATGGCCGGATCGTCGCCATTGCCTTGCGGAACCATGCCGCCCATGCGGTCGGACCACATCCCAAAGCGGTATGTGCCGTAACCGTTGACCGGACTATCCACCCAGATATCGGTTGATTCGTAAGTATTGCCCGGAGGCTGCAGCCAGGAGTTCAGGCCCACGTCGGGTTTGTTGCTGTTGTCGCCGTAGAAGACTTCCACGACGTGATCGTCGGCGGCAACCAGTGGTCTGAATTTTATGCTGATAATGGCAGGATCAATCAAGATGGTTATGCCATCGGCCGTGTTGGTATATACGTCGCCGCTTTGCCATAACTTATTCCGATCCCCGCCTTTGCCTTGGATCGTTACCCATTGGTCCTCGCCTTCGGTGACACGCTCGATAAGAACCCCTTCGTCGGGAATACCGTTTGGTGTGAAACTATCATTCAGGTCGTCGCCGAGGACACGGCGGCGTAAGCTGATCAAATAGTAAGCGCTCCCTACGCTCCCGATATACGCTTTGATGGCTTGCGCGTTAGGCTGCGATTGCGGGTCGTATTCTTCGGCGTACAAGCCGAAGGTGGCTCCGCCCACAGCAGGCGTCACGATGGCGTATTTCGAATCGTCGAGCCAACCGAACGCAGTGGTGCTTTGTTTTTCAAAAACGCCGGTCTGGCCTGGGTAGTTCGCGTCCATCTGCTCGAAATTGCTGTTGTAGTTGCTCGGATGCGGCGGACCTCCGGATTGCAGAGCGTGGCCGATTTCGTGCGCGAAACGGCCCCACACCGCGGTCGCGGTGCTGCCGGGATTTTCGCTAAAGATGGCGCAGCCCACCAGCTTCACGGTGCTGCTGCCCGGTCCCATGTTTAAGTTGCACTTGTTTCCTTGGCCGCGATGAAATTTAGCGGTATTGGTTTCCGCCATCACCACCACGACGCCATCCACGCTGCTCCAATCGATTCCCGATGGCGAGTTCGCCACCGAGTCGTTCAGCACCTTCATGTATTTGCCGCCGTCGGAGGTATCGCCGTCCGGATGCGAATCGATGTAGTCGCTTTGATTGCCAGGGAGCTGAAAGAGTGAGCTCACCTCGTAAGTCAGGGTAATGTTGCCGTAGGAACTCTCGTTTCCCCAGAGAGTGGCGATCTTAGAGAAAAAATCTTCAATTTGCGCCTGGGAATAAGTGGATGTGTTGGCGTAATCGTGGAAATAGGCGCGAAGAACAACAAAGTGTTTTGTCCCGGATACTAACGTGGCCGCATGTGCGGCGGGACAACCAAAGGCGAAGGCCAAAGCCATTGCGATCAGCCGTTGAAGGGGATTGATTGTTTTCATGATTGATGCTCCTGCAGACGTTCTGCTGTCCGCTTGCCGATGGAAGATTTCTTGACGACGAAGGAGCCGAGTAGTAGAGTCACTCCATACAGCGTCAGAGTGGAGGGTTCGGGAGTCTCGTTGAAGGCAATATTGTCGATCGAGAAATCCCAAGGTGTATCGCCCGCAAGTGGCGTGGCGAAGATGCGAATGACGCTGCCGGAAGCCGGAATGCTTACCAGACTGTCACCGCCGCTAAAATTGTCGGGCAGAGTGAACGTCTGAGAATGGCCTGCATTATCAGAGACCATGAAATCGGCAGGTGAGGTATTGCCGTTAAAGATATTGACGGAGAACCCCACTACTGGCTCGGGGAACGTGATGGTGATGGGATTGAGGTAGGGAAAATCACCCTCCGAGGTTTGAACGCTCCCGTATACGGATGATGTATCTGCCGGAAGATTGTTTTCCGCCGTCAGGATGGTGCCGCCGGTAATGTGGACGGTACCCAGGCTTGTGAGAATATTGAGCGGCTGCAAGGAATTGCCGAACAGACTGGGACCGTTAAAGGATTCAAAATCGATTGATTCGGCTCTCGACGAGGCCGCCGTAGTCAATGCGATTGCGCAGGCCGCCGTCAAAGTGAACAGCGGACGGCAACACAGAAAACGAGATGTGCGCATAAGCTTCTCCGTTGTAACGCTGGTCATCCAGCGGACATCCGTTTAGTGACTTCTTATTACAAAGCGTTTCAGCGGAGTATCAAGAAGAAAGCACTTGAAGGGAACCGGACAAACTGAGTCAGGCCGTAGTTATCGCTCTATTTGCGAATTGACGTATAAAAATTCGGTGCAAACGTTATTGAGCCGCCGATTCGTCCCAGAGCGACATACGGACTTGACCAGACATTAACCATACGAAAGGCCGCCGCGCCGTCGGGAATCTCGATGCTTGTCGCGCTGCACTAAGTGCGCTGACATTCTATTTGAGTGGATGCTGTTATCTTTCGGCTGGCACTTGGGTGTGAAACGCGCATGCCGTTCACGGTGGCGCTACGCCGGCTCGATCACAACAGTGGAACGCCGACAACCCGTCAACTTGAATTGCTGATGGCGGTTCTTGCAGCCAGCCAGTTTCTGCGTGAACACCACAGCACATCCTACCTTTCTACGGGTGGCGCGTCATTCGGGCAGGACGAATGACCCGCAAGTCGCTGCACCCGAAGACGCGAAACGCTCACCCATGCGGCGGTGGTTCTGGGAATAGAAACGCGATCTGAAGTCGTATTCCCCAAGTCGAACCATAAGCCGGTCGAACCGCATCTCCGTAGAACTGCGCTGTGATATTCACCGACTGGGTTCCCAAACGCATCACACGGCCCATACCAGCACCGACGGGGAACCGTCCACACGCTTCCATTCGACGCTTTCCAGTTCGCAGTGAGAATCGGTGAGTAGGATAGATACCAACCCTTCGTCAGGTTGTACTTCAGGACACAGGAGTGCCGTCCACCCCAAGGCGGCAACCGACCTGGCGTTGTTCACCAGTCCGACGATCATTGCCGAACGACGGCTGAAGGACTCCGCCAGTTCGGCAGCCCTTTCTCCGGCGGGACCCGACGCGATGACGACGAGATCGTAGGTGCCCGTCATTGCATCTCGTCAAGCATGTCCGAAAAGGCCCTCTTCAGCCGGAGCGCTTTCTTGATCTCGTCAGCTGTCACATACGGATATTCGCCGTATTCCAAAAAGCTCGGGCACTGATGTTCAGCAACGAACTTGCTGAACGCCGGCGGGTTCGTCTTCCAGTCTTCTGGAAATCCTTCCAAGTTCTCGAAGACCGTAGTTAATCCTGTCTTCGAGAATATTGCGACTGCATCGTCGGTGTATCGGTCAAAATCGGTGTCGAAGATGCCCTGGTACATGAAATAGGTTTCCTTACCGATGTCGAACAGGAGCCAGCGGAGGTAGTGAAGCTTCAGGGACGCAAGGACATAGGGGTCGCCCTCGACGGCCTTCTCTATTGTTTTCCCGTGCTCGCGGAATGCTTCCTCTCTGCCCGGCTTGATCTTAGCGATGAGTGTGAAGCCATGGCATGCCGGCGTCTTGGGAAAGACCGGACCGTACTTTCCCTGCTCAAATTTGAAATATCCCTCTTTCGGGATCGCCATTGCCTTGGGTTTGGCCCAGTCCTTTTGGTGTTCTTGCGGAACCGCTTTAACCTCCGTTTGTGCTGTCATCAACTCTCCTTTCTGGTTCGCCAAAACGGGACTCGGCGACTTGCGTGCCTGAAGACGCGTTCTTGGGCTCCTGCAGGTAGATGAGTTTTCTATGAGGTTAGATTTTTTTTAATCGTCCGCCCGACAGTTCCGGATGAATTTTGCCGACTCGGAAAAAGGGTCCGCCTGAGTCCTGTGCCGTGCTCATCCCGTCACTTTGACGTATAACGCGCACCACATCATTTTGATTCCATCGGGAAGTCTAGTGACTCTACGGACAGCTGGACTCGCGGACCTTAGCGGGGTTCCCCGGATCAACCTGCGCCAAGCCTGGAGATCCAAACTTCCCGTGAGCGAACTGATGGCGGGAACGTTCGGTCCGGAAATCATCGGTCCGAAGATATGCTCGGCAACAGTGCGTACGGTGTAGCGTGGAGTATGGACAAAAGATTAGAGAAGCGACACAAGCGTCAGGTTGCTCGCGCCAAAAATAAGGTGAGACTGTCGGAACCTGACGTACGGACGCGGGAACAGATTGAAGCAGCCAAAGAAGCGAGTCGCCCTGATACCAGCCGTGGCAACAAACCCAGAGTAGCCGCTTCCAGCGGGTCTTTCCGAAATGCTTTTACCGCAACTACGGGGAGTGCGGCGAAAACGGATAGTTAGGCTGGTGCCTGCCAATGCTTCCTCGCCCATAGTCCATTACGAATCTTCCAGACTCTCCATCCATCTGCAATTCAGTTCTCGCACATTTCACCCGCAAGAAATTGGTGGAAGACTATCGGCCTTTGCATTCGCGGGTTAGGCCTTATCCCGAGTCCAGTGGAGAGTATTTCATCGGTGGGATTTCTCCTTTTGAACCATTTGCGGGATGATATGTTCTCTCGAGCGATTGCTTCTTGTTAACTTGCTCGGGCAGAAGACGCAGACTCTCAGCCAGGCGAACAGGCTACGTCACGCCCGCGGCTTGGCGCCGGTCAGCGCCGCACTGAGCGGAGAAGACGCGCATCCACCGATCGACGAATTAGCGTTATACTTCACGCCATGGCAACTCGGTTACGCCCTCGCCTGGAGACATGCGGTTCGTGTCATCGGCCGTTTGTCGTCGAGGAAGTGCAGGGCAGTGCAGAGCCTAACGATGCAGCCATCGTGTGTCCACATATCGGCTGTCACATGACGCTTGGACGAACCAGAACGCACGGGAGGGTTACAACCCGAGTACTCGACGCGCAGGAGCGTACGGATTACAACGCGACTATGCGCCAATGACAATGCGGCGCCTGCCCGGGGGGTTGAACGGCAGCTTCTCGGCTGATTTTTGAGTCCTGTGGAACTCTGCCCAGCGTTTACGAATCGCGGCAAATCGTGGTGGAAGCATTTGGCCGGATAACCGCGTCATTTTGATTCATCGCGAAGTGTAGGCGACAAATCGTCAACTTGGATTTGTAAACGCTGCGCTGAGGAACTATGTTGCTCGCGCGCGGCCTAAGCCCCGGAAGTGCCGGACTTCTTTCGGGTCTCAAAGTGTGTCGCGCGTTCGCTTCATCTAGAGGTGCTCCACCGTGATGACTACATTTCCCTTCTTGTGCCCCCGCTCAACATGCTTGAAAGCTTCCGCGATCTGCTCCAAGGGATAACTTCTGTCGATGACCGGCTTGAGCTTTCCGGCCGCCGCAAGCTCCGCGATGAAAGTCATTCTTTCCAGGTTGTTGATGGCCACGCCGCCCCTCATCTTCTTCCCCCCGGTGATAGAGGTCCAAAGGGCCCGAAGCATATCAGTCAAACCCATGATGCAGGCAAGGAAGATGCCTTTGGGCTTCAGTGAGTTTTGGCAGTGGTCGAAGGTGGTTGCTCCGACAACGTCAAATATCAGGTCGTAGGTTTCTGCATTCTTGGTGAAATCTTCTTTGGTGTAATCGATCACCTTGTCCGCACCCAAGGATTTCACCAGTTCCACGTTCGCGCCGCTGCACACTGCGGTCACGGTCGCCCCAAAATGCTTGGCCAGTTGCACGCCGGCCGAGCCGATGCTCCCCGAAGCTCCGATGATCAGAAGCTTGTGCCCGGCTTGGATCTTTCCCAGATCCCGGAGGTAATACAACGCGGTGTTCGCCCCAAAGGGAATGGCAACTGCCTCCTCCCAACTCAGAGAATCCGGCTTGATCGCCAAAGCTCCCTTTTCAGGGAGGCATGCGTATTGGGCGTGCCCGCCGCCAGCCATACCCGTCGAGCCAAAGACTCGGTCCCCCGCCTTAAACCTCGTAACGTCTTTACCGGCTCCCACCACCTCTCCGGCCAACTCAGTGCCGAGGATGCGTTCTTTCCAAGGCTTTCCGATACCAAACATGAGTTTCGCCATCGGCAGCATGGATTTGGTAACGAAAGTGAAATTGCGCATGTTGCAATCCCCGGTCGACACCGTGGTCGCGTGTACTCGAATCAGGACTTCGTTGTCTTTGGGAGCAGGCTTGTCCACCTCCTTGAATCGGAGGAGGTCGGGGGAGCCGTACTGGGTATGCAGAATCGCTTTCACATGTGCTCCCTTTGGGGTTGCTGTCTGTGCTGCATGTTACACGGAGTTCGTGTTCGCCGCTTGAGCGGCCGATTCTTGTCGCAGCCTCCACCTCCCGAAAGGGCAAATGCTGCACCAAGCGAACCTCCCTTAACCGTACGGGAGCTGGATCTCGCATCAGTCTCGATAGGTCGTCCAAGGGTTTAGCAACGGCTTTGCCCGAATCTACTTGGCCGAAAAAACGCGCATGCCGTTGACGTGCGGGCACGCACCTTTCAGTCAGCGCAATGCCGACATTACGGCAAAGTGGATTCGTAAACGGTAGGCCGTTACACACAGCCCATGCGTGGGGAGCACTGGGTGCCGCGCTCACGTTCCAAATTGCGTTTTTCGGATACACCCCTGAGCAATTCGGTTGCAGGCAGACGCCACTACCACTACGCAGGTTCCAAACGACCTCGAGTCGAGAATCCGACGTGGAATCAGAACGACAGCTGGGTCAGAGGGCACAACATTGATGCGGTTGTGCTATCAAAGCGCGGCTATCAGAGTGCGGCTCTCGTAACGCGTAAACCCGGTCCACACTCCGGCCCCGCATGGTCAATAAAGTTTTCCTATTTCCGCCTTCGCTTGTTGCAGAATCGGGATATCGGGATCCGCATCTTTCCAAATGCTTAAGAAATCCTCGTAAGCGGCTTTTGCCTTTGCGCGATATCCCGATAACGCCAAGGCCCTCGCTAGCTGAAGACGTGCGGCCACAACGATCGTCGGATCGTTGGAAACAACTCCGATGTGGTCGATGATCTTCTGAAATTCCGCCGCGGCCTCGCCCCCGCGATGCGCTGCCATGTAGGCTTGGCCCCGCGTATAGATGACGTAGAGAGAGCCACAAAAGCCGACAGTGCTGGGGCACTGCCATCCCAAATCATAGGACGCCGCTGGTTGAAGAATGTCGAGAGCTCGGGCAGGATCGCGACGGTTCAAGGCAAGCCGCGCTCGCACAAAAGGCAGATGGCCGAACTGGACGACCGTACTTTCCGGAAACCGTCGATCTAAGTCGTTGGCCAGAGTTTCAGAGCGAGGGTCTTCGAGGAACGCGAGCGCCAGAGCTGTTCCTGTCTCCGCGTCACGATCTTTGGAAGCAAGCGCGAGCGCCGCGTGGACGGCTCGGCGTGACTCGACTGGATTGCCGAACAGGAATTCCCGTACCGCAATGCCGGCATAATGCTGCGCCGCCTGATCGGGATGGTCCGTTGCCTCTGCGAGTTCCACTGCGCGCCGCCATGCCTTCCGCGCTTGGTCGAGATGTCCGTAATAGGCGGAAAAATCCCCCGACATGTCGTAGATCCAGTTTTCCGCGCTCAGCTTTTCTTCTCCGACAGCGGCCGCGCGCTCCATTTCCTGCTTGTCGCCCTTTAGGAACGCAATCTGATGTTGCAGTCCGGCAAATTCATGAATGTTCAATTTGCGATCGTAGGCGCGTTTCAAAGCGGCTACCGCATCTTCCGGACGATTGCGAAGAATGTAGCTATTGGCCAGGTTGTGATATCCGTACGCGTTATCCGGATCGAGTTCGATGGTCTTCTCTCCCTCCTCCTCGGAGCGATCGAACTTGCCGAGACTTTGCGTCATCTGTCCTGCGAGAAAACTATGGGGCATCATATCGCGCGGATAACTCTGGATCCACAGATCACAAGTCTGCCGTGCCTTCTCGAAATTGCCGAGGACTTCGCGCTGGTAGAGGAAGTCGATGAGATATCTCTCCCGATCGCCGGCGTTATCTCGCAACTTCCAACCGTTTACTATTTCCTCCTTCGCAAGAGTCTCGTCGGTGATACTCGAAGACATCAAGCCCACGAAACTATGTGCTATTGCAAACTGCGGATCCAGGGAGATCGCGCGCTTAAATAGTTCCAGCGCCGCGCGCGGGCTTTTCGTCGAAATTGCAGTACGGCCAGCACTGTAGGCCTTTAACGCGTCCAGCGACGAAGTCGTGGCTTCGAGCAGAGGGGTCGAAGGGGCTTTGAACACCTCTGGCGATTTGCGGGCCAGCGCTCCCAATCGGGCAGTGAGCTGAGCGAGCGCAGTTGCAACATCCTCTTTGTGTTCACCTCCAACCTGATCGGCCAGAATGACTTGATCAGTTCCGCAGTTCGTCACGCTCAAAGTCAATACATACCTGCTTCCAAAAGAATCGAGCGAACCCTCTACGATGGCGGCGCTTTGCGTGCGCTCACAGATCTCGCGCGCAACATCGGACGTGAGTCGCGCGTCCGAGGGTCGGCGCATGAACGACAGGGTCCGCCGGACCATTCCATCTGAAATCATTTCGAACGGCGGCTGTTTCAAATGCACGAGCAGACCCTCACGCAAGCTTCCGGCAAAAGCCGGATCGGCCGTGTTGCCTTTGAATTCGGCTACCACAACTGGGATCTTGCGCATTGGCTTAGGTGCACGACCGAAGTAGAAATAGCCAGCGCCGCAAACTCCCGCTACCGCGAACAAAATTCCCGCTAGCGTCTTAGAGCCGCGAATCCTGGCGGGTGACTGTACGCTTCCTCTCGAGTTCACCGCATCGAGATTGCGAAGCAAACTCTGCAAATCGGCGCGAATCTCCGAAGCGTTCTGGTACCGCAACTCCCGGGCTTTTTCCAGGCATTTGCTGATGATGCGGTCGAGCTCTAGCGGCACATCGGGGTTGAGGCGGACCGGTGAGACAGGTGTCCGATTCAGTATGGAATCGAAAATACTTCCCTCTGTTTCTTCTTCGCCAAATGGCAGGTTGCCCGTTGCCATTTCATAAAGGACGACACCGAAGGAAAACAGATCTGTGCGCTGGTCCAAGCGCTCGCCGCGGATTTGCTCTGGCGACATATGCGAGAGCGTTCCCAGCACATTCCCTGTAGCGGTCAGCTGATTCTCGCTCGTGCGCGATGGCAGCCCCGGGACATCTGTGCCTGAAGTATCGCCGACAGCCCCAACTTTCGCCAAGCCAAAGTCAAGAATCTTGGCACGCCCGCGTGAGGTGACGAAGAGGTTCGCAGGCTTGATGTCGCGATGAATGATTCCGGCGGCATGCGCCGCATCCAAACCGTCGGTGATCTCCATGGCGAGCGGAAGCAGCTCATTGATTGCGAGGGCTCGCCCCAGAATGCGATGCTTCAGCGTGATTCCATCGAGAAACTCCATCACGATGAACGTTCGTTCGTAGTCGCGCTCAATCTCGTATATGGTGCAAATATTAGGATGGTTCAGGGCTGAGGCCGCACGAGCCTCCCGGCGAAAACGCTCGATCGCGCACGGATCTCGGGCCAATTCGCGCGGCAGAAATTTCAGCGCGACAGAACGACCCAACTCGAGATCCTCGGCCTTGTAGACGATGCCCATACCGCCCCCGCCGAGTTTTCCCAGGATGCGGTAATGAGAGAGAACCGCACCCGGGTGGACGACGTCCGTTTCCTCACCGTAGTCCGGCTGCTCTCCCTTGGCAACTTGGGCCTCCAGTTCGATTGCCGGTTTTTCGAGGAACGCCCCTGCTTTCTCTTCTAACGCCAGCAACGAAAGCGCTTCGCGCTCCAACCGCTCATCGCCTGGGCATGCCTCCCGGAGGAACGCGTGCCGGTCTTCGGGCGTACGCTCGAGAGCCGAGTGAAGCAGGTTATCGAGTTTCTTCCACTCGTCCGAATCCATTCCCCATTCCGCCGCCAAGTTCGCGATAAAGCCACAATTTGGCAATACTCCAGTCACGCCTCACGGTCGCGGGCGAGACCTTCAGCACTTCGGCCGCCTCTTCTACGCTGAGTCCGCCAAAAAACCGCATCTCGATGATTCGCACTTTGCGGCAATCAAGGCGGGCCAAGGCATTCAGTGCATCGTCGAGCGCCACCAGGTCCGTAGTCCGATCACCACCCATGACGGCGACCTCTTCCAACGAGACATGTATTGCGTCCGCCCCACGCTTTACATTCTGGCGCCGGGCGTGATCAACCAGGATGCGCCTCATCACCCGGGCCGAAACCGCGAAGAAATGGGCCCGGTCTTGCCACTGCATGCGAGTGAAGTCCACCAGCCGCAGGTAGGCCTCATTGACTAATGCGGTTGTTTGCAGACTATGGCCGGGACGCTCACCTTCCATATAGTGGTGAGCCAAGCGGCGGAGTTCATGGTAAACAGCCGGGGTCAGCCGCTCAAGCGCGCTCTGGTCTCCGTCGCTCCAGGCGCGGAGGAGACTGCTTACGTCGTCTGTATCCAAGTCCCCAGGCATTGACGCCCTTTGTCAACTGTCGGTCGATTATATCGCCGACAGCTCTTGAAAAAGTTCTTTTGCCGACGTTAGCAATTCCGAGCGGAATCTCCGCCTAGTGAGGTGGAGGGACATATGAAAACGATCCTTAGTTTGATTTTGGCCGGCAGTCTGCTCGCTACGCTTGCAGTCGCACAATCGTCACGCTCTGCTGTATTCGAAAAGAGCGCCCATGAAGCAGCTGGTCATAACCCACCGGCGAAGCGTCATGTTTTTGCGCACGTCATCACGGTTGGTTCGGAATTTGGTACCGTCGATTTGCGCACCGGGGAATTCGTGCCAATTCCCGTATCACCAGGCCTGGCAGATCTGGGAATCGGAGATGGATTGGTTAAGGGCCCGCGCAGATCGGTGCTCAGCTTGGCATTTTCGGGCGATCTGGATGAGATCGACCCTCTTACAGGAGAAACGTCCCGGATTGGCGCGACAGGATTTGCGGATTGCTCGGCGCCGGGCTCGTACGCGCCGAACTGCGCGAATTATATCGGCGAGCATGACGGCAGGTTCTACGCGACTGATTTCGCTCAGAACCTCTATGTAGTAAATCCCCGCACAGCGGGTGCCAAGCTCATTGGACCGACGGACATTCCGGCGCTCACATTCGCACCCTTCTCCGAAAACCCGGACGGCTCCGTGAATGTCTTCGGTGAGAGCTTGTTTAGCGCCCGCGGTAAGCTGTACGTGTATTTCTCCACGTTGGCGGTGAACTTCGAAACGGATACTCAAACACCGCTGATACCAGGCGCTATCTATGAGGTCAATCCCGCCACAGGTAAGACGAGGGTGATTGCATCAACTGCTTCAACTCTCTCGAGCATCGTGAATGTGAACGACACGATTTACGCCTTCGATGGTTTTACGGGGCAGGTGCTAGTCCTCGACGTAGCAACTGGGCACACGATCCCCGTCAGTGTTGTTCATGGGTCTGCCTGCGACGCTGGCCCGCCTTCGTGTGTGATAGCGGGAGCCACGGCCGCCAATCCACTTCCAAAGGGAGGTCGTTGACGCTAACCGGATCACGGTAGCTTAGCCCGTATTTTTACTTTCTCGGGGAGGGATTCCGTCGGATCCCTCCTCCCGGCAAAGCGCGAATTTCTGCACATGTCAGGGTACTCAGAAAGCAGAGAACCACTTGCTACGAGTCAAAGGGCCCAAGAAGTTGGGCGTAAGGCTCGGCAATTGGCTCACCGCAGACGAAGCACGCCGCTTCTGGCAGACTCCTGATCCAGAGACTTTGAAAGGCAAACGAGATCGAGCGATTCTTGCAATCTTGCTTGGATGTGGGCTCCGACGTGGTGAGCTAGCTGATCTTGAGTTCACGCATTTGCAGCAGCGAGAAGAGCATTGGGCCATAGTGGATCTTGTTGGCAAGGGCGGGCACATTCGAACGGTTCCTGTCCCAGAATGGGTCAAGGCGACATTGGACGAGTGGATTCATGCAGCCGACCTCCATTCAGGGAAAATATTCCGTTGCGTCTGCAGAGTGGGAAAGTGCTGGGGCGATTGCGTGACGGAACGTGTGGTCTGGCACGTGGTCAAGTCGTATGCCGCGAAAGCTGGCTTTCCGGGTCTCCCTCCACACGATTTGAGGCGCTCGTGCGCAAAGCTCTGCCACTCTGCAGGCGGAGAGTTGGAGCAAATTAAGTTTTTGCTCGGACATGTTTCTGTGCAAACCACCGAGCGTTATCTCGGCTGCAAGCAGCGAATTCGCGGAGCAGTCAACGATCGCATCGGTATCGAACCATAGCGGCCACTTGCCCCAAAGGAACGTGTCGTCGACTACACGGCAAAGTGAGAGCCGATCATCGGGCCTTGGCTGTCAGCCGGGTCCATTCGGTCGCTTCGGCCGGTTTCGGTGTTGCATCCTAGACGCGACTACGCCGATTTGTCCGTACCAGCCCAAACCGTAGCGGTAGAAGGCAAAGCCGATGACGCCCAACGCCACAAGCGCGGGTTGCTTTCCATCCACCCTCTTCGCCGCGCACCGATTCCCCACAACATTAGTTCTCAACGTCCTGGGTGGCGACAGCATCAATAGCGGCACGATCGGTATCCTGGTCTCCGCATTCTGGTCTCGAATTGGTCAACTAATCACCTCGAACAAAGGTCAACGCGAGGAACGGCACGAGGTTGAGGAGGAAGATGCCCACCTTGTAGAAAACGATTCCCGCAAAATTGACCGTGTCAAACTGCTCAGCCGTCACGCGGAATCGTCGGGCCGAGAGGCGATAGAGCCAATCGTGAGGAAGCACGAACAGGATGGACCAAATTGCCAGCAATACATAATTGATAACCGCACACCATAACAGCGCATGACGTGCCAGTTCGATACTCATCGGGGAGTCTCCTCAACCAAATTATGACAACTGTTGGTCATCAAAATCGCGTGAGCAACAGAAAGCAACGGCTTAGAACAAGTCTGAAAGCGAGTATGGGCAGCATCCGAGTAGGATGGGCTTGCTGTCCAATTTCAAGTTGACGGGAAACGCGCTAGGCTTCAATCCCCGCAACCCCGACTACTCGCCCATGTGAATTGCGAGGCGAGTTGCGGACACTGGAAGATGGTGGCATCCAGCGTGTTCACATCGATCAGCGGATGGATAATTCCGGAGTACACGACGAATGCAGTCTGTTTGCCTTAGCAGTAAGCTTCAGGGACGCGCTCCTGGCTCGCTTTGCTTACGCCACAGTCGAGGCGCTTGCCGCGCTCAACGAAGCCGCAGGCATGCCGGCCTCACATCCTGTGTACCAGAAGGGCTTGCGTTATCTCCTCGCCACACAGTCCCGACGGCACTCGTTTGTCGGCGGCACTCCCGCTGCGGTGCCAGTAAGTCGACCGTATTTGGAGTCAGGCCTGGCGTACGGTCATGATCAGTTCATGTCGGCTATGGCGACGTGCTGAGCGGGCCGCTGCACTACTTCTTATTGGTCCTGAGTTCGGCAAGCAGTTCGCTAGTATCCACAACTCCATTGGTCAATTCACGGGTCTGAAGCGCAGCGGCGCGCGCTTCGATGGTGCGAGCCTCCTTCCCGTGATGATTTTTGCGGAGGACATACGCATAGTTGTCCAGCAGGGATTTGAGTAAAGCCGGGGTCGAGTCGCGTGTCACGGTCAGCCGCCGAAATCGCAGCACGCAAGTCTGCTTCTGCCGCCCGCTATTCACTTTGCCTAATATGCAGCTCAGCTCGCGTGCCGAGGAGTTTGGTCCAGTCCCAGCTTCTGTGCAGGAAATTTCCCGGCCTGTGCAGGATCTCCGACCGCGCCGGACCGTCAGAGGACTCGCATCTATCGCCCTGGTCCGTTTTGCCTTCCGCATCGCTTAACTGCATCTGCGTCTCGGAATTCTGACGAGGCTCAATAGCTGACCCGCCGGTTTCCCCTATCAACGCTTCAGCGGCGCCCTCGCAGGCGTCTACGCATGATCGGAGTCGGAATGATTTGTAGATCTTTCCCGTGTTGAACGTTCATCAACTATTTCCTGCCAGCTTCGGGCTGGCGCAAATCGATCACGTAATACACAATAATGAATCAAAGAGATGATCACCGAAGATAAAGCTCGAGACCTAGCCGCTCACTGGGTCCAAGCGTGTAACTCCCACGACCTGATCGAAATCATGTCGCACTACGCAGAAGACGTCGTCCTAGTGTCACCAGTTGCCGCAAGTATTCTGAATGACCCTTTGGGTACGGTGAAAGGCAAAGATGCTCTGCGAGCGTATTTCAAGAAAGGGCTTGAGGCTTACCCAAACCTCAAATTTGATCTTCTAGATATGATGTGGGGACTTTCGAGTGTTGTTCTGTACTACGTAAACCAGAAGGGCACAAAAACTGGCGAATTTATGGAACTTGATTCAAGTGGTAAGGTCGTTCGAGTGGTTGCAAATTACAACGGCTAAGATTAAGGCGTAACCCATCCAAGCGAACCACATGAATGGCCACGCAGCAACCCTGACTATCCGATTTTCGATCCATAAGGGGCTCACCGGCGGGGCGATACAAACCAAGCGTACGATCAACGTGCGAGACGTTGTGACCGACCCGCAGTATCTGAGAGCGTTCGGTCGGCGAAATCGGAGATCATCATTCCGGTGTTCGATCAAGATTTTAGCCTCAACAGCATCAGCTGGCAATCGGTAGATGGCGATGTCGAACGAATCTTCCGCGGACCTCAAGGAGCTTTCCTGCTCCATAGACCGCGTCCGCCGCAAACGCGATCGCCTTCCTTCAAGCGGCTCAATCTAAACTGATCCGGCGATCTGCCTCACCCGCCACTCCGCCTTGAGTCCTAGCGTTACACATGAGCTAGCCGAATTTCGAGCGGACACACCAGCTTCCACGCGGCGCGCAACTCGCCGGTGCGCTGGACCATTGGAAACCGTGGGCGGCAGGCCAGGACCTATCAGCTGCGCAGGCGGTTCAGGGTAGCAAAATTCGATATAAGTTCCGGTGCACCGTGGTATTCACGTAGGCGAAATGCGCGGGGTCCTTACCGGGTATCGGGTCACCGTGCGCGACCGATTGGGCTCCGGGGGCAGCGGCGGCTTTTGCCAGCTCGATACCTGCAGGCGGGAGTTGAGGCAGGGTTTCTCCGGACCCAAGCGGAATCGCCAGACTCTTCCCAGGACTGGTACGCGAAGGTGTTTCCATAGGAATGACCAGAAACTTTCCGGTAGAGGACCATTTCGGAACGCAGTATTCTGCGCATACGATCCGCGGAGGTCCACCGTCGGTCGGAATTGCCACGGGCGCCACTCTAGGGCCCTCGCCGACGGGAGCCATGGCCATTACCCAGCGGCGCCCAGGCGAGACATCCTTAATGGTGCTGACGGGATATCGGCTCACCTTGGAACGCGCCGAGCCGTCCGGGTTCATTTGCTCGAGATAGTTGAAGTTTCCTTCCGTCGCCTGAAACAGGATCTGTCCGCGCGGTCCAAAATGCGGGCGCGTTTCTCCAGACCGGCCGATTCGTCTGGGAGGAGAGCTTCGATCGACCGGAGCAAGCCACAGTTGCCTAGTTCCGTCGCGCAGCCCGGCACAATAGACCACTTGTTTGCCATCCGGTGAAACATCGTAGGCGAGCATGGAGACGCCCGGGAACACGGCTTCGCTTTTGCCGGATTCCACTGTCATGCGCCAGAGCTCCGGGCCCGAACCATCCGAGCCATGCCGTAGAAGGTAATAGAGGATGCTATCGTCCGCACTGAAGGACGGAGGAGAGATGTCCGCCACTATTTCTCCTTCCGACGATAAAGACCGCTCGCCATTCGGATCGTGAATCCAGATGGCGCTTTCCTGCACACCCAGCGAAGTGATAATGGAGTGGCCATCCGGGTCTACCGCCAACCCTTCCGCTTCCACCGGGCCGGACGTGATTTGCTCGGGCTTTCCGTCCGGAAAGCGCTGGCGCCACAAATGGCTGTGCCCGTCCACAGAAGCCGTGAAATACATCCACGATCCATCTGGAGACCAACCGGCGGATCTGCACGGAGCCTGGGGACCTATTGGTGTGGCTTTGAAACGGCCATCGAGCGAAATAAGGCGGCACGGCGCCCAGCCTCCTATTTCGTTCATCTCGACAACCAACGCCAATTTGCGGTCGGGAGAAGCAGAGGAGTAATGCGCCATGGCCCGTTCGTGCGCTGGAAAATACAGCTCGCGAAATTCCTGCCCGGTCGCGGCGCCGGTAACGATTCCCATATGCTGGCCCGAACGGGTTCGGGAAAAGAGAAGTTGGTGTGGGTCGAGCCAAGTCAGTCCGGCCGCGTTGCTAAGGAAAAGATGCGAGTCGCCGCCGAGCACAGAAACTGTATAGGTGACCCAATTGGGAAGGTGCAGAACGGTGTAGGCGATCTGCGCTCCATCCGGCGTGAACGCGAGACCGTATTTCCGGCGCGGGTCGTCGGTGAGGCGTCTGGCTTCGCCGCTGGGAAGCACTTTGACGTAGATTTGGTCGGCTGTCAGGAAGCTGCTGCTTCCGCGGATGAAGGCGACCATGCGGCCGTCCGGTGACAGAGCGGGAGCAAGCGCGGAATCCGTAAAATCGGTGAGCTGGGTGTACTTCACCACAGCCGGATGAGGACGGAAGAAGGAATACAGAGCCGCACCGACTATCATCAGCGCAGCAAAGGCGGCGAGAGCCAAACGCCATACTGGCACCTGTCGCGCCGGCGGTCCAGCCAAGAGGAGTCCCACATCCTCCCGAGCTGGTTCCGGCAAGTCATGCCGTGTCGTGACAGTTACCTGCGCCACGAATCGATAGCCCTGTTTCGGGAGCGTTTCAATATACAGGGGCTTCGAAGTTCCGTCGCGCAAAGCTATCCGGATTTGCCGGATACAGTAGTTCAGCCCCTGGTCAAACTCGACGAAAGTAGAATCGCCCCAGATGCGAGTGCGCAAATGTTCGCGAGAAACGATTTCGCCGGGTTTCTCAAGCAGCGTAGCCAGAACGCGCAGCGGCTGGGGCTGAATTTTGACGCGACGTTGCCCACGGAAAAGCCTTTCGGACAGGGAATCGAATTCGAAAGTCGCCGAAACGCAGCCGTTCGTTACCGCGAACATCCATCCAGAAGATCCTCTACTTTCAGTAATCTCCGCCCTCATCTCAGATGAGGAGCGCCTCAGCGAGGACTCATGCGGGTCGTACTGACTTTGACGTTATGTTCGACCCAGGCCGGTCGCAGCCGGCCCTTGATAAGGACAAACCAATGATAACGAAAACAGCGCCGGCGACGAACGAACGCTCCGAACGGGCTGCTGAAGCGTGATCGATTCTGCTTTTCCGCGCTCGGATATGAATACGCAAACAGCCCGCGATGCCCTCACAATATACGCCGAGGAAACTTTCGTGGGCCGGAGCGAAGAACTGGCACTCCTTTCCAAGGCCTTGATGGGAGCCGTGCCCCCGGTTACATTCGTGCATGGCATCGGCGGTATTGGCAAATCGCGCCTGCTGGAAGCGTTTGCGTTACGGGCTCGTTCTCACGGCGCCACCGTGATTCGCATCGACTGCCGCCAGGTAGAGCCCACTCCTTCCGGTTTTCTAAGTGAGCTCGGCGCGGCGGTAGGTGAAGACGGCGCCTCTGTTGATGAAGCCTGTCAACGGCTCGGCCCACTGGCGCGGCGGGTGATTCTAATTCTCGACAACTACGAATTATTTCGATTGCTCGATGCCTGGCTGCGGCACAGCTTCGTTCCAGTGCTGCCAGGCAATGTACACGTGATTCTATGCGGCCGCGAGGCGCCACTGGCCGCTTGGCTCTGCACACCGGGGTGGAACGGCCTTTTTCGCAGTCTCGCGCTCGAAGCACTCACTGACGCAGATGCGGTTGAGCTTCTAGTGCGTTCCGGTATCGCGGCAGACCGGGCCCAGGGTATCAATCGTTTCACGCGCGGCCATCCGTTAGCTTTAACGCTGGCCGCGACGGCGCTCGCCGAAGACCTTGTGGGCCTCGAGCACCTTACGCTGCACCGCGTCATCGAGGAGCTGGCGCACATCTATCTCGCGGAAGTATCGGACAAAGCGACGAAGCGCGCACTGGAGGCCGCCGCCGTGGTCCGCTGCGCGACCGTTTCCTTGCTCCGTGCCATGCTTCCAGAAGCTGCGCCGCAAGATGCTTACGAGCGCCTTCGGACGCTTCCCGTGGTCAAAACAGATCGCGACGGGTTACGCGTCCATGACTGCGTGCAACAGTCGATTGCCGCCACGCTCAAATCCGGCGACCCGAGCCGCTACCTCAACTTTCGCAGGGCCGCATGGCATCAGTTGCGTGCGGAGGTGCGTACGGCGCCTGCAGGAGACCTATGGCGATATACAGCGGACATGCTTTACCTCCTCGAGAATCCAGCGATTCGGGAAGCGTTCTTCCCGACCGGTGCTCAGGTCTATGCGGTCGAGCCGGCGCGGCCGCAAGACGGAGGCGCCATACTCGGCATTGCCGAGAGACACGACGCACCGGAAGCAGTACGCAGGTTGGAATGCTGGTGGACGGAAGCGCCCCAAACGTTCTCTGTCGTCAGGGACGTGTACGGCGAGATTGCCGGGTTCTATTGCATGTTTGATCCCAAAGCAGTTCTCAGCGAGTTATGGCATGGCGACCCTGTGGTTGCGAAATGGCTGGAACATCTCGAGGCCAACCCTGTTCCCGTCACGCAGTGCGTTCTGTTCCTACGCCGCTGGCTGAGCAGCGAAGCGGGTGAAGCGCCTTCCGCAATCCAGGCTGCCTGCTGGCTCGACATCAAAGGCACGTATATGCGCCTCCGACCCGATCTTCGGCGCGTCTACTTGACGCTGCGAGATCCCGCCCCTTATGCGCCGGTCGCGCGTCAACTCGGCTTTCGGATGATCCCGACCGCAGACGCTGTTCTGGATGGCATTTCTTACAGCACGGCGATGGTGGACTTTGGACCATCGTCGGTAGACGGGTGGCTGGCCGGGCTTGTTGCCGCGGAGCTTGGTATCGCTAACGAGGAATTGCTCGATGCCGAAGGTCGTCAGCTAGTTATCGACGGGCGGCGCCTGGGGCTGACGCCGCTCGAGTTCTCCGTCATGCACTATCTGCATGAACGCGAAGGCAAAGCCGTCAATCGCGAATGGCTTTTGCAGGATGTGTGGGGGCACAAATACGACGTCGGCAGCAATGTAGTGGACGTGGTCGTAAGGTGTCTCAGAAAGAAACTCGGCGATCGCGCCAATATGATCGAGACCGTGCCCGGCTTTGGTTACCGTTTCCGGCATCAGTCCCGGCCGCCCGCCGTAGCATCCGGCGGCATTGGACAGCCGTAAGCTATCAATCCAGCCCATCAAACAACCCAGGAGATGAATCGTGCCGTTAATTCAAGTGAAATTAATTGAGGAAGTTTTTACCCCAGCGCAGAAGAAAGAGATCATTACCAAGCTCACCGACGCGATGGTAGCGATTGAAGGCGAAAATCTTCGCCCGGTCACGTGGGTGGTGATCGAAGAAGTTCAAAGCGGCGAGTGGGGAATAGGCGGGCAAGCGATGACCACAGATGCGGTTCGCGCGCTGGCCGCCGGGAAAAAATGACCGCCTAAACGCAACTCACCGAAGGCCTATCCCTTTATCTTTCTCCGCATCGTGCGAAGCAGGCGTCCCTGAAGGCCGTACGTACGGCGCACTATCGAGCCCCGCGCTCGATGACCCGGCCCGATCGCCTCTTCGTTGGCGACGTCGATGCCGGTTCCAATGTCCACGGACACTGTGGTGCAGTCGATATGAGACCCCGGCGATGAACTCCATCATTTCGATGGAATGCCTCAGCTCGGCTTTGTGTAAGTAACCAGCTCACACGCAGGCTAACTCGTTCTTGCCGCAGGGATGCGGCGCGCTAGTCTTTTGTTTCTAGACTCGCCCGATAGAGATCGATCCACCGGCTGCGGCAATCCCAACTCTCATCATTTCCTCACCGCAGCATCATGATTTAGTCCCGAATAACCGTCAGGCTTGTTTCCAGGAAGAGAAGCCGTAAAGAAGTTGGCGTCTCCATAGAGTTTTTTACCCGTCTTCTCACCGTGCCAGACGAGAGACGGAATTAATAAAACTCTTCAAAAAGAAAACCAGAGGGGATTGAATATGAAACGCATTTTGACACGAATTTTGATGGCCGCAGGAATCGCTGGCCCATTTGTCGCTCACGTCGCCGCGGGGGACGATCGCATGATCGCAAACATCCCGTTCACATTCATCGTGAATAAAACGATGATGCCCGCCGGACGATATCAACTAACTCAATCGGATAGCAGCGGATCTGTATTTGAAGTGCAAAACGCTACTGGTCGAACAATCTTCGTCTTGCTTGGAAATCGCGTAGGCAGCAAGTCGAACAAAGCCAGCATCACGTTCGCTTGCCACGGCAAACGGTGCGTACTGGCCAAGATTGCGCCGCCTGACAGTTCGACTGAGTATTTATTGGGCCGAGACTCCGTGGAAAGGAATCTGCACCACCCGTTCGGCATGGCTTCGATGGTCTCGATCAAACTCGCGGCGCGCTAATGGATCCAGGCAACGGCTCTGCGAACCAACCCTCACCATTTCCTCACCGGATCATCATGACTTGGTTCCGAATATCCGTCAGGCTTGTTTCCAGAAAGAGAAGCTCACTGGCTTCCGCTTCATACAAGGAGATATCAAATGAAAAAACGAATGCTTACGTTTGTGATTTTGGCGCTCCCCGTCATTGGGATCGGCATCAAAGTCTTGGCGCAGAATGACAACGATTCCTACTCCCGGCAAAGAGGAGATCGCGATGACGGAGTTCGCACGCTAGTTTACGATGTCGCTTGCGATGCACGCACTTTCCGCTTGAATAAGTCGGGAACTCTTATGGATGCACGGCGCGGCGATGGCTTTATTGTGCAGGGCAAGATCTATCCCGCAGGCACAATTCCGCCTGGCGGCACGATCGACAACCCGGGACCTTTCGATCCCGACACAACACCAGGAAGTCTCGGGACCTGGATCTGTCGCGGCACATTCCAATTCGATATCGGCGAGATCCTCACCGGGGCGAACCCTCATCTCTACAGTACGCAACTCCATCTGTTTGAGAATGGCAGGGGTCTGGTACACGAAGGTCCGGAAGGCGGAGCTCCGCAGGTGCGCGCTCTTACCGGCGGGATGGGCCGTTTTAGCGGTGCGTCCGGTGAAGTGTTGGAAGAGCCTATCGGCGTCAACAGCACCGGCCTGTTCAACATTCGCCACACCTTCAAGATCAAACGCAATTCCATCGAATAACACTGCCCGCCAACTGACCAACTTTGAGAAGCGGCCAAACAGACGTGGCCGCTTCGTCAGGAGACAAAGAATGAATACACGAAGCAAGCTCGATCGTATTAGCGCTGTCCTCAGTTTTGGCGCAGCGTCTTTCTTCGCTGTGTGCCCGGCACAGGCATGGTCACACGACAACGTCGCGCCAAACGTGGTTATCCAGTGGAATCAGGCAGCACTGCAGGGCGTACGAGATTCAAAACTCGGACCGCCAATGGTGTCCCGTGCTTTGGCGATCGTGCATACATGCATGTACGATGCCTGGGCAGCCTATGACGAGCGTGCGCTCGGTACACGGCTCGGCGGCGCACTACGGCAACCCCGCTCCAAGCGAGCGCAGAATGAAAAGGATAGGGCGATCAGCTTTGCCGCATTTCGCGCGTTGATTGATCTTTTCCCACAGGATCAGGAAAGCGTATTCAGGCCTCTGATGGAGCATCTTGGATATGACCCGAACGACACATCCACCGATACGACAGTAGCCAGCGGTGTTGGAAATGCAGCATGCTCGGCTGTCCTCGAATTTCGGCACAATGACGGGTCAAATCAGCTTGGAAATTTGACCGCTAGCGGAGTACCTTACGCGGACTACACCGGCTACGAGGCGGTGAACCCTCCTTCCAAAGTGCCGGTAGATCCGGCGGTGGTTGTGGATGTGAATCATTGGCAGCCATTGCAGTACGTCGATTCGGCCGGGAACTTCGTCACGCAGCAAGCCGTAGGGGAGCAGTGGTACAAGGTGCTACCTTTTGCACTCCGATCGGCGGACCAGTTCCGTTCGAGACTCGCCAACGTTGGCCCCGCTCAATACGGCACATCAGCATTTTTGGAGCAATCGGAAGAACTGGTCAGGTTGAGCGCCGAACTCACGGACGAACAAAAAGTGATAGCGGAATATTGGGCGGACGGTCCGCACTCAGAATTGCCTCCCGGACATTGGAATCTGTTCGCGCAGTTTGTCTCGGCCAGAGATCACCATTCTCTGGACGAGGATGTAAAACTCTTCTTCGCGCTCACAAACGCAATCTTCGATGCAGGAGTCGCTACCTGGGACGCAAAACGCGCCTTCGATTCTGTCCGTCCTGCTACCGCAATTCCCTTCCTTTTCCAAGGACAACAGATTAAAGCCTGGGGTGGACCCGGTAAAGGAACGGTAACTATGGACGGGCGCTACTGGACGCCCTACCAACTGGGCACGTCGCCCACACCGGCTTTTCAGGAATTCATTTCTGGTCACAGCACGTTCAGCGCTGCCGGCGCTGAGATCCTCAAATTGTTCACGGGGTGTGATGAGTTCGGCGATTCGGCCACGTTTCCTGCTGGAACATCGAAGATCGAGCCGGGCATCACTCCGGCGTCCCCGGTAAGTCTGCATTGGAGAACGTTCTCGGCTGCTGCCGACCAAGCGGGCATCTCCAGACGATTCGGTGGAATTCATTTCCAGGCCGCGGATTTTGCCGGCCGGCGAATCGGAAGAACCGTAGCTCGCCAAGCCTGGGTCAGAGCTTCGAACCTTTGGACTGGTCGGGTTTTCCAACACTATGGACAAGAACGTGACGAGCTATTTGAGACAACCTGGTAGCGCTTCAGCCGCGTCGCCTTCGCGCAGACACACGCTCTACCATCAGGCCGTGGGGCCGACTCGTGGTGTTTGTTTCCGGTCCATCAGTAGAACGGGAAACGAATGAAGCCGGCTTCTATGGTCGCGCTCTTAACTATCTTCAGCGCCGCTGCCATCGCGCAAAATGGCACCAACGATGCGCACGCCAGCACCTCGTGTTTAGAGCTAAACCAAGCAGCAATGACGCAATTGGTGAGCGGACACTCGGCCCAGGCCGAAGCGTCGCTGCTGGCCGCCAGAATTTCCGGTGACGAGCGCACTCAAGAAGCCTGTCTCGGACAAATTTTTAACAATATGGCGGGGGTCATGTCTCTTTCCGGCCGCAATGCCGAAGCCGAGCGATTGGCCGAACAGTCTGTCCGAATCCTGGAGAAATTCTATTCGCCGGATGACTGGATGTTGCTGCGAGCACTGCAGATCCTCGCAGCTGTCCGGTTGGAATTGGGCAAGACCGCGCAAGCCAGGGAAGCCGTCAACAGAATACAGTCGATTCGAATCAAATGCCCCGAGGATCGCGTTATAGTTCATACGATCATAGCCGCATTGCTACAAATCGAAGGCCGGCAATCCGAGGCCGAGGCCGAATACCACGATGCTTTTCGCGCGGTGGAAGAAGCGGGCCGCGAGGACTCGGCGAACGCGGCGTCAATCCTCTATGGTCTCGGGTCGCTTTATCTGAAAGAACAGCGGATGGATGAAGCCCGGCGAGCGTTGGACCGCGCCCTTGCCATTTACGATAGAGCGGAGGATGCCGTCCCGCTGGATCGGATTAAATTCCTCGATCTTCGCGGAGTCCTTCATGCACGGCTCGGCGAATGGCAGCAATCTGAGCTAGACTTCTGCGATGGGCTTTCCATGCTTGATCGCCAGCCCTATGCAGATCCAGCTCTGCTTCGGTCTCTCTTGACTAACTATTCATACGTGCTGCGCAGGAACCATCACCGGAGAGAGGCGCGATCCATCGAAGCACGGAACGCTGCTCTCCCTACGAACCGCGAGGGCGCTGCCGTCGTGGATTTAACGGAGCTACTCGTTGAGAAAAACGCCGCGAAAAGATGATCGATTCGTCGAAGGTCGACTGTCGTAAGGGCCCTTGTTTGTATCTACAGAAGTGGCCAAGGCAGATTGGGAAATAACGGTTTGGCAATTCCGAAATATCTGCCCCGGCAGCCCAGGACCCACCTTTGTCCGTTTGAGTAAGGTAGTCGCGCAGAGTAGATCTATCGCAATTAGATTTTCAAGTTGACGTATAACGCGCATCACGTCATTTTGATTTCATCGGGAAGTCTAGCGACTACTCGGACAAGTGCAGTCGTTTGCGGCGAGGGGCGAGCGGCTAACTTGGTTATACAGAGCGTCAGGTCCACAAACCCGAACGATCAATCTTGTTGATCGATGTGCGGCCGGTCAGGGTCATTGCAACCTTGAATTCCTTTCGAAGCATACGGACTATCTGAGTAACCCCGATTCCCGAGTCCTGGCCGGGATGACGACGCCGGTGGCTTCGAACCGTCGTGGCGATCGCACTCCCCGCCAGCCTCCCACCGGAGTGCCAAAGGTCCTGAGCTCAAGCCGCTGCGCGATCACAACCCCACGAACGATCGTATCCCCTGCCGCATCAACATTCTGGACACGCTCTATCTGCCTCCTCAGCACGCCCGCATTGCAAACTCGCGTGCGAAGGAGAATCTCCCACGTGTCCACCGAATCGCAAATCCAGGCCAATCGTGAAAACGCCCAGCTCTCCACCGGCCCGAAAACCGAAGCCGGCAAAGCCGCCGCTGCGTTGAATAACACCCGCCACGGCCTCGCCGGAGCTTTTCGCATCCTTCCCACCGAATCGCAGTCCGATTTCGATGCGCTTCTCGCCGGCTTTCGCGAAGAGCACAACCCCGAAACTCCCACGGAAACCGTGCTCGTTGAAGCCATGGCGGAGCATCACTGGCTCCGCCGCCGCGCCTTGAACCTCGAACTCTCCTGCTATGATCCGGGCACCGGCCAGATTACGAACGAAAAGCAACTCGCTCTCTGTCTGCGCTACCAGACCACCCACGAGCGCGCCTTCCATAAGGCCTTGAACGACCTGCTAAAGCTAAGAGCGGCAAAGCGAAAAGAGCAAATTGGCTTCGAATCGCAGCAGCGTGCCGAGCGCGAGCAAATCCGCAAACAGGAGAAGCACGAATTGCAAAAAGAGCGCCCTAAATGGGAAATACTCCTCGCCGAAATGAAGGTGGATGGCCAGCAGCTCCGCGATCTCAACCGCGACATGAAAGAATCCGAACTCTTGCTCGCTCAAAACAACCGTGTGCGCTAAGGCTTAGGAAAATTGTGGACGGATGGAAGCGCAGTCATCTTAGTTTCATATTGTGAACCTAAGTTATGGCAAACGAAAAGTTTGTGATATATTCCCCGGCGAGAGAGTTTATTATTGGGCCACCACGGCTCCCTCATCGCTCTTAGAATCCTCTCAGTCGCGGTTCTATAAGAGTCGATTTGAGTCCATAGCCCGAGGAGTAAAAAATGAATCGACGCAGTTTCCTGAAGCAGACCGGCCTCGCCGCCGGCGCGACGGCAGTCCATAATCTTCAAGGTGCCACGCAAGGAGTGGCCCTCATTGTCGATCCGAACGATCCGGTTGCTTCGTCCGCGGCGCCGTCCTGGGCGATTCGTACGCTGCAGGATGCGTTCAGCGTGCAGGGAGCTTCGGCGAAAATCTATCCGCGCATCGATGCGGCGCCCACCGGTGACCGGCATATTGTCATTGCAGGTCCGGAAAATGCGGCAGCGCGGCAGATTTTGTCAGCGGCAAATGTCTCTCTGCCGTCGGGACCGGAAGCGCTTAGTCTCGCCGAAGGCAAAGCCGGCGGAAGACCCGTTCTGCTTGCCGGCGGCAGCGACGCGCGTGGCCTGGTGTTCGGCGTATTAGAACTCGCCGATCGGCTGAAATACGGCAGCTCTCTCGATGTCAAGTCGCCGATTGTCGAGAAGCCCGCGAACACCATTCGAAGCTGTGCGCGGTGTTTCGTGAGCGACGTCGAAGATAAATCGTGGTTTTACGATCGTGAGCTATGGAGTGAATATCTCACCACGCTTGCCACGCACCGTTTCAGCCGTTTCAACCTGACCCTGGGTGTCGGCTATAACGGCAACAACAATATTCCCGATTCTTACTTCTACTTCCCCTATCCGTTTCTGCTGGCCGTTCCCGGCTACGACGTTACGGCAGTCGGTCTTCCGAATTCCGAGCGAGACCGGAATATGGAGATGTTGAAGTTCATCTGCGAACAGACAGTAGCGCGCGGGCTTCAATTCAATCTCGCCCTTTGGTCGCACGCCTACCAATGGCCGAACGCCGATACCAATTACAAGATCGCAGGGTTGACCGACGAGAAACACGCCGCTTACTGTCGTGACGGTCTTGCAATCATATTGAAAGACTGCCCGGGAATCACCGGACTAAGCTTCCGCGTCCACCACGAAAGCGGCATTCCAGACGGCCGCTACGATTTCTGGGAGACCTTGTTCTCCGCTATCAAGAATTCCGGCCGGAAGATCGACATTGACATCCATGCGAAGGGCACCGACGAGCGGCACATCGCCATCGCACGCGCCACGGGAATGCCGGTGAGCATGGCGCCGAAATTCTGGGCTGAGCACATGGGCATGCCTTACCATCAGGCCGCCATTCGTGAACAGGAATTTCAACCGCTTCCTGTGAGACCCGGCCGCGAATACACCAGCATTACCGCCCGTCGCAATTTCCTGCGCTATGGCTACGGCGACTACCTGAAAGACACGCGTCAATACGACATAATTCATCGAGTTTGGCCGGGCACGCAGCGGCACCTTCTATGGGGTGACCCTGCGATGGCGGCCGGCTATGGCCGGGCGTTCAGTTTCTCAGGCAGCCTCGGCGTGGAGTTGTTTGAGCCGCTGTCGTTCAAAGGACGCATGGGAAGCGGCATCGCCGGTGGCAGAATCGCGTACGCCGACAAATCGCTCGAGCCGAAATGGGATTGGCAGAAGTACGATTATCAATATCGCGTCTGGGGCCGGCTTACTTACAATCCTGAGACCGATCCCGATGGCTACCGGCGCTATCTGCGGCGCGAGTTTCGTGGCGCTGCCCAGGACGTTGAGGCAGCTCTCGGCCATGCCAGCCGGATTCTGCCCGTAATTACGACGACGCATGGCGCTTCCGGGTCAAACAATTCCTACTGGCCCGAGATGTACATGAACATGCCGATCGTGGATCCCAAGCGTGCCGAGCCTTATCGTGACACGCCCGATCCGAAGGTCTTTGGCACGGTGAGCGCGTTCGACCCGCAATTGTTTTGTACCGTGAATGAATGCGCTGCCGCCCTTGTTGGCGGCCAAGGCACTGCAAAATATAACCCGCTCGACGTCGCGCAATGGCTTGACGATTTGTCATCCGCTGCCGCCAAGAGTCAGGAGCGCGCCCTGGCTAAGGCCCCGAAGAAGAATGCCCCGGAATTCCGTCGTGTTGCTACGGACGTTGCGATCCAGGCGGGCATCGGCAGGTTTTTCGCGTACAAGTTTCGCAGTGGTGTGCTCTGGTCGTTGTACCAGAGCACTGGCGATCGCACCGCCCTGACGGAAGCGATTAAGGCATACAAAACTGCGCGCGAGGCTTGGGCTTCGATGGCCGAACCAGCCAAAGCCGTGTATGCGGCCGACATCACCTACGGCCGTAACGCCAACATGCGTGGACATTGGTTCGATAGGATTGGCGGCATCGACGGCGATTTGGCCGATATGGAAGCGCAGCTCACCGGCGCGTCTGTCGCGAAGGCCGTGAATGTCGATCCCGCAGTTGCTCGAAAGGCAATCTCTGTGGCTTTGGCGCATCCCGCCAGACTGCCGGTCTCCGCTCATCACACGCCCGCGGAGAGTTTCGATCCGGGCAAGCCGCTGGAAGTATCGATCGCGTTCAATGCCAATCGCAATGGCCGGAAAGTGGATCTCTACTACCGGCAGGCGGACCAGTCGCAACGCTGGCACTCGGTTGAAATGCAGGCAAAAGACAATGAGTTCCGCGGCGCCGTTCCTGGCGACTACACGAAATCCCCGTATCCGATCCAATACTACTTCGAAGTACACGAATCCGGTGGCAGTACGATCTTCCCAGGGTTCGATGCGGATTTATCGAATCAGCCTTACATTCTGGTCAGGCGAGCCAAGAGCTAACGCCGCAGATCGTCATCTTTCGTTTCGCGGATCGCAAACAGCCCGAGCAGCGTCAGCACTGCCGCGGCGGTGAGATAGTAACCGACATACGGCAAACCGTAATTCTTGGCCAGCGACGTTGCAATATATGGTGCTAGTGATGCGCCCAGGATGCCGGCAAAGTTGAACGCCAGCGAGCTGCCGGTGTATCGGACGTTTGTCGGAAATAATTCGGAAATCACTGTGCCGAGCGGGCCGTACGTGAAGCCCGTCAAAGAAAAGCCGATCGCCAGCATCATGACCGCGCCGGTTGTTCCGGCGGCAAATAGCGGCGCCATGATCAACCCGAACACGCCTATCGCGATTGTCACCAAAAGCATCGCCCTGCGGCGGCCGCGCTCTGCTAGTAGCGCCGAGAGCGGGATAGTGGCCGCGAAGAAAGAAATACAAAACAATTGCATCAACAGAAATTTTCCGCGGCCGTAACCCAGCGCATTCGTGCCCCACGACAACGCGAAGACGGTCATCAGGTAGAAGAGAACAAACGTGGCGACCGACAGGAAGGTACCCGCTACCAGAGCTTTGGTGTAGTTACGAAAAACCGAGACCATTGGCACTTTGACCTGGTTGCCTCGTTTTCGCGTTTCTTCAAAGACAGGGGTCTCGGTAATGGTCAAACGTACGTACAGGCCAAGGAAGACGAGCACAGCGCTCGCCAGAAACGGAATGCGCCAGCCGAAGGCGAAGAACTGCTGATCAGTCAGCCACCGCGAGAGGAGTAGAAAAACGCCGCCTGAAAAGAAAAATCCTGCGGGTGCGCCGAGCTGCGGAAACATGCCGTACCAGGCGCGCTTCTTGGGGGGCGCATTCTCAATCGCCAGCAGCACCGCGCCTCCCCATTCGCCGCCGAGTCCAAGCCCCTGGCCAAAGCGGCAGAGGGCCAGTAAGAGCGGCGCCGCAAAGCCAATCGCGTCGTAGGTTGGCAGCGCGCCGATCGCAACCGTGGATAGGCCCATTGTGGAGAGTGCCACTACTAACGTGGTCTTGCGGCCGACGCGGTCACCGAAGTGGCCGAAGAGTGCCGAGCCGATGGGCCGCGCGAGGAATGCGATCCCAAATGTCGCCAGAGAAGCAAGCGTTGCGGCGGCAACGTCGGAAGCCGGGAAGAACAATTTCGGAAAGACCAGCACGGCGGCGGTAGCGTAGATGTAGAAGTCGAAGAACTCGATGGTGGTGCCGATCAGGCTGGCGAATAAGACTTGGCGTGGTGTATTGACGGCCGTGTGAGGCCGGACGTGCGTCTCGCTCATCGAATCTTCGATTATGCAACGACAGTATGCAAACTAAGTTCTTTCTGCTTTCTTTATCGATTTTGGCGTTCAACGTAGTGCATGCTCAGGACGCCGTGCCGGCATTCCGGCACACCGTGGGGCAGGTCTCCTACACCCTGTTGGGCGACGACCCGGCACAAGACGGAAGCACAACCATTCCCACCGTCCTCGTTCCCGTAACGCTTTCGTTTGAGGCCAGGAAAGCATTTGTCATGGACGCAGCTCCGGATGTGCCGCATGTCCTGCGGTCCCCGGTCTTCTCGAAATTCCCCTTCGAATCGGGCCGCCCTGCTCAATACGCCGACGCTATGCTGCGCGCCACGTTTCCCCAGGCGGAGAACTGGCATACGCTACTCGACAAGCCGCAAATCAAGTCACTCAAGATCGATGTGCCCGTAGGCTACGGCTACATACTCGAGTCCCGAAAAGATAACGCTGCCTTCGCCATCGCCGATATCGAATTCGTTCAGAAAGAACTCTTCCGCCAGGTTCCCAGGCAGCCGGGCAAGCTGGTCATTGCCGTCACCCATAACACCGCTTTCTATGCTCTCGGGGACGCCACCGTTTGTTGTTCCTGGGGAACCCACGGCGTGGACTCTGCCACAGGAAATTCTTTCGTACTCGGTTCCTATCTGCACGCCACGCCTTCCGTTGTCGAAGACAGCGATGTGCAGCCGCTCACCCAGCAGCTTGCCGAATTTGTGAATGATCCCTTGCACGATCCTCTGCTCCACGGCCGCAACGCGAAAGGGCCAGGAAACGTATTTCCGGCCTGGATGCGGCCGCAAGGCGGCGCGTGCGGCGGGACCGGCGCCGGCTCAACGTATTTCCTTCTCGAACCAACCAACACAAATCTCAAGAACAATTTCCCAGCTTCAAAAGCCTTTGTCGCTCACTCAAACGGTGCGGCGTATCACCTGCAGAACAGCGCGCTGCTCGCCTGGTACAGCGGAGGCTCCGGGGCATTTAGTTTTCCTGATCCGCAGGCTCTCACCGAACCGGCCAAACCCTGCCCCGACCGGCGGAACGGCTACGGCGCGACGGAACCTACCGCCTCTCCTGTTCCGGCGACTGGCATTTCGAATGGTCACCAGTTGATCGGCTATTGGGCCGGTTACGGCGCTGCGGGTTCCACCTTCCCTTTGCGGGAAGTCTCGCCGCAATGGGACGTTGTAATCGTCGCTTTTGCTACTCCGGACAAGAACGCGCCCGAAGGCACGATGCAGTTCCATACGCCTGCTGGGCTCGACACTGCGCAATTTAAAGCCGACATCGCCTATCTGAAGAGCCGGGGCAAGAAGGTCATGATCTCCCTCGGCGGCGGTGGTCAGCACTTCACGCTCGCCGATCCAAAGCGCGTTCCTAACTACGTCTCTTCTGTTACCCAAATCGTCGGCGAGTACGGCTTCGATGGAATCGATATCGATTTCGAAAGTCCATCTCTCTCGATTGACCCAGGCGATACGGATTTCAAACATCCCGTCACACCGTCGATCGTGAATCTCATCGCGGCGCTCCGCCAGTTGCATGATCATTTTGGTTCGCACTTTCTGGTCAGCCTGGTACCTGAGGGCACGCAGATTCCGGCCGGCTATCCCAGTTACGGCGGTCAGTTCGGTTCCTATCTCGCGATCACTTATGCGATTCGCGACATCCTCACCTTTATCGACGTCCAGGATTACAACACGCCGCCGCTGCAGGGCCTCGACGGCGAGATCTATCAGCCAGGCTCAGTGGACTATCACGCCGCAATGACCGAGCTCCTCCTTCATGGCTTTAACGTCGGCGGTGATCCACGGCACTTCTTTCCGCCTATGCCGGCCGACAAGGTAGCCGTCGGTTTTCTCACCGGCGATACAACGCCCGCCATCGTCAGCCAGGCAATGCATTACATCATTACCGGTCAGGCTCCTTCCGGAACCCGATACCAACTGCGCCAGTCCGCCGGTTATCCCAAAATGATTGGCGCGATGTTCTGGACCATTGATGCCGATCGCCGTGGAAATTACAATTTCTCGAATGTTGTTGGCCCCAAGTTACACAACTATCGTTGACTGATGTAGGCTGCCACGTCCTTTGCCGCTTTCGTTTCAACGCCAGGTTTTTCGAGAAAACCGAGATCGCGGAACCAGTCGATGAACCGGAATTGCCATGTGCCGAACGGCGTGTTGTTGCGGTCCGTCAAACCGCCGGTCATATGGCTGCCATCCGGCAGCGAATCGCCAGGGTGTCTGCCATTGCCGTAAATGTGCATCTCAATATTGGGAACCTTGCTGGCCAGCATTGCCGAAAAATATTCCATGGCCCATACCGCATGTACGCGGTCGCCAGTGCCACCGCATGCGAGGAATGCCGGAGGAACGTTCCGGGGAATAGGAGGAGGGTTGCGGTTCGGGGCGAACGGCGATGGACCCGGGTAAATGATGCCTGCGAAATCTGGGCGCGAGGAAATGCCAGCCAGAGGATCGCTGTGATCGCTGTTCTTCTTGTCGAAATCATCGAACAGGACCGCTGCCGCCGCGGTCAGCTCGGCGCCGGCGGAAAATCCCATCATGCCAATCTTGTTCGGATCGATGTTCCATTCTTTGGCATGTTCACGCACCAGCCGGATGGACTGGAGAGCATCGTTTACTTCGTCCGTCTGCGGATCATAACCATCGCTGCGCAAACGGCTCCGCAAGATGATGGTGTTGACTCCGTAGTTATAGAAAAACGGGACGAAATCCGCTCCTTCGCTGCCGACGTTCAGCGTTCGATGTCCGCCACCCGCCACAACGATTACCGCTGCGCCGGTATTCAGGCTGCGGTCTACTGTGTGGACTTCGATCGATGGGTTGTGAATATTCACAATGCTGCCGATTCGTCCGGGTACAGACTGGCTCATGTTGTATTTCTCTGCTTCGTGTACGCGCGCGGCGTTCAGGAAGTGCGAGCCAGGCGGATAGAGAGGGATTATAATTCCTCCCTGCAAGATAGGTTGCGGAGCGTAGGGAGCATCGGTCGATGGCCCGGGGGCGGGAACTGCCATCGGTGCCGGTGGCAGTGGACGCGTTTGCGCACCGGCCACTGAAGAAAACAAAATAGGGGCGATCGAAAGAAAGCGTCTTATGGTCATATCTTTTAGCCGGAATAGAGATTGGTATTCAGATATTCGTTACGAAACTTGCCGTTCGGGTCATACTGTTTCAGCAGCGCCTTGTATTCAGGCAGCCTCACATACAGTCCTTGCAGCCGGGACGGTGCCATCGTAAAAAGTTTGGCCCAGTGCGGTCGCGCACCGAACGGTTCGAGTTTTGCCTCAATCATCGGCAAAACATTTTTCACCGCCGCCCACTCTGGCTTCCAGGTGAAGTGAATGGTCAGCGAGGGCCGCTTGTAGCATGTGCTCATCCAGAGATCGTCGGTGTCGATCGTTCGTAATTCGGTAATAAACAGATGGGGCGTTATGTGCTCCCGAAGTTCTTCGACGGCGAGAATGGCCTGATACGCTTTATCGCGCGGAACAAAATACTCCGATTGCAGCTCATCTCCGCTGCTCGGCGTAAAATTCATGCGGAAATGCGGCAGCCTTTCGTACCATGGGCCCGGAATGCCAAGTTGATCGGTGCAGTTTTCCTCCGAATGCCCAGCTAATGGATGAAGCTTGGTTTTGGCGAGTTTTGCCCCAAAGAATTTGGGCGCAAACGCCGCAGAGCCTGCATGATCGACGCGGCTCTTGAGCCAGACTTGAGTGGCCTGGTGGTGCTGCCAGTCGGTGAACAAACTGACGCTATAGGCGCTCGCGAAAATTTCATCGAGATGCTTCTCTAGTTGCGAGAGTGACAGTTTTTCGTACACTACCTGCCTCATCTCAAAGGCCGGTTGCACGTCCAGTGTCAGTTTCGTGATTACTCCGAGACCGCCAAGACCGACCACTGCGCCGTCAAATTTGTCACCGTCACGTTCTCGTGACAAAGGCACCAAATCGCCGTTCGCAGTAACGATTTCCATTCCGGAGACCGCCGTCGAGAGGTTGCCGTTCTTACTGCCGGAGCCATGGGTGGCGGTGGCGCAGGCCCCTGCGACAGAAACATGGGGCAGGGAAGCCAGATTGTGCACGGCGAACCCATTGCTATCCAGATAAGGGCACAGTTGCCCGTAAGTGACGCCCGCGCCCACCGTCACGGTTCGCGCTTTCTGGTCCAAGGACATCTCGGTCAGATTCTTTAACGAAATCTGGTTTTCAAGACTATCCGCGATGGAATTGAAAGAGTGGCGCGCGCCCAGCGCCCGGATGTGGCGGCTGTCTTTTACGACTGTCTGTACCTCCGCCACGGTCTTCGGAAGATGCAGATGTTCCGCTCGGTATCGGTAGTTGCCCGACCAATTCGTTCGAGGCGTATTCGCGTCGGCCCCGGCGAAGTGCGAGAATGCGCCCCCGGCAAACAAGGCGCCGGACGTCTTCAAGAATTGTCTTTTATCCATGTCCTCTCGCTATTATTTCTGACTTAAAGAAGGCGACTCGCTGATTGTGAATTTGTGGACATTTTCCAGATGCAAGGGTGCGCCGCCCGGCGCGGTCCGCGCTTTCACCCGGTGAAAATCGGCGTTGTCTACATCATCCAGTACAAAGGCAGGCCGTTGATCTTCACGCCCATACGCGACCGATACATCGTTCAAATCAATTCCTGTGGCATGGCGAATGAAGAAGCCATAGGCAGGCAACAGCCCGAACATGGATGGCTCCGGATATTCTCTTTCCCGTTCCGGAGTTTCGAAGGGTCTACGTGGCGGAATACCACCTGCGGCGCGGAAGAAAAAGGAGTTGACCAGATCGGCAGGCTGCTTTGCCACATCGTCAAGGCTAAGTCCGCCGCGGAAAAGAATCCGGATATTGTTTAACCTGACATCCTGGACCGGATGACCTGGAAGGCCGGCAATAATACACGGATAGCGTGGATCGGCATCCGACACGGTGACATTGCTGATGCTCACGCGGCCAATAGATCCAATGGCCACGCCTTCGGGCGCACGCATGCGGCTTCCGAGACGAACGAAAATAGGCGAGCTGGATACCTCGTGCATGACGATGTTGGACACCGATATGTCTTCGAGGTGCGCTCCGTCCACACTCTCGAGGGCAAGACCGCGCGAACGGTCAAACACGATGTTAGAAATCGTGATGTTCCGAAAATCACCCTCTGTTTCTGTGCCGATTTTGATGCGCCCGGTCGGCCCGTCGCGGTCAGGCGCATGGATTAGCGTCCGCTTGTAGGTGCCGTCGAGCAGCGAGCCAATATCGTACCCGCTCACAAGGCTATTCGTGATAGTGACATTCTCCGTGGAGCGCGCAAACCCAAGCGCGTGCGTTCCTTTCAATACGATGGCGTCGTCATTCGGTGCGTTGACACTTGCATTCGAGATGCGAACATTGCGGCAGGAATCGAGGTCGATGCCGTCGCGGTTGGTATCGATCTTGAGATTGTCAATCGTAAGATTGTCGACGCCAGTAAGCAGTAGGCCGAAGTGGCCGCCCTGTGAAATTGAGAAATCACGCAGTGTGACATTGCGACATAACTTGAGCGCGATAGCCTTGTCGGCGCCTCCGCCGCGAAGCCCTCGTGTCAGCGCTTTGCCGTCGATGAGCCCTGTGCCGGTGATGGAAATATCATGCAGATTCTCGCCCCAGATCATGCTGTTGTGCCAATGGCTATGCCCGGAGTCCTGAAACTTGTCCCACGGATTGGGCTCCGGGGGATCGTAGGAGGCTGCGCCTTCCGCAGCCCGAAGAACGGAACCGTTTTGAAGCTCTATGGTGATGTTGCTGCGCAGGTGAACGGAGCCGCTCAAATAGACGCCGGGCGAAAATGAGACCGTTCCTCCTCCGGCCATTGCGCCCGCCTCAATGGCTTTATTAATAGCCTCGCGATCGTCAGTTGCTCCGTCCGCCTTAGCACCATAAGCTTTCACGTCGAAGACCGCGGCATGGACGGAAATCGCGATTAGAAATAGTGCGGCCGCCAATCGTGGCATAATCTTCCATCTACATCGTATCCGCGCCGCCCGCTACGCTAAAAAGAGGATGCAGCGAATCGCGATAGACATGGACGAAGTGGTTGCCGACACAATTGCCCATTTCCTCGAAAGGTACAACCAGGAGTTCGCCGAAACTCTCACGCCGGCGCACTTTCACGGCAAGCACGTTTTTGAGGTGATCGAACAGGCGCACCAGCCACGCGCACGCGAGTATTTTCAGCAGAGCGACTTTTTCGCCGAGATACCCGTGATGCCGGACAGCCCGGAAGTAGTGAAAGCCCTGATGGAGCGATATGAAGTATTCATCACGACCGCGGCGATGGACGTTCCCTGCTCGTTTGAAGCCAAGTTCCGTTGGCTACGGCGCTACTTTCCGTTCATTCCGCCCAGCAACGTCGTATTCTGTGGCGATAAAAGCATCATCGCGGCCGATTACCTGATCGACGATAATGTGCGTCATCTTACGAATTTTGGTGGTGAAGGAATTATTTACACCGCTCCGCACAATGTGCGCGAGAGCCGTTTCCGCCGCGTCAGCAATTGGCAGGATGTGCGCGAGATGTTCCTATACTCGTAGCTCGAAGCCTTTCTCCTGCATACCTTCGATCACGCGACTACGGATTGCTGTTACCTCTTCCGCCGTCAGCGTATGATCCAGTGCGCCCACTTCCAGCCTGTAGGAAACGCTCTTTTGATTTGGCCCAAAAGGCGTTCCTGCATATTGCCGCACAAACTCGATCCCCGCCAGACCGCTGCCCGCTAAGTGGCGCAGCGCATCGCAAATGCTATCGACCGGTGTATGTAAATCGCAAACAACCGAGAGATCGAATCCGCTAGTCGGAAATTTGCGTAGCGGTTCGTATCGGACGGCTACGGCCGACGCAACGCGTTGTGCATTGTTCACGTCCACGTCGAAGACGAATGCTCGTCCCTCCAGACCCTCTGTCTGCAGCAGAAATGGGTGCAATTCAAAGAGCCGGCCGATCGCCGCGTCGCGCCAATGAATCTCGGCCGTACGCGCCGGGTGCTCGTACGTGCGTGCTTCGGCTGCCACAAGCCGCGCGCCCGGGAACAGACATTCTTCCACGCGTTTCATCTCGAAAAATTCCGGCTCATTGCCATGAGCGCTATAGAATATTCCCGCAACGTGCATGATTTCGAGCGGTTCTTCCGTATCCTTCGGGTGAATCTCGTTTCCGACTTCGAATAACCGGAATTCAGGAAAATAACGAACGTTGGTGATGACGTTTTGAAAAAGTCCGGGCACCAAGCTGCGCCGCAGATGGGTAAGTTCGGAAGCGATCGGGTTGCGAACTGCAATATGCTCGCCCAGATTGAGACTAAACCGCCGCGCGTCCGTCTCGTTGGTGAATGAATAGTTATAGACCTCGGTGAAGCCTTGCGCTGTTAGCTGTCCACGAAGTTGGCGTAGATAAGGCCGGATGGGATTGGCTGGCGGCGTGACAGATTCCACTCGGGGAGCGGTCGGCGTGATGGAGTCATAACCTACCATGCGCCCGACCTCTTCCGCCAAATCGTCCTTCAGCGAGATGTCCTTGGTCGCGCGCCAAGTCGGCACAGTAACCAGCAGTTCGGCGTTACCGGCTTCGCTCAGGCCAAATCCCAACGCACCGAGAATGCGCATGATGTCTGCCTGACTCAAGTCTTTGCCGAGCTTACGTACCACAAAACTCAGCGGCAGGCGAATCGGTGCGAGAGCAGGGCGGGGCACCCGCCGGTCGGCCAAGCCGCCTGTTACCCGAATGTCCGGATGAACCCTACGCAATAGCTCGACGGCTCGCGCTATGCCGCGCACAGTATTTTCCGGATCGAGCGCTTTTTCAAATCGAACGGAAGCATCGGTGCGCAGTTTGTGCCGGCTCGAAGTGAAACGTACGCTGGATGCCTCGAAGTTCGCGCTCTCGAACACCAGACGTGTCGTCGATTCCGAGATTGCGCTGGCCATCCCTCCGATCACCCCGGCGAGCGCAATTGGGCCGGAAGCATCGGCAATCACCAGATCGGTCTCGCTCAGTTCGTACGTCTCGCCATTTAAGGCGGCCAATGATTCTCCGGTCCGCGCCGTCCGGACGAAAATCGTATCGCCCGCCAGTTTGTCTGCGTCGAAGGCGTGCGTCGGCTGCGGCAGTTCGGCCATGATGTAGTTGGTTACATCCACCACGCTGTTGATGGAGTTCACGCCAATGCTCTCGAGCCGCCTTTTCAGCCAATCGGGAGACGGTCCGGCCTTGACATTTTCAAACAGCAGCGCGCTGTATCGGAAACAGCGCGCTGGGTCCACAATTTCCACGCGCACTGGCGATTCGCCTGCCGGCAGCAATTCGGGCTTCACCGGGTCGTGCAAGGGGAGCCCCGTGATTGCGGCCACCTCGCGTGCCATTCCGTAGTGACCCCACAGGTCCGGACGGTGCGTGAGGCTCTTGTTGTCGATCTCGATGATCCAGTCCGAACCTGCCTGCTCGATGCCTTCGCATTCGGCGGTCTTCAGCGTGATCAGGCGCTCGAGCTCGGTCACCTCGGCGCCTAAGCCGGGAACGAGTTCACGCAACCAGTCATACGAAAACTTCAAGCCAGATCCTTTGCATGGGAAAAATCAAAACTGCGTCAGGAAGCGCAGGTCGCCCCCCTGCAGCTGTCGAATATCGTCGATGCCATACCGCATCATGGCGAGCCGTGTCAGCCCCAACCCGAACGCGAAGCCGCCCCACTCTTCCGGGTCGATATTGCTCATCCGCAGGACGTTGGGATGAACCAGTCCGCACGGGCACAATTCTACCCAGCCGCTGTGCTTGCACACAGGGCAGCCGGCGCCATTGCAAATCAGGCAAAGAATATCGAGCTCGAATCCAGGTTCGACAAATGGAAAATAGCCAGGGCGGAGGCGGACGGTCACATCCCGTTTAAAAATGCCGCCGAGCAGCGTCTTCATGAAATAGATCAGGTTTGCGACCGAAACGTCACGGTCCACCATCATGCCCTCGACCTGGTAAAACGTGTGCTCGTGCGAGGCATCCACTTCTTCATTCCGGAAAACGCGGCCCGGCGCAATCATGCGGAGCGGCGGCTTAAAAGCGCGCATGCCCCTCACTTGCACAGGCGATGTGTGAGTGCGCAGCAAATGCCCGTTGGAAAGCCAGAAGGTATCTTGCATGTCGCGCGCCGGGTGAGTCGCGGGTATGTTGAGCGCGTCGAAATTATGTTGTTCGCTCTCTACTTCGGGGCCATAAAGAACGGCGAAGCCAAGCGAAGTGAACAGATCCTCGATCTCGTTTTGAAGTTGAGTAATGGGATGCAGGCTGCCCGGCCGCACGCCCGGCGCCGGCAGCGTTACGTCGATCCACTCGCCGGCCAATCGCTCGGACAATTCCGCCTGCTCGAAGCTGCACTTTTTACCTTCATAGTCGCCTTCGAGATCTTGTTTGACCGAGTTCAGCAGTTTGCCGAGCTGCGCGCGCTCCTCGGGTGCGATCTTGCCGAATTCCTTGCTGATTTGTGCCAGCGTGCCTTTGCGCCCTAGCACCTCCACTCGCGCCTTCTCCAGTTCCTCGAGCGAACCAGCGGAAGCGAAGGCCGCGAGGGTAGAACGCCGGAGTTCTTCGAGCCTCGAATCGGCCATTATCGACCGCCGCCCGCCAGAGCTTCGAGTATAGAGGCCACATCCTGATGCCCTTTCATGAGGGCCATATCGAGCGCGGTTTGCTGATTGCCGGCGCGTAAATTCACGTCCGCGCCGCCCCCAAGCAAGGCTTCTACCATTTCTCTCTGACCCGCCTGGGCAGCTCCATGCAGAGCTGTCCAACCGCCCTCCTGCGTGGCGTTAGGGTCGGCACCCCGTTTCAGAAGCAATTCCACCAACGGCAGCTGCCCGCCCGCGCTCGCCGCGTGTAGCGGAGTATTTTTCATTGCGTTGGTCGAACGGTTGTCCACGAATGCGCCGCGGTCGACCAGCGCATTCGCAAGTTCCGCGTGGCCGAAGAAAGCGGCCAGATGAAGCGGCGTCCAGCCGTCGCAGCTGTGCTCCTCGAGCAGCGCTGGATTGCGGTCTATTTCCTCGAGCGTGTCCGCCATTTTTCCCGCGATCGACAAGCCGAAAATGTCTAGCTTCGGTTGGAGACTCAACAGATATTCGGCCACCGCGGCCTGGCGATAGTATTTCGACAGCACGAACGCATTTTGACCCGCTTCATTAGTCGCGTCGAGCAAACTCGGATCTTGGCCAATGGCGGCGCGCACAGCCTCCAAGTCGCCCTTCTTGACGCTTTCCTGAAACGCTTTTACGTCTGTCATCTCAAGCCGCCGGCAGAAAAATCTGCTCGGCCTTGGTTAATTCCCAATCGAGATGATTGATGTAGAACAACAGGATCTCGCGTGGATGTTTTCCCGAGAATTCTCCGAAGACGCGCGTCTGCCAGCCCTCCGTCAGGTATTGCTCCGGTTTAAGGTCTTTGTCGAAGAAGCCTTGTTCGTTCGGTATGCCCAAGAAATTGAGAATCTCGACGATCATGTCGAGATGCGAAAGCAGAAAAACCTGCGAGAGATCGGTCGCGAAATCCTCTTCGCCGGCTTCAATGCGCGCCCAGAATTTTGGCTCGGCATGGCGTAGCGCTTCCGAGTTCAGCTTCATCAGACGGGCGCGCGCCTTGAAACGTTCGTAGATCTGATATGTCTTGAGCTTGCCGATGGAGATGCCGCGAACAAGGCTATGAAAAACATCCGGACCGAGCGCCTGAAAGACGCCACACATCTGCATTCACGAAAAGGGTAGCACAGCGGAAACGCGGTACAATCAGGGGTTTTGAGTTGTTACTGCTTATAGCCATGAACCAAGTTCTTACATTTGTGGGGCAGGTTGTGAACCTGCGGCCGATTGGCAATCGTTCATGAGTAATCTGATTGTGCTCGGCGCGCAATGGGGCGATGAAGGCAAAGGCAAAATCGTCGATTTGTTCTCCGATAAATTTGATGCGGTAGCCCGCTACCAGGGTGGCCACAACGCCGGCCACACGGTATTCATCGGAAGCCGAAAATTCGTGCTGAAACTGATTCCGAGCGGCATTTTGCGCCCAGGCGTCAGTGCCGTGATTGGCAATGGAGTGGTCGTCGATCCGGCCGCGTTGCTTGAAGAAATTCACACGCTCGAAGCGGCTGGCGTTGACGTAAGGTCGCAATTGAAAATCAGCAATCGCGCCCACGTCATCTTCCCGTTCCACCGCACCATCGAGAAGATTTCCGAAGGGCGCGCGAATCGCATCCCTATTGGAACCACCTCGCGCGGGATCGGCCCGTGCTACGAAGACAAAATTGCGCGCCGCGGCATTCGCATTGCCGACCTCGTGGATAGCGATTTCCCGAAGCTCTATTGTCTCCTCGCTGAAGATAAGCAACTGATCGCTAATGCCTTCAATATCTCCGACCCGGGCGATTTCAAAGAAATCCTCGAACAGTACCAGCGCTTTGCTGAAGAGATCCGCCCGCTTGCATGCGACACCGCCACTTTGCTGAACGGCATGATCCGCGACGGAAAGAGCGTGCTATTCGAGGGGGCGCAGGGAACTATGCTCGATATCGACTTCGGGACCTATCCCTTCGTCACCAGCTCGAGCGCGGCCGCCGGCGGTGCTTGCACCGGCACCGGCGTGCCGCCTACAAAAATCGACGGCATCGTTGGCGTATCGAAGGCATACATTACGCGCGTAGGCGCCGGCGCCTTTCCATCGGAAGATACAACCGAGATAGGCGAAAGGATCCGGCGCGCCGGAAACGAATTCGGTTCCGTGACCGGGCGTCCGCGCCGCTGCGGCTGGTTTGATGTGCCGCTGCTCCGTTACACGGCGGAAGTGAACGGCTTCGACAGCCTGATCATTACCAAGCTCGACGTGCTCGATGAACTCGAAGAAATTCCCGTGTGCGTGGCATACGAAGTGGATGGCAAGGTAGTCACGCAGATGCCGGCCAGCGCGCGCCGCATGGAAGTTATCAAACCCGTATACGAACGCCTGCCCGGTTGGAAGACAAAGACTCAAGGTATCGCCCAGATTTCCAAGCTTCCGGGGGCCGCGCAAAGCTATCTAAAATTTCTCGAAGCGCAGACTGGCGTCGAGATCGGCTCCGTTTCGAATGGTCCGGAGCGCAACGAGACCATGATCGTGCCCGGGTCGAAGCTGGAAAAGCTATTGCAGTGAGCGGGCGGCTCGGTCCTCGCTGAACCCGATTTCACTCACAATCACTGCGCCGGAAGGAGTGCGGTCAAATTCAAACCGAACGGCTTTTAGCTTCGTGACGTCGAAGCTTGTGGTTCCGATCTCAAATGCGCTCAACGGTATCCGGATACTTTGAAACACTGGCTCGGATGGGTTTTTGTAGAATTTCCAATCCAGCAGCTCGAGCTTCATCAAATGTACGCCGATCGGCGGTAGCAAGGTCCCGAACCGGCTCAATGGGACCCTTGCGACTATCCCGCTTTCGTCTTCCGCCGCAACGGTTAAATCCGTCACACCCGCTTTTTCATCCATATCCTGTTCATCGTGTGCTGCGATCGAGACTGTCAGAACCGCTTGCGAAGTCAATCTCCAGTCCTTCATTGGCTTTGGTGGCAGAGTGATTGAGTAACTGCCGATTCCGTGGCTGCGATCCCAGCCCAGGAAGACTCCGTTGTATTCCCGGTCGCCCTCGCGAAAGGGAATGCGGCCCTCTCGCCAGAGAGTTAGATTCTTTGCAGCGAGCCGCCCACCCGAAACGGTGGTAGTCGTCACGTCCGCATCTTCATTGAAATTTGCGACCGTTTTGTTCGAGTTGTCCAAATAGCGGTTTACGTACAGCGTGTCCGGCAGCCATTTCCGCCCGCGCCGGTAATCCTCGAACAACGCGACGTATTCGCGCCTGCCGTGTAACGTTGCCTCGAGGAACGCTGAAATATAGACTTTCGCGATGCGACGCTGCTCTTCCCCACGGAGCAACGGACGCAGATTCAAAAACCAGCTCCGCGGACCGGCGGTATCGGTCCGCCCCCAAACAGTATTAAATTGACCGTGATTAGCGCGATAGATATACAACTCGGACTTAAAATAGCTCCCGCCGCCCATGAACCGCACGTGATCCCACTGCCGGCTGCCCGTAAAGGAAAACACATCCGCATCGTGAGCGCCCTGCATCGTGAAATAGTTGACGTCGTCTAGTACACGCGATTGACCGGCCGGTTTGTATTGGCCATCCACCGGGGCCAGAGCGATCACGGATTTGATTGGAAACCCGTAATGAAAACGTATCGTGGCGTCGTCGGGATAGAAAGAAAGCTTGTTGAAAAAAGCCGCCGTCGCCGCCGCTTCTCCGCCGCGTGAGTGTCCCACGAGCGCGACATTCTTCACGTCCACCTTGTCGAAAAAAGGATTGCCAACGGTAGAATTCCACTGGCGCCAAACCTGCAGATGCTCAAGCAGCAGCCAAGCCCGCGCTGCCTGCTGCTTAGGAATATCGTGAAAGTATCCGCTGTTCAAGAAATTCTCATCGATCGAGGCGACTATAAATCCGCGACTTGCCAGTAGTTCGCCTAAATACCGGTATCCCGGATCGGAAAACTCGGTCATGTCGTGATTTCCATGCACGACTAACACCAACGGGAAAGGTCCATCTCCCTCCGGATACCAAACACGCCCGTTCAGCGGCAATTTGTCCATCCCGAACCCCCAATAGCGCCGTCGCCAAAACGATTTCCACCCCTTAAATTCTTTGAAGAACGCGGACGCATCGCGGGTTGTCGTTCGTATGGCTACAGAAGGTCCATATTCGGGCCGGCGAAGATCGGTGCCGCTTCCGTAGAAAAGCGTTTTTACTCCAAAGGCGCCTGGTGCGCCGGGGTCAGGTGCGGCAAGAACGGGTGGTATTTCCCCGGTTGTTTTGCCGACGTGGAGCAATTTCTCGTCGATTCCGTCGCCCCCCAGAAGACGAACGAGCCATACATTTGCTCCGACTGCCAGAACCCCGATTGCGATTGTCAGGATGCGCTTATTCCTTGCGGCCCTGCGCCAACTCGCACCGAAAGCGGTCGCAACGACTGCACCCAATATGCACTCGACTGCGAGGATTACCCCCGCCGTCCAAAAGCCGAGCGAATCGAACCAAAACAAGGCCGCCAAAAGCAGAAACGCTCCTGCCAGGAATCCCGTAACCCGTCGCGGTAGCTTCCTAATAATGGTGAGCAGCAGTACTACCGCCAGTGCTACTAGCGGAATTCCCAGCGCCGCAACGGCACACGCGAAAAGAAAGTTCACCCAGCCGCCATAGCCGAGCTTTAGATTCAGTGCGCCGACCAGAACTGCCCAGATGATGGTAGCGAGCGCCGCCCAAACCGCCCCACGCCGAGCCTCCGACCCAGGCCGGATCTCGCTCCACGTGCGCTGACACCAGGAGCCTATCGAGTGCGGGTTGAGGATGCCAGTCATGTATCGTGGAGAAAAGTGGACGTCGATAGAACAGTTCTGCGGAAGGTTGGCGAGGCGGTTGGGCGCTTCCGTATGATTCGCCCGGGCGACCGCGTAGCCGTGGGCGTCTCAGGTGGCAAAGACTCTCTGACTCTACTGGAAACCCTGTCACGTTTACGAAAACGCGCGCCGATCGATTTCACAGTTTGTGCGTTTACCATCGAACAGGGCAAGTTTCTCCAGCCTATCGAAGCGGTTGGCCGCTATCTGCTTGAACGCGGCTTCGATTGGACCTATGTTGAGGACAAGCCTTCCCTGAATCTTCTGACGGAACAACCCGGTCACGGTTGCGATGTCTGTAGCCGTTTTCGCCGTCGTGCCGTATATGAAGTGGCGCGAAAACTGGGCGCGAATGTCGTTGCACTCGGCCACACTGCCGACGATTTTTGCGAATCGTTCCTTCGCAACGCCATGTTTACCGGCCGCACCAGCGCGCTTCCTCCGATTACCTGGTCGAGTAAGCGCGAGTTCCGGTTGATCCGCCCGCTTGTCTATGTAACCGAAAATCTGACACGCGCCTTCGTCGAAGTTCTAGGCGCGCCGGTCATTCCATGCGGCTGCTCCCAAAAGACCGGTACTGTGCGGCGCACCCTGCGCGACATGCTCGCCGAGATCGAAAAAGATCATCCCTTTTTGAAGGAGACCCTGCTCTCTGCCATGGGCAAGATCGAGCCGGGGCGGCTCCTGGATACGCGATTTCTCGATCTCGAGGAAAATCGCGAGAACGGGGACCTGGGCGCGGACGAACTCGTTGTTCTACAGTCTGCGTGAGCCTTTTTCCGCTACACTATGTCAATCTTGCTATGAGCGCGGAACTCATCGTTGTCAATGGTCCGCTCGCTGGAACACATCTGCCCCTGGATCAGGGTGAGATCCTGATTGGCCGCGCCCCCGGCTCCCAGCTGGTGCTAAATGAAGCCGATATAGGCTGGCGGCATTGCCAGGTGCGCCGTCAGGGAACCCGCTACATGGTTACGGACCTGCGCTCTTCGGCCGGCACCTACGTGAACGGAATGCGATCGGCCGAGCGCTGGCTCGAGGATCGCGACCAACTTGGAATCGGCAAGACTATCCTCCTGTTCCGTTCCGGTGAGGCGCAAATTGAGGTCTCACCCGCGCCAGCGAAGGACGCCAAACCCACTCTGCTCGCCGCCTGCTCTCTTGTGTTTCTATCGCGGGCGCTGGCGGCAGGCATGGAAGACGACCAAAACTCTCTCCTGCAAAACCAGATTCTACGGCTGGTCGGAGACTTGATTCCGATCGACGATGGCGTCTTGCTGCTTGGAGCAAGCGCCGGTGAACTCCATGTCCGCTGGACGGGGTGCGCTGCAAAACACACGATCGATTTCGCGGCGGCAGTCGTCCGCGTGTGCGAAGAAGGCGCGTTCGTGAGTGCCGATTCGCGTATTGCCGGCGTGCCTCTCTATGTAGCCGGCGCGCTAGGTGGCGTGCTGCTTGTACGCATCGCGGACCGTGAGGCGGCACGTTTGTCTGTACACCTGGAGACGTTGACAGCCGCGGCATCCCTCAGCTCTATCGGCTTCGAAGCCAATCGCGAAGTGGAGACTCTCAGAGCCGAGAAGGCGCTTTTGCAGGAGCAAATCGCCGTACAGACGGGAATCGTAGGAAACAGTGTCGTTATCCGGCGCCTGCTCGAGCTCATCGAGCGCGTTGCGCCGCGCGATACGACGGTTCTCATTGTTGGCGAGAGCGGTACGGGCAAGGAACTGGTCGCGCGCGCTTTACACGAGAAAAGTCCCCGCTCGGAGCGACCGTTTGTTGCAGTCAATTGCGCCGCTCTCAGTGAGACTTTGTTTGAGAGCGAATTGTTCGGCCATGAAAAGGGTGCTTTCACGGGCGCCGTCGCGCTCAAGCGCGGCCGCTTCGAGTTGGCGCAGGGCGGCACCATTTTTCTCGACGAAGTAGGCGAACTCGCTCCTGGTCTGCAGGCCAAGCTGCTGCGCGTCCTGCAGCAGCGCGAATTCGAACGCGTAGGCGGTACGCAGGCTTACCCCCTCGATATCCGAATCATTGCCGCTACCAATCGCGATCTCGCGGCGGACGTGGGCGAGGGCCGCTTTCGCGAGGATCTATATCACCGCCTCAACGTGGTGGCGCTCCAGTCGCCGCCGCTACGCGACCGCAAGGACGACATCCCACGCCTTGCAGAGTTTTTTTTACGGCGCTCCGCCGAACGCTGTAAACGCCACGTCGAAGGTTTGTCTCCCGAGGTGCAGCAAATGATCTCTCAGTATTCCTGGCCTGGTAACGTTCGTGAGCTCGAAAACGCGATGGAACGGGCGGTCGTCTTGGGTGTATCGGAATTGGTGTTGCCGGAGGATCTGCCGGAAACCTTGCTTGAGTCGGCCCCCCGCGACGCCGAAGCCAAGTATCATCATTCCGTCGGGCAAGCCAAACGCGACGCCATTCTCGATGCCTATGTACAGGGCAATGGCGATTACAAACAGGCCGCCAAGCTCTTGGGACTGCATCCGAACTACTTGCTTCGTCTGGTTCGCAATCTCGAACTCCGAGAAGAAATCAACCGTTCGTTAGCCGGGGCCAGCGGCCGCGGACTTCCACCCGGTGTGCAGCGCGGCAATTCCGCCGGTCAATAATTGGAAATTTATTTGCGCGAAGCCGCTGCTTTGGAGCATCGAGCCCAATTCTTGTGCGCCTGGAAACAGCCGGATGGATTCCGGCAAATAGCCATACGCTTCTCGCGAGCCGGATACAAGGGCCCCCACAGCCGGCACCACAACGCGCGAATAGAATCCATACGACAACTTCATGAGCCATCCGCGCGGGTGGGAGAACTCAAGAATCACGAGTACTCCGCCCGGTTTCAACACCCTGTGAAACTCCGCGAGGCCGGCGCGGTAATTCGCGAGATTACGAAAACCGAACGCGATTGAAATAGCATCTAGCGAATTGTCGGCGAGCGGCAGTTCGAGTGCGTCCGCCTCTACGAGTCGCGCCGGGCGGCCTCGCGATTCCGCTTTCCGCTTGGCCAAAGCCAGCATTGGATGACAGAAATCCGCGCCGACTACCTGCGCCGCACCACGATCCTCGAGATGAAAGAGGACGTCCCCCGTCCCACAGCACAGGTCGAGTATGCGGGCATCCTGGCGTTGTAGGACTCCTGCCAAACGGTCGCCCAAGGTCTCGCGCCATCTGCGGTCGATATGGAACGACAACAAATGGTTGAGTAAGTCATAGCGCGGAGTGATGTCCGTAAAAATGCGCCGGACCCATCCAGCCGCTTCGCGCTCGCTCGAGGTCCCGGGCGGAGTTGTTCCCGCGGCCGCCTTCACGAAATCCGCTCGAGCGTTTCGGCGACCGCTCTTCGTATGACGCTTTGCTCCAACCCGGAGACAATTTTTACTTCGCCAATCGCCGTCGGCAGCACAAAATGCACCTTGCCCGCCATTGTCTTCTTGTCGCTGGCCAGCCGGGCAACCAGACGATCCGGATTCAGATCGCGCACCGGAGGCAGAGGGCCGTAGTGGCCAATAGTTCGCCCGATACGCTCGGCCGCGCTGTTCGCCAGCATGCCCGACAATTCTGCGAGACGAGTCGCCGCGAGCATTCCCCAAGCAACCGCCTCGCCGTGCAACAGTCGGACATATTCCGTCTCCGCTTCGATTGCGTGGCCTACCGTGTGTCCGAAATTCAGAATGCGCCGCAGGTCGCCCTCGCGTTCGTCCGCTGCTACCACTTCAGCTTTGATCTTCACTGCCGCGGCGATCAGTTCGTCCGATACAACTGGATCTCTCGCCAGCACTCTCTGCGATTCGCTCTCGAGCAGTTCAAATAGCGCGCTGTCACGGATGATCCCGCATTTCACCACTTCAAACAATCCTGCGTGATATTCGTTGGCGGGGAGAGTCGACAAGACCTCCGGATCGATCAGCACGGCCAGCGGCTGATGAAAACTCCCCAGAAGGTTTTTTCCATTGCGCAGGTTGACACCTGTTTTGCCGCCGGTGGCCGCATCCACCTGCGCTAGCAAGGTTGTCGGAATCTGCAGCACCGGTACGCCGCGCATGAAAATTGCCGCCAAAAAGCCGCTCACATCAGTAACGATGCCGCCCCCAAACCCGATCACAATGCTGGTGCGATCCGCACCCCGCTCCAACATTTGTTCAGCCAGCGTTTCAACCTGTGCGAACCGCTTGTTGGCCTCTCCGCCGGGAAAGAAAAGAACCTCCAGTCCATCACGAAACTGCCTTCGGAGCTTCTCTCCATGTAACCGCCAGACGTCCTCCGTGGTCACCACGAAGCACTTGCCTGCTCGCGCCCCAACGAACTCACGCGCGCGTTGGACAATACCACGTTCCACCACGTTTTTGTACACATGATGCGCAGTCTCGATGGCGAAGCTCGGCATGTGATCCCGTTGTACCATCAGGGTCCCGGTGGGTGGGTCCCGTTCTACGGTGGATGGTTCAAGCTGGCACGAAATGGCGAGGCTTGCAAGCGTGCTGAGCAGCGCGCTTGCTATAACATTGATATCGACGCCTCAAGCCCGCATACTCACACCGATTTCATTGTGGTTGGCGCCGGCGTCGCAGGGCTTCGCGCCGCGATCGAACTCGCCTCGGCTGGCCGTGTATTGATCATCGCCAAAGACAGCCTGCGTGAATCATCGTCCGAATACGCCCAGGGTGGCATTGCCGTGGCGCTCAACGACGACGATGAAGTAGAACTGCACGAGCAGGACACCCTGGTTGCGGGCGACGGGCTGTGCGATCCGGACGCGGTCCGCACGCTGGTCGAAGAAGCACCGGCCGCCATTGAACAACTCATCGAGTGGGGAACCGCCTTCGATCGCGAGGGAACACGCCTGTTGTTCGCGCGTGAGGGTGCGCACAGCCGGAACCGCATCCTGCATGCGCACGGCGATTCCACCGGCCGTGAGATCGCTCGTACGCTGCGCCGCAAAGCCTCCTCTCTCGAAAACATCGCCTTTCAGAGTTTCTCCGCGGTCACTGACCTGTTGCTTCACGAAGATGAAGTCGTGGGTGTTGTGGCGCTTGACAGCACGACGCAATCGACCGTTCAAATTCAGGCTCGTGCTGTACTCGTCGCCACTGGCGGCCTTGGCCGGGTATTCGAAAACACTACCAATCCGGATGTAGCTACCGGCGATGGCGTCGCCTGCGCCTTCCGCGCCGGCGCTACCGTCGAGGATATTGAATTCGTGCAATTTCACCCGACCGCTTTATTCGTCCCGAACGCCCCTCGCTTTCTCTTAAGTGAGGCATTACGTGGCGAAGGTGCCTATCTCCGCAACGCCAGCGGTGAGCGCTTCATGGAGCGCTATCATCCTTTGAAAGAACTCGCTCCGCGCGACGTTGTTTCCCGTTCCATCGTGCTGGAACTGCGCGCAAGCGGCGATTCAAGCGCTTTTCTTGACCTGACACACCTGCCGGCCGGCTTCGTGCGCAAGCGCTTCCCACGGATCTATGAAACATGTGTCACTTATGGCGTTGATCTCGAAACTACGCTCGCGCCAGTGCGCCCTGCCGCGCATTATGCGATGGGCGGGGTCCAGACCGATCTCGACGGCCAGACCACGCTTCCGCGTCTGTTTGCTGCCGGGGAAGCTGCCTGCACAGGCGTGCATGGTGCTAACCGCCTAGCTAGCAATTCACTGCTCGAAGGTGTTGTATTTGGCGCGCGCGCCGGCCGAGCTATGACCGCTGCACAAGTATTGCCGCAGGTAGTCGCTACGCCACCGACCTCTCTCTTTCCTGCCATCACCGAACGCGATCTGCGCGCGATCGCCTGGAATTCCTGCGGCGTGCTTCGTAGCGGGCCGGAACTTGCTGCCGCGTCGAAACGCCTTGCAGTTCGCCGTTTCGAATCCTTGCCGTCGCCCGATCGTGCCGCGTTTGAGTTACGAAACATGCACCAGGTCGCCTCGTTGATCGCCCTGGCCGCACTCGCACGCGAAGAAAGCCGCGGCGGCCACTATCGCACGGATTTCCCGTCGAAGTCTAATTTGTTTGAGAAGCACTCGCGCATCAGCGCGCGTCGAAATGCAGATGCTACGGTCCTATTCAGCTAGGTGTTTTACAGGCTTCGCATTGCTGCTCGTTGCCGCGGCGTTGTCGGAGAGCAGTCCATGGGCGGCTCTGTGGACGGCTCCATGCATTCTCCTTGCATCGTTACTGATTGCCTGGGGTGCCGAGGCTGCGCAGTATTTTGTTGCGCAAGGGTTTGCCCTCGCCATCCTCGCGTGGATGCAGACGCTCCCCGAGTTCGCAGTGGAAGCGGTTCTCGCGTGGAAACAACAAACCGATCTACTGCTCGCAAATCTTACGGGTGCCCTGCGCCTGCTGACCGGTTTGGCTTGGCCGGCGATCTATCTCACTGCAGCTATCGTCCACCGCCGGCGTGACGGGACGCCGCTCAGGAAGATCCATCTGGACCCAGAGCACAGCATCGAAGTTGTGGGGCTCATTCCTCCACTCCTCTATGCCCTGTTCATCTGGTGGAAAGGCGATCTCCACCTTTATGACGCCGTGACTCTGGTTGCCTTCTACGTTGTCTATCTGGTGGTGCTGACCCGGCTACCCCCGCAAAGTCACGAAGGCGTTGAGGACCTGGAAGCCATCCCGCGCGCGATTGTTCGGGCGCCGCGTACCACTCGCATCCTTGCCATCGCCGCCTGCTTTCTGGGAGGCGGCACGTTGGTCTACTTCACTGCCGAGCCGTTCCTCGGTAGCCTGGTTGCCGTCGCTGCAGCTTTCGGCCTTCCAAGTTTCATCGTTATCCAGTGGCTCGCGCCCATCATCTCAGAATTCCCGGAGCTGGCTTCCACCTTTTATTTCGCGCGCCAGGAAGGCAAAGCCAGGGTCGCGCTCATGAATATCACCTCGAGCAATATCAATCAGTGGACTCTTCTGGTCGCGATGCTGCCGGTGGTCTTTTCGATGAGCCATGGCGCACCCACTCCGATCGTCTTCGATTCCGACCAGGAAACCGAGCTCCTTCTTACTATCGGCCAGAGTGCCGTAGCGTTGGTGTTCCTGATCAACATGGAATTTGCGTGGTGGGAAGCGCTCGCTATGTTCGTTCTGTTCGCCATCCAGTTTGTGCTGCCCGCATTTTTCGGCGAGAGCATTCACATTTGGATCGCGGCTGTGTTTTTTGTGTGGACCGGCGCAAGTCTCCTTGCATTCGCTGCGGTCCGGCCGCCAAAAAACGCTCTCTCCAGCTTTATCTCCACTTGGCGTGCGCACATCGTTAAGTCATAGGAGCCTACGCGTCTTTTCCGGCCCTACGGATTTTTGCGCGATAGCGCATTCGGCTTTGCAATGCACGCCATTGCCCGGTTAGTGCTTTACTGCGATTGCCGAGATTTCAATTTTGGCTCCGCCAATCAGACCCGCCACCTGCACAGTCGCGCGAGCCGGTTTCGGATCCGGCATCAGCTTCTTATAAGCCTCGTTCATTTTCGCAACTTCATTGACGTCCGTTAGATAGACGGTCACCGAAACGATGTCCGTCATCTGAAAGCCGCCCTCTTCAACGATCTTCTTAATCGCTGCAATGGTGTTGGCGGTCTGTATCGCGATGTCGGTGCCGGTTACTTTGCCGTGTGCGTCGGGTCCTTGCTGACCGGCCACATAAAGCGTGTTACCGGCCACTACTCCCTCGCTGAACGGCATGCCCTGTTTGAAGCCGACAGCTCGGTTCTGCGCGAGTGCGCTGCCCAGGGCAGCGGATATTGCCAGCGCGCTGAGTAAGAGCGGGCGCATGACGCATGGACGTAGGTTCTTCATTGGGTTCCTACGGTCAATTGTGCAACATGCTGCACGGCCAGAGCCCGACGATTAATAGAAAAGGGACGAGGTCAACTAGGCGTTCCCTAAATTAATCAGCGCTACACCCACAATAATCGCGGCGAGGCCTCCGATTTTAGATCGCGTAAAGGGCTCCTTGAAAAACAGTCGTGCCCAGACAATCGCCCAGATATAGCCGATCGAAACCATCGGATACAACACCGTGAGTTGCCCTTGCGCTACGCCCATCATGTAAAACACAGAGGACAGCAGATAAAGAATAATGCCAGTGGCCAGCCAGTAATTGTTCAGAATGCGTTTGAGGCTACCCTGCATGTGCTCCGCTCCCAATTTCAGGAACACCGCCCCAAAGGAACCAACGAAAGATCCGAAGAGAACCAGAACGATCGAACTCAGTGGCGTCTTCATGGCTATTTCCTCAATCCCAAAACCGATACGCCGCCCACAATGAATACGATCCCCATAGTGCGAAAGAAGTTCAGGTGTTCATCCGGAAGAACAAACAGCGAAAGGATCGTAACCCACACATATGTCAAAGCGATGATCGGGTACAGTCGTGAAAGTTCGCGTCCCTTTAAAGCTAGTGCCATCAGGAAAGTGTTCACGCCGTACATACAATAGCCTATGAACAGCCTCAAATTAGTCATCATGTCCAGGCTGAATTGAACGAAAAGTTCCGGCCTATGGAGCACTTGACTCAAGGTTAGGTGCAGGTGATGAGCGCCAAGCTGTGCGGTGCCCTGCTTCACAAGAATTTGCGCCAGAGCGCCGATAACGGTGCAGGAAAAGACCAACAAGAAAGAACGTCTGGCCGCTGCTTTGGAATCGAACGCGACCTCGCTTACTGTCGTGGAAATCAAGTTTTCATACTCGCCAAAACGTCTTAGAACTTAGTGTAAGACACGCCTTTCCTGCCGCAATAAAAGCGCACAACAACGCAATAGCTGATGCGTCCGGGCTAAACTGCTACTGCATGCCGGAAATTGCCGGATCTCGTATTCAAAGATCTAAAAATGCGATCTATTGGATTGCCTCCCTTACCCTGGCGGCCGTTCTGCTCTATTATTCGCTGCGCGGCATTGAGTGGCGGCAAGTCTGGATCACTCTCAGCTCGGCACGAGTGCTCTTTGTTTTCCTCGCTTTCACTCTAATGACTGGAGCCTTATTCTTGCGCTCGTACCGCTGGCGAGTCATCCTTTTGGCCGAGGGCAAAGTCAGCATACCGCTCGCTTTCTGGGCAACCGCGGCTGGTTATTTGGGTAACAACGTTCTGCCTGCGCGGGCCGGCGAAGTCATTCGCAGTCTGATGATCAGTAGCCGCACGGGGATGAGCAAGGCATTTGTTCTCACGACAGCACTCTCGGAACGCGTCGTAGACGCGATTGCGGTTATTACGATTAGCTCAGTAGTCCTGCTGACGCTGAAGGATCGCCCCGGCTGGTTAGCGAACGCTGCCAGACCGTTCGCGATTTTGGGGTTCTGCGGAGTGGCGGGGATCGTCCTTATTCCGGCGTTCGAAGTTTTCTGGTTTAAGTTCCTTGGGCTGCTGCCCTTGCCGCCTAAACTGCGGGCCCAGGTGGAGAGCATTCTGCGCAACGGCCTGCAAGGAATCCGGAGCTTCCACGATTACAGCCGCCTCGCGCGCTTCGTCCTGTTTACGGCCATTATCTGGAGTACGGATGCGATCACTACGATGGTTCTCGCAGAGTCCATGCACGTACGGATCACGCTCCCGATGGCGTTTCTGCTTACTGCGGGCCTCGCTCTCGGCAGCGCGTTACCGTCGACGCCCGGCTATGTAGGAATCTACCAATTCGTTGCCGTCAGTGTCCTGACGCCCTTTGGCCTCAGCCGTACCGCGGCCGTTGCCTACATCCTGATGTTCCAGGCGCTGAACTACGTCATCGTGCTGTCTTGGGGCGGCATCGGCTTTGCAAAGCAACGAAGGCCGACCGCGACGCTTGCGGTTCTTTAATGGCCTACCGGGTTAAACTTGGACAGTGTCAGCGCCGCTTGTGCCCTCGCCGCTCGACTATATAGGTCCGCGCCGCTTCGCCTTCTACCCGGCCATCAAGAATGCGGATCCGAACGAGTGGGTTCTAGGCACCGCCTCCCGCTCGGAAGTTCAAGTGATTAATGCCAAAACGGGAAGCGAAATCTGGGTTCCACGCCAGCACATCGGGGCCGTCTCTGATGCCGGCAGTGCACTGCTGACGGTCGGCCTGCGCAAACCACTCGATCTTCGTTCCGGTTCTCTCGAGCCACTGGTAAAACGGGTAATCGAAATGCCACACGGAGATTCAGATCCGTTCGCTGGATGCCGGAACCCTTCGCCTCATCCCGCCCCAGTGATCGCGATTCGCCTGGACGATAGCCGCAAGTCGGCCGCGAGTAAGGCGATCGTGGGCCTCGCCATCGGCTCCTTGCTGGCCTGTCTGCTCGCCAGTTTGATCGCAACGGCCGCTCGACTCTAGACTCAATGCGGCGCCATCTATCCGTATTGCTCTTCGCGGCCATCTCGGTGCTTGCCGCCATCTGCCTTGGCGTGATCGCCAGCCATCGGGGCGAACCGGTGAACAGTCTTTGGCTTGTCGCCGCCGCTGCATCTTTTTTCATCCTCGGTTTCCGTTTCTACGCCAAGTTCATCGCCGCCAAAGTCATGGCGCTCGACGACCGCCGCGCGACTCCGGCCGAATGTCTGCGTGATGGCCACGATTTTGAGCCAACAAATAAATGGATTCTCTTCGGCCACCATTTTGCCGCTATCGCCGGACCTGGCCCGCTGGTCGGTCCGACCCTCGCCGCTCAATTCGGCTACCTGCCGGGCATGCTTTGGATTTTGTTCGGGTGCGTCCTTGCCGGCGCCGTACAGGACTTTGTAATTCTCTTTTGTTCCATGCGGCGCGATGGCAAAACGCTCGGCCAAATGGCGCGCGAAGAAATCGGAAAAGTCGGCGGCATGATATCCCTCGTCACCGTGCTGCTCATCATGATCGTCCTGCTGGCTGTGGTCGCTCTGGTAGTTGTCAACGCATTGCGCGGCAGTCCCTGGGGAACGTTCACGATCGCGATGACGATGCCGGTTGCGCTGCTGATGGGACTCTACCTGCGCTTTATTCGCCCCGGCAAGGTGCTCGAGTGCTCGGTCGCTGGTTTCGTACTGGTCCTCGCGACGATCTATGGCGGCAAACTTGTCGCCGAATCCCCGGTGTGGGCGCCGTGGTTTACCTGGAGCGCGCTGGCGCTCGCCGGTGCCATCGTTGTCTATGGCTTTCTCGCGAGTACGTTGCCCGTTTGGCTTCTGCTCGCCCCGCGTGACTATCTCAGCACGTTCGTGAAGCTTGGCGTGATCTTCCTTCTCGCTTTCGGTATTTTGTTTACTCACCCGCGCCTGGCCTTACCTCCGCTGACCCAATTCGCCGATGGCAACGGACCGATATTTGCCGGTAAAATTTTTCCGTTCTGCTTCATTACCATCGCTTGTGGTGCGATCTCAGGTTTTCACGCGCTGATTTCATCCGGTACGACGCCCAAGCTAATCGCTAAAGAGTGGCACGCGTGGCCCATCGGCTATGGCTCCATGCTGCTCGAAGGGTTCGTGGGGGTCATGGCCTTGGTAGCCGCGGCATCGCTCGACCCCGGCGTATTCTTTGCGGTCAATTCACCCGCTGGGGTTGTAGGCGCAACACCACAAGCCGCCGTTGCGACGATTTCTTCCTGGCACTTCCCCGTGACGGCCACCGTGATGGCGCAACTGGCCCATAGTGTCGGTGAAACCAGCCTCTTCGGCCGCACCGGCGGCGCGCCATCGCTCGCCCTCGGCATGGCGCAGATTTTCAGCGGCGTACTGAGCCGAACCGGGCTCGGGGATAGTCTACTGAGCTTCTGGTATCACTTCGCCATCATGTTCGAGGCGCTCTTTATCCTCACCATCATCGATGCCGGCACTCGGGTGGGCCGCTTCATGCTGCAGGATCTTCTCGGCCATATACACAAACCTTGGGGAAGAATCGCCTGGATGCCCGGCGCGATCGCTGCCAGCGCGCTCGTAGTGGCAGCCTGGGGCTATTTCCTCTATCAGGGCGTGATCGATCCGCTAGGCGGAATCAACTCGCTGTGGCCGCTCTTTGGTATCTCGAATCAATTGCTCAGCATCATCGCCTTATGCGTTGGGACTACGGTGATTCTCAAGATGCATCGGGCCCGCTATATGTGGATCACGCTTGGGCCGCTTCTCTGGCTGGCCTCCGTGACCTTTACCGCTGGTTTCCAAAAGATATTCGCCGAAGATCCGCGGCTGGGTTTTCTATCACATGCCGCCACGCTTGAAAATACTCTGACTGCCGGTGGCGTTGCAGCTGGCCGGGTTGCCGAAACGCGCGCCGTGATCTTCAACGAACGTCTCGATGCCGTTGTATGCGCCGTATTCCTCGTGCTGGTTGCGACAATCGTTCTCGATTCGGCGCGTGTCTGGTCCGGTTTGTTGCGCGGCACCCGCGCCACAGTGAGCTCGGAATCGCCCTTCATTCCATCCCGTCTTGAAGCGGAGGGTGTATGAGCTGGCTAAAGCGCCTTCTCTCCTTCGCACTCTCCCTGGCCCGCGAATTGTCCGATGAACGCGCCTATTCGCGTTATCTCGAAACAACCGGCCATACCGCCTCGGCCGCCGAGTGGAAGCGATTTACCGAACGCCGCTATCGCGCCAAATATCAAAACGCAAAGTGTTGTTAGTGGCGAAACCGTCCGTCCGCGAGCTGAGCGGCGTTTTCTTCCGCATCGGAAACTTCACCTTCGGCGGAGGAAGCGCAACGACGGCGGCTTTGCAGCGCGAGATAGTCGAACGCCGCCACTGGTACGACGTGCTGCAGTTCGGACTCTGTTACGCCCTCGCGCGGGTCACCCCCGGAACGAACCTGTTCGCCTTCTCGGCCGCGTCGGGATGGCTGCTGCGGGGCTGGCAAGGAGCGCTAGCCGCGCTCCTCGTCGTCTCTATTCCGAGCTGTGTGCTGGTCTGCCTCGTAACCGTCGGGTTTGATTCCTGGTCTCGCAATCGTTTCTTTGAGGCAGCTATCGCCGGCGCTCTCGCTGCGTCCGTAGGCGCTCTCCTGGCAAGTTTTTGGTTACTGGTCCGCCCATATCTCGATCGCCCTCATATTTTCCAGACGATGCTCATTCTGGCGGGCTCCATTGCATTGTCTTTCCTCGCGGGCTGGTCGCCAATAGTCGTTCTTCTTCTGGCCGGAATAGCAGGATTCTTCTGGAAAGAGCCGACTAAATGAACTTCCTTGTCATTTATCTCTTGCTCTTGAAGGCGACTCTCAGCTCATTCAGTGGGCTTGCGGCTCTGCCTATCGTGCGCAATGATTTTGTCGTCAAGCGCCATCTCCTGACCGACCATCAACTCAATACTGCCCTGGTCGTAGGACGAAGCACCCCCGGGCCCAAGGGACTCTATCTTGTGGCCGTTGGTTATTTCGTCGCGGGCGTTCCCGGGGCGATCGCTGGTTGGCTTGCTGTGGTTACGCCGGCCGTCCTGGTGATTCCTTTGTTGCTATTTGCACGGCGAAAGATCGACGATCCACGTGTCAAGCGCGCGTTGCGCGCCATTGTGGTCGCGAGCGCCGGCGTGAGCCTGTCCGCCACTCTTCCCTTGAGCGTCGACGCGTTGCGTAATGCGCCTCTTTGCGTGATTGCCGCTCTCAGTCTCGTGCTGCTCATCTTCACAACTTGGGACACATTGTGGGTGATGCTTGGCGCGGCTCTGGCCTCGCTCGCGCTGGTACTCGCCGGTTGGATGTCGCTACCGGTCTAAGCCGCGTTCTCGATCATTGCTCGCAAGGCGCGCTCGGCTTCATCCGTTTGGCCCTCGCGCAGCTTGTCCAGAATGTCCGAATCCACGATCCGATACCAAAGCGCCCTGCGCGCACTGGAATCGGCAACGCGCGCTCCAAGTTCAGCCCGCACATGCTTCAACATCCGCAACAATTCGGCGTATTCCGATCCAAGTTCCCGTTCCATCCGTTCGCGCAATCGAACCGCTAGCGCTGGAGCGACGCCATTGGTAGAAATCGCAACCATCAAATCGCCTCGCCGATGTACCGACCCGAAACTGAACCGGCAATGCTTGGGATCGTCCGCCGCATTTACCAGCACCCGTCGTTCTTCGGCCAATCTGAAAATCTCCGCATTATCTGCGCCGTCCACGATGGCAAGGAAACAGCCATCCAGATCCAGCTCAGCGAAATTACGCCGCTCCCAGGAAACCTGTCCCGCCGCCGCCAGCGCCTGGATTGCCGGTTCGGCACGCGGATTCACATAACTGACCCTCGCTCCCGCATTCACCAAGCCTTGCACCTTACCTGCGATTTCATGTCCTTCGCCAATTACCAGGCACTTTTTGCCCGACAAATCCAGAAATATCGGATACCGGAAGTTCATTTCCTACCATCATCCTTTTATCCTGTAGATGTTGCCAGTACCCCGTCTCTTCCTCATCGATAGCTTCGGCTTTATCTTCCGCGCCTATCACGCCCGCGCGCGTAGCGGCGCGCCTCCCATGCGCACCAGTAGCGGCCTCTCGACCGAAGCCGTTTTCATATTCCACAACATGGTACGCAAGCTGATAACAAGCTTCAAGCCGGATTACATCGCCGCCGTCTTCGAAAGCAGCGAGCCTACATTCCGTTCGGAAACCTTCGCCGAGTACAAAGCCAATCGCACGGAGATGCCGCAGGATCTGGGTCAGCAGATCCCCTACATCCGCCGCCTGCTCGAAGCCATGCAGATGCCGATTCTCCAATTCCCGGCGTACGAGGCCGACGATGTGATCGGCGCCATAGCTTGCCGGGAACCCAAGAAATCGCTGGAGGTGGTCATCGTCTCAAGCGACAAAGACATGCTGCAGCTCGTCAACCAACGCGTCTTCATGCTCAATCCCATGAAAGATGACGAATGGTACGACGAAGCGAAGACCGAGCAATTCATGGGCGTCAAGCCTTCACAAGTCGCCGACCTTCTTGCGCTGAAAGGCGATTCGATCGACAATATTCCCGGCGCTCCCGGCATCGGCGATAAAGGGGCGCGCGAGCTCATCGCCCGTTTCGGTTCCGTCGAATCGCTGCTCGACCGCGCTTCCGAAGTCGAGCGCAAGATGTATCGCGAGAGCTTGCTCAATAATCGTAAGCAAATAGAACTCAGCAAGCAGCTTGCTACTATCCACACGCAAGTCCCCATCGAATGGGACCTTGAATCGCTGCGTACGCAACCGTTCAACAATTCCGCCCTAAAGGCTCTTTACAAGGAGCTGGAATTTTTCAGCTTATTGAAAGACCTTCCGGCCGAAGACGATAGCGCTACCCGAGACTACGCCGCGCTGTCCGACGCCGCTGCTGTCAGTGAATGGTTGGCAGCGCGTCCCTCTGCTGCGCCGCTGGCCGTTGCGCTCGATCTCACCAATTCGTTTGCGGGTCTTGCTTATCACGCGGGCATCGGCCGCGCCATGCCGCTCTCCCTGCTCGAATCACTGCGGCCAGTGCTCGAATCGGACGCCATTCCCAAAGTCGTTCACGATTACAAAGCGTTCCTCCTGGCCGCTGCTTCGCTCGGCATCGAGCCAAAGAATGTAGCGGAAGATGTGATGCTCTACGCCTTCCTGCTGAGCGCCGACCCGGGCGGCTGTTCGCCCGAAGCTCTGGCCGAGCGATTCCTCGACCGCAAACTGAATGCCGCTGCCGAGCAGCAGGCCGAGGCAACTCTGGCGATTGCGGAAATGCTGCGGCCGCAGCTCGAGCCGCAGGAACTCGACCGTGTCTATCGCGAGATCGATCTGCCGCTTGCTCCCGTGCTCGCGCACATGGAAAGAACCGGCATTCGTATCGATACAGCAGTCCTGTCCGAACTGTCCACCGCCTGTCCGAGCGCATTGAAACCTTCGCGCAAAAGATTTACGACCTCGCCGGCCATCCCTTCAACATCAATTCTCCCCAGCAGCTGGGGAAGGTGCTGTTCGAAGAAATGAATTTGCCCTCGCCCGTCAAATATGGCAAGGGTAAGGTCATCTCGACGGCCGCGGACGTGCTCGACGGCCTCGCCGCCGGCTATCCCGTCGCGCAGCACGTTCTCGATTATCGCCAGCTAACCAAGCTGAAGGGCACCTACATCGACGCACTCCCGCTTCTGCATTCGCCGCGAAACAGGGCGCCTGCACACGACCTTCAATCAAGCCGGCGCCGCCACCGGGCGTCTCTCTTCCTCAAATCCGAATCTGCAGAACATTCCCATACGTACCGAAGAGGGGCGCGAAATCCGGTCCGCTTTCGTGCCTGAGCAAGGCTGGCATTTAGTGGTCGCCGACTATTCCCAAATCGAGCTCCGCCTGCTCGCGCACATGTCCGGAGATCCAGTTACTCGCCGAAGCCTTCATCCAGGGCGAAGACATTCACGTTCGCACTGCGGCTGAAGTCTTCAATGTCGACCCGCTCATGGTGACGCCCGACATGCGCCGTTCCGCCAAGACGGTCAACTTCGGAATTGTGTACGGCCAGACGCCTTTTGGTCTGGCACAGCAATTGGCGATTGGCCGTAAGGAAGCGGAGACTGTACATCGACCGCTATTTCGAGCGTTATGCGGGTGTTCGGGAATTCAAGGAAAAGACCATCGCGGAAGTCCGCCAGACCGGAGTTGCCAAGACGCTGCTCGGCCGCCGCCGCCCCATTCCGGACATGCAGAGCCGCAACCCCTCCGCCCGCTCCTTTGCCGAGCGCACCGCCGTCAATACGCCTCTGCAAGGTACTGCCGCCGATCTCATCAAACTGGCCATGATACGCATCTCGCACCTGATGGAAGAAAGAAAAATGCAATCGCGCATGCTTCTCCAGGTTCACGACGAGCTGGTCTTCGAAGCGCCGTCAGAGGAAAAAGACGATCTGCAAGAATTAGTGAAAACCGAAATGGAATCCGTATATCGAACTTTCCGTTCCACTCGCCTGTGGACACCGGCAGTCGGCCCGAATTGGAGAGACGCGAAATGACACATCGCCGTTGCTCTCCGTGGTCCTGTTCTGTTCTCGATTCTTTGCGCCCTGGCAGCATGCGGCGGCAGCGCGCCCGCGGTCAAGGAACCGGCCGCTCCGCCGGAATACAAAGTTAAGCTCGCCACCACTAAGGGCGATGTCGTGATCCTGGTTCATCGCGACTGGGCGCCTCTAGGGGCCGATCACTTCTACAACCTGGTGAAGCGCAGCTACTATGACAACAATGCGTTTTTTCGGGCGCTCAAGGGCTACATCGTGCAGTGCGGCATCAATGGCGATCCCAAGGTTTATGCCCGGTGGGACAAGGTCACATTAAGGACGACCCGCCCAAGGTTCCGAACAAAACCGGCACCGTCGTGTTCGCCACGCCCAGCGAGCCGAATGCAGCGTACCACGCATATCTTCATCAACATCCACGACAACGGAAAACCTCGATGTCAAGCGGCTTCGTCCCGTTCGGAGAAGTGATCCTCGGCCTCGACAACGTCATGAACGTCTACATGGATTACGGCGAAGGTGCCCCCGACGGCCACGGCCCCGGTCAGGATGAAGCCGCTCATGGCGGCAACGCGTACTTCAAAAAGAATTTCCCAAAGCTGGACTACATCGTCAAAGCGACCGTAATCCCCTGATGTAGTGCGTTGCGGGTGCGAAACTGAAGTAAAGAATGACTGGAAACGATATCCGCGCGAAGTTCCTGAATTACTTCGCCGGGCCAGGGCCATCGTGTCGTCCGCAGCTCCTCGCTCGTGCCGGCCGACGATCCCACACTGTTGTTTGCCAACGCCGGCATGAACCAGTTCAAGGATGTCTTCCTTGGCCTCGAAAAGCGCGACTACAGCCGCGCCACCACGTCGCAGAAATGCGTCCGTGCCGGAGGCAAGCATAACGACCTCGAAAATGTCGGCTACACCCGCCGCCATCACACGTTTTTCGAAATGCTCGGCAATTTTTCGTTCGGCGACTACTTCAAGCAGGACGCCATCGCTTTTGCCTGGGAGTTGGTCACCAGCCCGAACTGGTACGGCATGCCGAAGGACAAGCTCTATGTGACGATTTTTCGCGAAGACGATCAGGCCGAAGAACTTTGGCGGAAAGTAGCGAGTTTTCCCAAAGAGCGCATTTTCCGCCTGGACGAAAAAGACAATTTCTGGCAGATGGGCGAGACCGGACCTTGTGGGCCCTGCTCCGAGATCCACTTCGACATGGGGCCCGAAGCATCAGAGAAAGGCCACGAACACGAAGTATTCCCGTCCGACGCCGGCGGCCGCTTTGTCGAAATCTGGAACCTGGTCTTCATGCAGTTCGATCGTTCCGAAGACGGCACACTGACTCCGCTGCCGCGTCCTTCGATCGATACCGGCATGGGCCTGGAACGCGTCGCTGCCGTTCTGCAGGGCAAGCTCTCGAACTACGATACGGACCTGATCGAGCCCATCGTCAAGCGCGCCGGAACTGCTGCACGTCGCTGCGTGCTGCGAATCAGGCACCGCGCTCCGCATCAACGCCGATCACGCGCGCTCCACCGCGTTTCTGATTCACGATGGCGTGGTGCCTTCGAACGAAGGCCGCGGCTACGTGCTGCGTAAGATCATGCGGCGCGCCTTGCGCAATGGGCGTCTCGCCGGCGCCGACGAGCCATATTTCTATAAACTCACCGGCTTTGTTGCGGACCTGATGAAGCCTGCCTATCCCGAACTGGAAGAAAGCGTCGAGCGCGTGGCTCGCATCGTTCGCGATGAAGAACATCGCTACGCCACCACATTCCAAGTTGCCGAACGCTTTTTTCAGGACGAAGCGAAGTCTGCGGTCAACGGCGTGCTGCCTGGTGCAGCAGCGTTCAAGCTCTACGACACGGTACGGCCTCGCGCTTGACGAGCAGGAAGAAATGGCGCGCGAATTCGGTCTGACCATTGATCGCGAGAATTTTTCCGTCGAAATGGAAAAGCAGCGCGCCCGCGCCCGCGCCAGCTGGAAAGGCGCCGACAAGGCGCAGATTGCCGATGTGTACAAGGAGCTCCCGTCTTCCGAATTCATCGGCCGCGAAACGCTGGAATCGCCGGTCGAAGTCGTCCACTGACTGTCGAATCGCGATGGACGAGGGCGAAGTCGTTTTCGCGAAGACGCCGTTCTACGCCGAATCGGGCGGCCAAGTGGGTGATACCGGCCTGCTGCTCGATCCTGAAACACGCGAGCGGGTCGCCGTAGTCGAAGGCACGTATAAACCCGTCGCCCTCGGCCATCGTGCACAAGATTCGCGGTGCCAGGCCCATCCACGATGGCGACGAGCTCATCGCCGTCGTCGATCGGCCGCTGCGCGCGGCGACCATGCGCAATCACACCGCCACGCATCTGCTGCACGCCGCCCTGCGGCAAATTCTGGGCACGCATGTCCGGCAGGAAGGCAGCGTCGTCGAACCCGGCCGTCTGCGCTTTGATTTCAGCCATTACACCGCGATGACCGAAAGCGAACTGGCGGAAGTGGAACGGCTCGTCAATCAGCAAATCCTGGCGAATACCGAAGTAACTACCGACGTGATGGATCTCGATCAGGCCCTCGCCACCGGCGCCATGGCGCTTTTCGGCGAAAAATACGGCGAAAGCGTGCGCGTCGTCAGCATTCCCGGCTTCAGCCGCGAGCTCTGCGGCGGCACCCATGTCCGTCGCACCGGCGACATCGGCCTCCTGAAGATTGTCTACGAGGGCAGCATTTCCGCCGGTGTGCGGCGCATTGAAGCGGTCACCGGCGAGGGCGCGCTCGAGCGCTTTCAATCCGCCAGCGCCCAGCTTGCGCGGGCCGGCCAGCTTCTTCACACCTCGGAGGCCGCCGTCCTCGAACATATGGAGAAGCTGCTCGAGCAGCAAAAAGCCTCCGAACGCCAGCTGGACGCACTCAAAACCCAACTGGCGCACCGGCAGATCGAAAATCTGGAAGGACGCCGAATCAACGGGGCGACGGTCATTGCCGAAAGAGTTGAGGGTCTGGACGCTAAGCAGCTTCGCACCGTCGCCGACACTCTACGCAACAAGTGGGGAAGCGCCGTCATCGTCATCGCGTCCGTTAACGATTCGAATGTCTCGATTATTTCGGCTGTGAGCAAAGACCTTACGGCGAAAGTGCAAGCCGGCAAGCTGGTTGGCGAAGTCGCCAAAGCAGTAGGGGGGAAGGGCGGTGGACGCCCCGACATGGCGGAAGGGGCGGGGAAGAATCCGGCAGCGCTCTCCTCGGCGCTTGCCAACGTCTACCAGCAAGTAGGAGCGCTGCTCTAGTTGGAACATTTCGACGTGGCTATCGTGGGTGCGGGCCCTACGGGCCTTGCCTGCGGCATCGAGTTACAAAAACGTGGTCTGAAACCCGTGTTGTTCGATAAGGGCTGCGTCGTCAACTCGATCTATCACTACCCCATCAACCTCGTCTTTTTCACCACGCCCGAGCTACTCGAAATCGGAGATATTCCGATGACCTCGCTCAACGAGAAGCCCGGTCGCACCGAAGCGCTGAAATATTACCGGCGCGTCGCCGATCTCTATAAGCTGAATATTCACCAATATGAGCGCGTTCTCGGTTTCGACGGCAAGGATAATGCCTTCACCGTGCGCACCGACGTCGGCTGCTACGGCGCTCGTAAAATCATTCTGGCGAGCGGTTACTACGATATCCCGAACCGACTTAATGTTCCAGGCGAAGATCTCGAGAAGGTCATTCACTATTACCGCGAGGCACACCCTTATTACGATCAGGACGTGTTGGTCGTCGGAGCCAAGAATTCAGCCGCGATTTCGGCGCTGGAGCTCTTTTGGACCGGCGCCCGCGTCACCATGGTCGTCCGTGGCGCCGGCATTTCTCACAACGTCAAGTATTGGATCAAGCCCAACATCGAAAACCGTATCAAGAACGGCGAAATTCAGGCGTATTTTCACAGCCGCGTCAGGGAAATTCGTCCGGAAGACGTGGTGCTCGAGACCTCCGAGGGCGAAGTAATCGTGAAGAACGATTTCGTTTTCGCCATGACCGGCTACCGGCCCGATTTCGAATTCATGGCGGAGCACGGCATCCATCTGGACCCAGCAACGTTTAAGCCCATCACCGACGCCGCAACTCTCGAAAGCGAACGTCGGGGCGTATATCTTGCCGGAGTGATTGTCGCCGGTATGCACACGAACGAAATCTTCATCGAGAACGGCCGCTTCCACGGAAAACTAATTGCACAAGCCATTACAAAAGAAAAGCCGGTTAATTAAACCGGCTCAGGGAATTTGGTTGGGTGGGCTTTGAGTGGATTTTTGAAGATTTTACTGGTTGGGTGTTTCAGAAGCGGGGTGTCGGTTGTGGAGCAACCATCGTTCCCTGAGCCAATTTCTTTTATTGTTCGGCTCCCAATAGGCATCTCCATTGCCAAACACCGCCGCTGCGCATTTTCAATAATTTAAGGTGCTTTGGGGTCGAAGCGCAGCGAATTTTTTACCGACCACGTCATTTCCTCCATGTCATGGGAGCGTCGGAAGCGTCGTCGGCAGGGTGGATTGCCTGCTCAGCCGACCCGACTGTGCTTCATCGACGGAAATATTGTTCGACTTCAGCGTGGTGCCGAGCGTTTGATCGAGAGCGACCCGCGCGTTACTGAAAGCGACCAGGGCGGCGACTTCGGCCGATTGTGCCGTTGCGAAATCCCGTTGCTGCTGCACCACCAGGAACGACGTGGAAGCGCCCAGCGCGAATTTCTTTTGCTCGGCGTCGAGTAATTGCTGCTGAAGGATGCGATTCCGTGCCGCAGCTTGGTATCGAGCGCGCGCCTGTTGCAATCCGATCGACTGATTCGACACGTCAACCGCAACCTGGTTCACGGTCCGCTGATTTTCCAACTCAGTCTGGCGGAGTCCCAACTGCTCGATGCCATAATCCGCCTGAGCAACCCGGTTCCGCAGTGTAGGCGCGATAAAGCCGGCTATCCGCTCGCTCGGGTAATTGCGCCGGATCATCTGCCCCAGCGCTGTGCCCAAGCCACCGACCAAAGCCTCTGGAGCGGTGGAACAGAGTTGTCCGGACCCCCCGACGCCCGGTGGGCAGGGAAAAATTCCGGTTGGAAGGGTCCCGCCTGGTGGAATGAGTCCAGATGCGCCCCGGAGCGGCACAATTTGAGGCGTTCCGGCCGTCCCGTTGTTGGTTGCTCCGACGATTACACCTGCTTGCGGCAAAACACCGTTTTTTGTACCTAGCGCCGCCGTTTGAGCGTTGATGACATTCAGCCTGTCCACTTCGAGATCCGCGCGATTCGCCATGGCGGTCGTGATCAGATCTTTCATCGGAGGAATATCATCCTTCTCCGGTACGTCAATTCGATCCAGCGGAATGATTTCGACGTCACGCAAGCGCGGATCCGCCAAACCGTTCCGGCTGATAGCATTCTTAAGCGACACTTGTCCTTGCTCGAGCGTGGTTTGTGAAATGACCAAATCCTGCTGCGAGGTGGCGACCTGCGCTTCCGCCGTGGTCACGTCCAGGGGGGCCATCGTGCCGATTTGCACTTGTTTCTTGTTGTCTTCAAAAAATTTCTGCGCAACATCCAGTGCACTTTGTTTTGCTTTGACGTCCTGGTAATCGGCCACCAAGCCATAGTAAAGGTTTAGGATGCTAACTACTACGCCGATGACCTGGGTTTGAAAACTTAAATCACCGATGTGCAGGTTCGCTTTAGCGACGGTAATGTTCCGGTTATTCACGGCGCGTCCGAATCCTTGCAGCAAATTCTGCTGAACTGAAAGCTGCAGCGCGACAATATTCGACGGATTCAGCATCTCGACTGGGGAATTCTCGTCTAAATAGGAGTTGCTGAATGCCAGGCTCACTGTACCGCCCATGGAATAGCCTGTGCGGATGGATTCATTGTAGTTGCGCTTGCTGGAAATCAGGTTTTCCACCTGGCTTTGTGTCGTGTTCGCCTGCGGTGCCGATAGATGAGAAAAAACTTGCGTACTCTGGACAACCGGGTCCAAAGTCGGGGTAACCGGACCAACCTGCGTAATAGTCGTGTTCCCGCCATTGCCTGCGCCGCCGTTGCCGCCCGTATTGATACCTGCCGCTGCCTGAGTTCCGGCAACGCCCTGGCCGCTGGTGACAGTGCTTACCTGCGACGCTCCACTGGGAACGCCAGGCAATGGGCCGCCTGCTTCGGTGCGTTTGAGGCTGGATGCCTCGAGCAACGGATTATAGCGATCCGTTTCGATATCGAGATTGTTCTCGAGCGCGAGTGCAATCGCATCCTGGGCTGTGAGATAAAGCTTACCGGCGCGAATCAGTTCCTGCATGCGCATGCTGTTGCCAGATCGCACGGGAGGGATGGTGGGCGCGGAGTAGGGGCGAATGAAAATATTGTGAGCCGGGGCTTCAGGCGCAATAGAAGCCTGTTCCTGGGCCCAGCCAAGCGGCCCTGCCAGAATTCCGCAAAGTCCAACGGCTGTGAGCTTCCGGCGCATCGCTATTGTTGCCTCGGTTGTGGAAGTCCAGATTCGGTGGGAGCCGGCAGATTGGCGGGAAGCCCGGACTGGCGCGCGACCGTTCCGGAGAGCGCTTCGTCTATCGAGATGTCGTTGACCTCGAGCGTCCGTCCCATATTCTGATCGAACGCGACACGCGCATGGCTGTAGTTGGCGAGTGCCTGCTGTTCGGCGCTCTGTGCGGCGGCGAGCGCCTGCTGGTCAGTCACCACTTGAAAAACCGTGGATGCGCCCAGAGTGTATTTCTTTTGATCGGCGTCGAGAGTCTGCCGCTGCAGAATGCGCGCCTTGACGGCGGAATCGTAGCGTACCCTCGCCTGCCGCAAGCCGATGACCGCGTTCTGCACATCCACGCGTATTTGATTTACTGCCTTTTGCAATGCGAGCTCACTCTGCCGCAATTGAAGCGCGGTCGTCACGTAATCGGATTGCGCGGCGCGATTCCGCAGCGGAATATTGAGCGACAAGCCCGCCGAGTAGCTTGGATAGTTACGGCGGAAAATCTGCGCCAGCATATTGCTATAGCCCCCGGTGAGATAAGGAAGCGTCACCTCGCCATCGCCCAGATAATTGGGCTGTCCGCTCAAACCGTTATTGGTCAATTCCGCGAAGACCTGCAAGGTCGGCTTGAGACCGTTTTTAATGCCTTTCAACTGCGCCTTGCTGCTGGCAATATTAATGTCGTTCTCGGCAATCTCCACCCGTTTTTTGAGTGCTTCCGGCACTAATTCCTCCACCGGTGGGATGTCTTCTTTTGCCGGGACGGTGACTTTATCTAGCGGGATCACATGGACCAGCGCCAAAGTCGGACTTGCCACGCCGTTACGGCTCAAAGCATTTTTGAGTACCGTTTCTTGCTGAAGGAGATTCGTCTGAGCCACTAGGAGATCCTGCTGGCTCGCATAGACCTGAGATTCCGCACGCGTCACTTCTATCGGTGCGAGCGTCCCAATCTGTACTTGCTTCTTGTTGTCGTCAAACAACTGCTGTGCGGTAGCGAGTTCATCCTTCCTGGCTTTCAGGTCCTCATTGAAGCTCACCAGGTCCCAATAGAGATTCAGAACTGCGGAAACGGTTGTGATTACTTGTAGCTTGAAGTCCAGGTCCGAAACTTTTTCCTGATTCTTGGCCACGATGATATTACGTCCCAGCACCGATTTGCCGAAACCGTTGAGCAGGTTCTGTGAGATTTGCAGATCAAGGTTGCCTTGCGAATAGGGGTTGAGGTCATAGGCAAGGCTGTTGAATTTCTGGTGGTTGCTCGAAAAAGTCAACTGCGCGAACGTGCCCCACTCATTGGACTTTGAAATCTGCGCCTGATAGGATCGCAAACTTTGCACCAGCGCTGTGGTGCCGGTCACGAACGTGTTGGTTAGAACGGTCGTAGTGTGGGAAAAGTTGGCGAACAACGAGACCTGGGGATCCAAACTCGGAATTGTCGGACCTACTTGGGTGAGCACGCTGCCCGAGCCGACACCCACAGTGGTCGCTGCGCCGCCGCCCGCGTTCAAGCTCACGCCGGTGAGACTGACGCTCGCCGGTCCGGCCGCGATCGGCACGCTCACTGGGCGCAATAACTGCCCGCCTTCGGTGCGCCGGGTCACTTCTTTCGCCAGCAGCGGCCCATAACGCTGGATTTCGATGTCGAGATTGTTCTCGAGCGCCAGCGCAATCACGTCCTGGGCCGATAAATAGAGATTGCCCGCGCGCACCAGCGATTCAAGCCGGTTTGTGTTCGCCAGGTTGATAGGGGGTACGTAGCGCTGTTGATACGGGTGTGTCAGCCAGCCAAGGCCGCCTTTAGGGGGGTCGATGCGCACGGCCGACTGCCCGGATACGAGGCTGCTTTGGGTAACCACCACCAGCAGTAGGCTACATAGCCAGGAGAGAGGGGTTTTGAATCGTCTCATCAAGAATCGTTTAGAAGAACAACGCATCAGTCGCAAGTCAAGTTCCGTGTTTGTCTTAAGGGGAACCCTCATAGTAACTTAACAATGCCGCCCGACCTATCACTACGCCTGTTCGATTTTGGGAAGGGAGGGGCCGCTTTCGCAAAGCGATTGCTATCCTGTCGAGGGCATGGCAACGTCCAGCATGGCTTTATTTGAAGAGACCGGCGCTTATCTGCACGGTCATTTTCGCTTGACCAGCGGTTTGCATAGCGGGGAATACCTGCAATGTGCCAAGGTTCTAGCGCATCCGCAGTATGCCGAAAGGCTCGGCCATACGTTGGCTGAGAAAATCAAGTCCCTCATTGACCCCGAGAGAGTCGATGTCGTGGTGGCTCCCGCTATGGGCGGCATCATTATTGGTCATGAAGTGGCTCGTGCTCTTGGAGTGCGTTCGCTGTTTACCGAACGTGATGCTGCTACCAACGCTATGACGCTTCGCCGCGGTTTCGAAATTGCGGCGGGCGAAACCGCCGTCGTCATCGAAGACGTGATCACCACCGGCGGCAGCACCAAAGAGGTGGTCAACGCGATCGCCGCGTCCGGAGCCCGCGTCCTGGCGGCCGGGTCGATAATCGACCGCAGCGGCGGCCGGGCCGATGTGGGCGTCCCGCGCGTAGCCCTTGAAACTCTCGAGGCCATGGCGTATCAACCCGAGGAGTGCCCGTTGTGCCGCCAGGGTCTGCCGGTCGTCAAGCCAGGCTCGCGGCGCGTCTCATGAGGCCGCATCATGCGGAGACTCCGCTTTGAAGTTGCCTACGATGGCACCGATTTCCACGGGTGGCAGGTGCAACCGGGGTTGCCGACTATTCAGGGCGCGCTCGAAGAAATAATTGGTTCTATCGAAGGGCGTCCGGTGCATGTCGCGGGTTCCGGCCGAACGGATGCGGGAGTCCACGCGCTGGCGCAGGTCGCCGCGGTCAGCATCGAAAATCCTATTCCGGCTGACAATTTCCGGCGTGCCGTCAATCGCCTCTTGCCGTACACCATTCGCATCAATCACGTCACCGAAACCGCGGCTGACTTCCATCCGCGCTTCGACGCCCGCTGCAAAACCTATGAGTACCGCATCTTCCGCGAGGAGGTGTGTCCGCCGTTCGATCGCCGCTTCGTCTATCACCATCCCTATCCGCTAAACGAGTCCGCCATGTGCCAGGCAGCGCCGCTCGTCGAAGGCGAACACGATTTCCGCGCATTTGCCGCTTCCGATGATCGCGACGACGCTGGCGCTTCCAAGGTCCGCACTATTTTCTCCTCACGCTTCAGGCGAGAGGATGCGCGGCTGATCTATCGCGTGACCGGCTCCGGTTTTCTAAAACACATGGTGCGCAATCTGGTGGGCGTTCTCATCGAAGTAGGGAAGGGCAATTGGAGCGCGGAAGATGTCCGGGCCCGTTTGCAACCGGCCTGCGGCATCTCGTCCGGACCCGCTGTCCCTGCAAGCGGTCTTTTCCTGATCTCTGTCGAATACGGCGCTGAAACTGGGCAATGCGCGGCCCGCGATACTACCCCGCCTTAACGCGCCGAAGCAATCGTATTGTCATGTAGCCCATCACGGCCACGGCCGCGAACAGGAAAAAATTGAGCATGTAGGGATTGCGATCTGTCCAAGGGCGCTCCGGCGCACGATACTGCGGGTTGACTTCCATGCGGCCGAGCGGCGCGCCCGCACTATTTTCGGCAATAGCCGCGAATGCGGCCAGATCGTAAGACGGCTGTCTAGCCTGCGGATTCCCGAGATAGAGCCAATACTGTCCCGCCACCGTCGCTGGAAACTCGAGTAGTCTCCTGAAAGTGCTAAGGCGGATTTGAACCACTTTCAAGGGAGCGCTGTCGCCATGGAACATGGTCAACCGCATATGGCGCTTCCACTGTTCCGGAAAATCGATCGACAAGTGCTCTTCCGTAGCGGTTCTCGAGATCACTCCTTGGCCCGCCAATAGCCAGGCCTTGGCATCGGTGCTGGTTGCGACCTCCGCGCTCCGGGAAAATGCGCCCGCACTATCGGCGACCGATACTTCTACCCGATCGTAGGCAAGCCCGTCGAACCCGACGTCGGCAAACAGCAGCGTCGCCTGCGCGTTCGGATCTTCCTTCATCGTCGGCGTCAACGTGGATACGGTATCGCGAATCGCTCCCGATTCTTCGAAATGCGTCAGCCACGCGGATGCCAGATTTGCCGGATCGTGCCAGCCTGGAATAGTCAGTCGTACATAACGGCGCGTTGACACCGGATAGTCGACGCTAAGTTCCGAAACTTGGCGGTCTATCCGCGTAACATCGAAGATCAACCCATCCGTACGAGCCATTGCCCACCGTACGCCGTCGTCGCTGGTTTCAATCCTTATCGTTTCCTTGAAGTTGTGCTTCGGCGTCGCAATGCGCACGCGATTGTGCGCCGGATGGCCGTTCAGATCAAGCACCGCCTCAACGCCCGCATTCGGGACGGCCGTCTTATTGCGCAGTGCCGCCTGCAGTTCGATCTGTTGGCGCTGCGCCGAGAGGGTTCGCAAGCGGTAAGGAATTTCGCTGCCCGCGCGAACGATGCGCAGATCTCGCAGCGCGGCGCGCGATGCCTTATACACCGCCGGGCTGACCACGATCGCTGCGACCGCCTCCGGTTGCTTCACATCAATGGCAATGCGAAGCTGCCAATCCCGCACATTAAAATCGCCGCGCGCCACAAAAGCCGCGCCCAAAAAGAAAACCAGGCTAAGAGCCCGTTTCATCGTCTTTCCACCAGCCCTCTACCAGGCCTCGAAAACGTGAATAAAGAAACGATGTGGCGATCAACAAAATCCCCAAAGCGACGAACGCTGAAATGCGATAGACCCGCTCCAGTTGCCAGATGTCAAACAAATAGAGCTTCAGGATCACAAGCGCGATGAGAGCCAATCCGGCGATGCGGTTCAAAGCAGACCGCGCGGCAACGCCTATGCTCACGAGTATCGCCGCATATGCCGCAAAGAGAATCGAGATCGTTACTGTTTCGACGCTTAAGAGATTTTCCGCCGGCGTCGATTTTTCGGCCCAGCCGATCGCTTCCATACTGAAGCCCCACAACAGGGCAACGTGCCCACCGAAGTATTCAATCAGCCCGATAGGTCGTGACAAACGTGCTGCCCACCACGCGGCAAGGAAAAGACCCACTGCCGCAATCACGAAGGTCAAAAAGCGCGGGTTCCAAAACAGCAGGTAGGGTTGTGCATTAGCGTAGGATGTGCCGTTTGTATACATCCAGGTGTCAAACGAGACCAAGCGAGTAAATACCAGTCCAAATATCAATAAGGCCGCAAGCAGCGCTTTCAGATTTTGAAGACGTAGGCCGATCCAGGTGAGCGCCGCGGCCTGCAATGACCACGCCACGCTGATCGTGAACCCGGTGAATTGAATCGGAATCGCGAGTGTCAGGAAGCAAAGTGCCGTTCCAAGTGACAGCACCGCCGGCCGTGTGTCCCGCTGTTCTGTGGACCCACGGCGATACAGATACGCTCCCAGTCCGAGATAAGCCGCCGCTACAGCCACCGCCAAAATCCCTAGCCAGCTATGGTAGTGAGCTTTCAACAGCCAGAACGAAGCGGTATAGTACACGGCTCCGTTCAATACCGTCAACGAAAGACCCTGAACGGTCAGCGAGGGCCACCGCGCGCTGTAGCTGAAAAAAAGCAGAAAAGCGAGAGAAACGCCGACAAACTCCGATGGCGAGTTCCTGGTCCAGATTCCGTACGAAATCCAGAATGAGACGAACGTAACGCTCAAGGCAACCGGATACTGCTGCCGTCGCGCGCGTAATAGGCCTACGGCGGCAACCACAAGCGCCAGCGCGAAAAACGGACCTGACGACGATCCCCAGACAATTGCCAAGGCGATCGATGCAAGGAACTGCGCCACCAGGAACAGCACACGTTGGGAACTGGGCCAATAAAGACCATAAAAGGCCGCGAGCGCCAATGTGGCCACCAACCTGTCGTGCGGCTTCTGAAATTTATCCGCCAGCCAGCCCCCATAGAGGATTGCTGTCCCCGCGAAACTGAGTATCTCGATCCCACGCCAATCGCGGCGTTTCGCCAATACCACAGCTCCGGCGCTCAACAGCAGGACATAGCTGAAGAGGAACCAGGGACGATCTTCACCACTGCTCAGCAGAATGGGAGTAATGTAGCCGCCGAACAGACCGAGAGCGGCTATAGCCTGCGAGCCATAACGTAATGCCAATGCCACCGCCATGGCGGTGATTGCCAGCATGCATACGAACGCCAAACCCTGGGCGATCAGGTGATAGAACCCGAAGGCCGCATATATCGAGAGGAACAGGATACCGACGCCCGTTCCTGTAATCCCTTGCGCAAAGATCCGTTGTCCCTTACGCCACAGGAAATCCGCAAGCGCAATGGCGCCAAGCCCGGCAAGCACACCAAGAATCACGCGGCCGGTCGGCCCGATCCAGTTGTTGTCGACCGCCCATTTGAAGAAGAACGCAACACCAAGCACCAGAGTGATCACACCGATGCGATTGATCACCGTGAGCCCGACCTTGGTTTCCAGAGCGGGCTTCCTGGGTAGTGGTGTCAATGCCGGCCTGGACGGCGGCGGGACAAAAACGGCCGGCTCCGGCACGGGAACCGGTTCATCGGGCCTGAGCACCGCCGGTTGTTCTGTGACCGGCGCTGCCGTTCCCTCCAGCCGCGCAAGACGTTGCTCGATCTCGTCCTGTCTTTTGAGTAGGCGCCCTAAGGCCGCACTAATAATGTCCAGCCTTTGCTGTTCCGGTGTTGGCCCCATGAGGCCGATATTCTCCTCTATATACTCCGAAGATTCCCTTCTCGCGCATCCTGCGTGTTATTGAAGTCCTAATTCTAGCCCGCCATGGCTATACTGAGCGCGAGATCAATGCATAGCGTGCAAGCGGTAGAACTGGTCATCCTGTTGTTGCTCCTTTTCGTGGTCGCGTTTGGCGCGCTTGCTCGCCGCCTTGAGATCCCATATCCCATCATTCTCGTGATCGCGGGGGCACTGCTCGGTCTTGTTCCCGGTATCCCAATGGTCGAGCTTAACCCCGACACCATCTTCTTTGTAGTTCTTCCTCCTCTTCTCTACTCTTCTGCCTGGACGACGTCCTGGCGCGCATTCCGGTTCAATCTTGTCAGCATCCTGCTATTGGCGTTTGGACTGGTCTTCTTTACTGTGATAGGAGTCGCAGCCGGCGCGCAATGGCTCTTCGCTGGTTTCACCTGGAGCATCGGCATCTTACTGGGCGCAGCCGTAGCGCCAACCGACGCGCTCGCTGCTACCTCCGTTGCCAAACGCATTGGTCTGCCGAAGCGGATCACGGACATTCTCGAAGGCGAGAGTCTTGTCAACGATGCAAGTGGATTGCTTGCGCTCGAATTCGGCATTGCCATGGTTGTCCGGAATGAGACCTTCACGGTGGGCGGAGCCGTGCTGCGCCTGTTGTACCTCATCGTTGCTGGTCTTGCCGTCGGCCTGGCAACCGGCTGGGTTGTGGATAAGCTCGAGCGCCGCATCGACGACGGTCCCATCGAGATTGTGATTAGCATTCTCATTCCCTACGCTGCCTATTTCGCGGCGGACCGGATGCGCGCCTCCGGCGTGTTGGCGGTCGTGGCCTGCGGCCTCTATTTGAGCCGCCGCAGCTATGTGTTGTTCTCACCGGGCGTGCGTCTGCAAGCCTGGGCCGTTTGGGATGCGTTGAGCTTTATTTTGAATGGTCTGGTATTTGTGCTCATAGGGTTGCAACTCCCTTACGTGCTGGCCGGGATTCGCAATCAAAATCTTGGAACACTCCTTCTCTATGGGGCTTTGTTCAGCGGTCTGGTAATCGCGCTGCGATTGATCTGGATATTTCCGGGGACGTTTCTGGCGTACTGGATTCGCAGCCGCATCCTTCACCAGGATGTAACGTGTCCCCCGGCGCGCTCGATTCTAATCGTGGGCTGGACCGGCATGCGGGGCGTAATCGCGCTGGCTGCCGCCATGGCGCTACCAAATACGCTTGCCAGCGGCGCGCCATTCCCGCAGCGCAATCTGATCATTTTCCTTGCCTTCTCCGTGATTTTCGTCACGCTGGTTCTGCAAGGGCTCACGCTTCCGCCGCTGGTGCGCGCTCTCGGCCTCGCAAGAGCACCCGGCCCCGACCTCGAGGAGGAGGCCGCGCGCCGCCAAATACTCGAAAGTGCTCTTGCCTATCTCGAAGAAATGCGCAAGAAAGATGAGGCCGAATTCGACGCCATGTATGAAGACCTGACCGGGCACTACCGCCAGCGTCTGGCAGTATTAACCCGGAAAGAGGAGGCTGAAAACGCCGCAAACCTCCTGCATCACCAGCGCTTCTCTCGCGTATCCCGCGAACTGCTGCGCGTGGAGCGTTGCGCAGCGGTTCAACTCCGTAACGACGGCGTGATCGACGATGAAATCCTGCGCCAGCTCGAGCGTGAACTCGATCTCCGCGAGACCGGCTCGGCCCATACACCGTAAGCCGTATCGAACTAGCACCCGCCGCCATTCTAGAATGGACGTGCCAATGTTCGGATGAAATTGAACATCTCTATTGTTGCCGCCTGCCTGTTGTCACTGCTGGTGAATGGACGAGAGACGCCGCAACCCGTCTTAGTCTCGGTCGTCGCCGATCGCGGTGCTGGTCCGATCGCCCGTTATGCGCTCGGAAAGGTGAAGGCCGCCCTTCTCGAAAAGCATGTCCGAATTGAAGAGGCAGCGAGCCTCGCATCGTCCCACGGGCAGTTTGTCATCGTGGCGGGCATCCAACCCGGCGGCCCGGCCCTACAGTTGGCGATCGCCGCCCGAGTTACCATCCCTTCCACTGCCGAATCCCTGGTCGTTCGCCATGAACGCTGGAAAGATAAGCCAGCATTGCTGGTGAGCGGTGCGGACGAGCGCGGATTGATGTATGGGCTTTTGGATGTGGCGCGCCGGATCAGTTGGGCTCCAAGTGCGGTCAGACCCTTTAGTGAAGTGCGCGATTCGTCAGAGTCTCCCGCGGTACGTGACCGCGGACTCACGATTTTCACCATGCAGCAGGCTCAATTCGAAAACCGGCTGCATGATGAGCGCTATTGGGCCAGATATTTCGACATGCTGGCCGAGGATCGCTTCAACACCTTCCAGATTTTGTTTGCCTATGAAATGGATGGCTACATGTGCCCTGCCTATCCGTACTTCGTCGACGTCGAACAGTTCCCCGGCATAAGCGTTACGGGTCTGAGCCGCGAGCAACAGCAACGCAATCGTGACGACTTGAAGCGCCTGATGCGCATGGCTCATGCGCGTGGCTTGAAGATAACGATCGGCTTATGGTGTCACTACAACCGCTTTTCTCGAACTTTCAAAGCGGCCAATCACAGCACGCCCGAAAAAGGAAAGGTCTTCGGATTGACGGAGGAAAATCTGATTCCCTACACTCAGGCGGCCGCCGCCAAATTTCTTCAGACCTTTCCGGAAATCGACAACATCATGCTGCTGATGCACGGGGAATCCGGCATCAAAGCCGAGGATATGCGGACCTTCTGGGCTGCAATATTCCCGGTGCTGAAGAAGTATGGTCCGAACATACAGTACGAGATGCGGGCAAAAGGCGTCCCGGACGATCTGATCGAGGCCGCGCTCAAGCTTGGGCTAAAAGTTCGGATGAACACGAAGTATTGGGCCGAACAGGTCGGCCTACCGTTTCACCCAACGCATATTCAGGGACTGAACCAGTTCGAGCGTCGCCACGGTTACTCCGACATGCTCAAGTATCCGCACGAATACGAATTGCATTGGACATTGTGGACTTCCGGCGCGCCGCGCGTTCTATTGTGGGCGGATCCCGAATATGTCCGCCGATTTGCAGGGACATTGCATCTTGGCGATACCAATGGCTTCGATGTAATGGAGCCGGAGGCGACAAAAATGGCCGGGCATCGACACGATATGCCTCCATTCGACCTTCTTACGCCGGAGTATCGATATTACGACTACGAATTCGAGCGATATTGGCACTTCTTCCAGGTTTTCGGCCGGCTGACTTACAATCCGCAGGCCTCCTCCGAGATTTGGGACACGGAATTTCGCCGCCGGTTCGGCGCTGCCGCTCCTTATGTCGACCAAGGGATACACCGTGCCAGCGAAATTCTCCCGCGCATCACTGCCTACTGCCTGCCACCGAATCACTTCCCAACCACTCGCGGCTGGCCGGAACGGCAGCGGCAGGAAGATGTGCCCGTTTATTCCAAGGCCGAACCGAGCGACATCGAACAATTTTCGAGTTTTGATCGATCGGCGGAAAATCTTCTTAACGGGTCGGAATCCGCCTCCATCGATCCCGTGGCTACTAGCCGCTGGTTTGCCAAAACATCAGCGGATGTACTCCGATTGGCCAACCGGGCCGAAGCCGCCGCCGGCACGAACGTGAACAAAGAACTCCTTTCCAATTTGGTGGACATGCGGATACTGGCATATCTCGCACTCTACCATTCACGGCGCATCCCGGCGGGTGAGAGTTATGCGCTATTCAGGAAAACAGGCGATCTCAACGCTCTGAATGAGGCGATCAGCGCCGAGAAGAGCGCGATCGAGGCCTGGTCCGAAATTGTCAAGGCGGCGGGAAACACCTACAACTTCGATCTGATGTTCGGATTGCCGCAGTTTGATTTGAGTGGCCACTGGCGTGACGAGTTAGTGAAATTGAATCACGGTCTGACAGCTCTTGAAGCGGAACGGGCAAAATTCCACCCCGAACCGACGCGTGTCGTTGGCAACTATGACCTCGGACTGGGTCAACCGGTCCCAGGATTTGAGCGCTTGAGACGAGGCCGCGCGAGCGCCTTCGAGCAAAATGGAACCAATCTGGTCAGCTTGCCGGTGCCGGATGGCCGTTATCGCGTAACAGTAGACATCCACGATGACTCCGCGAATCCGAAGACCCATGGCCCCATGTGGATTGAGGCTAATGGATTCGACTACACCGGCAGGTTTCAAGTTGCGCCCGGCGAACGTCTCCAAAGGACTTTCGAGACGACCAGTGCCGCAGGAAAGCTGGAAATTCTGTTCGATAGCGACACCAGTGCCGATTGGTATGCGAACACTCTCACGGTTGCCCGTGTTGATCCATCGATAGCGCACGTTCCCGTGCGTCGGTCCGAGCCGGATCGGGACATTCTCATTCGAGCCACAGTCGCCGGGGTCGATCCGATTGCCAAAGTCGACTTGATCTATGGCAACGATCAAAAGGGCTACTCGACGCTCGAAATGAAACGCGCCGCTCCACTCTTATATGAAGGCTCTCTTCCCGCTGCCAGCGCGCGAGAAGGATTGAAGTATTACATCGAAGCGCGGGACCACCGGGAACGTACCGCTACATGGCCGGAGAACGGTCGCTCGAATCCGATCGCGGTGACTGTGACGGACGATAGCCAAGCGCCTGAGCTGAGTGCGACGCCGGTCTCAAGCGCACATGCGCGAACGCCTTTGCGAATCGCGGCGGACGTTCATGACCCCTCCGGCGTGAAATGGGTTCACTTACGGTATCGCGGTGTAACCCAGCATCAGGAATTTCGCTCGATCCGAATGTTGCCGGTCGGTGGCGATCGCTACGAGGCAACGATTCCCGCGGCCCAAATGGATCCACGATTCGACCTGATGTACTTATTTGAGGTGATGGACAACAAGGGGAATGGCAGGATCTATCCGGATCTGGAAAAGGAAACTCCCTATAACGTTGTCAAAGTCGACCGAGGTGCAGGCGCCGGTACCATGGCATCGAGATGATTTGATAGGTTGAGTGTCCAGCGAATGCGAATTGTAATACCCGTCCTCCTATTGGTCTTTCAGCTAGGCGCAGTCGTCTACGCACGCTTCGTTCCCACTCGCTATTTCTGCTGGGCTCCCTTCGATACGCAGACAGACTACACGGCAACCGCGGTAGTCAATGGCCACCAGTTGACTCCCTCGGAGTTTCGGCTCCGCTATCGAAGACCCAAAATAGGCTTTGATAACCGTTCGCCACAGCATGTCATTGACATGCTGCAGCAGGTAGAGGAAAAGCGCGCCCTTGTCGGCGACAAGGCTACCATCGTCATGACATATCGGGTGAATGGAAAAGATCCACAAGTCTGGCGCTGGCCGACCGCTTCATCACAGCCATGAACTTTGCTTCGGTGATGAAGCATGACGGAATATGATGCGATCGTAGTTGGTTCCGGCCCGAATGGTCTAGCGGCGGCGATTGTTTTGGCCCGGGCCGGCCTCTCTGTGTTGGTGCGGGAATCGTCGAGCACTATCGGCGGGGGCGCCCGTTCGTTCGAACTTACCTTGCCTGGCTTTGTGCACGACCTTTACTCTGCTGTGCACCCTATGGCGGCCGCTTCGCCGTTCTTCTCGTCGCTTCCGCTCGAAACTCATGGACTCGAATGGATACATCCACCCCTGCCATTGGTGCATCCCTTTGACGACTCGCCGCCGGCGATACTCGATCGCGGCGTAGATGCCACCGGACTTACCCTCGGCCGGGATGCCTCCGCGTATCGCTGCTTGCTTGCGCCCCTAGTCCGCGATTGGCTTTCGCTCGCTCCGGATGTCCTCGGACCCATCTTTCATGTGCCGGCGCATCCGATTTCTGCAGTGCGCTTCGGATCGCGAGCGTTGTGGTCTGCCGCCACACTCAATCGAGCTGTATTTCGTGAAGGCCGCGCAAAAGCCCTTCTCGCGGGACTATCCGCTCATTCCATCGTGCCGCTCGAAAAATCCGGAAGTGCGGCAATAGGATTGGTGATGGCTGCCACGGGCCACGCTGCGGGTTGGCCCATCCCGCGTGGCGGCGCTCAACAAATCGCAAATGCATTAGGTTCCTATTTCCGATCCCTCGGGGGAACCATCGAGACGGATTCGCCGGTAGATTCCATCGAGCACTTGCCAAAGGCGCGCGCCGTCCTGCTCGACGTCACGCCGCGGCAGATAGTCCGAATTGCCGACAAGCGCTTGTCTAAGAAATACAAGCGCCGGCTTACGCAGTTCGTTTACGGGCCGGGTGTCTTTAAGATCGATTGGGCGCTGGCCAATCCCATTCCCTGGAGCCATCCGGAGTGCGCGCGCACGGCCACGCTGCATCTCGGTGCGAGCGAGGAGGAAATCAAAGCGTCTGAAAGCGCTGCCTGGAAAGGGACGCATGTGGAAAAGCCCCTGGTCTTATTGGCACAGCCGAGCCTCTTTGATGCTACCCGCGCGCCGGCTGGCCGCCACACGGGCTGGGCCTACTGCCACGTGCCGAACGGTTCCACGTTGGAAATGACGCAAGCGATCGAACGTCAAGTCGAGCGCTTCGCTCCTGGCTTTCGGGAGCTGATATTGGCGCGACACACCAGCAATACGGTCCAATTGGAGCGGTCAAACGCCAATCTGGTGGGTGGCGACATCGGTGGCGGTGCGAATACCCTCCGGCAACTTCTGATGCGTCCAGTCCTGGCGATTGATCCCTATCGAATCCCATCGACCAATCTTTATATCTGCTCCGCTTCGACTCCGCCGGGCGGTGGCGTGCACGGCATGTGTGGATACCACGCAGCACGATCTGCGCTGAAGAATGCTTTTGGGCGCTCTCTGAGCCGGTGATAACTTAGTTGAGTTCAATATGGGGTTAGATCCCGGAGAATCAGTTAAGCCGTCTTGGAATCCGCTGAAGTGCCGCGGTACAGGACTTCCCGTTAATTTAACGATCCTGGTGAAGTCCTTGGCCGCGGTCGTGCTGCTCACAAACCATGTGAAAATTCTGCCTGACCCCTGGCTGCCGTTTATACCCGCCATCGGCTTGATCCCGCCGGTTCTCTTTCAAAGAACCCTCCAAACCGTTTTTGTCTTGTCGGCTCTCGCGATAATCTTCAATCGCAGAATCAGGCTTGCTTCTTTGGTAATCGGATCGACTATGTTGATCGCGGTCGTCTCTTCCAAGGCGTATTACGGCAATAACAAAACGTTCTGCGGGCTCATGTTTTTTCTAGCGGGACTTTACCAGCCCGGCGGACCCAATTTCATTCGTTGGCAATTAGCGGTCACTTACTTCGGCGCCGGCCTCAATAAGTTGCTCGATGTGGATTGGCAAAGCGGTATATTTTTTGAAAACTGGGCTGTCCACCGGCTTCGGCAGCCTTGGTACATAGCGCTCGATTCGCGATTGCCCGCCCTGTTTCTGGCTCGCTTTTTCTGTTGGACCACGATTGCCACCGAACTCGGTATCGTTCCTTGTCTATTTGTTCCCCGGCTCTATTACTGGGCCGCCCTGTGTAATGTTGTTTTTCAGGCGAGCTTGCTGCTCTTTACGGGGACCACGTTCACTCTGTTCTTCTACAGTATGTCGGCGGCTTCATTGGCCGTGATCAATTGGCCCGCGTTGCCTCTCACTGTGCTTTACGACCCAGTTCGCGGCTTTGGCAACCGCGCGAGAAAGGTCTTTGAGTTTTGGGATTTGGACGCGAGCTTCCGCTGGACCCCCTATTTATCGGATGAAGATGCGAAATCTGATCTACCCCGGGTTGCTTCGCGAAGTGGAGTGTACCTGTTGGCTGGCGAAAGAGTTTATAGCGGGTTCCGGGCTCTTCGCATGATGGTATTGCTCAGCCCGATCACGTATTTCGCGATCGCCGTATCGATAGCCATCGCCGGTGATTTATCGGATTGGGCCATACTGTATCGAAGAGTAATTGTTGCCGCCTATCTGGCGCTTCTTCTGCCGCCGCTGGCCTGGTTCGCCGATCTGCTTTCCCACGATGTGAAACTGCAAATTGCCAACATAGGGACAAATGCTGCTGATTGCCGTAGATTATCTTGACAGTCTATAGTCCGCGACATAGCATAATCTCTACTCGCTGTAACCACGGACCACGAAAGAGGGCTCGGAATGGGAAAGTCCATAAAGTCTGTCATTGTTCTTACGATCTCGCTAGCCGCGGCGGTCTTCGCACAGTTTGAGCTGGGATCGGTGAGCGGCACCTTAAGAGACCAGTCGGACTTGCCCATGGCCAACGCCACGGTCGAAATTCGAAGCCTTGCGACGAATGTCGCACGCCAGACGATAACTTCCTCTACTGGTGAATTTGACTTTGTCGCTTTGCAACCCGGCCAATATACCTTGACTGCCAAGCAGCAAGGGTTCAAGGAAAAAACCCAGAATTTTGAACTTGCCGTTGGCCAGCGACTAGCGCTAAATGTGTCCATGGAGGTCGGCTCATCCACCCAGAGCGTCACCGTGAGCGCTGAGGCAGTGATGCTTGAAACCGCCTCGTCAGACGTCAACAATGTGCGAACCAACCAACAGGTAGTGGACCTGCCTTTGAACAGCCGCAATTTCACTCAATTGGTACAGCTCGCGCCCGGCGTCAACAACCATGGCAATTCCACCAATGTTTCAAACGGGGGCTACACGGCCGGCAGAGGAACCAGCGGGGCCGTAATTAATGGCAATTCATCTGACATCGGCATCTACCTGTTTGATGGAATTCAGAGCGTAGATGCCGACGCGAACGTTCTGATTTTCTATCCTCCTGTGGATGCAATCCAGGAGTTTAAGGTCCAGACCAGCGCAGCCCCGGCGGCTTACGGTGGCGGCCCCTCAATTATCAACGTTACATTTCGTTCAGGCACCAATAACTTTCATGGTGCCCTCTATGAGTTTGTGCGCAATTCGGATTTCGACGCCAAGAATTACTTCGACTCTCCGACGAACCCGATCCCGCCTTTTCATCTCAATCAGTTTGGCGCCAACATAGGCGGACCCATCATCATTCCACATGTCTTCAACGGTAAGGATAAGCTGTTCTTCTTTGCGGACTATGAAGGGAAGCGTGTGAGCCAAGCTCAGACTTATATCTCGACGGTGCCCACGGACGCATTTCGCACTGGCGATTTCTCTGCTCTTCTGCCGAAGGTCGTTCTGCATGTGCCGGGCGGCACAGCGCCACTACCCAATAACAGGGTGCAGCAGATCAATCCTACTTCGGCAAACCTCATCGCTCTTTATCCACATCCCAATATCCCTGGTGCCGGAACCGCAAATAACTTTCTGTACAATGGCGCGCTGGTTACTGACATTGATCAAGGCGACCTGCGCGTAGACTATCGAACCACTTCCTCCGCAATTTTCGGCCGCTTCAGTAAAGAATACCCAGTTACAATCAACCCGGGCTATCTGCCCCCGCCTGCAATTGGTGGCGGTCCAGGCTACCCGGGTCAGACTATTGCTCCGGGAACTCAGGCTGTGCTAGGTCTTGGCCATTCTTTCGGGCCGACGAAATATTACGAAATTCGCGTCGGCTATTCTCGCCTCCTCGAGGATATTATTGATGCCGATAGCACATATGGAAATCTAGCCGAACAGCTCGGCATTCCCAATGCGAACGCTGGAGGGGCCAATGGCCTGACAAACTTCAGCATCTCAGGAACTCAAGGTTTAGGCGATGGCAATGGCAGCCTTCAGAAAGTAAACAATATTTGGGAAGTGGATCAAGCCTTGAGCTGGGTGAAAGGTAGCCATGAATTGAAGTTTGGCTTTAATTGGATGAGTACCCGCCTCGGATTCTATACTCCGCCTCATCCCAATGGAACCTACACTTTTAATGGGTCTTATACCGGCTATGGCCTTGCGGATTTTCTATACGGACGGCCCACCAGCTCTCAACTCGACGTCACCAAATATTTCAGTCTCATGCGCTTCCGGCCCACTCTGTACTTTCAGGACAATTGGAGAGTAACTACAAAGTTGAGTATTAACTATGGGCTGCGCGACGAATTGGTAACCCCCTGGAAAGAGCGCCATAACCGGCTGGCGGGCTTTGATCCAAGTAACGGCGGGAATCTGGTGCCCGTTGGAACGCCGCCATTTCCGGGCGATACGATCACCGATGGCCGTTACACGAACTTTGCGCCTCGCTTTGGACTCGCATACACTTTGAATCCGAAAACGGTAGTGCGCGCGGGGTTTGGAATCTTCTACGCATACCAGACTTACAATTCCAACCCGCAGGCCAAAAATGCTCCATTCAACGGGTCTCTCACAACTACCAACAGTACCGGCGCGGCGGGCTATGCGGCTGCATTGCCGATTTCCGCGGGATTTCCGGCGGCGCGCCCTGACCTGTTTCCAGCGGCTGGAACTGTGTTCCAGGTTTTCCAAAGAAGCTATCCAAACCCATCGGCCAATGAATGGAATCTCAACCTGCAAAGGCGATTTACGAGTCACGACGTTCTATCCATCGCCTATGTCGGTCAGAATGGAACTCATATTCTGATAAATCCGAACCTAAACCTCCCGACTCCAGGACCGGGAGCCGTGGCCCCGCGAAGGCCCTATCCGAATTTGGGTGATGGCACTTTAAACTGCACCTGCGCCAATTCCTCGTACAACTCGCTCCAGGTCACATACCAAAACCGTCTTTCATCGGGATTCGATTGGCAGGCGGCATACACGTATGGTCATAGCCTCGATACCTCGAGCGGAAATACAAATGCAGTTGGCATCCAGAATCCGCAAAATTTGAACTTATACAAAGGGAATTCAGATTTCGATGTCCGCCATTCTCTGGTGCTGAGTTGGTCTTACGATTTGCCCTTTGGCCGGGGCAAGAAATTTGCCAGCGGTGCCCATGGTGTGACGCAGGTATTAATTGGTGGATGGCAAGTGAATAGCATCGATACTTTCGCAACCGGTTCGCCGTTTACTCCAGTCATGGTGAGCAGTGCTTTAAATTCGGGTAATGCCGGTCAGTGGCCCAATCGCATTGGCTCCGGAGCAATTGCCAACCAGTCGATTCACGCTTGGTTCAACCCAGCGGACTTTGTCTCCCCAGGAAACTACATATTCGGGAACTCGGGGCGCAACATTCTTTTCGGACCCGGCACCCGTCAGTTCGATTTCTCGATTTTCAAAGACATCGTCTTTAATGAGACCGGCAGCCGACACTTGCAATTCCGGGCTGAGTCGTTCAACGTTCTAAATACCCCTCAATTCAACAATCCTAACGCCCAAATCGGCAATGTAGCAGTGGCAACCATCACGAGTGCTGGCGCTCCTTTGCTATACCAACGAACATCCCGTCAGATTCAACTCGCCCTAAAACTCTATTGGTGAGTAGATTTCTCAGGCGTGTACTCGATCGAAGCATCTTGACAGACTTACTTAAGACCGTTAACTTAGATCCATACTCCGGCGTTGCTCAGGATGAAGCCGACCAACAACCCGCCCTCACCCTATCGCCAGATTCCCGATCACCAGCCCGCGCGTCCACCCCGGATGCGGGAGGCGAATGTTCGCCATTTGCTGGGCTTGCTTCATCGGCATTCCCCCTGTTCGCGCGCCGACCTGGTGCGCTTCTCCGGATTGACCGCTCCCACGGTATCCGCAGCTATCAGCGCTCTCGAACGTCGAGATCTTGTAACCGCTATCGGAAATGGAAGTTCAAGCGGTGGCCGTCCTCCAGGCCTGTTGGAGTTCAATGCGCGCCACGGCTATGTCTTGGGCGCCGATATCGGTGGCTCTAACGTGCGTCTGGCGCTCGCCGACCTGAACGGCACCGTCATCGGCCGTTGGGGCGCCTCGCTGCGGGCGGAACGCGGCCCGAAAGCCGTCGTCGAGATGGTTTCCTCGGGTATCTCTCAGTTGACCCAGCAGCAGAAAGTGCCGCTAAAGAAGATTCTCCAGTTGGCTGCCGGTGCTCCCGGTATTACCGACGTCACTGCCGGCCGCGTGCTTTCCGCCCCGAATCTGACCGGTTGGAATGATGTCCCGCTGCGGGACCTGCTGCAGACGAAGACCGGCATCCCAACCATGATCGAAAACGACGTCAACCTCGGCGCATTGGGCGAGAGTTGGGCCGGCGCGGCGCGCAATGTCGCCAACTTTGTCTTTCTTTCGATCGGCACGGGTGCCGGTGCGGGCGTCGTGCTTAACGGAAGACTCCATCACGGTGCCACGTGGTCGGCCGGCGAAGTGGGTTACATGCTGATTCCGGGCCTTCCCGACGATCCGCCCGCTACCGACCGGCCCGGCGCGCTCGAGACTGCCATCGGCGGTCACGGTATCGAGCGGGAATGGATGGACCAGTCTCGCGCGAACCGTTCCGCGTCAGTTCGAGCTACAGACATATTTGACTTGGCGGCCGCCGGCGATCGGAAAGCACGTGAGTTTCTAAATCGCGCCGCCGGTCACTTGGCGATGGCCGTTACAAATCTGAGCCTTGTGCTGGATCTGTCGTTGGTGGTCCTCAGCGGGGGTACGGGAGGCCATTCGGCGCTTCTCCAGGCTGTTCAACGCAGGCTCGAGCGCAATCAATTTGCGCGGCCCACATTGGTTTTGAGTGCATTAGAGGGCGAAGCGCAACTCTACGGGGCCATTTGGCTCGCGCTGCAAGTGGCCGAGGAGCGCGGGTTCCGGCGCCGCCATATCGAGATCGGAGGTCAAAGCTCTGTCGCATCGGCAGAGTTTGTTTAAGGTGGTCTTCTGCTACCGACTTTGTAAATATTTCTTATAAAGTCCTCGTCTAGTAGAGCGCTGGTCGCGCCACCTCGTCAGAAACAGGGCAACCGGTGGGCTGGGGAGCTCACCACATTACTTCAGGGGGTACTCACCATGCAACGATTCATTTCGTCCTTGCTGGTCTTTCTTTCGCTGGTGCTTGCTGCGCCGGCGCTCGACGCTCAAGTTTTATACGGGTCGCTCGTCGGGACCGTAACCGATCAAAGTGGCGCCGTGATACCAAAGGCCCAGATCAAGGCTTCTAATCCGGCGACCGGCGAAGTACGTGAAGTAACTACCGACGCCGAAGGCCGCTACACCATCGGAAACGTAGTCGCTGGAACCTACGACCTTCAGGTCTCGGCTTCGGGCTTCCGCCAGGTCACGACCACCGGAGTCGCCGCGACTATTAACAGCGTCACGCGAGTTGATGTGCAGATGCAGTTAGGCTCCCAGACGCAGGAAGTCACCGTGTCCGGCTCAACCGCGCAGCTTCAGACTGACAAATCTGACGTCCACACCGATCTGAATCCTCGTGAGATGGCGAATTTACCCCTGCCGAACTATCGGAACTTCCAAAGCCTCATTAACCTTGTTCCCGGCGCCACTCCTGCCCAGTTCACCAATTCCATCACGGATACCCCGCAGCGCTCACTCAGCACCAATGTGAACGGTACGAACCGCAACAACAACAACACCCGCATTGATGGCGCGGCCGACGTCTTCGTCTGGCTCCCACACGTAACCGCGTATGTGCCACCGGAAGAGACCATTGAAACCGTCAATGTGACCACCAGCAGCTTCGACGCGGAGCAGGGAATGGCCGGAGGCGCGGCCACCACTGTAAATACCAAGTCCGGAACCAATACCTTTCATGGAGTCGCCTTTGCCTACTGGGATGACCACCACCTGCAAGCCCGCAATTACTTCTACTACGGCCAGGGGACACCCTTTAGCCTTCACAACATCGACGGTGGCACGTTAGGTGGTCCCATTGTCAAAAATAAATTATTCTTTTTCGGGAGTTGGGAAGGCACACGGGAACGCACCAACTATTCAATGCTGTCTACCGTCCCGACTATTGATCAGCGAAACGGAAATTTCGGTCCCTACAATACCGCGATTTACGACCCGAACACCGGCGATGTGAACGGCAAAGGGCGATCTCTCATTCAAAGCAACAATGTTATCCCCGCGAGCCGCATCAGCCCCATCGCGCAAAAACTACAGGCCTTGATCCCGTTGCCAAACCAGCCGGGAACCAGCTCAAACTACTTCAGCTCTGGCACGCAAGTGCTGAATCGCGATAACTTCGACGGCAAAATCGATTGGAATCCCACCTCGAACTATCATCTTTTCGGCAAATATAGCGCGATGAACGCTTCGGTGATCTGCCCGTTTAGTCTGGGCGCGGCAGGTGGCACCGGCCTTTGCAACGGCAACGGCGCGGGAACGGCACCGACACTGATTCAAGTACCGACTATCGGCCATAGCTGGATCATTACTCCGAATCTTCTGCTCGATGAAGTGCTCGGCTTCAATCGCATGGGCCAGCATGGCACCGACAGCTTTTTTGGCCAGAACATCGGCCTCGATCTCGGAATTCCCGGCACCAATGGACCCGACATCCGGCAAAGCGGCTTTCCGATTTTCAACATCACCGGCTTCAGCAGCTTCGGCCAGGTGGCGAATTACATTCCGTTCTATCGGAATGACCAGAGCTGGACCACCAGCCACAACATGACCTGGACGCACGGCGCGCATGAGATCCGCTTCGGCTTCGACTTGATTCACTATCAGCTTAATCAGTGGCAGCCCGAGGCGGGCTCTTTCGGTCCCCGCGGATCATTCACCTTTGATGGCGGCGTTACCGCCCTGAGCGGTGGCACAGCGCCCAATCAATTCAATGCCTACGCCGCGTTTCTGCTCGGCCTCGATCAATCCACAGGAAAAACTCTTCAGAACATCAAGATGACAGGCCGCGAGTGGCAGTACGGCTGGTACGTGCGCGATCGTTGGCAAGCCTCTCGCAAACTGACGTTGAATTTCGGGCTGCGCTATGAACTATACCCGCTTGTGAAGCGTTCTCACACCGGTCTTGGCCGTTTCGACCTTGACACCAATCAGGTCCTCATCGGCGGTGTTGGCAGCAATGACGAGAACGCCGGCGTGACGATAAGTCACAAGATGTTCGCGCCGCGCGTCGGTATCGCTTACCGGCTGGACGACGCAACTGTAATCCGCCTGGGCTACGGAATCAGTTATGATCCGCTTCCCATGTCGCGCGTATTCCGCGATCCCTATCCGCTGACCATTCCACAGAGTTTTCCGGGTCTGAATAGCTTCACTGCGTTTGGTTCTCTTTCAACCGGAATTCCACCCGTCTCAGTTCCTGATCTTTCTTCGGGCGTCGCTCCCGTACCCACCAGCACTGTCATTAGCCGCAGTCCGTTCCCGGGATTGCTCAATCGTGGCTATATCCAGTCGTATAACTTCACGATCGAACGGCAACTCCCCGCCGCATTCATAGTGAGTGCGGCTTTTGTCGGTACCTCCACGACCCACCAGTTTGCAGATCACGAGTTGAACGCCGGTTCTCCTGGTAGCGGTACTGGCGGGCTTCCCTTAGCTGCATCGCTTGGCCGCAAAGTTTCCACGCTGTTTGAGGACGGCTGGCTCAGTTCCCATTACACCGCGCTCCAAATCGCCATCAATCGGCGCTTTGCAAGCGGCCTGCTCATCAAGGGCGCTTACACGTATTCGAAAGCCATTGACATGGTCGATGATGACGGCCGCGTTGCTCTTCTCTTCAACTACGCGCCAATGATACATAGAAACGAGGCGCTGGCCGGTTACGACGTACCGAATAATTTCCAGATTGCGGCGGTCTACGAGCTGCCATTCGGTAAGAACAAACCGTACGGTCAAACCGGCTTCCTGTCCCATCTGTTAGGTGGGTGGCAAGTGAACGGCACGTTTAGCGCATACTCCGGCCTGCCGTTCACGGTCACTGCCTCCGGCGCCTCGCTCAATGCTCCCAACAACACGCAGACTGCGGACCAGGTTCTGCCTACGGTAGCGAACTTGGGCGGCATCGGGCCCGGCCATCCTTACTACGATCCGAATGCCTTTGCCCCCGTCAGTGCCGTCCGCTTCGGTACCGCGGGACGCAATATCCTGCGTGCGCCGGCCACCTTCAACTTAAACGCTAGTGTGTTCCGGACATTCCCAATTACCGAGCGATTCCACCTGCAATTCAGGGCCGAATCCTACAACTTGTCGAATACGGCGCATTTTGCGGCTCCTGCCTCGAACGTGTCGTCAGGGAACTTTCTGGTTATTACCAGCGCCGCTCAGGATCAGCGCCAATTTCGGTTGGCGTTGAAAATGACTTTCTAAGGGAAACAGCATTGCCACAGCCCGGCCCTTGTAGGGCTTGGCAAGCTGCGGGCCGGTTGGCAACCGGCCCTCTCCCGGCGGAATAATGGACAATACGCCAATATCTACCCGGCAAATGAAAATACTTTCTCTCTATGTGCTGCTGGCGGCGCTCCTCTCCGCACAGGGCCGCAACTACGGTCGATCGATGGTCATCACGCAGCAAGGCGTTGTGGCCACGAGTCAAGCTCTGGCCTCGGAAGCAGGCGCCGAAATTCTCGCCCGTGGAGGTTCCGCCGTTGACGCGGCTATCGCCGCTAATGCCGTGCTCGCGGCAACTGAACCAATGATGGATGGTCCCGGGGGAGACATGTTCTGCCTCTACTGGGATGCGAGTACCGGCAAGCTCACAGGCCTGAACGCTTCCGGCCCAGCCCCCAAGGCTCTCACTCCGGAGTTCCTGCGAAAGGCCGGTTACCAGACCATGCCGACGAAAGGCATTCAAAGCGTCACCGTTCCCGGCGCGGTCGATGGCTGGGCGCAAATGCACAAGCGCTACGGGAAACTTTCCTGGAAGGAGTTGTTCCAATCGGCCATTCTCTATGCCGAGCGAGGATTTCCGGTTACCGAAATCATCCAGGGATCGTGGTCCGATCCAATCAGTCTCGACAAGATTCAACGCGCCGATGAATCGGGGCGCGTGTTTCTTCCGGGTGGAAAGCCCCCGCAAGTCGGCCAGATTTTCCGCAATCCGGGCCTCGCGAAAACATTTCGCCTCATCGCCGATCAAGGGCGTGACGCCTTCTATAAAGGCGAGATTGCCGAAGCAATTCTCAGCACATCGCGTCGTCAAGGCGGAACCATGACGGCTGAAGACCTCGCTTCGTTCTCTTCCGAATGGGTTACGCCCGTCTCGATCGATTACCGCGGCTGGAAGGTCTATGAGTTGCCGCCCAACGGGCAGGGAATGGCCGCGCTCGAAATGCTGAACATCATGGAGACCGTTCCCGCGAAATCCGGTTCACCACTCGACGCTGACGAAATGCACAAGCGCATCGAAGCCATGAAGCTCGCGTATTCCGACCTATATCGCTACGATGCCGATCCTCACTTTTCAGATGTTCCGGTCGCAGGTCTGCTCTCGAAAGACTACGCCCGCAAGCGCGCCGCGCTCATTGATCGGCACAAAGCCAATTGCGACGTGCCTCCGGGTCGGCCGGTGAATGGTGATACGACCTACCTCACCGTCGTCGATCACGCCGGAAACATGGTGAGCTGGATTCAAAGTGTGGCGGAAGCTTTCGGCTCCGGCGTCGCCGTCGACGGAATGGGATTCGTTTTGCAGAATCGCGGCTTCGGTTTCACGCTGGATCCTCACCATCCGGATGTCCTCGCTGGCGGTAAGCGGCCGTTCCACACCATCATCCCTGCCTTCATGGAGCGGGGCGACGCCCATATCGGCTTTGGCATCATGGGCGGCCCCAATCAGCCTCTCGCGCATGCACAGTTTGTATCTGACGTTGTCGATTACGGCATGAATGTCCAGGAAGCGCTCGAAACCGCGCGCTGGACAAAACGCTCCGCCAAGGGATGCGATGTCTCGATCGAAGACCGCGTCCCTCTCGCCACCTTGCAACAGCTTTCCGAATGGGGCCACGAGATTCGTATACGGCGGGGTTTCACGCTCGAAATGGGCCGCGGCCAAGCGATTCTGCACGACTCGAAAACCGGAACAAACTACGCTGGGTCGGACCCGCGGGCCGACGGCGCCGCGACCCCGGAACCAATTCAGTGAACGCGCGCAGAAAAAATGAGGGCCGCCTCCGAGAACGGCCCTCATGCCTGGTTCAGTCAAACGCGGTAGCGTTACCGAACCGGTGAAAAATCTGGGTTTGATTTTCCACGCTAGCGTTTGCGGCGAAGGAAACGCAATCCGATCAGCAGCAATCCGGCAACCGGCAGATACGCCGGCTCGGGTGTTGCGGTCCCGGCCACTGCGTTGTATGAAATATTCTGAAAACGCAGTCCCGCCTCGTCATTGTCGTCGAAGATCGTCAATCCTCGAAATACCGGCAGACTCGAGAAGCTATAGACGTTGTAGCCTGCAGTCAGGATTGGCGAGAGGCTGTCGACGAGCGTCCCATTGCCATCGAAGAAACGAAGACTGAGGGGGGCTCCGCCGTCTGCTGAGCCGCTGGTGAAGGTAATACTGTCGGCATCCGAATCGAGCAGGATCGATAGCGGCCCTTGATTGTCCGGCTGCGAGAGGATCGAATTGGAAGCCGGTGAAACTCCGGGATCCCAGGCGGTTACCTGAAGCGTGCCGGCCGGCTGCAGAGCCAGTGGAGAGGATGGGCTGCCCGTAATTCCAGTTCCGGAAACTGTTTGGCCTGCAAATGTCTGCGCAAAGCTTGCGCCTGGGGCGGTGATGGATGTTCCGGTAGTCGCGCCGCTCAGGTCAACATTCACAGTTGCGGCAACTACCGGTAAGCACGCGCCAAGCGCGGCTAGGGAAAATAAGAATTTAGAACCGAACATTTTTTCTCCTCCGAATGTTCTCTTGTGCTTTCTAGTGAAGGACTAAGGGTCGGACGTTTCAGCCGTTGTGAAACAATAATTGGGTTGCGGAAGGGTCTTGCGGTATTACTGCTGGTGGTGGCGGCCGGTTGGCTTCTCGCCGATTCAGCGGCGCAGTCTCCCCAACTACTGCTAACCGCGCAACGCGCGAGGAGGCTGAAACGGGACCGCGACCGTCAAACTACACGCTGGCAAGCTCTCGAATCCCGCGTCCAGACCGCGCCGGATTCTCCGGAGCGCGGCTTTGAACTGGCTCTTTACTTCGCCGCGACCCAGGATGAAGCGCGCGGAAAAGAGGCCATCGCGTGGGCTCTCGCGCATCCTTGCGACCGCCGCCAGGTGTCGCTAGTTCTCGATTGGTGCTCTCTCCTCGTGCGGCAAGAAGATCGCGATAAACTCAAGGCCGCCTCCTGCTCCCCTAACACCGTGCGGGATGCCAAAGCCCTTCGCGATGACGCATTTTCAAAACTCGTCAACGGAGAGAGCATTGCGCCGCTCATCGAAGAGAGCAAGAAGACTCTCATCCCCTGGCTGACCAGCGGTGGTTTCGAGGATGCCGCGGAATTATATGCGGCGTGTGAATTTTTCTCGGTGGCACGCACGGCGGCGCAGACGGACCTGCGAGAAGAGGACCGCGAATTCTTTTCGCAATTGCCGGCCGAGTTGCTGCTGGGTATGAAGCCTGGCCAACTCGAGCGCCCGGATCCACAGGTACATTTGGCCGCGCTCGCGCTGATCGGCCTGGACCCGAATCTCGCCAGTTCTCAATATTTGCAGGGATGGGCCATCTCTGGCCGGCAAACGATTCGCGAGGGTCCGGGAGTCACTTATGAAATGTTGTGGGCCGATCCGTATTTGCCGGGTGTAGGCTATCAGAATTTGGACCCTTGGGTCTACGATACGCATGGCCGCCTCTTCGCGCGTTCGAATTGGGAGCCGGATAGCTGCTACATCCGGATTACCACTCACGGCGTGGAGGAAGGAAATTGCCCGCCCAACTGGCGCGATTCGCCCGCCACTTTCGGCAAGCTGACGCTTATCCCAGCAACCGAACAATGTCTTGAACTACCCCGTCTCAAAGAAGAATCGGCGATCCTGTGGCGGTTAAAACCCGGCCAGAGTCTCAATTTTGGAACGGGCAAGAAGCAGCGGCTCTCGGGTGCCGCCGATGCCGCCGGCATGTGGCGTGCCGGATCGAATATCGAAGGCAAGGTTTGCCAAGCCGAGCGCTGACAAGTAGGTTCCGGGGCGCTGATAAGCTGGTAGTTCTTAATCCAAATGATTGCAGCGACACAATTGCGCCCCGGCATGGTGGTGAAGTTTAACAACGAACTCTACTCCGTTTTCAGCATGGTCCACCGCACGCCCGGCAACTTGCGCGGCTTCGTGCAGGCCAAAATGCGGAGCCTTCGTTCCGGGTCGATGATGGAGCACCGCTTCTCCTCCGAAGACAAAGTCGAGCGGGTGGCCCTCGACGAACAGGAGATGGAGTACCTGTACGACGACGGCGAATACTTCTACTTCATGAACACCGAGACCTTCGAGCAGATGCATCTCACCAAGGACACTCTCGGCGATGGCGTCATGTATCTCATCCCGCAGCTCAAAGTGAACATCGAATTCTACGAAGGCAAACCGATTAGCGTAGAGCTTCCCCCTAGCGTGGAGATGACCGTTGTTGAAACTGAGCCGGGTCTCAAGGGCGCCACTGTATCGAACGTTACCAAGCCCGCCACCATGGATACAGGTCTGGTAGTGCAAGTGCCGCCGTTTATCAATCAAGGCGAAAAAATTCGAGTGAGTACATCCGACGGCAGCTATCAGGAACGCGCCTGAGCGCGGCAGGGCTATCGCAACGCGCTTGCCGCAAAGGTGGAAGAGCGGCGAACCTCAAATAATTGGAGGGTACTTAAAAACTCTCCGGACTCCAACGCGCCGCGCGGCTGAAGCTCAATTCCCGAACCGGCCACCAGATCCGATACCGTGCTCGAAACCAGAATCTCCCCCGGTTCCGCGGCGTGGACAATTCTTTCGGCGACCCGCACGGCGATCCCGGAGGGCCGTGCCCCGCTCGAATCGCATTCACCCGTGTGTAACCCTGCCGCTACAGTCACACCCCGCCACGATGCTCGCTCGGCAATCGCGCACGCGCAGCGAATAGCCCTCGCGGGTCCATCGAACAACGCGAGCGGCGAGCCATCTAATTGAATCTGGTTTCCCCGAAACCACTCGATTTCGCGCCGCAGGTCAACGGCCAACGACTTACTGAGCTCAGGAGAAATATCCGCCAGTCCCGCCCCATAATCAGAACCGGCCTGAAAGAAGCGAACCTCCAACACCGTCGCGAGCACGAGGTCCGGTCCCTGTGTCAGTCGAAGGCCTAGCAGGAATTCTTCCATCTGATTGACGATGGAATCCGAATCGCCGACGAAAGGCAAGTGATCGATACCGGGTAGCTCCACAAATCGCGAGTTGGGTAGCAATGAAGCTACATAGCGCCCCTCCTCGACGAGCAGGCAACGATCGCCGCTGCGGTGCAATACCAGCGCCGGAACACGCACGTTCTTCAGTACCTCGCGTGCATCGATCTCTGTATTCATCTGGGTCAGCGCGAGCGCCGCGCCCGGACTCGCGCCCATCCGTAAGTAGGTCGCCCACCAATCTCGGAAATGGGGATCTTGCGCAACCGATGGCGCACGTTCCTCCAATCCGACAGGGCCGCCCCAATCGCAAAGAATTTCTTTGTAAAAAGCTTCCCGCTCCGCCTTGGTAGGTCCCCAGGGATATGTCTCATCCCGGAGGCGTTTGGCATACGGGCCGATCATGATCAATGCCAGCGTCTTGTCCGGATATGTTGCCGCGAAGAGCGCTGACATGATTCCGCCTTCCGAAACCCCGCAAATGGCCGCACGCTCGGAGCCCACCGCGTCCATCACGGCCCGCACATCGTCCATCCGCTGCTCGAGCGTTGGAAGCTGTGACAAAGGAACGCGATCCGACAACCCGGTCCCGCGCTTATCGAAGAGAATCAACCGTGAGAACGAAGCCAAGCGACGCAGGAATCGCGCGACGGATGGCTCCGTCCAGAAATACTCTAGATGCGAAATCCAGCCCATCACGAAAATCAAATCGAGTGGGCCGTCACCCAGCACTTGATAGGCGATGTTCACGTCCCCACTCCGGGCATAGTGCGTCACCGGGGCGACAAAACCCGAACCCACAGGCGGTTCTTTTGCCGGGTTTTCGAGTGGAGCAATGAATCGATAGCCGCGCCGGTGAACCGTCTCGATAAATCTCGGTTCGCGGCACGCGTCACCCAAAGCACGCCGGATCTCGCCGACCGACACTTTCAGCACCGCGTCTCCCACAAATGTTTCCGCCCATACGGTGTCAAGCAGGCGTTCTTTCGTGACAAGTTCTCCGCCTGCATTCACCAGCTCTTTGAGAACAGAAAATGCTTTCGGAGTCAGATCGATCCGCATTCCGGCACGCCACAGGCATTCGTTTGTATAGTCCAAACGGAATGGTGGAAACCCGACTGACGGGAATTTTCCCTGCATCGCGCCAACCCGCCGCTATTCTTACCCCAGTCTTACCGAAACTTTAGGATTTCGGTTGTGCTTCGCCTTAGACTTGACTACGCATTATGTCAAAAACCGCCGTAGTTATGGGTGGCCGCCTGGCGGGACTCCTGGCCGCTCGTGTCCTGGCCGACCGCTTCGATCGCGTCATCGTTCTGGAACGGGACATCTGCTCGAGCCCTTCGATCCCACATTCGGGCGTACCCCAGGCCCACCATGTCCACGTCTTGCTTTTGCGTGGCCTGCAAATTCTCGATTCGCTTTTCCCCGGCTTCTCGGAGGGGCTAATCGGCGAGGGCGGCATGCTGCTTGACAGCGCTGGCGACTTCCACTGGTTCACACCGGCGGGATGGGCGCCTCGCTTCGCGAGCGGTTTGCCGTTCCTCGCTGTCAGCCGCCCTCGCCTCGAATGGACTGTCCGCCGCCGCGTCGCACAATTACTAGCTGTCACTATGCGCGAAGGTGTCTCCGCCGCTGGACTCACTGTGGATGACAGTCGGCGCCGCGTGACCGGCGTACGCCTCGCGCCTGATGAATCTATCTCCGCTGATTTGGTGATTGATGCCACAGGTCGCGCCTCCCGTCTTCCTCAATGGCTCGAAGCGCTGAAATACGACCCTCCGCCCGAGACCGCAGTCGACGGCCACCTGGCCTATGCGAGCCGCCTGTACCGTAGAGAACCTGGACCCGCCGCGCCGGGCTTTTACCGCGATTGGGAAATCGCCTTTTCGCAGGCCGCCCCGCCGGAATTGCGCCGCACCGGTCTGGCATTTCCCATCGAAGGGAGCCGCTGGATGGTAACGCTCGCAGGAGGGGGCAGGGACTATCCTCCAGTGGAGGAAGCCGGTTTCGCCGCTTTCGCCAAGTCCCTTCCCAATCCCGGTATTTACGATGTGATTGCCAACTCATCACCGCTTTCTGGCATCCACTCACACCGCGGAACACAAAATCGTATGCGCCATTACGGAGCGGACCAGGATGCCCGCTGGATTGCTGGTTACCGGTGATGCCGCCTGTTGTTTCCATCCAGTCTACGGGCAGGGCATGACTACGGCCGCTATGGCGGCTGTGCTTTTAGAGGATTGCCTTCGCAGCGGGCGATTGGATCGTTTTCAACGCCGCCTGGCTCGCCAGATGCAACCCGCCTGGCTGTTTGCTACGAGCGAGGATGTTCGCTACCCTGGTGCCGAAGGTTGCGCTCTGGATTTCAAAACACGTCTGACGCAGCGTTACATCGACAGCGTCCTTGAGCTCTCGCTCCGAAGCACACGCATCCGCGCCTGCTTCCTGCGCGTGTTGCACATGCTGGCGCGGCCCTCGCTCCTCTTCAGGCCGGACATTATGGTACGGGTTCTTTTCCAACACGGAGGATATCGATGAGTGCCAATCCAGTTGCCGCCGAAAGCCCCACCTACATCATGGGTAGGACAAGTGAAGAGTATGCGCGGCTCAAACGTCAGGCCCAGGTTTGGGAGCCGATGACAAGATCAGTGCTGGAACGCGCCGGTATCGCACCCGGAATGCGCTGCCTCGATGCCGGCTGCGGTCCCGGCGAGGTCATGCGGCTGATGGCCCAATGCACCGGTCCAACCGGAACGGTGGTTGGTATTGACACTGACGCCAATATCGGTGCCGAGGCGATTGCGGCTTTGAACAGCGCCGGTCTCCGGCAATGCCGCTTCCTTAACGCCGATCTCTTGCACATCGAGCAAATAGACGAAGCTCCTTTCGATCTGGTGTTCGCGCGTCTCCTGCTCTTTCACATGAGGAATCCGGTTGACGCCCTGCGCCGTCTCTACGGATGGCTCAAACCCGGAGGCCGCATTGTGATTCAGGATTATGACACCAAAGCGATCGATGCCGAGCCTGCCCACGAAGTGTTCGCTGAATTCAAAACTGTATGGTCCGGTGTCTGCCAGAAAGCTACCCTGGACGAACGGATCGGCCTGCGGCTCCCGCAGCTCTTTGTCGAGGCGGGCATCGGCCGCCCCGATGGCACCGATGTCGCCGGTGTCCTTCTTCCGATGAACACGAGCTGTTACATGCTAACCGCCGTCTATCGCAGCGTTCTGCCGCTTGCTTTCAAATTCGGCCTGACCACCAAAGAACGCAGCGATTGGTTTTGCGAGCAGATTGGCGGCCCGGCTCTGGCGGACTGTTATGTCCGCTGGCCTCTCCTGATCAGCGCGTGGAAACAAAAGCCTCTCTAGTGCAGGCCCTACAATAAAAGGATGAGCGGTTTTTTCCCGCGAATCCTGTTTCTTTCTCTGCTGGGCGCCAGCCTTATTCTCGGCCAGCAATGGCAGACGACAGACGCTTTGCCCGGTGTAAACCTGCAAGGTCTTACCGCTGCGCAAAAAAACACGGTTCTCAAAATCCTGCGATCGCAAGGCTGCACCTGCGGCTGCAGTATGAAACTCGCGCAGTGCCGCATAGAAGATCCGTCCTGCTCCTACAGCACCGGTCTAGCCGCCACGGTTATAGACGCAGTGAAACAAGGTAAGAGCGAAGCCGAAGCCATCGCCGCGGCCAACGGCTCCCGCTGGGCGCATCCGGAAGGCCCGGGTAAAGTCCTCGACGATCCTGTGCAGATTCCGGTCGCCGGTGCGCCCGTAATCGGTGACGCGAAAGCGCCCATTACCGTCGTCGAGTTCTCCGATTTTCAGTGCCCCTACTGCATCGCCGCAACGCCCGAGATCCACTCGCTGTTGAAAGCCTTTCCGCAAGAGGTGAAGTTGATCTTCAAGGAATACCCGTTGGAAACTCATTCGCAAGCATACGGCGCCGCCACGGCCGCCCTCGCCGCGCATAAGCAAGGCAAGTTCTGGGCCATGCATGACGCCATGTTCGACCATCGCGATCTTTCGAAACCGAACCTGATTGCCATGGCCAAAGCCGCCGGCCTCGACGTTCCCCGCTTCGAAAAGGACATGGAATCGAAAGAAGTCACCGACGCCATCGCCAAAGACGTCGAGGACGGCGAGCGCGCCAATGTCGAAGGCACGCCTACCATCTTCATCAATGGCCAGCGCTACAACGGCGCGATCCAATTGCAATTTCTGAAGCCGCTGATCGACGCCGAACTGAAACGTCCAAGCGGTGGACAGGTTGCAAACTTACGGCCCGTTCCCAATCGGCCCGCCACCCCTGCCCGCAAGGCCGCTGCGTTGTCTGGCGTGAAGTGAAGCTTCTTACAAGTTAAGAGCCGAAACTCCTCGAGCCCCCAGCTTGCTTTCATCACTCCTTTCGGGGAATGCTTCGCCGAGCCGAGCAGCACGTGTCCTATCTCATGCGCCATAGCCGCGCCCACCAGGCTGCCAATCCTCGGCAGGGCCTTCGTGCTGAAAAACAATTTCTCGACTCGGTCGTAGTAGACCGTGGCATGCGCGCCTCGCGAAACGTACGGTAAGGCGAATCCGAGATGGGGTTCCGGAAGGTCGGTCGGCGGTCCCCGCACTAATCTCACTACCAGGTAGCCGCGCTGGTCGGGTGTGGACCCCGGACTCCAATCGGCTAAGTGGCCTTCCTCGGAGCCCGCCGCGCCCATCTCCCAGGTCACCTTTACTCCCGTTTCGGCCAATAGTTGCCCGGCCGTCTCGGACGCATGCTCGATAGTTCCGGCTGGTGTATGCGCCAGATCGTAAACCCGGATCCTCAAAGTTTCGCCGCCGCAAAGTAGTGCGAACGTCACTCCGAGCGTCAGGCGTCGTTTCACGACGCCCCATAATCTGCGCTAAATCAGCGGGCAGATCCATAGATCAGATCTAATTTCTGGATGCAAAGGAGTTATCGAGCTAAACGATTGAAGAACGGATCGCTTGCTGAAAGATCTATCCAATAGCTAGTCCGGAAGTTAGACAAACCGGTGCGGCACAGGTTGCTAACCTGCGCTGGGCCGGCAAGCGGCCCGCGACGCCGGCCCGCAAACCCGGCGCATCCGCGGGGGGCGAATTGAAGACGTTCGCACGCCAAGAGGCTAAATTCCATCGGGCCCCAGCGACCCTTCATGATTCCTTATGAGGAATGCTCCGTCGAGCCCAGTAGCACACGGCCAATTTCGTGCGCCATAGCCGCTGCAGACGGAAAGGAGCTATCGAGCTAAGCCACTGCTGATTGGCGGCTTACTGGGCGATTTGTACTGTCGAGGAGCCCGCGGAGCTACTCGAAGACACTTTGTTGACTTCCGCACAGCAGAGAATTCCAAGGTAATAGAAGGCGGAGTTTAATATGTCCAGCCCTCAACGGCTGCCGGGACTTGGGCGATTCGATTTCATGACTTCGCCACCGGCAAAAGCCGAGAGATCGCATCCATCAAGGACTTCACGGGTGATTTCACTATGTCGCCCGACCGGACGACGTTCCTCTTCAGTGTGAGGCGTCGATCCGAAGCGAAATGTAATGATCGTCGACAACTTCCGCTAACCATCCAGTTCCCTCACCAGCTCAAAAACCAAATCCCCAACCACCTCCAAACTTCGCGCGCTCAATTTATCGAGCGTGTCCTGCGCCGTGTGCCAATAGCTGTTGTTTGGTCCGTAATCCAGATCGATCACATCCAGCACCTCCACACCCGCATCCGCAAAAGGCTTGTGATCGTCGTCAATTGCTCCGGATCCTTCAAGAAAATAATGAGCGTAGCCGAGCTTCGCCGCGGCCTTCTTCACCATCGATCGCAGCCGTGAAGAAGAATTCTCATCATCGGCGAGATCCAGATTCTTGTCGCCGACCATATCCACGTTAATTAGCGCGATTAAGCGAGAGAGAGTTCCGTCCGCCGACCACTTCTCTGTCAGATGACGGCTGCCATAACGGCTGTCGGTGTCGGTCCAGTTCGCCAGCACCGCTTCTTCGCCATCGAAAAAAATTACCAGCAAATCGTTCCGATGCTTCTGCTTTGCGGCGGCACGAGCGAATTCGAGTAGAAAGCCCGTCGAGGATCCGCCATCGTTAGCGCCCACAAAATGCACCATCGGAATTTTCTTCGTATCGTAATGGCCGCTGACGGCGATCGCCTTGCCGCTGGTCCCTCGGAACTTGAGAATGATATTCGCCATTTCTATCGGTCCGGTCGGAGTTTGGGCAGTGAATGAATCTACCGTCACCTCGCCCCCGAGCGGCTTCACCTCCTCCAGGATCCAGGCCCGTTGGCGTCGGTTCTCCGCCGAGCCGGACGGGCGCTCCCCAAACGTGACCGCCCGACGGGTGTCCGCCAGTGCCGCCGCACCGCGAAACGGCGACGCCGCCAGACCCGCCACGGTAAACCAAAGTGCCGTAAGTAACAACCGAGGTAAAGGTCTGAAGCGTTTGAGCCGATTAGTCTTGTGCATTTGTCCTAATAGGATAGGCGAGGAATCTGTGCCGCTAAGCAGCCATCCGGATAACAAAAGATTCTGTCGTATTATTAACTTTACAGGGGCTATACCCAGGAAAATCTGGTAAAACATGCAGTCGGTTGGAACGAGGCTTCGTCAAGCGCGGGTCGCGCAGGGGCAGACGCTTGAGGCCATCAGCGCTGGGACGCGCATCACTCTAAAAAATTTGTCAGCTATCGAATCGGACGAATTGACCAAGATCGGTTCGCCCTTTATTTACCGTAGTTTCGTGCGCCAATATGCAGAAGCACTTAAGCTGGATTACGCTGCCATGGCTGCGGATGTGCGCGCTGCTTCCCATTCCATTCCCGAACCTCTGATGCCGGGTCAGGCCGATATCGTCCCTGTGCGCACGGGTACCGTTATCCCGCCCCATGTCCGTCGCGATTTTCGCTGGATGTACCCGGTAGCCGCATTGATCCTCGTCGTGGTTGCCTGCTCCAGTTTGTATGGTCTCTACCAGCATCCTCCGGTCGACCGGCACCGCCGCATCGCCCCGGTCGTGCTCGCCGCCCAGCGTCCTTCTCAGGTGGCGACGGCGGCTCCGGTGGCTCCTCCACCTCCCGCGGCTCCGAAAATCGAAAGTCCCATCCATCTCGAGCTGTCTGCGATCGAGCCGACTTGGCTCTCTCTCACCTCCGACGGCAAGCCCGCCTATAAGGGTGTTCTCGAAACTTCCGCCACAACGACTCTGGACAGTCAGGATAGTGCCCGCATTCACATTGGAAATGCCGGCGGAGTGAACGTTTCGTTTAACGGTAAGGCTATAGGAGCTTTGGGTAAGCGCGGCCAGGTCCGCACGATTGAGTTCACTGTGGAAGGCTATCGGGAAATCGTAACTCCAACACCGGGCGCCGTCCAGCCGCAGCTCGGAACTGTTAACCCGAGCGGCGAATAGCAGCCTTCTCTTCTTGGCCTCTCTGAGCGCGCTGCAGACGGCGTTTTTGCCGTTCCATCATGATGAGTTCGTTGCGCCGCCGCAGTTTGATCCCGGTGTCGACTTTGCGCCAGAACTTGCGGAAATAATCCACTGCCGAAGCCAAGCCGAATATCACCACCGCCCACATGGCGGTCAAGGCGAACGGCCGCAGTGCATGCCACCGCATCGATAACAGGACCAGCGCTACACCGATCACCTGCAGCATCATTTTCGATTTGCCAAGTTCGCTAGCGCGAATGGTATAGCCTTCTGCCGCCGCGATGCCGCGCAATCCCGAAACCGCAAATTCCCGGCTGATGATCAGAATCACCATCCACCCCGGCAGCAAACGGATTTCTACCAGCGAAATCAAGGCTGCTGAAACTAGCAGCTTGTCGGCTACCGGATCGAGCAGCGTTCCTACCGTTGTCACTTGTTTCCACCGCCGCGCCAGATAGCCGTCGAGCAGGTCCGTGAGCGCCGCGGCCAAAAACACGATCAGCGCAAAGAAGTCATTCGCTACCAGAACCCGCGCGCCCCAGTAAATCTGAAAATTCTGCTGCACCAGGGCAGCCACCAGCAGCGGAACCAGGAAGATCCGCACTAGTGTCAGCAGATTGGGCAGATTGGTCAAGGGATACTCAAACTATAAACTATTAAACCGCGCCTTTGGAGACACTGTCAGTATGCGGATTACGCGCAGAGGTGCGCTTACGGTACTGGGCGCCGGCGCCTCATTGGCGCTCGGCAAAACGCAAATCGACGCCGGTTTGGTGCGCCGCCACGATGAATACATCGATCGCGGGCTCGCCGCCCAGGTCACCGATCCCGCCAGCCGTGGCTACGGCTGCGTCCCGAACGCCCATGGCATCTTCAATCCCGAACCCGCTGCCGGTTGGATCGAAGCCTGTACCGCTGCCTATCTCTATCAGGGTTCGCGCTTTCACAAGAGCGCCCTGCTCTTCGAGCGGATCAAACTCGCCGCTGACTTCCTCACGCGCACCCAGCACCCCGACGGCCTCGTAGACTATCTCGACACGAATTTCGACTCCGCCCCGGATGCTGCGTTCACCGCCTGGAGCGTTGCGACAGCTGCCTGCCTGACTTCGCGTTCTGGCGAGCGCGAACTGCTCGCCCTCATTGAACCCTTTCTTCGCAAGGCGGCTGCCGGCATGGTCATCGGCGGAATCCACACCCCGAATCATCGCTGGGTCGTCTCTTCCGCGCTCGCACAAATCAACGAAGTCTTCCCCGATCCGTCTTATGTCCGCCGCATCGATCAATGGCTCGCCGAAGGCATCGATCTGGACGCCGACGGCCAATTTACTGAGCGCTCGACTACGGTCTACAACCCCATCTGCGATCGCTCCTTTCTGGTGATGGCGGTAAAGCTGAAGCGCCCCGAACTGCTCACTCCCGTTCGCACGAATCTCGAATCGATGCTCTATCTCCTGCATTCCGATTTTGAAGTGGTCACCGAAATTTCCCGGCGTCAGGACCAGAACGTTCGCGGCAATATGAGCGGCTATTGGTTTCCTCTCCGCTATCTGGCCATTCACGATTCGAACGGCCGCTTCGCCGCCATCGCCGGCCGCTACACCGACACGGCCGCGAGCCTGTCCATGCTGATGGAATACCCGGAAATGCTGGAGGCCCTTCCGCCATCGATTCCTCCGCCCGATAACTACACGCGCGAGATGAATGCGCTCGGAATCGTCCGCTTCCGCCGCGGTCTGGAAAGTTCCACCTTGCTCGCGGGCCAACCCAAATTCTTTGCTACTCGCAACGGCGGCGCCGTCATTGAGGGCGTCCGTTTCGCCAGTGCCTTTTTCGGCAAAGGACAATTCTTGGCGCCCTCCATCGAAAAGCAGGACGGTCGGTACATCCTTCGGCAACGCCTTGAAGCCGGTTATTATCAGCCGCTCGACCCCCCACTACGTGTCACATCCTCCAATTGGAGTGAGCTTCGGAACAGGCGCAAGCGGACGGAAAACTGCACCCTTGACCAAACTGCGGAACTGCTCCAGATCCCAACGGGCTACCGCCTGCGCATTCGGACAGATGGCACAGACGGCGTACCCGTCGCCGTTGAAATCAATCTGCGGGAGGGCGGCAAACTGGAAGGCTGCGACGAAATTCTTTCGAGCGGCTATGCCAGATATTCGATCTCCGGCGCCTCCCTTCGTTTCGGCCCCGGCATCGGGCAACACCGCTGGACCCAACTCCGCGGCGCGCTGCCGAAATTGCCCGGACGAAGCGTTTACCTGACCGGCTTCACACCGTTTGACCACACACTGGAAATAACTAAAAGTTAAAGCTGCCCGCTATTTACAACAGTTTTACAGCTTCTGAACACCGCCTCGGCGTTCTCTGTCTTAGCCTAGCTGTCATAGCGAGCTAACGAAAGTTGGTTCGTGCGAGACCGGAGGCCTGACGCACATGTCAACCTCGTGTGGTCAGAGCCTTCCGGTCGCACATTAAGTTCAAGGAGCAAGGGTGGGTGCGCAAAACGCTTCCATTAATACACTCAGCGTCACAATCGAATCAGCGCCGCCGCAAAGTCGACTCTGGAAGGTCACAAGCGCCGGAGAACGATTTGTGGCAGCCGCGCTGCTCGTCCTCCTGCTTCCTTTGCTCGCGCTAAGCGCTCTGGTCGTTGCTATCCTCTCGCGCCGCTCGCCCTGGGTTGCGCATCGCCGTGTCGGACAAGGCGGCCGATTCATTTGGGTTGTAAAATTACGCACTATGTGGACTCCCGCCTCCCGTGAATTTCGAAAATTTCAGTTTCTTGAAAAACTCCCGGCCGCCACCACTCTCCCTGAATCCAAGACTCCGGTCGATGGCCGTGTCACTAGCCGCTTCGCCGCCTGGTGCCGCAAATACTCCATCGATGAATTGCCGCAATTCTGGCACGTCCTCCACGGAGAAATGGCCCTCATCGGGCCACGGCCGCTCACCGCCAACGAGATTGACGTTTATTATGGTGCGAGCGCCGCCGAGCTCCTCGCCAGAAAACCCGGCATTACCGGCCTTTGGCAGGTTAAAGGACGCAGCCGGCTCACCTATTCGCAGCGCCGCCGGTTTGACTTATTCCTGATCCGCCACTGGTCATTTGGTCTTTATCTAAAGGTTTTGCTTGCAACCATTCCCCGAATCCTCACAGGGAGAGATGCCTGGTAGCATCCTCTGCCTCGAGCAGTTCTCGAACCTCGGTGGCGGGCAACTCGCTCTCGCTGACTTGTTACCCGCTTTTCGCGAGCGCGGTTCAACCGTGCGTGTGGCGCTGCCGGGCGATGGCCCTCTCGCCGCCAAACTTCGCGACCTCGATTTTGCCGTCGATACTCTCTCGCTGGGTTCGTATTCGAATGGCCGCAAAACCTTGTTCGATGCGGCGCGTTATGCGCTTGAGTTGCCCGGCTTGAGCCGGGCTATCCAACGCTTGCTCATCGCCCATCATGTCGATCTTGTCTATGTGAACGGTCCCCGTCTTCTTCCCGCTGCCTCCCTTGCCGTGCGCCGAACATCCGTGCCTCTGCTTTTTCACTGTCACAACCGCATCACTCAACCTGCAGCGGCTTTCGTTGCCGGCCGCGCTCTGCGTCTCTCTCGTGCCCGCGTCCTTGCCTGTTCTCACTTCGCGGCCGAACCGCTCGCCCCGCACATCGATGCCGCTTTGTTGTCCGTCCTCCATAACGGTGTGGCGCCACTTGCTGCGCCGAACAAGACTCTGCCCTTCAAGCCGCGCCACATCGGCGTTATCGGCCGTATCGACCCTGAAAAGGGACAACTCGCTTTCGTCCGCGCTGCTCACTCGCTCATTCGCCAATTCCCCGACTGCAGATTTTCAATTGTCGGTGCCCCGTCCTTCTCGAACACCGAATACTTCGACAACGTCGTTCACGCCAGTGCCGGCTTGCCCATCATATTTACGGGCTGGCGAAACGACATCGCCAACGTCTTCGCCGATCTCGATCTGCTGGTCGTGCCATCCACGCCTCTGGACGCCGCGCCGCGCGTCATCCTCGAAGCCTTCGCGGCGCGCGTCCCTGTAGTAGCCTTCGCCTCCGGTGGCATTCCTGAACTCATAGAAGATGGTGTCAACGGATTTCTAGCGGCGCCCCACGGATTGACTGCTCGAATCGCAACTGTCTTAACCATGGACCGGACCTCCTTATACGCCATCGTTGACCGGGCTCATAAGTGCTGGCAGACAAACTACACTCTAGACGCATACCGCCGAAGAGTAACCGACTTACTTGTGTGGGGCCGGTTGGCAACCTGCAGCCAATTGGCAGCCGGCCATCCCCAAAACGTGAACCCATAATGCGCTGCGCCATCGTCCACCACTGGCTCTTAGGAATGCGAGGCGGCGAAACCGTCGTCGAAGGACTCGCCCGTCTGTTGCCGGAGGCCCATATTTACACGCTCTTCTACGATCCTGAACGCGTCTCGCCGCTCATCCGCTCGCGAGTAGTTCGCTCGTCATTTTTAAACCCATTCCGTCGCGTCTATCGTTCCTTACTCCCGCTAATGCCGATGGCGCTCGAAGCCTTCGATCTCCGCGAGTACGACTTAGTCATCAGCAGCGAGTCTGGCCCCGCCAAAGGCGTTCTCGTTTCCTCGCACGCCCGCCACATCTGCTATTGCAACTCGCCAATGCGCTATCTCTGGGACCTCTATCCCGCCTACCTCCACGAGTGGACGCGGTCCACGTGTAAACGCGCCCTAATGATGCCGCTCACGAACTATCTGCGTCTTTGGGATTATGCCAGCGCCGCCCGCGTGGACGAGTTCATCGCCAACAGCGAAAACGTGCGGAACCGCATCTGGCGCGCCTATCGCCGTGACTCGAGCGTTATCTATCCCCCCGTCCCAGTCGAAACGTTCTACACAGAACCCGCCGCCGATTACTATCTGATCGTTTCCGAACTGGTGCCATACAAGCGCGTTGCCGATGCCGTACGCTGTTTCTCAAAAACGAACCGGAGTTTGAAAATTGTCGGCCAGGGTCCTGAATATCGATCACTTCGAAGCATCGCTGGCCCGCACATCGAATTTTGCGGCCGCGTATCCGACGCCGAGCTGCGCAAGCTATACGCGTGTTGCCGCGCCGTCATCTTGCCTGGCATAGAAGACTTCGGTATTGTTCCGGTCGAGGCGATCGCCAGTGGCAAGCCCATGGTCGCCCTTGGCAAAGGCGGCGTCCTCGAAAGCGTCCCCGAGCGAAACCCACGTGCAGGATTCTTCTATCCCCATCCTGGCGATGATTATCTCGCTCAGGCGCTCGATGATTTCGAACGCGAGGAGCCGCACCTCGATCCCCAAGCCATCCAAGCGGCCGCCGCGCGATTCTCCACGGAACGCTTCGAAACCGCCGTGCGTAACCTGATCTTTGCGGATGCGCCTGCTTTTACAAAACCTTCACAAGGTGCGCACGACACTCGCTCTCGCGACACCATAAGCTACGGGCGTGTGTAGCGCCACGAAATTCGTATTGCTGCTCGCATTTGTGGCGGCACCCGTATTCTCCCAAACACCTTCCGGAGCCTTTGTCGGAAGTACCGTTTGCAAGACCTGCCACCCGGATGTCTGGTTCCGCTTTTACAAAAACGCGCACTTCAAAAGCGTCGCCAGCGAAAAGGAAAAGCCCGAAAACACTGGTTGTGAAGGCTGCCACGGCCCCGGTGAGGCGCACGTAAAAGCCCACGGCGGCAAGGCCACCATTCGCGCTTTTTCGCTGCTGTCTCCAAAGGAAACCGCGCAAGCCTGTCTACGCTGTCATTCCGAGAGCCTCGCACGCTCGAACATCCATCGGTCCGTCCACACGCGTAATGATGTTGGATGCGCCCAATGTCACTCCATCCACAAAGCCGCGACGCCTAAATTTCTGCTGGCGAAAAGCGAGCCCGAACTCTGCTACGGCTGCCACACCGATATCCGCGCGCAGTTCTCCATGCCTTTCAAACATCGCGTCAACGAAGGATTCATGGTCTGCAGTGATTGCCACAATCCCCACGGCACGTCTTCACCTAGCTGGCGCATGGCGGCTCGGCCCGCCATGGTGAGTCAAGGACAAGTGAACGAGGAGGCCTGCCTGAAATGTCACTCCGACAAGCGCGGACCCTTTGCGTTTGAGCATCCCCCCGTCCGAGTAGAAGGCTGCGAGATATGTCATTCCCCGCACGGGTCTCCCAATTCGCGTCTCCTGAAACGTCCCGTCGTTTTCACCATGTGCCTCGAATGCCATAACGGTGTCGGCACCTTCGGGCGCACTGGAACAGGCGTACCCATGCTCTCGCCCGCCCATAACATGACGGACCCGCGATATCAGAATTGCACCAATTGCCATCTGCGTATTCATGGATCGAACGCAGATCCCCTCTTCCTGCGATGAGACTCACGATACGGGCGCTTGTTTTCTTGCCGTTCGCCGCCGGCCTTTTCGGTCAAGTCGTCGCGCCCACTCCGAATTCGGTCGGTCCCACTCGCGGAGACGATTGGAAAAACTACAACGTCGTCAATTCTTTCGAGACGGGCTATCGCTTCCTGAGCCAAAGCGGAAACCAGAACAAATACCGCAGCGACGAAAACTTCGGCAGCGGCGTTCGCCTTCTCAGCAGTTTCATCGGACTAAATTCGAAAGACGGCCATAGCGCTCTTTTCGACGAATTCGTCTTCAGCACACAAGGCTTGGGCGGCGACCCTTACGAGTCTGCCAGCCTCCGCGTCCAAAAAAACAGAATCTACGAATACAATCTCCTCTGGCGTAAAAACGACTACTTCAATCCTGGACTCACTACCGACGGTGGCCAGGGCCAGAATCTCTTGGATACCACCACTACCCTCCAGGACAACAATCTCACCCTCTTCCCTCAATCGAAAATCAAGATTTTCCTGGGCTATAGCCGCAATACTCAGGACGGCGCCGGGATCTCGACGTTTCCATCGACCACCTCGATTGGCGACTTCATCCCGGTTTTTACCAACGTTCGCCAGACACAGAACGAATACCGGCTGGGCGGTGAGGTCCGATGGTGGGGTATGACGCTGAATTTCCTCCACGGTTGGCAGGATTTCAAAGATGATTCAACCGGCCAGGCAAACCATGGAACCAGTCCCTATTGGCAAGTCGCCCTTTTTAGAAACGCCCGTTGGATAGACCTGAACGGCCGCTTCACCTACACCGGCAGCCGGCGCGCCTTCTTAACCAATCAAAACGCTGTTGGAACGAATCAGCAGGTCTATACGTACGGCGATGCGCGCCGCCCCGTGGCCACGGGCAACGCGACGGTCAGCCTCTTTCCCACCAGCAAGCTCACCATTGCAAATCACACATCGTTCTATAACATCCGGACCGATGGCGACAGCACTTATCTGCAGCTCAACAATTCTACCGGCCTGGCCAATGCCTTGTACTACCAATATCTGGGAATTCGCACCGTCGCAAATGACACGGACTTCGATTACAAACTAAAAAACTGGTTCGATGTGCATGGTGGGTATGAATATTCAAATCGTAGAATCGCAGCAACGTCCCAGTTCGCGTTGGCCGGCACGCCGGGCACGGTGCCTTACGTGCAGACGAATGAGCTGAACGCGGGAAAAGTCGGATTTCGTGCGCGACCCATCAGCCGTCTTATCGTTACGGTAAATGCGGAATTCGGCAGAGCGAGCCGGCCGTTCACTCCGAAAAGCGACAGCAATTACAACGTGCTTACCGGCCGTATCGAATACAAGTGGAAAACCTTGCAGCTGGCTGCGTGGTCGCAAGCCGACTACAACGACAATTCAGTGCTGTTGTCCGACTATAATTCCCACGGCCGAAGTTACGCCGGCTCCGCCTCCTGGTCGCCTCTGAAATGGTTCGCCTTCGATGCCAGTTATTCGAAGCTTCACCTCGAAACGCTCGGCGGGATTAACTTTTTCGCTCAGAACGTCCTGTTTAGCAATCAGGTCTCTTATTATCTGAGCAATCTGCATACCGGCACGTTAAGCGCGCGCTTCAGTTTGCGGCGTTTCGATTTCTATCTGGGCTATAGCCGTGTCCAGGACACAGGCGATGGTCGCGCTATACCAACGCAACTTGTGATCGGTCCCGATCTGCCCGCCTTCCGGACCGCTCAGACGTTCCCGCTCTTATTTCAATCTCCGCAGGCGCGCGTGTCTTTTCGCATATCGGAGAGATTGCGCTGGAATGCCGGCTACCAGTATTTCGGCTATCGCGAAGATTTCTTCCCGAGTCAGAACTACCTTGCCCATACCGGCTACACCAGCCTTTTATGGAGCTTTTAAATCTACTGGTGGACGCCCGTTGGTCTGGCCCACACGGCATTGGCCGCTTCGCAGGCGCTGTCTTGGCCCGCCTTCCCGATCATGTACGGCTGACGGGCGGTCCTAGGCCCTTGTCGCTGCTCGATCCCATCTGGCTGAGTTATCAACTCGCCGCCCGCCGGCCATCTGTCTTCTTCTCGCCCGGCTTCAATCCGCCGGCCGTCTGCCGTGTCCCACTGGTCATCACGATTCACGACCTGGCTCACATTCAGTTGCCGTGCTACTCCACCTACAGGAGAAAGTTCTACTACGAGTTTCTTGTCCGTCCCGCCGCCAATCGCGCCCGCCGCGTGATCACCGGTTCGGAATATTCTCGCCGCGAAATCCTGCGCTGGACCGGTCTCCCGGAAAGCAGCGTGACGAATGTAGGTAATGGTGTAGACTCCACGTTTCGCCCCGAAGGGCACCGCTACGATCCAGGCTTTCCGTACATCTTATATGTAGGGAACGACCGTCCACATAAGAATCTGGACAGACTATTTTCCGCTTTCGGGCAAATCGACGATCCGCGCTTGCACCTTGTCCTCACTACGCCGAAAACGCATGAATTAATAATGCGATTGATTGAGAAGGGAATCGAGAGGCGTGTCCACTTCGCCGGTCCCGTTAGCGACGAGGGCCTTCCAGCCTTGTATCGCGGCGCCCTTGCCCTTGTCTTCCCAAGTCTGATGGAAGGATTTGGCCTGCCTCCCCTGGAGGCGATGGCCTGTGGCACTCCCGTCGTGGCATCCGGGAGCACTGCGATTCCGGAAGTGGTTGGCGATGCCGCGCTTCTCGTCGATCCACTCGACGCCGCCGATATCCGTCAAGGCATCGAGCGTGTACTTGAAGATAGTGCCCTGCGCAACGCCATGCGCCAGTCGGGCCTCGCGCGAGCGCGGCTCTTTAGCTGGGATACCGTTGCGGCCAAAATCAACCGAGTAATTCAGGATGCTGCCTGAGTGACGCCAGAAGGAGAGCGATTATAAGCCATGGGTAGAAGAAATTCAGATTCATACTGACAGGCAAAGGCCGCCCGTTTGCAACGGCAGGCCTTCTTCCTCACTCGGTAAGAATGGACCGGGCCAAGCCGATCCTTATCGCTTCCTCGCCACCATTTCAATCACACCACTCAAATAGCAAATTGGTGGGACGAGTGCAAGAGTATGATCTACCGATTCAACGGCGCGGTAGACCCTGCCATAGGTCTGTTTCATCCAGGGACTACAACCCGTCAAATTTCGAGGAAGTACATTCCGGCGCCACTTCCTCTCTATGGTGAACGTGTGTTGAAGTAGTAACGCCATTGTGGATCCAATAGTGAACTTGTACGGGTGGGCCGAGATTCCACGTCGGTCCGCGACCCATTCAGCCCAGGAATACCTGTTTGGAAGCATGAACAAAAACAGAAGTCCGCCAGGGAGTAGGATTCTACGTATCTCAGAGAGCGACCCGTGGAAATCGCTCACGTGCTCAAGGACACCGACGGACAGCACACCGCTAAAACGGTTCGACTCGTAGGGAAGTTGAACTGGATCGTTCCCATAAAAAACTGGGAGGGCATCAAGCCCAGGAATGCTATCACGGAGTAGCCTTCGCTCAACATCGTATGAAACGACATCCAGACCCCTTCTTCTCAACAACCAAGACACTTGACCGTAACCACAGCCCCAGTCCAAAAGCGGCAAGTACCGGTGGCAGCCTTCAGAGTAGGTACGGACCAAATCAGCAATGCGAATGTAGTTATAGGCGGCAGACGGACCATCCAAGTGCTCCGCGTCAGTGGCACCTGCGGCCTTGGCCATACGGCCCATGGCGACCAGCGCTTCAAGCTCAGAATGTTCATTCATGTCGGAGCGCCAACCGCCACGCTCGCCTTTCGGTTGGTCTTTAAAGCGGCGGCGTATACAGTAACCAAAATCGCGATGTGAGCCCATAGATAGGTGCGTAGTACATTTTGATTGAACTGAAGGATGGCCCACGTGAAAACGAGCGACCGAACGAGTCCACGTAATATAGACGAATAAAAAGGTGGTACAGCGCGCGCCAGTCTCAGCGGGTTGCGGACGGTCACGAGAAGGAAACAGAGAAACGGAATGAATCCAATTACTCCGCTCGCAGCTAGCACTTCAGCAAAAACGGCCATGCCTTCGATTTTCTTAGCCTCTTCAAAGGAGCGAACACGGCCGCCTTCATATTCGGCGATGGCAGAGGAGATCCCGCCTAGACTCCGACCGATAAAAGGATGCTGAACAAAGACAGCAATAGTTTCCTGAAGAGAGTTCTCGCGTTGAATGACTGAATGTGCGGCTGTATCGGAGACACCTGTGCCGTTCAGAAACATAAGTAACAAGATTGGATTACGTCGCAAAAGCGTCACGACGCCACCTAATAATGTGAGAACAAACGTGCAGATCAAAAGCGATAGAATTAACGACCGCACCCTTGAATGCCCTATCCGTAGTCGTTTCAGATCGGCAAAGAAAGAACCCCAGGGGGCTAGGGCTCCCAAGAATACTTCTATAAGTAGAAAGGCGATGCCAAGGCGGCTAGATGAAATTATGATACTTGCTCCGATCAAGTAATAGATCCAGTTAAGTTTCGCTGAAGTAAGCAGCGATGAGCGCGCGCGCTTGAGCGAGCTGACTAAGACAAATCCGATTATCAGATAACAGGCAAAAAAAGACGGCTCATAGCTGAAGCCGTTCACTCTGGGTAAAACACCTGGAATCCACCATTGAGTAATGAGAATGCTTCGAAGACCGAACACAGGCAATGCGAACTGAAAAAGGCCGAAAGCAGCCACGAAGGCGAATGAATAGAGATACCACTTTAATAGTATTAACACGGTCCGCGAATCATCGCTAAATAGTTGAACAAAGGAGAACATCATTCCAATATTTAGTAAGAGCCAAAAACAATAGCCGAGACTCTTTGGCCAGAAATCTGTCGCCGGAATAAATGCCAATTGAAATAGAAGCCAGACCATAAGCCAAAGTGAACCGAGAGTCGGAATAAGTCTATCTCCCCATAACGTCTTGATAATTCCGAGGCCTATGAGCGGTGTAAGAACGATTTGGCAAAAACGGTAGTTGCCACCTACATTGATCACCAGGAAAATGTCAAACGAGCTCGTGAATAGAATCAGAATCGCAGCGACCATTGCAAGGCGCTGCAGACGCGGACTCAGCCGTGTCCTTGGTCGGAACGGATGGGGTACCGCCGCGGAATCAGCGTGGACGTCGGTCATAGCAATCCTCAGGCCCCGCACGGTCGAGCGGAGGCACAAAAACGGCAGTTACCCCTGTGCTGATGAATATGACAAAGGGCACGATGGGCGGTGGCATCAAAAATGCCGACGGCGTCCTGGGCGCACCTTCAGACGCCGCGTTCACGCGCTTGCTCCCGAAACACAATCCAAAAAACTGAGGTCAAAAGCGTCATCACAACAGCAACCAAAATCAGCACCGTTCGCGGCGGCCAGCTCTTCCGTTCGGGCGTCACGGCCCGGTCTATTACCTGAATCGGCGTTGCGGATTTAGCTTCGTCCAGCCTCGCCGCCTCGTAGAGCCTCGACAATACCTCGAATAGCGTCTCGTGATATTTCAGCTCGCGCACCGCGCGAAGATACTGCAAACTGGCCTCTGGAAGTTGACCGGTCGGAAGCTCCAATGTGCCTGCCTTGTAATCGCCCCGCTCCAATTCGTTCAATTGCTTTTGCAATACGCTCAGTTCGCGCTTTACAATCTGCAGGCGCGGGTTGTCATCCGCTGCAAAAGTCTTCATCGCAGCCAATTGCGTCTCTCTCCCCAGGATCTCGGCGTGCAACTGCGCGCCAATCCGCAACAGCGCTTCCGCCTGCCCGCTGGGCGCCACCAGTCCCGTCGATTGCTGCGTGTTTCGTAGGGCAACTTCAGCTTCAGCCAGCGGTTCCTTCTCTTTTGCCAGTTGATCCTCATAAAACAGACGCCGCTGGCCGGCTTCGGTCAAAGCAAGCCGCGAATTGTTGTGCGAAAGCTGATCGACGTACGCATTCGCCAGCTTGGCGGCCCGCGCAGCATTGTGATCGTCCACCCGGATGTGAATCAGCGAATCCTTCCCACTTTCGATCCTTGTGTTCTTCTCCAACCGCTTGCGCGCGCGCGTATAATCCGGCACGTGATAGACATTTTTCAAATCGAATGTTGTGATTAGCGCGTCCGCGACGGTCCGGCTCTCGAGGACGCCTACATAAAGGTCCGCCGGATTGCGCAGACTCAGACCGGATAACAATCCTAAGCCTGACATCCCGGCGGCGGGCGCCAGACCCGCCAACGGCCCCAGAAAGGACGACAACGACGACTGCGTCTGTTGCGGAGTAAGTATCACGGCCTCGGCGGTATAACTAACGGGCCAAAGAAAAACCGCCACTCCCACCACCAGCGCTGTAATGCCACAGATGCGCAGTAACTGCACCTTGCGCCGGTAGAGCAACCCAAACAACTCCACCAACGAAACATCCGAAGATGCTTCCAAACTTGTCAATGGTTGGCTCCCTCAGTGCAGAACATTGATCGCCGCTGCACCCAACGCCAGGTTGCTGAAGATCTGCGTCCAGTCCATCAAGCCACGCATAAACGTTGTCCGATTGATGTAGCTCGGGACAACCAGGGTATCGCCCGGATACATAGGCACCGCCTCGAAGTTCTTGCTGAAGAGCGCTCCGCCTTTCGCATGGTTGACGACCGACCCGTCGGCGCGCACTACAACCATGTGCGCCTTGTCCGCGAAGCGCGCAGGTCCGCCGGCTTTTTTCAGATAGTCGCCAGCCCTCAGGTCGTCGCCGTAAAGAAACGCGGCCTGCTGGTAAACGGTACCGATCACGTTTACCGTGACCGGCCGGTTAGGAATATAGAGACGGTCGCCGTTCTCGAGCGGGAGTGCCGGCAGCGCCTCGAGTCCCTGGCTTTTCGGGTCAAGGTCCAGCACAATTCGTCCGTTCACCGGAATCTCCCGTAAGCGGGCAATCAGGTCTCGTTGGCTCGAAAGTGTCGCCTGTGCCGTTGCTGCCTGCTCGGCTGAAGTAACTCGGCCGGAAAGATTGGCTGCGCTTTCATTCGTCTCTCGTTCTAATTGGCTCAGAAAATCGGCGAACCGCTTTTGCTCTTCACGACGCGTGGATTCCCGTGTAAACTGTGCCCCGTATAGATAGGCATTGGGAGTAAGTCCGCCCGCCCTTACGATTAAGTCGCGCAGTGTTTCGCCGGGCATCGCGGTATAGACACCCGCCCTCGCCACCTCTCCCTCGAGCCGGATCTGTTTGGCCTGCTGGCTGCCGGGTATCGAAAAATCAGCCTTTGAAAATATCGTTATAGTATCTCCTGGCTCGAGCGCAATATCCTGCGCCGGGTCGCGTTTTATTACGGCGTTTTGAAGATTGAACGGGATGATTCGGCTGGCCAGAGTCGTCTTGTCGATTCGCTCCACCACGGCATATTCCCAATTAATCTCGGGTCCGGCCGGCTGGACGCTATTGCGCGGAAGAAAGTCGCGCATCGGCAGCGTATCGTTAAGACCCGTAGCAGCTCCCAGGGAAGTGTCGCCTTGTGTATTGCGTTGGTTATCCCGATAGGTTGGAGGTCGGCTCACCGCTGTGCCAAAGCTTGTCTTCGTCATCGCCATTGCGGGCACAAGCTGCGGCCCTCCGCTTTCCATGGGTTCAGGATCTAGTGGCTGCTGGGTCGGCTCTTCGGCCTTGTCAATAGCAGTCACATTGTTGCGCTCTTTCCAATAGTCCCGTGTCAGCAGAGACTCCTTGTCTGGAATCACATCGCTGATTCGTATGCCCGCTCGCCATGGAAAGCGCCCCGGATCGGCGACGTTCCCCCGTAGCGTGACGGCGTTGTCAAAGCGCGGCACAATGGGCAGCAGCCGTACGATGTCTCCATTTTGGAGCTTCGTCTTGAGCTCGGCGCCCCCAGTCGAGAGTCGCCGGATCTCGAGTCCCGTCCCTTCCGCCACTCGCTCCAGTACGGCGTTCTGTGCGGCGGCTGTGGCAGACAGTCCCCCAGCCATGCGCATCGCGTCCCCGAGTGTTGTGCCGTCTCTTAGTTCATAGATGCCAGGCCGCTCCACACTGCCTGCTACCGCCACCTTGGGCCCGGCCGGCGAGATCAGAATGACGTCGCCCCCTCTCAATTGTGCATCCCTGGAAGTATCGCCCCGCATCAGCAAGTCGTACAGATCAAATTCACAAACTGTCTTGTCTCCGCGCTGCAACCGTATACTTCGCATCGAACCGCGCGACGTGGGTCCTCCTGACGCAAATACAGCATTCACCAAAGTTGTAAGCGAACTGACTGTGTAGCTGCCCGGCCGCCGCGCGTCGCCAACTACAAAAATCTGTATCGATCGCAGCCGCCCCAGGGTTACACTCAGGTCGAAATTCTTGTAAGATCGCATCATCGCGGCTTTCAATACCTCTGCCACCTGGCCGTAGGGCAACCCTGCCACGGCGATTGGTCCAACGTCTGGAAGTACGATCTGGCCGCGCGGGTCGACAACCAGCCGCCGCACAAGATTGAGCTGGCCCCAGATATTGATCTGTAACTCATCGTCCGGCCCGATGACGTAATCGGGCCCAACCAGCGCCCGGCTGCTCGGCAGAAACGTCGCCGGTACATTATCGAAAAGTGAAGCTCCAAAGATTGGCAAGCTCTGTCCGATACTCTCTGCTACATACCGTTGAAATTCCGTGGGAGGCTCTTTTACTCGGTATGGCCTCGCCGGCTCCGCCATCGGATTACGGCCTGTAGGGCCGGTCGGCTGGAGCCCTGGGATTTGAGTTTGTGGATACGTTTGCGGATAGGACAGATCATAACCGGCTCCACGATCGAGCGTCATTCCCTGCTGCGTCATTCCCTGCTGCATCATGCCCTGCTGCATCATGCCCTGCTGCGGCAGGATACTCTGCGTGCCGAACGAATCTTGCGTCCCCTGCGCGGATAGACATGCTGCCGAGTTGGCATTTTCGGGCAGACTGCACAAATAGACCAGCTGCTGCTGCTGCGATGGCGGTGAAAAAAGACTGTCCCGCGAACGGTCGAGTAATTGGGCGCACGCTGCAGTTGTCAGCGTAAGAAATAACAAGAGACGCAGCATGTAAAATCCGTCTGTTAGTTATTGTGCCGTCCACAGCCCGGCGATAGCCAGAGCCCTCCGGCGAGTTTTACAGTGCTTTTACAAATTCGCAGCGAAATACATTACTGTGGCAGTGACAGCAGATAGATCATAATCGCGTCTTCCTCAGTCTTCGAAAAGTGATACGGCGGCATTACCGATCCTGGTGACAGCGCTTGCGGAGCTGCAAAGTGTCGGAGAATCCACTGCCGGTCTCGGCGCGCCGCCACACCATTGAGCGAAGGCCCTATCTCGCCGCCGCTCCCATTCACGCGATGGCAGCTTCCGCAGGCATGTGATGTATAAACCTCCGCACCATCGATCAATTGTTGGGGTGCTTGCTCGAGTTCGTGTCCATGCTCGGCCGTAAGTTTTGCCAGCAAGACGGACAGCGCATTCAATTCCGCGAGTGAGAGATGAGACGCACCGCCTTTCCCGCCGCCGGCTGCCCGGTTCGACTGATTGAAGTGGACAATTCTCCACTCGCGAGGTTTTTGCAAGTCAGTCCCTGCCAGATTTGGACCTTCTTTCGGCTCGCCGTTCACCAGGTTATGGCAGCCCCCGCATCCCTCGCGCCGGAACAGTCCCACTCCCGCAAGTTCATCGGCGGCGAACTGCGTAAGCTGCGGCGGAATGCCGTCCAGCGCGGCGGACGCTACACGGGGCGGAGAACCGGCCATTGCTCCGAACGTGAGCGCGCTCCAGAGTGCAACCGCCAAAACGACGATGCCGATGGCGGTTATGCGCTGGCGAACGCGCCGGACCGTCGTCCGGTCAAGAAACGGAACCGCGAACAGCGCGAGCACTGCCAGCATCGGAAGCCCAATGCTGCCGATCGGCTCCAGAGGCCCTCGAAATACCTTCAGCATCTGGAACAGGAACAGGAAATACCAGTCGGGGCGGGGAACGTAAGCTGTATCCGTTGGGTCCGCCATCCTCTCGATGGGCGCCTCTATTAGAGCTGCCGTGGCGAACAGGATCAGGAAGGTAACAAATATCGCCAGCACATCACGAAAAGCTTGCCGTGGGTAAAACTTATCGTCTGGTCCGTGCGGCCCCGCTCCGGGTGTAACCCCGTGGCGGCGGATGAGATACAGGTGGAACCCGATCAGCGCGGCCGTCACGGCCGGCAGAATAAGCACGTGCATCGCATAAAAGCGCGACAAAGTAAGCGCGCCCAGTTGCTCCGTCGCTCCCGCTAGCTTCACCAAGTAGGGTCCGGCCAGCGGTGCTTGAGATGCAAGGCGCACCGTGACCATCGTGGCCCAATAGGCCCGATTGTCCCATGGCAGTAGATACCCCGTGAGTCCGAACGCGAGTGTCAGCAGTAGCAGAAGCACGCCTGCCAGCCATGTGACCTCCCGCGGCTTCTTATATGCACCGTATAGAAAAACCTGGACCATATGGAGCACGACAGACACGACCATAAAACTCGCGCCCCAATGATGCAATCCCCGGATCATCTTCCCTGCAGTTACTTCCCGCATGACATAGGTAACGCTCCGGTACGCCTCATCATGGGAAGGTGTGTAATTGATCGCAAGAAGAACGCCCGTAAGCGCCTGCGTTAAGACCAGAAATAACGCAATGCTGCCAAACACTTGCGGCCATCCCGCGGAAGAGGGAATGTCTTCCATCAGGAACCTGCGCATGCTGGTTTCGGTGCCTGTGCGGCTCTCGAGCCACTCTCTGCTTTTCCGGACCAGTGCGGACAGCACCTACGACTCCGAAGAGGGCTTGCTCTTACCCAGCCACAATCGGGCGCCCTCGATCTTTGTGACGTATCGGTCCAAAGGGCGTATTGCCGGCCCCTTGATTACGTTTCCTCTACGATCGAACGCTGAACCGTGGCACGGGCAATTGAATACACCGGCCTTAGTGTCCCAATGGTACGCGCATCCCAAATGCGTACACAGCGGAGAGAACACGGTGACATCCTCTGGGCCATCTTTCACGATCCAGGCGCTGTCCTTTGTGCTGCGAACGGACCAGCCGTCCACACGGTTGCGCACGAATGTGATCTGTCGTGGCGCGCCCGCCGGCAGATTCGAAATGTCGCCTGCATCTATCCACTCGTTCGGGGTTTCGTTCCGCGGCGAGCCGAATAGATAGAACCCCGCCGGAAGGCCCAGCGCCGCCGCTACAAAACTGGCCAGAACGTAAATGGCAGTCTCACAAAAATTTCTGCGTCCTGCTTGCATACCGCCATCTTAGGAAGCAAATACATCGTGGGCTGTTGCGAACGTGTAAAGCTTTCGAAAAAAGACAGCAAGTCGCTCGCTGCTGCCCCAAAATCTGTGTTCCCGTTGAAGTGAATACGAAATGACGTTGTTCGCCGCCGGATTACTGCTTCTTGGCCTGTGGGGAAATGAATCTCCGCGCGCGTCGCCATATGTTCCATTGGACAGTTGGGTTTATCCCACCTTCGAACGCCTAAACGCACTAGGTTACTTGCCCGATGCGGAAGGTCTGGCGAGGCCGTGGACGCGGTCGCAGTGTCTTGTCCTCACGGAGGAGGCCGCCGACATCGCATCGCGGCGCTCCACCAAGCTATCCGCGGGCGCGCGCGCCAACCAGGAAGCCCTCCGTCTCATTTCCGCGCTCGAGCAGGAATTCACTTCCCGCTCAGACAATGTCAGCGGTGTGCGTCTCGAATCGCTGTATGCGCGCTTTCTGCAAATTGCAGGGCCGCCTCTGGCCGACGGCTATCATTTCGGTCAAACCCTCGTCAACGACTACGGCCGCCCATACGGCCGCGGCTCGAATGCCATAGCCGGCTTTTCCGCTTCGGCCACCTTCAACCGCTTCTCCGCCTATTTTCGCGGCGAGTATCAAGGCGCCTCCGGCACCCCGCCATATTCGCTTGCGCAGCGTGCCTTCATCGCGAAAATAGATCAAAATCCCTTGCAGCCGGCCATCTCGAACACCTCCACAAACCGCTTCAATCCGCTCGAAATGTACCTGGGTGCGCAGTTTGGCATATTCAACGTCACCTTCGGCAAACAGAGCCTCTGGTGGGGACCAGGCGCGGAGAGCGCATTTCATTTCAGCAATAACGCCGAACCTGTCTACATGCTTCGAGTCGCGCAAACCAGCCCCATCGTGTTACCCGGCCCCTTCCGCTTTCTTGGGAGAATTCGCGGGCAGTTCGTAGTCGGCCACCTCGCCGGGCATCAGTTTCCACCGGGCCCTTTCTTCAACGCGCAGAAAATAACTTTTCAACTGACTCCCGATTTCGAGCTTGGTTTCACTCGCAGCGCCATTTTCGGCGGTGCCGGTCTTCCTCTCACGGTTCGCACGCTCGCACGCAGTTTCTTCAGCTTTTCAAGCGGCCAATTCCCCGATCCAGGCGATCGCCGCAGCGGCTTCGATTTCAAATGGCACGTGCCCGGACTCAGACGCTATCTCACCATCTACTCCGATTCGCTCGCCGACGACGATCCCAACCCGCTCGACAACCCCCGTCGCGCCGCCTGGGCGCCCGGTCTCTACATTTCACAATTGCCGGGTCTCCGCAAACTCGATCTGCGCTTTGAAACTTACTCGACCTGGCTTTACGCTAAAGATCACGGCGGCGGGTTCATCTACTGGAACGACGTCTATCACGACGCCTATACCAACAATGGCGTGTTACTGGGAAGCTGGATCGGCAGAGACGCCCGCGCCTATACCGCTTCCTCCACCTATTGGTTTTCCGCCCGCAACAAGATCGGCGCGACATACCGTCAAATCAAAAGTGGCCCGAATTTCCTGCCCGGCGGCGGCACCCAAACCGACGGATCCATCAACGCCGAATGGCAACTGCGTCCCGGCTGGCAAATGAACGCTTTCTTGCAGTTTGAACGCTACTTTGTCCCGATACTCGGCCCGCCACGGCACAATTTGACTGCCGGATTACAATTTACGTTCTTTCCACGCGACTGGCGCTTCTTCCGATAGCGAAGAAGAGCACTCCGCCCGTCACCGCGCCCAACGAGTCGATCAGGATGTCGCTCCACTCGAAATCGTTGTGATAAAACGCGGTCTGCGCTCCTTCGATCAAGAACGCCAGCCCAATCACGCTGACGCAGCTTGGCGCAATCCGCGCCTTGCTCCCGCCCCGGCAAACTAGCAGCGCCATGATCAAAAAAGCGCAAAAATGAGCGCCATTATGAAACCTCCCATGCGTTTTCAGAAAGTCCTTCAATGGGAGCGGCAATAAGGAAATCAGCAGGACGCATGCAATCCAGGCGGCTAGCGGCCAAACGCGTCGCGCCGTAATGTGCATAGCCCGATTATCGCGGTTTGTCCTTTTTACAAGTCTTTTACCAGCCTTTTGCACCTCGAATTACCCCGCGCGGATATCCTCCGGATGGATGTATGCCGTCGCTTTGAAACGCATTTCCCGGGAGTCGTCAGATATCAGGCCTGCGCGCCCGCCGGATCCTCTGGGTGTATCGATTCCTTTGCCCTACCACCACGTGTTGTTTCCTTTCGGCTTCCCGCTCCATATACGGACCAACGAACTGGGGATTATCCGCGCGGCCGAACAAAGCTGGGCGGCCTTCTCGCAGCGCTTCCGCGAAACTCCTTTACAAGTACGCGTACTCGTTTCCGATTCCTCCACCACTCGGCGCCCGCCTTCCCCAGTTGTTCGTGCTCAGTCAAATCTGCTGACGATGGTCGCCGATTCCCAAAACTTTGCCTGCTGTGACTTAGCCAACGGCTTCTGTTTTGCCAACCTTTCCAAGTCCGCCCTCCTCAACCGCGACTATCTTCGCTATCACTTTCTCGAGACGGCCGTCCACGTACTGCTCGACACGCAGCACCTTGTAGCAGTGCATGCTGCTTGCGTCGTGAAAGACGGACACGGCGTTTTGTTTGTGGGCGATTCAGGTGCTGGAAAATCGTCTCTCGCCTATGCATGTGCCCGTCGTGGCTGGACCTACGTTTCCGATGACGCCACTTGCGTGCTCAGGCGCCGCCCCGGCCGTCAGGTCCTTGGCAATCCACAGAATTTTCGTTTCCGTCCGGCCGTTAGTGACCTGTTCCCGGAATTGCGCGGCCGTGTAAAGGTGCGAAACGGCAAACCTAGCGTGGAAGTGAGAACTGAAAGTCTGACAAACTTATCGACTGCCTATGAATGCACCGTAGATTACATCGTCTTTCTGGATCGCCGCGCACAACCGGCCGGGCCGCCCCGGCTTGCGCCAGTTTCCGAGGAAGAGGGCCTTCGCGGTATCTTCTCGAGTCCCTGGCCGCCCGATCTGCCCATTCATCAGGAACGGCTGGCCGCCGTCGAACGCTTGCTCAAGGCTCGTCTCTTTCGCATGTCCTATCTCGAATTCGACCCAGCCATTGATCTCCTCGAACAAACCATGACGCGAAGTTCGTCATGACCGTAGCGCGCCCACCCGTAGCCGCTGCGCTGCGACTCCTCGTAGCGCTTGCTGGCCTCCTGCTCACTGCTCCTCTACTCCCGGCGCAGGTTTCCTCCGGAAGCTTCTACGGGTCGATCGAAGATCCCTCCGGTGGACTTCTCGCCGGCGTACACATCGAAATCCGTCAGGAAAAAACCGGATTTGTTCGCCGCACTTCTACCGGAACAACCGGCCTCTATCGCCTTCCGGACTTAGCTCCGGGTGTGTATTCGGTCACTGTTCAGCGCAACGGATTTCGGACATCCGTTGCTCCCCATGTGTCTCTCGAAATCAATCAGGAGGCGCGCCTCGATTTCCAGTTAGAGATCGGCGCGGCTCACGAAACTGTCACTGTTGCGGATTCTGCCTCGCCGCTGCAAACCGCCGACAACTCCGTAGGCTATCGGTTCGATTCATCAACCTTCACGCAATTGCCGATCGATGGTCGCAACGTGCTCTCACTTGTCACTCTGGGCCCGGGTGCAATTCCGCGCCAGCTGGGAGGCTTTGTCCACGACACCAATAACGATATCCAGCAGGGTTCCCGTGGCTCTGTCGCTTTGAATCCGCCCATCAATGGAGCGCGCTCTTCGATGAATACGTATCTGCTCGATGGTGCTTACAACACTGATCGCAACACGTTCGCCACCGTTGTCATCCCTCCCATGGACTCTGTCGAAGAATTTCGCATTCAATCTTCCCTCGCCGCTCCGGCCTTTTCCCAGGCCGGCGGCGGCGTCATTGATATTGCCACTAAATCCGGTAGCCGCGATTTTCATGGCAGCGCCTTTGAGTTCTTACGAAACGAAGCAACCGACGCCCATAATTTCTTCGACGACCCTACCCTTGCCCGTCCGATCTTTCGCCGCAATCAGTTCGGCGGTAGCTTGGGCGGTCCCTTGCCCTTGCCTTCCACATTTTTCTTCGTTGCCTATGAAGGCGTGCGCTCCAAGTCCGCCAAGTCGTCCGTGCAGTTAGTTCCCGACGCTACCGAGCGCTCTGGCAATTTCGCGGACGATAGCATCATCTACGACCCGTTGACGCCCTCTCCGCGATCGCCTTTCGCGGGCAACCTGGTTCCCAGCGCGCGTATCGACCCCATCGCCGCCAAATATCTTACGCAATATGAGCCTCTTCCAAACCGCTTAACCGGTTCCGGAAATAACTACCTCGATGCAACTCCCTCGATTAGTGATCACGACAGCATTTCCGGCCGTATAGACCATCAGTTTCGTAGCGCTGGATTGCTATTTGGCCGCTACACCATCAATGATGAACGCGGTGATCTCGCGGGAAGTTTTCCCCTGCGGCCTACCTCCGAGCAGCTCCGTGCCCAGCAAATCACTCTCGGTCATACATTCGCCCGCGCGAACTGGATCAACGAAGTTCGTGCATCATTTACACGTCTCCGCCTCTTCGACGTTCCTCTCAGCGCTCTCACGGACAATGCCGCGGCCGATCTGGGAATCGCCAATCCTCCCACCGATCCGTTCGCTTTCGGGCTACCTTATTTCCTTCTGACGAATTTCTCGACCGTTACCGACGATCCCACACTTCCGCAGACCCAGCGTGACAATACCTGGAACGTAGCCGATTCATACTCAGTTATTCGCGGTCGTCATACCTGGAAGCTCGGCGCCGACTGGACCCGCTTTCAACTGAACTATCAGCAAAGCAATTTGATTCGTGGCAGATACACCTATACAGGCGCGTTTACTGCCGGCATCGACGATCCTGCCTCAGGCAACGCCCTCGCCGATTTCCTGCTCGGGTATCCCCAGAAAACGGAGCGCACCGTGGGCTCTCCGCTAGCCTATCTTCGCCAAAGTAGCTATGGATTATTCGTCCAACACGACTGGCGTGTCACCAATCGTCTGACTGTCAATACCGGCCTACGCTACGAATACACCGCGCCCTTCTCCGAAACGCGTAACAAGCTTGTGAACCTCGATTATTCTGGGGCCGCACCTGCGCTAGTGCCTGTAAGCACAGCCGCTAGCCCAAATCGTCTGAACTTTTCCCCTCGCGTCGGCCTGGCTTGGCGCCTGCCTTCCGAAATCGTATTTCGCGCGGCCTATGGCGTCTACTTCAATCCCGAAATCGCGATCGAAGCCTACGATCTGGTTCTGAATGGTGTGCAATCTCAAGTGAATACGACCGACGGCACGGCGCCGCCGGTGCTCACTACTCGCGACGGCTTCGTCGCCACCTCGGCCACCGGCTTTCCAAGTTACTTCGGGCTCGACCAGCATGCACCCACCCCCTACATCCAGCAGTGGAACGCCGGATTCCAAAAGGAGATACCCGCCGGCGTGATACTGGAAGCGAGTTATATCGCAAGTAAGGGTACTCATCTCGGTGTCTTCCGTCGCTTCAATGTTCCGCTGACGCTTCAACCCGGTGATCTGCAAAGCCTCCGCCCGTTCCCTGAGCTCGGCACGCTCTTCCAGCGTCAGCACATCGGCAACTCCTCCTATCAATCTTTCCAGCTAAAGGTTGAGAAGCATTTGAAAACCTCGCTCACCTTTCTCGCCAGTTACGTATGGTCGAAATCGATCGACGACGCCGATAGCGTTAACGTCGGTCAGTTCGATAGCGCCGGCGCGCAAAATGAAAGTAATCTGCGTCTGGAAAGAGGCCTCTCCTTTGCTAATGTCCCGCGCCGCCTCAGCGCCGGATTCGTCTATAACTTGCCGAAATCCCTGCGTAACTGGCAGCTTAGCGGGTTGATCACGCTGCAGGATGGCACGCCTGTAAATCCGTTCTATTTCACGACAGATTTTGCCAATTCTGGAACTCCCAATCGGCCGAACGTCGTGCCCGGCCAGGGCGTCAGCCTTCCCTCCAGCCAGAGAACCGTCGATCGCTGGTTCAATACTGCTGCCTTTAGCGACCCGGCCCCGTACACCTTCGGCAATGCTGGCCGAAATATCATTCCGGGTCCTGGAAACGAGGTCATCGATATCGCACTTAATCGCCGCTTCGTGATTCGCGAACGCGTCGCCCTCGAGCTTCGTGCCGAGAGCTTCAACCTTCTTAACCACCCGAACTATGGCATCCCGGGTCCCTATCCCGATTTCGGACCATTCTTCGGTAAGATTCTGTCGACAGGCGATCCTCGTCGCCTGGAATTCGGCACGCGGTTCGACTTTTAGTGCGTCCACGCCTCCCTCAGTATGCAGCGGCTCTTCTTGAGCCGCTGCAATTTTTTACCCCGAGCGGCAGCACCCTCGAGAGTCTTCCCGATACCGAGTGGAAAGACTTGCTCTCCTTTTGCGATCGAGCCAATCTGACCCTCACGTTCGGCCACCTCGCCGCTCCGTTTCTACCAGAGTGGGTAAAAACGCGTATAGCCGGAAATCTGAGTAACAATGCCGAGCGGCATAGGCGCTGGCAGACCGCCGTCCATGAAATCGCCGATTCCCTTCACGCGCGCTTTATCGATTTTGTTCTCTTGAAGGGTGCGGCGCACGCTCCTGATTTCACACCCGATCCCCTTCTGCGTGCGCATGGCGACATCGACATCTGGTGCCTGCCGGAGACCATTTCCAATGCCTCGGCAGCGTTCTCAGACTTGGGCTATCGGCCTTTTGGCGATTCCCAGGGACGTCACCTGCCGCCGCTGCTCCGTCCAACGGATTGGAAATGGCTCGGTGATTATTTCGCTATCGATCTGCCCATTCCTGTGGATCTCCACTACAGCTTGTGGGATCGTGATCTGGAGCGTCTCGACGGTCCTCCCGAGCGCGAGTTCTGGGAGCGGCGCACGATCACTCTTATAGAAGATCGGCCCGTTGCAACTCTCTGTCTGGCGGATACGGTCGCCTTTGCCGCGCTTCATTCGCTGATGCACATGCTGCATGGCGATCTTCGTTTGCAGCGCGCCTGGGAGATCGCATATTTTCTGAACTCGCGTGCCTCAGACAATACATTCTGGACGGATTGGCAAAAGCTTCATCCCGTGCATTTGCGAATCCTCGAAGTTACTATGTTCGCGCTGGTTGCTACTTGGTTTCAGTGCAAATTGCCGCCATTGATCACTGAGGAAATGGAAATTCTTCCTTCGGACGCCAGGCTTTGGATTGAATCCAAAGCCTGGTCGCCGGTTGAATCGCTCTTCCAACCGAATAAAGACGAACTCTGGCTTCAGCTTGCTCTTCTAGACCGCTTGCGGGACAAAACGAGCGTCTTCTTTCGACGCATGTTCCCGGTCCAGGCTGTGGTGAGCCGTGATCGGCAGGGAAAGGGTGCTCTTGTCACACGGACGGTGCATCATCTTCGCGCTCTGCTGCCCACGATTTCCGTGGCAGCCAAATGGTGGTGGACTCGCCAGAGCCTTGATCGAAATTTCCTGAACTTCCTACTTTCCTCTGCTCTGTTCGATCTTGGCGAATTTATTTTTTTTGTTCTCTATAACCTTTACCTGCTGGATCTGGGATTCAGTGAGGTGTTAGTCGGGCGCATCGTGAGCGCCATGACCGCGGGATCGTTCTTTGGAGTTGTTCCTGCCGCTGCATTACTGCGGCGTTGGGGCGTACGGTCGGTACTGGTGGTGGCGATTGCCGGTGCCAGTGTCTCCACCGCGCTGCGGGCCATGACATCCGATCCGCCATCGCTGCTTCTCTTTGCTTTCCTGAATGGCTTCTTCTTGTCCGTATGGGCCGTCTGCTTGCTGCCCTCCGTTGCCGCCTCTACTACCGAACGAAACCGTACCCGTGCGTTTAGCCTTGTTGCATCTCTGGGGATTGGCATCGGGATTGGTGCGGGACTTCTCGGCGGTCAGCTTCCGTCGGCTCTCGCCCACCTCGGCGCACATGCTACCCCGCTCGAATCTAAGCGCGCCGCGCTCCTTTTTGGATCTGCCATCGTTTCCCTCGCGATTGTGCCCGCCCTCCGTCTGCGCTTCCCCGAAGTGCGTCCCTTGCCATCTGAGAAAAAGCTCTACCCGCGCAGCAAGTTCATCTCCGGATTCATATTCGCCGTATTCGTGTGGAGCTTTGCCATCGGGATATTCAATCCGTTCTTCAATGTTTATTTTGCGCGGCGCCTGCATCTCTCCGTTGAGCACATCGGAACGATTTTTTCATTGAGCCAATTCGCCCAGGTTGCGGCGATCTTGGCTGCCCCATGGTTCCTCCGAAAGATCCCCGGCATCAAGGGAATTGCAACGGCACAGTTCGCAACGGCCGTCATGCTTGTTCTTCTCGCCATGACCGCGACTCCGACCGCTGCGGCCGTGGCGTACGTCGTCTATATGGCGTTTCAGAACATGACCGAGCCGTGCCTCTTTAGTGTCCTTATGAACCGTGTGACACCTGCCGAACGCGGCGGCGCTTCGGCTCTTCATTTTCTCGCCACTTCGTTCGCCGGAACTCTCTCGGCAATGGCCGCTGGTGCTGCACTGGCCCGTTGGGGTTATTCATTTGTCCTGGAAGCGGCTGCCCTACTGGCACTCGTGGCCGCGATCTTGATGTTCGCAACCCGCGCCCTGTACAGAGCAGGCAGTCCCAGCCCGCGCCCGCAATCGCTCGCAAAAACGATACCGCTTGAATCTAGCTCCCAGGCAGGGGGCGCATAGCTGTTGCAATTTCTGCCCGTCACACGGATTGTTTCTCCTCCAGCCGTGGCCGTAAGCAGATCTGCGTAGAACACGCGAATGCGATCCATTTGCCATCCGGAGACATCCGCTCTGTTGCTGGTATGCGCGGCGGACCGTCGCCTGGACTTACCCGCCCACTTGCCGGATCGAGTAACATGCCTTTGAATGCCCGTGACTAACTAATTCGAATCGCACCGGACCATTCGGCGAGAGCGCCTCCGGTAGCAGTGCTTCACCGTCAAACCCAAACCGTGTGACGCGTCCGTCGTGCAGGTATCCGAGTTAATAATGTCTCTTTCCAATCGATTGATAGACAATTCCGGTGCGGAGCATCGCTGGCGACGACGAGGATATGGCATTCTCTTCGGTTGTGATTCTCTCCCAGTGGCGTCCGGGCTCCTGCTCGTAACTTGCCGCCGTCCGGTAGGCGATCGATAGACTCATGATCGTCACGACGGCCGTCGCGGCGGTGATTCGCTTCCATGCGACGTGCCGCAAACCCCCGTGGCCCGCGAAAAAATATAGCGCTAGTAACACCCACACTTTCGGACAATAAGGAGCCCACGCTTGCGGTAGTGGCATCGCCGCTACCGCATAACAACCGATAGCCACGGGCCGTCCCATAGGACCGTCGCCGTCGAGCAGCTCGCCCTTGCGAACTGGCACAGCCGCCGTGTAGTAATTCGGAAAATCCATCTAGGCTCGATTCCAGCCCGCCCTAAAACTGGTGGCAAGAAAAAGCCAGTAAGCCGCCACGGCCAGAACTCGTACCGCTGGTTCAACCCGCATGGACGCGGCTGCTGGCAACTGCCGTCTGTGCCTTCGGCAGGCGCACAAAAAAACGCGCGCCCGATTTGACTTCCCGATCGGCCCAAAGATCTCCCGCGTAATCGAGCACGGTCTGCCGTGATAGCGCCAGCCCTAAACCCAGCCCATTCTTCTTGCCGAAGCTCGCGAATGGCTGAAACAGCGTCGGCCAAGCTTTTTCTGGAATTCCAGGCCCGCTGTCTTCAACCTGCACCGTCACTGTGGTTGCATCCTGCCTGGATGTGACCCGGAGCATGCCACCATTCGGCATTGCCTCGAGAGAGTTATGCAGCAGGTTCATGAACACTCTCTCCATCCGGTCGCGATCGACATAGACTTCCACGTGAGCCGGAATATCGATCGCGATCGAGACTGGCGACACTCCGGTAGTCTGCGCTGTCAAATCGCGGGCTCCTTGAACGATTTCCACGAGCCTGCAGGATTCCACCCGCTTTGCTTTGGCCCGCGACATATCTGTGAGCTCTTGCAGCAACTCTTGAATCCTGCGCGAAGACCGGTAGATACTGATCGCAATTCGGTCCCGCTGCTCCGTCGATAAGCCCGCATCCACCAGCATCTCCGCACCGCCATAAATCGCCGCTAGCGGATTTCTTAAATCGTGCACGATCGACGATGACAATCGGCCGATCGTCGAAATGCGTTCCTGCCGGATCAGTTCATCGCGCGCTGTGCGAATCGAATCGCACATCGCATTGAAGGTCTGCGCTAGTCGCCCTAGTTCATCCTTTGTCTCGACTGCCACGCGATAGTCATAATTCTGCTTGATGACTTCTTCCACTGCCCGATCCAGCCGCTTCACCGGTTCCAAAATACGTCGCGCAAGCAGATACGTGAAAGCCAGCCCGGCCACCACTGCTAGAATCCAGATGATCGTCACGTTGCGTCTCAGTTCCATCAACGCGCGGCTCGGCCCCTCAAACGAACGGATAATGTACAACTCGCCGGCTGGCTTGCCATCTACGTCCTTTAGATCTCTGCCGAGCGCCAGATAATCGACGCCGTGCAACAGCAGCCGGCGCGCTCCTCCCGCTGCCGCCGGCCCGTGAGTCAGATCCGCGGCCGCCAATGGCAAACTCGAAGCAATCAATCGACTGCCCGAAACAAAAGCGAAATCACTTCCGTGTGTCGATTCCTTCAGTGAATAGGCAAGCTTATCGTCAACGTCGGAAGCCACCAGCAGCACGTTCAACAGTGCCTGTCCCTGCGCCGCCTGCACGTAGACCGGCGTCAAAACTACGTAATAAAGATGCCTTCCTCGCGTGATATAGCCCTCGACTTGCCGCGGGAAGCGTGCAGCCGCCCTCTCCATGAATTCCGGTGTCAGAGCCAACCCGGACCCGGAACTCTCTCCACCGAGCGACGTGATCACTTCCCCCGTTGGCTCGAGCACCAGAAAGGCCGCATCCGCCGCGACCTCCGGCCAGAGCTGCGCCGCCGTATCTCGAATTGTCGCTTTGTCGCGCGTCGCGAAAGCTGCCCGCACATCCGACATCGAGCTGATGATGCGGCTGATCGACGCGAGATGGTGTGCACGCGTGCTCCACAACGCCTCGTACGCCTGAAGACTTGTGCGAACTTCTTCTTCTAGGCTGTGCTCGCTTACACGTCCCGCATAGCTTTGCACGAGCCAACCCGTCAGACCGAACAGCACCGTAAGCGCAATAGACGTCGAAAGAAGAATGCGCCAGAGCAGCGAAATACCGCCCGCCTGCGTGTCCTTCATTTGATCAACCCCGAATAGGATGCCTGTCCATCCGCGCCCGGAGGATAATCACGTCCGTATTTATTCTTATGAGGTACCGGTAAGTAGCCGGTCTCGGAAATACTTACCGCTTTTAACTTAGCAGGTCCGTTACTTACGGAAACAGGAGCGGTCAACTGTTCCAACTTATCCGGCGTAGCCCGTTCGTGAAAGAAATGGACTCGATATGCACCTGGTGCAACATCTGGTATCGAAAACCCCCCGTCCTCATCGGTCGTTGTGAAATAACCCGAATCAACCACTACAATAATTGCCGACATGGACGGATGGATATTGCAAAAGACGCGCACAATCCCCGGCCTCCGGAAGGTTACGGACTTTGACGAGCCTGGCGGATACAGCACGAGATCAAAAATCTGTCCACTGAAATTCGAGAAAGCATTATGGAAGATAGGATCCAGGTTCGGAAAATCCACAGTCGTCCCGGTCTCGACGATAAGCACGTGCGGCGTAAATTTCTTATCCTTCTGCAGCATCTGTGCGTGCTTCTTCGGCAGCCGCGACCCCATTTTCCCCGTAGTGCTTAGCCAGACCGCCACTCCCGAAAAATCGTTTGCGCGCTTGGCGGAAGAATCGCTCAGGAGTCGCACTTCTCCGCTTACCGTCCCGGCCCGGACAGGAAGTACCAGCGCCGCGCTAAAAAAGATAGCCCAGCGCCAGATCATAGTGATTGTGAATCGATCGCAAACCAGATTGTGTGTGCCCGCGCATCTGTAAACTCTCGAAGCTTACGATCACGTTCGGAGTCAACCGGTACGCCAGGTTAGACGCGTAAGTAAAGTTCCTGACGAGATTGCCGGAGGGTAGATATGTTGCGTGATCGTTCTCGAAGCCACTGAACAGGTTCCAAGTAAGACGCTTCGTCAGTGGCGCTGAGATCTGTCCCCATCCGCCGCTGCTGTCTACCCCTTGTACTCTGCCGTATTGACTCACTCCAAACCCGTTGCCCAGCGATCCCAAACCGGATACGTTCGTACCCTTGTAGAGTGTGCCCGTGAATTCGAGATGTGAAAATGGCACGACCCGCCAATCGAGCGAAGCAATCCGCGAGTCTACCGATTTCCCGGCAACGTGCGTCTGGCTCGTGTGGAAACCCGAGCCCAAATCAAACCGCCGGACGTCGTCGAACTTATGCCAGAATGCCATCCGCCCTTCCAGTGCCGGCCGTGCTTGCGCGAGAATGCCAGGGTACTCCGCTGGCGTCATGGTATAGGATTCGTCGGTCTGTAACAATGCGATTTGCCCGGTCAATCCGCTGCTGGTGCCCAGATGTACGCGCTCCTCGTATCGCGCTTGCGGTAGCCATAGCCAGAGATTTCCCGAGCCCGCAAGCGGAGGTATCCCCACTTCAGCCAGCGAATCCGGCTGGTACGGCGAAATCAGCGGCTTGTCCTGCCCAACCGAAAAAGTCCGATTCGGCCATTCGAGCGACAGATCCGCGCGCCGGATGCGCAGCCAACTCGTTCCGGGCTGAGAGAAGCCGGCCCAAAAGTCCATCATCAGCGATCCCCGCACCTGCCCGCCCCCCGGCAGCGACGGTCCATGAAAGTCGAGTCCGAGCAGCGTCTGCCGCACGGTCGCTCCCATCCGCTCCGGCCCCGTCAGCAAACCGTAGCCGCTCATTCCGTTTGCCTGGCTATTGGCAAATGCGTTGAAGAGCAGCATCCCGTTCAAAGAGAGCGGAAACTTCTGTGAGGCTTCCACTTTGGTCTGCGCTTGATCTGCGATTCGCGCTTCGTTGACCGCAACCCGTTCGTCAAGCGTCGGCTGAGCCTGATCTTGGTCTGCATTTTGATCCGGACTTTCATCTTGCTTTGATTGGTCAGCAGTAGCCCGCAGGGGATGAAGCTCTTCCCGCAAGTCGTGGACTTGCTGCAGCAATTCATGGTTCTCTCGCTCGAGCGAGTCCAGCCGACGCAGTATCTCAGCTAACGTGGCATCCGGCCGTGCACTCTCCTGTGCAAACGATGGGACGGCCATCGCCATAACCAGAAATAGAAACTTACGATCCATTGAGCAGATCCTCCAGCGTATGGCGTACATCGCTCGGCGAGTACGGTTTGGGGAAAAATGCATTCGCGCCCAATAGACGCAAACGTTCCGGTGTGTCCGGGTGGCTGTCGCCGCTCAAAACCACAATCGGTAAATCGGAATAGCGTGCTTGCGCTCGAATAATTTCTATCAGCTCGAACCCGTCCACATACGGCAGCTGCAGATCGGTGATCACCGCCGCCAGGTCCATCGAGTCACGGCGCAAAAAATCCGCCGCCTCTCGTCCATTCTTTAGAATGAGGACGCGCAGGCCGTTCATATTCGTGAGCGCCACCTCGAGCGGCGCGACGTTCTCATCGTCCTCGACGATCAGGACAGTCTGGGCCATGAGGGCGCCCTCTTCAGGGCAGGAACCGGTATCCTACGCCATGGACCGTTAGGAAGTGGCGCGGCAAACTGGGGTCCGGTTCGAGCTTCTGCCTCAGCCGCACCACATGCGCATCCACTGTGCGTGTGTTCGGATACGATTCATACCCCCAAACCGAGTTGAGAATTACGTCCCGCGTCAGCGCCCGATCGGCATTATGTAAAAAAAACAGCAGCAAATTATATTCGGCCGGCGTCAGCTTCACGTCCGCCCCGCGCTGCGTGATGCTCCGCCGCTCCACATCCACTTGCACTTCCGCGAAGCTGATCACTTTCTGCGTATCGGACGAAGTGCGGCGCAGCACTGCGCGAATCCGCGCCAGGAGTTCCCGCGTCCCGAACGGCTTCACGATGTAGTCGTCCGCACCGATCTCGAGCAGCAAAACTTTGTCCACTTCCTCGCCGATTGCGCTCAACACGATAATCGGCGTCTGAATCTTGTCGGCGCGCAGCTGCTTGCACACTTCGACGCCCGTCATCCCGGGAAGCCGCAAATCCACAAGCAATAAATGTGGCTTCAGTGAGAGAGCTTTTTCGAACCCCGTTTTCCCATCCGCCGCGAGTATCGGGACAAAATTCTCCCGCTCGAGCATCACGCCGATCGTTTCCCGTAAGCTCTCATCATCATCGATGACGAGGATTTTCTGCATGGACGCCTACATTTTAGCCCGCGCTCTCACCGCCCGTGGCCCCGGCTGGGGATTTTACCAAAGTTTTACAGCGGCGATTGGATGTACTTTGAGCGGCGCACCCGGCCGATCCTTTGGCCCTGCCAACACCTGCGCCGTATCGTGCCTCAGGCCGGTTCGCGTGTCCGGGTTCGCCGCTGTCGCCTCGCCATCGGTCTCGCTGCCGTTCTGGAGACAACCGCCTTCCGAAGTCGTTTCTATTTGTCTTCAGTCTAACGACCCCGCTGGCCTTGGCCGCCGCCGCAAGTCCGATCGTCTGCATATTTCGCGTCGGCTGTACCCGGGGCGGCGCGCTGCGCAGACCGATCCGATGGTCGCCCTCCGCCATGAATAAATCCGTAGCGAGGCCGCTCCCGGCCGCCGCGCCTCGACTCATCCTGGCGGTTCTTGAGGTCCACGGCCTACACCGTACCGCGCCGCATAACCAGGAATCGGCATCCGCATAGCCTGGGCGCGGCGGGCCTCTGGGCGCTTTTTTGTAATTCTTTTACATCCTCGCAACAATCTGCGGCGCACATCGGAATACCTTGGCTCAAGGAAGTCCTTTCCGATAATTTTCGGGACTTTGTCCGCATGCCCCTTAAAAAGATCGTCTTCTTTTTTCCGGCGTTCTCTAGCCAAGAAGCGACTGCTCCTTTGGGCATCCTGGCCGTCGCGACTCCGCTGTTGCGCGCTGGCTACGAGGTCTGCCTGATCGATTCCACCATCACCCCGAATTTCAAAACGCGTGTGCTTGCTGAACTCAAGGACTCGCTGTGCCTCGCCGTCTCGCTCGTCACCGGTCCCATGATCAAGGAGACGGTCGAGATCGCCCGCGCGGCCAAAGAGCTGTATCCGGCGAAACCGGTCGTCCTCGGTGGATGGCATCCCTCGTTGCTGCCGCATCAGACGCTGGCTGCTCCTTACATCGATATCGTCGTAAAGGGACAGGGCGAAGACGCCTTTCTCGAGATCGTGCGACGCATCGAGGCCGGCGAATCGATGAAAGGCGTGGACGGCGCAGGCTACAAAGACGACGGTCAAATCGTGTTCAACCCGCCTCGCGCACTGAGGCCGATTAGCGAGATGCCGCCGAAAGCCTATCATCTCGCCGATTTTGACGCCTATGAGCGCGTTTGCGGGCGCCGCTGGGCCATGTACACATCCAGCCTCGCGTGCCCCTACAATTGCGCTTACTGCACCAACGACGGAGTTTATGGGCGCAAGTGGAACGCCCTCGAGCCCGAACAAGTCGTCGAGGAGACCACCGACCTCGCCACCCGCTATAACCTTCAGTTGCTGTGGATCGTTGATGACAACTTCCTTGTCGACCGCAACCGAGCCGTGGGAATCGCGGAAGGATTGGTGCGGCGTGAGAGCAAGTTCGATTGGAGCATCCAGGCATCCACGAATCTGGTCAATCGTTTCACTGTCGACGAGCTGAAGTTGCTCCGCCGCGCCGGTCTGTCCCAAGTCTCCCAAGGAGCCGACAGCGGCTCGCCCAAGGTCATGCGGCTCATGAATAAAGACTTTCAGAAGCTCGAAACCATCTACGCCGCGGCCGACAAGTTGACTCAAGCCGGTATAAGACCTTCGTTCAATATGATCTTCGGATTCCCTGGCGAAGGCGAACCGGAGCGCCGTGAATCGGTAGATCTCATTATGGACATCTGCCGCAAATTCCCCGGTGCTGAATTCTGGACGAATATCTTTACGCCCTACCCCGGCGCGCCCATCATGGACCGTGCTTTTGAGCTCGGCATCGAAGTCCCCAAAACCTTGGAAGGCTGGGTTGAATTCTTCCCGCGTTACACCGTTCTTCCCTGGCTCAAAGGCAAGAAGCACCGCGAGCTGCAGACTATGCGCGATTACCTGCGAATTGCCTTCAATCGCAAGCCCATCGGCGTCAGCCGTAAGCATCCGGTAAACCAATTAGTTCACAATCTCATCAGCTATCCGGCGCGTCTCCGGCTCGATCGCAACTGCTATTCCTTCCCCGTCGAACTCTGGCTCAAGAACGCCGCCAACCGCCTGCTCACTCCGCCCAAGGCAAAGGTGGACGCTCATCAACTCGAAGCCGAAGTCGTTTCATGTTGAACGCGCAGTCCCGCAAAGTAGTCCTGTTTCTGCCCCCCTACGCCGGACCCGTGCTCGGACCGCCGCTCGGCCTTCTGGCCTTGGCCGGCGCGCTGCGCGAGGCCGGCTATGAGCCTCGCGTTATCGATGGCGCGCTCGATCGGAACTTCCGCTGCACCGTAATCGAAGAGATCCGCGATTGTCTTTGCTTCGGCGTCTCCCTCCTCACCGGCCCGATGATCATCGACAGCATCGAGATCAGTCGCGCCGTCCGCGGGCTCCGCCCCGAATTGCCGATCGTATTTGGTGGCTGGCACCCCAGCCTGCTCAGCGGCCAGACACTTCGCGAAGACTTCGTCGATATCGTTGTCCGCCACCAGGGAGAAATAACTCTCGTCGAGATTCTGCGGCGCCTCGAAACCGGCCAACCCCTGGACATGGTCGCTGGCTGCTGGTTCAAACGCGACGGTCGCCTCGTGATGAATTCCGATCGTCCCGCCGCTCCACTCTCCGCCCTCCCACCGCCCGCCTACGATCTGGTGGACTTCGACGCCTACGAGTGCGCTGGCAGCGTGCGCAAACTGCCCTACGCCACCAGCATCGGCTGTCCGTATGCCTGCAATTACTGCACCGACATGGTGTTCTATAACCGCCGCTTCAACCCCTACGATACGAACCAGGTTGTCGCCGAACTTGTCGATCTCGCGCGCCGCCACCGTCTTGCCGAAGTGGCCCTCCTCGATTCAAACTTCCTTGTCGACGTTCACCGCGCCGTCGCTATCGCGGAAGGTCTCGTCGAAGTCGAATGCCCCATTTCGTTGGACCTTTCAAGCCTCAACCGATCTGTTGTGCCGCATGCCTGATGAGCACGTGAAGATTCTGGCGCGAAGCGGCGTGAGCCACATCGGATTCGGCACCGAGTCCGGCTCGCCTGAAGTTCTCCGCATGATGAATAAGCGGCATGAGCATATCTCCGACATGTACGAAGCCGCCCGTAAATGCAAGAACGCCGGCATCCGTGTTACCTACAACCTCATCTTCGGTTATCCCGGTGAGAAGGAGTGTCATCGCAAGGAAACACTCAACGTCATGGCAGACATCGCCGAGCGCTTCGATAACGTCAGTTTCTCGCCGAACATATTTACTCCCTATCCCGGAATCCCGATCTGGCCTCAGCTGCGCGACATGGGCTTACCGGAGCCGGAATCTCTCGCTGGCTGGGCTGATGTCGATCTCGGCAGCACCAACCTGCCGTGGCTGAAAGGTAAGGAGTACGAGACATTGCAGCGCAGCATTTCCTACTTCCTGCTGGATAACCAGATCAACAAGACCAGGCGTAAATCGCAATCGCGTACTCTTCAATCGTTGTTGATGCTCGCCCGCAAGCCCTTGCACTGGCGCCTCAGACATTCCGCATTCGGATATCCGCTCGAGCTCTGGCTCTCCATGGTGCGCGAGTGGCTTACCGTACGCCGCTCGCTTCTAACCGGGCAGCCCCTCGCCCGCGAACTCGCCAAGGCCAGGTAAGAATCCATGCCCCCGGTTCTTCTCACTCACAGCAACCATCTCTACTTCGACCCCAAACAGGTCCAGAAGATGCAGCCCTATCCGCCTCTGCAGACCCTGCTCGCGGCGGCCGTCCTGCGGCAGCACGGCATGGATGTCGCTCTCTTGGACTGCACTCTAAACGCTCCCGAAGAAGGCTTCACTGCTGCCCTGGAGCGTCACCGGCCGCGCCTGATCATAGTTTGCGAAGACGATTTCAACTTCCTGTCTAAGATGTGCCTGCTCCGGAATCGTGAGCTCGCCTTCTGGATGGCGTCCGTAGCCCGTGGCCGCGGCATCCCGGTTGCCGCGCACGGTCATGACGCGTCCGATCACGTTCGCGAATATCTCGCCGCGGGCTTTGACGCCGTCCTCATCGGTGAAGTCGAGACCACTCTGCTCGAGCTCGCGCAAGATGTCCCACTCGAAAATATTCGCGGTCTCGCCTACGGAGGCTCCCTCGGTCCGCGCTACAACGCGCCCCGGCCATTGCGCAGCAGCCTCGATACGCTTCCGATGCCGGCCTGGGACCTGGTCGACATTGGCCGGTATCGGAAAGCCTGGATCGGCGCGCGCCAATATTTCTCTCTGAACATGGTTTCGAGCCGTGGCTGTCCCTTTCAATGCAACTGGTGTGCCAAACCAATCTACCGGAATAACTATCGTGTGCGGTCGCCGCAATCGATCGCCTCCGAAATGCTGTACCTGAAAACCACCTTGCGGCCCGACCACATTTGGTTCGCCGACGATATCTTCGCGTTGTCTCCGAAATGGACCTACGCCTTCGCCGATGCCGTCGAGCGCTTGGAATCTCAGATTCCATTTAAGATGCAGTCGCGCTGCGATCTGATGACGCCCGACACGGTGAGCGCCTTGCACCGCACCGGCTGCGCCGAGGTGTGGATGGGTGCCGAGTCCGGTTCGCAGCGCATCCTCGACGCCATGACCAAGAGCTTGCGCGTCGACCAAATTTACAGTGCTCGCGAAAATCTCCGCCGCCGCGGCATTCGCGCCTGCTTCTTCCTGCAGTTCGGCTATCCCGGCGAGACTTGGCTCGAAATCGAGGAGACTATTCGGATGGTCCGCGAGACCGCTCCCGACGACATCGGGATCTCGATTTCTTACCCGTTGCCCGGAACGAAATTTCACGAAATGGTGTCAAACCAGCTCGGCGCCAAATCCAACTGGTCCGATAGCGGCGATCTTTCGATGATGTTTCATGGCGCCTATTCGAGCGAGTTCTACCGCGCGCTTTCGGCCGCCTTGCACCTGGAAGTTCGCGGCGGCCCCGATCTCGGGCCGGCCTGGGAACGTGTCCATCGGCTCGAGCCATCCACCGCCTGTGTAGGAGGCGTAGCCTGATGCGGTTGCTCCTCACGCATGGCTACATCCTCGCGGACGACCCCAAGGAGCAGCGCATCATGAAACCCTACGCGCCCTTGGGCATTCTCTCGCTCTCCGCCCATCTCCGCGATCGGGGCTTCGAGATCGATATCTACGATTCCACCTTCGGCTCGCGCCAGGAGCTGTTCGGCATCCTCGATGCTGGCCCGCCGGCCGCCTTGGGCATCTATGGAAATCTGATGACGCGGCGCAATGTTCTCGACATTGCCGCCTATGCCCGCGCCGCCGGATGGATCGTAATCCTCGGCGGCCCGGAGCCTTCTAACTACGCCGAAGAATTTCTCGCCGCAGGCGCGGATCTTATCGTAGCCGGTGAGGCGGAGTGGGCACTCGAACGCTTGCTCGCAACCGGATTCGACGCCGCACACTGGCCCTCCATCCCCGGACTTATCTTCTCCGCCGGCGGATCCATCGTGCGGACCGGGCCGGCGCAGCTCATCTCCAACCTCGACGCCCAGCCCTGGCCCGATCGTGAGCGAGTCGATATCCCCCGTTATCTTAAAGTCTGGCGCGAGCATCACGGTGCGGGCTCCGTCTCCCTCATCACCGCTCGCGGCTGTCCCTACCATTGCAACTGGTGCAGCCACTCCGTCTATGGAAAGTCACACCGCCGCCGTTCTCCGCATTCCGTTGCGGACGAGGTTGCCTGGATTCTCGAAAGCTATCAGCCGGAAATGCTCTGGTTCGCCGACGACGTCTTCACGATCCATCCCGGATGGATCCTCGAATTCGCTGCCCAGATGCAGCGTCGCCGCTTGCACGTTCCGTTCGAATGCATCACCCGCGCCGACCGCCTCAGTCCCCAAACGGCCGACACACTCGCGCAACTGGGCTGCTTTCGCATCTGGATCGGCTCAGAAAGCGGATCGCAGCGCATACTCGATGCAATGCGGCGCGGCGTCAAGGTGGAGCAGGTCCGCCATGCCGTTGCGCTTTGCAAACAGCGCGGCATTCAGACCGGAATGTTCCTGATGTGGGGCTATGAAGGCGAAGACATCAGCGACATCGAAGCTACCGTCGATCACGTCAAACAGTGCCGGCCCGACGTTTTCTTCACCACCATCGCCTATCCCATCAAAGGAACGCCCTATTTCGAGCAAGTCGCCTCCAAACTTGTCACGGTCCGGCCTTGGCAGGACAGCACAGACCGTGATTTCCTCGTGCGCGGCCGCCATTCCCGCCGCTTTTATCAACATGCCGACGAGCTTCTCAAGAATGAGATGGCCGGCCAGCCCGACGAACTCATCATCCAGGCCGCTCGCGACGGGCTCCGCCGAACCTCCGAAGAAGTGGAGGCGTAACATGATGACCGCTTCTGCCGCTTTCGACGCCATCGCCCCTCGCTATGACGAGCTATGGACCCGTTCGCCGGCTGGCCTCTCTCAGCGGCGCGCCGTCTGGCGGCACGTGGATCCATTGTTCCAGCCCGGCCAAACCATTCTCGATATCGGCTGCGGGACCGGGGAAGACGCTCGTCATTTTATGGATGCCGGACTGAATGTGCACGCTATCGACGTCTCTCCGGAGATGGTCCGCATCGCGCGCGCTCGAGGCGTCGACGCAACCTGTATGCCTGTCGAAGCTCTCAGCGGGATGACAGGCCGTTTCCAAGGAGCGATTTCGAATTTCGGCGTTCTAAACTGCGTTGCCGGCCTGCATACGATTTCTTCCGCCGTGGCAGAGCTCCTTCGGCCCGGCTCATTTCTCGTACTCTGCTTGCTCGGCCGCTTCTGCCTGTGGGAGACGGCATGGTATCTGCTGGCCGCCCGTCCGCGCAAAGCGTTCCGCCGTTGGAAGGCCGCAAGCCATTCCTCGTCTCTCGGCATTCAGGTTTCTTATCCCTCCGTAAAAAATCTCCAAAGAGCGCTGCACCCGCACTTCACGCTGATTCGATGGTCCGGTATCGGTCTCGCCGTCCCTCCGTCCTACGTTCGCGGACTCGCCCCGCACATCGTCCATCTCTTTAGCTCCGTCGATCGCCGCTTGGCGCACCTGCCTTGCTTGCGAATGCTGGCGGATCACCGCCTCTTCGTCTTTGTCCGGAAGTGAGTATGGAAGCCACCGAACGAACTCAGTTTCTCGACCATTACCGGACCATCCGCCATGCTGAAGGGCGCGGCTCCGAAGACCCTGCCTACTATCTGGCGCTGCCCTACAAGGATCTGAGCGGTAACAATTCGGAGCAATGGAGAATTCGCGGCAAGAGTTTTCGTTACTTCGAGCGAGTCATCTTGCCGCCTCTCGAGCGGCGCGCCGCCGGTCCGCTAAAGATCCTCGATCTCGGCGCCGGAAATTGCTGGATGTCCTATCGGCTGTCTTTGCGAAGCCACTGGCTTGTCGCCGTCGATATTTTTAGCGATGCCAGAGACGGGTTGCTTGCCTCGCGCAACTATCCCCCTCGATTTCCTGTCCTCGAAGCGCAGTTCGATGAGCTGCCATTTCCCGGCCATAGCTTCGATCTCGCTATCTTCAACGCCTCCCTTCACTACTCCTCCGACTACCATCGGACTCTCCGCCAGGTCCGTGATTGTCTTCGCCCGCAGGGCCGCCTGGTGATTATGGATTCACCCATCTACAAGCTTCCGGAGCATGGCGAGAGAATGCGCGCCGAACGTCACGCCCAATTCGAGCGTCAATACGGTTTCCGCTCCGATGCCCTTGGCAGCCGCGAATATCTGGACGAACCGTTGCTTGAAGAATTAGCGCGTAACTTGCGGATCCAGTGGGAGATTTACCGGGTTTGGTACGGTTGCCGCTGGTTCTTGCGTCCGTGGAAGGCGCGGCTTTCCGGGCGTCGGCCTCCGTCTCGATTCTGGATTCTTACCGGCAAGTTTGTTTAAGGCGATGATCGTTCTTTTGCATCCTCGCACCTCGAAGCCGAAGAATCGCCGCTTTCCACTGCCCATCCTGGCTATGGCTGCGGTCCTCGAAGGCAAAGAAGATTACTCCATCGTGGATGGCAATCTCGATCCGCAACCGGAGCGCTCGCTCGATCGGATCATGAGCCAAAGCCCCGCCGAGCTTCTGGCCGTCTCCGTTATGCCCGGGCCGCAGATGCGAGCTGCCATCCCTCTCTGCCGCGAGTTCCGCCGGAAATATCCGCGCGTCCCCATTGTCTGGGGCGGCTACTTTGCTTCGCTCTACACCGACGCCTCACTCAACGCGCCTTACGTTGATTTTGCCGTTCGCGGCCAGGGCGAAGAGACATTTAGGGAACTACTCTCTGCGTTGCGGGGAGATCGCCGCTTCGCCGGCATTCGCGGTCTTTCCTTTAAAGACGATTTCGGGCTGCACGTGCACAATGCCGATCGTCCGCTGCGCTCGCCCAACGAGTTTCCGTGGCTTCCCTATCACCGCCTCTCAGCGCCTGAAAAATATATTCTGCCGACCTTCCTGGGCCGCCGTACGGCCGTGCACCATGCCAGCATCGGCTGTCCGTATCGCTGCAAATTCTGCGGAGTCGTCCCGCTCTACGACGGACGCCAGAAAACGGAAGCTCCCGAGCGTACTGCGGCCGTCCTCGCGCACTTGAAGCGCGAATACGCCATCGACGCTGTCCAGTTCTACGACAACAATTTCTTTCTCAACGAAAGCCATGCTCAGGCCCAAGCCGAACTCCTCATCCCGCTCAACCTGCGCTGGTGGGCCGAAGGACGAATCGACGCGGTCTTGCGTTATAGCGACGAGACACTGCGCGCCTTGCGCCGCGCCGGGGCCACCATGATCTTTTTCGGCGCCGAGTCCGGCTCCGATCGAGTTCTCGAGAAAATGAACAAGCGCCTCACCAGCGATCAGACCTTAGCTCTCGCCGCGCGCCTTAGGGACTTCTCCATTGTGCCCGAATTCTCGTTCGTGTTCGGCAATCCGGAAGACCCGGAAGGCGACACCCGGGAGACGATTCGATTCATCCGCCGTATCAAGCGTTTGAATCCCCATGCCGAGATCATCGTCCAGCACTATATCCCCACTCCGCACCCCGACGGCATGTACGGTCAGATCGAAGGCAAGATCGATTTCCCCAGTACACCCGAAGAATGGGCGAGCGAGCGCTGGTACAACTTCACCATCCGTCACGATCCTCGCCTCCCCTGGCTGCCCCGCCGCGTGAAGCGCCAGATCGATAACTTCGAACTCGTCATCAATTCGCGCTGGCCCACCATTCAGGACATTCGGCTCCCGCGCTGGGGCCGCGCCATGCTGCGCTCCTTGAGCCTCTGGCGCTATGCCTTCGGTATCTATTCTTTGCCCCTCGAGCTGCAGTGGGCTCAAAAGTTTGTCGAATTGCGCAAACCACGCTGGGAGAGTCTCTGAATGGCGGCAAAACGGGGATTGGCGAGCATGCCGCGCCTTTTGCGGAATCCGAAGCCTGTCCCCGTTTTGCCCCCCATCGAAGGACATCGCATCTGGTCGACCAGCTACGACAACGATCTGAACCCTGTTCTCGCGCTCGACACCCGCGTGCTCTCAGAGCGGCTGGGATCTCTCGCAGGTCTGCGAGTCGTCGATGTGGCTTGCGGAACCGGCCGCTGGACGAGCTTTGCTCAATCGCACGGCGCTGAAGTCATTGGTATCGATCTGTGTCCGGAGATGCTCGCCGCTGCGGCGCGCAAGTCCGCCCTCTCGGGCTGTCTCGCTCTCGCAGACGCCGCCGAACTGCCCATACGCCAAGGTGCCGCCGACCTCTCCCTGTGCTCGCTCGCGCTAAGCTACTTCCCGTCCGCTGCCGCCGCCATCGCCGAGATGGCGCGCATCACTCGGCGCGGCGGCCGCGTCGTCGTCAGCGATCTCCATCCACATGCGGTTCGAGCAGGCTGGAGTAGATCATTTCGCGCCGGAGATCAAGTCTATGCGATCGATCATCGCAACCACGCGATTCGCTTCGCCTATTTGGCCGCGGAACGATCTGGATTGATCCTGGATTGGGAGCTATCGGCCTGTTTCGGAGCGCCCGAACGCGAAATCTTTCAGCGCGCCGGCAAGGTGTCGGTTTTCCATGCGCTGAGCTGCGTCCCGGCGCTTCGCGTTCTCGCATGGGTTAAACCGTGAGTCAAGCCCTGAGGTTGGAAGGAGCCAGAGTCGCGCTCAATGCCACCCAGGCAAGCTGTCTCGATATTGCCATCGAGCGCGGGCGCTTTCTGCCGTTTGATAACCGCGCCCGCCATCCGCCTCTGCTCGATCTCTCGGGATACCTGCTATTGCCCGGTCTCATCAACAGCCACGACCATCTCGAGTTCAATCTCTTTCCGCGTCTGGGCGCCGGTCCGCATCCCAACTATGTCGAGTGGGCCGCCACCGTCTTTCATCCGGACCGTGCTCCGCTGAAACAACATTTGTGCGTGCCCAAGCCCGTTCGGCTCGCTTGGGGCGCGCTCAAGAACCTGCTCAGCGGCGTCACCACCGTGTCGCATCACAACCCCTATGACTCGCGCGTCTTCAATCCGGAGTTTCCAGTGCGCGTGGTCAAACACTTCGGCTGGGCGCACTCGCTCCATTTCTCGCCCGATGCCGCCGCTCGCTGCCGGTGCACGCCCCAAAATTGGCCGTTCCTGATTCACGCCGCTGAAGGAACGGATTCGCTCGCCCGATCCGAAATCGCCAGCCTCTATCGATCCGGCCTTCTCAGCCATCGCACCGTTCTCATTCATGGCGTGGCTCTCGATAGTTCGGCCGTCGATCTTTTGCGGCAATGCCGGACGTCGTTGATCTGGTGTCCGAGTTCCAATGTGTTCACGGTTGGCCGGACACTCGATGCAAATGTGCTGCGTTCGGAACTGCCAATCTCACTCGGCACGGATTCCGCGCTAACCGGACAGGGTGATTTGATCGACGAGCTGTGCGTCGCGAAAAGCCGCGCAGGAGTGGCCGCAAATCGGCTCTTCGACATGGTCACCACGGTCGCCGCCAGGATACTGCGTTTAGAAGGCGGAGAAGGCGCCCTTCGTGAGGGCGGAGTAGCGGATTTGGTCGCCGTTGCCGATACAGGCGGAACACCCGCCGCGGCCCTTCACGCCATGCGTCCTGAACTCGTTGTAGTGGGAGGCAAGATCAAGCTCATTTCCGAGCGCCTTGCTGCTCGCTTGCCCTCTGCTTCGAGGCGCGGTCTTGAATCCATCCATGTGGAAGGACGCGGCGAGTATCTTGTCAAATCGAAAGTCTCCCAACTGTATGCCGCGACCAAGTCGATTTTAGGAACCGATTTCAAGCTTGCCGGAAGGGTGGTTCGTGTATGAATGCTCGGCTAGACGCCCTCCCGATTCTCATTCTGTACCCCCACAACCGGTGTAACTGCCGCTGCGTCATGTGCGATATCTGGAAAACGGATACGGCTCGCGAGATCAGCGCGAACGATCTTGAGCGCCACTTGGCCGATATCGCGGCATTGCATGTCCAATGGGTGGTCTTTTCCGGCGGCGAGCCGCTGATGCACTCAGATCTATTCCGCTTGTGCCGTTTGCTACGCGAACGAAACATCCGCACCACGCTGCTCAGCACTGGATTGCTCGTCAATCGTTATCGCAGTCAAATTGTCGAGCACATCGACGATCTGATCGTATCGCTCGATGGTCCCCCCTTTCTCCACGATAGAATCCGCGGCGCGCCGGGCGCGTTCGCCTTACTGCAGGCCGGTGTCGAAGCTCTGCTCGCCCTGCGTCCCGATTTTCCCATCTCCGCCCGCTCGACGGTTCAAAAACTGAATTGCGGGTCGCTCCGTAAAACCGCGGCGGCGGCGCGATCTTTGGGAGTCTGGTCCATCTCGTTTCTGGCGGCCGATGTGAGTTCAACGGCATTCAATCGGCCGGAACCCTGGGCGATGCAAAAACAGGACGAGATCGCTGTGACGGCCGGCGACCTTCCCATGCTCGAAGCGGAGATCGAAGCATTGATCTCGGAAGGCGAATGCGGTGCGTTCGTCGCCGAGTCTCCACAAAAACTTCGCCGCATCGTCTCGCATTATCGCGCGCGCCTCGGCACTGCTGCATGGGAAGCCCCACGCTGCAATGCTCCCTGGGTCTCTGCTGTCCTCGAAACCGACGGCACGGTGCGTCCCTGCTTCTTCCACCCTCCGATAGGCCGCATTGGCGACACCCACTCGCTCCTTGAAATCTTAAACAGTCCAACCGCCATTACATTCCGCGGCAGTCTCGATGTGGCAACCAACCCAACCTGCCGCCGCTGCGTGTGCTCGCTGCACTGGCCAGGTTCATCGTGAGCCGCTAGCCTAGTACCGCGCACACTTGCTTGGCGCTGCAATCCCTAGTCATTTTCGGCTATACTAAACTCTCTGATTTAAATCCTGTGGGTTCTTGAGGTTTTGATGCTGAGGAGAGCCGTATTTGTACTGCTGTGTCTGCTCGTGTGCCTGCCCGTTCTCTCCCAGGCAGTTTCCGACAAACTCACCCCCGAAGAAGCGGCCGTTCTCAAACACAGCCCGGGAGTCGTGCTGGTCATCGTTTCTTATACCGTTGTCGTCCAGATTCCGGGCAGAGACTCTGGGCCACTGGAGTTCCACCCGTCCTCCATGGGCAGCGGCTTTCTCTACCGGCCAGACGGTTATCTGGTCACCAACAGTCACGTTGTCGAAGACGCCAATCTAAAGGATTTGCAAGCCCGCGACGACCATCTGAAAAGCATCCACTCGAACATCCTGCGCTGGGTACAGCAAAGGTTGAAGAGCACTGGCCGTCCGCCCCTGACTGTCGCCGAAGCGAGAGCGTTGCGCATCAGCGCGAGCGACCCTCAGATTCGCGTCTACCTCGCCAATAAGACTTATTTTCGCGGTGAAATCAAGGCCTACAGCGATCCCACCGGCATCAATGGTGGCAAAGACGTCGCAATTATTAAGGTCGACGCCAACAATCTGCCCACTGTAAAGCTCGGTGATTCGAACTCGATTCGCTCCGGTGATCCACTCATGGTCATCGGCTATCCCGGCGCCGTCTCGCCGTTGAGCGGCTTCGACATGATCGCGATGGAGTCAGCCCTCGTTCCTAGCGTTACGAACGGTCACGTCTCCGCCTTAAAAACCGACTACAAAGGCACTCCCGTAATCCAATCCGACGCCGCCATCACCCACGGCAACAGCGGCGGACCTGGCTTCAATGCTGCAGGCGAGGTCATAGGCATTGCCACCTACGCGACCGAGCGCGAAGTTGCTGGCTTCAATTTTTTCGTTCCTATCAACACTGCTATGGAGTTTGTCCGCCAGGCCGGTGCCTCTCCGGAGTCCGGCGCTTTCGATACCGCGTGGACCAACGCTCTCGACTCTTACCAGGCCGGCAAATGGGACACCGCCAAAGGCTATCTTTCCGACGCACTTAACTTCATGCCGGGTCTTCCCGAGGCCCTGCGCCTGCAAACCGCCGCTGCACAAAACGTACGCTCGGAAGGCCAGATCGCTCGTCTTGGCGAAAACTTCGGCCCCATGCTCTGGCCGGCCGTCGGAATCGGCGGCGTTCTGGTCGTTGGTCTCGCCCTTCTCCTCGTCATGCGCTCCGGCAAGCAGCCTGCGCCCGTTCCCGTTCCTGTGGCTTTTACCCCGGCATCGGCGTCTGTCCGGACCCTCCCCGTCGATCCGCTCCCTCCTCCACCCCTCATTCCTCCTAAGGCTGCGCCAGCCAATTTCGGATCGATTCACGTCACCTCCGGTGCTCTCGCCGGCAGCCGTTTCGCCATTCCGAAAGCCGGTCTCAAGATCGGCCGCGATTCTGCGAAAAACGACGTCGTCGTGCCCGACGATACGGTTTCCAAAGAGCATGCCTGGATCGTTCCGCTCGACAACGAAATCGTGGTCATCGATCGCGGCTCCTCGAACGGCACCTTTATCAACTCCATCGATACGCCTGGCGTCAACAAAGTCGCTCTCAAAAGCGGCGACCGTATTTTTATTGGCAAGAAAAGTGCTGCCGTGTTTACCTATTTCGGCTGAACATCCAATGCCCAAATTTTGTAACAACGGACACCAGATGGAAGACTCCTGGGAATTGTGTCCCTACTGCCAGCGCACCGGCTACCAAAGCCCTCGTGGCGTCCAGTCTGCCGCGAAAACCCGCCTCGAAATGGATGCGCTCGCCCAAACCCAAGTCGCCGCGCCGTCTATTGTTGGATCTCGTAAAACAGTTCTCTTGAGCGATGTCGTTCGCAAGACGGCGCTCGTGGGTTGGGTCGTAGTTATGGATGGCGACCAGAAAGGCGAAGACTTCCGTCTGCGAGACGGGCAGAACACCATCGGATCGGCGCACGATGCAGACATCGTTTTGAACGATCAGACTGTCTCCGCGAAACACGCCAGCATCCGTTACAAAGATGGAAAGTTCTTTCTTTCCGATCTGGATTCGAGTAACGGCACCTTTGTCAACGGCCTCGCAGAGTGTGTGGCTCGTGTCGAGTTGGCGGACAGCGACATGCTCCGTATTGGGGGCGTGAGCCTCAAGTTCAAGGCTCTTTGAGCGTTACAGCGCTATGAAGATACGCCCCGACGTCGATCTCGCCAACCTGACAGACCCCGGTAATGTGCGTCCCGAAAACGAGGATTATTATTGTTACCTTGAGCCCGACGCAGACGAAGACTTCGACCGCAAAGGACGTCTGATCGCCATTGCCGATGGCATGGGCGGCCACGCCGGCGGCAAAGTGGCTAGCACCTTGGCTCTTGATTCTCTACGCGCCGTCTTTGAAAATGGCTCGACCGGGGGCCCCGCTGAGATCCTTGCCTCCGGCTTCGCTCACGCTCAGCAGGCCATCTTGAATCACATCGAAACCCACCCTGAATTCGAAGGCATGGGCACCACCTGCACTGCCGCGATTCTTCACCGTGGAAGTCTGTTCTACGGCCACATCGGCGATAGCCGTCTGTATCTTCTGCATGATGGAAGATTCACGCCCATTACCGAAGACCACTCGCTAGTGAACCAGCTTGTACAAAGCGGCGCTCTCACGCCGGATCAGGCCGCAAACCATCAGCAGAAGAACGTGCTCACCCGCGCCCTCGGCATGAAGTCTTCCGAAATCGCGGTCGACTTCTCCAACCGGCCGATCCCGCTGTCTCCTGGCGACGTGCTTGTGCTCGCCACCGATGGACTTCACGGGCTCGTCTCTACCGAAGAGATTGCCGGGTCCGTCACCGCTCAATCTCCTTACGATGCCTGCCGGACTCTTGTGGCCACTGCCAAAGAGCGCGGCGGCTTGGATAACATCACCGTCCAGATTCTGCGCCTGCAGGCGAATTGAATCCAGCCGAATGGGAGGTCTTATGATCGGAACGCAAATTGAAAATTACGTGATCCAGGCGCAACTCGGCGAAGGCGGTATGGGTACCGTTTACCGCGCTCTTGAAACCCATCTGGACCGTACCGTCGCCATCAAAGTCCTGAATACCGATCTCGCCCGTGATCCATCAATCGTGGAGCGTTTCCGCTCGGAAGCCCGCGCGCAGGCCAATCTGAACCACACCAACATCGCCACGCTCTACGCCTTCCTCGTCTATCAAGGCAATCCCGTTATGGTCATGGAGTATGTCGAGGGCGATACCTTTCAGCAATTGGTCGATCGTCGTGGCCCTATCCCTTCGCAGGAGGCCATTCCACTGTTTCGTCAGGCTTTACTCGGAATTAGCGCCGCGCACCGCATGGGCATCGTCCATCGTGACATCAAGCCCAGCAATTTGATGCTGAACCGCTCGGGCATCGTCAAGGTCATGGATTTCGGCATTGCCAAGGTCGCTACCTCCGCGCGCAATCTCACTCGCACCGGTACGCAGCTGGGCACCGTGTTCTATATGTCGCCGGAGCAGGTCAAGGGCGAACGGGTCGATAATCGCTCCGATATCTATTCTCTCGGGGTCACCCTTTACGAACTACTCACCGCCAATATCCCCTTTTCTTCGAGCAGCGAATTTCAGGTGTTGAACGACCATGTCAACACGCCCCCTCCGCCGCCCTCGAAGTTCTATCCTTACCTGCCCAAAGGGCTCGAAAGCATTATTCTGAAATCGCTCGAAAAAAATCCGGACCACCGTTTCCAAACCGCCGAAGAATTCGGCGCGGCCCTCGAACGCCCGGAAGCATGGGAATCCCCCACGCCGCGCACTGGCCCGTCGTTGCATGACACCGTGCTCTCCGGTGCCTCATCGTTCACCACCGCCACTCCGTCTCCCGCGCCCTCGAATCCGATACCGCCTCCGGCGCCAGCCGCGCCCCCTCCGGCTGCACTCGCGCCGGCGACTCCTATGCCGCGCAAAGCCTTTGCTGTTGCGGCCCTCGTTTTATGCCTTGCCGGCGGCGCCGCCTACCTGTATTCGCGCGGCAAGTCCGCGCCGCCGCCTCCCCATGGCACTGTCACCTCCGGTGGTAATCCAAGCCCGTCAGGACAACTCGCCGAGCCTGCCCCCGATGGACCCGTGAAACCGATCCCATCCGATACGAGTGACGCCGACGTCGCTCCCACCGATCCATCCCTGACTTCCGGCAAGACGCCAGATTCCTCTTCGCGTCCGCAGGCGGCTTCCAAGCAGCCCGCGTCTCCAAGTCCGCGTCCCACACATCCGCGTACGCCGCCACCTGACACAAACCCGCCGCAAGACGCTTCGCCTCAGCCTCAACCCCAAACTCAGCCTCAGACCCAGCCGGCCAAGCCCGCAGCCTCCGCGACGGAGATCGAGGACGCCCACGACCGCTTTATCCGCCTGCGCTCCAGAGCGCTCGCGTTGAAAAGTAGTCTCGGCGAACTCCGCCAGCGCCTCGCCGCTGGCGGCATGAGTGTCAGTAATGACGCCGTCGAAGCCGAAAACAATATGGACTCTTACATGCTTGAGGCCGATCGCGCTCTGCAAGCTGGCGATGTTCAAACCGCCGGGACCAACATGGATCGCGCCGAACACGAAGCCAAAAAGATTTCTGCCTTATTCGGCAGGTGAGAAGGAAACAAACTAAATGGATAACTCAGACATAGGTATGTTAAAGCCAAGAGCTCTCAGCCTGGCGGTGCTGTCGGCGGTATTCCTTATCGCCCAAGGGGCCTACGCGCAGGCTGCCAAGCCTGCCGCGCACCCTGCCGCCGCGGCGCCTAAAGCCTCCCCGGTCGATTCGGTCATCCAGCTCGTCAAGTCCGGCATGTCCGAAGGGCTGATCGTCAAAACTCTTCAGCGCCAGAACAAACCCATCGATCTGTCGCCTGCCGACTTAGTCAAGTTGAAGAATGCCGGCGTTTCGGAAAACATCATCGGTGTCATGATGGATCCCGCTGGTGCGCCTGCTCCCGCAGCTGCTCAGGCTCCCACGCCTGTAGAGACGCCCGCTCCCGCCGCCCAGCCAGCTCCTGCCGCGGCAACTCCGCCGCCTCCCGTGCCGCAGACCGCGGCCGTGGCTAACGCCATGAAGAAGCGCGTCATCGTCGACGAGTTCGATTACTCCACCGTGATGACGAGCGTGCAGGCCGTCTTCGGAACCAACCAGAACATCGGAAAAGGAATCCGCGCCATGCTCACCAATCGCCTCGGTGAACAGGGCAAAATCGTCATCGTCGAGCGCGCCAAAATCAACTCTCTCATGGCGGAACAGGATCGCAACGCCAGCAACCGCGTGAAGCAGGGAAGCGGCGCCAAAATCGGCCGCATTAGCGGAGCCGATGCGCTCCTCACCGGCGACATCACGATCTTCGGGCGCGATGACAAAAAGAAACACGTGAGTGGTGGTGGTCTCTTCGGAGCCGGCATCGGCGCGCTCGCTGCGTCCCAGTCAAAGGACAAAGCCGTCGTTGCTATCGACTATCGCCTCGTCGACGCCGAAACGTCCGAAGTAGTCGCTACCGGCGAAGCGCGCGGCGAATCCGTTCGTAAGGGCAGCGCTATCGGCGCTCTCGGTGGCGCATTCGGTAAAGGCGTGGCCGGTATGGAATTGGATATGACCAGCAGTAACTTCGCGCAAACCATCATCGGCGAAGCCACTCAAGACTGCGTGAACAAACTCGCTGATGTCCTCGATACGCAAACGGCGTCCATGAAAAAAGAAGTCCGCGCCGTCGACGCCACCGTTGCCGACGTCTCCGGCTCCTCCATCGTCATCACTGCCGGCAGTAACGACAGCGTAAACGTCGGTGACGTCTTTGAAATCCTGCGCTCGGTGCGTGAGGTCAAGGATCCCACCACCCATGAAGTCCTCGACCGCATTACGGAAAAAACCGGCGAGCTGACCATCACCAGCGTGCGCGACAAAATCGCTACCGGTGCCTACACCGGCGCTCCCGCCCAGGTAGGCTTCCTCGCGCGCCGCAAAAATTAACGCTTCGCCGGCTCCGCGAACGATCGCTCGACCATGTCGTGTACATCCGTCGATACGCCATGGTCGCGCCACAGCCAGCGCATCATTTCCGGAAACACCGTCTGCAGCATCTTCTGGCCATGTTTCTGAATACCCCACGAGTAATTCAGGTCATAGCCTTTTTCAGCAAGCGCCTGCTGCATCCTCACATTCTGGTAAAACCAGTCACGCGCCTGATCGTAGGCGCCATCCACTCGCAGCGATCGATTGTCATTGCGACCGTCCACTAGAAACACGCGTAGTGGTTTCTTCTCGCTCTTTCGAATAATGTCCGGATACGCATTGCCGCCGCGAATATTGGTGAAGCTACCTACATTACTCAGCACTTTGCGAAAAACGACCGGCCGCTCCCACGCTACCGTGAACGCGGCGATAGCGCCCGAACTCGACCCGCCGATTCCATGCCGTTCCGGATCCTTCGAAATGTTGTAGTCCTTGTACAACACTGGCAGTAATTCATCGACAATGACGCGCGCATACTTGTCATCCAGCGTGTTGTACTCCGTCGGTCGGTTCGTATCGCGATCGCCCCAGTTGCTCAGCGTCGGTTCCGGTTGATCGGGCCGCCGGCCCGGATTGATGAATACCGCGATCATCACCGGGATCTCGCGCCGGTAAATCAAATTGTCCATCACAAATTGCGCCCGTACATCGCCCTCCGGATTCATAAACGCCTGTCCGTCGTTGTAAATCATCAGGCTGGCCGAAACCTTGGCGTCATACTGCGCCGGGACGTAAACCCAATAGGTATGCTGCGTGCCGGGATACGCTTGGCTGGGCAGGGTGAAGGGGCCACGGATATCACCTTTCGGAACACCCTCCTGTGGAATGGCATCCAACGCCAACTTGTAATAGACATTGGTGTCCGGCGTCTCCACCATGGCCGGACGTTGGCCTAAAAGAACACTTACCGACATCACAAACAATATGGGTAGATTGCGTTTCATAGTGCGATCGCTACGATATCAAAATCGTAGTAGGGCGGACCTCCCGGTCCGCGCCGGGCGTCCTCGCCCGGCCTGCGTTTGACTACCGGAGCCGCAGCACTTCCTCATAAAGCTTCTCGCCAACGATCTTATGCACCGCCGTAGAAGGATGCCCGGAGTGATAGTAGAAATAAACAGATGGCTTGGAGCAAGGCGTCGTATCCTGGTCGAAAATCGCACGCCCCGCGCAGGCGTCTTTCGTGTTTTCAATCCCGTACTTGGCAGGGTTGCGCATCACATCGTCGAAAAACCGTCCCCAATCGCTCAACCCGAACGAAGCGTCGGGAAACTCCGCCGCCATCTCCCCCGGAATATGAACTAGCGCTGGATCCAGGCGCTCGCCGACTTGGCTGAACGCCGGAATAGCCGTCGGCAGCAGTGCAATCAGGAATCGCCGTCCTCCCACACGGTATAACGTCCGGATCTCGGCTTTGAGATTCCCGACCGTCGTCTCTGTCGGCAGACGTTTATCGTTCAAGCCTCCGGCGATAAAGAAGAGCGTGCTTCCAGGCCGGAACTTGATCCTACCTGAGCGCACTCGCTGCGCAAAATCCTCCACCTGCTCGTGCATTCCCAAGCCCAGCAGTGCATCTTTCACCTTATGCCCTGGCCCGCTGCCGGTCTGCGCCCCGCTCACTGCGAAGTTCAGGCTCTTGTCCGCGGTGTCGGTCGCATTGGCCGGGACGAGTGCAAACCCGAGCTGCCCGGCCAGGTATGCCACCGCCGTTGGCCCGTTTCCATCCACATATCCCGCGCCAGTGTCCGAGTAACTGTCTCCGAATACATAGAGTCGCTGAACCGAAGAAGTCGTTGCTGCCGTGAAGAGAACCAGCCAGAGCGTAAGTTGAATCATCTGCTTAAGAGGCACGAAGCACAAAACGGAACTGCATATCTTCGCCGAACCATTGCACGTAATTGGTGCCCCAGCCGTTGTTGAACAGACTGAAGTGGAGCCCTTTCGATAAATCGGGCTGCTCTTTGGAAAACGCAATCGGCGAGCGTTCTCCTAAAGCGACCACTGGCGCATCCAGCGTCTCGATCACGAAGCCGCCGCGCCCATCGCGATAACTCACGTTGCGCGAAATTGCGTGCATATGCCGATTGCCTCCCGGAACTACGTCCAAGGGCGACACCGGCTGCTCTACTTTCGTGAGCGTCCAGCCTTCTTTCGTTGGGGCAATGGGCCGGAAACTCAGCCACAATGCCTCCGGCAGCCGGTTCGCATCCTTGCCGAACCAGGCGAGCGTGACCCGGACCGCAGGCTCCGCCTTGCTCGCTCGTAGCGTCATCCAAATCTCACGCGGAAATGCTCTCGTGCCCTTTGTCGGTGCATCTACCTGCATCTGTGCAAATAACCGGTGCGCATCGTCATCTTCCATCTGGTAACTGGCGATCAGTTCGTGCCCCAGCTATGGCTCTCTGCCCCGAACTTTTGAATATTCGGTTTCCCAAAATCCTTCGGAGCCCAGTCCGTCTTTAGCGTGATATAGCTCCGGAGAAACTTGTCGTAGTCGGTCTGCGAGAGTGTTTGGTATGTGAACAGCCCAAGCGGATTCTCACGCGACGCCCATTCGCGCCCCGCCGCCTTATCGGTGAGTTTCACGATCGCGCCGGTCTCCTCATCAAGCGCAATCGTAAAATGTGCTCCCTCGATCGGTGCGCCGCGCGGATGCGCCTTTAGTCCTTTAACATCCGGACGCACTGGTTTCAGCAGTGCGAACTGCTCTTCGGCCTCCGCACGGAGTTCCGGCGGCAAAGCCGCTACACCCGCCGCGATGTCCGCGCGCTTTTCTGCCCAACTATTTGTCACGGTGCGATAGTTCGGCCGGTTCAGCATTTGCCGCAAAGCCGCGGGCGTGTAGTGTTCGAAATCGAGCCAGGTCTTGGTGTCCGTTCCCCAGGTATGTTCCGCCGCCAGCGACGCGTGTTCGAGCAGCGCCAGGTCCGTCCGGTCGCCCTTCGCAAACTTGCCTGAACCGATCCATCTGCGTCGCAATCGCAGCAATTCGCGAAAACGTGCCACCTTCAGCGGATCGCTCGGAACCCCGTAGATCCAGGTATCGCCAATCTCCTGAGTCACGACTGGCAGCGCCTGCTCATACGGTTTCACCGCGTTGGCAATCGTGGTCAGGTCGGCCGCGCGGACGGCCGCCTTCGGAAACTGCGTACGCAATTTGCCGTAAATTCCACGAATTTCCTCCGGCGTATGCGGTCCGCTGTTATCGTCCCGCACTTCCACGGCCACCGCCAGTTTCGATCCGGGAACCCTCACCACGCCGCCGTACGCCGTGCGATGGTACATCACGATCACCGATGCCCCGCGCGGTTCCTTCCATACAAATACGGCGGGCACGTCCGGCGGTGTGCTGGCGGCATTCACGCCGATGTCAAGAAATGTAACGCCGCCCTCCGCCAGCGGCGCAATCAATCCACGCGAATGGCCCGGGACATCGGTCATCTTGGCGCCCGTGGTCGTGCGACCGAACCGTTTATCGAGTTCCTTCGAAAAACCTAGGCATGCGGCGATGGTCGAACGATCGAGCAGTTCCGTCTGCCACGTGAACGGAAGCGCATGCCAGGCGATATGTCCCCGCGCGACGGCATCCTCCATGCGCTTGCGGCTCGCGCCATTTGCCTGCTCCAAATAGCGGTAAAGCAGCCACGAGCCTGTAGTCCATACGAATTCCGTCCTCTCGGCAATCGCAACGGCCTGCGGATAAAACTGCGTAAAGTATCTCTTAATGATCGCCGCCTGTGTATCGACAAACCCCACATCCAGATGGCATTTGAACATCACCAATACCTGCTCGACACCCTCGTCCGCGGCAAAGCCAGCCCCGGCGAGCCCGTAAAGAAATTCACGCCGATCCATTTGTTCAACTGTATCTATGTCTCTGCTTCGCCGCGAGTTCTGTGGGTCCTTTGCCTGCCTTACCCTCGTTCCACGCGCCCGTGGTAAAACTCCTGCCATCCTAACCCAACCGGAATCCCTCCACGCATTTTGTGAAAACGAGATCATCGAACTGAAGAGGAATGGCACGGTCTGGTCTGGCGCCACGATCACCGTGACCACGGAGCCCGCGGACCAGAAAACTCTGCCGATTCGTGTCGAAAGTCCGGAAAAACGCTTGCTTCGCATTCGTCTTCACTGGCCAGGGACGTTGCCCACAACGTATCGATATATGGGCGACGCCTGGGAAAGAACTTACGGCGATCTCGCCTGGCGTCCGCTCGAACCCGAACGAATCTTCCCGTGGTACTTCCTTGCCGCCACCGGATCGTCGGTACTGGCCTGTGGCGTGAAAACTAATCCCGCCGCATTCTGCTTCTGGCAAATCGATTCCTCCGGCGTCACGTTGTGGCTCGACATCCGCAACGGCGGTAGCGGTGTCGAATTGGGCAAACGCACATTGCTCGCGGCGACCGTCGTGACCGAAACCTACGAAAAGCAGTCCCCATTCCAGGCCCTGCGCAAATTTTGTCGCTTAATGTCGGCCCGCGGAATGTCCATGCCCGCTCCCCTCTACGGCGGGAACAATTGGTATTACGCCTATGGCAACAGTTCCTCGGACGCCATCCGTGCGGACACCGAGCGCATCGCTTCCTACGCTCCCTCCGGCGAAAACCGGCCCTTCATGGTCATTGACGATGGCTGGGCGCCTTACCGCACGACCGGTCCGTGGACGCAAGGCAATGCACGCTTCCCCGACATGCCTGCCCTCGCCTCCGCAATGCTGCGTTTTAACGTCAAACCGGGAATCTGGCTTCGCCCGCTGACGACGCGCGAAACCATTTCCGAAAATTGGCTGCTAAAAAGCGAGTTCAGCACAACGCGCTTTTCGCGGCAGCAAATGCGCACGCTCGATCCCACAGTGACCGACGCTGCCGAAAAAATTAAGAGCGACGTGCGCCTCCTCTGCGCCTGGGGCTACCAACTCCTCAAACATGATTTCTCCACATACGATCTGCTCGGTCGTTGGGGCTTTCAAATGGCGGCGGAATTGACTGACTCCAATTGGCATTTCGCCGACCGTACTCGCACGAACGCCGAAATCTTCCGCGCGTTTTACGCCCTCTTGCGCGAGGCCGCCGGCGCCACGTACTTGCTCGGCTGCAATACCGTGGGCCACTTGGCCGCGGGCCTTTTCGAAGTGCAGCGCACCGGCGACGACACTAGCGGTCGCGACTGGTCCCGCACCCGCAAAATGGGCGTCAACACACTCGCCTTCCGTGCCACTCAGCAAGGTACGTTCTTCGATGTCGATGCCGATTGTGTCGGCCTGACTAACGCCATCCCGTGGTCCCTCAACCGCCAGTGGCTCGACCTGCTCTCCCGCAGCGGCACGCCGCTCTTCGTATCCGCCGCGCCTGACGCCGTGGGTCCGGACCAGCACAGCGCGCTCCGCGAAGCCTTCGCCCGTGCCGCCACCCATCAACCGGTTGCCGAGCCCCTGGACTGGCTTCAAACCAACGAACCCCAGCACTGGCGTTTGGGAAATGCTACCGCCAGCTTCGACTGGTTTTCAGACGCTCTTTCGATTCCCCTCTGACGACCATGCCTCCACAGTCACCGCGACATTTAACGAAACGGACTCGCCCAGTAATACAAAAGGGGTACCATTTTTATAATCGGGGCGAACAGCGGCTACTATGTCTTCAACCAAGAACGTATACACCGATGGACAAGAGCGCGCGCTCAAGGCAACGCTTAGTCCGCCCACCTCACACGTGGTGGTACTCGATTCAGCTGGCCTGATCACCTGGACAAGCCTTTCGTGGGCGGAATTCGCATCGCAGAACTCGGGACGACTCGAGAGTGTCTCAGTAGGCATTAACTATTTGGACGTGTGCCGCCGGGCTGCCGATACCGACCCAATTGCCAAACGCTCGCTCGAAGGCATCACTGCAGTTCTGGTAAGGGACCTGCCGGTCTTTGCAATTGAGTACCCCTGCCACTCGCCTGTCGAGGAACGCTGGTTCCTGATGAGCGTTCATCCCATGCCGCTCGATCCAGGCGGCGTGGTCATCCGGAACATGGAAGTCAGTCCAGGTAAGTCGGCGTCGTTAACACTTTACAAAAGCGATGAACGTTATTGGCGCCTTATCGAGCAGTCTCCCGACGCGGTCGCGGTACATGACAATGGCGTATTGCTTTACGCAAATCGCCCAGCGGTAGAACTCTTCGGCGCGCGGCATTCGTCAAGTCTGATCGGGAGCCAATTGGGTCGTTTCATTCACCCGGACGCTCTACCCCTCGTGCGAGACCGATATCAGGGTTTCTATATGGGAAGAGTGCCGTTTCCCAGCATAGAAGAAAAGCTCGTACGCCTCGACGGCAAGAGCATCCTGGTCGAACTCACCACAATTCCGACTACGTACCGGGGCGAACCCGCGGCACTGAGCGTCGCTCGTGAAATTAGCGAGCGTAAACGGTTCCAGGAAGAATTACGCCGGCGCGACAGGGATATAGCGGCCCTGATCGAGAACTTGCCCGATGTGATCTTCCGCTTAGATCTGCAGTTACGTTACACATATATCAGTCCCGCCATAAAGAGCCAAATCGGAATCCGGCCGGAACAGATCGTAGGCAGTGCCGTGGATGAAATCCTGCTACCAGGTGATGAAGCCCAGGACCTCGTTACAAGGTGTCGCAAGGCCCTCGAAACCGGTAAAGAGGTTAAGAGGGAGTTCGGAGCGGAGGGACGTTATTATCAGATGCGGATTATCCCGCAGTTTGCTCGTAACGGCACGATCGAATGGTTGCTGGGTATCGCAGAAGATATCACTGAACGCCGGCGAGCGGAGGAGGCACGATACCGAACCGAACGTCAATATGAGTCGCTGGTTAATTCGGTCGAGAGCATCGTATGGGAGCTGGACTATCCGAGCTACAGCTTTAAATTCGTCAGCAAGCAGGCCGAGCGCATCCTTGGTTATCCCACCGAGCAATGGTTGAATGAGCCCGACTTCTTTGTTGAGCACATTCATCCGGACGACAGGTGGGTTCCTGAGTTCTGCATGAATGCGACCGAAAAAGGAGAAGACCATCAATTCGAATATCGAATGATCGCTTCCGATGGAAGGGTCGTGTGGCTGCGGGACATGGTAACGGTCGAGAGCAGTAACGGCCGACCTGTCCGCATTCGGGGCGTAATAGTCGACATCACGGAGGCTCGACGTGCGAAGCAGGAACGCGAAGCGCTCCATAAAAAACTGGAACTCGAGCATGCCCGCCTGAAGCAGGTTCTCCGCCAACTGCCCGGCGGCGTAATTATTACGGAGGCGCCCTCCGGAGACGTTGCGATGGTTAACGTCAACATGGAGAAGATCTGTCGGCGGCGGCTCGACGGCCTGAAAAATATATCGGAATTCAGCGACCCAGACAAGAGCAATCTCCTTGTCAATTTTTTGGGACGCGAGACCATTGATCGCCTTGTCAATCGATCCATCCATGACGGAGTGGCCATTGAAGGCGAAGAGTTCCACATCCTCCGGGCGGACGGCTCCCGCGGTATCGTGAGCGTGAGTTCGGCCCCAATCCGCGATCACGAAAATAAGGTCATCGCGGGAGTAGCGAGCTTTTTCGACATCACCGACCGCAAGGAGGAAGAGCGGTTTCGGTTAGGGCAAAATCGTGTGCTCGAGATGATTGCGGCAGGCTCCCCCGTGGAACGAACCCTCACCCGCCTCATCCAAGTGATTGAATCCTGCTCCGACGGAATGCTTGGTTCTATTCTTTTGCTGGACGCCGATGGAGTGAATATGCGCCACGGAGCAGCTCCCAATCTTCCGAAGGCGTACGTTGAGGCGATTGATGGCGTTGCGATCGGACCTCGAGTCGGATCATGCGGAACCGCTATGTTTTCGGGAAGACCGGTAATAGCGGTCGATATCCTCAGCGATTCGCGTTGGGCTGATTACCGTGAGTTGACTACTAAGTTTGGCCTCAGAGCTTGCTGGTCCATGCCGATTTTGTCGCACGGAAGGCAAGTGATCGGTTCTTTTGCTTTGTACTATCGCGAAAAGCGCGGACCGACTTCCAAAGACTGGCGGCTGATCTCCACCGCGGCCCACCTTGCCGGCATTGCTATTGAGGCCCAGCGAAGCGAGGAAGCCCTCCGCCGCAGTGAGGAGAGGAACAGGGCGACTTTGCGGGCAATTCCCGATCTGATATTCCTGCTGAGCGCAGAAGGCGATTACCTCGATTGTCACGCGAGGCCCGAACAGCTTTTGCTTCCTCCTTCGCAACTAATAGGCAAGAATATTCGGGACGTTTTGCCCCGTGATCTTGCCGAGCGGTTCGCTGAGGTTTGCTGGAAAGTAGCGAAGATCGATGAGCCGCAGGTCATGGAGTACGAGCTTACGGTGGGCGGGCGACGGCGCGACTCGGAGGCACGCATAGTTCGAGCGGGCAATAACACGGTCCTGGTGCTCGTTCGTGACATCACGGAACGGAAGCATGCGGAGAAAGAATTACGTAGAAATAGCGAACAAATTCGTGAGCTTGCGAGCAAGCTGTTGACGGCACAGGAAGAGGAGCGCAATCGCATCGCGCGCGAACTCCACGACGACGTCCTGCAAAGGGTTGCGGCTCTTTCGATCTATCTCGGCAATCTGAAACGGAGCGTTCCGGAACCGCAGGATCGAATCGTACAGGAACTCGCCAATTTGCAGCGGCTAACTACGACGCTCGCCGATGACATTCGCGCGCTGTCACATCAGTTGCATCCGGCGGTGTTCAAAGACTCCGGCGTCTTACCTGCACTTAGATCTTTCACCACCCAATTCAGCCGCCTGGAAGGCGTTGAGGTAAACCTCAGTATCCCCAATCGTCACGACCAAATATCTCAAGGGGTAGGTACCTGCATCTATCGCGTAGTGCAGGAATCGCTTCGGAACATAGAAAAACACTCAGGCGCGAAACGAGCCGATGTAACGCTGGCAATCGAAAATGACGAAGTGCGCCTGACGGTCAGCGACAACGGGCGAGGATTCGATGTCCAGAGCGCCCGCGGCAAGGGTCTCGGCATAATCAGTATGGAGGAACGCGTCCGGCTCTGCCAGGGGCGTCTTGAGATCGCCTCCGCTCCGAATGCCGGGACGATTCTATCCGCACAGTTTCCAGTCGCGTCTTCCAAAGACGCTGTAATAGCGCGGCAGGACGATCAACAGGATCAGACCGCCGGGATGTATCTCTAAAAATAGAACTTTGCGGCCACCTGCAGCTCTCTCGGGCCCCGCCCGCCGGCATACGTATCGATGACACCGAAGTTAGTCGCTCCATACGAAAGATGTGGTGTTGCGAAGGTCGGCGAATTCGTTACCGTAAATCCTTCGAGGCGCAATTGCAGATAACGCTGTTCGGTAAAAAGGAAATTCTTGAAAATTGCCGCATCGAGATTCTTAAGCGCGGGGCTGCGGTAGGTTGAAATCGTCCGCGGCATCGTGCCGAATGTGTCTGGCGCCGGCCGTGAAAACGCCGCTGCATTCACGTAGTGGTCGAGCTTCGATTCGACCGATCCCTCTACGCTCGGGTCGCCATTCAGGTTGGGCCGCTGCGTGCCTTCCCAGAGCACCGGGTTTTGGAGCGGCGCTTCGCGAAATTGCGATCCGCTATTCAGCGGGAAGCCCGAGCTGAGGGTCAGCAGCGCATTCACTTCCCAGCCGCCCAGCACCATGTCGAGCGGTTTGCTCCAACTGTTGCCGATTGCCTTGCCGTGCCCGAACGGAAGTTGATAAGACCCGGTCAGCACGAACCGATGCGTCACATCCATTGCTGAAACCGCACGTTCCAGCCGCAGATTAAATGGATCCTGCACGTCGGTTACGCCGCCCAGCCAGCCCACGTTGCCTGACGAGAATGATGAATCGTCGATCAGCTTCGCAAATGTGTAGTGCGCGAGGAGTGCCAGCCCGCGCGAAAAACGTTTTTCGTATTGGACTTGTACACCGTGATAGATCGAATTTCCGATGCTAGGTGTTGATCCGCTCGCGCCTGTGTATTGCGGATAAGGGCGCAACAAGGAGTTCAACGTCACTGTCGGCGCGCTTAGTTTTGATTTCGGATCGGTGATGATCCCGTAAAAAGGATTCGTCACCAAACCATTCAAAGCCGTTCGGCCCAAGCCCCAGTAGCTCAGATCCATACGGTCCTGATTTTCCGTCCCGCCGCCGAAATACAGATGTGTTCCTTTTCCACCCGTGTAGTTCACCTGGAACACCGAATTGCCCGGAAGCGCGCGCTGGATCGAAAAATTCCATTGCTGATATTGAGGATTTTGATTGGGGCGGGTCTCCGTCCCCACGCCTAGTCCCAGAAATGTCGCCGCTCCCAGAGTATTGCCTGTTGGAACGTTCAGTCCGTCCGGATAGGGATTCTCCGGTGTCGCGTAACGCGTCAAGCCGCCGTCACGTGTCCATTCCGGCGTCGAATCGGTGGAGAAGCCCGCACCCGTATGTCCTTTGATCGTTGCTCGTGAAACTGTGTAGAAGATTCCGTAACCCGCACGGATTGCCGTTTTGTCGTTCAACTCGTATGCAAATCCGATTCGCGGCTGAAAATTATTAAAATCGCCATCCACCGGGCTCCGCGTGTCATCATCCGCGAATCGGAATTGTCCTTTTAGGTCCGAATACCCGGGGACTTTTCCAGCAAGCGGTGACGGAGCGTTGAAATCGAACCAGCTGTACCGGTTGTATCTCTCTGTACGCGGAAGATCGAAGTCATAGCGCAGTCCGAGATTGATAGTCAACCGCCGCGTGATCTTCCAATCGTCTTGCACGTAAAATCCCATGTATTTCGAGGCCGACGCCGATGGCGGATCCAGGTGATAATCTCCTCCGTTTCCCCATCCGATCAGCATCGATGCGATTCCATTTCCCTGAACCGAACTGCTGCTATTGGGATCTTCCATCGTGACGGCGCGATTGTAAGACAGGTGCCCTTGCGGGTAACCCGGCTGCAGATAGTTCAACAGCAAAAATCGCGCTTCCACGCCGGCTTTCAAATTGTGGCCACCCATGATCTTCGTCACGTTGCCCATGACGTCGTTCATTGAATCGCCGCGTGCGATTAAGCCGTACCCGACCTGCCCCAATTCCTGATAGCCTTCCGCGGTAAACGTCGGAAACATTTTCACGCCCGATGTCAAATAGATCGGTGGCAGACCGAGCGATGTCTGGTCGAAACCCAGACTCTTCGGGTTAGTATTTGCGCGTTGCCGCAGCAATCCATAGCGAAACTCGAAAATCGTAGTGGGATTTTGCATACGCGTCAAGTCGAACACGAAGTTCTGCGTGCGCGACGAGCTGTCCCCGTTGGTCGAATTATCTGCGAGGTTGCCCAATAATAGCGGCGGAACGGAACTGCCCCAATTCAAGCTGTAGCGCGAGGTGAAGCGTGTCTTTTCGCTAATGTTGTGGTCCAGCTTGACGTCCATCTGGTCGCCGTTGCTGACGCTGACACCCTGCGCGAACAAATTGTTTACGTGCGTGAATGCGAGCCCGTCCGAAGTGGGAGCCGGATAGTATTTCATAACGTTCAACGCGACCGGGTCCTGCATCGATACCGGAACCAGGTTTCCGGCGAAGGGATGCCGTAGCGTTTTTCCGGCTGCAGTCTTATATGTATCGAACGGATTGTAGATCGTAATGAGTTGCCCGGTGGACGTCCGCGTATCGCTGAAATCGCCGATTCGCTCCTTCGCCGTCGGCACTGTCATCGTCTTAGTGGATGCGCTCGATTGCCTTGTTCCCTCGTAGTCGTAAAAGAAGAATGTTTTGTCCTTGCCGTTGTAGATGTGCGGAATGCGCACCGGACCGCCTACAGTGCCGCCAAACACGTTGCGCGTGAAATCTGGAATCGCCCGTCCCGCGCGATTCGAGAACCAGTTGTTCGCGTTTAAAGCCGAGTTGCGATGGAACTCGTATACGGCGCCGTGCAAGTCATTAGTTCCGCTCTTGGTGATCATGTTCACCACCGACCCACCCGTATTGCCGAACTCGGCGCTGAAGTAATTGGTCTGCACCTTGAATTCCTGCACCGCGTCGACGGACGGCTGGTATTCCAGGTTGGTAATGCCGCTGTTCTGTTCGATGTTGGCGACGCTTATTCCATCGAGCAATACGTCGGCCGTGGAGTTGCGTGTTCCGTTGGCAGTGAAGTTAGTATTGTTTTGTCCTCCGGGGTTCAGATTCGAAGGAGTTACGCCCGGTGTCAACTGCACCAACGTCAGCGGAGACCTTCCGGCCAGTGGCAGCGACAAGATAAACTTGTTGTCCACCACCTGTCCGAGGGTCGCGCTAGTGGTATTCAGCAGCGGTGCGGCCGCATTCACATCAATGCTGGTCGCGACCGTCTCGACCCCCAATTCCATGTCGATGGTGGCTTGCTGCTGTACCTGCAGTTCGAAGACGCTGTGTTGGTATTTCTGGAAACCGGACGCTTCGACGGCGAGCGTGTAATGGCCCGGAGGAAGCGCAGTCACGACATAGCGGCCCGCGTTGTCGCTTGCAACCGTCTGCGATGTATTCCGGTCGGCGTCAGTAACTGTCACCTTTGCTCCAGGCAGCGGTGCCTGGCTAGCGTCGCTAACTACACCGCGAATTGAAGCCGTGTAGGACTGCGCACTAAGAAGCGCGGGCAGACATGCTGCCGCGTAGAATAAGAAAAGTTTGTGAGCCACTTGCTACCCCCCATTGGCGCAATTTGCTCAACGCAGTCTATCAGCTCTTCTTACTTATTCGCTGCTGTTGTTTCTTCTAGGCGCCGCTGGTGAAACCTACAAGCCGGGCATTCGCAGCCTCCCCGTTCTTTCGGGCGCGGCAGCGGATCGCTGCATGGTCCTAGGTGTCCAGTTCCCCTACGTTCTTCCTCTGCAATGGTTTCGAGCCATGTCTCCACCGCCATGCGCTGGATCCCGTGGCCACCGAATTCCCGGCGCCGTGGATCGTTTGTCGCCCAGTAATATTCCGGGGGCACACCGTCTACAAAATTTAACCGGCGATAGACGATATTGGGCGGCGGGTCCATCTTTTCCTTGCGCTCGAGCAGTGTTCTGTTCGGAGGATAGAGGGTTGTCTCGGTTTTGCCGTCGCGAATTCGAACCTGTACCCACTGTTCGAGGGTGACGATCGTTCGCGTTTTTTTCTTTGCCGGCATCAGAGCTTGTCCTCATCTCTAAGGCGCATGCGGATGACATCCATTCGCGTCGCTTCGAGCGGGCATGGTTCCGCATGTCCGGTCCCGTTGAGTTCTTCCTTTGCTACCAGTTCTCTCCATCGCGCTGCGCTAATCTCGACCTGGCGCTCGACACCCGGCATGCGACTTTCCAGTTCCGGAAACACCCAGTGATATTCCACGGGCACGCCGTCGGGAAATTCGAAATGGCGAATGGCACGCTTGCCGTCGCTGGCCGTTTCCGCGACACGCATCTCTTCCGCGTTGGCCGGAAACATCGCGGTTACCGTCTTGCCGTCGACGATCCTCACCACTACGGTCTGGAACAAAGTCGGCTCCTCATACACACGCGGAATTTTTACCTCCGGCTCGCTGCGTGGTTTCTCAGCGGGTTTCGGCTCCATGGCGGATTGCTCTTTCGAGTGCCTCTTCAGCAATTTCCAGTTGCGATGGAACTCCCGGTCAGCCAAAACCCGGTAGCGATAGAACGATTGCAATTCCTTGTGCTGTTCCGGTGTCCAGTCAGTGGCCGGAATGGTTTCGAGCTGGCGCTCCAAATTGCGCAACTGCAGGCCGAGACGTTCGAGCCGCTGGTCGGCCTCGATCAAGCGCATGAGAACGCCCTCAAGAGCAGGTGGGAGGGCGGGGAACTCCTTCGTCCACTTTTTCGGAATGTTGTAGATCTCCGGGCGGCATTCATCTTCCATGCTTATTGGCATCTCACGCGATCGGTTCGAAGCCTCGCAAAAAAACGAACTAAATCGCTGATTCAACGAGAAAAAGAAATTTCTAGAAATCGGTGACTAGCCTGGGGCGTATGATCTTTGCATGAAAACCATCACCCTTATGCTGGGTGCTGTGACTATGTTGCTTGGGCAGGAAAGCCAGATCCGCGTCATCGCCTTTGGGGCACATCCCGACGATTGCGATATCCGCGCGGCCGGAAGCGCCGCACTTTGGAAGAAAATGGGCGCCGCTGTTAAATTCGTTTCGATCACCAACGGCGACGTCGGTCACCAGACGATGCACGGCGAAGAACTGGCCCGCCGCCGGCTTGGAGAAGCAAAAGAATCCGCGCGCCGCCTCGGGATCGAGTACGACGTGCTAGATAACCACGACGGGCGACTGCTGCCGACGCTCGATGCACGAGAGCAAGTGATTCGCGAGATTCGGGGCTGGAAGGCGGACCTCGTTTTGGCGCCGCGGCCCAACGACTACCATCCGGATCATCGCTACACCGGCGTGCTGGTGCAAGATGCCGCCTACATGGTGGTCGTGCCGCATCTGATTCCCGAAGTTCCCGCACTGCGAAAGAATCCGGTGTTTATGTACTACGAAGACGGCTTCCAGAGGCCTAATCCCTTCAGTCCCGACATTGCAGTGCGACTCGATGACGTCATCGATCAGAAGATCGACGCGATGGATTCTCACGTCTCCCAGTTCTATGAGTGGCTGCCGTGGGTCGACGGCAAGTTCGACGAAGTTCCGAAAGATCACACCGAGCGCAAAATGTGGCTGAAACACACCCGGACTCGCGCGATCAAACCCGATGTGCGCGCGGCTTTGATCAAATGGTACGGGCCGGACAAAGGCGGTTCGGCGCAATACTACGAAGCGTTCGAGATTTGCGAGTATGGCGCGCGTCCGGACGATGCGCGCGTCCGGCAATTATTTCCGATGTTGGGTAATTGAATAGAAAAGGAGCATGACATGGCAAGCAACCGCGGTGTTGCGTATTTAGGACCCGGGAAGGTCGAAGTACAGAGCATCGACTATCCGAAGATGCAGAATCCGAAGGGCCAGGCAATCGAGCATGGCGCGATATTGAAGATTGTTTCGACAAATATATGCGGCTCGGACCAGCACATGGTCCGGGGACGCACGACCGCCCCATCCGGTTTGATCCTGGGGCATGAGATTACCGGCGAAATCATAGAGAAGGGCAAAGATGTCGAGTTTCTCAACGTAGGCGACATCGTAAGCGTGCCGTTCAATGTGGCTTGCGGGCGCTGCCGCACCTGCCGTGAACAACAGTCGGGCGTATGTCTGAACGTGAATCCTTCACGGGCGGGCGGTGCTTATGGCTACGTCGACATGGGCGGTTGGATCGGAGGTCAGGCAGATTATGTGCTGGTGCCTTATGCCGACTACAATCTGCTGAAGTTCCCAGACAAGGCGCAGGCCCTCGCGAAAATCCGCGATCTCACTATGCTTTCCGACATTCTGCCGACCGGCTTCCATGGTGCGGTGAGCGCAGGCGTCGGTGTGGGATCGACGGTGTACGTCGCTGGCGCGGGCCCGGTGGGACTGGCGGCCGCGGCATCGGCGCGTATACTCGGCGCCGCTGTGGTGATGATAGGCGATATGAACGATGAACGGCTGAAGCACGCGAAGAACGTCGGCTTCGAGCCAATCGATCTCAGAAAGAGCGACAAACTCGGTGAACTGATCGAGCAGGTGATCAAGACACCGGAAGTGGATGCGTCGGTGGACGCTGTTGGGTTCGAGGCGCGCGGCCACGGTGCGCAACACGATACGGAGGCGCCCGCGACGGTTTTGAATTCCCTGATGACAGTCACTCGGGCGGCGGGCGGCATCGGGATTCCAGGTCTATATGTGACCGAAGATCCGGGTTCAAAAGATGAGGCCGCGCAGCATGGCAATTTGCGTATGCGTCTGGGCCTTGGCTGGGCGAAATCGCACCGTTTCTACACCGGCCAAACCCCGGTGCTGAAGTACAACCGCCAGCTCATGCAGGCAATTTTGTATGACCGGCTGCCGATCGCGAAGATTGTGAACGCCACTGTGATCGGTCTCGAAGACGCTCCGCAAGGCTACCAGGACTTCGACAAGGGCGCGGCGAAGAAGTACGTGCTCGATCCGCACGGGACCGTTCGCAAGGCCGCCTAGCCGTGCGCGCCTGGCGGTCGTGGAAGAACGCCAAGGGCGTTGCGCTACTGGCCGTCACAGCTTTGGCGGTGGGGATCGGATCCACCACCGCCATCTACACTGTCGTCCACACGGTGCTGTTGAAACCGTTGCCCTACCGGGAAGGGGAGCGGTTTGTAGCGCTGTATTCCGCTTCTTTCCATGAAGCGGGCGTGGCCTCGCTGAACTATCGGGATGTCGTGGAATTTTCACGGCGCACGCATAGCTTCGACGTCTTCGGCTGGTTCCGGAACGAAGAATTTAACCTGACGTCTCCAGGCCAGCCAGAACACATTGGAGGGGTAGATCTCACGGCCGGCCTTGCGAACAGCCTCGGCGTCAGCCCGATGATCGGACGCTGGTTTCGCGATTCGGACGGTTACTCGGTAACCGTGATCTCCAGTGCGCTGGCCGAACGTCTGGGTGGGCGCGAAAAAATTTTGGGTCAGGCTCTCACGCTCAACAGCCGGATCTACACCGTGTTAGGCGTGATGCCATCGTGGTTCCGGTTGCCCGTGGGCGGTCCCGGTGTCCTGACGGGCAACGATGTCTGGCTGCCGCTTGATCCGCACATTGCAGCGCGAGACCCTGGCTCGGGTATTTACTTCATCTACGCGCGCCGCAGGCCGGGCGTGAGCTTTTCGGCTGCGCAAGGGGACGCCAGAGCGGCTGCCGCGCAAATAGCACAAGAGTTTCGCGTGGGCCATGCTGATTTCACGGCGGAGCTGGACGATCTGCGTGAAATTGCCACGCGCGAGATCCGGCCCACACTGCTATTGCTTTTCGGAGCGGCCGGTTTGCTGCTGCTGATTACGTGCGCGAATGTCGCCGGGTTGCTGGTGGCGCGTTCGGTGGCGCGCTCGCGCGAAACCGCCGTTCGTGTGGCGCTGGGCGCAACACCGCTGCAATTGGCTCGCGAATATTTTTCCGAGGGCCTGCTGCTCTCGCTCGTAGGAGCGGCGGCCGGCATCTTCCTGAGCTTTGCGCTCATGCGCCTAGTGGTGGCGCTGGGATCAAAGTTTATTCCACGCAGCGATGAAATTCAGGTCGATGCCGCAGTCTTGCTCTTTGCCCTCGGCGCCGCGTGCGTGGCGAGTGTGCTGTTCAGCCTGGCGCCGCTGTGGCAAGCCACTCGGACGCCGCCGAACGAAGTGCTGAGCGATGGAACACGTTCTTCTGAGGGCTTGCGCGGAAGAAGGCTTTCGCAATCGCTGGTGACAATCGAAATTGCGGTTGCCTTCACGCTGCTCGCGGCGAGCGCCGTCCTGATTGGCCAATTGGGAAGTTTGCGGCGAGTACATCCCGGCTTCGACGCCAATCACCTGCTGACGTTCCAATTGGACGTAGGCGAAGCGCAGTATGGCACGGCCGCGAAATCACTGCCCTACCAGAAAAGACTGCTGCAGGCGCTTCGAGCGATACCGGGTGTCGAAAATGTCGCGCTGGTTAACCATGTACCAGTGGCCGGCTGCTGCTTCGTGACGACGATCTATCCCGAAGGCCGCACCATCGGCCCTAAGGCGGTCGAGAGTATCAGCTTTGAGGTGGCAGATCCCGGCTATTGGCGGACGATGCGGATTCCTCTCCTCGACGGCCGATTGCTGGACGATCGTGACACGCGCGAAAATCCGTCGATGGTAGTGATCAGCCGTGCTGCTGCCAACCACTATTGGCCGCACGGTGGCGCTGTGGGAGCTTATGCCAGGTTCAGCGCCCCCACCGGAGATCGTCTGCAGGTCGTGGGCGTCGCGGGCGACACGCGCAACCAGGGACTCGCCAAACCGCCCAAGCCCGAGATGTACTTATCTAATTCGCTTTTCGCGTTGCAGCGTATGCACTTCATGGTGCGGTCCGCGCGGCCCACAAGTTCACTCGTGCCCGATCTGCGCAAAGCAGTCGAGAGCGTCAATGCCGCGCAGCCTATTCACGATATTCAATCGATGACCGATCTGATCGGCGGCTCTTTATCGCTCGAGCGGGTGAGTTCGCTGCTGACAGGTTTCTTCGCACTGGCGGCGCTGCTCATGGCGACGCTCGGCGTTTATGGCGTCGTTGCATATTCGGTCCGTCACAGGACTGTCGAGATTGGCACGCGCATGGCGCTGGGCGCAGTCCGCCGTGATTTGCTCTCGCTGGTAGTTGGCGGCGGGTTAAAGATGGGCATCTATGGAGTGGCTCTGGGCGGTGTCGCGGCAGCCGCAGCCACCTGGCTGCTTTTGCATTCCTATCGAGTCCAAGACGTCGACCCGCTCTCGTTTGTCTACTCGACTGTGCTGATTGTTGCTGTGGTGGCGCTCGCTTCCTTCATCCCGGCGTGGCGCGCCACGCTGTTGTCGCCTATGGTGGCGATTCGCAACGAGCCGGGATCGATGTGGCAAACCAGGGTCGAGCAACGAACCGCAAGCGAGGGGCGGGCGGTCGACGAGGGAATGGTGATGGCTGAATTTACCGAAGCGGCGCGTCACGCGGAATCTTTTCCGGAGGCGATCCGTATCGCCCTTGCGACGCTCCGTGAAACTATCGGCGCTCGATCCGCCGCATTGCTCGAAAAAACGCCAAATAGTTTCCTGCTGAGCCGGTTAAAATCCTACGGCTCACCGGTTGCTTTCACCGAGGACGACTTCAAAGCCTGGCGTGAATGGGCCGCCGCACATAAGCCGGATCAGTTAGCTGAAATCGAGGAACTCGAGCAAACGGGCGCGCGGCTGGCTGTCGCCCTTCGGACGAAAAACGAACTTTCCGGCGTGCTGCTGCTGGGCGCGCCGCTAGGACGCGAGGAATATGGCGCGCAGGAGAAACGCGTGCTGCGAAGCTGCGCCGGGCAATTCGCACTCATGCTAGAAAACGCACGCTTGACCGAACGGATCGTAGAGCAGGAGAAGCTGCGCCGCGACCTGGCGCTTGCGGCCGAAGTCCAACGGCGTCTGCTGCCCGAAAAATCGCCCGACAGCAGCGTGGCGGGAATCGCTGCGATCAGCCTGCCGGCGCGGACGGTGGGGGGTGATTACTACGATTTCATCGACGCCGGCGACCGGCGCATTGGCATCGCGCTCGCAGATATTGCGGGCAAAGGCGTGGCGGCGGCGCTGGTGATGTCGGTGGTGCAAGCTTCGCTGCGCATCATCGCCGCCGAAGGGAATGTTTCACTGCCGGAACTGGCGGCACGGATGAATCGCTTCCTATATCGCTCGACCGGATCAAACAGCTACGCGACGTTTTTCTATGCGCAACTCGATGAGCAGACGCGCGAACTGCGTTACGTGAACGCCGGCCACAATCCACCTTACTTGCTGCGTTCCGATGCGGAAATCGAAGAGCTACCCGCCGGTGGAACGGTCATCGGCATGTTCCCGCAAGAGAACTATGAAGAAGCGCGGACCAATCTGCGGCCAGGAGACGTGCTGGTGGCTTTCACCGATGGCGTCACGGAAGCGCTGAATCCCGGGCGAAGAGGAGTTCGGTGAAGAGAGATTGAAGGACCTGCTGCGTCGCGTGGCCATTTGCCGGTCGAGGAAATGTCGGAGCAAATCTCGCGCGAATTGCGTGAATGGATCGCCAACGCCGCGCAGTACGACGATTTGACGTTTATTGTGATGAAGGTGAATTGAGAAGGAGTCGGGAGACAGGAGCGGACCTATTGCGGTAATATGGCGTTATGCGACATGTCGTGGAACGACCTTTGACGGAGCCGGTGTTTTTGATCCTGGCGAGCCTGGCGGACAAGCCTCGCCATGGATACGCGCTGATGAAGAATATCGAAGAGATCAGCGAGGGGCGGGTCCGTCTGAGCACGGGTACGCTCTATGGGGCGATCCGGAGGCTTTTGGAAGACGGCTGGATCGAGAGGTTCGCGCAGAAAGACACGTCGCGGGACAAGCAAGCGTACCGGCTAACGACGGCAGGCCGCGGACGACTCAAAGCGGAGGTAACGCGCATGAAACAACTGACTCGGGCGGCGGCAGCGATATGAGACGAGCGTACTCGATTTTGTTACGGTTCTACCCGGCGGAATATCGGGCTTTGTTCCAGAGCGAGATGCTGGATCTGATGGAGGAAGCGTCGGCGGAGCAGCGCAGACGAGGGCGAGCGGCGTTCTTTTGGTTCTCGCTGCGAGAGCTTGCCGGACTAGCGTGCGGCAGTGGTTTCGAATGGGTCGCGAAATGCGGGCGATCGAGCCGTTATCTCGATTTCGCGTCGCCCGGGGAGGAGCGGGTGCAGTTTCTGATCCGGCGCATGGAATATGCCATTGCGCACCACCAGTTCGCGAAAGCTCGCTATTATGCGGAAGAGGAGCGCCGGGAGCGTGAAAAGCTTCAGAAAAGATGTGATTAGTACGCTGCGTCGGTGGTTGAAGCGCAATCCCGATTCGCGCGATCCATATGCGCGCGTGCGTGTACCGGTGCGCAAAGGTCCTAGAAACCGGCAGGGCGCAGTGGCGCTTAAGGAACCGGATTAAGGTGTCGACGTCCTCAAAAGAGCAAGCCGGACGTGGACGTCCGGCGCGGCTCAGGAGAGCCGCCCTACTATTTGGTTAGCGGGAGGCGCGGGTTACTTCTGCGGGCTGATTCGGAAGGGCGTCGACGTATTCGACCCAGCCGTCCATCATCTCTACTTCACTCGCCGAGCCCCAGCGAATGGTTTTCGAAGGATCGGGATTGCCGCGGTGGTTGGCAGAGTTGTCGAATCGGGCGTCAATCTTCAGACGCGTGCCCTTCGGAATAAAGATCGGCTTTGCCGCACGATAAGTGATTTGCCAGTTGAAATCGTACTCCGGTACGTTCAGCAGAGTCTCCGAGCGTCCGTCCGGATAGGTAACTTCCATGCGCATGGACTTGCCGCGGAGGTGCATGTGCGGGGTCAGGCTGGTGATGTACATGTCCTTGGTGAAGGTGTGGCATTCGGTCACTTCCTGGTCCGGGGAGCCGGCCGGGATCCGGAACATGTGGTTCGATAAGTCGATACGCCGCGCCACCTGCTTAGGCGGCTCCTTGGAAAATGTGAGGCCTACGCTGGTAACGTCGGTTTCGGGCTTGCCGGTGGCGTGCGAGTAGTGAATCTGAAAATTAATCTTCGATCCGGCCTTCACCAAGCGCGCGGTGCCTTCCGGATAGACGTCGGCCTCGCGGCCGGGTAAGAACGAAGCAATCAGAGTGCCGAGATCGGTCTGATGACTGCCAGGAAACGCGCCGTTATCGTCCTGCAGGCAGCCGTCGTTAATCACGGGTGCACCTGGACGGATAAATGTCAGTGAACCCTCTTTGATCTGAAGCCACTTCGTATATGCCTGCGCCGGATCGGGAGCGGCCTTCTCTTTGGCGTCCTTCGTTTCCGGTTCCACGACGAAGACATGTGCGTGATGAACGACCCTGCGATTGCCCGGCCTCAGTTCGGCCGCCGTCACCCACTTATCCTCTGTGAAATTGGTGGGCACAGTGATGTAGCTATATTCGTCCGGTCCGCCGGCTTCGAGCTTGTGCTCCGGAATCGCGACGACGGCATCGGGCTTGCCAATCTTCCAACCGTCCGGAAAAACAGGCACGGCGGGCATGTCCTTGGGGATCGCCTTCGAGCTTCTCGCCGTTAATCCAAGCGAGAAGGGTGTTCTTCTCTTTATCGCTAAGACGCGCGTCGTTCGACCATTTGCCGAAGGCGGGATCGGCTTTCCAGGGCGGCATTTTGCCGGTAACTACAGCTTGCTTGATTGCCGCCGCCCAAGGGCGCACGTCCTTATAGGTAATAAGCGACATCGGGGCGATGTCGTTCGGGTGATGGCACGCAACGCAGTGCTGATACAGAATCGGAGCGACGTCGTGTGTAAACGTCACTTCGGCGGCTGCAATCGGAAGCGCCAGACAAAAAGCAAGAAACAGCCGCATCTCCACTCCTACCTAAAATTGTACGCGAAGCCCGAGCTGGATAATGCGCGGCGGCTCAGCAGACAGGATCTGGCCAAAGAAGGGGCTGGAAGCATCCAAATTCGGCGGATCGAAGCGCGCGTGGTTCAGTACGTTAAAGAACTCGGCCCGAAACTGGGCGCTGACGCGCTCGTGAAAGGAGAAGTTTTTGAAGGCTGACATATCCACGTTGGCGAAACCAGGGGCGGAGATTAGATCGCGGCCGGATGTGCCAAGGCGCAGCGCCGGGGTCTGCGCAAAAGCCTTCGGATTGAACCAGTAGAGCGACCGATTCACATCGCCAAACCCTTCGCCCGGGTCAATCACTGCGTTATTCGTTGTGAACGACGAGCCGGAATCGATGCCGGTGGCATCGGCGCGTTGCGTCATATACGCGATGGTGGACAGGTTGGGAGAGGTGACGCTGCGGTTCACACCCGACTGGAACGTGGGAATGAAATTCAACTGCCATCCGCCGACTAACAGGTTGACCCAAGACGGAGTGGAAGATAGAAACGGCTTCCCTTTACCGAAAGGCAGCTCATAAATCAGGCTGCCGACGAAGCGCTGCCGAATATCAAAATCCGAGGAGCCTTTATCGACTTGGAAGTTAGCGGGATTCAGATTCGGGCTTCCAAACGATCCGCCGGAATCCGTATCGATCGAGTGCGACCAGCTATAAGAAGCGAGCAACGAGAAGCCGGAGGCGAAACGGCGTTCCAGCTTGAGATTCATTGCGTTGAAGTTGCCTTTGCCGGCTTGCGAGGAATAAAGAATTCCGTTCAGGTTCGGATAGGGATCGACGGTCGGGATGACGTTGTAGTAGTTGCCCGGCACGACCGGGGCGTCGAGGTTGTAGCGCTTCGAGAGCCGGCGCGATTGAGCGCCGACATATGCCCCTTCGACGAGCCAGTTCGACCCGAAGGATTTCTGCAGCGAGAAATTCCACATATACTCGCGCGGCTTCTTGCCGTTCGTCTCGATGGCGAACAGATTCGTGCCTTTAGGCGTCTGATAGGCGGCTGTAATCGGAGGAACCGGTGTTATCGGCAGCGTATTAACGCCGAATTGGTAAAGGGGCACGCCCGCGCCAGTGAGGTTATAGTTCTGCTGGAAGAACGTCGGCGGTGAATTCGTCGTGAACTGAGTTTCGTTCATCTGCGTCTGGTCAAAATAGATTCCTGCACCGGCGCGCACCGTCCAGGAAGGAGCCCAGGTCGGATTGTAAGCAAGGCCGAGCCGTGGAGCAAAGTTTGTTCTGTCGGGCTGGACGATGGAATCCCGGATCTGGCCCAAGATGGGGAAGAGTTGCTGCCCGGTGGAGGGATTGAAGCCGAACACGTGATTCAGTTCCTGAGCCACCGGAGGGCTGACATACTCGTAGCGCAATCCGTAATTGATGCTCAGCGAGCGAGTGACTTTCCAATCATCCTGGGCATAGAAATTGTTTGTGTAGTACTGAAAATGCGTTTGCGAAGTGCCAACCGCGCCGCTCATGTTGGTGGGATATCCGAGCAGAAAATCCGCGACCGAATTGCCCGAGCCGATCGTAGGGCTGCCGGTGACCGGATTGGTCGCGGCGGTCCAATTAGGACCGAATGTGAACGATCCGCGCGGGCTGTTATCGGAATCGAGGAACACGCGCGACTGCCGCACTTCTGCGCCAAATTTCAGCGAATGTCCGCCGCGCACCCAGGAAAAGCTGTCGGCCAGTTCGTAGTTGTTGATGCGATTTCCCTGCGTAAGGCCATTGCTTCCGATGCCGGAGTATGCCTGTCCAGCCGACGTTGGGAATACCCCAATTTGCCGGGTCGCTAGACACGCCCGTGATGCCGATCGACGCAGCTAGTGTTCGAGCCCGTCGGCACTTGCTCACCGAAGAGCTGCGCGTAACTGTGATAGAGCCGGAACACGTTGACGGTTGTCGCGGTCACCATGGTCGTCAACTGCGCGACTTCGTTCGTCCCACCGGAAGTGGTCAGCTGACCTCCAAACGGCACCAACGAAGCGGGCAACAAGGGCGCGTCCTGCCACGTTTGACGCCCGAACAGTGAATTCTTGGGCGAGATGATCCAATCGACGCGCACGGTCTCCTGGTCATCGTTAATTTGCTGCACCGGAGTTCCAGTCAAGTTTGCACCTTGAATTGTCGGACCGTTGACGACCGGGATATATGGGAAAAAATTCTTGGAAACAGTGTTAATACGGCTGGCGGGAATCACGTTGCCGGGAAACGCCTGGCGGTTCAGGCCGTTCGGGGTGGAGAGCGGATCGTAGACAGTGTTCTGACCCGCAAAGTTGCCGCTGAGCAACGTCTGTGTCGGGTACAAGCCGCGCTGGACCACGCCCACACGCTGGCGCATGCCTTCGTAGTTTCCGAAGATGAATAACTTGTCTTTAATGATGGGCGCGCCGAGGCTAGCGCCGAACTGGTTGCGCTTGTAGGGTTCCGGTTTGGCCGAAAAGAAATTGCGTGCGTCAAACATGTCGTTGCGCACTAACTCGTAGACACTGCCATGCCATTGGTCGGTGCCCGATTTGGTGGCGACGTTGATGATGCCCGGCGAATTGCCGAATTCCGGCTCAAAGAAATTGCGCTGGATCTTGAATTCCTGAACGGCATCGATGGACGGATTAATGGATGTGTCGCCGACGCGCGGGTTGCGCAGTTCCACACCATCGAGCAGGTAGCTGGTAGAACTTTCGCGCTGGCCGCCGACCAGGATGCTGCGGTCCGGACGAGCAGTGGTGGATGCCACGAAACTTGCCGGACCCTGGGCGGCCGGAATCTGCGGAACGACGCCGGGAGAAAGCGAGCCGAGCGTCAAATAATTGCGGCCGTTCAAGGGTAGATCCTGAACCGTCCTCCGCTCGATGGTTTGGCCGAGCGACGCGCTGTCGGTATCCATTACTGCGGCGCGGCCCGTAACCTCGATCTGCTGCGACACTGCGCCAACGTGAAGAGTGAAGTCGAGGCGCGCGCGCTGCGCGATGTCCAAGCTGACGTTGTTGGCGACGGCGGACTGGAAGCCATTCGCTTCCGCCTTGACGCTATATTTGCCCGGCGGAAGCTGCGGCACGACGTACTCGCCGCTGTCTGAATTGGTTACTGTACGCACGAGTCCGGTGCCGTCCTGAGTTACGGTGATCTTGGCGTGCGGCACGACGGCGCCGGATTCATCGGTTAACAAGCCGGCGATGGCAGAAGTGTTGACCTGGCCGTAGAGAAAAGTCGCCAGAGTGGCGAGCAGGCAGAGGCCGAGACGCGGTACGAAGCGGAAGCGAAACATGGATCCCCCCAGCCGAAGAATTGATACGTTTCAATTCATTCAGTGAGTTGAGAATAGGCCATTCTGGAGCTGACTGTCAAGCAAAATCAGCGGGTTGGCGTTGCGCTATGGCCCTGTCAAGCGGGCCAGATTAGCTCCGCCCGTTGCGCATCACTAAGAAACGGTGAGCCGTGGACGGCCGCATCCAGAGTGGCTTTCAAATGTTGACTGTAACCGCCAACTATAGCGCCAATTACCCAGCCTGCGAATGCAACGAATAAACCAAAAAAAATGACCGAAATCAGATACACATTATGCTGTGTTTGATAGTTAGCGATGCCCGTTATCGATGGGTTTGGCCGCATCAAGGTTTCGGTTCCCATAATGCCGAAGAACACTACAAACAGCCCGGCAATCAATCCGACCACTTTACATATGGGGCCAAGGGCATTGACGGCTTTCGCCATCCGGTAGCCGTCCTGGTATCGAGCCACCGCCTTTGCGCTCGGACCGACGATGTCAGGCTCTGGTGCTCTTGCTGGTGTGGCCACAATGATTAGGCTATATCACAGAAATTCGGCAGATGCCAGTTAAATGAGCGAGTGACGTGTTGGATACACTTTGTTTGGGCATGAGGAGGGCGGCTGGCACGAATTAGCGCTGTTGCGGTTCTGCTCGCTTCAATTCCGTTCTCCGCCCTCGCGCGCGGTGCGGGGCGCGAAACGCCCATGCAGCTGTGGTACCGGCAAGCGGCGCCGCTCGACCATTGGGCGGAGGCGCTGCCCATCGGCAACGGACGCCTTGGCGCGATGGTGTTTGGCGGTACGGATAAAGAACGAATTCAGTTGAACGAGAGCACGGTATGGGCCGACCGGTTGCGGGATCGCAGGAATCCCGCGGCAGGCAAGGCGGTTCCGGAGATTCGGCGTTTGCTGTTCTCGGGCCAGGTGGCCGAGGCCGAAAAGTTAGCGGAGCAAGATATGCTCGCCGTGCCGCGGCGTCTGCCTGTATATGAGCCGCTGGGCGATTTGTGGCTGACGTTTCCGAATGCCGCGCGACCGGCGGATTACCGGCGCGAACTCGATCTTGCAACCGGCGTGGCGCGCGTGCGCTACTCGGCCAACGGCATCGAGTACACGCGCGAAGTATTTGCATCGGACCCGGATCAGGCGATCGTCATCCGGATTTCCGCGAATAAGCCGGCGAGCATTTCCTTCTCGGCGACGATGACGCGGCAGCAGGACACGACCACCGAAGCGGTGGGTAAAGACACGCTGGTGCTCGCGAGCACGCCGACGCGCCAGGGGTCCATCCGGTTTCGCGCCGAACTCAAAGCGGTCGCCGAGGGCGGCGTTGTCTCCACCGGGAAAGACACGCTTGACGGTGGACAAAGCGGACGCGGTGACCTTAGTGTTAGCGGCCGGGACAAACATCGATCGCCCGAACATCCATGCCGATTTGCGCGCTGCGGCGAAACCGTATGCGGAACTGCGACAGCGCGCGGTTGCGGACCACGCGAAATATTTCGAGCGCGTATGGCTGCAACTTGGGACCGAGCCGGACCCGCTGGCGGACCTGCCAACGGACGAGCGTTTGCGCCGCGCAGCGGCGGGCAGCGACGACGAGCATCTTCTTATGCTCTATTTCCAATACGGCCGCTATCTTCTGATTGCGAGCAGCCGCCCGGATGCGCCGCTGCCGGCGAACTTACAGGGAATCTGGAACGAAAGCATGGAGCCGCCATGGGGCAGTAAGTTCACGATTAACATCAACACGGAGATGAACTACTGGCTGACGCAGGTGGGCGCGCTGCCGGAGATGGACGAGCCGCTGTACAAGTTACTCGATCTTGCGCGTCCGCGGGGCGAGGCTGTGGCGAAAGCCTATTACAATGCCGGCGGGTTCGTTCTACACCACAATACGGATGTTTGGGGCGATGCGGTGCCCGTTGATGGCGTTCCCTCCGGCATCTGGCCGATGGGCGCGGCGTGGCTTTCGCTTCAGCTTTGGGAGCACTATGCTTTCACCGGCGACACCCAATATCTGGCGACGCGTGCTTATCCGATTCTGCACGCGGCCGGGCAATTTTTATTGGATTATTTGACCCTGGACGCGGACGGCCACCTGGTCACCGGACCGTCGCTCTCGCCAGAGAACCGGTACAAACTGGCAGACGGCTCATCGCACTCTTTGTGTATGGGCCCGACCATGGACATCGAGATCACACGCGCGGTGTTCGAGAAGTTAATCGAGGCAACGACGATTCTCGGGCGCGACGCGGAGTTTCGCGGCAAGCTGGAGGCTGCGCTGAAGCGCTTGCCGCCGTTTCACGTCGGGAAACTTGGGCAATTGCAGGAATGGCAGCAGGATTATGAGGAAGCCGCACCGGGGCATCGCCATATTTCACATTTGTGGGCGCTCTTCCCCGGCAACCAGATCGACGTTTTTCGAACTCCGGATCTGGCTAAGGCGGCGCGGGTGACTCTGGAACGGCGGCTCGAGAACGGCGGCGGGCAGACGGGCTGGAGCCGTGCATGGGTAGTGAATTACTGGGCGCGGTTCGGCGAAGGAGATCAAGCGTACGAAAGCTTGCAGGTGCTGCTGCGCCAGTCGACCTTGCCCAATTTGATGGACTCGCACCCAGCCAAGACGGCGCCGGTGTTCCAGATCGACGGGAACTTTGGCGGACCGGCGGGAATGGCGGAAATGCTGCTGCAGAGCCAGAATCGCGAACTATACTTTCTTCCCGCGCTTCCACACGCTTGGCCGCAGGGCAGTTTTACGGGATTGCGCGCGCGGGGCGGCTGGCAAGTGGACTTGAGCTGGGCGCACGGGAAGGCAAGCCAAGCCACGTTGCGCGCGGGTCAAAACGAGATGCAGCGCTTGCGGCCTCCCAAAGGGCAGAGGATCGTAGCGATCGCCTCGAAGGGCGAACCGATACGTTTCACGCGCGATGGGGACGATGGCTGCATTAAATTTCAGAGTGGCGCGGGCGTAGAGTACAACATCAAGTTTGAATAAGTGCTAACGTCATATTCAGCCGAGGTTTTTATCATGCGTTCCTCCAGATATTTGATGTTGGCGAGTGCCATGAGCATCGTGGCTTTCGCACAGCCGCCGACTTCGAGCACCTTAAAAGTTGGCGACCGCGCGCCGGACTTTCACATTGCCTTCCACGGAGGGCGGCCGCGTCCATTTGGCCGATTACATCGGCAAGAGCACGGTGGTGGTGGCGTTCTTTCCCGCCGCGTTCACCGGCGGTTGAACAGCTGAAATGAAAGCGTACCAGTCTGGTATGCAAAAGTTTCAGGCGTCGGGCGCGAAAGTGTTTGCCGTTAGTACAGACAACACGCCATCGCAAAAAGCATTTGCCGAAAGCCTGAGTTTGTCCTTTCCGCTGCTGAGTGATTTTTTGGACCGCAAAGTCAGCCAGGAATACGGTGTCTACATCGCGAAAGCGGGCATTGCGAATCGAGTGACATTCGTGATCGATACGGATGGCAAGATCGATTTCATCGAGGGCGGCGGCGACGCGATGAAGATCATGGGAGCGGGAGACGCGTGCGACCGTTTAGCGCACAAGAAGGCGGCATCCCCGTAAATCACGCATGAAGGCGAAACTGCTGTATCACCTTTCGCGCATATACTTGCAACCATGAACTAATGATGCGAATCGTAGTGCTGCTTTAGGAGGTCGGCCCCGAAGTCGCCGTTGAAATCGCGCCAGACGGAATGGATGTGGTTGGCGTGATCCTGCGTGTCGTCGAGTTCGATCAAGAAGGACGGAGCGTGTACGCGGTAATAGTGCGCGGTGCCGCGATCGATACCGCCGGACCAGGCAAAGAAAATTTCTTTGCCTGCTTTGGCGATCTGATCCGTACGGCGCTCGGACAAACTTCCCGGCACGTTGCGCGCATACTCGTCGAGCAGCGCCTGCAGTGCATCGAACTGTTTCGTGTTCATGCTGGATGCCGAAAAGCCCGAGGGCTGGCCGGTGAGCGCGGCCTTGCGGCTAGCCGCCGTCAGGATGTCTTTGTAGGCGGTGGGGTCGACGACAGCGATTTTTCGCTGCGGTGTGTCGAGCGATTCGATCAGGGCGAATCCCAAGTCGTCCTCGGCAGCCAGCGTTCGCAGACCTTTGCGGGGGCCCTGCCGCACATCGGCCGGATTCGCGCCGAAGAAGCTGGGGCCATCGGTCACCTTGCCGCCCACGACCGTGTAGTTCTGGCTGAGATGGTGTCCTTCGACGCGGTACCCCCAAGGATCGGTTTGCGAAGGCACGCCGAAAATCGAGAAGAAATATTTTTCTGGATTACGATATTCGTCACTGGCGTTTTCGATCGTTTTTAAAACGTCTTCAAGGCTCATGATGGTGACGGCCTTGATGTAGCCGGTCTGGCTCAAGCCCGCGCTAAGCAGCGCGCTCGCCAGATGTTTCTGGTACGGCGTCATCTCACGAAGCGGAAGACCTTTGCGCACCTTCGGGATGAAGTGCCAGTTCAGACGTTCGTCACTATCGAAGGGAAAGGTGGCCTTTGCTCGCTGTTCGTTATCGAGCGCGGCGAGGAAACGATTAGCGGTTTCGAGTATGAGCGAGCCTGCCGGGGCAGGAGCCGGTTCGGCGTGGGCGTGATGGTGGAGCAGTAGGCTGGTTCCCGCCGCAGCGGCGCCAGACTTGAGCAGTGAACGGCGATTGATTCGATTCATGCGGTCCTCCCCGGTTCAAATTGTCTTCACAATCAGATAACAGAATTTCGGCTGAGTCAAGCGTTCGCGAAACGCATTCTTTTAATCAACGACTCCCGCTTCTCTTGAATAAAGAGGTTGTGCTAGTCCTAGTGAGAGAGATGGCGCGCTGGGTGCAGATGATCGCGGTGTTGGCAATAACCGTGCTCGTTGGCAATCTCCAGTGCGATGGGCTCTGTCTGGCGTCTTTCGGCAAGACCTCGACCGGCTGCCATCCTTCATCGCGCTCGTCGAGCGATGGACACGCGGGTTGCCACTACCGCATATCGAATTTGGCCGGCGTCGAACCCAGTCCAGATTTTGCCAAATTGCCAGTAATTTCTTTGCCTGTGATGGCGGCGCACAGGCTGATCTGGCCTGCGCTGGTCCCGGTCAAGCAGGCCTGTTCGCAATTGCTCGAGCGTGGATCACCGCCTGGCAAATTTTCCGTACTCCGCATCTGATTTCCTTGCTCGATTGCAAACGTAGGTACACGTGTGCCGTTTTGTAGTTGTTCGATGAAGGAAGACGGAAATGAAAAATAGACGTAATTTTTTTCGCAATGCATTCGGGCTGGGTGCGGGAATGTTTTCGGCATCGAAGCTCGCACCGGCGGAAGAGATTCCCATACACGTTGCGACGCCGGATATTGCGGACCTGCCGTTCACGGTGGACAACGGGACGAAAGTGTTCCATTTGATTGCCGAGCCGGTAAAGCAACAGATCGCGCCTAATAAGACGCTCGATGTGTGGGGCTTCAACGGGAGCGCGCCGGGCCCGACGATCCAGATCACGCAAGGAGACCGCGTACGAATCGTCGTCGATAACCACTTGCCCGAGCCCACTTCGATGCATTGGCATGGATTCGAAATTCCGCACAACATGGACGGCGGTCCCGGGATCAGCCAGGACCCCATTGCGCCCGGTGGACGTTTCACGTACGAATTCACGCTGCATCAGGCGGGAACATTTTTCTACCACTCGCACATGGCGATGCAGGAAATGATGGGCATGCTGGGTGCGTTCATCATGCATCCGAAAGCAGCCTATGCGCCGCGGGTCGACAAAGATTTCGTGGTTTTGTTGCAGGAATACGCAGTGCTGCCGAATAACACGGTGCCGAACAGCATGAACATGGAATTTAACTGGCTCGTGTTTAACGGCAAGACCGGTCCTGCGACGACGCCGCTGGTGGTGCGGCTAGGCGACCGCGTGCGCATCCGTCTAATCAACCTCGGTATGGACCATCATCCGATTCATCTGCACGGGCATACCTTTTACACGACGGGAACCGAAGGCGGGCGCATTCCGGAAGCCGCGTGGGTACCGGGGAATACGGCGCTCGTTGGCGTGGCGCAATCGAGAGACGTGGAATTTATCGCGAACAATCCGGGGGACTGGATGCTGCATTGCCACCTACCGCACCACATGATGAACCAGATGTCTTCGAATGTGGGGCCGATGTCGCGCCCGGGCACCGGGATGCCCGCCGGCGTGGACATGAATCAGGGAATGGGCATGTTGACGGGAACGCCCGGCGCGCCTATGGGCGATGACTATGGGCCAAGCCTCGGCCGCGGAATGGGCGTAGGTTCAACGAACGGCCAAACGGTTTCGAACGGCGGTCCGCATGCCGGTATGCACATGCATACCGCAAGCGATGTCGCACCGAATGCAAATCGGGTTCCGGGATTTCCGCAGGACGCTTACATGGAAGGCCCCATGATGGCGATGGACGAAATGGTGGAACGTCCCGAAAACTACGGGCTGCGGCGCGGTTGGAGCGGATTTATGCAGGGCATGATGAGCTTCGTACGCGTGATGCCGCCAGATGAGTACGACAAGGTGATGGAGCAGGTCCGGCAGGGCAGACCGGCGAAACCGATGAACATGCAGGGCATGCATCACCCGATGTGAGCGCAGGAGAATCCTATGAAGATACAAATTACGATTCTCCTGTTCGCGGGATTCTCGTGCGCGCTTGCGCAATCAGGGCGTCCGGCCATGCATCTCGAAGAATTTCAGCAGTTCGCGCTCGCCGCGAATCCGACTCTGCGACAGGCCGGCGCGCTGGTGAAGCAATCGGGCGCGCTGGCGCATCAAGCCGGGCTTTATCCGAATCCCATGGTCGGTTATCAGGGCGATCAGATACGCGGCGGCTCCTTTGGCGGAGGCGAACAGGGTGCCTTTGTGCAGCAGACCTTTGTTCTGGGTGGAAAGCTGGGCCTGCGCCGGGACGTTTTCGAGCAACAGCGACGTTCGGACGAAATCGGAGTTTCCGAGCAACGGTTTCGCGTCCTCGCGGGTGTCGGCCAGAGCTTCTATTCCGCGCTGGCGGCACAAGAAGTGGTCCACGTCCGTGAAAAGTTGCTGGCCCTCACAAGGGATGCTGTTGCGACTGCGCATCAGCTGGCTAATGTCGGGCAGGCGGATGCGCCCGACGTTCTGCAGGCGGAAGTCGAAGCCGAGCAGGCACAGGTCGATTATATGGCGGCGCAACGAACTTACACGCAAATGTTTCGCGGTTTGGCCGCGGTTGCGGGCAAGCCGGACCTGGAATTAAGCCCGCTCCAGGGTGATTTTGAACATCCCCCAGCGATTGATGCCGATCGCGTGGTAAATCGAATTGTCGAAGATAGTCCGACCGTGAAGCGGGCACGGCAGGATATGGTGCGTGTGCAAGCGGAAATCAAGAGTGCGAAACGGGAGGCCGTTCCTGACCTTCAAATTCGCGGCGGCGTGCAGCAGAACTTCGAGCAACTTCACGAAATGCCGGGCCAGCGTGTCGGCGTTCAGGGTTTCGCGTCCGCCGGCGTAGATCTTCCTATCTTCAATCGCAATCAGGGTAATGTAGCCGCCGCGAAAGCCGAATTGGAACGTGCGGAAGCCGAGGTGAGCCGGATTCAGTTGTCGCTGCGGCACAGCGCAGAACCGCTACTGCAGGATTATTTGTCGAATCAAACGCAGGCAGCACGCTACAAGAATGAAATGATTCCACGCGCGACACGTGCTTACCAGCTCTATCTGACGAAATACCAGCAGATGGGCGCGGCGTATCCGCAGGTGCTGGTTTCGCAGCGCACTTTGTTTCAGTTGCAGGTTGGGTATATCCACGCCCTTGAAAACGTTTGGATGAACGCAATTGCGCTCGAGAACTACACACTTACGTCGGGATTGAGCGCGCCCAATTGACGGAATAGGGGTGGGGGGTATATGATGGTGGTTTAATGAAACCCCCTGTGAGCCGCAAGGCTGTTGGTGTCGATTCCGACATCAAGGACTCGAATCTAAAACGTCTTCGGAGAATTGAAGGGCAGATTCGCGGGCTCCAGAAGATGGTCGAGGAGGAGCGGTACTGCGCTGACATCGTGATTCAAATCTCCTCCGTGCAGGAGGCGCTGCGCGGGGTAGGGAAGGCGCTGCTGCGAAATCATCTGCATCATTGTGCGTCCCAGGCGATTCGGGATGGCAATAAAGAGCAGGCGTCGGAGATGTACGAAGAGCTTCTCGACCTGATCTACAAGCATCTGCGTTAGGCATGCATTTTAGTGGAAAAAGATCCGATTTGTGGAATGACGGTAGATCCGTCGAAAGCGGCCGGTAAGAGCGAGCTGGATGGAAAGACGTATTATTTCTGCTGCCTAGGCTGCAAGAAGAAATTCGATAGCAATCAAATTGAACCCGAACCGGCGCCGATAAGCGCGGAATATACGTGTCCGATGCATCCGGAAATCGTGTGCAGCAAGCCAGGAGCTTGCCCGATTTGCGGCATGGCATTGGAGCCGCGGCATGCGACGACGGAAGAAGATCACTCCGAGCTGAACGATATGACGAGGCGGTTCTGGGTGAGTGCGGCGCTTACGGCTCCGCTGCTGGTTCTGATGTTTTTTGGTTTTTCAGCAAGACGCTGGTTCGAGCTCGCACTGGCGACGTCGGTGGTTCTTTGGGGCGGCTGGCCTTTTTTCGAACGCGGCTGGGCGTCGCTTGTCAATCGAAGCCTCAACATGTTCACGCTGATCGCGCTCGGTACGGGAGCGTCTTATGCAATGAGTCTCGTGGCGGTGCTGGCGCCTGGTGCAATCCCCGAGTCTTTCCGGACTCACGGGGGAGAGGTCCCGCTGTATTTTGAGCCGGCGGCGGTGATTACGGTCCTGGTTCTGTTGGGACAGGTGCTCGAATTACGGGCGCGCAGCCGCACGAGCAGCGCTTTGAAATCACTGCTTGGTCTCGCGCCGAAGACGGCCCGCGTCGTCAGTGAATCGGGCGGGGAACATAACGTTTCCATCGAGCACATCGGGATTGGAGACTTGCTACGGGTTCGCCCCGGTGAAAAGGTAGCGGTGGACGGTATCGTTGTCGAAGGTTCCAGTTCGGTCGATGAATCGATGCTTACGGGCGAGTCCATTCCTGTGGAGAAGTCTGCGGGTGCGGGCGTTACTGGGGGGACCGTCAACGGCACGGGCAGCTTCGTAATGCGGGCCGAACGAGTGGGAAGCGATACGCTCTTGAGCCGGATTGTTCGCATGGTCAGTGAAGCACAGCGGACGCGCGCGCCGATCCAACGGCTGGCGGATGTGGTGGCATCCTACTTCGTCCCGGCGGTTGTACTGGTGGCGGTTCTTACTTTCACGGCCTGGGCGATCTGGGGGCCGGAGCCGCGGCTGGGCCATGCCTTTGTAAATGCCGTAGCGGTGCTCATCATTGCTTGTCCGTGCGCCCTTGGACTTGCTACTCCGATGTCGATCATGGTGGGCACGGGACGCGGCGCGACCGCCGGAGTACTCGTCCGCAATGCGGAAGCGCTCGAGCTGCTCGAGAAGATGAGAGTGCTGGTAGTCGATAAGACCGGCACTCTGACGGAAGGCAAACCGAAGCTGACGACGGTCGCGCCTGTTGCGGGCGGGCTTTCCGAAAGCGAATTGTTAGGCCTGGCGGCGAGCATCGAGAAATTGAGTGAGCATCCGCTCGCAGATGCAATTTTGGCCGGAGCGAAGGAACGCGGCGTTGAGATAGAAAGAGCGGCCGATTTTAAGTCGATCACCGGCAAGGGAGTAACGGGCACAGTTAACGGTCGAAGGGTTGCCGTGGGAAATCTAGCGTTGCTCGAAAACGCCGGCGATCTCGCAGCGCGCGCGGAACGGTTTCGAGGCGAAGGACAATCGGTGATGTTCGTAGCGGTCGACGGACAGCCGGCTGGTTTGATCGGGGTGGCCGATCCGATCAAGGTGTCTACCGCCGAGGCCGTGGAACTGCTGCATCGTGAGCGTGTGCGCATCGTGATGCTCACGGGCGATAGCCGGATGACGGCGCTGGCAGTCGCGAAGACGCTTGGCATCGACGATGTGGATGCCGAGGTTCTTCCGGATCAAAAGGCCGCGGCGATTCGCAAACTGCAAAGCGGCGGCACAGTTGTCGGCATGGCGGGCGATGGAATCAATGACGCACTGGCGCTGGCGCAAGCTGACATCGGCATTGCTATGGGTACGGGGACGGACGTGGCGATGGAAAGCGCGGGCATCACTCTAGTCAGTGGCGACCTGCGCGGTGCGGCGCGCGCGCTTCGGCTCAGTAAGGCGACCATGCGCAACATCCGGCAGAATCTCTTCTTTGCATTTGTTTATAACGTGCTCGGCGTCCCAATCGCGGCCGGTATTCTCTATCCGTTTTTCGGCTTGCTGCTGAGCCCCATGATCGCGAGCGCGGCCATGACGTTCAGTTCTGTTTCGGTCATTACCAACGCTTTACGCTTGAGGAAAACCGAACTCTAAAGCGGCGGGCAGCTTACACGAACTCGTTTGTCGACGCTCCGTTCACCGGCGGTAAGCATCGTTCCATCGAGCGGACCGGTGGAATATTGGATACGCAACGTGACGTCCACCGAAGAGGGCCAGTCTGGTTCGCGTATTAGCCGCCAATGAATCCATTCGCCGGGGGCCGCGATATTGGCACGCTCTTTGGGCGCGTTGACACTGGCTTCTTCCCGGTAGAGAGTCGGTGACAACGCCAGAGTGAGAAACGCCGGAGCGGCTATGCGGGCAGACACCTCGAGCGGGGTCGATGAGGACAGCGCAACGTTCGGAATACGCAATTCGAAACATGGCGATTCGGCACCGTCGTTCGTGGCGCCTTCCTGGATCCAGCGGCGCACTAATTCAATTTGAGCCGTCGTTAACGGCGCTGAATCCTGAGGCATGCGCTGTCTCGGGCCGCGTTTCCCTTCAATAAAATCCATCAAAACGCTTGCCTCGGGATGTCCGGGCACGATATCGTCGCCCATGTTGCCGCCCGTCTGGAGGGCGGCAAACCGTGTGACGCGAAAACCAGAACTTGGATTCGAGAGACCATGGCAACCCGTGCAATAGAGGGCGAAGAGAGGGGCGATCTGATGGCCATAACTCACGGAACCTTGTCCCGCGACAGCGTCCAGACAGGGCAAGGAAATACAAATCAGAGCGCGCAGTAGCGTGTTACAATCCGACCGCATGATGGGCCGTTATCAATATATCTGTGGAACCGCGCTGCTTCTGCTGGCAGGCGCAATTACGAAGTCTCCCGGAGCCGCCCGCCAGAGACGGCTCTATGTCACGGACAAGAGCGGTATCAGCGTCTACGACATCGATCACGGCCATCGCCTGCTGAAGCGGATAGACGTGCCGGATAGTGGCGACTACAAAGGCATCGCCGCCAGTGTGCAAACAGGCAAGCTATACGTAACTTCCTATAAGAAAGACGATCTGATTTGCATCGATCTGAAAACCGACAAGGTGGATTGGAGAAAACATCCGGGCGCGTACGGCGACAGCATGCAAATTACTCCCGACGGGAAACGCATGTATCTTCCGTTCCGCGATGAAGATTACTGGAAGGTGCTGGATACTGCGACAGGCGACGTGTTAGCCACGATTCATACCGAACATGGGAAGAACTACGCCGTCAATCCGATTGGGAATCCCGTGGGGCCGCACAATACGTGGATTAACAAGGCTGGAACCCGCGCCTATCTCGAGGTGCTTACCGTTCCATATGTCCGGATTGTGGATACGGCCACGAACCAGGTGATCGGGAAAGTAGGACCCTTCGCCAAAGGCGTGCGGCCCTTTGCCGTCTCCGCGGACGAAAAGCTGCTCTATGCGAATGTGGATGGAGTCCTGGGATTCGGTGTGGGCCGCGTGCAGGAGAACGGCAAGTGGGGCGGCCCGGCGCTTTATACGATAGAAACCAAGACGCCGGAAGAGCGATTGAAACAGATGAACATGCCGGCTCATCGGCCTCATAGTACGCCGAGCCATGGAATCAACATTCGTCCGGATCAGAAAGAAATCTGGCTAGCCGATACGACCTTCGGCTACATTTACGTCTTTTCTCTCGGCGAGGGCCGTCCGAAACAGATTGCCAGTATTCCACTTTTCCAAGATCCGAAAGAGCAGCCGCATCCCGGATGGATTTCGTTCAGTATCGACGGAAAATATGCTTACCCGGATGGTGGAGCCGTAATCGACACCGCCAGCAAACAAATCGTCTCTCGAATTCCGACGAGCGAAAAGCTCGTCGAGGTGGATTTTGCCGGCTCCGAACCGATCGCGGTGGGGCAGCGGTAGCTAACAATCTTCCAAGCTGTCAGGAGTTGTACCATGCGATACCTCACCGTGAAGCTGTTTCTCCTTCCGATATTCGCCGGCCTCTGTTGGGCGCAATTTGATTTAGGGTCGGTAGTTGGCACCGTGAAGGATCCTTCCGGTCTAGCGGTTGGAGGCGCTGCGGTAGAACTTCGCAGCCAGACGACAAATGTTTCGCGGCAGGTGAAGACCTCCGACTTGGGCCGCTTCGATTTTCTATCTCTGCGGCCGGATACTTACACCCTTACGGCGAGGCACGAAGGTTTTCGGGAGAAAACGCAGACCTTCACGCTAGCCGTGGGGCAGCGGACCGAGTTGGATATGGCGATGGATATTGGTTCGGTGAACGAACAGGTGACGGTGGCGGCGGAGGCAGCGCGCGTTGAAACCGCTTCGTCGGAACTGAGTAATGTGCGTACCACGAAGCAAGTGGTGGACCTGCCGTTGAACAGCCGAAACTTCACGCAGCTCGTATCACTCTCACCCGGCGTCAACAATCGAGGCACGTCTTCCAATTCGGTGCTTCAAGGCTACACCAGCGGACGGGGGACGAATGGCGCAGTGATCAATGGCGCTCCGCCGGAAAACACCGTTTATTTGTTCGACGGTATTCAGAGTGTGGATACCGACGCCGGCGTGCTCATTTTTTTCCCGCCCGTCGATGCCATTCAGGAATTCAAAGTGCAGACCAGTTCCGCGCCGGCGGCGTATGGCGGAGGGCAGGGAATTATCAACGTTTCCTTCCGGTCGGGCAGCAATGGTTATCACGGTTCGGTATATGAATTCGTGCGGAACTCAGCGTTCGACGCGAAGAATTTCTTCGATTCCCCAGCGAAGCCGATCCCACCTTTCCGGTTGAATCAGTTTGGCGGGAACATCGGCGGGCCGGTTATTATTCCTCATTTGTTCAATGGCAGAGACAAGCTATTCTTCTTCGCAGACTATGAAGGCAAACGCGTAAGCCAGGCACAAACATTTACGAGCACCGTGCCGACAGCCGCGTTCAAGGCCGGTGATTTCTCCACGCTGAGTACACAGCTTTTCGACCCACGAACCAATCCGCGTACTCCCTTTACGAGAAATCAGGTGCCGGTGAGCGCGTTCGATCCCACATCGGTGAAGCTGTACCAGCTCTTTCCTGCTCCCAATCTGCCGGGAATCGTCAATAACTTTCTGTACAATCCGCCGCAGATTACCAACGTGGACCAGGGGGACATTCGGATCGACTACCGTACCGATAGATCGTCGCTATTTGGGCGTATGAGCAAGGAGAATCCGAACACCATAACTCCCGGCTATTTGCCGGCTCCCGCAATCGGCGGTGGACCTTCGCGGCCAGGCGAAACGCCCGTGCCGGCATGGCAGGGTGTTATTGGCTATGGCATCTCGCTCGGGCCCTCCAAATACTACGAAGCGCGCATCGGCTATTCGCGCTTGCACGAATTTATCATCGATACAGGGTACACGCTCGGAAATCTCGGCGAGCAATACGGGATTCCGAATGCAAATGCCGGTGATGTTCCTGGATTTACGAATATCACCATCACCGGCAATGTCGGTTTAGGAGACGGCTCAGGGAGCCTCGAGAAGATCAACAACAATTGGGAGGTCGATCAGGCCTTCACCTGGGTGAAAGGCAACCACGAATTGAAATTCGGCTTTGACTGGATGAGCCGAAGATTTGCATTCTTCTCGCCCACTTATCCTAACGGTACGTACAGCTTCAATGGAGCCTACACGGGCTATGGCTTAACGGATTTCCTGTTCGGCCATCCGATCAGTTCGACAATTGACATCACCAAGTTTTTCAGCTTGCAACGTTTTCAGCCGAGTTTTTATATCCAGGACAACTTCCGTGTCAATTCAAAACTGACGCTCAATCTCGGAATTCGCAATGATCTGGTGACGCCGTGGAAAGAGCGCAATAACCGCATAGCCGGTTTTGTACCAGAAAATGGCGGGAACCTGGTTCCGGTGGGCACAGCGCCATATACAGGCGATACGCCTATCAACGGACGTTATACAAACTGGGGACCAAGGGCCGGGTTCGCCTATTCCGTCACGCCGAAAACCGTGATTCGAGGCGGCGCAGGAATTTTCTATGCTTTCCAGAGCGTGACTTCGAATATTTCAATTTCAAAGAATGCGCCGTTTAGCGGATCGCTGCAGACCACTAACAGCGCCACGAATTACTCTGGCGCGCTGCCGATTTCCGCGGGGTTTCCTGCCGGCCGTCCGGACTTGTTTCCGGTAGCGGGTACGGCTTTTGTGTACTACCCGCGCGATTTCAAGACTCCGGCCGCCTATGAATGGAATTTCAATATCCAGCAGCAGCTCTGGGCGAATGACGTATTTTCTATTGCGTATGTGGGGCAGGCGGGCGCGCACATTTTCGCTCTGCCGAATATCAATCAGGCGACGCCGGGTCCAGGCGCCGTTGCCGGCCGGCGACCCTATCCGAATCTAGGCGATGGAACCGCTGTCGGCCCCTGGGGCAACTCTTCCTACAATTCGTTCCAGGCGGCCTACGAGCACAAACTGTCGGCAGGCCTGACATTTTTGGGCGCCTGGACCTGGTCGCACAGTATCGACGACACGAGCGGAACGGGATCGGAAGGCTTTCAAAATCCCTACGACCGGCATGCCTATCGCGGCAATTCGACGTTTGATGTGCGGCACAACGTAGTGCTGAGCTGGACATACGAACTGCCGTTCGGGCGCGGAAAGCGGTTTCTGGGATCGCCTGGAACATTCATGCAGGAAGTCGTAGGCGGATGGCAGCTCAACGGAATCGATACGTTCCAGACCGGTACGCCATTCACGGTGACCATGCTCAGCAGCCTGTTGAACTCGGGTTCAAACGCTCAGTGGCCTAATCGGGTCGGTTCGGGAGCTGTGGCGAATCAAACCATTGACCACTGGTTTGACACAACGTCCGCTTCCTTCATATCGCCGGGCGCCTACATCTATGGCAATTCCGGGCGAAACATACTGACGGGTCCGGGCACAACTGAATTCGATCTTTCGGTGTTCAAGAACTTCAGTCTCGGTTCGGTCGAAGCACGCAGACTGCAATTCCGCGCGGAAGCGTTCAACGTATTCAACACTCCGCAATTCAACATTCCAAATGCACAGATCGGATCGCCGGGAGCGGGGCGAATTACGAGCGCGGGAAGTCCGCCGCTGTTCCAGCGCACTTCCCGCGAAATCCAACTGGCTTTGAAGCTCTACTTCTAATTAGGGTTCGGGTTAGGAACTCGGGATAACGCCGGTTAGCGTGTGGCGCTTTGTATCCAATCCTTGGCCGCTGCGATATCATCGCGACCAAGCTCATGGCCACCCTCGTGCCAGTGCAAGGAGACGTTCGCTCCAGCCTTTTTGAGGATTTCGCCGAGCGCCAAGGTTAGTTCCGGAACGACGATCGGGTCTCTCCGACCCGCCGCGAGTAGCACTGACACATTTTGCAGATCGGGGGAAACCTGCGGCATGAAGGGGACCATTGGACGAAACAAGGCCGCGCCGGCGAGGATATCGGGATTTGTCAGCATCATGCTTGCGGCAATGTTGGCGCCATTCGAATAACCAACCGCGAAGATTTTATCGTTTTGCAATTCGTACTTGCGCGCCGCGGCCTCCACAAATCCCGACAGAGCGGCTGTTTGCAGTTTCAGATCTTCGAGATCGAACACGCCTTCAGCGAGCCGGCGGAAAAAGCGGGGCATGCCATTTTCGAGAATCCTTCCGCGCGGGCTCAGCAGCGCGGCACCGGGCAATAGTTCCTGGCCCAGGGTGAGTAGGTCCTGCTCGTTGCCTCCCGTACCGTGCAGGAGAAGTAGCGTTACCCCGGAATTCGGAGTGGAGGCGGGGACGAAGCGATGGATGAATTCCAGCCGGTCTATATTTGTCACGATGTTCTCCGCGTAATGGGCGGCAGCGCGGCTTCGATACGCGCGCGTTGCGCTTCGAGCCAGGGCGGCAATTGGAGTGCCGCACCAAGCTGTTCCGGCGATTCGTCAATCGCAAATCCCGGCGAATCGGTCGCGATCTCGAAGAGAATGCCCCCCGGTTCCCGAAAATAGATGGAATGAAAATAGACGCGATCCATGACGGGCGAGACGTTGTAGCCGAGCCGCCCGACCTCGGCAAGCCATTCGCGCTGCTGTGCGTCATCGGGAGTTCGCCACGCGATGTGGTGAACCGTGCCGGCGGCTACACGCCCCTCACGGTTGTCCGGCGCGCACAGCACGTCGACGGTTTTACCAGCACCGCCTTTATCGACCTCATAGCGAAAGCGATTTTGCTCCTGGCCGCTCAGGCGGAACCCCATCTGCTCGGTGAGTAGCGCGGCGGTGCGCTGGTATCCGGTTTCAGACAACGTCGCGCTATGAAAACCGCGAATCGCAAACTCGGCAGGAATGCCGCTTTTCGTCCAGGCGCGCGAGGGATCGGCGGTTGCGGTTTCAATCAACTCGAGCCGCAGACCGTCTCCGTCAGTGAGGGAAAGAAACTTCTGTCCGAAGCGCTCTTGCGAATCGTCCACGGCGACGTCTTTGGCCGCGAGGCGTTCACGCCAGAGCGCGAGCGAACCTTGCGGTACCGCAAACGAGGTGACGGTCACCTGGCCGTTGCCGTGACGCCCCTGCCATGCTCCTGGCCAGGCGAAGAACGTCAAGATCGTGCCGGGAGTCCCGAGGCCGTCACCATAGTAAAAGTGATAGCTGCCGGGATCGTCGAAGTTCACCGTGACCTTCACCAGGCGCAGCCCGAGCACGCCGGTATAGAAATCGATGTTCGTCTGCGGATCGTCGGCGATAGCTGTGATGTGATGAATGCCCAGGATGGTTTTCGTCATTTCTTTTTGTCGCTAAGCCGAGTAAATCGCAGTGGCTTTTCGAATCCTTTTGCGTGCAGCAGCAGGTAAGGATCTTTCCACTCGAAACCGTCGGCCTTCTGCAGGGCAGCCAGGTATTTTGTTTCCTGATCCATGATCGCCTCTGGACATGCCATACGGGTGGCGCCCAGCGGCCCGAATTGAATCCTGTCGCCTATAATTTTGGCGGTACCGAAGAAGCGGTTGCAGGAGCCTTTGCCCGCAACCTTACCTTCTTCGGGAAAAGCGAGCGTGGCTTGGGCTTTATCTATTACTCCCGCACCCTCCAGGTCTTCGAGCAGCCATTCGCTGCCTACGAGACTGAATGCATCCGAGTACTTCGTTTCCTGAATCGAGGAGACCGCGAGGATTAGCCGGTCGCCAGTTTCGACGCCCTGCCGGTGGAGGATTTTGCCACTAGCCAGGACATGCTTGTTGTCGAATTGTTTCAGTTTGTCGATGTCTCGAGAAGAGACCTCAATCGAATGGATCTGCTTTCCACCGACATTTGTTTCGGCGTCGAGTTCGATAGCCCAGCCGGTCGATTCTCCACCGATTGCCATGACTCGAGTAAGCTTCCCAGTGAGCGTAATTGTTTGCTCTTGCGCATTTGCTGCCAAACTAATTAAGAATAAGCTGAGAGACAGACCTGCCGCGATCCGCATCAGACGCATTTCGTTTCTCCAGTCTTCGCGAAAGTCTGAGTGATTCTACCGCAGCGAGCCAAGGGCGATTCGACCTATCCGAGCTGGAGTTGTGGGTGAGCGATACTCCGCAGCGAATTTGAAGAATATCGATAGTTGAATCCTGCCGGGTACCCTTTATCTTTACGGAATGATGCGTTGATCACGTAGTTGTTGGAACAGCGTGAAAAAGCTCTCGTCTGTCGGTTGGTAGTCGAGAAATCCTAATCGCCGGCTTTTGCTCAGGTCAGTCACAACCTCAATCGGCCGTCCCAGGTCAGCGTCAGTATGCCACGGCGACACAAGCGCATTGAGATTTGGTTCAACCAAATTGTGCTTACTTGCAATTTCCCGCCACAATGGGCTTGCATCAGCCAGTTGATGTTCGAGGAGACCGCCTTGACCGGTAAACGCAGCCGGCTCCAGACCGAACCATTGAGCCAGCCGAGCCCACATCCAGCTCCAACGAAACACGTCACCATTGACGATATTAAAATCCTGGTTACGAGCCACTGGCGTGGTGGATGCCCAGATGAGGTGCCGGCCTAGAAGTCGGGCGTCCGTCATGTCCGTGAGGCTGCTCCACTGAACGGCTGAGCCAGGAAACAGGAACGGGCGGCCCGAGGCGCAACAGATTGATGGTACACGGCGAGCGTTACGCCCATATTCATGGCGTTGCCGTGCGCCCAACCAATGATGGTATGGGGCCGGTGCACGCTCCAGCCGAAACCGTCGCGCCTGGCGGCTGCAAACACCTCATCTTCCTGGGAGTAATAGAAGTTCGCCACGTCAAGACGGCCTTGTTCTTCGCGAAAGGGTGTCTGCGGTAGATTGCCTTTCCCATATTCTTCGCATGGCCCAAGGTAGTGTTTCAGTCCGGTGACGAGGGCGACGTGTTCGACAGATCTCTGCGACTGGACGGCGTCAAGCAAATTGCGCACCAAGGCGCTGTTGACCTTGATGTTTTCTGCTTCGGTAGGCTGTCGCATCCAGGTCGACAGGAAAACGTGAGTCGGCTTTATCTTTGAAAGAGCCGACCGAAGGGACTCCGGGCGCAAGAGGTCGGCGGCGACAGGAGTGATGCCGTCAACGATGAGCGGCCTCGTGGCCAAGCCGAAGATTTTCCAATCGTGCGGGCGCGCAGCGAGTTCGGCGGCGAGATTACGACCGACAATCCCCGACGCGCCAACCACTAACGCCGTTTTGCTCATACTGCTGGTTCGCTATTTGCGTTCAAACAAAAACAAACGACTACCGGCTTGCACGAGGCAGGTGAAATAGAGAGCGGTCAATTATCCGATCTATTACTTCGTCATGCCGAAGCCGCTAACGGTCGCGTCGGTGTTATGTGCGAAGCGAATTCCGTAAATGCCGTCGGTGGATTTGAGTTTGCCGGCGCTGACCACTGCGTCTTTGTCGTAGCCCGCGACCACGGTACCGTTGATGGAGCATTCGACACGGCCGCCTTTGACAGAGATGGCGATCTCCTGGCTCACCGGTTCGCCCGGGCCGGCCGCTTTGTGGACCGCCGCGTTCGCCTCGCCACGCCTGCCGTTCATCTGAAACGGTTCGGGACCGAAGCCGCGTACGATGAAGTTGCCGTTGCCGTATGCGGCGCAATAGAGATAGCTTTGCTGGGCCGTGCCCATATCGTTGCCGGCGATGACGAGGCCATACGGGTGGGGATGGCTATTCAGGTTCATGTATTTCGACTCGTTGAATGTTGCCTTTACGGTGTAATCTCCGCTGGCTTTATTGGCCGGATTCCAGTAGGTCACCGCAGGACCGGTGGTCACGTGCAGCGCGCCTCCTTCTTCAGAAAGCTTGGCGCTGTTCAGGGTTTGTCCCTTGGCTTCTTCGCTGGCGTCGATTTTTCCCGTCCAGCCTGGGGCGGAAATCCCGCCACCCTCAACGGTTCGGGAGGTTTCAGAGGGAGCCTGGGCGTGGACTGCCGAAGGCATGAACGTGACGATCGCAGCCGCAAGGGCGAGAGTGTGAGACAGACGCATGGGTGTGGCCTTTCATGACAGATTATATGGGATACTCGCTGCTGAACGGAGTCGCAGGCGATGAATGCAGCGGATTTTCGCCGAATTGCGTTGAGCCTTGAAGGTGCCGAAGAGGGGTCCCACATGGGCGCGGCCGATTTTCGTGTGGGGGGCAGGATCTTCGCCACACTTGCCGCGGAAAAGCGTGGGTACGGAAATCTTATGCTGACGGTCGAGCAGCAGACTGACTTTGTTGCGGAGCTGCCGGACGTATTTCTACCCATTGCCGGCGGCTGGGGCAGGATGGGCATGACACACATTCGGCTGGCTGCTGCAAATGAAGATGTAATGGCTGGCGCCCTGCGGGAAGCGTGGAAACTGCGCATCGAGAAAAACGTAAAAACGGAGCGCGGCGTAACAAAGAAGAAGGTAAACAGGGGACAAAAGCCCAACGGACGACGGGCGCGAAGCGTCTAACTTCCACCTATGCTGCAAGACTTGCGCTTCGGCCTGCGAATGTTGTTGAAGCAGCCAGGGTTCACCTGGATCGCCGTGCTTACTCTGGCACTTGGCGTGGGCGCGACGGCGGCGGTTTTCAGCCTCATTCAAGGCGTGCTTCTCACGCCACCCCCGTATCGCGAGCCGAAGCAACTCGTGCTGATTCAGCGCGCTCGTCTCGATGGCCAGCAGATGGCACATGCCGATGGATGGCCGGCCGCCCAGTGGACGGAATGGCAGTCGCAAGCCAAATCCTTTGAAGGCATTGGCGCCTACGCGTGGTCCTTCAACTTTTTGATTCTGTCCGATGGCAGCGAATCGCTCGAAGGCATGGCGGTGACTCGCGAGTATTTTCAAGCGGTGGGCCTGGAACCGTTGCTGGGCCGCACATTCCTTGAATCGGAAGCTCAAGCCACACCGGCGCCGGTGATTGTTCTGGGATACGACTTGTGGCAGCGAAAATTCAACGGCGATCGAAATATTATCGGCAGAAAAATTCGCATGAGCCGCCGGGACACGCCTCCTACCGTGATCGGCGTGATGCCTCCGGGCGTCCGGTTTCTTCCCTCGCCGGCGACTGCGCAGGAGCCGAACTATAACGTGAACGCGCCAGTCGACTTTTGGATTCCAGTGGCGCGCACACCGGCAAGGCGCAAACAGCCCGATTGGAATGTGGTCGCTCGTTTGAGGAGCGGTACTACGCTCGAGCAAGCGCAAACGGAGCTCGCGCTTATAGTATCCAGACAGGCAAAGGCCGACCATGATTTTGAGGGAATCGCGCCCAAGCTCGAATCGCTGACCTCGGAACTAAATCATGATGGCGACCGTATCCTGTGGCCGATGTTGGGAGCGGCCGCACTGGTTCTTCTAATCGCATGCGGGAACGCCGCCGCGCTGCTGCTGGTGCGCGGGCTGCAACGCCAGCAGGAGTATGCAGTGCGCAGCGCGCTCGGTGTGGGGCGGATGGCCTTGTTCCGGCAAGTAGTCGTCGAGAGTCTGCTGCTCGCTCTCGGAGGCGGCGCGCTGGGCGTGGGGCTAGCGTTCGGAATCGTGAAGTTGTTCAAGTTGATAGGCGCGCACGCGATTCCACGGCTCGATGCCGTTGCTACGGGTTGGCCAGTGCTGGCCGCTGGACTCGGCTCGGCTGTACTGGCTGCCGTTTTGGCCGGGCTCTTTCCTGCGCTGCGCGCCTCTCGGCTTGATCCGATTTACGTGCTGAAAAGCGCCGGTCCGAATAGCAGTGCCGGGCGCGGGGAGCGCCGGCTCTTGCGTGGAGTCACTATGGCGCAGACGGCGCTGACGCTTGCGCTGTTGGTCGGTGCCGGTCTGCTGATTCGAACCATGAGCAACATATCGAAAGTGCAATCCGGCTACAACGCCGCCAATGTACTGACGATGAGCGTCACCTCCGTCGAGGGCGACTGGATGGATTTTCATGCACGCGCTTTGCAGCAGGTGGCGGCGCTGCCGGGAGTCGAGCACGCGGCGTTCGCCTGGGGCGTGCCACTAACGGGAAACAATTGGCCCGATGCGGTCGAAATCGAAGGGCAGCCGGCCGCGAGTAAGGAAAGCGATCGGCTCTCGCTCCCGCTGCGGTCTATCACGCCGGATTATTTCACGCTCCTGGGGTTGAAGATTTCTGAAGGACGAGACTTCCGTTCGAGTGACACGCGAAAAGCGCCCAGCGTAGCGATCGTGAATCGAGCTTTCAGCGAGCGCTATTTTCCGCATGGCGACTCCATTGGACGAAAACTTTGGCTCAGCGGGCGCAATCGCCCATCGACGGAAATTGTCGGGATTGTCATGAATGGCCGCACGAACGATCTGACGCAGGCGGCGCAACCCGAGATCTATCTCTCCCTTTGGCAAGCCTCGCCATTTTCGAAGCACCTCGTGATTCGAACCGCAGCGGATCCACGTTTGCTGATCGCTTCGGTACGGCGCGCATTGCATTCGGTTGAGCCAGCCGTTGCCATTGAAAACATCAAGACACTCGAGCAGATTCGCAGCGATTCTCTCGCTTCCCGCACGTTTGCTATGCAGCTTCTGGTTGGATTTTCGATCGTCGGCAGCGTGCTTACCCTTGTCGGTATTTACGGTGTGCTCTCGCTTTCAGTGGCCTCCCGGCGGCGGGAAATTGCCATTCGCGCGGCCGTTGGAGCGGCGCGGCGCGATCTGCGGAACCTGGTGTTCGCGGAGGGCTTTCGGCTGATTGCGGGGGGTGTGATTGCGGGTATCACCTCGGCGCTACTTTTCTCGCGCATTCTGCGATCGTTTCTTTTTGAAGTGCAACCGAACGATCCCATCACCCTGATCGGTGTCGGGCTACTGTTCACAGGTGTCTCGCTGCTCGCGTGTTGGGTACCTACACGCCGCGCCGCGAAGGTCGATCCACTGGAAGCTCTGCGCTATGAGTGATCGCCGCGAGGGTGATGTCCCCTCTGCGGAAGATGAGTTGCAGCACGCCCGCAGCGACCCAGACGCCGCCGGCAATTTTCGCTCCTCTGGGTAGCGTCCACCAGATCAAAAGACAAAAGACAAAGCCCGAAAGCGGTGTAAAGGCATCCACAAGAATTCTTTGCGTCCAGTTACGGGCGCGCGGGAGGAACACTCGCATGCAGGCGAGATTGACGCCCATGAACGCGAGGAACGCGCCATAGTTGATCAGCTCGGCCGTCTGTTCATAGCTTAGAGAAAGCGCGCCGATCAGCGCGACAATGCCGAGAAGGATGATGTTTCGTCGCGGGCGCCCTGCAAACCATCGGGCAGGGAGCACATTGTCCCGAGCCATGCCCGCGAGCAGACGCGCCGCGCCGGCCAAACTGGTTAGCGCCGTTCCAAAGCAGGCGACCACCAGAACCGCGCCCATAGCCGTAAACAATGCGCTGCCTCCTACCAGGCGATTGACATCGAGAAACGCAGTCTCGTTGTTCGGATAGGTATGATAATCCGGCCAGGCGAGCTGGGCCAGGTAGACTTCGAGTGCGCTCAGCAAGCCGGTGAGCAGGCAAACGGCGACAGTGGCAAAAGGTACCGAGCGCCGCGGATTGGCGGCGTCTTCCGCAAGCGTAGTGACGCCATCGAAGCCAATGTAGGTAAGTGCGGCGAGTGACGTGGCGGTCATGACGGCATGTGCATCGAACGTTGCGGGATCGTAGAAAGGCTTGGCGGAAAGCAGCCCGTGCCAGCCATGCGCGGAATAGATGAAATGCGCGCCCAAATAGAGGAAGGCTGCTACAACGAGCGTCATTACCGAAAGGAGGGCTTTGTTCGCGCGGGCGAGCGACGGGATCCCACCCAGATTAAGCAATACGGCCAGACCCAGAACAAGCGAGACCCATAACCAGTACGGAATGCCTACGAACAAACGATGCAAGGTCAGTGCTGCGTAGATGGAGCTGACGATGGGAATGATCAGGTAATCGAGAAACATCGCCCAGCCGACAACGTAGCCCGCAATAGGGTTGAAAGCGCCAGACACGTACGAATAAGCAGAGCCTGACGAGGGATACAGCGCGGCGAGCCGGCCGTAGCTCAAGGCGGTGAGCATCATGGCGAACATCGCGAGCAGAATGCTCGAAGTGACATGGCCGTGAGAAGGGACGTTTGCGATTCCGAAGATGCCGACGGGGGCGATGGGCTGGATGAGAACCAACCCGTACACGATCAGGTCCGCCGTTTTCAGCTTCAAGGGAGGTCTCTCAGAAGCGAATCGAGAGGTGGCAGGCGATCGCCGTCTTTGAACTCCGAGTTGAGTTGTTCAAGGCGCCGTTGGAATCGCCACCAGAATTGAAATTCGGAGTCGTACTTCGAAAGGGCAAGTGCCAGCCGAAATGGCGTGTATTCTTCCAGCCACGCTTCGCGAAAGCCGTCGCGCAACTGGCTGATGCCATCGAGCATATCTTCGGTGCGACTGTGATAGATTGCGCCGCTTTCTAGCCCGATGAGAGTGTCGATGTCGTGCTTACCAGGCCTGTCGCCCAGCTCTTGCCAGAAGCGCGATATTTCCAGAGCGTAGATATATTTCAGCCCCGTGTAATCTAGCATGCGCGCGCCCACGAGCAGAGTTTTCACTGTCACCGTATCCACGGCCGCGGGCATGGCTTCGAGCAGTTCGATTGCCTGCTGCGCTTCGAGCCGGCATTTGTGGAGGGCGTCGGTATGCGTAGCGGAGCGTTCAAGCCGCGTCTTGGAGAACGCGTTGTCCCAAAATGTGTTGATCGTAGACGTGCCTTGCGCGGTTTGAAGCGCTGTTTCCGCGCGAGTTAGGTGAGCGAGTGCTTCCGCGAAGCTTGCACCCGAAGCCCCGTATTGAATGGCTGCGTAGCGCTCGAAGAATGTATCCTTAGCGGGCGCGGAGCCTTGCCAGGCCACGGCGGCAGCATGGGCAAGCGCAGGTTCGGCCATCCGCATCAAAACTTGCGTGTTGTCTGCCCAGCCGGAGCTCAGAAATCCCAAAGCTCTGTGCTTCACGCCGGCGGCGACCAGGCGATCGTCATTCTCGAAAGAGGTCGCAAAGTCGGGAACCAGCCAACGCCAGGTAGAGACGGCGCTTTGTACAACGATGGGCACATGAGCCTCGCCAAACGGGGTGAAGAGGCGGTCGTATTCTGCTTCGGGCAGCGGAGAGTAATGCCAGGGGAAAGCGATCAGGCCTTTTGGCAGCCGCGAAATCATTTGCGGATATTTTTCCATCATGTCCGCCCAAGCCATCGGCGTCTTCCCATGCGCGCGCAGCAGTTCGCACACTTCCTGCAATTGTTCCAGATAGAGGTCCTCCGGCCTTCGGTTGAGGCGCGCCGCCTCGCGCTCGAGCAGCCACGTTTCATCGAAGCCGGCATGAAAGAACGGGCTAGGAAACAGCGCCGCAATCTGGGCGATCCAGGCGGATATGATCGGCTGAACTCGCGGATCACCGCGCTTGAATTCACCTCCGTGTGGAATTACTGCTAAGTCGCTATAGCGCTCCATGCGGAATAAGTCGTGGAGGTGGCCGTACAATTCAAAATTCGGCACTACGTCGATATGCCGCACAGCTGCGTACTGAATGATGTCGGCAACATCTTTCTTTGTGTAGCGCGCTTCCGGCGGAAGTAGCGGAAAGCCTTCGAGCGAGACTGTCGCCTCCGAATAGAAATAGTATTGGTTGATTTTCCACGAAGCCAATAAATCGATCTGGTGACGGATTTCGGCGAGCGTGGGAAGCTGTGCGTGGCTCATGTCCATCATGAAGCCCCGGTACGCCAGTAGTGGCCAATCAAGGATCGTCATCTCCGGCCAATAGGGATGCGTCCCCCCTTTCACAAGTTGTTTCAGAGTCTGAACGGCATAGAAGATGCCGGCCGACGACCTGGACGTGACCTCGACACGGTCGGCGGTCACGTGAATTGAATAAGCTTCGCGGGATTCGGGCCCAGCCGTTTCGCCAGGAACCGGCAGAGCGCCGCCCGTTGCTGTTTGGCGTAGAACGATGACATGACCCTGGCATGCGCCGGCCTGGATAGCAGCGCCGGTTACACGACGCAATTCTTCGGCAGCGAATGCATCGCCGCCGCATATTTTTGCATGCTCGAGCAAAAAGCGGCCACTACCCAGACGCATTTCGCGCACAGCCGGAAGCAGGTCTTGTCCACGTGCGGGGAGCAACCAGATCAGGGACAGGGTAATCAGGAGTGGTTTCATATGAGAAACGTTTGTACTGCTATTGACACGAGAATAACAGACCGGCTATAACAGGTTTCTGAGGAGTTTCGACTCATGGTCCGCCGCGCCTTTCTTCTCTTTCTATGGCTGCTACTAGTTTCCGCTCTTACTCTGGCGCAGAATGATCTGGCCACGATTCGCGGTGTAATAACCGACCAATCCGGCGCAATGGTGGCGGGCGCCGTGGTCAATGCTACGAATACGGCCACCGCGGCGGCCCATGAAGTCACGAGCAACGAGCAGGGCGAATTCGAAATTCCGTATCTGGTGCAAGGCACGTATCGGCTGACCGTAACGGCAGGCGGGTTTCAGAGTTTCGTTGCGCAAGACGTTTTAATCCGTGCGCGAGAATTGCGGCGGCTCGACGCGCAACTCACTGTCGGATCGGCGAGCTCCAAGGTGGACGTCAGCGCGGGAGCGGCGGTGATTTCGACAGAGGGCAGCCAAGTCTCTGGCGGCTTCAACAATACTCAATTCGTCAACAGCGCCTTGAGCCAGCAGACATTTTTTCCGCAATCGTACATGACCACGCTGGCAAGCGTGCAGACACAGAACGGAAATGTAAATCTGCGCTTTGCGGGGCAGGGGCCGGGGCAGATCGCCGAGGCCATGGACGGCATGATCAACGATGGCGCCAACAATCTGGTGCAGAATATGAACGATTTTGAAGATCTGCAGGTAATTCCCGTGAACAATACCGCGGAATATTCGCGCGTTGGGCAATTTACGATGGTGAGCCGTGGCGGCGGAAATCAGTTTCACGGCCGCTTCGAGTACGATCTGGCGAATTCGTATTTCAATGCTCGAAGCTTCTTTTCGCCCACAAAAACACCGTTCAAAGCGCATCGGGGGCTGGCCAACGTCAGCGGGCCGATTATCAAAGACAAGCTGTTTTTCTACGCGGCGTACAACTTTGATCGGGTTCCGGCCTCCAGTTATTACACACGTAACGTGGCGACTGACAAGATGCGCATCGGCGACTTTTCCGACTATCTGCGTCAGACGCCGGCGGTGATCATAAAAGATCCACTTACCAATTCGGCCTTTCCCGGGAACTTGATTCCCGGCAGCCGCATCAATCCAGTCTCACAAAAAATTGCGGATCTGTATATTCCGCACGCTAATCGGCAGAGCGGGACCTCGATTTTGAATAATTACGGATTCACGCATCCCTATCCGACCGATCTTTTGAAGTGGGATGGAGTGACAACGCGGGTCGACTATCGCTTGAGCAACAAGAATCAGATGTTTGGGCGTTTCATCAACCGGATCACTCCCTACGTTCTGGCTGGATCGTTTGCGCCAGTTAGGAGAATGGACGCGGGTTCGCAATAGCAGTTCGCTGGTGTTTAACGACACCCATACGTTCTCGCCCACCATCGTGAACTCGTTTCAATGGGGTTGGTCTCGCGACTATATTCTGGACGGAGAGACTATCGACGGTGTCACGCCGACCCAGGTCGATACGGCGATTGCGGCCATCGGGCTCCAGGGAGTGAATCCGCAAGGGCTGAAAGTAATAAGTTTCCCGACGATCCAGCTTGCCGGGCTGCAGACACTCAGCCAAAGCGTGGGAGGGGTGAATGGCAATCGTAATGACCAACAGTTCTCAAACACCACGAGCTGGGCAGTTTCCCGTCATGTCTTCAAGTTTGGCGGCATGCTGCGCTACTTCCATGACCATCCACAAGGGATCACCGCCGACACATTCGGCAATTTCAATTTCACGGGTTCTCTCAGTGGAAATTCTTATTCGGATTTCCTGCTGGGCCTGCCGGTCTCTTCCACCCGTGCCAATCCAATCACAAATCGTCTTTCGACCGCTTACGAATTAGGGTTCTTTTTTCAGGACACGTACAGATCACCTCGAATCTCACGCTCGATCTCGGTTTGCGCTGGGAGTATTTTCCAAGCGCCCGCTACGCGGACGGGCTTCAATATAACTGGGATCCGGTTAGTGGGAACGTTGTCGTAACTGCCAGCGGTCTCGCTCGTGTAAGTGCGCTCTATCCCGCGTCGATCAAAGTCATCGCGGGGGATCCGTATCCGAGTGCCGAAAAGACTAACTTTCGCCCGCGGCTAGGCCTGGCATACCGGCTCGGCGACAAGACTGCGCTGCGCGGAGGCTACGGGCAGTACAGTGAAGCGTTGGGCAACCTGTATCGGCTACAAGGCGGAGGCCCATTCCAGATCTCGGAAACTTATTTCAATACAATCTCGAACGGGCAAGCACTGTTCTCTTTCCCGAACCCTTTCCCCTCGTCCACAGGTCTGGCAACCGTCCCGTCGCAGAGTGTAATGGGTTATCCCACGCAGACGGATCAAGGCATTATTCATCAATTCAATGCCACCTTGGAACGGGATCTGGGACGTGGTTTCGGCGCCAGGGTGTCCTACATTGGCTCGCGCAGCCGCGGCCTTAACTATCTGCTTGAATTGAATAAGCCGAAGGCGAGTAACACTCGTTTACGGCCGTCCGCCGCCCCTTCCCGCAGTTCGTTTCTACGCAATATTGGGAAAACAATGGAAACGCCAATTACAATGCGGGTCAGGTCGAAATACAGAAGCGCTCGGGAGGCCTAATTCTCGATGCACACTACACTCTTTCGAGCAGTATGTTCGATTTTGGCGATCTTGAAAATCCGTACAATCATCACCTATGGAACCGGGATGTCTTCAATTCGCGGCATCGCTTCGTGTTCAATGCGAGCTACGAACTGCCGGTCGGCAGGGGGAAGAAATATCTGGGGAGCGCCTCGCGAGCTGTGGATGCGGCGCTCGGCGGATGGGAGATCAATTGGGTCACGTATCTGCAAAGCGGGCAATACTTCTCGCCCAGTTTTTCGGGTTCCGATCCATCGAACACAAACACCATCGGAGGTCTTCCGGATCGTATCGGCGATGGAAATCTGCCGCATGACAGCCGTTCCCCGGACCATTGGTTCGATACGACGGCGTTTGCAACACCAAAGGCTGGCACATATGGCAACAGTGGTGTGAACATATTAGAAGGACCGGGTCTGCGTTTGAATCATCTAAGCCTATTGAAGACGTTTGCGATCACCGAGCGTGTGCGCATGATCTTTCAAGCCAACGCCACAAATCTCTTTAACACGCCGCATTGGGATTTTCCTTTTGCCAACGTAACTGTCCCTTCTACCGCCGGGCACGTCTATCAATTGCGTGACGCAGCCAGCGGCGGCCTCGGGGGAAAAGAATACAGCGGGCCGCGTCAGATCGCCTTCCGTTTACGATTGGAATTTTGAGCGGGAATTATCTTCCGCGAGGAGCATAGGCAACGCAGTCGATTTCGATCTTCATGCCAGGCTCGAGCAGCACTGCCTGCACCGTGGTGCGAGCGGGTTTGTCGCTACCGAAGAATTGGGCGTACACCTGGTTCATAGCTTTGAAATCGGCAGCATCGGCCAGGAAGACCGAGCACTTCACGACGTCTGAAATGTGCGCCCCGCTGCCTTCCAGGATGCGCTTGATGTTTTCTAAAGTGAGCGTGGTCTGCTGTTGAATATGGCCGAAATGAAATTCGTTCTTCTCCGGATCGATCGGGCCTTGCCCGGAGACATAGAGAAAATCGCCGGCTCGCACCGCAGGGGAGTAGGGGCCCTGCGGCCGCGGAGCGCCGGCCACGGAAATTCTTTCGATCATGATGACTAGTCTCTTACACAGCCGCGACATCTTCAGCCCCGCCGAGCATGAAGCCTCTGTCCGTCGAAAGACCCCAGGCTCACTCGCCCGTTACGAACGGGCGCAGAAAGCACTCGCGGGAGGCGTCTCGAGCGGCTTGCGCCGCGATTCGAGACCATATCCTCTCTATTACGCTTCCGGCGCCGGTTCGCGGATTGTTGATATGGACGGCAACGAGTATCGAGACTTTACACTGGCCTGGGGGCCTCTGATCCTCGGCCACGCACCGCAGCGGGTGGCGGCTGCCGTGTCCGAGCAGACGGCGCGCGGTTTCACCTTCGGCGCGCAGCACGATCTGGAGATAGCCGTGGCCGAGCGGCTCATCAATATCATTCCGTGCGCGGATCTGGTCTCTTTCGCCAATAGCGGCACCGAAATTGTGCAAGTGGCGCTTCGGCTCGCGCGCGCGGCCACCGGGCGCAGGAAGTTCATCAAATTTGAGGGCCACTATCACGGCTGGGCGGACAGCGTTCTGGTGAGCTATCATCCGTCGCTATCTGAATACGACGAATCGAACGGGATGAAGGCTATGCCGGTCGGGTTGGGCCAGCTACCTTCCGGTTCAGCCGTCATCGCGGAATGGAATAACCGGGCGAGCGTCGAGCGCGCCTTTGATGAGAACGCAGGCGAGATTTCCGCGCTCATTTGCGAGCCAATTCTGTGTAACAGCGGATGCATCTATCCGGACGACGGCTTTCTGGAGTTTCTGCGCGAGATTACGGCGCGGACTCGCTCGCTGCTGATCTTCGACGAAGTGATTACGGGGTTCCGGGTGAGCCTGGGAGGCGCACAAGAATTATTTGGTGTGATTCCTGATCTCGCCACGTATGCCAAAGCTGTGGGAGCAGGGACACCGCTCAGCGTGCTCGCAGGGAAACGCGAGTACATGGATCTTATTGCGAATGGCAGGGTGGTGCATGCGGGTACTTTGAACGGCAATCCTTTATCTCTGGCGGCCGCAAATGCGGCGCTCGAAGAACTGCAATCCGGTTCGCCAGAGATTTACTCGCGGCTGGAGGCGCTGGGTGAGAGACTGCGTCTGGGCCTCGAGTGCGCTTTGCGGGAGCGCGATTTGTCAGTCGTTACTAACGGGCGCGGGGCTGTCTTTCAGGTTTTATTTTGCGATCAGCGTCCACACACCTATCGCGACACGCTAGCCGCCGACCGGCGATTGTATAGCGATTTTGTGCTTGCCCTGCTCGACGAGGGGATCCTAGCGCTGCCCGACGGCAGGTGGTATCTCTCCACCGCGCATGCCGACGAAGACGTGGACGCTACGCTCGAAGCAGTGAAACGGATATGAAGCGCTTTCTTCCAATTGCTTGCCTGGTGGCGCTATCCGTACCTGCCAAAGCCGCCAGTCTACGCGCCGGCGCGGCGGAGACCGTCATCACCCCGCCGATCGGAGCTCCCATGGCGGGCTACTACACGAACCGCGCCGCGACTGGCATCCACGACAATTTGCATGCCAAGGCACTGGTGCTCGAGAGCGAAGGCGTGAGGGTGGCACTTGTTGTGTGCGATGTGGTGTCCCTACCGCGCGTGATTTCCGAAGAGGCACGCAAGATCGCTGCTCAAAAGACCGGTATTCCCGGAGACCACGTAATGATCAGCGCCAATCATTCGCACACTGGTCCCGTTATTTTGACGTACCCGTCGCGTTACAACCTGACCGGAGAAATGAAGCGGATCGCCGAAACATATACGGCGCAATTGCCGGCGCGGATTGCCGAGGCGATTGTCTCGGCTGCGGCCAGGCTGCAGCCTGCCCAAATACGTTCCGCCATAGGGCGCGAAGATTCGCTTGCGTTCAACCGCCGCTATTTCATGGCGGACGGTACGGTGGGCTGGAATCCCGGCAAGTTGAATCCGAAAATAGTGCGTCCTGCGGGACCAACCGATCCGGGCGTGGCGGTCCTTTATATCGAGACACCGGAGGAAAAGCCTATCGCCGCCTATGTCAACTTTGCCATGCATCAGGACACTATGGGGGGATTGCAATTCTCTGCGGACTATTCCTACGTGTTGAGCAAAGTGGTGGCTGAGGCGAAGGGATCGAATCTGATCACATTGTTTACTATCGGATGCGCCGGCAACGTAAACCACATCGATGTGACGCGCAAGGAGCGCCAAAGCGGCTATGAAGAGGCGGCGCGCATCGGCGGCGTTCTCGGGGGCGAGGTCCTGAAAACAATCGAACGCGCACCGGTTGTCTCCTCTACGCGGATCCAGACGAATCGCGAGATCTTACGTTTGAAACCGCCCGTTTTGACGCGTGAAGAAATTGAATGGGCGCACCGGACGCAGGCTACCGCCGGCGGCCCCAGCGCGGCACCTTTCCTCGATCTCGTTCGGGCCGGCCGCGACATCCAGATCGAGTCAAGGCATGGCGAGCCGTTCGAGGCCGAGGTGCAGGTGATCAGTCTAGGCCGCCAACTAGCGGTGGTAGGCCTGCCCGGTGAAATGTTCACCGAATTCGGGCTCTCTCTGAAAGAGGATTCACCGTTTCCGGTCACGATCGCTACGGAGTTGGCAAACGGAGCTCTCAGCTACATTCCAAACGAACAGGCCTACCCGCAAGGCGCCTACGAAGTGGCCGCTTCGTGGCTCGCGCCCGGCAGTGGGGAAATGCTCATCCGTTCAGCGCTTGGTCAGCTCGACAGATTATTCGCGGCGGAGCCGCAATAGTTACTCGATTCCAATTGGCGTCCTATGGTGCTAGGCGACGTTTTCGCGGCCGCGTTTTCGGACCTGTTTTGAGACAGCGGCGCCTGCACGCATCAGGCTCTCGATCACTGGCGCACCTTTTCGGGGATTAAAGCGGGAGCTGGGGCCCGAAATACTGATGGCGCCAATCGCCGAGCCACTCGCATCCAGAATCGGCGCCGCCACGCAGGTGGCGAGAGGAGAAGTCTCCTCTCGGTCGATCGCGTAGCCGCGCTCGCGAACGCGCTTCAACTCAGCAAGCAACTTGTCAAGACGCGTAATAGTGTTTTCCGTCACGGGCGGTAGCTCACGTCCACTCAACATGCTGTGCGCGAAATCGTCGTCGGAAAATCCGAGAATCGCTTTCCCCAAAGCGCTGGCATGCACATGCACGGAAGCGCCTGCACGCTCGTGTAGCCGCAGCGCGTACTCGCTGGGCACGACTTCGATATAGACTACCTTGTCTGAAACAATTTGTCCTAGATTAACGGTTTCGCCGAAGGTGTTCCGAAGTTCCAACATGTGCGGCATGGCCGCCCGGCGCAGAATTTCAGTCAGTGCCTCGCTCGTCACCAGATCACTCAGAGCCGTTGTGACGCAGTACGTCCGTGCGGTGTCGCGGAATACGTATCCGAGGCTTTCAAGCGTGGCTAGTATGCGGAACACCGTCGATTTCGACATGCCAGTGTGCCGGGTGACTTCGTTTAGAGGAAGAGGGCCGCTTTTCGCCAACTCCTCCAGAATCTTGAACGTGCCCTGAACCACGGGCACCATGTACTTATCGTTTGCGGGCAAACCAACGCCAGCGTATCATGTTTCAATAGAGAAACTTTGATCTATGCAAGCTCGGCGAGACTTACGAACAGATCTATTTCTTCCTTACCGCCGACTACGAAAGGAACTCGTTGATGAATATCGTGCGGTTCCACATCTAGCACACAGCACTTGCCGTTAACCGCCGCACCGCCCGCCTGTTCCGCGATAAACGCGAGCGGATTTGCTTCGTAGAGCAGGCGCAGTTTCCCCTGTGGATAGCCCGCCGTGGGCGGGTATAAAAACACCCCGCCCTTCAGGAGAGTGCGGTGGAAATCGGCGACCAGAGAGCCGATGTAACGGGAACCGTAGCGCCGGCCGAGTTTCTTCTGGCGCAGCTGCCTAAGATAATTTTGATAGTTCTCTGGAAAATCATCCGCATTCGCTTCGTTCACGGAATAAATTGTTCCGCCTTCGGGCATCCTGATGTTTTCGTGACTGAGAACATAAGCGCCGATAGCGGGATCGAGCGTAAAACCGAAGACCCCATGGCCGGTGGTGTAGACCAGCATGGTCGAAGGTCCGTAGATGACGTATCCTGCCGCAACCTGCCTTCTACCGCGCTGCAGGACCGCGGAGCAGTGCTCTTCTTCGGCCGAAGGGCAACGGAAAATGGAGAAGATGGTTCCCACGTTGACGTTCACGTCGATATTGGAAGAGCCGTCGAGGGGATCGAAAATGATGGCGTATTCGCCACCCTCCGATGCGCGATCGAACGTGACCGGCTCCTCGTTCTCCTCTGAGACCAGGACAGCTACGCTATCGCGCAGCCCGAGGCAATGCATTAGCGCTTCGTTCGCGTAGACATCCAGTTTCTGCTGGGCCTCGCCCTGGACGTTGACCGCTCCAGCGGCCCCGAGCGCGTCCGTAAGACCGGCCCGGCGGATACGTGCTTCGGTCATTTTCGTCGCAAGAGTGATGCCGGACAGCAGCCACGAGAAGGTACCGCGCGCGCCGCTGATGCGCTGCTGTTCTCTAAGGATGTGGTGTTGAATCGTGGTTATCATTCGAATCCGCAGAAACCATTTCTTCCGATACATAATGTACGCCGCGAGATACATCAAAAGCGTAAAGGCGATCGCCCAAAGCAGTGAAGCATTGCGCGGCGAGGCGAGCACCGCGAAACAATGCTGGTAGATCCAGTCGTGCAATTTCAGGGTGCCGAGGGAAATCGCGAATAATTCCGAGAGCATATAGACCGCGATCGCATTCATTCCCATAATGACGAATGGCTGAAACGGGCGATGGTACCCGAGATGGTCTACCAGGTAGAGAAACATCGCGAGGAGCACGAAGGCCAGGCCGGCCATGAACAACGCAAACGAACTCGTCCAGAGTTTTTTGTTGATCGGCAGCCACACATTGCAGATCAGCCCAAGGGCAAGCAGCGTGTTGCCGATGAAAAATAGTGCCGTGGTCCGCTCCATCAGGCTCTTCTTCAGCCGGAGCAATTGCCCGGCGAGGACTCCGAATAGCGTGGTTGCAATGGCGGGCAGGGTACTGATTATTCCTTCCGGGTCCCAGGTCTTCGTAGATAAATAATTGTGGCGTCCCAGAACAATGCGATCGATGTAATGGGCGAGATTGCCCTCCACATCCAGATGGCCTGCTCCATAACCCGGCACCGGAACCAGCTTCATCAATAGCCAATACCCGGTCAGCAGCGAAACAATCCATAAGACGCGCGCGCGCACAGTCGTCGTCGATAAGTAGATCGCTGATGCGATCAGATAGCAGATGGCAATTCGCTGAAGCACCCCCAGAACGCGCATCGTCGAAAAATCAAAACGGGGGAACAGGTAGACCAGTAAGCCAAGTGCATAGAGCACGAGCGCGCGCCGCAGTACCTGGCCCATCAAGGCTTGCCGCGTCACTCCGCGCTCCAGACGCCTTCCAACGGATAGCGTGATAGCGACTCCTACGATCCAAAGAAACGTAGGAAAAACAACATCCGTGATCGTCCAGCCATTCCATGCCGAGTGGTTCAGTGGCCCGTAGGCGTTGTGTCCGTCGCCCGCGTTATTCACCAGAACCATGAGCGCCATGGTCGCACCACGAAAGGTATCGAGAGCAACCAACCTGGAAGAGCCTGAGTCTTGTTCGCTCACCGCAATGTATGGTTCGCCTTGGCCGCATCGAGCAGCGTGGGGTAGAACTGGACAAACGTAGTATCTACCGCGCCATGATCGCGATGGCACGAATAGCACGAGGCCGACGCCGGGATCTGCTTTCCGGTTTCCTTGCCCTCACCGAATCCAAAAAAAGCCCAGTTGCCGTCAAAACGCTTTTCATCTTTTACGTGTACTTCAATTGCCGCGGTGCTTGTCTGGAAATGTCCGCCTTTATTAATGGATCCTTCCGATTGCGATTTTCGGACTTCCAGAATGAAGACCGTCTTGTCGGGCCAGCGGCCCGATGCCAGGAACGACTTGTACGCGGACCGGTTTACGAAAACGTTGTCAAATCGAGGATCGTCACGGGCGCCTGCCGCCGCGGGCCCGTAGGTCATTCCCAAACCCGAGCTCAAGAACACCCATTCCCGATAATCCTTAGGAAACCGCAACTGCCCGTCCGATGTGTATTGCGGGCCGTCGCCTGTCGCCTGCCCGGCGGCGCGCCGCACGTTTAGAGCTGCCACCAGGATTAGGCAGCCGCCTAAACAAAAAATTGCCTTGATCATGTCATCCCCCCGAGTTCTCTCGGATGCTTCATACTAAACTGCCAGCATGCGATCTCTCTCGGCAAGTTTGATTCTTGCATGTGCGCTCCTGACCCCAGCATTTGCGCAGAACAGCGGCAGTCCCTTCGTGGGACGCTGGGACTTCGACGTTCACCCGGCTGCGGGCGTCGGCGCGAATTGGTTAGGAGTAACCGAAAACGGCGGAAAGCTGGAAGTCTGGTTTCAACCTACCGGCGGCCACGTTATTCAAATGAACGACGCCCGTGTAGACGGCTCGACGCTCACCTTTACGGCCGCTGCGGCTACGGCGAACCATCCTGCCACGACATGGGAACTTCATCCGTCGGGTGACAAGTTGACCGGCGTCCAGAAGCACGGCGGTCAAACAACCGAGTTGACCGGTGTGCGCGCGCCCGAACTGAACCGCACCGCCCCCAAAGCGTGGTCGAAACCCGAGCGCCTCTTTAACGAAAAGAACCTCGACGGGTGGGAGCCCATCGGCGACGCATCGAAGAGTCATTGGGTCGTGAAAGACGGCGTGCTGTTGAATGAAGCTCATGGCGCCAATCTCAAGTCCGTCCGTAAGTTCGACGATTTCAAGGTTCATTTTGAAGTGAACTGTCCCGAAGACGCCAACAGCGGCTTTTATCTCCGCGGCCGTTACGAGATGCAGCTTGAATACGTGGCCGCCGGTAGCGAGCCGGCCGAGCGTTCCATGGGAGCTATCTATGGACGTATTCCCGGCAGTTCTCAACTGCCGCGCACACCGGGCAAATGGGAATCGTTCGACGTGACACTGGTCGGACGTACAGTCACCATCGTTCGCAATGGCGTCAAAATCATCGACGCGAAGCAGATCGAAGGTATTACGGGCGGCGCCTTGGACGCCGACGAAGGAGAGCCGGGTCCGTTCTATATCCAGGGCGATCACACCGGCGGCCTGATGTTCCGCAATATTACGGTTTCGGTTCCCAAGAAGTAAGACGGCTCTGCTCAGAATCCCATCTGACGCATGCGTTCCTGAATTCGTGCGCCGTACTGCGTCAGATGGCCGGGCTTTCGATGAAGCGGCGCGGGCAACACCTCGGCTAGTGCGACTGCTTGCTCGCGCCCGATCCCGCTTGCGGAGAGGTGGAAATAATATCGCGAAGCTGCTTCCGCTCCATAGATGCCCGATCCCCACTCGATCACGTTCAAATAGAGTTCGAGGATGCGCTGTTTCGGAAGAATTCCTTCCGCCAACGGAACGATGGAGAATTCGACAGCTTTGCGCACGACCGAGCGGCCCGTCGATAAGAAGAGATTCCGTACCAGTTGTTGCGTAATCGTCGAAGCGCCACGCTTAGGCCCGTCGCCAAGGTCCTGCTCGACCACGTTGCCAATCTCTTTCCAATCAAAGCCATGATGCTGAAAGAAGCGTGCATCCTCCGCTGCCACTACCGCATGCTGCAAGTGCGGCGAGATCTCGCCCAGCGGCACGAACGAATATCGCTTGTGATACGGCTTGCCATGGATGGATGCGTCGATGCGCCGCTCGATCTGCACGGCGGTCGTGGGCGGATCGACCCAGCGCAAGAAAAGGATCGCAACGGCGAGTAAGCCGTAGAAAGTAAGAACTGTCCACAATGCCCATCGCAGGACGCGCTTCCAGTTCCAGGATTTCCGCGGCGTCTTTCGGGGCTTTGGTGCTCGCTTACGTGTTGTTACTCGGGGCACATAAGAGAATAGCGGATACGTGTCTGTAGAACTCGAACGCCCGCACGCTGCACCGGCCGCCACGTTCGCCCGCTCCTGGCGCTGGGCCGTCGTCCTCATTCCCGGCGCACTTCTCTATCTGCTTCCCGTGCCCGCGCTCGATACCGGACAGCGGCACCTACTCGCGTTCTTTGCCGCTACCATCATCGCCCTTGTTGCGCAGCCGGTTCCCATGGGCGTCTCGGTTCTGGCTGCCATGACAGCTCTGGTCTTGACCGGCACGCTTCCCGTCGCCAACACACTTGCGGGCTTCAGCGACCCCACGGTCTGGCTCATCTTCACCGCCTTTCTCTTTTCGCGAGCGGTCACCCAAACCCGGCTGGGCGTGCGCGTCGGGTACACCTTTATTGCCAGATTCGGAAAGCGGCCGCTCACGCTCGCCTATTCGATCGCCTGCTCCGACCTGATTCTTGCGCCCTTTGTACCCTCCGACACGGCGCGGGGCGGCGGCATCATTTCTCCGATCGTGCGTTCTGTCGGCCAGGCGCTTGATTCCGAGCCCGGTACGCCCAGCGGAAAAATGGGCGGCTTTCTGGTGCTGGTCGCGTTCCATACCACCTACGTCGCTTCGGCCATGTTTCTCACCGGCATGGCCTCCAACCCTCTGATGGCGGACTTCGCTCACAAAATCGGCCACGTCGAGCTTACCTGGCTGCGCTGGCTCGCCGGCTCGATCGTCCCGGGCATTCTGTCACTCCTGTGCGTGCCCTATCTCCTTTACCGTCTCCATCCGCCCGGGCTCACGAGTACGGAAAAAGCGGGAGCGCACGCCCGCGCCGAATTGGACGCCATGGGCCGCATGACCGCGCAGGAGCGCCGCCTGGTCATAATCATGCTTGCTGTCATGGCCGGTTGGGTCTCTTCTCCGTGGCACCACATCCCAAATTCTTTTGTTGCGCTCGCCGGTGTCTCCGTCATCCTGATTTCAGGCGTCATTTCCTGGAACGACCTGCTCTCTGAAGGCAGAGCTTGGGATGCGCTTATCTGGTTTGCGCCCCTCATTATGATGGCCGACGAGTTGAACAAACACGGCGTCATTCGCACGCTGTCGCAGTCTTTGTTCGGTTATACGAAAACTCTGCCCTGGCTCGTCGCTCTCGGGCTTCTCGTGATCGCCTACCTCTACATCCACTATGGCTTCGCCAGCATGACTGCGCACATTACCGCCTTATATCCTGCGTTTCTGACTGCCGCGCTGGCCGCTGGTGTGCCTCCGCTTGTCGCTGCTTTGGCGCTCGCTTATTTCTCGAATCTTGACGCCGGCATCACTCACTACGGCACAGGCTCCGCTCCTGTCTATTTCGGCCTCGGCTATCTCACGCAACCGTCCTGGTGGAAGTTCGGTCTGATCGTTTCCGTTTTGAATCTGGTCATATGGCTCGGCATCGGCCTGTGTTGGTGGCGTCTCATCGGCCTCTGGTAAAGACATATGAAAATTACTGAAATTCGCGACGCTGTCGTCCCCATCCGCTCAGCCATCAGCAACGCCTTCATCAGCTTTGCTGAGATGACGATATCCGCTGTTGCTGTTCTTACGGATGTCATTCGCGATGGCAAACCAGTCATAGGCTACGGTTTTCATTCGAACGGTCGCTATGCGCAGCAGGGTATTTTGCGCGAGCGCATTATCCCGCGTCTGCTTCGCGCGGCACCTGCCGCCCTTTTGAATGCCCAAGGAACGAATCTCGATCCCGAAAGAGCGTGGGCGGTAATGATGACCAACGAAAAGCCCGGCGGCCATGGCGATCGCTCCGTTGCCGTCGGAACCGTGGACATGGCGCTGTGGGACGCTGCCGCTAAGATCGCGGGCTTGCCGCTCTCGCGCCTTTTGGCCCAGCGCTATCGCGACGGGCAAGTCGACGATTTTGTTTCCGTTTATGCGGCCGGCGGCTACTACTATCCCGGCAAAGGCATCCCGGCTCTGGTGGACGAGATGCGCTCCTATCTCGATCTGGGGTATACGACTGTAAAGATCAAAATCGGCGGCGCGCCGCTCGCCGAGGACCTCGCACGCATCGAAGCTGTACTCAAGCTGCTTCCCGCCGGTGAATGTCTGTGTGTTGACGCGAATGGCCGGTTCGACCTTTCCGTCGCTATCGAGTACGCTCGCGCGCTGGTGCCTTACCGGCTTCGCTGGTATGAAGAGCCCGGTGATCCGCTCGATTTCAAACTGCTCGCCGAAGTTGCGGCCGCATCCCCAACGCCGATCGCCACCGGCGAAAATCTGTTTGCTATGCAGGAAGCGCGCAATCTCATCCGGTACGGAGGGCTTGACCCGGAAACCGACTTCCTGCAAATGGACCCGGCGCTGAGCTACGGAATCGTCGAATATATCCGTACCCTCGATATGCTTCACGCCGAAGGCTGGTCTTCGCGCCGCTGCATCCCGCATGGCGGCCATCAAATGGCGCTGCACATTGCAGCGGGTCTCGGACTCGGCGGCAATGAATCCTACCCGGGCGTTTTTCTCCCCTTCGGTGGATTTGCCGACGACGCGCCTGTCGAAAGCGGCCGTGTGCGCCTCCCCGAAGCGCCCGGCATTGGCGTGGAGCTGAATTCCGATCTTTACGAAGTGATGCGGTCGCTCTCCTAAGTAATCGCCCGGCAACGCCTGCGCGGGGCGTGGCGATTTCTAGACTGTGTTGACCAAGCACCGTTTGGCTGCCGGGCTAGAAGGGCCAGACCCGTTCGATCGTCTTGCTGAGGATCCAGCTTTTATCTTCGGCGTTCAGAAACTTCATCTCGTCGCGAACCACCGTCAGCCGTTGCGGGTAGGTGGCGATGTCCTTCGCAATCGGCCAGTCAGTCGCCCACATCAGCCGCTGCGGCCCAAATTTATCGTATAGCTGCTTTACGAGCGCTTGTGAATCAGTCCAAGGGTATCCCTGCTTCGAAAGCGACCATGTGTGCGAAATCTTCACAAAAACTTTCGGATAGCGTGCGAGCGCAATCAGCTTCTCGAGTTCTTCGGAGCGATTCACCGGGCAATCCGCCATATGGTCGATGACGATCGTCAGGTCCGGAAATTTGTCGATCAGCTTCTGGCAGTTTGGAATGCGGCTGATTGGCGCGAGCAGAGTCATCGGAACCTTCAGGCTGTCGCAGCGCTTCCATAACGGTTCCATGAGAGGCCCGCGAATCCAGTCGCCGTTTGCGTCGGCGGCCGGACTCAGCCGCACTCCGCGGAATCCTTTCTGTTCGGACCAATGCGTCAAGTTATCCGGCGCGTCCGGGTCGAGCGGATCCACACGGCACACTCCCAGAAAATACTGCGGATACTGGCGAAGCACAGCAGCGAGATAACTATTGTCGTAGCGATAGTGAATCACCTGGATGATGACGGTTTTCGCAATTCCGTTCTGTTTCATCAGCGCAAGTAGCGCTTCTGGCGTCGCGTCATACTCAGGCACTTTCGCGCCTGCCGCGAACGGAAACTGCGCGTCGTGCTTCCAGACATGAACATGCGGATCGAGGATCGAATAGTGGGGTATTGTAGCTGCGGCCGCTGCCATTTGGAGTACGTCTCTTCGGGTGACTTCACGCATAAACGGGTTCGAGCTTCCTCACGATGAATTCTCCACAACGCTGATAGCTAATACGGGGCCCTTTGCGCGCGATGTCGAGATCTGAGCACAGCCAGCCATCGAACGAGATGTTCTTCAGAACGCGATGACAGGCTACGAAATCGATTTCGCCATCGCCCAGGTCGTACGTGTTGCCGACATATTTGGCGGTTAATCCAGCGCGTTTCGCATCCTTGTAATCGGCCATCATCAGCCGGTGCTTATGCTTCTCCATCAGCACTGCTGGGTCATCGCCGGCCAAATAGACGTGCGCCGTGTCGGGAGCGAAGTGGAACAATTTCGGGTCGGTGAGCGCCATGCAGCGGTCGACTTCGGCCACCGTCTGGACCATTTGGCCGAGATGGCTATGCAAGCCCGCGCGAAAACCCATTTCACCGGCGGTCTCGCCGAGCTGGTTATAGAACCGGCACATAGTGGTGAAGGCATCGCCCTCCGGCCCCCGCCGCGGAGAAAAGACAACCAGCATATTTGCGCCGAAGCGCTTTAGGAATCCCATAGCGTCTTTCGCGCCGCTGAGAATCTTGGCATGCTGCGCCGGATCCTGCGCCGGACCATTGAATGAAATGGTGATGACGTGCAGCCCGCGCTTCGAGACCTCCTGCTCCATCTGCTGTTCGCTGATGTTGTATTTGGTGAGAATCTGCGGATACTGTGTCAGGCGAAGCCCAATGAAACCGGTATCGCGCATGACATCGAGAATGTCGGTGAACGGGCTACCGGGAAACGAATTCCACAAATTCGATCCCAGCGCCCAGCGTACATGCCGGTTCGCCGGTAATTTATCCGCCGCACGCGTCAAGGAACCCGCTAAACCGAGCAAAGCTGTTCTTCTGGTCATCACAGGACAGCATATATCGTAAGCTCGATAAGCTGTTTTTACGGTTGCTTCACAAGCGCATAGTAACCCTGCTGTGCCTGAATCCGGACGCCTTTCCGGCCGCATGCGACGTGAACGCCGTGGTATCTTCCATCGGGTTGTGATGCCTGATATGCGAGTTGGTAACGTCCGCGGGCACCTTGCAGGGATTGAGTAATTGCGTTCTTGATGTCCCCTGGGGGATATCTTCGCCCACCGGAGAAATTCGCTAATCGCTGGAGCGTGTCCGTTCTTGAGCCCCGCGTGTCAGTGGATAGCTCTCCGCCTGTCTGCTCAACGCTGGGAAAATCGTGTCACTGCGATCCAGCTCTGAGCTGAAGTGTTCCAAGAAAGGTGTGTAATCAATGCATTCATTGCTGGCCCGGATATTGGCGCAGCTGTTGCTACACTTGCCGGCGAGGTAATTCCCCGATTCCCCAGCAAATTCGACATTCTGGCAGCCGAACGGGTAGGGCACGTAGTTTGGTGCTCCTCGGGTGATCCAAATGATCGTCTTGGGGCCGCGCATACCCGATAATTGTTCTCTTAAGGCGGCCAGAGTCCTGTAGGTTATCCCGGTCTCCGTCCCGAGATCCGTTAAATCCCTCGGCTTCATCCTAACCACACTTTCGGCAGCCTGGTCCATCAACGAACGGATCTGGCGAGTCCAAGGAGCGCTATGCGCCTGTTCGTGTTCGTTGCCCTCCACGGTCCTGTTGAGAAGCAAAGTTGGCCTTGAAGCAGGTAGCGGATGAACGGGATACAGGCTGCCCTGGTTAGTCAGAATATAAAGGTAAAGAGAGTCGCTCTCCTCGAGAGACTCAAGGGCGCGAACGATAAGAGTAGATGTGTACGCGCGTTGTGAGGGGATGGCGTTGAGCAGATCGAAGACGATCAAAATCGTGAGTGGTATTGCGGCGCGGGACTGCTGCTTGGCGCTTGCTTGAAACGACGTGATCTGCTGGACCTTTCCGTCGTCGAAGATCTGAAAATCGGCGCTCGTCAGATCCGTAATTGGCGCTCCTTTGGAGTCCGAGGCCACGACATTGAGATATCTCTCGTTCTTCGGTTGCGCCCGGGCCACGAGCACGCACCCGACGAGCGTTAAACAGCGAATGAAGTTACGCGACGCCGCCAATCCGGAAATCATTATCCCACTGGCCGAAGACGGTTAGCTGCCCGCGTCCGACGGCTCGCCACAACTGATGCCACCAGCTGTTCTGTCCTCAACTGACCGATCGGCATCTGAACGCACGTGCCTCATGTGTGGTATAGCGTGGCTAGCATGTCGCTCAAAGAGCAGGGCCACAAAACGGATGCCAACCATTTGAAGATCTTGATGGCGCGATATTCCGAAGTGCAACTAGCCACGCTGGTAGATGCGCCACCGCAAGGCGACGGATGGCTGCATGAAATCAAGCTGGATGGCTATCGGCTTATGGGCTATGTGTCCGAACGCGCGGCGCGGCTTTTCACGCGCAACGGCAAGGATTGGACCAATAGCTTTCCCTCACTGTCTGCAACTCTGGAGAAACTGCCAGTCAAAAGTGCAGTGTTGGATATGGAAGCGGTGATGCTCGATGAGACAGGGAAGAGCAGTTTTCAGGCGCTGCAGGCGGCCCTTGGAGAAGGTGGCGATCGCGCCCGTATCGTCGCCTATGTCTTCGATCTTCTATACATCGACGGGGAGGACCTTGCCCAACAGCCCCTGATAGAACGCAAAACACGGCTGCAAACTATTCTCAGAAGCAAGAAGTTGCCGCTTCGTTATAGCGGCCACGTGCTCGGTCAAGGCGCGGAGATGTTTGCCAAGGCTTGCGAAGCCGGACTAGAGGGGATTATTTCTAAGGAGGCAAGAGCGCCGTATCGGTCCGGACGACAGCGAAGTTGGCTCAAGATCAAATGCTCACGGCGGCAGGAGTTCATCATCGTTGGTTTTAGCGATGCGCGCAAGGGCGAGCGCGCGCTGGGCGCCCTTTACCTCGCTTATACGCAACATGGCACGCTGCGGTATGCCGGCAAAGTCGGCACAGGCTTCTCTATACAGAGCGCTCGCATGCTGGCCTCGCGTTTCGGGAAAATCGGAGTGAAGACGCCAGTTCTGAGCCGCGGGGAAACCGTAGGAGTGGGTGCGGGCGAGTGGCGTGCAGTCCACTGGGTCAAGCCGGTACTGCTCTGCGAGGTTACGTTTACGGAATGGACCAATGATGGCCGCATTCGGCATCCATCTTTCGAAGGTTTACGGGAAGACAAAGATGCTTCCCAGGTGAAGAAAGAAGAAATTAGGCAAACGTCCACCCATACCAAGTCCGCGCCACATAAAGAAAAGAAATGACGGAAAGCCTCGTTCTCAGCGGCATCTCGATTACTCATCCGAATCGCGTGATTTCGGAAACCGGACATGTGACCAAGGGCGACTTGGCCGAATATTACGCGGGCGTAGCGTCTTTGATTTTGCCCCAAATCGCCAATCGGCCCTTGAGCCTTTTGCGCTGTCCTTCCGGAATCGACAAACAATGCTTCTTCCAGCGAAATCCCGGCCGGGGATTCGGCGCGCACGTCCGAACGTTCCAGTTCAAGAATAAAGGCAAGATCTACGAGTACCTTTACATCGAGGATGAAAAAGGATTGCTGGAAATCGTCCAGATGGGAGGGGTTGAACTGCATCCATGGGGAGCGCCGGTCGACGCAATCGATTTTCCCGATCGAATGATTTTTGACCTCGATCCGGCGCCTGAAGTCCCATTCGAAGCGCTGAGGTTAGCGGCGCAGGATCTTAAGCGACGCTTGGAGCACACAGGATTGAAATCGATTGTTAAATGCACAGGAGGTAAGGGTCTGCACGTGACAGTTCCGCTAGCCGGCAAAGACAAATGGCCGGCCGTAAAATCCTTTGCAGGCTCCTTGGCTGATGAGATGGTGACTGCTGCGCCAGATGCCTACATTGCCACCATGAGCAAGGCAAAGCGGACGGGCAAAATCTTTATCGACTATTTCCGCAACGACTATACTGCGACTGCCGTCGCGGACTATAGCGTCCGGGCGAGGCCCGGAGCACCCGTAGCGCTGCCGATCGATTGGAGGGAATTGAAGAGCGTAGGATCGGCCGACCAGTTCACTATGAAGGACGTATTGCGCCGGGCGAAAATCAAACAAGCCAAACTGCCGAGCCTTGTCCCCCAAATTCTGCCCGCCAAACGAAGCTGAAATTAGCCTCAAATTCCGGGGACAAGGATCGTCCTTGGTCATTCCTTCATCATTGAAAGCTGACCGGCGGCCTCTCGCTCCGCTTCCGGCCTATTCATAACGAACGCCGCGACTACTTCTTTGCCCTTAAACCACCAGGCGCTGAAGCTCGACGAATTCACATCGCCCTTGTATTCCGTCCGTTCCGCACCGTCCGTACTCCCCCAGAATTCGTACGATAGATCGAATACATCGGAAAAGAAATACGGAATATTTTCGAACGCCTTTTTTTCGCCCAGCAAACTGCGAGCTATGTACTGCCCCTGTTTCACCGCGTTGTCCCAGTGCTCGAAACGCCGCCGTTTTCCTGTTCGTATGTCCTGAAAATGCGCCACATCGCCCGCCGCGTAAACGTCACCTACGCTCGTCTCGAGAAACTCGCTGACAATAATGCCGTTGTCGGTCTTCAGCCCGGCAGTCTCGGCAATATCTGTCACCGGCGTCACTCCCACCCCGGCCACGACCAAGTCCGCCTCAACCTTGGCTCCGGTGGAAAGTGAAACAGACCCGTCGCCGATCCCCTTGACTTCCGCTCCCGGCAAAAGGCGAACGCCGTGATCCTGATAGTATTTCTCAAAAAAACGCGACATCTCGGGCGTGAAAAAGCTTTTCCAAACACGATCCTGCGGAAACACCATGGTCGTCTCACGACCCTGTTGTGCGCTTTGCGACGCCACCTCCATACCGATGAAACTGGCGCCCACAACGGCTACTTTCTTCGCTTTCTTTAACGCATCGCGCAGTTGTGCCGAGTCAGCCAGCGAACGTAAATACAATACATTCGCGCGATCCGCTCCCGGCACATCGAGAGTACGGACGCGTGCGCCCGTCGCCAGAACCAATTTCTGAAAGCCAAACTCCTCACCTGATTTCGCAACCAGACGTTTTCCCGAAATATCGATCTTCTGAATCGGCGTCTCCAGATGAACGTCAATGCCATGCTCGCGATAAAATTTCTCGTCATTGATGAGTACGCTTTGTTCGTCATCTTTGCCGGCTAGGAAACTTTTCGAAAGAGGCGGCCGCTCATACGGAAGCGCATCGTCCGCCGACACGATCGCAAGCTGTCCCGCTTTCAGGTCGCCTTCTACCGCCTCTTTCGCGGCGTATCCAGCCACCATGCCGCCGCCCAGAATAATTGACGTGTATTTCTGCACGTCCTGAGAATACACCCCCTTCTCTCGTTTTATACATGAAACAATCCTGGCGGGCGTCTAGTCTTTATGGGTGAACCTAGGAAACGGGTTTGCTGTTCACATTTCCAAATCGCGGGCCGAAGGAGGACGGTTGGCAGGCACGCGAAGGTGTTTGATAGACCAGCGAGCGGATGACTACGGTGTGTACCAGGGTTCTTGCCGTCTCCCCTGCTTGTGGCGACCCCGGAAACGGTAAAATCGTTTTATCAGGAACAGCCCGGGGAACCAGCACGTTTTCCGAATCATCCGCCGCGGGTTCTAAACGCCATACGTGAGTCTTCTACATTTCGTGACGGCCATTCCGCTGAACGCACGGGAAGGCAGCGGTTGTTATGTCGGGACTCATACTTTAGCTGAAGCGATTCGTCATTCCGGTGTCGACGTAAATATGGTCACACCGCGCCTCCATACGCCTGTCTATACAGCCACTCGCGTTTTGTTTAATGAAACCCTCCGCTGGCGCAGTTTCCCCGGCGACGCGACTGTTGGAATCGACGTCGATGGCTACACCATAGCCGGCAAACGCAATTCCATTCCCCACATCGCCTGCATCAAGGGCGTGCTCGGCGATGCGACGCGGTTCGAGAAAGGCGGCACCCGCCTCAGCATGGCGTTCCAATCCCGTCTCGAAGCGAAGCATGCCCGGCGCGCGGATCTGGTCGTCACCGTCAGTGAATACTGTGTCCGGCGCCTCGAAGAATTGTACGGCGTGAAGAACGCCACCGTTGTTCCCGAATTGATTGATCTCGGCTCCTGGCGCAGCTTGTTCCACGCCTATCCTGCCGTGCCTGAATCGGGCAAATTCACCGTGCTCTGTGTGTGTCGCTTCTACCCGCGCAAACGTGTTGAAGTGTTGCTTCGAAGCGCTGCATTCTTACGCGGTCGCGTTCCGGAATTGGAGTTGCGCATAGTCGGCAACGGGCCGGAGAACGCGCGGCTGCACCAAATCGCTTCCGATCTGCGTCTTGAATCGACCGTACACTGGCTCGGCGATGTGAACAGAAAAACCTTAGCCGCCGAGTATGTGCGATCGGATGTATTTTGCCTGCCGAGCTCGCAGGAAGGTTTTGGAATCGTGTTTCTCGAGGCCATGGCTGCCGCGAAGCCGATTGTGGCGATGCGCGCCTCCGCGATTCCCGAAGTGGTTCGCGACGGCATCCTGGTCGAGCCCGAAAATCCGGAAGCTCTGGCCGAAGCCCTCTTCTCTCTCTATCGCAATCCCGAATTGCGCGAGTCCCTAGGCGCGGCCGGAGCGCGCCGCGTGGAAGAATACGAAATGCATCGCGTTGCCGCTCTCTTCCTTCGCCAGGTAGCGAAGGTCGTACCGAGCTTGGAAAGCGCGACAATGCCTTGCCCTTCTTGAAAGCGTCGCGCTGGATCGATTGATTTGATTGGGGCAGCAATCGAGCTAAGGCGCGATTGGCTTGAACCGCAGCACCGCAATCGCTCCATCCGTCTCCAGGTGGTCGCCCGTCGCGTTCTGAAAGGATCTGGGCGCCGCCGCGCGATCCACCATGCCCGCGGCCGCCACATCCCCGGCGAAGATTAAATCATTTTCGATCTTCGCGCGCTCCTGATCGATATCACCATTGACCGAATGTGAAAACGTCCGTTCCTTTCGCGAGAAATCGATTCCGATATCGTGCGTGCCTGCGCCGATCCAGACCGGCATGCCTTCAAACGTTCCCGGCTGGCGCCAGATACGAATGTGATGCCGCTTTGCAAACGTATTCGTCTCTTTTTCAAACACCAACGCTGGTTTCTGGCCGGCGATCAATAACGAAGAAACCGGACCTTCCTTATAGGAATGGTGATCGGCTACCGCAAAGAATGTCTCAGCCTCTGTCTTGAGATTCAGATGTTCCGCCGATAACCAACCGGCGCGGCTGAACGCATTCACCACCGCCTCCTCGGAGCCGAGCAGCAGCACGTTGACTAGATCCGAAGGCGTTCCGTGCGGAGTTGCCGTGCGAATCGGCAGGCCGTTCACCAGAGCATCCAGCTCCTTGGAAGCCGGCAGTACGGCTGGACTTTGACCGATCTCCGGCTCCGGCATGGCCGCGATCCGCAGGGGCGACGTCAGCGTCAACCATAGTTCTACGCCCGTTTCATACGCAATGTGCGGCTTGTCTTCTTCCGCTACGATGAAGCGGCCCACTGCGAGTGATGCCAGAACTGCGGGGTGCGCCGCCGCGGCCAACAGGAGCAGATCCTCGATTTCACCCGGCCTTCGGCGCAGCGGGCGCAATCCGTGAATCACACCTTCGCTGTCCACGGATTCGCGGCCGTTGTCCACGCTCAGCACTTTCGCCCGGAACGCCGCGGAGCGATTTTCCTTACCTACCAGTTCGCCGAAATTGAGCCATAGTACCGCATGGTCCAATCGCTTGTGCGCGGGTGCCGGATTGGCGATCGTTCCACGTACCACGAAGCCAGCCGGAATGATCTCTTTCCCCTGCGCTCGCACTGGAGCGATCAGTGTAGAGGATACAAGTTCGCCCGCCTGGGAATGCCTGCTCGAAAGACTACTGCTGAGACGTATAGAAAGATTGGTACCCGTGGGAAGATCAACCTGCGCCAATGCCGGCTCCCAAGCCAGTCCCGATAGGAGCAGCAGCGCCTTAATGCGCAGGCAGTGCGAACGCAATATAGCTTTTCGACTTATCGGGCGGCAGCACTCCGCCTGGCGGCAGCTTCGCGCCCGCAGGAAACGGATTCCCGCCCGAAGCCGCCAGCAAGATGTATTCACGTCCTCCAGTTTCGTACACGGCCGGGACACCGAGAGAGCCATTGGGAAGATCCCTCGAACAAATCAGTTTGCCTGTGTCTTTATCCAAAGCGTACAACTTGGAATCGTTTCCGGCAAACAACACCAGGCCACCTGCGGTGATGACGAATCCGCTTTTGGGGTACACGTTGCCGCGCAGCGTTTCGCTCGGGCCGGCTTGCGGCAAGTCTCCGTAAGGCGTTTGCCACTTAATTTTCCCCGTGTTCAGATCGTATGCCGTGATCGTGCTCCACGGTGGATTGATCACGTATCCTTCGTTCCCGTATCCGGTCTTGTAACGTGAGGGCGGCGGAGTTACATCATCCGGATAGGCCGGCTCGACGCGCGAGAACGCGGCGAGCATCCGGCTCGAGGCCGCCGTGCCGGGAGGTGCGGAGGCCGGGTCGGTGAGAAAAGCGAGTAATGCCCCCATCACTTGCGGCGCCACGGAAGGAAACGCCGGCATTCCGCCTCTTCCTTTTTCGATGACATTCTGTGTCGCCTCTTTGCCCAATCTCTGTACTGCCGTATCGATCGCCGGACCTCGGTCGCCTTTCAATTCAGTCCCATGGCAGACTTGGCAGTTCTGCTCGAAGAAGGCGCGTCCTTCCTCGGCCGGAGTGGGTGGAAAACTGGGTGCTCGGCGGCCCGGCCGGTCAGATCTTCCGGAGGCCCCGCCGCCTCGCGCTGGAATTGTTCCTCCGTTGTTTGCGGCTGTCGATTCTCCTGCCGGAACCAGTTTGATAATCGACGGCATATCTTTCGACTCCACATAGACCGTGCCGTTCGTAGGGTCGGCGCCGCTGCTGAAGAAGAGCGCGCCTCCGTTCACGCTGGGAAGCAAGATTGTGTCCACGAGAGCAGGCGGCGTATAGAAGCCTTTGCGCGCGCTTGCGAGCCGGTCTTTCCAATGCGCCTTTTCTTCCGGTGTCATGAACACGTCGTACATGTCCTTTTCGGTTATGCTCTGGCGCGCGAATGCAGGCACCACCGTCGGAAATGGCTGGGTGGGTGATGTTACTTCGCCCGGGACGTCCGACTTTGGCACAGGCCGCTCTTCGATTGGCCACAGCGGCTTACCTGTCACGCGGTCGAAGACATAGAGAAATCCGTTCTTGCTAGCGAGCGCTACTGCATCTATGGCTTTGCCGTCGTGCTGCACCGTTACCAATTGCGGCGCGGCAGTTGGATCGAAATCCCAAACGTCATGGTGAATGGTCTGAAAGTGCCACAGATACTTTCCGGTCCGGGCATTGAGCGCCAGCAGGCAATCGGCGAAAAGATTATCGCCGTGGCGATCTCCTCCGTATAACTCGTACTTGGGAGAAGCGACCGGGAGATAGACTATGCCGCGCTTTTCATCTACGGTAATCTCGCCCCAGGTGTCCACACCGCCCATGTACTTATATGCATCCTTCGGCCAGGTGTCGTAACCAAACTCGCCGGGGCGCGGAATGGTATGGAAAACCCACAATAACTTGCCAGTTACTGTGTCGAAGGCACGTATGTCTCCGGGCGGCGCCAGATAGCCCTCTCCCGTGGCGCTTCCGAGTATTAGGATATTCTCAAAAACACGGCCGGCGCTCCGCGATGATAATCCGCGAGGCGCGCGGTCGAGCCCGATTTTGAGATCGAGCTTACCGTGGTCGGCAAACGAATCGACCAACTTTCCGGTTTTCGCATCAATCGCATACAGAAAGCCGGATGCCGAAACGAATAGCCGCCGATCGCGCCGGTCTTTGCTCTCCCAGTAGTTCCCGCCGCGCTGGCCCGTAATCCCGCTGAATCGCGCAAAGGCGGCGGGTGTCCCCGGGGCCTGCGGGAACGGATGGACCCAGAGTTCCTTGCCGGTCGAGGCATCCACTGCCACCAGTGAGCCGCCCTTGGCTGCGAAATAGGCGACGTTGTCGATGACGAGAGGGCTGAACGTATAGCTCAGGTCGTCGCCGGTCTCGTACGTCCAGGCGACTTCGAGTTTATCCGCATTACTTTGATTGATTTGCTTGAGCGGCGAGTAATGGGAGCTATCCGGGCCACCTAAATATTCCTGCCAATTCGTATAAGTTCGTTGCCCGAATGAACTCGAACAGGCGAGCAAGGCGAGCGCAGTGTACGGTCGGCTAACGGGCACTCTTCAAGGCCCCCGGCTTACCCCAAAAAATATACGTTCCGCTGCGTGTGGCAGTGACGATGTCGATCGCTCCGTCCCCGTTCAAATCTTTCGCGAGCACATCCGATCCGGCGCCCGACCAATTGTGTATCACGCGCGGAAGCAGCTCCGCGCCGCCCGGCGCTTTCTTGTTTCGCACTGTTTTGAACCAGTAGAGAACCGCGGGCCCGTAAGGATCCGGATCATAATAATCGTCCAGGTGAGACCAGAACCGCTTTCCGACGATGAAATCCGGAATCCCGTCGCCATCCACATCGGCGATCGCGGTGCCGTGCAGCTCGGAAAACGCGACCGACTTGGCCGTATCGCCGCCATGATCGTCCATGATCATATGCTCGACGAACGAGATTTCTCCGCTCGCAGAACGCTTCTGCTCGAACCAGGCGAGTCCCCAACCATGCGCCTGCAAGCTCGTCACAACGTCGTTGAGTCCATCGCCGTTCACATCGTAAACGCCGATTTCTCCGCCGCCGGCCGAGGCACGCGTCCATCGGCCAAACGCCTGGGGATGGTAACGCCAGGGTTCGCTGCCTCCCGAAGCCGGCTGTTCCCACCACCCCGCCGAACCGAGTATGTCCACGCGCCCATCGCCATTCACATCGCCCGCGCCAATGCCGTGCGCGGTCCATGGACCTTTCTCTGAAACCGTGTGTACCACCCACTCGCCGGTCGGGTTCGCCGGGTCCGGCTTGGCATACCGCATGTAGCCTTCGGCTTCATAAACCAGTTCTGGCTTTCCGTCGCCATCGACGTCCCGGAGTATCGTCGCTTCGCTCTGCACCACCCCAACGACCTTGTGTTCTTCCCAACGGTGCGCTTCGCCCTTCGGATTAACGTACAGGACTGCACCGTCCTTCCCGCCGCCCGCATGGCTCGTGGTGAGGACATCCGACCAGCCATCGCCCGTAAAGTCGTAGGCGTGCTCCACCCAGTCCTTCATGGAATACTGAGTCGAAACGTTGTAAGCCTGGGCAGGATAAATCTCTCGACTCCTTGTGAAGTCAGGGCCAAAGTAGAGGAAGGGACCAGAAACGACGTCCACCTTGCCATCGTGATTGAAGTCGGCGGCATCCGCCGACCAGCTGTAGTAGTACGGACTCAGTCGCTGCATCCGGAAACCGGAGCCCACCTGCTCGAGCGGATTTGTTTTCTCCGCCAGATCTTTGTACGCGACATCTTTGAAACAGACTTCGCTCCCCGGCCCGACATACAGCGCGACCGGTCCATACGAATCCATGTCTTCCGTCGCGGCGCTCACCTGTCCGCCGCCGCTGTTTAGGAAACCCCGTACGATATCCGCGTCAAGCAGAATTTCAACATCGTTCCATTGGTCCTTTTGAATACCCTGTACAGGGCGCGGAATCGGATTCTCGATGCCGCTCGGCATAGGGGGAGGGGCGGGAATGCCGCCCGGCCGGCGAGCACGCGCAGCCTCCTCGGCTGGCGGCGCGAATCGGATCTGTCCCCCGGCCAGCCGGAGCTTGGTTCGCTCCAGTTCCTTTCCGGAACCGTCCAGCCGCAGGTTGTAAGCTTCCATGCCGTCGTCAGTGATCGAAACGAATACACCTTGCATGCCGTCGCCGGTCTTGTGCGCGCGCAGCAGAACGCCTGCATTGCACGCGCCGGTGCAACGGAACTGAAAGTACAGGCCGGCGTCCTGCAAAGAATGATTCGAGACCAGCCAACCGGCGCCTTCCTGCCCGTCGGATTTCCCGGTCAGTTGTCCGTTCGTGGCGTGCCATTTCGCCTGCCCTAGTGAGTGCCAATCCTGAAGACTGGATCCTTTGAATGTCGAATCCGGGATGAAACTGGGGCCGTCGGCCCGCAGGTCTGCCATTAGAACTACGGAGACGGTAAGGGCCGCCAGGCAGAAAAACTTGGTGAACATCGCACGCTCCCGAAAATGTTCATTGCGCGATCTGCAATGCACTTTGCATCTTCAGGACGTGATCGTATCAAAGCCCGAATTGGAAGGTCAATCGTTCCGCAAAATTTTGAGCCTTTTTCTCTTTCGCCTACGCGTAACAGAACGGAAAACAATAATGTCTGCAAAACTCATCGCTCTACTGATGTCTGCGGGATTGCTGATGCACGCAGGCGCAGCGCCCAAACCGGCTGCTGACGCGCTATTTCAGTCCATTCGGATGGGGGATGTCGCCGGTCTCCGGGCGGCGATAGCGGCCGGCGCTGACGTCAACTCCAGAGATCCCGAGGGTTCTACGCCATTGATGTATGCTGCTTTGTACACGGCGGACAGTACCTCTCTTCGACTGCTGCTCGAGGGCGGCGCCGATCCCAATGCTGCCAACGCCTTCGGCGGCACCGCTCTCATTTGGGGCACTGGAAGTCTGGATAAGGTGAAGTTGCTTGTCGAGCATGGTGCCGACGTGAATGTGCGATCGAAGTTGGGCAAATCGGCATTAATGGTCGCCGCCAGTCGCGATGGGGCTGGCCCGGTCGTTTCTTATCTGTTGGCGCACGGCGCACGCAGCGATTTCAAAGACGATCTGCAAGGCATACCGGTAATCCCGATTGGCGGAGGCGGCACGACCTCCCTGATTCAAGCATCCAAAGCTCGCGATGGCGAAGCGCTGGCTGCCCTGCTGAAGAAGGACGCCGATGTCAATGTCAAGGAAAAAAATGGCAGCACCGCTTTGCTCAATGCCATTGCGTATCGGAACCGCCGCAATATCAAGTTGCTGCTGGCCCACGGGGCGGAAGTGAACGTCGCCAACACCGGCGGTTTTTCAGCGTTGATTCTGGCTGCTATTCGAGCCGACGCGGAAACGGTTTCTTCGCTGCTGACGCGAGGCGCGAAAGTGGACGCCGAAGACCTGTGGGGCAACACTGCTTTGATGTGGGCCGCCTTTTCCGAACATGCTTGCCCTGATGTCGTGAAACTCCTGCTTGCGGCCGGAGCGAATGCGGACCACAAAAACAAACTGGGCGAAACGACCTATATGTGGGCCTCGCGGCGGGGAGATACCAGTGTGGTTGCCTTGCTTCAGGATCATGCCGTTCCCATGGAAACCAAGTCGCAAGCCGTCTTTGCTCCGGTTTCTTTGAGTGAAAATCGCGATCTGTTTACCGCCGTCGATAAGAGCCTGCCCATGTTGCAAAATGCCGGTCCCGCCATCTTCAAGCAGCGCGGCTGCGTCTCTTGTCACAACAACATGCTGCCTGCCGTGGCGGCCATGCTCGCACGTAATCAGGGTCACAAGATTGATGAGAAGGCTATGGAACTGGAGCACAAAAGCCTGCTCAGCTTGCTCAAGCCGGCGCGTGAGTTGCTGGTCGAAAACGGCGACAACGTTCCCGATCTGCAGATCACTGCTCCTTACGCATTGATGGCGCTTTCCGCGCAAGAGCATCGCCCCGACGGCTTGACCGACGCCATCGTTCACAATCTTGCGAACAAGCAGAATACTGACGGAAGCTGGACGATTTGGGCCCCTCGCCCGCCGATCGAGTACGGTGACATTCAGGCCACGGCACTTTCCGTGCGAGGGCTCAGGCTATACGAGATCGAAGGACGCCGCACGGAGTTCGAAGCGCGGATACGCAAGGCCGGCGCATGGCTCGCCAGAACAAATCCGGAGGGGGCATCGGATGAAAACTGGAAGCTGCTCGGATTGTTTTGGAGCAAGTCGGATCACGAGCGCCTTGCACAATCCGCGCATCAGATCTTAAGCCATCAGCGCGCCGACGGCGGCTGGGCGCAGCTTCCCGGTCTTGCGAGCGATGCCTATGCCACTGGCCAGAGTCTGTACGCATTAGCGGTGACTGGCACTCTCGATACCAATAGTGCCGCTTGGAAACGTGGTATCGACTATCTGCTGAAGACACAACAACCCGATGGCACCTGGCATGTGAAAACCCGCTCGTTTCCGTTCCAGCCTTATTTCGAGAGTGGCTTTCCATACGGCCCCGATCAATGGATCTCGGTTGCCGGGTCGAGCTGGGCGACTATCGCTCTCACGATGGCCGACAAAGAACGCTCAGCGAGCAGGGAAGCGCTATTGCGCAAGCCATAGGTCAGTCGTCAAGCAGATCGCCCAGCCGGTCCAAACGTCGCTGCCAGAGTGTGCGACGATCGGCGATCCATTTCTCCGCTACCGAAAGTCCGGCCGGTTCGATCTGACAAATACGAACCCGGCCGGTTTTTTCGGTACGCACCAGCCCGCTTTCCTCGAGTATCTGCAGGTGCTGCACCACTGCGGCGAGCGTCATATCCAGAGGCTCGGCCAATTGCGATACGGAAATGGGCCCTTTGCTGAGCCCCTCGAGAATGGCCCGCCGCGTGGTGTCGCCAAGCGCATGAAAGACTTGGTCGACGTTTGGTTTTGACCCGGGCATCGGCGCTCTGCTAGCGTGCCAACTCCTCTGATAGCTGCTCAAAGAGCTTATGCCATCCTGCTTCGCGCAGCTTCGGACCGCCGGAGCCTTCAAAGAACGCTCCCTGATGCGTGAAGACAAGGTCAGCGCCTTTTTCGGTGGCCAGCATCTCGAACGTCAATAAAGAAGCCGAAATGTGCCTCTCGCCCAAACTCATAGTAGAAGTAAGAACGATGCGGCGGTTAGGCACAATGTCCTGATACGTGCCGTCGTTCGCGAGCGCAGTGCCTGGAAACGGTGTACCTTCTTTGAATCGAAAGCGCGCCCGCTCGCTCCCTCCTACTCGAAAGTCCATCTCAAACGCTTCGACTGTCTGGCCTTCATGTTCTTCAGCGAACCAGCGGCGTTTCTTGAGAGGGTCGGCGAAGGCCGCGAACACGCGTTCGGGCGTGGCCGGATAGCTGCGCTCAATTACAAAGGTGCTGTGGATAACGGATGGTTGTTCCATATTTGTCCTCCTTTATAGGGACAGTAAAGTAGATACTTAAGTATTAATCTCTCCGAATTAATTGTCAAGTGAATACTTAAGTATTTGTTGGAGTAAATCCCTGCCAGTAGAATGAGCGGTCAACGAACCCCGGATCGCCTCATCGCCGCGGCGAACAACCAATGGCGCTGAGGTGGGCTCAGAGATTCTTTCGCTTGCTTCGCTCTCGTTCGAGATACCAGCAGGGACTGGCATCGAAGTGAGGGAACAGCGAATGAACGCAGGTCTGTTCAAAAGCCTCATCGAGGATGAATTCCGTTCTGCCGTCCTTTCGCGGAACGGCGAGATACGGCTGGATGCGTACCGTTCCGAACCGTGGGCGCTGCGGAATTTTAAATTTAAGCGAAAGATAATCGCCCGCGTAGATCAAAACAACCAGCACGACGGCTCCGAGAACGATGCGGATCACTATTCAGATCATACTTTCCAGCCGGGTATAGCTCGCCTCCATTCCATGCTCCAGCTGGACCAGCTTCGGATCGCTGTGTGCCCGGTACAACGCCTCAGGCGTCGCGGCGAAGCGTCTTGTCAAACGAAACTCGAGCTGACTACCATTTCTAAAAAGACATGACTTTGGATCGATTTGAAATTACTTCTATTGGCTATGTACGTTCCCCGCTCAAAGACCGCTCTGCCGCTCCTCGTCAAGGATCGGAGGGTGCGCCCAACGCAACACTTGACATCCTTCCCACGTTTGTCCGTGGTCTGGATGGCATCGAAGTCGGCCAGGACATTTGGATTCTGACTTGGCTTCATGAATCGCACCGCTCTGTCCTTCAAGTTCACCCGCGACGCGATTTGCAAAATCCTCTCACCGGCGTATTTGCGACTCGTTCTCCCGACCGCCCGAACCCAATCGGATTGCACCGCGCCAAAGTTCTGAGTATGGATGCGTCTCGTCTGCTGGAGGTCGAAGGCCTGGAAGCGATTGATGGCACGCCTATTATCGACATCAAACCCGTTATCGAGGCCCGAAGCGATTCTTGATCGCACTCGCGCCTAATAACCCGATCGCATGGCTCCCGGCGAATTCGTCGCCTTTCCGGTCATAAACCTACTTCAGCGCATATGTAATAATCTCGATTCAATGGATTCGGCGCCGGGCGTGTTAACGCTGTTGCTCCATCGGATGAAGGCCGGTGATCGTAGTGCCGAGTCTGAACTGTTTGAACAACTCTATAGCGATCTGCGGCGTATTGCGCGGCGGCTGCTCTCCTCGGAGCGCCCCAACCAAACCTTGACTCCTACGGGATTGGTGCACTGCGCCTACCTCCGCCTCCGGGAGATCGATCCCGAGGCCTTCCAGGATCACCATCATTTCCTCCGTGTGGCCGCAAAAGTCATGCGGCAGCTTCTTGTGGATCAGGCCCGAGCCTATAAAGCGGCGAAAAGATCAGGCGCGTTGCACCGGGTCGCGATGCGCGATTCACTTCTCACCTCCGAATCGGACGCCGACACAATTCTCAGTGTCAGTGAGTCTCTGAAGCGGTTAAGGACCGACGCGCCCGAGAGACACGATGTCGTGGAGCTCCATTATTTCGCCGGATACACATTTCCGGAAGTAGCTTCCATCCTGGGTATCTCAGACCGGACGGCCAAGCGCCATTGGGTCCTGGCGAGAACCTGGTTGCGTGGGGAGATCGATGACAACGCTGGCAGCCAGGCGGGCTGACTTTGCCGAACACCTCTTCACGCGGGCCATTTGCCTGCCGCAATTGGAGCGCGAAGCCTTTCTCCGCGCTAGCGCGAGCGCTGACCCATCGATTATTGCCGACGTGTTGTCGATGCTCCACCGCTTCGATCGCTTGAGCGGGTTTCTCGAATCGCCAGTCCAGCTCGCTCCTCCTCCGCCTGCTTTCGAAAGCGGTCAGGAGATCGCCGGGCGTTTTCGCATCGAGCGCTTCATCGCAAGAGGTGGTATGGGCGAAGTCTACGCCGCCTACGACCAACTCCTCGGCGAACCCGTCGCGCTAAAAACGATCGGCGCTTTCGATCTGCACGAGCAATGGCTGATAAACCGTTTTCGCGAGGAGATCCGGCTGGGTCGCAGAGTCTCCCATCGCAACATCTGTCGTATTTACGATATTCATGAGCACTCGTTGGCTTCTGGCAAGACGCTGCTGTTCTATGCGATGGAGTTGCTCGAGGGCGAAACGCTGGCCGCCCGGATGACGCGCGAAGGGCCTTTGCCCTTGTCCGTCGCCGCTCCGATTCTGAAGCAGGTGTTGTCTGGTCTCGGTGAAGCGCACGCCATCGGAGTCGTCCACCGTGATTTCAAACCGGCGAACGTGATTCTGGCGCCCGGTCGTGCCGTGATCACTGATTTCGGTCTCGCGCAGCTGCGTATCGAATCCGCTTCTCCGGCATTGCAGCCAACAGGACTACTTGCCGGCTCACTGCCTTACATGGCGCCGGAGCAATTCGTGAATGCTTCCGTCGGCCTTGCCGCGGACCTATTTTCCGTCGGCGTGATGATGTACGAAATGGTTACCGGAGAGTTCCCGTTTCCTACTGCTCCCGTCGAAAAAGCGTTGGCCGCGCGCCTGTCGGGTACTTACCGTCCGCCCGAACGTTGGCGCCGACCGATCATGAAATGTCTTGCGGCCGATCCGAACGATCGCCCCAAGGACGTGCATGAGATTCTCGGCCTGATCGAAGGTGGAATCGGCCGCCGCACCCTCATACTCAGCGGTGCGACGGCGGCCGCCGGTGCCGCTTATGGAATTTACCGCGCTCGCCTTGGAATGGATGTTGCTCCTGGCATGCCGGTCCTGCTCTTGGATACGCGCGATGAACGGCCAGGCCGCATTTCTTCCGTTGTCGACCAACTACTCCGTACGCAATTGAATCAGTCCGCCCACTTCGAAGTACTCGCCCGCGATCGTGTGGCGCTGGCTCTCGAGCGAATGCGTGTACCGGCGGAAAAGCTTTCCGGCGGTGGACGCATCGCGCGTGAAGTCGCTCTTCGTGAAGGCTCGTCGCTGGTCATCTCTTCGTTTATCCGAAGATCACCACACCTGCGGCTTGAACTACAAATTGAAAAGTTGGGCAGCCATCCGTATTTCGCGATGGGAACCTGGAGTCGCAGCTTTCCGGCGGAATCGGAGCCGGAGTTGCGGAGTGCGGTGACTGAGGCCGCCCGCTGGATACGTCAATCGGTTGGCGAACACGCCGACGATCTGGCACGCCGGGACCGCCGCCCCGAAGAGGCGACCACTTCATCGTGGGAAGCTCTGCTTGCTTATGTCGAGGCGGAGAGGGCCAGATCGCGCGGCGACGACGCCGAAGCCATCCGCCGGCTACGTGATGCGCTGGCCATCGACGAAGCATTTCCTCTAGCGCACACGAGACTCGCGGAATTCCTGATCGGTCTTGGCCGAAACGATGAAGGTTACTCACATTGGATGCGTGCCGCCAGGCTGGTCGAGGATCGCCGTCTGTCGGATCGTGAGTCCTTTCGAATTCGCGCTCTCTTCCTGCACGATATGTGGGCCTATGCCGAAGCCGCTAAGGTATTCGCCGACTGGGCTGCGGATTTCCCCAACGACTATTTGCCGTACTTCTATTTGGCAAATTGTCAAAAGCAGATGGGACGGCCGGACGACGCGCTCGATTCGCTCAACACCGCATTCAAGAAGGCGCCGGGAAATCCTCATGTTGTGCTCAACCGGGCGCAGCTTCACCTCGAACAGGGACGTCCCCATTTGGCGAAGGCTGATCTGGATTCCATTCACGAGGCCAATCTTTGGTGGTGGCAGTACATGGCTGAATATCATTTTGTGATGGGTGGGTACGAAGCGGCCTGGAATTGTTTCAACCGCCTCGCCGACTCCGCGCCGGAATGGCGCAGCAAGAGTTTCAGCCTGAAGGCGTGCCTCTTATTTGAATGTGGCCAGGACCAGAACGCCGTGAACCTGCTGCGCGCCGGCATTTCCTACGACCGTTCGCATGAGAGGCTGGCGTCTAACCTGCCAGGCAAATACTTGCTATTGGCATCCGGCGCGCTGCGAAACACAAGCTTCAAAATTGCCGCCGATGAGGCACGCAACGCTGTCAGGGCGGGTGGGGAAGCCATGACCCTCCTGCGCTCGGCCGCGCTACTATGCGAGGCCGGCGACCGCAGTGCCGCTCCTGAGTTCGCGGCGCGGGCCGCCCGTGCTCCTGCCTATCCCATATTCCAGGTGCTCCGTCTTCGCTACGAAGCTGCTTTGGCCGATCAACCGTCGCGCGCCATTGCGTTACTCCGCGATGCGCAGAAGCTCTCTCCCGTGGGAAACCCGCGGAATCAGTTGGCGCTCGCATTAGAGCGGCATGGGTCCTCCGGCGAGGCTCACGGGATGTGGCTTGATATGATGCTCCACCCGGCTCGTTACTGGCTGGAGCCCTACCGGCGCGATCCCGCGGTCTTCCGGGATGCCGTTATCCATGCCGCGCGACCCAATCGCCTGCACACGCTCGATGAAGCAGGACGAAAGCTTTGTGCGTCAGGTTGTTAGCTGCGTGCTCATTTTCGAGCGGCCCGCATGCTGTCTGGAATATTGGCTCCTGCTGCGCCCATGTTTTGGAATAAGGGCGGCTGCTCGGTGTGGGCGGGACATGAACCGCCTTCGTCGTAGCCCAACAGAGGCCGAATCGTGCTGTTAATCACGTCGGAGGCTTGGTTCAGCGTCGCCCAGGAATCCACAATCGGTTGTACATTTAAGCGGCTGACCACTGATTCCAAGTCCGCGTCTGGCGGAACCGGCGGGGGTTTCAAATTCAATTGTCCGTTCTGCACCCCTGGCTCGGTGTAGTAAAGATTATGGCGGATTAAGTTTCTCAAATTGGCCTCGGTACGAAGCGCAGGATTCAGCGATTGTATATCCCCGCGAAGTCCTGAATTCGTGGTCAGCATGATGCCGACGGAGTACCCGTGATATCTGTCTCGATTTATAACTGACACGACGTCATCTCCTTTAAAGAGTGAACGATGTATCATACGAAACATCGTTCATTGTTTGTAGCGAGAAATCATTGCCCATCGGGACCTCCAAGTCGCCGAAGTTTTTGATCGTCCTCCACCTTCCGCGCGGTTCACCGGCCATCCGCTACCGGCCGTATCTAGAATCTGTCAACGGAACGACACTCGTCGATTGGGCGGTAAATCGGTTTTCAAACCTGTTTCCGGTAACCACTGCCTGTCCGGGTCCCTCGGAGTTGGGCGCTTTCGCCGCTGCCGCTGAGTCCGCGGCCGCCTCGGTAGTGATCTGTTGCGGCATAGAGGCGGCCTTCGTCCCTTCCTACATCTTCCAGGAAGCGGCTACGCAGCATCTGTGCAGCGGAGCGCACTGGACCACTGTGACCGGGCTTCCTAAAGGCATCGCCATCAACTTGTATGATGCGGATCTGCTCCTTCAACTGCAGGATTTGCGTCTGTCCGGCAAACCGGATAATCCCATCGCGCTGATCCGCCGGTTGAGCGCCGAGACTCTTCGGGGTAGTGCAATTTTCCCTCCTATACCATCCGCGGTCTACCCGGCTTCGCTCGATCGCCAGCCACGAATTCTCTCGATACAAACCGCCTTCGATGTGGCGACCGCGCGCATTGCAATAGAGCGTTCTGAAGATGATCCGGAACGCCTGTTCGAGGCCTGGATCGACGCTGCGGCTCTGCCCGCCGCCGAGCCACAGTGGCCAACCAGCCCACGCGATGACCGTACTCGAGTGTTATTTTTCTCGAATTACTCCGGCTACTCCGGCGCCGAAGAAGCGCTTGTCGAAAGCGTCCGCGCGCTGCCGCCCGAGCAGTTTGACAAACTCGCTTTCATTCCCGTTCCTGGCCTGTTTTCGGATCGAATGTCGGCCGCCGGTTGTCAGATCTTGGAATGGGCTGCGGACCTGTCTGCTCCTTCTGCTCTCAATGTCGGAGTATTGGCGGACCTTTTGTTGACCGTAAAGCCGGACGTGATTCACCTGAACGCCTATTCGGGTATGCCGATTCTCGCGGCCGCGCGAGTTGCCGGCATTCCGCTCGTGCAGCATCTCAGGCTCCCGGAACTCGATCCTTTAGAAGAAGCCATGCAGGCTTCGACGACCGTTCTGGCTGTTTCCGAATACGTCCGCCGCCAGACCTTCGGTCTCCGCGTGCCACCTGAAAAAATCATCGTGCTCTACGACGGTGTGAACACGGAGCGGCTGAATCCCGCAATAATCGATCGTTGTGAATCTCGCGCGCATCTCGGTATCGAACCGGATCGCCTCGTCGTGCTCCTCGCCGCGCGGCTCGAGCGCCGCAAACGGGCCGATCTCTTCATAGAGGCGATTGAGATAGTTTCGCGCTCCGTGCCCCGGTTGCTTGGGGTCCTCGCCGGCAACGACACCGGTGACCCGGATTGGGCGGCGGCAATTGATCAGTCCGTGATCGAAAAGAACTTGTCCCGCCACGTGCTCCGATTAGGCTTTCAATCCAACATGGCTGCCTTGTATGCGGCCTCCGACGTTGTAGTGTCCTGCTCAGATCGTGAGCCTCTAGGATGCTCCGTACTTGAGGCTATGTCCATGGCGCTCCCGGTAATCGTCAGCGATAGTGGCGGAACGATGGAACTGGTGGATCAAGGCAAAACCGGATTCGTGTTCCCGGCCGGGGATGCGGCTGCGCTTGCCGCGGCGTTACATGAGTTGGCCTCTCAGCCGGACTTGCTCGACGCCATGGGCTGCCAAGCGCGCGCCCACGCTCTCTCCACCTTCTCCATCGATCGATGCGCATCGTCGCTGGCGGATGTCCTCTTGAGCAACCGGCGGAGGTCCGCAAATATGGTCTGATAACGATTGCCATATCGGCAGTCACGCACCCACTTCATGTCGGTCTCCACGCTTCGGGCAAATCACCTCCAATTTGTATAACTTCTCAATCTCCGCCTTCAATGTTTGCTGTGCGTTCGGTTCGCCATGCACCAGAAAAACTTTCTTGAGCGTGTGGTACGATTGGCGCCATCCATTCCAGAAGTTCCCGTTGGTCCGCGTGTCCGCTCAGTTCACCGATGGAATCCACTTCGGCCCGCAGCCGCATGGGCTCGCCGAAGATTTTGACTTCCGGCCGCTTCTCTACGATGGCGCGCCCCAGTGTATTCTGCGCCTGAAACCCTGTGATCAGCACGAGATTCCTCGGGTCTTCGACGCTGTTTTTCAGATGATGCAATACGCGGCCCGCCTCGCACATACCTGACGCCGAGATCACAATGAACGGCATCCGCAGACCATTCAGCGCCTTGCTCTCTTCCACCGTTCGGACATAGCGTAGCCTCTGCCAGCCGAACGGGTCTTGGTGGAGACTCGCAAATTGCCGTGCCTCGTCATCCCACTCCTCTTCATGTTTACGAAAAACCTCCGTCACGTTCACTGCCAGCGGACTGTCCACGAAGATGGGAATATCCGGAATTGCCTTCTCATTGATCAACTCGTGCAACAGCATCACTACTTGCTGTGTCCGTCCGACCGCAAACGCCGGCATCACGATGTGGCCGCCGCGCTCAACAGTGCGTTTCACCAGCTTCGCCAGTTTATTCTTCACCGGCCCGACGGGTTGATGCAGCCGGTTTCCATAGGTGCTCTCCATAATGAGATACTCAGCCGTCGGAGGAGCTTCCGGATCGCGGATAATCGGCAACTGTCGCCGCCCCACGTCGCCTGAAAACAACAGCCGCGTCGTCTGCCCTTTCTCTCTCGCTTCCACCAGGGCACATGTCGAGCCCAACATGTGCCCCGTGTCATACGAGGTCACGGTAAATCCGGCATCCGCAGCGGAACCTGCCAGCAACTGCGGCTGATGCAGTTTCACCGGAAGGAATTGCTGCATCGCCTGCGCGGCGTCATCTTGCGTGTAGAGCGGGGCTACGCCGGCCGGCTCGGCGTCGAGGCCGATTGATCTTCTTCGATTCCTCCGCTTGTTGACGAACTCCGCATCCGATTCCTGTATGTGCGCGCTGTCCTTCAACATCTGCGTGCACAAATCGACTGTCGCCGGCGTCGTGTAAATCGGCCCGCGATAACCCTGCCTCGCAAGCAGCGGCAAGTTGCCGCTGTGGTCGATATGCGCATGCGAGAGGACTACGGCATGCAACTGCGCCGCTGGCAGGGCCAGATGCGAATTAATTTCGCGAGCCTCTTGCCGGTGCCCCTGAAACAGGCCGCAGTCCAGCAGGACGTGCTGTCCTGCACATTCGAGATGATGCGAAGATCCGGTAACTGTCTGCGCCGCACCCCAGAACTGCAATCGAATCGACATGTGTCTCCTTGAAGAATCCACAGCCATCCTAACGGATGGATAGTTCCCGGAGACAGATCTATTCGTCGCGCAGTGTCCTTGCGGGATCGATTCTTGCAACTCTCAGGGCAGGCACCGTCGCTGCAAGAAGCGTTACAACCGAGAGCGTCAGTACAACGGCGAGAATGGTCGGCGCATCATAAATGCCCACACCGTAGAGAACGCTGCGCATCGCGCGAAGCGCGCCCACGCAGAGGACCAGCCCCAGGATCAGCCCGACGGCCGAAGCGCCTACGCCCGTTCTGCCAATATGGATCATCGTCTTTCGAATCGTCGAACCCAGGGCGATGCGGATGCCGATCTCGCGGGTCCTCTGCGCCACTATATTCGCCACCAGCGCGAAGATGCCAACCGCGCTCAGCAATAAGGCGAGAGCGGCCATCCCAGTCAGCAGCGTGACTTCTATCCTCTGAATCGCGAGTGTCGCCGCCATAAGGTCATTCACCTGGTAAAAGCCCGAAAAAGGCAGATTCGGATCGGTGCTTGCCAAGGCACGTTGCATCTCGGCCGTTAGGGTATTTACACGGCCGGTGCTGCGAACAATCCAGCTTGGCTGAATCCAGACGTGCACCACCGAAAGAGATTTGTCATCGACGATTTGTGCCGCCGGGATGTAGATTGCCTCTTCCTTCGTCAGCGGCGCGTTACCTGTATTCAATCGCGAGGCTGCCGACAATACGGTGTCGGCTACGACGCCGACGATCCGCATGCTCGTGTTGAGATATCGCCCTACCGGATTCGCTCCATCGAAAAATTTGCGGGCGAATGTCTGATTGACGATGACTACAGACTGCGCATTCGGCCCGTCCGCGTCGGTGAACACGCGGCCCGCAAGCACAGCCATTTGCAAAGTATCGAAATAGCCCGGGGTGACATATACCTGGTTGCTCGTAATCTGCCGTCCTGCCGCCTTGCCGTCGCTGAACGTCACAGCAGAGAGCAGGGCGCGCTCATACGGCAGGGTCAATCCAACAGCGGCGTTCTGTACGCCGGGAATTTTCCGCATGCTCGCGAGGCTGTTCTGGAGCAGCTTTCGAAAAGCCACCGGATTGTGGTAGCGAGCATCGTCCAGAGATGCTTTAGCGGCGATCACTCCGTTCGGATTGAAACCGGGGGGCATGGACTCGAGCTGGATGAGCGTGCGGATGAGCAGCCCGGCGGCGGCCAGCAGCACGACCGTCAATGCAACTTCTCCGGCAATCAATCCTCGCCGCAATCGAATACTGCCTACGCCGATGAGCGCACGGTTGCCGATCGCGGACCGTAAATGGAGCTTCCTGGTAGTGAGCGCAGGTAGCATGCCGAACAAGATGCTGGTTGCGATGCAGAGTGAAAACGTAAACAACAGTACCCGGCCGTCGAGAGGGATGTTCGCGATTGGCAAAAAATGTTCGGGCAGAAGCAGCAACAGCCCGTGAAGGGCAAAAAAAGCCATTCCTACTCCTGTGGCTCCTCCCACAAGCGCGAGCAGCAGGTTTTCAATCCAAAGCTGTCTCTGAAGCTGCCAGCGCGAGGCTCCGAGCGCCAGCCGCGTGGCTAGCTCGCCCGTGCGGCGCAGCATGCGAACCAGGGTCAGCCCGGCAAGGTTCGCGCACGCGATGAGCAGAATAAATCCGGCTGCCAGCAGAAGAGTCAGTGTTTGCGGGCGCAGGGCATCTGTCTCGCCTTTTTGCAACGGCACTGCGTAATACGTTATCTGCGCGCCGGGATTGCTCTTCATGAAACGTTGAGCGCGGGCGCTTCGGCTCCAGGCCCGATTGATCTCGGCGTTTGCCTCTTGCCAGGTCGCACCGTCGCGTAGCCGCACGATGGCGTGAAAATTGGTCGCTTGGCCTTCGCCCTCACGGTTCGCCTGGAGCGCCGTATACAAATCGGCATTCAAAGGAGTGCTTGTGTTCTCCTGCAGTACTCCGATGATCGTGTAGGGCTCCCCCTTCAATAAAACAGCTCGTCCTACGACATTCACGTCCACGCCAAAGGCGGTGCGCCACAGACCGTAACTCAGAATTGCTGCCCTTGGGCCGTGCGGACGATCCTCATCCTCTGAGAAATTGCGTCCCGCAATCGGATGCAGACCCAACACGTCGAAATAATGCGCGGAAACTCTTCCCGCATGTAGATATCGCACCTGGGAGCCGGCGCGAAAATTTACCCCGGAGGCCCCTGTGCCGGAAACCGCTGAGACCAGCGAAGGCGCCTCGTCGCGCAGCAGTTCCCATTGCTCACCATCTATCGTTCGTCGCGCGTCCGATGATTCCGGCCCTGTAGTCCGCGCATAGATCGCCCCGATCCGTTCTGGCTGGCTGTAGGGAAGGGCTTCCAGCAAAAGCGCATTCACGATTGAGAAGATCGCTGTGTTTGCCCCGATTCCCAGCGCTAGCGTGAAGATCACGGCGGTGGCGAATCCAGGCGCCTTACGAAGAAGACGAAGAGCATATCGAAAGTCCCGTGCAATCCAGTCGAACCATGTTGCAGTCCACACTTCCCGCATCTCCTCCTTCAATAAAGTTCTGTTCCCAAGCTGCCGCTGTGCCGCATAACGAGCTTCTTCGAGCGAGAGGCCGCCCTCCTGCTGTTCGGCTGTTTCCGATTCCAGATGCGCGCGCAGTTCGCGATCCGAATCCTGTTCCCGATATCTCCTCCGCCACAGCCAGGGCATCAGAAGACATTCTACCCTGAAATAGATTCGCTGGGTAGACAACCTTCTAACAGGCCGGTTTGAGAATATCGGGAGTGCGCATGGAACAGCCATTGAAGATAGCGGTCCTCGGTGCCGGGCTGATGGGACACGGGATCGCCCAGGTATTTGCCGGGTTCGGCCACTTCGTTGTAGTCTCCGATCCGGATCCTGGCACCCTGGCGAAAGTTTCGAAACGAATCGAAGCGAACCTGCGCGAAATGGACAAAGCGCCCGAGCCCGTCTTGGCCAAGATCACAGTGGCTGCCGACATGACAGCCGCTCTGAAATCAGCCGATGTGGTGATCGAAGCGGCGCCCGAAAGACTGGAACTCAAGCGCGAACTCTTTGCAGACGTCGCCGCCAACGCGCCTCCTGATGCGATTCTCGCCAGCAACACCTCGGTCATTCCGATCACCCAAATCGGCGAAGGCCTTCCTCCGGCCGCCCGTGCTCGCTTCTTAGGTACTCACTGGTGGAACCCACCCTATCTTGTCCCGCTGGTCGAAGTGGTGCGCACCGAATACACCGATCCGGCCATCTTCGAAAAGATGTACGAGCTACTTTGCCAGGTAGGCAAGCGGCCGGTAAAAGTGCATCGCGACATCACCGGCTTCATTGGCAATCGCCTGCAATACGCGCTGTGGCGCGAAGCCTTCAGCCTTATCGAGAGTGGCGTTTGCGATGCGGAAACCATTGACGTCGTCATAAAGAACGGCTTCGGATCGCGGCTTCCGGCGCTTGGGCCCATGGAGAACGCCGATCTCATCGGGCTGGATCTCGCGCGCGACATCTACAACATCGTCGTGCCCGAACTGAATACCGCCAAACAGCCGTCCCGCCTCCTTTCTGACCGCATCGACGCCGGCAAGCTCGGCATGAAGTCGGGCGAAGGACTCCGCGCGTGGAGTTCTGAGGAAAGCTCCGAGGTGCGCCGCCGCCTCTCGCGTCATCTGCTGAAGATGTTCACGTAGACTGGCAAAGATGTCCGCCAGTCACGAAATCGCCGCTCTCAGCGAAACAGAGCGCCGGCAGCAACTCCGTCGCGCGGTCCTGGCCAGCACCATCGGCACCGCGATCGAATGGTACGACTTCTTCCTCTACAGCACCGTCACCGGCCTGGTGTTCGCCCGGCTCTATTTCCCGCGCGCCGATCCTTTTGTCGGCACCCTCGAAGCCTTCGGTGTCTACGCCGTGGGCTTTCTCGCGCGGCCGATCGGCGCCGCCATCTTCGGCCACTACGGCGACCGCCTCGGACGCAAGGCGGCACTGATCACGACGCTGCTGCTGATGGGGATCGCCACCTTTCTTGTGGCGCTCGTTCCCGGCTACGACCACATCGGGATCTGGGGCGCGGTCATCCTCACGTCTCCTGCGCTTCGTTCAGGGCATCGGCGTCGGTGGCGAATGGGGCGGCTCGGTGCTTCTCGTCGATGGAATGGGCGCAATCCAATCAGCCATCGCGGCTTCATCGCCTCCTGGCCGCAGTTCGGCGTACCGGCGGGCCTGTTTCTCTCGAATCTCGCGGTCCTCGCGTTGAGCGCGGTGTCGGGCGAGCACTTCCTGACCTGGGGCTGGCGCGTCCCCTTCCTGTTCAGCATCGTGCTGGTCGCGCTCGGCCTCTACATCCGGCTTGGGCATTCTGGAAACGCCGGTCTTCGTGCGCCTGGTCGCCGAGCGCCGCATTGAGCGTGCGCCGGTCCTCGAAGTGCTCCGCCGACATCCGCGCGAAATCATCCTCACAGCCCTATGCCGCATGGCCGAGCAGGCGCCATTCTATCTCTTCACCGCGTTCGTATTCGCCTACGGTACCGGCGTCCTGCATCTTGAGCGCGATTTCCTGCTGATCGCGGTGCTCGCCGCGTCGATGCTCTCGTTCGTCTCATTCCACTCTTCGGCCATCTGTCGGACCGCTTTGGCCGCAAGCGAGTCTACATGCTCGGCGCGGCACTCATCGGGCGTCTACGGCTTCGCCTACTTCGCGCTCCTCGATACCGGAGTGCCGTCGCTGGTCGTGCTCGCGATCGTGCTCTCGCTGGTGCCGCACGACATGATGTACGGTCCCCAGGCGGCGCTGATCGCGGAGTCGTTTCCCGGACGCCTGCGCTACAGCGGCGCATCGCTCGGCTATCAGCTGTCATCCCTGATTGCCGGCGGTCCCGCCCCGCTCATCGCGTCCTCGCTGATGAGTCGCTATCACTCCGCCTACGCATCGCCCTTTTTATTTTTGGCTGCGCGCTGATTTCGCTGCTCGCAACCGCCATGCTGAAGGACCAAACCAATAAGGACATTTCCGGCGGCTGAACTATTTGGCTGCTCGAAAACATACCTGGTGCTGCCCGCGCTTACTAAGCCGGAAATTTTTACGACAGATCACCCAAAGAACCACGCTCCAAAGACAATAACTACGTCCAAATTCGCAGTGGCCATTTTCTTGCTTTGAAATTACCGTACTAGAAACGAGGAAAACTATGGCAGGTAAAAATACGGCAGTTTACGGCATCTACAGAAGGCGTAGCGACGCCGAGACCGCGGTGGATCAGCTACGCACTTCCGGTTTTCGCAATGAAGATATTTCCGTCCTTCTCCAGGACAACGTGGGCACGAAAGATTTTGCCCATGAAAAGCACACGAAAGCGCCGGAGGGCGCGGCGGCCGGTGCAGTTGCGGGCGGTGCGGTTGGCGGAACGCTTGGTGCTCTCGCTGGTCTCGGAGCCCTCGCCATCCCGGGTATTGGCCCGCTCGTTGCCGCCGGACCGATCGTGGCAGCGCTCGCCGGTGTGGGTTCCGGAGGAGTCGTGGGAGGTCTGATCGGTGCTTTCGCTGGCATGGGTATACCGGAATTTGAAGCCAAGCGCTACGAGGGACTAGTTAAAGAAGGTGGATTGCTTCTCTCCGTCCACTGCGACAATGGCGATTGGGCGGACAAGGCGAAGGTGTTGCTGAAACGTACCGGCGCCGAGGACGTATCCTCGGCCGGAGAAGCTTCCGCCGACTACGCCAAAACCGACAAACCTATGAAACGCGGCGCCAGCGCTACTTAGAGTAGCCCTGCCACACGTATTCCAACGCCTCGGGCAAAGTTTGCTGTTTGACCGTGCGATCTGTGTGCCCGGCGTTCCGCGCAAAAACGAATTGATAATGATAGCCTTTGGCCGCTAGCACTTTGGCCATGTTCTCGTTGGCAACCACCCAGTCGTGCATGTTGTCGTGCATGACGTTCGCATTGAGATTGTCGCGATCGCCCACTTCCATCCAGATACGTATCGGCTTCACCGGGCTGTTCGGAATCAGGTGTTCATGGAATTCCCATGCGCCATGCGGCGTCTCGTGGCTCGATGGCCATTGTTGATTTACATAAGTGCCCGAGTAAGTAAGAACGCGATGGTACAGCTCCGGGTGATACCAGGCCATGATTAAAGCACATGAGCCGCCGGAGCTGCCGCCCATCGTCGCCCGGCCATCGGGATCTTTCGTAAGTTTTACGCTGTACTGCTTCTCCACAAGCGGCAGTACTTCTTTCTCCACAAACTCCGCATATAAGCCCGACATGGTGTCGTATTCCAGGCCGCGTTGACTCCCCTGCGCATCTCCGCTGCCATTGCTGATAGAGATGGCGATCATTACCGGCACCCGATGCTGGGCGATCAAACTGTCCAGCGCCGTAAATAGCATTGGATCCGGTCCGTCGGCTCCGACGATAAACGGCGCCGCCGTGCCTGCAACATATTGTTTAGGGACATATACAGTTACTCGCCGCGAATAGGGAGCCGGGTGGCTGGTGGTAACGATCATCTTCGCGGGATCGTTAGGATCCGCTGTTCCATAGGTCCCGGGCTCGCGGGCGATACCGGGATAAATGTTGCTTTCCTTCGATTCCATGACAAAAGTCGAAATCGTCCCCTGCGGCACGCCTTCCTGCACCGTCATCTCCGGGGCAGGGTTGTGCGTCGGGCCAAGGATGAAGTTTCCATTCTCGGTGGCCGGAGGGTTCGTGCCGTCCGGCAATTCCTTTGCTGTGACATAACCGGGCGTATGTGGATCCCGCGTGGGCGGCTTCGGGCGCGGCGGACGGGCAGCAGGCGCTGCCGGAGCCGGGGCTTGCGCTATGGCCGGGTCTAAGCCAGTTGTCAGACTAATCAAAAAAGCAATGCTCAAGAGACGGAACATGAATAAACCTCACCGATCTTAGCTCAGCAACCATCCGTTACATCACTTGACAATCAAGTGAAGTGGGTCCATAGTGGGATGGAAGGGTCTACTTGGATGTCAAGTGAAGATGTCGGCCGGCTGGTTGTATTGCAGGGAACACTCGATCTTATCGTCTTGCGGACACTCGAAACCATGGGTCCGCAACACGCGTACGCAATTGCCACCCGGCTGGAGCAGCTTTCTGATAATTCGCTCCACTTGAACCAGGGAACGTTGTATCCGGCGCTAGTGCGTCTGGAGCAGCAGGGAAGGATCAAAGGCTCCTGGGCCAAAACAGAAAGCAACCGCGAAGCGAAATTTTATGCCGTCACCAAGGCCGGGCAGAAAGCACTGACCCAGGAGATGCAGCGCTGGCGCCGGATGTCGGGGTTGGTGGAAAAGCTGCTAACCGAAGGAGCGTAACGCATGCGCCGATTCTTTGCCAGATTTGGAAGCCTGCTTCGCGGAGAAAAAGCCGAGCGCGAGCTGAGCCGGGAAATTGACTCCCATCTCGCCTTGTTGCAGGAAAATTTTGAATGCCGCGGACTGTCTCCCGCTGAAGCGCGGTTAGAGGCGCGCCGCTCCTATGGCGGCGTTGAACAGGCGAAAGAACTCCATCGGGAAGCGCGTTCCTTTCTGTGGATCGAGCACTTGGCGAAAGATCTTCGGTACGGCTGGCGCAACCTGTTACGCACGCCCGGCTTCACAATTGTTGCGGTGACCGCGCTCGCCTTGGGCATCGGTGCGAATACGGCGATTTTCAGTGTCGTCAATGCCGTATTGCTACAGCCGCTGGCATATAAAGATTCCGATCGTCTCGTTACCGTCCTGCACAACGGGACCGGTCCCGTCTCGACAGCAAACTACATCGATTGGCGTGACCAGAGCCATTCCTTTGAAGCCATGGGAGCGGCCGACTATTGGAGTGCGAACCTCGCAAGCAGCGATCCGTCCGACAGCAATCCTGCCGAGCATCTGTTGGGCCTCAAAGTAACGCAAAACATGCTTCCGCTTCTCGGCATCGAGCCTTTACTCGGTCGCCTGTTCATTCCCGGAGAAGACAAGCTGGGCTCAGAACACGAAGTAATTCTTAGTTATCGTCTGTGGCAGCGGCGTTTCGATCGCGATCCGAACGTATTGGGTAGGCCGATCACACTGAATGGCGAGGGATACATCATAGTCGGCGTGATGCCACCCGCGTTCCGCTTCGCGCCATTCTGGGCGATCCATGCGGAGCTGTGGGTGCCGAATGCATTTGGCAATACCATTCACGACCGCGGCGGCAATCATCTGCGCGTCTTCGCGCGTCTGAAGCCGGGTGTCACGTTCAAGCAGGCGCAAGCGGATATGGCGACCGTCACCGGCCGCCTCGAGAAGCAGTTTCCGGCCACCAATCGGGCCGTCGTGGTGAAGCCTCTGAAAGAAAATGTTGTCGGCAAGATTGAAACGCCGCTCCTGATGCTGCTCGGTGCGGTCGGTTTCGTGCTGCTGATCGCCTGCGCCAACGTGGCGCACATGCTGCTCGCGCGCACATCCGATCGCCAGAAGGAAATCGCAGTACGCACAGCATTGGGGGCTGGCCGAAGCCGAGTCGTCAGCCAGTTCCTGACCGAAAGTTTGCTGTTAGCCGCGGTCGGCGCCGGGATGGGTCTCTTGCTTGCCCTCTGGGGAACCAAGGCGCTCGTTGCGCTCAGCCCTGACTATATCCCGCGCATCGAAACAGTCGGCATGGATGGCCGCGTCGTGCTCTTTCTTATCGTTGTGACAGTTGTGACCGCCGTGCTGTTCGGTCTCGCGCCGGCGATGCATGCAACCTCCGGAAATCTGAGTGGCGCTCTCAAAGAAGGCGGCCGTGGAGATAGCGACGGGATTCACCGCAACCATCTGCGAAGTTTTCTCGTCGCGTCCGAATTCGCGCTGGCATTCATCTTGCTGATTGGAGCTGGTTTGATGATCCGCAGTTTCATTGCTCTGCAGTCCATCGACCCGGGCTTCAATCCGCATAACGTTCTCTCGATGGTCGTCTCCGTCGCGGGGGCGAAGGAAGAGGCCCCCGGCCGGCGGGTCATTTTCTACCGCGAGTTGCTCCAACAAGTCAGGGCGATCCCCGGCGTAAAATCGGCTGGCGCTATTAATCATCTGCCGCTCGCGGGCGACATGTGGGATCGCTCGTTCATCATCGAAGGACGTCCGCAAACACAGCCAGGCGCGGGTCCGGATGCCGTATATCGCATCGTGATGCCGGGATATTTCGAGGCCATGCGGCTGCCCGTGCGCCGTGGCCGCACCATCACGGAGACCGATGACGCTCGCTCACAAAATGTCGTCATCCTCAACGAGCGCGCTGCCAGGAGCTACTGGCCCGGGGAAAATCCGGTTGGCAAACGCATCGCCATCGATCCCGGCAAAAGCGGTCCACCGGTCTGGATGACTGTGATAGGCATAGTTGCGGACGCCAGACAGGAAGACTGGTCCGCCGAGCCCGTTCCGGAGATGTACCTTGCAGCGCTGCAAAACCATGACTTTCTCGGAGAATCCGTAGGAGGCATCGGGTCGCATATGACCTACATCACCCTGGTGGTGCGTCCCGATGGCAATCCGGCCGATCTTGCATCCGCTGTCAAAAACACAGTCTGGTCATTTGATCGGAATCTGCCCATCTCCGACGTTGCCACGATGGACCGCGTGGTAGCCGATGCTACCGCGCAGCCGCGCTTTGAGATGCTCTTGCTCGGCCTGTTCGCGGCTGTCGCGCTGACACTCGCGGCGGTTGGAATCTATGGAGTCATGAGCTACTCCGTGTCGCGCCGTACGCGGGAAATCGGCATTCGGATTTCACTCGGTGCCGGCCCTGCCGAAGTGTTGCGCATGGTAATGCGCCAGGGTATGGTGCAGGCGCTCGCGGGCGCGGTGGCCGGCATTGTGATCGCCCTAGTGCTGTCGCAGCTAATGGCGAAAATGCTGTACGGCATCCGCCCTAGCGATCCCATCACGTTCGGCGGCGTAGCCATCATTCTCGGCCTGGCGGCTCTGCTCGCCACGTGCGTTCCAGCCCGCAAAGCCACCCGCATCGAGCCTATGCTCGCTCTCCGCAACGAATAGCTGTCTACGCCGTTCTCACATTCTCCAAAGGTTGGTGAGGGCTGGCAAGACGCCGAAGTTCCTCGACGCTGCGAGCTACCGCCCCATTCTCATCATCGTTGTAATCGGGATGTAGAAAGTCGATTTCAACCGCTAGCAGCCCATCGAACCGTGCCTCCGCCAGCTTTTCAACGAGCTGCTCATTATCCACCACACCATCACCTATAGGCGTGGAGGAAAAGAAGTACCACGCATCGGCTGGAACACCGCGCTGAATTTTCAAGTCCTTGATATGAGTGGCATACACACGTTCGGCCAGCTTATCCATGCCGGCAATTGGATCATCGAGCAACCGCACAAAATTGCCTGTATCGAAATTGATTCCTAAATAGGGCGAGTCGACCCCATCGAGCAACTGCAGCATCTCGTTGGACGTGAAGTCAATGTGATTCTCTACCGCCATCCGAATTCCATAGTCCTCCGCGACCCTCACGGCTTCCTGGAACATGTTTTGAAGCCGCCCGATCTGCGGCCCGTGCGGCTCGCTTCGAAATCGCAAGCTGCTTCCCACCACGCGCATCACTCTTGCCCCGATCGCACGTGCGCGTTCGAAACTCTCGACCATTTCCTCGTAAGCCTGGCTGTTCGTACCGCCCTCCAGACCGTCCGGGTGCCCCCACGCATAGACTCGGTCCATACCGCAGCCATCGAGCATTTGACCGAGACTCTTCAGATATTCGACATCCTGGCGCGGCAGAAAACACGACTCCAGCGATACACCGTCTACCCGCAGATCTTGCGCGCGTCGGATGAAGTCTTCTACTGTCATTGTGCGGTCGGGCCGCCGCTGTTGTGGATAGACCTCACCAAAGAATCGGTGATAACAGTAACTGTCAATTCCGATTTTCATGTGCCTTCAACTTATGCCGTTAATTGTACGGCTTGGCTCGCGGTGGATCGAAAGCGTTTGCTTTGCAGTATGCTCTTAGCAAGAAATATGCTCTCCGTTCCGCTGGGCCTCGTCCTCGTAGCAGGGTTAGCCGGCGCTCAGTCGCTCGACTATCAAACCTACAAAACCACCGTTGAGCCGATCTTTCTCAAGAAGCGCCCGACGCATGCACGCTGCGTGGTTTGTCATGTTGCGGCCAATCATGCGTTTCGTTTGCAACCGTTGAATAAAGGTGCCACCAACTGGACCGAGGCACAATCACGCAAGAATTTTGAAACGGTGTCACACCTTGTGAAGCCAGGCGAACCACTCTCGAGTATCTTGCTGATTCAACCGCTCGCCCATTCCGCCGGTGGCGCGGAATTTCACTCGGGAGGTCGCCAGTTTGCTTCGCAGGATGATCCCGATTGGCAGGCCATTGCGGCCTGGGTGAAAGCAGCGCACTAAGGCAGTGTTACCGTGCCATTCCTTTTCGGCACTTCCCCTACTGGAATTCGCGCTACTTCTTTGAGTCTCTTGGTGTCTACCGCCGAAACGTAATTGTCACCCGCGTTCGCCACGTAGACGAGTTTACTGTCGGGCGTGAACGTCAGCCAATCCGGCGTCGATCCGGTTGCCACGTTGCCCAGCAGCTTCAAATCCGGCAGCGAATAAGCAAATACACCGCTTGCCAGGGAGCTGCACACCCACAACATCTTCCCGTCGGGCGATATGCCGATTCCGTGCGATGGCGCATCGCTATGCGCATTCCCGCGCTGCGGCTTTTCCGGCAGCAGGATACGCTGCACCTCTTTATGTGTTTTAAAATCGACGACCGCGAAGCCGTGCACGCGGGAAAGCTGAACAAACAATCGCGAAGTCGACCCATCCGCAGCGCGCTCCAGCGCAATCGGCCGGACGCCGCTGTCGAACTCTATATCCCAAGCCGGCTCCAGCGTGCTCTCGTCAATCACCGTTATGCTCTTGCCAACGATCGATCCAGCCACCACGAACTTGCCGTCCGGTGTTACGTAGACGTTGTGCGTGTTGCCTTTCACCGGAATGGTCTTCACATCCTTTAGAGTCCCCGTATCAATGACATCCACGGCGCCTGGCGCCGTTACAATCGCCGCGAATATACGAAGTCCATCGTTCGAAACAGCGATATTGTTGGGATGCCCGCTAAGCGGAATTTTGCTGAGTAAGTGCCCATTCCCGGTCTCCACCACCCAGACAGTGCTATCGGCTTCACACGTGATATAAGCACGCGCGCCGTTGGGCGAGAATGTCACGCCGTGCGCTGCTTCCAGATCTTTGATCTTCGTCACTACTTGATTCGTGGCTGGATCGATCACATCCAGGTCGTCGCCGGCGCTATTCGTCTGGTAAACGCGAACCGAACCCGCTAGCAAAGGGAGTGCCGACAACAGAACGAAACACGATAATGTTTTCATGGGCGGAAACCGATGCCGCCAGTGTATCTCGATTATGAGTCCGCGACGCCGGCTGCCGTCTGAACCGCTTTCAAAGCGAGCGGCGGGCCGAGCAATTCTTGCCCGTGCTTCTCGAAAATCGGGCGTATCTTAGCCGGATCGGGGACCGTGCCGCGCGGAGCGGCGGTCTCCAGTTGTTCAAAAAATATGTCAACGCCGCCAGGGACCACCGTCGTGAGCGTACGGCCGGGGACGGTTCCGATGTTCTGGAAGGTATGCTGGCTGCCGCGTGGCGCAAACACTGTGCTCCCCGGCCGGGCATAGATCTCCTGCCCGTCAACTTCGAACTTGTATTCGCCGTCGATGATGTACCACCACTCATCCTGATCGCGGTGGCGATGCAGCGGTGGACCCGCAAGCGGCCGCGTGTGCCCTTCGAAAACGGCAAACGCCCCTCCTGTATCACGACTCGAAATCTTGATGACCACATGTTGCCGAGCACGTGAATCGGCCGGCCGCTTCCGCGTTCAACTAGAAACGCGTCGGAACGTGCGTGAGGGGGAACAGGTTTCAAATCTCTCTCCACAAAACGTAACGCGTGGTCTGCCGCCGTAATGGCTCACCGCTGACGAAAAATTCGCATCCATGAGTTGCGCCTAGGTCAGACTAAAAGGAACTCGAGCACCGCATTCAAAAACGCGCGCGGCTGTTCTATATTCGACAAGTGGACAGCGGATAGGACAACTAGCTTTGCGCCCGGTACCGTTGCCGCAATGAGTTCGCTGTGGCTGGGAAGCGTGACAGTATCGTCGCTGCCGGCCACTACCAGCGTTGGGCAGTTGATTAGCGCTATCGTCCGGCGCATGTCCATATCGCGAATGGCTGCATAACATCCGGCGATTCCTTGGGGATTAGTAGCGCGCAATATGGCCCGAAATTTGGCAATCGTTGGCCCATCTGCATCCAGCCACCTCGGCGGGAACCAATTGCGAAGAAACGTCTCGGCGGTTTCTACCATGTCCTTGTCCTCGAGCACAGACACAATCCGCCGTTCCCACTGTTCCGCTGGACCCAGAAATGCCGACGTATTGCACAGGATTAAGTGCTCGATCCGCTCCGGAGTGTGAATGCCCAGCCACTGGCCCACTATGCCGCCCAACGATAGCCCGCAAAAATGCACCCGGTTGACACTTAGTGCGTCGAGCAACTCGATTACGTCCCGCCCAAGCCGGTCGAAGGAATACGCTCCGCCCGGGACTTCCGATGCCCCGTGTCCGCGAGTATCGTAGCGGAGAACCCGGAAATGGCGTGACAAATCAGGAATTTGCAGATCCCACATCCCCATAGTTGTGCCAATCGAATTCGATAGCACTAACACAGGTTTATCCTCTGGCCCGTCCAATCGATACGCAATGTGGCAGCCTCGCTCGTGGTGAAAATAGATACGCTGTTCATACACACCGACTGATGTTGCCCAGGCACAGTGGGCTTCGGTAGCACGTGGAACCGTGTTACGAACAGATCAAGCTGAGCAAGAAAAGAGCAACTGCCGGCGCGGCGCTGTCATCAGAAAGACAGCGATGGGTAAGACGTTCCAAAAGATCGGAAACTGGAATGGTTTAACTCTGGTTCGTCAAATCGGGCCGTCTTCGTCCGGTGCCCACCAACACACATCCCACCTGCTCCGGTTGCAAGTGCGATCGGTGATAGCCAACGAATGGCGCAGCGGCACTCAATCCGGCACAACCATCATGGAACCCGGAAGCCTGGCTGTATTTTCCGCCGGCGCTCGTCACGGCACGTGCTCGGACAAGCACGACGGCTCTGGAAAGCAACCGCAACATATGATTGTGCTCCTCACTGAATCATTATTGGAGCAAGCGGCCGAGGCTGTCTCCGCGCGAAATGGCGGCATTCAATTGCGAGAGAACCGGCACTTTCGCGATCTTCAGCTCCAACGTCTTCTATCGGTCTTGCACGATGAGGCCACGGACAATGAACTTGCAAATTCCCTGTTTGGCGATACGGTCAGCAACGCCATCGCGATGCGGCTGGCCGGCAACTACGCCACTACTCAACGTGCCCTGGTGCCTCATCGCGGTGGTATTTCACCTCGCCAGTTGAATCGTGTGCTCGACTATATCCAGGCACATCTCGATCACGATCTTCGATTATCCGCGCTGTCGGAAGCGGCCGCCATGAGCCCGTTTCACTTCAATAGAGCGTTCCGGCAGAGCGTGGGACAGAGCCCGCACCACTACGTTCTTGGTCAGAGAATCGAACGTGCAAAATCGCTCTTGCGCAGTAGTGAACTCACGATAGGCCAGATTAGCCTCAGCATGGGCTTCGTGCGCCAGAACCATTTCGCCCGAGTATTTCAAAGCGCGACGGGCCTGACTCCCACTCAGTTCAGACGCCGCCCTCACGCCTAACCGCTTGCCAGGCCGGAGTTCTCAAGCCACGACGCGTTCACCGGTAGCCTTTGCCCCATGTGTAGTCGTATTTCACGGTGAAGCCGGTATAGGACGGGCCATTCTTATCCACCAGCGGCTTGGCGAATTCGAAAACAACCGCGTTTTGAGCGTTTAGAGATATATTCACCTCGCTGCCGAGGATGAAATTCCGTTGGGGATTGTTCTGGTTGGCGCCGTCGATGAACGTATCGCCACGAAAAGAATAGCGTGTATCGAGAGAGACCCAGACGCGGTCGCCGAAATAATGGCTGATGTGGCCTTCGAATCCGGGCGATGCCTGCTGCCGAAGGATTTCCAGTCCGTGATAAGAAGTATTGTCCGTATAAAAATACAAGTTGGCGTAAGCGTCTAATTGCCACTTCTGCTCAGGCCCGAATGGGTGCGAGACTCCAATTTCCGGCCTGAACGACCAGCGATCTGAACCAAGGTTGAGAAGTTTGTTGGGATCGTATTGGCCGGTGGGCGCAGTAACGGCGAAGCTCACGCCTACGGTTGTCGTCGGCTTGTAGTTTGCGAACTCCTTCACCGTGAGTGCCGGGCCGCCCACCAGCAAGACTGCCACTTCGTAGCTGGAGTCGCCGGCGCCGGTGGTGGATCCCTGGATGTTAGTCCCGGTGATTGAGCCTTCGAGACCGGCGAGTGGAACAATCCCTTCCACCCAAGCCAGACGGTGGAGAAACCCGAAATAACGCGTGTAGTCCAGGGTCCCGAGATTCAAATTGAGTTTTGCGCCGCTGACGACGAGCGACGTATCAATTGAGGTGTTGGAGTGGGCATAGCCATAACCCAACTCGAGTTCATTGACTCCGACAGGATTGTTGTCGTAAGTATGCGGGTCTGTGAACTGGCCCGATAACTGCTCAGGCGGCCGAAGAACGGCCACAGTGAACCAGAGGATGAGCAGCCGTTTATGCACTGATAGCACAGCTTACATCGGTGTTTTATTCCATTGCGCGAGACTCTCCACATAGTGTGCCGAACCGTCTCGCACCCAGGCGTCGAGCTGCGCGGGTTCCTTCAATTGTTGGCCCCGCTGCCGCGGCACGGATACATAGTTGCAAGATATTTCGGACAGCGCCGTCATATCCACAAACAGTTTTTCGAACTGCGCCACGGGAAAAACATCCTCTTGCCCTTTTCCCCACCGTCGCTTTACATCTTTAAGAGTGATGTAGCTGGGCATTCGGCTGGCGACTCCACGGATCGCACTATTTACTTGCTCCGCGTTACCGAGCATCGCCCGGCTGAGTGAAAAGACACTGAGCAATTGGTCGATGTCTATCCAATAGGTGTTGCTGTTGTAGTACGAAAGCGACCATTCCACTTCTTCGGAAGGAAGTGCTAAGCCTTCGACCAGGCGCAGCCGCCCATCCACGCGCGCCAATCCTCCCCCATGGTCCTCTACCTGACGCGCGATCACCTCGACTGTCATGGCGGCGCCGGTATCCATGTGCAGGCCTAAAAGGCCTGGATCAAGATCCACTCCGGTAGTGTCGATGTTATGTACCAGAAGATACTTCAGCCGCGGATTCGCGACGAGAAGAGAACGAAGTACTCCGTTGCGCAACATATTCGGTACTTCATACCAGTGGCCTGTTGGATGAATGCATTGGAGCGGCAAATTGTCGGTGTAATCGGATCCTTCTCCTGCACTGTGAGCCCAATGGGCAAGGGCCGCCCGTACGCTATCGCGCATCTTTTCCTTCTGCTCGTCCAATGACTGTTGAGCTACCTCCTCCCAGGCAAAATGAAGGTCTCGCACCATCGGCACCAGGCGCAACCCGATGCTTCTCCCGGGCGACAGCAGGACCGGCCCCGAATAACCACAGTTTTCCGTCCTTTTCAGATATTTGTCAATAGGTTCATGAGTAAGATAACTGGTCGTGATGACGTGCGGAATCACAGTTCCGCATTCGTTGCTCGATCGTCTGCTTTTCGCCAGGTGAAGTTCGATAAAACTGCGATATCGGCCGCCCAACTTGCAGAATGGATTCAGAGCCTTGACGACACCAGCACCCTGCGTCCAGCGGCTGCCCGCGCCGCCGCTGAGCGACACAACAGCCGCTCTTCCTTCGCCCAATGCTTCCATTCCCAGTTTCCTCATACGGTCGTCAATGCTGTTACGGGCATCGAACACATCTGTCGGTAGAGCATCTTCGATTCGTGTGTTGACCGGAATACGATTCTGAGCAAGTCCGATTCGCCCATTCTGCAGATCGGCTCGAATCGCTTCGTGTTCCACGGGATCGAAACCGTGCGCTTTGAGCAGTTCCAGCAACGTTTGCTCCTGTTCGCCGGCGGTACCGGCCGATGGCAGTAGCCGGTCAAAAAGACTTTGCACAAATCCCGCATAGCTCGATCCTTCACGCGAAGCGGCGGCCAGGCTATCGAGTTCCCTGCGTCGATTAGCGGGAATCATGCGCGGATCCTGCCGCAGCAAAATAGGAACGGTAAGCGCGTAGTAGCCTTGGGGCATCAAACTGCGATCGCCGTCGAGAATTTCGGCGAACGTGCCGCGCTCATTGATTGCGAAATCGTAGACTACCGGCTGCATGGCGAACGGCACCGAGTCTTCCAGTTCGCGTTTGCTTTCTACCATGATTTGGTGCATCGCATCTTGGGCTTCGGCCTTTCGCTCGGGGCTGAACATAAAGCCCATGCCTCCCCCGGCCATGCCGCCTAACATCCAAAAGCCCAGGAAATCCGAGTTCATACGGGCCCGCGCCTGTTCGATCAACGTCTCCGTATAAGGATTGCTCGTCCATGGAATGATGCTCTGAATCGGACCTAGGAAATTGCGTTCCGTCGCCGCACCGACTCCGCGTATATCGCCCGCACGCAGATTTGACAGAATCTCGTCGAGTATCTTGATGGCATCCGCGCGCGCGGCCCACTCGTTGGGCGAACGTAGCAGATATTTCTCCGTCACCATCTCGAGAATCGGGCCAACATCCTGCGCCATGCCGCCATGCACCAGCACGAGGCTATGCTGCAATTTCTCGCGGGCCCGTTCAGAAATCTCAGCCGTGCTGAGAACGTGGTGCGTCGGTAGCAGCCGCCCACGGCTCACGCCGAATTCGGGATCACCTTCTTGGGCCGTGGAACCCTCTATGATTTTTATTCCAGGCCAAACGCCTCCGGAATCCTGCCAGCCGCCTCCTGAGCCGCCGAGCCACTCACCCAAAATGGCTCGCGCCGCAATCAGACGCCGTCCCGATTCTGACACTGGCCCAAAAAGTTCAGGCGTCTGCTTCGTAGCGCGCATGCAGACCGAAATCAATCCGGCGAGAAGATTTGTCGATACCGCCAGGCGGGATCCCTTCGGAATATTTCGAACGACACTGACCAGTTCTATTCCGCGGCCATCGCCGACTAGTTGACGAAGAAGGGAGCTGAGCGGCTGCACCGCGCCCTCCATGGCTGATGGCACGATTCCCGATGAGATAACTGCCGCTTTTAGTAAGCCCAGATAGTCGCGCGCAAAGTCGAAAACTTCCGCAAAAGTCGTAATATCGGCGGTAACTCCCAGATCGACGCTGGTCAGCCGCAGTACCGGCTCGTCGATCACGCGAAAGTATGCCTCGATCGGCGGTTTGGGGCTGGAATCGCCGCTGCCGAGCACGCTTAAGTCAATGGAGCAGTTCAGCACACGCGCGCCTTCCGGGTAGTCCATACCCAGGAAGAAGATGTCGCTCCAGGCGCTATGCGTTAGATCCATGCGGACGGGCGTCGATTCTCTCAGGATGGGATAGCGGCCACTTTGTTCGGTCCCGTGCAGCAGCTCCGGGCGGATACGTAGCGGGTAATCGTCCGGGTGCCCGATGCGAGACATCCATTGATTGCCTCTCACCGCCTTCACGCTTCTGCGCACTTGATCGGCGAGTGTTTTAAGTGCCAGGCCTTTATAAGCAGCCGCATAGGCGCTCGAAAGAGCGGCGCTAAGGCCAACTCCTTGCTCTGCTCGCTGCAGTGCTTCAAGAGCTTCGGGAAAGCGGCGCCTTAGCAAATGACCGACGGCTGCAAACGGAACTAGCGTCGTAGCCTGAATCTCAGCCCGATTCTGTAAATGGAAGCGGTGGATCGAGTACAGAAAGAAGAGCGCGCGGACTCGCCCATACAGGTTGTCATGACTGCGCCAAAAACGATTGAGGGCTGCACACTCGTCGAGCAGCACGGCCGTCGGGCTCTGTCGGCAGAATTCGTCCACCGAGCGATTACGAACTTCCGGGTTTGGGGACGTAATAATCCCGACGAGTTCGCTCAAGTACCCTGCCCGATCTCTCGTGCTTCCGTGTTGTGCAAAGCCACCAGTTCAAGCAATTGAGCTAGCACTTTGTTTCGGTCCTGTCCATCCAGGGCGAGCGCCAGTTGAGCCCAGAACAACCCGTAGTTGGCCCCGATGTCGTAACGTCGACCGGTCTGTTCCAAAGCCAGGTACTGTTCGCGAGCAGCAAGTTCCGAGAGCGCGTCGGAGAACGTCGTTTGCGTCGTCGACGGCCCTTGCAATCGTTGCTCGAGGATTTCCATGACGGTCGGAGTCAGCACATGCATGCCAAAGAAGCAGAGGTAGTGCCCGGCTCGCAAGCCGGAGATCTCCAACTCCTGCTCAGCTTCCGTCGGAGTCGGCTTTTCCACGACCTTTTGGATGCGATACAAATCCTGCTTGCCGGAGATGCGCTGCCCTCCAATCGCGCCATAACGTGAGAGCAATGTTTCGCGAGTAGCTTGGACCGCGGAAACGGCGCATCCTTCGGCCACCGCGACTTCCACGAGCCGCCGGGTGCAGCTAAGATCCTTGTTCCCCGCATAGAGATGATCGCCGACCAGGTGGAGAAATGGATCGTGCCCGGTGAACGACCGTGCCAGGTGTACAGCATATGCATATCCGTTGGCGTTCGCTTGCTCGATAAATCGAATCGAGCGATCGCCGGCAGCGCGTGCGAAGGAGGCTTCGTCCCCGGCTGGGATAACAACCGCGATCTCCTCTACCCCCGATCGGCGCACCTCCTCCAGAACAATGCGCAAAACGGTTTTCTCCTCGCCATCGCGATCGATAAGCGTTTGTAGCGGGAGCGTGCGCTGATTCCTTGCCGCCGCCGTGATGACGGCCTTATTGATTCTCATCTGAGGCGCAAAGGGCAATTCTATCGTGCGAGCGAAGCCCAAGCGTTGGCTTGTCTTCTGCTCTGCTTTCCGTGTTGCTTCTTGCGGCCCTGCCCAGACCGGCTCTCGGTGGCGTTGCGATGACTGCTAGTTCTCCCAGGGTCAAACGGAGGCCCATTCGGAGTACCATAGTGCCAAAATGAGCAGCGAACTCGAGGACTTCGAGGCGGGAATTCAAAGGACCGAAGGCGAGATGTATGCGGCAGAGGACGCCCTGCTGAAAGCCGGCTTTTCTGCCGAGCATTGGACACTTATCCGGAAGTACGTTCTTGCGGCAATTCTCCACCATCAAATGCGCCACGGACAAGCCGTCGAGAATTGGGTGCCCGACAGGTAGCGGAGCTCTTTCGCGACCGAGAAGAGGAATGTTGGGAACTCGTCTAAATTATTCCCCCATCGGCTTCAACGGATCAAAACGGACATCGGCTGCTCTTCAAATCACAGAAACGCAGATCGCCGCTAGTTCGGGCGCGTAGATATCGAACGTCCAGCCCGGCTTAGTCGCGCCGGGCAGACCAATCATTCGGACGCAGAATGCGGTAGCCCATTTCTTGCGATTCAACTGCTGATTTATTGCAGATTCCATGTCCATATAGAATTATTTGCCGGAAGGCTATTCGCACGGTACATTTGGCAGGTCGGAATATCCGGCAGGGCCGCGTCTCTAGTGTGGCGAACAACGCCAGAGGAGATTTGCATGGACGAAAGCACCAAAGACAAAGCCAAAGGCACTGTAAATGAGGTAAAGGGGAAGGTTAAAGAGGAGATCGGGCACGCCACCGACAACCCGAATCTCGAAAACGAGGGCAAAGACGAAAAGACCGTCGGAAAAGTGCAAAAGAAGATCGGCGATTTGGAGAAGGCCGCCGGTATCTGATGAGCTGGGGCGTCCCTCGATTTTGACTGCAATGGAAAGTGTAAAGGAGTCTGGATGGCGGATAAAAAATCGCTGAGCGACTTGTTAGAAGACGAGATCAAAGATCTTTACTCTGCCGAAAAGCAGCTAGTAAAGGCAATTCCGAAGATGGCGAAGGGTGCGAACGATGCGACCCTCAGGCAGGCCTTTCAGCAGCACCTGAAAGAAACGCAGGAGCAGGTGGCGCGGTTGGAACGCGTGGCGCAATTGCTGGAAACCAAACCCACGGGTAAGAAATGCATGGGCATGGAAGGCGTGATCAAGGAAGGTGCAGAAGCGCTTGGGGAAGAAGGCGAGGAAGCCGTCCTGGATATCGGTATTATCGGGGCCGGAAGCCGTGTCGAGCATTACGAGATGGCGGGGTATCTCACTGCCATTAGCCTCGCCAGGCAGACAGGCGCGACGGATGTCGCGGCCTTGCTGAATCAATCGCTCGCCGAGGAAGAAAACGCGGAGAAAACCTTGCGCAAAATTGCCGCCGGGTTGATCAAGTCCGCGCCCGCGGCAGTTTAACGCCCAGCGAAATCTGGCAAAATGGGGCGCGCTGCTTCCTGCAGCGTGTCCCGTCTTAAGGGCCGGACTCTTAAGCTAGCCCAACCGGCATTCTGCTATCCCTCGGGCATTTATCCAAGCTCACAAAGACTATCCCTGGAAATAAGGATGTGCCAGGTTGGATCCTGCTACGATGAACCCCACAATCCATGACCTTCCCAGCTCCTGTCCCGGAAATTCCGGCGGCCAACATTGATAAAGCCGCAGGCTATTATGTCAACACGCTAGGCTTTACCTTCGATTGGGGAGACGACCACGGCGGCATCGTGGGCATCTCGAGAGGCAATTGCAGATTGTTTATGACCAATCCCTCCCTCCGAGAGTCCTATGGCAACGTTGGCCCTATTCTTTTCTGGCTCAATCTCGACAGCAAGGCCGAGGTAGACGAACTCTTCGCACAGTGGAAGGCCGGGCAAGCGAGGATAGTTTCTGAGCCCGAGGACAAACCATGGAAGCTGCGCGAGTTTATGGCCTCCGATCTTGATGGCAACCTCATTCGCGTCTTTTATGATTTCCGGGGCAACATGTAAAGGAGCCACGCATCGTGCAGAGTCGGCAAATAGCGAGTATGCGAGTACTGTGATCGGAACTTTCCTGATCGCCCTTCGCGGTTTAACGCACATTGCGACTTTTAAGTTCACGCCTCATAGGGAACTATCGCCGGCAAGTCAGACAAGTGGACAGCATGCAGCGGCGTTTCACGGACCCCCTCTGGAGCGGAACTCTCGGTGAAACTCATCGTCGAGCCGTACGCCTCGACCGGCCGTTTCACTCCGAAAGAACCGGCTCTGGAATCTCCTCTGTGCTCGGTTGAAGCTCTTTGTGGCGATTGAGAAAACGAACGCATGCGTTCCAGCGCAGGATCGCATCGTCGTTGCCGGTTGGGCGCACGCGCTCGGCTGCTTCGAATAGACCGAGCGCTTTGACAAGCCAATCGTAAGCATCGCTAGCGGATCCCTTCGTTGCCGCGGCGTAACGTGCTTTAGCCCGGCGCTCCCACGCGATCCCGGAATAATAGACTCGATCGTACTCCGATACGAGTTCGGAAATCACGGTTAAGGCATTTGAAAATGCGCTTTTGTCCTCGTGCATCTGATCGGTCAGGGCAAGGATGAGGCTGACGCGGGCCTCCCGATTGGCCGGGTAAACCTCTAGAATGTCGCGGCAGATGCTTTCGGCTTCGTTTGGTTCGTTCAACAAGCGGTAACGCTCAGCCTTCGCCAGCGAGCCGTCCACGCTGTCGAGAGAAATGGGTTTTAGCGTGAACATGTGAATTCCTTTCAGCTAGATGATATGGAACAACTGTCTGATGGGATCGAAAAACCGGTCGACAACTCGCTCTTTTAGCGGAATGATCGCGTTCTCCGTGATCGTGATTGACTCCGGACAGACCTGCCGGCAGCAAGTGGTGATGTTGCAGTAGCCAATATTGTGCTTCCGTCTTAAGTCGCTCACGCGGTCTTCGGTATCGAGAGGGTGCATTTCAAGCGCTGCGGCGTAGACGAGGAGGCGAGGGCCAATGAACTCGTCGTGTTTGTGGTGGTCGCGCAGGACGTGACACACATCCTGGCAGAGAAAACACTCGATGCACTTGCGAAACTCTTGTACTCGTTCGACGTCAGCCTGCTGCATGCGCCAAGTGCCGTCCGGCGCATCGGGCGAACGGGGCCTGAATTTCCTGATCGTCTTCTTCGCATTGAAGTTCCAAGACACGTCGGTGACCAGATCCCGGATCACGGGGAATGCATGCATGGGCTCGATGATGACCGGCATCTCCAGATTGAGATTGCTGAGCCGGGTCATGCACATGAGCTTGGGCACTCCATTAATCTCAGCCGAACACGAGCCGCATTTCCCTGCCTTACAGTTCCATCGCACGGCGAGATCGGGCGCCTGCTGCGCCTGGATGCGATGAATTGCGTCCAGAACGACCATACCCTGGTCCACCGGAGTGACGAAATCCTGAAACTGACCGCCGGACGGATCTCCGCGCCAGATTCGAAACGTCGCTTGCGTGGCCATCTATCTCATCTCCTCTATCACGGCTTTCAGCTCATCGGGCAGCGCCTGAACCAGGCGCTTCTCAACAGACATTGCGCCATCCGCGCCGCGCTTTACCACTATGTTGCATTTGCCCCAGTCAGGATCTTTGTCTGGAAAGTCTTCCCGAAATTGCGCACCCCGACTCTCCTTGCGAAATAGTGCGGCGCGGGTGATGGCCTCGGATACGGTCAACAGATTTGGCAGATCCAGGGCCGTGTGCCATCCGTTGTTGTATTGGCGATGGCCCGGAATACCCACTCGGTCGGCCCGAGCCGCAAGCTGTTCTATGATTTCCAGCGCCCGTTCCATCTCACTCTCGGTTCGAACAATGCCGACCAGATCCTGCATTGATTCCTGCAGGTCGTATTGAACCTGATAGGGATTCTCGCCGGTAGAGCCGTAGTCAAAGGGCTTGAGCGCGGCAGTCACGACAGCCTGAAGCTGGGACTCGTCACTAGTGACCGAACCGTTGTCTTTCGCGAAGTCTGCTGCATACCGCCCCGCGCGTCGCCCGAACACTAGAAGATCGGAAAGCGAATTTCCTCCCAGCCGGTTAGCGCCGTGCAGGCCGGCGGCAACTTCTCCCGCGGCGAAAAGTCCCGGTACGGACGACATCTGCGTCTCACCATCCACGCTGACCCCGCCCATCACGTAATGCGTTGTAGGTCCGACTTCCATCGGCTCTTTGGTGATGTCCAGATCTGCGAGTTGCTTGAACTGGTGATACATGCTGGGGAGTTTGCGCTTGATGTGTTCCGCCGATTTCGGCATGCGCTCGTTGATCCACGCGATATCCAGAAAGACACCGCCGTGAGGCGTGCCTCGGCCTGCTTTAACCTCGCGATTAATGCAGCGGGCGACGTGGTCGCGAGTAAGTAGTTCAGGAGGCCGCCGGGCATTCTTGTCACCCTGCGTGTAGCGCCATCCCTCCTCTTCGTTGTCCGCGGTTTGTTGCTTGTAGAGGTCGGGGATCTCGTCGAACATGAAGCGGCGGCCGTCTTTGTTGCGGAGCACGCCACCCTCCCCGCGCACGCCCTCGGTTACCAGGATGCCCCGCACGCTAATCGGCCAAACCATACCTGTCGGGTGGAATTGCACAAACTCCATATCCTTGAGTTCCGCTCCGGCCCGATACGCCAGCGCGTGCCCGTCTCCCGTGTACTCCCAACTGTTGCTGGTGATCTTGAAGGCGCGCCCAATTCCCCCTGTGGCCAGCACCACTGCTTTCGCCTGCCACAGATAGAAAAGCCCTTTCTCGCGGTCGTATCCGCATGCACCTGCGATGCGTCCCGAATCCAGCAGAAGGCTCAGCACGGTGCATTCCATGTGCACTTCCATGCCGGTGTGGATGCCGTGATCCTGAAGTGTGCGGATCATCTCGAGGCCGGTGCGATCGCCGACATGGGCAAGCCGGGGATAGCGATGGCCTCCAAAATTGCGCTGAAGAATCCGGCCATCAATGGTGCGATCGAAGAGCGCGCCCCACGACTCTAGTTCGTGTACGCACTCCGGCGCTTCTTTGGCGTGTAACTCCGCCATGCGCCAATCGTTCAGATACTGGCCGCCCCGCATCGTATCGGCGAAATGCACGCGCCAGTTATCACGATCATCGACGTTGGCCAAAGCAGCAGCAATACCGCCTTCAGCCATCACGGTGTGCGCTTTGCCTAGCAGCGATTTGCAAACCACTCCTACTTTGATGCCCCGTGCCGCCGCTTCAATTGCGGCGCGCAATCCTGCTCCGCCCGCGCCTATGACCAGCACATCATAGGAGAACCGCTGGAATTCCAGCATCTATAAGAGTCTCCAGTCATGCCAAATCCCCATCGCACAGAGGCGGACGTATATATCGGCAAATGCTACCCAGAATAGACTCGCCCACGCCCATGCTTTGTGCTTCGCGTTCAAACAGCTCACGCAATCGTAGAGTTTGTGCCGCGCGGGATGCTCCGACATCTGGTCGATACTGCCTCCCACCAGGTGCCGGAACGCGTGACAGCCGAAGATATATCCGGCTAGAAGTAGAACATTGACTACTAGAACGATGCTTCCGATGCCTATTCCAAAGCCATTGGAGAAAAAGAACCCCTTAACGGCGTCGTACACGAGGAAGCCCCAGACGAGATAGGAGAGCCGCAAAAAGTTGCGATGGAAATTCTGCAGGATCAGCGGAAAGCTTCGTTCTCCCAAATATGTCTTACGCGGCTCGCCCACGGCACACGCTGGTGGATCGGCCCAAAATGACTTGTAGTAAGCACCTCGGTAGTAATAACAAGTAAGGCGGAAGCCGCCGGGTATCCAAAGAATCAGCAGCGCCGGCGAAAAAGGGAGAAAGCTTGGAAACCAGTGCGGTTTCCCACCCAACAGCGCGTGTGGGGAGTTGCCGAAGATCTCGGGTGAGTAGAAAGGGGAGATGTAGGGACCGTAGGTGTAGTAGCCGTTCTGAAAGGCCGCCCACGTGGCGTACACCAGAAACGCGCCGAATCCGAGAAAGACAGCCATAGGTGAAGCCCACCACGGATCGCGTCGCGACGTGCTGCCAAATCTGCCGCCCTTCCAAATCACATCGGGAGTTGTCATGTTATTCGCCAGGGGTCAAGGGATCATTCTGCCTCCGGTGCCCCTGCTCGCGGGAAGTATATAACAAGGGCTATAAACGTGCACGAACACGCCGCGCATCGGGCCAGACCTGCTCAGACAACAGCCATCGATGGTGTCCTCCGGTTAACGTCCTTGCAGATCCCTGAGTCGCGCCGCCTGCGCAAGCAGATAGTTCCTCTCCGGCAAGCTGGCTGTGCGAGCCGCGGCCGCCTGGTAATTTTCGATCGCGCCGGTTAACTCCTCCGCCATTTCCAACAAGTGCCCGCGTACCGCGTACAACCGGTGGTGATCGCGCAGCCGACCCGTGGCATCGAGCTCCGCGATCAGCCGCAGTCCTTCTCCGGGGCCGTGAACCATCGCGACCGCAACAGCGTGATTCAGAGTCACCATCGGGTTGTCAACCATTCTCTTCAGAACGGAGTAAAGCGCGAGAATTTGCGGCCAGTCAGTGTCACTTGCAGTCGCAGCCTCGTCGTGGACTGCGGCGATGGCGGCCTGCAGCTGATACGGACCCACCGCTCCGCGTGTCAGCGCCGCGCTGATCAGTTCGACGCCTTCCGCAATCTGCGTTCGATCCCACAAGCTACGGTCCTGTCTGTCTAGAGGGATCACTTCGTTTTGCGGCCCGACTACGCCCGGCACGGCGGGCATCGGTCAGCAGCATGAGGGCGAGAAGGCCCGCGATTTCGGCGTCTTCAGGCAGTTTTGTGTAAACCACTCGTGCCAGGCGGATCGCCTCAGCAGCAAGGTCCGCTCGTTGGAGCTGCTCTCCTTCGCTTGCCGTGTAGCCCTCGTTAAAAATCAAATAAAGCACGTGCAGAACGGCCCGAAGCCGCTGGTGCCGCTCTTCGCGAACGGGCATTCGAAACGGAACGTCAGATTCCCTAATAGTCTGTTTGGCCCGGCTGATGCGCTGGGCCATGGTCGCTTCCGGCACCAGGAAAGCGTGCGCGATCTCTGCCGTCGTCAAACCGCCCACGGCGCGCAGCGTCAGAGCGATCGCTGACGATGTGGTCAGAGCCGGGTGGCAACACATATACATGAGGATGAGCGTGTCATCTTCACCGGAGTCGCTCCCGGGGTCCGGCGCCGGAATCACGTAGCCAGCCTCCATGGCCGCCGCGGTCTCACGCTGCCGGCGAGCCACATCGCTGCGAATCTGATCGGTCATCCGCCTGGATGCCACCTGCGTGAGCCAGGCACGCGGATTGTCCGGCACACCCTCGCGCGGCCATTGTGTGGCAGCGGCCACGAGTGCCTCCTGAACCGCGTCTTCGGCAGCTGCGAAATCCCGGTATCGGCGAACGGTTGCTCCGAGCACCTGCGGGGCGAGTTCTCGCAGCAAGTGCTCGAAGCTGGATTCCGTCATGCGAATGTGCTCCGCTCCCTACACTTCCGGTGGACCGCTCATGATCTGGCGCACTTCGATAGGCATGTTCAATGGCGCGCCTCCTGGCCCGGGAGCAGCCGACGCACGGGCCGCAACCTGATAAGCCCGCTCCGGGCTCTCGACGTCGATGATCCAGTAGCCGATGAGGAACTCCTTCGACTCGGGGAACACGCCATCGGTGACCGGCGCGCCGTCTTTATCTGCCCGAACCAGTTTGGCCTGATCCGGCCAGGCGAGCCCTTCGGCCGACACCAGTTCTCCTGCCGCCTTCAGCTGTTTATTGAAGCCCATCATGAACTGGATATGCGCCTGGATATCCTCCTTTGGCCACGTCATGATCCCCGTGGACTGGCTCTCTCTGGTCGGTTTTCATTCCCATCATCAGGATGAATTTCATAGTGTCGTTCCTTTCGATGGCGCACTTTGGTGCGCTTTCACAAGGAGGTCGGTGTCACGA
>CAVRLR010000009.1:0-218656 GCA_963722155.1 Bryobacterales bacterium | reverse complement strand
CGAGTGTAAGCGCCGGAGTCAAAATAGACCAGTAAACGCCGCGTGAGCGGCGTTGCGGCGGGAGAAACTAGACCGCCGGGAAACTGGTTCCAGCAAACATATCCAACGTTGTGTTTGTGGAACACCGGAGAGGTGTACACAGTGGAGTTATACGCGCGGGTGCGGCGAGCGGTCGTCGTCGACAAGATGAGTGAACGCGAGGCGGCCCAGCAGTTCGGGCTGGCTCGCGAGACGGTGCGGAAGATGCTGCGGTACTCGGTGCCACCGGGCTACCGGCGGCAGCAGCCGGTGCGCCGGCCCAAGCTGGACGCCTGGGTCGGGATCATCGACCAGATCCTGGAAGACGACAAGGCGGAAGGCAAGAAGCAGCGTCACACCGCCAAGCGGATCTTCGAGCGGCTGCGCGACGAGCACAGCTTACACGGGCGGCTACACGATCGTGAAGGACTACGTGCGGCTCAGGAAGCTGAGTCAGCGCGAGATGTTCGTGCCGCTGGAACATCCGCCGGGAGACGCGCAGGCCGACTTCGGCGAAGCGATGGTGGTGATCGCCGGGGTGGAGCGCAAGGCGCACTACCTGGCGATGGACCTGCCGCAGTCCGATGACTGCTTCGTGATGGCCTTTCCGGCCGAGACGACGGAAGCGTTCCTGGAAGGTCACAACCACGCCTTCGCCTACTTCGGCGGAGTGCCGCGCACGATCCTCTACGACAACACCAAGATCGCCGTGGCGCGGATCTTGGGCGATGGGACGCGGATGAAAACACGAGCGTTCACCGAACTGCAGAGCCATTACCTGTTCGCGGAGAAGTTCGGACGTCCGGGCAAGGGCAACGACAAGGGGAAGGTGGAAGGGCTGGTGGGCTACGCGCGGCGGAACTTCATGGTGCCGCGTCCGCGATTCGCCACCTGGGAGGAGTTCAACGCGCATCTGCTCCATCAATGCCAGAAGCGGCGCGAGCGCAAACTGCGGGGACACCAGCAGACGATCGGCGAGCGTTTCGAGAAAGACCGGGAGCGGCTGCTGCCCTTGCCGGCAGCACCGTACGAAGCCTGCGACAAGCGATCCACGCGGGTGACGTCGATGTCGCTGGTGCGCTATCGCACCAACGATTACTCGGTGCCGGTTGAGTGGGGACACCGCGAAGTGCTGGTGAAAGGGTTCGTGCATGAAGTGGTGATCTGCGCGGCGAGCGAGGTGATCGCGCGCCATCCACGAAGCTATGAACGCGAAGACATGATCTTCAATCCGCTGCATTACCTGGCGCTGCTGGAGCAGAAGCCGAATGCGCTGGACCAGGCTGCGCCGCTGGCTGGCTGGGTTCTGCCGGAAGGCTTCCCACAGCTGCGCCGCCTGATGGAAGCGCGTCTGGGCAAGAAGGGCAAGCGCGAGTTCGTACAAGTCCTGCGGCTGCTGGAGACGTTCGCGCTGGCGGAAGTAGCGCAGGCCATCGAGGATGCCCTGCGGATGGGGACGATCTCGTTCGATGCCGTCAAGCACCTGCTGCTGTGCCGGATCGAGCGGCGGCCGGCGCGGCTGGATCTGGAGAACTATCCGCACCTGCCGCTGGCGCAAGTGGCGACCACCGCGGCCGCCGATTACCTGTCGCTGTTGGAGGCAGTGGCTGATGATGGACACGCCCCAGGTCTTGCTCGAACATCATCTGAAAACGCTGCGGCTGCCGACGTTCCTGCGCGAGTACGACAAAGTCGCGCAGCAGTGCGCCGCCGAGGGTGTGGACTTTCCGCGTTACCTGCTGCGCTTGAGTGAACTGGAACTGCTGGACCGCGAACGGCGCGCCACCGAGCGCCGCATCCGCCAGGCCAAGTTCGACGTGGTCAAGAGTCTGGACACCTTCGACTTCCTGGCGATCCCATCCTTAAATAAGTCGCTGGTGCTGGATCTGGCCCGCTGCGAGTTCATCGAGCGCAAGGAAAACATCCTGGCGCTGGGAAACTCGGGCACCGGGAAAACGCACATCGCACTGGCCCTGGGTCTGGCCGCTTGCCAGAAGGGTTTTCGTGTCCGGTTCACCACCGCGGCGTCGCTGGCGCATGAGCTGATCGAAGCCAAGGACGAACGGCGCCTGATGCGCTTTCAGAAAATGCTCTCCAGCTTCGAGCTTCTGATCATCGACGAGCTGGGCTTCGTGCCGCTGTCCAAGACCGGCGCCGAACTGCTGTTCGAGGTCTTCAGCCGTCGCTACGAACGCAGCGCCACGCTGGTCACCAGCAATCTGCCGTTCAACGAATGGACGGAAGCGTTCGGATCCGAGCGGCTGACGGGAGCCCTGCTGGACCGGCTCACCCATCACGTCCACATCCTGGAGATGAACGGGGAAAGCTACCGGCTCAAAGACAGCAAGCAGAAGCGGCCCCCCAAGCCTCGTTCCTAGTCGCCCCCTGACTCCACTCCCGGCGCCGATTTACGAGGGCGGCTTCCGCTCCGGCCTAAACGCGCCCCGCAAAGCGGGTCGCAGGCCTACGCTCCAGCCGCCCCCGCAAATCCCTCAAAGCAAAGACCCACCCCACGCGGGAAGTGGTCTAGTTTCTCTCCGCCCCGGTGGTCTAGTTTTACTCCGCCCTTGACACTCGCAGTCGTCGTTGCGCTTGATCGGTCGATGGGCCCGAACTTCAGCCGGCATTCCATCCGGCCAGAGCGATCGCGGCTCGCAGTCTGTGCCCTCGTAGGCGGGAAATGTGACGGGCGAAACATCGAAGAGGTCCACGTCCTCGATTTCGCGGATGATTTCGGTGCCGCCATCGTCCAAGACGTTTTCGCGCCAGGTCTGTTTTCGGACCGTAAAGCCGAACGAGCATTGATCGATGTCGCCACGGTCCAGCAGCGCACTCAAATCTCGTGCGGCCTGAGTGCCCGGAAATTGACAATCGAAGAATAGACCTTCCTCGTCCTCGTTGAGCGAGAGCGTGTCGTTCTTCGTTCGGCCCAAAACGACGTTACTGTCGTGATTGAGAAGGCAGCGCACGTCCTGCTTTGTCGCTGATCGCTCGTTTGAATGCGCCTGGCTTGATCGTCTCCTTCAACCAGCCGAGATCCGCCATCTGGTTAAACACCGCGGCGTGACCCTTGGCGCCAGGCTTATCTGTTTCCTGCCGAGCACCAATCCGTGCCCCACTGAAGGTACGAACCTCCCGTTTTACTGTTGCCATGTCAATTCTCCGTTCACTTTGGTTTGGGTTGGTGTCGGCGTCAGGTCCAGACGCACGGCGGTTTGAATAGCTCGAACCGCCTGCTCGAGCTCGGCGTCGGCTGTTTGCTTGTCGTTCTTCCACTCGCCCGAGCGTCCATGCATCTGACCGACGTATTCGAGCAGGAAGCTCTGGACGGCCTCGGTCGGATACGTCCCGTCCATGCGGAAATCGATCGAATTCGCCTGGCTGATGGCCTCCGCGATGACCGTCAGCACAGGCAAGAATGCCCTTTGAAAGTTGCGCAAATCCTGCTTATGCCGAGCTAAAACACGCTGGAAGGTGTCACCAAAGAGCAAGGAATAGGTCCGAATGTAGCGCTGCGCTTCCTGGTCCGGATCTGGTTTCTCGGCGGCGGGAAGTGACGGCTGTACAGAAGACGGTACAGGCGCGGCCGCGTCGGTCATGTTCACGGGCATCCAGTAACGCTCGCCGGCAGGACCCGAGATCGGGTTCCAGTCCATGAAGTTCTCGCGGATGTCGTCTGAGTTTGCAACGCCCCACTGCTTCAGCAGCGAGATCAGCTTGCCGCGCGAGTCTGCATCCGGTGTCAGCAGATCCTGGAAATAGAACGCCGGGAAATACTTGTTCGCTGAGCGGCCCACCTGCGGGAACAACTTGCGCTTGAGTTCCGGCTGCCAGGCCTTGATCCAAGGCCGCAGCGTGTACTGGACAAATTCAATCGCCTCCTGCTCCGAGCTCGCGCGGTTCACCTTGCCCGAGTCGCCCAGCATGCGCAGCGGAACATGGAAGATCGCCCCGATCTCCTCGCGCTGGTGCCGGCGCGTCTCTAGGAACTGCGCGTCGTTCGGCTTGATGTCCGACTGCTGCCACTTGATTCCGCTCTCGGCGACCAGCGGCCGCAGCATGTTCTCGCCGCCATAGGCTTCCTGGATCGACCGCTTGAAATTCTCGACAGCGACAGGATTCATGTCGTTCGGCAGTTCGAACACGCCGGTCGGACGAATGCCGTTCGCAAAGAACTTGCCACCGAACTTTTCCGCAGCCAGTGCGAGGCCTATCACCTGGCGCGTCAGTTCGATGACCGACTTGCCGATCCGGCCGTCGAGCGACAAGCCCGGGGATATGGATCATGTTCTCGGCAGCGATGTACCGTTCCTTCTGCAGACTTCCAGGCTTCACGCCGTCCGTCGTCGCGTAGACCATGGATCCCGGCGGTAAGACATCGCCGTCGATGTTCGCCGGCGCCGTCAGCCGAACAGGACGTGTCGAGGCAGGATTCCTCGGCCACAGAGCAAGAGGACGGTTCACCTGGTCGCGCTCGATCTCCGCATAGCAGTTCGTCCATAGCAGCGCATGACACTGCATCGTCTTCACGAACGTGAACCCCGTCATTTCTCGATTGGGTTCGTCGTGCAGCAGCCAGTGCAAATCCTGCTCCCACGCGAGCCGCTTGCCCCGCGGCTGCAGCTGCTCGTACACGTTCAAATCCAGCGAGGCCAGGCCTCCGGAAATCAGATCGACTGCGGAATAGATGGTCGAAACCTGTAACGCCGTTAGCTCCGAGACGCGAATACCCGAGTCGGTTCGCCCGCCATTGAACATGTCGAGCAGCCACTCGGCCGGATAACTCAACGGCGTTTGTGGGTTTTCGAGGCTGCTACGAAGCTCTGCGAATATCCCCATCAGTGTGCTTTCTCATCGCGCCGCCGTGCCGGTTGACGAAGCCGATCAAGAGCCGATGCGCCGCCATATACAGACCGGATGTGCCGGCGAACAAGATAAATCCGCACAGAATCAAAGCCGCTGGCCGCGACCAGCACGCGACACCCGCGACCATCAATACAAGCCCGATTACGCCGACAACGTCGTCGAGCGCGATCTTTCTCACTGCAAAACGACCGTTCCCTGGTCGAAGACCGACTTGCGGAATTGCGGCTTCGCCACCAGCGCGCGGTTCAAGGCCGTGACGCCAGCGGCCATCACGTCGATCCGCTTGCTCGACTTCAGACGCTCGGGCTTCGACGGCTGGCAATTGTCCTTGTGGTCGTACTGCAGCTGCAGGCAGCCTGCCATCCAGTTCATCAGCGGATTGTTGCCGTGCCGTATCTTGCCATCGACATAGGAACTCAACAGGAACTTCGTCGGCGGGCTCAGATGCAAGAACGTCTGCTGCACTTCGACGGCCTGAATTCCGTCCTCGTCGAGCAGGCTCATCGCTTCCGTCCGAAAATTTAAGCGGTCATACGCGAGCTCGCGAAGCTCGAACATCTCTCGTCCCCAACGAATACGGTCCTTCACGGCCCGCAAATCGATCGCGTTGCCCGGCGTCGCCTGGATGAATCCGCGGCGAATCCAGTCGGCAAACGGAACGCGGCAGATGCGCTCGAGCTCGGGCACCCGCTCTTTCGGCATCCACGCGAACGCGAGCCAAGTCCAGACATCACGTACCCTCGAAAGGCGGGAAGACGAAATTGGCTGCCGTGAGATCCGTGGTCCACGATGCGTCTACACCGACCCAGCAAGGCTTCTCAAGCAGGTTCCATTTGCGTATCAACAGATCGACGTCGTATTCGGGCCATTCCCGCAGATTGACGCCGCCGCCGCAGGCCTGCCACTTCGACATGTCGATGATCGGGTCTTCCTGCGCCTTGATCGGGACGTTTAGGTTATAGCGGAGGTATTTGGACCGCTCCGACGGATCGGCCAGCGCCTTATCGAGCTCTTTGACGATCGCCCGGTCTCTGAGGAAACCGCCCAGGTCCTCATGGCTCGGGTTCGCCGCCACGCGCGCCTCTCGTGACTTCCAGTATTCCGGGTCCTCCTCGACCCGCTTCGCGTCCGCTTCGTGGACCAGCGCATAGAAGGTGTCTGACTGCAGCGAGCCCGCGAGAACCTGCTTCGCATGTTGATATTCACGCCACCAAAGCGGTGATTCGTACTCTGCACCGGCAGTCGTGATCGCGATGTCCAGCGACTCTTCTCGGGAGATCTGACCCTTGGTCGTGACGTCGTACAGCGTCTCGGCACGCTGGGTCTTCCAGCGGTGCATTTCGTCGCGGATCAGTAGGCTCGGCCGGATACCGTCCTGCACGTCACCGTCTGCGGACAGCACCTGATAAGTGCCATGGCCGTCGCGACGAATGATGCGCTTCGTACTGGGCAGCACTTTCAGCCGTGCTCGCAGATCCGGATTCGCGTTAACCAGCATGGCCGCCGCCTTGAAGACAAGCGCGCCTTGCTCCTTCGCAGCGGCCGCGCCGTAGGCTTCTGGATTCACTTCGTCTTCCATCAGCAGGTGATAGATAGGCAGTCCGCCGACCAGGAACGACTTGCCGTTCTGCTTTGCAACCGAGATGTATGCGTTCTCGTATCGGCGCCTGCCATCTTCGATCCGGACCGTGCCGTACAGATCGCGCAGCGCCTTTCGATGCCACCAGATGAGCTTGTAATTGAGCGGCGGATAGAGAATCTCGGAATAGAACCGTTCGATCTTACAGGCCCGGCACTGTGGCTTGCCGTTTGCTCGAATCTCGCACCACGTCTCTGCACTGCAGTAGCCACAAGTGTCAGGCCTGTAGATCGCCACACAGTCGTTACGCTGCTGGAGCCGGCGAAGCGGGAGTGTTGGCCGCGACCGCAGCTGCCAAAGCTGTCGCCGATGTGTTCAGCTGATCGGCGATCGCCTGTACCGCGGCTGGATCGGTCTTCGCATCGGCGAGTTGCTGCGCGATGCCTTGGATCAGCGTGACAGCCGATGCCTCGACCTCCGTGTTTGTCTGAACCTGCGCTTGTAGCGCTGTCAAGTCTGCACCCATAATGTTTTGCTCCTTTAGTAGTTGGTTGAGTTGCCCGGAAATCTTGTCCACCTGCTCCGTGATGGAGTGAAGGACAGCGCAAAGCTGGGCATATTGGCTTTTGCTGATTACGAACACGATCAAAACGTACCTTTCATCCGCACAGCTTTAGCTCGAGTGAATCGACCGCAGCCGCCTCGCCGGCAGTCTCGATGCGGGAGCGGGACGAGGGCGTCAGTCCGAACTCGCGGCGTTGAATGATGACGCGACCCGCCAGGTCCCGAATCGCACGCATTGCCAGTCTGCCTTGCGTCATAGCGACCAGTGCCATGAGCTCGCCACCGGGCAGCATCTTTCCTTCCGCTTCGGCCTTATCCTTGATTGCTTTTGCGGTGGACCGCAATCCGGCATATATGTCGTTTAGAAGCGCTTGGTCTTCGCACACCTGCCAGAGCGCCCACTTGTCAACACGTGCCAGAACTGCGGCGCCAGCCATTTCGTAGACCAGTTCGTCCCAGATACGTCTGGCAGCCGGGCTCATCTTCTTAGGTTTCTCGGGCAGCGCTCGCTCGTACTGCGGCTCATGCTGCGGCAATCGACGCTTACTGAGATTTCCTTCCAGTCGCCGCAGCCCTGTCGGCTTCGGTGCCGGTCCTCGTAGACCCATCTACTTACCAACCAGTGACAAGAATTCGGACCGCATCATCGGATCCGTGCGCAGACGCCCCAGCAGGCAAGACGTTGTCATACTTGCTCCCGCCTTCCTGATTCCTCGACACGATATGCACGAATGAGTGGCTTCGATAATGCACCCGGCCGCCGTCGTTGCCAGATGAGTCTCGATCGCCTTAGCGACGTCTAGCGTCATGCGCTCCTGTATCTGCAGACGTTTTGCATGGCAGTCGACAAGTCTCGCTAGCTTTGAGATTCCGACCACAAACCCGGAAGGCAGATAACCCACATGAGCAACGCCAGAGAACGGAAGCAGGTGGTGTTCACATAGGCTGACAAACGAAATATTTGTGAGCAAGACTAACTCATCTGCTGCTGGTTGCGCGAATCTCTTGCTCAAAATCTCCGCCGGGTCTTCCAGGTAGCCGGACGTCATTTCACGAAACGCGCGTGTCCAACGTGCCGGCGTCTCTGCGAGATCGCCATCCAGTTGCACTCCCAGGCTGACAAGGACGCTCGCCATCAGTGAAGCCGGCGAGACCGGCGGCGCCGTTGCAATGCCGTTGGCGTGTGCGATTGGCGTTGAGGAAAATGTAGGTCTCAACAATGGAACTGTTTCCATACGTTTATCGATTTCGCAGGACAGAACTATTTGGTCCGGACGGATGCCCGTTGTATGGCCAGCGGTGTCGCATCTTGGCGAGTAGGCAGCAAGAACTCCTGTTTGGTCGAGTTTGAAAACGGGGACCTGCATGTGGTCAGCCGAAACGCTCTTGTTTTGGCATCAACGGCTTCGGCCCATCAGAAGACGCTCTTTGGCATCAACGAACATGGATGAACTTATGAGTCTGGAGACTGAGTCGCCAGTCCGGGTTCTCGTGAATAAGTTGGATACACCAGTCGGCTGCTCGCCGGTCGAGTTCCATGCCGTTGAACGCAGGCGATAACAGCTTGTGCTGCGCTCGGCAGGCCGGTCTGGGGATTCCTTGACCGTAGCCGCGCACGTATTTGACTTCGGACGCCTCTTCAAGCCGCACAGCATGTTCCGCCACCTTGGGCGAACACGTGATCCAGTCCAGCCCGTTCGGACCTAGCCACACTCCTTTTGGTAGAGCTTTCGATCCGTTGGTTTCAATCGCCAGGAAGTATCCGTGCTCTTTTAACAGCCGCACAATGCCGCGGTCTAGCTGAAGGAGCGGTTCGCCGCCGGTGAAGATGACGTTCTTACATTCCTGGTTGATGGTTTGCATCTCTCCGAGAATCTCGTGAGCGGTCATCTTGCGGCCCGAAACAAATTCCGTGTCGCAGTCAAATCCGTGTGTCTCGGTCTTACAGGTGAGATTGCACCCGGAGAAACGCACGAAATGGTTCAGCGTGCCGGCGCGCAGGCCTTCACCCTGCAGCGAGCAAAACATCTCGTTGATCCAATAGTGGTCTTTTGCGATTGCGTCCGTGGACGCTATAGGATGTTCGGTTGTGGTGGTCACAGCCTGGCCTCGGCCTTACAGTTTTCCGTCTCGTGAATCACGACGCATGTGACAGTGACTCCCGTGCCGCGCAACACATCCGGACAAATATGCTCCAGCAGGTGTCTCGCCATGTTCTCAGCGGTTGGATTGTACGGCATGAGATACACCTTCTGCTGACCAAGAGACACCAGCGCCGAACATGCTTGCGCGTCGATGTCCCAGATTAAGAAGCCGTGGTCCCAGTGCTCATCGATCCAGGTGCCGACCAGTTGCTTCAGCACGCCAAAGTCGATCACACGCCCGATCCGATCCATCTCGCCAGAGGCCTGGATCTCCGCTTTGTACGAATGCCCGTGAAAATGCGAACACTTTGATTCGTGCTGGTACACACGGTGGCCCGCTTCGAAGGTTAGTCGTCGAGTACAAGTAACAGCAACACGGGCATGACCCGCCGAAATGTCTCGGGTCATTGTTTCTGCTAGGTCGTTCATTGGACGGTAGTTATAGGGAACTTACAACAAATGGAACCAACAAAACTATCGGTAGATGCCACTGACGAGATCATCCTGAAAGCCTCACGGGATGCGGACGGCGCCATTGAGGACTGCGAAGAACGTGACGACACTGTCGTGTACTTCTTCGCATCCGGCGCAGTCGGCGAAGTACGCGCGTGACTCTGGCGCAGTAACCATCAAGCAGGCAGAGGATGTCCAATGAGCAACCTGACCGAGACACAACGGATCGCCGAGCTCAACGACCTGGCACGCACTGCCATGGGAGTTGCATCGGTGCTTGTTCAAACTCCGGGCATACAAGCGCTGCCTACTGCGACCCAGTCGCGGATTCGCGAACTGGTTGAGACCTTCGACCAGTTCAACCCAGGCAACAATCCGCACGGCGAGCGGGACTTCGGCTCGTTCGAGCATGACGGCCACCGCGTGTTCTGGAAGATCGACTACTACGATCGCAAGCTGGAGTTCGGCAGTGAGCATCCTGAGGATCCCGCTCAGACACGCCGGGTGCTCACGATCATGCTGGCTGAAGAGTACTGACATCGTCCACCACCGCAGCAACGCTCGCGCCTACTTCGTTATCCTCAAACACGGCGACCTGGAAGGGTCGCCGATATTTTTTTGCCAACTGCTCTCCCAGGCCACGCGCAAGCGATTCACAGCTTTGCGTTCCTAACTCGCCGGTCGGGAACAAGGACCGGGCGTCGTCGAGCAGATCATGAAACTCTATCTCCCGATCATCGTGAGTTACTTCCGTTTCCACCTGCACGTGAAACAGGTGCCGATGTCGGGCTGCTAGATAGGCTCGTTTGCCATCCGCGTTTGGCCAGTAATGGAACCCTTCTGAGATAAAGCGGACGATTATTTTCGTTTGGTTGCCGGGCATCGGTTGTCCTCTGTCCAGAGAGTGGAGGACATTCGGATCAAGGAGTTCAAAACGAACATGACACTAGAAACAAAAGGCAAATCGAAGATTACCGCGGAGCAAGTGATTGCCGCCCGCAAACTGAAGGCAAAGCAACCGGACATGTCCATGCAGGCCATTAAGGACAAGCTTGGCCTGAAGATCCACACGATTATGGTCGGTCGCGCTATTCGTGGAATCACTCATGCGCACCTCGACATGTGCGGGCTGCCGGTCCGCCCGTTTGAGCACACAGCACCCATCCAGCGTCGCCTGGAGCGCAAGGCAGCCAAGGCCGCGGCCAAGGTCGAGAAGGAAACCAAGCCGGTTGCCAAAACCGCCAAGCCCGCGAAGCTGCGAACAAGCCGCCCGTCCAGTTGGGACCGAAGAAGCGGACGCTCAAAGCAGCAGCGAAGACCGCTGAACCGGCCGCCGCCGCTGTTGGCAAGTAACGAAAACTCACCTAACGACGACAACCAGCCGGGGCCGCAAGCCCCGGCTTTTTTTGTGTTCATGCCATAACCTGCCCGGTGCGTGGATCTATCGCGAGCACCCTGCCATAGTCGGCCACCATGCCGCGCCAGTTCTGCTGAATGAAGTGTGCATCGTATCCACCGAGTCGTCGCGCTTTCAAGTGCCCGGTCTCCGCGTGTGGATCCGACCCCAGCGTATAGGACATGTTGTAGCCAATCAGAGACAGCGTCTTGCCTGCAGTGACAGCATGGAACCGGTCGGACCATCGCACGTGCATAAGCCACGCGCTTGAGTCGCAGGAGTCGATTGGATATCCATTGAGTCGTTCGTTCGGACTGAGGCCAAGCAAGTGAATCCACAGATGCGGATACTTACGGCGCCGCTCCCAAGCGGTCGCCAGCAGCCGCTTCCTGGTTTCCGGATCGGCCTGGACGATGTTGCCAAAGCAGATGCGGTCATAGTTCGAGGCGAGCTCGTCAAAGTAGTCCCAGCCATCGTTGAATGGATGGTAAACCGGAATCGGCCTGAAGCCTTTCGCCTCCAGTTTGGCCCGAGTGACTTTCTTGTTCTCTCGGCCGCCTTGATCGATTTCGATGTAACCCCAAACGTGATTACCCAACGCCTCAATCACCGAACAATACTTGTCGTACAGAGCGGCAAACCCATCGATCTCAGTGGGCGCCAGTGCAAGCGCTTCGTCCATGCTGATGTTGTGCGCGACGGCGTGTCCATTCGCCAGCGAAAACACGCCTGAGTCGATGAAGAGGCGTATGTCCGGGTTCGCCGCGATCGTCTTCAGCCACTCCACATCCTCGTCATTGGTTATTTCATTGATCGCGCAAAGAATAAACGGATGGGTTTGCACGGCCTGGCGCAAGGTGTCTGGGGCTGAAGCAACGAAGTAGATGTTCTGTTCCGCTAAACTCCAGCGTCCGCCCGTGTGAATCATGCTGCGGCCGCCTTCGGTTCGCGCACCGCGGCGGTGGGACCGTTCACTTCAACGTAACGATCAATGATGTGACCTGCGATGTAGGTGTCCGGCTGGACTAGAACAAGCGGATGCTCTGCGGCCTTTTCGGACAACAAAACGAACGGTCCTGGAAATGGACAGAACAGAGCGTTCTGTTTCAGGTGGGGAGCCCATATCGGCCAGCCATCGATTACGGATTCACAAATCAGAACGTGTTCGTTCAGCCGCCACACGTCGCCTTGTTCCACTGTCGTCTTCGGCTCAGCGATGGTAATGTCCATTCGCGACAGCAGCGATCCGCTCGCGCCGTCTCCTTCGTTGCCGGAGGCCTGTTGCAGGAACTGGTTCCATTCTTCTTCGTCGAACCCTGTCAGATTCAAATCGAAGTCGAGCTCTTTCAACTCGGTGATCTCGAGGCTTAGCAGTTCGTCATCCCACTGCGCCCAGTTCACGGAGCGATTGACCATGAGCCGGAATGCCTTCACCTGCGCATCGGTCCACTCGTCGCACAACATCACAGGCACAGTCGGCAGTTTGAGCTTCTGGGCTGCCTTCAGCCGCAGGTGCCCGTCGACTATGTCGCCATTGGACCGCGCCAGGATCGGAATCTTGAAACCGAACTCCCGAATGCTGCTGGCCATGCGCCCAACGACATCGTCATTCTTGCGCGGATTGCGCGCGTAGGGCACGAGACGGCCCAGCGGCCATTCTTCGATACCGGCGAATTTCGGTTGTTCCTGGGCTTCGGATGCGCCGGCTTCGCTTATCTTGCTGATTGTGGTGGACTTCTTCACGTTTTTAGAGGTTATGACCAAAAAACATCAAAACCTGCGGATTTTTACGCAAACGTTGGGCACGGGTCAGGAGGTCGCACGATTGAGGAACCGAGACCCCCTACCCCCTTCGGCGACGGCCTGCGCCGTCGTAACGTCTCACGGACGTCCATTCAGCTCGCTTCCTCCCGGCGGGTCTTCTTGCTATGGCACACATGGCACGCGCCCTGCAGGTTGTCGAGACTCCACTTGGCACCGCCCTCGCGGATGGGCACGACGTGGTCCGCATCCGTGCTCGCGGCATTCCCACAGATCCTACACACGGGATCTCGCGCCAACACAATCCTGCGCAGCTTGAGCCAACGTGTCGAGTTGGTCTGCATGCGCTGCGGGTCGTCTCGCCTGGCTTGCCCATACTGATGTGCGGTCGATTCATTCGCGTGCTCCGGACAGTAACCGTTCTCGACCAGCTCCGAGCAGAGAGGATACGAACACGGACGCTTCGCTAGTCGCATGACATGTCATCCGCATTCGATACTTACTTCCGCTGCTGCGTCTGCAAGTAGAACTGCCGTTCCATTTCCATCTGATCGTGTAGGGACTTGATCTCTGCGCGCGTCTCGACTAGATCGCGATCGAGCTTGTTGACGTTGTTCTCGATGATCTGAATTTTGTTCTCGTTGCTCTCGGTCTTCTTCGACGTCTGCGACGAGGTCGTAATGAACTGCAAAGCGATCCAGAGAGCGGGTATGATCTTCCACGACAAATCCAACAGCGTCTTAAGCGCGGTCAGCCAGCCCGGGCCGCCGACGCCTACCTTTACTTCCGGCTCGGGCGTCGTGTCCAAAGCAGATCTCCTCAATCATCGTCGTCCGAAGGGCCACAATCTTCTCAGCCAATTGAAATGCCCACGCTTGGGAGGTTCGGGCAGCACCTCGTCTGGCGGCGGCGCCGCCGGCGCAGGAGGCAGGAGGCGGCACGACTTTCACTTCTGCGGGGGGTGCAGCCACGATGGTCGGCTTTTCCGCTTTGATCTCAACCACCGGAGGCGCCTTCGCGACCACAGCCTGCACCATATCGTTCGTCGTTGCGAGAGATTCCTTGACGACGGAGGTTGTCGCCTGGGACATGGCTGCCGTCGACTGCTTCTGGACATCGCTGGATTCCTTCACCTGTACGCGCACTTGGGTGAGTCCGGCAGCAAGACTCTTGTTGGCCGCGCTCGCGATCGTGAGGAATGTATCTGTTTTCCATAGAAGGCTGTCGAAGCGGCTGAATACACCGTTCTGAAACGCTGCCGCCGCTTGTTCCTGATCGCGACGAATCGAACGCATTTCGAGCACGACGGAAAGGCACGTGCACGACACCACAATGATGCCGATCGTTGCAACGACCAGCAGGACGTTCACTACGTGCGCATGGAATGCGGCCTCGTCGATCGACTTGGTCTCCGCCGCGGCCGCCGGATAGACGGTTCGGAACCATCGGCTGACGGTCATGCGTTTAGCATCTCTTGTGCGTCATACAATCGGAATCCGCCGCAGCTCTCGCTCGAGTGAGCATTCTGTCGTGCGCGTCATAGCCGGCCGCCCCGAATCGCCAAGTCTGGTCTTCGAGTTCTTGTGCGGTCAACTCCGCACTGCGATGAGCATGATGGTGATCGAGGAATCGAAGCGTGTTTTCGCGCGTCAGACGTGCGCAACCTTGACGAACATATCGCTTCGCATTGGCAAGCGAAGTGAAGCGGGCACCGCCCGGAGTGGGGTTTTCGATGCGGATTTTCACGGATGAACGACTAGAAAGGAAACACCGCGGGCATGGGGCGCGCGTGGGCGGGTCGCGAGCACGGTCGCGAACGGGAACTACTTATGCGCAATTATAAGCACATTTTCCAAAAAGACACCACGGTTTCGGACGAAGTCATTGCGCTGTGACGCCACTTCGTCAACGGATGCTGGAGGAACTCCAGGGTCGGTGCAGCATCGAACTGCAAATTCGCCAGGCCAAACGTTTAGAGTCGCAAGTGCCGCTAAACGCATCATTGAGTTGACCGAGACGCGAGACTCGCGCTGGCCCACATGAATGTTCGTTCGCATTGCAAAACGATTCGCCGGCCGAAGAAGAAGTGGAAGTGAAAAGCAGTCGTCCCCGATCGGAGAAGAGAGATTTCACGGAGAACAATATGGCTAATGACAACGATTGGTCAAAACCGCAGGCGATGGCAATCCCGAAGGAAGGCTACTTCACCGTGGAGCAGGGACTACACGGCCAGATTTTCCCCAGGACACCCGCGGGTTACGGCTTGACCATAATCGCCAAAATCAAGCCGGGGACAGAGGACGAGATTCGGCAGTACGGGAACATCATCGAGAATGCGGTGAAGGGCGACCCCAGGGTGCTCGCATCACTCCGGGCGCACTACCTGCGATGGGTTCTGTTCGACATAGGAGGGGATAAATACTTCATGCTTCAGGCAATCGCCGACTCAGACCTCGACAAATACGTCTACGACGCAATCGCGGTATTTGGTCGGATGGGCGCAGATACGATTTTCGAGAAGCTCGAGGGATTTCCGATGGACTGGAGGTCGAACGCCGCGGCATTCATCAAATTCGTCCGCGAACACCAGTGCCCGAGTTTCCTGGAATACGGGGAGTATCCATACGTTACAGCCACTGAAATCAAGAAGGCATTGATGTTGAAGAAGGCCTTCTCGGAGATGCTCGACCAGATGCAATGAGACCGGCCGGGATGCGAGCTCGACAGATTGTAACTGGATGATACGCACCAACTTCGTTATGAAGATGTACAAACCTCAGGTCGACGCTGAAGGGGCTATGATGTCGAGTGGTTGGTCAAGTTTAGAGGCTTGCTGGGGACCAATATGGAATGCCAAGACGCCACGGCGCACATCGCGGACTATGTGGTGGGATCTCTGTCGGTCGAGGAGATCGAGGCGCTTCTAACCCATGCGGGGGCCTGCGCCGCATGCCGCGACAAACTGATGGCCGCGGAAGAGAGGTGGCAGCAGATGGAACGAATCCCTCCTGTTCCTCCTGACCTGCCCGCGATGCGGAGGGGCCCCGACGCGGGGCTCGCCAGCTATCAGGACGGGCTCGGCGGCGGTACACGAAAAATTCGCCCGCTTTCTAGATGCGCTACTTGTCATTTACCCGGGCAGTCGTGTTCCTGGATGTGTCGTCGCCGGTTCACTGCCGATTAGAGGCTTCTGAACAAAGCCGCTGGAGTTTGCGGCCGAGGCGGCGATTCGCACGCTCGGCACTAGAAGGTCCACCGGAACTGGGGCTGCACACCGAATCCTTTGTTGGACAGGGATCCCTGCTTGTAGTCGGTCTGACGGTAGGTAAACTCCAACCCGATGCGGAACGCCTTTGTCTCCCCGCCGAGATCCCAGAGCAGATTGCTGTAGAACGTGCTGTTGTAGCTCTGCGCAGTGGCAACTGTGAGGTCATTGTTGTTGGGATCATCGAGCCCGAAACCGGTGTGACTGTGCAGGTATCGCGTCAGGTAGACGTATCCCTCGACAAAGCCGCCCTTCGAGCGGATCGCCCTCCAGGTCTCGGCATCGAGTGATTGGAGGATGCCGCCATTGTAGTTGCCAAGCGCCTGCCCAGCGTACACTTCACCCATAAATCCGTAGCGGCTTGCCAAGTTCACTCGAAAGTCGACGGCGGCTCCCCACACGTCAGAAACGACCCGTCGCGGAGGGTCGGTTGGAGGGGCGGTCCTGCGAAGCTGGCCTACCAGGCCTGATACGCCGACCTCTATGGGACGCTGCCTCAGCAGGCCGATGGGCGCCGCCTTTCCCAAGCCAAAAGCAATGCGTCCTTCCACGTTCGGCTTACCATTATCCTCGTCCAGAAGGACGCCCGGAGTGATCACGCTATTGCGTGGCTCGCTTAAAGCTCCCTGCAAAGTCAGTTGGGAGTCGCTGCCCATGTTCACGAAACGCTCGACCCGGATTTGGCCGCGGATGCAGTTACCGGGGCTGCCCGAGCCACCTAAGTAGGAGAAAGGTAGAAGCGTCGGCAAGCCCGGGGCGAAGACATCGAACTGCAGACCCGCGGCGAACCTCCACTGATCGTTGAACAACTCCCCGTACGATTGCTGCAGCAGAAACCCATTGCTGTCTGCGACGACGGTGGGATCGAAAAACACCGCCGATATCCTCCCCCCAGTCTGAAAGCTCCCGATCTTAGGTCCCGTGAAGAGAACGCCTACCATCGACTGCCGAGCGTTAATATCTATAGTTGGGTTGCTGAATCCGCCGGGAAACTTCGGAAGCAGCAAAAACGGAGTACCGGGCGCCAGGGGACGCGTCGAGTTGTAAATGACGTCCAGCTGGGCCCTCCCGAAAAGTTCGATTTTGAAGGGCCCCTTTGTCCAACCCAAACCCTGCTTTGCGGCAGGACCGTTCTGCGGGATCCCGGCACCGACATTAGTGTTTGTCGCGGTCTCTACCGGGTTGATTGTCCCTTGCCCAACGGCGTCTTCTTTGACGGCCTTTACGGCGACGCTCGGCTTGGAATCTGCTTCTTTGACGGCATTTTCTTGCGCGACACTCGGCGTGGCATTTGTCGTGCCTTTGTCCAACTTGTTCTCCAACTCCTCCACCCGCATTGCCAATCGCTTGATCGTAGACAGCATCTCTTCCTGGCTGACTGCGCTGCCGGCCTCGGCGGCGCCTTTCATCGGAGCGTCCCCGGTTTTAGCCGCAGGAACGTTCTCAGCGGCCCCAGCACCGACGTCGGTGTTCATCACGGCCGCCGGCGAGCTAATGAATTTCGAGACGAAGTTGTTCGTGCTCGCCGGCACGTGCGCCGACACTGGGCGTGCTCCCAGCGTCTTCGCATCCGAGGCGCGCAGCGCAGGCTCGCTCGCCAGCAGCACGCGCCCCGCCTCACCTTCTCCCGGACGCTCGACGTGGACCGCGAGCCACCGCGGCTCGCCGGAGGCGAAGAGATCCAGCGGCAGTCCCTCGGGCCGCGTGGATCCTATGAGTAGCGTAAATCGTCCGTCGGGATTCACCGCGACCATCTGCCTTTCGTGCCAGAGTGGCACGCCGCCGGTTTTCTCGCCGTAAATCGACAAGGTCATCGTCTCGACCGGCGCTGGCGGCTGGCCGTCGGCCGGGTGGAACGAACTAGTGACGAGCACGAGCGGCACGCTCGTCAGGGTAGGCGACTGACCGCGCGCCGGCGCCGCCGAGAGCGCAACGACGCAGACGGACAAGATGGACACTCGAGCGAGGGGCATACGCATGGAATTCTCCTGTGGAAATGGCATGAATGGTTCTCCGTCTTCAGTTAGGTCGGCATCACCTCTTTCGGGAAGAGCGGGATGACGATAAAACGGAACCCGCAGCAGTGCGGACCGCTGGCGGGGCTATTGACCCAACAGCGTAAGCCGCCTCCGATGCTGACCGGCTGCGTTCCGAACTTGACGACTTTGGTTGCGGCTAAGTGAATCGGCACTGACCAGGCATCTGGCTTCCAGTCATCGCTCGATTCCGTGTTGAGCAAATAAGTCCAGGCGGTCCTCGTCGTGTAGGCTACGAACGGCTGAATAAAGGTCGCGTTTACGTCCTTCCGGTCATCGTGTCCCGCCACGCTCCAGATGTAATTCCACAGCGCGGCATACATCCGCTTGCCCTGCGGCTTCAAGGCCACGGCTGTCGGGCCCAGTCCGAACTTCCCGGTCCCCAGCAACTTGTCTGCCGTGGGGATGAGCAGGACTGGGCCCACCCCCCAGATATACGGCTGGGGTTTGTTCGTGTTCCAGTTCTCGTTGACTGCAATCGGAATCACCGGCTGGAAGTTCATGGTGTAGCGATAGCCGTCGCCTTCAGGCCCCGTATTGAAATCGAAGTTGTTTTCGAACCGCACGCTGATCGGCGATGTGATCGGGTTAGCGACTTGTTTGGCCAGGTTCTCGGCGTTGTCGGCCTGCGGTGGCGCTCCGGGGGAGGACTGCGCCTGCGCGAACGCCACCGCAGTGGCCATCAACACGACAGCCGCAAGAGGCAACCAAGCGATTGCTTTTGTCAGACCTGCTCTCATGGCGAAATCGCGACGCGATAGGTTGGACATTCTTCCTGCTCAATCTATGGAAGGCACGGGATCAGAATGCTTGAGATATCGGATGTTAAAGGCGACCGTGATCCGGTCAAACGCTTCCTCATTCGGCTGCACCCAGTGCGTCAGATAAGACGGAAACACCAGCAGGTTTCCCGGTTTCGGCTTGATTATGAACTTACGATTGAAGCAGGCGGCGCCTTCGATCGTGTAGGCGTTGACGTTGGCGCGTGGGTCGAGGAACTCGATCGCGCCGCTGCCTCCCTCCGGCGGCACGCTGGCATAATAGACGCCGGATAACGCGAAACCTGAGTGATCATGCGGCGCGTTGAAAGCGCCAGGCGGGTTGACATTGATCCAGCCCTGGCAGAGCGCCCGTTTCGCGGCGAAATCGAAATGAGGCGAAAGCCACCGGGTGGTCTCCTGCACCGCTTCCAGGATCTGCATGCGTAACGCTGTGCATCCGGGCTCGGTGCGACCAAAGAAATCGTCCTCGGAGTGCCAGCCCTCGCGATTACTTCTGGTCACTCCGGGCGAACGCGCCCGCATCGCCTGCGCCTCCTCGACCAGCTGGCGGTTGAGGACTTCGCAATCCAGGACTTGGAACAGCATCATGGGCGAGGCGAACGCCGGCTCAACTTGGGTCAACTCGATCTTGCTCATGAACGTTCGTCTTCCTCCGAAGACCAATCTCGCTCGACCTTAATGGTGTTGCGACGTTTCACGCATGACGCGGCTTGCCGCCCGCCGCTCTGAGCAAACATCACGGCCACCGGCCTGTGGCACACGAGGAGTCAAATCGCCTACTTCGTCTGCGCATTTCTGCTGCCCACAACGATGTGTCCGCAGGCCATCCGCGAGCATTGGGCGATCAAAAACAGACTGCATTACGTTCACGACACGAGCTCCGCCAGAATGCCAGCCGCATTCGCTGCAACGCCGGCATCTTCGCACAGAACGAACTGTTGCTCAATCCACGAAGGGCTGGCTGTAAAGCGGGCGCTCCTTTTCGCTGGCCAGCCGCGCATGCCGTGGCTGGGCAAAGTAATCCCAGCGCCCGGTTGGCGTGAACACGCCAGTAACCGCCGCGTTGACGAGAGCCGGCGGGTTACCGAAGATCCAGTTCATGCCAAAGCCGCCTCCAAGCTTCACGTACTTGAAGCTGTCCGTGGCGATAGTGATGCCTTGCGGGTAGTGCCGGACCGGATTCATGCACATGCAGGTCTGGTGGTAGATCTTGCCACCGGCCTCCTCGATGATCTTGGCGTCTCCGTATTCGTGAGCCATGTGGTAGTTGGGTGTATCCGTCTGCACCCACAGCATCACTCCCGGCTTCACCTTCCTGCCCTTTAGGAGGCGGGCGATCTCGCGGACCTCTTCAAAGGTCGCGACCGGACAACCGAAGATGACGATGTCCACCGGTTTCGCCCGTTCCGGGCCGGGCGCCGGCGCGATGTTGTTGATATGGCGGAACATCTCGACGACATCGTCCATGGTGACCGTGAACCGCTCTGGGTTCTTCGGCATCTTGCCCTTGAAGGCGGCCTCCAGCGTCGGGGACTCCGGCGTGTAGCCCATCAAGTGCATGATCGGGTCGTTCATGCCGGGGGAGCAGGCGGCGACGATCTGCTTGGTAGCCGTTGGGCCCATCTTCGCAGGCAGGTTGAGCACGGCCGGAATCCGGTTCTCCGCCTTTTCGGCGATGCACGCGCCCAGGGCCGCCCAGTCCCCGGCACCCTGCATGTTGTCCCGGGTCTCGTCATCCAGCTCGACAATGCATTTGGCCGCTCGATTCTCGTCGAGGTGGCTACCGTACTTGGGCAAGCAGCCGGTGTAAGCAGCGTAGACCGTGTTGATGGGGGATTCCCGATTCGTGCGGGCGCCCAGGATGGTGTTGATGTAGGCTGCGGCGCTGGATTCGGAGCTGGCGCAGTACTCTCCCATCTTGGGGATGCACGTGTTGACTTGAGGTTGGCACGACATCCAAGGGAGCCAGCCATGCTCCATCAGCTTGTCGTAGCCCGCCTTGAGACCTGTCACCATTTCCTGGTCGACCTTGTAGCTGCCCTTGCCCGGAAGCTCGAAGTTCCAGGGGTAGCCCTTCTCTTCGACCTTGTCGAACTGCACCAGGTACGGATCGTTTCCGCACTGGGTGCCCGATTCGTCCGCGACGTGGGCGTCCTTGATCGTGAAGATCGGATCGTAGAGCGGGCTGTGTCCCAAGTCGTACATCTCGAGTTTCTTCTTCGTCTCGGGATTCTGGCGATCCTTCGAGTAGATGGGACAGCAGTTGAGGACAAGGACGAGGTCCACCATCTCCTTGGCCTCGATCGCTTCGCCGAAGTCCGTCAGCTTCTCCATACAGAACTTCTTGGCTTCGCCATGCTTGCCGTCAAGCATCTCTTGCTGGTGTTGCGTCAGTTTCATTGCCATGGTGTCTCCTTCGATGCATTACGTTTTCAGTGGTTGGAGCGGACTACTCCTTGCGCGTGATGGTGACCGTGGCCTTCTGGCCTACCTTCGGCGCGTCGATTTCCACCCAGTCGCCGGTCTTGATGGTCACGATCGGGTCCTTGTCCAAGTCGTCGATGGCGGGGATTCCACCGGCAATGGCTCCGCTGATGTCGATATCGTGGACTTTCTGGCAGATGATGGCTGCAGGGCCGTGATGCGACTGCGTGCACTTGTAGTACAGGCTGATGGCGCCGGTGGTGGAGCCCATCACGGTGGGATAGACCACGACCTTGCCAATCACGCTTTGGCCCTTGATGTCGGCACCGGGCACTAAGACGATGCCGTCCTCGTTGCCGACGTGGTTGAACGCCCACCCCATCCGTTGGCGGTTCACCAGCGCTTCGCCGGCCGCCTTTCCTTTCGCCCGGGCCTTGCCGGTCAAAACGATCTTCTGTTCCATAGAATGCTCCTGTTCGTGAGAATTAGTTCATCGTCAAGGATGGCGACAGAAATTTTTGCAGGACTGTTTTTCAGGGCTTCTGCCCAGCGCAAAACCAGCCGCTTACCCTCTGCGGCCTTGAAAGACTCCGTGAAGTAGATTCCCCGTTCCAGGCCGACACGGAACGGCCCGTAGGAGCGGATGGCGTCAACGATCCTGGGAACGCGGTCGGTCGCGGTTCCATGTAATACTTTTTTCCCATCGACAATAGCCAGTCCCTGTGAAAGGACCTGTAAAGCTACTGCGCTCATATTTGCGTCTTTCGAGACAGTGATGTGCGCTTATCAGTTAGCGATCTATTTATTTTTGTTGTTTGCATCCGCGACTTGAGATCTCGATAAAGCGCTCGGCAAGTGTCGCGCGCCTCGTGATGGGCGTAACGAGATGAAGACCTTCGTGGCGTTCGAGCCGGGCATGCGCAGCAGTAAATTCTATGCGACACGATGAGCGATGCTGCGCCGACGTCCGCGCCCGGCAATCAGCGTTGCAGATACCCCTCTCGGCGCTGGAAGCGGCGAGAACGTTGGCAAACGGAAAAAGATTCGAATTAGAGGCTTCTGAAAGAAGCCGCTGGCGTTTGCGGCGGACTCGGCCGATTAGCTATGGGCGTTTGAATCGAGGCACGGTCGCGAAAGTCTGTCGGTGAGAAGGTCTGTCGCACGCGACACCAGGCGTAGATCTGTGGGATCCGGATGGAATTCCTCGATGCTGTTTGAACATCCGCCATAAGACGCTCCGGACGATCCACGGTCATTTTCCGTCACGTTGTGTCCACGCAGGATCCCACTCACGAAGTCGGGCGAACGCCGGATCCCACGGTCCGCTTCCGGTTGCAGATCCGCTGCCGAGGTCATGTTGGGCTCCTTCTCACCGGTAGATTCCGCGAACGGACCGAGGATCCTGTCAACGACTGATCCGTCGCGGAGCTGAACGGCATTTTCGTGCATCCAAACCTCTGCACCGAAATGCCACTGACAACTAACCAGCCTCGCGTCTTTTGACGCGCCGCGTAACCGGATCGAACACATTGGTGCCCGACTCAAGTCGTGCACCTGCGTCCAAACGAGCGGCAATTGCAGCCGCTTTACGAGCTCGAACTGTATCGAACTTGCTCGCCATGCACTGGAACCTGGCGGCAACGTCCTGGATGACACCCAGATGTCTTATTTCTGCTTCATCAACGGTATCCAGGGGTTGCGAAATGGGAACCACCTTCGCGGACAAAAACTAACTCCCTCCTACCCATCAAATTGCTCCGATTAAAATGAAACCCGGTCCCAGATTTGAACTTCTTTTCGGCGTGTTCGAGAGATGAACAAAAGGCTTTTGTAACGCGATTTGAGACAAATGTCGAGCGAAATCTTTTTTTCTGCGATTGTGTATTTTTTTGCAGACAACTCGCTCTTATGCTGAATGCCCGGTTGCCGGATCAGCCCACGTGCGACTTTCGTTTTTTCGGTGGATCCCCATTGTCGTCGTCGACGCCATTCGATGAGTCCGCATTCTCTTTTTCGTAGAGCAGTTGCAATACTCCACGAAGATCCTCGACGGGATGGGTGTCCGCCGCGAACAGTCCGACGGCGAGCAGCATGAGGTTGTATTCGATGGCTGCGACATGCGGATGGCGCTCTCTAATTTTGTCGAGCACCCAGTGGAGAAAGTCGGGATCGCCATTGATACCAGCCGCTGGAATCGGCGCGACATGATGATGGGCCAGCGCATCTCTCGCGGCTTTGAACGAATCTTTGTATGCCTTCCAGGCTTTTTCCGCGAGCTCGTGCTGGGTAATGTCCTTTTTGGCGCACTCGATGTTAATCTGCCGCAGAAGTTCGGGCTTCACCTTCCAATTCTTTAACGGCGGCGACAATTCTTTTTTCTTTTGAGGCACAAGCTTACACATCCCCCGTAGTTTTTCTTCACATCTGGATATTGCGCTTTAGCGCTTTGGGCCTTAAGATCTAACTCAGTCGTCAATTTTGCTTTATGACAACGGCAGCCCCTCAGAAACTATCACAGAACGAAGATGCTCCATCACGGGGCGCCAATTTGACGGTTGAAATTGCTGAAGACCTGAAAGAGCGTTTGCGTCGCGTAGCTTTTGAACTGAGAATCAGCTTCCGGACCGTTGTCGAGCCCGCCGTCGAGCAAGCGGTGCTCGCTCACGAAGAAAAAGTCCGCGTGATGCTGCGGGACAAGCAAAGCACAAACCCGAAAGTCTGAGGCATCCGTGGCAACTACCTTCGCACAATCGAACTACGTCTTAGCGTTCGAGCCGGTCGGCCACATCTACCGGCTGAACGGCGAGATCATCCCAAGCGTGACGACGGTGCTCAAGGGTGTCCGTCTCATCGACTATTCGTTTATCCCGCAAGACGTGCTGCAAGCCGCAGCGAAGCGCGGCCAACTCGTGCACCAGGCGTTGCAGTATTACGCACAAGGCACACTTGGATGAAACGTCGATTGATCCCGCGATCGCCGGTTACGTTGCAGCAGGCATCCGGTTCCATGAGGACTCGCGACTTGTTTGCGCCAACATCGAGCAGCGCGTCTTCGATTCGTACTATCGCTACGCCGGCACGTTCGACCTCGACTGCATTATCGACCGCGAACTCTGGCTGATCGACTACAAGACAGGCCTCGTCCTGCCCGGCCACCGCTACCAGCTCGCCGGTTATCTCAATTGCCGGCGAGCACCGCTTCGCTACCGTCGCGCGGCATTAAAGCTCCAAGCAGACGGCGGCTATCGCCTCGAGGAGTTTCCGCGAGCCGATTACCGCCGAGATCTCGACCGGTTCCTGGCCGCCATCATCGAGTACAACCAACTTTCACAACGGCAAGGAGAAGTGCAATGAGCGCACTGGCCACAACCGGCCCAGACAGAGAACTGCAGCACGAAGCGGATAGCTGGATTGGACTGGCCGAAGCACTCAAGGTCGTCGATGCCCTCAGCTACGAAATCGCTGGTACGCATCTACACGCGATCAAAGCATTGCAGGGGGAAGCGGATGCGACGTTCGATCCGATCATTTCGAAAGCGCACCAGGCGCATGCCGAAGCACTAAAGCAAAAGCGCCGGATCACCGATCCGCTGACTCGTGCTGAATCGTTGCTTAAGCGCAACATGGGTTCTTATATCCAGGAGCAACAGCGCAAGCAACGCGAAGAGGAGCGTCGGTTGCGCGAGGAAGCGGAACGTGTTGCCGCCGAAGCGCGCGAGGTGGAGATCGAAGAAGCGGAGGCGACCGGCGCCACGACCGAGGAGGTCGCGGCAATCATCCAGGCTCCGCTGCGCGTCGCGCCAGTAGTCACCGCGCCGGCGACACCTCGCATGCACGGGATCAGCTCGCGCGAGAACTGGAAGGCCGAAGTTACGAACCTGCAGGCGCTCATCAAGTTTGTCGCAGCGAATCCACAATTCGCGAATCTACTGCAGCCGAACACAGTTGCCATCGGCGGCATGGCACGCAGTATGCGATCCGCAATGAACATTCCGGGCATCAAGGTTTGGTCCGAATCCAACATCGCCGCGAAAAGGAGTTGACGAACGATATGAGCGACACCGCAATCATGATTCCGCAGGTCGACGAAAGCCTGCAAATACGCATGGGACGTAATCCCGACACGCTGATCAAAGAAGCCTCCCATTGCGCAAAGGCTCTGATGGCAGCGGTCAACAGAAATCAGTGGGCGATCAATCTCGGCGGCAAGAAACCGCACCTGATGTTCGAAGCCTGGGCATTTCTCGCGACGATGTATCGCGTCACGCCCCGCATGTTGTCTCAGGCGCGACCCGGCTGATCGAGATTGGAGGAGTCATCGGCTTCGAGGCCGAGGCCGAGGCGTATCACATTCCGTCGAACACCGTGATTTCGATGGGCAACGCGATGTGCCTCAATGACGAGGAGAATTGGGGACTGCGACCCAAGTATGAATGGACCGGGCCGCAGGGTGCGCGCAAGAAGACCAAGATTGGCGAAATTGCCGTGCCGCTCTTTCAATTGCGCTCTATGGCGCAGACACGCGCCCAGGCGAAAGCACTGAAAGGTCCGTTTAGTTGGATTGTGGCGATGGCCGGTTTCGCGCCGGCGGCCGCGGAGGAAGGCGGAGGCATCGAAGAGGGCAACACGGAAGGCACGAATATTCGATCGCCGCAGCAGAAGACTCAGCAAGACAATCCGAACGCCAACGGACAAGAGGGTCCGAAAAAGATCACCGACAAACAGGCGTCGCGCATTTGGGCGCTCGCTCACGCTGCGAACAAGCCCAACGAAGAAGTAGCCGTCATTCTGAAGCACTTTGGCTTCGAAAGCGCGAAGGACGTCACGCCGGATAAGTACGACGCAGTATGCGCCGAAATTCAGAAAGGAGATGCGCAGTAGCGACTTATGTTTTCCAAACCTATCGAAATTTGGGACGCGGTGATCACCGCGATCCACCACAAAGTCGAGGACGGCGCTGTTCAGAGCCGTATCCTCGTGACGGGGACGCTGAACCCGGATCTAGCCGACGAGCTGGGCACAAGAACGCTAGTCTTCGCTTCGAACGGCACTCCGAAGGGAGGCTTCTCAAAGCTCGAGCTCGATACCGGCTGTGCCGCCTTCCGCGCCGTGTTCGAGGCCGATCCTTCGCTGAAGCAAAGCTTCGAACTCATCTCGGGCGACTCAACAGACCGCTATATCGTCGAGCGCGGGGCAGAAGGCGTGCTGCGCCTCAAGCTGCGACTGAACTATCACGGCGATCCGCACGAGGTGCTCGCCTATGTGGGAGTGGTCGGCAGCGGCGAGTCGATGCTCAAAATCGTTCCGTTGCAGACCACTATCGACAACGCCAAAGCCTCGAAAGAAGACGACAAAGAGGAAGCACCGCCCGTGCCGAAAGAGACCGTGCGCCAAGCAATGACGGGGTCACGCGTCACCAAGCGAGCGAGGGCAGGCGTGCAATGAGCGAGACAGAACAAACGCGATTTGAAGCCTACGCGGTAGTAGACGTTCTTGAAGAAGCTTCACTGCGCGGGCCCGGTTCCTACTCCTCCACATTCACCAACGACTGATGTTCTGCTGGCACTCGTTCGGCTGGCCCCGCCGCGTCAACGGCTGGGACATCCAGACTTGCACCCGTTGCGGCGCCCGTAAGAAATCCAAGATTCAATTCACAGGAAAGGAGTTCCGCGATGCCGGGCATGAGTCTGCAATTCGCGCCCAAGAAAGACCCTCGCCGCATCCTCGAAGCCGAGACGACCAGGCATGTAAAAGCGTTTTTTGTGAGGCGCGGCTGGCGGCCGGTGCGGTTTCAGCGGACCGTGATTCCAGGGCAATTCCAGACGGGCGAACCCGGTATTTCGGACTACTTCTTCGTGTACTACCTTCAGACCGACTTTCCAGGCCTGTCGGTCCTCTGCTGGGTCGAAATGAAGCGGTTTCACCGAGGCAAGTTACTGGAGGATCAAAAGAAATGGATCGAGCGCGAGCGGAGACGCGGCGCTGTCGTGCTGAAGGCTGAGAACGTAGCCGAGGTCGAGGTCGAATACGACCGTCTCTTCGGCTGGCTGCAGACCGAGGACTGGGTGAGAGGCCAGCAGCGGCAGATGGCTTTCGAGCCACTTAGTAGTAAGTCGATGCTCGGAGTTAGTAACTAGGGGATACGTCGAATTGCCGAATCGTCTTTTACGTGCCGAGATTCTAGACAGTGACCGCGTCAATGCACTGTCGGCAGAGGCGGAGGTGTTCTACCGCCGGCTGATGAGCGTCGTGGACGACTTTGGTCGGTTTCACGCCGATTGGAGGGTGCTGCGATCGAATCTCTTTCCGCTGCGAGCCGACCAAATCGCGAAGGAACAGATCGAAAACTGGCTTCGCGAATGCACTCAAATCATCGACGGTGAGGACGAGCCCCTCGTCACTCTGTACCAAGACGGACGCAAAAAGCTCTTGGAACTTAATAACTTCGGTCAGCGGCTTCGTTCTAAAAAAAGTAAATTTCCTGCACCCCCTGAGAGAGAGAAGAAGAAAAATCCGCTGACAATTGTCAACACATGTCAGACATCTGCTGCTCACGCGTCGACTCCGTCTCTCTCTCCGACTCCGACTCCGACTACGCCTCCGACTACGCCTCCGTCTCCGTCTCCGCATCCGGCCGCGGCTGCGCTCAACGGCACGACTGCGAACGGGACCGACGTCGAGTATCAGCAACACTTCGACAAATTGGCGGCTGAATATCCGGCAGAAGGCCTTGATCGCACCAAGCGAACATTCGAGACGTTCGCAGCAGTGATGAGAGCGCAGTGCGACCGGCGCGGAATCACGCCGATCCAGTTGCTCCACGAACTTCTCGAGGCAGTACAGCGTTATCGCGAAAAAGATTTTCGCTGGCAGTCTGGGCGTGTGCATTCGCTAAAAACATTCCTGGTGGACGAGCTATGGCGCGAGGCACCGCAGCCAGTTGCAACGGCGGAGCGTGCGCGGAGTCCGAGTAAAGCGGCCGCGCGTAAAGCGCTGTTGGAGAGCGTGAGTCTGTGAACCGAAGGGAGGAAACGTACAACATGGCCATCACCCAAGACACTGCTAAGCGACAAATCGATCGCTTTAGGGATTTCCCGATGTTCCCGGAAACCGAAGTGGGGATCCGCGAACTCATCAGAGCGTTTATCGATGCGAGCACCAACGACCAGGCTGCGCAAGCAATCGGCGATTGGCTCATGCGCACGATACACTTCTGCCCGAAACCAGTGGACGTCTACGAGGCGGCCGAAGCGATGTGCCAGTCGGCCGAGATGCGTCGCGAGTGGCGGCCTACGCGTGATCGTGCAACGGACCCTTGCCTTCGAACAGGTGCTGTCGGAACATGCAGCCGCTGCTCCAAAACCGTGCATCAGTTGCATATGCCGAGCTGCGGGTCCGGATTATTTTGCGAAAGCTGTTGCCCGAATTGTGCGGCATCACCGCAGACGCCGACTGTTCGTGACGAGCCGTTCTTCGGGTTGCCGGATCTAGTAAATGGTCCAGTGGCAGCACTGCTTGAAGAGCGAGCACTTCGAGGCGAACACCGGTACGGAACGAGAAGCGGCGCGACGGATGGCGGCGTCGGTCGAACTGCGGCAAAAGCGACTCGGAGAGCCGGATGCCGAACCGTCGCCTGAAGTGCTTGCTTCACTCGACGAGCGAATGCTGGCCGACCTACGCGAGAGGGCCCAACGTGGCACAACGCAAGCGCAGCGCGACGACGCGCAGCGACTGCTGCGCGCGTGGGAGGCGCGACACAGCCAAGTGGCGACCGGGAGTCGGCCATGAGGCGACGATCTCGACGGGACTACTGGCGCCAAGAACATGGTCTACGCGAGGACGGTACACCGAATCGATCGCTGACTGCGTTCAGCGTCGAATTCGCGCCAGTAGAGGTCGGAGGCACGTTGGAATGAGCGAGCGTGCAGTTGTGCTTGCGGCCGAACAACAACCTGGCCTCGTGCGCTACCAGGCTATGTGTAAGGCCATCGCCGACTGCCACAGCGTCGATGAGGTAAAGGGACTACGCGACAAAGCCAAAGCGCTCGAAGTCTATGCTCAACAAGCGCAAAACTTCGAGGCGGAACGCAAAGCTTGCGAGATCCGTATCCGCGCGGAGCGCAGAGCGGGCGAATTACTGCGGGAGATGAAGGAGTGCGACCGGGAACCGCGATGCGAGTGGCGACGACCGAAGATCATCGTCGCGCCTCCACGACTATGATCCCCCCAAAGTTGTCCGATCTCGGCATCACGCGCGACCAGTCCTCGAAGTGGCAGCAGCTCGCGAACGTCCCGGCGGCAGAATTCGAGCGGGCCGTTAACAGTGACGGGCCAAAGCCGACAACGGATGGAATCATTAACGCGAACATTCTGCGCGAGAGCCCGCAGCCCAGAATGGATGCCGACGCTCTGTGGCTGTGGGGTCGGCTACGCGACTTCGAACGGAATGGAGCTTTTCAACAGAAAGCCTCAGAATTGTTGGCTGCCATGACGGACTCAATGCGCGACGACTGTTTTCGCATCTCGCCAAGGGTGCTCGCATGGCTTGAGGAGACTAAGAGAGGTAGACCAATGGAAGATACAGCAGAGCAACTCACCTCGCTAATCCAATCCAAATACAACGCACTTCACAATGTCGGTGTAGTCGCGATCTCGCCGGCCGATTTGGCAGCCAAAGTCTTCAAGGATATTGATCCCAGGAGCAACTCGCCCTTACTTGTGCAGATAGCCGCCGTTCTCGAATTACGTCAACTGGCACGTGCGGTATGCCGTCAACGACAAAACGACGATGAGCGGACCGCAGAACAGGGCAGCTTGTTTGACTTCCAGTTGCAACCCCGCTATCCGGCATCGAGAACCACCGATGGTGTCACTGAGGACGTGTACGTTCTCCGGAACTACTTGACTCACAAGGAGCGAACACGCAACATTGCACGCCTTCGCCGCGAAGCGGAAGCCAAGATGGTTCATGCCGACGCGTTCCAAGCAGAGACGGACCTGTTGGTACGCCTCGGGAAACTCTCAGTCGAGGACGCAGAAGGCGAGGACGAGCACATGACAAAAACTGAGGAGGCGAGTTCGGCGATCGAGATGCATCCGCGGAACGTTCAATGAAGTCGCACGCGTTTCCCAACAGCGCGACCAGCTTCTGAAACAGATTGCCGAAGTTACTGCCGCTGCACAAAAGGATCAGGCCGATATGCGTCGTTTTCAAGAACTCTACCTTCAGGTTGATCAAGAAAGACGCGCTCTGGAGCGCCAGCTCAATCAAAAGGTAACAACGCCATGAAGACCCAGGCCGAGACGAACCGCATTGCCCCGCGAGGCGGCGATGGTGTGCCGTCGACCACGAATAAGGCGGCCGACCTTTTCTTAGAAGCGTTCGCTGACGCGATCGCGGACCGCCTCGAGCGTCGCCAGGAATCGCGACGCCGGCTGCTGAAACTCGAAGCGGCGACCGAGTATCTCAGCACGTCCGACGACACGATCTATCGACTGATCGCAGAGAAGAAACTTACTCCGGTGCGCAACGTCGATCGCCATCTGCGGTTCGACATCCGCGAACTGGACAAATTGATCGAAGAAGCCAAGGACAAAACTTAGCCCCGTTCAGTGGAAGAAACGACCTTAGGAATATTCCGCGTCCTGACGGACGGGTTCGGGCGTACTTGGCGCGGTGATCAGGTAGGAGGCCGATACATCGATCTGCAAATCACGAAAATTTCGTAATTTCGCACAATTTCCAGACCTGCATAAAGTTTCGTGCGGAGTCGTGTGACCATCCAAATTCCGCTTTTAGCTTTTCGCGGCGTTTACACAAATAGCGGCAATTGCGACAATAGAGTCAGGGTAAATGATGAACGGAAACGGACATGAATTTCCAACGACTGGCAATCCGCTGGTGGATGCCGCGCTGAAGAGGCTGAACCAACAGTACAGCGAACTGCAGGACGCCATGGTCGTGCAGGCGCATTTAGAGAAGCGTCAGACTGAAATACTAAGGGCGCATACAGAAGCGCTCGCGTCACACGACGAATTCAACAAGCAGCACGCGCTCAAGATGCGCGAGTTCGATGAAAAGCTGAACGCGCTCATGATGTGGCTGATGCGTCGGGAAGGACTGCCCGAGGCGGGTGCCCAATGACCAAGGCGCAGAAATCCGAACTTGGGCGACTGCTCAGCTCGCTTCGCAAGAACACCAAAAACGCCGGCCGCAAGAAACTATTGCGACCGTGCCCGCGGTGCGGCAATGAATTTGGGGCACGCGAACTGCGCGCCCATCGATGTGACGGCACGGTCCAACGTACTCCGATCAGCTCTAGAAAGGGAATCCAAATCAGCGAGAGCACGCGCGAACTATACGAAACGGCGAGACAAGAATCTGGACAATGAGCCGGACGCGCGCCAGCTCCGCCGGAAAAACGGGCCAAGGCAATGCGCCGCGAGGAGTTCTTCCGACCAAGCAAGATGGAGCGGGAGCAAAAGCGCCAATGAAGAAACGTACCTACGGCACCGGGACGTCTGCGCCAGATCCCGAGCGGGAAATGGCTACTTGGAGTACAAACCGAAGTGGGCGACCAGTCGGCAAACGAAAACCGTTCGACGCGGCTAATGAAAAGGCCGCCCAGAAACTTCTCAGTGATTGGGTAGCCGAGCTCGACGGCCAGAACGGTCCCTCATGTCGAAGTCTCGATCGAGGATCTGATCGCTCTGCATGTCGCCGACATGGAGCTGAACAACTGCGCATCCGAAAATATCTTGGATCACGGAGCGCAAAGCGAAAAAACATCTCGGCAAATTCTTTGCGAAGCACGACTTCGCGACGGCCACTGAAGAAGGCCGACATCAAACGCTACAAAACGGCCCGCCGCAACGCCAAAGCCGCACCCGCTACGATCAACCGCGAACTCGCATGGCTGCATCGCTGCCTCGTGCTCGGCAACGACGACGAGCTGATCGTCGGTCGCGATTCCCGAAGATCGAGAAGTTCGACGAGACCCCCTATCGTCCGCATGGGCGTCGATCACCGAAGAGAACTATTACCGCGCTCCTGCGCGCGACTGCCGCAGCATTCACAGCCGGTGTGGTGCGTCGCGCTACCGCACGGGTGTTCGCAAGGGCGAGGTGCTCAAGATTCAGACCGAGTGGCTGATGCCCCACTGGGCCAAGCCGGAGCCGTACATTGAAATCCCAGGTTACGACGCGAAGGGAAACCGGATCACGAAGAGCGGCAAGCCGCACATCATTCCGCTCTGGCATCCAGAGATGCGCGCCATGATCGACATGGTTCTCGCGTGATCCCACGCGCGATCCGAAATGCCCATACCTATTTCAATACGAGGGCAAACGACTGAAGAACATTCGCACCGGCTTTGAGAAAGCGCGCAAAGAATGCAGGTCTAGACGGCACGGTGGACGGCGTCGGCAAGGTGATCTTTCATGACACACGCAGATCTGCCGTTACGCACATGGATGAGATGGAGATCGACGAGGAGGAAGCGATGGAAATGACCGGCCATCTCACCGACAGTATGTATAAGCGCTATCGGATCGGCAAGGCATCTAAGGCAGTCGCGACGGGCCAGAAGCTACGGGCGGCAACCGCTGCGGCGGCTGCGAAGCCCAAAAAATTTGCGAATAAATTTGCGTATGACGATTCCGAGCAGCAAGCGGGCAGGTTGAATTAAGTCCCTGTGTTTTCTTGGTGCTGGAGGTGGGGGTCGAACCCACATGACCAGTGAAGGTCGCGGGATTTTGAGTCCCGTGCGTCTGCCAGTTCCGCCACTCCAGCCGGATGCAGGAACTCCCCGAGTATAGCAACGCGATCCTCGTCGTCCCGCCCTGCGGCAGCCCGCATTCTGGTACTCCACAACGTCTCTAATTACACACGCGAGACGCTACCATGTTGGGGAGATGCAACGGTCGTGGCAGAGCTATGTGGTAAGTGGCCTGGCTCACGTGTGCGCCGCCGGGCTGCTGCTGGCGCTGACCGTACCGGTCGCCGAACACGCGCGGAAGCCTTCCCGAAGCGTCACGTTACTGGCGCCGGTGTTACATCAGCCGGTTTCGATTCGCCCGTCACCTCCGCGATATGAAGCAAAGCTACGCGTTCCCCCAACCAACCCTTCTCCAATCGCCACTCCCAGGCGCGCACCGGAAAACCCGGCTCCTGCGCCGATGAAGCCGGTGTTACGATCGCCCGAAACGCTTTTAGAAGCCCCAAAGGCGATCGCTCTGGAAGTTCCGCAACACGCACCGCCCCCCATGACTGCGGAGCTGCCAGTTGCGCCGAAAGTGGCAGTACGTACTGGGACATTTAACCAGACTGTCGCGTCCGCCGAGACGGGTGCCGGACGCACAGTTTCCGTCGGCGCCTTTGGCGGTGGAAACAGCGCGCACTCCGCAGGAGATGCATCTGGCCGAGCCGGCGCGGGCGTTCACGTTGGCGGTTTCGGAGATCAAAGCGTTGTAGATAACGGGAACCGGCCGGCACGGAAGCCCGAAAGCAGCGTATACACTCCTGTCGAGATACTTTTCAAGCCCAAACCGGTCTATACGATGGATGCGCGGGATGCCAGGGTGGAAGGTGAAGTGTCGCTCGAAGTGGTGTTTCTTGCGACCGGAGAGATTCGCGTGGGCCGCGTTCTGCGCGGCCTGGGGCATGGATTGGACGAAGCCGCGCAGCAGGCGGCAGCTCTGGTGCATTTCAAGCCGGCCACGCGCGGCGGCGTACCGGTGGATATGCCGGCCACGATTCGAATCACATTCGCGCTGACATAGGAACACATGCTTGTTCAGAAGATTTGCGGGGCTGCGCTGTGCATCTCGATAACGATTGGATGGGGCTTCGCCCGGGCCGCTGCACCGCCAAAGACTTTTGCAGAGGTCGTCGATCGGGCCGTTGCCAACGAACGCACTCTCATTGGCAAGTTGGGTGACAAAGAACCCGTGATCGAGACCTACGTTCAGGAACTAAAGCCGGATCCCGAACTGGAGTTCGTTCCCCGGAAGGACCACTATTTCCTGGGGCGGCTGAATCTGGCGGAGGGAATCGTCGACAAATCGTATCTGCCGAATTCAGCGCTGGCGAACATCCCGCGCATATTCACATCGATGTTCACCAAGGAATACTACCCACGTGGATTCGCTGACCAGATGTTTCTGGACGTCGCCGATTTCGATCGTGCGCATTATACATTTGAGCTCGAAGGCCGCGAATTCTTGGGCGAAGTACGGTGTCTGGTCATCGACGTGAAACCGAAGGAGGACGCCCGCAAGCGGCGCTTCGCCGGGCGGTTATGGGTAGAGGATCGCGACTACAACATCGTGCGCTTCAACGGCACATATATTCCCGCCTCCTCTCACGATTTGTCGCACTTCGATTCCTGGCGGTTGAATACGGGCGGAATGTGGCTTCCCTCATTCATCTATGCGCAGGACGAGAGCACTCGCAGCGGAGTGACGCACGCGCCACCGGTTCGGGCACAGACTCGTCTATGGGATTACCAACGATCGCGAGAAAGCGAAGAGCAGATATTTACCAACATGTCGATCGACGTGCCCGGCGGAGTGCGCGACTCCAGCGAGACCTCGCTGGAAAATTCCCCGCTGCAATCCTTCCGCATGTGGGAACAACAGTCCGCGGTAAATGTGTCTAATCGGCTGCAGCGGGCGGGACTGCTGGCGCCCACCGGCGAAGTGGATCAGGTCCTGGACACCGTACTGAATAATCTGGAGGTTACTAACAATATCTACCTCGACCCGCCGATTCGCGCGCGAGTGTTGTTAACGACCCCGCTCGAATCGATCGCCGTGAATCATACCATCCTGATCAGCCGCGGATTGATCGACGTCCTGCCCGATGAAGCCTCACTCGCAGCCGTACTGGCGCACGAATTGGCGCACATTGCACTTGGTCATTCGATGAAAACGAAATACGCTTTCGCAGACCGGCTGCTGTTCGACGATCCAGCGACGTTGAAGAATATTGCCGTGGCAAGAACGAAAGAAGAAGAGCAGGCAGCCGACAACAAGGCAGTAGAGATTCTGAACAAGTCTCCTTACAAAGACGCCCTTCCGAAAGCCGGTCTGTTTCTCCGCATGCTGTCGGCGCGGAGTACTCAGGTTCCGCACCTGGTCACACCCCTGGTGGGAAACCGGATGGCGGACAGTCACCAGGAACTACGGCTTCCCGGCCTGATGGATCATGCCCCGGAGCTCAGAATAAGAGACACCGGCCAGATCGCGGCGCTCCCACTGGGATCCCGCATTCGAATCGATCCCTGGTCCAATCAATTGCATTTGTTGAAAACACCGGCGATGGTTCCACTGACGGCGAAAGAAAAGCTGCCTTTCCAAATTACCCCCTTCATGCTGCATCTTACGCGGGAGGATCCCGCTCCGTCGACAACGGCAAACGCCGGTTCGAGCAGCACTCTCGAAGACGGAAAGACAATTACCCGAACGGCGAAACCTTAAAGATGAAATTCCTGGCCGATCGATTCTAGAGCGATACGTTCCGGCGCCGAGCCGGCGGCTTCTAGAATGCGTTGAACGGGTTCCAGATTCGATTCACGGCTCAGGCGAAACGTTTGATGATGCACAGGCAGCACGAACTCGGCGCCCGCCTCGTTCGCCATTTGCCAGGCTTGCTCCGGATTGCAATGCACGCGTATCCATGGATCGTATGCACCGATGGGCATGATCGCCAAATCCACTTCCTTGGCTGTGCGCAGACGTTTGAAAGTATCTGTAAGTGCGGTATCTCCGCCAAACACAATCCGCATTTTTCCTATCTCGACAAGATAGCCGTTGTAGCCACGATAAATGTCTCCGCGCATGCGCGCGCCCCAATGCGCTACTTCAAAGGCAGTGATCTTCGCGGGACCCACTTGGACAGACTCGTTCCAGCGAAGTTCGTGTACGCGGGCATAACGCCGCACCCGCAGCAAATCGGAGGTTTGCGAAGCAGTCACAATTTGTGTACGTGGATTCTCGAGGCGCCGCAAAGTCGGCAGATCGAAATGATCCATGTGAGCATGCGAAAGCAGAATGAGATCCGCAGGCGGCAGGTCTGAAAGAGGCAGCGCGACGTCTACGAGCCGCTTGATGCCAAGAGTCAGAGGTCCAAGGCTCAGACCAATGCGTGTGCGAATACTGGATCAGTCAAAATGCTGAACCCGTCGATCTTGAGCAGAACGGTGCTATGTCCCAGCCACGCGGCATGTAAACCCTGGTTCGGCCAAAGCTCCGGATGCGGCCGCAATGCCGCGGGAACGATCAGTCGCGCATAGTCGTTCGAAACTTCGCGAAAGAACGCCGGAGCAGCCGTCCGAATAAACCGTGCGGTTTCGGGAACCCGCGAGATACGCTCCGGAAGAGTCTGTTTTTTCCTCAGACGCGGACGCCGTTTGCAGCCGGGCCGTTCCTTCATCAGTCCGCCTTTACGGCTATAGTATTTCGGGGGATCCGCAATCCCACATTCCACGGACAGGTACCACGATAAACCGAAGACATTTTGTAATGGGAGTGGCGGGAGCTGTGGCTTCCACGCAAGTGAAGAGCCATATGCTCACAAGCCCGAACGATACCGTGAGGATCGCTTGTGTGGGCGTAAGAGGACAAGGCCGAGCGCATCTAAACCAATATTCGCAGATGAAGAATGTTGAGATAGCGGCGATTTGCGATATCGACGAGAGCGTTCTGAACAGCCGCCTGGACAGGGTGGAGAAAAAGACCGAAAAGAAGCCCGCCAGCTACTAGGAAATCCACAAGATGCTCGAAGACAAGTCCATCGACGCCATCCCGATTGCGACTCCGAATCATAGCCACACGCTGCAGACCATCCGGTCGTTGCAAGCCGGCAAGCACGTTTATTGCGAAAAGCCGTGTTCGCACGATGTTTTCGAATCGAAACAGATTGTCGCCGCCACGAAGAAATACGGCAAGATCGTGCAGCACGGCACCAACAGCCGCTCAGGCATGGCTATACGAGACGCAGTTCAGAAGATGAACGACGGACTGATCGGTGACGTCTATCATGCGCGCGGGCTCTGCTTCAAGTGGCGCGATACCATAGGCCGCGCGCCGGTGGAACCGGTGCCGGCCGGTGTCCATTACGATCAATGGTTGGGACCGGCCCCCAAGCACGACTTCACCGAGAATCGCTTTCACTACAACTGGCACTGGTTCTGGGACTACGGCAACGGTGACTTCGGAAACCAGGGTATCCACGAGCTCGACATAGCGCGCTGGGGATTGGGCGTCAGCTATCCGCACACGGTCAGCGCGATCGGCGGACACTACATGTTTGACGACGATCAGGAGACGCCGAACACCCTGTCGGTTTCCTACGAATTTCGCGAGGGCGGTAAGAACAAACTCATGACCTTCGAGGTACGCCACTGGGCAACCAACTTCGAAGACTAGATCGGCGTCGATCACAAAGGCGATACCGGCAGCGTGGGCAACATTTTCTACGGAAGCAAAGGCTACTTATGCATCACGTGGTACACGAAGCATTGGACGTATCTATTTGATACGAAAACCAAAGAGCGCCATAATGGCCCTGCGGAGGAAGAGGGTGGCAACAATTGGGCAACTTCATCGAAGCGGTCCGTGCCAACGATCCCGCAAAGCGCCGATCGAGGAAGGCGCCAAATCGGCAACCCTAATGCATCTAAGAAGTATTTCCTATCGGAAGTATTTCCTATCGGCTCGGCCGGACGCTAACCTTCGACTCTGAAAAGATGGCGTGCGTCGTCGATCGCGAGGCGAATGCCATGTTCAAGCGGAAATACCGCTCGCCCTATGTAGTGCCGGACTCCGGGTAGTCTCGTTACTCCCCTGACCGGACCGTTTGCTCTGTAAGGATAGGAGTAATGGCCAAACTCTCGCTGCGGTCAAAGCTCTTAAACTGGACCGGCTTCCGCAATCCTGAAGACCAGGTTTCAATTGTCCTGAGCATCGTCATCGGCGTGATTGTTGGGCTCACGATTGTTGCGTTTATCCTTCTGACGGGCCGCCTTGCAACCCGCATGTATCCTCCTGGCGGCGCGGCGTGGCGGCGCGTATTGGTCCCCATTGTCGGCACGCTGGTCAGCGGATATCTGCTCTTCCGGTATTTTCCGAATGCACGGGGAAGCGGAATCCCCCAAACAAAATTTGCGTTATTTATTCAAGACGGGTATATATCGCTGCGCACCGTCCTTGGAAAATTTGTCGCGTGCTCAATTTCGCTTGCTAGTGGTATCGCACTCGGACGCGAAGGGCCCTCGGTGCAAATCGGAGCCGGCATTGCTTCCGTCCTCGGCCGCCGCTTCGGACTGAGTAAAACGAATGTCAAGGCCCTCCTGCCGGTTGGTTCCGCGGCGGCGCTGGCGGCCGCATTCAATACGCCCATCGCTGCCGTGCTGTTCTCGCTAGAGGAAATCCTGGGCGACCTGCACGCTCCGGTGCTCGCGTCTGTTGTACTTAGTTCCGCTACGTCGTGGATGGTTCTCCACCTCATCCTGGGCGATCAGCCCCTGTTTCACGTTCCTGCCTACCGGTTAGTAAATCCGCTGGAGTTTGGAATTTACGCCATTCTCGGCGTAATTGGCGGTATCGCCTCTGTCTGTTTTGTCAAGCTGCTGCTAAAACTGAGAATCTGGTTCCGGCAACTCCCCGCATCGACCGTCTGGCTCCAGCCGACGGCCGGAGGCCTGCTCATGGGAATTTTCGGCTTGTTCATGCCGGAGGTGCTTGGCGTCGGCTACGATTACGTCGATCGCGTGCTCACCGGTGACTTCCCGATCAAAATCGTCGCACTGCTCGCAGTCATGAAGCTCATCGCAACGCCAACCTGTTACTCGTCCGGAAACGCCGGCGGCATCTTCGGTCCGAGCCTCTTTATCGGCGCGATGATTGGAGGCACGATCGGCAGCATCGCGCACTCGCTCTTGCCGGGTTTGACCGCCAATCCTGGCGCGTATGCGCTGGTTGGCATGGGAACGGCATTTGCGGGCATTGTGCGTACTCCGCTCACTTCGGTGATCATGATTTTTGAAATGACGCGCGACTATTCAATTATCGTGCCGCTCATGATCTCGAACCTCATTAGTTTCTTCATCTCGCAGCAGTTGCAGCGCGAACCGATCTACGAAGCGCTTGCGCTGCAGGAAGGTGTGTATTTGCCGACGGGCGAATCGCGCGAAGAGCTTGCGGGCATCTCGGTTGGCAACGTCATGCGAACTGAGGTAGACCTGCTCTCCATGGATGCCGACGTAGCGAGCGCCAAGCAGCGATTCGACAAAGAGAAGGTCCACTCCTGGCCGGTGGGCGATCACAATTATCTTCGCGGCGTCGTCAGGAGTCACGACATCGAGACGGCGCAGCCTCCGCCCGCGGCCTTGCGGGATCTTATCAAGTCCCACACGGATTACCCCCATGTTCATCCTGATCATCCAGTTAGCTATGCGCTGGAGCGTATGGGCGCAACCGGTGTGGATGTCGTGCCGGTCGTGAGCCGCGCCAACATTCACGAGATGTATGGAATCGTAACGCTTTCCGGCATTCTGGCGACCTATGGAGTGCCCGAGGTGGCCGCGGCAACGAAATGACCAGCGCAAATCCAACGCCTGGCACGCGGCCCAGCACAAATTCGCTCGTCGGCCTGGTGCTTATCATCGCCTTCGTCATCGCATCGTTGGCATTCGTCGATTCGGCTCTCGAGAAGGCCGAACAAACGGATCTCGAAACCCAGGCGCACCGGGCCCACGTGGACGGCACTCGTCTTATCCAGCAAGGCAAAATCGAACAAGGCATTGAGTCCCTCCGCAAGTCCCACGTATTGGAGCGGAGCAACACGGTCTACGAGCTGGACCTGATCGATGCACTCATCGCGGCCAAGAAGACCACTGAAGCGGAACCGCTCATGAGCGAAATTTTGCTGCGCGCGCCGGACGACGGCCACGCCAATTTGAACGCCGCGCGATTGATGCGACAAGACGGCAAAACGGCGGCAGCGATCTCCTACTATCACCGCGCGATCTATGGCGACTGGCCTGAAAACGTTCCGGCCCGTGGCGTTTCGGCGCGGATGGAACTGGTTCACTTCCTGGCCGCCGAGGGGAGGAACAAGGAGCTACTCGCCGAATTGCTTCCTTTGCAAGAGGAAGCCAAGACGAATACGGCGATCCAAAGCGCTCTGGGACATTTGTTTCTGGTCGCCGGTTCTCCCTCCCGAGCCGCGGCGACATATCAAACCATAATTGATCAAGACCCGGAAAGTGCTGAGGCGCATACCGGGCTAGGGGAAGTAGAGTTAGAGCTAGGGCAGTATCGTAACGCACACACTGCTTTTCTCGCGGCGCTGCGCTACAAGCCGCAGGACGCCGCGATTCGGCGGCAATTGGATTTGTCCAGCACGCTCACGGAACTCGACCCTACGCCACGCCAGCTCACCTCCGGCGAAAAATATGGCCGCAGCATTCGCATTCTTCAGTTGGCCTACGACGACGTCAGTGCATGTCTTTCGAGACATCCCGGCACGCCATCGCCAGAGACTACCCAATTGCTTTCAGCCGCGCACGACACTCTGATGGCTAAACCTCCTTCCAACGCCACAAACGAGTTGTCGGAAGGCGTCCTCGGAATCGCCGAAAAGATGTGGAAAGCCCGCGTCGCCAGATGTGATGCCAGCGTTTCTCCCCAAGCGGAACCGCTGCGTCTGATTATCGAAAAACTCGCCCAATAAAGGTTAACCGCCTACAAGCAACCGGCTCTAGGCTAAGGGGCCAATTGTTCGTTACTTACTTTTCCAGCAAATCGGATGCCAAAAAAGCCCTCGCAATCCGCAATAAGAGATAGGCAACGATTCACAAAAGGAGAAGTCAATGAGGATATCAGAAGTTTCCACTATCAATACGAAAGTAAGACAATTCGCGACACGGTTGCAGTATTCCATGCTCGCTCTTGTTCTCGTGAGCGTTTATCCCGCGTGCGCCATGGCGCAAGAGGGCCACTCTCACCCATCACACGACCCTACGCCGGAACAGCAGAGAAAGGCGGGCGCCCTTCTCAAAATCGTTCGGGAAGCAACCGAGCGCTTTAAAGATGTGCACGTGGCGGAGGCGGAAGGATATGCGCTTCAATTCGGCTGCGTCAGCGGTCCCGATTCGGGGGCGATGGGCCTCCACTATGTAAACGGCGATCTGGTGAACCGCGGTGAACTGGACCCCAGGCATCCCCAGATCGTAATCTACGAGCCCACGCCAAACGGAGGGCGGCGGCTGATCGGCGCCGACTTTCTGCTTTTCGCCGAAGCATGGGACAAGAAGAACCAGGGTCCGCCGGAACTCATGGGGCAGCTTTTTCACTATTTCGAATTCCCCAACCGCTTCGGTTTACCGGCGTTCTACACGCTGCACGTCTGGGCCTGGAAGGATAATCCGAACGGCGCGTTCGTAAACTGGCATCCCAACGTTGCGTGCGAGTCATTCTCCGTCCAGGATCCGGTATCGGGGCAATAGGCCGACAACATTGGCCGGCACAGCGCAAGTTTCTGCTCTTGATACAGACAAACTGAATGCTTTTGCCGGCCAATTCGTAACCAATCTCGGCGCCGCAGTCACGCCGGAATGGCCGCGCCGGAGCCGGAGGATCCGGAGTGTATCTTCCGATGCGGCAAACCGCGGATTATGCGTCATGCAACTGGTAGTGCGAACCGCACTTCCGCCGGAGAGGTTGGCAGCCGGTATTGGAAGGGCTCTACGTCGCACGAACGAGAGTCGATCAAGCCCTCGCGGACGTCCCCGCGGAATTCGCCTGATAGATCGGCACAAACTCCTCTGCAACGAACTGCTCATACGACGTCGGCGTCGTGTTCCGCTGCGATCTCGCCTCCAGCGCGCGAGCGTGTCCTGCATTCTGGGCCTCCGCCATCTCGACCATCAAGTCTGCTGTTCCTTTCGATGCCCCCATCTGCGTCAGAAAACCACCGAACTGGTCGTAAGTAATCTGACGGTACTGCAACTCTGGCCTGCCGATTGCCTGCCCGATTACCGCTGTGACCTCCGTCATCGTAAGATCGCGCTGGCCCAACAGCTCTTGCGTCTGGTGGCCTCGGAATTCCAGTCGCAACAGCTCATCCGCAGCAAAGCTCCCGATATCACGCGTCGCAATCATCGGAACCTTGAGATCCGCGTTCAGCGGGCCGGCGGTCGCTCCCATCTGCTGAATCACTCCCGCCTGCGGCAGCGTATTCTCCATGAAATATCCGGCGCGCACATACAGCGCATTCAGTCCCGAAATCCGCTTGAGCCGCTCCTCCATCCGGTGTGTCCCCGCAATCGGCCCGGTTTTGTCCGGCTTGTCCGCGCCAAAGCTGCTCAGGGCCACAATATGCGTTGTCCCCTCTTTCTCGAGAGCGGAAGCGATCGCTTCAGTCACCTTATCCTGATACGCCGCGTAATCGGGGTTAGCCAGATCGGGCGGAAGCATGACGTACGCCGCCTCCGCGCCGCTGAACGCCTTGGTAATTGCTTCTTTGTTATTGATATCCGCCGCAAACGGTTCCGCACCGAGTGACACAAGCGAACTCAGACGCTCCGTGTTTCGTCCCACCACTCGCACCTTTTTCCCTTGAGCGAGCAGTCTCTTCGCAATAGCAGATCCGGTATGCCCGGTCGCACCAGTGATTACGTACATCCTGTACCTCCAGAATTGTGGACTCTTCCAGCTTCGATGCAGCGGGCCGCGGATGGGCTTCCAGAAAGATCATCTCTGTCCTGAAGGCATTCGGGTTCCAATGTACGAATTGGATGGGCTTCCAACCTGAACTTTTAAACTCGAGATCTCGTTCCTTTTATCGTGAGCAGCGCGTCGATCGTTGCGCGTATTGAGGGAGCTCCGGACTGCGCCGTTCTCACTAACTCGTGTTCTTAACGTATGAAACTGAAACTCGCACAATTTGCAACCAACATATTGTTCGCGTTGGTCATGGGTGTGTTCTGAGGTACCTGGTTTGCGTTAAGCCGTAGCATCGCCGTCCTGCGCGAGCAAACTTTTCTGGACGTGGGTCATACTATCATCCGGAATCTCGGCGTCCCGATGAGTATTTTAATGCCGCTCTCGCTGCTTTCCGCGATTGTCGTTCTGCTGCTGTTACCTAAACAATCGAAAGAATTCTCGCTGGCGCTGGCCGGTCTTCTTCTGATGATTGTCGCCTTGATCGTGACGCTTGGCGTCGAAGTGCCGATTGATCGGCAGATTGAACAGTGGACGCTCGCCACACTGCCGCCCGATTAGCAAGCCCTTCGTGACCGCTGAGAGTTTTACCATTCGATCCGAACATTCCTGTCCATTGGTGCGCTCGGATTGACAACGGCAAGTAGTCTGATCGAGAGGGACTAATCAGGGTCTACTCGATCCTGGAAGAAGAATAGCGTCGGAATAACGGGCGAACTGTCTGCTGAATCCTTCTAACGAACTCGCCCGGCCGGAATCCATATAACGTACTGCGTTCAGTGAGCGTGATGCGAGAGCGCCATTTGACACGGTGAGTGCAGTAGAAGCCTTAATGGGGCGAGCCGGAGAACCATTTTTCTGCCGGCAATTCGCTGCCGTTCCTCTTGCAAGATCAGCACGGGGGTTCCGGCGTAAAGTCCGTTCACGAAGATGCTGCAAATCTCCTGAAAATCATCTCAAGCTGAGCAAGAACTGTGTCCGATACGTGTCTGGCCTACGCCAAGTTAGCAATCTGTCAAGACAGCTCATTATCGCCTGCGCCGCTCTATTTTGCCATCGAGATGGGGAAATGCAGGCTATAAGAGGAAATTGGACACGTTTTACAAATGAATCCTCTTGTGATTAAATTGCTCTCGGTGTAAAGGAGTCTCTATGTTCGCTAAGCCGATACCCCCAGTTTTGGCCGCCGCATTTCTGGCTAGCATTGTTTCGACTGTTGCTTATGCACAGCTGACCTCACAGATCACCGGCACAATAAGTGATCCGTCGGGTGCCATCGTGACGAGCGCCAACATTACGGTGGTGAATGAGAAGACCGGAATCAAGTGGGAAGCCAAGACGAATGGAGCTGGTATTTATACGGTGCCGCTTCTTCAGCCAGGCGCGTATCGCATAGAAATTCAAGCTCCTGGGTTCCGGACGGTGAGCCGCTCCGGTATTCAGTTGGAAGTCGCTCAAACGGCGCAGCTGGATTTTTCTCTCGAAATCGGAAACGCCGCCCAATCGGTCACGGTGAACGCTACTGCTCCCCTGCTTGATGCGAGCAGCAGCGCAATCGGTGGCTTGGTCACCTCTGAAAAGGTCGAGGATCTTCCAATGCTCGGCCGTAACTCGAATGCGCTGGTCACACTCGTGCCCGGCGTCCGTGCAACACGGCAGACCACCGTAAATCCAGTTCTGGAGAGCCACTATCAGTTCTTCTCGATCAACGGCTCCAGACCGAATCAAAGCCAATTTATGTTGGATGGCGGTAACAACACGAATTTGACTTTCAACGGTCCCGAATACAGCCCGCAAGTGGAAGAGGTGCAGGAATTTCGAATTCAAACCAGCAACTTCAGCGCGGAATATGCAAACTCCGGCGGAGGAGTGATCAACGTAGTTTCAAAGAGCGGAACCAACCAGTTTCACGGAAGCGTGTTTGAATACTTTCGCAATGACGTACTGACCGCCAACGATTTCTTTTCGAATCGATCGGGTAAAGCCAGGCCGGCATTGCGCTATAACCAGTTCGGAGGAGCCGTCGGCGGCCCGATCATCAAGAATCGCACGTTTTTCTTTTTTGCCTATGAAGGGTTGCGGGAAGGAATTCCGACCGTTGTAACGACCAGCGTTCCCACCGCACTGCAGCGAGCCGGCAATTTTTCTCAGACGCTGGCGGGTAACGGTCAATTGGTTACCATTTTCGATCCGTTTTCTACTAAACCAAATCCGAACAATCCGGGGGGTTATATTCGGTCGGCCTTTTCCGGCAATATCATTCCTACATCCAGGATCGATCCGGTGGCCGCGAACATACAGTCCTATTACCCCGCGCCTACGTCCGCAGGCGACCGATTTACGGGTCTCAATAATTTCATTTTTAGCGGGCCATCCACTCGCGCAACGGACAATTTTTCCGGACGTATAGATCACCAGTTGAATACGAACACGATGCTGATGGCGCGATTTTCGAGAGCAAATCTGAGCAACTGGACGAATCCCGCCACCTTCGGTCAAGCCAATATCGCAAGCCCCGGCTACGTGACAAAACCACAGCATCATCCTTACGTCATCGGAAAAGTAACGGAGACCTTTTCCCCGACTCTCTTCGGAGAGTTTATTTTCTCTTGGGCTCGCTGGTTCTACCAGAGCTACGGGCTATCGAACGGATTCGATCCGACGAAGCTGGGATTTCCGTCTTACCTTGCGGCCAATAGCACCACGCTGGGTTTTCCGTCCATTGCACCTAGTGAAGTCATGTCGCCGCTCGGTTCGTACTTCAACGAGTATGATGTTTCGGACCGCTACGAAGGCAAAGTCAATATGTCGAAAGTCGCCGGGAAGCACACGCTGAAATTCGGCGGGATGTACGGCATGGGCAAGTATTTCACGCGAGTTTTCGACAACACCACCGGCTCTTATTCATCGAGCGTCGCGTTTACGCAAGGGCCGAATCCATTGGTGGGAAGCGCGACATCTGGTTTCGGGTATGCCTCCTTTCTTTTGGGAACCCTGTCAAGCGGAACGCAAAATGTGACTGCGATCAACGGCTCTTACTCGCAGCCATATTATGGCGTCTATATTCAGGACGACTATCGAATCACGCCGCGCCTGACTCTGAATCTCGGATTGCGCTGGGAGTACGAGGCGCCGCGCGTGGAGGAACAGGACAGAGTCTCGAATTTCGATTACACCAGCACCGCGATGTTATCGAATGGCACCACGGTGCGAGGTGGCTTGCTGTTCCCTGGCGTGAACAATGTTCCTCGAGGCAGTTGGGACTCAAACGATAAGAACTTTGCGCCCCGGTTCGGATTTGCCTATAACTTGAAGGACTCCACCGTGTTTCGCGGCGGGTATGGCATCTTTTATAGCAATAGCTGGGGCAATGGCAGAAACAACAATGCTTTGCCGCAAATCGGTTTCGTCTGTTCAACTTCTGCCGCCACAAGTCTGGATAACGGGCTTACGCCATTCGCTCTGCTCTCCAACCCATTCCCAACAGGTTTTTGCAATGCGACTGGCAGCAAGGCTGGTTTGTTAACGAACCTTGGGCAGGGCTTATTCATTCTGGACAGAAACGCTCCGCAACCGTACGTTCAAACGTGGAATTTTGATATTCAGCGGCGGCTTCCCGGGGACACGCTTCTTGACATCGCCTATTCCGGTTCACGCGGCATCCATCTCATGGGAATTCTGGAATGGGATCAGCTTGCGCCTCAATATTTGGGATTGGGCGCACGGCTCAATAATCAGGTACCGAATCCTTACTATGGCGTGATTACACAAGGCCAGCTCGCGACGCCGACCATTACGCTCGGCCAATCGCTGCGTCCCTATCCGCAGTTTCTGGGGGTTTCCAGCCGCAACGCAAACTATGGAAATTCTTCTTACAACGCGATGTTGTTGAGGGTCGAGCGCCGGCTTTCCAAAGGCTTTAGTATCTTGGCAGCCTACACGTGGTCGAAAGAGATCGACAATATGATTCCGAGCGTGAACGGATTTCCCGGAGAATCATTCGCAGGCTCAGCTCTGCAGAATTACTACAACCTGAGCAACGAAAGAGCGCTGGCTTCCTGGGATACGCCGCAAACGCTGGTCATCAGTTACGTCTATGAATTGCCGTTCGGTCCTGGAAAGTCGTTTTTCAATCAAGGCGGCGTACTCGGAAAAATTATCGGCGGCTGGCAAATCAACGGCAATACAACATTCCAAACCGGACCGCCGCTTCAAATTACGGGCGGAACAGGAAGCGGTACCTTCGCCGGGACGCAGCGGCCCGACTGGAACGGACAAAATCCGAGCCTGAGCGGTTCTATCTCGAGCCGTCTATCGCAATATTTCACCACTTCGGACTTCTCTTTCAATGCACCTTTCACGTTCGGAACGGCTCCTCGGCTGATGCCAAACCTGCGTGGGCCCGGCGTCGATAATTTCGATGTCTCGCTGTTTAAGAACACGGATTTGACTGAAAAACTCAAGTTGCAATTTCGAGCGGAGGCGTTTAACGTTTTCAATCGCGTGCAGTTCGGCATTCCTAACGTGAATATCAATTCGAACGCGTTCGGCGTGATCAGCAGCCAACAAAATTCTCCCAGGAACCTGCAGTTGGGACTAAGGCTCCTGTTTTGATCCTCGCTGTTCTGGCGCTCACGAGCACGGCAGTACAGATAGAAACGTCCGTTGTACAGAACAAGCTTCATGAGCGATTGCTCGTGAAGCACGAAGCGCGTTGGGTGGAGATTGCTTCGAGCAATGGGCTCACACAGGGGCCACTAACTATCACCGGGCCCGGTGGGGAAGTGCTGAGCGCCGAAGTACAGAAGGTTGAAAAAAACGGCGATCGGCTCGTGGAAGAACTGCGTGGCAACGGCTTTACTGCGCAACGGGTCATCGAAACGCTCGGAGATTCCGGATGGATACGGGTTACTGCTCGGCTAACACCGAATCGCACGATCTCTCTGCACTCCTTCACGGATAGCTTTCGCGCCGCGCTTAAGCCCGGATGGTCTTATTCGCCGGCAGTGGGCGGCTTTGTTCCGGATGGTCTCTACAAAGCTCCCTTGATTCTCGCGCAGAGCGGAACGCTGGCGTTTGGCATTGTGCCCGATGTACTAACGCTCGATCGAAAAAGCTTGCAGCGCTCGAATCACGCCTTGGATTTGAACGTGCCGGGCCAGACGACGCTCTCGGTAGGTTTCGTTCCCGCGAAGCAAGCATTTCATACAGTCTTCAAAGAAGATTTGGATCGCGTATGGACTGCGGATGAGCCGGTGGAGAACGCCTACTACCTATATCTCGCCGGAAACGCGCCTGCGGGCCAAGCGTATCGAGAGGCAGTCCGCTTTCATTGGAAACAATTCGGCAGAGCGGCGATTCCGAAAGCAGCCGAGGAGCAGGCCGGCACAGACCCGAAATATACCGCTTGCCATTTGTGGGATGAGTGGAGAAAGACCGTCTGGCAAGAAGAATCGAAAAGCTCGTGGCTTAGCGTGCCGCTTCCGGATGGATCGACCGGAGGAGCCGTATCGATGGTTCGCTCGCACCGTCCCAAGCCATCCGTATACCTTGGCGCGTGGTTCAATTCGCTGCGAACAGCGTACGGAATGGCACTATACGCTCGCCGAACCGGCAACAAAGAGTCGATGGAACTAGCGCAGCAGACGCTGAATCTCGCATTGAAGGCTCCGGGACGGGACGGCGCGTTCAAGTGTGTTGTCGTGCCAAACGATGCCGATGGAAAAGTGTTCTGGGGCGCGGGTGATGGCGCCGTAGTCAGCGTTAGCAGCGGTTATCTTGGATTCGACATGAGCTGGACCGGTTTTTGGATGCTCAAATGGCACGAGGCGGGTTTGCCGGGCGGCGAGGCGATCATCGAGCGTACAACGCGCCTCGCAAATTTTCTTATCGCCGCGCAAAGGCCGGATGGCTCGCTTCCGACGCGGTTCGATGAAGGCGGCAAAGTGCAAGAGGAGCTATCGACGGACGTTCGCGCCGAGACGGCACCGGTGGTTCGATTCCTTTTCGCGTTATACAGTGCTACTGGCGACGCTCGGTATTTAAATGCGGCGGAAAAAGCGCTCGCCTATATCACCTGGGATGTTGCACCGGAGCGCAAATGGTATGACTTCGAAACGTTCTGGAGCTGCAGCCCTAGGCTCGCCGCAAAGGACAATCGGACCGAGCAATGGCCGGCTAATAATTTAGCGTTGATACACGCGGTAGCGGCGTACCTGGAGGCGTTTCAAATTACGCACCGTGCCGCCTATCTTACAAAAGGCGAGGCGCTGCTCGATTATCTGCTCTTGTTCCAGCAGAGCTGGACGAATCCTGTATTAGAGAATTTAAGCAGTCCAGTGATGTTGCTGGGCGGATTTACGACGCAAAATTCAGACGGCGAATGGTCGGACGCACGGCAAAGTCTTGCGGGCGAAGTGATCCTGAACTACTACCGGGTTACCGGAAAAGCCGAATATTTGGAACGAGCCGTAGAAGCATTGCGTGCCCAGTTTCCTATCTCGCCATCCGAAAATTGGGCCCACACCGCCTACGGCCACAAAGCCGGGATCAGCAGCTTTCACTGGGGCACGGGTAGCGGACTGGCCGGTATCGAAATCGAGGAAGATTATTTGCACGATGCCGTCTGCGACGTTGCCGCGCGGCGTTGCGTGGGCGTTAACGGTTTGAACGTGACCGATTGGAAAATCGAAGGCGATCGCATCGAACTTCAGATGAACAGTCCGTATCATTGGCCTGGAAAGCCTGTGATTGCGTTCCACCACACGAACATAAACCGAGAATATCGTGTGTCCGTGAACAGCAATGCGCCAGAATCGTTTCTGGGGAAGCAATTGGAAGTTGGTGTACCCGTAGCAGTGGCGCTTAACTAAACGGAAGAACACACACAGCGTTCTTCCGCAATTGCTTAATATAGAGACACCCGTCGCCCGCCTGTCGACAAAAGGATTTCCGAGCGGTGATGCCGGACGCGAGATACTGCCGAGGTGTCATCATGATCGAATCTCCTGACTTTCGGACTAAGAGAATGCCGCTCAACCATGGAGCCGGCCATATGCCGGTACTCGGGTTTGGCACCTTGATTCCTGATGCCGCCGCGACGATAAGTGCTACCAGAGACGCGCTGGCAGCTGGATTTCGGCACTTCGATTGTGCGGAACGATACCGAAACGAGCGCGAAGTGGGCGAGGCGTTGCGGGCAGGACTTGCCGCTGGCGGGATTGCCCGTGAAGATATCTTTGTTACCACAAAGCTGTGGAACACTAATCATCGGCCCGGGCGCGTCGAACCGGCTCTTGAGGCGAGTCTGGACAGACTCGGGGTCAACTATCTGGATCTCTATCTCATTCACACTCCATTTGCGTTTCAACCAGGAGACGACCAGGATCCGCGCGATCAAAACGGCAATGTCCTTTACGACCGCGGCGTGACTTTGCTCGATACCTGGAAAGCGATGGAGGGTCTCGTGGATCGTGGCAGATGCCGGGCCATCGGACTGTCTGACATCAGCTTGAACGAACTATTGCCCATCTACGAATCTGCGAGAATCAAGCCGGCTGTGGTCCAGGTCGAAGCACATCCATATCTGCCGGAAACGGAGCTTCTGGAATTCTGCAAAAAGAACGACGTTGTGCTTTTGGCTTTCGCGCCATTGGGTCACGGAATAAAGCCGGGGCCGCTCGAAGATCCAATCATTTCCGCAATTGCCGCACGAGTTGGAAAGACGTCAGCACAGGTGCTGTTGGCGTGGGCGGTGCAGCGTGGAACGGCTTTGCTTACCACACCTAGGCCTGCGGCCCGCGCGCGGGAGAATCTGAACATCTCCGCCCTTCCGGAAGACGCATTTAACGAAATCAATCAAATTCAGACTAGACAGAGATTCAATGAAGTGGTGAAGACCGGCAGCCCGGGTTTCATTCCACAAGGTCGATGATCATGACACCCAAACCGCACCTGGCGCACTCCACCCAAGAGGAACAGATACGTGAAGCTCTGAATAGGCATTGGAACGCCTCCGCAGCCGGCGATGCCAACGCAGAACACGACATTTACGATGACGATGCCATTTGTGATTACCCTCAGTCAGGTGAACGAATCCTCGGGCGAAGCAATTTGCAGGCCTTACGGAGTCATCATCCAGGCAAGCCGTCAGGTTTCAACGTTAAGCGAATTCTCGGAGAAGCTGACCTCTGGATCACGGAATACACAATTACCTACCAGGGGAGACCAGCACACACAGTGAGCATTATGGAGTTCCGCAACGGCAAAGTCGTGCACGAGACACAGTATTTCGCGGATCCTTTCGAGGCGCCGGCCTGGCGAAGCCAATGGGTTCAGCGGATTTTGTGACGCCGCATTGAAGCGAGGTCAAACCGTATCGGCGGCTGAAAATTCCTACTTTGATGAAGGTCCGTCGGATATTTGCCGCGATTCTTTCAGCCGCCTCAAAACTACAAATGCCGGAATGGACTCTCTATCTCTTCGGAGGACCTCGAAGCTTCCCGTTGGAGCGAGCGGCTGATAATATCTTTCGACCCCAAGCCTACCGCCAAGGACAGCGCTAGCACGATTCCACCAAAAAGAATAGCGAACGCCAGATAAACAATCCGCCCGCCAATGGCCAGATGGTCCAATGCCATCGCCAGAGTGACTACCAGCACCATCCATTTCACGCCCGCACTCAGCAGCCGCGCATATTGCAAGTTCATGTTTACCGCGCCGATCAGCACGCTTCGTGAAAGAAATCTCGCCACGAGGTTTCCGACAAAAAGCAAAATCAGAGCCGCAAACACGTGCGGAATGTAAGTAAACAACCGCTCCACGAGCTGCGATGTCAAGGTCACGTTAAACGCGGATATGCCAATTAGAAAGCCAATCAGCAAAATCACCCAGGTGACGCTGCGCGTAAACAGCACCGCCGGCGTGTGGGCAGGCGACCATTCGTTAACGCTATGGAATCCCCAGCTCGTCATCCGCTCATCGAAGTGGATTTTACGCAGCGACCGCCGAAGCAGGAAAGCGACAATCCAGGCGAGTATTCCGGCAACCAGCATGGCCACGATTAGCGCCACAATTCCAGGCAAAAGGTTGGCGATCTCTGTGATGACCCGGCCGGTCGATTGGTTCAGAGCTTGTTGGATTTCGATCCACATCTTTCAATTCCTTTCTTACACCCGCTACGGGTTGAAACGATCCGGCCAGCGCCATCGCGAGAGGAGATAGGGCTTGCCGTTCTCAAATGCCGTACACAGGCGCTCTAAGCGCTTTTGCACACCGGCCGCCTCCATATTCTCCACTTCGAGAGCATAGGATGCGACCCATCCGAGATAGAGAGGTGTCATGGCGCGAAGCAAGTGGTCGCGCCCAATTGTTCGCAATCGATAGGCGAGAGCGAAGTCATATACGATTCGAGTCCATAGTTCGTCAGGAATTCGAAATTGTTCTGGCGGGAGGCGGTGTGCCTTGTTCAGCTCGAGCAACGCTCCAGGCGGCAGAACCAGAGCCCAAATCTCCCGCAAATTGCGAAATCCGAGCTGAAACGGATCCAAAAGCCGGTGCAGATCGAACGCAACGTTTTCCTGTTCTTCGGCCGGAAGCCGGTGATCGCCATATGTCGAGACCGCCTCCGAGTTCCGAATGTGCTGCCAGAAGGGAGCGTCCCGTTCGATATCCAGAAACATCGGGCCAAGGACACCGGCTATCACGGAATCCAAATTTTTCCAGTCAACGGGCGAATGCGCGCGTTCGCCGAGATGCGTTTGACACACTTTAAACCCTCTAACGACGGCAACGGGTCCGACCGGCAAAAACTGATTAGCTGCGCCAATCTTGGCTTTCGCGGCATCCAGCTGTAGCAGGCTTCGGACCAGGCGTGCCCCAAAACCGAAATCAGGCCCGAGTGGGTTTTGGATTCTCTTGCCATATACCGCGCGAGTCAAGGGGTAGAGGATCGCGGCGTTGAGTAATCCTTCGAATTTGTGCGGGACATAACACGGCGCTACCAAATCGAAATTCTGTTCAAGAATCGGCTCCGCCAGAGCGTGGATCCACGAGGGCGTGACATCTTCGGGTGCGGACGTCAAAATCACGCACGCCCGCGCACCGATCGTGTCACTGATTCCCCAGATTGCACGATGCGCGTTCGCGATGCTCTGCGCCAGTGTTATCGATGGATCAAGAGCCGGCAGTGAGTAGGGTAGAAATCGTAGAAAATCGTCTTCAACACCTTCCGGTAGACGCGGGGGACCCGGACTCGCGGCTGTGTCGTTGTACACCACAACCGCGCGAACGGACGTATTCAAACCGCCCAGCGCTCGCCGAATGCCGTCGGCGGTCGATGCCACATCACCGCCATCCTTTTGATCTATCAGCCCAATGACGATATCAGCGGCTCCCATGGTCTCTAACCGCTGTTTCGTTTGCTCCGGAATGGTACCGATCTCAGCCATCACAATGCCCCTAGACCGGCAGCGACAGAATCCCTTCTAATGGAATGCGGACCCACGCCGGACGATTTTTCAGTTCATAGATCAATTCCGACAATACCTTGTTTACAAGATACGCCCGCAACAGTTGACGAAAATCGCCGGGATCGGCCGGCAAATATGCGGCTCCCGCCGCCGCCTCCCGGTAGGCGCGCAGAAATGCACCCGCCACAGATCGCTCCCAGAGCTGGGCCCATGGCATCAATTTGGTAAGATCTTCCGGCCGCCTCGCCGTGTAGTTCATCAATGCCACATATGCCGCATAGCTGAACGAGCGAAGCATTCCGGCAACGTCTTTCAGCGGGGATTGCTTGGCACGCCTCTCGGCAGGAGAACGTAGAGGTTCGCCGTCGAAATCGAAAACAATGTAGTCGCTTTTCGCGCGCAATACACGTCCTAAATAGTAATCGCCATGTATACGGGTTCGCAGCGCCCGGATCTGCCGATGATCGAGCTGTCCGAAATTTTCAACAATTTGACGCCGGCGCGCCAGAACAAGTCCGGCAATTTCGATCAGGTCATCGGGCAGTTGCGATACGTTTGCCTTCAAGACATCGAAGACCTGCGCGGCATGTTTTCGCAGACCTGTGACGAGCGATTGCAAATCGTCCATCGTTGTCGGCTCCGGCGAAAATGCCGGATCCTCCGATGGTGACGCCAGAGCGATATGCAGCTGAGCGGTGCGCCGGCCCAGCGCCGTCGCCGAATCGAGATAAATGCCCACATGGTCTCTCGCAACAGACGAAGTTGGCTGTTCGGAGAGTTCGAAGAAATCGCTTGTTTCCTCAGCAGCGTGTTCCGTCGGAAATGTTAGCGGCGCGCAGTTCTCGAAGTAACGCTCCAACTCTTCAAGAGTCCATGTCCAGCCGTCTCCTTCATTGGGCACGCTCACTTGTAGCATTCCCACCATGATCGGCTCCCCGTCCTGATTCGCATATTCAACGGTTCCGGCAAACGGTGCGATTCCGTCGAAGTGCATCACTTCGGTTAAGTATCTCGTAATCTCGACATCCGGATTGACGCCTGGATCCCAACGGCGAAATACCTTAAGAGTGAATTGTTCTCCCTCCCTCGCGGTAACGCTTGGCACTCCCCGGATCCCGCCGCGCGAAGTGGCTATATCCCGGCCATCGCGCACAAACGCAATCAGAGCGGCATATACATCCGGATCGGACAGACCATCGTAGATTACCCCGTCACCCTCTGAGGTCCGAATGGTAGACATTACGGCATTCGGGGAGCTGGCGGTGATATCGTCCGCTTTTTTCCCAATAGCGATCGAAATGAAAATGGAATACGTCTCGATAGATGTATTGGTGTACTGTACAGCCACGGAACAGAGTGCTGCATTGACTGTCTTGCCAATCACCCAGTCGAGCACGCGAATGGACTCGATCGACTGGGATTGCCCAGTGAACCAGCGCTGCTTCCCCAGGTAGTCGGGCAGTATCACACTTTCCAACTGGCTCCGCGCCGAACCCTCGAACAAGGGCGCCCACCCAGTGCGCAGGTTCAATCTGGATTCCGTCAAGTCCTCACGCGGAATTTCGGATATGGGTTCCGCCGCTTTATGTAATTCAAGCCAAAAAAAGCCGTACGGCGCAAGCGTCAGCCGGTATGGCTGCCGCGTGATGATGGGAAACTCCACATAGCCCAGCATCTCGACCGGCACCATCCCCTCCAGAGCATGAAGGTCGAGATCTACCGGCTGTGCAAAACGCGATAAGTTGGCGACGCACAAAACTTGATCGCCTTCGTATTGGCGAAGATAAGCGAGAATCTTCCGATTTGATGGATTCAGGAACTCGAGCGTTCCGCGGCCGAATACACGGAACAGTTTGCGCAGCGCTATCATGTTACGCATCCACGTCAGCAGAGAAGCCTGGTCGCTTTGCTGCGCTTCTACATTAATCGCCTCATAGCCGAACACCGGGTCCATAATGACCGGGCTGTAAAGCTTCGCCGGAGTGGCGCGTGAAAAGCCGGCATTGCGATCGGCGCTCCATTGCATGGGTGTGCGAACGCCGTTGCGATCGCCGAGATAGATGTTGTCGCCCATGCCGATTTCATCGCCGTAGTACAGAATGGGCGTTCCAGGAAACGAAAAGAGCAGACTGTTTAGTAGCTCCATTCTGCGGCGGTTGTTGTCGAGTAGCGGCGCCAGCCGGCGGCGAATACCGAGGTTGATCCGCATCCGAGGATCCGCGCTGTAAGCCAGGTACATGTAGTCCCGCTCATCGCTGGTTACCATCTCGAGTGTCAATTCATCGTGGTTGCGGAGAAACAGGCCCCACTGGCATGTCCCGGGAATGTCAGGCGTCTGCGCCATGATATCGGTGATCGGCAGGCGGTCCTCCTGCCTGAGCGCCATATAGATCCGCGGCATCAGGGGAAAGTGGAACGTCATGTGGCACTCGTCCCCATCGCCAAAATAGGGCCGGACATCGCTGGGCCACTGATTCGCCTCCGCCAGAATCATGCGATTTTCGTAGCCCGCGTCGATTTCCGCGCGCATTTGCTTAATGACCCGTGCGTCTCCGGCAGATTTTCGCAATTTGTGCCGTCGCGCTCCACCAGATACGGAATGGCGTCCAACCGCACCGCGTCGACACCGAGGTCGAGCCAGTAGCGAAAGACCTTCAGCACTTCCTCGATCACGCGCGGATTATCGAAATTCAGATCCGGTTGATGCGAGAAGAAGCGATGCCAATAATAAGCCTGCGCCACCGGATCCCACGTCCAGTTCGATTTCTCCGTATCGGTGAAAATAATGCGCGCGTCCTTGTACTTCTCGGCCGTGTCGCTCCAGACATAGAAATCGCGTTCCGGGGAACCCGGCGGCGCGAGTCGCGCGGCTTGAAACCAGGGGTGCTGATCGGAGGTGTGATTGACCACCAGTTCTATAAGAACCTGTAGATCGCGTTCGTGGGCGGCCGTCAGGAAGTCCTGAAAATCCTCCATCGTGCCGTAGCTCTCATGGACGTTCAGGTAATCCGAGATGTCGTAACCGTCGTCTTTCTGCGGAGAGGGAAAGAAAGGCAAAAGCCAAAGACAGGTGACACCAAGGCCCTGGAGATAATCGAGCTTTTCGATAAGCCCGCGAAAATCTCCGACGCCGTCATTGTTGCTGTCAGCAAATGCTTTGACATGGAGCTCATAGATAATGGCGTCCTTGTACCAAAGCGGATCGGACGCGCTGCCGCCCTGCTTCATGGGAGACCCGAAAGTGGCCACAACACCACTCTAACTTTGCGGCTAAAAAGATTGAGCCTGGGACGTGCTGCGCTCTATTCTTCGCGCAACGCGGTTACCGGATCTAATCCGGCGGCGCGCCGGGCCGGCAGGTACGTGGCTGCCAGCGCAACTGCCGTGAGAACCACGGCAACCGCGGCGAAACTCGTCGGATCGTTTGGCTTCACACCGTAGAGAAGGCTTCCGAGTAAACGCGTGACAGCAAAAGCGATCGCCAGCCCCGCGGCGACACCTACTAGCGCAGGCGTCATCCCTTGCTTCAGAATCAGCCGCATCAGCGCCGGCGAGTCTGCGCCCAATGCCATGCGAATTCCGAATTCCTGCATCTGCTGCTCCACGGCATAGGACATCAATCCGTAGATACCGATTGCCGCAAGCAGCAGCGCAATGCCTGCGAAGATGCTGAGCAGAAGCATATTGAAGTTCTGGCGCGCCGTGCTTTGCGATAAGATCTGCTCCATCGTACGCACGCTCGCGATCGGCATTTGGCCGTCGATCGCCTGAATTTCCCGCAACACCAGACCATTGAGCGTATTTCGATCGATGCGTGAGCGCACCGACCACGAGAGCGGCAGTACCGAATTGGCTAGTTGCGTGATGCCCTCCGGCTGCTGGCTTTGCGGCAGATACATCACGGGGACATTGCTGTCGCGCAGGCCAGTCTCGCGCACGTTCCCAATCACACCCACGATTTGCCGGGGTTGATCTTCGAATTGTGGGCCGAGATTCTTGCCGATAGAGATCACCTGTCCGATCGGGTTTTCCTTCGGCCAGTACTTCTTGGCCATGGCCTGATTGATCACGACGATCTTTGCGGCCGCGGCAGTATCCGTTTCTTCGATGAAACGGCCGCGGAGCAGCGGAATTTTGAAGACTGCTAGATAATGCGGCGTGACCGACCTCCATTGCTCGTCCCCGTTGTACATCTCTCCACTCTTGGGAGGTCTGCCGGCGATGTTGATAGGAAGGTCGATTTGGTTATCGGTGGGCAGGGCGATGGAAGTGGTTGCAGCGTCCACGCCTGGGATACTCTCGATACGGCGCAGCGCTTGCACCGTAAACTCGTTTTCTTTCGCGGTGCTCGCATACCGCCCGCCGGCGAGCGAGGTCTGCATGGTAAGGACGTGATGCGGATCGATTCCGGGATCGACTTGGCTCAATCCGACAAAGGTACGAATAAGCAATGCCGCCGACGCAAGCAGCACCAGAGCGAGCGCCATTTCAGCCCCGACCAGCAGCTTGCGCACGCGATTCTGCTTGCGCCCCGTGCCGGATCGGCCGCTGGCCTCCTTGAGCGTGGAGGCGACATCGGGATTTGAAATCTGGAGCGCGGGAAACAACCCAAACAAGATTCCGGTGACAAACGATACGGCCATGGTGAATGCCACCATGCGCCAGTCGAGTAGCGAGAACAGACCTTGCATCTTAGCCGGATCGCCAAGGCGCGGGATGTTGCCAGGGACCAGGAGCAGCAGGCCTCGGACTCCCCAGATGCCAAGTAGAAATCCGAGTAGGCCGCCCAATCCGGACAGGATGACGCTCTCAGTGAGAAGCTGGCGGACGACGCGCCAGCGGCTGGCTCCCACAGCGGCTCGGATGGCAAGTTCGCGTTGCCGCGACGCCGCGCGCGCTAACAGCAGATTGGCCACATTGGCACAAGCGATCAGCAGGACGAAAGCGACGGCTCCCAGCAGAATCAACAGCGCAGGCTTTACATCTTTGACAATGGAATCGCGCATCGGCAAAACCCCGACGCTCTCGGTCTTGTCCATCCACTTGGGGTTAACGCGACGGAAGGCATCACCCGCCACCCGCATCTCCGCTCTCGCCTGCTCGATGGTGACTTCCGGCTTGAGCCGTGCCGCGGCGTAAAGATAGTTCCCTTGGTTCGTGCTGTTCGGATCGGCCTGAAGAGGGATCCATACTTCAGCCGCGGGGTCCGCGACAAAACTATTCGCGATCACTCCTACGATCGGATATGACTCGCTGTTCAGCATAATCGTGCGGTTGAGAATGGCAGGATCACCGGCGAAATAGGATCGCCAGAGGCTTTCTGCGATGATTGCTGCCCTTGGGCCCTGCGGAGCGTCTTCAGAGGCTGTAAAGGTTCGGCCCAACATCGGGTTCGCGCCAAAAACCTTGAAGTAATCGGCCGAGATGTGGACACCCTTAATTTGCCGCGGCCGCCCGGCCCCACCCAGGTTAAGACCGGGTCCGGATTGGTCGTAAAGTGCCATGGCGGAGAATGCGTCATTCTGCCGCCAGGCCATGTATTTAGGAATCGAGACGGAACTGCTTTCCCCATTCGGGTACTTCCGGTTCAAGCGGACTAGCCGGTCTGGATTGGGATAGGGCAGCGGTGAGAGCAGCACCTTGTCGACTACGCTGAAGATGCCGGTATTCGCTCCAATCCCCAAAGCGAGCGCAGCCACGGCGACCGCCGTGAACGCCGGGCTTCTGCGCATCAGCCGAAAAGACTGCCGGATATCGGCGACAAGCGATTCCATGATGGGAATACGGAATCACCCCGTTCGATGTTTCATTTCGATGGCGCCTCCGACCCGAAAGTGATCGTAGAATCGGCTCCAAATTTCTGGTAATCGCGAAATTGCATGCGGTTCCAGACATGATGCGAGCCGGTATCGAGCAAAACGGAGGCTTCAACCGGAAGCAGGTAGTCCCGGCCGCCAATCGCGACCGGGTCGTAATCGATCGTCGTGGCAATGCTCCGGGTACGCACAGCGGCCGGAATATCGTAGGCGCTGTTAGTGATGCGAAGCACGGCGCCGCTGGATGGATCGGCAAAGACCGTACCGTGATACGGAACGGTGGCGTGCGCCAGATCGCTTAGGCTCAGCCGCAGTGTGGAGTGCTCCTTCGCAACGTCAAAATCGAACACAGCGACGCGCCGGCCCCGCAGCGTCTGCCACCCGCTCCAAGAAAATGCGGCTTCCGTTTTGTCGTTGAAGACGTTGGCGAGCAGAACGCCAAATTCCCCTTCTGTGACGAGCGGCCGCCGTATAAAGCGGGAGGGCGCTACCGGCTTGTCGTTTACCGACTGAAGGCTGCGCTGTTCGCGCCCCTCGCTGAAGACGAGTTTCGAAACGATGGTGTCGCCTTTGCGCCACTTAGTGGGCTTCTTGCCCGCTTCCAATTGCTGCGTTATCTGCTGGCAGATGAAGTTAGGCAAATGAGAGATGTAGTCACCGGCATAATCCCGGATGCTGTCGAGTATTTTTTGCTGATCGGCAACGGCCGGCGTAGAAGGGCCTTCTCCTTGTTCCGCCAAACCCGACGGCGAGAAGACACAGCTTAAGCACGCGGCACATACCGCGCAGAGCATCCTGCGGCGCAACTGAGCGTCCCTCACTTCGATTCCGGCCCTGCCTATATGTTACGAAGCGCCGTGCAACCGGCGGCTCCACACCTTAATACCCCACACCTCACACCGAGTAGAGTCAGAGGTCGTACTGGTCACAAAAATGGGACCCGAGCCCCCTTAGCGCCCTTGAGTCTCAGTGGTGTGAGACGGCAGACTGAGAGCATGGCAGACAAAAACGTCCAGATGCTTCTGGAAGACTGGCAGCGGGCCGTACGGGAGCATGAGCAGATCGCACGCGATGCCAGGCGGCGGGGGCTCAGCCCACAAGAATTTCAAAAAATCGGTAGGGCCTATCTACTCCGAGTAGATGCGGCCTATGCGCGCCTAAAAATGGCCGAAGCCTCTATTGCCCGCTGCTAGGCGGTTGCTGGGCTAGGCTTCCCACGTTCTCCTTGTTGACGATGAACGTGCCGGTATCCACAAAGCTCGGGATGGGCGAGAACACTTTCTTATCCCAGCCTGTTAATGGAGTGATCGGATGATGATGAAGATCGTCCAGAAGCTTTGTTCCGTAGTAGGCCATAGTGTAGGGCTTCTGGGCGATGGTCGCCGATATCACACCCTTGTTGACCCAATCGACGGTGCCCGGGTCGGTGTCCATGGCGATGATGGTAACTTTGCCCGTCATGCCGCTGCGATTCACTACATCGGCAACGGCCGAGCAGGATAACGCTTCAAGACAGATGAAGGCATCCACTTTGGCTTTGCTGTCGATCATTTTTTTAGCGGAGTCGAAGGCGATATCGGAATTGCCGTTCATGTCGACCACCTGCATCGTTTTCACGTCCGTGTGATCGGCGAATGCGGACTCATAGCCGTGAAGCCGGTCCTTTAGATTCGGTTGTCCTTCGATCGTGAAGAAAACCACGTTGCCTTTGCCGTTCAGAAGCTTGGCAGCCAACTTGCCACCGAGAAGACCTGTGTTGTAGTTATCGGTTCCCACAAAGAAAAGCCGCTCGCTTTCCGGAGCGTCGGAATCGATGGTAATGACTGGAATATTTTGATTGATGGCGGCGTTGATTTCCGGAGTTAGAAGTGCCGCATCGGTAGGCGACACCAGGATGCCGCTTGGCTTCTCCGCCACCGCGCGACGGAATGCTTCGCGCTCACCTTGGGGATCGTGACTGTCCGAACCCTGCAGCTCCGATTTCACTTTCATCTCAGCGGCCGCCCGGTGAAGGCCTTGGACCGCCGTCTGCCAATACGGAATTTTTTGATTATCGACAACCAGTATGTATTTTTCTGCAGGCTCATGCGGAGAACCAGCGCAACCGGTTAATAAAAAAAGGCTAGCCGGCACAGCGGCCAATAGCACCGAAGACCACGAATCTATTCGCATTAGAGTCCCTAGTGCGGGATGATAGCACGTTGTTTAGGCAACCAGACTGAGGATTCCGCGCAGCGGGATTCGGACCCAATCCGGGCGATTATTCAACTCATAGCTGATTTCATAAACGGCCTTCTGTAGCAGAAAAGCACCCAGCATTAAGCGCCTGGCGGCGGGTTCAGGCGAGAGAAAGGAGCACGAAGCGGCTCGATCGAGATACGTCTGCAGAAACGCTGCGCTGATCCAGGCATTCCAAAACGCGGACCAACCTTCGATTCGATGGCTCTCCGCCGATTCCAGCGAAATCCCGGGCACCTGCCCGAACAACACCGCGTAGGCGGCGTACTGGAAGGAGCGCAGCATTCCCGCGACATCTCGCATCGCGAGAGTTTTGGCGCGCCGCTCGGTCAGAGGACGCGCCGGCTCCCCTTCGAAATCGATGATCATGAAATCGTGTCCAGTGTATAGAACCTGGCCCAAGTGATAATCGCCGTGGTGCCGGATACGAAGCGCGCCCGTTGACGACGTGTTTCGCAAGGCCGCCAGCCGCTCAAAAATTTGGGGTTCTCGTTCGAGAACCGCGCGAGCGTCAGCCGCAGCGGCCGGACTCATCGTCGGGACCATGCGGCGCAGCAGATCGAATCCACTAACCGCCTGCGCACTAGTTTCTTCGTAAAGAGAGCGGACATCGGCGGCGGTAAGCGCCTCGGGCGCGAAGTCCGGACCGCCATTCGAATCCGCGAGCGCAATATGCATCTCGGCGGTACGGGTTCCCAAGAGGCGCGCGGAGGTGTAGTACCCGCCCAGCAATGCTTGCACGTCCGGCGGCGCTTCGCGCTGCGCTAAATCGAGGGGATGCTGCGTGGGCACTTCCGGCGGCAGCGTGCTCGCGCCGGCCAAGGCACGCTCGAAAAATTCGCTGAGTGATTCGAGCGTGTACTTCCATGCGTCGCCCCGATTGGCGACGAACTGCTGCAGAATTCCGGCCGAATGCTCCGCAGCGTCGGACCGCCTTTGATACGTCAGGCTGCCATATACCGCGGGTGTGTGGCGGAACCCGCGGCTGGTCAGGAAGCGGCCAATCTCAACATCCGGGTTAACGCCTGGTTCAAGTTTGCGAAACAGCTTGAAAATGAATTTGTCGGGATAAATTATGGAAGTATTACTTTGCTCGGCGCGCGAGACAAAGCTATCCGATAGCTCGCCGGCGAGGGGCAGCAATTTGGCGAACGCCGGTGTGTGGGTAGCGCACAGCGCGCCCGCGCGCCCCTCGAACTTCCGCTCGTTCTCCACGGCTTCCAGCAGAGCGTTGTGAACCTGGGCATCGAGCAGCGCATCGTAAGCCACGCCTTCCCCGCCCCCGTTTTCGTCGCGGACCAATCCAATGGCATCCTTATGCTCTTTGGCGCCCCAGGCGATGGCCACCGGCAACAGATACTCGTCGCTTGCGGCATCCTGATAGTGGATACAAACAACCAGAATGAAGAAGCCTGGCGCTTCGATGACATCTTCTATTTCTACTTGCCGGATCGTGCGCGTCTTCGCGCGAAACCATCGCCGCGAGGAGATGTACGCGGGAAGCGAACGCTCCAGGTCCGCAATGAGTTGGTTCACGGCTTTAAGAAGTAGTCCAGGTTGCTCTCTGCACGCAATTGCGGCTGAAGCTGCAGAATGTGGGCGACGCTCCGGAATGGATTGAGTTCCACATAATTCCGCCTGCCCGTCCATGTGTAGCGTGCTCCGGTTAGGAGATCGTGAACTATGTAGGGATGACCTTCTTCGATCCCAAACCGATCGAGCGGCAGATCGACCATGCCGGCCTGCGTCAAGTTCGGATCCAGATTAATTACCACAACAATCAGATTCGATCCATCGTGTGAATGTTTGCTGAAGCACAGCAGTTGATCGTTGCTGACGGAGTGAAAGACAAGAGACCAGTCGTTTTGGAGCCCCGTATTGTCGTGTCGGATCCGGTTGACCGAGGTAATCAACGAACGCAAGCTATCCGGCCGCTCAAGATCCCAGTGACGAATCTGATATTTTTCCGAATCAAGATACTCTTCGCTGCCTTGCCGCACCGGACGGCTCTCGAGCAGTTCGAACGCGGGGCCATAGATACCGTAGTTTGCGCCCAGCATAGAGGCCAGCAGGAAGCGGATCATGAAGGCGGCGCGGTTGCCGGTTTGCAAAAAGGCGGTGAGAATATCCGGCGTGTTGGGCCATTGGCTCGCACGAAAGAAGTCGCGCACTGGAGGCTGCGATGTTTCGGTCAAATAAGTAGTCAACTCATACTTGGCGTTTCGCCAAGGGAAATATGTGTACGACTGGCTGAAACCGAGCTTCGCCAGGCGATACATCACCTTCGGCCGCGTAAACGCTTCGGATAAAAACAGCACATCAGGAAAATCGCGTTTCAGTTCGGTGATGCACCATTCCCAGAACCCGAACGCTTTGGTGTGTGGATTGTCCACGCGGAAAATGCGCACGCCGTGCTCGAGCCAGAAAACAAAGACGCTCTTCAGCTCCTGCCAGAGTTCGAGCCAGTTGGTCGTTTCGAAATCGAAAGGATAGATATCCTGGTACTTCTTGGGAGGGTTTTCAGCGTATTGAATCGAGCCATCGGGACGTTTGCGAAACCATTCCTCGTGTTCTTTCACATAAGGATGATCGGGGGAGACCTGGAAGGCGATATCGAGCGCGACATCGAGACCGAGTTCCGAGGCGCGCCCCAGGAAGCGGCGAAAATCATCGAACGTGCCTAACTCCGGGTCGATGGCTTTATGGCCGCCTTCCGCCGCGCCAATGGCCCAAGGGCTGCCAGTATCGCCCGGCGCCGCCGTTACGGAATTGTTCTTCCCTTTGCGAAACGCTTTGCCGATGGGATGGATCGGCGGAAGATACACAACATCGAAGCCCATGCCGGCGACGTAGGGAAGGCGCGCCTCGCAATCGGCCAGCGTTCCGGGCCGTCCGGCCTGGGGAGATGTGGAACGCGGGAACATTTCGTACCAGGCGCCGAAGGCCGCCCGCACCGGGTCGACGACAATTACGAGTTCGCGCTCTGCCTCGCTCGCGAAACGCCGGTCGGGATAGCGGCTGACGACGTCATCGAGATGGGGATCAATTGCCACACTACGGCGGGAATCCACAGGCTGCTCGATGCGCAGTGCGTGGGCCTGCTTCCGCAGCCATTCGGCATCTTCGCCAGCCGCGCGCGCGGCCGCTTCTTCAATCAGATTCGCACCAATCAGATAGTCGAGCGGCGCGTCACTGTTCGCGTCGATGCGCTTGGCCAAATCGTGGCGCCAGGTCTCCCAGTGATCCACCCAGGCATGAATTGTAAAGCGGTAACGGCCAAGTTGCTGCACCGTGAACTCGCCCGCCCATCGGTCATTCACCAGCACCTGCATGGGGCTTTCCTGCCAGCCGTGCAGATCTTCGTGACGATACAGCACCATTGCCGAAATCGAATCGTGGCCGTCGGTGAAAATATCGGCCTCGACGCGCACAATATCGCCGACGGTGCGTTTGGCTGGAAATCTGCCACCGTCCACCTGAGGCGTGATGCCTTCCACGATCACGCGCTTGCGTCCCTCAACCGGTAGCGTTGGCGCAGGAGTCGGGCGAGTCTCGGTGCGAACTATGGTTTGTTTAAGCGCCATCTCTTCTAGACCAGGCTTTCGTAGAGTTGGATCGTCTCGCCGGCGATTTTGGTCCAACTGAATTTTTCCTCTACACGCCGGCGGCCCGCTTCGCCAAAGCGCTTGCATTTCGGCTCGTCTTCGAGCAGCTCGCGAAGCCTGGCAGCGAGATCCCGCGCAAATTTGCCGGGTTCCACGGGGAAACCCGTGACTGGATCCGGGTCGAACGAGACCAAAAATCCGGTTTCGCCGTCGACCACCACTTCCGGGATGCCGCCGGTCCTGCTGGCTACCACCGGCGCACCGCACGCCATCGCTTCGAGGTTGATGATTCCGAAGGGCTCATATACAGATGGGCAACAGAAAACACGCGCGTGGCTATACAGTTGAATGACCTCGGATCGAGCCACTGTCTTTTCGATCCAAATGACGCGTGGATTGTTTCTCCGGGCTTCGTCGACTTTTTTGCGCATCTCGGCGGCGATTTCCGGCGTATCGGGGGCGCCCGCGCACAGAACCACCTGCGTATCCGGCGGCAGATGTCCAATGGCATCTACCAAATGCGTTACACCTTTTTGTCTTGTGATCCGGCCCACGAACAGGATGTAGGGCGCGCCGGGGTCGATGCCGTAACTCTTCAGGGCCGCTGTTTCCCGAGTATACCGGTACTCGGCCACATCGATACCGTTATAGATGACGTGAACTCGTTCGGGCGCAACCGGATACGCGCGCAGAATATCGTCCCTGGTTCCCTTGGACACGGCGATTACAGCATCGGCGTCCAGAATCGCTGTCCGCTCGATCCAGGAACTCATGGCATAGCCCGTCCCAAGTTGCTCGGCTTTCCAGGCACGCAGCGGCTCGAGGCTATGCGTCGTCAGGACAAACGGCACTTCGTACAGCTTCTTTGCGAGAAAGCCGGCGAGCGACGCGTACCAGGTATGGGTATGTACAATGTCAACGCCGGTCAGCGCCTTCACCTGAGTGAGATTGAGGCTGACGGTTTCGAGCGCGGCCTTGAATTTGCCTTCTGCACCCTGGGTAATCTCAGACCAGGGCTCGGCGCCGCGCACATGCAGCTTGCCTTCGTCGGAGCGCTGCTCACCCCAACAATGCACTTCGACTTCGACTTCGATTTTTTTCGCTAGCTCGCGGCTGAGATATTCAACATGCACACCCGCGCCACCATAGATGTGCGGCGGGTACTCGCGCGTGAACAGTGCCACGCGCATCAGACGTTGCCTTGGCGCATTTGTTCTCCGAGATGATCCGACGCTCGCATCGACAGCGCGAGAATCGTCATGGTCGGATTCTGCCAGCCGCAGGTTACGAAGCTCGCACCATCTACCACTACGAGGTTTTTCATGTCGTGGCTCTGGCACCACTTATTCAGCACGCTCGTTTTCGGATTGTCACCCATACGGCAGGTACCCACTTCGTGGATGCTGTATCCGGGAGGATTGACCTGATCGGTGTTACAAATGATTTCCCAGCCCGCCTCGTGAAATAGTTCTTCGGCGGTATTCGCGGCGTCGCGGCGAAGATTGGTCTCATTTTCGCTGTCGCGGGCCTCGATGTGCAGAACGGGGATGCCCCAGGCGTCTTTCACATCCTTATTGATGCGGACGTGATTTTCGTAGCGTGCCACACGCTCTCCGAAAATACCGGCCGATACGCACGACCCGGCGTAGCTATCCACCTTGCGCTGGAGTTCCTCGCCGTAAAGCGCAAAGATTTGGGGATTCGCATCGCCGCCGCTCGAGATGTGCAGGCAGTACCCCTTGATGAAATCGCGCTTGTCTTTTTTACTGAGGTTGCGAAACCGCGGCATAAACGCGCTTCCGCCCATCAGATTTTCCGGCGCTTTGCCGTCGCGGGCTTCGGGCACCGATGCTACCACCGACACGCCGTACATCTGGTCCACCAGGTAGTGCCCCATCACGCCGCTCGAATTGCAGATTCCGGAATTCAGCAGCAGCCGGGTGGTTTCGAGGCAGCCGGCGGCCAGCACGACCGCTCGCGCCTTTACGTGCATCTCACGGCCCGAATGGCGGTCGAGAAAATATGCGCCGTTTGCCAAGCCGGTGTTTTTATCCACGGTGATTTCGCGAACGATGGCGTTCTCAACGATATCGAGTTTGCCGGTGGCGAGCGCATCGGGGAGCAACAGATTGATCGAACTCGCCAGGCCGTCGCGGCCTTGGGCAAAACGCCACTTCGACACACCGATGCCGCGCTTGGTGGCAAGCTCAGTAAAGCGCTTGATGGTCTCGGAATCCGGCGGGAAACTGGAATCGGTAAAGTCGCCGTCAGGGAATTGCGGCCAACCTTCCTTGCGTCCCGACACGCGGAAGATTTGTTCGACACGCGAATAGAAGGGCGCAAGATCGGCTAGGCTGATCGGCCAGTTATCGCCTGTGCCGTCGATGTCGGCGGCCTTGAACTCGTAATCGCTCAAGCGGAACGATTGCCTCGCCCAGAAGAGCGACCGTCCGCCCAGCAATCGCACGCGCACCCAGTTATAGGGGGCCTCGGGCGGGTGCGTATACGGATTTTCCTTCTCATCCACCCATTGGTTGGCATTGTATTCGTTGGCCTGAAACACGTGCGGCAAGCGGCCCGGCTGGCCGAACCCTCGATAGGGAAGCTCATGGGCCGATTTCATGGTGCGATCGCGCGCCAGGTCCGCCTCCGGACCGGCGTTGAGCATTAAACACGAAATTCCTTTTTCTGTGAGGATCTTCGCGGCCATACCGCCAGAGTGGCCGGAGCCCACAATCAGCACGTCGTGTTGTTTCGTTGCCATCGAATTAACCCCTCACCACCGGATCGATCGGCCGCCAGTAAAGGCCGCGGCCTCGATTGAATCGTCGAACCCGGCCGCCTGGGGGCGAGGATGAACTGCCTTCGGCCCATTCGCGGGAGTTTGCGGTAGCGGTCCGCAGATCTTCATGAACTTGCGCCATGAAATTCTTAAGCGGATCCTCCGGCATGTCCTGCGGCCAGTACCGCGCCACCAGCAACGGCCGGATGATGGCGTCTGCCTGCTTGGCTTCTAATCCATGGAAGTTTGTATGAAACTGGTCCTGCGCCGTGCGGTTGAGCGACTCGAGACCGTTGCGATACAGACTCTGACGTTCCGCGGGGGAGACGCTGATCAAAAAGTCGAGGAACTCTGGAGCATGCGCATCGACAGCGCCCGGCTTGCCTTTAAGGGGCGGCACCAGGAGGGCGGCCAGCTTCTCTAAGGCGCTGAATTGATCGGCGGTAAAGTAGCGCGGCTGTGTAGCGGCTACCAGATCTACTTCAGTGACTGCAAGCGGCGCGATCTCTTGAGGCTGCTGCGGAGTCTGGCGGGCTTGCGCGTTGGGCTGTTCGCTCGGCCGCTGCTGCGTTTGGGCGGCTAAGGGAGCCACAGCGGGCGCAGCCAACAAATTTTGAACAAACTTCCGGCGTTTCATAATTTGCAATTCTCAACTGAGTTATATCGCACTGTGGGCGAGCGTCCCTATTCGCTAAGCTGTCCGAAGTGGCTGGAAAAACGTCCCAAGCCGAGCTAGCCATTCGGAAAGCGATCGCGCTGATTCCTCGTGGTAAAGTCGCGACCTACGGACAAGTGGCGGAAACTGCCGGGTATCCGCGCGGGCACCGGCAGGTGGCGGCGGTACTGCGCAAAGGGGGCGCACCCCTGCCCTGGTATCGCGTGCTCGGCGCCGGCGGACAACTCAAAACCAGCCGTGATAGCGCGCTTGAACAACGCATGCGCCTTGAAATGGAAGGCGTCGCGTTTCGTGGCTCGCGCGTCGATATGGCCAAGCATCAAAGTCCGCTACATATAAAGCGTTCCCTCCGTTGATCGTGCCGGAGTTGCTCCGACGCGGGCATTTTTACGAAACGGAATGGCTGCGGCCCGGGAGGGCGTGGCCGGTTCCGAGCTCTTGTTCCTGTTCGGCGATGGCAAGCCAGGCGGCGAGGGGACCGGTTTGTTCAATAGTGTGGCCTTTTTCGCGGCGATAGTCTTCGCGATCGGTGAAGGAATAATATTCGGGCGGGATGCCGTCGGGGAATTCAAAGTAGCGGTAGGCCTGCTGGGGCGGATGGACGGCGCGCCTGGTTTCCTGGAAAAGTTCCGCGTTGGTGGGCGACATCTGAGTAATCGTTTCGCCGCCGCGGACGCGGACCATGATTTTCTGGACCAGCGTGGGGCGATCGAAGCCCTGGCAGGCTTTCTTCCATTGTTCGCATTCGAGCTGATCGAGAGCGATTGTCGCGCGGGCCACGGCGAGCTTCGACTGGGCCTCTTGCTTCCTGGCGCGTTGCAAGGCAGCGAGATTCTGGAGGACGCGTTTGAGAGAGTGCTCGGCAGCGGTCTTGTAGCGGTCGAGGAGAGCCAGCTTGTGGAAGGCTTCCGGCGGCCAATTCTCGGGATTGGGCTGCGCGGCGTAGAGGGCGGATTCGACGGAATTGAAGGCGCGCTGCCTGCGCCAGAGAAACCAGCGGGCGAGGGCGGCGTCTTCGACCAAGTTGCGCGCGTCCGGGGTTTCGGGGGAATACTCTTCCAATAGGTTGTAGAGCAGCGCGTCAAAATCTTCGCGGCGCTCGCCCGGAACGATCAGCTTTTCTGAGGTGCCGCCGTGGGTGGTGGCGTTACGGCTCGAAATTTCTTTGCCGGCGGCCGTGACAGGTCCGGTTTGCGGATGGAGCTTGGCCATACGAGCCCGAGTTTGGGGCATGGGATGCGCCGGCCGGAGGCGTTGGCGGGTAAGTGACTGAGATATCGAGGAGAAAAAGTTCGGCGTTTTTGTGAACCGGTTTGGACCGGTGAACTTCCAAGCTTCACCGCTACAATGACATTTGTGCCCCTGTGGCAAGGTAATTTCTACAAAAGTGCAGATGGCTTGGATGCCGCCGAGTCGAGAGAACCAATCGATCGCTTAAACGGATCTACCTAGTTGTCAGTACTACCCATGGCAAGCGCCCTTACGCTCGGTTTTCGTTATCGAATCGAAGGTCCACCTATCGGTCAAGGCGGTATGGGTGTCGTCTACAAAGCTTTCGATAGCGTCACCAAGCGCTTTGTTGCCGTTAAAACTCTGAAGGACGACGTAGACCCGTCATCCATTGACCTTTTTCAAAGGGAATGGAGCGTTCTTGCGCAGCTCAGCCACCCTAATATCGTCGACGTTCTGGATATCGGTAACTTTGTTGAAAACGGCCAGCACAGACCATACTTCGTAATGCCACTTTTGCCGGGCACCACGCTCGACGCGCTAATGAAGGCAAAAGGGCCACGGCTTACTCCGGAGCGCAGCATCGAGATCGTTTGCCAGGCGTGCCGAGGGCTTCAGGCCGCTCATAGCCGCGGGCTCATTCATCGCGACTTGAAGCCCAGCAATCTTTTCGTCATGGATGACGATACCGTGAAAATCATCGACTTCGGGGTCGTCCACCTGGCTGACGCGGAGAGCAGGGCTTTTTTGAAAGGGACGCTACCGTACATGGCGCCCGAGCAACTCGAACTGAAGCCCGCCAGTTTGAGATCCGACATATTTTCGCTTGGTGTTGTTTGTTACGAAGCCCTCACGGGACGGAAGCCGTTTGAAGGAAGTACAGCCCAGGAGATTATTGATGCCATTCGATCTCATGTACCGGCGCCGATCTCCCAGCTAAATTCCGCCGTAAACAATCAAGTCAGCCGGGTTGTGCACAAAGCGATGGCCAAGCAGCCGTACCATCGTTTTTCGAGCGCGCGACAGTTTTCGGAAATACTGCAGCGCGCGATAAGGAACGAGCACATCGAGCTGCTCGATCGTAGTAAGGTTCATCCTCGCATGAACCGCATTAAAAAAGCGCTGAACGATGGCGATTTCCAGTTGGCCACAGATATCCTGGACGAACTCCAGTCCGAAGGGAATTTCGACCCTGAGATGTCTGCGCTGCGGGTAAAAACAGATGAGGCGGACAGATCGCGGACAATTTACCAATTAATTGAGAGTGCACGCACGAGGATGGAGGAGCAGGAGTATCCTTTAGCCCTGCAAAGTGTGCAAAGGGTCCTGGATCTCGATCCAGCGAATGTCGATGCCATCGCCATGAGGCGCGAGATCGATCGCCAACAGAGCGCGTGCCAAATCGAGAAATGGTTTCAAATCGCTCAGCAGCATTTCGACAATAAGCTGTTTGCAAACTCACGTCAGGCAATTGACGAGATAAAGAAGTTAGATCCCGCCAACATGCAGGCAAGAGATCTGCTCGCCGCGGTCGACCGTAGCGAATACGAAATAGGCATGCTGCATCAAGAAAGGCAGCAATTGTATGATGGCGCTCTGAAAGGGTATCGCAACGGCGAAATCAGCAGCGCTCTAAGCAATCTCGAAAAGGCGATCGATCTTGGCAAGCGCGCTCCTGGCCCTCCCAGCACAGACGGACAATACCTCGCACTCTATGAGCAAATTCGCTCAGAACGAGACAAGCTGCAGAATTCCTACAGCGAAGGAAGAAAGGCGGTCGAATCACGTAACTTTGCGAGAGCCCTCGATATATGCCGGGACGTCTTGCGCCGCCATCCTGGCGAGCGCCTGTTTCAAGAGCTCAAGATTGAAATCGAAGACCTGCTGGAATCGCACCGTCAAGACCAGCGGCGGGTGTCCGCGTCTCGTATTCCAAAGACCGACAGGTCCCGGACCGTCCTCGAAACAATAGATTTCTTCTCTTTCGATCCGAATCGTGAATTGGCCATCCGCTGCCCGTTGCCTGGCGAACTGGACCATTCTCCCTTATCCAGTTTTCCATTACGGTACGCCACAAGCTCAGAAGATCACTCCGTATTGAGCAGCTCTTCGTTTCGGGCGAAACTTTCGGCAATTGCAGCGACGCTGGTGCTTGCCGGAGCCGGACTGTTCGTTTTTAGTATTCGACAAGGAAGTCACTCGAGTTTGGCCGAAACTATCCGACCGCCGCTCAGACTCCAACCGCCGGACGGCGCCGACGCCTCCCAAAGGACACCCGCGCCAGTGACGACTCTAAACGAAGAGATGCCGCCAAACCAACCCCCTTCGCTGCCTGTCACATTGGCACAGTCCGATACAGGTCCCTCGCCAGTCTCGTTTTACTTCAGAAGCAATCCGGCGCTGGCGCGTGTGGTTGTAGACAACAACAGTCGACTAACTTGTCTGACACCATGCGATTTGCCGCTTCCACACGGTCGCCACACGTTTTTGATGTCAGCGCCGGGCTATGACCCCGTACAGCGCATCGTGCAGGTGCCCGAGAGTACAGAATCGTTTGCGTCTTTGCCGGAGGAGCTGAAAACAGTTCGTCTGATCTCGGACCCGCCAGGCGCAGCACTCTCAGTGGATGGTAAGCCGAAGGCCCGGACGCCGATTACCCTACGTCTCACAGTTGGGCAGCACAAGATCAGGATGACAAAGGATGAAACTGCGACAGAGCGTACGATCAACGTCACTGAAGACGATCTTGTATTTAACATCGTATTGAATACTGCCACTCAGTGAAATCCGAAAGTTCCCCGCAGCCCATTTATCCCTTTGTCTGAGTTGGCTCGTAGTAGAGCGAGTCATGCTGTGCTGAACGGAGCGTCGAGCAATTCTTGCTACTCCCAACGAAAAACCCTCGCCGAGAGCGCCGCGCAAACGGCAAATGCAACGGTCAGTGCCGCTACGTCGCCCATGTGGGCCGACCACGCGTCGCCGTTCCAGATTCCCTGAAGCAGATGCACAGCGTAGCTTAGCGGCAGTACTCGCGCCACCGCGTGAAGCACAGGAGGCAGCGATTCAACGGGCACGAAAAGCCCCGAGACAGCGATCATCGGGTACAGAATGATGGCGCCGATCGGCTGCGCGAAGCGCGCCGTGGGAACAATGCTGGCGATAAGAAAGCCGATTGACAAGATGCTCCAAGTGCTGATCAGCAGCGCAATCGTGAACGAGAACAATGGGACATGAACGCCGACCGGGTAGTAGCGCTTGCCCGCCAGGACCATCAAGGCCAGTGTGACCGCAGAGAGTATCAGCTTGACAACCACATGGGCGGTAAGGATCGTCTGCGGGCGTAACGGCGTAGCGCGGAGCCGCTTGAGGATGCCGCCTTCACGGTAGATCGAGATAATCGTAACCAGGGAAAGCACAGCGCTGATGGCGATCAGCAGCGACGCAAGAACCGGCAGGCCCACGCGGATAAAACCGCTGGCGGCTAGTGAGGATGGTGCGACTCTGCTGCCGGCTACTCGACCCAACACGAGGAAAACCAAGACGGGGAAACCGATCGTGCCGAATGCGCCCAGCGGCTCGCGCAGGAAGATCTTGATCTCGATCCAAGTCAGTTTCCAAAGTCCACGCAGCATATTGGGCCTACTCGCGAATCGAGTGACCAGTCAGCTTGAGAAAGACGTCCTCCAGGTTGGGGAGGATCGTGCGGAAATCCGTCACCCGGATCCGATTCTCGGACAGACAGTGAATCACCTCGGTCACCAGGTCGTCGCCCCGACCGCGAATGGTAAACCGCTTGTCAGTGCGGATCACCGCCTCAACTCCCAGGATTGACCGAAAGCGCTCTTCAGCGATGGGATCGTCAGTGGCGAGAACGACGGTTCGCTCGGGGCAGTGTCGGTCGACGAGCCTTTCCGGCCTGTCGATATCGATGATCCGTCCGTGCTCGATGATTGCTACCCGGTCGCACAACCGCTCGGCCTCCTCCATCAGATGGGTGGTCAAAAAGACGGTCTTGCCGCGATCGCGGATGCCGCGCACCAGATCCCAGATCGCCCGCCGCGACTGCGGGTCCAGCCCCGTGGTCAGCTCGTCGAGAAACACCACATCCGGGTCGTTGATCAGCGCAAGAGCAATAAACAGCCGCTGCTTCTGGCCTCCGGAGAGGTTCATAAACCAGGCATCCCGCTTATCGGTGAGGCTAAGCTGTTCGAGTAAGTGTTCAGTGTCTATCGCTTTCTTCTGGTACAGCGAAGCCCAGAGGTCTACCGCCTCCCACACTTTGATCCGCTTCTGCAGCTGCGCCTGCTGGAGCTGAACACCGATGCGGTTCTGCAGCTTGTAGACGTGACGAAAGGGATCAAGACCCAGAACCGAGATGGTGCCCCGGTCGGGCGTGCGCAGACCTTCGATGCACTCCATTGTGGTCGTCTTTCCCGCGCCGTTGGGCCCGATCAAACCAAAGATCTCCCCGTCGTTTACCTCAAACGACACGTCATCGACAGCCACCGTTTGGCCGTAGGTCTTGCGGACTCCGGAAACTTGAATGACTGGGCGCAACATAGCTTGCAAAATCGTAGGTTCCCGAACCAGACCAAAGTTTATGTCACTGACTTAAATTAAGCCCTGATTACCCGACGACTGTCCATTTCTGGCCAGAAAATGAGGTTGCGGAGTCTGAAGACAAGTTCCGGATAATGATCGGCGATAGGGAAGTTGAGACTGCAAAACAGGGTTACCGCCGACTCAGGCTGGCGGTGGTATTGGACCGGTCCGGGTCTCAATGGACGAGAACACCACTTAATCGCCAGTGATACGACGCTTGGTTCCGCAAAAACCGCGAGTTCACCACCATCCCTATTGAATTTTCATCAACACAAAAGTGAGGTCGTCGTGCTGAGGCGCATCAGCCATCCATTGTCGAAGCTCGCCTAAAATGGCCGACGACGCGTCGCCAACCGAAAGATGTCCATGACGCCTCAGGACATCTTTCAGGCGTTCCTCTCCAAACTCGTCTTGGTTCGGATTGTGCGCTTCCGAAACACCATCGGTAAACAGCATCAGAACATCGCCGGGCTCCAGCTGCACTGTTCCTTCCTCGTATTGCGAGAACGGAAACATTCCTACGATCATGCCGCCGATGGTCAACTCTTCGATCGCACCTTGCTGATGGTTGCGCAGCAAGAACGGCGGGTTGTGCCCACCGTTCACGTATGTCAAGGTCCTCGTCGTCTCATTGAGCCGGGCGTAGAAGAAAGTCGCATAGCTGTTTGGTCCAGTTGAGGCGCATAACAGCCGATTGATCTTGCTGGTCACTTGCGAAAGAGGAATCGCGGGATCGTCGGCGACGCTGCGCAATGAAGCCTGCACGACAGACATCAGTAACGCTGCGGCGATCCCTTTTCCGGCCACATCCGCCAGGGCAATCCCCAAGTGGTCGGAGCCGACACGCAGAAAATCATAGTAGTCGCCGCCGACGCCGCGAGCGGGCAAACAGTAACCAACGAGCCGCGCGCTTCGCACATCGGGAGCTTTTTCCGGGAACAGACGCTTTTGGACTTCGGATGCAAGTTCCAGTTCCCGGCGCAGCCGCTCCTGTTCCACTATGCGATCCGTGAGATGTGAGTTCTCGACCATCAGGGCCAACTGTGAGGCGACGCTACGAAGGAGACGCATAGTTTGGCCGTCAGCCGATTTTTCGTTATGTAGCCGAACGAAGAGGATTCCCGAGATGCCGCTTTTCACGGTAACAGGAACTACCACCGCGGGGCCAATCGAACGCAGGGTGCGAACCTCATCCTCGTAATGACGGTTCGACTCCTGTGACCAGCGCTCGAGAATATCAAGATCTGCCTGTGTAAATGGGAGCGCGGGATAGTAATGCGCGAGCCGATTAACAAGCAAACTGTCGAACGGCAGTGACAAGGTTTCGTGGCCTTCCGGCACCGCGCTGATGCACCGGAACGGCTCATTCTCGTCGCGACGAACCAATAGAAGCGCCACTTCGGCCTGTACGCGTTCCGTGAGGAGCGTGAGAGCTGTACGAATAGCTGTAGAAAAGGAATCAGCCTGCCGTGTACTCTCCGCAATTTCCGCAAGAAGCGCGGCTTCGGCGGTGCGGGTCGTTGTTGCTTCCGATCCAAGAACAGAACTGAGCGAGCGCGCCACACGCCGGTAGCCAATTCGCGCGCGCATCCAGGAAGACTGCGGCGCGTTCCGAAGACCAATTGCCGGTGACAACAGGCTGGCGCGCCACGCAGGTACCGCGGACGCGACTGCAGTCAAAAGGATCACAGTGAGCAACGACCAAATAAACGGGCCCGGCGCTGCAATGGCAATGTCGAACTTCTGCAGAAGCGGAATAGAGCCGATCACAGCAGTGACGCCGAGCAGTCCTCCTAGAGTAGCTTTGACCACTGCCTGCTTCAAGACGAGATACAGCAGTCCGTTGCTCGTGGCGCCTAGCGCGAGCCGGGTGCCCATTTCGGGAATCCTCTGCCGAACCGTGTAGGAGATCACGCCATAGATACCAAGTGCAGTTAGAACGAGAGCTGTTAATCCAAACAGCAAAATCATGTCCGACTGTAATTTGTTGTTTCCCAGGAACGCCTGCCTGCGTCTCTCCATGGTGCTGAAGCCATAAACCGCCAGTTGTGGGTCGACCGAATGTATAGCTTTTTCGACGGAAGCTAACGAGACCTGCGCTCCGGGCCTCGTTCGAAGTGCCCATTCGGCCGGCAGCACAGCAACCCAGTTGGCCTGATAGGGAATATAGAGGTGTCCATTCACAACGTAGCCCTCACCGGATGCCCGTTGGCCGGACCTGTCTTGAACGTCCTTTACAACGCCAACGATCGTCGCCAGAGTTTGGCCGCCCGCGAATGTCACTCTTTGGCCCAGTGGACTTGCGCCCGGCCAAAGGCGAGAAGCGACTGTTTCGTCAATAACCAAGCCAGGCGCTTTCGGATTACTGTCTGCATCGGTTAAGTAGCGCCCTGAAATAAGCGGAATCCCTAGAGCCGCGAAGATGCCAGGACTAACGGGCCGAAACTGATACTCAAATAACCGGACTCTTTCACTGAAGGAAATATGACTGATGTCCCGGTGTTCAGGAATTATCTCTTGAGTGTTAAAAGACCACGAAAACGGAAGTATTGCAGTGAAACCAACAGCTTGCGCCAGATGCGCGTTTTCCAGAACCTGTAACAGACGCGTCTGATAGTCGGAGCGCGCGGCGTCGTTCGGAAAGCGGGAAGTCGGGACATAGGTTTGGAAGATTGTGACAGCTCGCTGATCGAACCCGGCGTCCAAGCCCTGAAGAAGCCGGAATCTCTGAACACAAAGTATTGCCACCACCAACAAGGCTGCGCTCAGGGCAATTTGCGCAGTGATGAACATCGCCAGCACTCGCTGGGCACCGACGCTTGCCGTAGAGCGGATGCCGTTGGTAAGTACTCCATTAGGTGATGTCCGAACGGCCTGCCATAGAGGAGCCAAACTGAACAGCAGTCCGCAAAGAATGGCACAGCCCAACGTCACGGCCAAAATGTTTGTATCGATGCTGACTTCATCGGCACGCGGGATCTCGCCACCGGCAGAGTGCAAAACCAACTTCACTAGAGCAACGCTGCCGAGCAGTCCGGCGCTTCCTCCTAAGAGTGCAACGAAAAGGCCTTCGGCGATATACTGCGCAGCCAGTTGTGAGGCAGAAGCGCCAATAGCAATCCGGACTGCCGTTTCCTGAATCCTCGCAACAGATCGTGCCAGGAGCAGGCTGGCGACGTTGCCGCATGCGATGACGAGCAGGACTATTGCCGCCCCAAGTAGCAGGAGAAAAGCGGGCCGCACGCGATCGGTAGTGGCACGCGTGAGCGAGACGACATCGGAAGTGTGGTTCTTTTCAATATCCGGATATTCATGCTCCAGTTCGGCCGCGATTCGGATCATGTCCGCCCTGGCCTGCGCTTCCGTTACGCCGGCCTTCATCTTGGCGAAACTGCTGAGCCAGTGATGATCGCGGTCCTGACGATCGTGCGGTGTTGGATCGAGCGGGAACCACAGGTCTCCCGAGTATTGCAGCAAGAAGCGAAACCATGGTTTCGCGACGCCCTTAACAACATACGGAACGGAGTTGAGCGAGATTTTATTCCCGACAATGTTGCCGGGCGCGCCGAGCTCATGCCATAGACGATCGGAGATCACGGTGGAGCGGAGATCCGCGGGCGTATTGTTGAACCAGGAGCCCATTTCGAGCGGCGCTCCCAAGGCTTGCATCAACAACGGATTCACCGCGATGCCTTGCGCGTAGCGTGTTTGCTTGCCCATGGCAAGGTTTTCGGCCTGATAAGAAAGGCAGCCGAACACCTGCATCGTCCGATTGCGCTGCTCGAAATCGGCGCAGTCTGGATAGGACCAAGAACCCCAGGGCGTGATGCCGCGCCACACCGAGAGCGGGATCACATAACGGTCCGGGTCTGCGTATGGCAGCGGCTTTAATAAGACAGCTTCTATGAAGGTGTAGATCGCCGTAGTCGCGGTAACGCCAAGCGCGAGCGTAGAAGCGGTGAGCAGTGCAACGACGGGCGCATGTCTCCAACTGCGCCAACTATGACTCAGAAGAGGCAACACGGCGAACCGTCATAGTATCTTAATGGCCCTCGCAACTCACGGCGATCCCGACGACGCCAGTAGCCGCGTAGGTTTGGCCTGTCGTACCGTACCTTCAATTCGCTTATCAGCGACATGTCCGCATGCGTCTTTTATCTGCGCACGCGTCTTTAAAGGATCAGCGTCTAATCCGCCTGGCTTTGCGGTACTCGTCAGAAGCGACTCTTCAGGACGACCGGTGTTGGACCGTATCTCAGGCTGATTAGGTGGTCGGGAAACACGGTTCACGGAAACTACTCATGTGAACGTGGTGCCGACCGTATATAAGCTCCAGAACACTACTTCGCACGCTTATAACAGATCATCGGCAGGCTAGAGCTTTGGTTTTCGGGAGCCGATGTGGTCGTCGGGATAGGAATCCGGCACAGAACCCGAAAAGAATTTGCGAAAGGCGGCGGAAGATAATCGGAGAGCATCGAGGAATGGATCGTGGTTCGTTACAGGCTATCCCTCATCGTTTGGCTCTTCCTTATTGCACTCCTCGGTTGTTGGTTTCGTTTTGATGCACCCATGTCAGCTGGATTGCGCGATGGCACAGGTGGCGCAGCTTATGTGATTTTCTTTGTAGTGGCGTTCGCGACTATTACGCCGGCGAGCTCCGCCGCACGCATCGCGCTCATCGTCCTGGCCGTTACGTGCACGCTGGAGTTTCTGCAACTCTGGCACCCGGTGTGGCTGGAGCAGATTCGTCGAACTCTGCCCGGTCGTGCTCTGCTCGGAACCACTTTCGGTTGGACAGATTTTCCGCCCTATTTTGCGGGGGCTGTGATTGGCTGGGCCTTGGTCCGCCTGTATCAGAGGACCTCGCGGCGGTGTTAAACGTCTGCTCCTCTCCCCCAGCTTATTGTTGTGCTCTTCGGTCTCACGCTGCATCCGCCCTAGTGCAGCTCCAGCTTGAGCTCTCTCGGTTTACTACGGTTGAGGTCCTTCTTGAAACCTTGGTGTTGCTGTCGGCACTCGGACAGTACTTCTGCGCGAGTCGTGATTGGAAGACAGCATTCAGGGACAATGGCGACTTCACGTCTGGACAGCCCGAGCCTTGTGATGGCACTTGTCCGGAAACCCCACATTGCAACCAGTGAGCCGAATCGGTAAACACATCGTCGTAACTCGCGACCTCTCGGCGTGACCAGTTCCAATTTCCGAATTGCCGATCCGTCCATCACTTCCGAATCGCCCGTCGGAACGAACTTGCTGACGCGCAGCGTCCCTCGCATCAGCAAGTTCGTTCTGACGCCGCAGCGTTTACCCAAATGGGACACGACCGGTGCCTATCGCGTTGTGGTGCAACTGTGGTGCCGTGAGAAGTCGCCTTGCCGTTTGGAACGTGGCCGGTTCGCCTGGCCTAAGACGCCTTCGACAGCCTCCTAGCAGCGCTGCTGATGACGTAATACAGCACGTACTAGCCCTAAACAAGGCTGAGCCGGGCGTATGCCGCTGGAGTCCCTCCCAGGAGCGTGCTTTGTTTCAGTGTTTCTTTGGCAAATGCATCATCCAGAGATCGCTCTGCACCTGATCAAGGCCGATGACGATACGGTCTGGTCCGACGGAAAATTCCGGGTAGATAGTATAGTGGCGGGGTGTTCCATGAAAGTGCTGCACCGCAAACGGTTGCCCCACAGGGTATTTCGTCACCGGATCGAGCCGAAGGGCCCAAAGGCAGGTAAACCCATCCCGGTTGGACGTGAAATACACCATCTTGCCGTCACGCGACCATCGCGGACCTGCATCGAAATTCTGCAGGTCCGTAAGAGCGATCCATCGACTCGGAGCCACCGGAACATTCTCGTCGGCGGGAGCAACAAACAGTTGTTCCAAGTCGCTTACCGGAGCAGGTCGCGCCTGAAAAACAATCCAGCGCCCGTCGGGCGATAGGTCGGGTGCGAACAGAAACGTGTCGGGCTTCTCCGTCAGGATCGTCGCCCGTCCACTTGCGGTCTCAATTCGATTGATGCGCCACCGAGCCATCTTCGACCCTTCAACAATGTTTTGTTGTGAAACCATGATTGCGCCGTTGGAGGACCAGGACCGCAGCTGGCCGCAGTCATCGCAAACTTTTGCGGGCGCTCCGCCGCTCGCCGCGACCGTGAAGATGGTGCACATCGAGGGCTCGCCGGGGCACGTTGTGTACGCCACGCGCGAACCGGCCCGATTCACGAGTACGCTGACGGCCGAGGCCTCCCCCTTGACATTCGCGATCCAAGTCTGTTTCCCACTCGATAGGTCTCTCAGCCAGACGTTCCACTTCCCGAATTTTTGTGATAGGTAGGCGAGCTTGCCGGTGTCGGAAAGCGAGGGGAAATAGTCGATCTCACCACTGGAAGGCAAGGTCGCGAACTCCCTGTCGGGCCGGCCTTTTACTCGTTCTAACGCAAGGCTCCAGAGCCGCGTCTGAGCGCTAGTGCTTTCGAACACCACAGTGCCGCTCTCTGAAACCGACGCAGAGGTAATCTTACCCGGGCCAAACGTAAGCTGATCCGGCGGCTTCGTCAAACGCCAGTCACCGGCTGACAGCGTAGCTAACCAGAGATTGATGGCATCCCCGGAGGAGGCGCGATATAAAATGCGATTGCCTCGAAGCCACGCTAAGGGGACAGGAGCTTCATCGATGGTGCTATAAGTGGCCCGGTGCGCGGGGATGCCGGAACGAACCGTTGGCCCCCCGGCCAGCGGAACGATGTACCAGGCCGTCGAGATTTCGTCGAGCTTCGCTTTCGCCTGTGCCAAATAGAGCAACTGACGCCCATCGAGCGAGAAGACGGGCAAGGAGTACTCACGCCATACCGGACCCAGCTGAACCCATGCTGAGCCCAACTGAACTGGCAGCGGAACCGGCCGGCGCTCGCCACCCTCTGCCGGGCTAAGAAACACCTGATGAGAGGCTTCCCACCCCCCTTCACCTGTCGCCTGGGAGAAAAATAAAACGAGCCGCCCGTCGGGCGAGTATCGGGGCCGGGTCCCCTGGGGCGCGAGCTGCCGGGGCTCTCCTCCCAGCAGCGGAACGGCGTAAATTCCTCCTCCATCGCGGTCGGAACGGAATGCGATTTTGGAGCCATCCGCCGAGAAGGATGGGTAGTCTTCGTTGCTTTCGTCCTGGGTGACGCGCACCGGTTCCCCGGTGGGCAGTGCCTGAACCCAGATGTGCATGTCTCCGCTCCCACCCCGATCCGAAGCATAAGCTATGTACTTCCCGTCCGCTGAAATGACCGGATGCCAGGCGAGCCGGGCGTCAAAAGTTAACCGCGTGATTTGGAGAGGCGGCTGAAGGGGGCTTCGTCTGGCTAGAAACCAAGCCACCACGGCAGCCGCCACAAGCCCCACGGCAGCTCCCAACCAAAGCCATCGCCTGATCAGCGGAGGCGCCCGCGATTTGGGGGCTGCCGGCACGCCGGCGCACTCGTTCGCGGGGCCAACCGGCTCATCCTGATCGACCGATGAGTTCGTTTGTTCGGGTGAGTCGACCTCTACCGTTCCTATGAACCGGTAGCCTTTGCGGGCCAATGTCTCTATGTAGCGAGGTTTTTCTATCGATTCGCAGAGTACGTCCCGTAGCCGTTTCACTGCCGCATTGATGCCGTGATCGAACTCGACCACGGTGTCGTCGGGCCAGAGCTTCTTGCGGATTTCCTCGCGCAGCACTACCTCGCCAGGACGTTCGAGTAGCGCAACGAGTATTAGAAACGGCTGCTCTTGAAGGCGGATCCGGAGATGGTCTTTGCGTAGTTCAGCGCTCCGCAAATCAAGTTCATACGGACCGAATCGGATACTCGAAGGTGCGGATAGCGCCTTGTTTCTTGTGCGCTTTTCTTGTTCCAAGGCGGAATCCTTCCGCGGCCAACCACTCGCAGAGCATACCACTTCGTCGGGCTAAAACAGACCCTGTGCGTAAATACCTCGATTTCAATAATTTGACTCGCGACTAACTGGTTACCTTCATTTCACCCCGCTTGCATGGGCTTCTATCGTTTCGTTGGCTACGGTTGCTACACCGTCACGCAAACCTTCTTAAAAGAAATGCTCGGCGGTGGTTGGGGAATTCACCAGGAGGCGATTTATGCCGCTCATTCGGAATTTAGCGACTACGAAGCTCGGAGGGCTTCATCAGACGCTAGGCTTCTCGATTCTTGCTTTGATCTTTCTCGCTTTCACAGTTTGGGCGCAGGAGCGGCCCCCGGCACCGGGCGCTTCAGAAAGGACTGCCAACAACACTGGGTCATGGAGCGAATGGGTAGTGGCAGGCAGCGCGCTCACCCGGGCCGGGAACTATGCCGCCGCCGCCCAAGCCCTCCGCCGAGCGTTGGCTTCTGCCGAAGGAACTAACGTCGGCGAAGTGAAGTTGGTCGAACTCTATGATGCTCTCGCGTCGGCTTATGCGGAAGCGGGGCAATACAGCGAATCTGAACACGAGTACCGCCGCGCTATTGCACTTGCGGAAAGGACCGCGGGTCGTCAATCGCTTGAGTATGCCTTACTGGTCGCCGGCATGGCAGTGCTCCCGACGCAAATCGGAAACCGGGAGCCTGTGATCGAGATCTTGAGCCAGGCATTCGTCGCCAACCGCCGAACTGGCCCCGCCCGAGAGTGGGCTATTCTAGGCGTTTGCCTGGCTCAGTTCCTCGTGGATGGGAGGCGATACGTTGAAGCAGAGTCGGTGTTACTGGAAGCGCAATCCGGCGCTACCGGCTTGAAAACAATAGACCCAAAACTGTTGGCCGAACTCCTGAGCGGCCTCGGTGAGCTCCGGTTCGATCAGCGGCGTTACGGCGAATCGGTCGATCTGTACCTGCGATCGCTTCAATTGTTTGAACGTGCAATGGGCGACCAACACCCGTCCCTCGTGGCGCCATTAAACAATTTGGGGTTAAGTTATTTCATGCTTGGTCGGCTCAACGACGCGGAACGGACCCTGCGTCGCGCAAATGTTGTTTGCGGCAACACGTTAGGCGAGAATCACGCTACATGCGGAGCCGTTCTTGAGGGCTATGCCGTTGTCCTGCGGAAGCTCAACCGCAAGCGTGAAGCCAAAGCAGTTGCAGCACGATCCAAACAAATAGGCCATGCATCCCAAAGCCGCAACGGAGTCGGCTTGACGACTAGTGTTACTGCTCTTCGCACCAAGTCGAACAACGTTCGCTAATACGCCCTAGACTGCGGACCAACTCGAAGTCATTCGGCTACTTTGCGTTGCAGTTTGGCATTCCAGCAAAATAGCTCGCGAGTGACGGCGCACCATTTAACCAATTGTTGTCCCTACTTTGCGATTCGAACACAACTTTTCTTTCTCGCTATAAATCGTGTGTAGTCGCTAAGGATAGAGCAATCATTGTCGCCGAGATTAAGACGCGTTAGCGACGCTAGACCATCGCAGGCAAGTGATCTGAAGGCGCCCGATGTGAACCCAAAAACTTAGCCCACCGTAACGGGGACCAGTTCAATAATGCTCGAATCCAGGGCTTTCGGTTTGGTGCGAACGTGACTGCGGCAGAAAGCTGCAATGTCGTCGTATGCCCTTGAAGCGATCCCGGGGCGTGGCGTGCGAGGTCCTGCGCCATAGAAACAAAAGCAATGCGGCTCTCCTGGATATGTGAGAACTTCCAGCTTCTTTCCTGCAGCACGCAGCTCGGGAATGAGTATTTCTGCATTGAAGTGATTGACTATTCGCTTGTCGCCCTGAATGATGAGGATGGGACATCGAATTCGGGCAAGTTTGGCGCGCGTTAGGTTCTGGAACTCGGTTGTGTAAAACCGCTTTGGATCAGCCTCAATGGGCGCACTGTCGAGGGGAGTATAGCGGGCTCCCTTCTTCGGGAGACCGGTGTTGTAGACGCCGGTCAGCAACATGCTGGCTGGTTCTTCCGGTACGATGGCGCAGACCTCGGTTGCCGCTGCGATCTCCAGCGCCAGATCACCTCCGCCGCTACAGCCATAAACAACAACACTTTTAGGATCCACAGAAGGAAGCAGCTTGACGAAACTCACCGCCGCGAGGCAATCTTCGAGAGAGACCTTCGACTGCGGATCGTCATCTCTGCTGCGATAGTCGACCGTCGCTACGACGTAGCCTCCCGCAAGGAATCGGGATGGTACCGGCGAGTTGAGGGCGTACTCTTTGAGTTGCTGCTCGGGCCAAGTCACCAGTCCGCCGTGAATGATGATGACTGACGGAAATGGTCCGTTGCCTGGCGGCGTGCGCACAAATGCGAGTCCACTATGGCCGTCCGCCGCAACGGGTGTCGCTCGCTTGATCGGGCAAGCCGCCTGTGAGACGGCGGGTCGCGTAATCGTGTCCGCTGCTCTCAGCACACCTGCTGAGGCAAGCGCCAAGAAATTCCGTCTCTTGATCAATCGAAATTCTCTAGGTAGCATAGCCCACTCGCAAATACTATATAGTCACGTAAGTCGCCACTCGGCAACAACCATTCAAATATAGTTGTGATCTAGCGTCATGCCGAGCCTCGCGCTCAATGCTTAACCGAACTGTCGACAAGAGAGCGATCATAGTTCACGATGTCGCCGTTGCCGAGATGAATTGATTGCGTTCGTTGAGTAACTCACGTCGGAATATGATGCCTCGTAACAGCACGGGACCTTACGAACCCGGTGGTCCTCTGCAAATTGTTTTCATAGTAGGTAAGCTACGCTCTCCATGGGAGTGAAACTTCTCGACAGCTCGCCGCTGAACTTGAGAGGGTAGAGCACCTAGCCGTCCGCGTAAGCATCCAAGAGCAAGAAGGCTCCTAACTCCACCCTCCGTGCCGTCTGTGGAGCGGATTAAGACCGAGACACCCCGGTCCAGAATCAGATCATTGCGTTATCGGTCCTTGGATAAATGACACTGTTAACTCGTGTGTAGTCAAGATTTGGAGAGGAATAAACCAAAATTAGGGCAGGGCGGATTAGCAAACCCTTTGCCGTCACTGACGATCTATTCGGCCCAGCGTCCAATTTCCGAGTTGCTAAAAATAACCGGTCCAAATATGCTTGCACTTTATTTCAGCGTAAGCGCCTTAGTAATCAAGCAGTTTGGCCTGTTATTTTCGGCATAACTGGTTCCAATCTGTGCACGCGCGCTAAGTTCCACAATCTTGAGCAGTTAGATAGTAGGCGGGCAAATGATCGGCCAGTTATGCCCGTGATCCAGGTGCAAGATCTTGGCAGAATCGGCGCTGACCGATCAAATGGGCCAGCGCCTACGTGTGATCACAGACTGGGGTGCGGGCTGAGCTTAGCAGTGGCGTCTCCGTCGGGATATCCTGTTACTGGAAACGCCATTGCTCTCCGCTGCCTGTGAAAACTTATTGCCTACAGCCCCTGGTAGGCCTGCGCGCCTACTCACTTGAGCTGGAAGTTCGCGGTGAACGACTGACCACTGTCCAAGGTCAGCTTCAGTATGTAGCAGCCGGCAGTACTCGGCGTAGCCCAATTGTAAATGTATTGCCTGGCTGTGCTGTCGTAACGCAGACTCGAGCCACCCGTTGCGGTCGTATTCAGTTCGCCCGCACCATTGCCGGCGAACGTCCCGCAAACCACGCTCTGGTATGTGGATGTAACCGCCGATAACGCGCTGATGTAATTGCCGTAGGAGTCGGTCAGACTCCACTTGACCGGATAGGTCCTTCCGGCTTTGCCTGTATTGGTGATCGGCGGATTATTGACCGGCGCCAGAAAACCGCTAAACACGTATAAGGGGCCCGGCGTGAGCTTGAATACAGTGCCAGCGAAGTTAGGAAAATCAGAAAACGTCGTGCCGTAAAGGTTGCCCGAGGAGTCAAGGGCCAACCCGCCATAAGGGTTAGCTCCGTCGTCGGGAACCGTACCATCGCCAAAGCTGTGGAGCACAGTCACCTGGCCTGAAGGATCAAGCTTGAATACGGTACCGAAGTTCGCAGACCCGCCTCCGTTGGTCGTGCCGTACAAGTTGCCTGACGGGCTCAGGATTACGCCGCCGTAAGGGCCTGCTCCGTCGTTGACGACCGTACCATCGCGGAAACTGTGCAGTGCGGTGTAGTTGTTCCCCGAAGTGTCAAGCTTGAACACGGTCCCCCCGCCCGCAGCCCCCCCGCTCACGGTGGCGCCATAGAGGTGGCCCGAAGAGTCAAGGGTCAGCCCGGCAACAGGGTCATTCCCGTCGTTGGCATACGTACCGTCGCCGAACATGTGCAGCACAGTGTAGTTGTTGCCGGAGGGATCGAGCCTGAATACCACGCCTTGGCCCGCAGACCCGCCTCCACCGGTCGTGCCGTACAAGTTGCCGGCGGAGTCGCGGGTCAACCCAGCCCACGGGTTCCATCCGTCGTTTACGACCGTACCATCGCTGAAAGTGTGCAGCACCGTGTAGTTGCCGCCGGAAGTGTCGAGCCTGAACACGACCCCGCCATCATTACTCCCACCGAGTCGCGCCGTGCCATAGAGGCGGCCCGAGGAGTCGAGGATTAACCCACCCCAGGGATTTGCCCCGCTTGAAGGGTCAAGAAGCGGGCTGAAACTGTGCAGCACGGTGTAGTTGTTGCCGGAGGTATCAAGCCTGAATACCACACCTCCGCCCTCAGACCCGCTGTTGTAGGTGGCGCCATAGAGGTGGCCCGAGGAGTCAAGGGTCAGCGTGCCAGTGGGGAAAGCTCCGTCGTTCGCAACGTTACCGTCGCCGAAATAGTGCAGCACGGTGTAGTTGTTGCCGGAGGGATCAAGCCTGAATACGATACCTCCAAACCCCAACCCGCCGCTAGAGACTGTACCGTAGAAGTTGCCCGCGGTGTCGCGGATCAATCCGGCATATGGCGAGTACCCATCGAAGTCGCCACCGAAAGTGTGAAGGATTGTCAGGTTTTGCGCCTCTACCCTGCCGACCGCAACCGTGCTCATCAGAAGCCAGGCAGAAACCGCTGCGACGCCCAAACGGCGCCCTGGAAACATTTTTTTATTCACTTTTTGCTCCTCAATCGTATTTCCGCGAGGCCGCTTCCGTCGAAGACCTGCCTCCCCGTAGGCAAGCAACGAATCTGGCTAAAATCTCGCCGCAATTCGTGCTTGTATAAGGAGAGCTTGGTCGATGGATGCGGTAATGAGAAGAGTTCGCGGGGTAACCAGTTTACCCACGACCGATCGCGATGACTGGCTGAACAGCCGTGCCCGGGCTGTTAGCTTTGTAAGATCTCGATCAACTTCTGGCACTCCGGATGTGAACGAATGGAATCAAAGGACGGATCGACGGCCAGATACAGGCCACGGAGGGCGCGTTCCCGAAATGCGCGCTGCATCCACATTACGCCGCGTTCCGGTTCGCCGATTCTCACGAGCAGGTCGGCAATCATCGAGGAGGGAGCGCGGTTAGTGGCTTGCAGCAACTTGATCGCGGCCAACAGACCCGGTCGCACCCATTTGGTTCGTCCTTTATAAATCGCGCCTAATAGCGCGGGTAATTTCAGGATGCGTAGAAACGGCATCAGCTCTTCGCATCTCCGGAACTCGGCGATCGCGTCGGATTCGCGTCCGAGACGGTCATAACACTTCGCGAGTGCGAAGGATGCGATTGCGCTTCCAGGCAGCACATCCAGCGCTGAATGAGCCATCTCGGCCCCCTCTTCATAACGCCTTTGAAAGTAAAGCATCACTGCCAGCGCTTGTAGCGCCTTCGAATTCAACGGATCATTCGCGAGAAGCATCCTTAACTCTTGCTCGGCTTCGCTCAAGTGGCCCAGAGGCGCTAAGCAAACCAGTGCATGGACCATACGCGCTGAGCTGTCGTTCGGATTGAGTTCAAGTGCCTGGCGAAAATATTTCTGCGCTGCCGCAGGCCTGAACGTATCCAGAACCTCGATCAGTCCTGCCGCCGTATAGCTGTCCGCAAGAGAAGGATCGAAAGTGACAGCTCGCTCAGCGGAGAGCCTGGCATCCCGCCGGGCCGCCTCGGGAGACTTGACGTAATAAATCGCCATCAAGCTTTGGACGACCGATAATCCGGCCCAGGCGCTCGCCGATTCGGGCTCCTTCTGCAGCGCTGCCAGAAATTGAGCCTCACTCTTTTCGAGGGATTCTCGGTTGTTCTGAGTCAGGTAGTGTCTGCCTAGAATCGTTAGCCGATCAGTGCTGCTCGCCGGCCCTGTGCTCACTCGGTTTGCCCTGCGGTTGATAGCGGTCAGCACCTCGTGTTCGATGTTAAACGCGATCTTGTCTTGTACCGTCCAAGTTTCGGCAGTGGCAACCTGATCGTGGCTTCCGGACCATATCGTCCGCTCGTCGTCGACATCCACCAACTCGGTACAGATTCGAATTGTCTCCAGCTCCGCAAAGCAGGCGCCTCGCACAAGAAAGCGAAGCCGCTCTCGCCGCACAAAATTATCGATGTCCAAAGACAAAGGCTCATTCAAGCTCAGGGAATCATAGGCGACCAGGTCAAAGGAGCTGTTGCCCGACAGCCTGATATGCAGAGCGAGCCGCAACTGTTCTGCGCAATCCTCTGCTCCGGCCGGGTTGGGTGTGTAGTCGAAAGGCAGCACTGCCATTCGAATCCGCTGTCGCGCGTTGTCACACTTCGGCAGGAATTGCGGAGCATAGCTCCCAGGCTTCATGGCAATTACAATTCGATCCGCCGCGCCCTCAGCGAAGTAATAGCGCTGCAGGCGCTCGCGCAAACGCTTCATAGCCATTCGAACGGCGGGATCGCTCTTGGGGTCGAAATCTGGCGGCAGGCCGAAAAACTCGACTCCGATTACCGACTCTTTGAGTACGTCCGTTCGATCTTGAATCGTGGCTTCGACCAGATAGGAAAGGAGTCCCTGTAATTGTTTGCTCCGCAGGAACTCGCGACTAACAAGAACACGTCCAAGTGCTTCCCGCCGCTCGTCAGGAGAGAACTGGGACATTTTCAGTTCACTTATTTTATCGCTGCGGCGTCAGTTAGTTTGCGCGTTGGAAAGGCCCTGTCAGCATGACTTCGTATCCGCTTAACAGGACCAATAAAAAGGGCGAATTCTCGCCCGGCGACAACAGACGGCCTCTACGAGTTCTGGTATCTGCCAGAAACTTGCACGCACTTGCGCGAAGGGAGCAGATAAACATCACTGGGCGATCTTCAGCCGACCATAAAAGGTTGACCCACTCACGGTAAGGTTGCACGGTGATACGTTCCACAAGACACCAAGGAGTTGTTTCCGTACGGGTGCGGCGATCCCGACACAACGCGCGATATTAGCCTGATCTCATCTTCGGCAGTGTCGTTTCTGCTTGAATCGCACCCGCAGCTAGGACGGGTGAACGTGTTTTGGCGCGCTGCAATCGACAGTTGGCGGACGCTAGTTGTCCGCAAACGTCGAGGTGATTCGCCTTTTGATAGCCTTCCACGCTTTCTCTATTGCGCGTGTTGCTTGGAGTTTTGCGCGTGTTGCTTGGAGTTTGCGCGTGTTGCTTGGAGTTTGTCGATGGTAAAGCGGCTTACAGACGGGATCCTCGGTCGCACGCTCACGTGAGACGGCGCGCTCTCACCGATATACCTACATCCCGGACACCGAATCTAGAGTTCGCGCCGGATACGCTGAAGCATTTCATCGAGGTCATCACGTAAGCGGATCATTTCTTCTAGCGGCATCTCTCGATGCCATCTCGAACGCACGTCTCGACCATCTCTTCAAACCAAACGTTGAGGATCGCCGGATGCCATTCGCTCCACTATAGTTCCTCCGCGTGGCTGATGGGAGCGAGCCCGAATGGCCAGATGCCATCTTCAAGAATGCTTAGTCGGCAATCCGGAAACTAGGATTCCGAACAAGTAGTCGCGAAGGGTTTAGGAATCCAGCTAAAGACCCTAGGCGCATCGGGACTGGGAAACAGGAATTCCGGACAAGTGACCTTGCCGCAGCCACCCGGAGTTCAGTTTTCGGTCTCAATAGAACGTAACGCCACACGAACCGCCGGAACGCCGCCAGTGACTTAACGAGCAGAAGGGCTGGATAGTTTCCGGGTGCCCCCTAACTGTGGAATAGTCCGGAAAACAGCAAACGGGTGGCGCTGGACAATTAACGCAAGTGGGATCGCCAAACGTGTAACGCGATGGCAACGAACGCCGCGTCAGGGTCATGCTGAGGTGTGTTGCTTTGTTTTCGCCAGTTGCTAATCGACCGATAAGAATTCCATCCGGGAGAGGCGTTTTGCGGTCGACTCGGCCGTCGTAATGATGATGCGGACCACCGACTTCGGACATCTCGACCATTTCACCGCCGTGAGCGACCGAATTCTTCGTGGCATCCGGTTGCTACGCCCTAATTACTCTCAAGAATCTCCCGGCCGCTCGCTTACACTTTTAACAGCACGACACTCGACGGAATAGTCCCGTCACTCGTCCTTTCGTGGCACATTCGCATTCTCGAACGCCCTGATGATCGAGGAAAGCATATCGATCGGAAGCGGGAACACTACCGTGGTGTTCTTCTCGGCACCGATTTCGACGAGCGTCTGCAGATAGCGCAGCTGGATGGCGGTGGGTTGGCGTTGAATCAATTCTGCCGCCATCGCCAGCTTTTCCGCCGCCAAATATTCGCCTTCCGCGTGAATGATCTTGGCCCGCTTCTCCCGCTCTGCCTCGGCCTGTCGGGCGATGGCGCGAATCATCTGGTCGGGCAGGTCAACCTGCTTTATTTCGACCTTTGTCAACTTGATGCCCCAAGGCTCGGTGTCTTGATCAAGCAAGGACTGCAGCCGCAGATTCACCTTGTCCCTCTCGCTCAGCAGTTCGTCAAGATCCACCTGCCCGAGCACACTGCGCAGGGTCGTTTGTGCAAGCTGTGAAGTTGTATAGAGATATTGGGCAACTTCAAGTACCGCCCGCTTCGGATCGAGAACGCGGAAAAATATCACGGCGTTCACCTTGACCGTGACGTTATCGCGGGTCACTACATCTTGCGCCGGCACCTCCAGAGTTTCCAGCCGCAACGAAATCCGTATCATACGATCGATGGGCCGAAAAACGAGGATCAAACCCGGTCCCTTTGGTGTAGGCAGAACCCGACCGAGGCGAAAGATCACACCACGCTCGTACTCGGCGAGAATCTTGATAGAAGAAAGCAAATAGATAGCGATGATGAGGAACGCGACGGGCGCTAGGGAAAACATATGTCTATTTTGAGGCCTCGACGACGAGCGTGAGCCCCTGCACTTCGATCACGCGAACGGAAGTGCCAGGCATAATCGGCGTGGCGCTTACCGCGTTCCAGTATTCTCCACGAACAAGCACTTTGCCAGTTGGAGAAAGCGTTGTTAAAACGACGCCAATAGCATTCTGCATCGCGGCCACCCCCGTCATCACCTCTTGGGCCCTTGCGCGGACTACAAGCGATAGCAGAAACAGAGTTATGGCTGCGAACGGCAAGGCTACCGTGAGGGCCGTGGTCAGCCGGATGCGCGTCTCCGGCGGTCCATTGACCAAAAGGAGCGATCCCAGAATCATTGCCACAACGCCTCCGGCGCCGAGGATCCCGTGCGAAGCAAACTTGGCTTCGAGCACGAAGAACGCGAAGGAAAGTAGTAGCAATGCGGCGCCGATCCAGTTAATGGGCAGCACCGAAAGCGCGGACAGGCCGAGCAACAGCGCGATTCCCCCTGCGACACCCGGGAAGATTAAGCCCGGCGATAAGTATTCCACGTATAAGCCGAGAGCTCCGAGAATCAGCAGGATGAGCGCGATATTGGGGTCGGCAATAGAAGAGAGAATCTTTTCGCGAATGGTAGGGCTGTAGTCCGTTACCTGCGGCCGCAACAATCGCAAGGTCTCACGCCGCCCGTCAAAGCGCACGACGGCACGGCCATCGAGTTGCGCAAACAAGTGCGGCTCATCGGGGGCCACTATGTCAATCAGCTTATTTTCCAGCGCCTCGCGGTCGCTGAAGGACCTAGCTTCAAAGACTGCCTTCTCGGCTAAACTAGCGTTTCTTCCGCGTTGTGAGGCAAGACTGCGCAGCAGCGCCGCAGCGTCGCTGTCCACTTTCTTTCTTAGTGTCGGATCCATTTGCTGGCCGCCCAGGAGCACGGCCGCCGCTGCGCCGGTGTTAGTGCCGTCAGCCATAGCGGCAATGTCTCCCGATTCGAGCAGAAAAAATCCGGCGGATGCAGCGCGTCCGCCGCTCGGCGTGACAAAGGTAACAACAGGAACCGGGGAAGCAACGATACTCTCAATCGCCTGTCGCGTGGCCTCAAGTAGTCCTCCCGGCGTGTTGAGCCGGATCAGCAGCAGATCCGCCCGTTGCCTTCTTGCCTGGTCGATTGCGTGTGTCAAGATCTCGCCGGTGATCGGATGGACGATGCTGTTCACCGAAACAGCAATCACCCGACCCTCGCCGGAAGCAATGCCGGGGGAAAGCGACAATACCGCAACAGGGACCAGCCAGGCCGCCAAGCGCAACCGGAAACTTACCATGGGGGCGGCAATGGTGTCCGTTGTGCGCATCCTGCCCCCACTATAGATCGAATTGACAGGTCCAGCCACCAGGCCAGTGGACGAACCCTGATAGGGGTCCCGAAAGACGACCGTCCATGAACGTTTTTCGGGTATCGTATTTGCTTGAGAATACTTCTGTTCAGCGGCAAGGGCGGTGTCGGGAAAACCAGCGTGGCGGCAGCAACCGGTGTCCATCTGGCCGAGGCTGGAAAACGAACGCTGATCATGAGTGTCGATCCAGCCCATAGCCTGGCGGATTCGTTCGACCTTGGCGGAGCACTGTTTCACGGAAACACGTCGGAGCCTATGAGCGTTGCCGAAAACCTGTTCATACAGGAGGTAAACATCAGCCAGGAAATCAAGCGCCACTGGCGTGAAATCTCGACCTACATCAGCTCCGTTCTTCGCGCGACAGGCTTAAGCGGAGTAGAGGCCGAAGAAATGGCCATCTTCCCGGGGATGGAAGAACTGAGCGCCATGATGTATGTCAATCAATACCGCCACGCACACCAGTTCGATGTGATGTTGCTGGATTGCGCGCCGACTGCGGAGTCACTACGCTTCGTAACCCTGCCGACCACACTCGATTGGTATATGAAACATATCTTCGGGTTTCAGCGAACTATTTTGAAAGCCGTTCGACCGCTCGCGAACCGCGTGGCTCCGGTGGAATTGCCGCCGGACAGCTACTTCCGAAACATTCAGAATCTTTTTTCGAAGATCGAAGGCATCGATTCAGTCCTCGAAGATCCGAGCATCACCAGCATCCGGCTGGTGACGAATGCAGAGAAGATGGTGCTTCGGGAAACCCAGCGAGCATTCGTCTATTTTTCATTGCATGGCCTGACAGTGGACTCGATTATTGTGAATCGCTTATTGCCGGCAGAAATTTCAGACTTGTTTTTCGATGCCTGGAGGGAGACTCAAAGAAAGACGGTGGAAGAAATGGACCAATACTTCGCTCCCGTGCCGGTCCGTAGAGTTCCCATGTTCCGCGATGAGGTTGTCGGCTATGAGCGGCTTCGGAAGTTGGCTGCCACGCTCTATGAGCCCGGCGAGGATCCGGCAGCAATTACCAGAACGGCCGCTCCGTTTTCGTTTGCGAGAGAGGGAGACCATTACGTAATTACGCTGGACTTGCCGTTCGCGGAGAAAGGGGAAATTGGTGTATTCAAGAAGGGTGATGAACTCGTGATCGAAGTGGGGACCATAAGACGCCATGTCGGATTACCCACCACGATGGCCGGCTTGCCACCGCTTCGAGCAAGGCTCGAGGGGCGTAAACTGATAGTGGAACTGGGGGAAAAGATATGAGCGAAGCAGCGCAGGGAACCGGGAACACTGGGAGAACCGTGCACATCGACACGATCTGCGATTTCGTCCGCCAAGCACTCGAAACGGTGTCGGACGCGATCACTCCGCCAGAATCGGCCAGCCAGCATTTCCGGGAATCTCGCATCGAGTTTCTACGGGGAGTCCGCGCACTAATCGATCATCGAATCGACAGTTTGTCACGCGAGGATCAAGGCGGCTCGCGCGTAACCGTAGAGTAACGGCGGATCTTCACAAGCATTACTCGTGTCGGCTGTTTTTGAGATTTTGCTCAAAGCGGCTCTGTCGGTACGTGCGGCGGGTCGCCAGGAAATTGGATTGGACGATTTGCTAGACGCCTTTGAGTCCTCCGTTTCGGCGAAGGCGCCTGGGTCGCCAGAAGTGGGTGAGGTTTTCGTGCCAATACCGCACCAGGACGTTCCACTCTCGCCCGAGGCCGTTGCAGCTCTCGCCTCAGCCCGGAGATCTTGCCACCATTTCGGCAGATAGACTTCGGAATGCGCTGCAGATTGCCAGGATGAAGTCTAACCGTTTGTAACCGGTGACTCCTTCGAGTGACCGGCAAACGAGGAGCGGGCCTTAACACCCTGAAGCCCACGCTTCGGGCATTGCATATTCAGCTTTTCTTCAGAATCGGTCTCCACAATCTGGCATTGGGGGGATTCACACTTCATGAAACTGCTTTGGGTCGTGATGTTTACGGCATGTGCTGCTCTTGCCGCAGAAAAAAGGGTGAAATTCGAAGAACTGCCTCCGGCGGTGCAGACGACCGTCAAGGAACAGACGAAGAATGCCACGCTCGTCGGCCTGTCGGCAGAAAAAAAGAAAGGAAAGACCAGGTACGAAGTCGAAACGAAGATTGGCGGTAAAAGCCGCGACCTTCTTCTGGACGAGACGGGCGCTGTCGTCGAGACCGAGGAAAAGGTCGATATGGAGGCCGTTCCCGCTCCTGCGAAAGCCGCAATCCAGAAACGCGCGACGGGAGGAGCCATCTCGAAGGTCGAGAAGGTGAGTGCCGGGGCGGCCACCAGTTATGAAGCGACGATCAGGCTGAAGGCCGGTAAAACCTCGGAATACTCGGTAAACGCTGATGGCACGTTACATCAGGAGGATTGATCCCACACAAGGAGAGATATGACAACCCGAATCGGATGTGCCACACTGTTCGCGGCCGCCTTGCTAGTTGCGCAGCCTCGGCCTTCGTATCACGTAACTCACACCTACAGCCTCGGCGGTGGCGGCAGCTGGGACTATGTAGTGCCCGATCCCTCGAATCACCGACTATTCATCGCACGGCAGAACCGGGTCATGGTCGTCGACGAGGACAAGGGAACGCTGCTGGGCGAGGTCGTCGGGATCAACGGAGCGCACGGCACCGCGCTCGCAGGCTCTTCAGGCCATGGCTTCGCAACCGCAGGGAACGATCAGGCCGTGATCATGTTCGACGCGAAGACGTTCAAGAATCTGAAGCGCATTCCGGCGGCGGAAGATGCCGACGCCATTATTTACGATGCGCCTTCGGATCGCGTCTTCACGTTTAACGGCGACGCGCATTCCTCGACGGTCATCGATTCGAGCGGCAATCTGGTTACGAACATCCCACTGGGCGGCAAGCCGGAGTATGGCGCCTCGGCGGGAGACGGAAAACTTTACGCGAATCTCACCGACACGAGCGAGGTCGTCGAAATCGATTCCAAAACTGCCAAAGTCACGCGCCGCTGGTCCACGGCCGGCGTGCAAGCAGCCTGTGTCGATGGCAATCGACACGGGCGCATCAACGGCTATTCAGCGGCTGCAGAAGCGGGGTGATGGCGATCTCCGACTATCAGATCGGACGAGTAGTGACCACCGTTCCGATCGGGACGGGCGTGGATGGTGCAGGATACGATCCGGCCTCACGGAAACGCGTTCGCCTCGAACGCCGATGGAACCCTGACGGTGATTCACCAGGACTCGCCGGACAAGTACCGACGTTGTCCAGATCATAGAAACGCCGCGGGGTCGCGCAATATGGGCCTCGATCCTACAAATCATCGCCTGTATGTGGCTTCGGCGAAGTTCGGACCTGTGCCTGCCGGAGGAAGGAGAGGGCCGGTGATTGCTGGTTCCTTTGCGATATTGGTGATCGAGCAGTAATGGCGGCCTCCGAAGCTCCGAATTACAAAGGGGTAAATGCGTCTTCTTCATCTTGCAGCGTCGGTGATCCTCGCCGCAGGCCTCTGCTCAGCCCAGCAGCAAACAGCGGATGAAGACAGAGACATAAGCTGGAAGACGCTGTTGCCCAACATCGTCGAAGACCAGAAGTCGATTTGGTTGTTTCCGCGTCAACTCACCGAAAAGCACAATCTTATTCCAGCCGCGGCCTTCGTTCTGACTGGCACGGCATTAGCGGTTGGTCGCAGACCCACCGGCGGCCCGTTATTTCCGTAACACGACGGCTTTTAATGCGTTCAATCGCGCTCTGCCGAGCGCGGCCACTTCCGCAGCCATCGTGGCTACCCCGCTCGCACTATATGGGGTTGGCCTTTTTAAGAAAGACTCGAAGATCACCAAAACGGCGCTGCTAGCTGGAGAGGCGGTTGCCGATGCGGAAATCGTTACCGAGGTTTTCAAGCCTGCAGTCTCCCGTTGGCGCCCGAGTTCACTTCCGCCAAACGGCAATTTTGCGGACACCTTTGCGGAAGGGGGCAACCGCTTCTCGTCGGCACACAACAGCTTTCCTTCGGGACACACGATCACGGCGTTTGCCGTCGCTACCATAATTTCCCGGCGATACGGACGTCATCATCGCTGGGTTCCGATTCTGGCCTATGGCGGCGCTTCGGCAATTGGATTTTCGCGGTTGACGCCTGTCGGCACACTACACGTCCGACGTTTTCGTAGGTGCCGCCTTGGGATATTCGATAAGCCGGTTTGCAGTGCTGCGCAATTGACACTGCTTCGCGGACTTGAGAAGCGCATCCGCAGGGATTGCGCCGCGATGTTTGCGAACCCGTGGTAGTTCTGAGCACTCTGGCCGGGCAGTCACTTTGCGACAGCAACAAAACTTACTGGGACGGGACGATTTGTATGAATGTCGGCCTCAGTGCAAATAGATAGAGGATTCATCGCCCAACTCCCTCTCGCTCGACGAAGGGCTGACTGCGGCAATTACTAGCGAAGAATCGCGACAGAATAAGTTGGCGTTTTCTTTGACCGGAAAATCTATTGACTTAGACAAAAGCCAGTGTTAAATAGGCGTTGGGGTTTGCATAAATCACTGTTTCACAATGTGAAAACGATGCGACGTGAGCATCGTTGCGCGTTGCAATGATTCCCTAATGAAGGAACGAGTAATTGCCCTTGCCTGATACAACACGACGACAATTTTTGGAAGTTGCAGCGGGCTCTGTCCTCGCCACCTCCGCTTCCGCTCAAACCGAGACGAAAAAGAAGATGGTCGGAATCCAGATCGGGGCGGTTTCTTTCGTGGACGAAGGAGTCGAGCCTGTTTTGGATCTTCTGCAGAGCAAGGCGCACGTGAACACGCTCTTTATTGCCGTATTTACCTACGGACGTGGAATCGCGGGGCGCCAAGTGCCCGGGCAGCCCCTACCGGATCACGGCAAACAGCAATATGACACCGATACGTTCCATGGAGGCAGCTACGCCGCGGTGCACCCTCGATACTACACCAACACATCGCTCAAGAATTTGCGGGCACCCGATCTGGGCAACTTCGATGTATTCGAGGCAGTGTTGCCGGCTTCGAAAAAGCGCGGTATGCGGAACATTGCCTGGTTCGAGGATGTGTTTCGTCCCGATATTTCAGGGGTTCAGCAATTGCAGGAAAAAGATGTGCACGGTCGCAACGCCAGGACACTCTGTTTCAATAACCCGGGTTATCGCAACTTTTTGCTAGATCTCGTGGAGGACTACACGCGATCGTGGGATCTCGACGGCATCATGTGGGGATCAGAACGTCAGGGGGCGTTTGCAAATGCGCTGGGCTCTTCCGCAGGCGGGAGTCGAAATGACCCTGGACGTGTAACCTGCTTCTGCGAGTTCTGCCAGAAAAAAGGTAAGGAGCGTGGTATTGAATTCAGCCGCGTGCAAGAGGGGTTTTCGGAATTAGAAAAGTTCGTTCGCGCTGCCCGCGAGCAAAAGCGGCCGATCGACGGATATAACGTGACTTTGTGGCGCCTGATGCTGCGCTATCCGGAACTACTCGCCTGGGAGAACTTATGGCACGACAGTCTGCGAGACACGTACCGGGCGATATATGAAAAAGCGAAGTCGATCAAGCCGGCCATAGGTATCGGCTGGCATATCTGGCATACCAATTCATTTAGCCCGATCTATCGCGCGGAGCAGGACCTTCCGCGAATCGCCCCGGTCTCCGATTTCCTAAAAATCGTCATGTATAACAACGTGGCCGGCGAGCGCCTAGCCAGTTACGTCGATAGCGTGGGTCAAACACAGTTCGGCGATGTTCCCAAGGAGGATTTGCTTCGGTTCCACTACAACATACTCGGATACAAGGACGAGGGCACGCACGCACAAATCCCAAAAACCGGCCTCTCCGCCGATTATGTGTATCGGGAGGCTAAACGTGCGCGAGAAGGACTAGCGGGAGCTAAAACTCAGCTGTGGCCTGGTATCGATGTGGACGTTCCGACGGCCGCCGAACATAGTAAGTGTACTCCAGACGGAGTTCGAGACGCCGTGCTGGCCGCCTTTCATGGTGGCGCCGATGGAGTAATTCTCTCCCGCAAGTATTCGGAAATGAAGTTAGCGAATCTGGCGGGCGCCGGTCAGGCAATACAGGAGCTGGGCTTCAGCTAGGAGATTGATTGAAGGAGCTCGCATCCTGCGAGCGCGAGCTTAGCCCATGGAAAGAAGAGAACATTCATGACGAGAAATTTTTCTTTGGTGCGGTGGATGCACGCGTGCTTCCTCCTTAGCCTTTGCGGCGAATTTCTCCTGGTAGCGCCGCGGGCTGGCTGGTCTCAGGCAAACTCCGCCACATTCTACGGCACTGTAACTGATCCCACAGGCGCCGTAGTTCCTGACGCTGAAGTAACGTTGACGCAGGAAGGTACCCAGGCGAAGATGACGAGGACCACCAGCAGCAGCGGCAATTTCGGTTTCACGTTCGTACCTTCCGGTACGTATGAATTGAGAATCGAAGCCAAAGGATTTAGCAGCTCTCTCAACAAAGGCATCACACTGACAGCCGGACAGCAAGCACAACAGACCTATCGTCTTGAACTAGGCTCGATTGCGCAGACCGTTAGTGTCCAGGGCGACAGTCCACTCATCAATACCGTCTCAGCACAGCAGCTACACAATTACAGTCTCTCCGAAGCACGCGAGCTGCCTTTACAAAACAGGAATTTCAGTGGTTTGTTGAAAATCAACGCCGGTGTCGTTGCAAGCCAGGGGAACAACGGGTCGGGAGTGGATATGAACGGCGTGGGCAGAAATGGCACGGCCTATTCACTCGATGGCACGAACGCTAGTGGAAACTCCGGCGGGAACGATCCGGGAGTATACCAGGGCGCCAACCTGGTCGATGTCATGAGCGTAGAAGGCATCGACGAAGTGAGCGCGGTCAAGGGGGCAATACCTGCCGAATATGAAAATGCCATTGGGGGCCAAATCAACCTGGTATCTAAGTCAGGGACTAACAATTGGCATGGCAGCCTATTTGAAAACCACCAAAACAGCGCATTGAATGCCCGCTTCCAGCGGGCAAGCCAAAAGCCTCACCTCACGTTGAATCAATTTGGTGGTTCGGTGGGTGGACCTATCAAGAAGAACAAGATCTTTGTTTTTGGAGACTATGAGGGCTACAGGGACTCGGAATCGAGTTTTGTGGAAGGGAACGTTCCTACGGCGGCCGTCCGTACGCAATTGTTGAATGCGGTGCCGGCTTACCAGCTTGCCTTGCAGGCTTTTCCGCTACCCAACCAACCCGTGGCACCGGGCGCTACGGTAGGCGATTTTTCGGCCGTCAAGCCGCTCGTCCGCCGAGACAATCACTTTGATGTAAGAGGAGATGTCCTACTAACGGATAACAGCCGGCTGAGCATCTCCTACAATCGCGGGGCACCCTACCAATTAACCCCCCGATACTATATCGACGATGCCCAAATCTACGAAAACGCGTTGGACCGCGGCAATATCAGCTATATCACGGGGTCTGGTCAATGGACTTCCGAAACCCGTTTTGGGTACAACAGGACGATCCAAGACCGCTTCGATCAATTCTTTAACGATAATATCGATCCTAATCATCCCCAGGAAGAAATAGTCTATGGACGGCGCGTGCCCGACCTTCAGACGACTCTTGGCTGGAGTGGACCTGTCGGCGAGATAAATCATTCGGGCGGCCCCTTTTGGCAGATTGAAGAGAAATATGCCCGCTATGTGGGGCGACACTCGCTTAAGTTCGGCGCAGACTACCGCAAATCGATCGGGAGCCGCAATAATCCGCAAATTCCAGACTTCTTTTATTCGAGTTTCAATGACCTACTTAGTAACACGCCTAGCCAAGCGACGGCGACGCTGGGGTCTGGTCTCTACACTGGGCGGATGTATGACTTCGGCTTCTTCGTTCAAGACGACTGGCGGGTAAGTTCGAAACTCACGTTGAACTTTGGACTCCGCTACGACTATTATTCTAATTTCACCGCAAGGGGCGAAGACGGCACCCTAGAAGCCGGGCTATACAATCCAAGCTCTCTGAGCATGGACGGAAGATACACGGTGGGGCATTTCCGATCGCCTTTCGATCCTTTTGAGAACGACCCTAATAACTTTGGTCCGCGGTTCGGTTTTGCTTACAACCCGGATGGACACGGCAAAACAGCGATCCGGGGCGGTGGCGGCATCATGTTCAGCAATATAGTGCCGGAAAACTTTTGGAATGTAGTATCGAGTGCTCGCAACATTCCGTACCGCACGACATTTAGCCCGGCGGATATCAGCCACTTCGGAGTCAGTTATCCGACCTACAACGACCAGTTTTTCAATTACGCAGAGCAACAAATAGCAACTTCATCGATCACCAACGTGGCTGCGATCTTCAATCCTCACCTGCAAAGTCCCTATACTCTCCAATACACACTAGATGTTCAGCGGGAACTAGCCGGCAGCCTGGTGCTCGAAAGCGGATTCGTTGGTACGCGTGGCGTGAAATATCCGATGTGGCGCTTTGCGAACGTAGTAGATCGCCTTACCGGAGTTGTGCCGAACCCCAATTTGGGGAGGCCCTATTACATGGATAATTCGCAAAACGCAACCTATTTCGGATGGCAGAACACGCTTAAGAAGCGCTTCTCCCACCGATTGAGCTTCGACGTCAATTATACGTGGTCCAAGGTGCTTGCCAACGGAGGTGGAGACATCGGCTCCTACTACCAGGGCGAAAATGCCTCGCGTAATCAAGACTTCTTCGATCTGAAAGCGGATAGAGGACCCACGCCATTTGATATCACCCACTACTTCAGCGCGGACGGGGTTTACCAGTTGCCGGATTTCCGGAGCCTTGGGAATTCATTTGTCAGTCAAATCCTCGGCAGTTGGCAGGTCTCCGGGATCTTTCGAGCCAGCACCGGACTGCCGGTGACCGTCACCCAAAGCTCGTCGACTCCGAATCAGCGCGGACAGTATATTGGAGGAAAGCCAATACTCTCCGATTATCGCGGCACGCTGCAGTATCTGAATCCCGCCGCCTTCCAGTTGATCCCAGTTGTGAAAGCGTCAGGAGCTCCGGTTCATCCCGGCAACGCGGGCCCGGGCGAATGGCGCGCTCCGGGCATATGGAATCTGGATTTCAGCCTGGCCAAGAATTTCCCTCTCACGGAGAGAGTGAAGCTGCAGATCCGGACGGACATGTTTAATGCGTTCAATCACACAAACCTTTCCGGCTTACGGACAAGCGTGAACGATCCGTTTTTCGGCGAGCTTTTGAGTACGCTCGGAGCGCGCGTGATCCAGCTGAATGCGAGGCTTACGTTCTGACTTTCGGTCGCGGACTGGAACCCTCGTTTTGTTTCTGAAAGCCCATTTTTAGAAGTCTCATGATTTTTCGTGGGACGCGCGCGTGCGATCAGCTCGTCACCGCACCTGTTCGACGTCGTCAGGCTTCCATGTCTTATCGAAGAACGGCTCCAGCGGGCCGTAGAACCGGAAGAGCACGAACCAGCCTTTGCCAGGCATCGTCTGGACCCAGTTCCGCTCTCTTCCTGCCGGCGCTTCCGGGCCGAAATAAACATCGATCGCGCCGTCAGAATTTGCTTGTGGACCCGAGTAGGTACTTACCGACGGGAACGGCTGATTATTGCGCAGAATCGAACGGCTATCAGCGTCGTAAGCCACAATTGACCAGAAATTCTTGACCGGGATGTTTGGCGGAATCCGCAGCCGATAGTTGTTGCCGCCGTCGAGGAACGCGCCGCTGGCATCCCGCGGAGTCCAGAGATATTGCGATCCGGCGCCGACGTGTTTCTCCACCATCGCCGGAGACATGCCAATCGCGATATAGGCGAAGCTCGCGCGCCGATCGGTGTTTACGTAGCCCTGGGAATCCCAGGAAGCACTGCCGCCGATGAAAGCCCATTCCCAATTCCGGTCCGGATAAACGATCCGTGCCTCATCGTCGGACGCGAAACTGTTGGTGCGCGCGATTGCCGACCCAAACCGCGCCGCTTCATCGAGCAACTTTCTGCGCTCCGCACTCGGTTTGAACGGCTTGCCCTTCTCGATGCCGATCGCCGCAAGTTGGAAACGCTCATGCGATGGGATTATTTCATGCGGCTCGTGGTCGATCATCCATGCGAGGTCTTCGAAGAATTGGCCGCTGTCTGAAAAAATCGTGTCGATCTCCTGATGCGAGCCATTGACGAACGTCATTGCCGGCGGATTGGCGGCCTTGGCAAGCGGATAAACCCGGGTCGTCTTCATTAACGCAACGGCCTTGTCGGGCTTACCATCGACCTGGAATCCGCGGACGCCGAGAATCACGCAATAGGTCGATGCTTTGCCGGCGAGATATCCTTCGGGGACTGAACCCGTGTAGTCCGGCGGTAGCAGCAGAAGCTTGCCGCCCTTACCCTTGTCAACGCCGGTCGGGCCGATACCCATGACTTCTCGCTGCCAGAGATCGCTGATGCCGCCGAGCACCATCGCGGGCGCCTCGATCACTACGGGCCCGTCTCGCTTCAGATCGATCGCGCAGAGTCCGTAGACGGTTTCGGTATTGCCCGTCAACAATAACGTCTGCGCATCCATGAGAGTCTCCCAGATGACGATTTGATTGGGCGCACCTGAACCCGCTTCGGAAATGCCTTTCCAGACGTGATACCAAGAGACGCCGTGCATCTGAACCAGAAACGTCTCGACCGCACGGTTGAAGACCAGCGTGTTTTTCAGTTGCTCGACCGCATCGGCAGCCGGATAACTGTTCTTGAACTCGAAGTCGCCGGCACGGGTCTTAACGGTTCCGGTGCTGATCCAGCCATGGCCGTCGGCAGCGTGGAGTGTTCGATTCGTTGCTTGACTTGCCATAATTCCTTCTCTCGCGGGTCCTCTCAGCGTTGGCTGTCGTTTGGCTTGGTGCCGCCGGTATGAGGCGATCGCTGGCCTTTCTTTCAAAAGGCTCTTTCCGGGCACTTTTAACGCGACAGAAACGCCTTAGCTTAATTTCTTTTGGCTGAGCGCAGGTGTGAGGTTTGGCGGCCAAGGCCGCTGGACGCCGGATGAAGGTTTCGATGAAATCATCAGCTCTCAACGCCAGATCGATTTAGAGAAATGGAAGTAAGGGTCACACTGGACACGAACCGGCTCACTGACCTTTTTCGCGGTGACTCTGCGCTAGCGGGCCAACTGGAAGGTTGCGACGAAATCTGGATTCCGTTCATCGTCCTGGGCGAAATCAAGGCCGGATTCTATGGAGGCACCGGCCATCGACGGAATGAAATTCTGCTCAACAAGCTGCTTGCCAAGCCCACGGTTGGAATTTTGTTGCCAGCGCGCGAGACTGTAGAGCAGTACGGCCGCTTGTTCGTTCAACTGAAGAAAGCCGGTACTCCAGTGCCGGATAACGATCTCTGGATCGCGGCGCTCGCTCTAGAACACGACCTCACTCTCATTACCCGGGAGAAACACTTCCAGAACATCCCGCAATTGTTGCTCGCGTAGTGTGTTAACGGCCGGATGCGCGGAGCGTTGCGATCTCGACATTGTTATCTTACGGACAGATGCCGGGTGTTTGTCCGGCTAATCCGGAGAAATGGGCAAAGCAGCGCCACTGCGGTGGCTTGAGAACCGTTATTTTCGTCAACATTGCCGTGGCCGCGGTATAGAGATTGGTGCATTGTGGCGGCGTTTTCCAGTGCATCCCAAAGCGCAGGTCTGGTACGTAGACCGGTTACCTCTCAACGAGTTAAAGAAACAATTCGAAGACGTCAAAGAGGAAATTTTCCTCCCGGATCTCGTAGCAGAAGGAATGGAGTTGCCGGTGGCCGAGGGGAGTCTCGACTTTCTCATCGCGAGCCATGTCCTCGAGCACCTGCCCTTCCCATTGTTGGCGCTCAGGGCGTGGTACCAGGCGCTGGCTCCGGGAGGCGTCTTGTTGCTCAAGGTACCTGATAAACGCTACACCTTTGACGTCCGGCGTCCGCGAACTCCGATGGCCCGCTTGGTGGCCGAACATGAGCGGCCGGAATCGTTCGATTGGCGAGCCCACTATGCCGACTGGGTTGAAAATGTAGATCGCCGGAAGCCGACTGAGACGGAGTTGAGTCAGGCAGTGGAGGGACTCAAGTCGGGCAGATTGAATATTCACTACCAGGTTTGGATCGATGAGGATTTGTCCGAAATTGTCGAATTTACGCGGCGCGAATGGAGGTTCGACTGGGAAGCTCGTGTGTTTCTGAAAGCGCATTTTTACCGGAAGGAAACTGCGATTCTCTTGGCCCGAACGGGGTAGCCATGTTGTACCGATTCGGCAAAATGGCGGGCGTTTTGAAGAGGGCGCGAGGGGCTCCTCGTCCGTTCGTCACGGCGGAATGGCACTGGTAGGGTAACGCCGCTTTTGAACTACGGCCAACCGTTGCCAAGATAGAATCGGCAGAATGTTTGGCGTATGGGCTCTTTCGATATGGGTATCCCTGACTCCAATTGCATTTGCCGCACAGATTCCCCCTTCAGAAAAACTCTCCGCTGACGACAATAAACGCTTTGCCCAAGAGTTGGATCGTGTTCGTGACCTGCTCGGATCTGCCAATGACAAGGGTTCCGTACAATTTCAGATCGCCCGAACGTATGCTGCGGGTGGTCAGTATCGAGATGCTATGGAGTGGCTTCAAAAGGTTGTTCACTGGAACTTAGGATTTGATCCCACTAGGGATAAATTATTTACTAAACTCCATAGTGCGAAAGAATTTCAATCGCTCGTAGAGGAAGCTCGCGTCCAGACTGCCCCGGTGTCCAACAGCCATCTGCTCGCTGTAGTTCCCGAGAGCGATCTGTTCCCCGAAAACATCGCTTACGATTTCGCTACGAAAACCTTCTTCTTGGGCAGCACATTCAAAGATGAAATTGTTCGCTGTAAAGAGCACGGAGCATGTAATTTATTTGTAGCTCCTCATCGAAATGGGTTAGGGATTGTACTCGGTCTGAAGATCGATCACCGATCAAGAACGCTTTGGACAACAAGCAATAAAGACACTGGCGCAAGCCTCCGTCAGTATAGCCTTACGTCCGGCCAATTGATAAGCGGCTATCCATTGTCGGGTGGGCATCTTTTTAACGATCTTGTTGTCTCCTCAACTGGCGAAGTATTCGTAACTGATACCCGAGCAAGGTCTGTCTACAGACTGTCAAATGGGAATAGCAGGCTTGAACCGCTCGCGCCCAGCCACGTATTTACGGCCGCCAATGGTATTGCACTTTCTCCGGACGAAAGAACCCTTTTCGTCTCGAGCTTTGGCGATGGAATAACCGCTATTGACCTAGCTTCGCAATCAACTAAACCCGTCTCCCACCCTCCGGATGTCTGTCTAGGCTATATTGACGGCCTCTACGCGATCAAGGGAAGCCTCGTCGCGATTCAGAATGGACCAATGGCTCCCCGTATTGTTCGTTTCGTATTGAGCTCCGACGGCAGCAAGATTACCGATATGAAAGTTCTTGAACGGAGAAATCCGCTCTTTGATGGCATTACAACGGGAGTCCTTGTCGGAGATCAGCTTTACTATGTCCCAAACAATCAGCTCGACAAAGTAGTCGGCGGGAAGATCGCAGCCGGTGTAACGCTCGATCCCCTTCGCATTTTGACAGTGGATGTTGAGATTCAGTGAGTTGTAAATTTTCTAGGGAGTGAGATACGCGGTTACGTCCAACGGAGACCGCCAGCGGCTCTGGACGGGCGCAATCCCAAAGCGGACCTTTCGGACGTAGTGGGCCGCTCGGGCCGAATGAAGGTTTCGACGAAATCGTCGCATTATCGATCCGCTGCGCGAAGCATCGCCTGCAGACTCAGCTCGACATCACGATCCGTAGTAGCGCAAGACGAAACACTGATCCGCATGGCCGTATGACCCTGCCACTCGGTCGAGCCGCACCAGCAGACTCCTCCTTCCTGCAAGCGCCGAACGACTTCGAGAGTGCGAGCGGCCGGGCCGAATGACACCAACACCTGGTTGATCACGACATCGTTCAGCACGGCATAACCCGCAGCTCGCAGTCCATCCGCAAAGCGTTGCGCATGCCGGCAGGTTCGCTCGATGAGTTCTGCAAGACCGTCGCGTCCGAGAGAACGCAATGCAGCCCATAACTCGATACCGCGCGCGCGGCGCGACATTTCCGGTGTATGATGATGCGGCTCGCGGCCTGCTCCGGGCGTGATGTAAGCAGCCGAGACACTCATCGCCGCACGCAGGTGCTGCGGCTCGCGCACCAAGACAGCGCGATTTCTTCGAGTCGCGCCGCCACGGGGGACATGACCGCAAGCCCGCAGTTCTGGTCCCCGGCATTCGTCAGCCATGCGGCGACCAGCGCGGCCGGCAGGGTTCCGCCGGTGACATATCCAAAATAGCGGCCGGCGGCGCTTGAGACCTTAGCTGGCGCAGCCACTTCGTCCAACAGCGACAAAATCTCGTCGGGACTGGCCGATGCGGCCGGCAATGGGCCGCCGAGCAGGCGAAGACGATCGACCGCCGCGGCGGCGGGCGCAACACTGCGCTCCTGAACATCGTAGAGATAGCGAGCGGCGCACCGAACGGCGGATGTAAGTGTGGATTCGAACTCTTCGAGAATCGGCATCGAGGCGCCGGTTACTGGCTGGGACGACGTTTCACTTCTATCGCCAACCGCTTGATCTTCTGGTTCAGGGTCGAAAGCGGAATGCGCAGTCCTTCCGCGGCTTCCGTCTGGCTGTAGCTGACGCGTTCCAGGGCGTCGATAATCGTGTGGCGCTCGAAATCCGCCACCATCTCGAACAACGAGGCGTCCGCGCCCAACACAGCGTCACCATCGCGGAGGGTACGTATTCCGATCGCCTGCTGAAGCGAATCGGGCAGCACGTGCGCGGGCACGGAAGGGGTAGTCGTGAGCACCACCGCGCGCTCGACCACGTTCTCGAGTTCGCGTACATTGCCCGGCCAGCTATGCTCCATCAGGATCTGCATGGCTTCGGGCTCGAAGCTCAAGAGCGGCCGCCCTTCGCTATTCAGAAACTTTTCGTTCTCCTGGCAATAGCGATGGAAGAAATACTCGACCAGAAAGGGGATGTCTTCTTTGCGATCGCGCAGCGGCGGCAAGCTTAAATTGATGACGTTGAGCCGGTAATACAGGTCCTCGCGAAATTTTCCTTCGTCGACCAGCTTCTTGAGATCGGCATTGGTGGCCGCAATAATGCGGACGTCCACGCGGACACTTTCGTTCGAACCGAGGGGCATGAACTCGCGGTCCTGCAGCACACGCAGCAGCTTTACCTGGATCTCGGGACCGACGGTGCCCACCTCGTCGAAAAAAATCGTGCCGCGATTGGCGGTCTCGAATAATCCCTTGCGATTGTTGACAGCGCCGGTGAAAGAACCCTTCACGTGGCCGAAGAGAATCGATTCGAGCAGTTCGGAAGGCAGCGAGCCGCTGTTCACCGGCACGAACATATGATCCGAGCGGGCCGAATGCGCATGGATGGCTTTGGCGATCAGTTCCTTGCCCGTGCCGGTTTCTCCGGTGACGAGAATCGTGGCGCGGCTGGGCGCCACCTGCGCCACTTGATCGAGCAGACGCAGCATTCGCTCGCTCTTGCCAACAATATTCGGGAACGCATAACGCTGCTTCAGGGCACGCTTGAGCTGAGTATTTTCCCGCTCGAGGCGGCCTTTCGAGATCATGCGATCGATCTCGATCAGCAGCTTGTCGTTATCCCAAGGTTTAGCGAAATAATCGTTGGCGCCCGATTTCAACGCCCGCACCGCTACCTCTTCGGATCCATAGGCGGTCAACATGAAAACGGGCGTCTCCGGATCGCGCTGCCGGATCTCGGTGAGCACCTCCATCCCAGAACGGTCCGGCATCATCAGGTCGAGTAGGATCAGATCGTGCATTCCAGACTCGAACTTTTGCAGCCCGGTCGTGGCATTCTCAGCCAGATCGACAGCGTAATTTTCGGTGGTCAACAGCAGTTCCAGACTCTCGCGGATATCTGCTTCGTCGTCGATGACCAAAATCCTGCGCCGCTCCGGCGGACCGACACGGTCGGCAGGTAAAGCTTGATTCGGAAAAGCCACTACTGTGGTTGTATCAGACGCGCGCGTGTGATCATCGGCCCGATGCGTCTTAAGGCTAACCAAATTTTACTTTCGAGACCCGAGATCGGTACGAGCAAACACCGCGTGGATTATCACCCGTTATTGACCGAATGTTTTCTACGCCGTCAGAGCTTCGCGGCGCGCGCCAAGCGCATGCGGCGTGCGCACGGAAATGCCGGGAAATTCCAACCGGAACCGCGTGCCCTGCTCCAGCATGCTCTCTACTTCGATAATGCCGTTGTGCTCGTGCACGATGCCGTAAGTAATCGAAAGCCCGAGCCCGGTGCCTTTTTTGGGTCCCTTGGTCGTGAAAAACGGATCGTAGATTCGCGCCAGGTTCTCGGTAGGGATGCCCTGCCCGGTGTCGGAGACTTCGACGTGCGCAAATCCACCTTCGGCCCAGGAGCGCACTGAGAGGTTGCCGCCGCCCGGCATGGCGTCGCGCGCGTTGATAAAGAGGTTGAGGAAGACTTGCTGGAGCTTTCCCGAATTACCGCGCATCGTCGGTAAATCCTGCGCCAGATCGAGCGCCGTGGCGACCCCTGTTTTCTGGAACTGGTGTTCCACTAAGGAGGCGGTTTCCCGGATGACACGGTTCAAATCGAGCTCCACGAACTCGGTCGGCGATGTGCGCGAAAAATTCAGCAGCGAATTTACGATTTCGCTCGCCCGAAAAGTTTGCTTGGCGATTTTTTCGAGCAGCTTCGATTTCTGGTCGTCGCCCGAGACCTGCTTGGCGAGCATCTGCGCATAAGTAGAAATAACGGCCAGCGGCGTATTCACTTCGTGCGCCACGCCGGCGGCCAGCAAGCCGATGGAACTGAGCTTATCCGCCTGCACCAGGCGGCGCTCGAGCTCGTTGCGGTCGGTTACGTCGTCGAAGATGATCAGCCGCCCGATCTGCTTGGCTTCGCGCGACACAAGCGGCGCGATCGCCAGATTGACGATCGATTCGCGCGGCTGCGGTGCCGACGCGGCCAGTTCCAGGCCACCGTGCCCGTTACGCGCTACCGGCGGCTCTTCCTCGGCCTCAACCGGAACGCATTGCCGGAGAACCATTCGATAGACGTTGTGAACGGTCTCGTCATCCTGCAATTCATCGAACTTCTGGCAGAACTCCTCAGGGAAGAGTTCAGAAAGGCGGCGCCCGATCGCGCCTGCTCGGCTGATGCCGGTCAGCCGCTCGATCTGCGTATTCCAACTTTCGACGCGTCCATCGAGGCCGGCCGCCAGAATACCGACATTGATCGATTCCACGATGTTCTCGCTGAATTCTTTTAAGCGCTCGTATTCATCGGCTTTGCGCTGCAGCGAACTGTAGAGGCGGGAATTCTCGATGGCGATCGCAACATAGTTCGACAGCGTCACCAGCAATTCGATATCGTCGCTCGATAGAAAATCGCCTTCGGTGGTCCGGCTCACGCCGAAATACGCAATCGCCCGCCCGCGCGATTTGCAGGCCACATAGTACGTGAAATCGAGATCGGCAATGGTTTCCCGTACCGATTCCGGCCATTCCTCGGAAACGATGTCGCGCAAGCGTTTGGGCCGCTCGAAGAACAAATACGGCTTGACCGCCGATTGCGTCAGGAACCGTAGATCCATCGGTGCCGATACGCTTTTCGGATTGCGGCCCGATTTCTGCCCGAGCGAGTGCAGCCGGAACTGGCCGGTTCCCTCTTCCAAAAGGAAGAAGCCCACCTGATGGATGGAGAGCGTCCGCAGCAGCCGATCGGAGACTTTGGCCAACATCACGCTTTGGTCCGTCTCCGAACTCAGCTCGCGCGCAAATTCCGTCAGGCTACGGCGCGCGTCGTAGCGATCGCGATAGAAAATCCAGCGGTCCAATTGTTCCTGGATCCATCGCCGGATCGGCTGGAATACAAAGGTTGCGAACGAGATCAATACGACGAAGGCGGGCGGCGTAATCGTCTGCGTATTAAAAATGAGGAAAATCAGCCCGTAGAAGGTGCCAATGACAGCAAGGGTCGCCAGCGTGTAAACATAGCCCTGCTGAAAGATGATGTCGACATCCATCAACCGGTAGCGCGTGATTGCGTAGGCCCAAGTCAATGGGATCAGCCCCATCGAAAGCACGGTCAAATTCATCAAGTGCGTAGGCACGGCGCCGAACAGGTAAGGCAGGACGTAAAAAAGCGTGAAGGGCGCCAAACCAAGAAACGCGCCGTTGCGAAGGTACTTCAGCTGCCGACGAATCACCGGGTCTTCGGCATGCGCGAAATCAAAGCCCAGTGTCGCCGCACCGGTGAAATAGAGCAGCGTGCCGAATCCGAGTGTCACGCGGTCGAGAAACCAGCGCACCTCGAACAGCGGCGTTCCGAAACGCAAGATGCCCTCGGCCGCCGCCGCGACGACTAGAATCAGCAGGGTAGCCGGAAGATAGAGAAGCAGCCAGCGCCCGCGGCGTTCCAACCAGCGCGGGCGGCCATAGAACGTCAGACAAAAGTGCAGGAACACGGTGGGCGCGATTAAGCCCGCGCACAAGTTCCCCCAATACATGATTTCGTCGAACGTGTTGAGTTTGCCCGAATAGTGGAAACACGAGCCAATGAAAGAGATCAGGCACAGCAGGAAAAAATGCACCGATTTCGCGGCGCTGGTGCGGCGAAAGTAAACAAACAGACCGATGGCGAGGTAAAAGAATCCGACGCAGTACTGGTAGTACAGAGCGCTATCACGCGGGGCGGCCTGGATGAAAATGTGATCTTTCTGGAATTCGATGCCGTCGCGGCGCAGCGTGTACTGTGCCTGTCCCAATAGCGGGATGGTCCACAGCGCTTCCGGAACGTCGAGGGAGCGATGAATGGGAAACGCCTGTATGCGGGCCAACTGGTCGCCAACACGGATGCCGGCCTTCTCGCCCGGTCCGCCTGGCGAAATAAAGCCTGCGACCACTTGCGGTTCGCCTTTTGGGGACACCCGGTCCACCCAAGTGACGCCATCGTAAGGAAGCGGGTACGAGCGCAAGTGCAGCAGGCTGAGAATGGAGCCAATAATGGCCACCACCGTCAGGACCAGCAGCAGCGTGGCCGCGAATTGATTTCTGGACTCGCTCATTTGCCGCATCCAGGCGAGCCGTCACTTCGTCGAAATAAGCGACTGCGCCTCCCCGAAGAATGCATCCCCCACCACCCGGAACAGGTGGCAGATAGGGCACACTCCTCTTCTTGCCTTACAAAACCTTTAGCCGCAGCACGTCGGCAACCACTCCCATTCGCCCCTGAAGAAGAGCGCTAAGGCTCTGAAAAATCGCATTTCGAGGGAGAACCGAACCGACAAAACTCTTCATTTTAAGAGTCTCCCTCCCGAATATCGTATTCCCGCAGCCTTACACACCATCGCCAAGTGTACAAGGGGCCCGAAGTCCGACGAAACGAAACCTTTGGACGGCGCGTCAGGCCGTTGACGTTACCTTCAAAGAATCATAGACTTGAGTTTGGGATTTCCCGCAGCAGTATTGAGGTTCCGCCTAATGAAGTACGGCACTGTTCTACGTTTCCTAGCCCTTAGTCCTATTCTCGCCCTGGCGGTCACCAGCGGCACAGTGCAAGCGCAGGAAAAAGGCTCCAGCTCGAGCGGCACCACGAGCGACACCATTTCCAAGCCGCTTTCCAAAAAAGATCTGGCGAAGAAACGAAAAGCCCTCGAAAAAGAGCTTGCCGGCCCATGGAAGAAGTGGATGAATGAGGACGTCACCTACATCATCACGGATGAGGAAAGGCAGGCCTTCAAGCGCCTGAACACCGACGAAGAGCGGCAGCAGTTCGTGGAGCAGTTCTGGCTGCGGCGCGATCCCACGCCGGATACTGAAGAGAACGAATACAAAGAAGAGCACTACCGGCGCATTGAATACGCCAACGATCATTACGCCTCGGGCATTCCCGGCTGGAAGGCCGATCGCGGCATGATTTACATCAAGTACGGGCCTGCCGACGAAGTGGAATCCCATCCTTCTGGCGGGAGCTATCAGCGACCCTACGAAGAGGGCGGCGGCGAAACATCCACCTACCCGTTCGAAGATTGGCGCTACCGCTACATCGAAGGCGTCGGCACCAACGTGATCATCGAGTTTGTCGACACCACAATGACAGGCGAATACAAGATCAGCATCGATCCGGGAGAAAAGGACGCGCTGCTCTATGTGCCGGGAGCCGGCTTGACCTTATCGGAGCAGATGGGCATGTCAGACAAGTCGCAGCGGTTCAGCCGAACCGACGGCACGCACCTTGGAACGGGGAACCAGCCGCTGCCGGAGAGCATGAACGAATTCACGCGCCTGGAAACGTACGCCAACCTGATGAAGGCTCCCGCCATCAAGTTCAAGGACCTGGACGCAGTCGTCAATTCGAATATCCGTTACAACACGCTGCCCATGCAGGTGCGAACGGACTTTATTCGCATCACCGACGCGACGGTGTACGCCAATATCACGATCCAATTCAAGAATAACGATTTAAACTACGCGACCAAAGACCAGATCTCGAAAGCCAACGTCAATCTGTACGGCCGGATCACTACGCTGACTCGCCGCTCGGTCAACTGGTTTGAGGAAACGGTCTCGAGCCAGATCCCTGCAGAAATGTTGCAGCAGGCCATGAGCGGCTCGCAAATCTATTCGAAGCGCATCCCGCTCGCGCCGGGCACATACCGGCTGAACATCGTAGCCAAGGACACCGTGGGGAACACCATGAATACGTTTGAAACGGCGCTGGTAGTCCCGCACTATGAAGAAGACCAACTGGCGGCCTCGAGTGTGATTCTCGCCGACCAGATCGATCACGTTCCCACCAACAGCATCGGCGCCGGGCAGTTCGTGATCCGCAGCTCGAAAGTGCGTCCTCGCATGGGCGATGTCTTCAAGCAGAGCGAAACCATGGGTATCTACACCGAGTTCTACAACCTCGGGATGGACCAGAAGACCAAGAAACCACAGGGCACGATCGAATATGAAGTGGTAAACAACGCCGACAACAAGACGGTCATATCGCAGACGGAAGATCTGACATCGGATTCCTTCAAGAACGCTTCCGGGTTTCTCCTCACGGTGGAGAAAAAGATCTCGCTGAAATCACTTCCCCCCGGCAGGTACACGCTCAAATTGAAGGTGGATGACAAGCTCAAGAACCAGAGCCTCACACCTTCGGCCCAATTTACGGTAACATCGTAGACGACACGCGGAAGGTCACTTTGCAAACAGGTTCAGCGGGCATACAACAAGCCCGCGCTGCGCGGGTTCCTAAAAGCTTCGCTGCAACTGCCACGGTGGCGGGGTTCCTGATGCTGGTGTCGCCTGCGGGCGCCGCCGAGCTGGCACTGCCGTTGACGGGCAATCTTCTTGGCCGAGTGGCCGATAGCGGCGGAAATCCGCAGATGGGCGCCACGGTCGAATTGTTCAATCGTTACGAGCGCTCCGTGGCCCTAACGGTCAGCGCGCCGGATGGGCGATTCGCCTTCGCCGGCCTGCCGATCGATATCTACTCCGTGCGCGTTTCACTCGCCAGCTTCCTGCCGGCTTTCCGCGACCGTATTGCGGTCAAGGCCGGGCTGGACAGCATCCTCCAAATCCACCTGGCGACTCTCTTCAGCGATATAGATCTCAGCTATGTCGTGCCGACGGCCGCCATGACCAACGATTGGAAATGGGCGCTGCGCACGGCTCCGGCCACACGGCCCATTACGCGTTATCTGCCGGCGCAGGCTCCGGCATCGGCTGAATTACATCCGCGCATTTTCTCCGGCACGCATGCCATGATCTCAGTATCGGGCGGCGATACGGGCTTGGTGGATTCCGGCGCGGGAGAGAGCGGATTGGGAACAGGTTTTGCGCTTTCCACTACGCTGCCTGGCAAAAACCAATTGCAGTTGGCCGGAACCTATGGGCCGGACGCCGGCTTCAGCCCCGCTGTGATAGGCTTGGCCGCTATCTATAGCCGCAGTCCGGATGGAGGCTTCGGCAACCCACCGGAAGTTACGCTAACGGTTTCGCAGCTGAACCGCTTTAACGGAGCGATGGTTGGGGGCTCCAGCGTAACCGGCCTCACACCCGAGTTGCGTACCATGTCGCTCAGCGTCTATGAAGCTGCCGATTTCCTCGACAATCTTCATTTGGAATACGGCATCACCGGCGAATCGGTCGACTACCTGCAGCATGCCGATCGAGTGAGCCCGTTCGCGCGGCTTACGGCAGATCTTGGCGCGGGAGCCAGCCTAATTGCCGCCTATAGCGACGGCGGTCGGCCCGATGAGTTGACTGCGCACCAGCGGCTCCAGACATCGGAAATCGATACCTCGGACGCCGATCTAAGCGGCGCCTTGGACGCCCTCGCCCGAATGCCTCAGGTCTCCAGGCGCAATGGACAACTCGAATTGCAACGGACTCAAAATTACGAGCTAGGCTACGACAAAACCTCCGGTTCGCTGACTTACGCGGTGAGCGCCTTCTACGAGCGGGTTTCGAATGGACGCATCAATCTCGCCGGTGATGTCACAGCTCTCGATCCGGGCAATCTGTTGTTCGATAGTTTCTCCAACACGTCGACATACAACGTGGGACGTTACACGCGCACAGGCTATCTTGCCTCGATCGACCAACGCGTGAACGATTCGGTCGACGTTGCCTTGGCCTATGGACGCATGGGCGGATTCACGGCCGCCGGCGGACGGACGCAGATGCTGGACATGGATGGGCACAATGTAGCGAGTGTTAATGTCACTACGCGATCCAAGATTACCGGTACACGCTTCACAACCACCTATGGCTGGGCCGATAGCAATGCGGTAATTCCGCACCATTTTTTCACGACTCAATCGGCCTATGTCCTGCCCGGGTTCAACGTGACCATCCGGCAACCGCTTCCTTCGCCTTTTGGAATACCGGGGCGTTTTGAGGTCACCGCCGATGTCCGCAACATCCTCGCCCAAGGCTATCTCCCGGTTGGCGGCGATGCCCGAAAACTCCTTATCGTGGAAGCGCCTCGCATCATCCGCGGCGGCGTAAACTTCACGTTCTGATCGCCGACGTCCGGCTTTCCACGACCCACTACGATACAAAGGTTCTAAGGACCAACCGTGCCGGAAGGAGTCATGGGAGACGGGCATCTGGCCGAGTCGGCCGCCGAACAACGTACCGACACGACCTTCGATCCGGGACTAACTCAGCGCTATACAAAAGTCCTGAAGCGTGTCATCAACAAAGACGGCCAGTTCAATGTCCGGCGCGTCGGCCGGACGTGGCATGACTGGCATCTGTACTTGTTCCTGATCAGCGCCCCGTGGCCGCTATTCTTCGGCGTAGTGGTGATGGCCTTTGCTATGGTCAACACGCTCTTCGCAACGTTGTACTGGACCATCGGACTCGACCATTTAAAGAATACGGACGCGCCCACGGCCGCCCTGCGATTTCTGAATGCCTTCTTCTTCAGCGCACACACGCTCACCACGGTCGGCTATGGCAACATGTGGCCGGTCGGACCCGCCGCCAACACTGTCGCGGCAGCCGAGTCGCTGTGCGGCGTTCTGGGCTTTGCCATTGCGACGGGCCTTCTCTTTGGACGATTTTCGCGTCCTTCGGCGCGTTTCGGCTTCAGCGACAACATGGTCGTCGCGCCATACATGGGCGGGACGAGCCTGCAGTTCCGCGTCGTGAACCGCAGAACGAATAATATTATCGATCTCGAAGCGCGCGTGCTGCTGATGCTGGTCGAAGAAAAACACAACACGGCGCGCCGCAAATATGTGCCACTGGCCCTGGAGAGGCCCTCGGTTCTCTTCTTGCCGCTCACCTGGACGGTGGTGCATCCCATCACGCCGGGCAGTCCGTTCTTCGGCAGGACCGCCGCCGACCTTGAGCGCATGCAGGCCGAGGTCCTGATCGTCATGAAAGGCTTCGACGACACGTTCGGCCAAACCGTGCATGCGCGCTATTCGTACCGCTACGACGAAATCCTCTGGGGCGCGAAATTCGCCGCGGCGTTCGAGGTGGACGATGGCGGCGAACTGCGGATCGAAGTAGACAAAGTGAGTGCTACTGAGCCAGCCGAACTGCCGAAGGTCACCGTCGACTAACAAGTCACATGCGAGCGCCAGATTGTTTGTTTTGCAAGATCATAGCCGGCGAGATTCCGGCGCATATTGTGTATCGCGATGACCAGACTATCGGCTTCCTGGACGCACATCCTTTGTTCCCGGGGCACGTTCTACTCTGCCCCCGGGAGCATCACGTGACCCTGCTCGACGTTCCGCTGGAACTCACCGGGCCACTCATGGTAAAGACCCAACTACTGGCGAAAGCTGTCGAAGGCGCCCTGGATGCCGAGGGCACCTTCATCGCCATCAACAACCGTGTGAGCCAGACCGTTCCACACTTACACATCCACATTGTGCCCCGCCGGCGCCGGGATGGCCTTAAAGGCTTCTTCTGGCCGCGTCAGCCATACCGCGACGAGGCGGCGCGCGAAGCCGTGCGCGATGCGATCGAGCGGGAAGTCAGAAAACTCCAGGCCTAACAGGTTAGTTCGTCCCCAGATCCATCACCGACGCTCCTTTAGAAAGCGCCTGGGCGATGCGCTCCCGATCGCGAAGTCCACGTTCCACCGCGGAGTCGAGGGCGATTTTGTAGAAGATCGCGCCGATCGCCAGTTCGATTAGCAGCACCGCAAAAAATGGCCAATCCTTCTGTAACGCCCAGCGCGCGAGAAACGGGAATGCCACGAGTACCAGCATTCCCAGGCTCGAGAACAGCAGCCATACTTGCATCCTGGCCCCGGCCTGTTTGCGGAACGTCGACGATGGATCCACCGGCCGTGGCAGCGACACCGAGATCATGTTTCCGGCCGAGACAAGAAAGACCGACACAACCACAGAAACGGCCATCCCTGCCGCTACGCTGAACGGGCTCAGATGAATGCGGAGTAGCACGACAAAAATCAGAACAGCCAGTGTTTCGAGCGCCACAAAGCAAAGCGCCGCGACATTTTTCGCGCGGAGCACGGTTTCGAGCCGCACTGGCGCAGCGAAGAACAACTGCGAGGCCTGACGGTCTAACCCGAATACATTCAGCAGCAGCACATCGCTCAACAGCAATAAGCCGTAGAGGTTCACGATCGGCAGAAAGTTATCGCTCATGAAGCTGTGGCCTCGCGCTCCCTCGCGAAGAGACATGGGGATGAAAACAAGTACTCCGAAGATGCAAGCCATTCCGAAGACCACGCGAAAGCGCGGCATGCGCGCGAGCGATTGAAGCTCTCTCTGCACGAGCGCCGCCATGGGGTCGCGGAACAAGCGCGCCACCATCTCCGGCAGCAGGCTGGAACGCGCCCGCTGGCCGCTCGCAGCCGAACCTGACCGAAAGCGGTCCTCTCTGAGCAGCCCGCGCCGGAACTGCGCTCTCGCCAGGACATACGAGACCAACGTCCAGAATGTGAGCAATCCGGCGGAAGCCCACGAAAAATCTCCCAGACTGAGAGCGGCCACTTCACGCCACGGAGCCACGGCACCATGCGACAAAAACAGAAAATGCGGCTTCAACTTATAAGCAACGCCGGTCCGTAGAAGCAATTGCGGCACCACGCCGATGGCAATCGCCAGCACGCTGAACAGCTCGCGAAAGCGGCTTCGATCGAATGCGTACCCCACGAAATCGCGCACCGCCAATTGGAGTAGTAGATTGAACGGGACAAACAACAGCAGACAGAGAGGCGCCCATGCCGGGATGGCCGGATGCCGCGCCAGACCGGCGAGCGCTCCCAGCAGCACCCAGATCACTTCGGGAGAGCTCGACACCCGCAAAAGAACTTCAATTCCAAACAGAGCGTCGTGGCTGACCGGATAGATCTGCAGTTTGCCGAGTTGCAGAGACCAGCCGGCGCTGAGCGTAAGTAGTGGAATCGTCTGCCAGTAAAGAAACGCGAGCAACAGACCGGCCGGAAGCCACAGTTCCAAAAACGCTCGCGAAAGTCCGGGGATAGTAAGCGTCAGAAACACACCGAATGTGGCAAAGGCGCCCTGCCATAACAGAGATACCCCGGCCATGAGGATGCTGCCGAAGCCGCTACGCGGAAAACGATTGCGCAAGATCCGAAACTGTGCCCAAACTATCGCCCGCCACATGGACTATAGCCAATCGAGCGTTTCCGAGTAACGCTGCGCTCCGACAATATTCACGAAAATGTCCTCGAGCGTATTGCCGCCGCCTTCCGATTGCTGGCGCAATTCGGCCATGGTCCCTTCGACGACGATTTTGCCGCGATTGATGATCGCGACCCGGTCGCATAACCGCTCCACAACTTCAAGCACGTGCGAAGTCAGGAACACGGTAGCTCCATGGCGCACCTGCTCGAGCAGAATATCCTTCATCAGGCGCGCGCCCACCGCGTCCACGCCTTCAAACGGCTCGTCCATCAAAAAGAGATTCGGCCGGTGAATCAGCGCTGCCGCCATGGCGACGCGCTTGCGCATTCCCTTCGAATATTCGCCGATGAGCTTTCGCCGGTTCTCATCCAGCTCAAAAAGCTCCAGCAATTCGCTGCCGCGCTCTTTTGCCTGCGGACGCGGGATGCCATAGAGCCGCCCGACGAATTCGAGATATTCGAGACCGGTCAGGTAATCGAAGAGCAGTGAATCATCCGGTACGAGGCCGATCTCGCGGCGCACCTCGAGCGATTTTTCAGGCAACGGGAAACCAAGCACCTGGATGGAGCCCGCATCCGGCTGCGCCAACCCCATAAGCATTTTGATGGTGGTCGTCTTCCCGGCGCCATTCGGCCCAAGGAAACCGAAGAAACAGCGCTGCGGAACCGTGACGGAAAGGTCATCGACCGCATGAAATCCGTTGTAGCTCTTTTGGAGATCGTGAATTTCGATCGCCGGCACGGGCTCAGGAACGGTGGCCATACCGCCTAGGGCGTTATTACCTGAATACCCCGAATTGTCGCCAGCAACGTTCCGGTTTGACGCAAAATCGCGAATTTCGTACGCACTACCTGCGCCTCTGAATCGTAAAAGTCGATCCAGCGGTCACCCTCCTCGAGCCGCGCCTGCTCAACGCGCGCCATGGGAACACGCCCCTCGCCATTCTGCACCAGAAGCACGTTCACTTCCTCGCGCGCAAGATCGAGTTGCATGCGAGAAAGATCCCGCATTTTCTCGGCCTTCTGCCATTGCTCGTAACTGCGCCGCGTATCGGCCAGGATGCGGTTGTGAAGCTGATCCATCTGAATCCGGATCTTTTGCATATCGGTATAAGACTGCAGCGCCAGACCCTCTGAAGCGGACCCGACCAGCAGCGGAAACACGATTGATGCTCCAATCTGAAAATTGTTGTGCTGGAATTTCTGAAAGTAGTTTACGTAGTTGTATTTCGCGAACAGCGCATATTGTGCCACCAAATCTACCTGCGGCAGCCGCGCCGCTTTGAAAGACCGCACATCTAGTTCCTTGGCGAGCACATTCGACTGCATCTGCCGCAGCTGGCGATTATTGCGCAAAGCGATTTCGGCGGCTTCTTCTTCCGAAGGCGGCGTGGGCGTCAGCGAGAGGTCCGACTCCACTGGTTTCACACGATCGGTCGCCGGGTAACCGAGCACCACCGCCAGCATCATTTCGTAGTAATCCCGATCGAGACGAAGCGAGCTGAGGCGCGTTTCCGAAATGGCCATATTCACACGCGCGCGCTTCAGTTCGAGTGGCAGCTCGCTGCCTTCGCTCACCCCCGCGCTCTTCGCGTCCACCACTTTTTGCAACCCGGGGAGTTGGGCGGTTATGGTTTCATCCTGATGGCGCGCCTGCAAAGCGGAAAGAAACAGATCGGCCGCCTGGTAGGCTACATCGTCGACTTTCGCCTGCGCCCCGAATTGTGAGCCGCGGGCCGTCTCTCGCGCCGCCGCCAATTGGTAACTCTTCGGCCGATCGAAAAGCGCCATATCGGTCTTAACTTGTATCAGGCTCGGCGCATTCCCGTCGATACTGTTCGGGTAGCCATAGGTGTAGGCAAGCCCGCTACCGGCATAGACCTTTGGCCGGAATGGATCGGCCGCTACTTTGACGCCCTGTTCCGCGCGTTGCGCATCCAACCGCGCCAAGGCGACTTCCGGATTTTGCCGTGCCGCGACCTGGAGCGTTTCCACCAATGTCAACGAATGCACTTCCGCGGCCGCCGCCGAAGCAAAAATGAAGAGTGCAGTTCCAATCCGAACAGTGAACACAAACCCATGCTAGCCTGTGGCGCGAACACTTCGACGGTGCGCGTTGAGCCGCACCTTTTTGAGGATGGAAACAGAAATTGAGCGAGGCTAGCGGACGGTGCCGGGCGCCTTAGTCCCGCCCGTCGGGGGCGGTGTTGTGCGCGTCGCCGGGCCCGTGGTTGTGCGTGGAGCCGGAGTACCCGGTGTGGGCGTCGTGCCGCCAGTGGGCGCGGGGGCACCGCCGGTCGACGTCTTGTCATAGAGCGAAACGATGTCCTGCGTAATATCGATCCCGCTCGAAGCATACAGCACCGGCGTGTTCGGGTTGCTAACGTCCAGAATCATCGAGTAGCCGTTGTCTTTGGCATATTTCTCGATCACCGCCATCATGCGCTGGCCGAGTCCTTGCAGCACTTTTTGCTGCTCGGCTTTCAGGTCTTCCTCGGCATCCTGCATATCGCGCTCGAGCCGCTTCTTCTTTTCGTCGATGTCGCGGGCGAGCTGGTTGCGCTTGTCCTCCGCCATCACCGTGCCGCCCTTGTTTAACTGATCCTGGAGCTGCGCGACCTCGCTCTGGCGGGTATCGAATTCCTTCTTCTTCGGAACAAACTTGGTATCGAGTTCCTGCGAAGCCTTCTGTCCGTCCTTGGTGCCGACGATCGCCCCCTGAATGCTGATCACCCCCACTTTGGTCGGCGGTTGCTGCGCTTGTGCGCCCAGCGCGAGGCAGAATAACGCCACCGCGGAAATAAAACTGCTTCTCTTCACCATCTACTTAAATCGATTCCTTTCGGTAATTCCTCTATGGTCACACAAACCGTGCAGGCCAGAAATGGCAGCAGGCTAAAACGTCCGCCCAATGGAAAATCGGAATATAGACGCCCGCTCATGGTACCCGAACGACTGGCCAAAGGAGGATTGGACGAAACTTTGGTACGTAGCATTGTTCGGGAAGAAGGAGCGGTCTGCTGCCACTGGCGGCTGCAAGGTTGTGTCGACTTTACTCAAATTATACGCCCAGTACACGCGGAACGGCGCATTGACCACGGGCATTAGCACCTGCAGCTCGATCCCCGTGGATACGCGCGGAATCTGGGTGCCGGGCGCAACATAGGCGCGCTGCCCAAAGTCCGCCTGCGGGAACAGGTTGTTTAAGTCCGTAACCCGATCGGCATTCAGGCCCAATTGGCTGGGTAGTACCAGCTTGTCGATGCCGGCGTCCAGAAACGGAGCCAGCGTGACGGGACCAACGATCGGGATACGGTACTCATAGTTGAAAACTACTGCCGTATCACCGCCTGGCAGAATCAACTGGTAGACGGGCACTGTCTGCTGGACCGCCACTGTCCCTATTGACCCATCGGAGTTTCTCACCCTCTGGACACGCTGCGTTCCATCGGTGTTCAGAACATTAATGCTGGTACTAGTCGGAAGAAATGCAATCGGGCTGATTGTCCAAAGGTCGAAGCCGCGAATGTCGTCCTCACCGCCCATGTAGAAGCGGCTGTACGGCGGAGCCACCTTGCCGCCATAGCCAGAAATAAAGCGCGCATTCACGTGGAAGCCCATCACGTTGTTTCGGAAAATTCCTTTGCGGAAGTAGGCCATGTCCAGCGTGGGCGTGATCGTGTTGACGTTACCGCCGATCACGCCGCCGGTAAAGCCAAAGCTGGCATTGACACGTAAACCGTGCGTCGGAATGATCGGATGGTTCACCGTGTTATACGCATAGGTCGGCGTAATCGTGCTGGTCCGAATTCCGCTTAAACTGTTTGGACCGCCGACACCTTGGAAATTGAGGTATTTGAAGTAGTCAGTCGCACCCTCTGAAATGGGCGTCAGCGTCTGCCCACTATAGGAGTAACTGATTCCTACCCGTGCAAAGCTCCGCCGCAACTGATAGCTGGCAAACGTGGTGAACCCGGCCCCATTCGAGGTGTAATTCAGCAGGCTCGAAGAAGGCAGCGAATTAAAATACGGTATTACGTTCTGGCCCAACAGAATCGACTCCTGCCGTCCCTGATCGTAGCTGAATCGTGTATAGAAGACAGTAAAGCCGGCTTGAACTGGCTTGTCGAACAGATACGGCTCGGTAAAGCCGAACGTGACGTTATTCTGCAGCGTCCCGATCTGTGCGCCCAGGCTCAACGTCTCGCCGAGTCCCAGGAAGTTATTGGTCGAGTATGAGAAGCCGATGAAACTTCCCGATATGCCGGACACGCCCCCGTTCAATTGAATCGAATTCCTGCCGCGCTCCTTTACCTTCAGCAGCAGATCGACCGTATTCGTCCTCGTGTCGCGGGTAACAGTTGCCGCATCCTCGGGCTTCAACGGGTCGAAATAGCCTAGCTGGTTCAAACGCAGAATACTGGTTTCCCAAAGTTGCTGGCTATATAAATCTCCCTCGTCGATCAACATCTCGCGGCGAATCACTTTATCGCGCGTGGTCGTATTGCCCTGAAAGTCGATACGGCGCACAAAGAACTGATGCCCCTCATCCACATCCATGGTGAGATCGATCTGATCCTTGCCGTTCGGCACCACCTCAGGATCGGGTGAACCCACAAAATCGATGTAACCGAAATTGCCGTAGAGCTTCCGCAGCTCGTCCATGCCCTTTTGCAGCTTCTCCGTCGAAAACGGATCACCCGGCGCCATGTGAAACACCTGCCGCGCGATTAAATCCGGCGTGCGAAATAGCTTCATCCCGACAAAGTTGAAGTTGCGCAGGAAATACTGGTCGCCCTCCGCTACCACCATGGTCACGTCCACGTGCTTGCCTGGCTTTTTCGGATTGAGTAGCGGTATTTTGATTCCCTTGCCGTACACGTCATAGACCTTTTCCGAGTGATTAATGACGCGCGCGGTGAAATAGCCCTTCGACTGATAGAACTGCCGGATGCGTTCGGAATCCTCGTCCAGCTTCGTGGAATCGTAAGTGCGGGGGAACAGGTCCTCGAAAATCAGGGAGTGCGGGATGCCGATCGGTTTCAGGTTTTTCATGGCGCGAACCACATCGCGCCGCGAAATTGCCTTATTGCCCTGAATAATAATGTTGCCCACTTTCACTTTCGGACCTTCATCGATAGCAAATGTGACATCTACGCCACCCGGCGGCACTTGGCGAAGCTGCGGCGTAACGGTTGCGTACTGGTGGCCGCGTTCGGCTTCGTAATCCTGCAATACGTTCTTGGCGTGCTGCACCCTTCCGGGATCGTACCGGGATTCCGGCGTCAGGTTCACGTGGCGCTCTTTAAAACGATCGAGTATTTCCGATTTGCTGATTGACTTGTTACCCGTATAGTCGATTGTGTGTACCGTACGGCGTTCCGTCACCACGAACGTAAGCACCACGCCGCCTTGCGGACCGGTCTCTTTTTGCACCACCAGATCATCGAAATAGCCGGCATTCCATAACGCCATGAAATCGCGAGAGACATCGGCGGGATCGTAAACGTCCCCCTTCTTTGTAAAGATGAGAGCCCGCAGCGTGTCCTGAGGTACTTTACGCTGGCCGCGGAAATTCACCTGTTCTACGATGTTCGCCCCTATCGGAGCCGGCTTCGCTTCCTGAATGCCCGGTGTGACGTTCGGTGCTGGCGTAGGCGCGGGCGGATTCGGTTTTTGCGGGGCCTCCGGAACGTTCTCGAACGGATTGTTCTGCTTGGGCGGTGGATTCTGCGCAGGCGGCGGATTCTGCGCAGGCGGCGGATTTTGGCCGGCCGCAGGCGTTTGTTGCTGGGGAACGGGTTCGGCGGACAAGGCCGGCCCGGTGAAAGGAATCCAGAAACAGATACTCGCCAATGCTGCTACGGGTGCGGTCAACAATGGCATGCGCAGGCCTCTAAGCCTGTGGTAAATCATTTCTGAGAGCAAATCCTTTCCATGCCGGCAATACTAGAGATCCTTTCTGGTTCCACGGGGACGAACACACCCCTGACGTCATACGGCCCATGCTGGTTTCAGCGGAGGAATAAAGCTAAGGTTAGCGGCCCGAAGCTCAAACCCAAATTTCCTAGTGTAACGAACTGAAAAATGCACAATGATTCCGACGGCGGAGGCGTCCCGTATACATCAGGTAACGTACATGGATTCCTGCATCGACCCGCGGCGAACGGTGAGCACGGGCTCGTGCTGGCGCACGGCGCCGGCGGCAACGCGCAAGCCCCGCTACTGGTAGCCGCAGCCACGGCCTTTGCCTCTTCAGGGCTGTGGGTGCTGCGCTGCAACTTGCCGTTCCGCCAACGCAGGCCGTACGGTCCGCCCGCTCCGGCCGATGCCGTTACGGACCGCGTCAACCTGCGCGAGGCGGCCGATGAACTACGCGCTCTCGCGAGGGGTCGAATCTTCCTCGGCGGCCACTCGTACGGCGGCCGGCAGGCCAGCATTCTTGCCGCGGAGGACCCACACACGGCGGATGCATTGCTCCTGTTCTCCTATCCTCTACATCCACCCACCCAGCCGGACAAAAAAAGGACTGCTCATTTCCCCCAGCTCCGAACCCGGGCTATGTTCGTCCACGGCGCCAAAGACGCATTCGGATCGCCGGAAGAAATGCGCACTGCGCTGCTGCTTCCGCCGGCTGCCACGACTCTGACGATTCTCGATCGCGCCGGCCATGACCTGCTGCACGGAAAATTCGATCTGGCATCGATCGTCGTCGCGCCATTCCTGGATTTTGTCAAATGATGGCAAATGACAAACTCTTCGTCATCACGGGCGGTCCCGGGTCCGGCAAAACGACACTTCTGCTTGAGCTGGAGCGGAGAGGTTTTCGCTGCTCCCACGAAGTCGCGAGAAAAATCATTCAGGAGCAAGTTGCAACCAACGGCGATGCATTGCCATGGGCAAACAGGCTGCGCTACACCGAGCTGATGCTGACGAAGTCTATAGTGGCCTACCGCGAAAATAGTCCATCGCCGGAGATTGTTTTCATGGATCGAGGCATCCCCGACGTCGCCTGCTATGCGCGCCTAATCGGTCTGCCAGCCGTCGACGATCTCGAAACGGCCTGTGCCGGATACCGCTACAACCGGACCGTCTTCCTGGCTCCCCCGTGGCTAGAAATATACGCGAGCGACACCGAACGCAAACAAACCTACGGTGAGGCGGTCACTACCTATGAAAAGATGACTGAGGTCTATCAAGACTACGGCTACTTTCCTATTGAACTTCCCAAAATCGATCCCCAAGCGAGAGCGGAGTTCGTGCTGGCACAAATCTGATTACCAGGCTGTCGCCGCAGCCGTTTCCTTCCTCGCGGCCGGCCTCGGTCTGGGACACAACCGCCTCTAAGTCCTTGTTGAGAAAGCCTCGTAGTGCCCGCAGCACTCGCCACTGCAAGATTGGTCAGCATTGTGCCTGGGGGAATAATTTGGAATCGACTGGCAACCGCCTGAGTCTAACTGGGCGATATGGGAAAGCGAATTGTCATTGTCGCGCTCCTCGCCCTGATCGTAGTCGTCACCATTGCCGGCTTTGTCGTAGCAGGCAATGTGGATCGCTATCGGCCGCGCGTGCAAGCCGAATTGCAGAGCAAATTGAACCGCCCGGTAACGATCGGCCGGCTCGGTCTTAAGCTGTTTCCACTTTCGATTCGCGTGGAAGGATTGAACATCGGAGAATCACCCGCATTTTCCACCGGACGGCCGTTTGCGACTACAAATGAGGTCTTCGTCAGCGCGGGCATTCTGTCGCTGATCTGGGGCAATCCGGAAGTCAAAGATTTAGTCCTCGATAAACCACAGATTGAGCTCGTCCGCAATGCGGCCGGAGTTTGGAACTATTCCACTCTCGGGTCTTCGAGCAGCGGCTCGAGTGGAAACCAATCCAGCTTTTCACTTGCCAAGCTGCAGATCGACGACGGCCAAGTAGGCTATACGGATCAAATGACCAAGCAGGCGCGCGCTGTATACGATCACATCGATCTGAAGCTGACAGACTTTGCGCCCCACCAAGAATTCGGCATCGAACTGGGGGTACACTTCCCCGGCGAAGGAAAACAGACACTGGCATTCAAGGGCAAAGCGGGCCCTGTGGAACAAGGGCCGAATGCCGGCTTGCCACCCATCAGCGGCCGCGTGACGCTTGACGAAGTAACTCTTTCGGCCGTGAATCGCTTCTCAGCCGGGGCGCTTCCGCCTCAGACAGATACTTTGGCCTCGGGCAAAGCAGACATAAAGTCGAGCGGCAACACGCTCGCCTGTAAAGGAGATTTGAAGCTCGAGAAAACGATCATTCACGGAGCGAAGCTCGAGTATCCGATCGAAGCGAACTACGATCTGAGCGAAGACCGCAAACAAGAAAAGATCCAGATCCAGAAGGCGGTTTTAAAGCTAGGTCCGACCACGCTCAATGCATCGGGCGATGTGGACGCCGGTGCGAAACCCATGAACCTGAACATGAAGCTCGCCACCAAGGATTCCTCGATTACCGAGATCGCGAAACTCGCGGGCGCACTGGGCGTCGCTTTCAATCCGGCTTACCAGGTTACAGGGAAGGTCAGCATGGATATCACGGCTAAAGGGCCGGTGAGCCAGCCGCAATTGAGCGGCTCGATCACCGGGAGGCAGCTCCAAGCGAGCGGCGGTGAAATCAAGCAGGCAGTGTCGGTTCCCGAGATCGATCTGACTCTCTCGCCCGACACCATTCTGTCGAACACGTTCACCGCCAGGAGCGGTTCTACGGCGTTATCCGGAGCCTTCGCGCTGTCGCAATACACCACGAAAAACATGAACGTGGACGCGACGGTGAAAACCGACGGTGCGAACCTGGCTGAAGTATTGAACATCGCCAAGGCCTACGGCGTCAACTCCCTCGATGGCGTTTCAGGGACCGGAGCGGTATCGCTAAACGCGCATATGAAAGGCCCGCTCGCCGATTCCTCCAAACTTCTCTACTCGGGCACGGGCAGCCTTGCGAACGCCTCTATTACCAGCTCCTCGCTCGTCAAAGGGCAAACCATCGCGCTGACCAATGTCAACACGAAATCGCAGCTCAACGGCGGAGTTATCACACTGTCCCCTCTAAGCGCGAACGTTTTCGGCGGCAGCGCGAACGGCACTATCACTGCCGACATGCGGCCGGCCACGCCACAATGCGGAATCAAGATGAAATTGACCGGAGTCGATACGAACGCCCTGCTTTCCACTTTCAGCTCCGTGAAGAATACGCTCTACGGAAGTCTGGCGGCCGACTCCGATCTGCATTTCGCTCTGGCCTCCAGCGCCGACCTGACGCGAACCCTGAATGGAACGTTGAATTTTGATGTGACCAACGGCCAGCTCAAGAATGTCAATATCCTGAACGAAGTTGGGAAGGTGGGGAAATTCATCAACAGCGCTCCCGCCCAGGCTGCCGGCTCCACAGAGCTTCGAAAACTTGCCGGCACACTCAACATTGTCAATGGTGTTGCAAATACCAATAACCTCACCGCGGCTCTCGATAGCGGCTCGCTTTCGGCAAACGGAACATTGAACCTTGTCACCCAGGATGTCAACATGCATATGACCGCGGTACTGGCAAGCACCATCAGTCAGACCGTCGGTGGATCGAACGTCGGCGGATACCTGAATACGGCACTCTCCAATAAAAATGGGGAGTTGGTACTTCCGGTCATAGTCACCGGCAATATGGCGCATCCGCTCTTTGCTCCCGACGTGCAAGCTATGGCCAAGATGAAGTTGAGCAATCTGCTCCCAACTTCCGGCGATCCATCGAAAGCCACCAGCAGTCTGCTCAACAGCGTCATGGGAAGCAAGGGCGGGTCTGCGACGGACATCATAAACGGCGTGCTGGGCGGCGGTCAAAAGCCCCAGCAAGGAAAGCAGCAACCGCAGCAGCAGCAACAAAACCCGCTCGACTCTATTTTCGACCAATTTAAAAAGAAGAAGAAGTGAACGCGTCCCTATAAGGCAATTTCTATGGGGCCAGTATTCGTGCCAGCTCCGTCAATCGGGTGTCTTCCCAGTCGTCGCGCGGTTCTGCCGTACAACGGGCAAACATCCACAACCTGATGCGTTCCGCGTCGACACCAAGAAGATCGGCGAAATGGCGAACGAATTCATCGGGGTTTGACCTGAGTCGCGCTTCGCAGTTAAATATATGCTGCGTCGCATCGAACGCGGGATCACCAACGAATGGCTTCGGATCGATTACGAGCCAGGGTTCCCGTCGTGCTCGAAGGACATTCCCGGCGTGTAGATCGGTTGCCAGCAGCACCTCCTTTGGCGACGTGCGGAGCAGTTCTTTGAATAGTTCCAGACCTTCCTGGACGAGCCCTGGGTCGGTCCAGCGATCGGCGGAAGCCAACGTCTCCTTGCTCCAATATGCCGTCAGTGCTGATAGCGTGCGGAATCTGTGCCCAGATCCTGGAGGCCGCCATAACCGATTGAGCAGTCGAGCAATTATTGGGTCCTGCTCAGCCTCCGATAGAGTGCGCAATGCGGTCCCCGGCTCGCAGCGCTCAAGGAGCATGGCACCCAGACGATTGTCAGCTTCAAAGAGCCGTACGGTTGGATTGCCATTCCAGAAACGCAAACCGGCGATCTCATCCTCACCCTCCATGTGCGGCATACCAAGTTTCAATACCGCGGGCGTTCTATCGGGAAGCGTCGCCGCTGCCACCCACGCGCCGCTCCCATCCTCTTCATCGAAAGGACTGCCGATAGTTAGAGACCATCGCTTTTGCAGATTAGCGATTGCTCTCGGCAATTGGGCTAACCAAGCCACGCGTTCTGGCGTTTTCCGACAGCTCTCTGCAAGCCGACATGGAACAGTGAATGCCATGAATTCAGTCCAAGTAAACGAGAAGACTCAAAATCCAGTCGCCTCTTAGGATGTCTCGATAAATAGTCCCGGCCGCTGGAACGCAGGTATTATCAAACAATGCTTTACTGGATCGCGCATTGGCTACTTAGCGCCATTGCTCTCCTCATCGTGGCCAAGATTCTCCCAGGCATTCAGGTCGATAGTTTTAGAGCCGCTCTCATTGCGGCACTGGTCATCGGTCTCGTAAGCGCGACGGTTGGATTGGTCCTCAAGATCATATTGCTGCCGTTCATCATCATTAGTGTGGGCATCGTCTACTTACTGGTGAATGGGCTCATGCTGAAGCTGGCTTCAGAATTCGTGCCCGGCTTTCGGGTCGTCGGATGTCTGCCGGCCGTTCTCGGCTCAATTCTGCTCACTGTCGTCGACTACGCTCTGAATCGCGTCGCCGGTCTTCGATAAGCGCACGATGCCAGCGGGAGCCGACGGTCGTTCAGCCCACTAGCGGCTAACCCATTCGCCAGCGCGCATCACGGGAACGATATCGCCGGCGGGGGCGATCCCATCTACATCCATGTCGCCGCCGCCAATCATCCAATCGACATGAATCAGGCTTTCGTTTGCCCCCTTGGCGGCGAGTTCAGCTGGATTGAGAGCATCGCCGTTGCGGATACAACTGCTGTAAGCCTGCCCAAGAGCGATGTGGCTGGCGGCATTTTCGTCGAACAGCGTATTCCAGAACAGAATATTACTATGCGCGATAGGCGAGGAGTGGGGCACCAGCGCGACCTCGCCAAGACGGCAGGCGCCGTCATCCGTACCGATCATTTTTTGCAGAATCGTCTCTCCTTCGTCCGCGGAAACTTTGGTAATACGGCCATTCTCAAATTGAACGCGGATATTCTTGATGAGCGTGCCCTGATACGAAAGCGGCTTCGTGCTGGTGGCCACGCCATCGACGCGGTCTTTGTGTGGCATGGTGAAGACTTCTTCCGTGGGCAGATTCGGGATGCAGCGGATACCATTTTTAGCTATGGTTGCGCCGCCAAGCCAGATGTGATCATCGGCAAGCCCGACGCGCAGATCGGTGCCCGGCCGGCGAAAATGAAGCGCTGAAAAGCGTCTTTCGTTCAGCAGTTCGACGCGCCGCTGGAGTTCGGTCGCATGTGCCTCCCAAACCGCAATGGGATTCTCCATGTCAACTCGGGTGGCTGAGAAGATGGCGTCCCATAGACGGGCTAACGCCACTTCTTCCCGATCGTCAGGAAATACCAGGCGCGCCCAAGCGGGCGTGGCCGACGGAACAATGGTCCAGTTGATCTCGTGACGGGTAATCAACTCGAGCGCCGCGCGGCCTGCCTTAGAGGCAGCAACATTAGCCCGTGATACTTTTGCCGGATCCTGGCCGGCAAGCAAAGCTGGATCGGCGCCAGCGATCGCCAACCTGGCGGCACCCCTGCGGAAGCCTCCGGCCAACCCATCCTGGAGCCACTGCGCTGCCGTATCAAAACTCTCTTCGGCAGCATACTGAAAACGGCTGAGGGTGGCCTGCTCGTCGGTAAACAAGGTGGTCACCAGCGAGGCACCGGCTTTGTAGGCGCATTCGGTAATGCAACGCGTGAGCCGGAGAGTATCGAGCGGAGCGGTGATGATCAATTCCTGGCCGCGCGCGAGGTTGAGTCCGACGCGAACGGCAACTTCGGCCAGCCGATTCAGCTTTTGCTCTAAAGGCTCGGTGGTCACGTCGGCATTTCCGTGAATGCGGCCGACTTCTCGCTCGATTCCGTTGTCAATGTTCGCTTGTTTCGCCATCAATTAGATTATCGGCGGCGAACGTTTCTGAGACGGCGGATTGACTGACGATTTCTGCAGGGCATGGGCGGCGAGCGCCGACTCGTGATAGTGAATCGTCCGCCAGCCGTTCGGCGTTCGCCTGACAATCATCGTGACGCGACCGGCCGGCTCATGCGACGCCTCGCGACCTTTGAGCTTGCCCTTGGCCCGGAAGCGGAAATACACGGCTGCGGCATCACCTAGCGGGTCGATCGAGAGGCTGTCCAGTTCCATCACAGAGATGCTGTCCAGATGCTCCGGGAGTTGCGCGAGATAGCGCTCGATCGCTGGCCAGCCGTAGATCGGTTCGTGCTTCTCCTGTGCGATGTAGATCAGCGGATCGTGCTGCTTGTCCCAAATTGAGCAAAGCCGCGCCGGATCCAGCGCAAGAAACCCTTCGCGATACGTTCCGATCAAATCTCCAATCGCTTCTTCGTCATGCGTGGCCATATTCATCTTCATCGGGCGCACGCCGCGCCCGCGCGTTCTGCTTTTACATTATCCGCGCGAGCGGACCCGGGGATAATGAACCATGCCGGACTTTTCCCAACCCGGGAAAGACGGAACATTGCCCAACGGAGTTCCGGAATGGCGTGATGGGCTCGGCGAACTCACCACACGGGGTCTCATCTACACTTCGCGCGGCGCTCGAAGTGTTTTACTGTGCAATCAAAGATATCGGATCACTGCCGGTTTCAAACAAAAGGTGGCGAAGGGCAGTTCGTTTACCAAATATGCTGATATCTATCAACGCGTCACACGTTTGGCCGCAACTCGGGCTTCCGAGATGTCCTGTGCCCATGGCGAGCCATTGCATACTCGGATATTAGGCCATTCATGGACATGTCTTCGTGGCAACTCCTACGATTTCGCGATAGCGGCGCTAGTAACCGAACTGACCTGTTCAAGGACACCACGAACCGAAGGAGAAACCGCGCCCACGCCAGCCGCCCTGATGATGCCCGGCGGAACACCGCAAGAGACGTTCTCCCGCATCGCTTCCCGGTCCTCGGAAGAGTTCTATAACGAGTACGACACTGGCGACCAGTCAGGCACCAATACTGAACCCATCTCCTTTAGCTACGGCGAACACGTTGAGACCTGCTCGGGCATCGATTATGCACCCTTTGTCGAACGAGCAGAGAACCGCGCGCGGTTTCACTATAGCCTGTTCGCCGCTATGTCCGGCGCCATCAAAGTGCCGTTCGCTATACTGCGGCGGAATTGGTGGGCCGTGCCCGATAGATTGGTTGTGGTCGTTATCTATTTTCAAGCGTGACCCAGCCCGGAACAGTCAGCATAATCTGACGGTGACCTCATCGACTGGCACTACTTTGCCTGCCTGGGTGCTCGATTGATCGCGAACTCGAAGCCGCCGATCAAAGGGCCAATGAACTGGTGATCGGGCTCGAGTCAAAGCAGCTGGGGACCTGGCGTCACGAGAAGCGCGGAGCAGGAGATGCAAATGCGTTCCGTGGCTGGAAGATTGGCCGCTCGAGTGATTCTAATTTTCATCAGGTCGAAGTCGGTTAATGGAATCAAGATCGGCGATCCCTTCGAAGGAAACTTGTAGTGTTGCAGCTCCGAGATTCTCGCGAAGATGCCGGAGGGAGGATGTTCCGGGAATCAGCAGAATGTTGGGCGAGCGTTGAAGTAACCACGCGAGCGCAACCTGCATTGGCGTGGCCTGCAGTGACGCCGCTACTGCATCCAGCGCCGACGATTGTAACGGGCTGAATCCCCCAAGCGGAAAAAAGGGCACATACGCTATGCCTTGTCGCGCGAGGTCATCAATAAAGGCATCGTCATTCCGGTGTGCCACATTGTACAGGTTCTGGACGCACACTATGTCCGTAATTGCTTGAGCTTCCGCCAACTGCTCCGGACTGACGTTGCTCAGACCGAGATGACGAATCAGCCCTTGGTTCTTAAGTTCGGCAAGCACAGTCAGCGGTTCTTTGATAGATCCCTCCGATGGTCCCGTAACACCTCCGACCCGCAAGTTAACAACATCGAGCCGATCTAGTCCGAGATTTTGGAGATTATCGTGAACGGCATCGATCAAGTCATGGCGCGAGAGGGCATGGATCCATGACTTGTCTTCGCCACGGCGAGCGCCTACTTTGGTGACGATCACGAGGCCATCCGGATAGGGGTGAAGCGCTTGCCTAATGATCTGATTGGTTACATGCGGACCGTAAAAGTCGCTCGTATCGATATGGTTCACACCCATTGCAACCGCCTCTCGCAGAACAGCAATCGCAGCATCAACATCCCGGGGCGGTCCCCACACCTGGGGCCCGGCAAGTTGCATCGCGCCATAGCCCATACGCTTCAAGTTCAGCGATGTCCCAGGAAGCGTAAAATTGCTGCCAAGATCGATCGAGTTCAACATTTGTTTTTCCTCTGAAGAAGTGTCTGCCATTGTCCTAAATTGTGCTTACACATGGTTTGATGAAGAAAGCGTCGAAAGGAGACTCGCATTTTGGCTCGCCGTTCAGATGTTGCTCTGGATCCCCGCAAATCGCCTGTTCAAGCGCGCTCCACTGCAAGCGTGAACGCGATTCTCGAGGCCACTATTCAGGTTTTGCTCCATGTGGGAAAAGAGCGGCTGACTACGACAAGGGTGGCTTCGCGCGCCGGCGTGTCTGTCGGGCCGTTATATCAGTATTTTCCAAATAAAAGCGCGCTTCTACAAGCTGCGGTGAAACACCACTTAACGAAGTTACAGCGGCAGTTGAGCGAGTCTGCCGGGAGCAGAAGGCTAACACTCCCGCACAAATGGCTGCGGCTCTCATCACTGCATTCCTTGAAGCCAAGATGAGGGATGTGAAGACCAGTATCGCCCTCTATTCCGTAAGCTCCGATGTGGACGGAGCGAAGATCGTACGGCAGATGGGAATACGGTCAAACAAAGCGATTGTGGAAATGTTGGCGAGCGCCTGTGAGCCGGTTACAACGGAGCGCCAACTCATCGCTGACATGCTGCAAGGTGTCATGACGGGAGTTAGCCGAAGACTGCTCGAATCCGGTGCTCCGGCGGAGCAGTTCGCCATTATTCGGCAGGAACTCATCTTTCTTGCGTGCGCGTACCTGCAGGCATGCTCTGCGCGATCGGCAGCTTAACGGCGCACGTCGAATCCAAATCACATCCCTTAGGCCATTCTCGATTCTGGCCGTGGCCGCTTCGAGCACCTGACACAGAAGCGGACTCAACCAAACAGAGAAATGTTCACCAATTCTGGAAACAGGATGCTGTTTGGTCGAATCAGCTTGAATATTTCTTGTCAACGTGACAGAATCGTCTCTCGGTTATCGTTTTAGAAATTGACGGCATGCGTCCCTTCACCGTACGCTTTTACACCCTAAAGCGCCCGCGCAGAGTTTTTTTCGAAAGGATCACAATTTATGGCTGACCCATTTCTGGGTGAAATCAGAATGTTCGGCGGCAATTTCGCCCCGCAAGGATGGGCGCTGTGTAATGGCCAGTTGCTCTCCATTTCGCAGAACACCGCTCTGTTCTCCTTACTGGGAACGAACTATGGCGGAGACGGACGGACCACATTCGGGCTCCCGGACCTGCGCGGCCGTGCCCCCATCCACATGGGCCAGGGAGCCGGTCTGACAGCGCGTTCGATTGGTAATGCAAGCGGGCGCGAGACCGTCGCTTTGACAATTCAGGAATGCCCGCCTCACTCGCACAGCGCCGCTGGGGCAAGCGGAGCCAGCCAGCCGAGCCCGGTGGGAAATTTTTGGTCTACCGATCCAAACGGGAACACGGCAGCCTACAGCACGACCGCGAATGGCGTAATGTCTGCAGGCGCGGTCGGCACAACCGGTCCCGGTCAACCGCACGATAATATGCCGCCCTACCTGGCTGTCAACTACATCATTGCCCTAGCCGGCGTCTTTCCAGCCCGCAGCTGACCCGCACTAAGGAGATATTCAAAATGAGCGAACCATTTATCGGAGAAATTCGCATTTTCGGGCTCAACTTTGAGCCCCGCGGCTGGGCTGCCTGCGACGGGCGATTACTGCCGATCAGCCAGAACACGGCATTGTTTTCCATTCTGGGCACAACCTATGGCGGAGATGGCCGGACCGTGTTCGCGCTTCCCAATTTAAAGGGGAGGATTCCGCTAGGCGCCGGAACGGGACCGGGACTCACGCCTCGAGATTTGGGCGCAAGCGCAGGAACGGAGGCCGTTACTCTATCGCCGAACCAGTTGCCATCACACAATCACGCCGCAAAGTGCAACGGCGGGAACGGCAATCAATATGGCCCGGCAAATCACTACTGGGCCCAGGATGCGGGGGGCGCCAAAGAATACGGCGGAAGCAGCACAGGTCAGATGTCCGCAGGAGCGATCGCTCCGGCGGGCGGTGGCCAGCCCCACAACAATCTGCAACCTTACGCGGTAGTCAACTACTGCATCGCTCTGACTGGCATATTCCCGCCGCGGAGCTGAGTGCGAACACCGGACTCAGGAGGATATGAAAAATGAGTGAACCATTTTTGGGCCAGATCTCTCTCTTCGGATTCAATTTTGCCCCACGCGGCTGGGCGATGTGTGACGGCCAGCTGATGGCTATCAACCAGAATCAAGCGCTATTCAGTTTGTTGGGCACAACCTACGGCGGCGATGGCATTTCTACTTTTGCGTTGCCGGATCTGCGCGGCCGCGCAAGCGTGCATTCAGATCCTTCTCATGCCCTTGGCCGATTGGATGGCTCCGAGTCGGTAACACTCACTGTACAGCAAATTCCAGCGCATACACATGCTGCAAACTGCAGCGACGCGCCAGGAACGGAGCCGGCTCCGGTCGGCAAGGTCTGGGCGCGGGACTCACTAGGCAATTCCGAGTACAGCTCAACCGCAGGAATCATGCTGGCGCCCGATGCCATTGGACCGGCGGGAGGGGGCGCCGCGCATGACAATATGGCGCCGTTTCAGGTGTTGAACTTTTGTATAGCGCTAGAGGGGATTTATCCTTCGCGCAATTGAGCCATGGGTTCATGAGTCCTGAGATTACACTCGCACCAGAGCAGCCGGATGATGACGGCTTTCTCTTCGAGCTGTATTCGACGACTCGCGCGGCGGAGATGGCCCTGACACCGTGGAAGGACGATCAGCGGCGCGCATTTCTGCACCAGCAGTACGAGTTACGGCGGTTGCACTACCGGGGTTATCATTCGGGCGCCGAGTATCTGTTGATCCGCTGCGACGGCTATGCCATCGGGAGGATCGCCATCGACCGCAGCGAGGATGAGCTCCGAATCGTGGATATTGCTCTGGTTCCTGAGCATCGGGGTAGGGGTATTGGGTCGCAATTGATCCATGAGTTACTCGTCGAAGCCAGCCTGCGGAACATCCCAGTTACTCTTCACGTAGAGCGCCACAACCGAGCCGCGGCCCTTTACCAGAGGCTCGGCTTTCGCGCAATCGAAGACAGTGGAGTCTATTTATTTTTGAAGTGGGTCCCGGAGAGCCACTTACAACCATTACTCAGTACAAAGACAAGTCGGAGATTTCATGCAATATAAGCTGTTCGTGGCAGCGGCCGGGCTCGGCCTCCTGTCATTCATCGCGCGGCCCGCGATCGGCGCCACGATCTCAACTACCATAGGATCCCAGCACTTCACGGACGCGCAAATTGTCGGCTCGGCCGTATTTGGCGCCGCGCTGACCGGGCAACCGGCTCCGTTCGACGCCATCATCGGAAGCGACATTACCGGCCCCAATTTTTCCGGTACATGGACATTCCATTACTCGCTTGCCGCGGGCGAAAGCATCACCAGCGCCTCCATCGCGATCGGTCTGTGGGACGGTGATGCGCAAGCCGGCGGCAATCAAGTGAGCTCTTTTACTCTGAACAGCACTGTCGATCTCAGTGCGCCACTGAATGGGGCTCTTGAAGGGCACGGAGGAGCCACCGGCGAATATGACGTGTACAGCGCCGCGATTCCGGCGAGCGCTTTCGCAAGTCTCGCGAGCGGTAGCGCCGCTTTCAGTCTGACGCTCGGGGCACCCGGGCTGGGCGTCCTGGGTGCGACCGATTTCAATGGGGCGGGCGCGGATTTTTCGACTCTCCAGCTTGTGACCTCAACTCCTGCCACAGTCCCAGAACCCGCCACATGGGGCCTGCTGGCAGCAGGCGGCATGCTCATCGCAATTGGCCGCCGAAGATTTTATCGGCGCCAGAACCAACCCAGCCTGTAAGGAAACGCGTGGCCAATCAGGCCGCCAGACCCGTCACCAGCACATTATCAATCAGCCGCACGTTGCCAAGCCAAATCGCGCCGGCGACACACATCCGTCCCGCCGCGGCGGCTACCGGCTGCATGCTCTCTTGATCGACCACCTCGAAATACTCGACCCGGATGCGAGGCTCTTTGGCAAGTGCATCGAGTCCCGCCGCTCGAATCCGCGCCACATCTCTCACGCCATTCTCGATCTGGCGCCGCGATGCTTCGAGCGCCTGAAACAGAAGCGGCGCACGCAGCCGTTCCTCTCGCGTCAATCGCTCGTTCCGCGAGCTCAAGGCTAAGCCATCCGAATACCGTACGGTAGCAACTCCCACTATCGAGACCACCATGTTCAACCCCGCCGCCAGTCTGCGAATGACGGCAAGCTGCTGCGCATCCTTCTCGCCGAAGTAAGCAATATCGGGCTGAACGATATGAAACAGTTTCGTAACCACCGTGGCAACACCACGAAAATGCCCGGGACGGAACGATCCACACAGACCTTCGGACACGCCGGGAACCTCGACGAAAACGTCTGTGCCCGCCGGATACATTTCTTCCGGACTCGGAGCAAACACAATATTGACACCCCGGCTGGCCGCGAACGAAATATCGGCTTCGAGATTCCGGCCGTACCGCTCATAGTCTTCCTTGTTGTCAAACTGAATCGGATTCACGAAGATGCTGGCCGCTACAACATCGCAATCCCGCCGGGCAGCGTCCATGAGCGCGCCGTGGCCGGCGTGCAACGCTCCCATTGTTGGAACGAAGCCGACTTTCGAACCGCGTTGCCGTGCCGCGGATAAGCAAGCTCGCATCCCGGCGATATCCCGGATAATCTCCGGCCTCACCGGCTGCTGTGCTCCGGCCCTGGAAATTGTCCGCTTTGCACCTCGGCGATATATTCTTTCGTCGCTTGGATAACGGCGTCGCCCAATTTCGCATACTGCTTCACAAACTTTGGAACGAACGTATCAAACAAGCCGAACGCGTCGTAACTCACCAGTACCTGCCCATCGCAATCCGGACCGGCGCCGATTCCGATGGTTGGAATTCTGAGTTCCGCAGTGATGGCGGCGGCCAAGGCACTGGGCACCGATTCGAGCACCACTGCAAACGCTCCGGCGCGCTCCAGTTGTCTCGCATCCTCGGCGACCTTCTCCGCTTCCTCCGGCCGCTTACCGAACGACCGGAATCCTCCGAGCTGATGAACCGATTGCGGGGTAAGACCCACATGCCCCATCACGGGAATGCCGATCGTAACCAGCCGCTTTACCGTTTCCGCAACCGCGGCGCCACCTTCCAGCTTGACCGCCGCAGCCCCTCCCTCCTGAAGCAGCCGTCCGGCATTTCGCACCGTTTCCGCCGCGCTCACTTGGTAGGTAAGAAACGGCATATCGGCCACTATCAAAGCGCGGCTCGTTCCGTTCTTCACGGCGCGCGTATGGTGCACAACTGCGTCGAGCGTCACCGGCAGTGTCGTATCGCATCCCAGAATCACCGTGCCGAGCGAATCGCCTACCAGCAGCACGTCGATCCCAGCGCGATCCAGCAACCGCGCCATGGTGGCGTCGTACGCGGTCAGCATCGCAATCTTCTCTCCGCTCCTCTTGCGGGCCGAGAGCTGGGTTGTAGTGATCTGTCTAGTTATTGGCTTTGTCACCCTTCCGTCAGGGTACTCAACCGCGGATGGAACAGCCGCTTCATGCGTATCCAGATCCAACGCATCAGCAAGATCGAAAGCACTACCGCGATCAATACGATCGTGAAGACGATATAAGGATGTTTAGCGAGCAGCACCGACCCGCCAAACACAATTCCGTCTCCGAGCAAACTGAGAGCAACGTTCGAAAATGGCTCGGGCGATGCGTTCGCTGTCAGTCGTGTGGCTGCCTTGGCGCTATGCGAGCTTAAAGCTATCCCACCACCCGCAAGCAGTGCGATGAGTCGAATCGAAGGATCGAAATGCGCGAAGGCAGTCGCCGCCAGGATCGCGCCGGCCGGAACGCGAATGAACGTATGCAGCATGTCCCAGGCGGAGTCGACCGCCGGCACTTTATCCGCAACAAATTCGATCGCATAGAGCGCACCTGCTGCGATAAGCACCCAGGTGTGGCTCAGGTAAGAAAGATCGCCCGGCAGATGCGCGACGTGAAACCGCTGCAGCAAACCGAGCGCTAGAACCGTGGCATAGAGGTTGATCCCCGACAGCCACGCTGAGCCCATCGCAAGACTGAGGGTCGTGAGATCCACACCTTAAGTTATACGCCAATTTCGGCGCCCCCAAGCTCGACTATTTGTAGAGAATGAACCCGACTGTTATGGTGTTCTGCGATTGGCGAGAAGCTGGTTCGTTCCCGTGATTGAAGAACGGCGCACTCGATCCGTCATATCGGTATTCAGCCCGGCTCAGCAGCCAATCTGCGAACCGATATTCGCCCGTTAGCGTTACTTCGTGCAGCCGCTGGATCGTCCCGGTCGAAAAGCCGTCCGGATCGTTCAAATACTCCACACGCGGACTGAATGCAATGCGTTTGGTAACCTGCACACGCATCGCCGCGGCAATTCCGCCAACCTTATCGACGCCGCCACCCATGTGGTGTTGTTGTAAATAGTCGAAATTCACGTAGGCGCTCACCCGGTCGTTCGGTGTCAACAGCAGCGTCGTGTCGTACAGATTTCTATTTCCAGTGTTCACGCCGTTCGCATTCGGCCCGGTATAGAAATTATTGAACCAGGTGAATTTCTTCTTGGCATACGAGCCGGTGATACCAACCGTCTGCATGTTCTTGCCAGTATCGTCAACAATGTTATTCCACCCATTGACTACCTGAACTCCCACGTTCAAGCCAGTACTTCCGATAGGCATTGACGTGCGGAATCCAAAATGATAGTAAGGAATCGCCCACGAAAAAAGCAGTGAGCGCGAGTAATTCCAGTTGTCCTTGGTCTCGATAACTTCCGCGCCGGCCCAAGTGACAAACTGGCCGAAGTCAGCCTCAAACCCTTTCATTTCTTTCGGCTTGAAACTGACATACGCTTGCTCCGAGTAGCGGAAAATGCCCGGACTTGGATGGCCGTAAGGATGGAGGTTGTCAAACACGCGGCCAAGACCGATATCGAATCGAAATCCAATGGGAGCTGGATCCATGCCGATCGTCAACTTCGCCATGTTGAGGTTGACTTGGTTCGTCTTGTCGTTGAAGTTGTATAGCTGGTTGAAGCCGCCTATCGGATGGTTCTCGTTGTAGCTGTAGTAAAAGTCGACCATGGCGTCGAAGTTGACCTTGCCCACGTTGTACAGGGGCTTCGTCGGCGGCGGTCCTGCATCCGCAGCCGGAGCAGGAGCCGGTGGCGGAGTTTGATCGCCGCTCGCGGGCGGGGTTGTTTGCCCCCAGACGCATCCAGCAATCAAGGCAGCAAAAAACGGTAGAGCGAGTCTGACACTTCGTGTCCTCAAAGTTTCCCCCCAGGAAATGGATCCGACACGAAACGTGGTGTCCAAGATTACAGCCGTACGTTATTAACGCTGATTGTAATCAGCGTTGGCCCGGGAACCAAATCGAAAATTTTGATTGCCTCAATGTTGCAGCGCGATTACGCTGGCTGGCGGCGTAAGTCATTTGCATTCAATGCGCACCACTCGAAGAGCAATTGCCACTCCGCTTGCTGCATCCCGAGCGCGGCACGTTCGGCAGGCGTTCCCGGGCGCTTCCGGGCTTCTTCACACCAGGTGATGAACAGCATTGGGTCCCAAGCCGCTTTAAGACGCCAGCCTTTCGGATCATGATTCGCGAGGATTGTGGCCGCCTTCTCGTGCAAGTCCACGAAAATGGGATGAATTCCCACGCGCCGAAACCAATAGCCGGCATTCGACGAATCGGGTTCGATACGATGCGCGATAGCGTGCCAGTAGCTGCCCTCGGGCGACGAATTGTCTTGCGAAATTTCGTGGCTTCGCTCCCACTCGCCCAGTAGCAGTAACAGCCCGCTCCACGCCGCCTGTGCGTCCCGAGCGCCAGGGAAAAGATTGTCTATGCCTTTCTTTTCGAGCGCCCGCCACTCTGTGCTGCCCCGAAACTCGGCCCGCGTCAGGGGAATCGAGTAGTCGCGGAGCAGTGCGGAGACAGATTCGCTCAAAGCCATATTTCAAAAATAGTCGCACAGGGCGTTTGGTGCCCGTTGTGCGCGTTCAAGGTAAGCTGCTCGCCTACACTGATAGGTGATGAGCAAACAATATGACGCGCCTCCATCCATGTCGATCGACCCGGCCAAGAAGTATTCCGCTACGCTCGAGACGTCGAGCGGCGTGATCGTGGTCGATTTGTTCGCCAAAGACGCCCCAAAAACCGTAAATAACTTCGTCTTCCTGGCGCGCGATGGATTCTACGATGGCACCGTATTTCACCGTGTGATCCCTGACTTCATGATCCAGGGCGGCGACCCGACGGGTTCCGGCCGTGGCGGCCCCGGCTACCGCTTCGAAGATGAGACCAAAGGCAATCCGAACAAACACAAAGTGGGTTCGCTCTCGATGGCGAATGCCGGCCCCAACACGAACGGCAGCCAATTCTTCATTACTCACGTAGAGACCGGCTGGCTCGACGGAAAGCACACCGTATTCGGACAGGTGCGCTCGGGCCAGAATGTCGTCGATGCGGTCAAACAAGGCGACACGCTGAAGTCCATCAAGATCGAAGAAGCTTAGTAAGACACTCCGAATGACGCGGGATCAGGCCTGGAGCATTGTCAGCGAGTTCGTGCAAAGCGAGAGTCTACGGCGCCACATGCTCGCTGTGGAAGTGTGCATGGACGCTTACGCCTATAAGTTTGGTGGAGACCCCGAGCGCTGGAGGATCACCGCCCTCCTCCACGATTTCGATTGGGAGATACATCCCAACGCGCCCGATCATCCCATGAAGGGCGAGTCGATTCTCGCGGAGCGCGGCGTCGACGACGAAATCCGCCGCGCGATTCTTTCGCATGCCAACTACAGCGGCGTTCCGAGGGAATCACCCTTGGAGCGTGCCCTCTTTGCGTGCGATGAACTGGCTGGATTCCTGACTGCCTGCTCCTACGTAAAACCTGGTAAAAGTATCGCGGAAGTAGACGTGCCTTCGGTGCGGCGCAAGTTGAAAGACAAGGCCTTCGCCCGCAACGTAAATCGCGACGACATCATCAACGGCGCGAGCGAGTTGGGCATTCCGCTCGATGAGCATATCGCCTTCTGCCTGACTGCGATGCAGGCTCGCGCTGTAGAGTTGGGTCTAGCCGGACGCTGACGCTAGTGATCTTCGCGGGCGATTTTCAGATCCGCCAAATCCCGCCGCAATAGATCGCGGTTCGAGCCTTGTAGTGTGTTGTGCTCGAGGATGTCCTTCACTCCGTTGATAGAGTGATCGAGCGCCCCCTTGTCGAATTTCCCTTTTGAGAGATTACGGTCGAATTTCGAAAGGTTGTCTTGCGCATTGTGATATCGGTCGCGCTGCTTGTTGCCGTGTTCCAGATCCGACGCCGCGCGCAGATCGCTCTGCACCCGGTCGACCAGCCCGCGCAAGTCTGAATAGTCGCGATCGCGGCCGTGATCCCCTGCAAAAACCAAACCAACCCCGATCCAACAAATTGCTATTAGCGTCTTAAGCGTCCACGTGGACGAACTTCCCCATGTCATCTGCCCTATAGACGCCGGGGGCGTGGAGAGCATTACATGCGCGCCAGCGCCAACGCTCCCCAAAGTACGCTGTCGTCGCCCAGACCGGCCGGTACTATATCGCGGCGAGCCCGGGACCAGGCGGTCATTTGGCGGCTAAGTTCCGCCCTTAGCGGTACGAACAGCCTGTCGCCGGCCTTGCCGATACCCCCGCCGATCACGATACGAGCCGGATTCAGGAGCATCAGGGCCGCTTTGAGCCCGCGTGCCAGGTGGACCACATATTTCTCGACGAATCGGACATCCGTCAATAGCTCTTTGGCCGGGTGTCCATAGTCTCGTTCAAGCCATAAGCCACAGCACATTCGCTCGTAGCAGCCGCGTGAGCCGCACAGGCAATCCGGACCTTCGGGCTCGACATTCAAATGCCCGATTTCGCCGGCATACGAATCCGCTCCGCGATAGACGCGGCCGTTAGTGACAATTCCCCCGCCGATCCCGGTCGAGAGGGTCATGTAAAACAGCGGATCGGCACCAACGCCGGCGCCGTAGAGGGCCTCGCCAAGCGCGCCGGTATTCGCGTCGTTGTCCATCACTACCGGCACTCCCGTCATCCGCTCGATCCGTTCCACCAGCGGGTAGCCGGCCCACCCGCCCACGTGCGTGGAGAGAGTTACCGTTTGCGTGGGAAAATCGACGGGCCCGCCGAAACCGATCCCGCAACGGTCCGGCTTGAATTGCCAGGACGCAAGCATCTCTTCGATTTGCGAACACATCCATGCCGGCCCGCCATCGCGGTCGGTAACGGCTGATTCGCGCCGCACGAGTTGGTCGTCTTCAAAAGCCGCTACGCTGAATTTTGTGCCACCAATATCGATGGCGAAGGTGCGCATTCTTTAATCATGCACGCCGGCCTACCAGCAGCATCACGACCAGAATGATCAGCAGAAGACCCAGACCCCCACTCGGATAGTAACCCCAGCCCGTGCTATACGGCCACGTGGGCAACGCTCCCAACAGCAGCAGGAACAGCAGGATAATCAGGATAATTCGGAGCATTTGCGACTCACCCTCCCATCTTGGATTGAATTGCTTTGATCTTTTCCAGGTGGCCCTGAATCACGGGCAGGGTCTCGGAAGCGAATGTTTTAATGTGTTCATCCTTGCCCTTGTTTACCTCGCGCTGGAAGTCTTTGACATCTTCCTCGTGGTCCTTCACCATTGCAGCGACATAGGCTTTATCGAAATCCGCACCCGATTTCGTCTTCAGCATGTCGTAGGTCGCTTGTTGTTTGGAAGTCAGGTTCGTTGGCAGCGTGAGATTCTGCTTTTCAGCAGCGGCTTTCAGTTTTTCATTGGCTTTGCCGTGATCTTCAACCATTTGTTGGCCGAAGGCCTTCACATCGGGATTGGTGGCCTTTTCGGCAGCCAACTTGCCCATCTCCACTTCCGCAGCGCCGCCGCGCGCGGTCGCCATCGCGAAGGCGGTATCGGACGATCTCATCATCATCTTCGCGCCCTGATCCAGTTTCGGGGTGCTGGAATCCTGCGCCACGAGGATCAAGGGAAGAAAGAGGATCCACCCGGTCTTCACACTACAAGTTTGAACCCCCTGGGCTCGAACTAGCTAGCTGACAGAAGCACTAGCCTCGAAGAGCGTCACCGCCAATTCATCCAGCTGACGGTAGTTAGGGATTATAAAGTCGGCTCCCACCCGGATCAGACGTTGGCGCTTCCATTCGTCAATCGCGACGCAATCGGGTTCCGTGGTGGCCACGCCAACAGCAATACCTCCGACTTTTTTGACTTCTTCGATCTCGACGTAGCCGTCGCCGAAGACGAGCAGCTCGCTTGCCTCGAAACCGGCGCGAGAGACAATTTGCCGCACTAGAATCGCTTTCGAGAAACTAGTCAAATCTTCCTGCGCACCGAAGATTCGGTCTCCGAAAAAAGACGCGACGCCGAGCAGCGCGGCCTCTTCCTTCACATTGGCGTCGTCGGTCCCGCTTGCCAGATAGAGGGTGAGCCCGCGGCCGGCGAATTCTTCGAGCAGCGCTCGGGCGCCAGGAACGAGAAAGGCCTCCGGACTCATGCGGCCGGCTCGCAGACTCTCGATACGGTCGCGAATCTTGAGCCACAGCCGGTCAAGATACATTTTCTTGTATGCCGCCGGCTCCAATGGTTGGCCGCCGCGCTCGCGAATTGCGTCGGCGAGCGCCATCATCTGGTAGATCGTTTCTTTGCCCGTCAGACGCCAGACGAACTCTTCGACAATGGCGCGGAGTTGGTCTTCGCTTTCTTTCGAGCCAGTGGCGGTTAACTGCTCGACACACAGCGGCACCATGACTTCCATCCAGCCCGAACGAATGAGCGACAGTGTGCCGTCGAAATCGAAGATGACTACTTTGGCCTGTTGAGCGGTAACGCCAGGACGAACGGTCTCAATCACGCGTTAGAACTTATACGACGGTGGCGTAACGCCCTTGAGGCGCAAATAGACTTCGGCCTGCCCGCGATGGTGCGCCGCATGAGTAAAACCGCCCCAGAAAAGCTCGAACTTGGTGACTTCGGCGCTGCCGCGCTTCACCTTTGTCTGCAGGTCAGCGTCGGTCATTTCCTTCAAACCATCGATGCAGTAATCGTAGGCGGTGGTCAGATTCTTGGTAGCGGTCGCTTTGGTCTCGTCGGCCGGCTTGCCGATCGGGTTCTTGGTGCCGATAGCGGCCGAGCAATAGCTGCCGTTTGCCGCCGCAATATGATTCATCTGGCCGCCGAAGCTCATTTCCGGATCGGTTGCTTTGAAGTTGTACGAATCGTCCGGCATGGCCGCGGCTACGGCCAGCGACAGGCCTTTCGATGTTTCCCAGTGGTTGATGAGTTCGTTCACCAGTGCTTTTCCGCTCTCCTGGGCAAAGGCAACCTGGCAAACAACCGCGCACAGCGCGCACAAAGCGAGTCTCTTCATGTATTCCCCTCGGGTTATCATACGACATTGTCGGTGCAAAGAATTTCCTCGGATTTCCTACTAAATAATTATGCGTGTTGCAATTATTGGGACGGGTTATGTGGGCCTTACGACTGGGGTTTGCCTGAGTTTCATAGGACACCAGGTGTGCTGCCTCGATACCGACGAAGCGAAGATCAAGGCTCTGAGAGACGGTCATATTCCGATTTACGAGCCAAGTCTGGCCGAATTGATGGAAGAAGCACGGCCGAACCTGACGTTTACGAGCAGCTACGCGGAGGCTATTCCTGGCGCTGAAGTGGTGTTCATCGCGGTAGGCACGCCGCCGACGCCTTCCGGCGCACCGAACCTTGAATATTTGTCGCAGGCGGCTCGCAGCGTCGGACAGTACCTAGGAGGCCCGTTTACCGTCGTGGTCAACAAATCGACGGTGCCCATCGGCAGCGGCAACTGGGTAGGTTCTCTGCTGCGCGATTCGGTCGAGCAGCGGCCAGACAAGACCCGGCTCGAGTTCGCGGTTGCCTCGAATCCGGAGTTCCTGCGCGAAGGCTCCGCGCTCCACGACAGCTTGTATCCGGACCGCATCGTGATCGGCGCCGACGAGCAGCGCGCCCTCGAAGTTTTATATTCCCTGTACCGGCCCATTCTCGACCAGACGTTTTCGGCGCCGACATATTTGCCGCGGCCCGAGACGGTGGTCGCGGTGCCGCTGCTTTCGACCGATCTTGCTTCGGCCGAGCTGATCAAGTACGCCGCCAATGCGTTCCTGGCGCTCAAAATCAGCTTCATCAACGAAATGGGCCTGCTGGCGGAGCGTGTGGGAGCAAATATCTCCGAAGTCGCGCGCGGCATCGGGCTCGATTCGCGCATCGGCAACCGTTTTCTGAGCGCGGGCATCGGCTGGGGCGGATCGTGCTTCGGCAAAGATACCGCGGCGTTGATTGCGACGGCCGGCGAATACGGCTTGCATTTGCCGATCGTCGAGGCGGCGAAGAAAATCAATTCGCGGCAGCGCGACCGGGTGGTCGAGAAACTGCTCCTCGAATTAAAAATCCTCAAAGGCCGGACGGTCGGACTGCTTGGCCTCGCGTTTAAGCCGAATACGGATGACCTGCGCGAGGCTCCGGCGATTGAGATCGCACAGAAGCTGATCGACCGGGGCGTACGGGTCAAAGCGCACGATCCGATCGCTCAGGAGCGCTTCGAGCGCGAATACGGCCACATGAACGTCCACATGTGCAAGAACGCTTGCGAAGTAGCCGACGGCTGCGACGCGTTGGTGCTGGTCACCGAATGGAGCGAATACCGCGACCTGGACTGGGAAGCACTCGCGAAACGGATGCGCTACCCGTTCCTGCTCGACGGACGGCATGCGCTGGATCGCGAAAAGATCACTCGCGCCGGACTGCGCTACACCGGACTCAGTTAACGGGCGCTCTCGTCCCCGTCTTCTCCGGCGACGGCCACCTTGTGTTTCAGTTGTTCGACAATCCAGTTCGGCGGCCGGCCCTGACGGCGTAAGTTTCCTGCCAAGAGACGCTCGAGAGCTTGAATCGCCTCGTCAATGCGGCTCTTTTCATCCCTTAACTCGGCAATCATCTTATTGAGATCCATCTCCCGCCGCGCACTCCAGTACCAAAGTACCAATTATGCCGGAAGACACCAAAACCCCGGCATGGGGTAAGTGACCATACCGGGGTTTTTCTGTGGAAAATAATCGGGCGACGTCCTACTCTCCCACACACTCGCGCGTGCAGTACCATCGGGGCTGAAAGGCTTAACTACCGTGTTCGGGATGGGAACGGGTGGAACCCTCTCGCTGGAATCACCCGAAAGTGATTCAGAAATAAGTTATTGACGGGCCGCGGGCAAGTAACTGCAAACCGCAGAGTAAATTTTATGGTCAAGCCGAACGAGCTATTAGTAACGGTCAGCTCAACGCATTACTGCGCTTACACATCCGTCCTATCAACGTGATCGTCTTTCACGGCTCTTCAGGGAGATCTCATCTTAGGGAAGGTTTCGTACTTATATGCATTCAGCACTTATCCTGACCAGACTTCGCTACTCAGCTGTGCCACGGGTGTGACAACTGAATCACAAGAGGTCTGTTCACCCCGGTCCTCTCGTACTAAGGGCAAGCCCCTTCAAATCTCCTACGCCCACCACAGATAGGGACCGAACTGTCTCGCGACGTTCTGAACCCAGTTCACGTACCGCTTTAATAGGCGAACAGCCTAACCCTTGGGAACTTCTACACCCCCAGGATGCGATGAACCGACATCGAGGTGCCAAACCGGAGCGTCGATAAGAACTCTTGACTCCGATCAGCCTGTTATCCCCGGCGTACCTTTTATCCGTTGAGCGATGGCCCTTCCATGCAGAACCACCGGATCACTAAGTCCTGGTTTCCCACCTGCTTGACTTGTAGGTCTCGCAGTCAACCTGGTTTATGCCTTTGCACTCGACCTCTGATTTCCAAACAGAGTGAACCAAGCTTCGAGCGCCTCCGTTACAATTTAGGAGGCGACCGCCCCAGTCAAACTACCCGCCTTGCAATGTCCTTCTTCCGGATGACGGGAGTAAGTTAGAACCACAGAACGATCAGGGTGGTATCTCACCGTTGGCTCCCTCAAGCCCAAGAGCCTGAGTTCAAAGCCTCCCACCTATGCTGCGCAGACCGCACCATAGTTCATTGCAAAGGTATAGTAAAGGTGCACGGGGTCTTTCCGTCTAGTGGCGGGCATCCGGCGTCTTCACCGGAACCACAAGTTCGCCGGGCGGAGCGCGCCGACAGTCATCAGATCGTTACGCCATTCGTGCAGGTCGGAACTTACCCGACAAGGAATTTCGCTACCTTAGGACCGTTATAGTTACGGCCGCCGTTCACCGGGGCTTCAGTTCAAAGCTTCGCCTTGCGGCTAACCTCTCCCTTTAACCTTCCGGCACCGGGCAGGCGTCAGCCCCTATACGTCGTTTTCGACTTAGCAGAGACCTGTGTTTTTGTTAAACAGTCGCCTGATGCGTTTCACTGCGGCCCACCGAAGTGGGCACCCCTTCTCCCGAAGTTACGGGGTTAATTTGCCTAGTTCCTTCGCAACTCCATCACCCGAGCGCCTTAGAATACTCATCTCGTCCACCTGTGTCGGTTTGTGGTACGGGTACGTTGACTCTCCTTAGAGGATTTTCCTGGCACACGACCCGGCGGATTTGCCGTTCCGGATCTCACTCAATCCACCTTTGACCCTTCTCGCAGATGAACCTCTGTGGTGCGTCCCCCCATCGGTCTTTATCGAATCAATGTAGTCACGGAATATTAACCGTGTGTCCATCAGCTACGCCTTTCGGCCTCACCTTAGGCCCCGACTAACCCTGAGCGGATTAACCTTTCTCAGGAAACCTTAGACTTTCGGCGGCCAGGGTTCTCACCTGGCTTATCGCTACTTATGCTGGCAGAGTCACTTCCTAGCGATCCAGTACTCCTCTCGGTATACCTTCATCTCCCTAGGAACGCTCTCCTACCACCCAAATGGGTCCATAACTTCGGTGACATGCTTGAGCCCCGTTGGATTGTCGGCACCGAGTCCCTCGACCAGTGAGCTATTACGCTTTCTTTAAAGGATGGCTGCTTCTAAGCCAACCTCCTGGCTGTTTCTGAGGAACTCGACTTCCTTTCCCACTTAGCATGTACTTGGGGACCTTAGTTGATGGTCTGGGCTCTTTCCCTTTTGACGATCCAGCTTAGCCCGGACCGTCTGACTCCCGTATTACTCGTTCTTGGCATTCGCAGTTTGGCTGAATTCGGTAACCTGGAAAGGCCCCTAGTTCAATCAGATCTCTACCACCAAGACGGACCATACGAGGCTAGCCCTAAAGCTATTTCGGAGAGAACGAGCTATCACGGAATTTGATTAGCCTTTCACCCCTACCCTCAGCTCATCCGAGCTGTTTTCAACCAACACCGGTTCGGACCTCCATTCGCTGTTACACGAATTTCATCCTGGCCAAGGGTAGATCATCCCGCTTCGCGTCTAATCCCAGCGACTGAACGCCCTATTCAGACTCGCTTTCGCTACGGCTCGCTTACGCTTAACCTTGCCACTGAGACTAACTAGCCAGCTCATTATTCAATAGGCACGAGGTCAGACATTGCTCCTTGCGGAGCCATAGTCCTCCCACTGCTTGTAAGCATGCGGTTTCAGGTACTATTTCACTCCCCTCACAGGGGTTCTTTTCACCTTTCCCTCACGGTACTAGTTCACTATCGGTCGCAAGTGAGTATTTAGCCTTACCGGATGGTCCCGGCAGATTCTCGCAGGGTTTCTCGTGTCCCGCGATACTTAGGAGCCACTCGAAGCTAAGATGGCATTTTAAGATACAGGGCTATCACCTTCTTTGGCCGGCCTTTCCAAACCGTTTTCGTAACGCTTTCTTATAACCTCTTTAGAATAAGGCCCGCCTGGAACTTGCATCCCAGCCGATCCTTATTCTTTGTGGTCCTGCAACCCCGCGCTCTCCTTTCGAATCGCACGGTTTAGGCTGTTCCGAGTTCGCTCGCCACTACTATCGGAATCACTGTTGTTTTCTCTTCCTAGGGGTACTGAGATGGTTCACTTCCCCCCGTTCGCTCTAACCAGCTATGAATTCACTGGAAAGTAAGCCAGTTACCTGACTTGGGTTCCCCCATTCGGACATCCCCGGATCAAAGATTGCTTGCATCTCCCCGAGGCTTTTCGCAGCTAGCCACGTCCTTCATCGCCTACTTGCGCCAAGGCATCCACACGCATGCTCTTAGTAGCTTGACCATAAAATTAACTCTACGTTTTGAGTTACTCTTTAAGACTTACCTGCTTTAGTCAATTCCCTTCCTTGCGGTCAGGACTCAACCAAGCAGACTCGTCGCGCTGCTGCTACATAATTGTGATTTCTCGTAGCAGCACGTTTGCAACTTGTAGTTGCCCGTCAATAACTATTCAATTTTCAAAGAACCTGCCCGTTGTCGCATTTGCGAAACGAAGCCAAACTTGATGGTGGGCCTGGGTAGACTCGAACTACCGACCTCACCCTTATCAGGGGTGCGCTCTAACCACCTGAGCTACAGGCCCATCTTTTTGATGGTGGGCCTGGGTAGACTCGAACTACCACGCCTCACCCTTATCAGAGGTGCGGACATGATTCACTCGCCCTGCGGCGAGGCCACCCGAGCCACTGGCCCAGTCAAACTGGTGGAGCTGGTCGGGATCGAACCGGCGACCTCCTGAATGCAAATCAGGCGCTCTCCCAGCTGAGCTACAGCCCCTGGATTAATAATAATCGAGGCCGATTGGACGCGGGCGCCGACGACAAGCATCGACAACCATGAAGCGATCAGACTTTAAGAGTGGAGATCCGGAGACGGATTATGGAGTGGAACGGCTGTTACTTACTTAATTTCGGTAACTCCACCCACGTTCTCTCTTAGAAAGGAGGTGATCCAGCCGCAGGTTCTCCTACGGCTACCTTGTTACGACTTCACCCCAATCATGAATCATACCTTGGACCGCTGCCTCCCTTGCGGGTTAGCGGGCAGGCTTCTAGTACAATCCACTTTCGTGATGTGACGGGCGGTGTGTACAAGGCCCGGGAACGTATTCACGGCATCGTTCTGATATGCCATTACTAGCGATTCCAGCTTCATGCAGGCGAGTTGCAGCCTGCAATCCGAACTGAGAACGGTTTTTTGCGATTAGCTCCCTCTTGCGAGTTGGCAGCGCTTTGTACCGTCCATTGTAGCACGTGTGTAGCCCTGGACATAAAGGCCATGATGACTTGACGTCATCCCCACCTTCCTCCAGCTTATCGCTGGCGGTCTCCTGAGAGTGCACCTTTTAAGGGGTTAGCAACACAGGACAAGGGTTGCGCTCGTTGCGGGACTTAACCCAACATCTCACGACACGAGCTGACGACAGCCATGCAGCACCTCGACTACCGTCCCTTGCGGGAAAGGCGATGTTTCCACCACCCGTCGGCAGCCGTTCGAGCCCAGGTAAGGTTCTTCGCGTTGCGTCGAATTAAACCACATGCTCCACCGCTTGTGCGGGCCCCCGTCAATTCCTTTGAGTTTCAGCCTTGCGACCGTACTCCCCAGGCGGCATACTTAACGCGTTAGCTCCGGCACCGACCAACTGAATGGCCGACACCAAGTATGCATCGTTTAGGGCGTGGACTACCAGGGTATCTAATCCTGTTTGCTACCCACGCTTTCGTGTCTCAGCGTCAGCAATGGTCCAGAAAGCCGTCTACACCGCTGGTGTTCCTCCTGATATCTACGCATTTCACCGCTACACCAGGAATTCCGCTTTCCTCTCCCACGCTCGAGCATTCCAGTTTTCGGCGCACCCTCCCAGTTAAGCCGGGAGATTTCACACCGAACTTAGAACACCGCCTACACACTCTTTACGCCCAGTAATTCCGAACAACGCTCGCTGCCTACGTATTACCGCGGCTGCTGGCACGTAGTTAGCCGCAGCTTCTTCTTCAGGTACCGTCATTATCGTCCCTGCCGAAAGAGCTTTACACCCCGAGGGGCTTCATCGCTCACGCGGCGTCGCTGCATCAGAGTTGCCTCCATTGTGCAAGATTCCCCACTGCTGCCTCCCGTAGGAGTCTGGCCCGTGTTTCAGTGCCAGTGTGGCCGTGTGCCCTCTCAGGCCGGCTACCGATCACCGCCTTGGTGAGCCGTTACCTCACCAACTAGCTAATCGGCCGCGGGCTCCTCTTTCAGCGCATTGCTGCTTTCCCTTCACAGGATTATGCGGTATTAGCCCCGGTTTCCCAGGGTTATTCCCCACTAAAAGGTAGATTACCCACGTGTTACTCACCCGTACGCCGCTGTACTCAGGGATTGCTCCCCTTTCTCGCTCGACTTGCATGTGTTAAGCGCGCCGCCAGCGTTGATTCTGAGCCGGGATCAAACTCTCGTTTGATCTTGTTTTGTACTGCAAAGCCCTGATCGCGATTTGCACCGCTGCCAGGACCTTTTATTACATCGCTCCGGTTAATTACTCAAAAAAGTCTGACGAATTTACTTCATTGCGTCCAACCAGATTGTCAAACAACTGCGCAATCTCCCAGACGATAACGAATTACTCCGTAAAATCTGGATGACTGCCGGCCTCGAAAGCCGTTTGAGAATCGCATTGCATACGCAATGGATACTCAAAAATCGAAAACCCTTGATTTCGGTAGTGGGAAAATACTTCAGGACTGCTTGAGAACCGCTATGGAGTCCGAACCAGCCAGAATCTATCCGATTCCGTGGCTCCCTACCTAAACAACTTCGTCACCGACCGTACTGGCTTATGGCGACTCGTCCAGAATATCAAGTACTGGTCATTCCTGCAAGCCCTTTGTTGCTTTGTTCCTGTGGAAATTCTGTGGATGGGCGAAGGAATAGCGCATTTTACGAAACGGGACGGCACCGCTCGTCAGGCAGCAAGGCCGACGAGGACGCCGTCTGCGGACCAGGAGGTCGGCCCTACCCGAACCCGGTGACGCTTTGGCGTGGAAAATTAATTCATTTTATATCAATAAGATATAGACATTTTTAGGCGACGAGAGCGCACCCGGGTTCCGGATACTCGAGCGAGAACGCTCGAGAATGTCCGATCCAAGATGGAATGCTACCAAGCACGCCTGCACGTCGAGCAGGCTGCTGCTGCCGGATGAGAATCCGGCCGAATTAGATGGATTGTTGGAGGGACTGCGGGAGCAATACCGACCGGAGACGACGCTCGATTTGAAGTTTGTGGTGGAGGCGGCGCGGGCGATTTGGTTTCTGGGGCGGAACAATCGCCGTTACGACGAGATCGAGCAGACTCTTTATACCGAAGAACCGGACTCGACGAAATGGACGGACGAGCAGTGGCGGCGGCTGGATCTGCGGGCGCGATACCGGACGACGGCGGAGAGGTCGTGCACGCGGGCGCTGCGGAATCTCGGGCATATACGAAGCGGCCGGGCCCAGTTCGAAGAAGTAAAGGGGAAGGCAAAGGAAGAGAAGCAGAAAGCGGCGGAGGAAAAGCCGCTGGAATTGCCGAAGGGAGGGCCGCCGCCGCTGTACCAGCGAATCGTGGAGACGGTGGCTGAGGGCGGGAATACGACGCGTGTGTACCCGACGAACGACCAGCTACGGAAAATGACCGACAACATGGCGGCCGAAACCAAGCTGGCGCGGATTTTTGAATTTCCGGGCGGTGCGCGGCGTAGCTACCAACTGGACGTGGGGACCTGGCGAAAGCTGATCGCACTCGAAGAGGCGCGTGGCGATGGCGTGTTTCTGGATTCGGAGGAAGTTGGTTAATGGCGAAGAAAACCGGACAAAAAATTGTGACGCTCGAGCAGTGGGTTGACGTACGGGTGCGGGATGGGGAAACCGCGACGACACTCTATCCACCGAACGAAGTCTTGCGAGAACGCGCGAAAAAAATGGACCCGCCGCCGACTATGGTGTACCGGCGATTGAATTTCATTGACTGCGTGCCGGTTGAATATTACTGGACGACTGACGATCCGATGCGGCGGGAGAATGGCGGGCACGGTATACAGCGGATGTCAGTAGACATCTGGCTTGAAACGATCGAACTCGAGGAGAGCGCGGGGAACGGCCATGTTGGGCCATGCTCGCAGCCCTTGCCACGACCGAAATCGCGGGGTGGATGCGAGTGCGAGGTTTGCTCAGCGATCCGGGCGCGATGGGAGAGCCAGGGAATCGCCGTACCGTGAGACGTGCGGTTCGAAACGCCGCAGAGACCGGATGGCCGGCTATTGCATCTAAGTGAAGCACCTATGAAAAAACGCTTACTCGGCCGAAGCGGCCTCGAAGTTTCCGCAATTGGATTTGGTTGCATGAGCATCGGCATCGCTGACGTGTACAGCAGCAGCGTGCAGAGCGGAGACGATGCCATTGCGCTCGTCCATCGCGCCCTGGATTTAGGTATCAACTTTCTCGATACGGCGAATATCTATGGCGATTCTGAGATTAAGGTCGGCGAAGCCCTCCGTGGCCGGCGCGAAGGAGTGGTGTTAGCAACGAAATTCGGCATCGTGCCTGGTTCGTCGTATCAAAACAGGGCCGTCGATGGCAGTCCTGAAAATGCGCGGCGCTGCTGCGAATCCTCGCTGCAACGTCTGGGAGTCGATGTAATCGACCTGTATTACCTGCATCGAGTGGATCCCCGCGTTCCGATCGAAGATACGGTCGGCGCCATGGCAGATCTTGTGGGAGCGGGCAAAGTGCGCTATATCGGCCTCTCGGAAGCGTCGCCTGCCACTGTGCGCCGCGCGAATACAGTACATCCCATCACGGCTGTGCAGACCGAGTACTCGCTGTTCACGCGCGACCCCGAAGACGAGCTGCTTCCCACCCTGCGCGAGCTTGGAACCTCGCTCGTTGCCTACAGCCCTCTAGGCCGCGGTTTCCTCGGCGCGCGTTTTCGAAGCATCGATGAACTCGCTCCCAATGACTGGCGGAGAGGCAATCCCCGTTTTCAGGGAGAGGAGTTCCAGCGGAATCTTGCGATCGCAGACATCATCGGTGAGATCGCCCGCGAGAAAGGAGTAACGCCTGCCCAACTCGCCTTGGCCTGGCTGCTTGCGCAAGGGGAACAGATCATTCCGATTCCCGGTACGAGCGCCGTGCAGCGCCTCGAGGAAAACGCTCGCTCAGTTGACGTAGTCCTGACGAAGGATGATCTCGACCGGCTCGAGCGGGCGGCACCGAAGGGCGCCGCCGCCGGGGATCGCTATGAGCCCGGGATGATGCAGCTTATCAACGGGTGAATATGTCTGAGGGAGAGAAATCTCCTCAGCCTGCGTTTCAACTCAGCGTGGTCGGCAGAGTCGGTCTTGCCGACATCTTAGTTCCGATGTTGTCCGCGACCACCCATCCAGCGGCCGCGATTGCCCATGAAATGAAGAACGCCGTCCAAGGCAGCCGCTCCGCCGGTTTGGCCAGAATTGCAGGCCCCCAGACGAGAAGCGTGAAAAGACTCAACATTCCTGCTTCCGCTGTGGCGGCTACGCGGGGATAGATCGAGAACAATATGCCCAGGCCGCAAGCGATCTGACCGACGCCGGTCAGATACGCCCAGCCAGTTCGGAAAGGAAGCCAACCCGGCACCAGATCAGCGGTCTGTTTCACATAAACAAGATGTGAAAGCCCAACCGGCAGCAGAGAAATTGCAAAGAGGATTGCCGCAATGCGAATGCCCTTCTCCCCTGCAGGGTATCTGAAGATCGATCCCTTTCCAAGCCCCGCCAGCCTGGCAAACAGAATCCACCCGCCGCAAAGAAGCATTGCAATCTCACCGAAGCCGAGCCATACCGCTTCCATCTGCGGCGCCACAAATAGAGCAGGCACCTTCAGCAGTAGCCAAAGAATAATGTATGGAAACAGGAGGCGAATCGACCAAGCTGCAGTGGCGCGGAACAGCAATCCGGCACCTCCCAGGAGCATGAGAATACCGGAACCGTAGGCGAGAAATGCCCTGCCCGGTACGGATTTGCCGACTGGCTGCCACACCAACGCGAAATCTCCGTAGATTAGCGCGATGATGCCCAGACCAATCATGCCGACGGCGAAGAGTGCCAAAGCAGGCTGGTGGGTTCGGATCATTTGTCCACGATAACGGATGCCGGCAAGTGAGCGATTTAAGTATCAATCCCCCGTCTGCCCGCGTGCCTTGCGCTCCGCGTGCCACGCCGTGTAAACTTGTTATCGGTAACCGAGGGTATCGGTATGAGCAAGCCTAACGATCTAGTTCAGGGCACTTTGGATCTTCTCCTATTGAAAATCCTTGCATTGGAGGCACTCCACGGATGGGCCATCAGCCAACGCCTGAAGCAGGTTTCTAGCAATGTGCTGCAGGTCAGCGACGGCTCGCTCTATCCCGCGCTACACAAACTGGAGCAGGAGGGGTGGATCACTGCCGAATGGAAAACAAGCGAACTCGGCCGCCGCGCGAAATTTTATTCGCTCACTCGGCTCGGGCGCAAACAGTTGGAGAAGGAGGCCGCGAACTGGCAGAGATTGTCGGGTGCAATCAGCGCGGTGGTGCAGTTGAAGGAGGTGTGAGGAGTGCGACTTGAGCATTGGCTGTATACCATTCCATTGCGTCTCCGATCATTGTTCCGGCGTGATCACGTTGAAAGCGAGCTTGATGAAGAAATTCGCTTTCACGTTGAACGGCAGATTGCGGAAGCGACGGCGCGCGGCGAGGATGCCCACGAAGCGCGGCGAAAAGTCGCCCTCGCTCTAGGCGGCTCTGAGCAGGTGAAGGAGTTATGCCGTGAGGTCCGAGCGACACGCTGGTTAGAGGATCTGTGGCAGGACGCATCCTATGCGCTGCGTACCTTTCGGCAGAAGCCGGGGTTTGTCGCCGTCGCGCTATTGACAATTGCGCTTGGTATTGGAGCGACCACCGTTATGTTCACGGTCGTAAACGGTGTCTTGCTAAAGCCGCTGCCCTATCCCGAACCAGAACGTCTGGTGAGCGTGTCCGAGCAAGTCGACAACACCGGCCGATGGGCATTCGCGTATTTCAACTTCTTGGATTGCCAGCGCGAAAGCCAGACTCTGGGTCCGATGGCAGCGTGGCGAAGTGGAATGGGCGGAACGGTAAGCGAACCGGGAGAGGCCGAGCATATTTCTTCGCGCGAAATCTCTGCCGGCCTGTTTTCCGTTTTTGGAATCGGGCTCCTGCATGGGCGCGGTTTTATGCCTGACGAAGACCGTCCCGGTGGAGCGGCCGTGGCCATCATCAGTCATCGTCTATGGCGGAAACGGTTTGGCGGCGACCCGAAAGCAGTGGGCGCGCGCCTGGTGTTTGACGCGAAGGCTTACACCGTCGTCGGCATCGCTCCAGCGGGGTTTCAGCTTTCCGGAGACGTGGACATATTTACGCCTCTCGGCCAGAACACGGCACCCTGGATGCAAGATCGCGAAGGGCATCCCGGCATTCAGGTGACAGCGCGCCTTCGGCGAGGCGTGAGACTCGCTCAAGCTCAGGCGGACGTCGCGCGGATCGGCCGCAGGCTGGCTAAACAATATCCGAAGTCCAATGCGGGCCACAGCATTGCGGTGCAGCCATTTCAATGGGACGTTGTCGGAGACATCCGGCCCATGTTGTGGCTGCTTCTCGGCGCCGTCAGCCTGGTGCTTCTGATTGCATGCGCCAATGTCGCCAGTCTATTGCTGGCGCGCGCCGTTTCGCGCGAGCGAGAGATCGCGATGCGCTTGGCTCTCGGAGCGAGTCGTAGCCGTTTGGCGCGGCAGTGTTTGACTGAAAGCACGATCTTAGCCGTTGCCGGGGGCGTTCTTGGCGTGGTGCTTGCCGCTACTGGTACGCGACCGTTCCTGACCTTCTGGCCGGGCGGTCTACCTCGCGCCGATGAAATCACACTTGATTGGCGTGTTCTCGTATTTGCGCTCGCTACTTCTTTTTTAACGGGTATCCTCTTCGGCCTTGCTCCCGCATTGCGCGCCCCGGTTCATGGACTAGAACATGCCCTTCGCGCCGCTGCGCGAACAGTGGCGGGTGGCGGTTCACGCCGTCTACACAGCGGTTATGTGATTGCGGAAATTGTAATCGCGATTGTTTTGTTGATCGCTGCCGGGACGCTCGGACGTACATTGTTGCGTTTGTCCTCGCTGGATCCCGGCTTTGATCCGCAAAAAGTGCTGGTCGCGCGAGTTGCGTTGGGGTCCGATGCCGCGACGAATCCATCGCGCACGCGCGCAGAGTGGCGCGAAATCCTCGACCATGTGAGCCGGGCGCCCGGAGTGCAATCTACTGCCATTGTCGATAGTATTCCCATGCGCGGCGATGAGTCGTGGATTGGCTACTGGACAGGTGCTGTTCCTCCTCCAACGGATCGGATGCCGATGTCGCAAATGACCTTCCCCAGTCCGGACTATCTCGGTGTTATGGGCATTGCCCTCCTCCAAGGGCGTTTTTTTACCGAACGGGACCGCAGCGGTGGCGAAACCGTTATTGCGATCGATGAGGTGCTGGCGAAGCGTATTTTCGGGAGTCGTGGAGCCGTTGGCAAGTATGTGACGCTGCAGGTTCTCGGACCCGCGAAGGTGGTCGGAGTCGTCGGCCACGTTCGGCACCGCAGCCTTGCTGTCGAGGGCGCCGTAAGCGAACAAATGTACTGCCCGCTGGCTCAGTTGCCTGATCAGTACCTCCACGTTATGGCGTCCGGCATGACCTTGGCCGTACGGACAACGGGTCCGCCGCTGAACATAGCTCATGCGATACGACAGCAAATACGTGCATCCGCTCAGGATCAGGTTCTTTATGACATCGGCACTATGGAGCAGATTACAAGTGGGACGCTCGCCCGGCAGCGATTTCTCTTGGTGTTATTCGGCATATTTGCCGGACTGGCTTTGTTGCTTGCGTGTATCGGAATTTATGGCGTACTCGCTTATTTCACGAGCCAGCGAATACCGGAATTTGGCGTGCGTATTGCACTTGGAGCCACTCCCAGCAACTTGATCAGTCTTGTATTGCGACAAAGCCTAGGGATGATTTGCACAGGCGTATGCATAGGTTTATTGGCGGGTTTCGCTGCTGCGCGTGTCCTGAAGCACTTCGTCGACGGGGTCCGATCTACTGATCCATTGACTTTCGTAGCCATGATTTCCGTTCTGGTCCTCGCTGCCCTACTTGCGAGCTTCCTGCCAGCACGCCGCGCGAGCCGTACAGAATCCATGAGCGCTTTGCGCCAAGAATAGTCCAAGCGTAGTGTATTCGGTAACGCGACTTAACGAGGCTAAGCCTGGCATCCGATAAGTAGAGCCGCGCTCAGGCCGGCAATATGGATATCCGGCCACGTCCGCGTTTTCACGCTAAATCCCTTTGAATCCTGTTAGTACCTAAATCGTTTGGGAGGCGTCGCAGATCAAAGCACAGTCCTCTGGCCTGGCTACGGGACTTGGTGTACCCATCGATCTCACGCATCAGCCAAGACTTCGCCAACCTCCAGTCGCGCATGACACTCTGGTCGGAAATCTTCAGCACGGCTGCAGTCTCCTCAACGCTTAACCCGCCGAAGAAGCGCAACTCAATCACTTTCGCCTTTCGTGGATCCAGTTCCGCGAGCCTGTGAAGCGCATCGTCGATTGCTACCAATTCGCGGTCCCTTGTAGAGGAGACATCGGGTATCTCGTCCAGGTTGACACGCCGCGCCATCCCTCCGCGTTTATTTGTAACGCGAGCCCGTGCCGCATCGACCAGAATGCGCCGCATCATTTGAGCCGCTACCGCGAAAAAGTGTGCCCGGTCGCGCCAGTCTACGCTCGAAACATCAACGAGTCTGAGCCACGCTTCATTCGCCAATGCCGTGGCTTGAAGAGTCACGGCGCGCCGCTCGCGCCCCATGTACGCGCCCGCTCTTTCCCGCAGCTCCCTATAGACCATTGGAGCGATTTCATCGAGCGCCGCCTCATCGCCTTGAGCCCAAGCCCGCAGCAGACGAGTGATTTCCGCGGATGGATCGGCCGGCACAGCGCCTCCTGCGAAAAGAAATTACAGTCTGCATTATAGTTTTCGCCGCGCGCCCTCGCTTACCGGACGAACCCGGAGGCGAGATGAAGATCAAAGTCTTGGCAGCAATGACAGCGGCCCTTGCGGCGAGCGCCGGCGCCACCCAGAAACTCGACGTATTCGTAAACAACGGCGAACGTATTCCCTTCGAGACGATTCAACGGGCGGAGGCGCTGGCTTCGCGCATGTTCGCCGGCGCGGATGTGCGCATCGCCTGGCATGGTATAGCGCGCTCCGGCTGGAAGGGTCGGAACCACGTCATTATTATTCAACTGGAACTCGACACCCCAGCGGCATATCACCGGGGCGCCCTTGGATACTCGCTGCCATATGAAGGGGTTCACGTCTCTATCTTCTATAACCGCATCCGTCAAATGGATCAACCAAACCTTGAGCCTGTTCTATTGGGGCATGCCATGGTGCACGAGATGACGCACCTTCTACAAGGCGTTAATCGACACTCCGCGACAGGCGTAATGAAAGCGCACTGGGATTCGGGCGATTATCTGGAAATGAAGCGCCATATCCTGGCGCTTACGCCCGAAGACATTCAAATGATTCGGAACGCCGCGAATCATCCGGCCGTAATAGCCGCGAAGATCCCGTAAATTACCCCAAAATCGTGCTATCATCCCGGCACGACAATCATGGAGCCCGAGCGCTGGAATCGGATCGAGCGCCTGTATCACGCTGCCCTGGAGCGCGAGCCGGGCGGCCGGACTGCCTTTCTGACCCAGGCCTGCCCGGACGCGGATGTACGTCGCGAGGTGGAATCGCTCCTCGGTTTCGATGGTGCTGGCTCTGTACTGGAGCGCCCCGCATGGGAAAAAGCTTCCGCACGGGCGAGCGGGTCGGGCCCTACGAAATTCTCGACCGCATTGGCGAAGGCGGGATGGGTGAGGTGTGGAAGGCGCGCGATACGCGGCTCGGCCGCACGGTTGCGATCAAGGCGCCGGACGCTCGATTCAGCGAACGTTTTGAGCGGGAAGCGCGAGCGGTGGCAGCACTGAATCATCCGCACATCTGCCAACTCTACGATGTCGGGCCGAATTACCTGGTGATGGAACTGATCGATGGCGCTCCGCTTCACGGTCCGCTGCCGCTCGCGAAAGCGATCGAATACGCGAAGCAGATTCTCGAAGCTCTCGACGCTGCTCATAAACAAGGCATCGTGCATCGCGACCTGAAACCAGCCAACATTCTGGTCACGAAGACCGGCGTGAAGCTGTTGGATTTCGGGTTGGCGAAATGGGAGAACTCAGCGGGCGCAGCGGCTCTAACGATAGAAGGCACAATCGCGGGCACGCCGGAATATATGGCGCCGGAACAAGCGCGGGGAGAGGCGGTGGACAGCCGCGCCGATATTTTTGCGTTCGGCTGCGTGTTCTACGAAATGCTGACCGGCAAACGCGCGTTCGAAGGGGCGACTACCGGGGCGCTGGACGGTGTGTTGCAGAAATGCCTGGAGAAAGATCCGGAAGAGCGGTGGCAATCGGTACGGGATGTGAAAGCGGCGATCGACTTGGTGGCCCACAGCCAGCCGGTCGCAAAGCCGAATCGGCGCGAGTGGATAGTGGGCACTGCCGCCGGCGCACTGGCAGGCGGTGGCGCGGTCGCCTGGCTTCGACCTTCTTCAAGCGATGTGAGCCCGTTGCGAGTAGAGATCGAGCCACCGCAAGGCGGTCGCTTCCTGGGCGCCCCTTTAACTCCCAACTTTGCGCTTTCACCTGACGGCCGGACTGCGGCTTACATGGCGGAGGTAGGCAGAAAAACGGGCCTCTGGCTTCGGCCGCTCGACGGCGCTCCTCCGCGCATGATTGCGGAGGTTGTTGTCAATTCATCGCCGTTCTGGTCGCCGAATAACAAATTCATCGCCTTCTGGGATAAGACTGGGCTGCAGCGAGTCGATGTGGCTGGTGGCGCACAGTGGACCGTGTGCGAATTGGCTAAGAATATTCGAGGCGGCGCGTGGAGCGCCGATGGACAGATTCTGATCGGAACCATGGGCGCATTGTTCCGAGTACCCGCCTCGGGCGGAACGCCTGTGCCGCTGACTACGCTGGACTCGTCGCGCGGAGAACGCGCCCATATGCGGCCGCAGGCGCTTCCCCGCGGCCGTTTTCTTTATTTCGCCGCAAGCGATCGACCGGAGCATACGGGCATCTATGCGGCCGCGCTCGCGAAGCCCCCAGATCGCGTACATTTGCTTGCCATAAATACCGATGCGCTGTATGCTCCCGGCGGGGACGGAAAAGATTATCTGGTGTGGCGCCGCGCCGGGGCGCTGGTGGCCCAGGAAGTGGATGCCACTGCGTTGAAGATGCTCGGGGAACCTCATGAAATCGCCAGCCCGGCTCGCGTGACCGCGCTAAACGCGGTGATTGCGGCTGTTTCCGCCAACGGATCGCTGCTCTATAGCGCTGCGGGGAGTCTCAGTCTGTTGTCGTGGTTCGACCGCAAAGGAAAATCTCTAGGGACCGTTGGCGAGCCCGCTGAGTACCTGACGTTCCGGCTTTCGCCGGACGGGCGGCGGATCGCGGCCTGCCGCTCACAACTGGACGGCTCGCACGAAATCTGGATACTGGACTCGTCGCGCGGCGCGGCCATTCGATTTGCCGATGTCGACGTCGCGGGTCTTGCTGCATGGTCGCCGGACGGCCGCGCGGTGGTCTACGCTTCTCCGAATGGCAATTTATTGCGGCAGGATCTCGCGGGAAGCGGCAAGACGCAACTCGTTACGCAGCCGGGCGTCCAGTTTCCCAATGACTGGTCACGTAACGGGAGGTTCATCCTGTATTCGGAACTCGTTCCAGGCAACAGCTTTGATCTTAAGGTCCTGGAGATTGGATCGAATGGTAAGCCGGTAGGCAGCAGCTCCTGGATGAGTACTCCGTATCAGGAAAGCGACGGACGTTTCAGCCCGGAGACCGATCCGCGCTGGGTGGCATACATGTCCGGGGAGAGTGGGCACTTTGAAATTTATATCGATTCTTTTCCCGAGCGGCGGAAAAAGGTCCGGGTCTCGATCGATGGCGGTCGGTTCGCGCAGTGGCGCGGAGACGGGCGGGAATTGTTCTTTCTGTCTCCCGACTACAAACTGATGGCTGTGGACGTCAAGCTGGGAGCGGATTCGGTCGAGACATCGACGCCGCACGAGTTGTTCGCTCTGCCTATCGACGAAAACACGCTGCCGCCGTACGAAGCCGCGGCGGACGGCCAGCGCTTCCTGGTGCGCGCCACCGTGCAGCAATCGCAGCCTCTGACGCTGATCGTCAACTGGCCTGCGCTGCTGAAGGGATCACCGGGGCGATGATGCTTCTCGGGACCCGCGGTAATGATGTCCGTATCACGCACAAACGTCAATTGCTTTGATCAAGATCGATTTCGTCGTTGGGAGGCCCGCGAACCGATGATAGAGCGATGGCGCGGCGGCCGCGGCCCGAATCTGGTTCCTTACCATCGAACACATGACTATCCAACGGATGGAGCACGTCGGTATCGTGGTTGACGACCTCGCAGCCGCGACCGAGTTCTTCCTCGAGCTCGGACTCGTGCTGCAGGGCGAGGGGTCCGTCGAAGGCCGCTGGGTGGACCGCGTCGTGGGGCTCGAGGGCGTACGGGCGGACATCGCGATGATGCAAACTCCGGACGGCAACGGACGACTCGAGCTAACGAAGTTCCACTCGCCGGCGAACCAGGGCGACAACCGGCACGCGCCGGCGAACACGCCGGGTATCCGCCACGTCGCATTCGCCGTCGAGGACATCGACGCCGTCGTTGCCGGCCTGCGAGCCCGCGGCGCTGAACTCGTCGGCGAGCTGGAGCGCTACGAGGACAGCTACCGGCTCTGCTACGTCCGCGGCCCGGAGGGAATCATCATCGAGCTAGCGGAGCAGATCGGCTAACGGTCCAGTCCGTTGCCGACTCTCAGAGGTTCGTCGCGTGGGAGCGATTCACCCGCGGGTCGGACCCTGAGGGCTCTCACATGTCTGACTCCACCCCAGCACAGAGTGCACAATCCCACAGCCCGGTCTTTCGCGGAACAAAGGCCATCGCACGGATGAGTCGCTGTCTCGGCTAACCAACACTGTCCGAATTGGGGGCGTATCACGAGCAAACAGGAAAATGGCCCTGCATTCGCGAAATCCGGTCCAATGTACGCATCGCCGACCGTGTGGAAGTTGACGAGTCACCCACAAGCGGACAGAATGGCTGGATCAGTTTTGCAACCTTGTTAGGGCGAGCACTGGCCAAGCGCTGTCTCTCCACGTCAAGTCTGAAGCGATCTGGACTGCTCATTCCCCGCTAAGCATCGGTCTCGGCAGAGGCTCTTCCATGTCCTGCTTTATACGCCTATACATAGTCGTGCTATATATATCTCAACTATCTATGGCAACCGGCAAGACTGATCGGCTTGAATTCCTCCAGGGAACGCTGGAGATGCTCTTATTAAAGACGCTCCTGGCAGGTGAACTGCACGGCTACGGCATAGCGCAGTCCATACGGCATGTTTCCCAGGAGGCTCTGTTGATAGAGGCCGGCTCGCTCTATCCTGCACTGCAGCGGCTGGAGCTACAAGGCCTGATCAAAGCCGAATGGAAGAGTTCCGATACCGGGCGCCGCGCTCGCTTTTATAAGTTGACTCCCGCCGGCCGTAAAAAGCTTTTAGCTTCCGTCTCACGATGGAAAGGCTTTGTCGCTGCCATCAGCTTGGTGCTTCATTCCGAGGTGACGGAATGAAGACCCGACTTCGGCGATTGGCACTGCTCCTGCCCTTTTTGCGGCGCCAGCGGGAACACACTCTCGATCAGGAACTTGCATCGTATCTCGAAATGGCTGAAGACGCTGCACGCGCGGCCGGGCTCTCGCCCGAGCAAGCGCGCCGCGCCGCCTACAAGGATCTCGGTAATCTCACCCTCACCCGTGAATCTGTACGGTCGGAATGGGTACCGCCCCAGCTGGAACATCTGGCACAGGACACTCGCTACGTGCTTCGGTCGCTCCGCCGAGAACCTCTATTTGCCGCCATTGCGATTTGTTCATTGGCCTTCGGGATCGGTGCCGCCAATACCACTTTCTCGCTAGTCGACGGGATCCTTTTGAAGCCCCTCGCCTATGTGCAGGCCGGGCAACTCGCCTATCTCCAGGAGTTCGTTCCGGCGCTGTCCCATCTCTATCCGGAAGTGCCCGTCAACTACCAGCACTTCCGCTATTGGCAGTCTCACAGTCACGCTTTCCAGGGAATGGTTGCTCTCCGCGCCTCACGCGGCACACTCACGGGTACGGGTGAACCTGTGGAACTCGATTCTGTGGAGACCACCGCAGGACTGTTCGACTTACTTGGCACCAAATTGCCAATGGGGCGCGGCTTCCGTCCCGAAGAAGATCAACCCGGGCACTCCAGTGTTGCCGTCATTTCGGATGCGCTTTGGCGCACGCGCTTCCAGTCAGACCCGAACATTATCGGACAGCGCATCTTATACGGAGGCGTGCCCGTCATCATCGTCGGAGTTTTGCCGCACGATTTCACTTTTCCCGCCGGCAACGATCTGGGCCAGTTGGCCGGGCTCGGCAAGCGCGTCCAGATCTTCCAACCCGTTCGGTCGCCCATCGACGGATGGGACGGCGACTACGACTACATCGTCTTTGCACGCCTGCGTGGCGGTGTAGCGCTGTCTCAAGGGTTAGCCGACCTCACCGTGTTGACACGGCAATTCACGGCGGCTTACCAAGTCGAAAGCAAACCTCATCCCGTCGCCAAGCCTCTGCAGAATGTAGTTGGCGGCACTGTCCGGGAAAGTCTCTGGGCGCTTTTCGCCTCGGTCCTGGTTCTGCTCCTTATTGTGTGCGTCAACCTGACGAACCTGATGGTTGCCCGCGCCCATGGCCGTGTCCGCGAGTTTTCTATTCGCATGGCGCTCGGAGCCGGACGCATTCGCCTGATACAACAAATTCTGACCGAGGCACTCTTCATTTCCTCGCTCGGTGGCATTTTCGGCATCGCCCTCGCTGCCGCTTGCATTCGACTGCTCAAAGTGAACACTGCTTTTGAGCTGCCGCGCATCTTGGAGGTCCACATAGATACGGACGTCGTGCTTTTCTCGGTTGTACTCACTGTTCTGTGTGCTTGCATCTCCGGCCTCTTACCCGCCTATCGCGCTGCCCAATCCGATCTGCAGACCCCTATGCGCTCTTTTGGTCCCGCAGTTACCCCAGGACGCCATTCTCTCCGTCTCCGTCAAGCCCTGGTGGGCAGTGAAGTGGCTCTCAGCACGGTCCTGGTCTGCCTCGCAGGGCTCCTGATCTCGAGCCTGTTTCACCTGCTGCACGTGGAGAAAGGTTTTGAAGAAGAGCACGTCACCGCCATCGACCTCAATCTTCCTGATGTCCAGTACCCGGATCCGCACAGCAAGGCTCGCTTATACGAACGGGTTTTAGCGAGGGTCAGCGCTCTGCCGGGGATTGGCTCCGCGGCGATCGTGCAGGGACTGCCACTCACCGGCGAAAGCATGATCAACGGCATTGAACTGGCGGGCTCCAAAGCCGACTGGATCGATCCCGCCAGCAAAGCGCCTGTTCTGGTCAACGTGCGCTTCGTCAGTCCGGATTATTTCCAGACGCTTGGCATCCCGCTGCTTAAGGGCCGCCGTATCGAGTCGAAGGACCGTAACAGAAAGGTGGCAGTCCTCTCCCAGCGCTTGGCGGCGAAGCTTTGGCCCGGCCAGAATGCTCTTGGTAAAGAGTTCACAACCGGGTCGCAAGTCGGCAAAGTGCAAGTGGTGGGAATCGTGCGCGACACCTACAACGGGCGGCTGGATCAACAGCCCACGTTGATTGTGTACGTTCCGTTCTGGGTTCGCCCTCCCTGGGGCGCTAGCCTGGTCTTCCGTGCGACCAGCGTTTCGGACCCCGTGGTTGGCCTCGTTCAGCACGCGATCTGGTCCATTGATCCCAGCCTGCCAGCATCAGAGGTACGCACGCTGTCCGAAATTGTTTCGGCGGCCACCGCACGGCGACGTTTTCAGATGGAATTGGCCAGTGCCTTCGGATTGGCAGCCCTGCTGCTGACCCTGGTTGGAATCTACGGCGTTGTCTCTTACAACGTGCAACAGCGCAAGGGCGAACTCGGGTTGCGGCTCGCCCTAGGCGCTAAGCATAGTGAACTGCTGCTGATGATGATGAAGTACGGATTGATTCCGGTCTTGGTCGGATTAGCTTGTGGCCTGCTATTCTCTCTCGCAATAGGAGGCCTTGTACGGACACTTATTTTTGGCGTTACCTCCACCGATCCCGTTACTATATCTGGCGTTAGTCTCCTGCTAATTCTCACTGCGGCCATCGCTTGCCTCGTACCCGCCAGCCGTGTGGTCACGCTACAGCCGGCGTCTATTTTGCGATACGAATAACTCACTCTGCGGCTGTATGATGCGCAAACAGGAACTTGCCCGAACTCCGATCCTTCGCGGTCCCATTGGATGAGTAGCGACGTTCGGGATCATAGTTTGCCGGGCCGTCCCTATAGAATCCGTAACAGGAGGATCGCATTGTCCATTGCACAATCACTACTCGCCGAATTTGAAATACAAGCGGCTGTCACGCGGAAATTTATCGAGCGGCTGCCGAACGATCAGTTGACCTGGAAGCCTCATGAAAAATCCATGTCTGCCGGGCAGCTTGCGTATCATCTCGCTGTAATACCGGGCGGAGTTGTCCGCTTCGTGCAGAACAATCCAGCGCAAGCTCCGGGTTTTGGCCTTCCCCAACCAGCCAGCCGTCAGGAAGTACTGGATGCCTTTGAAGAGAGCATCACGGCAGTGCGCAACGTGCTGCCCAGGTTCGACGACTCGGCAATGAGCGAGACATGGCGGCTGGTTGTCGACGGACAGGAAATCCTGGCCCAACCTCGCGGGCAGTTCTTGCGCGACATCATGCTCAGCCATTGGTACCAGCATCGGGGTCAATTCAGCGTGTACCTGCGGCTGCTCAATATTCCCGTGCCGGCAAGTTGGGGGCCGAGCGCAGACGAACCGCCGATCTTCATGCAAAAGGCCTAAGTTGGGTGGGCGAATCGCTGAATACCGAATGCCCTCTGAAATCGATAGGGTCCAGGGCTCATGAAGCTCATCGTCGCGACGTATGGTACCGAGGGCGATGCGCGCCCGTTCGCCGCGTTGTGCCGTGGCTTGATGGATGCCGGGCACGAGGCTCGACTGCTTGCCGATGCTGGCACACTCGGCAGCGCCCAGGCGCTTGGCGTACCGACTACCGCGCTAGCCGGGGATATTCGCGGCACTTTCAATCGGGACCATGCCATCGCTGGCGTAGTCTCTAAGGGCGGCGGCTTCAACACAACCGCACGCGCGCTGGCCAAGATCGCCAACGAGAATGCCGAATCCTGGCTGCGCACCATCATTGAAGCAGGGGAAGGTTGCGATGCGATCCTGGCAGCGGGGCTGGCCGGATTTGTAGCCTTTTCCGCGGCCGAGTATCTGGGCGCCAAGGGCATCGGCTCCGGCATGATCCCGATTACGCCAACCGCTGCGTTTCCTTCGCCGTTTCTGCCACCTAAGTGGGTGCCGCGTCCACTCAATCGTGCTAGCCACCGCTTCGTGAACGCCATGCTGTGGAAAGCATTCCGCGACAAGACCAACGCGGCGCGCGCGATGTTCAAACTGCCGCCGCGCAAGACAGTATGGAAGGATCTCCCCATGGTTTATGGTGTCTCGCCCAACCTGGTGCCCACGCCTGCCGACTGGCCGGCCAACGTGCATCTGTGCGGACAGTGGCTGGCGCGGAGCCCAACCTGGATGCCGCCTTCGGCGCTGGCGAACTTTCTCGCCGCCGGAGAAGCTCCGATTTACATCGGCTTCGGCAGCATGGCCGGCTTCGACAACGCACGTATGCTGGATGCGCTGGTTGAGGCGATGACCGGCCGGCGAGCACTGTTCCATCGGGGCTGGAGCGGCATCGATCCGAAGGCACTTCCGGACAACTTTCTCGCCATCGGCGACACGCCGCACGATTGGCTGTTCCCGCGCACCGCCGCGGTTATCCATCACGGCGGCTCCGGTACCTCGCACTCCGCCGCAAGCGCGGGCGTGCCTTCCGTCGTGACCCCGTTCGCCGGCGACCAGTTTTTCTGGGCCGAACGCTTGCGCCGGGCCGGCGTCGCGCCGGCCGCGGTGGATGGCCGACGGCCCTCGGCTGAGGCATTCGCCAGCGCTCTCGACTTCGCCGCCGACGCCCACGTCCGAAGCCGCGCCCGAGTGCTGGGCGAGACGATGCGCGCGGAAAACGGCATTGTGGATGCAATGGTAGCCATTGAGCGCATCGTGGCAAGCTGACGCACTAACCTACTGAGACTGTGGATTGAGCTTGCATGGAACGCAAGTATCGTCGGGCTCGATCCGCCAGATGGCCCAGGTTGCGGGCGCAGAAGCGATTCGCAATCGGATGGTTGCCAGCTTACATAGGCGGAAATCTGTTCAGCAGTTCCTGAACTGCTTTTTGCACCTGTTCCGGCCTGCGTTTCGAATCGATGGTCTTTTGAGCGGTACCAGTCCAAACCAACTTCTTTGCAACTGTGTCGTAGATGTCTACAGCGAGCGTCCCTGTGTCCAGCGTGACCTTTTTCCGCTGTGGAATCCTACCGTCAAGCAGAGCCGCTGAACTCCAATCTTCATATACTTGCCATACCTCGGCCTTGTTGATTGCAACCTGATAATCGACGCTTAAATCAGCCACATCGTCCGTCTTTGCTAACCCTTTAGACGCCAGCTGGGAATCGACGAACTGTTTTATCTGCGCGTCTTTATTGGGGTCCGGATGCTGTTGGCCCTTGATCTCGACCCATTTGTAAGTGTGGTACTTCGAGAACTGAGTGCCAGGAAGATAGCTGGTTTTGACACTTTGCGCGACCACAACGGAGCACAGCAGACATCCCAAGGCTAACGCCAGATCGAAGCTTTTTCGGACTTCCCGGAAAGCGCAAGACATCATTCTGTGCTCCCGATACCCTCACGCATTACTGATAAATGATTCGAGGGCGAACGTGCGGATTCATTAAAATGTCGGTCTGCAGTTCGGCCTTTGACGGCAGGTCGGCGTGATACGTAGCCCGTATACCGGGTTCTCGGAACGTGACCTTGCACTTTCCGGATTGCGTCCGGATCACGAGCTACTCGGACATTACCGGATCGAGGCCGACTTCCAGAAACTTGAACGTCCTACCCCGAAATGGCCGCCCGCCATGAGCAAATCGGCTTTGTCGATACGTCATCCAGTTTTCTTGTGGGGAGCTGCTTCTGTTGGGTTGTGATCGTTTTTTTCCTGCGTGAGGGCGCCTCGCTGGTGGTACTGGCGAGCATTACGTTTTTTGAAGACGGCGGCGAATTTCAAGCGTGTGGGCGCGATGGCACTTCAGGCATAGGGTGCGCATATTAGAAAGGTCGCACTCCCCGCCACCTTCAACGACAGGGATGACATGATCGGCATCCCACAGGGTTTTTCTACCGCTCGCGTTCCACTCGGTGGCAGCGCGAAGGCGAGCGGCTCCACGTAGACGACGAATGTGGGCGTATGCTGCGACGCAATCGATGCCGCAAAGAGTACAAACGCCGCGATCCCGTTCGAACACCTTTTCCCGAAGGTAACCTGCATCTGTGCGCAGCTTCCACTCGTGGACGCACCAATCAGAACAGAACGTTACGCGGCGAAGGGGAACCTCAAGATGACACCACCGGCAGAGATTTCGTCCGTTAGGACCCTTTTCGAGCTCGTCGCGGTCGACCCAACCACCGGTCATCGCGCGCTGCGTGCTCATAAAAACAGGATAGGGCAAGAATGTCTTAGCGCGGGCGGCGGTGACAAAAAAGCTGCGCGGCCTTCGCCGAATACTAGTCGTGACGGAGTACGGTCATGGGGTCCAGTCGTGCCGCACGGCGGGCTGGCAGGTAGGACGCGAGAAGCGCAGCGAGAAAAAGACAGATCGATACAGCGATGAACGTTAGCCAATCGCTTGCGCGGACGCCGTACAGCAGGCGCGAAAAGCTAGATAGTACGCGGGTGAGCACTACGGCTGCCAATGTGCCGACGGCGATGCCCGCAAGAGCGAGTCGAATACCTTGCGCACCCAGCATTCGCAGGACATTCCATTTTGCAGCACCAAGCGCCATGCGAACTCCGATCTCGCGCGATCGCTGGGCTGTCCAATAGGAAATCAAGCCGTATATGCCAACGGTGGCCAGCAACAAGGCCGACAGCGCGAAAGCAACGAGCAGAATCATGGGAAAGCGCTGACGTGAGAGCGAAGCAGAAACGATCTCGCGGATGGTGCGGATGTTGTAAACCGGTTGAGCGGCGCCTACTGCCGCTACAGCGTTCTCCACCGATGGCGTGATGGCCGCCGGGATGAGCGGAGTGCGCACAACGAAGTTGATTTCCTGGCGGAAAGTCGGTAGAGCATCGTCGGGCAGTTGATAGATCGAGAAGTAAATCTGAGGTTTTTCGCCGCCGCCCGAACCATCCATGGCATATTGCTCGACATGGCCGACCACGCCCACGATCCGGGCAAGGACATTCTGCTGCGCGCCCCAATGAGGAATCGTTATGGTCTGACCTAGCGGATTGCGATCAGGGAAGTAAGTACGCGCCATTAAGGTGTCGACCAGGATCGCCAATGCGGAATGGACATCGTCGCTCCTTTGTAGAAAGCGACCCAGCACAAGCGGGATCTGCATGGTCGACGGATAATCGGGACTTATCGGGTAGTAAGTTGCTCGCGGGATCTGGGCCATTGAGACAGAAGGCCGATTGGAGCCGATCCAGAACGGGCCGGAATTATAGTTGTGACCCAAGGGCACAAGCGCGGTCATGCCGGCCGCTTCTACACCCGGGATCTCGCGAATGCGGCGAGTGAGTTGATCATAGGCAGCGCGCAGGGCATCTGCGGTCTGTGTCACGGAGGGTGACAGCCCCACCTGGAACGTAAGGATGTGTTGCGTAGCGAAGCCCGGGTTCACCGCCCAGAGCTTGATCATGCTGCGGAAGAGCAACCCGGCGCCCGAAAGCAGCACCAGCGCGAGCGCAATCTGAGCGACCACCAGAGCACTCTGCGTGCGCTGATGGCTCGCGGTTGCGCTACGCCCTCCTTCCCTGAGACTGACCTGCAAATCGGTGTTTCCGTATTTGAGGGCGGGCAGGAGAGCAAACAAGATGCCGACCGCGATCGACAGGCCGAACGCGAACAGAAGGACAGAAGTGTTGATGCCGATGTTGCCTGCGCGGGGTAGGCCTCCCGGAAACGCCGCCAGGATCGCAAACAGTACGAGCTTTGCGACCACGAGACCTAGAAGTCCGCCCGCAAACGAGAGAAGCACGCTCTCGGTGACCAATTGTCGGACGATTTGCATTCGGGTGGCTCCCAGCGCTCTCCGAACTGCGAACTCGCGGGCTCGAACGGCAGAGCGCGCCAGCAGCAGACTTGCAACATTCGCGCAGGCGATAAGCAGAACCAGGCTTACGGCTGCGAATAGAAGCAGAAGTGTGTCACCCACGTCGCCGACGATCTCCTGCTTCAGCGCAACGAGGTACGCGCTCTCTCCTTTTTCTGTCGTGGGATTGAGGTCATCGATGTGTTCCTGCAGGGTTTTCATTGCCGCCAGTGCCTGGCCGACGCTCACTCGGGGCTTCAAGCGGGCCACGCAGATAACGTCGTGAACCGTGCGATCTGTTTGGTAGAGAGGATCAACGCGACCGATGGGCGTGTAGAGATCGGCCAACCCGTTTTCAAAATAGAAGCTGGGCGGAAGAACTCCGGTAACCGTAAAGCCGATGCCGTTCAAAATAATGGAGCGGCCAATGACGGCGGGACTGCTTTGGAAACGTTCTCGCCAGAGGCGGCTGCTGATGACAGCGGCGGGCATTCCGCCAATGCGGTCGCTATCTGGCGAGAAAGAAGACCCGGCGAGGAGGCTTACTCCAAGAGTGCTGAAGAAATTAGAAGAGACTTCGTAGCCGTCCAGGTGCTGCGGCAAACCCGGGCCAGTCAGGTCGAAACCGGCCGGCTTGAATGCGGCAATTTGCTCAAAGGAGCGAGCATCGCGCCGCCAGTCCAGAAAGTCGGGATAGGAGACTTCCGTAGCGTATTTGAGACTGCGATTGTAGAGCAAGGCCATGACGAGCCGGTCTGGTTCGTGATACGGCAGCGGTTTTAATACGACTCCCTCTATGGCGGTGAAAATTGCGGTATTTGCTCCGATGCCTAGCGCGAGAGTCAGGATCGCGGCCGCGCAATAGCCCGGGGCTCTGGACAGAGCGCGAAACGCGTGACGAAGATTGCGGAGCGAGCGATCAACCGGTTCGAACGCTCTTTCGTCGCGGCATTCGTCTTTCGCCAACTCAAACGAACCGAACTCACGGCGGGAGCACTCTTCCGCCTGGTCACGAGTGAGTCCGTCTTGCATCAAGTCAGCGATACGGCTTTCGAGATGGAACTGAAACTCGGTATGCATGTGCCGCTCCCATCGGCGTTTCTTCAGCCACGGCGCTTTCATCTGCTCGCTCCTCTAATCTGCCGTTTCAAGAACCAGTGAAATGGCCGCGCAAAGACGCTTCCAACTGGCCTTTTCGGCTTCGAGTTGACGCCGGCCCAGCTTGGTGAGGCTGTAGAATTTGGCGTTCCGCCCGCTTTCGGCCGCCTGCCAATCGGACTCGAGCCAGCCGCGCTCTTCCAATCTGTACAGAGCAGGGTAAAGAGAGCCTTGGCGAATTTGAAGCGCGTCGTTCGAAAGCTGTTGGATGCGATGAAGGATGGCGTATCCATGAATGGGCCGAAGTGCCGCGATCCTTAGAATCAGCATGTCCAGCGTTCCTTGGAGAAGTTCGGCATCACCGGAGAGCTTTTCCTGTTGCCTAGGCATTCGAGGTATCCAGGCTAGTATACCTAATATCCCAGAGTGTCTTATGAACCTGATTTTAGAAGAGGCAGCCATCCGATGCTTATTTATCTACACCCTTGCGAACTTTCCGGATTACTACGGATTTGGCCGCCTCGACATGCTGGTGAACAACACCGGCTGGGCATAAAGTATGTCAGCGATTCGTGTCTGACGGAGCCAACTCAGTACGGAGCATCAATGGATACGCGACCTTCACTTGTACACGCGCTCCTCGCTGGACTCACATTCAGACAGTCCACGCAGAATTGTAGTTTAGATTCTTATTTCTCTTCTTCATTTCGCCAATTCGATTTCGTTCGGCCGCTACGCCTTTCGATCATGGTTCGAGCACACCGTAAAGGCGAAGATTCGGTCCCTGCCTGAAGATTTCCGAAACACACAGACGTCCTCGAAGACTATTTCCGCGAGCGTGCTACTTTGCGAGAGTAGGGACGCCACATGGAAGACCTCACGCGTATCGGCGTCGCCATTGGATCTGACCTGTTGGCGCGCTTCGATCGCTTCCTGGAAAAGCAGGGTTACACGAATCGATCCGAAGCTCTTCGCGATTTGATGCGAGACCGGTTAGTCGCGGCCGCCGTGGAGGATCCGGAAGCGCCCGTGGTGGGAACAGTCACTTTGATCTACGATCATCATTCCCGCCTGCTTCCCGAAAAATTGATGGACCTGCAGCACGATCATCACGATCTGATCATTTCCACCACCCACGCGCATCTGGATCATCACACGTGTTTGGAAGTGGTGGTGGTGAAAGGTCCATCAAAGCGGGTTCAAAAGCTCGCCGATCTCCTGATCGGCGCCAAGGGCGTCCACCACGGGCGTCTCGTTATGACCTCGCCCAAATCTCATCTCTCAAAAACCGCCTAATAGATTGCAATTCATCACAACACACAATATACTGGGGTCCAGTTGCCGGTTCGCCGCGTTCAGATATCTGAACGGCGATGAAAAGGGAACCCGGTGGAAATCCGGGACTGCCCCGCAGCGGTAAACAGGAACGAACGTCGCGTGAAAGCACTGGCCCCTTAAAAGGCTGGGAAGCTGCGGCTAGTAGGGGTGAGTTGTTTGCCTGTGAGTCCGAAGACCTGCCAGTGATGACGCGCTGTGGCGCGTGTAGTCATACCCAGGCTTCGTGGGAGAGCTGATGGGAACAGCCCGGGTTCCGGCTGCCCTGCCTCCGTTTCCTTTCAAGCTTGGTGACCTGAAATTGGAGGTTACCGAATTGCAGGCATCCATCTCGATAGAAGAATCGCAAGCGCCGCTTGCTCAGCAGCCGACCCTTGACGAAAGTTGGCCCAAGAGCGCTGCCACGAGCGGAATGAATGTCCGCAAACGCAACGGTTCGCTTGAATCCGTAGACGTTAATAAGATCGTACGGGCCGTGGGCCGATGCGCCACTGGATTGCCGAATGTCGACGTCATGCGAGTCGCCGTGAAAACCATCGGCGGACTCTTCGACGGCGCCACTACGTGTGAGCTCGATCAACTGTCGATTCGCACCGCGGCAACTCTGGTCGTAGAAGAGCCCGAATATTCTCGCCTAGCTGCGCGACTGCTCGAAACCTATATCGTCAAGGAAGTAACTAATCAAAATATCCACTCGTTCTCACAATCGGTGGCGATGGGGCATCGGCTAGGGCTGATTGCCGACGAAACGGCTGAGTTTGTCTCGGCTCATGCCCGCAAGTTGAATCTAGCCGTGCTCGCGCCTTCAAACGACCGCTTCGAATACTTCGGGTTGCGGACTGTCTACGATCGTTATCTGCTGCGGCACCCGGAGACCCGCACCGTTTTAGAAACCGCGCCCTACTTTTTTCTGCGCGTAGCTTGCGGCTTGGCCCAGACACCCCAGGAAGCCTTCGAGTTGTTCGCCCTCATGGAAGCGCACGAGTACTTGCCAAGTACTCCAACGCTCTTCAATTCGGGCACACGGCGTCCGCAAATGTCCTCGTGCTATCTGCTCGATTCGCCCCAAGACAATTTAGAGGCCATCTACGAGAAGTACGCGGACGTGGCAAAGCTGTCGAAATTCGCCGGAGGAATCGGTCTCGCTTACCATCGTGTGCGCTCGCGGGGCTCTCTGATTCGTGGAACGAATGGCCACAGCAACGGAATCGTACCGTGGATCAAAACCCTGGATTCGTCCGTTGCGGCCGTCAACCAGGGCGGCAAGCGTAAAGGAGCCTGCTGTGTCTATCTCGAGACATGGCACGCCGACATGGAAGAGTTTCTTGAACTCCGTGACAACACCGGAGACGAAGCGCGCCGCACCTACAACCTCAACCTAGCCAACTGGATTCCCGATCTCTTCATGGAGCGCGTGAAGACCGACGCCGTCTGGAGTCTGTTTGACGCGAAAACGTGCGGGCAATTGACCGATCTGTTCGGCGAAGAGTTCAAAGCGGCTTATCTGGCCCTAGAGGCGGATTCCAGGTTCGTACGCCAGGTGAAAGCGCGCGATCTGTACGCCCGCATGATGAAGTCCCTCGCCGAAACAGGCAATGGTTGGATGACGTTCAAGGACGCATGCAATCTCAAATCGAATCAGACCCTGCTCCCCGGCCGCGTCGCCCACTCCTCGAATCTCTGCACCGAAATCGTCGAAATCAGCTCTGAAGAAGAAACGGCGGTCTGCAATCTTGGCTCCATCCATCTGGGGCGGCATGTTCGCGAGGGCAAGTTCGATTTCAACAAACTGCGTAACACTGTGCGCACTGCGGTCCGTTTCCTCGACCGCGTCATCGATATCAATTTCTACCCCACGCCGCAAGCCGCCGCGTCGAATCAACGATGGCGACCCGTGGGCCTCGGCTTAATGGGGCTGCAAGATGTCTTTTTCGAACTCGAGTTGCCGTTCGATTGCGAGGAGGCTGCGGCGCTTTCGCGAAGCATTCAAGAGGAAATCTATTTTCACGCGGTGGATGAATCCTGCGATCTGGCGCGCCGCCACGGCAAGCATCCAAATTTCGAGGAGACTCGTGCCGCGCAAGGCTTACTGCAGTTCGATTTGTGGAAAGTGCGCCCAACGGATGCGGATCGTTGGAATGCGTTAAAGGAGCGGATTCGTGAGCATGGCTTGCGTAATTCCCTGCTCCTCGCCATCGCGCCCACTGCAACGATTGCTTCCATCCTGGGCGCGTACGAATGCATTGAACCGCAAATCTCCAATCTATTCAAGCGCGAAACGCTCTCGGGTGAGTTCTTGCAGATCAACCGCTACCTGGTGGAAAAGCTGAAGGAGATTGGCCTTTGGACAGAGGACATCCGTAATCGCATCAAGCAGGCCGAAGGTTCCATCCAGAACATTCGAGAGATACCCGATCCTGTCAAAAACCTCTTCCGCACCGTGTGGGAAATTCCCATGCGATCGCTCATCGATATGGCAGCCGATCGAGCGCCGTTCATCGATCAGAGCCAGTCGCTCAATCTGTTTGTAGAAAGCCCTTCCATCGGTAAGCTTTCGTCGATGTATATGTACGTTTGGCAGAAGGGCCTGAAAACGACTTACTATCTGCGATCCCGGCCCGCTACCTCGATTGCTAAAACCACTGTATCGCCCGCTGCCGCTGCTTGTGCACTCGAAAATCCCGGTTCGTGCGAAGCGTGCCAATAGGAAAGGACACAGAAATGATTCTCGACCCCGGAATGGATTTAACGCTCCGCCCGATGAAATATCCGGCCTTCTACGACATGTACAAGGCCGCCATCAAGAACACGTGGACGGTGGAAGAAGTTGATTTTTCGACGGACTTAACCGATCTGCACAGCCGCGTCCACCCGGCGGAACGTCACCTCATCCAGCGCCTGGTGGCGTTCTTTGCCACCGGAGATTCTATCGTTGGCAATAACCTGGTCCTGAATCTCTACAAGCACATTAATTCTCCAGAGGCCCGCATGTATCTCTCGCGGCAGTTGTTCGAGGAGGCACAGCACGTGCAATTCTATTTGACGCTCCTCGACAATTATCTTCCGGAGATGAAGGAGCGGGAAGCCGCCTTCGCGGCGGTGGACAACATTCCCTCCATCCGCCGTAAAGCCGACTTTTGCTTCCGCTGGATGGATTCAGTCCAAAACTTGGATCAGCTTCGCACCGTGGATGAGATGCGGACGTTTCTATTGAACCTCATCTGCTTTGCCGCTTGTATCGAGGGACTCTTCTTTTTCGCTGCCTTCGCGTATGTCTATTTTTTGCGTTCTAAAGGGTTGCTGCATGGTCTCGCCACTGGGACGAATTGGGTATTCCGTGATGAAAGCGCCCATATCTCGTTCGCATTCGAAGTGATTCGCACGGTCCGGCGCGAGTTGCCCGAGGTATTCGACGAAAACATGGAGAAGAACGTCATCGCCATGATGCGCGAGGCGGTCGATTGCGAAGCGGCTTTTGGAGAAGACGTGCTTGCCAAAGGCGTTGCCGGCATGTCGCTCGCCGATCTCCGCAAATATCTCGAATATGTCGCCGACCGGCGACTCGAATCGCTCGGCATCATGCCCGTCTTCGGTTCGAATAATCCGTTCGACTTTATGCAATTGCAAGACGTGCAGGAGCTTGCCAATTTCTTTGAGCGCCGCGTCTCCGCCTATCAACTCGGTGTTACGGGCGAAGTGGTATTCAGCGAGGAATTCTAAAAATGCGTGCCACGCCAACTAATCTCGGGTTTCCACGCATCGGGGCCAATCGGGAGCTTAAGAAAGCCCTCGAAACCTATTGGGCGGGAAAACTGAGCGAGGTCGATCTGCTCGCCGCTGCCAAGGCACTGCGGGGCCACCACTGGCAATGGCAACACGAGGCCGGCATTGAACATATTCCTAGCAACGATTTCTCGCTTTACGATCAAGTGCTCGACACCACGGCTATGACCGGTGCCGTGCCGCCACGTTATCGGTGGAGCGGTAAGACTGTCGATCTGAAAACCTACTTTGCTATGGCCCGTGGATCCTCGGACGGCGCGGGTGTCACGGCCATGGAAATGACCAAATGGTTCGATACGAACTACCACTACATCGTTCCTGAATTTGAATCAGGCCAGGCATTTCGCCTGGCATCGACTAAAGCCGTCGACGAATTCCTGGAAGCCAAGACTCTCGGCATCCAGACGCGGCCCGTCCTGCTTGGCCCCATCTCTTTCCTGCTGCTCGGCAAAAGTAAAAGTCCTTCGTTCAATCCGCTTTCGCTCGCCCCAACGCTCGTTCCCGTTTATGAAGAAGTGTTGCGGCAATTGAATCGGTCGGGTGCGGTCTGGGTTCAGATCGACGAACCCTGCCTGGTGCTGGATCTTCCCGAAACGATTCCTCCGGTTCTTGCTGAGACGTACAAACGGCTGAGCTCCGCTGCCGGAAGCACCAGGATACTTGTCGCCACATATTTCGAAAGCCTGCACTCGAACTTGGCAGCGGCGCTACGCCTTCCAATCGCTGGTTTGCATCTGGACCTGGTCCGTGGGCCTAGCCAGTTGGATGCAGCTTTAGCAAACGCGCCTTCGCATCTAACGCTCTCCTTGGGCGTCATCGATGGGCGGAATATCTGGAAGTCCGATCTGAGCCGGGCCATAGCAGTGGTCGATCAGGCCATTCAAGCGATAGGCAGCGAACGCGTTCTGGTGGCGCCTTCCTGCTCCTTGTTACATGTGCCGGTAGATCTGGAGCCCGAAACCGGTCTCGGAGAAGTGAAGGACTGGCTTGCTTTTGCTCGCCAGAAACTCGATGAACTGGTCACGATCTGCGCTTCAAGCCCGGCACTCGATGCGAACCGGGCATCTAACGAACGGCGCCGTGTCTCTGCGACCGTACACGATCCCGTCGTGGAGCAGCGCCTGGCGAGTCTTCAGCCCAAAGACAGCCAACGCATGAATTCCTATCCTGTGCGGCGCAACAAACAGAACGCAGCGCTTGGGCTGCCACTCTTTCCAACCACCACAATAGGCTCATTTCCCCAAACCAAGGAAGTGCGTGCCGCCCGCGCTGCTCATAAGGCAGGCAAGCTAAACCAGAACGACTATGATTCCTTTCTCCGCGCGCAGATCGAACAGGCCGTCCATTTTCAGGAAGAAATAGACATCGATGTTCTCGTACACGGTGAATTCGAACGCAACGACATGGTCGAATATTTCGGCGAGCAACTCTCCGGTTTCACCGCCACCGCCAACGGGTGGGTGCAAAGCTATGGCTCGCGTTGCGTGAAACCGCCCGTCGTTTTTGGCGACGTCAAACGTCTAAAGCCAATGACCGTCGATTGGTCTAGCTACGCTCAATCGCTCACGACAAAGCCAGTGAAAGGAATGCTGACCGGCCCCGTGACCATCCTGCAATGGTCCTTCGTACGCGACGATCAACCGCGTTCGGAAACCTGCCGTCAAATCGCGCTCGCTATTCGTGACGAAGTGGCAGATCTCGAAGCCGCCGGCATCCGCGTGATCCAAATTGATGAACCAGCGCTGCGCGAAGGCCTCCCGCTGCGTAAGTCCGATTGGTCCGTTTATCTCGCGTGGGCTGTAGAAGCATTTCGCCTGACATCTGCCGTGGCAAAAGACGAAACCCAGATACATACTCACATGTGTTACGCCGAATTCAACGATATTATGGAGGCAATCGGCGCCCTCGACGCGGATGTAATCTCGATCGAAACATCGCGATCGCAAATGGAACTCCTGGATGCGTTCGCCCGCTATCAGTATCCAAATGAAATCGGTCCCGGCGTATACGATATCCATTCTCCGCGCATTCCGGGTTCGGAAGAAATGTTCGCGCTGCTCAAGAAGGCACGAGCTGTACTCAAGGCAGAACAGCTCTGGGTGAACCCCGATTGCGGCCTGAAAACAAGAGCCTGGCAGGAAGTGCGACCTGCTCTCATCGCAATGGTCGCCGCCGCAAAACGGCTACGATGCTAGCATGCTGGGCATGCGGTGTGCGTGCGCCTTCGCCCTGCTCCTGATCCCGAAACTCCTCACCGGATGCCATTGTCCGGTATCTTGGTCAGTCTGCCAGGGCGCTGTGACGAGCAACCTCGTTTTCATCGGAACCGTCGAGAAGATTCAACCCAGTCTCTTGGACCGCTCGAAGCCTTCCGCAAACCCCAATTGGATGCAAACGCCGGAGGTTTTCGCGCTTCAACAGGACAAGTCGGCATCTGGCCTTCGACGCTTGAAGGATTACTATCTAAAGCTGCTGTCTGATCTGCCCGAAATCAGTGAGGCTCGTATCCAGTCCGCAAAGACACAGGAAGAACTGCGTGGAGTGATGACATGGATCTTCAGTCAGGGGACAGAGATTCGATTTAAAGTAAGAACACTCTTTCGCCAGGATGATGACGATGCGGACTCGAACTCGCCCAAACCAACGAAAGCAGAAAGCGTTGAAATATGGAATGAACCTGGCGATTGCGGAATCTCCTTTCAGAAGGGGGAGACCTATCTCGTCTACGCGACTGATGACGAGAAATCGGGGCATATGGAGACCGGCGTCTGCCATCGCACTGCACGGCTCTCTGATGCCGGCGACGATTTGGCATATCTTTACTTTGTTCAGAACGGCGGTTCCGAATCAATCCGATTGGAAGGTTTCGTCACGTCCGACATCGATCAACTGAATCCAAATCGGTTTCACTATTCAGGAAAAATCCAGTCCCCCGTTTCCGACGTCGTTGTTGAATTGAAATCGGATCGAACTGCGCGATACTCCGAGCCCGACGGAAACGGCAGATTCGTCTTTGATGGCCTGTCGCCGGGCGACTATCAAGTCTCCGCGCTCGACGCGACGTTTCCCGCCCGTACCAAGGTTTTGAGTGGACCGCAGCGCGTTGACGTGAAAGCGGGAGCTTGCCCTGTTACAACGCTGTTGGTAATAATTCGTAGTCTCAGGCGTTAAACATTCGCCAGCTATCGTGCCAAGCTAAACGCGAATAAACTGTCTCCAGCGCCTACGATCAAATATTGCCGCCCATCGATCGAATAGCTCTCCGGTCCATTGCTCACATTGGCCGAGAGTCCGGCGTGCCAGAGAATTTTGCCCTTCGAGGGGTCAAACGCCACCAAATGCTGCGATCCGTCACCCGAAAATAATAAGTCGCCTGCGGTGGAAAGAAGCCCCGAAAGGCCGCCGCTCGGAAATTTGTGCCCCCATACTGTCTTGCCATTCTTGTAGTCGATGGCACGCAAGGAAGATCCGAGACTGGCTACCGCTCGTTCAGCCGCTCCATAGCCTTCCGGATGCGGATCGGTGTCGGTCAAGTAAAACATGCTGTACGAGCTGGTCGTTGTCACATAAAATAATCCGGTTTTCGGGCTGAAACTCGGAGAGGGCCAGTTCGTCGCACCTCCCGACGGAGGCGACACTAAAATTCCAGGAATTTGCGGCTCTTTCGCGGGATTCGGTATCGGCTGCCCTGCCGCATTCACTCCCTTCGACCAATTTATTGTCTCCAGAAAAGGCTCGCTCACAACGTTCTTGCCCGTCACGCGATCCAGCACAAAAAAATAGCCGTTGCGATTCGCCTGCGCCAGAAGCTTACGCGGTTTTCCGTCGATCTCGCCGTCAAACAACACCGGCGTTTGCGCCGAATCCCAATCGTGCGTGTCATGAGGGGAACCCTGGAAATACCAAATTAGCTTCCCCGTATCGACGTTCAAAGCCACGATCGAGCAGGTGAACAGATTGTCGCCCTTACGGCTCTGTCCCGCCATCACTGGATTCGGATTGCCGGTACCAACATAGTAAAGATGCAATTCCGGATCATATGTACCCGGAATCCAGGTCATGCCACCGCCGTGCCGCATCGAATACTCGTTGGGCCAGGAGTCGGCGCCCGGATCGCTTTTCTTGAGCGGCTCGCTCCACCATTTCCACTGCACCTCGCCGGTCTCCGGATCGCGAGCCTCCAGAAATCCGGGAACGTCGAGCGAATCTCCACCTGTGCCAAGGATCACGTGATTGCCCACTACTACTGGCGCCGACGTGGAAAAATACTCTTGCTTGACGTCCGCGATTTCTTTGTGCCAGCGCTCCTTGCCCGTCTTTGCATCGAGCGACACCAGATAGTTATCCGGTGTTTCAAAGAATAGCCAGTTGCCATACATGCCCACCCCGCGGTTTCCGATGTGGATGCCGCCACGGGTGCGCCAGAAATAGTGCCAAATCTCATGACCCGTACGCGCATCCACCGCCCAGGCGTTGTCGGGAGTCGCGAAGTACAGGACTCCGTTCACCATTAACGGCGTGGCCTTGATCGACGGTCCGCCGAATGCGTTCGAGCCCTCGCCTGGCTTAGCCTTGGAGCTCTCACCGCCTACGATGGCGCCAGGCGTTTCGCCTACATTCAAGCGATAGATCCAAGCCAGGTTCAGGTTTTTGATATTCGATTGGTTGATCTGCGTCAGTGGGCTGAAACGGCGTCCGGAATAATCGCCATTATAGGTGGGCCACGCGTCCATCGGAGGCTTGAGCAACAAGCCCGGATCGAGCGCTTGCGAAAAAAGTAGGGCCGGTACCGAATAAAAAAGCAAAGAAGTCAGGCATCTATTCATCCGTGCTAGTTCCTGAATAGTTCGGCTTCAATCTCGATAGCGACTTCGTCACTCACTGCAACTCCACCCGATTCCATCATCGGGTTGTAGAGGATTCCGAACTCTTTGCGGCTGACTTTGGTCGTGCCGCTCACTCCGATCTTTTCCCTTCCCTGCGTATCGCGGATCGGAGGCGTAGGCCCATCCACATCCAGAATCACTTGCCGCGTAATGGCGTTGATCGTCAGGTCGCCCGTCACCTTCAGTTTGTCCGGACCCGCAACCTCAACGCTCTTTGATTTGAATTTCATTTCCGGGTAACGTTTGACATCGAAAAAATCAGCACCCTTCAAATCGGAATCCCGCTTGGCCTGTCCAGTGTTGAGTGTCGTGACGTCGATTGTTGCCTCCACACTCGAAGCCGCCAGATTTTTGGAATCGTAGACAACAGTACCCTTCACTCCGCCGAACACGCCGCGCACTTTGGAAATCATCATGTGCCGCACGGTGAACTGAGCGCTGCTGTGAAGCGGATCAATCCGCCATGTCACTCCCTGAGCGCGCGCCGCCGGAGAAACAACGGCTGTCAGTCCAAACACAACAGTAATGAGGATCGAGCAATTCAGCTTCATGTGGGTGTTTTTAATGGTCCAGCGCGATCACGCCCCAAGGGCTGGTCCCGGCCTTGACTTTCTTAGTCACCGTACTCGTCGCGAGGTCCACGACAGAAACGTCATTCGAAGGCCCATTTGCCGAATAGAGCATCTTGCCATCTGGGGAAAGCGTGATGCCCCAGGGCCGGGCTCCCACCTCCACCGATCCCTCGATCTTATTCGTTGCCGTGTCGATGGTGAACACGCGATGTCCGCGCCCGGTGCTGACATACAATTTGGCCCCGTCCGGAGACATCAAGACAGCCATCGGCTTCACGGCGCCCGCTTTGCCGAGCGCTATCGGCTTGATCATCCGTAGTTTCTTGGCATCCACCAACACCACGGTGCCATCGTTTTCGGCATTGACATATGCTTTCGAACCGTCGGGCGAGAATGCTACCGATCGCGGCCTGTGCCCTACTTTAAATGTCTTGCTGATCTTGCCCGTGGCTGGATCGAATACGGAAATCGTCCCGGTTTCTTCCGAAGTAACCCAAACGGTGTTTCCATCGGGCGTTACCTTTACCCCTTCTGGTTGCGCCCCCACTTTGGCTGATTTCACAACCGTGCCGGATGCCACATCGACAACGCTTACTGCCTCATCGTCTTCATTCGAGATATATATCTGGCTGCCATCTTTGCTCAGATCGAAGTTCTCCGGATCGGAGCCGCCCTTGATTACGCGCACGATCTTTTTTTGCGCTACATCGAATACGCCGATTCCATCCGCCGATTTATCCGGCGGCGGCAGAGTGCTTTCATCCACGTCCGGCCCGCCAATGGGCGAACCACTGAGAGCCACATAAATAGTCTTCCCATCCGGACTGGCATGAATGCCCCGCGGCCGTTTACCCAGCGGTACCGTGGCAATCACGTTTAATGTCCCGGCGTCTATGATCGTCATGTCTCCCGAAACTTCATTCGTAACGTAAATTCGCGGACCGGATGGCTCTTCCACCGGCCTTTGTTCCGCCTTCTGAACCGGCGCGGGTTGGGAGCAGCTCAAACAAAAAACGGCGAGCGACACGGGAAGAAGCAAGTACTTCAGACTGGTCACGGATTATTTTCCTTTGAAGGTAAAGTTGCTCTCGATCTTACCGGATGACGTGACGGATACCTTCTGCTCCTGCGTTCCGAGTTCCTCTTGCCATGCGGCAAGCACATAGTCACCTGGAGGCACATTGGCAATCTCAAATTTGCCGTTCGGGCCGGTCACGGCGAAATAAGGATGATCCAAAACACCAATGAACGCGTGCATCCAACTATGGATATTACATTTCACTCGAATCATCACTTCCGGCTTAACGAATCGCCGCGCCAGTGGTGCATCCCCCTGACCCTGGCTGTGATTCCATTCGCGGTTGATCTCGGCAAGCGGGTGGATATTATGCGTCACCGGATCGGAATTGGTCACCCGCAGCGTTTGGCCTGTCTGAATACCCAGCACACGCGGATGAAACCAGCAGCCCTGCTGGTCGATGGTAACCGGCGTCGCGGGTGTCTCGAATGTCTTTCCCTCGAGCCCGCTTTTGATATATACAAACACGTTCGCCAAAGTACGATTCGGGTTCTCGACGATCGATTCGTCATAGGCTTTGCCGTGATGCGCTTCCGCACAGGCCGGATCTCCGCTCATGTCGACCCGCTTCCGAGCCGGCCGCGGCCCCGTATAGCGTATGGTCCCGCTCAACACTCCCGCTGTACTCGGGTCGACCTTGAAATACGAAGGCGCTGCGGGCGGCTTCGCTGCAGCCTGTGGCTGCGGTTCTTTGGTCGTAGTTCCCGAGCAACCGGTCAGAATTGCAATAGCGCATGAGAGTGTAAGTAACGTGCTTCGGTTCATTTCAGACTAGTCGTTTCTGCCGTCTCTGCCGGACCCACTCCAGGAGGCATCTCACCCGTCAACGATTGTAGGAATTCAACCAGATCGGCGCGCTCCTTGCCGGAAAGCTTGATCTCTTTGATCTCTTTATCCAGATAAGGATTCGAATTCCCGCCCCCGGCGTAAAAATCGACGACGCTCTTCAGAGTCTTCAGGCTTCCATCGTGCATGTACGGCGCCGTCTCCGTCACGTTGCGAAGTGTCGGCGTTTTAAACGCTCCCTTGTCCGATTCGACCTTGGTCTCGCTGTATCGGCCCAGGTCCGTCAGTTCGCCCTCACCGTTTACTCCCACGCCGATGTTGTGAAACTTTCCATCGGAAAACAACGCGAATTTCTGGTTCATTGTGTGGCAGGCCGTGCAATTGCCCCTCTTCGGATCTGTGAAAATCGCCAGCCCGCGAATGGCCGCCGGGCTGAGCGCTTTCTTGTCACCACTAAACTGATATCGATCGAAGGGCGAGTTACCGCTGATCACAGTGCGCTCAAACGCCGCCAGCGCTTTCGTCACTTTTCCGACCGTCGCGGGACCCGGACCGAACGTCTTTTGAAACGCAGCCTTGTACGCCGAATCGGCATCGAGTTTTGTGACCCATACCGCGTGACCTTGTCCCATTTCAATCGGGTTCGCGATGGGCTTGTCCGCCTGGTCTTCTAAGCTCGCAGCCCGCCCATCCCAAAAGAGAGACGGAAAGTAGGCCGCGTTAATTACCGTGGGCGCGTTACGGGTGCCGATTTTTCCACCCACGCCTGTTGAATGCTTCTGCCCATCAGTAAAACCCAGCAGCGGGTTGTGGCAAGAAGCGCAGGCCAACGTATTATCGCGCGACAATTTTCTTTCATAGAAAAGTTTCCGGCCGAGCGCGACGCCTTCGGCGGTTTCCGGATTGTGCATCGGAATCGGAACCGGCGGCAATCCTAGTGGTGCGTCAATCTGAATAGGCGCCCCGATGGGCTTCTCGCTCGAGTTGGTAGCCGTACTGGATTGATGGTTTCCCCCGCATCCCAACGCCACCATCAGTAAGGCTATTTGCAAAGAAAAGAGCGCCGCTCTAATCACTCAAGCTCATCCATCGAATACGTACCTTTTCATTGTGTCACTAGAGGTGTTCAAAAAAGACGCGCTCAAAAAAACACTGAACAACAAGGCCGTGTTCGGAATCTCTGAATATGGACTTGTTTCGCGCCGTCCGCAAAACGCGGACGATCGCCCTCTGCCTGGCGCTCCTCGGCGCCACTGCCCAATTCGAAGCACAGCAGCCCACCGGTGAGATCAGGCTTTCTGTCAAAGATCAGTCCGGAGCAGCGGTCGTAGCGTCCGGAATTCTCCGGAACTCTGCCACTGGCGCGACTCGCGCCTTCGAAACGGACACCAGTGGTCTATTTACACTAGAAAACTTGCCATTCGGCCGCTATCGTCTGGAAGTAACTAAGAGCGGCTTCGCGGTCGAGTCGTCACTAATCGACGTGCGATCGGCGGCTCCCATTTCGCGCACCGTAAACATGGTTCTGGCTACACAGGCATCGGAAATTGATGTGGTTGCCCCGACCGCGCTCCCCGGAACGGACCTCGCCCTCGACGACATCCCAACTCCCGTCCAGACCGCCAGCGCGAGAGATGTTCAGCAGAGCGGTTCTCTCAATCTGGCGGACTTCCTGAACCGCCGCCTCAACGGTGTCCACATCAACGAGAATCAGGTGAATCCCTTTCAACCGGACGTCAACTATCGTGGCTACACCGCCTCCCCGCTGCTCGGAACACCGGAAGGAATCTCCGTGTATGTAGATGGCGTGCGCCAGAACCAGCCGTTCGGTGACATTGTGGCCTGGGATCTGATTCCGCAAATCGCCATCTCCGAACTTGCACTCATGCCGGGGTCCAATCCTCTGTTCGGCCTCAACACGCTCGGCGGCGCGATATCGATTCAGACCAAAGACGGTTTCAGCCAGCCCGGGGCGACTCTCGAAGTCAGCGGCGGCAGTTTCGGACGCCGCGCCGGTAATTTCGAGTACGGTGGCTCGAACTCCAAAGGACTCAACTGGTACACCGCCGGCAATCTGTTTCGCGAAGATGGCTGGCGGCAATTCTCACCCTCCGAAGTCCGCCAGGCCTTTGCCAAGCTAGGCTGGACGCACGACAAAACGTCATTAGCTCTCAGCTTTGGCTATGCGGATAACTGGCTCACCGGTAACGGTCTGCAGGATACGCGCAGTCTGGCTACGAATTATTCCAGCGTATACACAGTCCCGGATATCACTTGGAACCGCTCGCCCTCGTTCAACTTGACCGCCCGACACAATTTGACGAGTAATCTGACCCTTTCCGGAAATGCGTATTTTCGCTACATCCGCGCCGACACAACCAATGGCGACATCAACGACAAGTCATTCGACCAGTCGCTCTACAATCTCTCGGCGGCCGACATCCGCGCGCTGACCGCGGCCGGCTACAGCGGCTTCCCAACGACTGGCAACTACATGACCCAGCCGTACCCCTATTGGCGTTGCCTCGCGCAGGGCCTCGAGAAGGACGAGCCCAGCGAAAAATGCACGGGATTGGTCACCAACACCTTCAACAAACAAAACAATTACGGGCTGTCTGGCCAAGCCGCATGGTTATTTTCGCACAATCACCTCACCTTTGGCGGAGTTTGGGATCGCAGCACTGTCTCCTTCCAGCAGGCGTCTCAATTCGGCTATTTGAACGCCGATCACCTTACCATCACGCCCATCGACTCCTATGCCGATGGCAGCACAAGCGCAGACGGACTTCCCTACGATACCCGCGCCAGTCTGCACGGCCACATCAACACCGGCAGCTTCTACGCGACCGATACGCTGACGCTCGGTAGCTCATTGGCCGTAATGCTCTCAGGCCGCTACAACCACACTTCTGTAACCAATCGCGACAACCTTCCCATTGATCCAACGGGGGCCCGCGGCTCTCTCAACGGACAATACGTCTTCGACCGTTTCAATCCGGCCGTGGGCGTGACGTACAGGCCCGTACACTTTGCAAGCCTCTATTTCAGCTATAGCGAAGCAAGCCGCGCGCCCACGGCAATCGAGCTCGGCTGTGCTGATCCCAACGAGCCCTGCAATCTGCCCAACGCTTTAGTTGGCGATCCACCACTGAAACAGGTCGTAACCAGAACTCTTGAAGCCGGCGTGCGCAGCGCGCAGGAGAGCATTCTGCGCTGGAACGTGGGCTGGTTCCGGGCTGAGAACTATGACGACCTTCTCTTCGTCGCCTCCCCCCAAACCGGCTTCGGCTACTTCAAAAATTTCGGACGCACCCGCCGGCAGGGCGCCGAAGTGGGCCTTAGCGGCCGCATCCAGCACTTTACTCTTGGCGGCAACTACACATTTCTAAGCACGACCTACCAAAGCCCGGAAACCGTAGGCGGCGGTAGCAACAGCAGCAACGATGAAACCATTGGACTCGAAGGCAACATCGCCATCGAGCCCGGCGACCGCATTCCCCTGATCCCGCGCAACCTGTTCAAGTCCTACGTGGACTACCAGCCGACCGAGAAGATACTAGTCGACCTCAACTTCATCGCCACGGGACGATCGTTCGTCCGCGGCAACGAAAACAACCTGGCCCAAATGGATGGCACCTACTATCTCGGACCCGGATTCTCTCCCGGATACGGCGTGCTCAATCTCGGGGCTCACTATCAACTGTTGAAGCGGCTGCAAATCTTCGTTCAGATCAATAACCTACTCAATCATCACTACTACACCGCCGGACAGCTTGGACCGACGCCGTATGACAACGGCGGCCATTTCATCGCTCGGCCGTTCCCGGCCAACGCGGGTGGTGACTTTCCAATCCGCAACACAACCTTCTACTCCCCCGGCGCTCCCATTGGCGCGTGGGGCGGCATCCGGCTTCGCTTCTAAGCGCCGCGCTTCCGATATGCTGGCAGCGTATGAACCGGCGCGAATTCCTCTCGTTAACCGGCGGTGCTGCTGCCGCCGCCTTCCAGCCTCCGCGCAAGCCCAATATTGTTCTGATCTACGCTGATGATCTCGGCTACGGCGACGTCAGTTGCTACGGCGCAACGCGCGTCCACACTCCGAACATCGATCGCATCGCAAGCCGCGGCATACGCTTCACCAACGCTCACTCGCCATCGGCAACTTGCACTCCGTCACGCTACGCCCTGCTGACCGGCCAGTACGCCTGGCGCATGCCGGGCACTGGCATCCTGCCGGGTGACGCCGCGCTCATCATCAAACCCGGCCGCACCACTTTGCCTTCCATGCTTAAGCAGCAAGGCTATCGAACCGGCGTCATCGGCAAATGGCACCTGGGTCTGGGCAGCGGCGCCATCGATTGGAACACCGAGATCAAACCAGGTCCGCTCGAAATCGGCTTCGACTATTCATTCCTGATACCGGCCACGCTCGACCGCGTACCCTGCGTCTTCGTCGAAAATCATCGCGTCGTCAAGCTCGACCCGAAAGATCCGATTCAAGTCAGCTACAAGAAGCCGTTTCCTGGCGAGCCCACCGGCAAGCAAAATCCGGAGGTTCTCAAAATGCGGCCCAGTCACGGTCACGATCAGGCCATCGTAGATGGCGTCAGCCGGATCGGTTATATGATCGGCGGCAAGTCCGCCCTATGGACGGACGAAAACATCGTCGACGTCCTGACTTCGAAAGCTCACGACTTTATCGACCATTCCAAGAACGAGCCGTTCTTTCTCTATTTCGCCACTCCCGAAATTCACGTTCCGCGCCTGCCTAATCCTCGTTTCGTAGGCAAAACCGAAATGGGCCCACGCGGCGACTCCATTGCGGAGCTCGATTGGTCAGTCGGCGAAATTCTGAAATCGCTCGAAAGAAACGGTCTCACGGAAAACACGTTAATTATCCTCTCGAGCGACAATGGTCCCGTCGTCGACGATGGCTATCAGGACCAGGCCGTCCAAAAACTTGGAAACCACAAACCCGCCGGCCCGTTCCGGGGCGGCAAGTACAGCAACTTCGATGGCGGCACCCGCGTTCCCTTCCTCGTAAGCTGGGCCGGACACGTAAAACCCGATTCGCAATCGAGCGCTTTAATCAGTCAGGTAGACCTGTTAAGCTCTCTCGCTGCTTTGAGCGGTCAGCCGCTGCCCGACGATGCCGCACCGGACAGTATGAACGTCCTCCCCGCCCTGCTTGGCAAATCCCCTAAGGGACGCCGCCAGCTAGTCGAGGACGCCGACGTCCTCTCGCTGGTCGATGGCGACTGGAAGCTGATCCAGCCCAGCGATCGGCCCGCCACGAACAAAAACACGAACACCGAACTGGGAAACGCTCCGAAACCGCAGCTCTACAATCTGGCGCGCGACCCCGGAGAGAAGAACGATCTCGCTGCCGATCAGCCTGAACGGATCCAGGTGATGCTTCAAGAACTCGCGCGTATTCGCGCCGGCAATCGCACCCGCCCCTGAACGGCATTTTTTGTGACGGAGCGGAACAAATCAGGCGCGTTTCACGTAAATGTGTGTGAGTCCCATATAAGGGATACACTAATAGACATGGCACCCAATGCGCCCGACCAGGAATGGAAGAAAGGAAGCGCCGAGCTTCTTGTCCTGTCTCTACTTGAAGATCAACCCCGCCACGGATACGACATCTCGAAGTTGATTCAGATTCGATCCGGAGGTGCTTTGCGCTTTCATGTCACCTCCCTCTATCCCCTGCTCCATCGGCTGGAGAAAGAAGGTTTGATCGGCGGGCGCTGGGTGGAAAAAGCTGAGCAACGTCGTCGCCGCTATTACAATCTGACGCCCGAAGGCCGTAAAGTACTCCGTTCCAAGCGCAAGAGCTGGAAGGATTTTGTCGCGGTCATCGGTCGGGTAACGGGAATCGAGCATGCCTGATTGGAAACATCTCGTCGCTGAACGGCTTGCGTCTCTGCGTCTGAAGGCCACCGTCGAATCCGATCTCACGCAGGAACTGGCGCAACACCTGGAAGATTTTTACCGCGACCTGATTAACGCCGGAGCAAGCCAGGAAGACGCATACCGGAGGACCCTTTCGGAATTGGATGATACCTATCCCCTGCGCAGAGGGCTGGAAAGGAGCCAACGAATGCCAAAGTACGATACCGTGCCCGCGGGCGACAGCAAACCGGGCAATTTCGTCGAAGACTTCTTTAGAGATATCCGCTATGCACTCCGCACCATGCGGAAGAGTCCGATGTTCGTTCTCTTCGTAGTCCTGACATTGGCGCTGGGCATCGGCGCGAACACCACCGTCTTCACCGTAATCAACACGCTGATTCTGAATCCGCTGCCCGTCCCGAATTCCTCACAACTCGCCTCCGTGAGCCTCACGAAAATGCAAAATGCCTCGAAGGGAGGCGCCCCTTCTCCACTCTCCTATGCAGAACTGAAGGATTATCAGTCGAGGAACGCCGTTTTCGAGTCCTTCGCGGGCTATACCTCTCCGCATCCGGTGACCTGGCAGACGAATGGGGCCTCGCAGGGAATGTTCAGCGAGTTGGTAACCGGCAACTATTTCTCAACGCTCGGTCTCCGTCCCTCAAGAGGTCGTTTCTTCTTGCCGGAAGAAGATGGCACGCCCGGCGCACACCCGGTCGCTGTCATGAACTACGGAACCTGGCAGGCGCGCTTTGGAGGCGCAACGGACGTCGTTGGTAAAACGCTCCGCCTGAATAGCGTCGTTTTCACCGTCATCGGTATCGCTCCGCAGCAATTCATCGGAGTGCACGGATTGTTCGGCCCGGACCTGTGGATACCAGCAGCAATGGCGCAACAACTATTGCCCAACGAAATGCAGAACGCGCTCACCGATCGCAGCAAGACGGTTTTCCAGGGCGTCGGACGACTCAAACGCGAAGTCACGCACATTCAGGCCCAAGCGAATATGGCGACCATCGCAACGGATCTAGCCCGCCAATATCCCGCAACCAATGAAGGCCACACGGTCACCGTGCGGCCCATTCGTGACGTCCTCTTTTCAGGCAACGGCGCCACCTCCACAACAATTCTGTTTGCCGGCGCCGGATTGCTGATCGTAGTAGGGATTGTCTTGCTCATCGCGTGCTCGAATGTAGCGAATTTACTACTGGCCCGCTCCGCGGTTCGGCAACAGGAAATGGCTGTTCGCCTGGCGATGGGTGCAAGCCGCCGCAGGTTGGTGCGGCAACTCCTTACCGAAAGCGTGCTGCTGGGCGTTATGAGCGGCGCTGGCGGTTTGTCTATCGCCTACGCCGGCCTGCGCCTGCTGTTCAGCACTCTGCCTTCGTCCGCCACGTTTGTGCAGCCCAAACTCGATGCAACCGTGTTTGCCTACGCGCTACTCATCTCGCTCGCAACCGGCCTGCTGTTCGGCATTATCCCGGCCTTTAAAGCTTCCCGCGCCGGCGTGGCGGAAGCGCTGAAGGAAGAGGCTCGCACTGCGGGCAGAAGCCGTCGCAAGGTCACGGTCGGAAACGCGCTGCTGATCGGTCAGGTTGCGTTCTCATTTCTGTTATTGGTGACAGCTACTCTGTTCCTCCGAAGCATCCAGCGAGCGTACCAGATCGATCCAGGATTCCAAACCGCTCATCTGGCGGTCTTCGCGACAAATTCGGGCCAGGCCGGATACACAAAACCGCAAGCCCGGGCATTCTATAAAGACGTCCGCGAGCGCGTGGCAAGGATTCCAGGTATCACCTCCGTATCGTGGGCATCGAACATGCCGTTATGGGCGCGCACGGTAAACGGACTAACAATCGAAGGCCGCGAACAACGATCGCAAGCGGACACAATCGCGACAATCGTGAATACCGTCGATCGAAATTATTTCGAAACTGCCGGAATCACGCTTGATGAAGGCCGCGGGTTTACTGATTTGGACGAGGAGACCTCAACCTCCGTAGCCATCGTCAACGAAAAATTAGCGCGCGATTATTGGCCGCATGGAGACGCCATCGGCAAACGCATTCAGCTGCCCGGCGAAAAACAAATGCGGCAGATCGTAGGCATTTCGAAAACCACGAATTACACGAATTGGGCCGAACCGCCGCAACTCTGCGTGTATGTGCCTCTGGAACAGAATATTTCTGGCTCGATGATTCTGTATGTGCGCAGCCAGGGCGACCCACAATCGATCCTTACTCCCGTCCAGCGCGAATTGCATGCTGCCGCACCGCAAGTTCTCATGGGCGGCCTGCGGACCGGACGCCAGATCATTGAGGGAGGCTTGTTCTTCGCGCGCATGGGCGTCGCCTTGCTGGGCGTCTTCGGCTCTCTGGCTCTCGCTCTCGCAAGTATTGGACTCTACGGCATCTTGGCGTATTCCGTAAATCAGCGTAAGCGGGAGATTGGTCTACGCATGGCAATCGGCGCGGCGCAGGGGAGCGTTCTGCGCCTGATTGTGAAGCAAGGCATGTCGCTGGTGGTCAAAGGAATGCTGATCGGTTTCGCGGCGTCTCTGCTGGTAGGTCGCATATTAGGCCGAATGCTGTATGGCCTCAGTGCTACCGATCCTCTCAGTGTCGCCAGCGCCGCGGTCGCTCTCCTCGCCGTCGCCCTGCTCGCTTGTTATCTTCCGGCCCGCTGGGCTAGCCGCGTCGATCCATTGGCGGCTTTACGCGAGGGATGACGCCCAAACCGGCAATCGTTCGAATTCTTTGGACAATCACAGTCTTCCTGATGCTCATCGGCGTGGCTGTCGTAGTCCGTAGATCGTTCGCCCTCTTCTCGCCCTCTCCGGCGTCATCGAACTTTCCCGAAGCGGCAACAATGAATGCTGGTTTCGCGAGCCATCGCCTCTTGACCATTCTCCACATCACCCCCGGACTGCTCTTCATACTGTTCGCACCGCTGCAGTTTGTCCGCAGGCTGCGCAACCGCAATCCGAAACTCCACCGTTGGATCGGCCGAGTCGTCCTGGTTTCCGGCCTGATCATCGGTAGTTCGGCTCTCGTAATGAGCCCACAAATGGCTATCGGCGGCCCTAATGAAACCGCCGCCACGATGCTCTTCGCCATCGTCTTTTTGATCTCTTTAAGCAAGGCCTATTTGCATATTCGCAAGGGAAGAATCCTGCAACACCGCGAATGGATGATCCGCGCGTTTGCTATCGGCTTCGCCGTAGCGACTGTCCGCCCGATTGTCGGCGTGTTCTTCACCACCAGCCGCCTCACACATCTGACTCCGCGCGATTTCTTCGGCATCGCGTTTTGGCTCGGTTTCACGATTCAACTGATGGTCGCGGAAATCTGGATCAACTACACGAGGAAACCGTCTGCTGTGGTACGGCCACAGGACTCGATGCTATCCTGATGTGGCGATAACACAGGAGACGGCTTGAAGGAGTCTAAACTCGACTTGCTGCAGGGAACCTTGGATGTTATGGTTCTCCAGACTCTATCCACCCTAGGCCCGCTGCACGGCTATGGCATTGCACGACGCATCGAACAGGTGAGCGGCGATCAGGTGCTCCTCAATCAGGGAACCATTTACGCTTCGCTTGTTCGTCTGCAGCAGCGAAAATGGATCTCCGCCGAATGGGGAACGTCGGATAACAACCGCAAGGCGAAATACTATTCCGTCACCCGGCAGGGGCGAAAACAATTAGCCGCCGACACCGCCCACTGGCAGCGTTTGGCCGGCGTGATGGGCCGCGTGCTGGCAACGTCAACCCCGGGAGAAGAATCGTAATGGCCCCGGGCGAAATTCTACGCAAATTCGTTTCACTGTTCCGAAAGGAGCGGCTGGACGGTGATCTGGACGCCGAGCTCGCGTCCCATCTGGATTTGGCCGCCGAAGAACACCGACACAAAGGTCTGCCGGCCGAAGAAGCACGGCGCCGGGCGGCGCTGCAACTGGGCGGAATCGAGCAATCCAAAGAAGAACACCGCGATGCGCGCGGCTTGCCGTCGCTCGATAGCATTTTGCAGGATTTGCGCTATGCCGCTAGAACACTATGGCGCGATCTCGGATTCGCAATCTTCACCATCCTGATCATCGGATTGGGCGTCGCCGCGAGTTCCACTGTGTTCAGCGTGCTGAACAGCATACTCGTCCGTCCGCTGCCCTTCGAAGATCCCGCAAGCCTCGTATGGGTCGCGAACCGGACCGACAACGAAGGGAACATGTCGGCCCAGACCGTGCAAGTCGACCGATTGCTCGCCTTGCGCGAGCGCAATCAATCGTTCATCGATATCGCTGGATATTTCGCGTTCTATGGCGTAGGCGACGTCAAGCTGACCGGAAATGGCGAACCGGAGCGGCTCAGCGCGGTACCGGTCTCTCAGAATTTTTTCCCGCTGCTGGGCGTACAGCCGATGCTGGGCCGCCAATTCTCCACCGAAGAATGCAAATGGAATGGTCCGAAGGCGGCGCTGCTCACCCATGGGCTATGGGAGCGTCGTTTCGCTAGCGATCCTCGAATCGTAGGGAAAACCATCCGGCTCGACGATACCTCCGTGACCGTCGTCGGAGTGATGCCCAAGTCTTTCGACTTCGGCGCCATCTTCGCCCCCGGTGCCCACATCGATCTCTTCTATCCGTTTGCTTTGAGCAAGGAGACAAACCGCTGGGGTAACACCCTGGCGCTCGTGGGCCGGATCAAGCCCGGAGTAGCCCTGCCGCGCGCGCAGGCGGAAGCGGACATTCTCGGCGACCAGATTTCCGCTGAGCACCCGAATGACAACGACATCCATCCGAAACTCACCTTTCTGCGCGAACACGTAAGTGGTCGGCTGAGGCCGGCACTCTGGATTCTCGCTTGTGCGGTCGGTGTCGTCATGCTGATCGTCTGCGCGAATCTCTCCAACCTGATGCTGGCACGCACCGCTGCGCGCCAAAGGGAAATGGCCATCCGCGCGGCGCTCGGCGCTGGCCGCAAACGCTTGATCCGCCAGTTACTGACAGAAAGTCTGCTGCTCACGGGCTGCGGAGCCGTCCTGGGATTGCTGCTCACCTTTGCCGCAACGCGCGGCATCGCGCACTTGACCGCATTCAATCTCCCGCTCCTGACCAGCGTCCACGTGGATGGCGGCGTGCTGGTGTTCACTCTGCTAATCGCCGTAGCCACGGGCCTACTCCTAGGAGTCGCCCCTGCCTTACAAGTTTCGGTTCTTCGGCTGAACGCTTCTCTAGGGCAGCGAGGTGCGAGCGAGAGTAAAGGGCATGCCTGGCTGCGCGGCGCGCTGGTCATCTCCGAAATCGCTTTCGCTTGTGTGCTGCTCGTGGCGGCTGGCTTGTTGATTCGCAGTTTCATCCGCGTGCTCGACGTGCACTTGGGCTTCCGCCCTGAGAATGTGGCATCGCTGCGCATCGATCCGAATTCTCAATACCGGACCCAGGCGCAGAAGAACGGCTATCTTACCGAAGCACTACGGCTCGTCAGAGATATTCCCGGCGTCGAGGCAGCCGGTGTCGCCGACTCCCTACCTCTTGGAAGAAATCGTACTTGGGGCGCCGGAGTGAAAGGAAAAACGTATCCGCCCAACGAATACCCGTCCGCATTCGTGCGGATAATTACTGACGGCTATGTCGAAGCCATGGGTATGACGTTGAAGAAGGGTCGCACTTTCACCGAACGTGACACCCTCGATAGCACGCCCGTAATCCTGATCAATGAAACGATGGCGCGCAGCCTTTTCCCGGGACAAAACCCGATCGGCCAGATGATGGCTCGCAGTTGCGGCGGCAAAGACCGGCAAATTGTCGGCGTTGTGGGCGACGTACGGCACATGGCGCTCGAAAAAGATTCGGGATCTGAAATGTATCTTCCGCAGCGGCAGTGCGATGATTACGGTTCATGGAGCCTGACAGTGCGCTCGACCCTTCCGCTATCGGTGCTGGCCGCGCGCGTGGAATCGAGTCTACGGCCCATCGCCCCCGACCTACCGAAAGGCGGCATGCTACCTCTGACTCGGCTCGTCGACAGCGCCGTATCGCCGCGCCGATTCATCGTATTGCTGCTGGCCGGCTTTGCTGCGTTCGCTCTCATACTGGCCTCGCTCGGCATCTACGGATTGATCTCGTATTCCGTGAATCGCCGAACGCAGGAAATCGGCATCCGCATGGCCTTAGGCGCATCCACGTTAGATGTCCAAAGCCGCATCGTGCTTCGCACCATCGGTCTCGCCGTGGCAGGATTGCTCGCCGGCGTCCTCATCTCCTCCGGCCTGGCACATTCGGTGAGCGGGCTCTTATTCGGCGTCACCTCAGGCGACCCGCTGACCTTCGTGGCCGCCGCGCTGGTTTTGATGACGATTGCTGTGCTGGCTGGCTATCTACCCGCACGGCGTGCATCAAGAATCGATCCGATGGTCTGCCTGCGGGCGGACTAACGGCCGTTGCTTTGTGAGCAGGTTGTCAAACCTGCGGGCCACTATTTTCCATGAAGAAAAAAAGATCATCTCATCTCGTGCCAACGTCAAAGACGCGAGTTGGCGGCTCGGCACTCAGATAGTCCTCCTGTTATTCAACAAAACAGTAGGACGTTGAGTGTCGTAGTGATCTGGGCAAGTGGGTCAAACCCAGCCAGACTCGTTTCAACAGAGCTAATGACCAGGGGGCAATTGAAATGGCTAAGGCAGCAAAACCGAACATTCTCTTCATCATGGCCGACGACATCGGCTGGTTCAATGTCAGCTGCTACAACCACGGCATCATGGGCTACCGCACGCCGAACATCGACCGCATCGCCAAGGAAGGCGCGATGTTCACCGACTTCTACGGCCAGCAGAGCTGCACCGCCGGCCGCGCCGCCTTCATCACCGGACAGTCGCCGATCCGCACCGGCCTCACCAAGGTCGGCATGCCGGGCGCGACGCTCGGGCTCAGCGCCGAGGATCCGTCGGTCGCGCAGTTCCTGAAGAACTTCGGCTACGCCACCGGCCAGTTCGGCAAGAACCATCTCGGCGACCGCAACGAGCATCTGCCGACCGTGCACGGCTTCGACGAGTTCTTCGGCAACCTCTATCACCTGAACGCCGAGGAAGAGCCGGAGTACGCGAACTATCCGAAGGACCCGGCGTTCCGAAAGAAGTTCGGTCCGCGCGGCGTGCTGAAGTGCAAGGCGACCGACAAGGACGATGCGACGGTCGATCGAGCAGTTCGGCAAGGTCGGCAAGCAGACGATCGAGAACACCGGCCCGCTGACCAAGAAGCGCATGGAGACGGTGGACGAGGAGTTCCTCGGCTGCGGCGCTCGACTTCATGGAGCGCAAGACGAAGGAGGGCGGGCCGTGGTTCTGCTACTTCAACCCGACGCGCATGCACGTCTTCACGCACCTGAAGCCGTCGTCGGTCGGCAAGACCGGGCTCGGCCTCTATCCCGACGGCATGGTCGAGCTCGACGGCTACGTCGGCCAGCTGCTCAAGAAGCTCGACGATCTCGGCGTCGCCGACAACACCATCGTCGTCTTCACCACCGACAACGGCGCCGAAGTGCTGTCGTGGCCGGACGGCGGCGCGACGCCGTTCCGCGGCGAGAAGGACACCAACTGGGAAGGCGGCTGGCGCGTGCCCTGCGTCATGCGCTGGCCCGGCGTCATCGAGCCCGGCCGCGTCATCAACGACATCTGCTCGCTGCAGGACTTCATCCCGACCTTCGCCGCGGCGAACGGCGAGCCCGACCTCGTCGAGAAGGTGAAGAAGGGCTACAAGATCGGCGACAAGACCTTCAAGGTCCATCTCGACGGCTTCAACCTGATGCCGTTCCTTTCCGGCAAGGAGGAGAAGTCGCCGCGCGAGGGCTTCATCTACTGGAGCGACGACGGCGACTGCATGGCGATGCGCATGGGCCGGTACAAGATCGTCTTCGCCGAGCAGCGCAGCACGGGTCTCGACGTCTGGCGCGAGCCGCTGTCGCCGATGCGCATCCCCAAGTTCTTCGACCTGCGCGCCGATCCGTTCGAGCGCGGCGAGGAGAGCTTCAAGTACAACGACTGGTTCGTCGAGAACGTTCCCCTGCAGTACGCGGCGCCGCCGCTTCTCATGAAGTGGCTGGAGAGCTTCAAGGAGTTCCCGCCGCGCGCCAAGGCGGCGAGCTTCACCATCGACCAGGTCGTCGAGAAGCTGATGCCGAAAGACTGATCGTCAAGCCAGGGGCGGTGAGAGTGGTGAACCGATGAGGGGCGGTCACTCATTCCGCAAACATAGCGCTGACGTCCCGGTAGCTCACCGCCTGCTCTGCAAAAGAAAACGTACCCTGCTCTCGCATCTCCCGGGCCGCCCGTAGAAATTCGCCTAGCGCCGCGCGCGACAGGGCGCTGCCCACGCTGATACGCTGCACTCCAATCGCCGAAAGTTCCGCCACGCTGAGCGAAGCCCCCACCAATCCCGCCAGGACATTCACCGGCCTATCGACTGACCGTACTAAAGCCGAAATGTCATCCTTGCTGGTAAGCCCTGGCGCATAAAGAACGTCGGCGCCAGCCACCTGGTAAGCCTGCAATCGCGCGATGGTGTCACGCAAGTCCGGTCTTCCTGTCAAATAGTTTTCTGCGCGCGCAGTCAGAGTAAATGGGAAAGGAAGAGAGCGCGCGACTTCCGCGGCAGCGCGCACCCGGTCCACCGCGTATTCGAACTCATACACCGTGCCGCCCGCGCGTCCCGACAGATCTTCAATCGAACAGCCGGCCAACCCCGCTTCTGCCGCCAGCTGGACGGTTTCCGCAACGACTTCAGGAGCATCACCAAAACCATTCTCGAGATCGCCGCTGACGGGCAAGTCCGTAGCCGACGCGATCGCCGCCACATGCTCCATCATGGCGTCCCGCGAAATCGTGTTGTCCCTCTGACCGACCGAAAAGGCATAGCCCGCGCTGGTTGTGGCTAGCGCTTCAAAACCGAGATGCGCCAATAGCCGCGCGGTGCAGACGTCCCATGGGTTCGGAATCACGAAAGCGCCGTCGCGCTCATGCAGCGCTCGAAATGTTCGTCCTTTTTCTGCTTGCGTCAATCCGGCTTGCATGTTTAATGGTATTCCCGAGAATCAATCAAGTTGCGGAAACGCTGTGATGCGCAGCTTTGCGGCGGCGTACGGAATTAACTCGATCGTTTCTTCCGGTTCGCCGCTTGTCACGGGACTCTTGGGCACAGGATCCGCCACCCCATCTTCAGATCGCCAGGCAGGTAGCTTGCGTGCTTTCACGGCAAGCACAACGGGAGGCTGCTTGCGGCTGAACGGATGATCGCTAATTTCGAATTCCTTAACTCCTATGTTTTTCTCCGGAGCGGCTGAGTCCACCGCTAGCGCGTAATTCCATTGCGTCGTTGGATAGACCTGCCAGTCGGCCGTCATTCCGCGGTCTCGAAGTTTTAGCCAGTTCTCTCCGATCCCGTACGAAAACACGAGCGGTCCACGCTCCACCGCAACCGAGTCGTTGAACCACCGCGAGACACGTGGCCGCATCGGAAACTTGATGGCCACACGATCGCCCGCCTTCCAGGTGCGCTCGATGCGTGCGAACGTCCCGGGTGTGGAGGCCGGTTGCTCCTTCCCGTTGACCAGTATGCGCGTGCCCGCCGCCCACGACGGAATGCGCAGTCGAAGCGGAAACGCCAGCGCCGCGCTCGGGATGATCGTCAACTGCACATTGCCCCGGAACGGATATTCGGTTTCGGTAACAACCTGTAGCCGAGTACCTCCAACCACCGTGTCGGTCTCGCTGGGCGCGTAGGCAACGGCCGCTAATCCATCGTCATGCGACAGCATGAACAAGCTCGCCGCGAACTTGGCCCACCCCTGATGAAAATTGGCCGTGCAGCAGCCGAAATTGGGCTCCAGGCCATAAAGATTCGATTCGGGCCCATTGGTCGTCCACGGCTTCCGATGCAGGCTGCACTCTATCTGATTGGGCTGTTGATCGTATTGGTGGGCCCACATGTCGTCCGTCAAAGTACCCGGCAAGGCATTGAATGCCAGCCGTTCCAACTTGTCCGCGAGCGTAGGGTCACCGAGAATCGCAATCGATTGCTCGAGCGAGAACATGTATTCCACGACTGTGCACAGTTCCGAACCCTGCGATGGATTACGACCCGCCAAGTGCTCGTCGCAGGAGAACATGCCATTTGGCAGACCGTGATATCTGTCGAGTTCGGCGATCATCTTCAAGACAGCTCGCCGGTCGGCATCGGAGCCTGAGACCAGTGACCACACGGGACCTGTCTTGATCGCCTGAGCGTTATTTACTCCATGGGTCGCAAGTGATAGGTTTGTCAATCCGGCGCCGGCGTTAAGCGTCAAGTATTCGCGGGTGACACGATCCGTGTATTGAAAATTCTGGGACTGCGCCGGCCAGTTGAATCCCTGCGCATGCAACAGGCGGATCAGGTCGAGCAGCTTTGCGTCGCCGGTGCGATTGTAGAGCCAGATTGCGCTCAGTGCTTCATCCTGCCATCGGAACTTGCCCCAATCGCGCAAAGGCCGCTTCGGCAGTTCAGCAAGCTGACGCGCAAAGTATCGTTCCATCACTGGAGTCACCCGCTCATCGCCGGTGGCTTCCTGGTATTGCGTCAGCACTTTGAGCATCACCATACGGGGCCACCAGTCGTCGTTCGAACGCGGACCAATCATGCCGTCGGGCGCCGGATGAGTTAACGTCCAATCCAAATATTTCTGCGCTTTTGCTTTCAGCCCACTATCGTCGAGCAGGTACGCCAGCGGCACCAGGCCATCGAGAAAGTAGGGGCCTCGCTCCCACGATTCGCCGGTACCGCCGAGCCATCCGCTGTTGGGGCCGACATCTGCCCACGTCTCGTCCAGATGCCCGCCAAGCCCGGTGGCCTGAATTTCAAGCTGACGCCGCAGCCACCCGCCCGGATGAATCGATCCGAGGGGCAGCGGATAAAACGCACTTGCTGCAAGAGGCGCGCGATTCTTTACGGCAGCGCTCGAAGTGGGTGATCGTGCGTCCAGAACCGATGCGAGTCCGGCAAATCCGAGTTGCTGGAGAAAATGCCGCCGCACTGTGTATCGTCGCATCTGCCCTAATCATAACCACGAGATTGTACGGGCTCATTCCATAAAGTTGATGCCAGAAATCTCCCTGCGGCCACCTTGCGCAAAGTCGTTTGCGAAACGCCGTAGCGCTCTCATTTCAGGTCCTTCGCTTTCGCCGCAAAGAACCTCGCGATGATTTCCGCCGTCTGCTCCCAATCTCGTGTCTCGGCCTGCAATTGCTTGCGGCCGTCTCGCGTCAGCCGGTAAAAGCGTGCTCGGCGGTTATTTTCGGAAGCACCCCATTCCGATGTAATCGAACCTTCCTGCTCCAGCTTCAGTAGCACTGGATAGAGCGTGCCTTGATTCAGCGTGAGCAGGTCTCCGCTGATCTGCTCGATTCGCCGTGCCATGCCGTAGCCATGTAAAGGTCCAAGTACATCGAGAGTCTTCAGCACCATCAAAGCCAGCGTGCCCTGCCGGACATCGGTTTTTTCGCGCATATCGCTTATTGGGTTCCCAACAGGAAGGATGCCACACTTCTGTTGGGAAAACAACAGAGCCGAATTAATTTAACTGCCGTAGAAAAAGGCGACTCTGTCCATCCCGAACGCCCGTAGGATTTCGCGGATATCCATCTCCGCGTTTCGTCGCGCCTCTGCGAGAATTCCCATCTCGAGCGCCGCAGCCTTGATATCTTCGAGTGCTTGCATGCGTGCTTTGTGCTCCAGATCGGCGTCCGGCGTCACCCAAGGGCTCCACCAAGTGATGCTCCGGTCCCACACTTTGGTGTATTTCTCATCCAGGTACGCTTGCTGAATGCGCGGCGGCATCAGCCGGATCCGCACACCGGAGCCGTCGAATCCGGTCACATCGCCGGGCGTCAATCCAGCCAGATCGATACCTGCCACCACTTTGCCTCGCACCAGCAGGAGAATGGATTCCTCCCCCACCGGATTCTTCGGCTCCTTCATGCCGACAACTTTCTCAATGCTGTATTTCACTGTCGCGAGCTCGTTCAATCGCTGAACTTGCGTCAGTATGGCAGCGGAATCGAGGGTTCGATGCGCGGCACCCGAACCAAAGAAGCGCAGATAGACAATGATGGCAATCAGTACAAGAATCAGGCAGCTAGTGGAGAGAAACGCGACAAGCTTGGCCATCGCTCTTAGCGTCGCATGCGTCGCACGCTAGACAATATCGGCTATTCGTACCGCAGAGCAACGGTAGGATCGACTCCCGCTGCCCTTCGCGCCGGAATGTAGATGGCCAGCAACGCTACCGCAATCAGCAGCAGCGATGTCGCCGTGAACGTAAGCGGATCTGTCGAGCTAATGCCATAGACATAGCGCCCCATAAGACGACTCAGTCCGAGTGCTCCCGCCAAGCCCAGCGCCACGCCGATCATGGTCACAAGAAAGCCCTCCTGCAACACCAAACCCAGCATCTCGCGCCGGCTCGCTCCCAACGCCATGCGAATGGCCATCTCTCTAGTGCGCCGGCTGACCGTGTACGACATCACTCCAAAAATTCCTACCGTCGAGAGCACCATCGCCAGAGATGAAAAAATCCAAAGCAGCGTCATCGGAAAACGAATGGCGCCGTACGTTTCCGACACAATCTCATTCATTGTGCGTATGCGGTTCACCGGCTGCTCCTTGTCAATAGACAACACCACCTCCCGCACCGCGCCCGCGACACTTCTAGGTGGCACACCCGTTCGTACAGCCAGAAATACCGACGGAACCGGATTTTGTTCGAATGGCACATAGACCGCCGATTCAGGTCTCCAAAGATTGCGATTTCGCACGTCCTTGACTACACCGATAATCTCCAAGGGCCGCACAGACCCGGAATTTTGTCCTGAATAGACACGAGCCAACACAGTGAGATGGCTGCCAACCGGATTGGAGTTTGGCCAGTAGCGGCGTGCGACGGTTTCGCTGATGAGAGCTACCGGCGTGGCGCTTTGGTTGTCGCGCTCGTTAAACTCGCGTCCCATCGTAAGGCGCGTTCCCATTGCCTTGAGAAAATCGCGTGTCACAATTTTGTAGCTCGCCGTTGGTTCCCTTCCGGGCGCCGCTGGCGGTTGCCCTTGCGGCTGGAAGAACACATTGGAACCTCCGCCTTGCCCTCCGGCAGCTTTTACGCCGGGTATGCTCTCGATCTTCTGCATCAGTTCCCGATAGAAGATTGCCTGCTGCGAGACGGCTCCATACTTGTATTGGGGAAGACTGACCCCCATCGTTAGGACGTTGTTAGGCTCAATGCCCAGGTCCACGCTGGCTAGTTCGAGAAAGGTACGCACCAATAGGCCCGCACCAGTCAAAAGGACCAAGGCCAGCGCCATCTCGCAAACCACCAGACCGTTTCGAAATTGGCGGCGGCCTCCCTCGCTGCTTGTATTCGAACCGCTCTCCTTCAGCGTCTCGCTCACAGCCGTCTTCGCTGTAGCCCATGCGGGCGCCAGTCCAAAAATTACTCCGGTCGCGATCGTAATCCCAAGGCTGAACAGTAAAACACGCCAATCGATCTCGATGATCTTCGCATTGGGCATGCTGAGGTGATAGCGTGCCATGGCCAGCGTCAGCAGGCGATCGCCCCCATACGCCAGCAGGAGTCCCAACGCACCACCGCAAGCCGCCAGCAGTAGACTCTCGGTGAGCAACTGGGCAATCAGCCGCCGGCGGGTGGCGCCGATTGCGACGCGAATCGCTATCTCGCGTTTTCTTCCAGTAGCGCGCACCAGCAGCAAGTTCGCCACATTGACACAAGCAATTAACAGCACCAGCATTACCGCGCCGAGCATGATCATCAGCGGCGTGGCCATCTGGCGGTGATAAGCCGCGTGCAATGGTTCCACCTTGATGCCCCAACCTTTATTTGTGGCCGAATATCTTGCGGCCAGGGCGCCAGCCAATGTGTCCATTGCAGCCTGAGCCTGGGTCAGGGTCACGCCGGCCTTGAGCCTCGCCTGCGTCTCGAGATCGCGTGAGGTGCCGCGTCCGGCTTCGCTGCGCTCTTCCAGTGTCAGCACTAGCGGAACGAAGACGTCCATTTCCTGGTCCCAGGTAAAACGGAACGACGCCGGCATCACACCGACAATCGTGTAGCTCCGCTGATCGAGATGGATCCTTGTGCTCAGAATCGAGGGATCGGAGCCATAACGCGTCTGCCATAGCCGGTACCCGATAACCGCCACCTGATCACGCCCCGGCTCTGTCTCTTCAGGCAATAGGAACCGCCCCATCAGCGGCTGAATGCCAAACATCGTCAGCATCTCCGCGGATACCTTGATGGAATCCACGCTCTCCGGCCGGTCCCCTCCCGTGATATTGAACCCAGCCCAGCGATAATAGGCGACTTGCTGAAAGATTCCGGCCTTGGCGATATCGGCCACGTTCGGGGCGGAGACGCCGGTCTGAATATAGCCTTCGCCCTGCTGGTTGCGCCACTGCCCAAGCCCGACCAACTGCTCCGGATTGGGATAAGGCAACGGCCTCAGTAGGATGGCATTCACCAGGCTGAAAATGGCCGCATTGGCGCCGATGCCGAGTGCCAACGTGATCACGGCAACAGCGGCAAAACCTGGATTTTTCGCCATCAGCCGCAGCCCATGGCGCAGATCTTGCCGGAATGTACTCATAGTCGCCTTAACGGCTGACTGCCAGTTCCGGAAATTCCCCGCCCGTCGCTTCAGTGGCCTTCGCGGATGCTGCTACGTCGATGTTTCCTACCGGAATACGCCGCGCCGGCTGTTGGCTGAAATCCCAGAAGATCTGATTCATCACCGCATAGCTCGCCACCTGCAGGCGTTGCCCATCACGCAAGACGACCGTGATTGGAGCTACCGGCGGCGCATCCCGCGGGACCGGCGGCGCATCCCGCGGGACCTGCTGCGCGGCAACCGGGGGCGTAGCAGCCTGCTGCTGCTCGCTTCGCAGTTGTTCCACCTGCGCACTCAGCTTCTGAATCTGTTCGCTTAACAGATTCGCCGTAAAATCCGCATCGGCAGACATGCCGGGATCTACCGGCGGCGGCGTGTCGAATATACTGCTCCCATAATCACCGTACGAATAGTAAAAAGGAGCACCGACGAAGTAGCCAACGTCCCCGCCACGGCGATCATGCCTTCCCGGTGAGTGAGACCACTGCCCTCCTCCTTTTGGAAAGCCGGTGCGTTCCGCTCCATATGGCAATCCGCCGATGGGCGTCGGCGCGCGCGGCGGTCGGGCCGCGCTCCCCGTCCTCGGTGGCGGGCCTCCGAGCGCGAACGGTGCGGGCGCATGTGCGGCTGGCCGATTCGGGTACTGAGACCAGGCTAGCAACGGCGCAATGGCTACCAGCACAATCAGTCGCATGTTCCCTCCCTTCTAGCCTAGCGCTATTTAATCAATAAGACGCACCCGGCCGGCCACGCGTTCACAAGAATACCTTCGCCGATACAATGAGAATTCCAATGCGAATCGCCCTGGCCCAAATCAATAATACGGTGGGCGATCTCGAAGCCAATGCCGCTAAGATTCTCGACTTTGCACGTCGCGGCGAACAGGCGGGCGCGGACGTCGTAGCTTTTCCCGAACTTGCCCTGACCGGTTATCCGCCCCGCGATCTCGTCGAAAAGCAATCCTTTCTGGACCGCACCGCCGCGACCCTCCAGGCGGTTGCCGACGAGGCCGCGGGATTGCACGCCGCGCTGATCGTCGGATACGTCGCTTCCTCCCCACCCAACGCAGCCATCCGCGCGCAGAATGCCGCCGCCCTCATCTCGAATGGCCGCATTTCCTGGTCGCAGGCCAAAATGCTGCTGCCCAACTACGATGTCTTCGACGAAGCGCGCTATTTCGAACCAGCCACCTCGCAGGACCTTTGCCGGATAGGCGGCCGCAAAACCGCCATCACCATCTGTGAAGATGCCTGGAACGACAAGCAGTTCTGGGAGCGCCGCCGTTATAGTCGCGATCCTATAGAAGAACTCGCGCAGAAGGGCGCCGAACTCATTATTTCCATCAACGCCTCCCCCTGGAACATCGGCAAGCGCCAGCAAAGGGAGACGATTTTTCGCGCGACCGCGCGCCGCTTTGGCGTCCCGGTGGTCTACGTTCACATGGTGGGCGGCAACGATCAATTGATCTTCGACGGTTCGAGCTTCGCCATGACCGCCGCCGGCGACGTGGCAGCCCGCGCGAAATCCTTCGAGGAAGATCTGGTCGTTTTCGACGGTTCCACCGGCTTCGGAGACGATCATGCCAATCACTTGGTAGGTGACGAAGCTGCCTTCGAAGCGCTCGTGCTCGGTACCCGCGACTATATCCGCAAGTGCGGGTTCCGCAGCGTTCTGATCGCCCTGAGTGGCGGCATCGATTCCGCCCTTGTGGCTGCCATCGCCGCTGAAGCCGTCGGCAAGGAGAACGTGATTGGCGTTGGCATGCCGGGCCCTTACTCCTCCGAACACAGCCTCACGGACGCACGCTCGCTCGCCCACAATCTCGGCATACGCTTCGAAGTTGTATCCATCAATGCCGCCTATCGCGCCATGATTCAAACGCTCACGCCGTTATTCGCCGGTTTCAATACCGACACGACCGAAGAGAACTTGCAATCCCGGCTGCGCGGCATGACCTTAATGGCTCTTTCGAACAAATTTGGTTCACTCGTCCTTACCACCGGTAATAAAAGTGAAATTGCCGTAGGCTACTGTACCCTGTATGGCGACATGTGCGGCGGGCTGTCCGTGATCAGCGACGTTCCCAAAACCATGGTCTACCGTTTGGCTCGCGTCGCCAATTCGCACTTCACATGTCGCGGCCTGCCGCCGCCGATTCCCGAAAATACGTTTACCAAACCACCTTCGGCCGAGCTTCGTCCGGATCAAAAAGATACCGACAGCCTTCCTGAATACAGCATGCTCGATGCCATACTCGCCGGTTACGTCGAGCGCTACGAATCCGTCCCCGAAATCGCGCGCCAGGCCAATCTCCCCGAGGAAATGGTACGCGATATCATCCGTAAGGTCGACCGCAACGAATACAAACGGCAGCAGGCTGCGCCCGGGTTGCGCATCACCGCCAAAGCGTTCGGCGTGGGGCGCCGCTTTCCCATCGCACATAGGTTCACAGAATGAAATTGCTCGTTACAGGAATAGCTGCGCTGACCGGATTGGTCATGATGCAGAACACCGTTTTACAACAGTCGGCGCGTGAAAGAGTCGGCCCGCTGCCCGACGGTGGTTTTCTGCTCAACAGCGGATGGACGATCCGGCCCGCCGGACAGCAAGTGCCGCTCGGCACGTTTCCGATGAGCACCGCGCTCTCCGCCAACGGCAAGTTTCTTCTGGTGATGAATGCCGGGTACGACCCACCGAGTATCAGCACAATCGACATTAAGAAGAAAACGGAAATCGGCCGCACACCCATGCCGGATTGCTGGCTGGGACTCACGGTGGCGCCCGCCGGTGACTTGGTCTACGTCGGCGGTGGAACTACCGGAAAAGTGTTCGAGTTTTCACTGAACCCCGAAACTGGGGCCCTCACCCGCGCCCGTGAATTCGCCGCCGTACCGAACTTGGCTCAAAAGGGGAACTCTTTGATCGGCGATGTCGAGCTTTCGCCCGATGCCCACTTGCTGTACGCCGCCGATGTCTCCGGCGATAGCATCGCAGTGATCAATCTCCGATCCGGCCGCATGACCGATCGCTGGAAAACCGGCCATCGACCCTATCGCGTCGTGGTCACTCCCGACGGTCGCGAACTCGTCATCAGTAGCTGGGGCGACGCAGCGATCTATCAGCACCAGGCTTCGACCGGTACGCTCGTAACCAAAGTGCGCGTGGCACCCCACCCCACTGACATGCTGTGGCTGAACAAACCCGCTCCCGCCGAAGAAGGCGCGTCGAGTTACGTAGCGCGGCTATTCGTCACCACCTCCAACACCAACAGCGCCTATTCATTTGGCGTAACGAAGGATGGCGCCCTCGACATGCTCGAAACCATCAACGTTTCCCTTACGCCACTACAGCCTCTCGGCATGACACCCTCGGCCCTGGCCACTAACGAGCGCGGTAATCGCTTGTTCGTCGTTTGTTCGGACGGGAACGCCGTCCTCGAAGCCGATATCTCTTCGCCGCATAGCCGTGTTGCAGGGTTCATTCCCACTGGTTGGTATCCCACCGCAATTCGCTCGCTGCCCGGCAACGAACTGGCCATCATTAACGGCAAGGGACTCGGCAGTCGCCCGAATCCGCATGGTCCGAACCCTACTCTTCGCCCCGCACCCCTGCACGAAGGCGGCAACACGCCCGCCGCGGTCGAATATGTCGGGCATATCCAAACGGGGACCGCGTCGTTTCTACCCGAGCCCGATAACGATCAACTGCACACTTTCACCCAGACCGTAGTCAGCAATTCTCCGTACAGAGATGAAATGATCTACGGACCCGTTCTCGACCGGCAGCAGGCTTATTTCTCGCGCTCGGAAGGACACGACTCGCCTATTCAGCACGTGATTTATGTAATCAAGGAGAATCGCACGTACGACCAGGTGCTCGGCGATCTCGAAAAGGGAAATGGTGACAAGTCGTTGGTTCTCTTCGGCGAAAAAATCACACCGAATTTCCATCGCCTGGCGCGCGATTTCGTTCTCTATGATAATTTCTACGAGAACGCCGACGTCAGTGCCGAAGGCCACAACTGGGCTTCCGCCGCCATCGCCCCCGATTACACTGTGAAGCTCTGGCCCAATACGTACGGGCACCGCGGCCACGCTTATGATTTCGAGGGAGGAGAACCCGCTAATACTCCACCCGCTGGCTACCTCTGGGATAACGCTCTGCAAGCGGGCGTCACCATCCGTGACTACGGCCAGTGGACGACGAACATCCCGCTAAAAAACGTAACCGGCACTACGCAGATCGCGAGCGTGAAGGATCGCGCGCTCATCCCGTACGTTGACATGAATTATCGCGGCTTCGATCTTGAGTATTCCGATGTGGATCGTGCCAAAGAATTCATCCGAGAATGGAAGGAATTCGACGCCAAGGGCCAGGGGCCTCAATTGACCATTCTGCGCATGGGCAACGACCACACCCAAGGCGTCAAAGGTGGAACGCTCACTCCGTTTTCCTACGTCGCGCAAAACGACTATGCCGTGGGAATGGTGGTGGACGCCGTATCGCACAGCAAATTCTGGCCATCGACGGCGCTGTTCATCATCGAAGACGATTCACAGAACGGACCGGATCACGTCGATTCCCATCGTGCGCCTGCCTGGATCATTTCGCCATTTACTCAGCGCGGAACCATCGACAGCTCTATGTACAACCAGGCCAGCATATTACGGACCATGGAACTCATTACTGGATTACGGCCCATGACCCATTTCGACGCCGCCGCGCCGCCCATGTTCCGGGGTTTCAGCCGTACACCGAATCTGCAGCCCTACACTGTAATCGAGCCAAAAGTCTCTTTGACAGACCGCAATCCCGCTAACGGTCCTGGAGAGGCCGCCTCTGCGCGTATGGATTTCTCTGACGCCGACCGGGCCGACGACGACGATCTAAACGATGTTCTCTGGCGCGCTATCCGACATTCACATCCGCCGCCACCGACACGCAGCGGATTTGCCCGCTAGCGTTTGCTGTTCTCAAACTTCCGCAACCACGGCCAAACATAAAAACGGTGGTAACAGACCTGACATCGTAGCGGTTTGGCGTGCAATAGGAGCGGTATGAAATCACGCCACCGGTGGTGAGAGCTACGCACCTTCGTTGAGAGACATGCCGGACACATAATAATGAGGATGATCTGAAAAACTACGAAGCTGGGTCTTATCCCAGCACTGTATTGTAGATGAGCGCGCCGGTCAAAACGATCATAATAATTGCGGTCGTCCAGGCCACTCCGTTTTGCCACGGTTTGTTTCTAAACGTTCCCATTAGCCGCGGCCGGTTCACCAGCAAAAGCATATATACGAGCACGAAAGGTAGCAAAATTCCGTTCGCAACCTGTGAAAAAAGAATGAACTTTAATAGCGGGAGACGCGGGATTAGTACTATAGCCGCTCCACCACCGATCAGCAGCGTATACAACCAATAGAAAATGGGGGCTTCGGAGAAGCGCTTGTCAATTCCGGATTCGAATCCCAACCCTTCGCAGATGTTGTAAGAGGTCGCCAGCGGCAGAATCGCCGCCGACAGTAGCGATGCATTGATTAATCCGATCGCAAACAAGAGCGCAGCGAACTTTCCGGCAAATGGCTTGAGGGCCAATGCGGCCTGCGCTACATCCGTTATTTCGTGTTGGTTCGAATGATAAATGGTGGCGGCGCAAGCCACCACAATAAAAAACGCAATCACGTCCGTGATGATGCACCCCAAAATTACGTCGAGGCGGCACAGCCCATAGTGGCGCGTGTCGACACCCCGCTCCACTACTGAAGCTTGCAGATAGAACTGCATCCAGGGGGTAATCGTTGTCCCGATCAATCCAACGATGAGTACCAGGTAGGAAGGATCACTGCTGAGCGCAGGCACGAATGTTTGTTTTAGCGCCAGGTCCCAGTCCGGTTTCGCGAGAAACGCGGAAACCGGGTACGCAAAATACAGCAGCGAAGCGACAATCAGAATCCGTTCTACCGGCTTATAACGGCCCCGCACGATCAGCGTCCAGACGATTGCCGCGCCTATCGGCACGACAATATATTTGCTCACGCCGAAAATAGACATACCGGACGCCAGTCCCGCAAATTCCGAAATAATATTTCCGAAATCAGCTAAGCCAAGCACGACCATAGTGAAAAAGGTCGCACGCAGCCCAAACTCCTCGCGAATCAGATCCGATAGGCCTTTGCCAGTAACCGCTCCCATGCGTGCGGCCATCTCCTGGACCACGATCAGCGCAATCGTTGTCGGAATCAGCGTCCACAAAAGCTGGTAGCCAAACTGCGCACCGGCCTGCGAGTAGGTGAGTATTCCTCCGGGATCGTTGTCTACATTCGCGGTGATGAACCCGGGGCCCAGCACCGCCAGAAACGCCACTAAGCGGGCGCTGATCAGAGTGAATGGTGATCTCCTGCGGGTAGCGGTCTGCGTCATAGCGCGTCAACGTCGAATCTTCAATGGTAGCTGGCAAGCTCGCGATAATAGGCAGGATGACGCGCTGCGCATGGGCCGAAGGTAACGCTCTCATGATGGCCTACCATGACCAGGAGTGGGGCGTGCCCATTCACGACGATCACCCCCTCTTTGAATTCCTGATTCTCGAAGGCGCGCAAGCCGGCCTGAGCTGGTTCACTATTCTAAACAAACGCCCGGCGTACCGCGCCGCATTCGATCGCTTCGATCCACGAAAAATCTCCCGCTACGGCGAAGCAAAAATTGCAGCGCTGCTCGAAGATGCAGGCATCGTGCGCAATCGTCTGAAAATTCGTGCCGCCGTCCGGAACGCGCAATCTTTCCTGGCGGTGCAGAAGGAATTCGGCAGCTTCGACGCCTACATATGGAAGTTCACCGGCGGACGCCCGCTGCAACCAGGCCGGCGGAGACCACAGGACGTGCCTGCCCGCACCCCGGAATCAGACGCGATGAGCAAGGATCTTGCTAAACGCGGCTTCACCTTCGTGGGCTCAACGATTTGCTACGCCTTCATGCAGGCTACCGGAATGGTCAACGATCACTTTATAGGATGCTTCCGGCACAGGGATCTGCTGGCAGGCGGATAGCCAAGCTCGCTTCTGTCATTCCAGCGCAACATTTGTGAGATAGACTTGAAGACTGTTTCAGGGGTAATTTCATGCGTTTACGTGTAATTGCGTTATATCTCTCGTGCATTTTAGTCCCGACTTTACTCGTCGGCCAGTTCGAGTCCGCTGAGGTTCTCGGCACCGTCAAAGATCCCACCGGCGCCGCCGTTCCGAAAGCCACGGTTACTCTCACAAGCCAGGAAACCGGCATCGAAAACAAGGTTGTTACTGACGACAGCGGCAACTACGACTTCTTCAATGTCAAGGTCGGTCTCTACACTATGGCTGTCGAACACGAAGGCTTCACGAAATTCACTACCAGTGATGTCCGCGTTAACGTAAATGCCCGCCAGCGTGTCGATATCAGCCTTCAGGTCGGCGCTTCGAATCAGTTCATCGAGGTACACGGCGCGGCCGCTGTACTCGAAACCGACTCGAGCGAAAAGGGTCAAGTGATCAACACACAGCAGATCGTGGAGCTTCCGCTCAATGGCCGGAATTTTTCCGACCTCGCCCTGCTCGCCACGAACGTCCATCGCTCCATCTACGCCTACGCCGTGCCGCCCCGTGAAGGCGCCTTCAACGCCAATGGTTTTCGCAGCACTTATAACAATTTCATGCTGGATGGCGTCGACAATAATGCTTATTCAACCAGCAATCAAGGCTACTCGAATCAAGTTGCCCAGCCTTCGCCCGACGCCATTGCCGAGTTCAAGGTCATAACCAGTAACTACAGCGCTGAATACGGCCGCGTCGGCGGCGCGGTTGTGAACGCCGCCATGCGGTCAGGGACCAATCAGATTCATGGCACCGCCTATGAATTTCTGCGCAATACCGACCTGAATGCGGTAGGCTTCATCTTCGTCCCGCCGCCCGTCTTCGTGAAGCCAACATTGCAGCGCAACCAATTCGGCGCGACGATTGGCGGCCCGTTTATCAAGAACAAGCTCTTCTTCTTTGGCGACTATGAAGGTTATCGTTCCCTACAGCACGCGCTGGTCTTCGACACAATTCCTACCATCCCGGAGCGTAACGGGATTCTGTCAGCCCCTGTCGTTAACCCGGCCACCGGCGCTGTCTATCCCGCAAACACACCAATCCCGATATCGAGCATCAATCCGTTTGCGGCGAAAGTTCTGAACGAGCTTCCTGCCCCAACCGGTCCGGGCCGCTCCAATGACTACCAGGCTCCGCTTCTGACCCGCGACTACGCCGATAAGTTCGATGCCAAAGTCGACTACCAGATCAACGACCGCATGTCCACCTTCGTCCGCTTCAGCCAGCGCAAAGATAACCAGTTCTACCAACCCGATCTCCCAGGACCCTCCGGCGGCAGTGGAAACGGCAATGTCCGAATTCTTGCCCAGAATGCCGCGTTCTCCTATACCTGGACCCTGACCCCTTCCTCGCTGCTCGACGTCCGCCTCGGCTTCTCTCACATTACCGGTGGCAAATTCCCGCCTTTTCTAGGCGGCCAGAGCGCGCTCGATCAATATGGGCTAACCGGCCTCCCAACTGCGCCATTTCTCACCGGCGGCCTGAACACCCAAAACATCGGCGGCTACTCGGGCGTAATCGGACGCCAGGCCACAAACCCGCAATTTCAGAACCCGACTTCCTGGGATCCTAAAGTTAACTACTCCTGGATTCGAGGCAGGCATGCTCTTAAGGTCGGCTTCGAAATGGGCATCATTCACACCGAAGTGATGGACATCAACCCGGTCTATGGTCTGAGCGCCTATTCGGGAAGCTTCAGCAAGCCAAGCTGCGGCCAACTCGGCCTCGCCTCGAACTGCACTGTCGCCAACGATTCCACCAGTTACAACCTCGCCGACTTTATCTTCGGCCTTCCCAGCCAGGTTCAGCTCGCTAATTACCTGGTAGGCAGTTACCGCCAGCGCCAGTATTTCGGCTACATTCAGGATGATTTTCGAGTAAATAGCAAACTGACTCTCAACCTCGGATTGCGCTATGAATATGCCACTCCGCGCTGGGAGCGCGATAATGTTCTCTCTAACTTCGATCCGGCTACTAACTCTATCCTGATAGCCAAAAACGGCAGCACATACGATCGCACGCTCGTGAATCCGGACCGTAAGGACTGGGCGCCACGCGTCGGCCTTGCTTACACCGTCGATCCCAAGACCGTCGTGCGCGCGGGCTACGGCATCAGCTACGTACATTTAAACCGCCTCGGAAGCGCCGACGAGCTCGGCATCAATGGCCCACAAGTCGTCATCGGCACCGTGAATCAATCTCTAGCGAACGGCAAACTGCCGCCCGGCTTCATCACGACCCAATCCGGCTACCCGCCCAGCCTGGACAGCCCCGCTAGCTTCTCGCCAGTCAACGCCAACATCAGCTACATTCCGAAAGACACGCGCTGGCCCTATGTGCAGGCCTGGTTCTTCTCCATCCAGCGCGAACTTCCCGGAAACAGCCTGATCGAGGTGGGCTACAACGGCAATCACAGTTCGCGCCTGCCGATCGTTGCCGATTACAATCAGGCCCTTCCTAATGTAGGTAGCGGCACGCTCGGCATTCAGGCGCGCCGTCCCAATCAGGCGTTTGGCGCCATCACCTGGGTGAATCCGGCCGGCATTCAAACCTACAACGGCCTATCGGCTCGGTTCGAACATCGTTTCTCGCACGGTTTGTATTTCTTGAACTCTTTCACATGGTCGAAGTCGCTTACCGATTCCGAGCAGGCACTCGAATCGGGCTCCGGTTACTATGTCGCTAATCCACAAAATATTTACGATCTGAAGCACGAGCGCGGCCCTTCCAGCCTCGACGTCGAATTCATCAACACTACGAGCCTGGTTTTCGATTTGCCTTTCGGCCGCGGGCGTATGCATGGCGCGAATTGGAATCGCTTCTACGACGCCATCCTCGGCGGTTGGCAGATCAACACGATCAATACCGCCAATTCCGGTACTCCGCTTGATGTCTCCTACACACCCGGCGCGGCCAACGACGTGACCGGCCGCATTCCGGACTATCGCGGCGAAGCGATCATGCGGCCCAACGTTGTCGTGAATCCTTCGGGCGCCTCGGACACCATCAATCACTACTATGGCGGCTATACATTCGCTATTCCGCCCGCGAACGCGCCCTTTGGCAATGCGGGGCGCAACGCTTTCCGCGGCCCAAGTTTCTGGCAGTGGGACCTCGGCATCAACAAGAGCTTCAGCATCACCGAGCGCGCCCGCTTGCAGTTCCGCTCCGAATTTTTCAACGTGCTAAACCACACGAATTTCGCGATTCCGGATTCCAATATTTCCGATGCGGCTTTCGGGACCATTCGCAGCACTTTTCCGGCGCGGCAGATTCAGTTTGCGTTAAAGCTGATGTTCTAACGGGGTTCGAGAGCTAGGAGCCAGGAGTCGGGAGGCAGAAGCATAGATACTTCGCTGTCGCGCTCGATTTGTTCAGTTGAAAAAACGAACCCGTCGCCTGACAGTTCGGGTGTCTGACTTTGTTGTTTTTGGATACGTGACTCCTGAGCCCGCACAACGGGCACCAAATGCCCTGTGCGCTCGTTCTGCACGCTACGCAGCTCGGCGATTTCCTTTTCGCGGCGGCGAGCGAGGCGGGCTTCCTGGAGTTGCAAATTGCCAATCTGTTTTTCGTAGGTGATGAAGGTGTGCGCGTCGATCAGATGAGGGCGGGCGTTCGGTTCGTGCTCATCGAACATTTCAGCGAATTCCA
>CAVRLR010000008.1:0-447213 GCA_963722155.1 Bryobacterales bacterium | reverse complement strand
TCATTGCTCCAGCCGCTGTCATCCGCGAGCGCGGCCAGCGACCCGCCGTCCAGGCTGGAGTACTGACGCAGCGATGACGATTCCCAGCTCGCCTCGATCTGGCCGCCGAACCGGGACCAGAACTCGTCAGAATCGATGACGATCAGGCAGGCGAACTCGAAGTTGCCGCTGACCAGGTTGAGGCCGAACCCCGTGCATTCCATCCGGAACGCGCCGGGATTCTCCGCGAGCAGCCAGCGCATGGGCGCGGACAAGCGCGACGGGTGCAGCGGGTCGGCGGCGTGCTGCTCGCCGACCGTGTTGTCGATGTCCTGGCGGCCGAACAGTTCCTCCTCCATCTCCCGGCGCAGCGTCGCCGCGATCTTCGCGTCACCGCAGAAGTCGGCCAGCGGCTGGTGGAAGCCCTTCGGGATGACCGCCAGCTGCCGCGTGGCGTTGACCACGCTACTGGAGCGCTCTTGCACCAGGAGCGCGTAATCGGCGGGCCCCCGGTACGGGTCGGCCGGGCGGGCGAACGCGCACAGGGCCAGCGCCCCGCCGGCGCACAGCCGGCCGGCCACGCCGAGAACCGACGCGAGGTCCGGAAGGTAGCGGTCCCGCAGCGGCAGCGAACCGGGCTCGGGCGGTATCCCTGCCGCCAGGGCGTCGGCCAGCTCTCCTTCCAGGAGATCCAGCGTCAGCGCGTACGAGGCGAACGGCGTGATGCCCAGCGAACCGCCGATCTCGCCCTTCCCGACGCGGATGTCGGTGAGGCGGTACAGGGGCATGTCCACGAACCGGGTACCCGCCACGAGCGTCTCGGCTAGCCGCTGGGCGGCCGCGTCGGCCGCCCCCGCGTCAAGCGGGACATCAGCGCGGGCGGCCGGGCCGGCGTGCGTGAGCCGGTCATGGCCGGCGGTCAGCGGGCAGTCGAGGTCCAGCCAGTCAGGACAGGTGAGCACGCTGGTCACTATCTCCGGGCCGTCGTGCCCGCAGCGCGCGCCGTACCGGCCGTGCCCGGCGGCCTGGCACCGGTAGTACTTGCCCAGGGCATCGGCGACATCATCCCGGCCGATGCGGCTTCGGCGGCTCGCCCGGTCGAGCAGGTCCCGCGTGTCGAGGCCGGCGAGCCGGGCCGCGACCGTCCGGCGGGCCGTTCCCGGTTCCCATGCTGCAAGCTGGTCCAGGCGGCTGAGGGCCCTGCTGATGTTCTGGTCGGTAATGAGCCTGTGCTCAGCCTCGGCCGCCGCGCCGTCGTCGTCTGCCCGGGCGTTCACGGCGCGGGCAGGTTCGCCGGTCAGCACGGCGAACCGTTCCCCGGCCGCGGCAGGTGCCCGCGCGAGCGCGGCGTCAAGCACCTGCTGCATTTCCGGCCGCGGTCGCAGGCCGGGCTTCTGGTGCCAGGCAGCGACCGTGCGCACGGCGATTCCCAGGTGCTCGGCGAACGCCTCGTTGCTCATCCGCAGCGCGGCCTGCAACGCGCACGCGGCGCGCCCGGTCCAGCCGGTCGCTACGTCCATGGCCCGCCGACCCCAGGCGAGGCGGAAATGACCGTGCCGGACTCACGCCCAGGGCGAGCGCCCGGCATGTCCGGACGCGCGCAGGCGCGTTCCGCGATTCCCCGCATCTCGGCGGGGTTCACTGCCATTGGCGTGCTGCCCGTTCCCTCGGTCGCTCGCCTGTCGCCTGTCAGTAGCGTGGCCAGCTGACCACACCATGAAGTAACACGTAGGGCAGACCCGATCGGCTCACGAATAGGAGGGGCGGCCTTCCCCGCCCGGGCAACTCCCGCGATGAGGTCGCGCTGGAGTGGTCGTGGCCTAGTGGCTGTCGCCTGGGGCAGGATGAGCGACGAATGTACCGCGGCCCTGCAGCACGATCAGCCATCCCTGTCCGGCTAGCTCTTCCTTCGCCCTGCGGATCACGTCCCGGCTCACGCCGTACTGCTCGGCCATCTCCAGCTCATTCGGCAGCCGGTCGTCAACGGCGAGGGCGCCAGAGCGGATATCGCTCATCACGTCGTCATAGACCTGCTGCCACAGCAACCGTGGCGCACGGTGGCTGATGCGGTCTCGCTTGTCTGGCAGGGACATAGGTGATCATGATCCTATGTCCCTGACCTGCGGTAACGTCGCCTACATATGCCAGTGTTGCCAACATTTGCAAATGATAGGTAGGCTGTGGCTCACCCGGCAGGGTCGTCCGGTCGCTCACTGTGCGCCCGTTCCCGCGGCCCTGCCGGCCCCTGCCCCGGGAGTCCGCCGATGAGCTATGGCACGAGCAACCCCGTCCGGTACTTCGGGCAGCAGGTGCGCCGGGCCCGGCGCGCGGCCGGGTGGACGCTGGCGGAGTTCGGGCAGCGGATCGGCTATGACCCGGGGCAGATCTCCCGGATCGAGAACGGCAAGCGCCCGCCCACGGAGCTGTTCGCGCAGATGTGCGACCGGGCGTTCCCCGACCGCGACGGGTGGTTCGGCGAGTTCTACGCCGAGTCCCGCACCTGGATCGCCACCCCGCCGTGGTTCCGCAGCTGGGTCGAGCACGAACAGCAGGCCGCGACCCTGCGCATCTGGCAGCTCGGCGTCCTGTCCGGACTGCTCCAGACCGAGCAGTACGCCCGCGGAATCCTGACCGTCGAACCGGGCGTGACCGAGGACCAGGTGAGCGAGCGTCTGGCCGCGCGGCTGGCACGCCAGGCTGTCCTGATCCGGGACGACCCCCCGGCCGCGTGGTTCCTGGTGGACGAGGCCGTGCTGCATCGCTGCGTCGGGTCGGCGGACGTCATGGCAGCGCAACTGGCCCACCTCGCCGGCTTGGCGCGCCTGCCCAACGTCACTGTCCAGGTGGTGCCGAGCATCGCGCATGCCGGGCTGCTCGGCGGTTTCGCGGTCGCCGGGCGCGCCGCCTACGTCGAGACCGCGGTCGCTGGCCAGGTGTTCGAGGACGCTGACATCATTGCCGGGCTGCTGACCCGTTTCGATACGCTCAGGAACGAGGCGCTCCGGGGGTCGGAGTCCCTGGCCTTGATAGAGCGGATGTGCAAGGAATGGACAGCAACTGGCGCAAGAGCAGTTACTCAGGCTCCAACGGCGGCGAATGCGTAGAAGTCGCCACGACCGAGGCCGTGCTGGTCCGCGACACGGCCGATCGCAGCGGCCCGGTGCTCACGTTCACCGCTGAGGCATGGCGGGCGTTCACCGCGGCGATCAGGTAACCGTCGCGCCACCTATCGCGCGACGGGGCATCCTCGGACATCCGAGGGTGCCCCGTCGTATAGCAGGCCGGGTTTGCCAAGCCTGCCGGCCGTTTGCCATCTGCCACACAATGACTACCAGGCTGCGGGTCCGCGCACGTGCAGGCTGCCACTAGAAGCAGGCACGAAGGGACCCGAGGTCAATGGCCAGGACAGCAACACAAGCCGACCCGCGGCTGATCGCACTCGCCTTGCCGGGCATCCCCGGAATCAGTGCCGGTAGCGCGGCGGCGTGTCCGGGCCGCGCTCGGCTTGCACGGGCTGGGCGAGTACGCGGACGACGCCGAGATCATCACGTCCGAACTGGTCGCCAACGCGGTCCAGCACGCCTGCGAAGACGGCACCAAGACGATCGGGGTAACGCTCACCCATGCCGGGAGCCCGGCCGCGGTGACCATCGCCGTGTCGGACTCCTCCCCGCAAGGCCCCGTCAGGCGCGATACGCCAGCCGGCAGCGAGCAGGGCCGGGGCCTGCAGATCGTCGAGGCACTGTCGGCTCACTGGGGCTGGCGCCGCGGAAGGCAGCGGGAAGGTGGTCTTCGCGGTACTCGCCCGGGAGGCATGACCGGTCATGGCCGACATCTCAGACCTGCCGATGCTCCACGACATCGACGCCGACTACTCACCCCAGTACGTCAAGCTCGCCCGGATCCTCCGCGGCAAGATCGAGTCCGGCCAGTACCGCCGGGGCGACATCCTGCCAGCCGCCGATCTCGCCAGCCAGTACAAGGTGTCCGTCCGGGTGACCTGCAACGCGCTCGCGATGCTGGCGGCGAACCGGTACGTCAGCCGCCCCGGAGCCTTCCGGTCCTACCGCGTCATCTGGCAGGCGGGTGCGTGATGACCGGACGATTCCGCCGCGTCGATGAGATCCCGCAGGACCGGGCTGCTGTCGTCGGCGCGAACATCCGGGTCCTTCGCCAGCAGCACGGCTGGAATCAGGCCAAGCTCGGCGAGCTGATGGGCTGGCCGAGTAACTCCACCGTGTGCGCCGCCGAAGGCCGCCGCAACGGCAGGCAGCGGGGATTCACCACTCAAGAGGTTGAGCGACTGGCCGCTATCTTCGGCCTCTCCCCAGCACAGCTCACGATGGAGTGCGCGAACTGCGGCGGGCACCCGCCGGCCGGGTTCGCCTGCCTGACCTGCGGAGCCCGGCCCTAGACATGAAGCCCGGGTTCGCGGGCCGACCATAACAGCCGGACCGAGCCGACGCTCGCGAAGTGCTTTCGGCAAGGCCACAGCCCTCGACCTCAGAAGACGCTCGTCATCGCGGCAGATGAGGACAATCGCTCCGAAAACGTCGATGCATAAATCAGCCTGTCGCACAAAGCCCTCGCTGGAGGGGCCAGACCGAGGATCCTGGATGCGACACGGGATGCGAGTCGTGATCTCGGGCGATCTTGTAGGGCCTGGCCACCGGGGACTGGCCCTTTGACCGTCATCCCTCGATGCGGTGCCGGTGCAGCTTCCGCAGATTGTGGGCGGTGCAGGCGAGCAGCCATTCGCTTTCGCACGCGGCCAGGCTGCGCCGGGACATCATGGTCAGTTTCTGGCAGGTCTTGAGTTGCCCGAATACTGGCTCCACGGTGCGGGAGAGGGATGCGGGAAAGAGGATTATCGCGGACAGCGGTGGCGAGTTGTTCGGCCGTGCGCAGAATCACAGGAATTCGGAAGCCGAAGCGCCCGGCAATCTGCTCGGAGATGCGGACAGGAACGGCTTCAGCGGTGGCGCGACTACCGCGAAACAGAACGTTACCGCTTTGGATGTACGTTTGCACGTCGGTGCAGCCGACTTTGACAAACATCTCAACCAAATCCCGCATCGGAAGGCAATTCTTGCCGCCAACATTGACGCCGCGCAATAGCGCAAGATATGTGGGCGCGGTCACTCCACCCGCAAAGTTATCAAAGCATCAAATGAAGAAGGTCAAGGCTCCAAATGGATGCGCTCGACCATACGCTCGATTTCGGGATTGGCCATGAAACTTTTCCAAAGCAGCCCGGTGCGGTAATTTTCGATCATCACGGCCATGGGCGCCTGGTTGAGGCCCATATAGATGCCCGAGAACCAATTTTCTTTTAGATTGAAAGCGTCACGGAAGCCATAGATTCCCCACAGGCTGTGCCCGAGATCGCGATAGAAGTGATGAAGGGCCTCAAGTGAGAGCTTCGGGGTGTAGGGGAAAGACGAGATGGCGCCGGTTGGGGCGATAGTGCCGTCGTCGAGCGACGGATTGGGTTCATACGGTACATAGCCGGTGGGGCCGTCGACCGCGGTGAGGCCCCATATGCCTTTGGGATAGCCTTTTTGGCCGCAATAGGTGTGATTCACCAAGGCCATTTGGCAAAGGTCTTTGAAGTATCCGTTATGAGGATCGAAGCCCATATACGAGTAGTGCGTGAAGAAGAGCGGGCCGTTGAATTCCTTCGGGTATCCGCCCCAGCCCGAATCATAAAGAGCGGCAGGGATGGAGTGAGTGGGCGATGCGACGGCAAGCAAGTATGTGATCAGAACTTCGTTCCAGCCGTTCAGCGGGTGATCGATGTGCCAGGAGTATTCGGGCGACCAGTGCCAATAAAGCGATGGCCCCTGCGGTGTGCGACGGAACCAATCCCATTCGACGCTCTCCCATAGCGCAGTGATTTCTCTAGAGAGTTCTTTGTCGTGGAAATATTCGCGTGCGGCAAGCAAGCCTTGCATCAGGAATGAACTTTCCACAAGGTCGGCGCCGTTGTCGTACATGCCGAAGACCGGAAGACGGCGCCCGGTCGCACCATCCATGAAGTGGGGCCACGCGCCGTGAAAGCGATCGGCCCGAGCCAGGAAATGAGTAATGGTGAGAAGCCGGTCGATACCCTGTTGGCGCGTAATGAAGTGACGATCCACGCCGACGATCAGGGCCATGATGCCGAATCCACTGGCTCCGGTGGCAACGATGCGGTCGTCACCCGGAAGATTTTCGCGCGCCATGCCAGAAACCGGATGCCCACCATCCCAGTAATAGCGAAAGGATGCTTCCTGGACCATCGTGAGTAACTCATCATCGGTCATAGGATGAGTTGCCGCGGAAACGGGTTCGGATGTCGATGATAGGCGGTAGCGCACGTGAGCGTTCACTCGTCCAATGAAGTCCGTGTAGCGATTTACACCGGGTACCTGGATACCGATAGGCTCGAAAGAACCGTTCTCGAGAGAGCGATAAATGGTGACGGTCTGGTCGACGCCTGGTTTCCATGTTAGATCGACGTGTCGCTCGTAACCTTTAGCAACTAGACCAGACGGAGATGCCAAATGTCCCACTGCGCCTTGCTCGGGCACAATTTCGATGTCGTCGAGAAACAGAGTGTGGGCCTTAGAATCCGCGGAACCCTGGATGAAGAAGATGCTTGTTGCGCGGTGGAGATCGAAAGGATGGATCGAAGCAGTCGTGAGCTGGCGCAAGGGAATTTTGATTTGAATCCAGCGATGCCCAGGAAGACTGCGGTGAATTTCCAGCGGCGCCGTGAAATTTTTCGAGGCATCTCGTAGCACCAGATGTGGCAATTGGGCCATCGGGTCGGATGTGTAACACCAGAAAGAAAGCACACTCCCGGGGAAGAAGAGGGGGCGATTGCGCCACTCGTAAAGGCGGACTTCCGCTTCCCAACCACCTTGTGGCATGGATTTCCAGGTGAGGCGGAGCGCGTTCGGCGGCGTGTGAAACGTATGTTCGTCTACAGGGAGCCCGCCGCCGTTGAGTTCGAGACTGCTCGGCGCGGACACTTTTCCGGCGCTATAGAAGTATGTGTCCGGGGTCAAACTATTGTCGAAGATAACGCGCTGAAAATACGTGGTTTGTGCATGTAACGCTAGCGTGACCAAGTAAATTTGCGGGAGGCACAAGGCTTTCATAAAGCTGTCTATTCTGATGGACAGGAAGCGTTGCGAATATGTTATTGAAAAAGACGCTCGCGATTTTGGCCCTGAGTGCGGGAGGAGCCTTAGCGCAATATCGAGCAACCTTACAGGGAACAGTTACGGATGCAACGGGCTCTATCGTACCCGACGCGAAGATCACGCTAACGAGCACGGAGACCAACACTACTAAGACCGCCTCCACATCGAACACCGGCGTGTACACAATTTCCAACCTAGCGCCGGGTACTTACACGCTAACAGTCGAAAAGACCGGATTCGTGAAGCAAGAGATCAGCGGCGTAGCGATCGTATCGGAACAGGCACAGGGAAGAGATATTCAGCTACAGGTCGGCGCCCCGACGGCGCAGACGGTCACAGTGAGTGCATCGGAAAACCCCGTGCTGGATACCGCGAACGCGACGCTTTCGAGCACGCTTTCGAGCCAACAGGTGCAGTCGTTGCCTACATTCGGACGCGACCCCTTCATGGTGGCGCAACTCGCGTCTGGAACATTTGGTGATAATTCGCGATCCGCGAATGGATCAAACGCTCAGAATCTACCCGGAAGCGCGGGGCCGGGGGGATCGGGCTCGACGAGCAGCATTTTTCAAACTGAGAATCAGGTGCAGATCAGTGCGAATGGAACGCGCAATGCCTCAAATAGTTTCCAGATCGACGGCGTGGAGGTAAACAGCCTGGCGTGGGGCGGCGCGGCGGTGATCACACCTAACGAGGAATCGGTGAAAGAAGTAACTGTACAATCGAACCCGTATAGCGCAGAGAATGGACGGAACAGTGGGGCCCAAATTCTGGTGGTATCAAAAAACGGGACCAACGAATTTCATGGCAGCGCGCTATTTAAGGCAACACGGCCGGGATTGAACGCCTATCAGCGCTATAACGGGCCCAACAAACTAGTGCAGCGAGATAATGACCGGTTCAACCAGTGGGCCGGAAGCATCGGCGGCCCAATCGTGAAGAATAAACTGTTTTTCTTTTTCTCGTATGAGACGTTGCGCAGCGACACCACGGCACTCAACTTCGGCTGGTACGAAACACCTCAGTTTCTTGCCGCGATCAAGAGCGCCGCGCCCAATAGTATCGCCGCAAAATATGCGGGCTACCCGGGCGAGGGCGTGTCCTACAACGCAGTGATTCCGTTTGGCTGCGCGGCCGCTGGTTTTTCGAGCGGTTGCCAGGCGATCACCGACGCAACGGGTAAACCGCTGGGGCTCGATATAGGGTCGCCACTGCATCTGCCATTGGGCACACCGGATCCGACCTTCGTTAACAACGGTCGCCCGGGCATAGGCGGCGGATTAGATGGTATTCCGGACATTATGAACGTGCAAACGACAAGTCCGACAAGCACTAATCCACAGCAGTTCAACGGGCGCATGGACTACCAGGCGACCAGTCGCGACCTAATCGTATTTAGCACGTACGTTGTACCAGTGAGCAAGACTTCCTACAACGGACCGGCGCGCGCAGCGAACTTGTGGCACAATGACCGCACGAACGAGGCGGCCACCGCACTATGGACCCACACAATATCGCCATCGTGGCTGAACGAAGCGCGGGTCGGCGTGACACGATGGCTTTGGGACGAAATTTCGAGTAATCCACAAGCTCCATTTGGTCTACCGCAGGCGCAGGTAGACAACATGGGATCGGCCAACTTGCAATACCTAGGAGCACCTGGGCCGAGTATCCTGAACCAGACAACGTATAACGTGCGGGACACCGTAAGTTCGGTGAAGGCCGCGCATTCTTTCAAATTCGGCGTCGACATCTATAAAGAACAAGACAACGATAACTCCGCTCCTAGCGGGCGGCCCACCTATAGCTTCCGCAATATCTGGAACCTGGCGAATGACGTTCCCTACCAGGAGGTAGGTAACTTTGATCCCCTTAGCGGGATCCCGTCGCGAGCAACAAAATACATTCGTTCCGCGATTTACGGATTCTTTTTTCAAGACGACTGGAGACTACGCCCGAACCTCACGCTGAATTTGGGTCTCCGATGGGAATATTTCACCCCAGTGAGCGAAAAGTATGGCAACATCAGCAACCCGATACTCGGGTCCTTACCCAATCCTTTGACCGGTCTGCGGCTGAAAGTCGGCGGTGATCTCTATAATGCGAGCAAAAACAATTGGGGACCGCAAGTGGGATTTGCGTGGCGGCCAAATCCTGCCAGCCAACGATGGGTACTGCGCGCCGGGGCGGGTATTGGGTACAACCGGATGCAGGAGGCAGTTACCTTGAATGGTCGCAGCAACCCTCCGCTGGTGGCAGGACTAACGCTGACGGGAGCAAACATTTTGTACCGGGTGCCGACCGATCCGACGGCTTACAACGGGTTTCCGGCAAATTCGGCTGCCGTACTACAATTCGATCCGAACACCGGCCTGCCGGCAAACGGAACGACCGTAGATTTGACGGGCTTTCCCACTCAGTTGCCCACCCCGGTGACATACCGTTTTTCGCTCGAATCGCAATACGACCTGGGCGGCAATTGGGTATCGAAGGTAGGCTATCAAGGCAGCTTGAGCCGGCACCTGACCATCCAGAACAATTTAAACCTGCAATACGCTCCTCTAAATCCGCAGGTGACGCATCTCTATTATTTCAGCAACGAAGCGAATGGAAGTTACAACGCACTGCTGGCAGAAGTGGAGAAGCGCTTCTCTCATAACTTCCAGGTGGACTTTCAGTATCGTTGGAGCCATACGATCGACGACGGCTCGAATGATTACTTCTTGAGCCCGTATCCCTATGGACTGCAGTACTACAAAGGCTCGGCGGATTTCGATGTCCGGCATAATTTCAAGCTGTATGGATTGTGGACTCCGCAAATTTTCAAGAATGGCGGCTGGGCGGAGAAGATTCTAGGCGGCTGGGAATTGAGCGGCATTCTGAATGCGCATACCGGCTATCCCTGGACGCCGTTCTATACGAACACAAGCTGCAATCTCGTATATCCCAACAGCGGCTATTGCAACCTGCGGCCGGCCGGTTATTTGGGCGGGGCCGGCACCGATTACGGCAACGCAACGTTTGAGAAGCCGAACGGAAATTTTCCGAATGGAGCGCTGGCGTATCTCACCGTTCCATCGTTTCCGGCTACCGGCATTCCTCCCGCACCGTCGGTCGGCCGAAATGTTTTTACGGGTCCAGGTTTCTTCAACGTGGACATGGCACTGCAGAAATCCTTTGGGCTGCCAAAGCTGCCCATTTTCGGCGAGAACGCCCGCTTCCAATTCCGCGCGGATTTGTTCAACCTCTTCAATAAGACAAATCTAGTGAATTTGAACAACGGCGGCAATCCCTTCGACGGAAACATCATCAGCACGAATGGAACCACCAGCAATCCGTTGTTTGGGCAATCGCAGGCCGCGCTGTCCGGCCGGATTGTGCAATTGCAGGCACGATTTAGTTTCTAAATCGAACATAATGCAGTGAGGAGGAAATCGTGCTCACTGCCACATCGCTTCGAAACTCGCTGGCGTTAGGGCTGCTCGCAATAGTAGTTACGCGCGCCGGACAACTGACCGCCGAGCAGGATCATCAACGGTTGATGGATCTGCTGCACATTCAGTCACTGCGGAAAGGAGCGGATGGCCGCAATCCTCAGGCTCCGAACGCCGCCAACTACGACGAATCGAAAGCTAATCCATATCCCACGCTTCCCAATCCACTGATATTTAAGGGCGGTAAGAGGGTTACCACGCTGAAGATGTGGTGGACGCAGCGGCGGCCACAGATTATGGAAGACTTTGACCGAGAGATATACGGCCGCGTTTCCCAAAATGTACCCAATGTGCATTGGGAGACTACCAGCACAGAGCGTGAGACGAAAGCTGGCGGGGCGGTCGTCACCAAACACCTGGTGGGGCACGTGGATAATTCCCTGTATCCGGCTGTAACTGTGGATATGCAATTGACGCTGACGACACCCGCTAACGCGACAGGCCCGGTGCCGGTGATTATGGAGTTTGGATTCGTCTGGCCGCCGGGAGTAAGGAGGCCGAATCCTCCGCCGGTCCCGCCAGGTCCCACCTGGCAGGAGCAGGTTTTGGCAAAGGGCTGGGGTTACGCTGTGCTTCTCGCGACCACCATCCAGCCGGACAATGGCGCTGGGTTGACCGACGGAATTATTGGCCTCGCGAACCGCGGAGAGCCGCGCAAGCTCGACGATTGGGGTGCTTTGCGCGCCTGGGCGTGGGGAGCCAGCCGCGCGTTGGATTATTTCGAGACAGACAAGGCAGTCAATGCGAAACAGGTGGGCATTGAGGGCCATTCGCGTTACGGCAAAGCCGCGCTGGTGACGATGGCCTATGACCAGCGCTTCGCAATTGCCTATGTCAGCTCGTCCGGCGAAGGCGGGGCCAAGCTGCATCGGCGCAATTGGGGCGAACTCGTTGAGAACGTGGCCGGTATCAACGAATACCACTGGATGGCGGGGAACTTTCTCAAATACGCTGGGCCGCTGACATGGAACGATCTGCCTGTAGACTCCCATGAACTGGTAGCGCTGTGCGCACCACGGCCGGTATTAATCAGCGCCGGTTCCGCCGAGCACGGAGACGGATGGGTGGACGCAAAGGGCATGTTCCTGGCGGCAGCTGGAGCGGGCCCGGTGTATACATTGCTCGGAAAGAAAGATATGGGCACGACAGAGTTTCCTCCCATCGAGACAACGCTGATCGATGGCGACGTGGCCTTCCGGCAGCATAGCGGCGGACACACGCCAGCGCCCAATTGGCCCACGTTCCTAACGTTTGCCTCACGTTATCTCAAAGGTCCGGAGCGAGGCGCGCCGCTTACGTCGGCACGCGCGTCGGCGATGCTGTCCCAAGATGTAGCGGCCAAGCCGTAGACATCGGTTTTGACGCGGATATCTATGCGTGAGAGCGTGAAAGAACTAATCGCCCTGGTCGAGCAAGGAAAGTTTGTGGAGGCGATTCAAAAGTTCTACTCCGAAAATGCAAGCATGCAGGAGAACAACGATCCACCCCGCACTGGACTCGCCGCGCTGCTCGAGAGGGAGAAACAGTTCCTAAATTCGATTCAGGGAATGCACGTTCATAGAGCGGATTCATTTGTCGTGGATGAGAATCGCGCCGCAATCAACTGGATCTTTGAAATCACAGATGGCGAGGGTAAACGGAGACGCCTCGATGAGGTGGCCTACCAACTTTGGCAGGACGGCAAGATCATCCGCGAGCGTTTTTACTACGACCCGCGACAGCGGCAGACCGAGGTTTGATCGGCCGTCGGCGTTCGACGCAGCTCGCTCCCGTTTGCGGCAGAGCTTCCACACCATGCGGTCGACCCGGTGAGACACTTGTGTCCTATGAGCAGGAGAGCTGTTCCCCAAGGAAAGATCGGGTTTCTGAAACATCATGACCTCAGCATCGCTGCATTCGCCATTCTCGTCCTCTGGATTGCGCTTTACTTCCGCGCCAACCCGAAAACGCACTGGGGCTCTTTCTTCGGCAATGCGATCGCGGACTGGACGGGCGTGGTCGTGACCGTAATCGCAACAAAGTATTTCTACGAGATCGGTTCCGCAGAAAGCCGGCAGCCGATACGTGGCTTCCGGGGGCGTCTTCCGGAGAGTGTTCGGAATCACTCACTCAGTATCTTTCTCGGAATCAGCGGAGCGCTGTGGACGTTGCTTTTCCTGAAAATGAGTCCCGACGGGAAGTGGGGACAGGTAATCGGAAACATCGTGTCGGAGTGGACGCAACTGCTGGGCCTCGTCCTGTTGACCAAACGATTGATCGAGGACAGGTCGAAAGAGAGCCGAAAGTAGGAGGTTCGAGCCAGCATGCTATTCTGACGCCAGCCACTTCGATTATGAAGTTGCGCGTCCTTCTGTTCGCGATCCCTTGCCTGGCGCTCTTCAGCGCACTGTGCGCCACTGCGCCGTTTAGCGATTCGACTGGCGTGGGCAAGCGGACCGGCCGGGCAGCCCAGCAGCCTGGAAAATTTCGCGAATATCCTGGCTGGGAATACAACGACAACGACCTTCCCATGCCTCCCGATGCGAACGTGCCGGGCGAATGGGTTTTCGCGCGCTTCATGTACCGCTCCGTCGCGATGTGGCGCCCTGGAAACTGGACTATCGATTATCCGAGATCGGACCGGCACCTTTCCGCAGCCGTGAGACGTCTTACGAGAATACAAGCGCGCTCGGTAGAGCAGCCGGTGGCGGCCGAGGACGCCGACGATATCTATAACTGGCCGTGGCTGTACGGCGTGGAGGTCGGGCATTGGGACTTGACGGACCTGGAGGCGGCAAAATTGCGGGACTATCTTTTGCGGGGCGGCTTTTTCATGTGTGACGACTTCCACGGCACGTGGGAATGGCAAACCTTCGTCGAAAGCATGAAGAAGGTATTTCCGGACCGGCCCATCGTAGATCTGCCGAATAGCGATCCGATTTTCCATACGGTATTTAATCTGGACGACCGCTACCAGGTACCAGGCGAACAATACGTGTACACGCACCGGACGGCGGAAAAAGACGGATATGAGGCCCGTTGGCGCGGCATTTATGACGACAAAGGGCGTGTCGTGGTGGCGATTTGCCACAACATGGATCTTGGTGATTCCTGGGAACACGCCGATGATCCGACTTATCCGGAACAGTACTCGGCCCTGGGGTTTCGCATTGGCGTGAATTACCTCGTGTACGCCATGACGCATTAGGGTCCGCATGTTTCAGTTTCTCTTCAAATATCCATTGAGCGTATTTACGAAGGGGAGCTTTGTGCTGCTCGCAGGGTGGCCACGTTGGGCGCTCCTGGTGGGAATTGTCGCCGCGGCAGCGATGTTGGGTTATTTTCTACTGGCCCGAAGAAAGCAATTGCGGCCATCGCTCGCCGGTTGGCGCTCGGTGGTGTTATGGGCATTGCAATCGGCTCTGCTTGCCGTGCTCCTAGTAATGTTGTGGCAGCCGGCGGTATCGGTGGCGGCTTTGCGGGAGCAGCAAAATATCGTGGCCGTGGTAGTGGATTCCAGCCGCAGCATGGCGCTTCGGGACGCGGGCGAGACGCGCGAAGAGGTGGCTCGCAAATTGCTTGAGGGCGGGTTACTAAAGAATTTGCGTAGTCGGTTTCAGGTGCGCTTGTATGGTTTGGGAGCGGGCGTGACGAGGGCCGACAACACCGCCGGATTGAAGGCAGCCGACCAGTCGACTCAGATCGGGAAGGGGCTTCGGCAGTTGGCTGATGAAGCGGCGACGCTGCCATTAGGAGCGGTAGTACTCATCAGCGACGGCGCCGATAATTCGGGCGGCGTGGACCTCGAAACACTGGCGGAATTACAGCGGCGGCGGCTGCCGGTGTACACGGTCGGAGTAGGCAAGCGGGAGCTTTCGAGCGACATTGAGCTGGATGGATTGGATCTGCCGGCGAAGGCGCTCGAAGGTTCGCGATTGCAGGCGAGAGTGACCATCCGGCAAAGCGGTTTCAGCGGGCAGCGAACCCGACTGAATCTCATGGGCGGCGGTGCTGTGCTCGCGAGCCAGGAAGTCGTACTAAAAAATACACCGGAACAGGTGGAAACAATCGAATTCGTCGCCGGCAAAGGGGGCGTGAAAGAAATTGAGGCACGAATGGACCCTTTGCCCGGCGAATCGAACACGTTGAATAACCGCCAGCACCGGGTGCTCGAGGTAGAACACGGCAAACGGCGCATCCTATATGTGGAGGGCGAGCCGCGCTGGGAGTTCAAGTTCATTCGGCGGGCGGTGGAGGACGATCCGGCGCTCGAAATTGTTTCCATGCTGCGCACCACGCAGAACAAGATCTACCGGCAAGGTATTTCGAATCCCAATGAGCTGGTGGATGGCTTCTCTACAAAACCCGAGGATCTGTTCGCATACGACGGTGTGCTTTTGGGGAGTGTCGAGGCGGCATTTTTTAGCGGTGCGCAGACGCAGATGTTGAAGGATTTCGTGGACAGGCGCGGCGGCGGACTGTTGTTTTCGGGTGGTCGTGACGCGCTGTCGGATGGCGGCTACAATGTGGTTCCGTTTGCCGAGTTGCTTCCGGTCACTCTGCCGCAACGGAAGAACACGTTCCAGCGGAGCTTCGTGGCAGCGGAACTGACCGACGCCGGCAAGAAAAGCCTGGTCTGCCGGATTGAAGACGACCGCGATAAGAGTGTCCGTCATTGGGAGATTCTGCCCTATCTGGCCGACTACCAGGATCCAGGCAAAGAGAAGGCCGGCGCAGTGGTATTGGCGCGCGTCGATGCGGGCGGCAAGCGGTTGCCGCTCCTAATCACCGAAAACTATGGGCGAGGGCGGACGGGTGTTTTCGCAACCGGGGGGAGTTGGCGCTGGCGCATGCAGCAGCCAGTCGGCGATCTGACTCAAGAAACTTTCTGGCGGCAGTTGTTGCGCTGGGTTGTGGGTGCAACTCCGGGGCGTGTGGTGACCTCGGCTCCGCGCACCCAACTCGAAGACGACGGCAAAATTCAGTTGCGGGCAGAAGTACGGAACTTGCAATATTTACCGGCAAGTGACGCGGATGTCCAGGCGCGCGTGATTTCGCCGGATGGTGGATCAGAAACGGTGCCACTTCATCCGGAAGCGCTCGCACCGGGAATTTTCTCGGTGGAATGGAGCGCACCCAGGACTGGATCCTATATCGCCGAAGTGACAGCGCGGCAGGGAGGGAAGGAAATTGGCAAGGATGTGTTGACGTTCCGTCGCGAAGACGGTGTCGCAGAGAATTTCCATCGAGAGCAGAATCGAGAGCTTTTGCAGAAGTTATCGGAAGAGACCGGTGGACGATATTACACCCCGGAAGGGGCGAGTAAGCTGGAGCAGGAAATCGAATATTCGGAGGCCGGAATCACTTCGCGCGAAATGAAAGATTTGTGGGATATGCCGGCGGTGTTACTGCTACTGGTTGGCTTGCGGGGCGCGGAATGGATGTTGCGCCGGCGTTGGGGGGCAGTATGAGAAGCGCCGCTCTGGTACTCATCTGCGCTCTCAGCACCAGAGCGGCGAATTACTATGTGACCGTGGCCGGATTGGGCGGTCTCCCTGAGTACGAGACGCAGTTCACGAAATGGGCGGCGGACTTGGAGAAGCAGTTGCAAGCGAACGGGGCAGATACGCACGTGGTGACACTGAGCGGAAATGCGGCAACGCGGCAACAAGTGCAACAGGCGCTCGGACGCGCAGCCGGCGAAGTGGCGCCTGGAGATGCATTCGGACTTTTTTTGATCGGGCACGGCACCTTCGACGGAACGGATTACAAAATCAATTTGCCAGGGCCGGACATGACGGCCACTGAGCTGGCCGAATTGCTGAACAAAATACCGACCCAGCGCCAATTGGTGGTAAACATGACCAGCGCGAGCGGGGCTTCGATCACGGCGCTGGCAAAAAAGGATCGTATCGTGATCACGTCGACCAAATCGGGTACCGAGAAGAATGCGCCCGTATTTGCACGCTATTGGGTCGATGCGCTGCGCGATCCGGCCGCGGACGCCGACAAGAATGGCACCGTTACCGCGCTTGAGGCGTTTCGTTACACGGAACGGAAAACTGCGAGCTATTTCGAGGCGGAAAAGTTGCTCGCGACCGAGCATGCTCTGCTGACCGACACCGCCAAGGCAAATGCCGTACGCGATCCGAAACCCGACAACGGGCAAGGCGTTCTGGCGGCAGCGTTTCCGATCTTGCGGCCGCAGACACAAGTTGCCAGTAATGTCACGCCTGAAAAACAAAAGATGCTCGCGCGGAAGCAGGACATCGAAGCCAAGATTGACCGCTTGAAGTACCAAAAGGCAGCGCTTTCCGAGGACGAATATAAGCAACAGTTGACGGCGCTTTTGCTCGAATTGGCCCGCACACAGGCGGAGATCGACAGATGAGGCCGTTGTTGGTAGTAGCGCTGGCAGCTTCTGCCTGGGGGGCGCCCTGGGATGACTGCCGCGAGCTCCGGCATCACGGGAAACTGGCGGAAGCGAAGGCGTGTTTCTCGAAACTGACGAGCCAGCGCGATGCGTTAACGCTCGCCGAGGGTTTATGGGGCTTGGGACAGTATCAAGAGGCCAATGTAGCCTTTCGCGCGGCGGAGAAGAGCCGGGCCAACCCGGCAGTTGTGAAAACCGAATGGGGAAACCTATTTCTCGAGCGCTACCAGCCGGGCGACGCCGCCAAACTATTTGAAGAAGCGATCGAGGTGGATCCGCAATATGCGCGCGCGTATCTGGGACTGGCGCGCGTGGCGGCGATAGGTTTCGACAAGAGAGCCATCGATCTGGCGAACAAGGCACTTGGACAAGATCCAAAACTATATGAAGCCCATGAGCTGCTCGCGTACCTGGCGCTCGAGGACAACGATCCACGCACGGCAAGCGAAGAAGCCCATAAAGCGTTAGATATTTCAGAAAATGCTCTAAATGGAACTGCCGTGCTCGCTTCGATCGACTGGTTGAACGGCAAGACCGATACGGAATGGAAGGTGTATGCAGAAGGATATGCGGTCGGTGCGCACTTTTTCGAAATCAACCGGCGCTACGAAGAGGCCATCGCGTCCTACCGGAAAGCGCTCAGTCTGGATGAAGGACTTTGGTCTGCCCGCTCGCAACTTGGCGTGAATTTGATGCGGCTGGGGCGGCCGGAGGAGGCGAAGCAGGAACTGGAAGGATGCTACAACGCCGGATTTCGCGATGCCGAAACAGTGAACTCTCTGCGCCTGCTCGACACTACAGGCGACTTTGAAACCGTGAGAACGGCGGCTGCGGAAGTAGTGCTCAACAAGAAGGAAGCGGCGCTGCTACGTCCGTACATAGAAACGGAAGTGCAGCATGCGATGGCCACTTACGACCGCAAATATCAAATGAAGCTGCCGGGCCTGACGCGACTCGAAGTTTATCCGAATCACGAGGATTTCGCTGTACGGACCATCGGTTTGCCGGGCATCGGCGGGCTGCTGGGAGTTACATTCGGGATGGTGGTGGCGATGGACAGCCCATCGGCGCGCCCCCCGGAGAGTTCAACTGGGCGAGCACTTTATGGCACGAGATGAGCCATGTGTACGTTTTAACGGCGACACATCACCTGGTTCCGCGCTGGTTCACCGAAGGATTGGCGGTGCACGAAGAAGGCGCGGCCCAGGCGGATTGGGGCGACCGGCTAACTCCCGAGATCATCGCGGCGCTTCAAAAAAAGCAGCTTTTACCTGTTCTGCAACTGGATCGCGGATTTGTGCGTCCACAATATCCAACACAAGTGCTGGTTTCTTATTATCAAGCCGGTCAAATCTGCGATTTCATCGCACAAAAGTGGGGCGATGCGGCGCTACTGGGCATGATGCATTCGTATGCGGCCCGGAAAACCACGGCCGAGGCGATTCAGGATAACCTGCATGAAAATGCAGACGCTTTTGACAAAGACTTCAAGACCTGGCTCGAGGCCAAGACCGGGAACACTGTACAGCACTTCGACGAGTGGAAGCGCGGGATGAAGGCGGCGTATCAAGCCTCTGAAAAGGGGAACAAAGACGAGGCGGTGCGCCAGGTGCAAGCCGTCAAAAAGTTCTATCCGGATTATGTGGGCCGGGACAGTGGTTATGAGTTGCTGGCGGACATCGCTGTTTCGCGTGGTGACAAAGCGGCGGCGGTGCGGGAACTCGAGGCCTACCGCGACGTGGGCGGCAAAAATCCCGGCACGCTGCAGAAACTCGCGCACCTAGAGCAAGAGACTTCAAATCCGAAGCAGGCGCAGGCAACGCTCGCGAAGTTGAACAATGTCTATCCGCTAGACGCGGATCTACATCGGCAATTAACTGGCCTGCTGCTCGCCGCGGGCGATGCGAACGGCGCGGTCCGGGAGGGGAAAGCGGCGCTGGCGCTCGATGGCGATGCGGTCGAGTCGCACTACGAACTGGCCAAGGCATTCCACGCGGCGCATCGACCAAAGGAAGCCAAGGACGAAGTGGTTTTAGCACTCGAAGCGGCGCCGGATTTCAAGCCGGCACAACAGCTTTTGCTTGAATTGAGCCAATAAACTATGTCAATACTCACGGGCGTGACGCCAACCGACACTGCGGAAGTACGCGAGCGGGTACAGCGATTCCAGGAAGCCGTCGGCCGCATCCGACAGGAAGTGCGCAAGGTGATCGTCGGCCAGGACGCGGTGATCGAAAACGTTCTGATCGCCTTGTTTGTCGGCGGCCATTGTCTCTTGACAGGTTTGCCCGGCACAGCCAAGACACTACTGGTGCGAACACTGGCGCGGACACTCGGGCTGAAGTTCAACCGAATTCAATTCACACCCGACCTGATGCCCTCAGATATTACCGGCACGGACATCATCGAGGAAGATATGACTACAGGGCATCGCTCCTGGACCTTCGTCCCCGGACCGATCTTCTCGAACGTACTGTTGGCCGACGAGATCAACCGCACCCCGCCAAAGACTCAATCGGCGTTGCTCGAAGCCATGCAGGAGCTTTCTTGCACGGTACGTGGCCATTCCTACCGGATCGACGCTCCCTTTTTTGTACTGGCGACTCAGAACCCGATCGAGCTCGAAGGCACCTATCCGCTACCCGAAGCCCAACTGGACCGATTCCTCTTCAACGCGGTACTCGACTATTTGCCGGCCGCAGACGAACTGAGAGTGGTGGACCTGACAACTACGACGCGAACCGCAGAAGCCGACGTGGTGACGAGCGGAGAAGAGATTCGCAGCTTTCAGGAATTGGTAAGAATGACGCCAGTTGCCGAATCTGTGGCGCGGTATGCGGTGGAACTGGTGCGGGCAACGCGACCCAATGGGAACGGTGATGCGCCGGATTTTGTAAAGAAATATGTGAATTTCGGAGCGAGCGTGCGGGCGGCACAGTTCCTGGTCTTAGCGGGGAAGGCGCGAGCTCTGATGCATGGAAGATTTCACGTAGCGTATGAAGATGTGCGCACACTGGCCGCGCCGGTGCTGCGGCACCGCGTGCTGCTGAATTTCCATGCAGAATCTGATCGCTTGACAACTGATGAGATTGTGCGGCGATTGCTCGAATGGAAGACAACACCGCGCGAGTAAGTTGGCAACTCCATGCCGGCCGCACTGACAAATCGATTTTTAGATCCACGGGTGCTAGCCGGGATTTCCGGCCTCGACCTGATTGCGAAGACAGTCGTGGACGGTTTTTTGGCGGGGTTGCACAAATCACCGGATTTTGGCTTCAGCCAGGAGTTTGCTGAGTACCGGGCTTATACCCCGGGCGATGACTTGCGGCACGTGGATTGGAACGTATTCGCACGCACCGAACGGGCGTATTTGAAGCGTTATCGCGGCGAGACGAACACGGGCATCATGGTGCTGCTCGACGCAAGCGCCAGTATGGGATTCGGAGGCCCGGTCAGTAAATTCGAGTATGCGAAATTTTTGGCTTCGGCGATTGTGTACTTAACCCATGTGCAACGCGACAGCGCCGGGCTGATTGTGTTTGATGACGACGTGCGCAACTTCATCCGGCCGTCCGCACGCCAAGGACAGCTCATGCGGCTGCTGCACGGCGTGGATACCGCCCAACTCGGTAAGCGCACGAATTTTGCGCGGCCGTTTTTCGAGCTCCAGCAGTTCTTGAAACGGCGCGGAATCACACTTTTGATTTCCGACTTTTTCGAGGACCCCCAGAAAATAGTCGACACTGTCGTCCCACTCCGCTTCCGTGGCAACGAACTGGTGCTCTTTCACGTGCTCGATCCTGGCGAGATAGAGCCCACACTGGGGCAAGCCGCGCTACTCGTAGATATGGAGACGGACGACGCCATCGAGACATCGCCAGAATATGCGCGCGTAGAGTACCGCCAGAAAATGCAGGCGCATTTGAAAGCTATTCAGGCAAAAGCCAGGGAAGCCGGAATCGACTATTTTCTACTTCGTACGGACCGACCTCTCGATGAAGGGCTGCGGGAATATTTGACCATTCGGCAAGGGAGGATGTGATTGGGGTTCCTGTCGCCGTGGTTTCTGGCGGGGCTGGCGGCAGTTGCCCTGCCCTTGTGGCTGCATCTGTTGCGGCAATTCAAACGCACTCCGCAGGCATTCAGCTCGCTGATGTTTTTCGAGCGCCATGTGCAGAGTTCGGTGCGGCACCGGCGGCTGCGCTACCTGACGCTGCTCGCGCTGCGATTAGCCCTCCTCATTCTACTCGCAATCGCATTCGCCAACCCCTTCATAAACCGGACGACGGGCGCCACAGGAAGGCGCAAGCTGACGGTGATCGTGATCGACCGGTCTTTCAGCATGCATGCAGCAAACCGGATGACCGAGGCCAAGGCGGAAGCCGGACGCATAGCGGATGGACTGCGCGGCCAGGACCTCGCTCAAGTGACAGCGCTCGATTCCCATCTCGAAGCCCTGACGCAGTACGAGCGAAATCGCGGGGCGCTGCGCGCCGCGATCGACAGCGTCGAGCCGGGCGGGCTGACCAGTTCATACGGGGAGTTCGCCCGCGCGCTACGCGCCATGGAGCAGACCAGCGGAATGCAGCTTGACGTGCATCTGATCAGCGACATGCAGCGGAGTTCGCTGCCGAATTTCCGTGATCTGCAACTGGGACCGCACACGAAGCTCGCTCTTCACCCGGTAGGTAAGGGCAAGGAAGCGAACTGGGCGGTCGAGAATGTGGTGACTGCGCCGCAAGTATACGATCCCAAGCAAACGCGACTAACAGCGACCATCAACGGCTGGCAGACAGACACGGCTTCTAAGAAAGTTTCTCTCGCGATCAACAAACATGTAATCGGCACAAGGGAAATCAGCATTCCGCCGAACGGGCGCGCGCAAGTGGAATTTCTAGGATTCGACGTTCCCTACGGCGCCAACCGCGGCGAAGTAACGATCGATCCAAAGGACAGCCTTCCTGAAGACGATGTGTTTCGCTTTTCGGTACGGCGCGAAGACCCGCGTCGCGTCCTGTTTCTTTATACTGCCGGGAGAACCAACGAGCCGTATTACTACAAGGCCGCGATGGAATCGTCGCCGTCAACGGGATTGACCGTTGAGGCAGCGCCGCTCGAACGGGCCGGCAGTCAGGATTTTTCTAGATACGCATTTGTCGTCTTGAACAATGCGGGCGACATGGACAAAGCGGTTGCACAGGCGTTGTGTGCCTATGTCCAGAAAGGCGGAGCAGCGCTGATCGCCCTCGGGGGCAATAGCGCCCGCGCTGGAAAAATACCGCTTGCAGGTGAACGGTTCACGGGCGAACGCGTGACCCAAGGAGCCGGTTATGTGGACGAACAGACGCCCGCGCTCATTGGAGTGGGTCGTTTCCAAAATGTGCAGTTTCTGGACAGCGTGCAATTCCAGCCAAAGGCTGGTGCGCGGGTATCCGCAAAATTGGCCGATGGATCGCCGTTAGTCGTGGAAGAGCGGATGGGCGAGGGAAGGATGTTGATCTTCACCTCCACTCTCGACAATTCGAGCAACGATTTTCCATTACACGCTTCATTCTTGCCTTTTGTCGTGCAGACGGGCCACTATTTGGCTGGCGGTGAAGAGACCGGATCGAGCGTGGTGGCGGGGGCTGCGGTAACACTACGACGCACCCGTGAGCAAGGCGCGACAGCCGATGTCATCGGCCCCGACGGAAAACATGAGCTCGGCCTGGGCGAAGCGGCGAAAGCGCTAAGCTTCGGGCTGCTCAGAGAAGGGTTTTATGAAGTACAGCGTGCCAGCGGCCGCCGCTCGGTGGAAGCGGTGCATGCGGACCGGCGTGAATCGGACCTGAGGTCAATACCAGCCGAGACGCTCGATTTATGGCGCAATACTGGGAGTAGCACAACGGCGGCAACCGGCAGGGTAGAACGACAGACGATGCCGTGGAGTTTGTGGCGGTATGTGCTGGCAGTGGCATTGGCTGCGGCGACTGTGGAGTCGATTTTTGCAACACGCTACTTAAAGGAAGGGCAGACGGCATGACAGCGCTCGAACAACTGCAGACCTATTTACGGCGGCTGGAATTGCGGATGCGCGTATTGGCTGCCTCACGCGGAGCCGCGGTGGTCACAGCGGCCGCTCTCCTCCTTACCGTTCTGCTGGTTGCGATAGGCAACCGCTTGCGATTTGCGCAAGGAGTAGTGTGGCCGTTGCGGCTCCTTTTGTTCGCAGCGCTGGCAGCGACGATATCGTTCGCCGTCGCCATTCCACTGTGGCGGTTGAACAAGCGATGGGTGACGCGGCTCGCTGAACGGCGCGTGCCGGGATTCGGCGAGCGCCTGCTCACCATCATGGAGCGGCCCGACACAAGCAATCCATTTACGGAGTTGGTGGCTGAAGACGCCATGCGCGTGGCGCGCGAACATCAACCAGAAGAATTCAGTCCCTCACGAATACTCACGGCACTGCTCGGCGCGGCGGTCGCAGCCGCGGCGATTTTGATCTGGTTGGTAACCGCCGGGCCCGGTTACTGGGGATACGGCGCTTCCCTGCTCTGGACTGGTAGCGGAAACGCGAGCAAGCGTCCCTTGTATGAAGTTCTCGTACAGCCCGGAGATAAAACCATCCGGCGTAAGTCCGATCAGCTCGTCACAGCGCAGTTGGCAGGATTCTCGGCGCGTGAGGTAACACTACACGCAAAATATGGAGGCGCGCCCAAGTGGGAAACGGCCAGCATGCAGGCGCGGGCCACCGGAAGCGGATACCAGTTCCTGTTTGCGGGATTATCGGACCCGGTGGAGTATTACGTCGAGGCGGAAGGTACGCGATCGAAGCATTACAAAATCGCCGTCCGGGATCTACCGGGAGTGAAGCGCGTCCGCGTGGCTCTGCGTTACCCGAAAGGCCTGGGTTTGCGCGACGAAGTACAGGATCCCGGTGGGGACATACGGGCAGTCCAGGGCAGTGAAGCCGAGATATCGATACTGACCGACCGACCGCTTCGAAGCGGAACACTGCTGATGGACAACGGCTCGAAGGCTGAGCTGAAGACGGGCGATGGAAATTGGCTCAGCACACGCCTGCCGATTACCAAAGACGGCGCTTATCATGTCGTGACGCTCGACCAGGGAGAATTGATCCGCATCAGCCAGGATTATTTCATCGAAGCGAAAACGGACGAAGCACCCTCGGTGAAAATCAGCCGGCCGGGAGGGGATCCGCACGTTACACCCATCGAGGAAGTGCCCGTCACTGTCGAGGCGGCGGACGATTTCGCACTCGAAGGGCTCGACCTGCACTATGCGGTGAACGGCGGTGAAGAGCAGGTCGTTCCGCTGCTTAAAGCGAAGGGCACGCGCGAAGCGGACGGCAAGACAATGTTGTCGCTCGAAAATTTCAAGATGGTGCCGGGCGATGTGATCGCTTTGTACGCCTCTGCGAAGGATGCCAAGACCACCACTCGCAGCGACATTCTGTTTGCAACAGCGGAGCCTTTCGATTTCAAATTCATGCAGAGCCAGCAGGCTGGTGGTGGCGGCGGGGGTGGAATGGGGAACCAGGAAGGCCAGATTTCCGAGCGCCAGAAGCAAATTATCGCGGCCACCTGGAACGAAGTCCGAAGCAGTAACAGCAAGAGCCGCCTCGCGCTGCAAGAAGACGCGCAGTTTCTGTCAGATACGCAAGGAAAGCTCAGCGAACAGGCGAAGACGCTCGCCGAGCGCATGGACAATCGCGAACTGGCCGGAGCGAGTAAGGAATTTGAGAACTTTGGCAAGCTAATGACCGAAGCCTCGGCCCAGATGAACAATGCGGTAGGGCAATTAAAGCCGGGCAAGTGGCGCGATGCGCTGCCGCCGGAGCAGAAAGCCTTGCAATCACTCTTACGGGCCGAAGCACTTTTCCGGAATATTCAGGTCGCCTTCGGCCAGCAGGGAGGCGGTGGTGGTGGCGGTGGCGGTGCGCAGCGCGATTTGGCGCGCATGTTTGATCTTGAATTGGATACAACAAAAAACCAATACGAGACCGGACAGCAATCGGACGCGGAAAAGGGCGATGCGCAGCAGAAGGCGATTGACGACGCATTCGAGCGGCTGAAAGAGCTGGCGCGTCGCCAACAGGAACTGGCGCAGCAGAGCAACCAGCAGCAGGCATTCGAACAGAGGTGGCAACAGGAGCAGTTACGGCGCGAGGCAGAAGAAATGCGGCGCCAGATGGAGCAACTCGCTCGCAACTCGCAAGGGCAGCAGCAGGGGGGCTCGCAACAACAGCAGCAGGGACAGCAAGGGCAACAAGGCCAACAGGAGAGTTCCTCGAGTTCTGGCGGCAGCAGCGGGCAATCGCAATCTCGCATGAGTTCGCGGGGTGGCCAGCAGGGCGGGCAGCAGAGCCGTGAAATGCGCCAGGCTCTCGACCGCTCCATGGAAGCTCTGCGCCGTGCGGAAGACGAGATGCGCAAAGCGGTGAGCGGGCACGACGCCACAGCTGAACGGCGGGCGGCAGAGCAACTGGCGGAAGCACAGAATCTCTTGAACAAGGCGTTGGGCCAGCAGGCTGGCAGTTCCGCGTCGGAGATGGCCCAGCGGGCGCAGGAAATAGCCAATGCGCAGCGCGATCTGGCGCGCCGGATGCGTCAGATGTATGGAGCCGGGCCGGAGAGTGAAAACCCTCGTTTCGCGGGAGGACAGGGCGGCGGAGAAATGCCTGAGATGAACGATCCGAACGCCCGCCGGATGTATCGGCGTTACTGGCCGGGTATGCAGCCGCGGCGCCCGGCGACCGACGAGGAAAAAGCACTCGCTGGCGAGAAAGAACGGCTGGCGCGAGAATTGGAGCAGTTGCAGCAGCAAATGCAGAAGCAGGCGGACAGCCTTGCTGGAACACAGCCGGGGCTTGCCAGAAAGATGCGCGATGCGCTTTCTGACGCTGAGCAAAAGGAACTTGCCATGCGTATCCAGAAGAACGGGGAGCTTCTGCGGCAGGGTTATGGCGATCGGAACCTCGAAATGGAAGGCAGTGTCACCATGGCGCTCGACGATCTCACGCGCGAGCTACGGGACATTCAACAAGCCATGAAAGCCGGCGCTCAGGGAGACAAGGCCGGACCAGGAGATCGCGAAGCACAAACGCTTGCGCGACTGCGGTCCCTGCGCGAGTCGCTTGAACGATCACAACAAAATACGCCTGGCGGGCAGCAGCAAGGCGGACAACAGCCAGGACAGCAATCCGGACAACCGTCCGGCCAAGAAGGCCGCGCACAACAAGGCAATTCTCAGCAGGGCGGTCCTCAACAAGGCGGCGCATATAGCCCGTATGGTGGCGGTGGTCCAGGGATCGACAGGCGTGGTTTGCAGGATGCCATTAACGGCCTGAACACGCTGCGCGGCCAGATCGATCCACGGGACCGTGCATTTCGCGGCTATGTAGACAATACTCTAGGTTCGTTGCGCACTCTCAACGCGGACCCGAGGCTGCTTGACTCTGCAATCAGCCAGGATGCGGTAACACAACTTGAAAGGCTCGAAGTGGAGTTGGGCCGGCGGCTAGGCGAGCAGGGAGCCGGAGGAGCGAGAAGTGGCGCTCCTGAAGCTTCCCCCGAGAAGTATCGTGACGCCGTAGCGGAATATTTCAAGAAGTTGAGCCAGAGCGGTCGATAGGACCGAATAGCAAGAGCGTCCGCGGCACACTGGCGTCCTGCTTACTTTTGGCATTGCGGCCGCGGCGTGAGAGCGCGTGCGGACGGAATAGGAATCCGGATCTTGCCAAGATCTTTGGTGAATCGGCTTGCTCCATATCGACTTAGAACATCTCAGGAACTTGGTTGACGAGTACAGGGACGTTACGATTGAACTAGACCGAAGGATGACGCCCTGATCACTGTCAGGTAATCCTTTATTCGGCTCGATACAAACTCCATTCATGAAGCTCGCATCCCTGTTGATCGATCAACGAACTCGCGCGGCCATAGTCGACCCGGAGCGGATGCTCTGTTGGCCGCTGGAAGAGGCCAACGCGACAAGCGCGATTTCGGATCTCGCCCAAGGCTGGAGTCCTCAGCTCACACCTGAACGTGCGTCACGTTTCACGCGTGAGCAGTTGCTGGCTCCACTTTCTACGCCGCCCCATAACATCATGTGTGTCGGAAAAAACTATCGCGCGCACGCCCGTGAATTTCACCGCAGCGGCTTCGACGCGACCGCGGATTCCGACATCCCCACCGAGCCAATCGTCTTCACGAAGCCATCCAGTTCCATTTCCGGCCCGTACGATGACATCCCGCTGTGGCCCGCGCTCGACGAATCGGTAGACTATGAAGCCGAACTGGCCGTGGTGATCGGACGGGCGGGACGTATGATCTCGCGTGAGTCGGCTATGAATCACGTTTTCGGCTACACCATCGTCAATGACGTCACGGCGCGCGATTTGCAGCGGAAGCACAAGCAATGGTTTCTCGGTAAAGGCATCGACGGATTCTGCCCGATGGGTCCCTGGATCGTGAGCAAAGACGAGATCGATCTCAAGACAGCGCGTATCACCTGCCGCGTCAACGGTGAGTTGCGCCAAAACGCAATCACAGCGGATCTAATCTTTGATATACCCACGCTGATCGAAAAGATTTCGACTAGCCTCACGCTCGCACCGGGCGACGTGATCGCTACAGGAACGCCTGAAGGAGTCGGCATCGGTTTTAATCCGCCGCGATTTTTAAAGGAAGATGACATCGTAGAATGTGCGATCGAAGGGATTGGATCGATCGTGAACCGGGTCAAACGCGTCATGATGACGGAGAGACAAGCAACGGCATGAGTGAAGTAAGTCAAAAGCTATTCGTCGAAGAAGCGGGCGGAAAGGGAGAACCGCTCATTTTTGTGCACGGGCTTGGCGGAAGCGCCAATACCTGGTACCCGCAAACGCAGGTGCTCAAACGCGATCTCCGGCTGCTCTGTTTCGATCTCGCCGGATCGGGCCGTTCTCCGGTCACCGACAACATCTCGATCGCTAGCCACGTGGCGGATCTTCTAGGCATGATCGAGCACTCGGGCGCGAAGCGAGTACATCTCGCTGGGCACTCTATGGGCACAATCATCTGTCAGCATGTAGCAGCCAAGATACCCGATCGCATCGCGAGCATGGTGCTTGTCGGCGCGTTTACTGAACCGCCCGAGCCGGCTCGCAACGCATTGCGGGAAAGAGCGGCAAAGGCACGTTCGGAGGGAATGCGTGCCATCGCCGGCGCAATTGCTGCTGCCGGAACATCGGCAGATACGAAGATCAATCACCCGACTGCGGTAGCATTTGCGCTCGAGAGCCTGATGGCGCAGAATCCGGAAGGATACGCAAGGAACTGCGAAGCGCTCGCGGATGCGGTGGCCGCGGACCTGTCGGCGATTGAATGCCCTGTTCTTTTGCTCACGGGAGACGAAGACCGCACCGCGCCGGTTGCCGTGGCGCGCGCGCTGGCGAGTGCGATTCAAAACGCCGACTTGCAAATACTCGCCGGGTGCGGTCACTGGGCGCCCATAGAACGGCCCAAACAGGTGAATTACGCCATGTCTCTTTTTGCAGCCCGCAATCGGAAGAAATCTGCCTAAACTGAGACGGAGATGTCCATGCCAGGAATATTGTTCACCAACGCCGCGATATTCGAGGGCTCCGAAAAGACACTACGGCCGGGCGAAGTCGCCGTCGAGGGCAACCGCATCACATCGGTCGCAGCCCCCAATGAACGGCTTCCTCGTGCCGGCCGAGAAGTAATCGATGTAGGCGGCGCAACGTTGACGCCCGGCCTCATCAATACTCACTCGCACCTGACCTACAACAACGGCACCACTGTCCGCGAACTAACCGGGATGCCTGTCGAAGAGCACGTCCTCTTTACCATGCACAACGCCAAGCTTGCGCTCGACATGGGTTTCACCGCTTTAATCGGTGCCGCTTCGGCAAAGCCCCGCCTCGATATCGTCATTCGCAATGAAATTAACGCCGGCAAGATTCCCGGACCTCGGCTGCTTGCCGGCTCGCCGGAGCTGACGGTCACAGGCGGCCTCGCAGACGATAATCAACTCAACCAGCAGCATCCTTCGATATCGATCATCTGCGACGGACCAGACGAGTTTCGCAAAGTTACTCGCATGCTGGTGCGCGAGGGTGTCGACCTGATCAAGTTCAATAATTCGGGCGACAGCTTCTGTTTTCCGCGCATGGCCGGTTATCACAATCCGATGACCGACGACGAAGTCCAAGCGATTACGGAAACCGCGCAGAACGTCGGCAAGAGAATTGCAGCCCACGCGCACGCCGATTCTTCCGTGCGCCAGTGCCTCAAGTTTGGCGTGGAGTTCATATTCCATGCGACTTTTGCGACTGATGAAACCATAGAAGCGCTCGCTAACGCACGGCGCCGGCATTATGTCTCTCCCGCAATCGCCGCACGTTACAACACAACCTACGAAGCCGCCGAATGGGGAATTACGACCGACGTGGCCGAGATGATCGGCAACAAGCGCGAACTCGAAGAAGGCATCATAGTGATGCGCAAAATGCACGCCGCCGGCATCAAAATCCTGCCGTTCGGAGACTATGGTTTCGCTTGGCTGCCGCACGGCACCGAATCCCGCGACCTCGAACACTTCGTAAATCTCTTCGGCTTCGAGCCATGGGAAGCGCTGCGATCGGCCACAGCGTATAGCGGCGAAGCCTGGGCGGGCGATACCGGCGAAAAACTCGGCCGCGTGCGCGAAGGCTATCTCGCCGATCTGATTGTCGTCGACGGAAACCCGCTCCTCGACCTCAGCCTGTTCCAGGACCGCCATGCGCTGCTCGCCATCATGAAGGATGGCGTCTTCCATAAACGCTTCCAGGGGCGCGCGGTAGCTGCCGCCTCCTAGCTCTTGGTGCTTGCTACTGGGTCTAGACTCGGTCTATCCTTGCAGAGGTATTGTTATGAAGATTCTGTCTCAAAAAACGATCCTCTGCGGTCTCGCCATATTCCTCGGCGGGAGTCTCAGCCGCCCCGCCGATCTCGCGCGCAAGCCGGCCATTTCGCTCGAAGTCGCGAAAGATATTGCACAGGCGGCGGAAAAGAAGGCTCTGGCTAACCATTGGGCGATGGTGATTGCGGTGCTTGACGATGGCGCGAATCTGCTGTACCTCGAACGCATGGATTCGGCCCCCATAGGCAGCCTCGAAGTCGCTCAAAAGAAAGCTCGCTCCGCAGTTATCTTTAAATCTCCGACCAAAGACTTCGCCGATGCCCTCGCAAAAGGGACCACGGCACTCCTCAAGCTCGACATCCTTCCGTTCGAAGGGGGAATTCCACTCACCGTCGACGGAAAAATCGTCGGTTCGATCGGCGTCAGCGGCGGCGCTGCTGAGCAGGATGGGCAGGTAGCGCAGGCGGGAGCCGACTGGTTCAAAGCCAACGCCAAGTGACCAAAATGAGATTTCGTCCCACGTATGCAATTCTGGCGGGCTTCGCCCTACTCGCCACTCTACCTATCTATGCGGCCGATTCCGATTTCAACGGCCGCTGGGACCTCGAAGTCCACAAGACCCCAGCCGACAAGGCTTGGTGGCTCGAAATCACTGGAGCCGGAACTGCGGGGATGAAAGGCCGCTTCGTCGGATTTCCGGGCGGCAGCCTTAACGACGTGCCGGACCCGAAGATCGAAAATGGCGTTCTCCATTTTTCATGGGTCGACAAGCGCAATCACCTGGATTATGTGATCCGCAACATAAACGGTGTCCTAGAAGGAGAAATGACCGGATCGCAGGGTGACCTGAAGTTCACCGGACACCGGGCACCTGTCATCGACGAGCATGACGACGGCACTTGGCTTAAGGGTAAATCGATCACGCTCTTCAATGGAAAAGATCTTTCCGGTTGGACTGGCCTGAAATCCGCCGCAGCCGCCGGTTGGACCGTTGAAAATGGCGTACTCAAGAGTACCGGCCACGCCGACGATCTGATCACCCAGGACAAGTATTGGAACTTCGAATTGCACCTCGAATACAACGTCGCCCAGCACAGCAACAGCGGCGTCGGGCTGCGCGGCCGCTACGAAGTGCAAATCACCGACGATTTCGGTCGCCCGCCGGGTCTGCACGGCACCGGCACACTCTACACCCGCATTGTGCCGCCAGCGAATTACGGCAAGCCGGCTGGCGAATGGCAGACGCTCGATATCCGCCTCGTCGGAATGGACGTTACCGGAACTCTGAACGGACACACGCTCTACGAAAAGGGCGTGATCGATGGCCTCACCGGCATCGCGTTCGACCCCTACGAAGGGCAGCCCGGCGCACTCGAACTGCAGGGTGATCACGGCGCCGTCGAGTTCCGCAATATCGTACTGACGCCGCTGGTCAAGCGCCACGACAAATAGTTCGATGCCATCGCCGCGCGCGTCGGCGTTGCTCTTCGGATCGGCCATCCTCCTCAGCGCCTTTCTCCTCTTCGAAGTCGAACCGCTGATCGCGAAGTTAATTCTGCCCTGGTTCGGGGGATCGGCGGCGGTCTGGACCGCTTGTCTACTGTTTTTCCAGTTGACGCTGTTGGCCGGCTACGGGTACGCGCACTGGCTCGACCGGCGCCGAGCGGTCACCCAGCGTATCCTTCATCTCGCCCTGCTCGCCCTGAGTTTGCTCTGGCTCCCTATCCTTCCCTCCCCGCGCTGGAATTTAAACGAATTGGACGACCCGTTATGGAGGATTCTCGGTCTCCTCACGGCCACCGTCGGATTGCCATGGCTTTTGCTCTCGGCAACCGGTCCGCTGCTCCAATCCTGGTACTCACGCTCGAACAGGAGCGCCCTGCCCTACCGTTATTTCGCGATCTCGAATGCCGGATCGATGATTGGTCTACTCTCCTACCCGATTTTTATCGAGCCCTATCTCACGAGCCGGCAGCAGGCCTGGACATGGTCCATCGCATACTGCGCCTTTGCGATTATGTGCGCGGCCGTCGCATGGTGCACGCGCCGCGCAGAGCCGCAGGCTGCTCCTCTCGCCATACCGCAGTTCTCCGAATGCCTCCTGTGGGTCACTCTCGCCGCGTGCCCGTCCGCTCTATTGCTGGCCGTAACCAGCCATCTCACAGAGAATATAGCCGCCATTCCATTCCTTTGGGTCTTGCCTCTGAGTCTTTATCTGCTCAGCTTTATCCTCTGCTTCGATAGCGACCGCTGGTATCGCCGCTGGCTATTCACTCCTCTTGCAGCCGTTTCGCTGCCGGTGACAGCCTGGCTGATTTTCGGGGCCGAACGAATCTCAGACATCCGTCTCTTGGATCTGAAATCCATGATTGCGCTGCTCTCCGCCGCCACATTCGTGCTCTTCATGGTTTGCCACGGCGAACTGGCACGTCGCCGTCCCGCGCCTGCGCATCTGACTGTGTTTTACCTGATGATCGCCGCGGGCGGAGCGCTGGGCGGTCTGTTCATCGGCGCAGCAGCGCCGTATTGTTTCAACGCACTCTATGATCTGCCAATTATCCTCTCGCTCACCGGTTTTTTGCTCTTGTATCTGATATGGCTCGCTCGTGGATCGTCAGAATCGCGCCTTGTTTGGTTCACGCTCGCCGCCGGTTTCGTATTCGGTTTTGCCGGGATTTTCGCCCGCGAAACCTGGAAATCCTTCGCCTACGCCCGCCTCCTGGTTCGCAACTTCTATGGCTCGCTAGTCGTATACGACAACGAGATGCCCCGCGCCTTGGGGCCGGTACGCGTGCTGCGTAACGGCATGATCGATCATGGCGAGCAATTCCTTTGGCCGCAAAACCGCCGCTACCCGACCACGTACTACGCGCATGATTCGGGCGTTGGTCGCGCGCTTGCGGTTCTCATGAAGCAGGGTCCGATTCACGCCGGCGTCATCGGTCTGGGCGCCGGAACACTCGCGGCTTACGCCCGCCCGGCCGATCGATACGACTTCTATGAAATCAACCCGAACGTCGCAAAGATCGCCACCACCGAGTTCACCTTTCTGCGCGACTGCCCCGCCGCGCACAGGATCGTTCCTGGCGATGCCAGGCTCTCGCTTCAGCGCGAATCGCCGCAACACTTCGATCTGCTCGTCCTTGACGCCTTCTCGGCTGATTCCATCCCGGTGCATCTGCTCACCAGCGAGGCCTTTGCACTCTACTGGCGTCACCTCAAGCCGGATGGCGCACTCGCCGTCCATGTCTCGAACAAATATCTTTCCCTCGCGCCCGTCGTCGCTCTGGCCGCAGCAGAGCGACGCAAGCAGGCAATGCTGCTCTCCTACGATGGCAACGAAACCAACGAAGAGTCTTCCTCGGATTGGGCTCTGGTGACTTCCCGCCCCGGCTTCTTCGAACTGCCCGCCATCTCGCCGGTAGCCAGAAAGATCGAGCCCATTGCAGGCCTGCGCATGTGGACCGACCACTACAGCAGCCTCTACCGGATTCTGCGCTGATCCTGCCGGATACGTCACTTATTTTCTAAGACGGCGTACCATATTGGGCCGCGAAGGCGTATTATATTACCCAGAAGATTGAAAAAACTGAACCAGCCATGAAAACACGCCTGCTCCTGTCAGTCGCTCTAACCGCAGGACTTCTACCCGCGCAAGTCACCTACGACCGGCTTCTTCATGCCGACAAAGAGCCCCAGAACTGGCTCACGTATTCGGGCGGCTACGCTGGCATTCGCTTCAGCCCGCTCGACCAGATCAATAAAGACAACGTCAAGAACTTGCAGATGAAATGGGTTTACCACCCCATCTACATGAAGACTGGGAACAATCAGTCCAAAATGGAGAATACGCCGCTGGTGGTCGATGGCATCATGTATACCGGCACGGCCCTCGAAGCGGTCGCGCTTGACGCAGTCACTGGCCGTCAGTACTGGAAGCTTCCGCATCCCCTGGATCCCAAGGCTTACTACAACGCCTACGAGGTGAACAAAGGCATGGCGATTGCCGGCGACACCTTGTTGTGGGCCACTGTCGATTGCCATCTCCTTGCCATCGACACAAAAACCGGCCACGTGATCTGGGATGTAGAAATGGCCAAATGGCAAAAGGGCTATCAGTATAACGTCGCTCCCCTGGTTGTCCGCAACATGGTCATCCTCGGCCCCGCGACCAATGAAGCCGGTGCCAATTGCTGGGTTTCCGCCTACGACCTCAAAACGGGCAAAGAACTCTGGCGTTTCTGGACCGCTCCCACCTCCGCCGATCAACCCGAGGCCAAGACTTGGACCGGAGAATCATGGAAACACGGCGGCAGCCCTATCTGGAACGGTGGCGCCTACGATCCCGAAACCAATCTGACCTTTTGGGGTACCGGCAATCCCAACCCCGGCTGGAACGGCGACCCTCGCACTCCTGGCGACAACCTCTACTCGGCCTCCGTCATCGCCCTCGATGCCGACACCGGCAAACTGAAGTGGCACTACCAATTCACGCCCGGCGACGAATACGATTGGGACTCGACCCAAGTCCCGGTCCTCGTGAATATGGATTGGAACGGCCATCCGCGGAAAGTAATGCTCTGGGCGAATCGGAACGGCTTCTTCTACGTGCTGGATCGGACAACCGGCGAATTCCTGCTCGGCAAGAATTTCGTCAAACAGAATTGGAACCTCGGCTTCGACAAGAACGGCCGCCCGATCAAGGATCCCAAGCGTTGGCCCAAACCGATGGGAGGCCTCCTGATCGAGCCCGGCAACCAGGGTGGAACCAATTGGTATCCGCCGTCCTACAGTCCGATAACGAAGCTCTTTTACATTCCGACCTGGGAAAATTCCGGCGGCACATCGCCCAAAGGCGATCCCGGCACCTGGGTGGAAGGCCAGCGCTACACCGGAACGGGAACGGATAGACGCGGACCGCGTCCGCCTGCAACTGCTGCTCAAACGGCTGCGCGGCGCCGCGGCAGGGGTCTTTCCAACTACAAGACGGAAGAAGAAGGCTTCGGAGCCATCCGCGCTATCGATCCGAAAACCGGCGACAAAGAGTGGGACTTCAAGATGGTCAGCTATACCGAAAATGGCGTGCTCTCCACTGGCGGCGATTTAGTCTTCGGCGGCGGTATGGAAGGAAATTTCGTCGCTCTAAATGCCCGCACGGGCGAGCTTCTCTGGCACGCAAATCTCGGCGGACCGAATGCCAGCGGCCCCATCAGTTATGCCGTCAACGGCAAGCAATATATCGTCGGCACCGGTGAAGGCTGCCTTTACGCGTTCGCGCTACCAGACTAGTCAACTCTTATGAATATCCGTATCGTGTTGCCTTTCGTTTTCCTGGGCGGTACCGTGCTCGCGCAGGTGACGTATGACCGTCTGCTGCACGCCGAAAAGGAGCCTCAGAACTGGCTCACGTACTCGGGCGGTTACTCGAGTCACCGCTACAGCACCCTCGACCAGATAAACAAGGACAACGTTAAGAACCTCCAGATGAAGTGGGTTTACCACCCCATCTACCAAAAGAACGAAAAAAATCAGTCGAAGATGGAGAATACTCCGCTCGTCGTCGATGGCATCATGTACACCGGCACCGCCCTCGAAGCCGTGGCCCTCGATGCCGTCACCGGACGCCAGTATTGGAAGCTTCCGCATACTCTCGATCCGAAGGCGTACTACAACGCCTATGAAGTCAATAAGGGCTTGGCGATTTCCGGCGACACTCTGTTTTGGGCCACTATCGACTGCCATCTGATCGCAATCGACGCGAAGACTGGGAAGGTCATCTGGGACGTCGAGATGGCCAAATGGCAGAAGGGCTATCAATTTAACGTGGCTCCGCTGGTTGTCCGCAACATGGTCATCCTTGGCCCGGCCACCAACGAAGCGGGCGCCAATTGCTGGGTCGCGGCGTACGATGTCAAAACCGGAAAAGAACTCTGGCGCTTTTACACCGCACCTATGTCGGCCGATGACCCGGTCGCCAAGACCTGGTCCGGTGATTCCTGGAAGCACGGCGGCAGCCCCATCTGGAATGGCGGCTCCTACGATCCCGAAACCAATCTGACTTTTTGGGGCACCGGCAATCCGAACCCCGGCTGGAACGGCGATCCGCGCGCGCCTGGAGACAATCTCTATTCCGACAGCGTCATCGCCCTCGACGCGGACACTGGAAAGCTGAAATGGTATTTCCAGTTCACGCCGGGCGATGAATACGACTGGGATTCAACCCAGGTTCCTGTCCTCGCCGATGTTGACTGGAAGGGTCAGAAGCGCAAAGCGATGCTCTGGGCCAATCGCAACGGCTTCTTCTACGTCCTCGATCGCACCACCGGCGAATTTCTGATGGGCAAAAACTTTGTCAAGCAAAATTGGGCTCTCGGGCTGGATAAGAACGGTAGGCCGATCAAGGATCCCGCTCGTTGGCCGAAGAAAATGGGGGGCCAGTTCGTCGCGCCGGCCAGCCAGGGCGGTACGAATTGGTATCCCCCATCGTTCAGCCCGCAAACCGGATTCTTCTATCTTTCTACTTGGATGAATTACGCCGGCGTATCGGACAAGGGCGACCCCGGCAAATGGGTGGAAGGCCAGCGCTACACCGGCACTGGGCCACGACGTGCCCTACCACCCGGCGCCCCCCGTCCTGGCCGTGGAATACCCAACTACAAAACCGAAGACGAAGGATATGGAGCGATTCAGGCTCTCGATCCTAAGACCGGCGCGAAAGAATGGGAATTCAAGATGGTCAATTACACCGAGTGCGGCGTCCTTTCGACCGCCGGAGACGTGGTCTTTGGCGGCGGTATGGATGGCGATTTCGTCGCTCTCAACGCGCATACCGGTGAACTTCTCTGGCACGCCTATCTCGGCGGCCCGAACGCCAGCGGTCCGATCACCTACGCCGTGAACGGAAAGCAGTATGTCGTCGGCACCGGGGAAGGGACCATGTACGTCTTCGCTCTGCCGGATTAGCGGACGTCATGAACATCCGTCTCTTTCTGTCGCTGGCTCTGCTAAGTGGGTCTCTGCTCGCACAGGTAACCTATGATCGGCTGCTGCACGCCGATAAGGAACCCCAGAACTGGCTCACTTACTCAGGCGGTTACTCCAGTCACCGCTACAGCACGCTCGACCAGATCAACAAAGACAACGTCAAAAACCTGCAGATGAAGTGGGTCTATCACCCCATCTATACGAAGACTGGAAATAACCAGTCCAAGATGGAGAATACCCCTCTCGTGGTCGACGGCGTCATGTACACCGGCACCGCTCTAGAAGCGGTAGCTCTGGACGCTGTCACCGGTCGTCAGTATTGGAAGCTCCCGCATCCGCTGGACCCTAAAGCCTATTACAACGCCTATGAGGTGAATAAGGGCATGGCAATTGCCGGCGACACGCTGTTTTGGGCTACCGTCGATTGCCACCTGCTTGCCATCGATACCAAGACCGGGCACGTGATCTGGGATGTGGAAATGGCCAAGTGGCAAAAGGGTTATCAATACAATGTCGCGCCTCTGGTTGTACGCGACATGGTCATTCTCGGTCCGGCAACCAATGAAGCAGGCGCCAATTGCTGGGTCGCTGCTTATGACGTCAAAACCGGCAAAGAACTATGGCGCTTCTACACCGCCCCTACGTCCGCCGATCAGCCCGAAGCTAAGACCTGGGCGGGCGATTCCTGGCAGCATGGCGGCAGCCCTATATGGAACGGCGGCGCCTATGACCCGGAAACTAATCTGACTTTTTGGGGCACTGGCAATCCCAATCCCGGCTGGAACGGCGATCCGCGCGCCCCCGGCGACAATCTCTATTCGGACAGTGTCATCGCTCTCGATGCTGATACCGGCAAGCTGAAGTGGTTTTACCAGTTCACGCCAGGCGATGAATACGATTGGGATTCGACCCAGGTTCCTGTCCTCGCGAATATCGACTGGAAAGGCCATACGCGCAAAGTGATGCTCTGGGCCAATCGCAACGGCTTCTTTTATGTCCTGGACCGCACCACCGGCGAATTCCTTTTAGGCAAAAATTTCGTCACGCAGGACTGGAATCTCGGCTTCGATAAAAACGGCCGTCCGATTAAAGATCCCAAGCGTTGGCCCAAGCAGATGGGCGGGAACTATGTTGCACCTGGCGGACAGGGCGGAACAAATTGGTATCCGCCATCCTTCAACCCGCAGACCGGGCTGTTCTATCTTTCCGCATGGGTGAATTATGCCGGCGGCTCCGGCAAGGGTGATCCGGGCAAATGGGTGGAAGGACAACGCTACACCGGAACCGGAAAGGCCGGATACGGCGGCGTCATTCGCCCGGGTGATCCACGGCCCGTCCGCGCTCTTCCCGCTTACAAAACGGAAGAAGAAGGATACGGCGCTGTCCTTGCCCTCGATCCCAAGACCGGCGGCAAAGAATGGGAATTCAAAATGGTCGGTTACACCGAAAACGGCGTGCTCTCCACCGCCGGTGACCTCGTCTTCGGTGGCGGAATGGACGGTGACTTCGTGGCCCTCAACGCCCGCACCGGCCAACTTCTCTGGCACGCCTATCTTGGCGGTCCCAATGCCAGCGGCCCGATCACCTACTCGGTAAATGGAAAGCAATACGTCGTCGGCACTGGCGAAGGAACCATGTATGTATTCGCCTTACCCGACTAAACACTTAACATGTCGATCAATCGCCGTAACTTTGTAAGCGCTCTCGGAATGGCGGCGCTCAGTGAGCCGCTCCAAAGCAAAGCCAAGACCTGGACACTTGAGCCGGACCCAGCCGGCAAGACGCTCAAAACGGCTGACGGCCAAACAGTCTTCACGTACCTGACTCGTAAACCGGATAACGTGCCTCTGGCGGGCAATAACGCCTGCTGCTTCCATCCGGTGAACACAATTTCAGGCGAACGCGTCACAGATATCGCGCCCCCCGATCATCGCGATCACCGCGGCATCTTTTTTGCCTGGGGCAATATGAATTTCCATCGCAAAAACGGTGACCTGCGCGCCGACTTCTGGGGTTGGGGGCACTACGCGCCGACCAAAGGCCGCCTTATCGTCAACCGCGATGTCCAGCTAGTGAAGTCCAATTCGAAGTCCGCCGAAGTAGCGGTCCACAATGACTGGAACGTCGATGACGAAAAAGTTCTCGATGAATCGACCACTGCGCAGGTCCACGAAAAGCACGGCGCACGGATTCTTGATTTTGTCTTTCGTTTCTCCTCGGATGGCGATTTGACCATTGATCAAATGGCATTCACCGGATTTGTCGCGCGCTGCCGGAAAGACGGGCAATATTATTTCTCGAATTCCAAAGGCAGAGTAGATCTGCCGGATTCCAATGCATTGAAGCCGGAATTCAACTGGCCCGTCTCGGATTGGTATAGCCACACAATCGCATTGAACAGTGGTAAGACCGTAGGAACCGCCGTTATCGACCACCCCTCTAATCCGCGGTCGACTTGGCACGAACCTCGCAACGTATCGTTCCTGAATCCGTGTATCTCGGCGCTACAGCCGGTCCAGATTCCGGCTGGTAAGCCGCTCACCCTGCGCTATCGCACCGTGGTGTACGACGGCGAATTCCCGAAGGGCTTAGTCGACAGCTTAGCCGCCGAATGGCGCAAATCCCATTAGGTAGGGCGGACGTCCTCGTCGGCTTGCTCAAATGGCTGATCGGCTCAGTTAGAACAAGGCAACTGCCGCCTCAAATCCATTCTCTGTGCGCGCGCGGCCCCCGCACATAAATCTCTGCGTACCATGTCGCACTGCGGGTTCAACGCCGGCCCGCGCGGACCCGCGACAACCGCGCATCCGGCGGTGTCGACACCGCTCTGGTACAGCTTCAGCAAATCCGATCGCAAGTTCCCGTCGCCCGTCGCGAACATACCCTCGGCAAGAGCAATCGCCGCATCCTCCCCGCGCGATTGCGCCACGTAGGCGTCGGCCATCTGGCCGTAGACATCCACGTTCGAGGGATCGAGCGCCCGTGCCTGTATGGCTGCCGGAAGCGCCTGGTCCGGTCTATGCAGGCGCAGATAAGCCGTCGCCAGCAGCCGATAACTCTCCGCGGCGACAGGCGTCCGCGAAGCCGCTTCAATCGAAATGGCTCGCTGTGCCAACCTCACGGCCTGTTCATACGGTTCGCTAGATCCCCCGTGCAAGGAATCGCCCTTCGCAACGTGGTATGCGGCTGCTTCATTCCATGGACTCGGCACATCGCGCTCATCCGGCAAAGTCCCCAGAATCGCCAGACTCTTGTTCGACTCCTCGAGCACGCGATCGATGTTCGAGTAATCCGGCTGAGATTGAAAAAGCGCCACAGCCAACAGCCTGTGCGTTTTGAAACTGTTCGGACTTGCTTCGACACCGGCGGTAGCCATCGTGAGGTCGTCCTTCCAATCCAGGTTGCGCACCCACGTCCTGACCAGGAACACCGTCACGATCACCGTAAGCAGAATATGTACGCGACGGACGCCATTCAACGCTAGTACGAGGCACGCCAGCCATCCCACCAGCGGCAGATACAACAGCCGCTCGGCCATGATCGTGCCGATCGGAAAGAGCAGATTCGCTGCCGGCAGCAGATTCAGAAGACCGAAACACCCGAAGAAAAAAATCATCCGGTTGCGTCGGAATGCAAATCCAATCAGGCAAAGGACCACAGCAACGGCAATCCAGGCAATCCAATCCCGGAAGCTGCCGCGAGCGAGCGCGATCTCGGAATACGAATAGTCCGCGCAGAGCTTCCATGGCCAAATCGTCAGCCAAAAATAACGCGCCAGTACCTTGATCGCCGTCAGCCTCCCAATCCAGAAATTCGCCCCGGCGATCGGATTATCGACAAACGGAAACTCAGCCTTGGGCGATGCCGCGAGTACCACGGATCGCTGCCAAAGCATAAGACAGATCGGCAGAATCATCGCCGTGCATCCCCACAGCAATGCACGCAACCGCTGGCGCAGCTCCGCATAATGGCACGCAAACTCGTACAGCACGATCACACCCGGCAGCATTACCGCACTCTCCTTCGAAAACACGCCGGCGGCCGTCGTGCAAGCCAATCCCACGAGCCATCCGATACGGCGACGCCCGATCGCTTCGACACTCTTTAGGTAGATCAAGAACCCTCCGAGCACAGCCATTCCGGCGAGCAAGTCGGCACGTCCGACGATGTTAGTCACCGATTCGGTGAGCACCGGATGCACGGCCCACAGCGCGGCAACAAGTAATGGAATCCGAAAGCCGCCCAGCAAACGGAGCATCAGGGCAAAGACCAGCAGCACGTTCCATGCATGCAGCAGAAAATTGATCCAGTGGTAGCCGGCGGGTTGACTGCCGTTCCCGAGAACCGCGTAATTAAAAAGATAAGAAAGCGTCGCCACCGGACGATAGATCCCCGCCTCGCCGTTAGGCCACCAGAACGTGTGCTGAAAAATCTGCGCAATGTTCTGGCCGGTCACTTCCCGGATGCGAGGATCCCCGGTGACAAGCATCTGATTGTCGAGCGTCAGCCCGGCGTGGAACGAATTGGAAAACGCCACGGCAGCCAACGCAACGAGCCCCAGGCCGGCACGCCAATAGGAGTGCGGCTCGGATACCCCGCCAGCCGCTTTCTTCTTCGCTTTCATGAATTGCGCAGCATAACAAAAAAGCCCGGCTCTTTCGAGCCGGGCAATAAGTGACTTCGGAGGATTACATTTTAGAAGGTGAGCTTCACGCCGAACCGGAAGTACCGCGGATCGATCAGGCGGCCTACTGGCGTGGTCGCTGCGATTGCCGAGAATCCGTTGAGAACCACCGTTCCATCTGAACGGAAGGTAGCATTCGAAACGTTTCCGCCGGGGTTCGCAAAGTGCGGCGTATTGGTCAGATTGAGAGACTCGGCCCGCAATTGAAGCTTGATACGCTCAGTGATTGGGAAGGTCCGGAAGATGGACAAATCCAGGTTCGTTGCGCCCGGACCACGTAGCCGATAATAGCCCGCGCTTCCGAGGGCTCCTGCCGGTGCCGGCCGGAAAGCCAGCGGATTGAAATACGAGGCCGTAGTCCCTATGGCTCCCGGCTCCGCGACACTGCCAAGCACTTGGTTCGCGGGTACCGTCGTGACGCCGGGACAGTTGCAGGGGCCCGCGGCAGAGGTCACATTATATGGCAGTCCTGAGAACCGTGTGAAAATGCCATTCAAAGTCCAACCACCGATGATCCACGAAACAGGCCCGCTCTGCGCAAATTTCTTTCCTTTGCCAAACGGGAGTTCGTAAACGCTCGCGAGGCTAATGTTGAACGTCCGGTCGATAGCTGTTGTCGTGTCATTCAGACCGAAGTATTGCGGAAGCGAAATGTTCTGAGTCTGAATCCCAACGTCGTGCTGGTATGTGAAGGCGCCGTTAAACGTCAGGCCACCCGCAAACCGCTTTCGCAATGTCGCCTGTAGTGAATTGTATTTGTCACTCAAAACGGGGAGATTGATGTTCGCCGTGGCCGTAATGCCATATCTGAAAAGTTGCTGGCTGGCCGCTCCGCCGCCCAACTGTCCGTAGTTGAAGTTATAATTGGCGTCCACGTGGACCGCGTGCGAACCGACATAACCCACCTGAGCCAGCAGGTCACCCGCAAACTGCTTTTCAATTGTGAAGTTGTACGACTGGAAGTACCCTCGAACAAAGTCCACCGGATTGGTGAACAAATTGCCCGTGTTCGCCGGAACTTGAACCATACCATTCACGATTGTGGGCTGGGGAATGACCGGTGCGCCGGTGACGCTGACAGTTCCGGCTGGAACGAAGGAATTAGGTCCGTTCAGCGTCGACTGCGCTTCGTTCGGATAGCTTTGTATCGCTTGCCTTCCCATGGAAGCATCCGTCTGAGGCGATAATGCGTAGCCGGTTCTTATCACAAAATTTTCAAATGGCCGGAACGCGATACCAACGCTGGGAGCAAACAGTTTTTTCGAAACGTTGATACCACAGTTGGCGGGAATCGCCGCCGCGCCGCATATGCTAATCGTGTTGTTGGCGATGTTATAGATGTTAAGTCCTTTGTTGGCCTCACGTGGCACAGGATAATACTCATAGCGCACGCCATAATTAACGGTTAGCTTGCGATTGACCTGGTATTGGTCCCGGACATAGAACGCCAGTTCTGACGTCCTAAGAGTCAGAGGATAAACGTACTGGACATAATTGCCCAAAGTAGTCGCAGTACCCAAGAGGAAATCGGCCACTGAGTTGTATTGATTGGGGCCCGGCGCACCAGCCGCATTGAGAGCCGTTGCGTTTCCGGAGAACGTGAAGATGGTCGGTCGAACTTCAATGTGATTTTGATGCTCTCGCAGGATGTCGAGTCCAAACCGAATCGTATGCGACCCCATAGTTTTGGTTCCGTTTCCCGTCCATTCGAAGATGGGGTCCTTGTATTCAAGAGCCGGATAGGAATATCCAAAGGTCGTGTAGTTGGCGATGGCGAAGTTCGGAAGACCACCCGCCCAGGGCAGAGGGCCGGTGTTAGCACCAGGAATGCCCAATTGCTGGCCTTGGCGTTGGTCTGAGCCAGTCGGGAAGAGTAATTGGTGCCCCTGAGTGACGCCGAAAGTCGCGTCTACAACGAACGTAGGACTCACGATATAAGTCGCCGAACCAGAGATTGCCATTGTGGCGCCGTGCTGCAAATAATTGCCGGCGCCTGCCGATGGGAATCCACCTGAACCACCCAGGAAGGGACCGTAAATTGGCTGCTGCAGGTTGTAGTAGGGCTGATAGCCATAACGGCCGGAAATCCGCAGTTTTGAATTCGCTGTGTAATCCACCTTCGTGTCAATCTTGTGCAGATTGTAAACCTGCCCCTGGCTGACAAAATTGTTGTTCTGCGTGGCATTCGGATTGGAAACCGCTGGGAACTGTGGGAGCAACTTCGCCACAACCGGGTCAACTCGGCTTGCCGGGATGATGTTCCCTGCAAATGGTGTTCTGTTTTGCCCGGTCAACTGATTGCCCGTGTTCGGATCGTAGATAGGATTCGGCGAGCCGCTAAAATTACCGGACAGCAATGTTGCATTCGGCATGGAGAGCAGACCGGAGACGGCCGCGCGATTGTAATCGCCCTCGTAGCTGCCGAAATAGAACAGCTTGTCTTTGATAATGTGACCGCCCACGAAGCCCCCGGCATTGTTGTCCACTAAATGCGGAAGTGGGCTCTTCACGCCCGATGCATTCACAAAATATTCCTGCGCTCGGGCGTAGGAACCGATGTTGTATTCGTACGCCGCGCCGTGTGTCTCATTGGTTCCGCTCTTCATACGCACGTTCACGGATGCACCCGAAGAAAGGCCTTGCTCCGCGTCGGCGGCATTCGTTGTAATGTTTACGTTCTCAATTGCTTCAATCGAGGGAACGAAGGTCGTGTATTGAACTACCCAGGGGTTGCGCGCGCTCACACCCTCGATCCGAACATTGGCCGCAGCATTGCCCTGCCCGTTAAACGAAAACTGCATCGACTTCGAGGGATTGTTCGTGCCGCCCTGGAGTTGTCCGTTCGGGGGAGTGACGCCCGGAACGAGCTGCAAAAGTCCTTGATAGGACCGGCTGGGTTGCGGAAGATTCTCCAACTGATGCGTAGCAACTTCGGAATGGATATCGGCGCGGTCGGTTTGCAGCGCAGCGGCCTGGGCTGAAACTTCCACTTTTTCTACCTGTGAGCCAACCTGCAACGCCGCGTCCACGCGGACAACATTGTTCTGGTTCACAAGGATGTTCGAAGCCACGAACGTGCGGAACCCGTCCTTCGTAACTTCTACCTGATAGGTACCGCCCGGCAGATTAGCCACCGTGTAGTTGCCGGCTTCGCCGGTCGTTGAGTTGAACACGTTGTTGGTGGACGTTTCCGTGATCTTTACGGCCGCGCCTGGAATAGAAGCGCCGCTCGCGTCCGTGACGTTTCCGACCATCGAGCCGAACAGCACTTGGGCTTTCGCCGGCCCTTGGAACAACATCAACAATAACGTGAAGACAACCGCTACTCCACAGGAAAACCGTAACTTACCAACCGGCACACTTGCCGTTGGACACGAGGAAAGACGTTCGCGCATGGAATGCCCCTTTTCTGACTTTTGCAAACTTGACCAAAGATTCGCGAGACGAGCGTGAGACTCCGTCTCAGAGGAGCATACAACGGCTAGCAGACGATGTCAAACATTTAGGCTATTTCTGATGCTCGTAAATGCGAAGAAAGCAGTTTACGGTACTCTGTCCTACGCTCGCCTAGTGCTATTCGGGCAGCCCGAACGCATACATCGCATTATCCGCGCAAACCACCACATATTGCTGGCCGTTCACCAGGTATGTTACCGGCCCGCTCGCTACCGTGCCTCCCAGATTCGTATGCCACAGTAACGCCCCGTTACGCGCATTCAGCGCAAAGAAATTCCCCTCTTTGCCCCCCGAGAATAGCAGGTCCGAAGCCGTGGTGAGAACGCCGCTTTCGGTGTAATCGACCATCTTGAACTCCCACTTCTGTTGCCCGGTCGATGGGTCGAGCGCTTTGACGGCTCCATAGCCTTCCTCTTCGGTCTTGAACGCCGGACTCGGGCCGCGGTTGGCGCCGCGAGGACGGCGAGGAGCCCCCGGTGGCCGTCCATTGCCGCTATACTTGCCGCCTGGTCTCCATTCTTCAATCAGACCTTTGCTGGTCGGAGCATCATAGTTCTCCCAGCTCGAAACATAGAAGAGTCCTGTGTTCGGGCTGAAAGAAGGTGAGTACCAGTTGGTTCCACCCTGCGTCCCGGGAAGGACATGCATCCCGTTTGTGGGTTTGGGATCTATGCCCGGAGCCTTCATTGGCCGTCCTACTTCGTCAAAACCCACATTCCACGTCTGGTTCACGAACGCCTTGCCCAGCAGGAATTTGCCGCTCATGCGATCAATGACGTAAAAGAATCCGTTCCGATTGGCCCAGAGCACCACCTTGCGCGGCTCGCCCTGCCAATTGATCGTAGCCAGCACCGGAACCTGAACAGAGTCCCAATCGTACTCATCATGCGGCGTGAACTGATAATGCCACTTCAGCTTCCCAGTGTCGGCGTCGAGTGCCACTACGCTATCCGAATACAGATCGTCGCCGGGCCGCTTATCGCCATTCCAGCCCGGATTGGGATTGCCGGTTCCCCATAAAGTCAGGTTGGTCTCCGGATCGTAAGACCCCGTTACCCAAATCGGGCTTCCGCCATGCTTCCACGAATCGCCAAACCACGTCTTGGCGGCAGGTTCGTCCGCCGACGTCGGAGCCGTATAAAAGCGCCACAGCTCATTCCCGTTTTTCACATCATAAGCCGCCACCCAGCAATTCGCACCTTCCTCATTGGTCGCCGGCCCGAGAATGATCTTGTCCTTCACGACCAAAGGAGCAACGTTGAGCTGGTAGCCCTGATGCCAGTCGACCAGCACCTTGTTCCATAGGGCCGTACCGGTCGTCGCATCAATTGCGATCAAGTGCCCGTCATAGGTCGCCCAGAATACCGTGTTGCCGTGGATTGCCAGTCCCTTAACCACCATCACGTACTGATTCGATTCCGGCGGCACGGCATAGTGAAAGGTCCAGAAGGCCCGACCCGTGGCCGCATCCATCGCCACCACTTCGCTGTTCTGTACGGTGTAGAGGACGCCGTCCACCACCAGCGGCGTGGCCTCCATTTTCTCCATGTACTTTGGCCGGTAAACCCATTTCAGTTTCAGATCCCTGGCATTCGACTGGTTGAGCTTCTTGAGGAGGCTGTACCGCTGGCTCGCATAACCGCCGCCGTACGTCAACCAGTTCTGCGGTTCGTGACTGGCATTCACCAATCGCTCGGGCGTCACCTGCGCCGCTGCGGGCACGCCCAGCAGGGCCAGCGCGCACACCGCTCCGAGCGCGGTCGCTTTGTTGCGATAAACCAAAGACATATTTTTCACCTCAATCCGCTAATCCGAAACATTGGGAGCGAGAGAAGCAAAATCGGGCGCAAAACGCCCGCTGTCACGGCGCTTCCGTCCCCTTCAGCGAACTGAGGTAGGCCACGATGTCAGAAACCTGTTCTTCCGTCAGATTCGGCTTCGGCATCAGCCCCTTGGTAAGGATCGTATATCCGCGAATATTTGCAGTCAGGAAAGACCGCAGGTCCTGTTTAGTATCGATGAGTTGCACGCTCATGGCGTCATGATTGAGAATCCGTCCCTTGACGGTGCTCCCGTCTTTGAGCGTCACCTCGACGTAGCGGTTTTCCGGAAGCACTTCTGCATCCGGATCTGTGATCGAGGTCTTTATTTGCTCGGCCTTGCGCTTGTCCCCGATTTCGGAGAGATCCGGGCCGGTCCGGGAGCCCTTGTCGCCAATTCGATGGCAACCGGTGCACCCGTTCGATTCGACTAGCGCCTTCCCTTTCGCCGCATCACCACTCTGAGCAAACAACGGCGCCGCCGCCAGCGCCAGGACACAAGCACCGCGTCTTGCCAACCTGGCAGCCACGCGATCCTTGGTCCACACAGCCCGGAAATCGCCAAGCTCTCGCGCGGGCATTGCCGGGCGATCGCCCTTGAGACTCTCGATCATTCTCTCGTTTACCTGCCTTTTCTTTTCAAAACTCGATGCGGTCCTTCTGCGTGGCCAATTTGGCCGTATCGATATTGGGGACCTTCGCGAGATCGTTCCAATCCTTAAATTTGCCCGTGGTGTCGCGGTAATGCACGATGGCTTGGGCGTCCGCTGCCGTCAACCCGAGATTGGCCGCGAGATCCTTGTCGCTCGCCTGGTTTACGTTGACCTTGGCCGCCGCCTGTTTCGCCGTGCCGCCCGGACTATTCGGGCCGAAATGCGCGGCAAGGTATTTCACAACCCGATTGAATTCGTCATCCGTCCCCTGCGCCCCGCGCGAAACCATATCGTCGACCACGGCGCTCCACCCATCCTCGCTATTTCGAAGTTTGGTCACGACCGTAGTCGAATGGCATTGGGAACAAATTCGCGTAAATTCGGCTTTGCCTCGGCCTTCCGGCAGCGCATCCTGAGCGCTCGCCACACACCCAACCGCACCGAATATCAAGGTGGCCTTAACGATGTAATTTGTGGAGAACATACTAGTCCCACTATCCCAAACTATTTCTGGGACTGCGTCTCAGAGCATACATCCCTGGAGGCTTTTCTGTCAAACCGGTTTGAGCTATTGTTTTCCCAACCGCTGCAGCGCCCCGGCCGCTTGTTGCGCCACTCGCGGGTCGCGGCCCCTCGCCGCCGTCTGCAGATGTTCGATCGCGCCCGGCATATCTCCCTGCGCCGCCAGTACGCTGGCCAGATCCAGATGCGCCCGATCGAAGCCGGGGTTCAATCGCAGTGCTTCCCGATATTCTTGTGCCGCCTCCGGCAACTGCTGCTTGCGAGCGAGCAGGCCGCCCAGTAGCTCGTGCGGTTCCGCCATCTTCGGATCGGCCTGAATCGCCGCCTCAACCTGCGTCTGCGATTCATCTGCGCGCCCCGCGCTCAGCAGGGCTAACGCATAGTCATAAAGGTGCGGACCATAACCGGGACGCAGACGTGTGGCTCTTGCGAAAGCGTAAAGCGCCTCCGGCAACTGGCCTTTCCCGGCCAGCACGCGACCGGTGAGATCGTACGCTGTCGCATCGTACGGGTCGATCCGGAGAGCCTCCTGCAATGCGGCCTGAGCGCGATCCAACTGGCCCGTTCCCGCCAGCAATTCGGCAAGCCCGGTATGCTCGCCCTGCAATTCCGGATCGATCGCAACCGCCTTTTCCATCTTCTGGATCGCCGCATCGATTCGCCCCAAGGCGTAGTCGATGGTCCCGTACTGAAACCACGCCGCCGGATTCGTCGCTGCTAACTGTGTCGTTCGCCTGAATATTTCCTCCGCGCGCGGCAGGTCACCGGCCGCCTTCCATGCAGACGCCAACGCCAGCAGCCCTCTCGGAAAATCCGGCCGCAGGTGTAGTGCCTGTTGATACGCCGCGGCCGCCTCGCGCGGTTTTCCGTTACCCTGCCAGGCATCACCTAACACCATGTAAAACTCGGACTCGCGCGGCCGCACTCGCGCCGTTTCGCCAGCCAATTCCCGCGTGCCCTCTGCCAGATTATTTTTCAGCGTCACCTGCGCTACCGCGCGGTACAAGTTGCTTTCATCGGTCGCCGGCAGTGGCTTCGGATAGTACGGAACGACTTCTCCGTGATACTCCTCGGCTTCGGTCGGATGACGTTCCAGCATCTCCGCCAGCAAATCCCTCGTTGGCGGCCGCCGCTGGATCAAATGGTCTGTCATCACCACGTGCACCACATCTTCGGTGCGCCGCTTCGGCATATGGCAGGTCGCGCATTCCTCCGAAGCCGTATGCGCTCCCGCCGCCACTTTCGCCTGGAAAGCTGCGCCGTGGCATTGCCGGCAAGCCGCAGCATAATATTTCACCGCAGCCTGCCCACGCGGGATACTATGCGGGTCGTGGCACGTCTGGCACGTCATCGCCCCATTGCTCTTCAAAAAACATTGGGATTTCCGAAGCCGGTACGCGGAGCTACCTACAATTTCGAACTTATCGTCATGTCCGGTTCCCGGCGCGTGGTCGAATGCCAGAAGAAAATTACTGAGCGGCTCGCCCGGCTTAAAAGAGAACGGCCCGCGGTTAAAACGCCGGATAAGCGAAGGGATTCCGCCGCTGGTCGGCTCGAGATGGCATTGCATGCACAGATCCATCTGGAGCTTCGGCGAAAGCCGCGCCGGATTCACAATGCTCGCGCGAACCTCTTCCGGCTTTGGTCCCGCCGTCTGCATCAGCCGGACGTGGTTGCCGCCCGGCCCATGGCAGCGTTGGCAATCGATCCCCTCCGGCAGGTCGCCTGTAAATATTGGATCGCTTCCTGGGGCATCGTGCCCCGCCGGAATCTTCGGAATCGCGGTATGACAAAAGACGCACTCGTACGAAACAAACCGCCGCGTCGGAGGATGCCGTGAATCGAATCCCGGACTCATGCCCCAATAGCCGCCCTTTTCCTGATACCAGCCCAGTGGAAGCTCGATGAAAGCACCATTCGCCATCCGGTGGAAGTACGATCGGGCATGCGTCCCGGAGCCGATCACGTAATCGATCTTCGATTCCTCTACGTTGGTTTCCTTTCCGCCGAAGCCAATCTGCCAGCGCCGCTGATAGTACGTTCCATCGCGAACGGTCATCGAATAATGCGTATCAGAAAGGGCGTGCTCGAATTCGTTCTTGGTTTTGTAGTCTTCAACCGTATTCGCCGCCGAAGGCCGGTAGAACGATCGGCTCATACCGGTCTGCCGGTAATTCGCGGCGATTTGCGCATGGCAGGCCGCGCATTTTCTGGCATCGACATAGTCGTTAGCTGGAGCTGCCTGCAGCAAACCCAAAAAACAACTCGCGGCAACCACTGTCGCTATACGATACTCAGCCTTATATGGCCGCGCTTTCACGAAGACAGTTTTGGATCCGGAGCGGAGCCGCACTCGCCGCGGCTCGTCTAAACGCATTTCCCCTGAATCTCCCACTCGGCTTTCAAAGCTACGATATCAACGCCGCTCTCACCGAAAATTTCGACGCCGCCTGCCGCACTCGTCGCCGGCTTCGGTTATCAATTGATCGATTACGTGTGGCTGCCGAAGGTCACGTCGAAAACCGGCAAAGAGGTCCGCCAATCCTTTGACGCGGCCGGCCTCGGTTGCCAGAATTGCCATTTCTCCTGGTCCGACTTTCACGACAACTACGCAGAAACCATTGAAACCGCACATGCCCTCGGCCTCAAAAGCGCTGTCTGCCAATCTCTGGCGAGCCAAAGCAAAACTGCCGATGGCTGGAAATGGCACGCCGACCATCTGAACGAACTCGGCCGCAAAACCAAGCGCGACGGCATTCTCACCGGCTATCACAACCACCCTACAGAATTCAAAGAAATCGACGGAGCGATCCCTTTCGATCTGCTGCTTTCCGGGACCGATCCTGAGCTAGTCAAATTCCAGCTTGACATCGGCAGCGTCGTGGTCGCCGGCAAGGACCCCATCGCCTACCTCACCGGACATCCCGACCGCTACTTCTCGATTCACGTCAAGGACGTGCGCGACGGTAAAATCGGCTTAGCCGTGGGCGAAGGCAGCTCTCGATTGGAAAAAGATACTGACCGCGGCCAAACCCCTGCCGCTGCAAAACTACGCCGTCGAGACAGGTGCACGCCCCGATGTGGTGATGGACAAACTCAAGCAGAGCCAGATCTATTTGCGCGATCTCTTGCTCTGATGCATCTCGTTCCAGAAAACAAACGTGCCCTTATCGGTCGACGTAATGATATCGACCGCGCCATCGTGATTCAAATCGACCGCCGCCAGATGCGAACCAACGCCCGAGCGGTTGTGAATTAGTTCCGGAACGAACTCTGCGCCACCCGGTGCCTTCTTATCGCGCACCGTCCGGTACCAATACAGTACCGCCGGACCGTACGGATCGGGATCGGTGTAGCTTTCAAGATGTGAGAAGTGCCGCTTGCCTACGATCAAGTCAGGGATGCCGTCGCCGTCCAGATCCGCAAATGTCATTCCGTGCGGCTCAGTGAAGGTCACCCCGCCCGCATTCTTGTCGGAAAAATCGCCCATGATCGGATGCTCGACGAACGAAATCTTGCCCGCCCCATCGCGTTTCTGTTCAAACCATGAGATTCCAAAACGGTGCGCTTGCAGACTAGTCACTACGTCATTCAGGCCGTCGCCATTCACGTCGTAGACACCCATTGCCGCCCCGCCACCACCGAAATTCTCGGCATGGTAGGTCCACGCCTTCGCATCGCTACCCGCAGCCGGCTGCTCCCACCAGCCGGTGTTCTGCAAAATATCCTTGCGCCCATCGCCGTTAATATCGCCAACGCCGAGGCCGTGAATGTTCACCGGCACGGATTTGTCCGAAACCGGATGGATTGTCCAGGGCGCGCTCGGATTCGCCGGATCGGGCTTCGCATACGCCAAAATACCGTCGCCTCCGTAAACCAGCTCCGGCTTCCCATCACCGTCTACGTCCTCCAGCAGCACGACCTCAGTTGTCACCTTCGGAACCACCAGATATTTAGTCCAGCGCCGCGATTCGTCTTTGGGATTCACATAAAGCCACATCGGCCTCGACGCGGCAATCAGAATATCGGGCCAGCCATCGCCCGTAAAATCGTAGGCGAAGTTCATCATGCCCGGCGCAAACTGCATGCCGGGATTGTACGTCTGCGCCTTCATGAATTCTCTTCTGACCGTATAATCCGGTCCTAGATAATAAAGCGGCCCCGACGCAATGTCCGGTACCCCATCATGATTGAAATCGGCAACCGCCGCGCACCAGCCGTAGTAATAATCGCTGATCCGCTGCATCCGAAAGTGGCTCGATGTCTGTTCTTTCGGTTCCACTTTTCGCGCCAGATCCTTGAATGCCATTTCCTTGAACTGAACCTCGCTCGAAGGACCCACATAGAGCGCTATGGGGCCGAAGCCCTCCCCGTCGTCATCGGTTGAGCCAGTGTTACGCCCGGCCGCGGAATTTACTGAAGCGCGCAGAATGTCCGAATCGAGAATAATCTGCACCGTATTCCAGTCATCCCCGTGCAGGCCGGCTCCATGACGTCCGCCTGCGCGTGCAGGAGGTGGCGGACCGCCGGGCGGCGGAGCGAATCGAACCATCTCCGCGCCCGGCCGCAGTTTCTCGCTCGTGAGCTGTTTACCCTCAGCATCCAGCGTCACTTTGTCGAGCGAAAGGTCCTCGCCTGTCAACGAGACATATAGTCCCTTCATCCCGTCCGAAGTTTTCTCTGCCCGCAGCAGCACGCCGGTCTTGCATCCGCCCGTGCAGTGAAAGCTGGCAAAGAACCCGACATCCTGGTATGACTTATCGAGCACCAGCCAGCCGCCGTTGCCACCGGGTTTGGCCTTACCGGTCACTTCACCGTTTTGCGCGCTCCAGTCGGCTTTGCCGAGCGTATGCCACCCGGTTAGGCTTGAGCCCTTGAAAGTCGAATCCGGAATAAAATTCGGGCTCTCGGCAAAACCCGCCAGGGCTAACACTCCCGAGATCGCCGCAATCCCGCAGACCAGACGCTTGTGATTCATGTTCGTTCGTTAATTAAGGCTACTTCGCAGCCGAATGCGGCTTGCCCCAGAAAATGAACGTACCGCGGTCGGTCGAGGTTATGATATCCACCGCGCCGTCATGATTGAGATCGATCGCCTGGATCTGGTTACCTGCGCCCGACCGGTTGTGAATCAAATCCGGCACAAATTCCGCGCCGCCAGGTGCTTTTTTGTTCCGCACAGTTCTAAACCAATAGAGCACCGGTGCGCCGTAAGGATCGGGATCGGTATAGTCGTCGCGATGTGACCAATAACGTTTGCCCACAATGAAATCCGGAATCCCGTCGCCATCGACATCCGCAAACGTCGAGCCGTGCAGCTCGGCCACCGTGACACCCCCTGGATTCTTGCTCCAGAAATCGTCCATGATCATGTGCTGGACAAATGAAATCTTGCCGGCTCCATCGCGCTTCTGCTCGAACCACGCCAGACCAAAGGCGTGCGCCTGCAAAGAAGTGACGACATCGTTGAGCCCGTCGCCGTTCACGTCGTAAACCGCGATCTCCGCGCCCCCCGGCGTCGCATGGCCGGTCCAGCGGCCGAAAGCCTCCGGATGATACGTCCACAGTTCCTGTTTGCTCCCGGCTGGCGGCTGCTCAAACCACCCATAGGTATCGACAATGTCCATCCGCCCGTCGCCGTTGATATCACCCACGCCTATTCCGTGGCCCATGCCCCACGGCCCCTGTTCGGAAATAGTGTGCACAATCCAAGGGCCGGTTGGATTCGCCGGATCCGGCTTCGCATAACGTAAATACCCGCCGCCGCCATAAACGAATTCCGGCTTCCCGTCTCCATCCACATCTTTGAGCAGCGACACCTCTTTGTTGACTTGCGGGACGACGTCGTATTTATCCCAGCGCCTCGCCTCGCCTCGCGGATTGACGTACAGATGCAGCGGCTGGCCGATGGATCCCATGTTCAAAACGTCAGGCCAACCGTCGCCCGTAAAGTCATAGGCGAAGTTGCCCATGCAATCGTTCGGGTATTCGGTAGAAGGATTTGTGGTCTGCGCCAGGTAAATCTCGCGCCGCTGGGTGTAATCCGGACCCAGATAATAATAGGGACCCGCGGCGACGTCCATCACGCCATCGTGATTGAAGTCCGCCCCGGCCGCTGACCAGGCGTAGTAGAAGTCGTCGATCCGCTGCATCCGAAAGTGACTTGATACCTTCTCCTGCGGCAGTGTCTTCACACCGAGGTCTTTGTACGAAACATCCTTGAATCGCACTTCGCCCGTGCCGCCTACGTACAGCGCGATGGGGCCATAACGCCCATAAGCCTCTTCCGCCACACCCCCCGCTGCTCCGTGGCCGCCTTCGTTGAGAAATGGCCGCAGAATATTTGCATCCAGGATGAGCTCGATTTGATTCCAGTCATTCGCGCGATAGCCGGAGGGCGGTTGTTGGATCGGCAGTCCCGCGGGTTCCGCACGCCGGTTGCCGCCGCCTCCCCCCGCGCGTCCCGAAGCTCCCGGCCGTTCCGGTGGGGCAATCCGTATTTGTCCACCGCCCGGCCTCAGCTTTTCACGCGACGTTTCCTTTCCCTCGGCATCCGTCGTGATGCGGTAAATCGCTATGTCCCCTTCGTCCAAAGACATGAATACGCCCTTCATCCCCGTCGGCGTCTTTTCCGCCCGCAGTAATATCCCCGCTTTCGCTCCGCCCGTCACCCGAAAAGAGGCAAAGACGCCAATGTCCTGATATGACTTATCCAGCACCAGCCATCCGCCGCTGCCTTCTTTTGCCTTTCCGATCAGTTCCCCGTTTTGGGCGCTCCAACTCGCCTGCCCCAGCACGTGCCATCCGGTCAGATTTGAACCCTTAAACGTCCAATCGGGGATGAAGACCGTAGGATTCGCCGCCAACGCCGCCGTCACCAGCAGAGACACCGCGGCTACGCCGATCGCGAACGCGCGTCGATAATACATGAACGTTACTTTCCTCTTTTCTCGGAGATAAACCGGCAACGGCGCCGATTAAGACGCAGTCTCAGGGAGTTTATACCGTGCTTCCGCCACTGTCAAGTTGCCTAATCCGTACCATTTATCGTTTTTGAGATTGCGTCTCACGTCGCGGGCTGGATATACTCCACACGAGTGCCTTCATCTATCAAAATCCGCCTCGGCGTGATGATGTTCGTCAACTACATTGTCTGGGGAGCGTGGTACGTCACAATCAGCACCTATCTCACCACCACTTTGCATTTCACCGGCACGCAAGCTGGTGCGGTCTTTGGCACCGTCTCGATCGCGTCCATGATCTCCCCCTTCTTCATCGGCTTGGTCGCCGACCGCTACTTCGCGACCGAGAAGGTCATGGCCGTGCTCTATGCCATCGGCGCGGTTTTGATGTACCTGGTTACTCGAGCGACCACATTTCCCCAAGTCTATTGCTTGATGCTGGCGTTCTGCCTCTGCTACTTCCCCACCGTGGCCCTTACGAATTCCATCGGCTTCCAGTTGGTAAAAGACCCCGGCCGCGAGTTCCCGGTCATCCGCCTGATGGGCACCTTCGGATGGATCTTCATCAACAACATCATCGGCTTTATGAAATGGGAAACCACGACCGGCCAGTTCTGGGTCACGCTCGTTGCCTCTCTCGTGATGGTGGTAATCAGCCTGACCATGCTGCCTCACATGCCGCCTAAAGCCAAAGGCACCGCGTTCAACGTCCGGACGGCTCTCGGCCTCGACGCGCTGGTCATGATGAAGCAGAAGGCCTTTTTCTTTTTCGCCCTCGCGTCGGTACTGGCCTGTATTCCCATCACCTTCTACTACTCCTTCACCAACAACTATTTCAACGACGTCGGTATGGTGAACGCGGCCGGCAAGATGACTCTCGGCCAGGCGTCCGAAGTCATCATGATGCTCCTGATGCCGTTCATCTTCCGCTACATGACCGTCCGCGCGATCGTCATCCTGGGCCTTGTCTGCTGGGTCGTACGATATCTCTTGCTCGCGCTCGGCGATCCCAACGGCGGTATGTGGATGTTCTACGGTGCAATCCTGCTGCACGGCGCTTCCTACGATTTCTTCTTCCTGACCGGGCAGCTCTACACCGACCAGGAAGCTCCACCCCACTTGCGCAACACCGCGCAAGGATTCATCACGTTCCTGACCTACGGCGTCGGCATGCTGCTCGGCTCGCTGCTCTCGGGCGGCGCGGTAGATTACTTCACCCACCACAACGCGGCCGGCCAAATCGTCCGCGACTGGCGCTCTTTCTGGTACAGCTCGTCCATCATGTCTGTCGCGATTCTCGTGATGATCCTGATTACCTTCCGCACGCACATCAAAATTCGTCCCAAGGAAGAAACGCCAGTCGAAACGATTGGCGTATAGTGCTCTAAAAAAGGAGAACGTCAAAATGAAAGCGCCGCTTCTGCTGTTCACGATTTTTCTGGGTATTGTTCTCGCTGTGCACCTCGCGATGAATGGAAAGGTGGGCGCGTCTCTCAACAACCCGCGCGTCGCCAACGGGCTCTTCTGGTGTATTGGCGCCATAGCCGCCGTCATCATCGGCGCCACCGGTTGGAAATCCGGTGCGCTCGATGGCCTGAAAGACGTCAATCCCCTCCTGCTAACAGCCGGCGCTTTCGGCGCATGCCTGGTATTTGCCATCGCCTGGCTCATCCCCGAAGTTGGCGCTGGCGCGGTGATGATCACACTCATCGCCGGCCAGGTTCTCGGCGGCATGATCCTCTCGCACTTCGGCTGGCTCGGCTCTCCTGTCAAACCCATCTCCGTAACCAACATCCTCGGCGCGGCTGTCATGATCGGCGGCGTTGTCCTGGCTACCTGGAATAAATAATGAAGAAAGTAGTCCTCGGAAAATCCGGCATCGAAGTCAGCGCTCTCTGCCTCGGCACCGACCTCTACGGAAGCAAGCGCGATCGGGCCACCTCCTTCGCCCTCCTCGATTTTTTTCACTGCCGCCGGTGGAACGTTTATCGATACCGCCAACTTTCTACGCAAGCTGGCTCGAAGGTTTCAAGGGTGGCGAAAGCGAAACCACCATCGGCCAATGGATGAAGGAGCGCGGCGCGCGCGACAAAATGGTCATCGCCTCGAAGCTGGCCTTCGACTATCCGGGCTCACCCGGCGGATTGAGCGCCGCCGAGATTGAGCGTGAATGCGAAAAGAGCCTACGCCGTCTCCAGACCGACCGAATCGATCTCTACTATTCGCACCGTGACGACCGCGCCACGCCTCTCGAAGAAACCATGGCCGCCTTCGACCGCCTCGTGAAAGCCGGCAAAGTACGCGCCATCGGCGCCAGCAACCTCAGCATCTGGCGCATCGCCCAATCGAACCTGCTCAGCCAGTTGAAAGGCTGGGCGGGCTACGTCGCCGTCGAACAGCGCTATACCTACCTTCGTCCGCGCTATGCAGCCGATTTCGGCCCACAGATTTTCATCAACGAGGATCTGAAAGATTACGCCCGTTCGCATGGCGTAACGCTCATCGGCTACTCCGTGTTGTTAGGCGGCGCATGCGCTCGCGGAGCTTCCGGCCTGCCGCCGCAGTTCGCCGGTCCCGATTCCGATGCCCGTCTCGAAGCGCTGTCTACCGTGGCAGCGGAACTGGGAGCCGGTGTCAATCAAGTAATCCTCGCCTGGATGCGTCAAAGCGATCCACCGGTGCTGCCCATCATCGCCGGCAGTCGCACCGAACAGTTGGCTGAAAATATCGCCGCTCTCGATCTAAAGCTGACCGACGATCAGATGCGTCGTCTGGATACAGCCGGCAACGCTGCCGCTGGCGGCTGGATTAAATCCTGACATGCGCGTCTGATGCCGCAGCGGCTTCTAATCCGCAATCCCGGGATTCGGCGGATCGATACCAAGCGCCGTCGCGAGCGAAACCAGATGGTCCTGCTCCTGCACCAGGATGCTCCGCAGACTCTCCGCAATCGAAAATTCGTTGAGCGCTTCGGCCTGCCTGACCCGACGCCGATACTCCCGGATCGTCTGTTTCTCATTCTCTAGATCGAACCGAAGCATCTCCTCCGCCTTCTCCGATGTCTTTACCGGCTTCGGCGTCACCGAAGGCATGCCGCCTAAATAATCGACGTGATTCGAAATCTGCAGCGCATGATCCAGTTCTTCCTTCGCATGTACGGCCAGCTCATCCGCAATATTCATGTAAGCGGCGCCCTTGAGCACCTGCGAATAGTTCACATAAGCGATGATCGCCTGATATTCACGCGAAAGGTCTTCATTAAGAGCGTCAATCAGCTTCTCACGCGTGATCTTTGGTTCTGCAGTAGTAGCCATGGATTCTCCGTTATCAGGATAGCGGCCCGCTCCCGCCCGTAGCTTCGTATCCAATACCAATTTCCACGGCCACCGCTGCGAAACGCGGATCGGCAGTCCACAATCGCACTCTATCCACCAGGGAAGATGCCAGCAGGTGGATGTCGATCCAGCCGACGCCCCTGCCGCGCAGATCTCGACTGTGAACAAACTTAACCACTTCGTGATGGGGAACCCTGCGCGCCTGCTGCAGCTGCTCGTACGCCGCCAGAAGCTCCCGCCGGCCGCCGCGGTCCCCAATCAAAAGCTCGCCATAAACCAACTCGTGCCCCGCTACCTCATCGAGCGCCAAGAGTCTGTCCAACTCGCGTGTGTAAGACATTCGGCCGGCCAGAGAACGAATCCACACGGAGGTATCGACCAGGACCATCAGGCCACCTTCGGCTTGGCGCGCGGTCTCTCCCGCCGCCTGGGCACATCTTGCGCCCCGGGTTCGCTTCCAAGAAGAGCTCGCAGACGTTCGGACGCAGCATGACGCACGAGGGCTTCAAGACCCAGACGAACCGTTTCCGTATCGGTGGCGGCGCCGCAAGCCTCTTTCGCCTCCTTAAATAGCTGGCCATCGAGGTTGAAGGTCTTCTTCATACATACAATTTTGCCATAAAAGTATGGCATAATCGGCCAGCAAAAGCTCGCGCTTAAAGCTTCTTATCCGGATTTGGCAGCATAAAATCCCGAATCTGTCCGGCCAATTCATGCGTCGCTTCAATAAACTGCCGCAGCGTTCGCACAGTAGGCCCAAACGTATCGAAGTCCTCGACGGCAATGCCGCCCTCCGTGTACGATCTCTCGAAATCCGGAAATTTCTTCAGCAGCTCATTAACAATTTTCGGATCGACCGGCGTATCGATTCGATTCGCCACCGTCACATCGCATGCATTAAACCGCACTTGCCATTTGTGCGGCGGCGATATCACCAGCTTGCCGCCAATCAGCTCGCTCCAATGCATGTGGTTGCGATAGGCCGCCGCCAGCACCCGCACCCGATATCCGCGTTCCTGAAAAATTTTGTAGGTCTTCTTGGCAACGGCAACGCCCGCCCATTCGAGATATCCGGGCTCGGTAATAATGTTGCGCTTCTCCATCACTACTTTGAGCCAGTCATCCAGCCGCCCGACCATCACCGTGCACACCGGCCCCATCGTCGAAACGTCCTTGCCTTCTTTCTCACGCCGGCGAAAACCGCGTTCCATCGCCTCGGCCACCGCGATCGATTGCGGCAAGGTGAAACAAACTGTCGCGTTGATGTTCACGCCCCGGTACGTCGCCTCTTCAATCGCCGGGATCCCCGCGGCCGTCACGGGAATCTTCACGATCATGTTAGGCGCAAGCTGACTGAAGCGGACCGCCTGCTCCACCAGCGCTTCCGTGTTCCGGTAAAGGCGCGGATCGGTCTGGATGGAGAGCCGCCCATTGTATCCTTTGTGGGCCTCGAACACATGCATCAACAACTGCGCCCGCGTTGCCGAAATCTCCTCGACCAATGCCCACGCGATCTGATCTTCCGTCGCCGTCGGCATCTCCCGGATCAACGCAGCAATCCGGTCTTTCCACAGGTGCATCTCCTGCTTCAGCAGATCCAGAACGATGACCGGGTTACAAGTCGCCCCCACCGCGCCATGCGAAATCGAATATTTGAGTTCTTCCAGGGTTGCCGAGTCGTTCCACAAGCACGTGGGAGTAGTCTCGGTCATCTCATGCAAGGGACTCTTATAAACGGTGGCAGTGGCGGTCATGGCAGATCCTCGGTGGAAACACGATAATATCAATCCTGGCGTGCCTTTCGAAAGAGGTCAGCACGTAATCTTAAGATTCAGTCTTAAATCACACTCCCATGGCGACGATCACACAAACAACCGAATTTCTGAACTGCGTAGCGGGAGATTGGCGTAGCGGCCATTCTTCGGAAACGGTAAACGTCTTCAATCCGGCAACCGCCGAAGTCTTATCCAAAGTCACGCTCGCAGACGCGACCGACGTGAACGCCGCAGTTGCCGCGGCCGCAGCGGCCTTCCCCGCTTGGCGGCGCACCCCGCCCCAGAATCGCATCGGGTTCCTCTTCAAATTCAGGACCTTACTCGAAGAACACGCTGACGAGATCGCCCGCCTGACCACCCAGGAAAACGGTAAAACCTTCGCCGAATCGCGAGCCGAACTGCAGCGCGGAATCGAAAACGTGGAAGTGGCCTGCGGTATCCCGACCCTGATGCAGGGTTACAACCTCGAAGATATCGCCAGCGGTCTCGACGAAATCATGATCCGCCAGCCGCTCGGCGTCACCGCCGCAATCACACCATTCAATTTCCCGTCCATGATTCCGCTATGGTTTCTCCCCTACGCCATCGCCTGCGGAAACACTTTCATTCTGAAGCCATCTGAACGCGTGCCGCTCACCGCGCGGCGCCTCGTGGAGTTGCTTCATGAGACCGGTCTCCCCAAAGGAGTCGTCAACCTGGTCGTCGGCGGCAAATCCGCTGTCGATGCCCTGCTACACCATCCCGACATTCGCGCTATTAGCTTCGTCGGCTCCACGCCCGTCGCCAAATATATCTACGCAGAAGGCTCGGCCCACGGTAAGCGGGTGCAGTGCCAGGGTGGCGCGAAAAACTATGTGGTCGTCATGCCCGACGCCGATCTCGAAATGAGCGCCAAGATCGTCAGCGACAGCGCTTTCGGCTGCGCTGGCCAGCGGTGTCTCGCCGTTTCTGCAGCCATCACAGTAGGCGATGCGGCCAAGCCGTTTACTGACGCCATCTCTGGAATTGCCTCCGGTCTGAAAGTTGGCAACGGACTCGCTGATGGCGTCCAGATGGGCCCCGTGATCTCTCCGGCCAGCAAGACTCGCATCGAAGGCCTGATTGGAAAAGGTCTCAGCCAGGGCGGTCGCGCAGTCCTTGATGGCCGCAACCCCAAAATCGATGGCGGCGACAAAGGCTCTTTTCTTAACCCCACGATCCTCGCCGACCTTGCGCCCGACAACGACCTCGCCACTACCGAAATCTTCGGCCCCGTTCTTGCCATGCAAACCGTGAAAGATTTGGACACAGCCATCGAGGTCCTCTCACGCAGCGCCTACGGCAACCAGGCATCTATTTTCACCGCAAGCGGCAGCAACGCTCGCAAGTTCCGCTACGAAGCGCCTTGCGGCAATATCGGCGTCAACATCGGCGTGGCCGCGCCTATGGCCTATTTCCCCTTCAGCGGCTGGAAAGACAGTTTCCTCGGCGTGATGCATGGCCAGGGCCGCGACGGCGTCGAATTCTATACCGACAAAAAAGTCGTCGTTGAGCGCTGGCCCAAAGAGTGGTCCCGCAAATTCTAGCCGGCACAGAATCATAGGGCGGGTCTCCGGACTCGCGCTGACCGTCTGCGTCCGGCTAGCTCTCGGTGACTATTCGACCGGCAGCCACTTCGTCACGACAACCGATCCCACCGGATCCGGCTTCGCTGCCGCCCGATAGGTCTTGAATCGCTCAAAATGCGGCGTAGCAGTGTGAGCATCGAGGGCCTCCTGGCTGGCGAACCGTTCGTAAAACATGAATTTCGCCGGATTCTCCTGATCGCGATGCAGTTGGTAAACCAGGCATCCCGGTTCAGCCTGTGTCGGAGCAACCAAAGCCCGCAACTGCTCGGCCAGTTCTTCTTCATGTCCAGGCGCAGCTTCGAAATGAACATTCAAAACGACATTGTTTGCACTCACGCTTTCACCTCCGCCCAGGCATGCGTCCGCGAGCTTTCGAGAACCGTATCCAGCACCTTCAACTGCCGTAAGCCGTCTTCAAAAGTCGGATACTCGACCGGAGCCACACCATCCGCCACCCTCGCGTAGAATCGCCGCAGCGTCTGCTTGAACGTGTCGTCATAGCCTTCGCTATGCCCGCCCGGAAGGTCTGCAAAAGGCCGCGCCTTCGCTTCGAGTAGTGCCGGGTCCTTGATAACGATCTTGTTCGGCGAGTTCCTCTCTCCGATCCAAAGTTCATCTTGCCGCTCGCCATCCCAGGCGACACCGCTCTTCGTTCCATAGATTTCGAGAAAAAGCCGGTTCTTCCGTCCTGCCGAAACCTGACTCACCGTCATCGCACCGCGCGCACCGTTATCCATGCGGAAAATCATCGCTCCGAAATCTTCCGTATCGATCGGCACTTCCGTATATTCATCCGGCCGCAATGTCTTGCCCGCGAACGTCTCCACGGGTCCCTTTGGTTTCTTGCGCGTCTTATAGAACGTATTCAGGTCCGCACAAACCGAACTCAGCCTCCGCCCCGTCACGAACTCCGCCAGGTCGCACCAGTGCGAGCCAATGTCGGCAAACGTCCGCGAAGGACCTACTTCAATCCGCCAGTTCCAGTCCGTATCGTAAAGAAGCCAGTCCTGCGAATACGTCCCCTGCACCACTTGGACTTCGCCTATCTCGCCGGCCTCCACCATCGCTTTCATGTTCTGCACCTGGGGATAGGCCCGCACGTTGTGAAACGTGCAATTCACGAGCCCGGTTTTCTTCGCGAGCGCTACCAGTTCTTCCCCTTCAGCCACTGATGTCGCCAATGGCTTTTCACACACCACGTGCTTGCCCGCGAGTAGCGCATCCTTCGCCATCGGGAAGTGGAGATGGTTGGGCGTGAGAATATGCACCGCGTCAATTCCCGGATCGGCCAAAAACTTCCGGTAGTCAGCCTCCGCCCCCGGTATACCCGTTCGGTCGGCAAAAGCCCGCGCCCGTTCCAGGCTCGACCCTGCCACGCCTACGACGTCTATGTTTCCGAGCCGCCGTGCGGCTTCTGTATGGACCCGGCCCATAAAGCCGGTGCCGAAAATCGCAATCCTATGATTTTTCATATGTTCGCTGAACCAAAATATCGCAACCGGGACTTCCAGGACCATTAAAATCTGGTACACCGTCTCGATTTAGGTCGAATGTCACCTAAACGGCCCGGTTCACGCTTTGTGAATGTAGGCCAATGAGCTATAATTCCTGATGTCTCGTATCATTTTCCCCGATGCCGCAAGCAGCTAGAGCCGAAGTCTATCGCAGTCAGGTTCTGGATAGGACCTTCCAAATTCTGGATATTCTCGCGCACGACGGTCCCGCCCACGGAGTTACCGAGATCGCCGAAAAGCTTCGGCTGCACAAGAGCACGACTCACCGGCTGATTATGGTTCTCGAATCCAGCCGCTACGTTGAGCGGGACAACGCTACAGGCAAATACCGGCTCGGCTCGCGCATCCTCGAGTTAGGTTTATCCGCTCTTTCACGTCTCGATCTGTACGAGGTCGCACGGCCGCATCTGCGAAATCTGGTCGCCGAATCCGGCGAGACCGCGCACATCGGCGTTATGCGAAACGGCGAAATTATCTCGATCGTCAACGTCGAAAGCACCCAGGCTCTCCGTACTCCAAGTACTGTAGGCACGAGCCATCCATCGCACTGCTCTTCTCTCGGAAAGGCCATTCTGGCCTTCAGCCCGCCCGAAGCAGTGGATTCTTTCCTCGAAGGGCGGCACATGGAAAGCTACACCCGAAATACCATTACCACGGCGGAAGATTTCCGCAAGGAGATCGAAAGCATCCGTCGCAGCGGCTATGCCATCGACGACGAGGAGCGGGAAGAAGGCTTGCGGTGCATCGGCGCTCCGGTGCGCGACAGCTCCGGCGAAGTCATCGCTGCGGTCAGCATCGCTGGACCCGTCTTCCGCATCACCCGCGACCGCACTGCTGCCCTCGCCGCCGCGGTTTCTAGGAGCGCGAGTCAAATCTCACTCGCCCTGGGTTACCGCCCCCAAAACGGCCGCGCCAACGCTTGAATTTGGCCCTGCACGCGCTTTCTCATTTTTTTAGACGAAGTCTCAAATTTGAGCCTGGGCCTTGTATACTGTGTGGAGTCGCCGTTTTCGCACCCCTTGCACCCTATGTCCCTATTCTCGGTAGAGAAGACCTTGACTCTAGCGGCAGCCAAACAAGTCGCTGAAGCCGCCGAAAAGTTCGCAATCGCCAATGACTGGAAGGTCGTCATCGCCGTCGTGGACAGCGGCGCCAATCTCCTGTACCTGGAACGGATGGATGGCGGCCTGGTCGGCAGCGTATCGATCGCCGAGCGCAAGGCCCGCACTGCCGTCCAATTCAAGTGCACGACCAAAGATCTCGAAAGTGGCCTGGCGGGCGGCACCACAAGTCTTCTGAAATTGGACATCCTTCCTTTTGAGGGCGGAATTCCCGTCCTGGTCGACGGAGCGATTGCCGGCGCCATCGGTGTCAGTGGCGGAACCCCTGCTCAGGATGGTCAGGTCGCCCGCGCTGGTGCCGACGCCTTGAAGGGTGCGCGCTGAAGTGAGGAGCGCCCTGAAGTAATGCAGCTTGGCTTCGTGAGCGCCATCGTGCCCGATCTCGCTTTGGATGAAGTGCTCGGTTTCGCTGGCGAAACCGGGTACGATTGCGTCGAACTGATGTGCTGGCCAAAGGGCGCCGCCGAGCGTCGCTATGCCGGTGTTACCCATATCGATGTCAACGCGCTCGACGATGCCGCCATCGCCCGCATTCACGACCAATTGGCTTCGAGCGGTGTCGCCATCAGCGGGTTGGGATACTATCCGAATTTGCTGACGCCCGACGAGCAGGAAGCGAACGCTGGCGTAGCCCATCTGAAACAGGTGATTCAGGGCGCGCAAACGTTAAAGATCCCGGTGGTCGGCACCTTCGTCGGACGAGACTGGACGCGTTCTGTGGACGATAACTGGCCGCGCTTCCGCGCCATCTGGCCAGATCTCATCCGCTTCGCCGAAGACCACGGCATCCGCATCGCTATCGAGAATTGCCCCATGCTGTTCACGCGTGATGAATGGCCGGGGGGCAAAAATCTCGGTTCGAGTCCCGCCCTCTGGCGGCGCATGTTCGACGAGATCCCCAGCGCCAATTTCGGCCTCAACTACGATCCATCTCACCTCGTATGGCAGCAAATGGATTACATCCGGCCGCTGCGCGAGTTTAAAACCAAAATTTTCCGCGTCCATCTGAAGGACGCGCGAGTGGACCGCGATCGGCTCGATGAAGTCGGTGTTCTCGCGCACCCGCTCGAGTATCATTCCCCCAAACTTCCGGGACTCGGCGACGTCAACTGGGGCCGTTTCCTTTCAGTCTTGGGCGACACGGGCTACAACGGCCCGATCTGCGTGGAAGTGGAAGATCGCGCGTACGAAGCAAATTTGGACGCGCGCAAAAGGGCTCTTATTCAGAGCCACGACTATATTCGGCAATTCGTTACAGGAGAAAACTAAACATGGAACGGCGGCGGATCGGTTCTCTTGAAGTTTCGGTGGTCGGCCTCGGCTGCAACAACTTCGGCTGGCGCATCGATAAACAAGCTACAAAGGCGGTCATCGACGCCGCGCTCGCGAGCGGAATCAACTTTTTGGATACCGCGGACATGTACGACACCGGCAAGAGCGAAGAGTTCATGGGCGAAGCTCTGCGCGGTCGCCGCAAGGAAGTTGTGCTGGCCACGAAATTCGGCTTCAGCATGGGCGACGGCAAATCCGGCGCCAAGCCCGCGTATGTGCGCGAGGCGCTCGATGCTAGTCTGCGCCGCCTTGGCGTCGATCACATCGATCTATATCAGATCCATACACCCGATCCCACCATCCCTATCGCCGACACCTTAGGGACCCTTAACGACCTTGTAAGGGCTGGCAAAATCCGCGAAATCGGCTGTTCTAATTTCTCCGCCGACCAACTTCGCGAAGCCGAAGCCGCCGTAAAGCCGGGCGCGGCGCGATTTGTCAGCGTGCAGAACGAGTACAGCTTGTTCCATCGCGCTCCGGAAGCCGATGTTCTGCCGCAATGCAAGAAGTCTGGCGTTGCCTTCATCCCCTATTTCCCGCTCGCTAACGGGCTGCTCACAGGCAAGTACCGCAAGGGTCAACCACTCCCCGAAAACAGCCGTGGCAAGGACGCATTCGGACCCACTGTCTTCACGGAACGCAATCTCGATGTAATCGAATCGCTGCTCCGTTTCGCCGCGCTGCACGGACATTCGCTCCTGGAATTAGCTATCTCCTGGTTGGCGGCGCAGGACACGGTGCCGTCCGTAATCGCCGGAGCGAAAACGCCGGAACAGGCAAAGATGAACGCTGGAGCCGGCGGCTGGAAATTCACCAAGGCGGAACTCGCCGAAGTGGATGAGATCGTGCTTCAGTCCGCACCTACCGGGGCTGCGGGTTGATCAGCGCCTGATGCGCCTCTCGCTCCGCCTTCGCCTGTTCCGCTTCGCCTAGCCGATCGTAGACCCGGGCAAGATGATAGTGCGGCATAGGCCGTTTCGGATCGAGTTGGCTGGCGCGAGACAATTCCGCAACAGCCTTTTCGATAGTCGCGCTTGGCGGCGAGTAAGACGCCCAGTTCGTAGTGAGCTTCCCAGTTGCTTGAATCGAGCGAAACAGATCTCTCTAGCAGTGTTTCCGCTTCCGCGTCTTTGGGATCATTCACCAGCCGTGCCTTCGCAAGCAGCATTTGGGCCTGAGCGTTTTGTGGATTGCGCGCAGCCCAGCTCTCATACGCTTTCGTGATCTGGTCGAGATGCGTACCGGCCTGATCCAGCATCCTTCCTAAAAAGATGTATGGTTGTTCAATCGTCGGATCGACCTGAATGACCTGCAGAAAGCGATCCGCGGCGTCATCAAAACGGCGCTGTCCATAACGCGCGACGCCGCAGGGCAAGGATAAGCTGCGGATCTTTGGGATGTGTCCGCAGCGCACCGTCGAGCACGTTCGCCGCCTGTGTAAAGTCTTGTTTCCGAAGCAGCCGCTGAGCATATTCAAAATAGAACATCCCCAGCGCCTGGTGAATGACCTGATTCTTGCCCGCCAACTTCTCTGCGGTTACGGCCGCGCTGGATGCTTTCGCCGGCTCCTCTAATCGCAAGTAGGTTTCGGCGAGCGAACTCCAGACATATGGATTATCAGGTGCTTCCCGCGAAGCTTCTTCAAGCGCTGTGCGGGCTTCGGTGAGTTGCCCTTGCTGGAGTGCGATCAAACCGCGTTGCAGCGAGGCAGGTGGTGTAGCCGCCTGCCCCGCTACAAGTAACAGCAGACTTAGAAATGCAGCCGTAAAGCAAATTGTACGTGACGCTCCGACCCGGCGTTCGTGCCGGTAACTTGCCCGAAGTTCGCGTCTTGCCGGGCTAACGTCCACATTGGCTACGTTGAACTGCGGCGTATTGGTCAGATTGATTGCTTCCGCGCGGAACTGCAATCCGATTCGCTCCGTGAACATAAAGTCCTTGAAGAGCCCAAAATCCAGCGCACGCGTAGGCGGACCGTAGTTGGTCTGAAGACCAAGATTCCCGCCAGGAAAGGCCGTTGTTCGGGGCGAGGAAGTTGCTGGTGGTAAACCATTGGCTTGGGGTGCGGCCATTGGCCGGCGCGGCATTCGGGTCCTTTCCGGCAACCAGGATCGGTTGGCATCTGTTCCAAACGCCAATGCAGCCATTTGAGTTGACAGTGAACGGTTGGCCGGTATGGAGAGTGAGCGTGCCGTTGAGAGCCCAACCGCCAATTAACGCGTTGACCACAGGATTGAGGTTTGCACCGTATTGTTTCCCGCGGCCAAAGGGGATGTCGTAGTTAAAGGCTGTAGTGAAGTTATGACGGATATCCCAGGCGGCGGTGGAATAGGAGCTACTAATGTTCCTTGGGTCTAGGTATCCGAAACCGCCGGAACCGCTGAGCGTCGTGCCGCTGTTCGCCAGAGCATGCCCATAAGTGTAAGAGCTGACAAACTGCAAGCCATTGGCGAGTCGCTTTTCCAGTTTGGCCGTCATCCCGTGGTAGTTGCCAAAGCCGAAGCTCGCCGTACCCTGAATGCTGCCGATCCCCGTAAAGGCACCGTTATAAGCCTGGTTGCGCAAGGTATCGCACGTGATACTGGTGTTTGTCGTGTAGAAGTTGTTGCAGGCGTTAAAGTCCGGCTGCAGCAATTGATGGGAAGAATGGTTTCCTACATAGCTGACTTCGAGAGCCATTTGGCCGGGCAGCTCATGCTGGACGGCCAAATTCCACTTCTGCACCATGGGGTTGCGGAAGTTGGTCGCGAGCTCTCGGAATTGCAGCGATGATACCGGGTAGCCGTTGAAGATGTTGAGCGGATACCCGATGGAAACGCCGCCCGTTGGCTGGCCGTTGGCAAAGCCCGGATTCGGCTCGAAGGTGCCGACGCTACCTGGCCGATTCAATTGAGGTGAGAAATTGAACGGAGCGGATTCGCCGCGATTTGGGTTTCCGCCCTGATTCTCTTCACCGCCATAAAAAATTCCGTAGGCGCCCCTGATCACCGTTTTTTGACGAATGTTGTAGGCGAAGCCGACACGCGGTCCGAAATCGACCTTATCCCATCCCACCAAATACTGATCCACTAAGCCGCGAGTCACCTTTACATTCGGGAACAGCGCGGGATAGGTAATTCCATTGATACTCGCCGGCGCACTGAAGTTTGGCGGCAGCGGAGCGGTTTGGTTCGGCCCGGCCGGAATGTTCAACGTGAGATCCTGCAGGACGAAGTTCGATTGCCGCGCGAATCTTTCACCGATAGGCGAAAATAGCTCATACCGCAGTCCGAGATTCAACGTCAGCTTCGAATTCACCTTCCAGTCATCCTGCGCATAAAACGCATACGCTTTCTTCGTCGAGGAGATGAAGTTGGTCGTCGAGATCTGTCCGCCGTCGATCGCCCCTAATAAGAAGGAGGCGACCGGGTCGCCGGTGGTGGCGTTGCTGAGCGCACCCGTGGTCGAAGGGAAGGACGTCTCGTTGGTGCGGAAATTCATTTCGCCGTGCGGGTACGGCACCTGGAAAAACGGGAACTGGATCGGCCGGAATTCCGCTCCGAACTTGAGCGAGTGCGTGCCTTTGGTAACCGCGACGTTTTGGATAAAGTCCCAAACGTTGTTGTATTCCTTCGTGGGCAGCCAATCGTTAGCCCCGATCTGCCGATAACGAGTACCGCCAGTGGAGTCTTGCAATCCAATCTGCGGAATACCACCATTCAGCGGGCCGGTCGGATTATAGCCTCCGATGCCGGCCACTTTAAACGCGTCGATGTCGGAGTTCGCTTGCGTTCGCGCCGTAACCAGTCGGCTGAAACCAACGCGAGTCTCCGAGACAATAGCGAGAGGACCATAAGCGCGTGTAGCTGAGCTGTGCATTTCGTCCCAAATCGACCTCGGAGGTGCCATTGAAATCACCACCGTCGAGAATTCCCTGGAAGGGCGCAATACTGGACTTGTTGGTATCGGTCCAGCTAATGCTGCCGAAGATACTGTTGCGGTCGTTGATGTGGTAATCGACCCGTCCATCGCCCTGATCAGTGTTCAGTGCGCCGGGAGTGCTCATGAAGTAGTCATTTTGAGGAAAGTTTCCGGCGGCGATGGGCTGATTTGTGGCCGGATAGAGGCTAGCGATCTTGAGCGAGGCGGGATCCATCCTGCTGATCGGAATCCGGTTGCCCTGGAAGGGCTGGCGCGAGTAAGTCGGTGTTTGTCCAGCGATGGCTTTGAGCGTTCCCGGTGTGCAACCGCTCGTGCAAGTCGTGGTCGTGGGATCGTAAATCTGGTTGGCGCCGCCACTTCCCAGAAGGCGCGAGAAATCGCCGCCGATCATCGCCGTGGTGGGAATTGTTGTAAGGCCGCCGTAACCGAGATTTTGAATCACACCGCCCGCCGTAGCAATACGCGTGCCTTGATAGTCGCCAAAAATGAACAACTTGTTCTTGATGATTGGTCCACCGGCGGCTCCGCCAAACTGGTTCTGCTTGAGGGTAGGAACCTGTGCGCCCGAGCGATTGTTCTCCCAGCGGTTGGCGTTGAGCACCGAGTTCTGTAGAATTTCGAAGACCACGCCGTGAAACTCGTTCGTGCCGTTTTTCAGGTTGACGTTGACGACGCCACCAGCGGCGCGACCGTATTCCGCACTGTTGCCGTTGGTGATAACTGTCATGTCGCCAATAGCCTCAAGCGAGGGCCCGATTACGAACGAAGTCTGATTGATGAAGTCGATAACGTTGACGTTGTTGTCTACACCGTTCAGCAGGAAGTTATTCTCGCCGGTGGAACGCACGCCATTCGCGGAGAAGCCGCCACCTAGTGAATCGCGTGCCCCCTGCTCAGCCGGCAGCACGCCGGGAGAAAGCCGCGCGAGATAGGTAAAGGTGCGCTGGTTACCGAGGCTAGAAACCTGAGATCGCATTCAGGTTTACGCCCAGCGCTGGCGTTTCGGTTTGCAATAAGGGCGCCGCCGCGGTGACTTCGATGGTTTGCGTCGCATTACCCACCTGCAACGCGATGTTCACGGCAACCGTCGCGCCTGGAGTGAGGAGCACGTTCTTCTGCTGCGCTTTCTGAAAGCCGGCAGCTTCGACGGATACCGAGTATGTCCCGGCCTTTATAGCGGGCCTTGTAAACGATCCGGCATCGTTCGACTGCAGCGACGTACTAATGCCTGTAGCATCTTCCGTGAAAACGATTTTGGCATTGGGAACGGCTGCGCCCTGTGGGTCCGTGATCGTTCCGGTAAAGGTTCCGAGATCGCGCTGCGCGAAGAGCAACCCGCAGGAAACTACGAGCGAAAGAAAACCGAATAGAAATTTATGCCAACTTGGCATATGACACCCCCTCCAACTTTGAGTTGAGTTGACCGCTGAACTGGAAGGGATGGTATCACACGTAAGCGCTTACTTCAACACTTTTGTTAACGGATTGTCAGTACGACTTTTGGCTGGGCCGATTTCCGTCGTTTAAAGCCACCAGGAGAATGCTATCTTACTCAATAACTTACGGGAAATGACGTTGCCATTCGCCGGCTGGCCGCCGCATACTTCTTGAAGAGTCACGAGTGAACGGCTTGGAATTGGGTTCGAATCGCAAAATGGGCAAGGTCGCTTGGCTGGCTATTCCGTTTCGTAAAAAACGCCTTTTGTTCGCCCTCGCTGCCATCCCGGTGTTAGCGGCTGCAGCTTTTCACGTCGATTTTCGCGACATCGCCGCCGCCGCCGGGCTCAGTGTTCGAAACACGTTTGGCGGCGCCGAGCGAAAAGATTTTATTCTCGAAACCACCGGCAACGGCGCCGCGATTTTTGACTATGACGGCGACGGCCGCGACGACATTTTCATCGCCAACGGCCGGCGACTGGTCTCGGAAGGCGAGCCCGCGCAGTTGTACCGCAATGAAGGCGCGGGACATTTCCGTAATGTCGCAAAACAGGCTGGGCTCACCCGCACCGGCTGGCAGCAAGGCGTCTGCGCCGGGGATTACGATAACGATGGCCGCCCCGATCTCCTCGTGACCTTCTATGGACACGACGTTCTCTACCGGAATCGCGGCGACGGCACATTTGAAGATGCAACGGAAAAAGCCCGCCTCCCCGTCACAGGTGTGCGTTACGGCTCAGGCTGCTCGTTTCGTCGACTACGATCGCGATGGCTATCTCGATCTGTTCGTCGCCAACTACGTAGATTTGGATTTGGAGAAAACGCCGCATCCAGGCCAGGGCGAATTTTGCGAATGGAAATCCATACCCGTGATGTGCGGCCCGCGCGGCTTGCCTAAGGCGCACGACGTGCTGTACCACAACAACCGCGACGGAACGTTCACGGACGTTTCTGAAAGCGCTGGCATTTTAAAACCGGGCGGCCGCTACGGCCTTGGCGTCGTCGCCGCCGACTTCGACAACGACGGCTGGCCCGATATATATGTTGCCTGTGACATGACGCCCAGTTTGCTGTTCCATAACCGGCACGACGGGACTTTCGAGGAGCGCGGAATGGAGGCTGGCGTCGCATTCAATTTCGATGGCGCCCTGCAGGCGGGCATGGGTATCGCGGTTGCTGATTACGATGGAGATGGTTTTCTCGATATCGCAAAGACCAATTTTTCCGGTGATTTGACCTCGCTCTATCACAACGACGACGGCAAGTTTTTCACCGACGTATCGCGCGAAGCCGGGCTGCGCGCACGGCAATTCCTGGGTTGGGGCGTCGCCTTCGTAGACGTCGACGATGACGGCTGGCGCGATTTAGTGGTCGCCAATGGCCACGTCTATCCCGAGGTGGAGGGCAAACAGCTCGGCGACAAGTATCTCCAGCCGACCATCCTTTATCGCAACCTCGGAAACGGAAAATTTTCGGACGCAACCGAAGCGGCCGGCCCGGCCTTTCAAGTCCCCCGTCCGGCCCGCGGCCTGGCAACCGGCGACCTCGACGGTGACGGCCGCCCGGACATCCTGCTGGTGAACATGAATGCCGCGCCGGCTCTCCTGAAGAATCGCGCTCCTGGGGGCCACTATTTGAACCTCACCTTGACCGGCACGAAATCCAACCGCAGCGCCATTGGCGCGCGAGTCACTGTAACCGCCGGCGGCCGCAAACGGATCGACGAAATAATGAGCGGAGCCAGCTATTACTCGCAGAATTCCCTCACCCTGCACTTCGGCTTGGGCGCGCTATCCGCCGTCGACAGCATAGATATAAAGTGGCCGAGCGGAACCGTCCAGCGACTCGGCAAAACCAGCGCGGACCAAACCCTGAAAATCAAAGAACCGCCGGCGGCAGCGCTTTCCGGGCCCAGCAGCTAATGCTGAACCGCCGCGAATTCTTGGCACTGCTGGCGGCCCTGCCTGCCTTCGCCGAAACAACCCGGCGCGACGCGCCCTATCTGGGCTTGAAAAAATTCATCGAACCCGGTCTAGACGAGTTTCCGATGGAAAAGCGCGCCAACGAAGTTCGCCGGATACTGCAAACCCAACCGCATGACTGGGGCAAAGTCCGTCGTGCACAATTCTTCCCGCTGCCGGACGGAATCATCCGCTACGAAGCGGCTACCGAAAAAGACGGCCAACTGCTCTATCGGGTGGGTCATTGGCGCTGCGATTGGGAGAGTGGTAAGCCGCTCGCGTTCTCTCCCCTAGACGAACAGATAACGAGCGCCGCGAAACCTTACTTCCGTGACGTCACGGCTGCATTCTTGAGCGACGACAAGCAATTATCGAGAGGAATCCCCTATTGGCGCTCGCGGCTTGATCCAGCCAGTGGCATCGATATCTACGGCAGCAACGGCATCGCGGTCGGCGATATCGATAACGACGGCGTCGACGAGATCTACATATGCCAGCCGGGAGGCCTGCCGAACCGGCTCTTCAAGTTCCGCGAAGACGGCCACGCTGGCCGACATCACCGAAGCCTGGGGCGCTGGTTCCTGGACGATACGTCCTGCGCACTCTTTCTCGACCTGCGCAACACCGGACGGCAGGACCTGGTCGTGCTGCGCGCCAACGGTCCCGTGCTGCTGATGAACGACGGCCACGGCGATTCGGTCTGCGCACCGACGCTTTTCGATTCGCGACGCCTGCCGCAAGGCGGTTTCACCGGCATGGCGGCAGCCGATTTCGATCGCGATGGCAAGCGTCGATCTGTATCTGTGCACGCTACGTGTATTTCCAGAGCGAAGCGCAGTACACCTACCCGTCGCCGTATCACGATGCGCAGAACGGTCCGCCGAATTTTCTGTTTCGCAACCGCCTGCAGCCGGATGGTAGCGGCATTTTTGAAGATGTTACAGCCGAATCCGGGCATCAATGAGAACAACAATCGCTTCAGCTTCGCGCCGGCCTGGTGCGATTACGAACGGAGACGGTTGGCCGGATCTTTATGTGGCGAACGATTTCGGCCGCAAGAATCTCTACGTGAATCGGGACGGCCATTTCGGCGACGGTGCCGCGGAGGCGGGCGTGGAAGATATTGGACCCGGCATGAGCGCTTCGTGGTTCGATTACGATGGCGATGGCCGGCCCGATCTGTACGTCTCGAATATGTGGACCGACGCCGGGCAGCGTGTGATTCGCGATCCGCAGTTTCCTGCCCGCGCGCAAGGACCATGCCGACGCCTATCGACGCCACACCAATGGGCAACTCGCTGTATCGCAATCGCGGCGATGGCACGTTTGAAGACGTGACCGCGCGCGAAGCGGCAGCATTGGGCGCTGGGCTTGGGGCTGCGGAGGGCCACGATTTCGATAATGACGGGCCACCTGAAATTTTCGTCACCTGCGGCATGTTGACCAACCGAGTCCGAAACGGACCTGAATAGCTTCTTCTGGCGACAGGTGGTAGCGAATTCGCCGGCTGAAGCGAAGCCGTCCGCCGCCTACGAAAACGGCTGGAACGCGATCAATCAGTTCATCCGCGAAGACTATAGCTGGAACGGACGCGAACCGAACGTGCTGCTCGTGCGCCAGGATGGCAGATACGTCGACGTCTCGGGCGTGAGCGGTCTCGATTTCGCTGACGATAGCCGCGCCTTTGCAGTCACCGATTTCGATGGCGACGGCCGTCTCGACATCATCCTTGAAGAGCCGGCTGGGCCCGCAGGTGCGCGTTTTGCAAAACGACTGGGCAGGCGGCAATCGTTCGATCGCGTTTTGTTTACGGGAACGAAGTCGAATCGTGACGCCATCGGCGCACGCGTCGAAGTAGACGGCCGCGCCAAGTGGCTGAGCGCCGGATCCGGTTTTCTATCGCAGCACAGCAAACGTATGATCTTCGGCTTGGGCCATGCGGAGACGGCCGCGCGCGTGCGTGTGACGTGGCCCTCCGGAACAGTCCAGGAATTCTTGGATCTCAAAGCAGGAAAGACGTACAGCATCGTCGAAGGATCGGCGGACATCGCGGCCAAAGAGTTTCGCCCTGCGAAGCCGATGCCTGCCAGGGGGCCGTGCGTGGAGACAACAGTCTGGCTCTCGAAGACACCTGGTTTCTCGAGCCCCTTCCCCTCCCCGAACCGCAGCGCGGACCGGGCTTGTTCGTAATTGATGCGAACAAGGAGCAATATCAGATTTTCCGGCGCTATCTTTTCGATTGGCGCACCGGATTATCCGGGCCGCTGACGCTTCTATTGAACGAATCCGGTCACGCGGTCAAGGTCTACGCCAAAACCCCATCGAAGCGGCAGGTAGATGCGGATTTGCGCGAATTGGCGCATTTCTCGCCCCGCCTCGGCCTACCGTTCGCCGGCGACTATATAGGGACACCGCACCGCGACTTCTTCAAGTTCGGCGCGGCGTATTTGTGGGCCGGTTATTCCGAGCAGGCGCTTCCCTACCTGGAACAGGTGTTGCAACGAACGCCCGACAACGCACGCGTCCTCGTGTTAGTAGGCCGCATCCATCTGGAGGCCAATCGCCTGGATGAGGCCGACAGACGGTTCCGTAACGCGCTGCGTGTGAACGAGTCAAACGCCGAAGCCTGGTCCGGACTCGGCGACGTGTGCGATGCGCGCAAGGATCCACGGCAGGCGAGCGAGCAGTATGCGAAGGCGCTGGCTCTCAAGCCCGACCTTCTCTATACGCTGCTGAACGCCGGACACGTGGCGGACAAGTTGGAACAACCCATGCAAGCGGAGGATTTTTACCGGCGGGCATTCGCCCTCGATCCGAAATTGGCCGAAGCCGCGAACGGGCTGGGCCTGGCGCTGGCGAAGCAAGGGCAGGCGGAAGAAGCGCGTAAATACTTCGAGCGGGCTATTGCGCTCAAACGTGATTTTCCCGAGCCGATCAACAATCTGGGCGTCCTTTATATTCAACAGGGCAAGACCGGCGATGCGATTGCCGCCTTTGAATACGGTCTCCGGGTCGCTCCCGACGACGATATACTCTACCTGAATCTGGCGCGGCTCTACGTACAGCGGGGAAACGTGGATAGGGCGCGCGAACTAATGCAAAAACTACTCGAGCGGAAACCTGGAAACGAGACGGCGCGGCATGCGCTCGAAGAATTGAGCGGACGATGAAGTGGATCCTTCTTGCTGTCCTCCTGGCCGCCCCTGTCTCGGAAAACGATCTGATCGCGCGCATCGCGGCTTCCGGGCGTTGTGTTTCCGTAGCCGAGACGCCGGATTCACGCGTAGGGCCGGGCATGCGAGTCGCGCCCGGGCCGCCGCCCCTCGTGAGCTTTCGCTACTACCAGGGCAAGTTGCATCAGCGGTTTGGAAATTCGGAATTGATGCTGGACGATGCGGGGCATTAGCTGTTTTCTCGTCGCATCCCTGCTCTGCGGCAGCGTCGGCTCGCGAAGACGGGATCGCAGCGTTCGAAGCCGGCCGCTATTCGGTGGCTCTGGCCAAGTTAAAGGAAGCGGCGAAAGATTCGCACGACACCCGGGCACGCCTCTTTCTCGCGCTGACGCAAGCCGCCATGGGCGATTGCCCCACCGCGCTGCCCAATTTGACAACCACCGACCGCTTGGCTGGTCTGGCGGCCGCGAAGTGTTATGCCGTGATCGGAGACCAAGGCAAAACGTTTGCAACGCTCGACGATCTGCGCAAACGATTTCCGAATGACGCAGACGTGCTGTATCTCCGGGCCAAGCTGCACATGAAAGCCTTTAACGAAGCAACGCTCGCGATGTTTCAAGGTGCGCCGGCTTCCTATCGTGTGCACGAGCTATCAGCCGAGGTCCTCGAAATCGAGAATCGCTACAGCGAAGCGGCGGCCGAATACCGCAAAGCGATTGAACTGAACACCACGGCGCCCGAACTGCACTACCGGCTAGGCCGTGCGATCCTTCTCGAAAGCCACAATTCGGAGGCATTGGAGCGCGCGGCGGCTGAATTTCAGGCTGAATTGAAACTGAGCCCGGAAGACGCGGCCTGTGAATTTCAGTTGGGGCAGATTGCGCAGGTCCAGGGAAAGTCCAGCGATGCCAAACCGCACTTCGAGCGTGCGGTTGCACTTTCGCCCGGTTTCGTACAGGCTCTGATCGCGCTCGCGAAACTTGAGCCTGGAGAAAAAGCGATACCGCTTCTGCAGAAGGCGGTGGAACTGCAGCCTTCGAATGAAGGCGCTCACTATGCGCTACTGACTGCCTATCGCAACGCCGGTGACATGGACAAGGCGGCGGCGGAAAAGGCTATCCTCGACCGGTTGCAAAAGCCGGCTGACGGTGAATTCTCGGATTTCCTGAAAAAACTCGGGGAGAAACCGGCGAAGCAGTGACGAAATTCTGCGTGTGGCTGTTGATAAGCGCGCTGGGAGTTTTTCAGCCGCGGTTCGAAAACGTCGCAAAACAGTTTGGCATGACCGATGTATTTCCGAACGGCGGAACAGTTTCGAAGAAGTACATCATCGAGACTACAGGCAGTGGCATCGCCTGGATCGACTACGACAACGATGGCTGGCTCGACCTGTTCGTTCTCTCGGGCGATGGCGGCACCAACCGTTTGTATCGCAACGAAGGGGGTAAACATTTTCGGGACGTAACCATCGAGCTAGGTTTGCGTTCGTCAGGATGGGCACAGGGGGTCTGCGCGGGGGACTACGATAACGACGGATTTACCGATTTGTTCGTGACTTACTGGGGCGCGAATCGCCTGTATCGAAATATCGAAGGCAAGCGTTTCAGTGATGTGACGGCGACGGCGCATTTGACGCAGGACCGCATCCGCTACAACACCGGCTGCGCCTTTGTCGATATAGACGCGGATGGGCACTTGGACCTGTTCGTCGCGAACTACTTGCAATTCGACCCGGCCACCACGCCCAAGCCGGGCGCGAACCCCTATTGTTACTACCGCGGCATTGCCGTGAATTGCGGGCCGCGTGGGCTGCCATTCGACCGCAACCTTTTATATAGGAACAATCGCGACGGGACGTTTCGCGATATTTCGGAGGCTTCGGGAGTAGCGAAACCGGAAGGGCACTACGGCTTGAGCGTCTTGACCGGCGACTTTAACGAAGACGGCTTGACCGACATTTACGTCGCTTGCGACCAGACGCCTTCCCTGCTCTACATCAATAAAGGCGGCGGCCGCTTCGAGGAAGAAGGCGTGCTCCGCGGAGTGGCGTTCGACCAGAACGGAAAAGCGCTCTCAGGGATGGGCGTAGACGCGGCCGACTATGCGGGTGACGGACACGCGGGAATTTTTCGAAGCAATTTTTCCGATGAATTTGAAACGCTCTATCGCAATCGAGGAAAAGGAATCTTCGACGATGTCACGCTCGAAGCCGGACTCGGCGGAAATACACGTTACGTCGGTTGGGGCGCCGGTTTCTTCGATTTCGATAACGACGGCTGGAAGGATCTGCTGCTGGTGAACGGGCACGCCTTCCCCGAAGTAGAGAATTTGCACATTGACATTCACTATAAAGACCGGGCCATTCTTTACCGCAATCTCAGGAATGGGAAGTTTCAGGACATTTCGCAGAGTGCTGGGCCGGCCTTTGCCGAGCTTCATTCTTCGCGCGGCGCCGCTTTCGGAGACATGGATAACGATGGGATGGTAGAGATCGCCGTAAACAATCAGAATGAAGCGCCGTCGTTGTGGAAACAAACTGCGTCTCCGTCAGGAAATTGGGTGATGCTGAAATTGTCGGGCGTGCGCTCGAACCGGAGCGGAATCGGCGCGCGCGTGAGGGTGACGGCCGGCGGCCGGACACAATATGGAGAAGTGCGTTCGGGCGGAAGCTATCTTTCGCAAAACGATTTGCGGCCGCATTTCGGCTTGGGTGAAGCGCGCCTTGTGGACCGGATCGAGATTCTCTGGCCAGCCGGAACGCGCCAGGTACTCGAAAAGCAAACAGCAAACCGGATCTTGAACATCAGGGAGGATATGTGAGCAGGTTGATTTTTGTGATGTTGCTGGCGTTATGCGCTTCGGCGCAGAACATTCGCTACGACGCCGGCCGTCACATCTGGCTGTTGACGACGAGTGCGAGTTCCTATGCGATGGGTTTGTCTCCCGAAAACGAGTTGCAGCATCTGTACTGGGGCGGGCCGCTGTGGCGTGTCGAGGATGTACCGGCAGCCGAACGAAAGCGAGACATTTCTTCTTTCGATCCGCACCAGATGCTCGAAACCGAAGAGTATCCCGCCTGGGGTGGGCCGCGCTTCGATGAACCGGCGCTCAAAATCACGCGCGCCGATGGCGATCGCGATCTGGTGCTGCGCTATGTGTCCCACCAGGCGAAAGCCAATGAACTCGCGATCACGCTCAAAGACATTCACGACGACATCGAAGTGGAACTCGACTACATCGTCCATAGCGGAACAATTGGCCGTAAATCGATTATCCGGAACCGCAGCAAGCAGGCGATTACGCTCGAGAGCGCGCAATCGGCAGCCTGGTATTTGCCTGGCGGTGTCGGCTACCGGCTCTCTTACCTGAGTGGGCGATGGGCGGCAGAGACACAGCTCAACCGTGAGCCGATTCATGAAGGCATCAAAATTCTCGAGAGCCGTACCGGACACACCGGCCACAACATCAATCCGTGGTTCGCCGTCGACGAAGGCGATGCGGACGAAACAAACGGCCGGGTATGGTTCGGAGCGTTGGCCTGGAGCGGAAACTGGCGGATCAGCGTGGAGCAGACACCTTACCGGCAGGTGCGCGTAACCGGCGGGTTCAATCCGTTCGATTTTGCCTACTGGCTGAAACCGGGCGAATCACTCGAGACCCCGGTATTTTATGCAGGCTACGCGCAACACGGGTTTGGTGAGGCGTCGCGCTTGCTGCACGATCTGGAGCGGAGCGACATCGAGCCGGGCGGGCTCGAAGCGCGGCCGCGCCCGGTTCTCTACAACTCGTGGGAAGCCACCGAATTCAACGTAGACGAAGCGGGACAGATAGCGCTCGCAGAAAAAGCCGCCAAGCTCGGTGTGGAATTGTTCGTCATAGACGACGGCTGGTTCGGCAAACGAAATAACGATCACGCGGGATTGGGCGACTGGACCGTCAATCCGCAAAAATTTCCGAATGGCTTGAACGGGCTGATTACACGCGTGAATTCCCTCGGCATGGATTTCGGCTTGTGGGTGGAGCCCGAAATGGTAAATCCGGATAGCGATCTCTATCGCGCGCATCCGGATTGGGTAATGAACTTCCCCGGACGTCCGCGCAGCGAGTTACGCAATCAATTGATTTTGAACATGGCCCGCGACGACGTGAAAGACTACATTTTCGGTGTCCTGGACAAGCTCGCAAGCACCTACAAAATCCGCTATTTCAAATGGGACATGAACCGTATCTTTTCCGAGCCAGGCTGGCCGGAAGTGCCGGTAGAACAGCAGCGCGAACTGTGGGTGAAGTATGTGTGGAACTACTACGACATCATGAAGCGGCTGCGCGAAAAACACCCCGGACTCGAGATCGAGTCTTGCTCAGGTGGTGGCGGCCGCATCGATCTGGGCGTGCTTCGCTATGTGGATGAAGTCTGGACCTCGGACAACACGGAAGCCTTCGACCGCCTGCGAATCCAGGAAGGATTTTCGCAAGCCTATGCCGCGAAGTTCATGTCAGCCTGGGTCACCGACGTGCCGAACATGAACCGCCGAAGTACCCCGCTGCAGTACCGTTTCCTGGTAGCCATGCAGGGAGCGCTGGGCATCGGAGCCAATCTGAATAAATGGTCGGATGCCGATGCGGAACTCGCCAAGCGCATGGTCACGCTCGACAAGCGAATTCGCACTACCGTTCAATTTGGCAATTTATACCGATTGCTGTCGCCGCGTTTGAGCGACACAACGGCCAACGAATATGTGTCGAAAGACGGGAGAGAAGGCGTGCTGTTTGCGTTCCGGCATTCGCAGGAATACAACACGCCGCCTCCGGCACTGCTCTTGGAGGGCCTGGATGCCCGCGCCGTCTACCGGCTGGAATCGCTGGATGGCAAGCCATTGGGCAATTCCAGCGGGGCGTACCTGATGCAGCACGGTGTAAATGTGACGCTACGTGGAGATTTCGACAGTACCGCCGTACTCTGGCATCGTGTCGAATAGCATGGCAGCGTTCGCTATCGTGTAATTTCCATGTTTGAGCTGAACGGACAGACAGCCATTGTGACCGGAGCGGCGACGGGGATTGGCGAGGCAATTGCACGCCGCTTGGCCGCGGCCGGTGCGACGGTCGCTGTTGCGGACTTGAATGTTACAGACGCCATCAAGGTGGCCGGTTCATTGAATTCTGGATCATTCGCGGTGGAATGTGACGTTTCTCAGCGCGATTCGATAGAGCAAGCCGTCGAGAACGTGCTAGCGAAGACCGGCCAAATCGACATTCTTGTGAACAACGCGGGTATTGCCGGGCGCGCGGCCCCGATCTGGGAGCAGACCGAAGAAGACTGGAGCCGCGCGATTGCCATCAATGTCACGAGTGTCTTTCGTTTTTGCCAGCTCGTGGCCCCTCACATGCTGCGTCGAAAATACGGCCGGATCGTGAATATAGCGTCAATCGCAGGGAAGGAAGGCAATCCGAATATGGTGCCCTATTCGGCCAGCAAGGCGGCGGTGATCGCACTGACCAAGTCGTTGGGGAAAGAGTTGGCTACGAACGGCATTTGCGTGAACGCCGTTTCTCCAGCCGTGATCCACACCAAGATTCTGGATCAGTTGACGTCCGCCCAGGTCGACTATATGACCGAGCGCATACCGATGCGGCGCACGGGCACGCCCGAAGAAGTCGCGGCAGTCGTCCATTTCCTCGCCAGCCCTGACTGCTCGTTCGTAACCGGCCAATGCTATGACGCAAGCGGCGGCCGCGCGACCTACTAACTTAGCCGATTTGCCGGCCCGCTACGCTTTCCACATCCATACTGATGCTGGCCGACTTCAAATCGGTCGCCGTGTAGACCGCTGTGACACTGAGCTCGACACTACTCAAAATCTCTAAGAACCCGATGTTGAGGCGGCCGGCCGCAAACTGCAGTTTCTCGCCGAGCCGGCAGCAATCATCCATCGTGCCGCTATCGGGCGGTAGCGCGATCTTGTCGAATGCCTGGGCTTTCACGAACTTCGGCTCGCGGCCCACGGCATCGCCGTTGCGAACTAGTACAATCGCACGCTTCTCAATGACGGCCTCTTTATCGCGCTGAAAATTGTGAATATTGATCTCAGTAGCGTATATCCCTTGACGCACCGGTGAGCACGCCACCTCGGTGGCGGCGGCTGCGCCTTGGGACCCGCAGACGAATTTGACACTGTAACTGAACATGATTTCCTCCGACGAATCGTGAGACTCGGCACCTTCCCGTTTCATGTGGCTAACAAACTGCATGTAACTGCCACGGTGTGTTCGGCAGTACACTCATTTGAGATCGTTGGCTGGGGTAAGCGGGAGAGAGGACAGGAATGGCTAACACTTTGAAATCGCTTCTTGGAAGGGTCACCGAGACAACTCGGAGAGCCCTGGACGAAGGAGCGAATCTGTGCGCATCCAACACCCACTACAACGTCGAGATCGAACATTTTCTGCTGAAGCTACTGGATCAGCAGGATAGTGACCTGCATCGCATCTTGCAGGGATTCTCGATCGACAAATCGCGCCTTACTCAAGAACTGGTCCGCTCGATGGACAAATTCAAAAGGGGTAACGGACGCACTCCCGGGTTCAGCCCGTCGCTACTCAAGGTTCTGACGACGGCGTGGGGTATCGGATCCCTCGACTTCGATGCAACGCGCGTCCGCGCCGGTTTCGCGATACTGGCGCTAGTCACGGATAGCGAACTCGTGCGAATAACGCACGAATTCAGCCGCGAGTTGCGCTCGATTGAATCCGAAGCGCTTCACCGCGATTTCAGAAAGATTGTGGCTGGCTCCCCCGAAGGCGATGCCGCTGAAAGTACGGAAGCGTCCCAAGAAAAGCCGGCGACCGGCAAGACTCCGAATCTGGAACAGTACACGGTCAATTTGACAGAGAACGCGCGGGCGGGAAAGATTGATAACGTATTGGGCCGCGATGCCGAAATCCGACAGATTGTCGACATACTCACGCGACGCCGCCAAAACAATCCCATCCTGACAGGAGAAGCGGGCGTTGGAAAGACGGCGGTGGTCGAAGGCCTGGCGCTGCGCATAGCCAAAGGCGACGTGCCGCAGCCGCTACGCAACGTGACACTCAGAACGTTGGATCTTGCGCTGCTGCAGGCAGGCGCCGGTATTAAGGGGGAGTTTGAGAACCGATTGAAGGGTCTAGTCGAAGAAGTAAAAAAATCGCCATCCGCGATCATCCTGTTTATCGATGAGGCACACACTATGATCGGCGCGGGCGGACAGGCCGGCCAGAACGACGCGGCCAATATTTTGAAGCCGGCGCTGGCACGCGGCGAGTTGCGGACGATCGCGGCTACCACCTGGTCCGAGTACAAGAAGTATTTTGAGAAAGATCCTGCGCTGGCACGCCGCTTTCAAGTCGTCAAGGTGGAGGAGCCGGGTGAAGCGCAATGCATGATCATGATGCGCGGCATCGTCGGGGCGCTCGAGAAACATCATAAAGTTCGCATCCTGGACGAGGGAGTGGCGGCAGCCGTAAAGCTCTCGCACCGCTATCTGGCCGGGCGTCAGTTGCCGGATAAAGCGGTGAGTGTCCTCGATACAGCCTGTGCCCGACTTGCTCTGGGCCAGAATGCGACGCCCGCGATGATCGAAGACGTCACGCGCCAGTTGGACGATCTCGAAGTGCAAGAACGGGTCCTACGGCGTGAAACCGCGACCGGCAGCGACCATGCCGAAAGAATCGAGGAAGTGACGAGGCAAAAAACAGCGGCGGCCGAGACCCTGACCCAACTTAAAGAAAAGTGGGAAAAGACAAAGTTTCTGGTGGAAGAAATTCGCGGGCTGCGCAGCGAACTGGAGTCCGATAACGCCTCTCAGAACGGCGACGCTCTTCGCGAGAAACTGGCGCGTCTAAATTCCGACCTGAACGCGGCGCAGGGTGAAACCGCGCTTATGCAGGTTTGCGTGGATGCCCAGATCGTGGGTCAGGTCATCTCCGGCTGGACCGGCATTCCGCTAGGAAAGATGATCAAGGACGAAATTGGAACGGTGCTCGAACTCGATCGGTATCTGGGCGGCCGCGTCATCGGGCAGGATCATGCACTCACGCTGATCGGCCAGCGCATTCAGACGGGGCGGGCCAACCTGGACGATCCCGGCAAGCCGTTGGGGGTGTTCATGCTCGTGGGACCGAGCGGCGTGGGTAAGACGGAAACCGCGCTAGCACTCTCCGACCTGCTGTACGGCGGCGAGCAGAATCTCATAACCATCAACATGTCGGAATTCCAGGAGGCGCATACTGTTTCTACGCTGAAAGGCTCGCCTCCCGGATACGTGGGCTATGGCGAAGGCGGTGTTCTGACGGAGGCAGTCCGGCGGCGGCCCTACTCAGTCGTGCTGCTGGATGAGGTGGAGAAGGCCCATCCGGATGTCCGCGAATTGTTTTATCAGGTATTCGATAAGGGCAGGATGGAGGACGGCGAAGGCCGCGAGATCGATTTCAAAAACACCATCATTATCCTGACCACTAACGCCTGCACCGATCATCTGGCCAGGCTGACGGCGAATCGGGAAAGGCTACCGTCTTCAGATGACATCTTGAAGGCCATCAAGCCGGAGTTAAATACGATCTTCAAGCCCGCATTTCTGGGCCGTATGGTAGTAATTCCCTACTACCCGATTCGTGATGAGAATTTACGAACGATTGTCGAATTGAAGCTCGAAAAGATTAAGCGGCGGCTATTCGAGAATCACAGAGTGAGCCTGGTCTATGACGGCGCGGTGGTCGCGGAAGTAGCCAGGCGCTGCACGGAAGTGGAGAGTGGGGCCCGCAACGTGGATCATATCCTTACCAATACGCTGCTGCCGGATGTCTCACGGCGCCTGCTGGCGGCGATCTCCGAGGGCCGTAAATTGACCTCTCTGACTGTCGGGATTGGAGAAGACGGCGCCTTTCAATATGGCGGCGCGGACTTGGCCGCCACTGCCGTAACCGCGTAATCCAGCACCGGGTCAATCTGGTCCGATGGTGAAGCAGCCACAAGACGGTTCGCCTGCACCGGTCCTTCATTTATGGACCGACACCGACACGGGGGCGCCCGTGGACGTCCACTTTCAATCTTCCTTTCAGATTGGCCGGGCGAAGGACTGCGGTGTTCGCATCGAAAATCGCTACGTCAGCCGCAATCATGTGGAAGTGGCCTATGAAAATGGCCAATGGTGGATCCGTGATCTGGGCAGCAGCAACGGCGTGTTCGTTGCTGGCAGGAAGGTGCAAAGAGCTGCTGTCCAGGGAGAGCTAGCCTTTACGCTCGGCATCGCGGGTCCCTCGGTCCATCTAGAAGTGGAGTCGTCCAGCGCGCAGTCCGCAGGCGAAAACACGATGGTCGCCCGTTACGTCGAGCGTTACTTCGGCAAGACGGCGAGTGGCGAAAAGGCCGGGGAGCACACGATGTACATTCGCCGCGCCATCGAAAAAGTACAGTCGAAACAACGCTTGGACTATTTGCAAGTCATCCTTCTGCTGGCATTGCTTATTGCAACGGCGGGTGGATACGCCTTTTATGAATATCGCCAGCTTCAATCACAGAAGGCGAGCGCCGAGACGCTGTTCTACACCATGAAATCCCTCGATGTCGATATTGCGAATCTCGAGCGACTGGTGGTGGATTCCAACGGCGGCGTCGCACGCGAAGAAATTCGTAAGTATCGCGACCGGCGTAAGGAAACAGAACGGAATTATGACCAGTTCCTGGCTAATCTCCATGTTTACGATCCCAAAATGACGGCGAAAGAACGTCTCGTCTTGCGGGTGGCCCGGATCTTCGGTGAAAGCGAGCTCGCCATGCCGCCCGATTTCGCAGGCGAAGTGAATCGCTACATCAAGAAGTGGCAGTCGTCGGACCGATTAGCCAAAGCCATTCAGAGGGCCAAAGCGAATGGCTATACAGCTCCCATCGCCGAGGATCTTTTGGCGGAAGGCCTCCCGCCGCAGTTCTTCTATTTGGCCCTCGAAGAGAGTGACTTCGATCCATACACGAGCGGCCCTGTAACCAGAAAAGGTATTGCCAAAGGGATGTGGCAGTTCATTCCGGAGACGGCGGTGAAATACGGGCTGCATCTTGGACCGCTGGTGGATCTCCGGCGTCCAGATCCGGGCGACGATCGTCATCGTTACGAAAAGGCAACTAAGGCGGCCGCGAAATATCTAAAGGAGCTGTATAGCACCGACGCGCAGGCGTCAGGCTTCCTGGTAATGGCATGCTACAACTGGGGCGAAGACAATGTGCTCCCAATCGTGCGGAGCATGCCAGCCAATCCGCGTGAGCGCAATTTTTGGAAGCTGCTTGCGACCCATCGCGACAAAATTCCGCAGGAGACGTACGAGTACGTCTTTTATATTGTATCGGCGGCGGTGATCGGCGAGGACCCACGTCTGTTCGGCTTTCATTTCGATAATCCCCTCGGGCATTTAGAGAGTAAATGAATCAGGAATTATCTAAATAGATAATTTCCCTTGCCCGTGTAGCGAAAACCATGCTGGAATCAGAAGAGAACGTTGGGCAGAAACATGCATAGTCTCGCTTATTGGTGATTTCCGACCGGATATTCTTGAACACACAGGAAATAGAAATATGCCCGTACATGTCGTAGCCGGTCGCTACGAGCTGAAGGAGTTGCTCGGCGAAGGCGGGATGGGCGTAGTTTATCGAGCCATCGACACCCGGACAGGCAGTCTTGTCGCTATTAAGACGCTGCGCGACGCGTCCGATCCCTACACGCTCGAAATGTTTAGGAAGGAGTGGGCGGTTCTAGCCAGACTCTGTCATCCAAACATCGTAGATATACGAGATGTCGATGAAATAGAAGAAGGGGGAGTGCGCAAGCCATGTTTTGTTATGCCGCTTCTTCCAGGCGTGACCCTTGCCTCCCTGATCAAAAATTCGAGCGCCCGCCTGACCGTAGAGCGCGTGGTCGGGATCATCCGCCAGGTATGTCTTGGCTTGCAAGCCGCACATGAGCAAGAACTAGTACACCGCGACCTAAAGCCCAGCAATATTTTCGTCATGGATGACGATACTGCGAAAATTATCGATTTTGGGCTGGTACACGCGACGGACGTCAAGTCGGCAACGGGGCTAAAGGGAACCTGGCAGTATATGGCGCCCGAGCAGGTAGAAGGCAAGCCGCCAAGCCGTCGCTCGGATATTTACGCGCTCGGCGTGGTCGCATACGAAGCGCTGACCGGACAGCAGCCGTTCCGGAAAAAGAAGCTCGAAGATACAGCCGAGGCGATCCGGCACCTCATACCGCCGGTAATTTCCGAAATTAATCCGAAAGTCACGCAGGCGGTGGGCAAGGTGATTCATATCGCCATGGCCAAACAGCCGATTCACCGGTACGCGAGTGCGCGAGAATTCTCCGAGACCCTGCTGAAGGCTTTTCTTAACCAGCCTATCGAGCGATTCGATCCGGCGCGGATCCAGCCGCGTATTGAGCGATCGCGGGCCGCATTTTCGAAGGGTGATTACGGCTTTGCCTCCGAGATTCTCACGGAATTGCAGGCTGAAGGCAATGTCGATCCGGAAATCACGCTGCTGCACTCGCAGATCGAAGAATCGATCAAGCAGAACCGGATTCGTCAATTATTTGAGAGCGCGCAAACGCGGGTAGAGCAGGACGAGATTCCGATGGCTCTCGACAAGTTGCGGGAAATACTGGAACTCGATCGCGATAATCCGCAGGCGCTGGCGATGCGAAATCGCATCGAAGAGCAGCGGAGCCAGCAGCAGATCTCACGCTGGGTGAGCCTCGCGCGGAAGCATTTTGAACGGCACGATTTTCAAGAAGCGCGGCAGGCACTGAAGGAAGTATTTCAGCTTCGTTATGACGAAGCCGAGGCACTACAGCTGTTATCGGAAATCGACGTCCAGGAAAAGGAAGCGGCAAAGGCACGCACCGAGAAAGAGCAACTCTACGGATCGGCGTTGAGATCTTACGAGAGCGGCGAGATCAGCACGGCCCTGAGCAAACTCGAAAAGATCATCGAGGTATCGCGCCGGACGCCAGGCGCGACGGTGCCCGAACGGGACGCGGTGTATCAGACGTTTTATAACCGGGTCCGGTCAGAGCGCGACAGTATCGATACAGCCTACGCGGAAGGCCGGAGGCATCTTACCGAAAAAAACTTCGCCAAGGCGCTTGAGGTTTGCGACGGGATCCTCTCGCAATATCCGAAAAACGCGCAGTTCCAGGCGTTGCGATTAAAGGTAGAGCAAGCGCAACGGCAGGAGCTTTCTGCCTACATCGCGGAAGTGGGCAAGGCTGTCGATACGGAGCCGAATCTCGACCGGCGCGTTGGCATTTTGGAGGAGGCATGCAACCGACACCCCAACGAAATGCAATTCCAGCAATCGCTGCGATTGGTTCGGGAGCACCGCGATCTGGTCGCCTCCATTCTGGCGCGCGCCAAACAATACGAAGAGCAGGGCCAGTTCGGAGAGGCGATCGGACAGTGGAAAATATTGGCCAATATTCATCCGCAATATCCGGGTGTCGAGTTTGAAATCAGCCAGCTCGAGCGGAGACGGGAACAGCAGGCCGCCGAAGAGAAGAAAACGCGGTTTGTGGAGCAGATCGATCGAGCGATCGAAAATTCAGCGTTCGGCAAGGCGGAGCAATTGGCGCGGGATGCACTGGTCGAATTTCCCCAGGACGCGGAACTGAGCATACTCGCGCGCATTGCGAGGGAGGGCGTCGAACAGGGGCGTGAGGCGGAGCGGCTTTTTGAAGAAGCGAAGAAGCAGCGCGCCGCGGGAGATGTTGCGGAGGCGACCGATCTTCTCCAGCAGGCTCTGAAATTAGATAGCCGCAGTTTTGGGATCCGGAATATGCTGGTCGGGCTTTTAGTAGAGCAGGCGCACTCGGCGCTGAATGAAGACTGGCGCAAGGCGGAGCCGTTAGCCCAGTCCGCTGCCGAGTTGGATCCCGATCATCCTTCGGTAAAACGCATTCAGATGCTTATTGCCGAGACGAAGCGCAAGGACTACGTCTCCTCGTGTGTTTCCGAGGCCCGCGAGGTACAGACGGTAGATCCGGCGAAGGCGCTGGCGATCCTAGAGCGGGGTTTGGAAGTCTACAAGGGCGATCCGAAGCTGCTCCAATATCGCGTCAGCCTTCGAAATTTGCTGCCCGGAAACGCTCCTCCCGAGGCCGCCGAAACCCGACGGGCGGCAGCCGCCGGCTACGGGGCGACACAAGTTGATTCTGAAGCGACGAAAGTTTACAACCCAGTGCCGTTGCCGGATCCAGCGCATTCGGCTTCGGCCACACAGCTTTTTTCCGACCTGGACCGGACTGCCGCCGCCTCAGTCGATAAGCCCAAGGCGCGCGTGGAGAAACCGGCGAGCACCAAGCCGGCAGAATCATGGCAGAGGGCCCGGCGAGAACTTTCGGCACTCGGTGCCAGGGGCCTCGAAGCATTACGGCCGATGTCGGCCAAGGCGGCTGCCCAGATCAGAAGCCTCGATAAGATCAACTTTCGCAGCCGCAATGTCCAATGGATCCTGCTGGGCGCTATCGTACTCGTTATTGGACTGATATCAATCAAGTACGGCACTTTTAAGGAGCACGGTCCTAAGGGAAGTGGAACAGCACAAACATCGGCAGACGTAGAGGTTCGCGTGACAACGGTTCCGGCCGACGCGCAGGTAGAAGTCGCGGGTGTCGCGCAACACGGCAAGACACTTCGACTGAAGCAGCATCAAACTTATGCAGTCACGGTCTCACGGACCGGTTTTAAAGCAGTTACCCTGCAGGGGTTGTGGCCCACCAAGAGCGGCTGGAATTTTACTCTGCAACCCGAGCCCCTGCACATTCACGTGTTTACAGCGGAAGCATCGGGCAAGGTGCTTCTGGACGGTCGCAAAATCGCGGATCTCGAGCAAGGGGAACTGTCGGATTTTGAATTCCCATCAGATGGAGCCCGGCACATGCTGAGCGCGTCAAACCAGACGAACGAGTTATTCCGGGTTGCCTTTCAATCAACCGCGGGCAGCCGAGCCACGGTAGAGCCGCTCACCACCAAAGACCTCGTCGTGACGAGCAGCTTGGGAAGACAGACGACGGTGTGGAGCGGAAGCCCCAAAGCAGTGATGGCAGACGGAAAGCCCCCCCGGGAAATCTCGCGAGACGGATTGACTCTCGATTTGGATGCCGATCAGGACCGCCTGGCAATCGGTGATTCGAAACGCCGCCAGGTTGTGGCGATGACCCAGGGCAATGCGCCTTTTCTATACATAGCGCTCGAAGCGAGTCCGAATCTAGGCTCAATCACGATTACTACGACAACCCCAAGCGCGGCGCTATTTGTCGACGGTAAACAAAAGATCACACGAAAACCGGGCTCCTGGTACATTCAAACCGTTCCTGGCCCACATACGATTAAACTCGCGGCAGACGGAATGCAAGACACGGAATTGAGCCTTACAGTCGGTAAAGGCGAGAATGTCGTACGGGCAGTTGAAATCCAGGCCGGTCTCGCGACGTTGACTGTCGAAGACGGAACTGCGGGGGCCCATGTGTTGGTCGATGGCCAGGAAATTGGCACCCTAGACGCCTCAGGGGACCTGACGCATTCCGGACTTTCGGCTGGTATGCACAGCATCGAGTTTCGTAAAGAAGGTTTCGATAGTCTGACAACGCGGCAGCCATTTAGCGCAGGCCAGCGGGTGCCGCTGCATGGCGACTACCTGAAGCTGAAAGAGCAACTCCCCGGCGCAACGATTGACGTCAATCCTCGCCATGCCAAGGTAACTTCGAGACGCACGGATGACACACAGTGGCATCCCGTGCCTACCTACACTTCATTGCGTATGCCTGCCGGCACTTACGAGTTCAAGGCGGAAGCTGACGGGTATATAACTGTATCCAAGACGCTCGCGATAGCCGCGGGCAAGGCGAACGAAGTAAATTTTGTACTAGCGCGGCCGCAAGCACAGGTCGTTCCCCCACCGTCATCGCCGGGTAGTTACTTCGACCAACCGGTTTTCCCAGTGGGCTCATGGCGGACCGGGAAGACCAATGCTTTTATCACCATCAGCGCCGGGCTCACAAAATTCAACCTCCTCTTCCTGCGGCCGGATCAGACTCCTCCCGGCATTCGCAAGCCGAGACACCTGGAGTGGATCGTTTCTCTCGATGGCGACAACCGGATCTCTTACTCGCTCGATGGACAGCAGCTCACACGCAAAGTGAAGCTCGGGGGGTCGGAATCCAAACAGACCGAGCAGGCTGATGCCGCCGAAGGAGCGTCAGCGTATTCGTTGCTGCTAAGTCTGGAAGCACATCGCTTTCAAATCAAGAACAAGCGCGGAGCCATATTGGACGAGTTTACCGACGGACAGCACGACTGGTCGCGAGCGAGGATTGGCATCAAAGGGGACGCGCTTTTCCTGGTGAGAGCAACTCCTTAAACCCATCTCTCTATTTCGTCTTTTTTTTTGAATCGTCGTCGACTCCGAAATCAAAGCCTTTGCCATAGATCCCCTTCGGGGCTTCGGCGGACCCTACCAGGAAAAAGATGTATTCACCGGCATCGAGGCGTTGGGGCGTGAGCTTGAAGAGCCTTTGCCCCACTTCGATGGAATCGAATTGCCGGATGGCCTCAACATTGAGCTCCTGCTTCGGGCCTGGTGGGCCGACATCGATCTCTCTGCGATCGCCCTTCTTTCGGAAGGAGACCAACACGAAGTCGGCAATTTCCTTCCCATCGGGAGGGCGCAAATAGAAAATCGGCTTGGCGATCTTCGTTCGCGTGTTGGCGGCCGGACCTATCAGGTACGCAATCGCTTTGCCCTTTTTCATCAACATTTTTCCGACTTCAGTCCCAAGCAACATCTTGAAATCGGCCTTCGTCGGTATATTTCCGGTAAAAAAATACAAACCCGGTTCCGATGGCACGCGACTTGCAAATGCGTCTTCTGAATATTTCTTGGCAATGGGCGAAGGCGCTGCGGGTGAATTTGCGGCGGGAGGGGGCCCCGGCGTGTACGGCTGCGACGGATCAAGCAAGAACTTGATCAGATTGTCGCTGAGTCCCTCCTTCTTCAGGTCCAATAACTCGGCGGTGCTTAGATCGAACGGTTTACCGTTCTTCTTGATCTTCGTGATGATGACGTCTTCGGAAAATCCGGCGCGCGCCAGCTTGACCACCTCTTCGATGGTGAGGTTCCCTTCGCGGCCGGGCGGTTGGCCGGATGCCCACGCCAATATCAGCAAAAAGAGCGGCAAAAATAAGCTAAATCGCGACATAGGCCCGAGACCCGAGAATAAATCAAATGGAGCTGTTCTTGCAAACACTCGACCACTCGGTGTAGTGTTTACATTACCCACGAATTGACATGAATTCTTCAGAACGCGCCCAAGAGCAGGAGGCGCCGCGCTCCTCCGAAAACCTGGCGCTGCTTTATCAAGGCTTGTTGACCGGCATCGTACGCTTGCAGGCAAAGCGCGAACACATTCCGGACGCCGACGTGTTCCGGCGACGAACCATGCGCGCACTACAGGATGTGGAACGCGATGCGCGCTCGGCAGGTTACGAGGTGGACGATGTTCGCGATACCCACTTCGCAGTAGTCGCTTTTCTGGATTCCGTGGTGCTCAATTCGACCGAACCGGGACGCGCCGAATGGGAACGAAAGACCTTGCAGGAGGAATTGTTCGGCCAGACCGACGCGGGCGTGGTGTTTTTTGAAAAACTCGAACGATTTCGCTCGCGCCGGGACTCCCGGCGCCTGGCTGACGTCCTGGAAGTCTATCTGCTGTGTCTTTTGCTGGGCTTCGAAGGCCGCTACTCGGGCGGGCTGAGAGGTGAGCTCTACAGCATTGCGGAACACGTACGAAGCCGAATCGAAAATATTCGAGGACGGAGCGATCGCTTGTCGCCGGACGGACTGTTGCCACCGGGAGCCGCTCCACAGACTACCCCGCCCTCTTCGAATTTTGGCGGCTATCGGTTGATTGCATTAGCCGCCGTCGTTCTGGCCATTCTTTGTTTCCTGGCTTTGAAATTGCACCTCGGATGGGCAGACGACCAAGCGTATAGCAAGTTGCTCTGACGCGCATGACCATCAAGGGCCTATTCTTCTGCATTTTTCTGTATGTCTGCCTGGTATGGGTGGGCGCAGCTTACCTGTATCCTGGCAGGACGCAGGAACTGGGCCTGTTATGGACGGCAATTGGGCTGCTTGCCGTGCTTGGATTTCTGATTCTCAGTCGGCTCTGGAACTGGTTTCGCGTTTGGAGAGCGAGAGCTGCCGAGCCAAAGCCTGCGGCAAGACCGCCGGTCGCTGTCCATGAGGACGATGCCGCTCTGGCAGCACTGATCGCCGATGCGACTGCGGCTCTCGAAAAACGCATAGCAACTGCCGGCAGTGAAACAGGAAGACGCCTCGGCGGACTTCCTCTCTATCTTCTGATCGGGCCGGAGAACAGCGGGAAAACCAGCACATTCCTCCACTCAGGGCTGGAGCCGGTGACACTTGCTGGACAAGCGACGAGTTCAGGTCAATCCATTCCGACACGGCTGGGCAACATCTGGCTCGCGAAGAATGCACTTTTCGTGGAACTGGCCGGGCGTACGTTCAGCGGTGATCTTGGGCGTTGGGTCAGCCTGCTGCGCGTGCTGCACGGCCAATCGCCAACGCCAGTATGGCGTCAGCTTGTCGAGGAAACCAATTCCGGACTGCAATTGCACGGCGTTATAGCCTTCTGCGACGCCAAGGAATTTACTGTTGCGTCGAGTCCGCAAGGCCGAGAGAATCGCGACCGGCAGGGCCGGCATTGGCATGAACGGCTGACCGCTATCAGCGAAGTTTTCGGCGTGGAGTTTCCGGTCTATCTACTCGTCACCAAATCCGATTCCATTCCCTGCTTCGGCGATTACTTTGCACGGATGCGTGGGCCGGACGTGCAGCAAGCCTTTGGGTGCTTGCTTCAGCAGCCGGAAAAGACCACGCAGCGTTTTGAGGACGCCTCGGCCGAGGCGGAAAACAAGCGGTTAACAAAATCGTTCAGCCCGCTTCTGCATAATCTGGCGGAAAAGCGTCTCACCCGGCTCGCGCATGAGCCCGATTCATCACGGCGGCCCGGCATCTATGAGTTTCCCCGCGAGCTACGGCGCATTCGTCCCACGATAGTGCAGTTTTTGGTGGACGCATTTCGCCCCCACCCACTACGTCTCACGCCCTTTCTGCGGGGCTACTACTTTACCGGCGTTCGAGAGGAAGAACCGAGCTCCGGAAGCACGACCGAGAGCGGCGCCTGGGCCGACCAAAGCGAGATAACCGAAGCCACCGGAATGTTCCGCGCCGACGCGACGCAGATCTTTCGGAGGGGCGATGCGACGCGGGGATTGCCGGCGACCCCGCGTAGTGGGACAGCACGGAACGAGATGGGGCGCCATTGGGTATTCGTCTCCGAGCTGTTTCAGAGTCTTGTGCTGGCCGAACGACCGGTGAAGCGAGCCGCGCGGAAAGACACTCGGGTAGACATGTATCGCAGGGTAGCGTGCGGCCTGGTATGCGGTTTATGTCTATTTTTGTGCGCAGCTTTCTTCGTTTCGTGGGGCCGGAACATACAACTGCTCCACTCTCTCGAGAGGGCCGCGGACGTCCCCAAGCCGACCAAGCCTCCCACGCTCCGCGATCTGGAGGCACTTGACAATTTGCGGGTCGAGACTAGCCGCCTTCTTGAATATTCGCGCAGGGGCGCCCCCTGGAGCATGCGATGGGGACTCTATAGCGGCAATGAACTGGCGCCTGCGGCTCGCAACATTTACTTTCGGCGCTTTCGCGATTTGTTGCTCTATGACCTGAATGGAACGATTACAAGCCGCCTAGCCTCGGTTCCGTCGACGCCTGGCGGAAGCGATCCTTACGAACCGGTGGCCCGCTTACTAAAGACGCACCTCATGATTTCCTCTGGCGCATGCGCACCTGACACCTCTTTGGTGGCGGGCGTTCTCAAACAAACGCGCGCGGAGACGATGCCGGGCCCAGGCTCCGATTGGGGGCAACTCGCGGACCGGCAAATCGGCTTCTATGCCGACGAACTCCGATTCGGAAACCCAGTTCGTTTGAGCGAGAACATCATGGCCCGGGAGCAGGCGCGCGAGTATCTGCGGCACATTCAAGGTGTCGACCGGATTTATTCGGGCATTCTGGCGGGCGCGGACGGTGGACTCACAAAACCCCAGCGACTGAGAGACTTGGTTCCGAATTATGCGGATGTGTTGAGCGGCGCTGAGGAAGTCAACGGAATTTATGGGTACGGCGGCTGGAGCTACGTGGAAAAAGCATCGAAGAGCGTCTCCGGCAACAGCCTGGGAGAAACCTGCGTGGTTGGACCGGCACCCAATGACGAGCGGAAACACGACGCCAATCTGGGGCAAGCCATTCGGCGCGTGTTCATTCGGGACTATATCGATCACTGGCGGAATTTCGTGAGCGGTTTTTCGATACGTCGTTATGCTAGCGCCTCCGACGCCGCGCGCAAGCTCGAGGTCCTCGCCGATCATAAATCACCGTTGCTGGGATTGTTGGCCATGACTTCGAATCAGACTAATTTTTCCCGTCCAGCCGCTCAAACTCAAGCGCTCGATACATTCCGCGCCCCTATTGCGAAGATATTTCCCGGCGTGAAAAATGTGCCGAAGCCCGCCGCTCCAGCGAACGACGGACTCGACGACGCAATCGGCATCACGCGTATTTTTCAACCGGTGCATTGGGTCGTGCCGGCCGCGAGCGATACATGGGTAGTCGAAAAGAACGGAGCCTACGTGGACGCGCTTTCGCAATTAGCGCATTCCATGCGCGACATCTCTAAAGGGGAGGATCCGGATCCCGCCGTCTATCAAACGGCGAGCCAGAATTACGATAAGGCGCTCGAAGCCGCGCGCCAGCTCAGCAGAGGGTTTGAGCCGGTGGGAGTTGAGGGCCTTGACGGAACTGTTCAGCGTCTAATCGAAGCTCCTATTCGAGCGGCCCAAGGTTTTATCCCCGCTGATGTCACCAAGATCGGCAGCGAAAAAATAAATGGCGAGCTTCGTGCCTTCTGCGGCCGCTTCCGGAACACCGTTCGCAAGTATCCTTTTCGTTCATCCGGAGAAGATTTAAGTTTGGACGAGCTGAGTGCTTGGTTCGCGCCCCAGGGCGGAGTCGTCAACAAGTTCGCAGCGGACACGTTGGGTGATCTGGTTGTAAGAGATGGGTCCCACTGGAAACCGAAAGACGGCGCCAAACTACAGGTGACACCGGAGATGCTCGCATTCCTGAATCGCGCGCAGGCGATAACGGATGCGTTTTATCCGGCGGGCGCGACGCAACCCCGGCTCACTTATACGCTGCGGCCGAGGGCTGATACAACCATCAAAGATATGACAATTGAACTAGACGTAGATGGGCAAAGCCATCAATGGACGTCTAGCCTGCAAAAGCAATTTACCTGGCCCGCGCCACCAGGTTCGAAGGATGCAGGAGCCATCGGCCGGTTGCGAATGAGCGGCATTTCCGTTCCCTTCGCCTCACGGGGAGGCATTTGGGGCGTTTTCCGAATCATGGGTGATGCCGAGCCTCGTCCGTTATCCGGAAAACTCGTTGAATGGAAGTATCTGCGTGGAGGAAACGGAAATCCGGAACCGATCCAGCCCCCGGTTCATCTGGAAATTGTCGAATTTCCAGGCGGGATCGACGTATTTAATCCCGGCTTCTTCGCTGGGCTGGCGTGCCCGGCGCGAGCGGTCCAATAATTGCAAAGATTTCGAGGGGAATTTTTATTAAAGAAACGCTGGCGGTTTGAAAATCACACTGAAATGTGTTTACTAGGGTTGGCGGTCTGTGATAAGCTCCCGACCGAGTCCCCAAAAATCACGCCGATTTCCGGAGCCGCCGCCGGGTTACAGTTTTTATTCCTATAGGAGTTTCACACCATGGCTAAAGAGAGTTTGCAAAAGAAACTGGGCCGGGTTCGACCGCCCAGGGTTCACATCACCTACGACGTACAGGTTGGGGATGCGATTGAAAAACGGGATCTGCCGTTCGTGGTGGGTGTCCTGGCGGACCTTGCGGGCATGCCAGAGAAGCCGCTTCCCCCAATTGCAAAACGAAAATTCGTGGATATCGACCGCGACAATTTCAACGACGTGATGGGGAAAATCAATCCCCGCGTCTCGTTTAAAGTGGCTAACCGGCTCAGCGAAGATGACACTCGCTTGAATGTGGAGCTGAAGTTCGAGAGCATGGACGACTTTCATCCGGCGAAGGTGGCGCAGCAGATCGATCCGCTTCGCAAATTGCTTGACGTCCGCCGTAGCCTGGCAAATATACGTAGCAGCTTGATTGGCAACGAGAAGCTGGACAACCTCTTGCAAGAAATCGTGCAGAACCAAGAAAAGCTCCAGCGGGCCGGAGCGGAAGCTGGAATCCGCGCCGGCAGCAGGAAGGAGAACTAGATGGCTGCCGAGACAAAGATGGCACCGGAAACGCAGGCCGCACCTGATACGGTTGCAGATAGCCGCAGCATCCTGGACGTAATCGCCGAAGAAGGGCGCATCGGCCAAACTCCGGAAGAACGCGTCAATGGAAAAGCCTGGCTGAAGGATCTCGTTGAAGAGGTCATGACCGGGCAGATGACGGTATCGAACGATACCGAAGCGATGATCAACACCCGGATTGCAGATCTGGACGAGTTGATCTCGCAACAACTGAATGAAGTGATGCATGCTGAAGAGTTCCAGAAACTGGAAGGTTCCTGGCGCGGGCTGCACTACTTCGTCCAACAAACGGAAACCTCGAGCAGCCTAAAGATCAAGCTGATGAACGTCAGCAAGCTGGACCTGCTCAAAGATTTCAAAACTGCCACTGAGTTCGATCAAAGCGCGATCTTCAAAAAGATCTACGAGGAAGAATATGGCACGGCCGGCGGGAAACCGTTCGGCGCGCTCGTGGGAGATTTCGAGTTCGGCCGACACCCACAGGATGTCGACCTGCTCGAAAAGATGTCGGACGTGGCGGCGACCTCGCACGCGCCCTTTGTAGCGGCCGCTACCCCGGCGCTTTTCAACTTCGAAAGCTTCACTGAATTGTCGGGTCCCCGCGATCTCGAGAAAATATTCGAGAACGAAGCTTATCTCAAGTGGAACATGTTTCGCAAGAGCGACGATTCCCGCTATGTCGGTCTCTGTCTTCCGCATGTCCTGGCGCGCTTGCCGTACGGTAAAGAGACCACGCCGGTAGAGGAATTCGACTACGAAGAAAAGGTAGATGGCCGCGATCATTCCAAATACTTGTGGAGCAATGCCGCGTATGCGTTTGCGGCCCGGCTGACGGATGCCTTTGCCCACCACGAATGGTGCGCCGCCATACGGGGAGTGGAAGGCGGCGGATTGGTGGAAGGATTGCCTGCCCACACGTTTACTACCGACGATGGCGATATCGCAACGAAATGCCCGACCGAAATCGCCATAACCGACCGGCGTGAAAACGAGCTTTCGAAGCTGGGCTTCATCCCGCTCTGTTACTACAAAGGGACGGACACGGCAGTATTCATGGGCGCCCAATCGGCCCAAAAGCCGCAACTCTATCTTGACGATGACGCCAATGCCAATTCGCGCCTGTCGACGCAATTGCAGTACATTCTGGCATGCTCGCGCTTCGCGCACTTCCTGAAAGCGATGATGCGTGACAAGATCGGCAGCTTTATGTCGCGCGATCAATGCGAAAGTTTCCTGAATAGGTGGATTGCCAACTATGTACTGCTCGACGACATGGCGTCGCAGGATCTCAAGGCCAAGTTTCCGCTAAGGGATGCGCGTATTGAAGTGACCGAGGTGGCGGGCAAGCCCGGCTCCTATAACGCTGTCGCATTTTTGCGCCCGCATTTTCAGTTGGAAGCGCTGGGTGTATCGCTCCGGCTGGTGGCAAAGCTGCCGCAGCCAAAGGGCTAACAAGTTCCGGTTGGAACAAGGATTGCAGTTGCAAGAATAATTCTCTATCGGAGAGTCGAGAAGAAAAGGAGTTTTAGCATGGCATTCAGCGCGTTCGTTAATTTCGGTGACATCAAAGGCGAATCCACCGAAAAGGATCACAAAGATTGGGTGATGGCGACCAAGGTTCAGTTTGAAGTCGTCCAACCACCGTCCGTCACCCAGCAAACGGCCGGGGGACGCAGTGCCGAGGCGGTTCAGTTCTCGGAGCTCAAGATCCAAAAGCTTATAGATAAGGCATCGCCGAAATTATTTGAGGCGGCGTGCAAAGGAACTCATATTCCAGAAGTGACGATCGACTATAGCCGAGCGAGCGGTGACTCACCCATCAAGTACCTCGAGATCAAACTGAAGGAAGTGCTAATCAGCGGAATTGTGCACGTGGCCGATCCCAAAGGGGAGCATCAGTTCCCGAGCGAAGAAATACGGATGACCTTCGGCGCCATCGAGAAGACTTACACGCAGCAGAAGCCCGACGGAAAAGCCGGCGGCAACGTAGCGGCGAAGTGGAACGTTTCGCAAGGAGCCGCGGCATAACGCTGGCGTCGTGGACGCCGGCTTGTTTTCAAGTCCGGTAATGGCAATAGCTCTATCTGTTATCGACAGCCTCCTCGATCCGATTCCCACGGAACCACCCTGCGGAAAAGACCTGCGCTGGACCGCGGAGTGGGATCGGATCAGGGAGGCGCGAAGATCGGACGACGGACTCGACGCAGGCAAATGGGCCAAGAAAGAAAGCAAGACGGCCAATTGGCGGCTGGTCGAGGAGATCGCGACTTCGATTCTCGCGACACAATCCAAGGATTTGCAGGTGGCGATGTGGCTTACCGAAGCCAATCTGAAACTGCGGGGTTTCGCAGGCTTGGCAGATGGGTTTCGCCTCGTCAGAGAACTAATGGAGCGCTACTGGGATCAGGGTCTGTTTCCGATTATTGAAGACGGTCCGGAAAATCGCGCAGGCCCGCTGGCCTGGCTCAATGACAAGCTGGCTGATTCCATCGCCGCGCTGCCCATCACGCAGCGCGCCGACCACGACGTCAATTATAGTTTTCTCGATTTGCAAGATGCGCGCCGCGTAGGGTCAGAGGCTGGATACAAGACGGCGGACGACGAGATCGACGAGCGCAAGAAGAGAGAGTATGATGCCGCCATCGCCAGCGGTCACATTTCGATGGAGATGTTCCAGCGCGCGGTGAAGGAAACGGACTTCGCTTCTCTGGAGAACTTACAGGCCTCTTTTGAGGAGGCTTATCAGGAATTTAAGACTTTAGAGAAAGTAATCGACATCAAGTTCGGTGACGTGGCTCCGAATCTATCGGGCTGCCGGACAATCCTCGGAGAGTTGCAGCACGAGATTGGGAGTCTGGTAGAGAAAAAGCGGAAAGAGCAACCGCAGGCGACTCCTGCGGTCCAAAGATCGGACGGCATGGAAAACCCCGGTCAGAATGCTGATAGCGTGACCGTTCGTTTTCCGCTTCGCGAATTGGGTTTCCCCGTATTCGGATCTCAGTCGGGAGGATCGTGGCAGGAAGCTGAACGTCTGGTGCGCTCTGGTCAAGTGGATGCGGGCCTCGCTGAAATGACGCGCCTGGCGGCGACGGAGACTAGCGGCAGGAATCGCTTTCAAAGGAAGCTGTTACTGGCCGAAGTCTGCATCGCGAGCAAGCGAGAATCTCTCGCACGGGCCATCTTGGAGGAGCTTGCCGAGCAGATCGACAAATTCCAACTGGAAGTATGGGAAACCTCGGAATTGGTCTGTAGTGTCTGGACGCGTTTGTACGCGCTATATAAGCGCGGCGACCAGCCAGACGCCGACCGAGCCCGAAAGCTGTATGACCGGCTTTGCAGGCTGGACCCGTGGCAGGCCCTTGGATGTGGCGATTAATGCGGCGGGCCATCAATAGGAATCACGCATGGAGCTCTCAATGCTCGATAGACTCGCCATTCTGGAATCGCCGCTCAGCCGCTGGGAACAACGGCGCGAGTTGGAAAGATCTCTGTGCCGGGATCTGACCGATCTGTTGAACACGCGCCGGGCGGAAGAGGACTTCGATCCAGGTTACGAAGAATCCACCAAGTCCCTGCTCAGTTTCGGCATTCCGGATTTCACTTCGTACGACCTTAAAAATACAATCGACCAGGAACGAGTTCGCTGTTCGATCGAGCGGGCTATTCGACAATTCGAACCGCGCCTCACGCGGGTAAAAGTTTCTCTTGATACGCCTGATTTTGCCGGCCGCGTGCTGCGATTTCAGGTGGAAGCTCAATTGCGAGATGGCACCCATGCCGAGGACCTACTGTTCGATGCCACTTTGCAGCGCGATTCGCGACGGATTGCGGTATCCGGTGGTGATCGATGACCGATGAATTATTGCCCTACTACGAACGAGAATTGACGTTCATTCGTCAAATGGCCGCAGAGTTCCGCGAAAAATACCCGGCGGTCGCCGGGCGGATACAGCTCGAGCCGAATACATGTGAAGACCCGCACGTAGAACGGCTCATCGAAGCATTCGCATTGTTGACGGGACGCGTCCATCACAAGCTCGACGATGAGTTTCCTGAAATTACGGAAGCCCTTCTAGATGTCCTTTATCCTCATTATCTGCGGCCCATTCCGTCGCAAGGCATTGTTCAATTTCAGCTCGATCCGGCACAGAGTACGCTTCCGTTTGCCACGCGCGTTGAGCCCGGAACGCCGATCCACAGCAAGCCGGACGACGGACAGGTGTGCTCCTTCCGGACTTGCTATCCGGTGGATTTGTGGCCGCTTCGAGTAGCCCAGGCTTCGGTATCGGCGGCCAATCGCTTTGCCTCACCCGGTATCGCGGCAGACGTTGCAGCCACAATTCGGATTCAAATCGAGTGCCTGGGCGGCCTGCGTTTCGCGCAGCTGCCGATCGGCTCGATCCGGCTCTACATAAACGGGTCCGGCGGGGTAGCGCCTGCCCTTTACGAATCGCTGTTTGTGAACACCTTGCGCGTCTCGTTGCGTGGCGTGGCGGCAGGAAATAATCCACAAGTGGTTTTACCCTCCCACTGTTTGCGCCAAGTGGGATTTCAACCGGAAGAGGGTGCACTCCCTTATTCCGACCGCAGCTTCCTTGGTTATCGCCTACTACAGGAATATTTCAGTTTTCCTGAAAAGTTTTTCTTCTTCGATATAACCGGCCTCGATCGAATCGCTCTCTCGGAATTCGGAAATGCCTTCGAGATTTTGATTTCTTTAAAGGAATTTAACAACAAGCATCGGCTGGCGGCTTTGGAACAGAGCGTCGACGCAAATACCTTTCAGCTCGGCTGCACGCCGATGGTGAACCTGTTTGAACGAACCGCAGAGCCTGTCCGCATCTCACAGACGAAGACCGAGTATCGGGTTATCCCAGACCAACATCGCCAGAGGAATACGGAGATCTACTCAATCGATAGCGTGATTTCTACCGCCCCCTACCTCGAAGAGCCACAGCGATACGAACCCTTCTATTCGCTAAACCACGGGCGCGACGAATCGAAGAAGCGTTTCTGGTATGCGCATCGGCGGTCGTCGTTTCGCAAGAACGATAACGGCACTGAAGTATACATTTCGTTAGTCGATCTCGATTTCAAGCCGTCGCTTCCGCCCGTCGATATGCTCACACTGCGAGTGACGTGCACAAATCGCGACCAGGCGGCGCGGCTGAGGCTCTCCGGCGAGTTTGGGGAATTGGAAGCCGAGGGAGTTGCGCTGGTCCGTGCGCGCTGCCTGCATAAGCCGACGCAAACGGCGCGGCCACCGCGGCGTCGCGGGCTGCAGTGGCGGCTGATCTCGCACCTGTCATTGAATCATCTATCGATCGTCGAAAAAGGGCGGGAAGCTTTGCGGGAAATTTTGCGCCTCTACGATTTTAACGACGATCCGGCGATTCGAAAGCAAATCGCTGGAATAATCCACGTCGGAAGCAAGGCTTGCGTAAGCAGGGTGAACTCGAAGACTGGAGTGACCTTCTGTAGGGGCACGGAGGTGATGATCGAGTTCGACGAAGACGCCTATGCCGGAGCCAGTGTCTTCCTGCTTGCATCTGTGCTTCAAACCTTTTTGGGATTGTATAGCGCGGTGAATTCATTCAGCCGCCTTAGCGTGAAGACGAGTAAAGGAGTGCTAAAACGGTGGCCACCACTGGCCGGCGAACAGATCCTCCTTTAGAGGAGATCCTGTTCAGCCGCGGTTTTGAGTTTGATTTTTTTCAGGCGGTGCGACTGCTGATGCGCCGATTCCCGGAGCGCAAGCCGGTCGGCGGAACGGCTCGGCCAGCGGAAGAGGTCGCGCGTTTTGGAGCCTGGTTGTCGTTGGCCTTCCCCGCCAGCGCGGTTGACAATATCGAACGCCTCCCCGATTCGGAAGGAGCGTCGCGCATCACAGTAACGTTTCTGTCATTGACGGGAACCCAGGGAATTTTGCCGCTTCACTACACGGAGCGGTTGTTGGCCCTCAAGACTGCCAAAGATGATGCGCTGGCCGATTTCTTCGATCTGTTCAATCACCGCATCGTTTCGCTGTTTTACCGCGCGTGGGAAAAATACCGGCCACCGGTTCTCCTGGAATTCGGCGCACTGCGGGGCAAGCAACCGGATTCCTTCACTCACGCCTTGTTTGATCTCATCGGCCTGGGCACCGATCCAATCCGAGGCCAAATGAGAGTACCTGACGAGAGTCTTCTACTCTATGCCGGATTGATAGCTCAACGTCCCCATTCGGCCAGCGCGTTGCGAGGCATACTGCGAGACTATTTCTCGGCGCCCGTTGAAATTGAGCAATGTCTCGGCGATTGGTACGAGCTCGAGGAGGACGACCGTTGTTACCTGGCTCCCGAGCTTGAACGGAATCGGCTTGGGGAGGGCGCGTTTCTCGGGGACCGGGTGTGGGACCAGCAATCGCGCTTCCGTCTCCGCATAGGCCCAGTAAACTTGGAACGCTTCCGCGAGTTTCTACCTGATGGCGGCGCATTGGCGAAGCTTTTGGAGCTAACACGTTTCCTGGTGGGACAAGCGTTAGCATTCGACGTGCAAGTGATCTTGCGAGCTTCTGAAGTTCCGTATTGCCGATTGAGCGATCAAGGGCCGGATGCCCCGCGTCTCGGCTGGATGAGTTGGCTCAAGACGAAGGAGTATTCGGCCGACGTTGATGATCCCGTATTCGAACGGGCTACATAGAACGAGTTGACTATGGCATACACACAGGCTGAACGTCACATCGCGATCTCAACTCCTCTCGGCAAGGACGTCCTGCTACTCCGCGGCTTCGACGGCTCAGAAGCGATTTCCCACCTCTTTCACTTCAACCTGGACTTACTATCGGAAAACGACTCCGTTCCGTTTAAGAGTGTGGTCGGAAAAAATGCGACACTTCGCATTCTTGACGCGGAAGGCACCGAGCGGCACTGGCATGGCTTTATCAGTCGTTTCTCACAGGCGGGCCAGAATCGGCGTTTCACCACCTATCACGCCGAAATGGTTCCTTGGCTCTGGTTTCTTACTCGCACGGCCGATTGCCGCATCTTCCAGAACCAGAAGGTTCCCGATATTATCCAAAAGATTTTCAAGGAACTGAGTTTTCACGACTTTGAACTCCGCCTTTACGGCGACTTCACGCCCCGCGAGTATTGCGTCCAATACCGAGAGACGGACTTTAATTTTGTCTCCCGCTTGATGGAGGAAGAAGGAATCTACTATTATTTTCGGCACGAGCAGACGAAGCATGTTCTGGTGCTGGCGAATGACCCGGCGGCCCACGAGACTCCGCCCAAGCAGAAGACCGCGCGTTATGCGTCGACAGATGCCGCGCCGTATGAAGACGTGATCACCGAATGGCAACACGGCGAGGAATTCCGGACCGGGAAGTGGACGCAGACCGATTACAATTTCGAAACGCCGAGCACGGATCTGTCTGTCAGCGTGAGCGGGCAAAATCCGTACGAAATTTATGACTATCCCGGAGAGCACCAGGTGCGAGACGAAGGCGATAAGCTGGCGCGTATTCGGTTGCAGGAGCAGGCGGCGCATGAGGCGGTGAGCCAGGGTACCGGAGTGTGCCGTCATTTCAGCAGCGGGTTCAAGTTTACGCTGCAGGATCACTATCGCCGCGATTTGAACCAAGCCTATCTATTGACGGCTATCCGTCACTCGGCCACTCAAGGAGGCGGCTACGAACCCTCTGACGCGGAGGAGGAATCGACGTACTCGAACAGTTTCGAGTGTATTCCGTTTTCGACTCCGTTTCGGCCGGCGCGTGTCACGCCCCGGCCCGTTGTGCAGGGTTGCCAGACTGCCGTAGTGGTGGGCCCGGCGGGCGAAGAGATCTATACAGACAAGCACGGGCGCGTGAAAGTACAGTTCCATTGGGACCGCGAAGGTAAAAGGGACGAAAACAGTTCGTGTTGGATTCGTGTCTCGCATCCGTCGGCCGGGAAAGGGTGGGGCTCCCTTTCGATACCCAGAATCGGGCAAGAAGTCGTCGTCGATTTTCTTGAAGGCAACCCGGATCAACCGATCATCGTGGGCCGCGTCTACAACGCCGAGCAGGCCCCGCCATTCGGAATGCCGGCGGGAGCGATGATTGGGGGACTCAAGTCCAACAGCACAAAGGGCGGCGGCGGCTATAACGAAATTTCGATGAACGACACGAAGGGCAAGGAGATGCTCACCGTTCACGCCCAGTACGACATGTCAACCACCGTGAAGCACGATGATACGCAACTTGTCGAGACAGGCGACCGCACAATCACCGTCAAAACGGGAAAGCACACTGAGACGATTAAGGGCGACGCCGCGATCACGATTCAAACCGGCAACCACAGCCTCGCGGTGCAGACCGGGACGCACACCGAAACGATTAAGGGAGATACGTCTATCGTCGTTCAGACCGGGGCGTACTCGCTGGACGTCGCAGCTAATACTCTTACCCACCATGTAAAAGGCAAGGTGACCGAAAACTACGACGCCACGCAAGACACTACCGTGAACGGGGATGTGACGATCAAATCAAAAACCGCCAAGATAACCGTCGACGCGAGTACAGAAATCTACCTGCATTGCGGAGCCAGCATGCTGAGTCTGAAGTCCGACGGAACAATCAAGATGGAGGGCACCAAGATTGAGATCTCCGGTGGCGACTCTGTCAAGGCGGGCGTGGGCAATCAGAACGTGACGTGTGACAAACAGAAAGTCGCCACATCCGGGGCGGCAATCAATTCTTCAGCGGTTGGCATGCACGAAATCACTGGCGCGCTGGTGAAGATCAATTAGAGCCGGTATGCGAAAGATGTTGAAGGAGATCGGCGAGCGGCTCGAAAGCTTCGTTGAGCAGCGCAATGATGTGGCGCTGATTCTGCATTCTCCGGCTGCCGACTCGCTTCCCATCCTCAAAATTCTTGAGGGTCTCGAGGAGGCGAGCGCTTCCGATCTCTTTTGGATTTTCACCGACAATTTCGCTGCTCCCCAAACTTATGTGAACGATGTGGTGCGTGGGTTTGCAATGAAACATGAATTGGTGCGGCTGGCGATGGCAAAAAACGGAATGCCTCCCTGGCCACCGATACCCGCGGAAGTTCTCAATGAGTCGGCGCCGCCATCGCATAGGTTGCGTGAACTTGGAGCGTTCTCCCGGACATTTCTGCCAGTGCCCAACGGCGGCAACAATGTCTGGATCTTCTATCCTCTCGAGGTTAGCGACCGAATCCGCCTATATCGGCCTGATGGAGGAATTGCTACGCCACGAATTCCCCTTTCCCTGGTGTCACCACCTGCGCTTTATCATTCGTGAAGATCCAGCCGACGGCGAGCGGGAAACCGCTTTCGCAACCGCTCCCCGCAGGCAGCGATACCAGCCCGATCTGAGCATGGCCGCCATCGAACGCGGTCTCGAGGCGGAGGTTGCCGATGAGAGTCTGCCGCTTCCGGAAAGACTCGCTCCACTGCCAATCATGGCCGGCAACGACTTCGCGTTAGAACGCTATCCGGAGGCGATGAAGAAATATGAGTTACTGTTCCGCTACCACGCATCGATGAACAACCACACCATGGCTGCGTTTGCCCTTAACGGGATGGGTGAAGTTTACGAGAAGATGGGTGATTTCGGACGGGCAAACGAAAGTTACGAAGCGGCGCTGATTCCTGCTAGCCAGAGCGATCCTCCGCCCATCCCGATCTTTCTGAATATTGTTGCCAATTTGGGAAACCTGTGCGAGCGGCAGGGGCGGTGGCAGAATGCGGAAGCTTATTTCGACATGGCGCAGCAATTGGCCACGGCCGCCAGGAATCCGCCGGCGAAGATCAGCTCACTCGAAAAGCGCGGCTGTTGCCAGCGCCGGCAGGGCAAGATCGAGGAAGCGCTCAGCAGCTGGAACGACGGAGTAATCATCGCCGCGCAGTTGCAGGACGTCCATTCGTGCCGCGCGATACTCGGCCGTATTGAGCAACATTACACGGAGACACAGCAAGCAGCAAGAGCCCATGAACTGCAGGAGCAGTTAGCGGCACTTGCAGCACCATAGGTGACTCCCGTGCTGTCATCAGGCAATTCCTCGATGGACAATCTGGCGTTGGCCGTTGATCAAAGTCTCCAAGGGGTAACTGGCGACCAATCGTCTGCGTGGACGCGCACCGCAAATGCACCCAATGCGATGTTAGGGGCTGCTCAGCAATGGGCTGACTCGGTCGGTAAGACGAGTGATGCTTGGAAAGGTATCAATGCACCGGCGACGCCAGGAGGACCCCCGCCTGGCGCGGGCGAGAAGACCGTCCGGGTAATTCGAGCGGCACAACAAACACTGGGCGGCATCATGGGCGGCCTGGGCCTCGTGAAAAGTGCCTTGGATGTCGGCTTCGCCAACTTAACCGCCCCGCTCGCGGCGATCTTTCCCAGCCTGCCGGCGGCCACCGTGTTGTCACCTTACATCGGGACGCCACATGCCCACGTGGCGCATCCTCCCAGCGGGCCGCCGCCCGCCCCCCCACACCTCTTCCCAGCATTGGAATGGTGCTTCTCGGAGTTAGCGTTCGGGTGCTCATTAACAACATGCCCGCAGCGCGCGTCGACGATATCGGTCTTGCTCCAACATGCTGTGGAATTCCGCCCGCCTGGTTCAAAATTAAGACCGGGTCCTCTAACGTATTCGTTGGCGGAATTCGTGCCGCGCGTCTGATGGACATCTGTAAAGCCTGTCCGGTAGTTCCGGAGGCGCCGTCCATTTCCGCTAGCAATGCGATGGCCGCTATCGGTCAAGCAGCCGGCGTAGCAAGCAGCGCGATGGCTTATGCAGGTGTTGCAGTCGGCGCTCTCGGAATGGCCGCAGACATAGCTGAAGCAGCCGTCGAGGACAGCGAAGCCATGGCCTCGGCAAAGGCATTATCCGCGGCGACCGCCGCCGCCCAGATGGGCATGGACGCGGCAAAGATGGCGGTGGAAAAACTGATGTGGAAAGATGTTCCGGTCTTACCTCCCACAGGCAGCATCGGCGCGATTGTCGACCCAACCCACGCCAATGTGCTCATCGGCGGTTTTCCGATGATCAACATTCCGGATCCGGTGAGTGCGCTGCTTAACCGGCTGAGCCGATACAAAGCAAAGAGTCCACCGGCGGAAGATGAGGGGGCCGGTGTCGGGTCGTGCCCAGGCTGATGCGGAATTTTGAAAGTAAACAAGTGAGCGCTTCTTGTTCTCCTTTCGCCCTACTCGATCCTTCACGATGGGTGGGAGATCCGGTGGACGTCATTACGGGCGCTCAGTTCGACGTGGCGTTGGATTTTCGGATCGCGTGGCCTTTTCCTTTCGAATGGCGCCGCTTCTATAACACCGCGCGAATCGCGGATCATTTGCCGCTAGGCTGGGGCCACACCCACTCCTATGACCATCGACTTTGGTTCGATATGAATGGGCTGCTCTACATCGATCCAGCGGGCAATCGACACGGTTTCCCGTATCTCGAAGCGAGCGCTATCCCGTGCCTATCCGCCACAGGCACCCTTCGGCTCAGCGCACCCGAGACATATCGCGTCAAAGTGAAGGGATTTCCGGAATGCGAATTTCATTTCACCGATCCCACTGGGCCTGCGCAATTGCGAAAGTTGTTTCTCGGCCGTGCCTGCCATGAATTGCGGTACGCATCCAACGGCCAGTGGAATGAGTTAGCCTATGGCGCCGAACCGCCGTTACGCATTGATCACGACCGCGCCGGGCGTATTCGGGCGCTTTTCTGGACACCCGCCCACAACGGGAAAGAAAGGCTTCTGTGGGAGGGCCAATATGATGAGGCCGGAAATCTCACAGGTGTGCTGGACGCCTACCAGACCACGCAATCTTTCGTCTATGACTCCGCGCATCGGATGGTGGGGCGCAAGGACCGCCGCGGATATGGGTTTGAAGCCTCATACGACACCAGTGGCCGATGTGTGCGCTCCACGGGTGAGGACGGGATGCAGGAGGTGCGCCTTGAGTATCTCCCTGCGGCAAACCTGACTACCGTCACACGAGCGGACGGCGGCGCCTGGCAGTATTTCTACGAAAACCAAGGCATTGTTCAGACGATTGACCCGTATGGCGGGGTCACGCGACGGCTCTACGGGATAAATGGCCGCCTCGAACGAGAGATCGGACCGATGGACGAAGTCTTGCGAGAGATCATCGACGAGGAATCCGGATTGCTGCGTCCTCCGTTTGGACCGCCCGCGGGGATGTCGCTGCCACTCGGTGACCCGTGGTTTGAGCCTGCGCGAGACCGCAATATCGCTGCCGACGCGCTCGATTGGGAAGGATATGGAGCGGCAAGGTGCCGGAATCTCATTCGTTTCCCCTCCAGGGAAAGCTCTTGGGTAAAGGAGCTTCCAGCAGCTGTAATAAGTGCTATTCGTTTTGCGGATGTCTCTGCACAACCACAAGAACCTGCCGGATCTGGGCCGGCACCCAAGAAAAGAATTGGCGTTCCAGAGCGGCCAGGCGTCATGAACTACGATGCATTTGGCCGGCTTCTCAGCCACACCCTGCCTACCGGCGATACTTGCAGGTGGCAATACGACCCAAACGGCAATGTTACGAGATACGTAGACTACGCGGGGTCGGAATGGCGCTACGCATACGCCTCCTGGAATCTGCGCATCCAGGAAGCTGATCCCCTTGGGAACACAGCCGTCTATGCGTTCAACACGCTGGAGAAGCCGACGCGCATCACCGACGGTGGTGGCACCTCAACCGAGCAGGGTTTCGATCTGAAAGACCGGATGACGGAACGGCGCAGGCATTCCGAAGCGCGTGATCGGTTCCGCTATGACCGCTCCTGTGGTTTGGTTTCGGCCGAAGAGGGCAGTGGAGAACTTCGTGCCGCGCTGACGATAGGTCCGCAGCGCCGGCCCACCGAGATTTCGCCAGCCGAGCAAATTACTCGACGTTGCGCCTACGACGAACGTGGCAAGCTCCTCGCCGTCACGGAAGAGGGTGGCGAATCCATTTCGTTCGCTTATACCGCATTGGGTGAATGCACGGCCGATTTGCGCAACGGGCGAGGCATCGAGCGCCGCTACACGGCTTCAAGGCTCGTCGAGTCGGCCCTCTTGGGCAGGTTCATTACTCGCTACGTCCATGATTCGGCGACCGGTCGTACTACCGTCATCGATCCCACCGGTGGACACCACGAGATTCGGCAGCTCGACTCAGGAATCTTCCTGCGCCAGAACGCCAACAACGTCGAAGAGCTTTCTCAATTCGACTGGAATGGCCGATGCCTCGCCAAAGTTACTTTTAAGGGCAAGAACACACACACAATCTGGTCGCGAGTGTACCGGTATTCACCGGTCGGCACTCTGTTAGCTGACAGCGATTCAAGGCGCGGTACTTCCACGTATCAATATGACTCGGCTCACCGCCTGGTGGGTGCAACCGCGCCCGATGGAGCCCGCGGCAGGTTCGGCTACGATGCGGCAGGAAATCTCCTCAGTGCGCCCGGTCTCGGAGGCGTCTCTCTATCAGAGAACCGGCTTCTGAGCGCCAATGGGCGTCGTTTCGAATACAATCAACGGCATCACATTATTCACGAGACCGGCGCCGAGAAGGAAAGGCGCTATGAGTACGATGCCGAGGACCGGCTCGTCTCGTGCACAATAGGCGACGCTCGGAACCTATTTGATTACGATGCGCTCGGCCGCCGCATCGCGAAGACCGATTCAGAGGGGACAACTCAGTTCATCTGGGACGGCGAACGCCTCGCCGCCGAGGTGTCGCCGGGTGGCCAGTTCCGTGTTTATGTCTATGCGGATGCGATCGCGCCCACACCCTTCGCTTTTATCGACTACGACAGCCAGGACGCCTCCCCGGCTTCCGGTCAACGCCGCTACGTCTTCAGTAATCAGATCGCTTGTCCCGTGCGTGTCGAAGACGATGCGGGCGAGGTATTGTGGCGCGCCGATATCGGAGCGTACGGGCGTGCCACGATTTCACCGGACTCTCGAATCGAGTTCAATCTGCGCTGGCCGGGCCACTATTATGACTCCGAGACCGCGCTCCACTACAACCGGCATCGATATTATGACCCGGAGTTAGGGCGATACATACAGGTCGATCCGCGAGATCTCGATGGCGGGCTAAACGTTTACGCTTATCCATCGAGGCCCCTGGACGAGGTGGACGTCGACGGCTTGGCGCCATGTCCAAAGAAGCCCATGGTGACGCCCGACGAGGATGACAAGCAATTTCAGGCGGCTAAGCAAAAGGCCGACGAGGTCGCCGAAAATCTTCGCCGGGCGTTGCAGGACGCGGTGGACAACGGGGAAGTGCATCCCATGAACGCAGCCGGTACGACGCTTGCGACGATGGTCGTCTTGCGGAAGGATGGAACCTATGAAGTAGTCGTGACCGGCAATCGCTCTCCTAATGGACTCCCTGAAAGAGTGCTTGAGGCTGCTGATGATCACCGTTTCGTGGCGCATAACGACGACAGGCCGCCTCCGATCCGACAGGGAGACGAAGATTGGCGCTACGGACGCACCAAACCGAACGGCGATACCGAGGACTCTACCCATAACCATGCTGAGCAACGCGGACTCCGGGCGGCCGACTGTGATCCGGATACTAAAGGAGTAGCCTACGTCGCTCCGACTCGACCCTGTTGCGAGGGTTGTAGCTCTGCCATCCAGACTCCTCCCAGCGATGGCGGGTGGGGCGGTACTGGCGACAATGTGTCCGATCGCGGGCAGCAGCCGGGAAATCACGGCTCCTGGTGGTAAACGAATTATGAAATATTCAGAACGTGAAAAGATAGTTGAAGTTCTCCCCTACGAGTCTCGTGTGGGATTTATCGCCTTTTGCGTGGCTCGCTGCTTTAGCGAGGCGAGCCGGCATCCCATCCCGGCCGCGCAGTTAGAGCAATTGCCTCTGCTCACTGAGGGACTCGAAATGCTATGGAAGCGCGCGGAAGAGGGTGTGTTGCCGGACCCTGAACGTATCAAGCAAATTCTCGAACATCTTTCGACCTACGAGCTACCAGCCGCGGATGCCGAGAACGTCTTATACAGATTCGATGTGACCCTCGTCAACGGCGCAAGAATGCTGGTAAAGGGAATGCACGTCTTGCAGGACAGCTCGCAAGCGACCCCGCGCTACGTGTCCGGAGCACTCGAAGGCGTCGTTCAAAGTATTGGTGTCATCTACGCCGCATGGCAGGAGTCGCGCAAGGCCGAACTGGAGATCATCGACACAGCCTTGCTGCGGCTGCACGAGTGGGGCAACAAACCATTCTCACGTGCCGTATTTGACGGCATTCCCGATTGGAAACGCGGGGAGCTTTCGAAAAAATACGCAGAGAACCGTCTGAAGGGGTCCGCCGAAGACGACGATGAATAATCGGGACTTTTGAGGGTGGCTTTGTCATCTAGATTTTTGTTTATTGTCGCCATTGTCTTTGGCCTAGCCGCAATCGCGGTCTGGGCCGTCTTCTTGCGGCCTCTTCCGGTACGAACCGCGGTTGGCACAATCGCCCACAAGACGTTTAAGCCAGCGGGAACCTATTGGCAATATCCTGTCGGCCTGAATCGATCGTTTCTGACCGCGACTCCAATACCCGTTACCGAGGCATACGTATTCGAGGTCAGAGTCGACGGACTAGACGGTCCCGTATTTTACTCCTTGAATACGACAGCCAGCAGGGCTTTCAATATTGGCCAGAGTGTCCAACTCAGCTACCGCGAAAGAGTGATTCCCTTCGCCTCGAAACGACTGTATGTCCTCGATATGATCTCGAAGGACAACCAATAGGATGATGCGTGGCATTTTTGCCTAGACGATTTAACACCTCGCTGGTCGCGATGAATTTGGTGATTGTTATGAGTTGCTCGTATGCGCTGCGAGCTGCTGAAACAAGGACAGGCACCGGAGTCATCACCGGCAAAACATTCAAGCCCGCCGCCGTCTACAAAAGCTATTCTGGCGGAAAGGATGGAGCGTTTTCAGGCTCCCGTGAAATTCCTGTGGCCTCATGTGTCGTGTTCGAGATCAAGGTGAAGGGGGTGTCTGGCACCACTCGCTATTCCCTCAATACAATTGCCGCCGCAGAATACGAGGTTGGTCAAAAGGTGGAGATCGAGTACGTGAAGCGCGAGATCGTTCCGCTGCAGAGACGTATATATGTTAGGAGCATGAGGCCCGCTAAGTGATATTGGGAAGCTTCCGCGATCCGATACAATAGCCACCCAGGATGTTTTAGTCTTAAGAGTTAACCATGGATAACCCGGCAATTCCCGCAGAATCGCTCAAGATCGAGCAACTCCTTCAATTACACGCGCTCACCAAAGACGTGTCCAAATTCTGCCAAAAGCAGCTTCGCGGTTATCTCGATACCCTGGCGCTGCTATTCCGGCCGCGGCGCACGCTGGGAAATGCGATAGAGGGCAGCGAGCCGGAGGCCGCCGGCAGTTCCGAGCGCAACGTCGCAGAACTTCGCGAGTTGTATCGCCGCATCGCGCTGCGGCCATTCGACCTCCGTCCCGAACTTAACCTGCCGCTCGAGTCGGTATCTACACAGATTCAGCTCTACGAGTGGGAATATCTGCACGACACCAAGACAGACCGCGGCTGGCGAAACATCAAAGTCACCGCACCATTGACATGGGTGGTAGCATACTCATCCCCTTATTCCCTTTCGATGCTTCGTCAAGTGCTCGCCGGCAAAGAGGAACGTGATTCCGAAGCTGTTCGCGCTTTTGTTCTGCGCACCTGTCTGATGCACCTTCATTTCACGAAATTTTCAGGTATTGCCGAGCTCTTCGCCGGACTCCGTTATCGGATGGAGGTTCGGCGATCGCCTGAGATGGGTGACTTGCCGCTGGTAACGCTCTCAGCTCCCTTCGGGACAATTCGGCCGCCCGACGAGCTCGTTACGGTTGCAAGCGGGCTAGCCGGTGGGGCGAGCTTCGCCGAAGTGCTCGATCTGGCGAGCTTACGGAACCTACAGGATCCGTTTCGCCAGGAAATTGCGGGGATCCTCCGCACCCACGGGCAGGAACTCTAGGTGCTATGAAGAATCGCCACCGCGTCGTGTGGACGCAGGGGATGTTTCTCACACCCCAACATTTTCAGACACAGGAACAATTCCTTGCGGATGCGGTCCATTTCCGCTTCGACGCCTCGCATTATGCAAATTGGGGAGTAACGGTGCTCGATATCGACGCCGAAGCTCTCGCTAACGGTGTATGCCGCCTCAACGCATGCAGCGGGATTATGCCCGACGGTGAGCCAGTCGATATTCCCGAGACGGATGCGGCGCCTGCGTCTCGAGCTGTCGGCGATCATTTTCCCCCAAACCGCGAATCCCTGGATGTATTTCTGGCGATCCCCGAGATTCGCCCTCGCGCTCGCAACGTTACTATTCCGGAAGCAGGCCAAAACGATTCAGGAGCACCGCCTGGAACCCGCTACCTCGCCGAGACCCGGATGGTGCCGGACGACAACCTAGGCGATGAGGAGAAGCCCGTTCAGGTGGCACGCAGAACGTTTCGCCTGCTCTTCGGGAACGAGTATCGCGATGGTTTCGCATTCTTTCGAATCGCGCAAATCATCCGCAACGCTGCGGGCATCCCGATCCTGAATCCGAAGTTTGTGGCGCCGTCTCTTAATCTCGCCTCGAGCGATTACTTAAACATGCTGCTGCGTCGGCAAATCGAAATTCTCGCCACCAAGAGCAGCACGTTATCCGCGCCTCGACGCGCACGCGGAAAAGTCCTGGCGGATTTCTCACCCTCTGAAACCGCAAATTTTTGGCTGCTGCATACGGTGAATTCGTACCTCCCGGAGCTGAAACATATTTGGAAGGTGCGTCACGGCCACCCGGAAACCGCATATGTGGCAATGCTCCGCCTGGCGGGTGCGCTTTCAACCTTTGCTCTGGAAGGACGGCCTGAACATCTGCCCGATTACGACCACGACGATCTGGGCCGCTGCTTCACGTTACTCGACGATCGCATTCGCGAACTGATGGAATTTCTTATTTCCGAAAAGTTCGTGCCCATACGACTCGAAATTAGCGACCGCTTTATCTGGACGGGTTCGGTTAGCGAGGACGAATATTTTCGGAACACCCAATTCTTCCTGGCGGTGAGCGCAAAAATGGGCGTGGACGACCTGATCCGCAAGGTACCTCAGCTGGTCAAGATCTCGGCTCAGGAGGAAATTCAACGCCTGATCCGCAATGCGTTACCGGGGCTCACCCTGCGGCACACACCTACGCCGCCGTCGGCGATACCGATGAAGCTGGACAATCAATATTTTCAGATCAACCAAGGCGGCCCACTGTGGGATGTCCTGGTACGTTCCCGCCAGATTGCGGTGTTCGCACCCGGCGAAATCGTCGAGCCGAAGATGGAAGTATTGATCGTGCTCGAATAGGCTTCTCGCTTCGCGCCCGATGAAAACTCTCATCTCGGTCGCCCTACTCGCCAATTCAATCTTCCATTGGCTTTTGGCTGACCGCTGAGCTTAGAAAGCGACCGCCTCCGGCCACCGCGCGCACAGCTGGCAGAAGATCGGTTGACGCGACGTCTTCCAGTACATAGCCGCGCGCCCCTGCCTTCAGGGCTTCCGCAACGTACTCCTCATCTTTAAGAACGGTAATGAAAATGATTCCGTAGTCTCGCCCTTTCGAAACCATTTCTCGCGCCGTTAAAATCCCGTTGCGGGGTGGAAGCTGTATGTCCAGCAGGACGACATCCGGATGTCCATAATCCGCTAGTGCCATAGCTTCGCGTCCATCGGCCGCCTCTCCAATTACTCGAAAGGCCGGCTCTCTTTCGAGCAGTAATCGTAGATTGCTGCGGATTATTGGATTGTGATTCGCGAGGACGATGCGGATTGGTTCCATACGCAACAGGGAAATAATAGCCGTTAATGGCTCGCAAAGATATCCGGTCCGGGACGTATTCTTCCAGTCGATATCGAAGTAGTCTACGGTCGCTCTACCTTGAAGTTAGCCTCAAAAATACGGCCGCTAACGTATAGATACTCGTGCAGAGAAGGCTCTACACTGGGTTTTGTCTGGGCGTGGTTTTCGCACGTTCCTGGCCTGGCTCACTGATTTATACTGCCGATGGCCCCTCGCAAATTCTCTTTTCCGATGTCCGCTATCGCGATCGCGGCATTTGCCATCCTGATCGGTGAATCGTGCTCCAAAACCTCGCGCGCCGGGATCCAGGATTCGGAGATTTCCGGCACGCCAACGGTCGCTGTAGCTAAAACCAAAACCGAAGACATGTCTCATGGAATGGTTCTCACCGCTGAGTTCAAGCCATTCCAGGAGATCGATGTGATGGCTAAAGTGGCGGGCTACGTAAAGAAGATCAATGTGGATGTCGGCGACCGGGTGAAACAGGGCGAGTTGCTGGCCGTACTGGAAATACCGGAGATGGCCGACGACAGGGCGCGCGCCCAATCCATGTTGAGTCGCAGTGGCGCGGAAGTAGCCCGTGCCAGAGGTGAGCTGCAACGGGCTCAATCGTCACATGACGTCGAACACCTTAGCTATACGCGCTTGTCGGATGTCGCCAAGCGAAGGGCCGGTCTTATCGCGCAGCAAGAGATCGACGACGCGCAGAGCAAAGATCTGGTGACCGAGGCACAAGTGAGCGCCGCGAAATCGAACCTTTCCGCTGCCGAAGAACAGGTTCAGGTCAACAGAGCTGAACTTCAGAAGGTCAATACGTTGGCCGATTACCTCCGCGTAACAGCTCCGTTCGCGGGAGTGATCACAAAACGGTACGCCGATACCGGCTCCATGATCCAGGCGGGCACATCGTCGAGCACGCAAGTGATGCCGCTGGTTAGGCTGTCGGAAAACAGTTTGCTGCGTTTGATCCTTCCGGTCCCCGAATCAGCAGTGCCGACAGTTCACATCGGCCAGCAGGTAGAAGTGCGCGTGCCTACGTTAAGCCGTTCGTTTCCTGGTCGCGTCGCGCGCTACGCGGACAAGCTTTCGCCAGGAACCCGCACGATGGATACGGAGGTGGATGTTCCCAATCCGGGCCTTCTTCTCATACCGGGCATGTTCGCCGAGGTGAACCTCACACTTCTAAGCCGCAACGGAGTGGTGGCGATTCCGATTCCGGCGGTTGACTGGAGCGGTGGTGACGAGTCGTCGGGCCAAGTCGCAATAGTTACGCCCGAGGACCGGATTGAAATTCGCAGCGTCAAGCTTGGGCTCCAGAATCCCGCTAGCGTCGAGGTGCTTTCTGGCCTCCGAGCAGGTGAATTGGTAGTCACGAGCAACCGTTCGGGTCTCGAAGCCGGCCAGCGGGTTCGTCCTAAGCTCCCCGAGATCGCGGCGGAAGCGACTCCTTAACCACATGGCCCGCTTTGCCATTCGAACACCATACTTCATCATCGTCGTGGCGCTTATCGTCGCGGTGGTAGGTGGGGTGGGGCTCGTGCGAATGCCAGTAGACATGTTTCCGAGCATCAACATCCCGATGGTAGTGGTTGCCACTTTTTTCAATGGCATGCCGCCGGAACAGATCGAATCGGATATCACCAGCCGCTTTGAACGGCAATTCACCCTTGCCAGCGGCATTGAGCATATCGAATCCCGCTCCCTGCCGGGAGCCAGCATAATCCGTGTCTATTTTCAGCCGGGCAGTAATGCCGACTCGGCTGTAGCTACTATTTCGAACCTTGCCTTGGCGCAACTGCGGCGTCTTCCGCCCGGTACTTTGCCGCCAGTAGTCTTGAAGTTCGACGCTTCGAGCCTTCCAGTTTGTTTGGTCACGGTGGGCGGACGCGGCTTTAACGAAACACAATTGCGTGATTTGGCGCAGTTCAGGGTTCGGAATCAGATGGCAAGTGTCCCCGGCGCGAGTGTCCCTCAGCCTTTCGGAGGCGGCTATCGCCAGATCATGGTCTACGCAGACCCCTACAAGATCGAGGCACACGGGTTGAGCCTCATGGATGTAGTCCGGACCGTAAACCGCTCTAACCTAATTCTTCCCGCCGGAGACGTTCCGATAGGCCCACTCGATTACAACATCTACACGAATAGCCAACTTCCGACTATCGAAGAAATCGATCAACTGCCGCTCAAGGTCGTCGGTCAGTCGATTGTGCGGTTAGGTGACGTAGCGTATGCCAAAGATTCCCATCAGATTCAAACCAATGTCGTACGCGTGGACGGCAGACGTGCAGTCTACACACCGGTGCTCAAACAGGGCGGCGACACCAATACGATCGCAGTCGTGGAGGGTGTGCAGGCCGTAATCCGGCATCTCGTGGACGTGCCAAAGAATCTCGCCACGAACATTTTGTTCGATCAATCTCGTTTTGTTAAAACCGCCATTCGAACGCTACTCGATGAAGGTGCCATCGGCCTTTTTTTAACCTCCCTGATGATCCTGATTTTTCTCGGGAGTCTGCGCGCCACGATTGCCGTGTTCTTTTCTATTCCCTTATCGGTATTAGCAACGTTCATGGCTCTCTCGTTCGGCGGTGGGACCGTCAACAGCATGGTATTGGGAGGCTTAGCCCTCGCGTTATCACGCCTCATCGACAATTCCGTCGTCGTGCTCGAGAATATCTATCGGCATCTCGAGATGGGCGAGGATGCCGAGACGGCCGCCACAAACGGAGGCGGCGAAGTCGCTCTCCCTGTCCTGGCCGCTACTCTCACGACCGCCGTGGTCTTCTTTCCCGTGACGTTTCTGTATGGTGTCAGTAGATTCCTGTTCTCGGCCCTGGCGCTCGCGGTCGTGCTCGCCCTCATTGCTTCCTACGCCGTCGCAATGACAGTAGTGCCTTTATTCTGTGCGCGATTTATTAAGACCGCGGCGCATCATGGCACTCCTTCCTCAGAGATGCCCGTCGACGTGAATCTGAAAAGCAAGCATAATCACTGGCGATTAGGCGAGCGGTTCAATATCTGGTTCAACGATCGATTTGAATCCTTTTTGCGGCTCTACGATCGCCTCGTAGGAGGCGCACTTCGTCGTCCGTGGGTCACGATTGCATGGTGCGGGGCCTCCTTCGCAGCTAGCCTGTTTCTGTTTCCATTACTTGGCCTGTCGTTTTTTCCCCGTACCGATGCGGGAATGTTTGTCATCAACCTCAAGGCACCGTCGGGCTCGCGGATTTCTATCACCGAGCGAGAGGTGGCCAAGGTGGAAGGCCTCATTCGCCAGATCGTTCCGCCTCGCGATCTCGACGTAATTGTTTCGAACATCGGTGTGACCCCCGATTTCTCCGCTATTTATACAAGTAATTCCGCTCAACACATGGCGTTCGTCCAAGTCGGGCTCAAAGAGAAACACACGATAGGTAGCTACGAGTACATGGCGCGCGTAAAGCGGCGAATCGCCGAAGAAATGCCGGAGCTAAACACTTACTTTCAATCCGGGGGGTTGGTGGACGCCGTGCTCAATCTGGGTCTACCGGCACCGATCGATGTGCAAGTGGCTGGGACTGACCTTTCGGCTGCCCACACCACGGCACTGAAGCTCGCCTCGCAGATCCGGCGAATTTCGGACGTTGCGGATGTATATATCCCGCAGGACATCGACTACCCGGCGCTGACGTTGAACGTGGATCGCACGCGCGCAAGTGAACTGGGTCTGGATCAACAGGAGGTTGTGGGCAATGTCATTACAGCCCTTACAAGCAACCAGATGATTGCACCCAGCTACTGGATCGATCCGAAGACGGGGCAGGACTACATGCTCACGGTGCAGTACACGGAGGGCCAAGTGAAATCTCTCGGCGATTTGCGAGCCATTCCGTTGCACGCTGCAGCAAGCCTACTGCCGACGCGCCTCGATACTATCAGTTCACTCAAACGGACTGAGGGACCGACCGAAGTCGATCATTACCAGATCCGCCGCGTCATGGACGTTTATGTCCGGCCGCTTGGAGAGGAGATAGGAGGCATCGCGGACCGCATCGACGATATCATTGCGCAAACGAAAATTCCAGAGGGACTCAATGTGACCCTGCGCGGAATGGTTCAAGGGATGCGCGCTTCTTTTCGAAGTTTTGCGCTCGGTCTGACTCTTTCCGTTGTGTTGCTTTACCTAATTCTGGTCGCGCAATTCCGCAGCTTCGTCGATCCGTTTTTGATCTTGCTGGCTGTTCCGCCAGGGCTGACGGGCGTTCTGATCACACTCTGGCTCACTGGAACCACGTTGAACGTCATGTCGCTGATGGGGGTGGTGATGCTGACCGGCATTGCTGTTTCTAATAGCATCCTGATCGTCGAGTTCACACGCCAGTTACGAGAACAAGGCATGCAAGTCCGCGACGCTGTGGCGATGGCGTGCCGCGTCCGTCTGCGGCCAATTCTGATGACCTCACTCGCCACCATCATCGGCCTGCTTCCAATGGCCCTCAAACTGGGCGAGGGAAGCGAGAGCTATGCGCCGCTTGCCCGCGCTCTTCTCGGCGGCTTGACGCTCTCGGTGGCGCTCACCGTGTTTCTGGTACCCGCCGCATATTTGCTCGTATACGGCCGTAGAGGTGAATCAGCGCGAGCTTGATTTGCATGTATATGAACCGATCCGTTGTCGTCGCCATCGCAGCTCTCGGCCTCTCCGGTCTGCTGCACTCACAGACCAGCGCGCCTCAACTGAGCCTGGCGGAAGCGCAAACTATGGCACTCAAGAATCATCCCCAGGTGCTGGCGTCGCACGCCACCTATCTGCAAGCGGATCAAGTCACCCGAGCAACCCGGTCCGCCTATTATCCGACTCTGAGCGGAGACGTAACGGGCGCCCAAGCTAACCTCAATAGCCGGCTGGGTGCGGGAGCGTTGAACAATCCGGCGCTGTTCAGCCACTTTGGATCCGGACTAAGCCTTTCGCAGTTGATCACCGATTCCGGCCGTACAAATAATCTGGTTTCGCACGCCAAACTCCAGGCGCAAGCTAGCCAGGCGAACTATCAGGCAACACGTTACGACGTGCTCTTGGGCGTAAATCAGGGTTACTACGAGGTCTTGTTTGCCGAACAGCTAGTGAAGGTTGCTCAACAGACGGTAGCCACTCGCCAGACGGTTGTCGATCAGGTTTCGGAATTGACGAAGAACAAATTGAAATCGGAAGTCGATCTCAGCTTCGCTCAAGTGAATCTATCCGACGCAAAGCTCATGCAACTGCGCGCACAGGACCGTCTCGCCAGTGCCTACGCCGCACTCGGCCAGGCTCTCGGCAGCCAACAAGCTCTTCGTTACCGGCTCTCCGACCAACCCATGCCGCCGGCGCCTTCACCGGACTCGGAGCCATTGGTAACTCAAGCTTTTCAAAATCGGCCCGAATTGGCGAGTCTGCGGCTTGAGAAGGAAGCTGATCAGAAGTTTGTCTACGCCGAGCGAGACCTCAAGCGGCCGACCGTGAGTCTGATTGCCGTCGGTGGCGCATTGCCCTATATTCATTCGGGAAATCCGGATGCGAACATACCGGCCGGTTACGAGGCAGCGGCGGTGAACGTTCACATTCCGGTTTTCAACGGGCATCTCTTTAGCGCCAGGCGTCAGGCGGCTGAATATCAATTGAGCGCAACCGAACAGCGTGTTCGCGGTCTGGAAGACCGTATCGCGCAAGAGGTACGTACTTCCTGGGAGCGGGCCAGAACCTCCTTTGAAGCCATCACCGCGACCCAGCAACTACTGAGTCAGGCCAATCTGGCTCTCGATTTAGCGCAGGGCAGATACAATTTGGGTCTGAGCTCTATTGTGGAACTCACCCAGGCACAACTCGGTCAAACCTCGGCGGAAGTTGAGAATCTGAATGCGAAGTACGACTACCAGGAAGCATACGCCGCGCTCCAGTACACGCTTGGGCTATTGCACTAAGCCCCGCGAGAGGCCGTTGTGAAACGTCTTCTCTTTGTCGGTTTCGGCGGCCTGCTCCTGTTGCTGGCGTTTACCGGCCTCAATGCACTTTCGGTTCTAACGAAAATCCAGACGAGGAACGAGAGCATCCGTAAGGATTACTCCAACCGAGATAGGATTTTGGAACAACTTCGATCGGATATCTACCTCTCTGGAACGTACGTGCGGGACCTCCTTTTGGAGCGGGATCCGAGCCTGGCGGATACACATCGTAAAGAGTTAGATGATGCGCGTTCGCGTATCGGGGCCAACGTCGCGACTTATGACAGAATTCTTCGTGGCGAAGAGCGCGGTCCGTTTCAGCAGTTCACAACAGAGCTCAGGGCTTATTTTGATTCATTGCGTCCTGCTCTCGAATGGAACGCCACCCAGCGCCGGGCTCTTGGCTACGCATTCATGAAAGACTCTCTTCTGCCGCGGCGCATGGTGATTGTCCGTCTTGCGGACCAGATTAGCGCGGTAAATCAGAGCCAAATGAACGCGGGCGATAAACAAGTCGCTATTTTGTTCGCCGATTTCCGGCGCTCGTTGATTGTTCTGCTAGTCCTTACCCTCATCGGCGGCACACTGTTAGCGGGTGGAAGCATCTATCGCATTTTGCGTCTTGAGCGGGTATCGGCGCAGCGCTTTGATGAGGTCGAACAGGCTCGGGGAGCGTTGCGGCATCTGTCCACGCGGCTGATCGAAGTCCAGGAGTCCGAGCGCCGCGCCTTATCCCGCGAGTTGCACGACGAAGTGGGTCAATCGCTATCAGCGCTGCTTCTGGGGCTAGGAAATGTCGCAGCCGTACTTTCGCCTGAAGCCGGCGCCGATGCGAAGAGCCAGCTCTATGATCTACGCCGCCTCGCCGAAAGGACCGTGGCCATCGTTCGCGATATGTCGCTTCTTCTCCGCCCTTCCATGTTGGACGATCTCGGGCTGATTCCGGCGGTGCAGTGGCAGGCTCGCGAGGTATCCAGGACAAAGAATATCGCCGTGCAGGTCCGGGCAGATGCGCTGCCCGAAGATATCCCGGACGAATACAAGACCTGCACCTATCGAATCGTTCAGGAAGCGCTGCGTAACATCGTCCGCCACGCTAAGGCCAAGGGCGTCCAGATTCATTTAGGTCAGAACGGCGACAACTTACTGCTAACGATTCAGGATGACGGACAGGGATTCACACCGGCAAGGGAAAAGGGCATTGGTCTGCTCGGCATGGAAGAAAGGGTAAAACATCTACGGGGTTCGTTCCAGGTCGAATCAGCGCCGGGAACCGGTACGTTCATTCGCGTCGAATTACCGCTGTCCGAAAGAGATGCCGCGGTCCTGACATGACCCCGGTGCGCATCGTACTTGCGGACGATCATACGATCATGCGGCACGGCCTCCGCCTGGTCCTCGAGAGGCAACCTGACTTCGCAGTGGTTGGCGAAGCGAACAACGGAAGAGAAGCGGTTGACCTGGTGATCCTGGAAACTCCAGACGTTGCGGTCATCGATATCGCCATGCCCCTGCTGAACGGCATCGAAGCGGCAAAGAGAATCACCGAGGAGCGATCGAAGACGGCCGTAGTAATTCTCAGCATGCATTCGGACGAAAGCTATATCCTCAGGGCCTTACGAGCTGGTGCGCGGGGATATCTTTTGAAAGACTCGGCGGAAACGGACCTGATTCAAGCCATCCGCGCCGTGTGTGCGGGAAAAGCGTTCTTTAGCCCGGCGGTAAGTCGAGTGCTGGCGGATGATTACTTGCGACAGATACAACAGCAAGGCGTCGAAGACCCTTACGAGCTGCTGACCGCACGTGAGCGGGAATTGTTGCAGCTAATTGTCGAGCTGAAATCGACAAAAGATATTGCGAATCTGCTGGGCATTAGTCCTCGCACAATCGATACGCATCGCGGAAATCTTATGCAGAAACTCAACGTTCACAGCATACCGGAACTAATCCTTTATGCGGTGCGCAAAGGAGTAATTAGCTAGCAGCCTCTTTAGTGGCGAGCTCTACAGGGATCGGCTGCCTGGGCGTATGCAATCCAGACAAGTAGAGAATGTACATCCGGCAGACGGCGCGAGCAAAATTCACGGAAAAGCCGAGGAGCGTTTACTTTTTTTGCTTTGGCGGGAAATGGTTGAAAGCCTTTTTTACAGCAGATTCTATATTCTTGTGGCGGTTCCGCATGTCGCTGATGGAATCCCAGCAATATGCGCGCCAGACCAACTTAGAGGTATGAGGATCCACCATGTCCATCACCAGCATTCCGTCCACATATTGTTCAGTCGTAGTCTCAGTCCAAACGGGCGGCGCATACCATCCATACCAGCCTCCCCAAGGATCCACGATTTCCGTCCTTGTCTTTAGGACGTCATTTGCGCTAACGAAAAACGTAAGGTAAACATCCGGCGAAGAGTCCGCAGGCTGAATTCCCTTTTTCATGAGCTGCTTGTTAGCTTCCCCCATAACGAGCTGAATGGCGACTGAATACCGTTCCTTTAACTCCGGATGTTTCTCAAACACCGGATGTGTTCGCCACTCATATCGCTTGACGTGAGAGAGGTCAACCGCTGGATCGACCTCGACCTTCACCTTTTGGGCCCGTATCGTCAACGAGAACAGGAAGAAAGCGAAGAAGGCAACGACTGCGCGTGCGCAGAGTCTGACGCTCATAATTGGAATCCCGGATTCATCGATCAGTTCCGTTTAGATGCGAGGACAACAGAACTCGCTCTATTTTTTCCGAGTTGGAAGGGGCCCCCAGATATCTGAGCGTTCCGGCCAGGAATTTCAAGCCACCCGGATTATGAATCTGGCGGAGAGGGGGGGATTCGAACCCCCGGTAGAGTTTTTGACCCTACGACGGTTTAGCAAACCGCTGCTTTCGACCACTCAGCCACCTCTCCCGAGCCGCGGCAGTTTCTCTCGAATCGTAGCATGTTTCCGGCTAAAATCCTCGTTCCATAGGCATCGCGAGCGGCGCCTCCACCAGGAAGTCCGCCTCCCGAATCTCCACGAGTGCGTCGCGAATCGCTTGTTCTTTCGCGGGTTCCGTCGTGATGACAAACGGCAGATCGCGCCAGTCTTCGCGCGGCAGCTGCAATACCGCGTCGATCCCGATCTTGTGTTCAGCAAGGATCGTGGCCAAGGTAGCGATGATTCCGGCTTTATCCTCTACTCGGAAGCGAAGGAAGTACGGTAACGCTTGGGTTGGAATAGGCAGCGGTTTGTATTCGCCCAAACGCTCGTGCGCGAACGGACTCACGCGCTCCGGACTTCCGTACCGGATCTCGCGCGCCACTCGCATCAGATCGCTGACCACCGCCACCCCAGTCGGCTTGGCTCCGGCACCGCGGCCATAGTAGAACGTGTCTTCTCCATAAACGCCCCGAATCCACACCGCGTTGTATGCGCCTTGCACCTGCGCCAGAATCGCCGATTGGGGAATCAAAGTCGGTCGAACGGAGAGCACCAGACCGTCTTCGCTTTGCCTCGCCAGGCACACCAACCGTATTGTGTGTTTCAATTGATGCGCGTATTCGAAATCAACCGGCAAAATACGCCGGATACCCTCCGTGTAAATGTCGGCAGGCGTCAGTCTTTCGCCGAATGCCAGCGCGGCGAGAATCGCCAGCTTCGATCGCGCGTCCAGTCCATCCACATCCGCGGACGGATCCGCCTCCGCATAGCCAAGCTGCTGGGCCTCCGCCAGTACGGACTCGAATTTTGCGTTGCTCTTTTCTATCTCAGTGAGGATGAAATTACTAGTGCCGTTCAGAACCCCATACAGCTCGCTGACCCGGTCTCCGGCAATTCCTTCACGCAAAATGGTGTGAATCGGAATTCCGCCGGCGACGCTCGCCTCCATCGCCAGATTCACGCCGTTTTCACTCGCGGTTGCCCATAACTCGGCCCCGCGGACCGCTATCAATTCCTTATTAGCCGTAACGACTGACTTGCGATTGCGCAGTGCCTCTTCGATGATGTGCCCGGCCGTCGCAGTGCCGCCAACGAGTTCCACCACAATATCGATCTCCGGATCCTTGACGATTTCCTTCCAGTCCGTCGTCCGCTTCACGGCGGCCGGAAACACGGGCACCTTTTTCTGTCCTACATTGCGGCTGCAAACTGCCTTCACGCGCAGCGGAAAGCCGAGCTTCTCACGGATCCTAGCGCCATTCTCCGCCAGTATTTCCAAAGTGCCGGAGCCTACGTTGCCAAGCCCTATGACACCGATGGTCACGTCCATAAGTGGCTTATGATAGCAATCAGATGGACCATACGCGCCGTGTCGCGTTGCTTTCGCTGTTGGCCTCTCCTCTGACGACAAACGCCCAAGAGCAGGAAGACCCGCGGTTTCCTCGCACTCCACGAAATCCCGATGAAGACGCCCGCCTTCCCAACGGCAAGTCGCAAAAAAACGCAATGGCCAAACAGAATCACGAGGAAGCGCTCAAAGACGCTGAGGATCTTGTCGCTGTCGCTCAACAACTGCAAGACGAAATCAAAAAAGCCGGTAGCTATGTGGTTCCAGTCGAGTCGCTTAAAAAGACTGAAGAGATTGAGAAGCTCGCCCGGCGCATTCGCGGACGCCTCAAGGGCTGACCGGGCGTGATACTCTGGCGTGACAGTCCATGGTTCGCGAAAAAAGACAGCTCATGAGCTCGTCCGAGATGGACCGCACGCTCGTGCGCCTGGCGCATGAAATTTTGGAAAAAAGTGCGGATTTGAATCAGCTTGCGTTCGTCGGCATCAAGCGGCGCGGGGTGCCGCTGGCTCGGAGGCTGGCGGATAAAATCGGCACCCTCGAGAACATGACCATTCCAGTCGGCGTCCTCGATATCAATCTGTATCGCGACGATCTCTCGACGGTCGGTGAGCGGCCGGTCCTCAATGCCAGGCAGATCGATTTTCCCGTAGCCGGAAAGGATATCGTTCTCGTCGATGATGTCCTCTATACGGGACGCACCATTCGCGCGGCCTTGGATGCGCTATTCGACCATGGCCGCCCGGCGCGCGTGCAACTACTGGTGTTGATCGATCGCGGGTTCCGCGAGTTGCCAATCGAGGCCCGTTACATCGGGCGCATTATACAAACCAGCGCTAACGAAATCATCGAAGTGAAATTTCAGGAAATCGACAATCTGGAAAAAGTCCTGCTCGTCGAGAGAGTAGAGGATGAATCCCGCGTCAGCGCGTAGGCGTCAAGCGAGCGAATGCAGGGTTTACTGGATATAGAGTCGCTGCCCCGGTCGGAGATCGAAGCGATCCTCGCGCGATCGAAAAATTTTCAGCCCGCTCCCAGACAACCGTTTAAGCGCTTCACAACGCTGCAGAACCGTACCGTAGTCAACTTGTTTTTTGAATCCTCTACCCGCACACGCACAAGCTTCGAGATCGCGGCAAAACGTCTCGGCGCCGAGGTGCTTTCGATCGCCGTGGCAGTATCCAGCGTTTCTAAGGGCGAATCGCTAGTAGACACCCTCAACACTTTGGGCGCCATGCGTCCGGACGCCATCGTCATGCGGCATGCAGCCTCCGGAGCGCCGCACTTTCTGTCGCGCTACCTGCCTATTCCCATCGTGAACGCCGGCGACGGCACGCATGAGCATCCCACGCAGGCTCTGCTCGATGCACTCACTATTCTTGACCGCAGAGGCACACTCGAAAACCTTCGCGTCGCCATAATCGGCGACATCGCTCACAGCCGTGTTGCCCGCTCCAATATCTTTCTCCTATCGAAATTCGGCGTCGAAGTAGTTCTTTGCGGACCTGCGTCCCTTCTGCCGCGCGAAATGGGTGCAATTGCCCCAGGCGTCGAGCTGACTACCGATATGGAGACCGCTATTCGTAACGTGGACGTCATCATGATGCTGCGTGTTCAACTCGAGCGCCAGCATGAAGCAGCCTTCCCGGCCAACGAGTATTTTCGCTTCTACGGCTTGCGGCCAGAGCATGTGGAGCGCGCCAAGCCCGACGTGATCGTCATGCATCCGGGGCCGATCAATCGTGGTCAGGAAATTTCCTCAGAGGTAGCGGACTCGCAGCGTTCGGCCATCCTCAATCAGGTAGAGAATGGCGTCGCTGTCCGAATGGCCGTGCTCGAAAGGGTCCTCGCCGGGTGAGCAAGCTAGTCGTCAGGAACGGCCGCGTCGTCGACCCTTCACAAAATCTCGATCGAACCTGCGACGTTGCCATAGAGGACGGAATAGTCCGCCAGATCGGCCCCGCCATCGACGCAACCGGCGCGACGGAATTCGACGCTACTGGCATGATCGTGGCGCCCGGCTTCATCGATATGCACGTTCATCTGCGCGAGCCCGGCTTCGAGCACGCCGAGACGATCGAAACGGGTGCGCGCGCTGCGGCCGCCGGAGGCTTTACCTCTATCTGCTGCATGCCGAATACTCAGCCGGTGAACGACAGCGCGAACGTCACCAGTTATATCGTCGACCGGGCGCGTCGTTTCGCGGTAGTGAATGTGTTCCCGATAGGTGCAATCACCAAGAACAGCGCAGGTGAGGCGCTGGCTGCTTTTGCATCCATGAAGGAAGCCGGCATCGTCGCGATATCAGACGATGGCAAGCCTGTAATGAATGCGCGCGTTGCGCGGCGCGCCATGGAGTTCGCGCAGGCGCTGAATCTGCCGTTGATCGAGCATTGCGAAGACCTGCATTTGAGCGCGGGTGGCGACATGCACGAAGGCCTAGAGTCCACGCGGCTTGGTCTGCGCGGCATCCCCCGCAGTTCGGAAGATGTCATGGTCGCGCGGGATCTCATCCTGGCGGAGCTTACCGGCGCCCGCTACCACGTCGCCCACATTTCATCGCGTCATGCCGTAGAGATGGTCGGGTTCGCCAAGAAACGCGGGCTACGCGTAACCTGCGAGGCCACTCCGCACCATTTCGTCCTGGCCGACCGCGATATGGCGCCCTACGACAGCAACTATAAGATGAAGCCTCCGCTTCGCGAACCGTCGGATGTGGGAGCGGTGAAACAAGGGCTCATGGATGGCATCGTCGACGCCATCGCTACCGACCACGCGCCACACGCGGGCGCCGAAAAGATGCAGGAGTTCGAACGCTGTCCATTCGGGATCATCGGACTCGAGACCGCGCTAGGACTGGCTCTCGAGCAGCTCTATCATCCGGGTCATGTCGATCTGGCGCATGTTATCCGATTGTTCACGCAGAATCCGGGGCACATTCTTTCTTTGGAACGTGGCTTTTTGCGTCCCGGAAGCGCCGGCGATGTCACTATCTTCAGCCTGGATCGCGAATGGACCTATGATGTGAGCCGCTCGGTATCCAAGAGCAGCAATACACCCTTTCACGGCCGCAAGTTCAAGGGTGGGCCGGTAGCGACGATTGTTGCTGGACAGATTGTCTGGCAGCTCTAACGGCGTCCTTCAGGTCATCCACCTCTCGATCTTCGACGGTGCGCAAGTCCAACACGATTTTGCCATCTTCCATCCGTGCAATCACAGGACAAGCCCCCGTGCGCAATCGTTGTTCGAAGGCAGCCGCTCCGCTAACTTCCAGCTCGACTACCCAGGTCGGGATCGTCTGATCAGGCAGTGAACCACCGCCCGCAACCGATTCGTCCCGACGAACTGATGCCCGCATATCTGCGAGCGATGCCGCGACGCGCTCTGCACGAGTGCGAATTCCATCGAGCCCGTCGGACATCATCCGCAAAGCCGGAATGGCCTGCCAGTCCTGACGAATCAGGTGGCCCAGCGTCGTTTCGAGCGCCTGGATGATGAGCTTGTCCACGCGCAGCGCTCTATATACGGGATTCCGCCGCAAGCGCGTCACCAGCTTCGCGTCTCCCGCAATCACGCCGGCTTGCGGGCCGCCGAGCAACTTATCGCAACTGAAAGAAACGAGGTTTACCCCGGTTGCGAGACTCCGGGCTACCAGCGGCTCGTCGATGCCTTGGGCGCGCAGGTCCGCGACGCATCCGCTGCCTAGATCTTCAAATACTGGAATACCTCGTTCGTTCCCGAGCCCGGTTAACTCTTTCAACTCCGGTCGAGCTGTAAAACCGCTGATGTGAAAGTTGGATGCATGCACGCGCAGTATGAGGCGTGTCCGCTCGTTGATGGCGTCGCGATAATCTCCCAGATGCGTGCGATTGGTAGTTCCCACTTCGCGAACGATGGCGCCCGAGCTTGCCATGATCTCGGGAATTCGAAATCCATCGCCGATCTCGATCAGTTCTCCGCGCGAGACAATCACCTCATGCCCGAACGCCAGCTCTTTCAGAACCAGATAGACGGCCGCGGCATTGTTGTTGACGACAATCGCCGGCCGGCCCAGGAGCCGTTCGAGCAGGCGCGCCGTATGCGCATCACGGCGGCCGCGTTTGCCGGAAATTAAGTCGTATTCGAGATTGGAGTAGCCCTCGATTGGCGTAAACGCGGGGAGCGGGGCACGGCCCAAATTGGTATGCAGCACTACACCCGTGGCATTGATTACCCGCCGTAGGGAAGGCTCCCGAAGCGCCTGCAATCGCTCTTTAACGAGCTGAGCTACAGGACCCGGCCGAACGCCGGTTTCTCGAATCTCAGCTAGTGCGTCGCGTATTTCGCAGACGACAACCTCTCGCGGAAATCCCTCCAGGCTCTCCAGTTCGCGAAATACCTGGTCAACCGAGGGAAGTTCCCGCAGATTCATCACGCAATCGCCCGATCGGCAAGCGCCTGTTTTAAATATTTACCCGTGTACGATTCGGCCACCGCCGCGATCGCCTCCGGCGTCCCTCGCGCCACGACGCGGCCGCCCGCTTCCCCGCCCTCCGGCCCCAGATCGATAATCCAATCGGCGGCTTGTATCAGGTCCAGATTGTGTTCAATCACCAGCACGCTGCCGCCATTTGCAATCAGGCGCTCGAAAGAGGCGAGCAGCTTTGCGATGTCGTCGAAATGCAGACCCGTGGTCGGTTCGTCGAACAGAAACAGAGTTCCTTCGCAAGTGGATTGCGCCAAATGGGCAGCGAGTTTCACGCGCTGCGCCTCGCCACCGCTCAACGTGGTGGCCGATTGTCCCAATCGCAGGTATCCCAAGCCCACATCGTTTAGAACTTTGAGCCGCGTCGCGAGCTTCGGCGTGCCCGCAAAGAAGGACATGGCCTCCCGGACCGTGAGTTGCAGTACTTCATAGATGTTCAACCCGCGGTAGCGCACATCCAGCACACTCTGCTTGTAGCGCGTGCCCTTGCATTCTTCGCAAATCAGCTCCACATCCGCCAGGAACTGCATCTCGACCGTCACGGTTCCATCTCCCTGGCAGGTCTCACAGCGGCCGCCTGGGATGTTGAACGAAAAATGGCCGGGCGTGTAGCCGCGCCGCTCCGCTTCCGCTGTTCCCGCAAACAGATCGCGGATCGTGTCGAAAGCTTTCACATAGGTGACTGGGTTCGAGCGCGGCGTTCTTCCTATCGGCGATTGGTCTACCATCACTACGCTGGTCAATAATTCGGCTCGATCCACACGCTTCAACGGAAGCTTGCGCGCGCTCCCCTCCTCTTCCTTTCCTGCGTCCGGTGTCTGCCGTTCTTTGTTCACTCGTAGGTCGAGCGCGCGGTAAATCACCTCGTGGACAAGGCTCGATTTGCCCGAGCCCGACACACCGGTAACCACCGTCATAACCCCTAAAGGAATTTCGACATCGATGTTCTTCAGATTATTAGCGCGCGCACCGATGAAGTTGATTTTGCGCCTGGCATTGATTTTCCGGCGCTCCTTCTTGTGCGAAACCGGCAGGTCACCGCGCAAATAACGGCCCGTTAGAGAAACAGTGTCACGGTCTTTTCCGGCCGGCGCAGACAGCAATTGCGGATATGTTCCCGCGAACATGACACGGCCTCCGTTCTCACCCGCTCCCGGTCCCAGGTCCAAGATGTAATCCGCTTCGGCCATGATCTCGGGATCATGCTCCACCACCACGATGGTGTTTCCAAGCTCGCGCAGATCCTTGAGTATGTGCACCAGCCTCGCCGTATCACGGCTGTGCAAACCAATGGACGGTTCGTCCAGGACATAGATCGCACCCACCAGGCGCGAACCCAGGCAAGTGGCAAGCTGGATGCGCTGCGCTTCCCCGCCCGAAAGCGTCGCCGACAAACGATCCAGCGTGAGATATTCGAGTCCTACATCGTTCAAAAATTTGGAACGCTGCCGGATCTCTTCGAGCACTCGATCGGCAATCTCACTTTCTTCCGGGCTCAACAGCAACGAATCGAAAAACTCGCGTGCCCTCGCGATATTCATATGCGCCACTTGCGCGATATTCATGTCGCCGAGTTTCACCCACAACGCCTCCGGACGCAGCCGTGCACCCCGGCACGCAGGGCATTCCGTGTAGGCGCGGTAACGGCTCATAAAGACCCGTACATGCACCTTATACTTCTTGCGCTCGACTTCCTGAAAGAACCGTCGTACGTGACTGCGAACGAATTCCTTCTCTTCCACCTTCAAATCGCCGTAGGCTATGTTCAGCCTCGCCTTGCCGCGCGCTTTGGGTTTGAATTCCTCGTCGTAATACCAGGTGTATTGCGGCTTGGTCCACGGATCGACGGCGCCCTCCTGCAACGAAAGAGACGGATCCGGCACGATCAGATCTAAATCGTAATCGACCGTGTTTCCGAAACCCTGGCAAACCGGACACGCCCCCATCGGATTGTTGAAACTGAACATTCCCGGCTCGGGCGCGGCCGCCGTCAAACCGCATGTCTTGCAGCAGAATTTTTCACTGAAATGCAGCCACCCGGGTTCGGCCACACCCGCCTGTTCGAAGAACACTTCTCCGGATTCGCGATAGCAGATCTCGACCGTATCGACCAGCCGTTGATGGGAGTCCGGCCGAATTACGATACGGTCAGCCAGGACATAAAGCGGCTTGGCAAAATCAATCTCAAGCAGGGACTCCGGCGTCGAAAACTCAAAAATGTTCCCTTCCTGAAACAAGCGGCCGAAGCCCTTTTTTCGCAGATCGAACAGTCGATCGCGCAGCACCGCGGCTTCCCGAGCTCCCGGCGCCTTCACGGGGAATAACGCATACCAGCGTGAGCCTTCGGGCTGCTCGAGCATCGCATCGGCCACCTGATCCACCGTATCGCTCTGAATGCGCGTTCCGTCGTCTGGGCAATAAGTGCGTCCGGCGCGCGCCCACAACAGCCGCATGAAATCGTACAACTCAGTCGCAGTCGCTACCGTCGACCGCGGATTGCGCGTCTGGTTTTTCTGCCGAATGGCGATCGGTGGCGCGATACCCAGAATCTCGTCCACATCGGGCTTCTCCATCCGCTCGAGAAACTGCCGCGCATAAGCTGAGAGAGATTCCACATAACGCCTTTGACCTTCCGCATAAATCGTGTCGAAGGCCAGTGATGATTTACCCGAACCCGAGACGCCCGTAACCACCGTCAACTGGTTGTGTGGAATCTCCACACTGATGTTCTTCAGGTTGTGGACGCGAGCGCCATGAATGGCCAGCACAGGCTTAGACGGTAAGCTGGGATGTTCCGGCATCGCTCAAGAACAGACTTTGGGGATTACTGCTCGGAAAGGAGTTCCTTCACCAGTATAAGATGACGGACTGTGCGCTCTCCCCAAGGGAGACCAAACAATTTCGGAGCGATCTGCTTCGCTGGTTCGCCGCCCATCAGCGCCCACTGCCCTGGCGTGAGACATCCGATCCGTACCGCATCTGGGTCTCTGAAATCATGCTGCAGCAGACCCGCGTCGCAGCCGTCATCCCGTACTATCAACGGTTCCTTGAGCGGTTTCCCGACTTTCGCGCGTTGGCCGCAGCGTCTGAATCGGAATTGCTGGAGCATTGGTCCGGCCTCGGCTATTACTATCGCGCGCGCAACATGCAGGAAGCGGCGCGTCTCGTGTCGAAACACGGAATGTTTCCGTCGACGTACGAAGAAATCCGCCGTTTACCCGGCGTGGGAGACTACACTGCGGCCGCGGTTTCGAGCATCGCCTACAACTTGCCGTACGCTGCGCTCGACGGGAATGTGTTGCGCGTCCTGAGCCGCGTCCTCGACGAGGGAACGAACATCGCATCTACCATCGGCCGGCGGCGCTTTTCCACATTGGCGCAAGAGATGCTCGACGGGAAACATCCCGGCGCGTTCAACCAGGCCATGATGGAACTGGGCGCGACCATCTGCCTTCCAAAGAATCCGCACTGCCTGCTGTGCCCGGTGGCGAAACTCTGCCGGGCGGCCTCAAACGGCGTCGCAAACGAACTGCCTGTGAAAGCCGTACGCGCTGCCATCGTCGCCGAGCGCAGGACTGTCTTCTGGATCGAGAAAAGCGGTAACCTCCTGCTTTGGCAACGTCCATCAAACGCCCGGCTGATGCCCGGCTTCTGGGAATTACCGGAGGCGGTTCATTTACCGGACGCCAAGCTGGGCGCCAAGCTCGGTGCCTTCCGCCATGGCATTACATTTCATCGTTATTCGTTTGAGATATGGGAAGCCACGGCGCCCGAGGCAATCGGCGAGTGCCAGTGGATCCCCCTGACCCAACTCACCAGCATCCCGGCGAGCACGATCCTAAAGAAGGCGCAGCGTCACGTCTTATGTGCCAAGGCCGCGGTTTCCAGCCGGAGCTGATTTCGCTAGACTAAAAGGATCGGAATCATCGCATGGTGAAGAGTCTCGTGTTTTTGTGCGGCCTAAGCGTTGCCGGGGCCGTAGTGGCGCAAACAAAGGTGGATCCCGTGGCGCCGTCCACCAAGCCTGATGCCCTCAAACAGCGTGATCAGCCGCCTGCTACAGGCCCATATCAGGTAGAAGCGGGGACGCACATCCTCCTCAACGTGGTGAAAAGCGTCAGCACCAAACAATCCTTGCCTGGTGATCGCCTGTATCTCGAAACGGCGTTCCCAGTCGTTTCCGGAAACCGGATCGTCATTCCTCAAGGAAGCTGGGTGACGGGCACCGTAATCAGCGTCAAGAAACCTGGCCGTACGCATGGCCGTGGTGAATTACAGGTCCGCTTTGATTCGATCGTTCTTCTGAACGGAGTCACGCGCAATTTCCGCGGTGATCTGGCAGGACTCGATGCGAGTAACGAAGGCACGCTAAAGCGCGAGGAGAGCACCGTGAAAGCTCCCGGAGATAAGAAAGACGACGTTGGGACCGTTGTCGGCTCGACCGCGGCTGGCTCGGCTATCGGCACCGGCGTCGGGGCGGCGGCGGGACACATCGGCGGTGGCAGCTTGATTGGACTCGGAACTGGGGCGGCCGCTGGACTCATCGGCGTGCTCATGACACGTGGTCCTGATGCCATGCTCTCGCGAGGCTCTACAGTCGAAATGGTGGTCGATCGCCCACTCACATTCAGCGCGGCCGATCTCGATTTCACGAATGCCACTCCGGGTAGGGTGCTCACTGAAGGCACGGCTTCGCAACCGCAAAAAAACAACAATTTGACCCCGCACTACCCGTTCTAGTAAAGCACCAGTATTCCTAAATGTGCTGGCGCCCACCCTACGAGTTGCTGGCGACGGTGTCGGCTTCCAATTCTTTGCCCGGCTCTTCTTTACCGTCCCCGTCGGCCCCGTAGGTGTAGTAATCGTGATAGTAGTTGTATTTGCTGTAGAGTTCGCCTCGGCGCGCTCCGTTCACAACAATTCCGAGTATGTTGTTTTCACATAGTGACTGCAACGCACGGCTCACCGAATCAAAAGTGGTTGTTCCAATTCTTACTACCAGAATTGTGCCATCACACATCGTCGCAAGCAGGTTCCCGTCGGCTGCGAACAGAAGCGGGGGGCTGTCCAGGATAACCCAATCGAAGTGGCTTCTCACCTCGGCGAGAAGACTGGCGCACTCTTTGAGATTGAGCAGTTCGAGAGGATTCGTGACCGGATCGCCCGCCGTAATGAGATAGAGATTGGAATCGCCAACCCGCCGGATCACCTCGCTGAAAGGCGCCGTGCCTTGCAGATAGTTAGTCATTCCAGGCGCGATCGGAATCTGGAAAACCTTATCCACCGTCGGCCGGCGAAAATCGAAATCCACCAGCAACACACGGTGTTCGGCGAGCTGAGCCTGCGTGAGCGCCAGGTTCGCAGCCGTAAATGACTTACCTTCGGCCGGAGAAGCACTTGTGACTACTAATGTATGCAACGGTTGAACCGTCTGCATGTGGTTCAGGCGGGTTCTCAGGCTTCGGAACTCCTCTGCCGGAGCATCCCGTGGCTTGTCCGGATTTACGAGCAAAGCATCGCCGAGTGGATTGAATGGAATCCGCTGCGCCGATTGAATACACGCCTCCAGGTTTTCAAGCCCCACGTAGGGGTCGCGCACCAGTGTTGCCGTCGCGACGCGATCCTGTACGGCCGCCTCCTCAACCGGGACAGCGTCAACTCGGGGTGGCTCTGAGGTCGGAATCCGAGGGGATCGAGCAGCATTCCCCTTGGCGGGGGTGTTCTCCTGCCCTGCTTTTTTTAAGGCGTCGTGGACCCGGCTCATATGTTTTTATGCCTTGCTCCAGTAGTAATGTGCCACCGAGCCAGCCATAATCGCTAAGCCCAGAATTGTTGCCGTCGCCCAGCCGACCCACAACACTTGTTTACGGCGTTGCACGACCACATCATTCTCGAGCAGTGGAATACTACCGAGGATGGAGAGTTGCGTGTAAAGGCGGGCATCCTTGAGGTTCTTAAGGGAAGTATCTTTCATTTCGCGGAGCGCCACCAGGATGGCTCCGAGCAGCATGCCCCCCGCGAACCCGATCGGTATGATCGTCGCCCGTTTGGGCTCCGCAGGAGCCACCGGTGTGGAGGGTGCATCGAGCAGTTCCAGCGTCTCACCTTGCTTTCGTCGCTCGAGTTCCATGGACACTGCCGTCTTGTGTCTCTTCTCTTCGAACTCGTCGTATTTCTGCTTGGCGGCCGCCCGATCCCGTATCAACTCCGCATATTCCATTTCACCAGCCGGCATGCTCTCAATCCGATCCTGGTATCTCTTTAAAGCGGCGTTCACCTGCACCATTCCTCGCTGAGTGTCTCTTTCCTCCAGTGCGAGGGCCTTCAGTTGCGTCTGCACGGACTCTACTGACTGTTCCGCGTCCATACGGTCTCTCTCTGCCGCAGGACTCTCGGCGATATGAGAGGCATTTTTTCCGGCGTCCTTCAGGGCCTCATCCCGCTGTTTCCTGAGGACCGCCAGACGCTCGCGAGCGGACTGCAAATCGGGAAAGTCGTCGGTATATCGGTCCTTCATGGCCGAAATACCTGATTCGTACTCGCCTATTTGTCTATCGAGATCCGAAAGCCTGCTGCCGCCCGCAGTCTGATAACTGTTCCTCTTCAAGGCCGCCAGCCTGTCTTGCCTGGCTCTCAGTTCTGATTCGAGCATCATGCGCCGCTCCGCATTGCGCGTTGCCGCGTCGGAAAAGGAACTGGCTCGCTGGTCTAGCGCGTTCATTTGCGAGATATTGGTCTGCATTTCGTCCGGCAGCCGCCCGGCGTTTTTCTGCTTGTAGTCGGTGAGCTTTTGCTCCACCGTATTCAACTCGCGTTCAGCGCGCTCGAACTCGTCGTTTAGAAACTGATTTGCCGCCAGCTGCGAGTCCATTACATCCTGCGAACTCGCATTCATAAAGCGCGACACCAGTTCACCGCATACTTTTACCGCCAGCGCGGGGTCGCGATAGGCAAACTGGATTGACATTGCGGGCAGGCTTCTTGTCCCGGCCATGCTCGTCACACCTGAGGCCGCCCGGATACCAATAGCATCGTGCATGGTCGTGACCACGTCCTGCATTGGCGCGTGTTTCAGCTCTTCTTTGTAGAGCCCGTACGTTTCTATGAGATTGGTGAGCGTGCCACGGCTTAGAATCTGCTGCGCCATGCCATTGATCCTGTCCGAAACGTCCTGCGCGCTCGTGTTCTTGATAAGGTCTTGCGAAATCTGCTGAGGCACGATGCGGATCACGGCCGTTGAAACGTAGGTGTCCTGCATCATGTAAGCAACCACAGTCGAGACAATCAAACCGGCGAATGCCGGCCCGATAAGCCAGCGGAAATTCCGCCGGATGATATCGATGTAGTCTTCAAAATCCAGAGCACGCCGCGGAACCGATAGTCTGTCTAGCATGATAAAAACCTGCGTTATGGAACAACGATGTGATCGCCCGGCTCAACCCGGATGTTCTGGTCCATGTGCTTGCCGCGGAGCACGTCCTTGTAATTGAAGGGCAGCCGTTTATCCCCCCGGAGCACATATATTTTTTTGCTGTTGGCGAATTCCTGGATCCCGCCGGCACGGCTGATCGCCTCCAGAATCGTGGTAGGCACGGCTAGCGCAAATTCACCGGGGTGATTTACCTGCCCATCCAAGTAATACTTCTTACTCCCCACCTCCTGGACGGTCACTGTCACCAGAGGTTTCACAACGTATTTCGTCAGAGCTTTGGCCACCCTATCCTGCACTTCGATGGGCGTCAAATCGCCGGCCTCGATATCGCCCACCAGCGGAAGTGTGATCTTTCCGTCTTGGTGCACGGTAACGGGCCCGGAAAATTTGTCCTCGTTCCATACGCGAATCAACAAAATATCGGATGGACCGACCTTGTAGGTATTGGAGTCGACGGCAGCGCCCGCTTCCACTCTGCGCTCCGCCGTGGCTTTCTCCTTGTCAGTCGCCGTCGGAGGAGGCGACGTCTTTGACTCTTCCGGTGCCGGCGCCGGCGCTACGGGCGCCTGCTGTGCGCCCCCAAATGAGAGGCAAACGGTTAAAAGTAGGATAGTTACTGTCAATCTCCGTGATAGAAAAGAGCTGCTCATGGGCCTGGATGAATCTCCGCGTACCTATTTAATTTTGCCATACCTTTCGTGCCGCTTTGGCGTGACTCGTTACTGGCCGGCCGCGTGTTTTTCGGTCGTCGGAAGTCCGCTTCCGGACGCCGAAGCATCCTTCAGCGCCGGCACCCAGACCTCCATCGGAGTCGGCTCTCTGTTACCAATCGCATAGTAGGGGATGAAAGTCAGGGTAACAGGGCGTTTGGCGCGATTCGTCGCAGCCGTCAATGGCTGATAGAGAGGTTCCTCACTGATGGACCTTTCGGCAGCTTGCCCCGAAATCTTTAAGACGGTGACTCCCCCTAACAACTCTCGGCGGGGTTCCACTGTGATCGGCCCTGCCGGCTTGATAAACAGATCGGCGAGCGCTATGCCCGCCTGGTCAATCTGTTCCAGAGCATAGACGAGCGGGCCCCGCTGCATCGCGATCCGCCCATACGTATCGGTGACCAGCGGATTGGCTGCCATTGCCGTGGGCTGCATGGCCAGGCTCAGGCTGATCGAATCGCCCGGATTCCACGTCCGCGAGAGCGCTATGTAGGTCCCGCGCCCGGCTCCTCCCAACGAAACTGGCTGTCCGTTCACCAGCACCTCCGCCGTGGGCGCCCAGCCCGGCCATCGAAGGTATACCGTGAACGACGCGCTGCGCGCGGGGTTCACCGTGAGCTTCACGTCGCCGCTCCAGGGATAATTCGTAACCTGTGCAATCTTAATTCCCGTACCGTCTTCGAGATGCCAGTCGAGATCCGAATTGTGATAAAAGTTCACATATACCCCGTCACGGCTTAGAGCATAGAAATAGCCCGGTAGCGATTCGAAAAGTCTCTCGATGTTCGGCGGACAACAGGTAGTGTCGTACCACGGATTGCGCAACTTTTCGCCACCCGCCGAGAGCGGATTCCGATAGCAGTACAGGTTGCCCGAAAGCGACATGCCCGAATTCACGCCGTTGTACAAGGCCCGTTCCAACACATCTGTATAACGCGCGTCGCCCGTAAGCGTCAGCATCCGGAAGTTCCACATCACGTTGGCGATAGAGGCGCAGGTCTCAGCATAGGCCTGTTCGCTCGGCAATTCGTAGGGATCGCCGAAGCTCTCGCCCGCCGAGCGCGAACCCACGCCACCGGTGATGTACATCTTGCGCATCGTGAGGTCGGTCCAAAGCAGATCGAGCGTTTTCTTGAATGCTGGATCTCCTGCTTCGGTGAAATAATCGGTTGCTCCCGAAACGGCATACAAGGCCCGCACCGCATGCCCCTCCAGCTCCGTATGCGAAACGAAGGGTTTGCCGCTGAACATGTAGCGGATGTCAGAATCTTTCAGCTTTAAGCGGTCTTTTTCGACCCCGCTGAACAGGTAGCGCGCGAAATCCAGATACTTCGTCTCGAGAGTGGTTCGATACAGCTCCACCATTGCCATCTCGAGTTCGGGGTGCCCAGTCACGAACGGCCGCTTCGCCGGACCAAATTCTCCGACTACGTAGTTCGCGAAACGAATACCGGCATCGAGCAGCCGACGGCTCCCGGTAGCACGATAGTACGCAATCCCAGCCTGCAACAGATGTCCCAGACAATAGTCTTCATGCGACCTCGTCAAGTCGGTGAATCGGAGCCGGGCCCTGTCAGCTACGTAATAAGTGTTGAGATAACCGCTCGGTTCCTGCGCCGCCAAAATGTGCGTCGTGAGCGATTCGATGTCTCCCCGGAGTTTTTGCTTGTCCGCGGACGAAGTTTCATTTGAAGCGATTGCCCAGGCGGCAGCCTCGATCCACTTGTAGAGATCCGAGTCAGTGTAGAGCGGACCTTTTCGCGGCAGTTCCGTATTTCCTGCCAGCCGCCGGAAATTGTCCACCACGCCGTGTTCTTCCAAAAGGTCGAGCAGCGTCGGCAAACTGCGCTCGGTCGTTACTTTCCTTCGTGCACTCCAAAAGCCATCCCCCAGTTGCACCGATTGCACCGGCACAGTGCGTAGCCGCGCATTCAGCGCGTGATCCAGATACAGGATGCCTTCCTGCTTCCACTCTGCCTGATCGCCCTGTTGGTTGCTCTGCTGGCTTAGCATCGCCCCCCAGACTGTGAGCGGAATGAGGCACAGCCCCGCAGCTAACCAGGCTGCGGCGCTAATTCTCGCAGATACCGGTAGACGAGGGACACCGGCAGTCCTACCACGTTCTGATAGCACCCTTGTATCGAGCGGACAAACTTGGAACCGCGACCTTGAATGCCGTACGCGCCCGCTTTATCTCGCGGCTCCCCGCTTCGAATGTACTCCTCGATCTCATTGTCTCCCATCCGTTCGAACGACACTCTGGTACTCGCAACATCTCCTATCGCGCTTCCATTGGCCAGAATGCAAATCCCGGTGTAAACCCAGTGGTCTCGGCCGGACAACAGACGCAGCATCCGACGCGCATCCTCAGCACTCGTTGGTTTACCCAACACTGCGTCGTCCAGACAGACCACCGTATCGGCGCCTAAGACGATATCTTGCACCGAATGCTCTATCGCCCGCGCCTTGTCTTCCGCCAGACGGGTAACGAGATGGGTCGCCGGCTCGCTGGGGCGCCGTTCTTCCGGAATCGCAGTAGCCCGAACTATATGATCGATACCGGCGGCGAACAGCAATTCATGCCGCCGTGGAGAAGCCGAAGCGAGAATCAACATGGAATTTCCTACTGCGGGCGAGTATATCCTTCACGCTTATAACGCTCGAGCGGCGTCGCGATCCGGTCTACAATTTCCGGCCGCGCCTGATTGAGGTTGTGCAGTTCCCCAGGATCGGCGGCTAAATCATAAAGCCCTTGCGTCCATGCTTCAGCTTGATCAGGTCGATAATGGTCTACATGGAAGACGGTTTTATAATTGCCGGCCGCAGGTTTGGTTCCAGGCTGTTTGTAGGCACCGGCAAATATCGCAGTAAGCAACTCATGGCGCGCTGTCACGCGGCCGCCTCCACCGAAATGGTCACCCTCGCGGTGCGCCGCGTCAACCTGACCGACCGTTCCAAAGAATCCGAACTTGATTTCATCGACCGCTCCAAGATCCACATCCTGCCCAACACCGCCGCCTGCTACACCGCCGAAGAAGCCGTCCGCACGGCGCGGCTCGCGCAGGAAGCGGGGCTTTCCAATTGGATCAAGCTCGAAGTGATCGGCGATCAGAAGACGCTCTTTCCTGACAATCAAGGTCTGCTCGAAGCCACGCGCCTTTTGGTTAAAGAAGGGTTCGTCGTTCTGCCTTATACGACGGATGATCTTGTGAACGCGCGCAAACTGATCGATGCGGGTGCTGCCGCCGTAATGCCCTTGGCTGCGCCGATCGGTTCCGGTCTCGGCATTCAGAATTTGACCAATCTCAAGATCCTGCGCGAAGCAATCACCGAAGTGCCCCTAATTGTCGATGCGGGTGTGGGCACCGCTTCAGATGCGGCCGTTGCCATGGAACTCGGCTATGACGGGGTACTGCTGAATACGGCCATTGCAGAGGCCCAGGATTCCGAGGGCATGGCGCACGCTATGAAGCTGGCCGTCGAAGCCGGCCGCGCGGCGTTTCTCGCCGGACGGATGCCCAAGCGCGAGTATGCTGTCGCCAGCAGCCCGCTCGTTGGCGCTATCGGAGCCTGATACGCTTTTTTCGTGAGTTACATCCTCGCCCTCGATCAGGGCACTACTAGCTCGCGAGCTGTCTTGTTGGGCCAGGACGGTCGTGTGCGCGGTCAGGCGCAGACGTCTTTCCGCCAGATCTTTCCTCAACCAGGTTGGGTCGAACACGATCCCGTCGAAATCTGGTCCTCGCAATTCGGAGTGGCCATGGAAGCTCTCGCGCAGGCCGACGTCAAAGCCAGCGCCGTTGCCGCCATCGGCATCACGAATCAGCGCGAGACTGCTATTATCTGGGATCGTAAAACGGGCGAGCCAATCCATAACGCCATCGTGTGGCAGGACCGGCGCACCGCAGGCTTCTGCGATCGGCTGCGCGAGCAGGGCAGCGAACCGAAGATTCAGCAAAAAACCGGCTTGGTGATAGACGCCTATTTTTCCGCCAGTAAAATCTGCTGGTTGCTCGATAACGTCGCTGGCGCACGCGAACGCGCGCTTCGCGGCGAGCTCGCCTTTGGCACGGTGGATAGCTGGCTGATCTGGAAGCTTACGAGCGGCACCCGCCATGTCACGGATGTGACGAACGCCTCCCGCACCATGCTCTTCAACCTGCAAACCGGGCAGTGGGACGACGAACTCCTCGATTTGTTAAATATTCCGAAATCGTTGTTGCCTGAAGTAGTGGGCTCGAGCGAAGTGTGTGGAAAAACTTCCGGCGTGCTCGCTGGAATCCCGATTGCCGGAATCGCCGGCGATCAGCAAGCCGCTCTATTCGGCCAGATGTGTATGCAGCCCGGAATGGTGAAATGCACTTACGGCACCGGCAGTTTCATGCTGCTCAACACCGGCGAAAAGCCCGTGGCATCGCGTAACAAACTGCTTACTACCGTTGCCTGGAAAATCAATGGACGAACCAGTTACGCGCTCGAAGGCAGCGTCTTCATTGCGGGCGCCGTCGTGCAGTGGCTGCGCGACGAATTGCAGATCATTCGCGAAGCGGCCGAAATCGAGGAGTTGGCGGCCAGCGTGCCCGATACCGCTGGCGTGTATTTTGTGCCCGCGTTTTCGGGTTTGGGCGCCCCGCACTGGGATCAATATGCCCGCGGCACAATTGGCGGCCTGACGCGCGGAGCGAATCGCGCTCACATTGCTCGCGCCGCGCTCGAAGGTATCGCGTTCCAGGTCGCCGACATTATCGACGCCATGGAAACTGATTCTGGCGTAGCACTCAAAGAATTACGTGTCGACGGCGGCGCGGCGCGCAACAACCTGCTTATGCAGATCCAGGCCGATTTGCTTGGAGTTCCCGTGACACGCCCATTGAACCCAGAAACCACTGTGCTCGGCGCCACGTACTTAGCCGGACTCGCCGTCGGCTATTGGCCCGATCAGGAAACCATCGCAAAACAGTGGCAGGCCGACAAGCGGTTCACTCCCGCAATCGATGAAAACGAGCGCTGCACGCGGCACGCTGGCTGGTCGCAAGCTCTGGCGCGCGCCCGCAAGTGATGCGCAGCGATGTTCTTCGTGAAGTCGGAAACACTCGGCAGTGGGATCTTGTCGTCGTGGGTGGCGGCGCTACCGGACTAGGCACCGCGCTCGAGGCGACCACGCGAGGTCATCGAACGCTGTTGCTCGAAGCCGAAGACTTTGCCAAGGGCACTTCCAGCCGCAGCACCAAGCTCGTGCACGGCGGCGTGCGCTATCTGCAGCAGGGCAACGTGAAGCTGGTACTCGAAGCTCTGCGCGAGCGCGGCCGCATGCTGCGGAACGCACCGCACCTGGCTCACAAGCGCGCCTTTGTCATCCCGGCCTATGCTTATTGGGAGCTTCCGTTCTACGGCGTCGGGCTGACCATGTATGATCTGCTCGCCGGCAAAGAACGTCTTGGGCGCTCACGCGTTCTCTCGAAACGCGCCGTCGAGGCCGCTCTTCCGACAGTCGATCGGAAAGCGCTTAAGGGCGGCATTCTTTATTACGACGGCCAATTTGATGACGCCCGCTTCGCCATCACTTTGCTGCGGACGCTTTTCGATCAAGGTGGCACAGCGCTCAACTATGCTCGCGTGATTGGTCTGCTCAAAAGTAACGGAACCATATCGGGCGTTGTAACGGAAGATCGGGAAACAGGTGAGCGTTTTGATTGCCCGGCAAAGACGGTAATTAATGCTACTGGCATCTTTTCTGACGAATTGCGCCAGATGGATTCGCCCAGCTCCAACAAGATTCTGACCGTAAGCCAAGGAAGCCATTTGGTGCTGCCACGGGAATTTCTTCCAAGCGACTCCGCCTTGATGGTTCCGCGCACCTCCGATGGGCGTGTGCTGTTTGCAATTCCCTGGCATGACCGGATCGTCGTCGGCACCACCGACGATCCCGTTCCTGAGCCCGCGTACGAGCCGACCGCCATGCCCGGCGAGCGGACTTTCCTGCTCGAGCATGTCGAGCGATACCTGGGCCGGCGGCCTGCGCCCAACGAAATCCTCAGCACCTGGAGCGGCCAGCGACCTCTGGTGCGACAGGCCGATGCTTCGAGCACCGCCGCGATTTCCCGCGATCATACTATCCTCATCTCGCCGTCAAAATTGATGACCATCACCGGCGGCAAGTGGACGACCTATCGAAAAATGGCGCAGGACGCTATCGACCGCATCGGTGGCTCACCGTCCCGTACGGCCGATTTGCGGCTGCACGGTTGGATGGAAGAGACCATCGCCGACAGCCCTTGGCGGCAAGTCTACGGATCGGATGCGCCTTTAGTTAGCGAGCTTCCGCGACAGCTTCTACACCCCTCCCTGCCCTTTTCGCATGGCGAAGTCGTCTGGGCGGCGCGCCACGAGATGGCTCGCTCCATTGAAGATGTCCTCGCCAGACGGACACGCGCGCTCTTTCTCGACGCGCGAGCCAGCATCGAGGCCGCACCTGTGGTCGCGCGGTTGCTGGCTAAGGAATTGAGTCGCGACCCGGATTGGGAGCGGACGCAAATCGACAAATTCCGCTCTGTTGCAAACGGCTATATTTGGCCACAGTGATTTAATACTGAGTTATGCCTTTAGACCCCGCAGTCGTTGGCGAATTTGTAGGAACTGCAATTCTCATACTTCTAGGGAACGGTGTGGTCGGCGGAGTGTTGCTCGCCCGTTCGAAGGCGGAAAACGCCGGCTGGATAGCGATCACGACTGGTTGGGCGCTAGCTGTATTCGCCGGCGTCGCCGTCGCGATTTCAATTGGCGACTCGGACGCACACCTCAACCCGGCATTCACGGTTGCTTCCGTTGTAATGACCGGCCATGCCGAGCGCTTGTTCACCTATATCCCCGCCCAAATACTGGGCGCGATGACTGGCGCCGTCCTCGTGTGGCTCGTGTACCTTCCGCATTGGCAACCGACGGCCGACACGGGCAAAAAATTAGCCTGTTTCTGTACGGGACCCGCGATTCGCAATCCCCCGAGCAATTTCTTGAGTGAAGTGATCGGTACGTTCGTGCTGGTCCTAGTGGCCGCTTCGCTGTTCTCGCACAGGCTGGCGCCCGGCGGCCTCGCCGGCGGCCTCGGACCAGTGCTCGTGGGCGCAGTGGTTTGGAGCATCGGATTGTCGCTCGGCGCGACGACCGGCTACGCCATCAATCCGGCGCGGGATTTCGGTCCGCGCCTGGTGCATTCCTTCCTCCCGATCCCTGGAAAAGGAACGTCGGATTGGGGATATGCCTGGGTTCCGGTTTTCGGACCAGTGGCGGGCGGAATCGCGGCGGCTCTATTTATTCGATGGACCGGGATTTAGTTCTTCTGCAGCACGCAAATGCTCTGCCCAAGACTGTAAACACCGCTGCCATCGTCCGCTATTTGATTCTCGTCGCCACCTGCGACTTTGACGATGTCTAAACCCAATTCGTCCGCCCATGCTTCGATCGCATCACGGCTCATGAACTGGTCCAGTACCCTTTCCCATCCAGTGTCTCTACGTTCCACCATTTCGCGGAAAACGGTCCGGGTCGCGTAGACGCGGAATTCGAGAAAAGAAAATACGATTCGGCCTCCCGGCTTGAGTACACGCTTGGCCTCGCGCAAGTACCGAAAACTGTCTTCGTGCAGGAGGTGTGTCAGGACCGAAAAAAAACACACCACGTCAGCGACGCTATCTTCTTCTGGGATCGCAACGGCAGAGATTTCTTCGAATCGCCAGCCTCGTTTGGCGTATTTCCGCGCGTTATCGAGCAAAGCGGGCACAACGTCCGTTCCGAGATAACGGCCAGTCAGATAAAGCCCGGCCGCCTTGGTCAGCCGGCCAGAACCGCACCCGACATCGATCAAATAATGCTCGGGCTTCAAACCGGCTTCGACGAGGATCTTTAGCATGAGCTGACTGAACTCGTCGAAGTATCCGCCGACGGCTTCCGCCATCGCGGATTCGGGCGCGGTGTCCCGTGACAGGACACCCGCTACGAATTTCCGGTAAGACGCCCCGTAATCCAATTATTCAGCGGTTCCGGCGCCCGCCTTCAGCTTCTCGCGCTGTTCCTTCAGGATTGCTTTGCGGCTCAACTTGATTTTATTGCCTTCGAGAGCAAGAACTTTCACCAGGATCTGGTCGCCTTCATTCAGTTCGTCGCGAACGTTCTTGATGCGGCTTTCCGAGATCTCGCTGATGTGCAGGAGGCCGTCGGTACCCGGGAAGATTTCTACGAATGCACCGAAATCGGCGATGCGTACGACTTTGCCCAGGTAGGTTTTGCCCACCTCGGCCACCGCCGCGATATCGCCGACCATCTGCAAGGCACGCTTCGCTGAATTGCCGTCGGAAGCGAAGATGTTCACAGTTCCGTCGTCGGTCACGTCGATCTTGACGCCCGTCGCTTCGATGATTCCCTTAATCACCTTACCGCCAGGACCGATCAGTTCGCGGATCTTGTCGGTTGGAATATGCGTGGTGTAAATGCGCGGAGCGTATTGAGACAACTCCGCACGCGGCTTGTCGATTGTGGCAATCATTTTGTCCAGGATCTCGAGCCGGCCCTTGCGAGCCTGCGCAAGCGCTTCCCGCATGATTTTGGTCGTGACGTTCGGAACCTTGATATCCATTTGCAGAGCGGTAATGCCCTGCTTGGTGCCCGCCACCTTGAAGTCCATATCGCCGTAATGATCCTCGGCGCCCGCTATGTCAGTGAGGACCGCATAGCTGTCACCTTCGAGCACCAAGCCCATCGCGATACCGGCAACCGGCTCAGGAACCGGCACACCGGCGTCCATCAGAGATAAGGTCGCGCCACAGACGCTCGCCATGGAACTGGAACCGTTCGATTCCAGAATGTCGCTGACCACGCGCAGCGTGTAGGGGAACGCTTTTTCGTCCGGAATAATGCGCGAAACAGCTCGTTCGGCGAGCGCGCCGTGGCCGATTTCTCGGCGTCCTGGTCCGCGCATAAACCCAACCTCTCCAACACTAAAGGGAGGGAAGTTGTAGTGAAGCATGAATCGCTTCGAGGTTTCAGCCAAGTCGAACATCTCAATGCGCTGTTCGTCGTCTTTAGTACCCAGCGTGGTGGTTACCAACGCCTGTGTTTCCCCACGAGTAAAGATCGCGGAACCGTGAGTGCGCGGCAGCACGCCTACTTCGCAGGTAATCGGACGAATCTCGTCGAACGCACGACCATCGGGACGGCGGCGATCCTTCAACATTTCGTCGCGGAAAATGCGCTCGCGCAAGTGCTCGAATACTTTGGGAGCTTCAGCTTTCTCGGCGTCCTCGGTGAAAAGAGCCAGCGCTTTGTCTTTCGCGTCGTGAATCCGGCTATAGCTGTCCGCCTTGCCATACTTCTGCGTATTGAGGGCATCCGTCAGCTCAGCTCGCACCGCGGTCGAGATCTTGTCGAGGATGGTCTTATTCACCTCAGGCGGCGTGTAGCTGCGCTTGGGCTTACCAGCCAGTTTCACCAGTTCGCGAATCCCGGCGGCAATCTTTTTGCAGCAATCGTGGCCGAATTCGATGGCTTCGATTACTTCTTCTTCAGAGGCGGAATCCGCGCCGGCTTCCACCATGACGATGCCCTGCTCAGTGCCGGCAACAACGATACTAAGCTTCGATTCCTTCGTCTCTTCGTAATTGGGGTTGGCAGTGTAGACGCCCTTGATGAGGCCCACGCGCACGCCGCCCAGGACATGCTCAAACGGAATATCCGAAATGGCCAGCGCGGCGCCAGCGCCAATGATTGCAAGAGTGCTGGGATCGTGCTGCGGACCGGCCGAGAGCACCATCGCGATGATCTGCGTCTCGCAACTATATCCTTCCGGAAACAACGGCCGCACCGGGCGGTCGATCAGGCGGCTGGTGAGAACTTCCTTCTCCGACGGGCGGCCTTCACGCTTGATAAATCCGCCCGGAAATTTCCCCGCGGCGTATGTGTACTCACGATAATCCACCGTGAGCGGAAAAAAGCTGGTGCCCGGCTTGGGCTCGGCGTTCGAGCACGCGCTGACCAACACCACCGAATCTCCGGAGCGCACGACGACAGACCCATGGGCCTGTTTGGCAATCTTGCCGGTCTCGATCGAGACCTTTGACCCGTGCAGGTCGATTTCAACTATATGTGACATTTTATTCCCAATCTAGGGATTAAGAGAGGGACTTAGAGCTGGAGGGAACTGTCCACCAGGACAGCCTGAGGCCGTTCCTAACGACGGATGCCGAGGCTCTGGATCAGAGCTTTATAGCGTTCTGGACTGCGATCTTTCAAATAATTGAGCAATCTTCGACGTCGCGAAACCATGGTCAGCAAACCGCGCTCCGAATGGTGGTCTTTTTTGTGCGACTTGAGATGCTCAGTCAGTTGCAGGATGCGCCGACTCAAAAGGGCAACCTGTACCTCTGGCGAGCCTGAATCCGACTTGTGGATTTTGTACTGCGAAATAACTTGCGACTTCTGCTCTACCGCCAGGGCCATGCTAGGAAACGATACTCCTCGTCTTTACCTTAATCTCGATTTTTATACCCTCCGAGTGTAACACATAGACCCGTCATCGTTTATCAATATACGGGATTCCGTGCTCCATCCAATCGGGTTTAGGGGCGCCCTTCAGGAAATGATCGAAAAATTGCTGTAAACGGACCGTGTAATCCTTTTGATCGGCCCGGCGGCGTAAGGCGTGGAATTCTCCGTTGTAGGAGAACATGTAGGCCTCTTTGTTCTGCCGGCGGAGGGCTAGATAGAATTCGATTCCCTGGGTCCAGGGTACGGCGTCGTCAGAGTCGTTGTGGAGCAGCAGGAGCGGGGTGGTGATTCGATCCGTCATAAAGACGGGCGAATTTTCGATGTAGCGCAGTGGATATTGCCACAGGCTGCCGCCGATGCGGCTTTGGGTCTGCTCGTACTGAAATTGGCGCGGCAAGCCGGGCCCCCAGCGAATACCGTCGTAGGCGCTGATCATGTTAGCGACTGGCGCACCAGCGGCCGCCGCGCGGAACCGGCTGGTGCGAGTCACCATATAGGCCACCTGGTAACCACCCCAGCTATGGCCTTGGATGCCGATCGCTCTCTCGTCGACACCTCCTTGATTGATGACCGCCTGGATCGCGGACAACACACAGTTCAGCGCGCTCTGTCCGGGGTAGCCCAGTTTGTAGGCGATATCCGGTTCGAGCACCAGGTAGCCGTTGCTCACGTAGTAGCTGACGTTGATGCTGTGAAACGGGCGTGGCTCGATGAAGTTATTTATGCCCGGTGATAAGCGCTCGTATATATAAACGAGGAGCGGATACTTCTTCGCGGGATCAAAATTGTCGGGCTTGTAGAGAATTCCTTGTAAGGGCACGCCGTCGGCGCTCGAGTAGCGAACCATCTCCGCCGATCCCCAGGAGAGACCGGCGAGTTGCGGGTTGGCGTCGCTGACCTTGCGAAATTTGCGAAACGAATTGTCCGTAACCAGCAAATCGGGATATTCCCTAAAGGTGGATGCCGTCGTCAGGTAAACATCGGCATCGCGCGCTTTGGCGGGCGGCGTGAAGTTTTTCGGCTCCATGATGAGCTTTTCAGGCGTTTCACCGCCCCAAGAAACCTGGGAGAACCCAGTGGCGTGCGTATCGTCATTTTCGGCGCGCAGCAACAGCGGCTGGGCCGGATCGATCCAGCGTGCGGCGGGATCGTCGCTGGCGATGCGCACCAGCCTAAATACAATATGTTGCTTTCGGCCGGCGCCGCGCGTCAAGTTGTCGCACGAACTCCCATCGGGCCGGCAACGCCAGATGTCGTAGCGATCGTAGAGGAGAACAGAATTGCCGTCGCGAGTCCAGCCGGCAAGACCATAAGCGGGTGGGCGACCACGGGCGTCATAGTCTTCACGCCCGAAGCTCACGCCCAGCTTACCGGTGAGATTCACGGACTCGCCACCGGGCGCCGAGGTCGCGATCCAGTCTTTTCCATCGAAGAAAATCGTGTGACGAGAGTTGGAGGACCAGGTGAGATGGCCGGTATGCTTGGGCGCAACGAGCTTTCTTTCGCCCGTCGCGATATTCACGAGATAGGAGTCTTCGTAGGCAGCTTCGTACTCCTGCAGGCGCCGGTAGGCGCGATCGTCGGTACCGATGGCGTACATCCCGTCGTCACTAGGAATCACTTCATTCATGGACGGATCGGCGAGTTGTAAAAATCGCTTGTCGGCCACGTCGTACACGGCGCGATACGAACGCGACCGCTCCACCTCCGCCCGGACCTTCTGCATCGGCTGAATATAGTCATCTTTCCAGGACCACAAGTCGACGGAGACGTGCCCGTCTTTCGGGCCCGGCGGGGCGGGCGGTGATGTCTGGGGAGCGGTGCCAAAGAAGATCTTGCGGCCACCTTTCGAAAGCAGCAGGATCGCTTTATCAGAAACCATCCAGCCGGACGGGAGAGTGACTTTGCACAAAACCGGGCGCGCAGACCCGCGATCCCAGGTATAGAGCTCTTGATCCTTCAGGAACGCCAATCGAGTCTGATCCTCATCCCACGCCAGCTTGTCGTACTTACCTTTCGCGGACAGGAGGGCGGCGGGTGTGGGATTCTCATTCAGCCGGAGGGCGTAAATACCGTTGGCGTCCTGTGAATACACCAGCAGCTTGCCGTCGCGGGTAATGGTGTATTCACTTACTTTAGGAAACTTACGTTCCGCGCCCCCGACGAGGTTGCGCAGAATGAGATCGCCACTGTTCTGCATGTACGCGATGAAGCCGCTCGATTCGACTCCGATCTGGAAGCTTTTTACTTGGGGCGCGCGGAAGACCGCACCCGAAGCCAAATTCAAAATCACGATGTCGCCGGCAGGCGCACCATGCTGCGGGAAGGTTGTACACACGATCGTACGGCTATCAGCAGAAAACTTCAGGGCGATGCCGACAACAGGCGGGGGCTCGTCTTCCGGCTGCGGATTGGCAAAATTTGGCGGCGGCGGAGGGGGAAGCTCTCCGATGGGTTGCCGGAGCTCCTTTCCGCTGGTAAGATCGCGAACGACCAACTCGCCATTTCCCTGCTGCGGAAATAGTGCGTAGGCGACATAGCGGCCGTCGTTCGACAGCTTCTGATCCTGAATATGACGCCAGACATCGTAATCGGCGTGGGTCAGCGGCCGCTTGCCGCCGGAACCGAAGAGGGCGCCGGCCAGGAGCAGGGCTGCGAAGCGCAATACCATTACCGCCAGGACAAACTCACGGACTTGCCGTCGTCCTTGATCTCCCCGGCAAAGGCGCGAAGCTTCAGATCGAGACCTTGTTTTGAGAACGCGCCCTCCATCCAGCCGACCGGATTTCCGTCGGCAAAGTTATAACCGACCGCCGGTAGATTGATGAGGTGGAGGTCCTTGAATTTTTCGAGCGAATAGACGTGAGTGTGGCCAAAGACAAGCGCCTTGACGGCGGATCGAGGCGTGAGAATTTCCAGCAGGCGGCTTGCATCGACGAGCGCGCTATCGTTGTCGGGATCCGGTTGATGGTGAACGAAGACGACGATAGGCCTGGCAGATTGCGCGTCGAGGTATTCAGTGAGCCAGGTGCGTTGGGATTTTCCGAGCTGTCCGGGAGTGACATTGGTTGCAAGCAGTGAATCCAATAGGATGAAGCGCACGTTGCCGGCGTCGATGGTCGTGACGAGCTTTTGCTGGACAGGTTCGGTTTCACCAGCCCGTTTGGTGAGAGCGGCACGGGCGTTTTTGCGCTCGTCGTGATTTCCGAGGGTGGTGACCAGCGGCATTTTTTCGGCCAAGGGTTCGATGAAAGAATTGAATGCCTTGTAGTCTTCCGGCATCCCGAGCAAGCGCGCCAAGTCGCCGTTGACGAGTAGCATTTCGAACTGGCCAGCGGATACTTGGTCGACGGCCTTCCTCAGATTGGCGTGAGGGAAGAAGCCACGGAAAGTGTCCTTTGGATCGGCCGCGATGTGGGTGTCGGAGAGCAGCGCCACCCGGAATACGGTGTCGGCGCGAAGAGGTTTTGAAAACGCCCAGAGGGCGGCGGCGGACGCTGTCTGTTTGAGAAATCCCCGGCGGTCAATGACGATCGGCATGCTGCTCGGATTGACTAGTGATCTTTCTTACCTCGTCCAGTTCCTTCTTGAGGCGGGCGCCGCGGCGCGCCAGGCTTATGACGTACAACAGCACAATAACCCAGGCGGCCAGGAAGCCGTAAAACATGAAGGTGAAATTACGTGCGTCCATTCCTATTCCTTTCTACGCTGCCGTGTGCGCAAGCCGGCGCAATGAGTCGATTTCGCGGGAGGTGGCTTCCTGCCGGGTGCGCACGAGCACCAGGGCGGTCGCCATCAGAAGAATGGCGACGAAGTTCATCCAAAAAACGTGCGCGTAGGCCGGATCCATCTTTCCACCACCAGTTCTGAAGTCGAGAACCGGGCCGGGATGCTGATTGCGAAACCATTCGATAGATTTCCAGACAATGACGACATCCACACAGCCGAAGATGCAGAGTGCCGAAGAAAGACGAGCTCGCTGAGTGGGCTCGTCAATGGCGCGGCGCATTACTAAATAACCGAAGAAAATCAGAACACAAACCAAGGCAGAGGTTAGACGATAATCCCAGGTCCACCAAATTCCCCAGATGATGCGCGCCCAGATGCTGCCCGTGACCAGATTCACAACAGAGAACACCAGTGAAACCTCCACTACGGATGCGGCCAAAGAATCGTGGATCAAATTCTTCGAGGTCAGATAGAGGACGCTGAACGTGAGGGCGACGAAGTAACCTATCATACCGACCATGGCAGCTGGAGCGTGAAAGAACAGGATTCGGTAGATCGCGCCTTGTAGCGCTTCGTCCGGCAGGACCATGAACATCTGGTAGAGATTGTTGGCGAGCAGCCCGGCCGCGGCAGCAGCTAATCCGATCGCTAATTTATCACGCATAAGTCTCTTTCAATACTATCGGAGAACAGGAGCCAGAAGTCAGGAGACAGAATCCCCGATCCCCTCCTAATTCACCAGAATTGTGTCCGCCAGCATCATTGCCAGCGCTGTGAATACTACGTCGAACACTATCAGAATCTTGGCCCACAGGAAATCGCTCGGGCTTGGGGGCTGGTTGGCAAGGAGCAGTTTTGTCAGTTCGATGGCAGCGATTAACAGCGGAATCAGCAGAGGATAGATGATGATTGGCAGCATCAGCTCGCGCAGGCGCAGATTCACGGTCAGCGCCCCAAATACAGCACCGAGCATCGAGATGCCCCAGGTACCTAGAGCGAAAACCAAGCTGAGTTCTCCGACGTGGCGTGTCCAATTGACGTTAAAGAAGATTCCGAAGATCACTATCGAAACCAATTCCATGGCCAGGAGCATGACGAAGTTTGCCAGTGCTTTGCCGGTTAAGAGACTCGCCGGCGACAGTGGGGAAGCCAGAAGCGTATCCAAGCAATCGTTCGGCAGTTCGCGCGCGAAGCTTCGGTTGAAGACCAGTGCGCCCGCGAAGGCAAATACCAGCCAGAGGAGCCCGCCCCCGATTTCCTTAACTTGTTCGGGGTCCGGATCGAAGGCGAAGCTGAACAGAAGAAGGATCACGATGGAAAAGGCACCGGCCGCATTCAGTGATTCTTTGGTGCGCAACTCCACCGCCAGGTCTTTGCGCGCGATGAGGAGCGCGTGCTTGACGGTTTTCATGAATGAAGGCGGTAAAGAAGGCCCGGATCGTCGAGCATTGCTTCGGTTCGTTCGCCCGCGTGGCGCAAGCGTCCATTTTCGATCAGGGCGACGTGCGAAGCAATGACCATGGCCTCTCTAAGCTGGTGCGTGGAAAGGACAATCGTCGCTCCGCGGCGGCGTGACTCGACCAGTAACTCGCTCAGCATCGTGATGGCGCGATCGTCGAGAGAAGTAAAGGGCTCGTCGAGCAGCAGGATTTTTGGGAGGTGCAAAAATGTTCGGGCGAGAGCGAGACGCTGGCGCATGCCGCGTGAGAACTGGCGGACGAGCATGTCCGAAGCGTTCGCGAGTCCCACGCGCTCGAGCCACTCGGCCGCAGTTCGATCGGGATCGGGCACCTCGGCGAGACGACCGAAAAAGAGCAGGTTTTCGCGCGCCGAGAGATCCTCATAGACGCCGATACCGTGACCGAGGAATGCGGCGTGAGCCTGGCGCGGGGACGAGCCGAACAAATGGGTCCGGCCGCGCTCGAAGGACGAGAGGCCGGCAAGGATGCGGAGCAATGTCGTCTTCCCCGCCCCGTTACGCCCAAGCAGGGCGCAGCAATCTCCTTTTTCTACAGTCAGGGTGACGTCGCGCAACGCGGCGTAGTCGCCGTAGAATTTCCAGACGCCTGCCAGTTCAACGGCTCGCGTCATTGAGTCTGGTACGAAACAGGAGAACTAGACCGGTCGCAAGAATAGAAGCAGCCAAGGCGATCAACCACGGCATGTGCTGGTAGATACGCGGCGGACCTTCGGTTACTTGCGGAGAGTCGCTGGTATCGACTCCGGCGGTATCTTCGCCGGTATGCAGGGAGCCGGTTCCAGAGATGTCTATCGAGAAAGCGTTCGAGGCGACGACGTTGTAGATTCCAGCCTGAGTTTTGGGCTCGGTGCCAATGCTTTGCACGTCACTGCCCGCCAACGTCACACCGGACGGAGCAATCAGGCGAAGCGGACCGGCGGGCATACCTTTGACATTCACGACTCGGCCGCGAAAGGTGAAGGGTGTGCCGGCGGGTAAAACATAAGAAACCTCAAACTGCGTTTCACCGGGTTTGACGGGATAGTTCACTTTGAATACGCCATCTTCTTCGGTCTTCTCCGCGGCGCGTGGCAGGGGCATTCCCTGCGGGCCTTGCACATTAACGCGCGACTGGCCGTTGGCAGCGGGCGGTAGGTAGAAGCGCAGGCTGCCTAACTTCTCATTGTTGTAAGTAGTATTCGAGTCATTCTGCAGGATTGCGGTTTCGCTGACCGCGATCTGGCTCGAGGAAGGTTCGATCAGCATCATCTGCTGGGCGATCCGGGCTACGGAGGGCGAGTCGCTAGCTTCGAAGACTTCCAGCTCGACATTCGAGGTTGGGATGTTCGGCGTCATCAGTTTGTTGTAGTTGACGCCTTTGTACGTGGCCTGCAGCAACTGCGGGCCGCCGCCCGGGCGATCATTTTGGAAGACGAAGTGGCCGGAGGCGTCGGTGACGGTGGTCCCTAAGGTCTGCATACCTTGCTGACCTGGCTTGACCAGGGTCACGGATACGCCGGCTTGCGGTTTGCTTGTGGTCCGGTTTATGACCGTGCCGTCGATGCTAGCGAAGAGGACAGTTGTAGAAAGAAAGAGTAGAGAAAGAGCCTTCATGCCATGGCCTTTCCGCATTCGCCGCAGAATTTCAGGCTTTGGGCGAAAGTGGCCTTGCAGTGGGGGCACACATTAGCTTGAGCTTGTTTTTTCCTGGGTGCAGGCTTCAGACCCATGCGCTTTATTGTTTCTTCCGTTTCGGCCAGCACGACAGCCAGCTCGCGCTGCAGAGCCTGCTTATTTTGCTGGTAGTCATCGTCAGAGAGCTTGCCGAGGCGGTATTCAAATTGCAGGTCGCGAAGGTTGTCGTAGATGGCGTACTTGCGGTCTTCGAGATGCTGGATGGGGGAAACGGGCACCGGCTCGGGTATATCACGCTGCCGAACGAACAGCGTGTAGAACATGGCGCCGAGCGCCAGCAGAAGTGCGGCCGCTAATATCATTTTTTCGATTCGCCGAGCTCGCGATCGATCTGGGTCTGGAAGCGGTCGATCAGGGCCTGGTCTACGGGTGTGAGCGGAGCGGGCGCTTTGCGATTGCGGCGCACATAAGCCGTATAGATGAAGAAGCCGATCAGAAGCGCGATGCCGGGCATCAACCAAACGAAGAGTTCGTGATGGAGAGGGCCAGAAAGCGCGAGGACGCCTTCCTCACGCACGAAAGTATTGACGATTTCGTCATCGCTCACGCCCCGCTGCTTCATTTCAAAAATACGGTGCCGCTTGGGATCGGCCGAGCCGCAGTGAAGCATGGGACAGTCGCCAATGGTGTTCTTGCAGCCGTTGCAGCGGCAGGCCAACCGCATGCCAACGCGGGCTACGTCGGGTGTCAAGTAGTTGGTGATGTCTTGCGCCATCAAGGACGCGAGGGTGATCGAGAAGGCCGCTACTAACTTAAGATTCGACCGTTGCAGGCGTGCTAGCAATGCCTACTACCTCCGTACGCGCGTACTGCAGGCGCACCTTGCCGGGGATCAGACAAATGATGGTGCCCGCCAGGAGCACATAATAACTGACCCACATCCAACTAACGAGCGGGAATACGTAGAGCTGAAAAATCGCCTTGGTGTTATCCGGCGCGATGCCCTGGAAAGTAATGTAGAGATCTTCATTCAGGCGGCGGCGGATACCGACGAACGACGATTGTTCCTGGCTCGATTTATAGACCCGAATTTCGGGTGAAAGCTGATCGATCACTTTCCCATCCGACGATACCTCGAGGACGGCACGGCTGTACTGATAGTTAGGATTCTCGTCGTTGGTGACGCTCAGCAATTTCAGATCGTAGCGGCCAAAGCGCAGCGACTGGTTCAAGCCGAGGCTGCGAGTCTCATGTTTGTCGAACGCGCTGCCGGTCAGACCGATAAAGAGGATGACGATGCCCATATGCACCAGGTATCCGCCGTAGCGCCGTGTATTGCGCCAGGTCAATTGGAAGACGGCCTTGGGGAACGGCAGCCGTTCTTTCAACTGGATGGCGCGGGAACCCTTCCAGAATTCGGCAATGATCGTGGTCGCGACAAAAGCGCAGAGTCCGAAAGAGACCAGCGGCGCGGGATTATGGATACCGGAAGCGAGCAGCACCGCAATCACCGCGAGGCCGACGATAGAGGGAACCAGAAAGGCGCGCTTCAGACTGTTGAAAGAGCTCTTACGCCAGGCGATGAGCGGCCCCACACCCGTCAGAAACAGAAGAAACAGCGCGATGGGAACGTTGACGCGATTGTAGTATGGAGCGTCGATCGATTCCTTCTCGTTGGTAAGAGCTTCCATGAGAACCGGGAAAAGGGTTCCCCACAGTACGGCAAAGCAACTTGCCAAGAGAATCAGGTTGTTGAACAAGAAGCTCGATTCACGAGAGACAACACTTTCCAGCTTTACTTCGCTCTTGAGGTACGGAAGATTCTTGATGATCGCGAAGGCAGTCAGGCCGACCGCGGTTAGCAAGAAAGTGGTGAAGTAAGGCTTGACCGGCGATTGGGCAAAGGCGTGAACGGAGGAAACCAAGCCGGTTCTGGTAAGCGTAGTACCGAGAATGCTTAACAGAAAGGTGGCCGATACCAGGACCATGTTCCAGACCTTCATCATGCCTTTCTTTTCCTGCATCATGACGGAATGGAGGAAGGCGGTCGCGGTGATCCACGGCATCAGAGACGCGTTTTCGACTGGATCCCATCCCCAATAACCGCCCCAACCGAGCACGGTGTACGCCCAACCCATACCGAGCATCACGCCCGTCGATTGAAAGAGCCAGGTGAGAATCGCCCAGCGGCGGGTGGTGTGAATCCAGCCTTCGCCGGGCTGCTTCGAGATCAAGGATGCCATGGCGAAGGCGAACGGAACCGTGAAGCCGACATATCCGAGATAAAGGAACGGTGGATGGATGGCCATGGTCCACCACTGCAGCAACGGGCTCAAACCGTTTCCGTCGCCGACGTCAATGATGCCGCGACCGGCCATCAGTACCCGGAACGGGCTCGCGACGAATGTGATCATTCCGATGAAGAACGAGAGCACGGTCATCATGATGGCGGTGACGAGCGGCATCATGTCGCGAAATTTACGGCGGTTGGTGTAGACCGCAATGGCCGAGTATGTGGAGAGCAGCCACGCCCAGAGCAGCAGCGAGCCTTCCTGCCCACCCCACCAGGCGGTGAATTTGTAAATCGTGGACATCGCTTTGTTGCTATGGGCAGCAACATAGGCGAGGCGGTAATCACCAATGATGAGTGAATAAACAAGAAGCGCCGACGCCGTGGTGACGAGGCCCCAGACTGCGTAGACGGCCCGCTCGGCGCTAACCGTGAGAAGCGGACGGCGGGTGTACTTGCCCGTGACCGCGGCAACGACCGCGAAAACAGCCAGACAGAATGCGATCAGGAGCGACAGCGCGCCGATATTTTCCATATATTAGGTGGCCTTCTGATGCACGACACGCTGCGGGGGCTTGGCTTCGTACTTAGAGGCACATTTCGCTTGAATTTTTGTGGCTTTAAAGATGCCGTCGTCGCCGAGACGACCTTCGGCGAGAGCCTGAGCGTTGTCGCGAAAGGTGTCAGGGAGTGGGTCTGAACCCATATAAATGACTTTGAGAGTTTGACCGCCCTGATGCATGGTGAAAGAGACGTCTGAGCCGGTTTTGACAATAGAGCCCGGCTGCACGTCACCAGCGACACGCAGACGGCCGGCTTGGGCGGTCTTATCGAGCTTCTCAAGTTCGGGAATCGTCTTGTAATAAGTTTTGGTGTCTTTGACGCCGCCGACCGCAAGCCAGACGAGCGAGCTGACGATTAGGACCATCAAGATCCCGAACTTCCAATAGGTATGCATGGCAGAGTAGTGGAACTGTTTTCAGTATAGGACTTTCGGGGGGACGGAGGCGCTTCGATGAGTCCAGGGTCCATAGGATGCACGGGGGCCAGAGTGGCCGCGCCACGTTTTGAAAATTCGAAGCCAATTTCTTCTTGTTCCTTGCGCTGCTGCTGGATAGCCCGAAGCTCGGCAGTTTCCTTTTCGCGGCGGCGGGCAAGCCGGGCTTCCTGCAGTTGAAGGTTACGGATTTGCTTTTCGTAGACAAGGAAGGTGTGGGCGTCGATCAGGTGCGGGCGGGCGGCTAACTCGTGCTCCTCGAACATATTGGCGAACTCGACGCGGCCTTTGGCGAAGAGCGCCGATTCGAGAGCGGGAATGCGGCGCAGACGCCACCAGGTATCGGCGATGGACTGAACGAGTTCGCACTCGCGCAGGCCAACGGGCGAGAACTCCTCTTCGAACGCCGCCAGATGGCGCTGGTATTCGGCGGCGGCATCGCCAGGAAGCAGAACGGTACGGCCCGTGAGGGCGGTTTTGACGGCGTTGAGGCAAGACTTGGCCTTGCCTTCCTCGGTGCGGGGGCCGGTGGAGAGCTGGGCGTTGGCGCGATTGGCCTCCAGCCGGATCGATTGAGCGGACATGCGGGCTCCTGAAATCAAAATGGCCCGCCCCCTGCGAAAGGGGCGAGCCTGCCCGAGCCTAGCACGCGACAGGACCAAAACGAATTCAGCAGGTGTGGAAAACATCTCTATCTATTTCAAAGAATGGGAGAAAGAAATATTCTTGAGGCGCGTCACCGGTTTTTCGAGCCGCGCGGCCGATAATCAGATGCTCTTCCAATGCGAGAGCTGGTCGCCCCTTTATTTGAAGAATGCAAGCCGCCCCGGACGCGATATCCTTACATCTAAGTCCCCGTTCTGAGGAGATCCATGTTACGACTTCTCCGAAGTCTATGTGCTGTTGCCGCTGCAGCCCTGTTGATTGCCGCAGCGCCGCTGCCCGGCACTGCTCCTCTGGGCAAATACACCGCCGCTGAACGCAAACACTGGGCATTTCAGCCACGAGCAAATCCTGTAACGCCTTCCTTTGCCGACCCGGTCGAACGAGCCTGGGCGCAATCTCCGGTTGATGCCTTCATTCTGGCTCGCATGAAGAAGGAGGGTCTCAGTCCCGCGCAAAAGGCGGATCGTGTCACGCTCATCCGGCGAGTCAGTCTACTTTTGACTGGCCTGCCGCCCACCCGCGGAGGTCCAGATGTTTGTGAACGACCGGTCTCCAAAGGCCTGGGAGAAGTCGTGGAACGGTTGCTCGCAAGCGAGCACTATGGTGAGCGTTGGGGACAGCACTGGCTCGACGTCGTCCGTTATTCCGATTCCGATGGCTACGAGTACGACGCGACAAGGCCGGACGCGTGGCGATACCGCGATTACGTGATCCGCGCTTTCAACAACGACAAGCCGTACGACCGCTTTGTTGAAGAGCAACTGGCAGGGGACGAGATCGCACCGAAAGAAGACGAGACTCTGATCGCTGCCGGATTCAATCGTCTGGGGCCGCTGCGCAAAAATGCAGGCAACCAGATGGTGGCGAGCAGCCGGAACGAACAGCTGACTGAAATGACCAACATCGTCGGGGCGGGGTTGCTGGGCGTAACCCTTGGCTGTTCCCGTTGTCACGACCATAAATTCGATCCATTCCGGCAGAGCGATTACTACCGAATGCAGGCGTTTTTCGCGGCCACCGAAGCCGACGATCTCGTGAAGGCCTCCGAGGAGGAACAGAAGACATGGAAGGCAAAAGCCGCTCCGTTCCAGGCCGAAATGGGACGGCTTATTAAAGAAATCGCAAAACACAAAGACGGCGCGGGCGTGACAGATTTGCAGAAGCAGCTCGAAGAAAGGGAGGACGAACTGCCGGAACCGCTGCCTTCCCTTTTCACGGTTCACGATAACTTCGCGACGAAAGCGGAGATTCACATCCTCGCTCGTGGCGACTATCAGAACAAAGGTGAGCGCGTGGGCATGCGCGTCCCCGGTATTTTCGTTACAGAAGGTACGCCAGAGCTTGCTGAAGACACCAAGAACCCGCGCACTGAACTAGCCAGATGGATCGTAAGTTCCGACAACCCCCTGACCGCTCGGGTCATGGTGAACCGCATTTGGGAGTACCACTTCGGACGGGGAATTGTGGCGACGCCGAACGATTTCGGCCACATGGGCGAGCGCCCGGTCAACCCGGAGCTGCTGGATTATCTCGCCAACGAATTTGTTTCGAGCGGCTGGAGCGTCAAGCACGTGCAACGCCTTATTCTGCTGAGCAACACCTACCAGCAGGATTCTCGAAATAACTTCAGAAGCGCGTGAAAAGGATCCCGATGACCGCTACCTGGAGCGTTTCCCGCGGCAACGGTTGGACGCCGCGCAAATCCGCGACGGAATGCTCAACGCCTCCGGCCGCCTGAATGAAAAGGCGGGAGGTCCGCCCGTCATGGTTCCTCTCGATCCAACATTGGTGAACGCCCTGTATAAGCCGTCTCAATGGAGGCCGGCCAAGAACGCCGCCGACTACGATCGCCGCAGTGTTTATCTAATCGCCAAGCGGAATCTGGAGCTGCCCTTTATGCAGGTGTTCGATGCGCCTGACATGCAGGAAAGCTGTCCGCGGCGAGAGGTGAGCACCCACGCTCCACAGGCGCTCGAAATGTTGAACGGTGATTTTGCGAACGCGCAGGCGAAAGCCTTCGCGGATCGATCGTTGAAGGAAGCAGGACGAAATCCGAAACGGCAAATTGAACTGGCGTACCGCCTGACTACCGGGCGGCCGCCAAAGGACACGGAACTACAGGCTGCGCTTGCGTTTCTGAGAACAAAAACGCCTGGCGAAAGCGCACAGGCGCGTGAACAGTTCGCTCTGGCGATGTTCAACCTAAACGCTTTTCTCTATCTTGATTAGAAGCATCTTGATTAGGAGCTGATAATGTCTGAACACGCTCGTATCACACGTGACCGGCGCGAGTTTCTCTGCGATGCGTTCTGCGGCTTCGGTGCTCTCGCCTTCGCGGATTTGATTGCGCGAAGTGCCTCGGCGGCGACGCTCAGCAGCAACCCATTGTCACCCAAGCAGCCGCAAATGCCGGACAAAGCGAAAGCCAAATCCGTCATCTTCCTCTTTATGGCGGGCGGCCCCAGTCATTTGGATACCTTCGATCCGAAACCGCTGTTAACGAAGCTCGATGGGCAGAAGCGCCCAGCCGAGTTCGGCGAAGCCAAATACCAGTTTGTAACCGGCGACGCGAAGCTCTTAGCCTCAAAGCGAACTTTCCAGAAGTACGGGCAGAGCGGTATCGAAGTTTCCGATTTGCTTCCGCACACGGCGCAGTGCGTCGACGACATGGCTGTCATCCGCTCTGTTCATGGCGATATGGTGGTGCACTCCGCAGCACAGTACCAGTTGTTCACCGGGCGCATCATTCCTGGATTCCCAAGCATGGGATCGTGGACGCTTTATGGACTCGGAACCGAAAGTGAGTCGCTGCCCGGCTATGTGGTCATGCCCGATCCGCATGGCGCGCTCGAGGCCGGCCAACCCATGTACGGAAATGGATTTCTGCCAGCGGTTTACCAGCCCACTATGTTCCGCCCTGGCAGCAAGCCGGTGCTGAACCTCGACTTGCCCGCCGGAACAACGCGTGAACAACGCCTGAAAACGCTCGGCCTGATCAAGAAGCTGAATCAGGCAAATCTGCAGCCGGGCGACACGGAGCTCGAAGCACGGATCAATTCATACGATCTGGCGTTCAAGATGCAGACGGAGGCTCCTGCCGTGTTCGACCTCTCGAGCGAGTCGCCCCAAACCTTGGAAATGTACGGTGTCGGAAAGCCGTTGACCGACGACTACGGAAGGCGCCTGCTGCTGGCGCGCAAGCTAGTAGAAAAGGGCGTCCGCTTCGTGTGTCCGGTGTCTGGTGGTGGCCCCGGAAATCTTCAGTGGGACGCGCATGACGATATTCAGGAAAACCACGAACGTATGGCGGCGCAGACGGATCAACCGATAGCGGCTCTCCTGAAAGACTTGAAGCAGCGCGGGTTGCTCGATTCAACGCTGGTCGTGTGGGGCGGCGAATTTGGCCGGTCACCTGAATCACAGGGCAGCAAGGGGCGCGACCATCACAATCTCGGCTTCACTATGTGGCTGGCCGGCGGCGGAATCAAAGGTGGCCAAGTGGTGGGTGCGACAGATGACATCGGCCTGCGTGCGACCAAAGATCCCTTTCACCTGCGCGATGTACACACTACCATCCTGAACCAGCTTGGGCTCAATCAGGATGCGCTCAGCTTCCTCCACCAGGGGAGGCGCGAGCGGCTCACTGAGGTGCGCGGCCAGGTAATCAGTCAGATTGTCTAAGCAAGTTGCCGTCTTAGCCACGCTTCTGGCGCTGCCAGCTCTCCTCCGGGCACAGAGTTATTTGCCGGATGGCAAAGGCAAGGAGATTCTCGATAGCTATTGTCAGGAGTGCCACGGACTCGATCCGGTAATTCGGCAATCACTTTCCGCCGTTGAGTGGCAGAAGGTGATTGCACGAATGACCCAGAAAGGAGCGAATCTGAACAAGGCGGATGTGGAAACGCTCGTGGAGTACCTGACTGCCTATTTTGGGCCGGATTCCGCCGCTCCGAAGGTGGATGTCAATCGCGCGACCGCGAGCGAACTGCAAAAGACACTTGAACTACAGCCGACTGAAGCAGAAGCCTTGGTTCGCTATCGAAAGTCGCACGGGAAGTTTCAGGGCTGGAGTGATCTCCTGAAAGCCAGGTTAGTGAAAGCCGAGAAGCTCGAGGCGAAAAAGAGCTCGATCACGTTTTGACCGCACGCCCAAAGCGCTGGAACGGGCATGTGATTTTGGTGATACACTTCGCGAAACGACGGAGCCAGGCTTTTCCTCTGTCGACAAACATTTCGTTACGGGGTGTCAGCCATGTCAGCACGAACCGCGCTGCTGCTTCTCATCTCCACTGGTGTCTGCGCGCAGACCGGTGGGGAAATCACCGGGACCGTTACTGATCAGACCGGCGCTTCAGTTGTAGGCGCGAGCATAACAGTTACAAACATCGATACTTCAGCCGCACGCAGCATCACGTCGAACGAGTCGGGCGTGTACGACGTTCCTGCGCTGCCGCCTGGCAACTATTCGATCAGGGTCCAAGCCAGGGGCTTTCAAAACGTGGAGCGGAAGGACGTCGTTATCCAAGTAGCCCAAGTCGCCCGCCTCGATTTCGAGATGCACGTCGGGAACGTCAGCGACACGATCGAGGTTACGGGAGGCGCACCGGTCCTCGAGACCGAAAACGCCACAATCGGGACCGTTGTGGAAAACAAGCGAATCGTCGAACTGCCCTTAAATGGACGTAATCCACTACAACTCGTCTCCTTGACGCCCGGCGCTACGACGAATGGCCCAGCATCGTCGCAAGGACAGCAACGCATGGGAGGAGCGCGCAATGCCTTTTCGCTGAATGTGGCGGGGCAGCGCACGTCAAATAACCACTACGAACTGGATGGCGTCGAAAATACCGATCCAAACTTCAACACCTATCTTTTTCTGCCGTCGATCGACGCGCTACAGGAATTCAAGGTCGAGAGCGGCACTTACTCCGCCGAGTATGGGCGTGGGCTGAGCCAAGTGAACATGACGACTCGCAGCGGCACCAATGAGTTTCACGGAGCGCTTTTCGAGTTTCTGCGCAACTCGGATCTGGACGCGAAAAACTTCTTCGATCCGCCTGGACCGATCGCGCCATTCAAGCGCAATCAGTTCGGCGCGACGGCCGGCGGCCCGGTATGGATACCGAAAGTCGTCCAGGGCAAAGACAAGCTATTCTTCTTTTTCGATTATGAGGGGCTTCGCGAACGCAAAGCCCAGACTGCGGTCTTCAACATGCCGCCGGCCGGAAACCGGACTGGCGATTTTTCGAATTCAAGTGTGAAAATCTATGACCCGGCAACCCGGATCGTCTCGGCGAACGGGACCGTCATTTCTCAGTCGGTTTTCCCAGGCAACATCATTGGGGCGAGCCGACTCACGCCAACCGCCGTGACAAGTCTGAAGAATTGGTTCCCACTTCCAAATCAGGGAAACCTGAACGGCTATACCAACAACTTCATCGACAACGAGGGCCGGCGAAATGACAATGATCAATACACGGCGCGAGGCGACTACCTGATTAATTCGAAATCTTCAATCATGGGACGCTTCAGCCATACCCACGACACCGGCTATCTGCCTTTGACGACGCCAGGTCTCGGGTACAACAATGAGATCAAGGCCTGGCAAGGTTTGATCGGCCACACGTTAGTCCTGGGCGCGAACAAAGTAAATGAATTCAAGTTTTCGGTTGCGCGACTCACGAGCGCGAACCAACAGCCGAGCGCGAACAAGAACAACTACGTGGAACAACTTGGCATTGGCGGTATTCCAACAAATATCAGCGAGTATTGGGGAGTTCCCGTCTATCAGTTCGGTGGGGGCGCGATCTCGACTGTTGGCGAGTGTAGCGACTGCCCGTTCGTCAACTACGACACTATATTTCAATGGACCGATAATTTTTCATGGACACGCGGAACACACACGTTTAAGTTCGGCACCGACGACCGGCGCGTCCGGTTCAACCAGATTGGCGCGGTGGTGGCGCGCGGGCGATTCACTTTTAACGGTACTTATACGGGCGACCCGGGGCTCTCCACGCCACCACCGCAAAATACCCTGGCGGATTTCTTGCTCGGCGCCATATCCACATCGGAGGGCCAAGCCGGCGCTCCGATCGCAGGTTTCCGATCGTATTCGCTGAACTTCTATGCAATGGATTCCTGGAAGGTGACGCCCAAACTGACGGTGAACTATGGGCTTCGATACGAACTCGAACCGCCGTTCACGGACAAGTACGACAACATCGTGAATATCGCATTCACGTGGGACAACACTATGATTCCGACATACGTTCGGGCCGGCTCCGGCGATTTCTACGGCGGAAATCCGCCACCGCCATTCCAATTGCCGGCCGGAATCCCGTTTACGCGCAACGGTATGTTCGGCAATCGCGCATACCAGACATCCTATAAAGATATTGCACCGCGGCTTGGTATGGCTTACAGCCTAAATTCCAAGACCGTAGTCCGCGCCGGCTTCGGCATCTATTATGTGCGAGAAATTGGAAACGCCCAATTCGATTTGGTGCGCAACGCGCCATTTTCCACGCGCCGCAATGAAAACGCTCAGTCTTCGCTGATTCCGTCGCTTACCTGGCAAGTGCCTTTCGTACAAACCGCCACACCGTCCTTTATTTTGGTCAATCAATACAACCAGAACACACCCTATGTGCCGCAATGGTCGTTTGCCGTGGAACGCCGGCTGACGGGTAATAGCTCTCTCGAACTTAGCTATATGGGTTCGGCCGGGGTTCACTTACAGCGTCTGATGACGTATAACACGGCCGTGCCGGGTCCACCCACGGGAATCAATAACCGGCGGCCTCAATTTCCGCTCTACGGCGGCACGTTTCAGGTAATGACCGATCCTTCGCACTCGAATTATCATGGGTTGTTTCTCAGATTCCAGCAACGGTTCAGCCACGGGGTGACATTCCTCAGCTCGTATTCGTGGAGCAAGTCGATCGATAACGGCAGCGGCATAAGAACTGTCGATGGCGACTCGCTGACTCCCTCGAACGACTATAACCTTAAACTCGACAGAGGGCTCTCCGCATTCGACTTCCGGCAGCGCTGGACAACGTCGTTTCTATACGAATTGCCCATCGGCAAGGGCAAAGCGCTGCTGGGAGGAATGAACGGACTGGCCGACTCGCTTGTGGGCGGATGGCAAATAGGAGGAATCGCGACACTCCAGAGCGGCTTTCCTTTTACACTCTATTGCGGAAGCGGATCGGTGCAAAACGGCGGCGACAACTGCTATCCCGACAATATAGGTGGGGAGTCCGGGCTACCGAGCGACCAGCGGAGGCCAAACGGATGGTTCAACAAGCAGAATTTTGTGAATCGCATCAACGATCCCAACCAGCCGCAGTTCCGCTATGGAAATAATGCGCGTAATAACATCATCGGGCCGCCACTGGTGGATGTAGACTTTTCGATCTCTAAGAATTTCCGCTTCACTGAGAAGAGTGGGCTCGAGTTCCGAACAGAGTTCTTTAACCTCTTGAATCATCCGATCTTCGGTCAACCCGGCACTACAGTCGGCACGAGTAACTTCGGCGTCATCACCAGTACGCGTGTTGATTCACGAGAGATTCAGTTTGCGCTGAAACTCAATTACTAAGGGCTATAAGCAAGGAATACCGATCCGGTTTCTGTAAACGCTTATGGCCGTTTGTGAGGCCGAGGCGGCACTACAGTCGACACGCGGCCCAGACTGCTCCGCAGTTACGATTCCTCGCGCAAGCACAATTAAGCCCAGTCGGCACTGTCGCTGATTGTAGTCTCCAGGGTATGAATGGCAAAATCTTTTCTACTTCGATACCTTCACATAGCGAATGGACAGGTTCGGAAGCGTCCACAAAAACGTAAGCAGGGCGATCGCTCCGAGCACGGCCCGCGGATAACGAGTGCCCGCAGCGATGCCGACCAAATATATAAAAAGACTCAATAGATGGCTTCGCAGACCCCAGCGGTCTTCGTGCGATAGCGCATCGTGGACCTTCAGATGGCGATACACGCTGAGGCGGATCCAGAGGAAAGAGAGCGCCACGATCAAGAACGACGCGGAGTAGACAGCAACTGCGAAGCCGGACAAGTGCTTGTCGACGACGTAGGCGGTGCTGAGCGGCATCAACGAAAGACAGAAGAGGAAACCGAGATTGGCGCACTGCATCGCATGTCCGGCCTTTTCAACGCGCTTGACCACGCGTTGGTGATTGAGCCAGTAGATGCCTGTGAATGTGAAGGAGAGTAGGTAGATGAGGAGGCTCGGAGCCAGCTCGCGAAGCCCTTCGAAACCGTCGGCGTGCGGGACTTTGATCTCCAGCACCATAATGGTGATGATCACCGCAATCACCCCATCAGAAAAAGCTTCCAGGCGAGCTGGGCTTGGCGCATTCTCAGTCATGTTTTTCTTTCAGGCTGGTTCGACGAGGACGGCGGTTCCGTAGGCCAACACTTCCGTGACGCCCTGCATGACTTCGTTGGCGTCGTAGCGCATGCCGATTACAGCGTTCGCGCCCATTTCGGAGGCGTGTTCGAGCATCAAATCGAAGGCCTCCTGACGGGCTTTTTCGCAGAGGTTGGTGAACGCGGTGATGTTGCCGCCAATGATAGTGTGCAGGGATCCACCGAGGGTACCGAAAATGGACCGGGACCGGACCGTTATGCCGCGAACGATGCCTAGATTTTGTTTGATGTGAAAGCCATCGAGGGCGAATGCCGTGGTGACCATGTTGCGCGCAAGCGTCATAGCATTCCACTGTACTGGATCTTGCGGACAGTCAGAGAAGTGGCACGCACGCATCAGCCGGCTAAGAGCCCAGCCGTCAAATCGAAATTGCGGCGATAATCGCCGGCAGCCAGCTTGCGGGCGGCGTCGCGTATGATCAGCGGAACTGCCATTTCATAACGGGAGCCATGGGAACGATAGGTGGCAGCGAGCGTTTCGCTCTCGTGATCGAGCGTGCCGAATACCGTGTCGCGATCCGCCGTCACCACCAGATCGCCAATTCGTTCGGGCATCAGGCGAAACTCTTTCGCGGCCTCGTCACGCGTGAGGACTCGTTCAACGCCTGCCAGCGTCTCAATCACGGCACGCACACGCTGCGCATCTCCCGGCTGGCGCAAGTAAACCCAGGCAGCGCCTCCCAGACCGCGATGGTGCTTTGGATATTTGTCGCGTTCCGCAGAGATGGCAAGGCGCAGAGGAACGCCCCGGCTGGCGCATGCTTTGTCCAGGTCCCAGGCTCGTGTTTTGCGATTCATCCCGTGGTCGGCCGAGAGATAGAAAGCGGCATCCGGAGCCCTGTGCGCCGCTTCCGCCAGCTTCGTGTCAAGCGTGGCGAGGTGCATACGGGATTCGGGAGAAGTCTCCGGATGCATGTGCATCGGATAGTCGGTTGTGTGTACGTAAAGAATGTCGAGATCCTTATTCCTGGTAAGCTGATCGATCACGACATCCCAGAGCCAATAATTAATCTCGGCGCTGTAAATATCGGGCGCCGGACCATAGCGCTTCACAAGGTCCGGAGAAGGCGTCTCGGCGGCCACCGCCAAGGATGTGCCGGCGCTGAGCAGAGAAACAGTTTTCTTCTTACTCGTGAAAAGACCCGATACGAAATTTTGGCGGGCGGCTTTTTGAAATAGTGTGGGGGCGAGCAGGAGCCGGGCGTCTTCCATAAAGTCCTCCTGCCCGGTTGTGCGATTGAAATAGGAATTGCCCGTAATGCCGTGCACGCTGGCGGGCACGCCGCAGCAAATGGATGCGTTGTTCGTATTGGTAACCGAAGGCATCTGATCCAGGACGCGTGCGAACAGGCCTTCGGCCGCCCATTTTTTGAGAGTAGGCATTGCCGAGGCTTCGTAGCATTCAAGCCCGAAGCCGTCCATCATGATGACGACCACCCGCCGTTTGCGAGATTGGGCGGATAGCCGGATGGAAGGCGCGGCAAGGCCGGCAAGGCTAAGCAGTTGTCGACGGTTCAAACTTCTCTCCTGACGCAAGGTCGGTTGGCGACAAGCCATGAGTATATCCGCGTTACTGGTAAAAGTTCGCTCAAGCGCGGGATAAGTCCCGGCGCGGCGATGAGCCGGCACGCCACTCATTAAGAAATCAAACGCTGGTTGAACAAACAAGAATTTACGTTTGGAGGCGGACGGCCAGATAGGGCTTAGCGGGAAGCCTGAGCCTGAACTTGCCGCTGAAGGAGCCTGGGATAGAAGTAATCGTCATTTCCCACGGATCGATGAGGTCAGCCCTGTAGGAGGCTGACGGAGGCAGGTCGAATTCGTAGCCGTTTGGCTGGTGGTAGTCGAAATAATAGAGATAGTAACGGCCGGGCTGGCCGGCCGAAGGGTAATATTCACCGGTGGGGTTCAGGCCGCCGGGCGGGGCCTGTTCGAGGATGTGGCGCAGGAAGGCAATGCGCTTCGGACTTTCGCCGTGGAGGACACCGCCTTTCGACCACCAGAGGATGTCCTGTGGATGTATATATGTTTCGCCGTGACCGACGTATGCGCCTTGGGTGACTCCGAGCCAGAAACGACGGACCAACTCGCGGGCGGAGATGTTGCCCCAGCGTTGGCGGATGTTGCCTTCGTATTTACATTCGTCATAGAGGAGCGGCTTGCGGAAGGCATCGCGCCAGGCGACCGTTTTGCTGAAATCATCATCCTGCATGCTGACGTGCGTGACCCACGGGCGCGATTGGTCGTACATGGTCTTGCTGTAGTGGATGGAACGCAGGTGACCGTACGGGTCGCTCTCTTCAACGATGCGGAAGAAGCGATCCCAGTCGGACATCTCCTTGCTTTTCATGAGGTCGAATTCATTGGCGAGCGACCACCAGACATTTCGGTAGGCAGCAAAGCGGGTAATGACGTAGCGTAGATAGCGGTCGTCGGCTTGGCGCGACATTTTCGAGTAGCCCCAGCGATCGTAAGGATGGAACAGGATGAGATCGGCTTCGATGCCTAACTGCCCAAGCTGCTGGATGCGCCGTTCGAGATGCCGGAAAAATAGTGGATTGAACGCAGCGCCGATGAATGGATGGAATTCGGGTTCATTGTTGTTGTAGGCGTAGTGCTTGGGGAAAATGCACATGCGCATTTTGTTGAAAGGGGCCGAGCGGAGGGTTTCGAGAGTTTGGGTTTCAATAGCATCCCCTTGATGGGTCCAGGCGTAACAGGTCGTGCCGATGGGAATGTACGATGTTCCGTCAGCATAGGCAAAGTGGAATGTGTTTGAAATGCCCACCGGCCCGTGATTGCCGCGCGACGGCGCAGTTACTTGAAAGCGACCGGTCTCGCCGGTGGACGTAGTGTAAGTCCACTCACCGGTAGCGTCCGGCATAAAGCGGACTTTGTGCTTGTTTTCCCCGTCTTCGAAACCATCAATGCGGATAACACGATGCTGATGGCGGAATTCCGCGCCCGGGGCGTCCAGTTCAAAGACGCCCCATCGTTCGATTTCGGAGATACTCGGCAAAGCTCAGAATATAAATTTCAAAGCGAGCTGGCCGATGCGAGGATCCTGGGCCGCGGTAAGCGTGCCGAATCCACCGGCTGAAACGTTGGTGGTGGGGGAATTCGGATTGGTGTTGGATCCGCCCGGATTGGCGAAATTCGTGCGGTTCAGGACGTTGAAAAATTCGGCACGGAACTGTAGATGGACGCTCTCGCGTGAGATCGGAAAATCCTTGAAAAGCCCGGTGTCCCAACTGAAGAGACCAGGACCGCGCAGGCTGCCCTTGCCGACGTTGCCGAACGCACCTATGGGAGCGATGGTGAACGCCAAGGGATTCAGATAGTTGACACAGGGAGTGGAGTTGCCGCAGGCATTGCCCCCGTAGGGATTGACACCGGTGAAGCTGGCACGATCGGTCCCGAGGCCGGTTTGCGACTGGTCTTTACCCGCCTGCACGGTAAAGGTGTTGCCGGTTTGCGCAGTGACAATACCAGACCATTGCCATCCGCCGACAACATAACGCATGAAGGCATTGCGATCGGTAAACTTAGGCAAATCCCAAACGTAGGAGACGACGAAACGATGCGTGTGATCGAACTCGGAAGGACCGTAATCGGCCTGATGACGTCCCGCGAAGTTCCAGGGGATGGGCGAATTGCCGCCTTGCGCGGGGCCGCTAATGCCGGCGCCGGCGGGCGAGGTATCGAGAGACTTCGACCAGGTGTAATTCGCAAGCAGAGTGACGCCATGAGAGACGCGCTTTTGCAGAGTGAACTGAGCGGAGTGGAAAGTGGAATTCACATCCATTGCCGCCTGGGAAATGCTACCGAAAGGCTGGAAGGCGCGGCGAGCATCGGTACCAGCTTTATTAGTAGGACTATAAACGGCGGGATTCATCTCCAAGGCTTCCTGGAAATGTGTGCCGCGCGAACCGACGTAGGCAGCGCGCACCAGCCAGCTGGCGGCGACCTGACGCTCGAAGGAAAGATTCCAGTTGTAGTTGATAGGCGTAAATGCCTTGCCGCCGTTTGCCGGATCGTATGTGATGGCGAGAACCGGACGTGTAAACACGGCGTCGTTGGGCGGGGGGAACGGCGCCGGAAAGGGAACCCGCTGGCCGATGTACGGATTACTAAACGTGCCGGCCGGCGTGGTCAAACTGAACTGCGGACTAAAGGGATCCACATCGACGAAGCGGTTGTTGAATACACCGCTTTGCAAAGCATCGTGAAACATGCCAAAGCCGCCACGAACGCTGGTTTTCCCATCGCCGGTGGGATCAAGGGCAAATCCGACGCGCGGGGCAATATTGTTGTAGCTGCCTTTGACACCCCAGCGAGGTACACCCGGATCGCCAGGGAACAGCAGGCCAGCAGGAGCGTTGGTGTAGACCTGAGAGCGAACGTTGGCCGCGTATGCAGCGGGACTGAATTGTTCGATGCGGTTCTTGCGCTCCTCCCAGGGAAATTGCGGATCGTAGCGCAGACCGAAGTTTACAGTGAGGCGGCGTGAGACGTGATAGTCATCCTGAACATAGAGACTGAACGTGTTCAACATGTTGTCTTTAAATTCGCCGTAGCCTTGTGTGAATGTGCGGACGTAGCCTTGCATGAAACTTGCCAATGCGTCGCCGCTGACGTCAGAAGTGAAACTGTAGGAACCGGACGTACGGAACTGATTGCGGAGCAGGACCTGGGCGCGGATAGCTGAACCACCGAAGGTGAGGTTGTGCTTGCCGCGCACGAGACTGAAATCGTCACTCAAGTTGTATTGATTGCGGATGAATGCGGCGGGGTCGGTCTGGCCGGGATTGAAATAGCCACTGACATTGATACCTTCGATAGTTTTGGCAGTGGGCGGTTGCCAGATGCTGACTCCGAGATCGGTGAGACCGATGCTGCCTTCGGCGGGACCGCGGTTGGACGTTTCGCGCGAGAAGCTGGCACGAAATTCATTGACTGCCGCAGGACCGAATACGTGCGTCTCTCCGACTAGCGCATTCTGCGAAATGATAGTCGAGAAATTTTGAAAGCTCAGATAATTCTGAGGATCGAGGAATCCGGCGTTAGTGAAGCGATCGTAGAAATAACGGAGAGAGAGATGGTCGTGGTCCGAGATTGCATGATCGCCGCGGGCGACGTACTCATCGAAATTCTGGATTACCGGCTGTGAATAGAATAACTGGCCGTTAGCGGCGGGGGATATCGGCAGGTACTTCAGGAAGGCCTGGGCCGCGGGATCAAGCTGACTGGCCTGCAGAATATTTCCAGGTATTCGAATGCCGTTTCGATCGAAGATGGGGATGCTCTTGTGAAATTGGTTGGCGGGACTTGCAGCGTCGAGCAGCGCGGAAAAATTACCACCGCGCTCCGCGGCGGTAGGCAGAAAAGCACTACTGGTATTACCAACGTTGCGGAATTTCGTTCCCTGGTAACCGAAGAAGAAGAAGGTGCGGTCTTTGCCGTGGTACAGCTTTGGGATGATGACTGGCCCACCGATCGTGCCGCCGTACTGATTGCGCTTAATTTGGTCGATAGTGGGAGCAAAGAAATTACGTGCGTTGAAAACAGCGTTACGCACGAACTCGAAGCCAGCGCCGTGCAAGGAATTGGTGCCCGATTTCGTAACGAGGTTTACGACGCCGCCAGCGTTGCCGCCGTATTGGGCGCTGTAGTTACTGGTTTGGACGCTAAACTCCTGTAACGCGTCGGGAAACGGAAAGGGCTGATTGACGTTCGTATACAGGTCGTTATTGTTGGCGCCGTCGAGACGAAAACTAACCTGGTTCTGGCGCGCGCCGTTGGTGGAAACGGTGACGACGGTGGGGAACGTTTTCGTATTGCCCTGATCCACATCGTTGGCGGGCGACGGAATGGCGCCGGCGACAACCAGAAGCAAAGAGGCGGCGTTGCGGCCGTTAAGCGGCAGGTCGACGACTTTACGTTGATCTACAACCTGGCTGAGAGTAGCGGAAGTCGTATTGATCTGCGGCGGCTCGCCCGTAACAGAAATAGTTTCGGCCGCCTTACCGATTGCCAGTGTCGTATTCACGGTCACGCTCTGGTCGGCAAGAAGTGTTACGCCTTTCTGGGTCGATTGACTGAAGCCAGCTGCGGAGACACTGACGTCGTAGGTGGCGGGCTTGAGCGAAGCGACGGTGAAATAGCCCTGTGCGTTGGTTGACTCTTCACGCGTCTGGCCAGTCGCGGGATTGGTGACGGTAATTTTCGCTCCGGCAACAACGGCGCCGGAAGGATCGGTGACAGTGCCAACAAGGGAACCGAAACCCTGCGCAAAGGAGAGACTGACTCCTACGAGGAGGAGCAAGAGCACACGCATATAATTGTTACCCCGAACCAAAAGAATGGTGTTACCAGTGGAATCAGCCTATCACAGAATGATGAATGTGAAAATTTCCCGCAGAGGTGTACTGGCCGGACTCGGGTCGACGGCGTTCGCCAGGGAAGAGCAAAAGGCCCCAACGTCTGTCGAGCGGTGGGGAATCTATGAGGCAAGTTTCCCTGGATCGCGAGATGGGGACGTTTCGGCTGTGTTTCGGACAGGTAATCGGGAGATCAATGTCCGGGGATTTTATGACGGGAATGACTTGTACCGGATTCGCTTCATGCCCGATAGTACGGGCGAATGGACATTTGTAACCAACCAAGGCGCGAAGGGTAGCTTTCGTTGCGGTCCACCTTCGCAGGGTAATCACGGGCCAGTGATGGTACACGACCCACGACACCTGTGCCATGCCGACGGCACGCCGCATGTTTCATTCGGCACGACTTGCTATGGCTGGATACATCAAGACGAACAACTCGAAGGGCGGACCCTTCGAAGTCTACGGAGCTCGCCCTTTAATAAGGTACGTATGTGCATTCTGCCGACCGAGAGCGATCCGGTACGGCGGCCGTTCGAGACCGATCTCAGTTTCGACGTGACATTTTTTCAACACCTGGACAAACGCATACAGGATCTGTGCGATGCGGGGATTCAAGCGGATCTGATCCTGTTTCATCCGTACGATCGGGTGGGTTACGGGGCGTTGCCAACCGAATTGAATCAGAAGTACCTGCGTTACGTGGTCGCTCGCTATGCGGCCTATCGCAATGTCTGGTGGTCGATTGCAAATGAATACGATCTCGTGAAGACGAAGACGCAGCCGGATTGGGACGATTTTTTCCGGATCGTCCAACAGAGCGACCCCTACGGGCACTTGCGGTCGATCCACTACAGCAAAGTGTTTTACGATTATGCGAAGCCGTGGGTGACGCATTTGAGCTTGCAGAGCGATCAATTCGAGAGCACGGGACAATGGCAGTCGGAATACGGGAAACCGATCGTGTTTGACGAATGCAAATACGAGGGCGACATCGACAAGCGATGGGGTAACCTTTCAGGGCACGAGATGATGCGGAGGTTCTGGATGGGAATGGCATCGGGCGCGTATGTGGGACATGGAGAGACGTATCACGGCAGAGATGGAGCGGCCTGGATTTCCAAAGGCGGCCAATTACTCGGGGAGAGTCCGAAGCGGATTGCGTTTTTGAAAAAAGTATTTGAAGACGCGCCAGCCGCCGGTCTCGAAGCCATGCCTAATCCTTACTATCCATGTATCGCCAAAGCGAAGGACTACTATTTATATTTTTTCGATTTGCATCAACCGGCAGAATACGAATTCCAATTGCCCGAGGACGCCGGACCGTTCCGAGGCGACTTACTCGATCCATGGGAGATGACGACTACGCCTTTTGACGGAAGCTATCGAGGCAAGTTTTCGTTAAAGCTGCCGGGCAAGCCATATCTGGCGATTCGATTTCAAAAAACAGCATGAAGACCATCACACTTTTGGGCGCCGGCGGCAAGATGGGATGCCGTATCGCGGATAATCTTGCGAAGATGAACTATACGGTCCGGCATGTGGAGATCAGCGAACGCGGGAAAGCGGTGCTCGCTAAACGCGGCATTCCGGTTGTTCCGCTCGAACAAGGACTCGCCGGAACGGAGGCAGTTATCCTGGCGCTGCCGGATAACCGTATCGGCGCCATTGTGACGGAGATTGCGCCGCAGCTTGCGAACGGGACTATGGTGATCGCGCTGGATATTGCAGCGCCGCTCGCCGGTGTGTTACCGAAGCGCGAAGATTTGATCTATTTCGTGGCGCATCCATGCCATCCGTCGGTGTTTGGAGACGAGGCGACGCAAGAAGGCAGACGCGACTTTTTTGGAGGCGTGCATGCGGTGCAGAATATCGTGTGCTGCCTGGTACAAGGCCCGGAAGCAGCATACACGGAAGGAGAACAGATCGCCCGCGCGATTTATGCGCCGGTGAAGCTGGCGCATCGCTGCTCCGCCGAACAGATGGGGATTCTGGAGCCGGTTTTGTCGGAGACAGTGCTGGGGACTTGCCTCACGATCGTGCGAGAAGCGACGGATGAGGCCGTGAGGCGTGGCGTGCCTCGCGAGGCGGCACGCGATTTCGTACTAGGTCACTTGAAGGTGGAACTGGGGATCGTCTTTCAGGAATTTGAGGGTGCTACGTTTTCCGATGGCGCGCTCCAGGCTATTGACGACGCACGGAAACGGCTCTTCCGGCCCGATTGGAAGAACGTTTTCGAGCCGGAGGCGATGATGGCGAGCATTCGGCATATTGCCGGGAAGCCGGCTGGCTGACACGCGCGATTTCGGTTTAAGAAGAAAGTTACAGAACGGTTTCTGCCAGGGCGAGAGACTCGGCGTCTTGCACCACAGACCGCGATCGCAGGCCGGTTTGCGCCAATGTCTTTTGGAGAGTATGGAGGTCCGTAAAGGACTGATCGCAACCGATACCGGTTTGCTCAAGAGCTTCGAGGCAAGAGGCATCCAAGGCGTGAGGCGCCTCTTTGCGCATGATTTCGAAAACTCTTTCGAGCGGCAGCGAATCTCGATAGGGCCGCTTGGCGGAGAGAGCGTCAAAGATGTCAGAGACGACCAGGACTCTGGCCTCGAGCGGCAATTGTTCCGCCGTCAGGCCGCGGTGGTAGCCAGTGCCATTCAGCTTTTCATGGTGCGAGGCCGCGATGTCAGCCAATTCCTCAAAGCCTCTCACCGAGCGAAGAATATTCCAGGTGTGAGCTGGATGCTTCCGCAAGATCTGCCATTCGGCTTCATCCGGCTTGCCCGGCTTTTCGAGGATCGCATTCGAGACAGCCATTTTGCCGAGGTCGTGCAGGTAGGCGGCATGGCGAATGAATAGGACGCGCGCGGGCGGGAGATCCATTTTTCTAGCGATCGCAACGGCAGCGTTCGCAACACCGTTCGAGTGATTGTACGTGAAAGGAGATTTTGCGTCGACGATCTGGGCGAAAGCCTGGCAAACGGCATCAAGGCTGACGTCGCCTTCGGACATGACCAGTTGGCGAGGCTCGAGAGAAAGGGCCAGCGGGAGCGGAGTATTGGTTTCGAGGTCAGCCCAAAGCCTTTGCCTTTTCGCCAATGAACGTGCCGCGCGAACAACCCGTGGGTCGAACCATGTGCCGCTACGGTCGGTGATGATTTCGAGAGCTTGTTCGGGACCGGCACTGGTCCAAAAAACATCCAGAGTCTGGGCAAGCAACATGATGCGAGCGGAAATCGGGATTTGTGTGCCGCGAAGGCCATCCGGATGTCCGCTACCGTCCCAATGTTCGTCCAGTGCACCTATGCCCTCTGCGGTCGTCTCTGGCAACCCCATGAGGCGCGCCATGGAAGAACCATGCTCGCAGCGAATGACGGTGACCTTGCGCGTGTGTCTCTTTTGTACGGCCGCCACATGGAGAATGGTGCGAACGCGTTCGAGAAACGGCCTGCCTGGAGCCACGTGGGTGAGGGCATATTGCAATGTTTCCCAGCTCAGCCGCGTCCAGTCCGTCTTCTTTACATCGCGTTTGGCGGCAATATCATCAGACTCCAGCACGTTGTAGACGTGGGAGGCGTTGCTGCTGCAGCCGGCATCCTTCAGCAGGAGCGCGTAATAGAGGTCCGCTTGTGTTTCTGCCGGCAATTTGAGTTCAGCGGCAATACGCATACCCAAAATGCAAGTGCGGACAGAATGCCACCGGGCGGATCCGGACCCCAGGTCGAGGGCTTGCGAGAGCGCGGCTACGACTTCGGCGACGCGCAGCGACATGGAGGTTTCGAGCGACGAGACACCCGCACCTGACCCCGTCCTGGCGTCTGGGCTACAGAGAGGGCTCACTCAATACGTATCGGGCTGATCGAGCTTTTGAATGAGTATTCTTACGGGAATAGAAGGGGAAGCAGAGATTTCTCGACTACAATCGGGCTAAGCGCCGACAAATGTGGCGTTTGAGAAGCCGGCAGAATCGCGGAAAGTGAGGATGGATGGTTGACCGGTTGTGTGCCCGGTACTGGATCGAGACGGCATTCCCCTTGGAAGATGCGGCAGAGATCATGGCGGGCGAGCAGTCCACCGGCACATTTACACGCGTACCGGGGGAATCCGACGAATTACGAGAGCGGCACGCGGCGCGGGTGGAGCGGATTATCGAGAAAGAGAGCGTCGGTAGCCCATCTTTACCCGGCGCAGGCACGCCCAAAAACGGGCCCGCTGTTTATCGCCGGGCAGAAGTGACGTTATCCTGGCCGCTCGCCAATATGGGCGTCTCGCTTCCGAACGTGCTGGCAACGGTGGCGGGCAACCTGTTCGAGTTGCAACCGTTTTCAGGGCTCAGGCTACTGGACGTTACTTTTCCATCGGCGTTCCTCGAGCGCTATGCGGGACCGCAGTTCGGGATTGCGGGGACGCGCCGGTTATGCGGCGTGGAGCGGAGGCCCCTCATTGGAACGATCATCAAGCCAAGCGTAGGAATGACGGCGGAGGCTACCGCCGAGCTGGTGCGCAGTCTGGCGGAGGGCGGGATCGATTTTATTAAAGACGACGAACTGCAGGCCGATGGACCGCATTGCCCGTTCGCGGAGCGGGTTGAAGCTGTCATGCAGGTGATCAATGCGCATGCCGACAAGACTGGTAAGAAGGTGATGTACGCGGCAAATATCACAGGGGAACTGGACGAGATGCTGGAGCGGCAGGCCGGAGTGCAGAAACTGGGCGGGACCTGCGCAATGGTGAGTTTGAATAGCATTGGGTTACCGGCGCTCCACGCTTTGCGAAGCGCGAGCGGAGTGGCGATTCACGGGCATCGCAACGGCTGGGGGATCTATGGGCGATCGCCCGCGATCGGGATGAGTTATGTGGCCTATCAAAAATTCTGGCGATTAGCCGGAGTGGACCATATGCACGTAAATGGACTCAGCAACAAGTTCTGCGAGAGCGATGAATCGGTGATGGAATCAGCGCGGGAATGCCTGACGCCTATGTTCGAGGTAGAGAGCAAGGGCTGCGAGATTATGCCGGTCTTCTCTTCGGGGCAATCCGCGAAACAGGCTCCCGATACGTTCCGCGGGCTGGGATCGGCGGACTTAATATTTGCCTGCGGGGGAGGCATTCTGGCGCACCCCAGCGGCGTCGACGCGGGTGTGCGCAGTTTGCAGCAGGCCTGGGAAGCGGCACTTGCAGGGACGCCGCTCGCCGAGTATGCGAGCACGCGTCCGGAGCTGCGGGCGGCGCTCGGCAGGTTTGGGGGGCGATGAAGCGCGAAGGACGAAGCGGGCCAGCGCTCACTTTTTATGGTGACGATTTTACCGGCTCGACGGACGCGTTGGAGGCGCTGGCATCGAATGGCGTCGCGAGCGTGTTGTTTCTCGAGATGCCAAACGCGGCCCGGCTCAAGGAATTCAGCGATGCGGCGGCAATCGGAGTGGCCGGGGAGAGCCGCAGCCGATCTCCTGAGTGGATGTCGGCCAATCTGCCTGGGATTTTCAAAAAGCTGCGGGCGCTAAAAGCGCCGATCTGCCAATACAAAGTGTGTTCCACATTCGACAGCGCTCCAGATGTGGGCAATATTGGGCGCGCGCTCGAAATTGGCAAAGCGGTTTTTGGGGCGACCTTCGTGCCGATTGTTCCGGCGGCGCCACAACTCAGGCGCTATGTGCTTTTCTCGCATCTATTCGCGGGTGATGAAGACGGTGTGCACCGGATCGACAGGCATCCGACAATGAGTCGGCATCCGGTAACCCCAATGGAAGAGAGCGACCTGCGCCTGCATCTGGCAAAACAAATGAACCTCAAAGTGAGGTCACTCGACACAGTGGCGCTCGCAAGCCTGGATGCGGAAGCACATTTGGACCGGCTACTCGAAGATGAACCGGCGGGTGTGCTGTTCGATGGCATAAATCGGGAAGCACTGCGGCGGACCGCCGCGTTGATCTGGAAACGCCGGACAGAGGGGTGTTTCGTGGTGGGTAGCTCGGGCTTTACGCATGGTCTAGCGGTGCACTGGCGCACGGCTGGTTTGCTCAAGACGGCGGACGATTTTTCGGATCCGGGACCGGTAGACCGGCTGATTGTGATGGCGGGCAGTCTCTCGGCAGCGACAGAGCGGCAGGTTCAGTGGGCGATTGCCAATGGGTTCATGGGTATACCGATCGATGCCCCGGCTCTTTCGAATGAGCGGGGCGCCGAAGCGGCGCGGGCAGGACTTTTTAAAGCGGCTTTTCGACATCTCGAAACGGGTAAGAGCGTAGTCGTATACAGCGCGCGCGGAGGCACCATCACAGGGAAAGTCGATCGAGATGCGCTCGGGAAACAGATGGGCAAGCTGTTGCGCGAGCTGTTGACGGCATCACGGGTGAAACGCGCAATCATCGCCGGCGGGGATACGGCGACCCACGCCGGCCGCGAGTTGGGAGCTTATGCACTGACCATGCTTGCGCCGATGGCCCCGGGTGCACCGTTGTGCCGTGCGCACATGACGAATGGGAACACGGACGGATTGGAACTGGTGTTCAAGGGCGGACAGATCGGGCCGAAGGATTTTTTTGGCGCCGTGCGAGCGGGGAGATGCGGCTAGCTTTCGAGTTCGCAAGTAGGGTCGATTTTCGAGAACAAGAATGCGCTGAAGAGCAACATACCGGAGATGATCCAGAGCGGCGAGTGGTAGCTGCCGCTGATCTGGACTAAGTATCCGAACAACACGGTACATAAGAATCCGCCGAGTTGGCCGGCGCTATTCATGATGCCGGTGACGGTACCCGAGTGACGCGGTGCGATATCGAGACAGACCGCCCAGGAGACCGGGAGCATCAGGTCCATGACCCCAAATCCGCAGGAAGACAAGACGACGATCGCGGCTTTGTTTCGCGTGAATGCCAAACCCGCAACGAGCAGAGACGATGCGGCAAGGCTCGCACAGGCGACGGATCTTCTGCCGAATTTCAATCCGTACCGTGTGACCAGTCGGTCGCTCACATAGCCGCCCGTGAGATTCCCGACGACGCCGAGCAGAAAGGGCAAAGACGAATAGATTCCCATTTCGGCTTCGCTGAAACCGCAGCCGCGGACCAGAAAAACGGGGAACCACGACATGAAGAACCAGGAGCCCCACGAGTAGCAGCCGTACATGACAAAGATCAGCCAGATTTGGCGATGGCCCAAGAGACGCCGCCAAGGATGGGGGAGACTGGCGGAGCGCGGGAGCGGAGCATCGCGGTAGCAGGCGCGCCAGACGATTACCCACACCACACCGATGACACCGAGTACGGCGAAAGTGGACCGCCAATCGATCCAGCGCAGGAGAGGCACGACCAGCAGCGGAGAAAGCGCGCCTCCCAAGCGGCTGGCGGCCCAGATGAACGATTGCGCCCGCGCGCGGCCGGCAGGCTCAAACCAGCGCACGATCACGCCGGACATGTTCGGATAAGCGCCCGCTTCACCCAGACCGAATAGGAATCTTGTGGCAAGCAGTTGCGTGAAGCCGCGGACTGCACCGGTCAGCGAAGTAAACAGCGACCACCACAGCACGATGCGAACCAGCATGCGCGGATGGCTGTATTGATCGCCGAGCGCGCCTGAGGGTATTTCGAATATTCCGTAGGCCAGAACGAATGCGCCGAGAATCCAACCCCACTGGACCGCGGAAAGATGAAGATCGGCCTGCATACGTGGACCGGCGACGGAGATACAGAGGCGATCGAGGAAGGTGATAATGGCGAGCGCGCACAGCAGCGACAGGACGCCAGTTCGGTTGCGCAAGGAGATTCTACTTGGAGAGAATTCGGCGGGCTTGCCGGACTGCGAGTTCGGGGCTCGAGAAGACCGGGACAGTCAATGCGCCCGGGGCGAGATTCTCGACGACGCGCGCCATGGAGGCTTGCGCTAGCACAATGGCGTCCACTTGTTTTCCCAGTCCAGTCAAAGCTTCAGAGACGATGCGATCGTGGGTTTCGGTATCGCCGGCCAGAACGCTTTCAAACGCTCCGGAACAGAGGCACTCGAGCACTTCGATAGGGCGATGCTGGTCGGCTGCCGTCGTACGGAGGAGGCCGACAGTCGGCTCGAGCGTGGTTTTCAGAGTGGCGGCGACACCCAGGCGGGCGGCGGTTTGAATGGCTTGTTCGGCCATGGCTTCATCGATACGCAGGATCGGGAAATCGTAGACGGCGCGCGCAACCGGAATAGCCTGGCCGATCGAAGAGCAGGTCACCAGGACGGCGTTCGCGCCGGCCTGATTAGCGGACCCGATCATCTGAACCAGACGATGGGTGGTTTGCCGGGTCAAGTGGCCGGCGGCAATGGTGTTCTGAATCAGGCTCTCATCGACCATGTGGAAGACTTTAATGTCCGGCAACTCGCGGCGGGCGAGAGCGTTAAAGGCGGGAATCAGCACATGGCTGGTATGGATGAAAGCAAGTGTCGGTGGCAACCTATCCACAGTAGCGGATGCTTGTGGTATCGGTATGAACGTGACTGCCACTTCGCGTAGAAGATTTTTGCAGACTACAGGCAGCGCGGCGGTGAGCGTCCTGGCGTGGCGCAAAGTCCCCGAGCGGGAGAAGCTGCACGAATTTTCCTATCGAGACGTAAAGCTCACGGGCGGGCCGCTGAAGGATCAGTACGACCGGATCTATCGTTTCTATCTGGCGCTGGATAATGACCGCCTGCTGAAGGTTTACCGCCAGAAAGCCGGGCTCGCCGCGCCCGGTGAAGACATGGGCGGCTGGTATGATGCCGAGGGCTTCGTACCGGGCCATGGTCTTGGTCAATATATTTCTGGCTTGGCGCGATACGGCGCAGTGGATAAAGTTCGCGAACTCGTTATGGGATATGCCGCGACGCTGGGCACCGACGACAATCCCTTTGCCAGCAAGAAGGCATCGACCACATGGCCGTGCTACATCCTCGATAAATATGAAGCTGGGCTGATCGACGCTTATCAGCTTGCGGGGATCCGCGAGGCGCGGGACCTGTTGCGACGCGTGGTGCGCGGGGCACAGGCCTATATTCCGGATCATACCTACGATCGGGGACCAAACAGTCCCAAGCAAGCCCCGTACGACGAGCCTTATATTCTTCCCGAAAATTTGTTCGCGACTTACGAGGTGACGGGAGACCCCGGATATTTTGAGATGGCGAAGAAATATCTGCTGGATGGTTTGTATTTCGATCCGCTCGCGCAGAATAAGAACTTGCTTCCGGGCAAGCATGCTTATAGTCACGTGATTGCGCTCAGCTCAGCCGCAAAAGCGTACCTGATGCTGGGCGATCCGAAATATCTCGCAGCTACCCGGAACGCCTGGGACATGCTCGATGAGACGCAGCAATACGCTTCGGGCGGGTGGGGTCCAAAAGAAGCTTTCGTGGTACCACATGAAGGAAAGCTGGCGGCCAGCCTGACGTCGACGCGCGATCATTTTGAGACGCCGTGCGGCTGTTATGCGCAAACCAAGCTGGCACGGTATCTGCTGCGGTTCACGGGAGAAGCACGCTATGGCGACGGCCTCGAGCGAGTGTTATACAACACGCTGCTCGGCGCGACCGATCCGATGACCGACGGCGGCTTCTTTTATTACTCCGACTATCAGGCGCGTGCTGTGAAGACTTTTTATCACAGCAAGTGGCCTTGCTGTTCCGGAACGCTGATACAGGGCGTAGCGGACTATCCGATTAATGTTTACTTCTATAACGCGAACGGTATTTATGTGAACTTGTACACCCCTTCAGAAGTTCGCTGGACAAAGAGCGGCGCGCCCGTTCGTTTGATTCAGACGACACGTTACCCCGCCGAAGGCGGTGTGGAATTTCGCATTGAGACTGCCAAGCCGCAAGACTTTACAGTGCATTTGCGCATACCCGGTTGGGCGCCCAGTTTACCGAAAATCCGCGTGAATGGGAAAGCCTGGAACGGCGCCGGAACGCCGCGGACATTTGTCGCCATACGGCGCAAATGGAAAGACGGCGACATCATTGAGCTGGACCTTCCGCTGACAGTGAGGAGACAAGCGATCGACGACCGTAATAGGGATATTGTGGCGGCGATGAAGGGTCCGCTGATGATGGTGGCAGTGAACCCCCCCGCGGATACGTTTCCGGAAATAACGCTCACTGGCGAACTCGATGGACGGTTCAAGCCGTTTTACGAGATAAAGGGCGAGCCTTACAGCACGTACTTCCGGCAACGATGACAGCCTGTTCCTACGATGCGGTCGTGGTGGGCGCGGGAATTGTAGGCACAGCGTGCGCCAGGGAACTTGCCGATGCAGGATTGCGGGTGGCGCTCTGCGATCAAAATGTTTATACAGGTGGCGGAGCGACGGCGGCAGGGATGGGACACCTCGCTGTGATGGACGATTCGGAAGCGCAGTTCGCGCTGACTTCGTATTCGCAGGCGTTGTGGCATGAGCTGGCGGTACAATTGCCGCCCGCGGCCGAGTATTTGCCGTGCGGCGCGCTGTGGATAGCTGCCGATCAGGAAGAATTGGACGAAGCCCAACGAAAATACGCGTTCTACCGAGCGCGCAATGTGCCTGCTGAAATGCTGGACGCCCCGCAACTTGCGGAGGCCGAACCTAAGCTGCGGGCCGGGCTGGCGGGTGGATTGCTCCTTCCGGCCGATAGCGTGTGCTATCCACCGAGTGCGGCCGAGTACCTGGCGCGCCGGGTGACGGAAACGGGCGGGGGTTTGTTCCTGGGGGCACGGGTGAATGGAGTCTCGGAAGACGGGGTGGAATTTCACGACGGGACTCGTGTCTCCGCTGGAGTGACGGTGCTGGCGACGGGCGCGGCGGCGGATCTGACACCGGGAATTGCAGTGCATCCGCGCAAAGGACATCTGGCAATCACGGACCGGTACCCTGGCTTTGTGCGGCATCAGCTAATCGAGCTGGGCTATTTGAAAAACGCTCATTCGACGACTGCCGATTCGGTCGCTTTTAATGTCCAGCCGCGGAAAACCGGGCAGATTCTTATCGGATCGTCCCGGCAGCTCGGAGTGAAGGATGAATCGACCGAAGCGCCGATGCTCGCGAAAATGCTGGCGCGGGTGATCGAGTACATGCCGTCAATTCGGAATCTTTCGACGATTCGGACGTGGACGGGATTTCGCGCGGCGACCCCGGACAATCTTCCCCTGATCGGTGTATGCCCGGGCTATAAGAAAGTCTATCTCGCGACAGGCCATGAAGGGCTTGGTATCTCAACGTCCCTTGCGACGGCACGTCTTCTGGCCGACGAGATTCTAGGCCGAGTTTCGGCGATTGCCCGCGCGCCGTATGAAGCGGCAAGGCGGTTCGTGCTGCATGCATGATGAGATCGCGATCGAAGTGAACGGGAGGACGGTGCGCGTGGCGCGGGGAAAGAGCGTTGCGGCGAGTCTTTTCCAAGCAGGCGAGTTTCATTTCCGCAGCTCTATTACAGGCGAGCCGCGGGCGGCCCTGTGCGGAATGGGCATTTGCTTTGAATGCCGGGTGACGATCGATGGGCGGGCACATTCGAGGAGCTGCCAGATCGAGGCGCGTGACGGGATGGTGATCCGTACGTTATGAGGAAGGCGGACGTGCTGGTAATCGGTGCTGGCCCGGCAGGGATGGCGGCCGCGACCCGAGCAACGGAGAGCGGCGCACGCGTGATTCTGGTGGACGACAATGCGAGCGTGGGCGGCCAGATTTGGCGGGGCGCCTCGAAGACGCGATGGCAGACGCCAGGGATCGAGACTATTTTCGGAGCGCAGGCGATCGCCCGCGGATCGAGCGAGCGAACGTTGTTGTTTGAGGCAGGTGAAAGATCATTCGAGCTGGGATTCGAACGATTGATTCTAGCTACAGGCGCGCGCGAGCTGTTCCTTCCCTATCCCGGCTGGACCCTTCCGGGGGTTTTCGGAGCGGGTGGATTGCAGGCAATGGTGAAGTCCGGGTTATCCGTTCGCGGGAAGACAATCGTCATCGGCGGGAGTGGTCCGCTACTCCTGGCCGTCGCGGCGCATTTACGCCAAGCGGGCGCGCGCGTGAAATTGATTGCCGAGCAGGCGGCTGCGAAAACGATCGTTGGGTTCGGGTTCGCGATGTTGCGTTATCCGGCAAAGCTGACGCAGGCCGCGGGATTACGGTTGGCGCTCGCAGATATGCGGTACTTGGCGGGCTGCCGGGTGGAAGCGGCGGAAGGCGGCCGACGTCTTGAAAGGGTACGACTACGGCAGGGGAACAAGATCTGGACGGAAGAATGCGACTATGCCGGAATCGCGTATGGACTGCATGCCAACACAGAGCTGGCTTCGCTGCTCGGCTGCCGCATGGAGATAGACGAGTGGCAGCGGACAGCCAACGAAGGGATATACGCGGCGGGTGAGTGCACCGGCATCGGAGGAGTGGATTTAGCGGTGGTGGAAGGCGAGATCGCGGGGTACACGGCATGCGGCGAGTTCGAACGGGCTCGCCGTCTCTTTGGAAGACGGGACGGAGCCAGGAGCTTTGCCAAAGCGCTCAAAAGAACGTTTGCATTGCGTGGCGAATTACGAACTCTTCCCCGCCCTGCGACGATCGTCTGCCGATGCGAGGACGTAACTTATGAAAAGCTGCAACAAGCCGCATCGGCACGCGGCGCGAAATTGCACACGCGCTGCGGGATGGGAGCTTGCCAAGGGCGCATTTGCGGAGTGGCAACAGAATTTCTTTTTGGTTGGAAGGCAGACATAGTGCGGCCGCCGCTGCTACCGGCGCGGGTCGGTAGTCTGGCATCTCTGGAGGACTTGTAATGAAAAAGATGGTCTGGCGCGGAGTCTTTCCGGCAATCACGACACCGTTTCATGACGACCTTTCGATTGATTATTCTTTTTTCGCAAAGCACTGCCGGTGGCTGGTCGACAATGGATGCCGCGGCATTGTGGTGGGCGGATCGCTGGGAGAAGGCGCCACGCTGGTGCGCGAAGAAAGAGACCGGCTCCTCGAAACGTGCGTCGCGGAAGTAGGCGACCGCGCGTTCGTAGTCGCTGGCATTTCATCGCTGAGTACGGCCGAAGCTGCTGCCATGGCGCAGTCGGCCGAAAGAGCGGGTTGTCATGGACTGATGGTGCTGCCTCCTTATGTATATGTAGGAGACTGGCGTGAGATGCGGGCGCACGTGGGCGCGGTGCTTTCGGCGACCGGTCTGCCGGCTATGCTGTACAACAATCCGATTGCCTACAAGACCGACTTTCTTCCGGAACAAGTGCGCGAGCTGCTCGATCACTATCCAAATCTGGAGGCGATCAAAGAATCGAGCGCGGATGTACGGCGCGTGTCTGCATTGCGCGCTATAGCCGGCGAGCGCCTACAAATTTTATGCGGAGTGGATGACGAGATCGTGGAAGCGGTGTATGCAGGAGCCATCGGTTGGATCGCGGGGCTGGTAAATGCGTTCCCGGGCGAATCGGTGAGGTTATTCGATTTGGCTTCCGAGGGCAAACGGGAGGAAGCATTCGAACTATATCGATGGTTTTTGCCGCTGCTGCGGTTAGACACAGTGCCGAAGTTCGTACAACTCATCAAGCTCGTTCAAGAAGAAGTCGGTATGGGCAGCCAGCGGGTTCGGCCGCCGCGGCTCACACTCGCAGGGAAGGAGTTGTCGGAGACTCAGCAGTTGGTCGCGGAGCGTGTGAGACAGCGGCAACGATATTGAGGAAGGAATCGACGTCCACCGGTTTCGACAAAAACCCATCGAGACCGGCCGCGCGAAAGCGAGTGCGCTCGGCGGGCGAGGTATTGGCAGTAAGAGCGTAGATCAAAGCGTGGCTGCCGGGCTGCTCGGCAACACGAATCTTGCGGGTAGTTTCCATGCCGTCGATGTGCGGGAGATCGATGTCGAGCAGAACAAGATCGACGGGCCGTTCTGCAAAGAGCGGAAGCACTTGCTGGCCGTCGCCCGCTTCGATGACCGTGTGCTTCCCCCCATCGAGTAAAGCTTTGGCGAGAACGCGGGTGTCTTCGGCAACGAGAACGGAAAGGCCACGGGTGCCGTTGAGGCGGGCGGGTTGGTCGACATGCGGGGCTGCGGGCGGCGGTGCGGCGGTTTCGAAAGAGACCTCGAAATGGAGGGTCGTGCCCGCTCCGAGCATGCTTTGCGCTTCAATGGTTCCACCCATCATGCCCACCAGCCGCTGCGAAATCCCCAACCCGAACGCCGAGCTTTTCCACTTGGTATCTACTGACGGACCGTGTGCGAGAGGCTCAAAAATATCCTTCTGTTTTCCCTCCGACATCCCGATGCCGGTGTCGGCAACCTTAAATTGCACGACAACCGAGCTTGCGGAGACATTGACGACTTGAGCAGTGACAATGACGCTGCCGGAGATCGTGTACTTGACGGCGTTCTCGACCAGATTGAAAAGTATCTGCCGCAGCCGTCCGGCGTCGCCGCGGAGGAGAGCCGGGATTTTTTCGTCGACCTTATATTTCAGGGCAAGATGGCGGGCATCGGCTTCAGCGCGCACAATGTTCACCGTGGAACGAACGCACTCGGCGAGAGAGAAGTCGGCCTGTTCGAGCTTGAGAGTGCCGGCTTCAATGCGCGCGAATTCGAGAACGTCATTGGCAACATGGTTCAGCCAATCGGCGGATGTGCGCACAGTGCCTAGATAATCCCGCAATACGGGACTCAGCGGCGTATCAAGCGCGAGTTCGGTAAACCCGATAATCGCGTTCAGGGGGATACGAATCTGCTGGCTCATGTAGCCGAGGAAATCCGCTTTGATCTGGTTGGCGGCTTCGACGGTTTTGCGCTTTGAAACCTCGGAGGCAAGCTCGGCGTGCCACTTCCGTGCCCGCAGGGCAAAACAGCTACGGACGAGGTAACCGATCAGGAGAAGCGCAAAAAGTACAGCGCCAGCCGGGAGCAGAATCTCGGTCGGGGAGCAGCCGCTTACAGCTTCGAGGACTTGTGACGCATTCCACATTGAAAAATAAGGAGTTACTGCCCGTCAAGCAGGTTGCCGCCCGAGAGCCGTCCTGTACGTTACTTATCGGCGAAGCCGTCTTCTAATGAGCCAAAATCCTGGCTCGTGCATCTAAAGTGATGAGGACAATCATGGATAGAAACACACAAGCGGCGATCAATGCGCGTTATGACGCACTGATGTTCGCCACATCACCGGATACCGCGCGGAAAGCTGCCCGCGAGCTGGCGGAACTGGTCCTCGGCGACGAGGCAGCGAATCGTCCTTTGGAAGAAAGCTTACGGACGGTGTGCCGCAGGCTGCGGCCCTCGGAGAATCCGGCCGAAGAGGCTCGATTCGAGGCCGAATTTGTCGAATTGGCATTTGCTCCCACATCTGCGCGTACAATGGCAGCTTGAGGCACCCGAAACTCGACAAAAATAAGCGCGTGAGGGCGGTGGCCCGGAAGCGGGTGGGTACACCGCCCGCCGCGCGAGTCCTTCAAACCGAACCCCTTCGCAATAAGCCAAAGTACAAAAAAGCCTGGACGGACTCGGCCGATGACTAGACGGTGGTGGGTCTTGTCTGTAGCTACCATTGCACTCATCGCGCAAGCCGCCGGTAACGTGTCCGGGAAATGGCACTGCGTCTTGCAGACCGAGGATGGAGAACGGGTCATAGAGCCCATATTTCGCCAGGACGGCGAGAAGGTGACCGGCAAATGGCGGGATGGCGACGTGAAGGGCACCTTTTCAAATGGGAAGCTGAATGTCGAAATTCCTGTGACATCGGAGGAAGCCGGTCCTGGGATTTTGAAGTTGAAGGGCGATCTGGCGGGCGAAGCGCTGGAGGGAGAATGGACGTTTCAAGACTACAAGGGCACTTTCCGGGCGACGCGCGTTTCGAGCGGAGAATCGCCCGCTCCAAGTGAATCGCATACCCATTTCTGAGGATGGCGGGGCGCGACGATCACAAACGTGAAATCGCCGTATTTCTCAGCGCCGTATTCGGCGGAGCCATTCTGCTATCGATCGTCATTGGGTTGTCGGGCGGAGCCAACAGCCCTTTCTTGTGGCTTTCTCCCTTAACGATGTTCCTGCCCGCGCTGGGCGTGCTCGCCGCGCACTTTGCCTCGGGAGTCCCGCTCGGCATTGACGGAATGCATCTGCCGCTCGGCTGGCTTCCGGCGGCGCTTTTCATAATGCCATTGGCAATTCATGCGGTCGCCCTGCCGAGTGTCCTTATTTTTGAGGGAAAGCTGCCGTGGGTTCAGGTTCCGTGGCTAAACGGCTTTTACCATACGCCAGCTCTTGCCGGGCGCATCATACTGAACGCGCTGGCGGGGTTGATCGTCGTATCATTCTTAGCGTTCTTCGAAGAGATCGGTTGGCGCTCATTACTGCTGCCACGCCTGGCTACCCGTTTCGGTACGCGCCGGGCAGCAGTAATGAGCGCGTTGATTTGGGCGTTATGGCATATTCCTTACGCACTCTCCGGCATCCTGCATGTCGAGAACATATCTCCCCTCGAACTGGCGGTTGTTCACTCGTTGGGAACTTTCGGGGCCGGTCTGCTCCTGGCGTTCCTCTGGTTCAAGACAGAGAGCCTGTTGCTGGTCTCGGTCGCGCACGGAGCTTTCAATAATTGGGGCCAATACGCGTTCAAATTTATGAAGACGAGTGGGGAACACGATCTTTTGTTGCTGGTACTGGTAGCGATGGCGGGATTAGCAGTGGGAGCCGGCGCGCTGGTGCGAACGCGAGCGGGCCTTAATCCTCAGTAGCCATGCTCGTTTAGCAGGGCAACGATGTCCTGGTGGCCCATCTTTATCGCCCAGGCGCTCGGCCTCGCCCATGGTTCGGCGTCGGCTTCGAACGGATCGGCGCCCGCATCGTTAACCAAAAATGCAGTAAGCAATTCCTTGGGTTGACGAGATCCGGGTGCTCGCGCTATGTGCGAGCGGCCGAGTCCCACGCTCAGGGCGTTCAGGACGTCCCAAGCCGTTGTGTCAGAGCACGGGAAAACCGCCCGATGCGGAACATTCAGCGCCTCCCTGGATAAACCCGCGCCAGCACCAGGCGTGGCGCTGATAGAAGCGACGAGTTGAGTGCCCGCCATCCCGTCTGGCGCGTACGCTGCTCTCCGTCGCTGTGCTTCGCGCGGACTTGTTCCCAGCGCACAGGGTGGTAGCGGAAGCAGTGTCCGCACTGGTAACGCCCATTGACCGGCCACATGGGCTTGTTATGAAACAACTCACACCAGATGTCTTTCGTTCTGTTGACCCATTTACGCGATTGTTCAGCAAGCATATTTCGAGCCTAGAACGGTCTTGCGCCGGTTGAAATTTCTCTGTTACGACTAAGGCGTTTCAAGGACTCGTGGTACTTTTTGTCGGTCTCGCGGTCCTCTTGGCGCGCCTCAGATCGCCGCATTGAGCCCGCACTATAACATCAGCTGGCCGCCGTTCACCTCTATCGTCTCCCCGGTGATGTAGCTGGCGGCACCAGATGCCAGGAAGGCAATGGCGGTCGCGGTTTCGAGCGATGTGCCTACGCGGCCCATCGGAATCGTTTTGACGAAGCCGGCAATCATTTCGGGAGTTGAGAAGACTTCGTGGAACGGTGTATCGATCACTCCCGGCGAAACAGCGTTGACCCGAATATTGTGCGGTGCGAGTTCCTTGGCCCAGGCCTTTGTCAAGGTGATGAGACCACCTTTGGCGGTTGAGTATGCCCCTGAGCCTGTCCCACCGCCATTCCTGCCGGCGATGGAGACGATGTTTACGATGCTGCCCGCTTTGCGCTCGACCATAGACGGCGCGACTGCTTGGGTACACAGCAGAACACTCTTCAGATTGAGATTGATGACCTCGTCCCAACGTTCTTCGGGCATAGTCATGAGTGGTTGGCGCTGGATGAGGGAGCCCGCGTTGTTGATCAAGATATCGATAGGCCCGAGCTGGTCGCGCGTCTGGCTAACGAGCTTCTGAACTTCCGGCGTTTCGCGCATGTCGGCGTGGATGACAGCGGCTTTCCGACCGGCTTTTTCCACCTGCTGTTTGGTGTAAGCGGCTCCGTCCGCATTATTGAAAAAGCCAATCGCGACGTTCGCGCCAAGCTCGGCCAGCACCTGCGCGGTCGCCGCGCCAATTCCGGAAGAAGCGCCGGTCACGAGCGCCACCTTGCCGGAAAGATCGAAATATAGGGTCATTTGGCCAGTAAACCATAGCCATCAATGCGTGACCCACGACAAATCGAAGTGCGCGAAGGCGATTTGCTCGTACGGACTCCGTTCACCGCGTTCGTACAGCAATCCGATGGTGCCGCCAGGCAGTAGGGCGAGCGAGGAATACGCTGAAGGCCCTTCCTCGAGCAGCCGTGAAGCCTTCCACGTTGCGCCGCCGTCTTTGCTTAGTCGCACGGTGAGATGGGTGCGCGTGGTGGCGGCGGGATTCGAGAATAACAACCGGCCGCGCCCTATGGAAATTAGACTCGCCTGGCAGACCGGTTCGATCAGAGCTTCATCGAATGCGAGCGGCGACCACGTGAGACCGCCATTGCGGCTACGTTGGATAGCGCGGCGATGCTTTCCATGGTAGCTGCGCATGTTGAGAAGCAAGCTGCCGTCTTTTAACTCGACAACAGCTGATTCATTGGTTTTGTCTTCGGCAACGCCGCCGATTTTCCACGTCGCGCCACGATCGTCGCTGTAGATGATATGAGAGCTTCCGTTGTGATCACATGGGATGACCAGGCGGCCGGAACGCAATTGAATTCCATTGCCCGGACCGGTTGCATACCAGGTCCATTCAGGCCGCTTGACTTGCTCGGTGATGTTAACGAGTGGACTCCAGGAAGCGCCATCGTCGGCGCTATGGGTGATCCAGACGGTGCGGACGGCACCCGGAGCACGTTCAGTGATCTGGCGCTCGGTGGCGGAGCCAGGATTACTCGTGAGCAGAAGAAAGATCGTGCCGGTGTTGCGCTCTACGACCGGCGTGGGATTGCCGATGGTGGCGTCGCCGCGGTCGGCGATCTTGCTGACCGGCGACCAGGTCTTGCCACGATCAAAGCTGCGCCGCAGCAGGACATCGATATCGCCGGCATCGCTGCCCGAATTATGCCGCCCCTCGCAGAACGAGAGCAGCGTGCCTTTGGGCGTAACGATGAGGGCCGGAATGCGATAGGTATGATAGCCGCCCTCGCCGGCGCGAAATAGTTCTTGCTGAGTGAGGGAAACCGGTCGCGCTGCGAGGGCGAAGAGCAGCGCGGCCAGCAGACTAATGTAACGCGTCAAAAAATCAGCTTAGCGCCAAGCTCGAACTGCCGCGCGCCCGAGCCGTAGCCTCCAGGAAGTGTTTGGCCAGAACGTCCATTACCGACGCCGGTAATGTAACCAAAGTTGGCGCTGGTGATGTCCGTACTGGGGTTGCCCCATTGCGGCGTATTCATAATGCTGGTGGCGTTCGCCCGAATTTGGAGATGGAAGCGCTCCTTGATATCGAACGTTCGGAACAAGGACGCGTCAACGTTCCAGAAACCCGGCCCGCTGATAACGTTCTTGCTCAAATTGCCGAATTCGGCCACGCCGCCGTTCTCGGCGCCCGGTTGAGCAAAACATCCAGTGGTAACCGGCGTACCCGACGAAGTGAAATTGCATTTCGTGTTCTTGAACCAGGGATTGCCGGGGCCCGTTCCGTGAAGAATTTGAATCCCGCCAGCGCCGAAATAGTTCAAGGTATTGTTATTGCCAGGGGCATTCAAAATAGCATTACTCGCACTGAAATCGATGGGCGCTCCGCTCGAGATCTGCAGGACGCCATTGATCTGCCAGCCGCCAAGTATATATCCGGCCGCACCCGATTGCAGATACTTCTTATTCTTGCCAAACGGCAGTTCATAGATGTAGCTCTGCGCGAACACGTGCGTGCGGTCGAAATCAAGGCGCCGCCAGTTCCGTCTGGGATTGATATAGAAATCGATGGCGGCGTCTTCGGATTGATAACCCAGAGATTTGCTATACGTGTACGCGGTGGTCATCCCGAATCCCCCGGAAAAGCGCTTGTCGAGCTTCACCTGCAAGCCGTTGTAGCTCGAGCTATAGCCGACAAAGTACTGTGTCACCGAAGCCGTCTTTTTGAATTTCTGATTGAGCGGCTGGCTGGCCGCTCCGCCGCCAAGGGTGGTGGAGGCATTCAGGTTGTATTGGGCGGGCTGATCGACGCCGTGATTGCCAACGTAGGAGACATCGAGAGTCAGATTCGAAGGAAGCGCACGCTGGATGGCGAAACTCCATGACTCTACGTAGGGCTCGCGGAATTGGGGATTGATGACAACGTAACTCTGATTCAGATCGGCATTCGCAATGATCCCATTCGAAGGAATAACGGTCTGTTGAAACGCCGGGAAGCCGTTCTGAAAGGTCGCGGGTTGCCCGTTGGGCAGTTGCGCGACGGAGAAGGATGCCGTGTTGCCGAAGAAGTTGTTCTGTTTTACCGGATAGTTGTAGGCGTAGGTATTGTCTGGAAATGGTGAGTAGCTAATACCAAAACCAGTACGGATGACGGTTTTGTCGTTCCAGCGATACGCAATACCAAGGCGAGGCGCGAAATCCTTGTAATTAGTGTGAACGCCGACATTGGAAGGAACATTTCCAACACCTCCGATGAGGAGGGAGTTGGTCGCCGGATCATACTGCGAAAAGCCAGCGGAATGGGCCGGCGTAGCGGCCGGGTAAAGTTCCCAGCGCAAGCCAAGGTCGACTGTCAATTTTGGAGTGACGACCCATTTATCCTGAACGAACGAAAAAAACTGCCATGCGCGATAGGCCGGAAAGATAACCGGGTAGTCGCGGCCGGCGTTCAACGGTGTATCGAGAAGGAAGCTGGCGAGCGAGTTGCCAAAACTTGTGTTTGCCCCGGGAATCGACGTTTGGGAAACATTAAACTCATATCGTCCGCGAGGATTGTACGTTTGTGTCTGGAGCAAGTCGTCGCGGACCCGGCGCAGGTCAACGCCGAATTTTATGGTGTGGTTCCCCATCGTCTTGGTCCAGATATTTGTAAAGAGCACGTTGGTTTCGGCTCGAATCCAAGGAAGACTGGCCGAGAAGCCGATGAACGGGTCCCCGAAATTGGGCAGATTGATCTGGGGAGGCCCGCTGGTCCAGGGAATTCCATTGATACCGGGGATACCTAGCTTGTCGGCTGTATTATCGCCGTAGCCGAATTGCTGCGCATCGTTGCGGTAGCGGTTTACGCCGAAGCGGGCTTCGGTAATGAAAGTCGGCGAGAAGATGTGGACATAGTTAATGGCACCGCTGTAGGTGCCCTGAACGCCAGTACCCTCAAAGCCGGCACCACCAACGCCGCGCGGACCGCCGTAGATGCCATAGACCGAGGCGTCCGTAGTCACGGGACGGGAGAAACTCAAACGGACCGAAATATGATCGCTGTCGGTTTGGTTGTGGTCGACCTTGACGTCGAACTGATCCGTGTTCTTCGAGAACGGGCTATTGACGAAATAATTTTGCGTGAGGCCGCTCAGATTGGGCAGCGGAACGATGTTCAGGATTTTTGCGGAGATAGGATTGATCAACGAAGTGGGGATTTGGTTGCCAGCGAATGCCGTGCGGTTTCTGCCGGTGCTCGGGTCACCGGTGAACGGATTGTAGATGGCCGTAGTCGAAACGCCCAGATCACCGGTGCGCTCGGCGGCCGTGGGAACGGTTAAGCGATCGTTATTCGCCGAGTGGTCATCGATGCGCAGGTAGTCACCGAAGAAGAAGGTCCGATTGCGGATGATGGGGCCGCCAATGGTACCGCCAAAGTAGTTATACGTAAAGTGACCGCGGGCGGAATCGAAGTAGCTGCGAGCGGAGAGAGCACTGACGCGGTTGTATTCATAAAGCGATCCATGAAACTCGTTGCCGCCCGACTTTATGATCAGGTTTACGGCGCCACCGGTGGCGCGGCCGAGCTCGGCATCGTAATTACTGGTGGAGATGTCGACAGTTTGAATCGCTTCCTGGGGCGGGATCAGGACTTGCAAAAGCCCCGTGCGCTCGTTGTCGTCGACTCCCTCGAGCTCAAGGTTGTTCGCCAGGCGGGATTGGCCGTTGAAACGAGTGGCATAGCTCGATTGGGCGTTAAAAAAGGTGGAGTGCTGGCTTTCGGGTTTGGTCGCGCCGGGTACCAAAATACTCAAGCTCTGGAAATTGTGATTGGCCGGCAAAGGGAGATCGGAAACAATCTTGGCTTCGATCTGCCTCCCAGTATCGGCACGCTCCGTTTTAAGCAGCGCGGCTTCGGCGGTGACGTTGACGGTCTCGCTCACTTCACCGGGCTGCAACGCAAGGTCGACGCGAACGGTCGTGTCGACGACGACATCCACTCCGGTACGTGACGCTTTCTTAAAGCCGGATCTCTCGGCGGTCACCATATAGGTTCCCGGACGGAGGTTGGAAAACGTGTAGTTTCCGCTCTCGTTCGTCTGCCCGGCACGACTGACATTGGTATTGGTCTCGGTGAGAGTGACCTTGGAATCCGGAACCGCCGCGCCGGATGCATCCGTAATAGTACCGACCAAGCTCGCGCTGACAGCCTGGCTATAGCCGGCTACAGAAAAAATGAGAGTGAACGCGCCGAGCGCGCACATCGAACGGAGATGTTTCATTTAACTGGCAACCCCTTGGATTGGACCTGCTGTTTGAAACGATTATAAGGCTAAACGTCTGAAATGCAAGCCCACTTCAGGTCAGCTTGGGGGGACTTGACAGCGTTGCTAGACTGATGAATTAAGGAATATAAAGTTTCAGCTTCGGTAGTACCATACAGACTTAACAGTGCACGATTATGATCGGCCGAGACGACATCGATCCGCTGGCTCCGCAACGCGAAGCGGCGATATTCTATGGTCTCTTTTTGCGCGGTCATTCGGCGGACGATTTGCGACGCGATATCGACGTGCCCAGGCCCTTGTTGCATAAGTGGCTACAACCACGGCGGTACGAAGAAGGCTTTCGCGAATCGCTGCGGCAGATGTATACCTATCGCAAACGCGTGCTCGCGATTTTCGATGAGTTGATCCTGAAAGAAAAACACCGCATCCGGGTGAATTAGCCCAGGATGGAAATACCAATCTACCAAGTCGACGCATTCACAGGCGTGGTGTTCCGCGGGAATCCCGCGGCGGTATGCCCGCTCGAAGTATGGCTGCCGGATGAGACACTGCAGGCCATTGCGGCCGAAAACAATCTGTCCGAAACCGCATACTTTGTCCGTACCGGCGAACGTTTTGCACTGCGTTGGTTCACGCCAGGCTGCGAAGTGGATTTATGCGGCCACGCCACGCTGGCTTCGGCCTACGTGCTGTTTCGAGAGCTCGGGGTGGCGGGCGATACACTACGCTTCGATACAAAGTCGGGCGAGCTGGCGGTGCGGCGCGACGGCGAGCGATTCGTGATGGACTTCCCTTCCCGCCCGCCTGGGCCAGTCGAAGCCGATCCGAATCTGCGGCATGCCATGGGCGGTGAGCCGATCGAGATTCTGGCAGCGCGCGATTACCTGTTGGTATATGGGTCGGAAGCGGAGGTACGAGCGCTTGCTCCCAATGTGGAAGCGCTTGCCCGAATCGATCGCTTTGCCTTCATCGCAACGGCCCGCGGCGAGGACTGCGACTTTGTCTCGCGATTTTTCGCTCCGGCCAAAGGAGTCCCGGAGGATCCGGTTACCGGTTCCGCGCACTGCACGCTGGTTCCCTATTGGGCGGAGAAGCTCGGGAAGACAACCCTTAAGGCGAGACAGATCTCGAAACGCGGTGGCGAGCTATTTTGCCGGCTCACGGCGGATCGCGTCGAAATGGCCGGTAGTGCCACGTTATTCCTTCGCGGGCGCATAATTTTATAAGTGATTAAGAAGTCCGTCTGCGCATTGGATTGCCCAGACACCTGCGCACTCGAACTGCACGTGGACGCGACGGGCCGTGCGACCAAACTCCGGGGCGATGGCCAGCACCCGGTAACGCGGGGTTTCCTGTGCGGCAAAGTCGCACAATATCTCGAACGCGAATACCATCCGGAGCGGCTGCTTTATCCCCTGCGCCGTGTGGGCGCGAAGGGTGAAGGGCGCTTTCGACGAATCGGTTGGGAAGAAGCGCTCGAGGAGGTAGCTACGCGACTGCGCGGGGTGGCGGATGCCGATGGACCGGAAGCGATTCTGCCCTATAGTTACGCCGGCACAATGGGGTTTCTGAACGGCTCGGGCATGGACCGGCGCTTTTTCCATCGCCTGGGGGCGTGCCGTCTCGACCGGACCATCTGCTCAGCGGCAGGAGGAGAAGCGCTGACTCTATCGCAAGGTGTGAAGCTCGGCACGGAGCCGGAACAGTTTGCGAGTGCGAAATTGATCCTGGCATGGGGCGCGAATGTGCTGGGGACGAACGTCCATTTGTGGCCATGGATCGTGGAAGCGCGGCGCAAAGGCGCCAAGTTTTACGTAATCGACCCGATCCGGAATCGGACAGGGAAAGCCGCCGACAAGCACTTTGCAATTTATCCTGGCTCCGACCTCGCATTAGCGCTTGGCATGCTGCATGTCATTTTGCGCGAATCACTCGAGGATCACGACTACATCGCGGCGCATTCCAGCGGATTTGACGACCTGGTAAGCCTCGCGAAAGAGTATCCGCCGGAACGATCCGCCGCGCTCACCGGAATTGCGAGCTCCGAAATCGAGATGTTGGCGCGCGAGTATGCGACGGTGCGACCGGCAGCGATCCGCGTGAATTATGGGGTGCAGCGCAGTGAGCGCGGCGGAAGCGCGGTGCGTGCCATCGCTGCCTTACCGGTCGTGACCGGATCGTGGCGCGAAGTAGGCGGCGGCTTGCAGCTGACTACATCGGGGGCCTTCGAACTTAACCGCGCGGCACTGGAACGGCCGGACCTGCAGTTCAAGTCGGCAATTGGCCGCGAAGCGCGAGTGGTGAATATGACGCGTCTGGGGCACGCGCTGGTGGAATTGAGCCAACCACGTATTTCGGCGCTGGTCGTTTATAACTCGAACCCGGCCGCCATTGCCCCGCATCAGACCAAGGTTGTCGCCGGACTTCGCCGCGACGATCTATTTACTGTGGTGCTTGAGCAGTTCCAGACGGACACAGCGGATTATGCCGATATCGTGCTGCCGGTAACGACATTCCTGGAACATACCGATCTTTACCTAGCCTACGGACATTACTATTTGCAGTTAGCGCGGCCGGCGTTAGCGGCGCCCGGCGAGGCCAAAACCAATGTCGAGATTTTTCGTTTGCTGGCCGAACGCCTGGGATTCGAAGACCAATGTTTTCACGACACGGAAGATGACATGATTCGAGCCGCGCTTGCTAGCGAATCTCCTTACCTGAACGGGATCACGCTCGAGCGATTGGAAGTAGAGAGATCGATTCGGCTCGCCGTTTCTCCATCCGGAAAGCCTTTCTTACCATTCGCATCGGGCGGATTCCGAACGAAGTCCGGCAAGTTCGAATTTGGAGCAGCCTCGCTCGATTACACGCCGCCAAACGAATCGCGCCAGGGTGACCCGGCACTCGTGCGCGAGTATCCGTTCGAGCTCATTTCCGCGAAGAACGATGACAGCATGAACTCCACCTTCGGTCATCGCGCCGCGGTAGACCGGCAGACATCCGTCTTGTCTATTCATCCGTTAGACGCCGAACTCTGTGGAATCGTAGAAGGCATGGCGGTCGAGGTGTTCAACGGACGCGGTGGTTGCTTCTTTCGAGCCGAATTCGATGAGCAGCTTCCGCGGCGCGTGTTACGCGCTCGAAGCGTGCGTTGGAACAAGCACACTCCGGGAGGTAAGGGTGTGAATCGCCTCACTTCGGACCGGCTAACAGATTTAGGTGGCGGGCCCACGTTTTATAGCTGCCTGGTGAACATCCGGCCACACCTAAACGGTACTTTTGGTACTGCGAGCTGAACCGAGTGGCCGTAAACGGCCAACTAACCAAGCCATACCAGACTTTACCGGTCTGTTGTTACTTTCTTGCAACACTGCTGAGAAGATCTGCGTTGATGAGCAACCTTACATCAACGGCCACGGTAAACCGAAAGTAGTCGAATCTTCGTATAGGTACGAGGATGTTCGGGGGAGCGCCGGGACCGGCGGGCGAGAAAAAAACGGTGAGAAGTGAAACTCCGGGCTCCAAACTTACACAAGGATGTCATTCAGATATAACGCGATGCACAAATCGAGCCGATGGATGGTTCATGGGTCGCCCCGACCTGTCGGCAGTGCGCGCCGACGAGCTAGTAAAAACGCGTGGGCAGAATAGCCAGATGGAGCTAAATCAATTGGCGCATAAATTGCTTGGGTGTGCTATCATGCCAAGATCCCAAAGGCGCTGGCTTTTCGGAGCGGAAGTAGCGGACACAGAGTTTTCAGAGCAGCGTTTATCTGAGCTGAAATGTTGCGCCGGCGCTTCTACGCTTACCCGGAACTTTCTCGACAGTAGTAGTTCTCAATTGCATTTGCGTGTTGTGGAAAGTGTGGTAACGTTGGTGAACCGTTTTCAACTAGGGTGCGTCTAAACGGGAAGACTTGGCTGCTTCGAACTGTTTTATGAGTGGGCAAAGCTAGTCAAAAAAGGTGGCAAGGAGAAAAACAAAATGACGAAGACCGAGCTGAATAAATTTAAAAAGATACTGGAGACGAAGCAAGAGGAGTTGGAGCGGATCGTGCGCAATCGCGATGCGATCACCATCGAGAAAAGCGCGGATGCGCTGGACGAAGTCCAGCACGCGGCAGAGCGTGAGCTGGCCATTAGAAATCTCGATCGGGAGTCCAACCTGCTAAGGAACGTCCGGTCGGCTCTTCGGCGAATCGAAGACGGTTCGTTCGGCACCTGCCTGCATTGCGAGGAGGAGATCAGCCCCAAGCGAATTGCAGCAGTGCCGTGGGCGGCATACTGCATTCAGTGCCAGGAACAGGCCGATCGCAATATCGCGGACGGGAACGAGATGTTGGATGACATGCTCGTGAACGCGGCCTGATCGTTCTAGCTTGCCTACATATTTGTCGCGATGGGCGCCCGTGCAGTAACCGGGCGCCCATTTCGCTTTTCCCCTTTGTAAAGGCGTCTTTACACGCTTCCGGGGTGCGGCGCGTAACTTAGAAGACCACCCTAGCGCCAAATCTTCATGCTGAAGCGCGCCAGCGTTTGTCTGGTTTCAACCATGGCCTTGGCTGTCGTTTTGCACGCACAGGATACAGCCACATCGAAGCAAGGATTGGAACACATTCTCGGCACACTGACAGCCGTCGACGCGACAACTCACACAGTCACAGTCAAAGAAGATAAGACGGCGACGAGCTATACGATTCTGGTAGCCGACACAAAGACTCTCCTCAAGGTGGAACCGGGCGCTAAGGATCTGAAGAATGCCGTCCGTATTACGGCCTACGATTTACAAGTCGGTGATCGTGTTGACGTACGCGGATCAAAGAGCGGAGACAATCCAAATGCATTAGCAGCCAGAAGCGTGGTGCTTATGTCAGGGCGCGCTCTTCAGCAGGCGCATCAAGCGGAGGCCGCCGAGTGGCAGCACAGCACTGCGGGCATGGTTACTTCTGTCGAGCCCGCGAGCGGAAAGATCGGCGCTACAGTGAAAAGCGCCGAGGGTCCCAAGACCGTTGCCATCGAAACAACCAGTCAGACCGAGTTCACTCGCTATGCGCCGGAAAATCCGAAAACACCCGCAGTCTCGCGGTTAGCCCAGATTCAAGTGGGCGATCAGATTCGAGTGATCGGCGACCGGAGCGCGGATGGCGCGGCGGTCGCGGCACGAAAAGTCTATTCAGGCGCGTTCCGTACGATTTCCGCCACCATCACCTCCATCGGCTCCGATGGAAAATCCGCTACGGTGAAGGACCTGGCGAGCAAGAAGGCAATCGAGATTTCGCTCGGAGAAGAGACGCCGGTGCGCAAGCTTCCACCCATGATGGCGATGATGTTGGCGCGCCGATTCAATCCCAATTACAAGCCTGCGGAGGGATCCGCGGCCGGAGGTGCCAGACCGGATGGCGCGCCTGGCAATGCGGGTGCTCCTGGCGAGCGTGGACCGCGGATGGGTGGCGGCGGCGGATCGCGGGGCAATGGCGATATATCCATGTTGCTCGAACACGCTCCGAAAATTGCACTTTCCGACCTCAAGCAGGGCGATGCGGTGGTGATTTCCGGAGTGGCAACCGGAGTGGACAACACACGGCTGATGGCGACTAACGTGATTGCCGGAGTGGAGCCGATTCTGCAATCGGCGCCGCGCCAAGGCGGTCAGAATCTTGGCGGCGATTGGGGCCTGGGAGAAATCTCCGCTCCGCAATAGCCGCACGGCGGCGTTTTTTTCTTGAGATTTGTTTTGGATGGGTTGGGTTTTTTAAAGAATTGATGAACTACAGAATTATTCATTTATTGCTTCGTTTGTCGCTTTTGGCCGCTGCGCTAACCGTTGGCGGCTGGGCGCAGGGTGCGCGCGGGGGAAGCCTGCAAGGGACCGTGAAGGACGACACGGGCGGAATTATTCCAGGCGCGACGATCACCCTTACGAACGAGAGCGGTACTGTTCAGACGACGAAAGCTGGGAGCGATGGGAGTTATACGTTCCGCGGTCTACCGCCCGGCACATATTCGGTCACCTCAAGCTACAAGGGTCTGCAGCAGGCGACTGTATTAGTAGTCACCGTCACGGCGGGACAGCCAGTAAGCGGCAACATCGTGATGAGGCCGCAGACACAGAAAGAGGAAGTCACCGTATCGGCCTCGAATGAGGACAGCACGGTAAGTACAGAGCCATCGAACAACGCCAGCGCGCTGGTTTTAAAGAAGGAAGACCTCGATTCGCTGCCGGACGATCCGGACGACTTGCAGGCGGACCTGCAAGCGTTAGCCGGGCCTGCGGCGGGGCCGGGCGGGAATGAGATTTATATTGACGGCTTCACGGGAGGCCGCCTTCCTCCGAAAGATTCCATTCGAGAGATCCGTATTAATTCGAATCCGTTCTCGGCAGAGTATTCGAAGCTTGGTTACGGGCGTATCCAAATCTTCACGAAGCCAGGCTCGGACAAGTTTCACGGCCAGGGCTATTACAACATCAGTGATGGCGTCTGGAATTCACGCAATCCATTCCTGTCAGTAAATCCCCCCTTTCGCACGCAGCTTTTCGGGGGCAACGTGAGCGGGCCTATAAACAAGACCACCAGTTTCTTCCTGGACGTCGAGCGTCGACATGTCGACGACAACGGGATTGTCACGGCAACCATTCCGGCCCCTGGATTCCTGATGGGGGTCTCCAACCAAACTTTCTTTCCCACTCCGCAACGTCGCACGACGGTCAGCCCGCGCGTCGATTTTCAGCTCGGGAAAAATAATACGCTCAGTGTCCGTTACGGCTTTTTGGAAAACGAGCGGCCGGTCACAGGTATCACTGCTTTCAATCTGCCAGCCACAACCGTCGACAACATCACCTATCCCAGTTCCGGATACAGTTCTTCGGCTACCGAACATACGGTGAATGTTGTGGAAACAGCGGTGTTGAACCCGAAAGCGATTAATGAAACGCATTTCCAGTTCGATCGCGAGAACTCACTGCTAGCGAGCTTGAGCACCGCTCCCGGTCTGTACGTTTCGCAATCATTCGTGTCGGGCGGCTCAGGCTACAGCGCGCCCGGCTACCCATCGAGCTACGACCTCGAAAACAATTACGAACTGCAAAACTACACATCGATCATCTGGGGCACACACACGACGAAATTCGGCCTGCGGTTCCGAGCGAATGTTGTAGACGATTCGAGTCCCAAGGGCTTTAACGGCACCTACCAGTTTCTCGGCGGGATGTTCCCGGCGCTGGACTCGAATCTCCAGCCGATTCCGGGGGTGCAAGCAAGGCTCCAATCCATTGATCAATACCTTTTGACGGTACGCCTGCTAGACAGCGGAAAGAGTAGCGCGAATGTTAGCGCAATGGGATATGGCCCATCCAAATATACAGTCAGCGCGGGCAATCCCTATTACGGGCTTAGCCAGATGGACTTTGGACCGTTCGTGCAGGACGACTGGCGCGTGCGACCGAATCTGACCATCAGCCTTGGCGCCCGTTTCGAATCACAGACCAATATCCCGGACCACTTCGATGTGGCGCCGCGTTTCGGATTCGCCTGGTCGCCGGATGCGAAGGCGCGCGGCGGAAGATCGAAGACCGTGATACGCGGAGGATGGGGAATTTTTTACGATCGATTTGCCATCTCGAACGTAGAGACGGCACTTCGCTATAACTCCAACAACCTTGTTACATATACGGTGAACAATCCGCCGATCTACAACGCGGCTTTCGATACCCCGATACCGCTTGGAGCGCTCTCATCTGCGAGCACAAGCGCGGCACAGCGCTACCAGATCGATTCGAGCCTTCAGGCGCCGCAGCTAATGCAGACCGCGATCGGAGTTGAAAGACAACTGTTCGGACAGACGCGACTGTCGGTAAATTTCATGAACTCGCGAGGCGTGCATCAGCTGCTCACCAGGGACATCAATGCGCCATACCCGGTAGTAGGTGCGCTGCCTCCCGGCGCTCCTGGCGGAGTCTCACTGGGAAGACCCTACGGCAACATCGGAGATATTTATAACTACGAATCCGACGGCGGGCTCAAACAAACGATGGTGCTCGTAAATGTGAATAGCTCAGTGGGGAGATGGCTTACGTTGTTCGGCCGCTATTCGCACAATGATGCGCATAGCAATACGGATGGTTTGGGCACGCTGCCTTCGAACCCCTACGATCTGGCGGCGGATTGGGGGCGTTCACGGATCAGTATCGCCCACAATTTTTTCCTGGGCGGTTCGATCATGGCCAAATGGGGCGTGCGATTCTCTCCTTTCATCGTGGCTCACACGGGGACACCGTTCAACATCACTACGGGGACCGATCTTTATCTGCAAGGCCAAGGTGCCGCCACGGCCCGGCCGAGCACGACGGGCGATGTTCTTCCCTACCCGAGTCTCAATGGAACGTTTTACTTCAATCCCATCCCCGTGGTGGCTGCGCCGGGCACATCGAACATAGTCGAGCGCAATAGCTCTGTGGGCGCCGGGTACTTCGGTGTCAACCTGCGCGTCAGCAGGACCTGGGGATTCGGCGCAACGAAGTTTCAAGGACCCTCCGGAGGATCTCGCGGAGGCGGCGGGGGCGGAGGTGGCGGTGGTAGAGGCGGGCGTGGAGGAGGCGGAGGTTTCGGCGGAGGTGGCGGAGGTGGTGGTCGCGGCGGCTTTGGGAGCGAATCGACCGAGCACCGTTACAATCTGACGGTTTCCGTTAACGCGCGCAACATCCTGAACCACGCAAACCTGAACACGTTCAACGGTTCGTTAACCTCGCCGTACTTCTATGAAGCGACGGGAATTACCGGAGGATTCGGGGCTGAGGCGACCTCGAGCAACCAGCGGCGCATCGATCTCCAATTGCGCTTTGCGTTCTAGCGGTCGGCGAGGCCGCCATCGACAGCCAAAATCTGTCCGGTGATGAATTCCGGCGCGGTGAGGAAGAAGTGGACTGCGGCGGCGATTTCCTGAGGCTTCCCCGCCCGGCGCATCGGTGTGGCGTCAATCATGGCTTGTGTTCGCGCATCGACATCGTTGAAGGCGATGACACCGGGGGCAACCGAGTTCACGCTGATTTCGGGAGCGAAGGCTTTCGCCAAACTTTTGGTGAGCATGATCACTCCGGCTTTCGACGCACAGTAGTGAGCGTGCTCGGCCCAGGGACGAATGCCGCCGAGGGAGCTGATATTTACGATACGGCCGGCGCCTTTCTTCTTCATTTGACGCGCGCCTTCCTGGCAGCAAAAGAATGTCGCTTTCAGATTGACGTCGTGGATGAAATCCCAGTCGGCTTCACGGATGTCGAGCGGATCGAAGCGTGTGAATCGTGCGGCGTTGTTCACCAGGCAATCGAGCGGTCCCAGGCGGGTCTCGACTTCGCCAAATAAGCGATGGATTTCCTCGACACGAGCGAGATCGGCTTGAAAGAGCGGAGCGCCACCGCAGCCGCGTGAAACTTCCTCGGCTTCCTCGCGCGAGCAGTTATAGTGAATGCCGACGGCAAAACCCTGGCGCGAGAGTTCGAGCGCGATTACACGGCCAATGCGTTTAGCGGCGCCGGTGACCAGGACGTTCATGCCGCAGGACGGAAGTCGGCGATGGCCCGGCGAGTATATTCGATATCTTGTGGAGAGTGTGCGGTCGAGACGAAGAACGCTTCGAACTGCGACGGCGGAAAATAGATTCCGCGCTCGAGCAGGTGATGGAAGAAGCTGCTGAAAGCCGGCGTGGCAGAACGCTTGGCGTCTTCGTAGTTCCGGACAGGCCCCTCTTGAAAAAAGAACGTGGCCATGGAACCCACTCGATTCACGCATGCGCCTGGCGGCAGCAAACTGGTGACCGCTGCGCTGCTCTTCTCGAGCGTATCGTAGATTTCGGGATGCTCTTCGATATGGCGCAGCATGGCGATACCGGCAGTGACGGCAAGCGGATTGCCGGAAAGCGTACCCGCCTGGTAGACCGAGCCGGATGGAGCGATTTTGCTCATCACGTCGGCGCGCCCGCCGTAGGCGGCGATGGGTAAACCAGCTCCGATGATTTTGCCCAAAGTGGTGAGGTCAGGCTGGATATTAAAAAGCTGCTGCGCTCCGCCGCGTGCGAGCCGGAAGCCGGTCATTACCTCATCAAAAATCAGGAGTGCGCCGTAGCGCTGCGTAATGCTCCGCAAACCTTCGAGAAAACCGGGCGCGGGCGGGACGCAACCCATATTGCCGGCAACGGGCTCGACAATCACACACGCAATGCGATCGCCGGACTCCCGGAACGCGGTTTCGACGCGATCCAGATCGTTGAACGGCAGAGCGATGGTGGTGTCGGAAAACGACTTGGGGACACCCGCGGTATCGGGAAGACTCAGCGTCGCGACGCCGGAGCCGGCTTTTACCAGCAGCGAGTCCACATGGCCGTGATAGCAGCCTTCAAACTTTATAGTTAAGTCTCTACCGGTGAAGCCGCGCGCCAGACGAATTACGCTCATACAGGCTTCGGTTCCGGAATTGACCAAGCGGACCATCTCGACGGAAGGGACGGCATCAATAATCAACTCGGCCAATTCCACCTCACGACCGGTGGGCGCGCCGAAGCTGGTTCCCAACTCGAGGACGGCCGCGAGGCTTTCGATGACGGGCTTGGGGCGATGTCCGGTGAGCAGAGGACCCCAGGAACATACGTAGTCGATGTATTCGTTGCCATCGACATCGAACAGGCGCGAACCTTCGCCGCGCGCGATGAAGCGGGGAGTGCCACCAACGGCGCGAAAAGCGCGCACGGGCGAATTCACTCCGCCGGGAATGTATTGCTGGGCCCGGGCAAAGAGCGCCTCGGACTGCGCCAGATTCATACTCGGGTTTCGCCCAGGATCCACTTGCGGAATACGAAGCTCATGAGAATTTCGTGCAGCGTGGTGTTGACGTTCCGGAGCAGGCGGTTTTTCATGTCGAGGTAAGGCAGGGTCCCGGCAAAAAGGTCCTGCATGATCTCGCAGAATTTGGGGCTGCGTTTCATGAAATCGATCATGCGCGTGGGGACTGCACCGAAGAAAATGGCACCACAAAAAAGACGCTTGGCGAGATTTGCGCCGTAAGTCAAATCAAGACCGAAGTCGCGGGTAATGAGCTGGCGATAGGCTTCGGCATTCGAGGCGGGCTGTTCATCCTGAATGAGAACCTGGCTCGCCAGGTCACCGGAGCGAATAGCGTAGTAGAGGCCTTCGCCAGTAATCGGATCCACCAGGCCGCCCGCATCGCCAACCGCGATCCAACCATCGCCCGCCAGACGGTTATTGCGCCAGCCGCGCGATTCGAGCGAGGGGAGCATGTGGCCGTAGAACTTGGCGTCTTTGCGCGAGTATCCCCTCTCATCCATATAGCGCTCGAGCCGGGAACGCAGACACTGGGCGGATTCGCTCTTGCCGCAGATACCGATGGAGAGATGGCCGGCGCGCGGGAAAACCCAAATGTAGCCTTCCAGGTTTGGCAGGAATTGAATATCGATATGCTCCTGGTCACTGGGGACAAAATAGCCGAGAGCATACATGGTGTCCTGCGCAGTGTATTGCGTGCCGACGTCGCGAAGGGGATTGCGCGCACCCGTGGCGATGACACAGTAGTCCGCCTCGAGGCTGCCGCAGCGCGTCCGGATGCGCCAACCGCCCGAGGACCGTTCGAGGCCCAGTACTCGCTCTTTTTCGATTTGCGCGCCGGCTGCCGCGGCCCGGCTGAGCAGCATGCTGTTCAAATCGAAGCGCGAATAGATCACCAGCGGCCGGCTAAGAGTCATTTTGAAGGCACCGGATTTTGGCGCCGCGAGCATGGTGTCGGTGACCAGCTTCTTCGGGGAGTCGTTTTCAATCAGGTAAGGATACTGGGAATAGGCTTTATAAGTCATCCCCCCGCCGCAAGGCTTCTCCCACGCCAACTTTTCGTCGAGGATAATCGTGCTCAATCCGGCACGCGCGAGACGTTCTGCCGCCGATGCGCCGGCCGGTCCACCTCCGAGAACAGCGACTGTCTTCATGATGTTAGCTCTGTAAGTTCCTCATCGGGCCGGCACTGGAGAAGAAGACGCATTTCTGGGATCGAGCGAAGGGTGCCCGGGCGGCAACTCCGGAGAACCCGCAGCGGGCTTCCCGCCCACTCCATGTCCCTGCGAATCGGCGACATTCACCACCACCCACTTGCCATCCCGGCTGGTGAGGGTGTATTTCATAGTCATCCCACCGTCCACCTTGGCATCGTTTTTAGGATGAAAGAAAACGGTGGCGTAAGCCATATTTTTGTCAAATGTCACGGCGGTGGTGTTGACATCCAGATTTTTCAGGTCGAGCCCGGAGTGCTCCTGAAGACGACTTAGGATGGCCTGCTGCACTTTATCACGGCTTTTCATATCATTCCGGCATGCGGTAAGCAACAGCAACGCAGCCAGGCTCAAGTACGTCACCCGAAACACCATTCGATTATAACTAGAGAGGCTACAATGCTTTCCGCGCGCGTTTCCGGGCTTCTGACGATCGCTCTACTAAGCCTGCTGGGTCCACTTCAGGGCACCACACTGCCGGTTGGGACGCAACTTGAACTTCGCCTTACCTCAGAGGCGAGCAGCGACAAGCCGTCCGGCACGATCGTTACGGCGGTGGTCATCGTCCCTGTCTTAGTGAACGGCGTTTCGGCGTTGAATGCCGGCGCCCAAGTCACGGGAAATACGGCGGACGCATCGGCCGCCAAGCCTGCAACCGACCCGGGCGGCGAAAAACCGGCGACGCTACGCCTTCAGTTCACGAAAATCGCCGATGCGAGCGGGCATTCCCAGGCCATCAGTTCTGCGCTCACCTCGGTCGATAACGCTCGTGAGAAGGTAGACGATTCCGGATTAATCACCGGGATCATCGCCTCCCAGACATACGAGGGGCTGCTGAACGCCGGCCTGGGGAAACTGAGCGGCCAATTCGGCACTTTGCTGAATGCCGCGAAAGGCGCGTTTTTGAAAGACGTCGATCCTTCCATCGACTACAAGCCGGGCGTGGAGCTTACGATCAAGCTGACCAAAGAGCTGAACTGGACCTCTGGCGCACCGGCAAGCTCTGTCGGCGCGATCACACCCGCAGCGACCCTGGCTGCACTGGTAGCTATAGAGCCCTTTCGGACGGTTGCCCAAAACCCGCCGAAACCCTCCGATCTCACCAATCTGATGTTTATCGGAACAGAGGACCAGGTGAAAACCGCATTCAAAGAAGCGGGCTGGTTTAGTGCAGCGGAGTTGAGCGCCACATCGCGGGCGGAAACGGCGCGCGCCATCATCGAGAACCGCGGCTATAGCGAAGCGCCAATGTCCGTTCTGTACCTGGATAGCAAGCCTCCCGATCTGACATTCCAAAAGCAAAACAATACTTTCGACAAACGGCACCACATTCGCATCTGGCTGCGCTCCGAGAAATTTAACGGGCAGCCAGTCTGGGTAGCAGCTGCGACACATGACATCGGCATTACGCTCTCGCCAGTAAGCCACAATTTCACCCACGGCATCGATCCGAATATTGACGCCGAGCGCTCGAAGGTGACCAACGATCTTCTGTTCACCGGACATGTGAAAGCGACCGCGCTAGCGGACCGCCCGCAAGTGCCGGCGGACCTTTCCAACGCCACCGGAGACAAGCTCATCAGCGATCATAAGCTGTCGGTTTTGCAATTCTAAGAGCGTGAGCCTACTAGAGAGCGACCACCGCTACAAGTACCTGGATACGTTCATCACCTTATTTGTCGTGGTCCTGGTGATCTCGAACATCATCGCTGGAAAATTTTTCGCAATAGGAACGTTGCGGGTGAGTGCCGCGCAGATGCTGTTCCCGCTGACCTATATTTTCGGGGACATCTTCACGGAGGTTTACGGATATTCCGCTTCGAGGCGCGCTATCTGGTATGGATTTTTCTCGGCATTCCTCCTGGCGGGTCTCAGCTACCTCGCCGTGATTATCCCGCCAGCTCCGGAATACACGGACCAAGCCGCTTTTGCGACGATCTTCAAGCAGACCGGCAGGATCGTGGCGGCCAGCCTGTTGGCGTACTGGTGCGGCGAGTTCGCGAACTCGTTTACGCTGGCGAAGTTGAAATTGTTGACCGGTGGTAAACATCTCTGGACGCGAACTATTGGCTCCACGGTCGTCGGTCAGGCGGTGGATACGACGGTCGTCATGTTTGCGGCGTTCTATGGCGCACGCCCGGTGGACGTGATTCTGAAGTTGATCTTTTCCGGCTATGTGATCAAGGTTGTGTACGAGACGCTGATGACTCCCGTCACGTATGCGGTTGTCAATTTCTTGAAACGCTCGGAAGGCGTGGATTACTTCGATCGCGGGACGAATTTCAATCCATTTGCGACGGAGGAAACGCATGTGTCTCAACCATTGGACCGCTGAGAAGCAAGCAAGCTCTCGGATTCGCGGATATCGCGGTTCAAATCGTGGAATTGCTGGCCTTCGATTTTCATTTCGGCGAGGATAATTTCCCATTTGTGGCGTTCTTTCTTCATTTCGTGGCGCTCCTGCTTGCGGGTTTGCCCGGCTCTCAGGTGCTGCTGCCGTTCGAAGCCAATTTCGGCTTTACGCTTTTCGGCTCTTAGCTTTAGCAGGTCGTTCAAAGCTTTATGGAAGGCGCGCTCGTGCGTAGTTTGGTAGCGCAGGTAGAGAGCGAGTTTCCGATCGTCTATGATTTGGCCAGTGGTGTAGTCGAAGCAGGATTCTTCGAGCCGCATGGCGCGATGCCGGAGCCAGTGGTGCTCGGCCATAGCCTGGACAAGCGCTTCTTCGGTGGGTGTTGTGGGTTGGTGCTCCTGCTGGAACTCGGCCAGGAGTTTGTTGAATTCGGTCTGCGATTCCGAAGGCGGCACCCAGAATTCGCTGGATGTGGAGAGGCCGTGACGGAAGTTGTTGCGCGCGGCGGCAGCTTTGCCAGCTTGAGATTTCGGGCCGGTGGAGAATTGGGAATTTGCCTGATTGGCGGCAATCTGGGCAGACGTAGACATAAATTTTTTGAACGCGCACAACGGGCGCCAGACGCCCCGTGCACTCTGAGTACTCCTCACGCGCGAGTTTCGCTCGCAGGGTGTGTGGGCGGGAGGCGATTTGGCGGATAAGTGATTAAGGCGCAAGCGAAAAAATATTTCGCTACTTTTGAACTAGCGGGGCAACGTCAATCAGCCGTGGCCCGCGCACAGACCAGCGTGCAGCGGCTTGCGTTCGATGTACGCTATCGTTCTCCACAAACGCTGATCCGCCAGCGGACAAGAAAAGTAACGTACTTGCCAAACGTGACCACAACTCCGCCGGCAGGCGTTTGAGGTAACGGGCATAGTCGGCATGCAGCGGCCCGAGTGCGCGCGCCAATGAGTCAGCCTTCGACGGCACCACCAGTAAGCGGACCTGATTGCTCATCAGGCAGCAGGCACATCAGGCGGCTGTAATCTTGCGAAATCGTGTTTGAGTGTGCTGTCCCGAATTTTCCCGCAAATTGCCCGCGCAATTTATCGCCAAAATGCCGCGCTTTATACGTCGTTGTCAAGGTGACGTGTCATCATCACGCCAGTGCGCCAGCACCGTGGGCCGGGTACATTTGCTCCGCCCACTTTTCCGTCAAGCGGAATCTGACCGATGCGTTTCTTGGGTCTGCGCAAAACCGAGCCAAACTGCAGCGATGGCTGATGCTACCCCCAAGGCGGCGGGCAGTACTCCGTAGAGGATTCGGCCTGAGGACAGGTACGGTTCATTGACCGACCCAGGCGTGAAAAGGAGGGATAGCGCGCCATACCAGAGAAGGAACGCAGCGTCGGTTGTCAGGATGATTTGCGCCGCTCTTGTGCGTGACATTATTGACAATCTTTCTGACCGTGCTCGTCGTAGAAGCAGATTTGTGACTTGACCTTCTCCTTAGGCTTGTAATTGTCAGCCGAGCGCCCTGATAGAAACTCAAAAAGCAAGTTCGGAGTCAACGACAACCCCTTATTTTGGATGGCGTTCCCCTGGATCAAACCAGAAATGCAGAAGGTGGCACAGTTCTGCCTTGTCACGTCATAGCTTGGTGCCTGTCCCTTGGTGGACGCTTCCGCGATACGTTTGATCCAAGCATCCTGCGCCGCAGTGTCTAGCTCTGATGTCTTGAAATAGTTCATCCTTACCGTGCTTGGATCTTGACCTTCGATCTTTGCAGCCATTTCCGCCAGCTGCTTATACGAGGTTTCCGTCGGAACGTGGTTCGGGCCCAACTCTACTTCGAAGTTAGCGTCCGCCCATTTGACCTCGCCCGGAGCAAAAGGCTTGCCGCCGCCCTGGGGCCCGAAGCTCGCATATTGCGCGCTTCCATCCGCGTGTACCGAGAAAAACCCTTCATGACCGCCCACAGGCACTTGCTTCTGGAAATTTACCGCTATCGCATCGCGCCCGTCCGGATCTGTGAAAAACAGCGGGTTGTTCACAGCGTATGCATACATGTTCCAGCGCTGTGGGTTGATTATATGGAGGGGCGTCGCAAACAAGGGGTCCGGGCTGGTGAACCTACCTAACGCCGAACCGTAGTATCTGGCGCCGAAGTAATCGAGGCCAGTTTCTGAATCACGTTCTTTGGTGGTAAATTTCTGATTCACGCTGTCGTTCCCAGCCCCGAACTGCGGGTTCCGTCCCGCCGATTCCTGCCGCAATCTCCTCCCCAAAGGGCAGAAAATCATGCCGCGCCACCACATTCGCGTTCTGGTCGGTCACCATCCGCACGCTGCCCAGGTAATCGTAACTCAAATAGCAAGTCGAACACGGAGAGCTGTTCGCTGTTGTGGCATACTCTGCTGCCAGCCGCCCTAGAGCATCGTAAACATATACCGTCGCCCCGCCGGGTCCGATCTTCTCCACTCGCTTGCCATCGCCGTCATACAAGTACGTCTCCGTACCGCCGCCCAACGACACCGGCTCCGTTGCCGACGCCATCCGATTCTCAGCATCGTAATTGAGCGTATCGCCATTTACGCTGAGCTGATTGCCAGCGGCATCGTAACTCTGCCCGTTGATCCGATTCGAACTGTATACATTCGACGTCGGTGTGTTTCCGGGTAACGGCACGCCGCTGTTTCCCGTGAGCCACATGTTGCCGTATTGATCATAGTCGAAACTGCGCGTCCAGCCCGAGTCGCTCGCCGTCTTGAGCCGATTCACCCCATCATAGGTAAACGACTGGCCGAAACCCAGAAGCTGCGAATACCCCGGACCGCCATGGTACTCCGTGTAACGCTACAGATTTCCATTGTTGGCGCCGCTGGGGGTCGGGTGCGGGCAGAGATCGTAAACGCCCGGATTTGAAGTCGATCCCCAGTCCGGACAGGAAACGAAAAGCATTTGCGATCCGCTGTTATTGATTGCCTCATAACTCTCCCGTCTGTTGCAACCGGTTGTTATAGGAGGCCGCATACCAGATACCGTTGCCACGCACGTGATAGTAAATGTCGCCGTGCGGCCAATAGGCAGTCTGAGTGATATAGCCTGAGAGCGTCCAAGACTAGTTTTTGGCTGCTGAATCCATGCGTCTAATGCTAAAGTTTCCGTTTTTGAAGTGTTGAACTAATTCATACGCACGGTGTTTGGGTCAACGCCCTCCGCCCGTGCCACTGCCTGCTTAAAGCGCACTGTACATGCCGGTGTCGGCAAACCATCAGAGCCGAATTGTTCTCTCCCACCAGGCCAGGTTCGTTGAGCCCATAGCCACCAGAAAACTCTTGTGTCACCGGCCCGAACCTTGCATAGGTGGCGCTCCCATCAGAATGGATAGACAAAATAACCCTCGTGCCCCACGCCGGCAACTATGCCACTGATTGACCGCCACGGCGTCCTTCCCCGTCGGATCAGTAAACACGAGCGGGTTATTGACAGCATCGGTCCCTAGTGATACTCCAATCCCTAACCCAAATCCGCAGGAGGCCGGAGGAGTTTCACCGAAATCACGACTGTGCGGCGATTGCGGACCACCGTGAGTTTTATGACATCGCCGACGCGCTTTTGCGCGACGACACGCACAAGCGTGTCTTCGCGGGTCACCGGCTGGCCATCAATTGCCACGATAAGGTCGCCGCCGATACCCAACTCAACGTTACCGATGGCAACGACCTGGTTGGCGCCGTGCACGCCGGCGGCCTCTTCCGAAGAACCGCTGGCGATCTGCTGCACCAGCAGGCCGCCGGAGCGCGGCAGGCCAAGAGCGTCGGCCAGGTCTCCAGCTACGTATTCGGTGCGCACCCCGACTTTCGGCCGCTCGGTCACACGGCCGGCCTGATAGTCCGCGAGCAGGGCCTTGGCGCGATTAATGGGGAGCGCAAAGCCGATGCCCATATTCGTCTGGCCGAGAATCGCGGTATTGATGCCGATGACCGAACCGCTCGAATCGAGCAAGGGTCCACCGCTGTTGCCGCCGTTGATGGCGGCGTCGGTTTGGATCATGCCTTCGAGATGCTGATCATTTTCACTATCGATGACCCTGCCGATCGAACTCACCACGCCTACGGTGAGCGTACCTTCCAGTCCAAACGGATCGCCGATGGCCAACACTTTTTGGCCCACCTGCAGGCGGTCGGAATCGCCTAACTTCAAAACTTCTATTTTTTGTTTCGGCTCGATTTTGATGAGCGCCAGATCGTCGGAGCGATCGATATCGAGCGCGCGCCCGAAATATTGGGTCTGATCGGAGAGCGTGACCTGAATCCGGCTGCTGCCTGAGACTACGTGAAAATTTGTGAGAATGAGGCCTTCAGCGTTGATCAGGAATCCGGAGCCAAGGCTGCGGGAGGCGACGGGCTGGTAGAAGAAATCGCGGCGGACGGTAGTGCTGGTGATGTATACGGTGGCGAGGCGGGCGGATTTATAGATATCGATGTTGTTCTGTTCGTCGGAAGAAAGCCCAGCGCCGTGAACGGCCGTAGGCTCGGACCAGCGCGCTTCCGACCGCAGTAAGGGAGCCGCAATCTTACGGATTTGCCAATTGGCCCGCGAGGTAAACAGCACGAAGCCTACCGCGATGACGAAGGCCCAGAGGAAGACGCGCAGCCTCATTCGCCCCCAGCCTCCGCCAGCTTCTGAAGATCGTGGAAAACCGCTTCAACCCGCCGGAGCGTCATATCTTTGGGCCCATCGGTATCGATTACGTAGTGGGCAAAACGCCTCTTTTCTTCAAGCGGCATCTGCTTTTCGAGCCTGGCGATCACCTGTTCCCTGGTCAAACCATCGCGCTTCATGCCGCGCGCGATCTGCGTTTCGATGGAGCACGTGGTTAACACCAACCTGTCGAAAAGCGTGTGACGCTGGGCTTCTATCAGAATAGCGGCTTCGATCACGGTGATTCCGTTGGGGTCGCGCGCGGCAAAATCGGCCATCATGCGCTCTTCGAGCGTGAAGACCGCGGGATGAACCAGAGCAGTCAGCTTTTCGAGCAACTCCGGCGAGTCAAAAACGATAGATGCAAGCTTCCTGCGATCGATAATGCCATCCGGATTCAGTATTTCGCGCCCGAACACGTCGAGAGCCGGATGATAAGCGGCGCCATCGGGAGAGAGTACGGCATGGCCCAGTTTGTCAGCGTAAATAAGGTGACATCCGAGCCGTTCCAGTTCCGCGGCAACCAGAGATTTTCCGGTCGCGTAGCCACCCGTGAGGCCGACTCTCAGCATCCAAGACGTGTCTCGGCTATTTGTACGGTATTCGCCATAAGCATGGCGATGGTGAGCGGGCCGACTCCGCCCGGAACCGGGGTGTAAGCAGACGACAATTCCTGCATCGCACGTGGTTCCACGTCCCCTACCAGCACCGACCCGTTTTTTTCGAACGCCGCAAGACGTGCGGGATCATGAGCAAAAAGCGACTGAACCGCATTTCGATCGACCAGGCGATTCATGCCCACGTCTATCACGACGGCGCCGGGTTTGATGTGGCAAGCCGCAATAGCCGCGGGTTTCCCGATGGCAGCGATCAATATATCGGCACGGCGGCATTCCTCAGCGAGATTGGAGGTTTTCGAATGGCAAATTGTAACCGTGGCGTTCTCATGCAGCAATAGAAGCGCCATGGGCTTGCCGACAATGTTGCTACGCCCGACGATAACGGCATGGCGGCCGGCGATCGGAATACGGTAGCGCTTGAGCAGTTCCAGAATGCCCGCGGGCGTACAGGCACGGGGAGCCGGTTCGTTGACCACCAAGGAGCCGAGACTGTGGATTCCGAACCCATCCACATCGCGCACGGGGTCGACAATGGATGTAGTCACGGCATCGGCATCGATCTGCGCCGGCAACGGCATCTGGACTAAGATTCCGTCCACTGATTGATCCACGGTCAACGGCTCGAGCATTTCGATCAATTCGCTGGTCGAGATATCGCCGGGTGGCGTAATTTCAATGCTTCGGATGCCCAGATCGTGGCATGCCTTAATCTTGTTGCGAACGTAGATTTCAGAAGCAGGATTGTCACCTACACGCACTACTGCCAGGGCGGGTGGGCGGCTACGTGCGGCCAGAGCGGCAATGCGAGGCCGAAGCTCCTCCTGAATTTCCCGGCTAATTCGCTTTCCATCGAGAACTGTGCCGCTCATGCAACCGTGAGGATAACAAAGAGAGTGGATGGGATTTCGGGTAATAATAGGAGTTCCAAGGTACCTTCGAGGCCGGCTCGGGCGTTGACCCGGCACGCGTCCCACCTGCAGAAAAACAGGACCACCTAGGCCGACTCGGGCTATTCCCGGTGGCCAAATTTGATTGTTAGAGTAGACACTAAATGGATAGATCCCCGCTTCTGGCGGAGAAATTATGAGCAAGCCCTTAGCGGCATTGAGAAGCCAACGAGCGCCAGGAATGGCAGCCCACGAAGCAGTCTCGCCGGAAGACCTCAGGGAGCAAGTGGCGGAACTCGAGTGCGCGATAGGCGATCTCGAGAACCGGCTGCTTGCTTACGAGAGAGTATTTTTCGGAAATCCAATTCCGGCCCTGGTCTATGCGGCCGATTCACTCGATATTCTCGAGGCGAACCATAGCGCGCTGGCGTTGTACGGTTACGAGCAAGAGCACATCCGCTCGTTGAATCTGCTCGATCTTTTTGCAAACAACGACCAGAAAGGCCCGGAACTGGAGACGGAGCTGCGCAAGGCATCGAATACGATCGGTCCGGTAGTGCATCGCGGCGCAGCAGACCGCGAGCTGATAGTCAGCATGGTGTTCTGCACTTTTCAAGTGCGAGGCCGCGATGCGCGCATGCTCATGATCCAGGACGAGACAGCGCGTCATATCGCGGAAGAGTCGTTACGTACCAGCGAGGAGAGGTACCGCGAGCTTTTCGAGAATGCCAACGACGTAATTTTCCTGCACGATTTAAAGGGAAAGATCCTGGCGGTGAATCGAGCGGCCGAATCCATGACGGGCTACTCTCGTGCAGAGGTGCTGGGGAAGAGCTTCGATGAGTTGGTGGCGCCCGAGGCCCGCCATCTGACGCAGGACAGTATCCGTGCGCAACTGGGCGGAAGCACGGCGCAGCATTTCGAGCTGCCGGTGCTTTCGAAGCTCGGCACGCGCCGCTATCTGGAGGTCAGTACTCGCATTATCTACCGGCGTGGCCATGCGGTCGCCGTGCAAGGCATAGGCCGGGACATCACCGAGCGCAAACAAGCCGAGCAGCGGCTGCTCGAATCGGCCAATGAACTACAGACCAAGAACGAAGAATTGAGCAAAGCGCTGCGCCTGGCGCGCGAGGCGACACAACTCAAGGAGCAGTTCCTGGCAAACACATCACATGAACTGCGGACACCCATGAACGGAATCATGGGGATGATCAACCTGCTCAAGGGTACCGAACTGGTCACCGATCAGCGCGAATACGTGGACGCGGTGAGCCAGTGCGCGAATGACTTGCTGACGATTATCAACGATTTGCTCGATCTCTCACAGATCGACGCCGGCCGTCTGGCGCTCAACCGTGAGCCGTTCGATGTGCGCGAGAGCGTGCAGGCAGTCGTCAAAATGCTGCGCCTGCGTGCTGACGCGAAGGATTTGACACTGTCGTACGAAATCGATGCACAGCTTCCGCGACGCCTCTACAGCGACAGCGTGCGATTCCGCCAGATTCTGATGAACCTCATCGCTAACGCCGTAAAATTTACGCCAACCGGCGGGGTGCATGTCCGATTGTCACGGCGAGCCGACAGGTCTGTTATGCGATGCGAGGTGATCGACACGGGAATCGGGGTGGACGAATCGGTTCGTGAACGGATTTTCGAAGCGTTTTTCCAGGCCGACGGCACCACCAGACGACGATTCGGCGGCACGGGGCTGGGCCTGACGATCAGCAAACAGTTGGTCGAGGCGATGGAAGGCCAAATCGGTACGTTCAATAACGAGCTGGCGCCAGGCTCAACATTCTGGTTCGAGCTTCCGCTGCACGCCCCCGAAGACGAAAGCGATACTGATCGCCTGGTTTCGATCACCTCCGGCCGACGCTGAATGGAGCTCGGTCCGAACGTTGCGTTCGTCCTCACCATTTTGGGTCTGCTGGCCATCTACTACGAGTTTCTCCGGCCAGGACGAATCTATCCCGGAACGCTGGGCGCCGCGGGCATGATGGTGGGAGGCTACTCTTTGTGGCGGCTGTCTCCCACACCAGTGGGTCTCAAATGGCTCGCGGCCGCCGGTGTCCTGTTTATCGCGGAAGCCTGCTGGAATACCCGCTACCTAGCGGGGCTTGCTGGTACTGCCGCACTGGTCCTGGGCACCTCCAGACTATTCGCCGGCACCCGCCATGTCGTGTTTTATCTGGCACTTCCGGTCGGTTTGGTGTTCGGGGCAGTAACGATTTGGCTGACCGCTGCAGCAAAACGTGCGAGCCGAAACAAGCGTCTTGATCTTTGAATGATGATCCCTGAACCCGGAACTTTGGCAGGGGCGCGCGCGTAATCTAGTTGCGAGGGCTTATGCATCGTTGGTTTTCTCTTCCTCTCCTGGTATTCCTGGGATCGCTATGCTCGTGGGCCAGCATCGATACCGGGTTACTGGCGTTCGTTCCCCCAGGCGTGTATGCGATCGCAAGTATCGACGTCACTAAATCGCGCGACTCTGATTTCGGCCAATATTTGTTGGCGAGGCACCAAATGGAGGACCAGCGATTTCAGCAGATGATGGCGCAAACCGGCTTCGACCCACGCCGCGACTTGCAGCACCTGCTGCTGGCGAGCGTCCGGCCGGGCAACGATGGAAGACACTCGTCTTTTGCGGTCATCGCGCGCGGCACGTTCGACGAAAACCGAATCAAAGTGGCCGCAACAGCCAAGAGCGTGAAGATACAGAACTATCAAGGCGTTCCAATGTTCGTAAATAGCGAGGATGCACACCCGACGGCTTTCGCATTCCTCGATACCGGCGTAGCGGTGATGGCCGACCTGGCCACGCTCGAGCAGATCATCGCCAACCGAGCGGCCCCGGTGGCTTTGAATGCGGATCTCCAGAGCAGCATCGAAGCTGTGGGCACTGACAATGACGCCTGGTTCGTTTCGTTAGGCCAGGACGGCGCGTTGGCGCAACACATATTGGAAGAGGCTGGCCCGCAAGCGCAGGCCCTCCGGTCGGTGACGCAGTCGAGAGGGGGAATCCGGTTCGGCCAGATGATTCAGGCATCCTTCCAGGCTGTCACCCGCTCGCCGCAGGATGCGAATGCGCTGGCCGATGTCGTGCGTTTCCTGGCAAGCATGGTCCAGATGCAGCAGCAAGACGATCCGCGCGCTGCCATCCTCGCACCGGCATTGAATGGTATGGCTCTTTCCACGGCGGGCAACACCGTGCATTTTTCAGTTTCGGTACCGGAGAAGAGTCTCGAACAACTCGCCGAGCTGCGGCCTAAACACGCACGAACGCGCTAGCTGCCGCGAGCACTCCCACGACTGCGGACCCAATACCAGCGCTGTACCAGAGTTTTCGTTTTGTCAGAATGGCGAGCGACGACAGCACAATCCCAACTTCGAGAAACACTTCGCCAATGTGAAAGGACTCGGCCTTCCGACCATCCACGTCGCGTTCTTTTTCATATTCCCTGGCCTTTTCCTGGATCGTCTTCATGTCGTCGTCGTAGCGGGCGATGTCCTTGGTGTATCTACCGATCATTTCCGAGCCCGCATTGGTTTGGGTAAGCAGATCGCGCGCTACCTGCGCCATATATCGGCGAATATTTTTGGCCTGGTAGTAGGACCACTGATCGGAATTGAACTGCTGATTCAGCAATTTCTCACTGATGAAGTGCAAGCCGAGAACTGAAACAATAGCGAGCAAGGCCGCGATGATCGCCATGGTTCCAGCCACAACCTTGTCGAATGGGTCCCTTGCGTGGTGTACATGCTCGTCTATTTCGTCCGGTCCCGCCATTGGTTTACGCTAGCACGGACTCCCGGCCTTCGCCATGCTGGAAATCTCCCGCACCAGCTTGCGGTAATTCAGGTCGCCAAGCGTGCGAAAAGAGAACCACTGGCCATCGCGCCAGGAGGAATAGTACCAGCGGGAAAAAATCGCCATGTGTTCGACTCTTATACCCTGCGTACTGACTGCCGCAAGGGAGGGTTCCAATAACTCGCGGATCAGCCGGTCGAGCGGCCGGGTCTCGATGATTCCGGAGACTTCCAGAGTGAGCGGCTCCTGCCAGTACCCTTGGACAACGGGCCAAAGACGGAATTGCAGGGTGTTCGGTCCCCTGGTTAACGCCACCCCATTGAACCGTTCGACTGCGCAGACCACATCGTCGCGGCAGCCGGCGGCCGTGCGTAGTTTCTCCAGGCGTTTGTGAATTTGGGCGGCCTGCTCGAAATCGAGATCGGCCGAGGCTTTTTCGCGCGCCGCCCCCAACGCGCTGGCCGGGCTCCTGCCGTTGGTTGCCAGAAAATCCGCGACACGACGCACTTCGCTCGAATATTCATCGGCCGTGATCGCGCATTGGCACGGCCGCAAACACTGGTTCATTTCGCCATAAATACAGCCGGGATGATCGGGGTGCGGCGCAAGCGTGTCACTACACCTGCGGATCTGGAATAGACCGAGCACTTCCTGCTCGTAACGCTGCGCAAGGTCGCGATTGGCGAAGGGCCCGAACACCTGGCTGCTCCCGCGCGGAATCCGGTTTAATACTTCCAAGCGGGGGAACGGATCACGATCGCGGAGGCTGACAAACCAGGGCAGACGCAAGCGGAGGCGTTTGCGGTAGTCCTCCGGATAGTAGCCCTTGGTCAATTCATACAGCAAAAGAGATATTTCAAGCCGCGACCCGGCACGCCAGTATTCGATGGCGTCGATGCGCTCGCCGTATGGGCCGCCGAGCAGGCGTCCGAGTCGCCTTTTCAGGTTCACGGACCAGCTCAAGTGCGGCGGCCCGTCCCCGGCAAAAACCGCATAGACTCCGGAGACCGGCGGAAGAGCGGCCACCGCCTCGGGGAGGTCCTGCTCCCGTGGCAGGAGACGATTGGGCGGGGGAGCTTTCACAAAACGCTGGGCGACAATTCACATACTAGCGACAAGATCGCGATTAAGCACTTGACAGTAAACTCGCTCGGTCTAGAATAGGTGTTACTTCGCTATGCAGGGTTGTCAGCACGAGCGAACCGAGTTTCTTCACCGGCGGGACGGCATCGACTATGTGCGCTGTCTGGACTGCGGTCAGGTATTCGAAGCCGAAGACCTGGACTCGGTTCCCGTTTACGAAGAAGAAGACGAAAAGCCCAAAAAGCGCCATTGAAACGTCCGGCAGGCCCTTGTGAGATCCTGAAGCGTTTGAAGGGGTCATGCCTATTTTGACTCGCGTCTCGCCGGTCGAAAGGACCATGTTCAAGGCTCCTCTGCGGATCGTGTCAATCGGCGGCGGCACAGGCTTGTCCACGCTTCTGTCCGGTTTAAAGAAGCACGCCCGCGGCGCGCCGGATACGGCCGAGGCGGGGCTTCCGGCGGTCGATATAACCGCCGTGGTCACGGTCTCGGACGACGGCGGCAGTTCGGGCCGGCTGCGGCGCGATTTCGACATTCTCCCGCCCGGCGATATCCGGAACTGTATGACGGCGCTTTCCGAGGATGAGCATTTGCTTTCGCGGCTGTTCCAATATCGCTTTGCCGGCGGACGAGGATTGAAGGGGCACAGCTTCGGCAACCTGTTTCTGACAGCGCTGCACCAGATCACGGGCGATTTCGCCCAAGCTGTGAAACTTTCCTCTGAGATTCTGGCGATCCGCGGCCGGATTTTCCCCGCCACATCCGCCAACGTGACGCTCGAGGCACTTCTTCGCGACGGCTCGGTGGTGGCGGGCGAGAGCAAAATCAGCAGGAGCCGTAGCCGGATCGATCGAATCCGGCTGCGCCCCGAAACCTGCGATCCGCTGGCGGATACCCTGGAGGCAATTCGCAAGGCCGATCTGATCACCTTGGGACCGGGATCGCTCTACACGAGCGTGATCCCCAATATTCTGGTAAAGCAAATGCCGAAGGCAATTGCGGATTCCGGCGCCATGAAAGTCTATTTCGTGAATCTGATGTGGCAGCCGGGGGAAACGATTGACTTCTCCGCGTCGGCCCATGTGGAGGCGATTCACGCCCACGCAGGGAGGAGGCTAATTGATTGCGTGGTGCTAAATTCGGCTCCGATTCCTCAGGTGCTGACACGCAAGTACGCGCGTGTCCAGGTCAAGCCGGTCGAAAACGACGTAGAAAATTTAACCGCGCTCGGCGTGAAAATCGTAACCGCGGAGCTGGTTTCCGATCTCTCCGTGACGCAGAAAAAGATTCGCCACGATTCGACGGCGCTCGCGCGGGTGGTGATCGATCTTGCCAGCCGCTCGCGCGTCCACCAGGTTCGGAAGGAGGCGCTCACAGTGCGCCGTTTGAGAAGCAGATGAACACAGCTTTATGAGTCCAGAGGTTAATGTGCTGATCCTGGCGGCCGGGCTGGGAACGCGGATGCGGTCGAACAAGGCCAAAGTATTGCATCAGGCGGGTGGAGACACGCTTCTCAACCAGATCATCCGGGCCGCCTTGCGGGTAGCGCCGGCCGAACGCATTATTACCGTCGTGGGTCACCAGGCGGACGAGGTGCGCCGCAGCGTTCAAGTACCTGGCATTCGCTTTGCCGAGCAAGCTGAGCAGAAGGGCAGCGGCCATGCCGTTCTCTGTGCGCGCAGCGCCCTCGAAAGCGCGGATGGGCGGTTGATGGTATTGAATGGAGATGGACCGCTGTTGCGTCCCGAGACGCTGTTTGCGCTTCTGAACCACCGTCATGAGGAGGCGTCGGGTGGTTCGATTGTTACGACCGAACTGCGCGATCCCACCGGCTACGGGCGCATCGTACGAAACGAGCGTGGTTTGGTGGAGGCCATCGTCGAACAAAAAGCTGCCAGCCCCGAACAACTCGAAATCAAGGAAATTAACCCGGGATTGTATTGCTTCGACGCAAAGCTGTTTTGGCAATATGCCGGCGAAATTACGCCAAACAATCCGGCCAAGGAATACTATCTGACTGACATGGTCGGAATTCTTACAGGCCATGGCCAGGCGGTCGCGCCGCTGCTTGTGCCGGACGAAACGGAGTTACTGGGAATCAACACGCGCGTCGAACTGGCTCTGGCCGATAAGATTCTGCGCGCCCGTAAAGCCCACGAATTGATGCTGACCGGAGTCACCATCGAGAATCCCGAAAGCGTGACGATCGATGTGGATGTCGAAATCGGGGCCGATTCGGTTGTGGAAGCGAACGTTCAACTGCGTGGTCGTACGCGCATCGGTTCCGGCTGCCATATCGGGGCCGGCTCATATCTGCGCGATTGTCTCGTCGAGGAGAATGTGCGTATCCTTCCCTACGTGGTAGCCGACAATGCTTCCATCGGCGCGGCGGCGTTCATCGGGCCGTTCACGCGCCTGCGTCTTAACGCCGACATCGGCGAGGGCGGCCACGTCGGGAATTTCGTCGAGTTGAAAAACACCAGGCTCGGTAAGGGATCGAAGGCGAATCATCTGGCTTATCTTGGCGACGCGAACATCGGCGCGGGCAGCAATATCGGCGCCGGCACAATCACGTGCAATTACGACGGACAGAAAAAACACCCAACGAACATCGGCGACAAGACTTTCGTAGGCAGCAACTCCACTCTCGTGGCGCCGCTTTCGATCGGCGATGGTGCCTACATCGCGGCCGGTTCAGTGATTACGAAGAACGTCGAAGAGGATGCCTTAGCTGTCGGGCGCGCGTACCAAGTCGACAAGCCGGGATGGGCGAAGAAGCGCCGAAGCCCGGCTCAAGAGAAAAAATAGCTACGGCGCCTTGGGATGGGACGGCGGCCGCGCTTGTATTTCGAGGGCTAAGTCGTCCTCCGGGCGGTGCATATATCGAACGGTGACCCGTCCTTTGATGTGTATCGTGGCCTTGTTCATCTTGGTATTCGCGTCAATCACGAAGGTGCGACTCTCGGGCGAGTGGCCCACGAGCTTGCGCGAGACGGTGATGTGAATTTCATCCAACTCCGTGACGGTCCCACCAAAAAATTGCGGCTTTGCGGCAGGCGCGGACGTGTTGAGGTTCTGTGCCGGTACGGCCACAGGGGCACGCATAAGGAAGACTGCAGCGAGATACGCGACTATGCGCCACATTGTTCTGATTCCAACTTCTCTTTGTTAACACAGCCGAGCAAACTTAACCCCCTTCCAGTTGACTCACAAAACTGTGCCCGGATGGTACAAATTAGGGATTTTTAACTCTCCAATAGCAATCAGATCGCCGGAGTGAGATAAAGCTTTGACAAGAGGAGTGCCTGGCGGAACGACGAAGGGAGAGGTTCTAAAATCGTTTCCTGCGCGAATACGCGCTTCGGCCGCAGCATCGAAATATGCGGCAGGCATGTCGGTCAGCAGATCGGCCAGCGGGATCACGACTTCAGCCAAACGGTCGAGGCCGGCCAACTCGCGGATCTCCTCCATGGTTCTGGCCCGGTCCAATGCAAATTCGCCCACCTCGATCCGGCGAAGCGCGCTCAGCAAAGCACCGCATCCAAGCCGCTGGCCCATCTCATGCGCGATACTTCGGATGTAGGTGCCGCTCGAGCACTGTATGAGCGCAGAGACTTTTCCTTGCGCGATGCTCCGCACCTCAAGGCGCTTCACTTCGACTTCAACAGGTTTCAGTTCCACAGCCACTTGTTTGCGAGCCAGCTTGTAGGCGGGAACGCCGCCGATTTTTTTAGCCGATACCGGTGGTGGCGTCTGCCAGAAGCGGCCGGTGAAATGCTCGAGGGTCGACGTGATGGCCGCATTGGAGGGAAGATCACCCGCAATTGCGACGACGTCACCCTCGGCGTCATAGGTGTCAGAGACCATGCCGGTGGTGATCTCGGCAAGGTACGTTTTGTCTCTCTTCACGTAAAACTGTGCCAGCCGGGTTGCCTTTCCGGTCACGAGAGCTAATAGGCCCGTAGCCATCGGGTCGAGCGTGCCCAGGTGTCCGGCCCGCTTGATGGCGGCAAGTTTGCGCCATCGGTTCACCACATCATGGCTGGTCCATCCGGCTGGCTTATCGATCAGCACTACGCCGTTCATAGCAGCGTTCCGCTGCGTGGTGGAAGCGAGCAAGCGGTTGCCTCTGGGTTAGTCTGTTGATAAGCGGGCACAAATATTTTGGAAGAAGAAGTACTCGGCAAAGCGTACGATTCGCGTCTCATGAAGCGGCTTCTGACCTACATGAAGCCGTACCGCGCCGTGGTGGTTGCGTCCCTTGTACTGCTGCTCATCGATTCCGGCCTACAGATCGCCGGACCGCTGCTCACAAAATTAGCAATCGACCGCTACCTGGTTCCCACAAACGACGCTCATATTCTCCCATTGTTGGATAACTGGCTCTCACGCGATGCATGGACAGGGCTAACGCAATTGAGCCTGATCTATCTGGGCGTGGTTGTTTTGGGATTCTTTTTCGACTTCGGGCAGACGTACTTGATGCAATGGACGGGGCAGCGCGCGATGTTCGACCTGCGCCGCCAACTTGTCGCACACCTGCAAACCCTGGACGTGGCCTATTTCGACAAAAATCCGGTAGGCCGGCTGGTTACACGCGTAACGACTGACGTTGATGTGCTGAACGATCTATTTGCCTCCGGGCTCGTCACCATCGTGGGCGACATTCTGATGCTCACATTTGTGATCGGCGCAATGCTGCGGCTCAGCCCCGGAATGACCGGTTTGATGCTCGCGGTGATGCCGCTGGTTCTCCTGGTGACGATTCAATTCCGGCGCACTGCTTCGCAGAGCTACCGCCGCATCCGTGTCGCCATCGCCCGGATCAACGCCTATTTGCAAGAGCATATCGCGGGAATCGTGGTGTTGCAGCTTTTCAATCGCGAACAGAAAAGCAAGGAAGAGTTTGAAAACATCAATCGCGACCATATGCTCGCCTTCAAGGATTCGATTACCGCGTATGGATGGTTTTACCCGGTCGTCGAGTTTCTCGGCATGCTGGCGCTGGGTCTGCTGCTCGCCTATGGTGGCGTGCGGATCCGGCAGGGGGCGCTTACGCTCGGCGTGCTGGTGGCATTCTTCCAATACGGACTGCGCTTTTTCCGGCCGATACAAGACCTGAGTGAAAAGTACAACATTTTGCAAGGGGCCATGGCCGCTTCTGAACGCATCTTCAAGCTGCTCGATACACGGCCGGCCATCGTTTCTCCGGTGGCGGCAACAGCGTTCCCCCAGGGGGCCGTAGACGTAGAGTTCGATCACGTATGGTTTGCCTACAACGGCGAAGATTGGGTGCTGAAGGACGTTTCCTTCCACGTCGCCGCCGGTGAAAATATCGCCATCGTGGGACATACCGGTGCCGGCAAGACCACGCTGGCCAATTTGCTGCTGCGCTTCTACGATGTGCAGCGCGGCGCGATCCGCATCGGTGGTGTAGATGTGCGGCAATTCAATTTGCTGGATTTGCGCCGCCATTTTGGAGTTGTTCTGCAGGATGCCTATTTGTTCACCGGCACGGTTGAAAGCAATATTCGTCTCGGCACGCCAGGCATAACGCGCGAAGACGTCCGGCGGGCAGCCGACCAAGTAAATCTCAGCGGACTCATCGAAGAACTCCCAGAGGGTTTCGAAACTCCGGTGCGCGAGCGGGGAAACGGTTTTTCGACCGGACAAAAGCAACTGGTCAGCTTCGCCCGCGCGTTAGCGCACAATCCGCAAATACTCATATTGGACGAGGCCACGTCGAGTGTGGATACGGAAACCGAACTGCGCGTGCGGGATGCGCTCACCAGGCTCGTAACCAACCGCACGTCGCTCGTAATTGCGCACCGGCTTTCCACCATCCAGAGCGCGGATCGTATCCTGGTGATGCATCGCGCGCAGTTACGCGAGGCCGGCACGCACCAGGAACTTCTGGCGCGCCGGGGGATTTATTGGAAGCTCTATCAACTGCAATACAAGGAACAAGAAATTGAACCTGGCCGGGAGCTCGCGCCGCAACACTTATAAACCACCCAAACCGCCTAACTACGCTTTTCGAAAATTCGGCGGCCTAAAGGTAAGGCATAAGCTCGCCCTACTGCATAACGTTTTTTTCTTCGTTTTGGCCGTCTCCGTGTATCTCTCGGTGATTCCGCTATTTTCGAGCAACATCGATTTCGTCGAGGGACCGGCGACACTGGTCGGCCTGCCCACCGAAGGGCAGCAATTTTTGCGGCAGTATCCCGAATCCACCTGGCCGGAAGCGAATGGCGCATTAATTCGCAATGCCGGCAAGCCGGGCGTCTATCGTCGCATCAGCGTGCCGCCTGAGTTCGACAACCATGCACTGCGCCAGGCGCGTACCGGATTGTTTCTGGTCCTCGGCACTATCTATCTCCTCTCGATAGTGGTTCTCGAATTCATCATCATGCCGCAATACGTGTATCAACCATTGACGCTGATGCTCAAAGCGGACGAGGCCACGCAACAGGACGATCGCGAGCACGAAATGATCGACGCGGATTTCATCCTCGACGATGAAATCGGTCAAATCATGCGATCGCGCAACGAAACTGTTGCGCAATTGCGACGTCAGGAAGACGATCTGGCCATTGCGCTGCAAAAACTGGAAGAACAGGATCGCCTGGTGAGCCTCGGCTTGCTCAGTACGAGCGTGGCGCATGAGCTGAACACGCCGCTTGCGGTACTGCAGGGCTCGATCGAAAAGCTCCTAGAGACCGAACAGGACAGCCACACGCTCGAACGCCTGAATCGCATGCTGCGAGTCACCCAGCGCCTGCGCAAGATCAGCGAAGGCCTGGTGGATTTCGCTCGCGTTCGCAGGCAACAAACCGAAGCGTTGGGGTTGCGTTCTTTGATCGACGAAAGCTGGAACCTGGTCGCCATCGATGAAAAGGCTTCGGCCGTGACGTTTTCGAACGATGTAGGGGCGGGCGATCGCGTAGCGGGTAATGGCGACCGGCTGGTCCAGGTTTTTGTGAATCTGTTGCGGAACGCTCTGTTGGCCGTCTCGGGCGGTGGCACAATCCGTGTCGAATCCAGGCCGCTAGTCCGCGGCGGCCAGAGCTGGATCTGCTGCACGGTACTTGATAACGGTCCGGGAATACCTGGTCATGTGCTCCCCAATCTCTTTGAGGCGTTCGTGACTACTCGTCTCGATGCGCAAGGCACCGGACTCGGACTTACGGTAGCCGAAGGCATCGTGACTCAGCATGGCGGCACCATATCGGCATCGAACCGCACAGAAGGCGGCGCCTGCCTCGAGGTAGTCTTGCCAGCGGCGGTATAACCCATGAGCGAAGAATCCGTAGCGGGATTGGTGGATATCGCCGTTCTCGACGACGATGTGGATTTCCGGAACTACATCGAAGATCTGCTACGCGATGAGGGCAAGTATGGCGTGCGCTCATTTGCCGCGCCGGAGGATCTTTTTGCGGCCGCCGAAAACAGCATCCCGGATATCGTATTACTCGACATGAAAATGGGCGCGGCATCCGGCGAGCAGGTACTCGAGCAGTTACTCGCCCGTTGGCCCGAGTTATGCATCATCGTGATTACCGGGTATCCGTCGCTCGAGAGTATGCGCGCGACATTCAAGCTGCGGGTCTTCGATTACCTCGCCAAGCCGTTTTCCATCGCGCAATTGCGCCAGGCTCTGCAAAATGCGATCGAACGTTTTGGTTTGGGCCGTATACCGCAAGACTTGCTGCGTGAGCGCCTGGGGCACAGAATCAAGCTGCTTCGTGTCGAGCGCGATTGGTCGCTGAAAGACCTGGCTTCCGCGACCCGGCTAAGCGTTTCACAGATCAGTTCTATCGAGCGCGGTGCGAATTTACCGAGCGTAGAGAGCCTGTTGGCGATTTGCCGGGCCTTCGACCGCAAGCCTTCGGACGTCCTTCTATCTATAGGCTTCTAGTAGGCTAAGAGCGGTGGCATATGTTTCGCTTTTGGTTTTGCTCATCGTTTTCGCCGGCAATCAATGGGCACAGGCTCCGCATGGAGATCCCGCCGGATTTCCTTATCCGGAGAAGGCTACCTACCGCATTGAGTGGCGGCTGATGACCGCCGGCTCAGCCACGCTACAGCTTTCACACGGCGACAAGCAGAATTGGCATCTCCAATTGGATCTTGCGAGCGCCGGGCTCGTGGACCGGATGTATCAGGTTTCCGACACCTATAAACTTTCTACTAACGACCGGTTCTGTGCAATAAATTCCGAACTCGCCGGACACGAGGGCAAAAAGCGCTTTTCGACCCGGATGGATTTCGACAATGCGCGCCACAAGCTTTTCTACACCGAGTCAGATTTGGTAACGAATGTGGCGCAAAGAAACGAAATAGATATTTCTGCCTGCACCTACGATGTCATGGGCGCGCTCAGTGTGCTGCGGATGTTGAAACCGGAACCGAAGAATACGCTTTCTCTTTCTTTGACGAATGGCAAGAAGCTCGTGCAGGCCAAAGTCGAAGCGCAAGCCAAAGAAAACATCCATTTGAATGACAAGAGCTATTCCACTATTCGCTATGAAGCGCTGGTCTTCAACAATGTGGTGTACCGGCGCAAAGGGCGCCTGTTCATGTGGATCACCGATGATGCCGATCGCATACCGGTCCAATTTCGGCTGCAAATGGGATTTCCGGTTGGCACCATCACGCTTGAATTGGACAAACACGAGCGATTTTAGGGACTACCTTTTCTTTGAAGCGAAGTCCGGCAACCGAAGGGAGTTAAATCCCTCGTGCTTTCGTATAACATCGCCGGGCCTGAGCGCAACTTTCCGGCCTGAAGGTACGTCATGATAGTGAATATGCGGTATATCGGCCTGCTGTTGTGCTTCGGTCTCTTGGCGCAGGCGCAGCTTCAGATGAATCTGGAGCAATTAGCTGATTTTGTGCGATCGGAGTTGGCCTTGCGGCAGCACAGCGACAAGCAAATCGCGGCTGGTATCAAAAAGCTGAAGCTCACCGAAAGACTCACGGATAAGACGATTCTCGATCTACAGGCGCAAGGCGCCGGGCCGAAGACCGTGGAAGCGCTGCAAGCGTTGCGTGACGAAACGGCCAGTATGAAACCGCCCACCCACGATGTGACGTCCTCGCCGGCCACAGCGCCGGACCGGGGCGTCCCCACAGGGTCTTCGACGGCTACTCTCAGCGTCAAGGCTCCGCCGATTCCGCCCCCGAATTCGGTGCGGGAGCGAGAAATCCGTGAGGCCATGACGCAGTATGCAATGAATTACACGGCGAACCTACCGAACTTCGTTTGCGTGCAGGTCACCCGGCAATACGTCGACCCTACAGGCGGCGATAACTATCGGTCGATTGGAACCATTCTCGCCAGAGTCAGTTACAACGAAGGCCAGGAAAAATATAACGTTTATTCCCAATACGGTCATTTGGTGGACACCGACATGCGCGGTTTGCGCGGCGGCGGCGCCAGCTCAACGGGCGAATTCGGCAGCCTCATGCGCGAAATCTTCGAGCCCAAGAGTGAGGCTGAATTTGGCTGGGATCACTGGGCAACGCTGCGCGGTAGGCGCATGGCGGTGTTCAACTACTTCATCGATAGCGGCCACTCCAACTGGTCTATCACCTATGACGGCGGCGGGCCCGATGGCCAGCGCATCATCACGGCATATCGAGGACTGGTTTATGCGGACGCGCAGACAGGCGAGATTTCGCGGATCAAATTCGTGGCGGTAGGTATTCCCAAAGGTTTCCCTGTACAGGAAGCCTCGGAGATACTGGATTACGATTTAGCCGAGATCAGCGGGCAAAAATACGTTTGCCCGCTGGTTGCACAATTGTGGATGCGCGCGGGCCGGGAAAGCACGCACAACGAAATCGAATTTCGCAACTATCGGAAATTCGGCACCGAGAGCAGTATCACTTATGACATAGATGAGGCGTCCAAACCTCTGCCTGCGAGCAAAACACAAGAGCAGCCAGCGGTAGCCGAACCGAAGCCCGCGCCTCAAAAAGCTCCTGCTCCTACTCCGTCAAGCCCCTGGACGCTCCCGCAAGCGCCTCCCCCGCCTCCGCAATAGCCCGGAGAGTCCGCTCGATCGCGGTGCTCTGGTTCGTCTGATCCACCGCCACGACATGAGAGTTGGCCCCGGTGGGACACCAGCGTGAAAACATGCGTTGGCTGGCATATCCACAGAAGACCGACACAAGCGGAACGTTGCCGGCGGCGGCCACATGCTGTCCGGCGGAGTCGTAACCGACGTAGAGATCGCTTTGGAGTATGTGGCTTGCAAACGAAGCATAACTACCATCGTGAATAGCCAGTAAGCCGGGAGCATCTAGTCGACGAGCCAGCGCATCCACGCGATCGGCCTCCTCACCGCCGGCACCACGGTCGAGCAGAACAGGGCGGCCCCAAGTCAGCAGCTTGGCCAACGCGTCCGATTCCAATTGGTCACACACACGTTTGTCGGAATTCTCGCCGACACCCCAACTTACGGTGATGCTGGCGATCTTTTGCTGCAGGAGAGGCGCAACGTAGGATTGCACGGGTTCCATATCGAACACCTGCGAGAGCCAAGCGGCGATTAACGCGGATAAGCTCACCTCAAGTTCGCCTCCGGCCGCGCGGCTTTCGAAGAAAAAATACCGCGCATCGTCGGACACCGGAATCAACCCAAGTTGGGTCAGCCGCGAATCGGGGTCGATCACGATCGAGCCTGGCTCATCTACCGTAATCTGCAGCTCAGCGGCAGCGAGTAAACGCTCCTTGAGCAGGCTGGAGCGGCCATACGGAACTGCAATAGGAACGATTCTTGGGTCGGCGGCAAACATCGCCGCGTTCTTCTCCGGACCGACCAGGCAAATCTCCGCATCCCGAAATCGTTCCTTTGCGGCCGCTAGGGCGATACTTGTCACCGCCACGTCCGCGCCCAGTGTGACGCGCGATAAGACGAAGACACGCCGAACTTCCCCTCCCTGAAATCGATGCGGGTGCCGAATGCGGCGATAGCGAATAAGTAGATCGTTCGCGTTGTACTCAGGGAGCGCGCGCGCAATCACGTGCGAAAAGAGCTTCGCATATACATCGCACAAAGACGGTTCGAACAGATCCCCTAGCCGTTCGATGACAATTCCGAAGAGCGCCCGCGTCGCCGCCGCGGCTGCGAACTCATCGTCCTCATCCAGAGCGCGTTCGATCAGGTCGTCCAGTACGCGCGCCGGCCAGGTACCTTCCTTCAGGCAGGCTTCCAGAATCTCTCTGGCCAATTCACTAGCCGGTGTACTTGCCAATGAGTAGCCCTAGCCTGTCTTTCGCTTCGCGCGGAATCGCCTTCGGGTCAGTCAGGATTGCGTGCTTCAGCGCCGAGCCGCATTTGCAGTCTCTGGATTCCGGCATCTCACGCACTACCCGCTGCACCAGCTTGCACGCATTCTCTGCATTCTTCGTCAGATTTCCGATAATTTGTTCCACGGTGACAGCATCGTGCTCTTCATGCCAGCAGTCATAATCGGTGACCATGGCGATGGTCGCGTAGCAGATTTCCGCCTCGCGCGCTAATTTCGCTTCCTGCAGGTTCGTCATTCCAATAACGTCCATGCCCCAACTTCGGTACACGTTCGACTCGGCTCGGGTAGAAAATGCCGGACCTTCCATGCATAGATAAGTTCCTCCCAGCTTGCTGTGGATACCCAGTTCCTGAGCGGCGCGGTGCGATGCGGCGGCAAGCAGCGGGCAGACGGGATCCGCGAAACTGATATGCGCCACGATGCCGCCGCCGAAGAACGTTGAGATGCGTCCTTGAGTGCGATCGAAGAACTGATCCGGAATCACGAAATCGAGCGGCGCGTGCTCCTGCTTCATCGATCCAACCGCACTCAGGGAAAGAATGCGCTCAACACCCAACATTTTCAGCCCAAAAATGTTAGCGCGAAAGTCCAGCTCCGATGGCGTGAGGCGATGGCCGCGGCCATGCCGGGCGAGAAACGCCACTTCCCTGCCCTCCAGTCGCCCAACCACGTAGGCTTCCGAGGGCTCCCCGAACGGCGTAGCGAGGCGAACCTCTTCCTGCGCCTCGAATCCTGGCATGGCATACAGCCCACTGCCGCCTATGACACCGATTTCCGCTCTGACGGTCAATCTCTAACTGGCTCCTTCTGAATTAATTCCAATAACACTCCACCGGTCGATGCAGGATGAAGAAATACATACAAATGGCCCCCGGCACCGCGCCGCGGCTCTCCGAGCACCTGCGCACCCTCATTCTTCAGACGTTCGATCGCTTGCGGTAGATCGTCCACACGCAGCGCAATGTGGTGCAATCCCGGACCGCGCTTTTCAATGAATCGCGCAACTGGAGATGATCCATTTGCCGCTTCGAGCAATTCTATACGCGGGGCGGCGGCGGCGCCCACGGGCAACATCGCGACCACTACTTGCTCCGTGGCGATGGTTTCTGTCTGGATTACGGTCATGCCGAGCGCCTTCTCGTAAAGCCGCAATCCTTCTTCGAGACTCCGTACTGCAATGCCGAGGTGATCGATCTCGATAGCCATTACTTACGATTTTGGATCACGTTACGAATTGCTGCCAGCAGATCCTTGACTCCCGTGCCTTCGGTCGCCACAACGCGGCGCACCGGGGCTGCATTCGAACGCTCTGGTTCGCCGCCCAGACTCTGCATCATCCGGATCTCCTGTTCGAGGCGTTCCGCACCGGGCATATCGGATTTATTGATGGCGAATACATCGGCGATTTCCATGATACCGGCCTTCATCGCCTGCACATCGTCTCCCAGACCCGGTGCCAGCACAAGAACTGTGATGTCCGCCACGCGCGCAATTTCCACTTCATCCTGGCCCACGCCAACCGTTTCGATCAGGACCACATCTCGTCCCGCGACACTGAGCAAGAAAGCGACGTCACGAGCGCCTGCGGCAAGGCCGCCCGATTTGCCGCGGCTGGCCATCGAGCGGATAAACACACCCGGATCGTCATGATGGCGCTGCATGCGGACACGATCGCCAAGAATTGCGCCACGCGAAAACGGACTGCTCGGATCCACGGCAACGATGCCTACCGTTTTCCCCTCCGCGCGCAGAGTCTCAGTCAAACGATCGACCAAAGTGCTCTTGCCTACACCCGGCGGGCCGGTAATTCCGATGGTCATCGCGTGGCGCGTGTGCGTGCATAACGCGTTCCGCAACGCTTCAACAGCCGCAGGTTGATTCTCCATGAGGGTTGCCGCACGAGCGATGGCGCGCGCATCGCCTTCCAATATTCGTTGCGATAAGGCTACGATCTCGGCTGCCGCTGGCATCTACTCTTTCAACAACTGGCGTGCGATCACCAGGCGCTGAATCTCACTGGTTCCTTCTCCGATGGTGCACAACTTCACATCGCGATAGAACTTTTCCACACCATAGTCTTTAATAAATCCATATCCGCCATGTATCTGGAGGGCTTGGTCTGCAACTTTGACTGCCATCTCCGAAGCGAAAAGCTTCGCCATGGCCGATTCGCGTGTGATTCGCCGCCCTGCGTCCTTGCGCGCACCCGCACAATACACCAGCCAGCGTGCGGCTTCAATATCCGTCGCCATGTTCGCCAGTTTGTCTTGAATCGCTTGGAATTCCGAGATGAAGCGGCCGAACTGCTTCCGCTGTTTGGAGTACTTCAGCGCCGCGTCGAAAGCGCCCTGGGCAACGCCAACCGCAAGCGCCGCGATAGAAATCCTGCCTCCGTCCAGAATTCGCAGACTGTCCACGAATCCCTCGCCTTGCTTTCCGAGAAGTTGAGTGGCAGGCAAGCGGCAATCCGTGAAGAGCACCTCACCGGTAGCGCTTGCGCGCATCCCTAGCTTATTTTCTTTCTTTCCTACCTTGAAGCCGGGGATTTCTTTTTCCAAAATGAATGCCGAAATGCCGTGCTGGGAAGCGCCCCGGTCTGTGACTGCCATCGCCACACAGACATCGGCGTAGTGCGCATTGGTGGTGAAAGTCTTCCCGCCGTTCAGCACCCACTCGCCCTCTTTCAACACCGCGGTGGAACGCGTTCCCGCTGCGTCCGAGCCCGCTTCCGGTTCGGTCAGCGACCAACAGCCTATCCATTCACCAGTGGCAAGCCTCGGTATGTATTTCCGCTTTTGCGCTTCGTCGCCCGCCAAAAAAATGTGATTCGTGCAAAGCGAGTTGTGAGCGGCCACAATTAGCGCAACGCTCGGATCGATGCGCGCGAGTTCTTCAATCACTATCGAATATTCGATATAGCCAAATCCGGCGCCACCCAGGTCCTCCGGGAAAATGGCTCCCATGATTCCCAGTTGACCGGCCTTCTTGATTACTTCGATTGGAAAAGTCTGAGCTTCGTCCCAGGCGAGAACGTGCGGCGCGATCTCGGCCTGGGCAAACTCTCGGATAGACTTCCGAAGCTCGGCCTGCTCGGCGGAATACTCAAAGTTCATGGTGCGATTTTTCGGCGTTTCGCCTTGTGTCTTAGAGTAAGGTTAGCTCAGAAAACAAAAAGATCATGCACCGAGTCACGCCATCTTCGGCGGAAGACCTGGCTTTCGCTTTACAGGAAGCCGCGTCGAAGCGGAGAAACATTGAAACAGCCGGCAACAATTCCAAACGGCTCATGGGTGGCCCAGTACGCCCCGCCGAGGTCCTAATTTGTACAAGGGGACTACGACGCGTCCTGCAGTACGAGCCGAATGACCTGACCATCAGCGTGGAAGCGGGAATGGCCTTTGCCGATTTGCAGAAACTGCTGGCCGCGAATGGTCAAATGATCGCCTTAGATCCCCCGGTTCCAGCGCAGGCGACGGTCGGCGGAATAGTCGCTGCGAACTCCAGCGGGCCCCTGCGGCGTCTTTTCGGAACCGCCCGCGATCTCATCATTGGCATGCAGTTCGCGACCCTCGAAGGACGCCTTGTCCGTACTGGAGGAATGGTCGTCAAGAATGTTGCCGGGTTGGATATGGGAAAACTCATGATCGGAAGCTTCGGCACACTTGCCGTAATTACGAGCGTGAACTTTCGCATCCACCCCTTGCCAGAACAAACCAATACATTTCTGCTGTCCTTCCCCGATCTCGATTCGGCGATCGAGAAACGCGATGCGATCGTCCGAAGCATCCTGCGGCCGATGGCCCTTGAAATCATTTCACCCCCCGCCGCCGCCAGATTGGGCGCTTCCGGCTATGTCCTTGTGGTACGCGTGAGCGGTAGCGCCAGCGTGCTGGCACGATATGCCAGGGAGTTGGTCTCCGGCGAGCGCTTAAGCGGCGCGGCCGAAACCTATTGGTGGAAGGACATTTCTGACTTCTCTGCCGAGTTTATTCGCCGCCAGCCGAACGGCGTCGTGGTTCGTCTGGGGACGAAGCTTACGGAGACCCAGGCAGTTCTCCGGCTTGTATCGGGCCCATGCATTTGTCATGCAGGCTCCGGAGTGACCTATGCGTACCTGACATCCTGGCAGGCGCTACCGGCGCTTTGGCAGGCGGCGGTCGAAAACGGATGGAGTGCGGCCGTAGAGTTCGCGCCAGAAGAAAAGCGCAGCAGCCAGGAGCTTTGGCTCTTGGGAGCTTCGCAGGAACGCGCCAATGCATTTGCCATCATGAAGAAGGTAAAACAGATGTTCGATCCCGACAATCTCCTGAACCGTTCGCGTTTGTATGGCAGAATCTAGCGGCCCCGCGCAAGCGGATTTGGATAAGTGTGTACACTGCGGTCTGTGCCTGAATGCTTGCCCCACCTATCGCGAATTGGGAATCGAAATGGATTCTCCGCGCGGGCGCATCTACCAAATGAATCAGGTCGCGAGCGGTGCGCCCATTACCGACTCTTATGTTCGGCACTTAGATCTTTGTCTCGCCTGCCGGGGATGTGAGACGGCATGCCCGTCCGGCGTGCCCTATGGGCGCTTGATCGAAGACGCGAGAGAGCAGATCCGGGCGCAGGAGAAACCCTCCCGCCTCACACGGCTTGTACGCACTCTGGTCTTCGAAAGGCTGCTTCCTTCACGCACGAACCTGCAGATAGCCGGCGCTTTCCTCTATCTCTACCAGGTCTCTGGGTTACAGCGGTTGATACGGCTGACTGGCATCCTGAAGCTTTTTGGAGGGCTCTCCAACCTGGAGGCGCTCACACCCAACGCGGAGGCGCCGTTCTTCTACTCGAAAATAGGCAAGACGTTTCCCGCTTCTGGGGAGCGCCGCTTCCGCGTGGGTTTTCTGGCGGGATGTATCGCGAATGTCGCATTTGCGCGGCTCAACGAAGCCACCGTCCGCGTGCTACAAAGGAATGGCTGCGAAGTTGTGATTCCGGCGGCGCAAAACTGCTGCGGTGCGCTTCATCTTCACTCCGGTCTCGCCGATCAGGCGCGCGCCTTGGCACGAAGCAATATCGACGTCTTTCTCTCCCAAGATTTCGACGCGCTCATCACGAATGCGGCGGGCTGCGGATCTACGCTCAAGGAATATGATCATTTGCTGCATTCCGATCTGGCGTATCGAGACCGGGCTCACAGATTCAAGGAAAAGATGAAGGATGTGACGGAATTCCTTGCAGACATTGAACTAAACTCCGCCATGGGGCCCGTCGATGCGATCGCCACCTATCAGGATTCGTGCCATCTGGCGCATGGACAAAAAATCCGCGTCGCGCCGCGGAAACTGTTGAAGGCCGTTCCCGGATTGCGGTTCCGCGAGATGCCGATGGCCGATCTTTGCTGCGGGAGCGCCGGCATTTACAACGTTGTCCAAAGTGAAATGGCGAACCAGATCTTGCAGCGCAAAATGGAATTCGTCGCGACAACCAAAGCCTCCCTCATAGTCACGGCGAATCCCGGGTGCATGCTGCAGCTTTCTGCTGGCGCGCGATTGTATGGCACCGGGCAGCGCGTTGCTCATGTTGTCGAAGTTCTGGATGATGCGTATAAGGCGTACGATGCCGGCCTATCTCGCGAGACGCAAAAAGCTCTCGCTTCGTGAGAGGCTCGATCTTACGGAGTCGATCCAGTCGAGTGCGACGCCATCGAGCCAAAACCTGGGCTTCCGGCGTGCGAGAAAACCCAGGTGTCCGCCATGGTTTGTAGCCAGCAGCGTAAGCGCTGGATTATTTTGAAACGCGCGGTGACGATAGATCTCGAAGGGCACTAGAGGATCGTCCTTCGCGGAAATCACCAGTGTCGGAACGCGGATAGAATCCAGATAATTTGTCGCCGATTGCGTCCCGTAGTAGTTCGCCGCCGTGCCAAACCCAAACAACGGGGCTGTGAATCGATCGTCAAACTCCCAGATCGTTCGCACGTCGTCGAGTCCCAGGAGGCTGTAAGCCTGCGGCACCCGCATGTTCATGCGTCTCACGCGTTCGCGTAGCCTCTTAAGAAAGCGGCGGGAGTACAGGATATTTGACGGCTTGTCGATCGCGCGCACACACGCGGCCAGGTCGATTGGCGTAGAAACAGCGCATACACCCGCCAGCAGATCGTTCTGGCCCAGTTCCCCGGCTAGTTTTAGCGCTACGTTGCCACCTAGAGAGAAACCCACCAGGAAAATCGGCTGCTTCAGTTGCTCCAGGATGAATTTTGTGTCACCAGTGAGGCCCGAATGGTACATGGTCTCGCACAGATCCTCCGTCCCGCCGCAGGTACGCATATTGAGGCGATGGACCCCGTAGCCGCGCACTAGAGCCTCTTGCGCGAAGCTTGCGAAGTATCCTGCCTCTGCTGAACCTTCCAAGCCATGTAGCAAGACGATCTGTCCGCGCGCAGGCTCGAGCGGCTGATGCTCAAGCGCAACCACCGTGATACCTGGCGCAATCGAATATTGTTTTCGAACAGCCGGAAAGCGTTGCTCGTCGATCTTACGAGGCCAGAAATTACCGGCAATCGTGAGCAGGTGCGGATTGCTGGAGATCGGCCAAAACTCAGGCAAATCTCAGGTTACTGTACGCGCTCGCTCTTCTTACTCAAGTCCTCAGACAGGATGATCGCCTCGGCGAGCTCTCGCATCGGACGGCGAAGCCGGCGGCTTTCGTTCCGCAAACGAAGATACGCTTCCTCTTCTGTCAAGCTATGGCGCGTTTGCAAAATGCCTTTGGCTCTTTCGACCAGCTTGCGCGTTTCGAGTTGCCGACGCATTTCGGCGGTCTCTTCGATGAGCCGGGCATTTTCCTCCGCAAGGAAGCTCTTCATGATCGCACCGCCCATCTGCTCGCCTACGAAAGTCAGGAGCGCGATTTCGTCGGCCGTGTGCGGATGAGGATCACGATGGTGAACATTGATGACCCCAATCACTTCACCTCCGCTCAGCAGCGGGACGGAAAGAAACGCCTCATAGGTATCTTCAACGAGAGCCTGGAAGCGTTTGAAACGGCTGTCTGCAGCCGCATTCGAGGCGAGCGCAACTACGGAACGATGCTCCACCACCCATCCCGTTACGCCTTCGCCTATCTTGAGACGAATATTGCCGAGATCGCTTTGATGCGGGACTTGCGAAGCCCGCAGCACGATTTCGTTCGCCTCGCGTTCGATTAGGTACACCAGACATGCATCGCAGTTGGTGACCTGAACTGTCAGACCCACGATTTCACCCAGCATCTCGTCGAGTGATAGCTCGGAACTTACGATGCCGCTGACCCGATGGAGCAGGCCAACCAGGGTTGCTGGAGGTTCTATGTGACTCATTGTCGCCATACCGAACTGTATTACGGCAACAGCCACGAGAGCCAATCAAATTTATTGATCCGACCCATGCTCTTGCAAGGTCAGTAGATTCACCAGTTTAAAGGAGCACCGCCAGAACGTGGTTGTTACGCTCTCATTAAGACGAGTTGCTCCTGCTCCTCACCGGTCACCTTCGCAAAACCATCGCCTACGTACATGTTGACTTCCGACCGGATCCCGAATTCCGGCAAGTAGACACCCGGCTCCACAGAAAAGCAACTCCCCGCGAGGATCTGGCGCTCGTCGTGCGATTCGAGATTATCCATATTGGCTCCCGTGCCATGAATTTCCGTCGCGATACTGTGTCCGGTCCGATGGAAAAAATATTCGCCAAGTCCCTGGTTTTCTATATGACCGCGCGCGGCATCATCGACTTCGAATCCTGCCAGCCGTTCGCGCGCCGCAATTTTCCGAGTGACCAACTCGGTCGCTTTTTTGCGCGCATCCCGAACCACTTCGAAAACATTCTGGACGCGATCTGGAATGGTGTCTCCGCACACTCCGGTCCACGTAATGTCGTAGAAAATACTTCCCGGTTGGCAAAGCTTGGCGAACATGTCGATTAGAACTACATCTCCACACTGAATGTGGGCCGCTCGTTCCGGCGATGGCTCGTAGTGCGGGTCTGACGCGTTCGCGTTGACCGCCACGATTGGCCCATGGTCGCTCTCCAATTCCGATTGATCGAAACGCCGCCGAATAAATCCGTGAACGTCGTATTCGGTAAGCGGATCTTGGGCTCGAATACGCGCATCGATCAGCTCAAAAGCCTCGCGACGGATTTGGTCAATCCGCTTGCCTGCCTCGATATGCGATTGAAATTGCGCTTCGGTGAGACGCGCTTCGAATTCCTGCACCAGGTCGGCCGAACTGATAATCTCAACGCCGGCTGCACGAATTAGTTCGAGAGTTCCTGCATCCACGAGCGAAACGTAGGGTATCGCGCAGTTTGGTGAATACTGCATGGCGATCCGCGTGGAACCCGCGAGCATGGCGTGTAGTTTTTTCTGCTGCTCCGTCCAGCTTGAATAGACTTCACACCGACCCGGCAAGGCGTTCAATGTACCGCTTTCGATGCGATGCACCAGCTTTCGAGGCTCCCCTTCCGCCGGAATAAGGTAATACCAGCGGCGCGAGACCAGCAAATCCATCGGAATTTGGAGGATCCGATAGGCGAGCGGATCGCGATGGTGATGATCGAAAAATAACCAGCCATCAAGCTTGCTGGCGCGCAGGGCTTCTTGTATGCGGTCGGTCGTCATCTTTTGTGATTGTAGGCCGTGTGCACAAACTCACTGCAACGAGGCTGAATACCGAAATCAAAAGAGCTGGATAAACCGCATCGATACCGCCAATCGCGGATCGTATTTGCGCCTGCCCGTGTTGCTGGAGAAGCTCCCACGCGACGGTAACGATCGTGCCGAGGACGATCGAACTGACGGCGCCTGCAGCCGTGCTGCGTCGCCAGAAGAAGACCGCAAGAACGGCTGGCGTGACGGCGGCGCCATATACGGTGTAGGCATACAGCGCAGCCTGCAACACCGATTCAAACTGCGTGGCCTGCAGGACCGCGAACACGCCCAGCAGGATTACGATTAACCGCGAAACGATCAGAGTTTTGCGTTCGGACGAATTGCGGTCGATGAAGCGGCCGTAAATGTCGTGGATCAGGTTGGTGGCCGGTGAAAATAGATAGTTATTCGCTGTCGAGATGACCTTGGCGAAAATTCCGCCCAGAAGAATCGCCCCTAGCCAGGAAGGCAGCGCTTCTTTAGCGGTGAGGGCGAGAATCTCTCGCGGCCTTTCTGTATGCAGTTTTGCGCTCGCTATGACCGCAACCGCCATGAGCAGAGTCTCCAACACGACTGTGCCCACGATCCAGCCGACAACTGACTTCCGGGCGTCGCTCTCGGACTTGGCGGAGAAGAACTTTTGGTACATGCCCTGATTGCCGATCAGCAGGAGCATGGTAGGCAGCGCCAGCCCGACGGCCCTCGAAAAAGTGTAATCCCCGAGCACTTGAAAATGTGTCTCGGGAAGAGCGCTTCGCACAGCAGACCACCCACCCACACGACCAAGCAGGATGGGGACAGCAACGATGACAGTGAGCGTGACCAGAGACCCGATCGCGAGGTCGAGGTAAGCAATCGACGCCATGCCCGCCGCCGCCGTGAAGAAAATCACGAACACAGCCATGATGTATAGGCCGTTATTCCTTGAAATCTGAGGAAATATGAGATGAAGGATATCGCCGCCGCCGATCAACTGATAGCTGGTGATGATTACATTCGATATGACGATGGCAATTGCCGCGAGTACGCGCGCAGTGGCGTTGTACCGAACTTCCAATAGATCTGGTACGGTGAACTGCGCGAATTGGCGGGCGCGGCCGGCGATCAGGGCGACAATCAGCAGGCCAAGCCAACCGCCCAGAGGCTGCCAAAGCGCGACAAAGCCGTGCTGGTAGGCGTTCTCAGCTCCGCCGAGCAGACTTCCGGCACCGATCCAGGACGATAAAAGAGTGAACACGAGCACCGGCCAGCGCAATGTGCGGCCGGCCACAAGAAAATCGGCTCTATTTTTTACCGTGCGCGATTTGTAGATCGTGATGCCGCACAACAATGCGATAACCAGCGAGATCGCGACGACATAGATCATGCATCCACATTATGCTAGCCCTGCCGTTGACTTCTCACGAGCTTCACAAAAGGGGCCGGAGAATAGCCTATAAGACAATATTGGTCCAACGCGAAAAGCACTACGGATTCCAAGCCTTGCGACTGCGCCACATCCACTTCTCTGGTCCACGCCGTCCACGCGTCCCCAATACCGACCAGATGGCTGCGCTGCGTGTTTAGAAATCCCTTTGTGACGCCTAGTGACATTGATTGGGTGCTGTTGTCCAGATCGTGCCCGCCGGTAAAACCGAAGCTTTCCGTCTTCAAACAGGTCAGCTTATCGGGCGTCCAATCATCGGAAGCGTAATTGATCAGCTGATTCAGCGAGGTTGCATTCACGTCGTTCGGATACAACACCTCGTACCGGCAGCTAGGGTATTGGATCTGTAAGGCCCCGCGTAGTGCCGCAGTGTAGTTTCCGATTAAGGTCGGCAGGAACGAGATTTCGTTCGTGTACAGCCCGAGGTTATCCGGGTTGTTCGTCGTAATGGTCTGCATGGCAACGCCGAACTGTGCCATGAATTGTTGCCGAGTGAAGGCATCGTAGAAAGTCATGCCGACGCCGGCTTTGGGGAAGTACCACCACTGCACTTCGCCGGATTGCAGATAAGGCGTCAGCCCGGCAGCCTCTTGCAGGCTCGCCATATCCAGATAGACCTGCGTCCAGTATTGAAGAGCAACCGGCGAAAAATTAGTCTGGATGGCGGGCGTATTGAGGACCACCGCGGTGTCGTCCGGATATCGTTGCGCCATTTTCGTTGCGGGCGAGGGATCGACATTCATGAGCTCCGTACTGAAGGCGGCCACTGCATCGAGTCGATAGTGCTTGAGAGCGCGAAAATAGGCCGCGTGCCAGTCTCTGGCCGCACGATTCAGTCGTGGATTCGCCGTAAGATCAGTTCGCCAGAACTGTGTGGCCGCCATCAACGTGTCGTTCAATCCACCACCGTCGGGCGCTAAATCGTACGGGTCGCCATCGATGCCCCCGGTCAGCGTATTCGATGGCGCAGAGACTACCAGTCCTTGGCTGAGTGCATCGAGTTCGACGACGATTCCATTACCCAGGCTCCCCATCGCCCGCGCCACGACAGTCAATTGGTTTCCCTGGGCGCTTGCCCACACGAGGTTCGTACCGGCATTCAAGAGGCCGGCAAAAGCGGCAGCCGCGGTCTCGGATGTATCGTCGGTAAGAAGCAAGTGTTGGACCGGCGTAACAGGCGCACCCACGGCGGATGCGATATCGAGTATCGCTATTTTGCTGTCGAAGTCCGCAGCGAGGGTTAGGGTCAACGTGAGCGACGCATACTGCGTGCCCGTCCGAACAATTTCGTAAAACCAAAGTGCGCCTACGTAGTGGTTCACCCGTCCGTGAAAGCCAAGCTTGTATATCAGCCACGCGGTACGCTCGGCTGGCAGAGATTGCGAATGATAGGTGTCCCAATCCGTCGCGAGAGACAACGTTCGTTGCGAATCGAACTCGGGAAGGTCCGCGGATGGATAAGCAATTTCGAGAAAATCGAAAAAGAACCGCGCGGCAGCGAGATTTTCGATCGCGACCGTGTGAGTCCCGGGCATCATCGTTCCCAATGGAATCCGTACAAGAACATCTTCACCAGGAACGACCAGTTGGATGTCGTTGACGGCTACTCCATCTATCGACACGCGAATCGTGGAACCGTCGGGAATGAACCGTGTACCGAGGTAAAGTTGATGCGCAGCCAGCTCACTATAGGTAATACCGCACGCATCGCCGGGCGTATTTGTGAAATGAATCTTGCTGTTCGAATAATTGCCCGATTGCACGGGCCAAATCTCTGCAGGATCAGTTAAGGCCGGCGCTTGGGACCAGTTTCCTGAATATTGGACACTGAGATCCGTATCTTCGATCCGCCGGCTCCCGGGCCCAGCAACGAAGTACCGACGATTGGCGCCCGTCACCGTCCATTGCGATATGTTGACTTGAAACTCTGTCTGCTGATAGTCATTCGGCTGTAAATCGGCGCCCCACGTCCATCGTAATTTCCGCACGTGGGTGGTGGGGATTGTGACCGTCTGGCGATTGTTGCCGGCATCGAAATAGTAACCACTCAGCGATGCAAAGTTCAAATTGACCTGATATTTTGCCGGAAATTGGCCGCTACTGAACAGAACCGCAGGCTGAGCCCATACACTTGGCCCGCTCTCTGAAAACCCATACACAGTTATGCGATTTCCGTTGGCGCCATTGAATCGAGGCAACATCGGACCGGCCTTCCAGATCAAGGTAAGACTGTTATCGCCATGCCACTGCGCGGAGAAGTCGGTACTGAACGTATTAACGGCGTCGGCGACACCGTGCGCGATGGTGGCTAGATCGTCACCGGCAGTCGTCGTGTAGTAGACATGCGATTCGAGCATGGCCACGCCAATTCTTCGGCCGTCGCCCGGAGACGCGACCACCGTCATTTTCGCGGAAGCCAGTACGTAATTGCCAATCGGCGTAATCAGGCCTGCCAAATCGGCGTGATAAACAACTTCGGTGGTACCGGGGGGCAAGTGGTCTGGAATCGCGCCTGGCGGAGGAGGGGCCCAAACGCGCAAATCATGCCAATCCACGACTGGAAACAAATTTGATTCGAACGGAATACACCCGAGCCGCTCTTCCACATAACTTAGCGTGAGACCGCTCAGGTCCCCATCGGGAAAGCAGCGCAGAGACGGGTGTTCGAATACGTTGTCGCGGTTCCATTCGACTACCGCCCAATCAAATTGTTGCCGCCACTTCCCCGACAGCGTGAACCCGCTGGCGGTCGCATTGCTCATCGCCGCAATAGCCGAAGGCATCAGGAAGTAACACTGTAAGTCCCGATCCGGGCTTAACTTGTACAATTGTTCGGCCATAGATCTTACAGGCGAATGGTGACGGTCAAGTCTCTGCCGGGACTGAGCAGGCCCGCCGTGCTTCCGGATGAGGGACTGAGCGCGACGTTCATAGTCAAGACAGACTCTTTCGAAAGTGGTCTGAGATTCAGGACGTCCGTGTCCACCGCAGAAACAATTTGCCCATCCGGGATCAGCAGACGGGCGTAGAGTACGCCGTCCTGGAGAATATCTATGCCGATGTCGTAGCCAATCGCTGCCTGAGTGACCGTCGCGCGTATATCGCGAACCGCGTGCGACGCCTCTATGATCAGAGGGGGGCGGCATTTTGGTGAGTGGCCAAATATCCGCTCACTTGCAGCGAAAATTGCCCACCAGAAAGAGTCCTCAGTCCGTCGGCATAGACAATTTGGCTCGCTTGGCTATTTCCAAATGCGTTCGTTACATAGAATTCGGCGGCGCAGATGCGGACGTCCGGCAAATTGACGGTATGCAGATAGTTTGCTGAGGCCAGATTCTCAAAGAATCCTTGCGCAAACGGGACAACAATGGTGGAGCTATCCAGATGCAATATGGAGGCGCCTTCGTCATGCGCAGCGGGAATCGACCCCAAAGATCCTCTTAAGACCGTGTATGTGCCGGCACTAGAATCGATGCCCTGCACCGTCATCAACTCCTGGTCGATCTGAATGAGTTGGCCCACGAATGGGGCAACCGACGGCCCCACGGTAGTCACCTGCAGCGTGACGGCAATCGTATCAATTCCAACGGCGAGTGTGGAGGCGCTGGGCGAGTTGAGTTCGTTCCAGTGAAAGATCTGTAAGGTTCCGCTTGTCACGGAAAAGACGTTGGTACTATCGGTGAAACCAACCTGGAACAGCGTCAGCTCCCCCGCGCCAGGCGCTGCCAGCAGAAACGATGGTGTACCCGGCAGGCCCACATCTGTGCTGCCGCCGCCAGGGTCCATGTCGTCAGGGGACACAATTCCGGATCGCCCTCCTGATTATTCACGTTGGCGGCGCGACCCGAAATTTGAAGCGCGGCGCCAGTCCTGTATGGAATCTCAAATTGCGCAGGGCTGGTGGAAGACACGGCTGCGAATTTCCAGGACGGCTCCGTGATCGCAAAGGTACTTGTTGCATCGGGTTCCACCGACCACGACGGGCTGACTATCAGCGTGGTGGAACTATTCGAAGAAATAGATCGTTCCTGCCCACGGCCCTTACCTTCCATAATGCGGACGGCTTTGCCGGCATATACCAGACTCGTTGCGCCGAGGCTGTCCCAACCGATGGTGTTGGCCGAATGAATCGTCGCGGGGAACGGACCAGCGTACTGATACCGATAATAGAAATTTGCGTGATCAAAACTCGCATCCGGAGGGCCTACCGGCTGCGGCGCCAAGCTGGAGTCGATGAACACAGGACCGATGGTCTGCGCTGAGGCGATCCGGTACAACGTTTGTGGAGTAGTCCCCCGGTAGACGTTGAAGGATGATGCGGATACCGGAAAACTCAACTTTTGAATGACGACACAGTTCGTATTCGTAATACCCGGAATCAGGGCTGGAACCGTAAAGGATAACGCACCTTCATTTCCGTTCGAATCTAAAGCGGTAACCGCATAGTAATAGCTGCCCCCGGCCGGTAAACTTCCGCCGGTATCCAGAAAATGGGGCGAGAGACTCAGTAGAGGAAGATTCGGAGAATTTGCACTCGGTTTCGCGGGAACCACAAACGAAACGGTCAGCGCATCAATCGCCGAGCCGTCCGACAGAGTTTGCACATTCTCTTGCACGGCGAAATCAAAGGACTCAAACCTGCTCAAGGGGTCGTTATGGAGCACAGATCCTATCAATGGCCTGGGCGTTTGGACCTGCGTTCCGGGTTGCCTTCCCGCACCGCCCAAGGTCGCTGGGCTGTCGCTGTACCAAGCGTCGTCGTGTATCTGGGCGGTAATCGTCACCAGTTCATAGTTCGTGGATGGGGACAGCTTCATAACACGAAACGGAACACGAACCAGCCCTTCTTTCAAATACGTCAGCGCGATGATGTCGCCTGGCCGAACTTTTAGTGCGCGGAAACTTGTTTGAAATTGGACGTAGCGATTGCCTTTCGTAGATTTATCGAGCTGGCGCAGCAGCACTCGCGTGGCTTGACTGAAATTCGGGATACCCAGGGCGGTAGATTGGCTACTGATCTCATAGCCGATCAATCCGACATCTTCGGAGTCCACGAGCGAGAGACTATCCTGCTGGTATTCGTTCGATTCGTCCTGAAATTCAACACTCAGGCGGTTCGAGGTCTCCGCCACGCTGCGAGAGCTGAGACGGAGCGACGAGTTTCCTTTCGCTGTGCGCACGATTCCAGAAAACGGACCGGAGCTGTCACTAAATTCGTAGGCCGGCCATCCGCCATTCAAGGGTTCCACGCTAATACCACCATCCGGAAGAGATGGCTGCTGGCGGGCAAGCGTCGTCTCCGGCACCAGTTCGAGAAGACCGGTCGGCCCGTAGCGAAGCATGAGACTGGCTGCGACGCGGATACCACGAACGAAGGCGGCGGCGCTCTGGCGCTTTGTAAGCACCAGATTGCACTGATACCTCGGCACCTGGATTGCGACGCCATTGAGATCGGTAGTGCTTATCAGTTCCTGGCAAAAGGCGGCCGATGCCGCAAACTTGGTCAAGTCTAGCTCGGTAAGCGCCCAGCCGGCCCGCCTGAGGATATCTAAGATGACCCAGGCTGGATTATTACTGTAAGAAGTGGTTTGAAAACTACCGTTGGAATTGAATATGTCGATCTCAATTCCCTGCAGCAAAACTTCGACATTCGCGAGCGACTTTCCACTGCTGATCCGATTCGGCACGACAACTGACATCGTTACCGACGCCCCGTGTGGATCCCCTAGCGGGTTACCCGACGAATCCGCGAAGTCCAGATTGAAATTCCCCTGCCGCTCGCCCGTGCTAACCACTCTGTACCAGCCGCTCGTAGTCATATCCTGCCCGGAAACAGCCTGTGGAATCTCGATATCGTTGACTACAACTTTGAGAACACTCTGCGGACTCTGAATTGGACCCGTTCCCAGAAGCACTTCCATGTGCGTCAGATTGCCGTCGTTCCTCGCGAAAATCACCGGCGCTTTGAGCCACCCGGAACCGTAAACAATGGGCACCGGATCGTTGTATTTCGCGCCGTTGTCCATCAGCGACGAAAGATGTGAAGTCTTATCTCCCGAGGTTCGTACTAGAATTGCCGACGGCACGAATTCAAATCCTCCAAAACGGCGCGTCAGATTCGCAGCGGCATCGGCCTTGAACATGCCTCGTTGTTCGCACTGTGCTCGAGACTTATCACAAGACGTGAACGGTTGCGCGCCATTCAGATTGCCAACTCCGCCCGTCTGGTCGGCGGAATAGCCACAGCGGAAGAAACGAGAGTATCTGCCCAATGAGCCGCCAACTGTTGCCTCGAGCCGCTGCTCAGCGGTCGCCGGGAAATTCCAGGGACAGGATCGTTGAATGCGGACGTCGGGAATCGGCACTCTCGACAGACTCAGCTTATTCGTGAAACTCACATTCAGGAAATCTTCACCGATTTCGTCGGGATCGCCCGCAATTCCACGAAACAGAACGGTGCTCTCGCTGGTGATCGTCAAGCTCGGCAGGTCAGCAAAGGCAAAATATACCGTTAGTTGGGATCCCTTCAAGCCAATTGCGCGATCCAATTGAGAAATCGAGGAATCGGCGTTCGCCAGGGTTAGGGAAAGCTGTGATATCCCGTCCATGGCGTCGTCGGCAGAGAGTTGCAAATCGAATAGGTTGTGTTTCAGGACCCTTGCCGCGTAATTCTGCCCGTTGAACTGAATCGAATGAGTGCTCCAGTATGCGCTGTCGCCCGACGGCAGAGTGCATTGAAAGAGTAGGAGCGGAGTATCGCTTTCGGCGAGTTGTTTGATCTGGTTAATTGTCCCCATTCGCAAGTTCCTATAAAGTTGCTTCGATACTAAAGGCGGTAGAAAAGAGATTGGGTGCAGTCGCAGTAATAACTAAGTCGTCCACAGCCCAATGCGATTGCGGGTAGATTCCGCCGCGAGCCCGGGTGGCGCGATAACGCGAAGGGGCAAGCTGCGGCTCCAACTGAAGTCCGTAGAGTGTTATCTGCTGCCCTGCCAATAGCCGGATAGCGATAGTAAATTCGGTGGCCGCATCGCCCAGTTCTCCGGCGGAGACGAGGCGGGTCCAGTCCGGCCCGATGTCATAGGCTGTGGCGGCTTCGGCGGACATCCCTCGCCGCACGAGCGTGACGGCAGACGGCGTTGCGCTTTTTGCGTAGAGTGAGAAGCAATAGTGGTAGTTGGCAGGCACCGAAAGCGTCTGAGTGACTTCTTCGGTTGCGGTGGCATTGTTCGTAATCGTAAATGCGGATGTCGTTCCGGTTGGATCTCCCAAATCGCCTATCGAGTGCACCAAGCTCGGCTTGTTCCAGACCACCGAGGTCAGATCAGAACTCGAGATCAGCATGTTGTCCGTCGGATCGATAAAAGTAAAGGCCCGCACCGGCCCGGCACAAGCTTCGAAATGCGCTTGAAGGGCGTTTGCCTCGGCCGCCGTCAATTCCGCGAAGGAAAATTCCCAGTACAGGCGCGAACTGCCCGGATCCGCAAATGCGACTATGCTGCCATCAGCCAGTACATTTTTGATCGTGCGAGCAACCCGTATCTTATGTAGCGGATACTGGGCGTAGGCTCCGCTCGTGAGCTGCGGGAAAAAAAGATTAGCCATTTGTCTCTATAACCCAAAACGATGCCGCTCCGACGTCGGTCGCCTGGTAAGCGGTCACCAACGTGGGAGCGCTAAAGCGGCAATTCCGAACGGTCGCTCCGCTGAATGGATCTGGAAAGTCGAACACCGAATATTCACCGTCCTGCGTTTCAAAAAATGCCTCGATCTGACTGAGTTCCTGTTCGTTGAGCAGGCTGAGGTTGATCTGCCAGCTACGCAGGGTTTTGCCGAGCGTGACGAAGCGCTGGTCGGAACCGTCGATAAATCTGACAATTCGTCCGGCTCTAACATGCGCTAAGGCCGCCGGGTACTGAGTAACGGCATTCGAATTCAATGAGGGAAAGGTTGCCATCAGATCTCCGCAATCACGTCACTCAGCGAACTGGAATTTAGAAGCGCATGCTTTACCGCCTGTGCAATTTGCGCGCTTTGATATTGCAGTGACTGCACGCTCGCTTCCTGGCCGCTCGCGCAAATCCCCCCAGAGGAAGCACTGTGTGCAGACGTCCCGCTCTCCGACCATTGCGCGGGGCCGGCTGCCGATCCGACGAATGCGATCTGATTTCGCGAAGCCGGAGCTTCAAAATGAACCAGCGGAGGGGGCGTACTCTTACCTCCGCCAAATAGGCTGATGAAGCCCGACACGATCGAGGCAATTCCGCCAATATCTTTGAGCCCGTCGCCAAGGGCACCCGATACGCGGCCCCTCGCAGTTTCCTTCAACAAATTTGTCCATTGGCTGCCAGTTCCGGAGGATGTTGTCGCGGAGCTCGATGAACCGCCGAATCGAAGGCCGGTGGGCTTAATTTTTCCGGTCAGCGAGGAAAGACTGACATCGCGTAGTCGTCCTGGCCGAGAAGACCCAGCGGCCGGCGTACTCTCGAGTTGCTGAAGTGGACCCACGCCCGGCGCCTTCTTTGCGCTAGCGGGCTGTTTCAGCCCTGGCAGTTGATTTTTAGAGTTTGCCATTGTGCATCTCCGTTCGCCATTCTTGTTCTAGTAATAAAAGCGCTTCGGCGTTCTTTGCTTCCATCGACCACACGTCTCCACCCAATTCCTTCCACCATCGAAATTGCTCCAGGAACAAGACGCTCTGAGCAGTGATGATCGACTTCGGACAACGCGCCGAAATAACTGCGCCGCGTGCCCAGACCACCGGCGCCCCTTCGGCCTCCGTACTCCAGGCACAATTCCGAATTTTCACCAAACCGCTCGATCTACAGGTGTCGCAGTTCCACGCGGCCGGCGAGGAAAATTGGAAATGGAACGCGACTAGAAGTTTTTTCGTTCTTCTTCGGAAAGGCCGATCTCTTCCTGCATTGCCGTAATTACTTCGTCGACCAATTCCTCCGGACCTTTCTCAATCAACAGCTCAATGGTGGCCGTTTGTCCGTCGATCGCCAGGCCCTCGAGATCGCCGAGCGCCCACTCGACGTACAACTTTCGAACCAGAAGATCCGCGCAGGCCGCCTCGAGCTGATCAGCCGCCGGGCCACTCTTCAAGAATTCGTGCCGGAGCGTCAACTCCCGCACCCGCCGATTTAACTCCAGGCGTTGGGCAAGAGAGACACGCTTGATAGCGAATCGAACGCCTTCGATTGTTTTGCTCTTGTGCCATGACAGGCTCGAATAACTCACTTCTTTAGGCGAAGGCGATGTAGACTTCATCGTTCGAGGTTCCCTGTGCCACGTTGTTTTTGAATTCCCACAAAAGTCTGGTTTCCGAATCGTTGTAGTTCGGTATTTCAGGACTGACTGCCGGCAAAAAGACGCCCATGATCTGCCCCTGGCGCTGGCCTAGTTGCAGCATCGCAGGAAATGGGTCACGGAGCTTGGCAGCCGCATATAGACTGTTCGTCTGAGCATCGTCCTGGGCGAACAACGTAAACTCCGAGACGACGTGGCGGGGACCGTGTGCAACCGCTCTTGGATACGAAGATCCGAATTCCTGGTTTCGAACCGCAATGTTGTTCTTGATTTCGACGCTTGCTTCAATCAATGTGAAGAACTGGCTGGCAGGATTCCCGAGCCAAACTTGTCCAAGGTGCCCGGGGACGATCGAATAATCGAAGTTCGTCAACGCAGGCTCCGCCGGGAAAGCGCCCAATCCCGCGGTACCCGCCACGAAGCTGTAAGAATCCAGAAGATCCGCGGCCGGACCGCTAAAAACGAGTTCGTGGAAATCGCCATTCACGAGCATTCCCAGAACGTCTACGGCGGCGCCATTAACCATTCGACTTACCGCGCTCGCCGGATCCCAATAGTCGTAAAGGGTAACACTCGGAGAATTGGTTGCAAGCTTGTAAGTAATCGCGGGAGCTAGCATCATATTCGCTGCCAAAGTAGTGGAGAAGGGCACGTTCATTACCAATGTGGTCGGCCCAGGCACTGAGGCAACGAAACGGATTTCATTCCCGCTCGAGACAGCAGACCCTAAAGAGAGACCGTGCGGCGCGGTCATTTCAAGTTGCGATCCATTTGGCCCCGAGGCGAGAGTCAATCCTTGCGCGATTTCAGGCGCCGCTCCCATGGCCGACTGCACCAGAGGCCCGTAGCACGGCTGCCCGGTTCCGTTCCATGATGTGAGGTAGGTCCGCACCTCAAAAGCCGACTGCCGTCTGGAGGTTTTCGCGGTGCCGAAATATGTTCGCGTTCCCGTCTTGTCCAGTCGTTTTCCGGCCTGAAGCGCCTGATGGGCCTTCAGCCGAACGGCTGGAAAACGATTCGCCGCCTCGACAGCGGCCGGTACGCCATACCCTGTTTCCACGGCAGCGTAGAAGCGGTTTGCATTTGAGGAAATGTAGGTTCCCATGATAGTTCTAGGTGAGGCTCACATTCAAGCCACAAGTCACTCTCGCTAGTTCCACATAGCCGAAGCCACCTACTTTCGGCGGCTGCAGTTGCACATCATAAATTCCAGAAAAGAGAAACCCGTCTCCCCAGTCTCCTCGATTTGCCCGCAATATCGATGTCAGCGCTTCAACGTAGTAGTGGATCCATTGATCCGAATCATCGAGCAGATTTCCACTGGACCATATATCCGCGGCGACAACGATGCCTCCCGAAAATGAGCGGAACTTCTCCTGCTGGGTGTTCTTCAGCTGACTGCTGTACACGCAGACGCGGGGATAATTGAACTCGATCTCCCTGTCGCCGATTTCGCGCGGCGCCGAACTCAACACGACCTGATCGGAAGTTATAAGCGGGATCGCCACACCGGCACCCTGCGCCAGGCTGCCGATGGTTTGTGCAAGAAGGTTGTTCGTCACTAATAAGCTAGCGAGCTTGCGCGACGCTAACAGTGTTAACGGAAGCATGCTAGCCCCTCCGAATCCTGTTGGAGATTGGGATGTGAAAATCGGGGTCCTGGCCGCCGGTAGGCGCGGGACCGCCGACCACGCCACCCGATGGCAGGCTCCAGTTGCCCCCTATTGCCAATGGCGTGCTATTCTGCAGAGCCGGCCCGGTTTGCGAGGAACTAAGATACACATTCCAGCCCGTCGCCGTGGGCGGAATTTGCGCTCCGGTTTCAGCCATCGCCATGTCAATTCCGGAGTTGTCGTTCAGCAGCAAGCCATTCACCGGACTGACTTCACTTTCGTTGCCACCCGCATCGACCCATGTGGTCTGCACGAACAGCGACTGAGCCGACAGATTGCCAGCACCCAGAGTCACCGTGGGCATCGCCGGTTCAGGCAATGGATGATAGACGAGCCCGACGCCGTCGCGGGCGACGGCGTCGCGCGCTTTGTCGGACGCCTGCTGGTATTCCATCCACTTACCTTGAAATCTAGAGTTAAGTTGGACGTTATAGGCCTCGGCAAAGAACCGCGCCAGCGACTCAAATGACAGCCATCGCCGTAATGATGGCGTAACCACAACCGTGGACAGTCCTACCTGCCGGAGGGTGGCAAACTGCGGGTCGGATATTCCGCTATCCCGCAGCCAGAGCATCAACTTGTCCCCCACCGCGCTGCTCGCCAGGTGGATCTTGGTATCCACATTGATCCCGTGAGGGGACGCAATCTGCACTAATGTGACCTCGTACGGCAACAGGTCGTCGAGAGTAATTACACTTGAGTCAGTGAACAGCGCCATGGAAAATCTACTTTCTGGATGCCTGCGGCACACTCAGCGGGTGATCGAGACTCGCATCTACAATGTCCGGCTGGCTCACGATGGTCACCTGCACCCGCCGCGCCATTTCGGCTCTGTCCGCGGCTCTCTTCTCGCTGGCCCGTTTATCGAAATAGGCCTTCTTTTCGGCTTCATTCGCCAATCTCGCGCAACCCTCGACGATCAACTTTGCCGCCTGCTCCCGGCTCACTTCCGAAGCAACCCCGGCCTTGCCGCCGTCGGTCGTTTCGAGACTCATCACCAGTGGGAACGAATCGGCCAGTCCGCTTTCCGTATCCCGAATCTTTTTGAAATATTGCCTTAAATCCACAGCTGTTCTCCAAAAAATGAAAAGGAGCCGCCAAGCGACGGCTCCCATCGAACGGTCTGAATTGAAATCCGGTTAGCTGTTGACTTGCACGGCAAAGTTGTTCCGAAGAACGCCGCAGCCGTACAGCACGTCTACCGTGAATTGCTGAGCCAGCGTATTCGGCTGGTAGCTCATCACGACGCGAATCCCGAAGTTACCCATTTCGGCGTACTCAGCAACCGCACCCGTACCGGGCAGCGGCTGAGGCAGGCGCCGAACAACCAAGCCGATCGCATCGCGCGTAAACGCGAGGTTATGGTTGTTGATCGTGGTAGTACCGGTCTGAGGTACAAACTGCGAACGGAAGATAAAGAAGTCTTTGATCTTTCCGACGTTGCCTTCTACCAGCGCTTTCAAGCCGGCTTCACCAGCGGTGTAATACTCGCTGAAGCGGGGAATCTGACGGATCTGCGAGTATGTGCTCGAATCCACAACCAGATATTTGGAGGCGCTTGCCGGCACCATCGCAGCGAACAGGGCCGACTCGGCCGCGTCGATCGTCGCTTCGGTTACAGGCGTCGCCGCAGCACCCAGCGGCGTGATGGCAGTGAATTGGCTGTACAGCTTCAACAGGTCGCTTTCGACCTTCGAAGCGATCGCCACCACCGCAGGCTGCATGTATGCCTTCAACAGCTCCGGATAGGCCAACGCTTTGGTAACGTCCGGAATCTGGAAGGTCGCTTCCGAGTGAGTATTGAGGACGATCTGCGCGTTCCCCAAGCTCGGGTTCTGCGGAGTGACAGTGCCACCTTCCGCAATGTTGTTCGCAACGAGCACCGGAGGAATCGGCACATTAACGGTGTCGCCGGCATGTGCCAGCACCGGCTCGTAATCGCGGTTCACCAAATTTCCCATGACGAGATTTCCCATCAGGGCCGGCAACGCGTCGGCAGCTACAAGCTTCACGATCGCATTCGCCAGATTGGCAGATGTAATTGTTGACATAAATCTCCTAAATGATTGTCGAGGTGCGACTTTTGCACCTCTTCTCTTCAAAGCGAACAGGTTTGCAGGCGAGACCGCGTCTTTTATGTGCCGCGAATGGCTTGTGAAGCCAGCCTGGAAATTTCCTGACGCACCCGATCGAGATCTTCCTTATTCATTCCCGGCTTGATCTTTTCGATCTCCATGCCGGCCGATCCACCATGGGCTGCGGTTCTTGCAGGCGATTGAGCGCCGCTTCCGCCAGCAATTCGCGCGGGTAGCAGTTCCGGATTCTCCTGCACGAAGTTGGACAGATACTCCTGCATGGACTTGCCATCCGCACCGCGAGCCAGCAGTCGTCCGTCGTCGCCGCGCACAATATCGTCCTTCACCGCGCGGAACGCCAGATCTACCTTGGCGATGCCGAGCCGCTGCAGTTCACTTCGGATCTGAGAGCCACGATCGGCCTCTTCGGCCAAGGCACGGGCTTTGCGATTTTCTTCGACGAGTTGATTCAGCCGGCCCTCCAGGCTTTCGCGTCGTTTGCGTTCCTCCTGCAGCTCCACCTTGTAGGCGGGTTCGGTTTTTTGGTGCTCGGCCTGCACATACTCGTGAATCGCCTGCTTGACAATGTCACGGATATCCGGAGTGGCCGGTGCATCGTTTTCCATCGGCTTTTGCTCTGACATTTCGTTCCTTTTCTTCTACTAACTCACTACCTGCGCTTCAATCTCGCGCGTAATCTGGTCCTTGACTTCCTGCCTGGCGTCGCTTAAATACTTCAAGGCGAGCCGCTGGAAGACCTGACGCTTCAACGTCGGCGAGGTAATTCCGAGAGCCAATAAATTGGCGGCTTGCTGTAATTCGGTTCCGAAGTCGGTGATATCTACTTCGTCCATACCGGTTACTGAAATCTGTACGCCGTCCTGGCGCGCTTCGCCAATAGCGGTGAGGATTGCGCCGACCAAGTCTTTGACGGCCGTTCCATAAGCGCGTAACACCTCCTGCGTGATCGTAAAATCAATTTGCTTGCTGACCGCCGACTGCGCGTGGCCTCCCGTCATTTCTCCTGACGCTTGGGAGAGGTAGCAGACCCGATAGATCTCCTCTTTGAGCGTCTCCAGGTTTGCCGCCGCAATCTGGTAAACCTTTCCGTCAGGCTCGGTCCAGCCGAATCTATCGTTCGGACCAAGTTGAATAAAGTAGCTTTCGCCTACGATCTGGTTCCATTCGCGGTCAGAATAGATCACCGGCATCGCGAACAAGCCCATGGTGATCGCCCAGCCAAGCGCGTTCGATTTGTTGAAGTGCTCCAGCTGCAGCTGAGCGGCCTTGTTCATTAGCCACAATCCATCGCTCAGTTGCAGCGTAAAGAGTGGCACGCGGCTTTGGCGCGCCAGACCGTGCAGTCCCTGCGCCACCAGATGAATTCCACCCGAAGGCCCTGCGCCTTCGATACGACGGTAAGTCTTGAATTCGGTCTTATCGAAGTAGTACCAGTAGGTCTCATTCAAGACCTCGGACGAAGCCACCTTGGGCTGGCGCTGCACCTTGTGCCTGAGCACAACCCACTCGTATTCCCCTCGCTCATCCCGGCTCCAGTTAATGAGCTCTTCGGCCTCATAGCGGACCAGAAACGCCCTCGATAACCCAGCGAAATCTTCCTCGGCGCGATTTAGAGGAGCTTTCGCCGCACGCGGGAAATCCACGAGAATGTGACTGCTTCCCACCACCAGCGCCTCGATCAGACAGCGGCGGAGAAAGCTAGCAAGCCTGGTCCCCTTCAAATCACAATCATTCGCCAAGGTGCGCAGAAACGTGTGGCCCGATTCCAGGCCGCCTTCGAAGTTCACACTCGGTTCGCGGCGGAACAGCGTCGATGCATACCAATCGACGATTGAGCCGACGTAGTTTTCGTAGAACACGCGCTGCAAGCGTTCGCCATACACGTCTAGCGGCTCTTTCTGGCGAGGCAGCAAATAGTCAGCGGCACGCAGCTTGAACTGCTGGCCGCCCGCGTACAGATCTCTATACACACGCCACGTCGACGCCTGCCGCTTATATTCGAGATGCTCTTGATCGATTTGAATCATCTTTTCTTCCTGGCGCTAAAAAAGGCGCTTGTTGATTTCACCCATCTTTGGCTTGTCTCCGAAGAGCTGCCAAACCACATATCCGAGCGCGTCGGAGGCGTGTGTCCGGCGCGGGTCACGGAGCTTGTCGATCACGCCCGAGTCCGGCTTGAATGTCACTTCCTCAAAGTCCTTAATCAATTCGTTACACCGCGGGTCGATCTCCAGCCGCACTTCACCGAGCGCATTCGTCAGCAGCGCATTTACTTTCTGCACACGGCTCAACACTGCCGGGTTGGACGGCGGAACACTTAGCTTGATGTCGCGAAAGCCGGCTTTGTAAAGAAAGCCCTGGAGGAGCGAATAGTCATTGCTGCCCGTGGTATGCATGTTCCTTCCGCTCGCGTCGCCGCAGATCTCCAAAGCACCGGTGTGCCTCTTGTACCTATTCTCAAATTCCATGCATGCTTCCTCTGTAGTGGCGCGCTCCAACACTATCTCGTCTATCACCGTCAGCCGATCTCCCTCACGCTGCAGCAAGACCGAGCTCATTGGCGCGACATTGAAATCCAGGGCCCACAGCAGGGGCCTCTGTGGATCGTAGGCTTGCAGCGTCACGTGCACCGTCCTGTTAAAGCAGTGATAGACGCGGTCGGCCCGGCTGTTTACGTACTCACCCAATGCCTCCTGCCGAAAAAACTTCGGGTCGTAGCTGCTCTCCAGGCGCTCGTAGTAGTCCGGCGTGCGGTCCAGCAGAAAACGGTTTTCGAACGGTTTCGCGCGAACGCATCCGTAGCCCGCCACCGGCATATGGATAAATCGCTTATAGATCCAGTCGTGACCTTGCGGCGTCCAGACTGCAAACCCGCATAGCTGGGCGGCCTGCGGATCGCGCAAGCGGCGCCTCCAGCCGGACCCACGCATCTTCGCTTGCGTAGGAAAGCTCGTCGATGCCAAACCACGCCAGGTTGGTCCCCCGCAGCCTTTCCGGCTCGTCCAGTGAGCGCAGCAAAATGACGCTGGCGGACGCCTTGATGACCAGTTCGCCATCGGCCTTCTTCAGCTCGAATTCGACATCCTGCTCTTCCAGCAGGTGCGCTAGCGATCGCTGTGACGCATCGCGTAGCATCGCGAACGTAGGCGCAGCAAGCATTCCTTGTCGTCCTTCGTTGATGTAGGCTAGCGACATCGCCTCGAAACACAAAGCAGCGCTCTTCCCGGAGCCGACCGGTCCTGAGAAACCCTTGAAACGCTCCTTCAGAGCTTGAAAGGTCTTCTGTGAAGGAAGCGGATCGCGAGTCCAGCAAATACGGCTGAACTCACCCGGTTCGCCACTCTCCGTCCTCTCCACTTTCATCCGCACACGAAGGTAGCAACGCGCTTGTGCGCCGCGGCGAAAAATTGGCCGCTAAGTTGTTCTCGTTGCGAGAGAAACTTTTTGGAAGACTTTTGTTACTAGGCCTAGATCACGGTAGAATAGCCCTTCCATCGAGAGGAGAGCGCGTTGGCACAAAAAAATTGTTTCGTCGTAATGGGCTTCGGCAAGAAAACGGACTATGCTACCGGGCGGGTTCTCGACCTGGACAAGTCTTACGCCTACATCATTAAACCCGCTGCCGAGGAAGCCGGCTTGGTGTGCAAACGAGCCGATGAAATCGTGCATTCCGGCACGATCGATGTCCCGATGTTCGAGCAGTTGCTGACCGCCGACGTGGTTATCGCCGATGTTTCCACATCCAATCCGAACGCCTTTTACGAACTGGGCGTACGGCACGCTTTGCGGCCATACACCACCATCACAATGGCGGAAGACAAAATGGTGTTCCCGTTCGACATCAGTCACATGGCGATTCAGAAATATCACCATCTGGGGGAAGACATCGGCTATGGCGAAGCTGTACGCATGAAAGGGGCGCTGAAAGCCGCTATCCTCACGATCCTTGACAATCCTAAGAACGACAGTCCGGTATATACGTTCTTTGCGGACCTTGAGCCGCCGATGCGCAAAATCATTGCACAGGCCGTGGCGCAAGCCGCTCCGGCAGCCGCCTTCGCGCCGTCGATCGGCCAATCGAGCGCGAGCGACGGACCCATACAGACCGTCAGTGAATTGCTCAAGCAGGCCGACGTTGCCATGGATGCGAGTGATTTCATCACCGCAAAGTCGTTATTGAAGGTGGTACGGGGCATTGCGCCGAAAGATCCGTTTGTCGCCCAAAAGCTCGCCCTGGCAACTTATAAGAGCAAAAGCCCTACGCCCGTTCAGGCGCTTGAGGAAGCCGCGGCCATCCTCTCTGAGCTCAAGCCGGAAACCTCGACTGATACTGAGACGCTCGGCTTGTGGGGCGCCGTGCACAAGCGCGTCTGGGACCTGACGGGCCAGCGACCTAATCTCGATGGGGCTATTTTCGGTTACGAAAAAGGTTTTTCGTTAAAGAACGATTACTGGAACGGAATCAATCTGGCGTTTCTCTATAACGTGCGCGCGGCGGCCTCAACGGGCCGGGAGGCGGTTGCCGACCAGGTGCTCGCCGACCGCACTCGGAGACAGGTCCTTACGATTTGCGAGGCGGCTCTAAAAGGCGAGCCTCTGAGTGGTGCGCCAACCGAGAAATATTGGCTATTTGCGACCATGGCGGAAGCCTGGTTGGGCCTCGGAGATAAACAGAAATCGGACTCGTACCTGGCTGAAGCCGCCGCCGTAACGCCCAAACCGGCAGCCTGGATGATCGACACTACTCGAGAGCAATTGGAAAAGCTGACCAAGGTACTTGGGTAGGCGGCTTACGTCAAGTGGTCGTCTACCAACCGCGAAGCCACATTGGCTGCGTTCACCTGATACCTGCCCTCTGCGTATCGACGACACAGGTCAGCGACGCGAGCTTCCCGGTCCTTGTCGACTTCAATTGGCTGCACGATTGCGCTGCACATCAAGCCCAGCGGCCTCTTGCCCTACCGCGGCACCCAGAGTCTTAACAGACTCGCTGACGGGGATTTCTTTTTCTTCCATTACTCCTCTACTTTAGCGGATTTAGCCGTACCTAGCTCTTCTGGGATAAGGAGCCGGGGAAGGGGTGCCTTAGGAACGAAATCTCTGGCCGAACACACTATTACCTGAAGTTTACCCTCAAAACTGACGAACAAACTATAGAAGCCAACGCCCGCCATTCGCGTTGCTCAAAAACCTTGCAATGACCGCTCAAGATCTAGCGACCAGAGACACGCAGCAGCCGTTGTCGGCGCAGATGAGGGAACAACTCATCCTGGAGCATCTGCCACAAGTCAAGTTGATTGCCAGACGAATCCACGAACGCCTGCCGGTGTCCGTAAGCTTGGATGACCTTATCTCCACCGGTGTGCTCGGGTTAATAGCCGCCATCGACCGTTATGACGCGAGCCATGACGTCAAACTGAAGACATACGCCGAATACAAGATTCGTGGAGCTATACTCGACAGCTTACGTGGATTGGATTGGGCACCGAGGCAACAGCGTAAGCGATCTAAACAAATTGAGGCGGCCATCGCGGCTCTCGAGCAGGAACACCAGCGCACTCCCACGGAAGAAGAGATCGCCGCACATCTGGGTCTATCAATCTCGGACTATCAGGATTGGTTGACCGAGATCCGCGGTCTGACATTAGGCAGTCTGGAAAACGCCGGCACGGAAGAAGATGGATGCGATCTGCTGCGGTATCTTGCCGACACCGACGAGCAGTGGCCGTCTCAGATCGTTGAAAGAGCTGCCCTCGAACGCCTTCTGGCGGAAGCGATCGAAAAAATGCCTCAACTAGAGCGCACCGTTTTGAGTCTTTACTATTACGAGGAAATGACGCTGCGTGAAATAGCCAAGATCGTCGAATTGCACGAATCCCGAATCTCGCAGTTGAAGTCGCAAGCGATTCTGCGTTTGCGTTCCTACATGCAGAAGCGTTGGCCGCAAGAGCGAAGCTAATTACTCGCGGTTGTCTGGCAGAGGAATCGATACCGTCATCGGCTTGCGGTCGCGTGTAAGAGCCACAGTAATCACCTTGCGTCGGTAGCGCGCCGACCGCATGAATGAACTCACATCGCGTGGCGATGAGACTTCATGGTCGCCAATCGCCGTCACCACATCTCCCGCCTTCAACCCAGCCTTCTCTGCCGGTGATTCTTTTTCAACAGAACGAATCAGGACTCCGCGCTTTACGCCGAAGTATCGGGCCAGTTGCGAATCGACGGATTCGCCTTCTATCCCGAGCACCGAGTTTTTCCAAATCAGCATCGGATTTGGAATATCGAGGATCGCCAGGTTGGGTAGGTCAGGAGCATCAAAACCGGGGCCACCAGGAAAACTGAAGTTCGTCGCACGCGGTGCGCCCGTCGTCACGGAAGCGGACTCCACCTTACCACCGCGGGAGTAGGTCATTGTGACCTTGCGGCCTTGTGGTGTCTCGGCGACCAGTCTGCCAAGCTGCTGCGCACCCACGATATTTTCGCCGTTGTAAGAGAGCAGCACATCACCAGCGCGAATGCCTGCTTGCTCGGCCGGTCCGTTTTCCTCAACGCTCACCACTTCGGCGCCACGCGCCTCGCCCAGATGTAACACCTTAGCCCGGTCGCTATCTAAGTCGGTAAGCCGAACACCCAAGTGGCTCCCGCTACCCCGGTACTGCATGGCAATCTTGAGGGAATTCGAGGAGCTGCGCTGCGCGGCAAGATCCTGTGCCAGGAACAGAACTCCAGATAGAAGGGCAAGCACCATCGATAGCAACCGCATGCAGAAGAACCTCTCACAGGCGCCCGCGTTTCTCGGACGCCACATAATTATGGACGAACCGGGTCCGAACTCGTTGGCCGCTAGTCCCAATTCCAGCTGTAACCCACTTAATATACGTCGACGGGTTCGTTAATTTGTCGCAACACTTCGAGGCAACGGGTGCGCACATAATCATCGCTATCGGCCGAACGCACCACATCTTGCAGCGTACCCGCCAGTTCAGGTGTAAGTGCTAACCGGCCGTCGCGCGGAGCGAGAATCTCGATGGCCTGTGACCGCACGCCCGGATTGTCGTCATGTTCGAGAACGTATCGCAACGCGCTACGGGAGCTCGCATCCGCAGAGAACCGCTGTAAGCCTTCGATCGCCTTTAGCCGCACGGCCGCGTTTGGATCGTGCAAAACACTGTTGAGCAGCGCATCCCGTACATCGTCACCGCCCTGGCTGGTTAGAATCTCAACCGAGTAAACACGGATTCCCGGATCGGCGGATTCCCTGGTGGCCGCGAGTAGCAGCCGCCGCACGTTCTCGTCCGCCACACTCCCCGTCACTTGGCCCTGCCTCACCTGCTCCACTGTGATACTGACATTGCCCGCATCGTCCGGCTGAATGTCACGGATATGCGCGGCCGGGCTGAGCACGCCCATCATCGAAAGATCTCCACGGCCTACTCCACCGGGCAACCCGTTCCGATCCACCCAGCGTGCAAACGTAAATCCTACAAAAAGGAGGAAGGACGCCAGAGCAACCTGCCATGACCACCGGTGGCTCGAAAAATCCAGACCATCGAGCCAACGCCGCCACCACGGACTTACAGCGGACAACCTGACTTCACTTGAAAATGCCGACCGCAGTTCCTGGCGGCAGCGCGCCAACAGATCGAGTGGTACATCCCGCCGCTCAGCATTCAGCGCCGTGTGCCAGGCTTTCTCCGACTCCAACGCGCGCTGGCAAAACGCACATCCGTTCAGATGCGCCTCGAGGTTCTCTTCCGAAGCGAAATCCAATTCTCCGTAGAGATATGACGAGAGATCGGCTTGAGCGTCGTGACAGTTCACACGAAGTCTCCTAGCGCGGCACGCATCTTCTGTGTTGCGCGAAAGAGGCAGTTCTTCGCCGCTTCCTCTGTCACCCCGAGAGCAGCTCCGATAGAGCGAAGCCGCATTCCTTGAAAGTGCCGCATTTCGAACACCACTCGCTCGCGCGGAGTGAGCTGATCGAGGACCTTTCGAATCCGGGAATTTACTTCGGCGCTCATGAATTGCCGCTGCGGATCCACATCAGCGCGCTGCTCGGCCACGAATTGCAGCCGGTCGACTTCGCCGCTCGTGGTTTGCACCGCTACGGCCTCTTCTTTGCGCACTTTGCGCTTTCGGATCTGGTCCAGACACAGGTTCGCAACGATTCGATACAACCACGTACTGAATGCGCAATCGAATCGGAATTTCGGCAGGTTACGATATACGCGCAAAAAAGCTTCCTGATACACATCGCGCGCGTCTTCTTCTGAATGCAAGAGGTTGAAGGCCATGCGAAGCACATTATGGTCGTACGACCTCACCAATTGCTCGAACGCCTCCGAATCACCGCGCTGCGCGGCGCGAATCAGGTCAACTTCAGTTGAACGCTCACTGGTGCCCTGCACCGCTAAATTCCCGATGATTTCCGCGTGAGTATCCACCAACAGAGTGGACGTATGAATTCCGGTTTGGTCACGCCGCCGCGCCCACCCACACCGCTTCCGCTTACCGTTAGCTAGCTAACTCCAACTCGATCAACCGTTTAGCCGAATCAAGGTGGGCGATCCGAAAGCTCCGCACTTCGCCCGCTCGCGCGGTTTCCTTTACTCCTCCGGCCGGGCCGCCCTTCTTCCAACGGGCTGCCAACATGGCCCCTAAGGAAGAAACGTCGGCCGGGGGCGCCGACCAGCTCTGCGCGCTAGTTTCCATTCCCTTCTTGATCTGGCACACTGCCATGACGCCTTCGCCAAGTTCCACCTTTGCGGAATCGCCGCTCACCTCGACCAGACGGCCGCTTACCGTCTCTCCGGCCCGATGTTCGGAGATGTAATGGTCAACAGTAGTCGGCTCGAGTTGCTTCATCCCGAGCCTCAGCCGCCGCCGTTCCCGGTCAATCTCGAGAACGACCGCCTTCACATTCTGGCCCTTGGCCAATTTCTCCCGCGGATGATCCAGCCGCTTCTCGGCGGTGATATCAGAAATATGAATCATCCCTTCGATCCCATCCCCCAACGCGGCAAAGGCGCCAAATGGAGTGACGTTTGTGATTGGACCTTCGACTATCGAGCCAATTGGATGTTTCTCAGAAATTGTCTCCCAGGGATCGCCCAGCACCTGCTTGTAGCCCAGACCAATGCGCCGCTCGCCCGGATTCAGCTGCAAGATCACCGCTTCGATCCGCTCCCCGGCCTTAAGTAAGTCGCCCGGTTTGCGCACCCGTTTGTCCCAGGAAAGCTCAGAAAGATGAATTAAGCCCTCCACACCGGGTAACAATTCAACAAAAGCGCCAAAATCCGCCAGCCGTGAAATCGTACCGTTGACTCGATCTCCTACATGGAACGTACGAGCTGCCACGGACCAGGGATCTTCCTGAAGCTGTTTGAGGCCCAAAGAAATTTTCTTGCTGATGGGATCGATCTTGAGAATTTTCGCTTCGATCTCATCGCCCGCCTTGGCAACATCGCTCGCTTTTGCGATACGGGTATACGACATGTCGACGACGTGCAATAAGCCATCCACGCCGGGCAGCAGCTCGACGAAAACGCCAAAGTCCATCACGCTGCGTACCGTCCCGCGAACTATTTCGCCTTCCTTCAGCTCCGTGAAGGCGCGTTCCCGACGAGCGCCTTGTTCTTCTTCTAAGACAATCCGCCGGTCGACCACAACGTCTTCTTTTTCGCTATCGAGCTTCGTGATCCGGCATTCGATCTCTTGGCCTACGAGCTTGGGCATCTCCACTGCATCGCGAATGCCGCTTCGCGATGCGGGCAGAAAAGCGCGGACGCCAATATCCACACGGAATCCGCCTTTGACCTGCTCGGCGACCATCCCGGTGATGTTGCGTTTCGCTGCAAATGCAGCTTCGAGACCGCTCCAATCCTTCGGCCGCTCGATTTTCCGAATCGAAAGCTCGTAGTATCCCTCTTCCGTCCTAGGACCGACCGACACGCTGATCACGTCGCCAACCGAGGGTTCTCCAGTGCGCGATTCTCTCCATTTCGCGAGCGATAAAGTGCCCTCTATCTTGCGGCCGATGTCTACTACGATCGCGTCCGGACCAACCGAAACGATCGCGCCCCCTTCCGGCTGGCGCTCGAAATTCGAGAGCAATTCAGCGAATTCGGAGTTTTCTTCTGGATGAAAGGTACTCATGACGGCGCTACGAATGACCTTATTCTGTCATAAGAGCCCAAAATGATCGACGTGAAGCGCTGGTTCCGCATCCAGGACTTGGCCTGGATCATATTTGTCGTAATTTTGATCGCCACAGGGCCCGAGACTAACTATCAGAATCTGATTCTGCTTCCCTTGATCGGGACATTCCAGATCGTAGAGCCGCGCTTGAAGATCTTCGCCTCCCAACGTGGCCAAGTCGTGTCGGTTGCCTTGAAGATGATCTTTAGTTATCTGCTCGTCGGTTGGAGCCACAGCATCGACAGCTACTATTCGTCCATTTTTCTCATTCCGGTCGTTTCCGCCGCGACGACATTCGAGTTGGGCGCGGTGATCCTTGTAACGTTGATCGCGATCCTCGCCTACTTCTCTTTTCTGCTGCCGGTATTCGTCAACTACGACCAGTTGCCGCCCGATCAGATCAACGTCATGGCATTGCGGTCCGCTTTCTTTGCCATCGTCGCCTTTCTCGTCTATGAGCAGGCCAAAGCAAAGCGCGACGAGATGGAGCGTACGCAACAAGCCGCCGCAAGCCTGGCAGAGTCCAGGGCCTCTCTCCGTCGAAGCGAACGGCTGGCGGCGCTCGGCCAACTCACCGCCGGCCTCGCTCACGAATTGCGAAACCCCCTCGGCACAATTAAGGCGTCAGCCGAGATGCTTACGAAAAACCTAACAAAAGGCCGGCCGGAAGTGTTGGCCGAGATGACGGGCTACATCGGAGCGGAAGTAAATCGCATGAACGGCCTCATTACGAGCTTTCTCGATTTCGCGAGACCGCTGCAGATCCACCCGGCTGAAGCCGATTTCGAGGCTGTGGTCGACGATGTCATAGGACAGCAAGCGGAATTGGCAAAGAGCCGGAACATCGCCGTAGTCAAGCGGACCGAAGGCAGCCCGCTCGAGTTTGCCTTCGATTCCGGACTGCTGAAGATCGCACTGTCGAATCTAGTTCAAAACGCCGTTCAGGCAAGCTCTCCGGGTCAGGAGGTCGAGATCCGAACGATTGCCCATGATGGGGATCTTACGGTTCTCGTCAGCGACCACGGCGAAGGAATCCAACCCCAGCATCTCGAAAGCATCTTCAATCCGTTCTTCACGACCAAGCCCCAAGGCATTGGGCTGGGCCTGCCCATTGTCTCCAAAATCGTCGATGAACATCAAGGCCGCCTGCAAGTCTTCAGCGAGCCTGGCAAAGGAACTACCTTTGAAATCACCTTGCCGCGCGCCTAGGTAATACAGTTGAAATTGTGACACCTGCCGGAAGAATCCTAGTTATCGAAGATGAAGACAAACTTCGCCGTGTCATTCAGTTGGAGCTGGAATCCGCGGGATACGAGGTGGATGGCGTGCCCTCGGCCGAACACGCCCTACCCCTCGCCTCCCTCGCCAATCTGATCATCACCGACCTGCGTCTGCCGGGCATCGACGGTTTGCAGCTTATCAAGCAGTTGCAAGCGCGCGGCCTGCCGGCGGCCGCTATCGTCATCACCGCGCACGGCTCCGTAGACTTGGCTGTCGAAGCTATGAAACTCGGCGCCGCCGACTTTCTGCAAAAGCCTTTCTCGCTCGATCATTTGACCACAGTCGTTCAGAAAGTGATGGCCGTCCAATCGCTACGCGACGAGAACCGGCGAATGCGCGAGGAACTGGACGAGCGCTATCAGTTCGACAATATTGTCGGCCGGAGCGCCGCTATGCGCGAAATCTTTCATACCGTGGAACGTGTGGCTCCGACGCGTGCCACCGTTCTGCTCGCCGGGGAGAGCGGCGTCGGAAAAGACATGATCGCCCGCGCGATTCATCACCACTCACCCCGCAAGAATCACCCTTTCGTAAAGATCAACTGCACTGCGATTCCCGAAAATCTGATGGAGAGCGAGTTATTTGGATACGAGAAAGGAGCTTTTACGGGCGCTAGCACAACGAAGCCCGGCAAATTCGAACAGGCCGATCAGGGAACCGTTTTTCTCGACGAAATAGGGGACGTCCCCGGCAATATTCAGGTCAAGCTGCTGCGCATTCTGCAGGAGCGACAGTTCGAGCGTCTGGGGTCGAACGCCACTCGCAATGTCGACGTGAGAGTTGTGGCGGCCACCAACGTTGACCTCCGTGAGGCGCTCGAGCAAGGACGCTTTCGTGAAGATCTTTATTATCGGCTCAACGTGGTCCCGATCAATATTCCCGCCTTGCGTGAGCGCAAAGGCGATATTCCCTTTCTTGCCATCCATTTCGTGAAGAAGTTATCGAAAGAGCTGGGCAGTTCGGCAAAAGAAATCGCGCCGGCTGCTATCGATCGATTGCTCGAGCATTCCTGGCCGGGGAACGTGCGCGAGTTGGAGAACACGATTGAACGCAGCCTCGTCCTCGCCGGAGGCATGACGCTCGAAGCGTCTGATATCCGTATCGAGGCACAGCGCACATCTGCCTCTGCGGCTGCCTCTCAACAAGTGCCGCTCCTGCCCGAAGGCGAGACTTTGGAACACTGGGAACAGATGATGATCCGCGAGGCGTTACGCAGGGCGAACGGGAACAAGAGCCAAGCGGCCCGTTCCCTGGGCCTCACGCGCAACGCTTTGCGCTATCGTCTGTCGCAAATGGGCCTGGAAACCGATTCAGCGGACGAAGCTGAATCATAGGCGCACAATTTTTGGAGAACGAAATCCTTTGAGCGCGTTGCGTGTGTCGAGAATCAGCTTGCTGCGCTCCACAACCGAAGTGTAGTCGACTGCGCTGTGATCCGTCACAACCACCACGCAATCCGCCGCGGCAACGGAAGAGAGCATGTCCTGACCATCTAGGTGACCGTTATGCGTTTGGATCCGTCGCACATAGGGATCTGAGAATGTCACCACCGCGCCCAAACGTTCGAGCAGCAGCATGATATCCAAAGCCGGAGACTCACGCACATCATCTATGTCTCGCTTATAGGCGATGCCAAGCAGATGTACTCGCGAGCCGCGCACCGGTTTCGCGGCATCGTTCAGCGCGTTCTGAATTTTTTCTACCACGAACTCCGGCATCCTGCCATTGATATGCCCGGCAAGTTCAATGAACCGTGCCTCAATCCCCGCTTCCTTGCTCTTCCAGGACAAATAGAATGGATCGATTGGAATGCAGTGACCGCCCAACCCGGGCCCCGGGTAGAACGGCATGAAGCCGAAAGGCTTGGTCGCGGCCGCGTCAATCACTTCCCAAACATCGATATTCATACGCGAGCACATCAGCGCCATTTCATTCGCCAACCCGATGTTGATCATGCGGAACGTATTCTCGAGCAGCTTGACCATCTCGGCAACACGGGTTGAACTGACCGGAACCACCTTCTCGAGCGCCTGCCCGTAAAAAAGCGCCCCAATCTCGGTGCACGCTGACGTAATCCCGCCAACAACCTTGGGAATGTTCGCGGTCTGGAATCTCGGATTGCCCGGATCCACGCGTTCCGGTGAGAAGCACAGGAAAAAGTCCTTGCCGACCTCCATCCCCTTGCTCGTCAGCTTCGGCAACAACAATTCGTCCGTCGTACCGGGATAGGTAGTAGATTCGAGCATGACCAGCAAACCAGGATGAATATATTCGGCAATGGCATCGGTCGCCGAAATGACATAGCTCATATCCGGATCTTTCGTTTTTCGCAACGGAGTAGGCACGCAAATGTCGATTGTGTCCAATTCACGGATAACCGAAAAGTCCGTCGTCGCACGCAGTTTGCCACTCCTCACCAACGGCTCAAACACCCCGTCCTTCACGTCCTTAATGTATGAGTGCCCGCTATTGAATAGATCGACTTTCGATTGCTGGACATCAATACCTGTTACATCGAAGCCAGCCCGCGCGAATTCGACCGCCAGCGGCAACCCGACGTATCCAAGCCCAAGGACACCCACCCGGGCAGTCTTATTTATAATTCGCTTCTTAAGTTCGGCGGCCACTTGTAGCGCCGTTATTGGATCGGTATTTTCAGAAATCAACAAAGTAGTTACCCTCCCCGACAAGTGCAGCTGGCCCGGTTAGATAGACATTATCATCCCACCGTAGATGAAGCGTGCCGGCGGGCGTTCTTATCTCTACCGGGCTCTCCACCATACCGCGCAAAATGGCTGAGATAGCCGCTCCGGTCGAACCTGTACCGGAACTTCTCGTTTCCCCCGCACCTCGTTCAAAAAACAAGGCTTCTACGGCGTGACGGGACACTGGCCGCACCACGGAAACGTTCGACCGCCGCGGAAACCGGGGATGGCCCTCTGCCTCGCGTGCCACTTGCCGCCAGTCCTCAGGTACCTCATCGACGAAAATTGCACATTGCGGGTTTCCGACGTTCAAGATCGTAGCTTGCCAGCTTCGACCCGCTAACTCGAGTGTGGCGTAACGCTCCTCTTCGTGCGGGGAACCCATGTTCATTTCGAACAGAAATTCGCGGCCTTTTTGCGAAATGAGCCGCAACGTCTTTCGTCCGGCCCCCGTGATAATCGAAACGTCCGGCCCCGTAATGCCGTTTAGAAGGCCGAAGGCTGCCGCACAACGCGTTCCATTGCCTGAAATTTCAGCCTCGCTGCCATCCGAATTGAAAAGCCTGGTTCGGAACGCTTCTCCTTCGCGCCACACCAGCATCCAGCCATCTCCTCCTATGCCAGTTGCGCGCGCGCAGATACGACGGGCCAGCTCCGGCAAATTTCCGTCCGCCACTTGGTCTCCCCAAGTCAGCAAGAAGTCATTCTCTGCGCCGTGCAGCTTCGTAAATGGAACTTTCATCGTTTATATATCTCCAATGCCGGCGCGCCCTTCACGTCAATTTTTCGTACTAGGCGGTAGGGAGACTTGCTCTGCTGCAGCGCGCGCCATACGAAGTCATTGGCTTGCACAAGCGCCCAACGCTCGCGATGAACCAAATTCGGGCGCGATGTCGCCGCAAGCCAGGCCGGACCATTGCCGATATTCAACGTTTCGTAGAGCGGCACGCGGGCCCGACAGAAAATGCCTGGCAGATCGCCTGTTCCCGTGAGGATACCTTCTCCCGGCCGGTAGTGCTGGGTTAGAAAATTGGCCGCTGCGCTCGTCCAGGCTCTTCTCGAAACGGAGTTCACCTCCGATTCTTTCCAGCAAATCCAATTCTCCGGTGAAGCGTGCCACGCCCACGTCGCGAGGCATAACGCCGGAGCGGCGAGCCCCAACAATCGAACGCGCGCAGGCAGCACTAGTGCGATGGCGCCGGACGCGAAGGCGACCAGCACCAATACTGCGATTCCGTACCGGTTGTTGTAGTAGGAATATGGCCACAGTGTAGGAACGTGAATCGGTAGTTTTGACGAGTGAACACTCCACACGTAAAAAGCCGGTGTGAGCAACAGAAAGAAAGTGGGGAAAACGATCCGCCTGACAATGGCACATACGATGCCGATCGCACCCAAGAGCATCAAACACCAACCCGAACATAATCGGGACGCTTCAAAGTAATAACGCGCCGCAGTTGTCCAGTGATGATAACCCGGATAGTCTCGGCTCCCCTGGATCGCAGCTGCAGAATAGGGACCGTTATAGAAGTCGAGGGGATTCGAAGTCTCCCACCAGTTATGCGCGATCCAATATAGAGGAGCAAGGCTGGCCGCCAAACCGAAACATAACAAAATCCACCAGCGTTGTTTTTTTGCCAGCCATGCGAAGCTCAAACCTGCAAACGGAATCAAAAACCAGCCATCGTAACGCGTCAAGCTCATCCACCAGGACGCCACGATCCCGGCGAGCAGGTAGCGGCGCCCTTGTGTGGCTCGAAAACGAAGCAGGCACCACAGCATCGCGAACAGTCCAACCAGGAACACAATCTCGGTCATCGGAATCATGGCCAGGTATAGTACGTTGGGATTCAAAGCAAAGCACGCCAGAACAATCGCCGCACTGATCGAATTCTGATACGCTTCCCACGCCGCGAAGTAAAGAAACACGCCGGCAGTTATGAAACAGAGCGCGACGGGAATCGTTCCCGCCAAGCCGTTACTCCAAAGTGAATCGTTCCCCACTAGCGGCAGACAGAGAACATGCAGCACCGGTAACCATACGGTTCCTAACTGGTCGTATCCGGGTGTACGTGAATCGATGAGGCTGCGGCCAGCATTCAAATGCGCTTGCGCATCTCCCCAATAGAGGATGTAGTCGTGCCGGTGAGCCCATGCCGCCGTGACTGCCATGAGCGGGGAAAGCAGTACGATAACAATCCCGGCTTTGAGGCTAGAACGCCGTAAATCGCCGGAATTCGTCAAACCTTTGATCAATCTCTGCGCGCGTCAGCGTTCGAAACCGTTCCACACCGAACTGCTCGCAGCAGAAGCTACCCATCACCGAACCGTAAATTACAGCACGATGGAGCTCTTCTACACTGAAATTACCGTTGTGCAAATCAAACCCTCGCTCGGCAAGATACCCCACGAATCCCCCCGCGAAGCAGTCCCCGGCGCCTGTCGGATCGAAAATATCCTCAAGTAAGTAGCCAGGCGCTACAAAGAGCGTATCTTTGCGGAATAACATCGCGCCATATTCGCCCCGCTTAATAACGAGCGTTTTAGGCCCCAGATCCAAAATTTTATTGGCGGCTTTGCGAAGGTTACTCTCCCCGGCCAGCAGCCGCACTTCGCTGTCGTTGATCAGCAGAAAATCCCATTGCGCAATGGTCCTGAGTAATTCTTCGCGCGCGTGATTGATCCAGAAATTCATCGTATCGCCGCCCACGAAGCGCGCGTCGGGCATTTGTCGCTGCACGTCCCCTTGCAGTGTGGGCTGAATGTTTCCCAGGAACAGATAAGGCCGTTTCACATACGCTGAAGGAAGTTTCGGCTGAAAATCCGCAAAAACATTCAGTTGCGTGTCGAGCGTCGTGCGATCGTTCATGTCTGCCGAATAAACACCCGACCAGAAGAACGTCTTGCCTGTCACCTGCTCCAACCCCTCCAGGCCAACCGACTTTTCCGCCAATAGCGACCGATCTTCGGCAGCGAAGTCGTCGCCCACCACCCCGACGATCCCGGTCTTCGTAAAATAGCTCGCGCTTAATGCAATGTACGTACACGAGCCGCCGAGCGTTCGTTCCCGCTTACCGTGCGGCGTTTCGATAGCATCGTACGCCACGGACCCAACTACAACAAGTGACATCGTATTGCATTGTACCGATACAATAAAGGTTGGGATTCGAAAGCGCCTATCTGCGCGCACTTCCTACTCTTATCTTTGTCGCTGCGGGAATTGTCTCGCAAATCTATCTGGTGCGTCGCTTCCGCATCAGCCAAATCCTCAACGTTGTCCTGCTGGTTTGCGAGGCTCTTCTCTACGCAATCGGCCAAGAGAGTGTCTTCGCCTACGTCCGACTTCTTTTCCCCTGGGACTACACCCTAGTGGTCGCGGCTGGCGTCCTGATCCTCTGGTGCTGGTTATTGACGGGCACCGCAGCCGCCCTGTGGCTCAAAGACAGACTTTCCAAACCACGCTTTCAGCCCGAGCGTCGTGCTTGGCTGACGGCTTCGGCCACCGCCCTGTGTGCTGCGCCTGCCGCCGCTCTTTGCGCCGGCATCCTCACACGCAAGAATTTCGAAGTCAGAGAAGTCGACTTGAAATTTAAGAATCTCCCAAAGGATCTCCGCGGCTTACGTCTCGTGCAGATTAGCGATATCCATATGGGTGATTTTTTTTCAGCTGCCGATCTGGCTCGCGCCATCGGAGCCGCCAACGAGTTGCGCGCGGATCTCGCTTTTGTCACCGGAGATCTCATCACCACGAAATGGGATCCACTGGACGCCTGTCTGCGAGAGGTTGCCAAGTTGCGGGCCTCCTCCGGAATTTGGGGTTGCCTTGGTAATCACGAAATGCACGCCCGCGTCGAAAACTACACCACAGCCAAGGCCCTTGAGTTAGACATCCATTTCCTGCGTCATCGGGCTGTGCCTCTCACATTCGGCCAAAGCCGCATCAATCTCGTGGGGGTCGATCACCAACGCCGTATGCGGCCGTATCTCGAACGCGTGGAGGAACTCGTGACTCCCGATGTCTTCAACCTGCTGCTCTCGCACAATCCCGACGTCTTCCCGGTTGCTGCACGCAAGGGCTTTGCTCTGACACTGGCCGGTCACACGCACGGAGGACAAATCAATCTCCCGGTTGCAGGCGCAAATCTGAACGTTGCGGATCTGGCCACTCCGTACACCAAAGGCTCTTATGCGCTTGCCGCCTCATCGCTATATGTCAACTCCGGCCTCGGGACGATAGGTGTTCCCGTGCGGATCGGGGCGCCTCCTGAGATCACACTGATTCGCCTGTGCGATACCTCGTCTTAAGCGATCTTCACGCCAATTGGTACGCCCTTGAAGCGATCCTTGGCGCCGCGCAAGGTCGATATGAGCAGGTGGTTTGCTGCGGCGACCTGGTCGGATACAATCCTCACCCCGCACAAATTATCGACTGGGTCCGGGCAAATTGTGCTACTACCGTACGCGGGAACCACGACAAAGTCGTGGCTGGAATAGATGATTTGGAATGGTTTAACGATGTCGCGCAGGCCGCCGCGCGCTGGACAATGCGGCAGCTCGAAGAATCGGATCTAACCTATTTGCGCAACCTCCCGGAAGGGCCCGCCAAACTCGACCACTTTCACATCTGGCACGGATCTCCCGCCGATGAGGACGAATATGTAACCGCGCCCCGTGAAGCCGCACCATCCTTTGCGCATTTCGATCTGCCCTTGGCTTTTTTTGGCCATACGCATGTACAGGGAGGCTTCTTTTCAAAGCACGGACGGGTCGGCTCGCTATCCCGCGTGCGACCGAGCGACCACGAGCACGTAATCGAACTCGAACCGGATGCCCTCTACCTCGTGAATTCCGGCTCTGTAGGCCAGCCGCGCGATGGCGATCCCCGTGCCGCATACGCATTCTTTGATTCCGAGCAAAATCTCGTCACCCTTTGCCGCGCTGAATATCCGGTCGAAAAAACGGCCGCCGAAATCGACAGCGCTGGCTTACCCGGCGTGCTCGGGCTCCGGCTCTTCCACGGGTTTTAGCTGCACCAGATCGAGTTTGCCATTCGAAGCGAAATACGCCGACAGCCGCTTCGTTGCCGCCGTCCCGACAACTTGCGCCAGTTCCTGCTCTGACGCCTGCCGCACGCGTTCCAGGCTGCCGAAAGTCCGCAACAGCTTCTCCACGGTTTTCGCTCCGACACCATGGACTTCGTGTAATTCCGACGTCAACAGTTGCGCATTGCGGCGGGTGCGATGAAATGTGACCGCAAAGCGATGCGCCTCGTCACGGATTGTCTGTACCAAATGTAAAATGGGCGAAAACTTGTCCAGAATCATCGGCTCGTCTTCCTGTCCGTAAACGTAAATCCATTCCTCCCGTTTGGCAATCGACGCAAGAGGCTGATCCGTAATGCCGATCGTCTCGAGCGCTTCGGCAGCCGCGTGCAACTGTCCCAGGCCGCCATCTACGACTATCAGGCCAGGGAAACGCTGCCTCTCTTGCTGCAGTTTTGAGTAACGCCGCGTGATCACTTCGCGCATCGACGCAAAATCGTCGTTCCCCTCCACCGTGCGAATAATGAACTTCCGGTAATCAGACTTCTTCATGCGCCCGTCTTCCCAGACCACCATGCTCGCCACTTTGTCAGTTCCTTGAATGTGCGAGATGTCGAAGCATTCGATCCGCCGCGGCGCCTCCGGCAGGTTCAGTGCCTCCTGCACCGCCCCTTGTATCGCCTTGGACGACGGTTTCAATACCCGAAACCGTTGATCGAAGCTATGCTTCGCGTTTGTCTCCACCAGGGCAATCAAAGCCTTCTTCGATCCGCGCTGCGGTATCGCGATCTCCACTTTCCGGCCGCGCGCCTCCGAGAGAAATTCCTCGAGTTCCTCCCGCCCGTCAAAGTCCACCGGAATGTGAATGTGCGCCGGTACGTATGCGCTGTCCGACGTAGAGCTGCTTCAGCAGGGCCTCAAAAAACTCCGCCGCATGAAACGTTCCTGATCTTCCCAGAAAAACTCCCGCCGGTCCACGATCTTGCCATTCCGCAAATGAAACAGATTGACCGCGAGCAGCGGCGACTCCGCATGGTAAGCCAAGATATCGGTGTCCTCGCCCTCCACCGCCGCCATCTTCTGCTTCTGCTCCATCTCGCGAACCGTGCTCACCAGATTCCGCAGGCTGGCAGCCTCCTCAAAACGCATTTCCTCCGAGGCCGCCTGCATCCGCTTGTCCAGTTCATGCGCCAGGTCGCGATGCCGCCCTTCGAGAAACAATCGAACGTCCCGCACCGCCGCGCTGTACGCCTCGTCCGTCGTCAGTCCACCTACGCACGGCCCAAGGCAGCGGTGGATGTGGAACTGCAGGCAAGGATGCGTATGCCGCGTCGAAAAATCGATCTTGCAGGAAGGAACTTTGAAGTGCCGGTGAATGAAGTGCACTAGCCGATGCGCCAGATTGCCGGGGAAGATACGGCCCATAATAGCTCGCGCCGTCCTTCAAAATGCGGCGGGTCACATAAACGCGCGGATATCTCTCATTCGTCAGCTTTACGTAGGGAAACGTCTTGTCGTCTCGCAGCAACACGTTGAAACGCGGCTTGTACTGCTTGATGAGGTTGTTTTCAAGCGCCAGCGCTTCCTTGTTGTTGTCGACCTGGATGAAATCCAGGTCCCGCGCTTCGGCAATCAGACCGCCCGTCTTAGCTTCCGCCAGACGGTCGTCGTTGAAATAGCTTCTGACGCGGCTGCGAAGATTCTTCGCCTTGCCGACGTAGATGACCTTTCCCTGCGCGTCTTTGTAAAGGTAAACGCCCGGCTCGGTAGGAAGCTGCGCTACTTTCTCACGAAGTTCCATCGGCAGCTATAATTCAATTGTGACACGCACGTTTTCTTCCGTCTGCCGCCAGCCCTACTCTTTGTGGCCTCCGTTCCCGGTCAGCCTCAATCCGCCCCAAAGCCCCGCGCAGCCGCCCGGACTGAGGCAAACCCTCCGGAAGAAGACGAGCCTACGCTCCCAAAACTACGTCCTCAATCCGATCGAGTCTGACCGCAACATCAAAGTCGGCGACTTCTACTGGCACAAGAACGATTTCCGCGCCGCACTAGCGTCGCTACCGCGATGCCACCCGTTACAATCCCAGTTCTCCGGAAGCCTTCTTCAAGGTGGGCGAAGCGGAGCAAAAGCTGAAACATAAGGACGACGCCAAAGTCGCCTTTCAAAAAGTGATTCGACTGGCGCCCGACTCGAAGCTGGCGCAGCGAGGCGAAGAACAAGCTTGGCTCGCCGGACTTCTTCTGGGCTCTCGCGCCCAATCGCTTTACTAAGCGAATTGACACCATGCTCCCAATCCGGAAAAAATCCACGTATTGAACCGGTCTGGCGATTCTCCTGGGCACCTCGCACGCGTCTAGCCGAACCGGGAATGAAGAATATGTCCTCCGACGGAACGCGCTCGCGCCAGATCCAGTGCATAGCCAACTCGCGCTGAAAATGCCCACGCTTTGCCGTCGAACGGCGCGAGAAACATCCCACGAAAAAATCCGACAGATCGATGGCCCGCTCAATCGCGCGCGGCCAGTTCTGACCTGGTAAAAGTTTCTCCTGGTCCATCCACGGTTCAAACCCGGCCCGCTGCAGCGCACTATAGAGTTTGCGCACTTCGGCCCGGTCCTCTTCGGCGTACGCAAGGAAGATACGTCCCCGGCTGCTTGGCTCAAACACTACTCGTTCCTCCGTATTGAGGCGGAATGAGCCCATACCATCGATTTCAATTGAGGCGCCTTCCCGCAGACAGCGATCGACCAGTCGCAGCAGTGCCCTGCCCTCTAAACGTCGTTTCACGTCTTGGCCTTGGGAGTGGAAGCGCCGGCTGCGGCCGAGCGCTCTGCCGGCGGTTTTTGCGGCGGATGCTTAGCGCCTTTGATCAGTCGGTGTACCAGCGTGTCCACATAGTCCGCCGCCTGGGCGCACGAACGATGCGACTGCCGCGCGAGCAGCCGTGCGAGTTCCTGCTTATTCACGCCCCGAGGATAGACACCTCGACCAAGAGATCACGTCCATCTATCACTTCACAAATATGCTTTTAAGTCACTGATTAATAACCATTTTCCGATGTTTGTTATTTTCACGCCAGAATTGTGATCGTTCATTCACCGCGCAGCACTTCCAGCGGTCGTTGATTCAAAATCCCCGCGCTCGCCAGCCAACCTGCAAGGTTCGCCAGCACTGCCGTCCCGACCATCGCGATCAATAACGAACGCCAATCGAACTCAAACGCCGATTCAATGAATTTCTCGGCAACGATGCGCGCGAACAAATTCGCAAGCACCCCACCGACCAGCCCACCAACCGCGCCCAAAACGGAAAACTCAATAGCAAAGATGGTCTTGACGCGGCGGCGCGTCCCTCCAAGCGTCTTGAGGATAGCTACCTCACGAATGCGCCGGTACCGCGTCCCCGCAACGCTTGAGCACAAGATGATCACGCCCGCGCCGATCGCAAACAGCGCCAGAAACCGCACTACCAAGGCGACCTGATCCACTGCTTCCTGAATTCGCGTCAGGATGTCGGCTAGATTCATCACGGTCACGGTTGGGAAATTTTCGAATATCGCCGCCTCGACGGCGGGAATGCGTGGCGGATCCACATGCGCAGCGCCATAGTAAACGACCGGCATGCCTTCGAGCGCACGCAACGGAAATACCAGTTCGAAGCGGACGGGCGCGCGTTGCTCGCGCCGGAATACAGCCACCACCGGCGCCTCCACTTTACGCCCGGCAATTTGAAACACCACCCGGTCGCCCAGGCGCAAATGAAAATCGCGCCGCGCTCTTTCCGATATCGCCAGCTGCGGGCGAGTGCTCTCCGCCGCCCACCAGGAACCGTCACGGATTTCCAGACCATCCGGCAAAGTCTTTGCACTCGTAATCCGGACGGTCTGCAGCTCGTCTTTCCGTGCACTGCTCAGTTCCAGCCGGTCCACCGGCACGCCGTTGCGCTCGAGCATCCGCGAGACGATATAACCGACGAGTTGCACCTTGCCCGTAACGCCAGGTTGCGACTCAACCAGCCGGCTGACCTCAGTTGCGTTGCGAATGTCGAGCATAAACAGATTCCCTTCCCGGCCGGGTCCCTCGCTCTCAACCTGATGCAGCACGGTCCGCTGCAGCAGATAGGTCGTCAGAGTAAACATCACGCCAATACCAAGCGCAACCAGGACGGATCGTGCCTGATTGCCGGGCCGGTACAAATTCGCGAATCCGTGCCGGAACGCCGCCGGCAGTCGCTTGTGCCACGCCCGTACCAACAAGCGGATCGCTCGTAGCACCAACGCCGCGACTCCAGCCAGCAGCAGAATACTGGCGGCCAATCCCGCTGCGAAATAGAGTCCCATCTTCCACGAACCGCTCAACCAGATCGCGACCAGGCAAAAGCCGACGACGATGGCGAACGCGCCCAGCCAAGCCGGCAGTTTGTCGCGCCAGTGCCTGCGGCTCTCCTCAGTCGCATCCTCCATATTGCGGCGTAACACCAGGCTCGGCCGCACGGTGCGTATCCCGAGTAACGGCGGCACCGTGAAGAGCAGCGTTGCCAGCACGCCCAGGCTCATCCCTTGCAGACTGAAAGACCAATCCCACGGCACGTCAGGCAGTAGCGCAAATACGCGCTGGATCAGCCACGGAAACGATTTCTGAACTGCCGCGCCCAGTGCGACGCCGATGGTGGCACCCGCTAATCCCAGCCACAGAGTCTGAATCAAATAAATTTGGATGATCTGGCCTGCGCGCGCGCCCATCGCCTTCATCACCGCGATGGTGTCCATGCGCTGCTGCAGGTGCGAGTACATCGCCATCGCCACTCCCAGCGATCCGACGATCAACGCGATTAGGCTCACAAGACTGAGGAATGTCGAAGTCCGATCTACAATTCTTCCTACGACCGGGCTGCCCTCGCGATAATCGCTGATGAAAACTCGCGGTATCGTTGACTCCACATCGTGTTTGATAGCCGCTAAGTTCACACCCGGCCGCAATTTAAACAAGAACCGCTGCGCTGCTCTGCTTCCAAATTGCACCAGACCTGTGCGCTCGAGCCCCGCGCGGCTCATCATGACGCGCATCCCAGGACCAAATCCCGAGGCGAGCCGGTCCGGCTCCGCTTCGACGGTTCCGGCTATATGAAATTCTTTTCCGCCCAGCCGCATCGTGCCGCCGGGTGAAACTTTGAATCGCATCAGCAACTCGGGAGTGACGAGGATCGCGGAATCGTCCCTCAGCATCGAAGCAAGCGGTTTAGCAGGCTTTACGGTCAACTTGCCGTAATACGGATATGCCTCGGGGTCGACGCCCTTCACGGCCACCATCTGCGGAAATCGCCCGCGCGTGGAAGCTGCCATCGACACCGTCTCTGTCACCCGCGTCACCGCGCCGTAGCGCTCCCCGATCGCCGCCATTTTCCTGAGTTGCTCGGCCGAAGGGTCTGTCCAGGTCTGCGCTTGCAGGTCCGCCGCGATCAATTGCCGGGCGTTCCGGACCAGCATACCTTGGAACGCATAGCCGAAGCCCTTCACGCCGCTTAGGGCGGCTACGCCGATAGCCACCGCCAAAACGACGAACAAAAACTTCTGCGGTGATGCGCGCAGTTCACGCCAGGCAATCTTAGCCGCCGTCCGCGCGAACATGTCTACGCTTCCACTGCGCGCTCGGCCAATTCATCGGTCAGCACCCGGCCGTCGCTCAACGTCAGAATCCGGTCGGCATGCTCGGCCAGTTTGCGGTCGTGTGTCACCAGCACAAGCGTTGTCTTCTCCTCGCGGTTAAGTTCTACCAACAATTCCAGAACATGCCGCCCGTTAGCGCTGTCTAAATTTCCCGTCGGCTCATCGGCCATCAAAATCGGTGGCCGTGTCATGAAAGCGCGCGCCAAGGCCACCCGCTGCTGCTCGCCGCCTGAAAGTTGCACGGGATAATGTCCCATCCGGTCCGCCAGCCCGACCCGCTCGAGCAGTGCTCGCGAACGTTCCCTCGGCTGCCCGTTGAATCCGCTCAGTTCCGCGGGTAGAAGCACATTCTCCTCAGCCGTCAACGTAGGGACAAGCTGATAGGACTGAAAAACGAAGCCGATTTTCTGTCCGCGCAAACGCGCCAGCGCGTCTTCTTTCAAATGCGTGATGTCGATTCCGTCCAGCACGATGGTGCCCGATGTGGCTGTGTCCAGGCCGGCTAGCAAGCCAAGCAGTGAGCTCTTGCCACTCCCCGACGCTCCCATAATGCCGAGGAACTGCCCGCGCGGCACGCCGAAACTCACATCGCGCAGGATCTCTACCCGGCTCGCAGGGTTTTCGATAGTTTTTGAGAGATGGCGCACCTCGATAGCAGGCATGTCAATTTAGTTATGTGGAAACGCGGCGATCTACTCTCATTCTGGCAGCCTCTCTCCTCCTCGCCGCCTGCGGCTCCAAATCGCGGTCTCCCAATCAGGAAGAACGCGCTCCGGCGGAGCAAAGTTCCGCCAAGCCCGCCACCGTCGAAGATCGTCGACCAATTATCGTCACCTTCGGCGACAGCCTCACCGCCGGCGTAGTACCAGGAAACTATCCCGACGCTCTACAGCGCCTACTAGATGAAAACGGCTACCACTACCGCATCGATAACCAGGGAGTCAGCGGCGATACCACCACCGACGGTCTAGCTCGCATCGATAACGTGATTGCCGCGCATCCTGCGCTCGTGCTCCTCGAGTTCGGAGGTAACGACGGCTTACGTGGTATCCCGGTCGAAGCGACTCGCAAGAACCTCGAAGAGATGATCGAAAGGCTGAAAGCGGCGCAAATTCCAGTCATCCTCCTCGGCATCACTCTGCCGCCCAACTATGGGCCGGAGTATGTCGCGCCGTTTACCGCTATGTTCCCCTCCCTAGCGAAAAAATATAAGCTGACGCTCATGCCTTTTCTGCTGGTGCATATCTATCGCGACAAAAATTTGATGCAGCCCGATGGTATTCATCCCAACGGCAAGGGAAACGAGAGCATCGCAAAGGACGTCTTCGATCTGATTCGGCCAACGCTGACACGCGCTCCATGACCAGTCCCGAACCGACGCTTCGCAGGGAACTCAGCCTGCGCGACCTGGTACTCTTCAATGTCGCCGCCATCGTCAGTACTCGTTGGATCGGCGTCGCAGCACACGTCGGTCCAGGCACACTCCTTCTCTGGCTCCTCGCGGCCGCCCTGTTCCTGGTGCCCTGCGCTTTCGTGGTTGCCGATCTGTCCCATCGCTTCCCGCAAGAAGGCGGCCTGTATATTTGGACTCGCGAAGCGTTTGGCGAGTGGCAGGGGTTTGCCTGCGGCTGGTTCTACTATTTGAACAACGTTTTCTGGATTCCGGGTGTATTGATCTCCATGGTGGGCATGATCACTTATGCATTCAACCCGCACTGGGGAAAGTTGGCTGAGAACCCCTGGTATGTGCTCCCCTGCGCTTTCGTGCTCCTGATCGGAACCTTAGCCGCCAATTATGTGGGATTGAGAGTGGCTAAATGGGTCGATAATTTCGGCGGCATTGGCGCGTACTCCATCGCGGCGATCTTAGTCATCTCCGCTGGCACCGCTCTGCTGTTCAAAGGTTCGGCCACGAAATTCCATGCGATGCCGAACTGGGATTTCGACAAGCTCAACTTCTGGTCACAACTGGCAATGGCTATGACCGGCCTCGAACTCAGTCCGATTCTTTCAGGCGAAGTGCGTAACCCGCGGCGCGCGATTGTACGCGCTACCTGGATCAGCGCCGTGTTGGTCGTTCTGTTCTATATCTTTTCGACCAGCTCGATTCTGATTCTTCTCAAACCGGACCAGGTCAGCCCCGTGATCGGCCTCGCGCAGGCAGGCCAGCAGGCTTCGAGCCTGCTCGGTTGGCGCTGGGTGCCGCTTAGCATAGCCGTGGCGATTCTGCTGAGCGTCGGCGGCCAGCTTGGCACCTACGTCGGTGCATGCGCGCGACTGCCCTTCGTTTTGGGTATAGGGAATTTACTTCCTCCGGCCTTTGCGAAATTGCATCCTAAGTACGGTACTCCTCATGTATCCATTCTGTTATTGGGTGCAGGCGCCGGGTTGCTTCTCCTGATCAGTCAACTCGGCGAAACTTTTCGCGGCGCCTACCAGGTCACCGTCGATTTTACGGTCATCTCACTCTTTATCCCGTTCGTGTACATGTTCGCCGCCGCCTGGAAATTCGGCCGAAAGTTAGCCGCATTCTGCGGCTTGTTTGTCTCCACCATCGCCATCGTATTCTCATTCATACCCACAAGCGACGTGCGCTCCACATGGATCTTTGAAGCAAAGCTGATCGGCGGTTGCCTGCTATTGTTCCTGTTGGCGCGCCGATGTTATCAACATTACCGGCCCGGAGCCCCCGTGGGGCACGTAAAGTGAGTTACCCTGAGACCGTTCAATATCTTTATTCGCTGGGCAACGAGCTCAAGCCCGGCGCGAAGTTCAGTCTTGAACCGATGCATAGGCTCCTCTCCGGGCTGGGCAATCCGGAAAGCGGCCAACGGTTCATTCACGTCGCCGGCACCAACGGCAAAGGCTCCACCTGCGCAACCATCTCGACCATTCTCCGCGAGGCGGGCTTTCGCGCCGGCCTCTACACCTCGCCGCACCTGATCGAGCCGACTGAGCGCATCGAAATCGATGGCCGGGCGATTACCAGCGCGCAGTTTGCCACTGCCTTTGAAACGGTGCATGCCGCCGCCGAACAACTTCTCGCAACCGAAAAGCTGGCCGCCCATCCTTCTTACTTCGAAACGGTTACTGCCATGGCGCTCCTGCTCTTTCGCGCGAGCTGCAACATCGCCGTGCTCGAGGTGGGCCTGGGTGGACGGCTCGATGCGACCAACATAGTAACTCCGGATCTCTGTGTCATTACGCCGGTTGCCTACGATCACGAAGCATTTCTTGGCAACACGCTCGAATCGATCGCCTCCGAGAAAGCGGGCATCCTGAAGCCGCGCGTTCCTGTCCTTTTGAGTCCTCAATTAGCGGCCGCGGAAGCTGTCATAGTCGCTCGCGCTCGTGACCTGGGCTGCGAAGTCATCAGGACCGCCGATCATCCCGTTTCTGACATTCGATCTACCCCTGGTGGATCGGAGTTTCGTCTGTCCGGCCGGACCTACCGCTGTGTGTTGCCTGGGCGGCATCAAATCGACAACGCGCGAACTGCTATTCTCGCGTCACGGCGGTTGAACGTCCCGGAACACAGCATCCAAGCTGGCCTGGATATGGTCGTCTGGCCGGGCCGCCTCGAATTCGTTGCGCACAATCCGGATTTTGTTCTGGACGGCGCCCACAACCCGGCCGCCGCGGCCGCGCTAGCCTCCTACATTCGCGAATTTTGTGCGGATCGGCCCGTCTGGCTGGTCTACGGGGCCATGCGCGACAAGGCAATCGACGAAGTGACAGAACAGTTATTTCCGCTCGCGACCCACCTGATCCTCACCGCACCGAATTTTCCCAGAGCCCTCCGGCCCGAAGCCATTCTCGAGATCAGCGGCCATCCCAACGCGCACATCGCACCCACAATTGCCGAGGCTATCGAAATAGCGCGCACCGCTCCCCGAAACGCCATCGTCTTTTTTACCGGATCGCTATTTCTGGTCGGCGAAGCGCGCGCCTTGCTTGTCAAGAAAAGTGAATCGGTCTCGTAGAATGGGCATGCATGCAAAGGCTGCGCGGCATACTATTTGCCGATCCTGCAATCATACTCGCAACTATTTTTTTTGGCGCTATCAGCCTCGTTGTCTCCTTTTTCGACTCGACTGGCACACTGCAGATTCGTGTCGCGCGCCGCTGGGCAAGAACTCTACTGTCCGTTAGTGGCGCGCGCGTCCGCGTGGAGGGTCTCGAACACATCGATCCAGCCGGAAGCTACGTTTTTATAGCCAACCATCGAAGCTACATGGATACGCCAGTCGCGCTCGCCAATATCCCGGTACAATTCCGTTTCTTGGCCAAGCGCGGCTTATTCCAGATCCCATTTCTCGGCACGCACCTCAGCCGCGCGGGACACATTCCCGTCCCTCGAGAAGATCCGCGCGCCGCTGTCAAAGTAATGCAGCGCGCCGCGGAAGTGATCCAGGCGAAGAAAATTTCACTGCTGATCTTTCCGGAAGGCGGCCGCTCTCACGACGGCCAGATGCGGCCGTTTAAAGAAGGCGGAGCATACATCGCCATCCGCGCGGGCGTCCCGGTTGTCCCCCTCGTATTGATCGGAACACGCAAACTACTACCCTACGGAGCGGGTGTCGTACTTTCGGGCGATGTAACCCTGCGCATCCTCAAACCAATAGAAACGTCGCAAATGTCGTTGAAAGATAGAGCCGTACTCACTGATAAAGTCCGCGGCCTGATTCTTGAAGAGTTGAAATGACTAGCAACAGCCTGTCTTCGCGAGGGCAATTTCCTCAATCTGGACCAGCGTCGGATAGTGCCCTGTATAGCAGGCATAGCAAAAACGCTGGTCCGCATCGCGCACTGAATCGCTCAAGGAATCGAGCGAAAGATAGGCCAGCGAATCGGCCTCCACAAATTCTTCGATCTCCTTAATACTGAGCCGAAACGCGATCAATTCCTGTTGTACGGGTGTATCCACCCCGTAATAGCAGGGCGACACAGTCGGCGGACATGAAATCCGAAGATGCACTTCGCGAGCCCCGGCGTTGCGAACCATGCGCACGATCTTCCGGCTGGTCGTGCCGCGCACAATCGAATCGTCCACCAGAATGACGCGCTTTCCTTCAAGTACATGGCGCACTGGATTCAATTTCAACTTCACGCCGAAATCGCGGATCGCCTGGGAGGGCTCGATGAAGGTCCGTCCCACGTAGTGATTCCGGATCAGCGCTTGCCGGTAAGGTATCCCGGATTCCGCCGAATAGCCAATCGCCGCAGCGACTCCGGAGTCGGGAACCGGTACGACAACGTCCGCTTCCACCGGATGCTCCCGCGCGAGCAACCGGCCCATCCTCTCACGCGATTCGGCCACGGGCTTGCCGAAAACAATCGAATCGGGCCGCGAAAAGTAAACATGCTCAAACACGCAATGCGCAGGTGCCGCGGGCGTCGTGTAGTGTTCGCGCGTCATACCCTCGGGACCAACGATTACCATCTCGCCCGGCTCCACGTCGCCGATGTATGTTGCGTTGATGAGATCAAAAGCGCATGTCTCGGACGCAAAAACCGTCGCAAACCCTCCACTCGCCAATTCCAGCCTGCCCATAGCCAGCGGCCGGAAGCCATGCGGATCCCGCGCCACTATGATGCGATCTTGCGCCAGAAATACCAGCGAAAACGCACCCTCGATCTGCAGCAGCGCATCACGCAGCGCGCCGGCAAGCGTACGTTCCCGCGAGCGCGCGACTAGGTGCAGAACCACTTCCGTATCGCTGGTCGATTGAAAAATCGAACCGTCTTCCTCGAGCTCGCGCCGCAGCTCTATCGCATTGGTCAGATTGCCGTTGTGCGCAACCGCTACCTGTCCCTTACTGCAGGCCACTGAAAGCGGCTGCGCATTCTTGATCGTCGTATCGCCCGCCGTCGAATAGCGCGTATGGCCGATTGCCAGTTCGCCCGGCAACTCATTCAACACGTTGGGAGTAAAGATATCCGCGACGTGCCCCATTTTGCGGACGCTGTGAATTTTCCGCCCATCGCTCGACGCCATGCCGGCGCTCTCTTGCCCGCGATGCTGCAGAGCGTACAAACCCAGATACACTAAGTTCGCCGCTTCCGGGTGGCCGTACAGCGCAAATACGCCGCACTCCTCGTGCAGCTTGTCGAAGACCGATTCTCTTTCCAGTTCCTCTTCGGGTGGATGCATCTTTCTTACACCGCTACGGAATTATGGAGGAGGTGTTCCAGAGCGCCGCTCCAAAGCCCCTTCAACTCGTCGACCCGGTCGTCTATCAGGACTTCGTTTCGATTCGAAATCGTCACTCTCGTTTTGAGTGTAGCGCCTATTTCAATCGCGTGAACGCCATTCTCACGCGCCACGCGAAAAACTTTTTCGATATCGGCCGTCGAAACCAGAATGCGCGACGGCCCCTCATGAAATAGCAACAGGTTCGGCGGCAGATCGGAATCAAGTGTGACTGCCGCGCCAACGTTTTCCGGCCCAAAACTACATTCAGCCAGTGCCACCGCCAGGCCTCCTTTGCTCAGATCGTGCGCCGATTCGACCAACCTTCCCCGCACCAGTTCACGAATGCTCGCCTGCACTCGCTTCTCGTATTCCATATCGAGCCGTGGCGGAATGCCCCAGAGCAATTTCTCCACGACTTTGGCATACTGCGTCCCGCCCAATTCGCGTGCATCCGCCGTACCCAATCCGCCGAGAAGAACTACATGTAAACCCGCTCTTGGAAATGGAATCCCGATCGGCAAACTTGTCCGCAGGGTGCCCACGATTCCGAGCACGGGCGTGGGGAAAATCGGAGCACCTAGTGTCTCGTTATACAAACTGACGTTACCGCCAGTCACTGGTACATCGAAAAAGCGGCAGGCCTCCGCCAATCCTTCGATCGATTCCACGATCTGCGCCATGATCTCCGGCCTCTCCGGATTGCCGAAGTTCAAATTGTTCGTCGTAGCGATGGGAAGCGCCCCCACGGTAGACAGGTTTCGGCAACACTCCGCCACCAGTAGTTTCGTACCCTCACGCGGGTCAAGCGCACAGTACCGCCCATTACCATCAAGCGACATTGCAATCGACGTGCTCGTACCTTTGATGCGCACTACCGCCGCTTCAGCACCCGGCCCAGCCACGGTATTGGTCCGCACCTGCTGGTCGTATTGCTGATAGATCCAGCGTTTCGAACAAACATCGCCCGAGCTGAGCAGCGCTCGTAAATCCTGGCCCCAGTCCCGGCGGCCTGCAACCGGTCCATCGAGCGGCGCAGAACGCAGGGGCTGCGTCCGGGGGCGGTCGTATTTCGGAGCCTCGTCCGCCAGCGCTCGGTTGGGTATTTCCGCGAATACCGTCCCGTTCTGTTTCACGCGCAGCATTCCGTCCGCCGTTACACGGCCAATCTCTACTGCGTCCAGTCCCCATTTCTTGAAGACGCCGAAGACCACGTCTTCCCGGCCGCGCTCTGCCACCAGTAGCATCCGCTCCTGCGACTCGGAAAGCATCATCTCGTAAGGCGTCATCCCCGCTTCACGCTGCGGCACTAGCGCCAGATCGATCTCAACCCCGGTCCCGGCGCGGCTTCCCATTTCGCAAGTCGACGATGTAAGGCCGGCCGCGCCCATGTCCTGAATTCCTACAATTGCGCCCGTCCGCATCGCCTCGAGACATGCCTCGAGCAGCAACTTCTCGGTAAACGGATCCCCCACCTGCACGTTCGGTCGCTTTTGTTTCGACGTTTCCGTAAACTCCGCCGAAGCCATCGATGCCCCGTGAATGCCGTCGCGGCCCGTTTTCGCCCCTACATAGATCACTGGGTTCCCTACGCCGCTCGCTTTGCCGTAAAAGACTTCATCGTGGCGAAATACGCCCAGTGCGAACACGTTCACGAGAGGATTGCCGTCGTAGCTCTCCTCAAAAACGCATTCGCCACCCACCGTTGGTACGCCAAAGCAATTCCCGTAGTGCGCGATGCCCGAAACCACTCCCTCGAGCAACCGGCGGTTCCGCGCTCCCGTCCCTTCGTCGTCGAGACGCCCGAAGCGGATTGAATCCATCACCGCAATCGGCCGTGCACCCATCGTAAAAATGTCTCGCAGAATTCCGCCCACCCCGGTGGCTGCTCCTTGAAACGGCTCGATGAAGCTCGGATGATTGTGCGATTCGATCTTGAACGCGATCGCCGTGCCATCGCCTATATCCACGATGCCTGCGTTCTCTCCGGGCCCCTGCAGCACGCGTTTGCTTTCCGTCGGCAACTTCTTCAGATGCATGCGCGAGCTTTTGTAGGAACAGTGCTCGCTCCACATCACTCCGAAAATGCCCAATTCGGTAAGCGTTGGCTCCCGGCCGAGCAAACTCATTATTTTTTGATATTCGGACGTGCTGAGCTGATGTTGCGCGATCACTTCTGGCGTGATCCGGTTTTCCTTCATGCTCTCGACGCTGCCACCTCGGCGTGCAATACCGACTCGAGGATTGTTAGGCCATCCGTACCGCCCATCAATGGATCTGCCGCCCGCTCTGGATGAGGCATCAGTCCCATAACATTGCGCTCATGATTCAGGATGCCTGCAATATTTCGCATGGACCCGTTCGGATTCTCGCGATACCGAAAAACTACGCGGTCTTCCGCTTCCAATTCATCGAGCACATTCGTGTCCGCTACGTAGCAGCCTTCGCCATGTGCCACCGGTAAATGGAGCGTCTGCTCTTTCGTCGCTCGATGCGTAAAAGGCGAATTCGTCGTTACCACTTCGAGAGGCACGTTCTTACACACGAATTTCAACCCCGCGTTGCGCACTAACGCGCCCGGCAGTAATCCAGCTTCCGTAAGCACCTGGAAGCCATTACAGATGCCCAATACCAAGCCGCCGTCCTTCGCAAATTTCTTGACAGCTTCCATCACGGGCGAAAATTTAGCAATAGCCCCACACCGCAGATAATCCCCATAGGAAAATCCGCCGGGAAGGATAACCAGATCAGCATCTTCGAGCGATGTCGAATCGTGCCATAGAAACACGGCATCTTGCCGAAGAACCTCCGCGAAGGCGTACCAAGCGTCGTGATCGCAATTGCTGCCAGGGAAGACTACAATGCCGATCTTCACGCAGCTGGCTAGGCCCCGCTCGCCGCCGGGGCCGCAGCTTTCTTTCGGCTGGCGCGTCTTTTCTCCACTGGTGGCTGCCGATCGCTCTTCTTCAAGGCCGGTAGCACGATCGACGTGACGAATTTTTTCTCGCCATGATCGTCGAATTTAATCACAATGTAATCGTCGTTTGCTGAGAGCACTGAGCCGAGACCGAACTTTCCGTGCTCGACTTGGGCTCCCTGGGCAAAGGGTGGTTTGTTGGCCATGAGAGTGCTGGGGTTCCTTAGGTTATTGTAACAGCTTGACTTACCCGTTGTCGAGACTTCCGCCACAGACCTCTCTTTACGTCCCTAAAGCGTTCCATATAATAGAAGCAGCCTGGCATGGAAGACCTTAAGAAAAAGCTTCAGGACGAAATTGCGGCGCTCGAATATGAACTCCGTAACGAGTTACCCAAGGAAATTCTCAAAGCGCGCGCCCACGGCGACCTCAGTGAAAATGCGGAATATCATGCAGCTAAAGAGCGTCAAGGGTACGTGAACGCACGCTTAGGCCAATTGCAGGCCAGGCTCCGCGAATTTTCGATGATCGACCTGAGCAAACTGCCGCGCGATCGCGTCGGTCTCGGCTCTCACGTGGTCGTCCTCGATCTCACCAAGGACGAAGAACTAACCTACAGCCTCGTCACTAGCGAAGAGGCGGATGTATCGCACGGGAAGATCTCCACCAGCTCTCCCATTGGTAAAGGCCTGCTCGGTAAGCGGGTGGGCGATACAGTAAAAATTCAAATTCCGGATGGCGTCCGTGAAATGGAAATTCTCAGCCTGACTACCATCCACGACTCCCCCAGGGCTTGAGAAACTAAACGAATGACCTACACTCGCGCGATCGGCATCGGGTCAAACAAAATCATACGGCTGATCGTCCGCGCCTTAGCGCTTTCTAAAATCAATCCCAATGTACTGACGTTTCTTGGGCTCCTCATAAACATTGCGGCCGCCACATTCCTTGCCATTGGAAATTTTCGAACCGCCGGCTGCGTGATCATCTTCGCCGGCCTATTCGACATGGTGGACGGACGCGTCGCACGTGCCACGAACCAAGTCACTCGGTTCGGAGGGTTTTTCGATTCCGTCCTTGACCGTTACTCAGATCTCGCACTGCTTATGGGCCTCCTGGTTTACTACGGAACTATCAATCGCCCGTTTTATGTCGTGCTGACTGCCATCGTCATGACGGCGTCCGTCATGATCAGCTACACGCGCACGCGCGCCGAGAATATCATCCCCACTTGTAAGGTAGGATTCATGGAGCGGCCCGAGCGCATCGTACTTTTCATCATCGGAGCCTTGTTCGATCGGATGGCGCCGGTCCTTTGGGTGATTGCCATTCTAGGCAACGTCACCGTCATTCACCGCATGGTCTTCACTTACCAGGAAGCCAAGCGTCTCGAAGATGCCCAACTTCGTACCCGCTCGGTCGCGGCATCAAACTCCCGCTCGGTCTAACTCTCCAGAATGACAACGGCCAACGCCATGGCGGAAGTGTGCGTCAGCGAAAGCGAAATACGCGTTACTCCCATCGCATCCGCTTGCCGTTTCGCCGCACCGTCCAGCGTTAAAGTGGGGCGGCCGGATTTTTCATTTACTACTGCGAAATCCTGCCATCTCACACCTTGGCTCCATCCCGTTCCAATTGCCTTCATGCCCGCTTCTTTGGCGGCGAAACGCGCTGCCAAACGCTCCACCGGGTTAGCCTTACTGGCCGCGTAGGCCCGCTCGCCTGTTGTGTAAATACGGTTCAGAAAGCGATCGCCAAATCGCGCGATACTTTCACGGATACGCTCTACTTCCGCCAGGTCTGTCCCGACACCAAGGATCATAATTCTTCATCGCGCGCTGGCACGATGACACGCGCAAACGCTCACGATCTCAACCAGGCTTCGTCCGCTCTAACGGTGGGCTATCCCTGCTTCTTTCGGAATGCCGCCCAGCGCTTCTTCTGCGCCGCCGCGATGCGCTTGCGCGCTTCCGGGCTCAATACCCGCTTGCGCCTAGTGACACCCGGTCCGCTTACCGACGCGGCGATCGACACGTGGGCCGACTTACTTGGCCGTCCTGCCCGCCGGCCCAGCATCGACCGCACTTGCGTTATCTGTTCGTCTAACTTCTGCTTCTGAGCTTCTAATCCTAGCAGCGCAGCTTCTAGAATCTCTCGGGTTGGGCCGGAGGAAAGTTTTGCCATATACCTTTCTTAGTATCACAGAGCCAAAACTTTTTCACTAATTACTCTATCTATTTCTCGGAATCGCACCAAATCGTGACCGGACCATCGTTTATCAGACGTATTTGCATGTGCGCCTGAAAAACACCAGTGGCGACTGGAAAGCCTCCACTCCGACAGTTCTCGATGAAACATTGATACAACATTAGCGCCCTTTCCGGCTTGGCTGCTTCCGCGTAAGATGGACGATTTCCCTTACGTGTGTCGCCGTACAACGTAAATTGGGAAACAATCAGCATTTCTCCCGAAATATCCCGCAAGCTCAGATTCATCTTGCCCTCGGAATCGGGGAAGATCCGAAGCTGGGCTATCTTAGTGGCTAACTGTTCGGCCTGCGCCTCCGTATCGTCCTGTTTGATTCCGAGAAAAATCAGCAGGCCTCTTTGAATTTGCCCGACTATCGAACAATCCACTAGTACGCTGGCTTCAGAAACTCTTTGAACTAAAGCCCGCATAAGTCAAAGAGGGAAGATAGTTCCGCGGCCTAGGCGCCAATCTGGGTCCAGGCTTCTCTTGACTTCTTTCATCACGCCGATTTCAGCCTTCGTGTACATCAATTCCAGTAGATCGGTCTTACCTTTTCCGATGCCGTGCTCGGCCGCGACCGTGCCTCCCAGCGAAACTACAAACTGCGCGAATTCGTACATCATCGCTTCCACGCGCCTGGCCTGTTCTGCGGTTACCGGAAATAGATTTACATGGTTATTAGCGTCGCCGGCGTGCCCGTAGATCGAATATTGGCCCGGTACTAGTTCCTCGCAACGGCGCTTATAAAAGCTATGCAGTTTTCTTTCGTGTTGGAGCGGCACGGCATAGTCTGTCCCGGTCTTCGGAAAACCATTGCGGCGAACGGCGTCCACCACCATCACCGGTAGAGCATGGCGGAATTCTCGAAACCGCTCTCGATCGGTTTCGCGTAAACCGAACCAGGACTCCTCCGCCAGCGCCTCCTGGTCGGCCATCCGCTCCGTCCAGGCGTCCACCTCGGGGTCGTCGTCCGACGTCAGATTCTGCTCTATCAAAAGTGCCGCGCGCGCCTTCGCGGGAATCTCCGGGTACCGGGACCGTAGCAAATCGAGAGCAGGTTGATCCAGAAACTCAAGTAACCGCAATTCCGCAACCTGTCGCCATGCCGCGACGGCGTCCATCGCCAGATCTTCCGACGGAAAGAAGATTACTCCGCTTAGCATCCCCGCGGGTTCCGTCAGTAACTGCAGTTCCGCCTCCGTAATAATCCCTAGAGTTCCCTCACTCCCAGCGAGAAGATCCATCCACTCCAGTTCCGGCGCTAAGTAATAGCCCGCCGAGTTCTTTGTAGTCCCCAGCCGTCGAATGCTACCAACCGGAAAATCGACTTTCTGGCCACGCTCAAGCCGCTCCGTTCGTCCGTCCATGAAAGTAACTTCGAGCGACAGCACGTGCCGCCGCACACTTCCATAATGAAAGCTGCGAGCCCCTCCCGCGTTCGTGTTAATGATCCCACCGATGGATGCGGAATCCTCTGTAGGATTAGGCCCAAAGAACTGCCTAGTCTTTGCCGCTGCCTTCTGCAAATCGCTTAGCGTGGCTCCCGTCCCGCAGCGTGCCCGTCCTGACTCAATTTCGATCTTCCGAAAGCGCTCCAGCGAAACGATCCAGCCGCCATGTGGAACGCTTGCCCCAGTCAAACCGGTGCCCGCGCCGACGACTGTGAGCGGGATGCGCTCAGCCGCGCTAGTGCGGACTACGTTCCGTAACTCCTCCGTGCTGGTTGGTAGACAAACTCGTTCCGCTTCCCCCCGATAGCCCGACGAATCTCCCAGGTACCTCTCGAATTCTTGTGAATTCGCGTTCATTCGTGCTCCTACAGCTCCGGCTGCGACGTAATCGCCCCATCTGCTGCCGAGCCCACCAGTGCGACGTACTTTGCCATGACGCCTGACACATACTTAGGCGTCGGCTTCTTAAATTTGCCGCGCCGCCGTTCCATCTCCGCCGCCGGAATTTTCAAGTCGATGCTGCGCGTATTGAGATCGATCACAATCGAATCTCCTTCTTCGACCATCGCAATCGGCCCGCCCATCGCCGCTTCCGGAGCTACGTGGCCGATCATGAACCCGCGTGTGGCGCCGCTAAATCGCCCGTCCGTGACTAGCGCGACGGTCTCCGACAAACCCTTCCCCACGATCGCGCTAGTCACACCTAACATCTCCCGCATTCCCGGGCCGCCGCGCGGCCCTTCATAACGGATTACCACCACGTCACCTTCGTTGATCGCGCCGCTCAGCACCGCATGCATAGCGGCCTCTTCGGTATCAAACACGCGCGCCGGACCTGTCTGCGAACTACGGTTGAGACCTGTGACTTTGATCACACAACCGTCAGGCGCCAACGAGCCGCGTAAGATCACAAGACCGCCCGATTTCTTGATCGGATTGTCCAGCGGTCTTATCACATCCTGTCCTGGAGTCTCTTTCGTAGCTTGCACTTCTTCGCCGAACGTTTTACCAGAGATTGTCATAGCATCCGAGTGCACAAATCCCCCATCGTGCAGCCGTTTCGCTATCACCGGAATGCCGCCCGCTTTGTGTACATCGGCTGCCGTGTACTTGCCCGCCGGCTTCAGGTCGGCCAGCAGTGGCGTACGTTGGCTGAGTTCCTGGAAATCGTCGATGCTCAGCGGAACGCCCGCCTCGCGCGCCATGGCCAGTAAGTGGAGCACCGCATTTGTCGAACCTCCCGATGCCGCGACACTCACGATGGCGTTTTCAATTGCCGCCCTCGTCACAATATCCCGCGGCCGCAAGTTGTTCTTGACAGCGTCCAGAATGATCCTGCCGCACTGCCGCGCGGCATCATGTTTCGACGCGTCCACCTGTGGAATGCCGTTCAGCCCCATCGGCGAAAGCCCGATAATCTCCATCACGGTCGACATGGTGTTCGCGGTGTACTGCCCACCGCAGGCGCCCGGTCCCGGACAGGCGGCGTTCTCGATCTCGAATAGTTCCTGATCGCTCATTCGGCCCGCCGCGTTCGCGCCCACAGCCTCGAATACGTCCTGCACAGTAATGTCCTTGCCCTTGTGCCGGCCCGGCAAGATGCTTCCACCGTACAAAATCACACCAGGCACATTCAGCCGCAGCAGCGCCATCGCCGCCCCCGGCACGGTTTTATCGCATGCCACGAGCGCCACAATGCCGTCGAACATATGCCCGCGCGCCACCAGTTCGATCGAATCCGCAATCACCTCGCGGCTGATCAACGATGTCTTCATTCCCTCGGTGCCCATCGTGATGCCGTCGCTGATGGCAATGGTGTTGAACTCCATCGGCGTGCCGCCCGCCTCTCTCACGCCACGCGCCACGTCTACCGCCAATTCGCGCAGATTGAAATTGCACGGCATCGTGCCGATCCAGGTGTTGGCAATACCGATAATGGGCTTCTTCAAGTCCTCGTCGGTAAAGCCGATGGCTTTCAGATAAGAACGGGCGGGCGCGCGGTCTTTGCCCTGGGTGATCGTGTAACTTTGGAGTTTCATTAGAAACTCCTATTTAAGCAAGATCAACCGCTCCAGCGTACGCTCGCTACCGTCAGATCGCTTGTCCCGGAATAACCCACTACATTCCCGCCGCTATCGATCCCGTGGACGTAGCTGGCGGAAAACAGCGTACCTACCGCGACACCGCCACTGTTGACGGCATTCGCTTGGCCGCCGCTTCCCAACGCTGTGGCCTGGCCACAAGAAGGACACAGGGTCGACGCTCCCTTGCGAATCGGTGATCCACCCTACTGCACTTCTCGAGCTGTTGATTCCCGTCGCCAATGCCGCGCCCGATCCCAACGACCCTAAGATCTCGACGGTATAGAGCGGCCCCGCCCCGAGCGAAGCCACACCCAGCAGTAATAAGAGGAGGGAGGCGCGATTCCCCCGTGTCTCCCTCTTCGGCAGCCAGTGTAGGCGCTCCAAACATTTCGCACCTTAACCGCGCTGGCGGTCAGGGTCACACCGTTCCGCCCCGGTGGTACCATATCCCAATTCGATCCGTCCAAACAACTTGCTGCATAGTCGGCGGTGGCCCTGCCGGCATGATGCTCGGCTATCTCTTAGCTCGCGCGGGTGTCACGGTCACCGTACTCGAGAAACACCAGGACTTTTTCCGCGACTTCCGCGGCGACACCTGTCCATCCCTCCACGCTCGAAGTCCTGCGCGAGCTCGGACTCCTCGAAGATTTCTTGAAAGTCCCGCATCAGCAGCTCACCTCGGTCGACGGCATAGTCGGAGGCTTCACATTCCAGCCGCCGACTTTCGCCACCTCCCACGCATTGCAAGTTCATCGCACTTATGCCGCAATGGGATTTTCTCGACTTCCTTTCGAGCCGTGCAAGAAAGTTCCCCAGCTTTCGTCTGCTAATGCAGCACGAAGCCGTCGACGTGTTGCGCGACGGCAATCCATCGCCGGAGTCGAGGCGCGCACGCCGAACGGACCGCTCGAAATTCGCGCCCGTCCTCGTTGTCGGCTGTGACGGCCGTCACTCGACGATCCGGCAGGCCGCGAAGCTGGAAGTTCTCGAATTCGGCGTGCCCATCGATGTACTCTGGTTCTGTCTCAGCAGGAAACCGGCAAGACCCCGAACAGCTGCTGGGCAACGTCAACTATGGCAAGGCGCTCGTCCTGATCAATCGTGGCGACTACTTTCAGTGCGGGCTGATCATTTCCAAGGGCTCGTTTGAGAGGATCCAGCGTAGCGGCCTGGACGCCTTTCACCGCGAACTTATCAAGATCGCTCCCTATCTCGAAGATCGCGTTCAGGAACTCGAGAACTGGGATCAAGTCAAACTCCTGACGGTACGCATCAACCGCCTCAAGCGCTGGCATCTGCCCGGCCTTCTCTGTCTTGGCGACGCCGCCCACGCCATGTCTCCGGCCGGTGGAGTCGGCATCAATCTCGCGATTCAAGACGCGGTCGCCGCGGGGAATATCCTGGGCAAGCCATTGCGCGCCGGGCGGGTGGCCGAAGAGGTGCTGGCCCGCGTGCAAGAAAGGCGCGAATTTCCAACTCGTGTGACGCAATATATGCAACTCAATGCGCATAAAGCATTTGCCAGAATCTTCAAAAATCCCGGTCCGATTACAGCTCCCTGGCAGTTGAAGGCAGCCGTGCATATTCCCGGCCTGCAACGTCTGATGGCGCGGGCGGTTGGCCTGGGAGCTCGCCCGGAACATGTCCAATGAGCGCTCAACCGTCCCCGCGAGAGAAGCAGGCCCGCGTTATCTTCTCATCCGCTCCGGCCGGTGATCCCCGCGAATTACTCGCGCTGGCTCTCGCTTTGCGCGATGAGGAGAACAATATCGAATACGCTCGCCGCGTGCTCGACGTGGCGCGCCAGCTTCTCGACGATGCTCCCTTCGAGCTGCGCTTCGAAGTTTTACGGGCGCTTATCGTCTCCACCTATAAAAGTCCGGACCAGCCGCTCGACCACCGCTTGAACGACGCTGCGGCCCTCGCCAACGAACTGCTACTCGAAGTAAAAGACGATCCGTCACGCCGCCAGGAATTGCTAGGCATTCTGGGCTCGATTTCCAAAATGCGCTGGAGCGCCTTCGGATTGCGGGACCAACTGGAGCAGTCGCTCGCTTTCTATCGCGCTGGCATGGCTCTCGGCATCGAACTCGATCATGGCTACACCGCGATCAATGCGGCATTCGTGCTCGATCTTCTCGACCGTGCAGGAGCGGACGCAATCCGCGAGCAGGTACGCGATACGCTGCGCGCGCTCGCCGACGCAAATCCGGCGCTGCTTGAAAACTTCTGGTTCACGGTTACATTGGGAGAAGCCCATCTCGGCCTCGGCGAGTTTGCCGACGCTACGGCCCTGATGCAGCGGGCCGCCGACCACCGCCCACACGAATGGCAGCTCGAATCCACGGCACGCCAAACCGCAAAACTCGCCAGCCTCATCGCGACGAAAATGAACATCGCGGAAGACCATTTGGCGGATTCGGAGCCATGGCGCGTTGTCCAAGCACTTCTCGGTGGTGATAGTGAAGCGGCACTCTCCTTCATTGTCGGCAAGGTCGGATTGGCGCTGTCCGGCGGCGGCTTTCGCGCCTCTCTGTTTCATATTGGCTTCCTGGCGCGGCTCGCCGAACTCGACATGCTACGCCACATTGAAGTTCTCTCGTGCGTCTCCGGCGGCTCGATTCTGGGCGCATTCTATTACCTGGAATTGCGCAAACTGCTTCACGATAAAACCGACGACGAGCTCAGCCGCGAAGACTACGTTGAGCTTGTCCGGCGTATCGAGACGAGATTCCTGGCCGGCGTTCAGAGAAATATTCGTCTGCGAATGTTCATGGAATTTGGCTCGAACTGGCGGGTACTTACTTCGCGTCGTTCCTCCATGACCGATCGCCTGGCGCGTCTCTATGATCGCGAGTTGTTCGCTCTGGTTGAAGACGAATTCCTGGGAAAGCCGCGGCGGTTGTCCGACATTCTCATTCATCCAAAGGGCGATCCCGGGTTCAGTCCCAAATATCGCAACTGGCGCCGCCGTCACAAAGCGCCGATTCTGATCCTCAACGCGACTACCCTCAATACGAATCACAACTGGCAATTCACAGCCAGCTTCATGGGTGAGCCCCCCTCCCACGTGGCGGCAAGCGAAATCGAAGCCAACGACCGCTTGCGCCGGATGTACTACGAAGATGCTCCGCCCGGGCATCACGAAGTGAAGCTTAGCGAGGCCGTAGCCGCCTCAGCCTGCGTTCCTGGCTTTTTCGACCCGCTGACGCTTGATCATCTCTACGGCACCAAATCTGGAAACACCGAACCGTTCAACTACGTCACCCGTCTGGTGGATGGCGGCGCATACGACAACCAGGGCGTCGCGAGTCTGCTCGAGCAGAATTGCACTGTGCTGCTGGTGAGCGATGCCTGCGGACAAGGCGCCGTCTCGCTCGAGCCGGGCGGCGAGCGGCTCGACGTCCTGAAACGCTCGAACGACATTCTCATGGCCCGCGTTCGGGAATCGCAATTTCAATACCTGATCGCCTTACGCGATTCGCGGGTCCTTCACGGCCTTCTGTATGTTCATCTGAAGGAGGACCTCGCCGGTGAGTCAGTCGACTGGCTAGGCAGTCGCGATCTCTCTCCCCGCGGTAAAACAAGCGGTCTGACATCCTATGGCATGCGCCGCGACGTGCAGGCTCTCATTGCCGGGATTCGCACCGATCTTGATTCCTTCTCCAACTGCGAAGCCGATGCTCTCATGCTAAGCGGCTATTTGATGGCGCGCGGCGCATTTCCCAGCTGCATCCGTAATTTTCCGGTCAGCTCCGACATGACAAGGCCGTGGCGATTCGCCTCGATCGAGCCGATCGCAAGTGGCGAAACTGAAACGCCTGATCTAAAGAAACTCCACACCGCCCTCGAAGTTTCCGCTGCAATTTGGGGCAAAACGTACCACGCATCGAAAGTGCTCGCCGCAGCGGGTATCGCATTCTTGTTGTTTCTGCTCGCCGCCGCCGTCTGGTTCGTTCAGCGGCGTTGGAACACGCCGCTCTCGACTACAGTGGGTCACTCGCTAGCCGGGATTGCCATAGCCGTCGCAGTGCTGGGGCTGATCCGGCGATTCCTTACAAAAGTCCTGCGCTACCGAAATCCTTACATACAAGTGCTCGCGTCCATTTTCATGTGCCTTGCAGGCTGGCTCATTTTAATAATTCATCTGCGGATAGCCGAACCGCGCTATCTTCGGATCGGCCCCAAATATCGACTATGATCCTGGCACTCGCAGGCAGAAGAGTGGACCCGGCTGATGCCGCGGTCGTTCGCTTTCCGCTCCAGAACACCGCCGCCGTGCGCGGACGAATTGCCGCGATCTTAGCCTCGACGCAAGCGACGTCGTTAGTTTGCTCCGCCGCTTGCGGCAGTGACTTACTCGCCCTCGACGCGGCCCACGAACTTGCGCTGGATTGTCACATCGTTCTTCCTTTCGCCAAAGAACGCTTCCGCGCCACGTCGGTCGTGGATAGGCCGGGCGAGTGGGGTGCTCTCTTCGACCGAATCGTCGAGCGCGCCGAGGTAGAGGGTAATCTGGTGATTCTCAATCTCGATAAAGCCGACGACGCCAGTTTTCTTGCTGTCAACCAGGCCATCCTCGCGCATGCCCGCGCTATCGCGCGTTCGCATGCACAACCTGTAGAGGCGGCGCTCGTCTGGGACGGCAAACCGCGTGACGAGATGGATATCACCGCCGCATTCGGAGACGCGGCAAAAATCCTTGGCATTCCCCTACGGGAAGTTTCTACACTCCAGGCGCCCTCTGACAAAATGACGGCATGGCCGCACAAAAGCTGACTCCAGAAGAGCTCGAAGCCGCGCTGAAGGCACTTCCGGGCTGGAGCATACAGAATGAAAAACTTCACCGCGAATACCGATTCCCCGACTTCGCCCGCGCTTTCGGCTTCATGACCACCGCCGCTATCGAAATTGAAAAGCGCAATCACCATCCGGAGTGGTCGAATGTCTATAGCCGGGTAACCGTCGACCTCACAACACACGACTCGAAAGGCATCACGCAGAAAGACGTCGATCTGGCGCACTTGCTCGAACAACTTTCGACCAAGCTAGTCTAGTTCTTTCGACATGAAATTTTCGATTTTCTTGTTGCTGGTGGGTGCCGCCGTTGCGCTTACCCAGGCACCGCCAGCAGCTCAACCCTCTATTCCTGAGCATTTGCTGTTTGTCGATCCTATCGTCGATGAAGCCGTTCAAACCGGCCTCATTCCCGGCGCAGTAGTCGTGATTGGACATAACAACCAAATCATTTTTCGAAAAGCCTACGGCTCGCGTGCTCTGATTCCCCAGCCCGAGCCCATGACAATCGACACTATCTTCGATGCCGCCTCGCTCACCAAGGTTGTCGCCACTACGCCTTCGATCATGAAGCTCGTCGAGCAAGGCAAGCTCCGCATTGACGATCCGGTAACAAAATACTTGACCGAATTCCAAGGTGGCAAGAGCGACATCACCATTCGTCTGCTGATGACCCATTTCTCCGGTATGCCACCCGATCTCGAACTTGTCCCCAAATGGAGCGGGTATTCTACGGGCGTCGAGAGAGCATTGATGACAGTGCCTGTCGCGCCTCCCGGCGCGCGCTTCATCTATAGCGACATCAACTATGTTCTTCTCGCCGAGATCGTGCATCGCGTCTCGGGCCAATCCGTCGCCGACTTCGCGCACGCTCAGATTTACGCGCCGCTCCAGATGAACGACACCGGCTTCCTGCCGTCTCCGTCACTGATCCCTCGCATTGCACCTACCGAAATCGATGACGAGACAGGCCAGCCGTTTCGGGGCATCGTACACGATCCGACCGCCCGCTATATGGGCGGCGTCACCGGCGATGCCGGTCTTTTTACTACCGCGGACGATCTCGCCAAGTATGCCAACATGCTGCTCGGCATGGGACAGTCGCACGGCGTCCGCATTTTTTCCGATGCCACCGTCAAGAAATTCACTACTCCGGCCAGCCCCGCGGATCAACCCATAATGAGGGCCCTCGGCTGGGACATCGACTCACCCTATTCAAGCAATCGCGGCGAACTCTATCCGATCGGCTCCTATGGCCACACCGGGTTCACCGGAACATCTATGTGGATGGATCCCACCAGCCATTCGTTCGTGATTGTGCTCACCAACGCCGTCCACCCGAAGCGCGGCCATTCTCTGAGCTCGTTCCGCTCCCGGCTAGCGACCACGGTCGCCGCCGGCTTTGGGCTTCAGACGCAGGACGTCTCGATCACGGGTTACAACGAGACCATCACCGGCGCAGGCGTCCATCGCGTTATCGATCGCAACGCAGCGACTATGACAGGTCTAGACGTTCTCGAGGCCAATGGCTTCACTGACCTGAAAGGCAAACGCATCGGCTTGATCACCAATCACACCGGCCTCGACCGCAGCGGCAGGCGTAATATCGACGCTATGGTGGCCGCCGGAGTTACGATTACTACACTGTTTTCGCCCGAGCATGGCATTAGCGGCTCTGAAGACCAGGAAAATGTCGCCAACAGTACCGATGCAGAAACGGGGCTTCCAGTTGTTAGCCTTTATCAGCCGAACCGGCGCCGCCTGCGCGCCGAGCAGATGCTAAACCTCGATGCAGTCGTCTACGACATACAAGATGTTGGCGCACGCTTCTACACCTATTCCTGCACTCTGCTCTATGCGCTCCAAGAAGCGGCAAAAGCGCGTAAGCCGTTTTGGGTGCTCGACCGACCCAACCCCATCACAGGCACCCATATCGAAGGACCAATCATGCAAAAGGACCTCGAATCGTTCGTCGGCTGTTACGACATTCCGCTACGCCACGGCATGACGTTCGGAGAGCTTGCCACGTTCGCCAATGTAGAGGGCCATTTGGGCGCCGATCTTCATGTCGTGAAGATGACCAACTGGATGCGCGGCGACTGGTTCGATGCAACCACGCTTTCCTGGATCGATCCTTCCCCGAATATGCGCAGCCTAAATGCGGCGCTGCTGTATCCCGGGCTCGCCATGCTCGAGGCGACGACCGACTATTCGGTCGGCCGGGGAACCGACGCGCCGTTCGAACAGATCGGCGCCGACTGGATCAAAGGGCAAGCACTAGCGACGCTGTTGAACTCGCGCTTCATCCCAGGCGTCCGCGTCTATCCAACCCGCTTCAAGCCCACCTCCTCTCATTTCGCCGGGCAACCGATCGAGGGTGTCCGTTTCGTGATCACCGACCGCGAAGCATTCGACAGCACGCGGCTCGGCATTGAGGTCGCAGCCGCGCTGCAAAATCTATACCCAGGCAAAATCGATTTCCAAAAATGCCGTCATTTGATCGGCAACCATCGCACTATCGGTGAGCTGGAACTCGGCCGGGACGCCGGCCTGATTTGGGGGCAGGCGCAGCGGGAAGCGACGGCATTCGCCGAACGACGCAAGCCGTATTTGTTATACTAACATCCCCAAAAGGCGAACAAACAGCGTTTTTTACGAAACGAATCACGTGCAAAGTATTGCGTTCGAAGGCTGCGTTTCGGTAAGGCATCTCTAGGCAAGTCATTGATCTGTCAGCTAAAATCCATTAAATTATCCGGACGCAGCCGTTGGTGCTAACTTTGTTGATGTACCGTAGTGAGGTTCATCAAAGCTCTATCCCAATTGAATCGTCTTCCAGAGATTGGCCTTTGCCGGACTGCCACACCCCAATGGTTAAGACTTACTGCCTGTTATGTTGGCCTTCCCGTCAAGTTTCCGTTTGATATCAAGCTCAAAACAGGTAAGTTTCAGTTTTTGACGTTGGCCGATGTCAGAACCTTCTGGTGCGTTTTCTTCTCGAATGTCTACAATGTGAACCGCACAGACAAGCTGCTCGTCGATGCGGGCGCCAACATAGGAACGTTTACATTATATGCCCTGTTGAAGGCCCCGGAATCACACGTGATTGCTATTGAGCCGGCTCCTGACACGTGCAAGAGATTACGTGATGTTCTTCATGAACACGGACTCAATTCTCGCTGCACCATTCATGAGGCCGCTCTCGGTTCACAGATTGGCACTACAACCATCGATTTGAAACCGGAAAGTCAGTTCAGGAGTACAGGACACGGCAGCGGGGTGCAAATACCAATGGTGACTCTCGATCACATTGTTCCGGATGGAACTATAGACATGGTCAAGCTGGACGTTGAAGGAGCTGAATACACAATTATTACCAGCGGTGCGGCTAACTGTTTAAGGCGAGTAAAGCGTATGACTATGGAATTCCATCCCAATGGATCCATCCAGGACCTCCTTGGACCGCTGGCGCATAAGGGGTTGAGTTGCATCTCGATTCGTGACGACGGCGACGCTTACGGCATCGCCTCTTTTGAACGAGCATAGTGGAAGAAGTTTTCTAGTCTTTATCGAGCCGGCTTTCTTTAACAAGTTTTGGAAATAGGCGAAGCCTTTTTTACCCTCCGACGCCGGCGAAGAAACAGCGTTTTTTACGAAACGAATCCTATCACCGAGAATTTGATCCCAGACGCGAGCTTGACTTATGGCACTGGGCCGGCGTGCCTGGATTCAAGGCAAGTGACTGACGAATCAGTAGAAAGATTCTGCGGGACTCTTAGGTGGCGGGGACGTGAGCGGAAGTTAGTCGGCTCGCTTGCTGCTCGCTCGCCAGGGCTTCGGCTTGCTTTTGCCCTTGAGATTGAGCGCCACTGCAGCGCGGATGAGATCCTTCAATGCCGCCTCATCGATCTTTTGGCCTTCGTGGATGTCGATGGCGCGCCTGACATTCCCGCGAGGCTGGAGTTGAACAGATTTGAAGGGTCCTTCAATGCAGCCCCCTTGGCAAATGTCATCTTGACTGGGTTCTTGTGCGTCTCTCCCATGCAGACGATGCCGCCGTGCCACCAGACGGGCGTTCCCCTCCACTTCCACTCTTCGACGATTTCAGGGTCGGCCTCGTGTATGATTTCGCGCACTTTCACGAGCGTCTTCCCGCGCCAGTCCCCAAGTTCCTTGATCTTCTCGTCGATTAGTGCAGAGGCAGATTCCAGCGGGACGAGCATTTTCATGTATAGCTCCAACGCTCCCACCTATATTAGCTGCGCCCAGCCGTAATGGGGGTGGCCGCTGACCTGCGTTTTTTGTACCGTAACTTTTTCCTGTCCGCGAGTGTCATTTTTGAACCGGAGCAAAGTCTTCATTGATCCGCGAAACTATCGAGTATCTATTCCGGACCATAGCCAACTCAGCGGCGATTGTGCGGAGTGGTACTTATCCAAGACAGCTTGAACCGATTGGTTGAGGTGGTTTCTGATGCGCCGACGACGATGTCGCCGCTCTTAGACAAAAAAACAATTTCTCTTGGAGGAAATTCTGGATCTACTGCACTCTGCGCGAAATGCCATGCCCCAAAGGGCCGCTATTGCAGGCTCATGCGATGCTGTCAGTCACTTACTGATGAAGCTGGAAAGCATCGGTGCTCCGAACGCACTTCCAAGCGTAGCTATTGCGGTCTAGCTTGGCTTCATCTACGTCCAGTCGTTTCGCGGTGACGCGGAATTTGTCCACTACGCTGGGGCAGCATATTTTTGCAGAATGGCGTCTTTGACACGATTTCTGCTTTGTTCGTTGGATAACGATTCATCCCGCTCTATTCTTTCGATCTCATCCGCCAACTCAGAATCTTTGAGATCACGACGCAGCCAATTGGAATAATCATTGCGCTTGAGGTGAAAGAGCCAAGTCTCGGCGTCGATACCCTCAGCGATTTGAACAAAAATATTCAAATTTTGCGCGCGCAAGTCCAATTTGTCTCCAATACCTCTGAAGTGAAATGTCCGCTCCGGTTCCAACTGTCCTTCTGCGTACTTTCGCTTGTGACGATGATGTTCATGCTGGGGTGGCTCCGTAGAAAGCCTTACGATGCGATTGTCATCGATGGACCAGCAGAGAGCGTCACCACGTGCGAGATCACCCGTGGATATCTGCGGAATCGGGGTCTGGGCGGCATTCGCGAACTCTTGGATGAAATTCTTTGGTTCGCGCCCGACAACTAGAACTTTGTTTATCCTACGAAGGACGACAGGCGAAACGTGTTCAGAATGAACCGTGATCAGCAACAAATTGGAGATCTCCTCCGGCATCTCCGCCGACGTAAATGCCCATTCGGAAGGCAAGACATGATGCGCCTCCTCGATCGCAAGCCAATGTGGGCGCCCGGTCTTCGGCCGCTGCTTCTGAATTTCGCTGATCAGGGAAGCAAAATAGGCCGGCCTATCAGATGCTGAAACCGCCACGAGGTTTACAATAGTTTGGGCTTGCGGCTCCTCTAAAACTTGCATGACATGCTCTAGGGAGGGGGGTCGCTTAGAATCGCCGACAGTTCGACAGCCTTCGAGATTCTCGTAATCGCCTTCCGGGTCGATGAGACAAACCTGATACTTCCTCTGAATGATACGCTCCAACAGCCCCATGACCAACGTCGATTTTCCGCTACCCGATTGGCCACAGATTAGGACATTGCTGCCATAGGCGTCCAACTTGACTTCTTCTTCCCCAGATTTTCCAAGAAGAATCGAATCGTGCGTTAACTTATTTCCGAGCTGCGCCGCATCATTTTCCAGTAGCATGCCGATGATTTCAATAACACCGGCTCCGCAGGCCGCTTCCGTTACGAAGTCTGCTTTCTCCTTAAGGGCCCCGACGGCATTCGCCACGGCGATCGAGCATTCGCAGTGCTCTAGAAAGGCGTGATCATTTTCCGCATCACCAATGCTAATCACGTTGTGACTCGAAAGCCGAAGTTCTTCAAGCGCCGAACAAAGACCCGTCATCTTATTGACCCCGGAAGGCAGGATCATCACTGCGTCCTTATTGAATATGATTTGGAGTTCCAGGCCGGAATCTCTTATCGCCTCGATTGTCTCGCGCTCGTGTGGACGCCAAGTAGCGATGATGACGTCGCCCACGCTGACATCGGACACACCACGGTCTCGCAGGTCATCGATGAAGCTCTGCGTGGGACGCTCCGCGAGTATCTGCTTCTCCCGGGTTGCAGGATTGTAGAGCAAAGCTCCGTTTTCTGCAACTACCCGAGCACAGAGATCCAGCCTCGGAAACACAGATTGCAAGTCCGCCAGTTCTCTTCCTGTGACGAGAATCAGTTTGCGTCCGGAACGAACAAGCCGTTCGAGTGCTCGAATGGTTTCGTCGGCTACCAGCCCGTCGTGAGCCAGTGTGCCGTCATAGTCGGATGCAAGGGCCATGTATCGCATATCGTGCAGTTATCGTTGGTGAACTCGTCCGATCATTAGATCCGTACAGGTTCGGATTCTTCTGCTGTGGGTAATCACAGGTAGGCAAAGGACGCCCAAGCGCGCGGCAATCGCAGTAATCAATCTGTAACCACTCAAGCGAATTGCGTAAGCAACGGCGGGAAACCATTGTGGTCTAAGAATCGATTGCGATTGCTTCCTCGCGAAGAAAAACTCTGGGGATTTTTCACGACCCAGACCTCTTACCTCACAACGGCGGCTGACCGACTACAGCAAGCTGCGCAGGGAGGGAATTCGAAGCTTGCCGGCGCGGCGCAGCCGCAGGTGAAGTTCGCATTAAGATGTGGCTGCTCTTCCGTTCCAGTGCTTTGATCCTAACCGTGCGCCCAGCTAAGAGCGGCCGCCGAAAATAATTGCAAGCGGCGAAAAGCTTATCCGACTGCCTAGGCTCCGTATTTCGAAACAGCCATTATTGGATTGCTGCTCCGCAGGAGCCGCAATGACGCTTATTTATTGGCGGATCATCCATACGATTGGTCATCGCCTTACAAAAGTGAACCTGGCAGCGGGTTCTGCGCCGAAAGCGGAGCGGCCGTCTCCATCCTGTTCTCTACGTTCCTCAAGTTACCGGTGTCGACCACACATGTCACAGCGGGCGCGGTTGCAGGAGTAGGTTCCGTTCAGCGGGTCAAGGCCGTCGCTGGGGCGTAGCCCAAAATATCGTTTGGGCTTGGATACCGACCATTCCGGCCTCCGCTTTACTTTTCCTGGTGTGTGCAACGCCTATTTCGGCTATGGATATGACGAAATTTGACTGGCCTCTCCGCCCGCACGAAGCTTGATTGTATCCGGAGTTGCGAACTGATCTAGTCAGACGAATCGGAATAGATCTTAAGACTTAATGGCTATGGAAACCCAGAACTTGGATCAACTACAGCAAGCATACTGACAAGCCGTAGATCAGTGGGTCGCAGAAATTCGCAAAGAAGAGACTCCCGCCGCGAATGCCGATCATGGCTCATTTCGTTGGATGACTGGCAGCACGCTACTTTCGGACAAGAAGCAGCTTGCTCGAAGGTGAAAGCAGCGCGAGAAAAACACCAAGACAGTCTACGAGAACAATATTTTGGCTTCTGATCGGGAGGTCGAGGGAGTGATGAAACGGCACTCGATCCGGTCGGGATGATTAGCTTGACGCAGGGTCGATTCCAAGGGCGCCCACTCGCGCAGATGGGCCGGCTCCGTAAGCGCCTGCCAGACTTTTTCCGGCGAGTGGTGCAGTTCTCTGACGAGAAAGAGCGTCCACTTCTCTCCGTCCTTTTTTATCTGCGCCCCACTGGCGGGACCCGGAACATACTGCTCGTGATCGGCCATCTATTTTCTCCTTGTCTTCCTTTTAGTTCGTGTCGATTTATCGATGCGGTCGAGGTGGCGTTCGAGAGCGTCTACGTGAGCGGACCAGAACTGACGGAACGGAGGCCAGCTAGGCGTCGACCTCCTGGAGCGGTTCAGGTTTCAGCCAGCGGGCGGGGATGCACCGTCGCCTCGAATTACGCGCCCACTTCCTTCTTGACCTGCTCTACGATTTCTTCGATCTCGGATTGGTATTCCTTCAGCAATTTGTCGCTAGCCGCCTCGAAGCGCATCACCAGCACCGGCTGCGTATTCGAAGCCCTCACGAGGCCCCAGCCCTGCGCGAACGGCACGCGAACACCATCCACATCCACAACGTGATGCCGGCGGCGCACTAGTTCGGCCACCTTCTCCACGACAAGAAATTTTTTGTCGTCCGGGCAATCGACGCGGAGCTCGGGAGTCGAAACCGTTTTCGGTATGCCTTCCAATTGAGCCGAAAGAGGCTTGCCGGAACGCGCCACAATTTCCAGCAGCCGGCAGGCGGCATACAACGCATCGTCGAAGCCGTAGTAACGGTCCGCGAAGAACATGTGACCCGACATTTCGCCCGCCAGTTCAGCCTGCGCCTGCTTCATCTTCGCCTTGATCAGCGAGTGGCCGGTCTTGTACATGATCGGGTTGCCGCCCAACTCGGCCAATTTGTCGTACATCGCCTGCGAGCATTTCACTTCGCCGATAAACGTCGCGCCAGGCTTGCGTGAAAGAATCTCGCGGCCGAAGATCAGCAGCAGCATGTCGCCATAGATTGCGTCGCCCTTTTCGTCAAGCGCCCCAATCCGGTCCGCGTCACCATCGAAGGCTATACCCAACTCGGCCTTCTCTTTCCGGACGGCTTTCGCCAGATCGAGCAGATTCGTCGGGACGGTTGGGTCCGGATGATGATTCGGAAACCGGCCATCCATTTCAAAGAACAGCTCTACCGGTTCCACGTTCAACTTCTCAAGCAGGCGGTGAACTACCGGGCCGGCCGTCCCATTGCCCGCATCGAGTACAACCTTCACGCGGCGTGGAAATTGAAATTGTGCGGCGATTTCATCAACATAAGGCGTTACCGCATCGACCTTCTTGACCGTTCCAGCACCACCTTCAAAATCGTTCCCCTGTATCAGTTTCAACACCTGCTGAATCTGTTCGCCGTGCAGAGTTCCCGATCCGCAGACGGTTTTGATGCCGTTGTACTCGGGCGGATTGTGGCTGCCTGTGATCATGATCCCGCCGGAAGCCTCAAAATGCACCACCGAGTAATAGAGCAAAGGCGTCGGCGCAACCCCGATATCGAGAACGTCAGCGCCACTCACGAGCAAACCTTTCAAGAGCGCACCATGGATGCGGTCGCCGCTCAGCCGGCAATCGCGGCCGAGACAGATCGTGCGCCCGCTGTGTCGGATCAGATAAGTGCCGAGAGCGCGGCCCAGCAACTCTACGTCTGGATCGAGCAACTCCTGGTCCGCAATGCCGCGGATATCGTATTCGCGAAAAATACTGGGTGTCAACATAAAAAATTAGAACAGTTCCTCCCGCCGTACCACGAGGCTCTCCAGATATTCGCGATCGAGGTCATAGCCGAAACCGACTTCGTCACGCAGAGCGATGGTACCCTGCTCGGATACTTCGACCGGCGGGATGACAATGTCGCGTTGCCAATAACGCTTGCTGGCCGAGACGTCGCCCGGTAGCACGAAATTCGGCAGCGTCGACAGCGCCACATTGTGCGCGCGGCCGATACCGGATTCGAGCATCCCACCGCACCACACCGGTATCCCGCTAGCCAGACAAACGTCATGCACCCTCTTCGCCTCGGCGAAACCGCCCACGCGGCCCAGCTTGATATTGATAATCCGGCAAGCTTCGAGTTGGATTGCCTGCTCGGCATGGTGCGCCGAGCGAATACATTCATCCAGACAAATGGGTGTGTCGAGGGCGGCTTGCAGCTCAGCATGATCAATGATGTCATCGTGCGCGAGCGGCTGCTCGATCATCATCAGATGGAATTCGTCAAGCTTCTTGAGATGTGCAGTGTCGCGCAAGGTATAAGCCGAGTTGGCATCGGCCATGAGCCGGATGGCTGGGAAGCGCTCGCGAACCTGGCGGATCACGTCTACGTCCCACCCCGGTTTGATCTTCAGTTTGATGCGCTGGTAACCTGCAGTCAGTTCACTTTCGATCTTTGCTAGAAGCTCCGCTACGCTGTCTTGAATGCCAATTGACACGCCGCACGAGATCTCCCTGCGCGCGCCGCCGCCAATCGTCTTCCAAAGCGGTTCCTCAAGGAGCCGCGCTTCGAGGTCCCAAAGCGCGGCTTCCATTCCACCGCGCGTCATGTTGTGACCGCGAATATGAGCGGTGCGCGCACCCACGTCTCCCGCACTCGAAAATTCATGGCCCACCACGCGCGGCGCTATATAATCGACCAGCAGCGGCCAGATCGATCCGGTCCACTCCTCGTTGTAAAAGGGGTTCTCTCCGGCGGTGACTTCGCCCCAACCCGAGACGCCATCCGCGCTCGCCTCCACAAGCACGATGTGGCGCTCATAAGTTCGCCCGAAACTAGTCTCGAAAAAATGAACCAGCGGCAAGCGGATGTGCCGCAGGACGATCCGCTCTACTTTGAATCCCATGCGCCTAACAGGTACACGCTCGAATCATGATTTTTTTGGATACCCACGACGCTCAACCCGCGGTGGAAGTGGGTATCGAATTGTTCGCCGACACGTGTTTGTACTTCACGCGCTCGCTCGGCATCTTCTGTCACCAGCCCAGAGGTATTTGTGGGGATTTCAATACGCGCTTCAATCGAGGGGCGCTCGATTGGAAGCTGGTTCGCAATCGCGTTCACGCGCGGTGAAGCGATCCACCACTCGGCAATCAGCCTGTCCGTAGGCAAGCCGCCATGTAAGTGGCTCGAGGTACGTCCGTACTGATTGTGCACATAGCGACGCGCGATGGCACCTAATCTCTCGATATTGAAGAACGCATTTTTCAGCTCGAGCGGATCGAAGGTCCACTCGATCAGGTCGATGCCGCAGGCAAGGGCGTACTGTCGCTGCGCGAGTTTCATACGCCGCCCCAAGCCGGTATTGCGGTAGGGCGGCAGAACACCCAACATGTGGCTGTGAAAGTATTGCTTTCCACCGGGCTTCAATCCAGGGATGCACAGGCAGAAGGCAACCATTTTGCCGCGGTCGAACGCGCCTAGAACCTGCCCGCCAATTTTGTCTGCCACCACAAACAGGCGCAAGGGCAATAACTCGACATCTTGAAATCCCCAGATCTCGCGCTGCAGACGGACGACACTCGCAAACTCATCCAGCTCTGCGAGCTGCCGTATCTCGATCTCATTCGTCTCCATCGGGGCTATTGGAGGCAATGCCGCCGGGCTCGCGCAAGGATGTCATCCGCGTGGGAGGGAAAATGTTCTCTCAACCCGAGAACAATAGCCTCGACATTCGGCATCAATGCCCAGTAGCGATGGCGGCGGGCTCCGATGTGGGCCTTCAGCCCCAGGGCTCCCGGGCCGAGGACCTGGTCAATCGCTATGTGGAGCGCTGCTTCCAGATTGCATTCCGGCTTATTGGGAATCACATGCGTGTGCGCCCGCAGAATCGCGTCTATGGGGCGCGGGTGGAAATCCTTACTGAAAATATCGATCGCGTAGGAGCAATAGAGACTGAAAGAGGACTGCGCCAAAAGTCTATTCCACAACTGCTCTAACCGAATCGCAGCCGCCAGCTGACCCGCCTTCCACAGCAAGCCCACCATCTCGCCGTAAGCACGAAGACCGGTGTCGCCCTGCCGCGGCCAGGCACGCCCGATTGCGGCGCCGATAATGTTCTCAAAAAATGCCCAGTCGGGCTGCGAGCCGGCCATGCAGCGCGCGAGTGTTCCCATGGCGTCCAAAAACACCAGCTGTCCGCTCTCAATCACGGAGGGAATCGGTGCGCCCAACTTCTCAAGTTCGCGACAAAAAAGCTCGCGGCGGCCCGGCGCGGCGACTACAAGTGCACCCTCGCCTCGTTTTAACCCTTCCCAAAGATAGCGGCTTACATTCCCGGCGAGAGACAGTTCATCGCCCTGCTCGTAGAGCTGGACGACGTGGCCACGCGAGTGAGGCCCTTCTAACAGCTTCTCCCAAGGCGACATAGTGCCAGGATCAGTGTACCGCGCTACAAGCTTAAGTCAGCTCGCATCTATTGCATGCACGTCGGGACAGAGAAACTAAACGTCGACCCTTGTCCGGGAGCCGATTTTTCCAGCCATATACGCCCGCCATACCGCTCCACAATGCGCTGGCAGATAGCCAGCCCGATTCCGCTTCCCGGAACCTGGTCGCGAGTGTGGAGTCGCTTGAAAAGTCCAAAGATCGAATCTGCGAACTTAGGCTCGATACCAATCCCGTTGTCAGCGACCGACAGCACGCACCAACCGTCGCCCTCGCTGGCGGAAATATGCACCCGGGGGGATTCCGCGCCTCGATATTTGATCCCATTGCCTACAAGGTTCTGCAAAATCTGCGCCAGCCGGCTTTCGTGCATCGCGACAACCGGAAGCGGTGTTTGTGTCACCACAGCGCCTGCCTGCTCCAGCTGGCCTTTCAAATTTTCCAGAACGGACGTCAGTACCTTGCCCGCATCCGCACCCGGCGGCAAACCCTCTTCATACTTGGTCGCCGTCGTGTAAGCCAGTAAATCCTGAATCAGGCTTTCCATCCGGCGAACACCCTGCAGAACGAGGGCAACGAATCTCGCCCCATCGTCCTCCAATCGGTCCGCGCAAGTTCGTTCGAGCAACTCCGCCGAGAGAGCAATCGTTCTCAGCGGCTCATTCAGATCGTGGCTAGCCGAATAGGCAAATGTCTCCAAGTCCTGATTCGCGCGCCGCAGATCCTCGTTCGACCGCTTCAGTTCGGTTTGCACCCACTGGGCCTGTTCGAACAGCCGGGCATTATCCATCGCGGTCCCGGCTTGAGCGGCCACTCCACGAATAAGCGTCTCGTGGTTCTCGGTAAACCTCCCCGGTTCCGAGTGGCCAAAGAATAGCCCGCCGAGTACTTCGCCACGTGAGACCACCGGCACGGCCAGATAACTGCGCACGGGCAAATGTCCCTTTGGCATTCCGTAATGAGGCGGATTTTTGCCATAGCGGGGATCTTTCGTAATGTCGTCTGAGCGAACCACGCCTTCCCCGCGAAATGTTGGCGCGAACACCTCCGTGTTGCGCGGCATTGGGAATCCCGCAAAAGCGTCCCGCGACACACCCGAGAGGGTATAGAGCATATAGGACTCGCCTTTTTCGTTCACGACATTATGAAAGAACGAGCCAAACTCCGCGCCTACCATCTCGGTCGCCATATCGGTGACGGCCTGAACCAGTTTCTCGAGATCGAGCTCGGCGGCGACCATGGGAGCGACGCGATTCAGAATTTCGGCGGTCTTACGCGCCTCGCGCTCGGCCGCGAGCAACCGAGCACGTTCCTCGTCGGCACGCTTCCGGCCGCTGATGTCCCGTGCGATTTCCGATGCGCCGGCAATCTCGCCCGCCGCGTTTCGGATCGGTGAAACCGTGATAGAAAGGTGGATGGGTTGCCCATCCTTCCGGCGCCGCACCGTATCATAGGGTTCCACGCGCTTACCACGGCGGACCCGGTCGAGGATATTTCGCATTTCGTCCATGCGCTCCACCGGGGCGAGCATGGATACGGGTTTTCCAAGTGCCTCGGCTGCCGAATAACCAAAAATGCGCCTTCCACCTTCGTTCCAACTCGTAATAATTCCGTTCAGATCCTTGCTGAGAATGGCATCGTCTGAATTTTCGATAATCGCCGCGAGGTGTCGGCTCTCCGCTTCCAGGCGCTTATGTTCGGTGGCGAGCGCCACATGGCTGGCTATCGCCTGCGCAATCTCGAGTTCCTGTTCGGCAAACTCATGTGGTTCTCGGTAATAGAGCATGAATTTGCCGAAGACACCGGCATCCTGTTCAAGTGGAATGAATGCGAGGGCGCGGATGCCCTCACGGACGAATGCGTCCGCCAAGTCACGTAAACCTTCTTCGCACAATACGTCGGTCACCGCCACGGGCTGAGCATTACGCGTTCCGTGGGGCCATGGAGTGTGTCCGGTTACAGCATCGCGATACTCGGCCGACAGATCGCGCCAGGCTTTGAAACGAATCACTCCGTCGTCGTCGAATCGGAGAATGGCCGCCCGGTCGGCCCCGGTGGCACTCAGTAACGCGTTGATGGCGGCTTCGTTGACATCGTCAAGGCCCGTCGCCCGCATGAGCGCAGCTAGTAACTGGACCTCCGCCTCACCGCGCAGATCTGGCTGAGCCGCGACAGACATTTGCGTCAATGGTAGACGAAAATATTATATCCCGTCCAGGCGGATGGTACCGGCTTGTAAGCACGGTTGCCGCCTCGATCGGTTGGCGATATCGTTGAAAGTGGATTATGGCTATTCAGCTGACCATCAACGGGCGCTCGACCAATATCGACGCTCCTCCCGATACACCACTTCTATGGGTACTTCGGGACGTACTCAATCTCCACGGTACTAAGTACGGTTGCGGCATCGGCCAGTGCGGCGCTTGCACGGTGCATGTCGGGGGGCAGCCCCAGCGCTCGTGCGTCACGCCAGTATCCGCCGTAGCCAACGCACATATCACCACTATTGAAGGACTCTCGCCAGACGGCTCGCATCCCTTGCAGCAGGCCTGGAGAGAAGTCGACGTGCCGCAATGCGGGTATTGCCAAGCTGGACAGATCATGTCCGCCGCGGCGCTGCTCGTGAAACATCCTAAGCCGACCGATCAGCAGATTGACGAAGCCATGGACGGAAATCTCTGCCGCTGTGGAACCTATGTACGGGTACGCCAGGCGATCCATAAGGCGGCGGCGATGCCCGCCGCCCACGGCGCAGCGCCGCAAGGAGGTCTTTAAATCATGCGCCTCACACGCCGCTCCTTTTTTCAAGTGACCGCACTCTCAGGCGGGGGCCTGCTGATCGGCACCTATGTCGAGCCAACGCTCTCGGCGCAACAGCGTCCGCCGGCCGCCGGGCCGCTCGATCCCAATGCCTTCATCCGCATCAGCTCTGATGGCACGGTGACGCTTGTTTCAAGAAACCCTGAGATCGGCCAAGGCATAAAGACCATGTTGCCCATGCTGATCGCCGAAGAGTTGGAAGTCGATTGGAAGTCCGTAAAAATCGAACAAGCCGATCTGGACGGGAAATACGGCGGACAGACCACCGGCGGAAGCCGTGCTATCTCGAACAACTGGACTCCAATGCGGAAGGTGGGCGCCGCCGGCCGTGAGATGCTAATTGCCGCCGCCGCTCAGACCTGGAACGTTCCGGCATCGGAATGCTTCGCTTCAAACGGACGCGTCTATCATCGCAAGACGGACCGCTCCCTGGGTTATGGCGAGTTAGCCGCGAAGGCCGCTGCGCTGCCCGCGCCCGATCCCGATTCGCTGAAGCTCAAGGATCCGGAAACTTATAAAATCGTCGGCCAATGGACGGCCGGCGTGGATGTTCCGGACATCGTGACCGGCCAGCCGATTTTCGGTATCGATTTCACGACTCCGGGCATGCTGTACGCCACCTTCCATCGCTGTCCCGTGTTTGGCGGAAAAGTCGCAAGCGCAAATATCGACGCGATCAAGAATATGCCCGGCGTCAAGCATGCTTTCATCGTTGAGGGTGTGGCTCAGCCGACGCCCGTCATCGAAGGCGATCCGGGCCTCGAGTCGGGCGTCGCCATCGTCGCCGACACCTGGTGGGGAGCGCAGACGGCTCGCAAGAAACTCGTCGTGAAATGGGATGAAGGGCCGGGCGCGCAACAAAGCAGCACCGGTTTCGCGAAACGCGCCATAGAGCTTTCGAAGCAGCCGCCCGAGCGCACGCTCAAGAATGACGGAAACGTGGAACAAGCGTTCGCCAGCGGCGCGAAAATCATAGAAGGCGCTTACTCCTATCCATTTATTTCGCATGCGCCGCTCGAGCCCAGAAACTGCGCCGCGCACTATAAAGACGGGAAACTCGAGATGTGGAGCACCACGCAGCAACCCGCACGCGGCCGGGCTTTGGTCGCCAAAATTCTGGGGATACCCGAGAGCGATATCACCGTTCACCTGCTGCGCGCCGGCGGTTCCTTCGGGCGTGGCCTCTACAGCGACTTCATGGTGGAGGCCGGCTATGTCGCCAAACAAATCGGCGTTCCTGTGAAACTCGTGTGGTCGCGCGAGGACGACATGACGCACGACTATTACCGACCCGGCGGCTTCCACTTTCTGAAAGCCGCACTTGATTCTTCCGGCAAAGTCGATGCGTGGAGCAATCACTTCGTCAGCTACGGCGAAGGGGAAAATTTCTCCGCCAGCGCCGCCATCCAGCCGACCGAATTTCCGTCGGGTTTCGTTCCCAATTTCGCGATGCATTCCTCGGTGATGCCGCTGCGCCTGAAGACCGGCGCTCTGCGCGCACCGACAGCCAATTCGCAATGCTTCGTATTTCAATCTTTCATTGACGAACTGGCGCATGCCGCCGGCAAAGATCCGCTGGACTTCCGCCTGGAGTTGCTCGGCGATCCAGCGCGGGCACCGAAAACTTATAATGCGCCGCGCATGCGCGGGGCACTTGAGCTGGTAGCTGAAAAATCCGGCTGGCACAGACGCGCGAAGCTGCCTAAGGGCACAGGGATGGGCATTGCGTTCCACTACAGTTTCCAGGGCTATTTCGCGCATGTTGCCGAAGTCACGGTCGCTTCAGGCAACAAGCTCAGAGTGAATAAAGTCTGGGTGGTGGGCGACGTCGGCAGCCAGATCGTCAATCCGAGTGGCGCCGAAGCCCAGGTGCAGGGAGGCGTCATCGATGGCCTCAGCGAGGTAATGGATCAGCAAATCACGCTCGAGGCTGGCCGCGTAGTGCAGCAGAACTACAATCAGCACACTCTGCTCCGCCTACGGCACACGCCACAAATCGAAGTGCACTTCCTGAAGACTGACAATCCGCCCACGGGTCTCGGCGAGCCCTCTCTGCCGCCCGTGCTTCCAGCGGTTTGCAATGCCATTTTTGCGGCATCGGGCCGCCGCATTCGCGCTATACCGCTTTCGACTAGCGGCTTTACCTGGGCATAAAACCCTAGCAACTTGACGTCGGGCTACTTGACGGCGCCGGCTGAAAATTCTTCGTAAGTTCCGGCGAAGTTTTCGATACTGCCGGCGTCGAAATGCCAGACCCGCGTCGCGACTTCTTCGACCAGATCTTCGTCGTGAGTGACGAGAAGTACTGTGCCCTCGAACTTTTGCAAGGCGATGTTGAGTGCGTTGATCGATTCGAGATCCAGGTGATTGGTGGGCTCGTCGAAAACCAGCACATTGGGCTTTTGCAGCATCAGCTTGCAAAAGATAAGGCGAGCCGCTTCCCCGCCCGAGAGCGCGTCCGTGGGCTTGAGGCCTTCCTCTCCGCTAAATAGCATCTGCCCCAACAGACCGCGGATCTCTTCTTTGGATGCTTGCGGGTCCCAATCGTGCAGCCATTCACTGACCGTGGTTCCGTTGCGGATGGAGCCGCGGTGGTCCTGGGCGAAATACCCCACCTGCGCCTCGTGGCCCCAGGTCACTGTGCCCGAATCAATGCCGACATCCGGATCATCCACACCAGGCGCGTTCGCGAGCAGCGCTTTAAGCAGCGTCGTCTTGCCGGCGCCGTTGCGACCCATGAGCGCCACCTTCTCTCCGCGTTGTACGGAAGCCGAGAAATTCCGGACAACGCGCAAATCGCCGTAGGCTTTACTGACGTCTTTGAATTCGAGCGCATGCCGTCCGGACGGGCGCTTCATCTCGAAACGGATGAAGGGCCGTTGGATGTTCGAACGCGCCAGTTCGGTAGTCTGCAAGCGCTCCACTTCCTTTTTGCGCGATGTGACCTGGCTGGCGCGGGTACCAGCCGAAAATCTGGCAATAAATTCGTTCAACTGCGCGATCTTCTTTTCGCGCTGCGCGTTCTCCGCTTCGATCCGCGACCGGACGTTGGTCTTCTGCAGCACCATGTCGTCGTATCCGCCGGGATACGTGATGATCGTCTGGTAATCGATGTCGGCGATGTGAGTGCAGACGCTATTCAGGAAGTGACGGTCGTGGGAAATCGTAATGAGGATACCGTCGTAACGGGTCAGAAAATTCTGCAGCCAATGGATCGATTCGAGATCGAGATAGTTGGTCGGCTCATCGAGAAGCAGGACCTGGGGGTGGCCGAACAACGCCTGGGCCAGAAGGACGCGCACTTTTTGGCCGCCCTGTAATTCGCCCATCATGCGGTGGTGCAGTGGTTCGGGAATATCCAGACCGTCCAGCAGCACGGCGGCATCGCTCTCGGCCGTGTAGCCATCCTCTTCGGCGACAACTCCTTCGAGTTCGCCCAGCCGCATGCCGTCTTCGTCGCTGAGCTCCGGCTTGGCGTAGAGCGTTTCGCGCTCCTCGAGAGCCTGCCATAACGGGAGGTTGCCCATGATGACTGTGTCGATTACGCGATACCGATCGAAGGCGAACTGGTCCTGGCGGAGGATGCCAATTTTCCTGGGTCGCACCACGACACCCTTTTGAGGCTCCGATTCACCGGAGAGCAAATTCATGAAGGTGGATTTACCCGCGCCGTTCGGACCGGTGAGACCGTAGCGGCGGCCCGGTAAAAATGCGGTGGTCACTTCATCGAACAGAATTTTGGCGCCGAAGCGCATACTAATATTGTTAACTGAAATCATCGAAAAACTGGGCGGGGAACTTTCAGTGTAACGCACGCGAACCGTACTTGTCGGCATAGACGCGCGTAAAGATCGCTCCGAAGAAGAAGATTTGCGCCGAATAATAGACCCACGCCACCAAGGCGACCAGCGAGCCGGCTGCCCCGTATGCGGAGCCGATCCCAGCGGTGCGCAGATAAAAAGAAAGACCCGCTCTACCCGCACCAAACAAAATCGAGGTTGCCACTGCACCGATCACAACGTCTCGCCAAGCGATCGGAACATCCGGAACAAATTTGAAAATCAACGCAAAGAACACGGCGATTGCTATCGGCGAGACGACAAGATTTAGAACTTCCCCACCGATGGCAGCGCCAGCGGGAACGAGAGCGTCAAAGAACTGTCCGATAACACCCAGCACCGCGCTGAGGACGAGGGAAAGCAACAGGAGACAGCCGAGAGCCAATACCGTGACGAAGGAAACCAGCCGTTGGACCAGCAGACCGCGCCAGCCATGCCAAGCGCTGGCGGGCACGTCCCAAATCAGATTCAGCGAGTCACGTAGTTCTACGAATACCCCCGACGCACCGAAAAAGAGCGCGGCGATCGCGGCCACTCCAGCGATGGCACCGGAACCAGGATGATGGCGGCTGGCGTCAAAGACGGCCCGCAGGGTGTTTGCGCCGGAATGGCCGACAATGCGTTCCAAGTGCTGCAGCAAATTCGATTCGGCGGTGCTTCTGCTGAACACGAGGCTGCAAATCGCCACGAGCAAAATCGACAGCGGGGCTAGTGATAACAATGCGTAGTAAGCGAGCGATGCTCCCAAACGGGGAGCATTGTGCGCATTCCATCGGGAGGCCGTGGTGCCTAACAGCGAAAACACCTCGTCTCTGGTTATCATGTAGTCTCCGCGACTCATAGACTGCGTCAGCACCTGGGATGAGACACATGTAACAGGGCGCACGCAAGGAACGTCCACCGAGTGCCACACATACAATGACGATCGTGCCCCTCGGTCAGCGCGCCGGTGTCTGTTGTTGTCTCTTAGCCGCGCTGACAGGCATTGTGCGGGCTGACGATTTTAAGGGAAAAGTCGTTACTGCTATCCAGTACGATCCGCCGGCGCAGCCGCTCGACACGCGGGACTTGGAACGTATGCAACTCGTGCAGCAGGGTCAGCCCCTCGATCCGAAGCAAGTAGCAGGAACCATAGACCGGCTCTTCTCGAGCGGGTTGTACGATGACGTTCAGGTTGACGCCCGACAAAATGACACCGGCGTCACGCTGCGATTCATTACCCGCCCACGACGTTTCATAGGCCACGTGGGCGCGCACGGCGATATCAATGATCCGCCTAACCGCGCGGTGATTATCAACGAGGCACAACTTGCTCTGGGCACTCCCTACGACGAAGAGACGCTGGAAAACGCGAGAAAGAATATCGAGCAGGAGCTCCGACAGAACGGATTGTTTCTCGGACATGTGGGAGTGGCAACGATTGAGGATCCGGACACCCACCAGATGACAATCCGGTTTCTTGTGGAAGCTGGAAAACGCGCCAAGTACGAGAAACCCGTAATTACAGGCGAAACCAAATTAGCGGACGACACCATTTTGGCGGCAACCGGCTGGCGGATTCGATTCATTCATCTGTGGCGTCGTGTGACGCAGTCTCTGACAGAGAAGGGCATCGATGGGATCCAACACAAATATGCCAAGCAGGATCGCCTGACCGCGTCGGTTGATTTGACCGGGATGGACTATGATGCGGCTCGGAATCGCGCCCGCCCCCACCTTCAGATCGACGCAGGTCCGAAGATAACGGTCAAGGCCCTTGAAGCAAAAATTTCGAAGGGAAAGCTCCGCAGATACGTGCCGGTTTACGAGGAGGGCTCGGTAGACAACGATCTGCTGACGGAGGGCGCTGTGAACTTGCGGGACTATTTTCAATCTCGGGGTTATCCGGATGTGGATGTCACTTTCAAGCGCGAGCCGAGCCAAGCAGATCAGGACACCATCGACTATTACATCGCCACCGGTCCGCGTCGCAGGTTGGTGAACGTAGCCATTAACGGCAATACGTACTTTGACACCGAGACGTTGCGCGAACGGATGTTTCTCGAGCCCAAATCTCTGGCGCTCCGCTACGGGAGGTACAGCGAAACATTTCGCAAGAAGGACCAGGAAGCGATAGAGAACTTATATCAGGCAAACGGCTTCCGCGACGTCAAGGTGACGTCATCGGTCCAAGCCGATTATAAGGGGAAAAGCAGTGATATGGCGGCGACGTTTCAGATTCACGAAGGTGGGCAATGGCGCGTGGCGAATCTCGAAATACGTGGTCCCAATCAGCTCGATATTTCTCCGCTAAAAGATCAGTTCGCATCGATACCGGGCCAGCCCTTCGCCGAAGTGAACGTGGCTACCGACCGCAATCGAATTCTCGAATACTACAATGCGAACGGCTTTCAGGCTGCCGCGTTTTCCTACCGGATCGAACCCGGGAAGGAACCCGAGACGATTGATCTTTCCTATCGGGTGCGGGAGGGTCCTCGCGAGTTTGTGCGGAAGGTGATCCTGTCCGGTCTGTATCGCACAAGGCCCCAACTAGTCGAACGCGCGGTCAATATCCGGGACGGTGAACCCATATCGATGATCAAGGTCAATGAGATATCCCGGCAGTTGACCGATCTCGGCATCTTCGCGAATGTGAACACCGCCATCCAAGACGCCGATGGGACAAATCGCTACAAATACGTCCTCTACGATTTCGACGAAGCCGCGCGCTACGCATTCAATGTTGGATTTGGGTTAGAGGTTGGCCGGTTCGGAGGTACCACGAACAATCTGGCGGAAGCCGGAGGAGCCAATGGAATCTCGCCCATTGTTTCGTTCGATGTGAGCCGCCTCAATTTTCTGGGCAGGGGCCAGACGGTCTCGCTACAGACGCGCTACTCGAGGCTCGAGCAAAGAGAGTCGTTGAACTATATCATTCCACGATTCCTGGGTTCACCAAATCGGACGCTGGCGTTCTCGCTCCTTTACGACACCACGCAAGACGTTCAGACATTCTCCTCCATACGCGCGGAAGCCTCCGCCCAGATAGGCCAGCGGTTCAATCGCGCTTCGAACCTGCTGGTGCGCTTCGCCTATCGGCGAGTCAGCACGGGCGACGTAAACATCCCTGCGTTATTGATTCCACAGCTGCAGCAGCCGGTTCGCATCGGCATTTTGTCCGCAAGCTATATTCAAGACCATCGCGATAATTCAACTGATGCGCACCATGGATTCTTGAATACGGTGGATGTGGGCGTAGCCGGAAACTTTTTCGGCTCAGAGCGCAATTTTGTGCGCGTCCTCGCGCGTAACGCCACATATACGTCGATCGGAAAACATCTGGTCTTCGCGCGACAAACACAATTCGGCGCGATTATTCCTTTTAACGTCCCACCTCTTCTATCCCATTTTGACTCGATCCCGCTGCCGGAGCGGTTCTTCGGCGGAGGCAGCAACTCCATGAGAGGTTTTGGCGATAATCAGGCCGGTCCACGCGATATCGGAGTTCCCGCGCTGCCAGATACGCCGGCCTCCATCCCGACAGGTTTCCCAATCGGGGGCAATGCGCTACTGTTCAACACCTTCGAGCTGCGCTTCCCCTTGTTTGGGCCGAACATCCGAGGCGTGGTTTTTCACGACACCGGAAATATTTATACCACCTTCAACAACATATCCCTTGGCTATCATCAGGCGAATAATCAGGATTTCAATTACGCAGTGCAGGCGCCTGGTGTTGGTATCCGCTACAAGACTCCATTAGGTCCGCTACGCGTCGATTTTTCCTACGCGCTGAATCCACCGGCTTACCTAGGTTTCAATAAGAATGAGACGATCAACGATCTGATTCAGTGCAGCCCGCAGGAGATCGGAGTCAATCCGAAGTGCACAAGCAGTCCCCAGCGGCTCAACCATTTTCAATTCTTCTTTTCGATCGGACAGGCGTTTTGATGCGCTCGAGCCTCATACTTTTGCTGCTGCTGGCGCCTTCAATCGCTTTTTCCACGATCATCGATCGTATTGCGGTGATTGTTGGTTCCTCGATCGTGAAAGATAGCGATATCGAGCGCGATCTGCGTGTCACGTATTTTCTGGATGGCGCGCCGCTCGATCTTGGAACTGAATCGCGGCAAAAGGCTACCAAGCGTCTGATCGACCAGGTATTCATCCGCCGCGAGATTCGTCTCGGCGACTATCCTGCGGCGACTCCCGAAGAAGCGGGCCAACAGCTCGACTCTCTGAAAAAACAGAGGTTCAAGACTAATTCCGCTTACCAGGATGCGCTGCGGCGATACGGATTGACGGAAGCAGACTTACGAACCGAATTTCAATGGCAGCTTACCGTTTTGCGCTTTATAGATGCGCGATTCAAACCCGCCGTCCTGATAAGCGATGCAGAGGTGGAGCGATACTACGGCGAACATCGGGACGCACTGGAGCGTGAACATCCCAGTAAGGCCTCCCTCGAAGACCTGCAGGAGGAGATTCGCGACACCCTCACGGGAGAAAAGGTGAACCAGCTATTCTTTTCCTGGCTCGATGAGCAACGACAGGGCGTAAAGATTCAGTTTCGGGAAGCGAGCCTCGGTTGAAGACGCGGAACAAAATCCTGATTGGTGTGGCGGCGCTCACGGTGCTACTCCTAACCGCTTCTATTTTGATCGTGCGAAGCGGGTGGTTTTCGAACTTTGTGCGGGAGAAAATCGTGGCGATCGTGGAAGAATCCACGGGGGGGAAAGTAGAAATCGGATCTTTCCAATTTGACTGGCCGCATTTCACTATTCGCGTTCGCAATTTCGTACTGCATGGCCGCGAGCCGCGCAATACAGCTCCGTTGGTTCGCGTGCCACTGCTTGAACTTCGATTGAAATTGCTGGCGGGATTCAAGAACGCTGTCGATCTGCGCTATCTGGGTATCCAGCAGCCGCAGGTGCACTTGATTGTGTTCCCGGACGGCACTACGAACATTCCGCAGCCGAAGGTCTCCAAACCACCCAGCGAAAAGTCCGGACTCGCAACGGTGGTCGACCTCGCGGTCCGACGCTTTGAAATCAACAATGGTCTGCTCGAATACGCGCAACAAAAGAGTTCGTTCAACACACGCGGCGAAAATCTGCGCGTACTCCTGGACTACAACGTCGCGAGCCCGAGATATCAGGGGCGTTTGACGATCGACCCCGTTCTGATCACCTCGGTGGACCGGTTGCCGTTGCGGGTGCGCGTCGATATCCCCATAACGATCGAGAGAGATGCGGCAATTGTTACCGGTGGGAAACTTTCCACAACGCAGTCACAAATTTTAGTCGACGCTTCGCTGCGTAACCTCAGTACGCCACTAGTATCAGTAAACACGAGCGCCACCATTTCCCTGCCCGAGTTCCAACGGGAATTCCCCAATAGCGCTCCGAAGACGTTGACCGCTAAGCTGGCGGGGCACGCCGAATTGAAGAACAACGTCTTCACGGTTCAAACGGCCGACGTGACGCTGGGCGAGAGCCTCTTTCATGCCGCCGGAACGCTCGACGCATCCAGGAACACCGTGGTCGCCATCCGGGGCCATTTGGCATTGGAAGAGCTCGGCAGGTTGTTGAAGACCGGTTCGACGAAACCAGACGGCGGCTTGGAACTGAATGGCAATGCGAAATTGGACGCGCGCAATAACTACGCCGTCGATGGCACGCTGCGGTCCAATGGGCTTTCTCTAAGCAATGGAACGATGCAACTTTCGAACATTGATATTTCATCGCCGTTTCATGCCGATCCTTCTTTGATCAGTCTGGATGGGCTGAGGATCGATGCGCTTGGTGGGCGATTAGCCGCAAAGGTGGCTATCGAAAATCTGCAGCGGCTCAGCGTCGAAGGCAGCCTGCGGAATTTTGCCTTGCTTGTGCTGGCGCCGGCTGTCACGGGAAAACGGCTTGATTACGACGGAGCGATCAATGGATCGTTCACGGCGAAAGGAGACCTGAAAGCCAAGGGTACGACCGGGTACCAGGCCACTGCACAATTGCACATCACACCTGGACCGAGCGGCGTGCCGTTGTCCGGTCAAATCAATGGTAACTATACCGGTTCCACCGGCACTATCCGGCTGCGCGATTCTTATCTTGCAATGCCTCGGACGCGGATCGATCTGTCCGGTTCGCTCGACACGCATCTCGATGTCAGGGCCGTGTCTCATAATCTCAATGACTTTTTGCCGGTAGCCAATTTCGGTGCAGAGCACCCGCTGCGCGCCCTTCCCGTTGTGCTCGAAGGGGGCGCGGCGACTCTCGAAGCACAGGTTGCAGGCAATCTCGATGCGCCCCAGATTACCGGCCATGTAGATGCGAACAAGTTCGCTGTCGAGCGCCGCTCGTTCGATCGCCTCGCGCTGGATCTATCGGCGTCGCAAACGGCGGTGGCCATGAGAAACGGGCTTCTTACAAGGACTGGTTTGAGAAGCGACTTCGACGGCTCGCTTGGCCTGCACAAATGGACACCCGTTCCAGAATCGCCTCTCACGGCGAACATGACCGTGAGCAATGGAGATCTTGGGGATCTACTTGCCATGACGGGCGATCGCGCGATTCCAGCCTCCGGCAGAGTTAGCGCGGATGCGCACATTCACGGAACCTACGGCAATCCTCTCGGCAGGGCGACATTCGAAGTGACCGATGGCGCCGCCTACGACCAGCCGTTTAGCCGCCTATACGCAGGCTTAAATCTTGACAACCAACTCATTACCCTCTCGCAGGCCGAATTGGACGCGGCGGGAGGGAGTATAACGATCCGAGGTACGTTTCAACATCCCCGCGAGACGGTGCGCGCCGGTCACGCCGAGTTTCACATCAGAACCAACAACGTACAACTCGCCAATATCAAACCCCTGCAGCAGCAGAATGCCGGTGCGGCCGGGTTGATCGAACTGGCCGCTGACGGCGCGGCAGATGTGCGCATCGTGAATGGCGAAACAGAAGCAGTTCTCTCGAATGCTCAACTCGATCTCGCCGGCCGCGGTCTTCGAGTGCACGATCAAGACGCCGGAAATCTAACTGCGACGGCGCGCACCACGAACGGAACCGTAAGCTACGAATTGAAATCGGATTTCGCCGGTTCGGACATTCGGGTAAATGGCCACACCGCGCTCGCACGCAATTATGCCACCAGCGCCGAGGCGTCCATTCGATCGCTCTCCCTGGAGAAAGCCCTTCAAATCGGAGGCCAGGGAGCGATTCCGGTACGCGGCGAACTGTCCGCCACGGCCCATTTAACAGGAACGCGGCAAACGCCGGTTGGGGATTTGAGCTTCACCTTGGCGCGTGCCAATGTCTATGAAGAGCCGATCGATCGGCTCGAAGGAGCGGTTCGCTATTCCAACAAGACGATCGATGTTCCGTCTCTCGATATTCATGCGCCGGCGGGCCGAGTGACGCTGCATGGGTCATGGAACATGGCCAACACTGCCATCGCAAAATTGCGGATAGATGGTACGGACGTCGAGATAGCAAAGATCGAGCATGCCCGGCGAGCGATACCCGGTCTGGGCGGCACGCTCCACCTGGCGACCGACGTTTCGGCGGAGCTGCCGCAACATGACGGAACCCGGGACGTTCTGATTAGAAGTCTCAACGCCGACATCCGCACGCGCGAGTTGCACATAAACACGCGGAGCCTTGGAGACGCCACCATAGTTGCTGAAACGGCAGGGACAACGTTGCACGTCCGCCTTGATTCCGACATCGCTCAAAGTCAAATTCGTGGAGAAGGACAGACGCAGCTCGCGGGCAAATATCCGACGCGCACCAGCTTGACGTTCTCGAACATTCGCTACACAAATATTGCGCCGTTCATTTCTGAGACACCCGAAATCAAGCCGTCTTTGGAAGCACTGGTCGAGGGAAAAGGGTCGCTGAACGGGCCAATCCTTGATCCCGACAATCTGAATGGCCGTCTTGAACTCGATCATTTGGACTTTCGGACTAATCCACACGGCTCGCCGACGGGCGGCCCGGCGGCCAGAACGGTTGCATTTCAGAACGATGGACCGCTGACAATGGCCCTGAGTCATTCCGCATTGCAAATTCAGCAATTCCGCATACAAGGCCCGCGGGCTTCCATACAGGCGTCGGGCGCTGTGAATTTCGGAAATGCCGATGCACCTCTAGCATTGAAAGTGAGCGCCAATGCGGACTTGGGCGTGCTGCAAGATGCCAGCCGCGATATTTATTCCTCCGGCGATGTCGCCCTGGACGCAACGGTGCGAGGAACCTTCGGAAGCCCGCAGGTGGTGGGCAAGGTGGAACTGAAGAACGCCAACCTGAATTATGCGGATGCACCCAATGGCCTTGCGAACGCGAATGGTGTCATTCTTCTGAATGGCACGAATGCGTCCGTTCAGAATTTAACCGCCGAGAGTGGCGGCGGAAAAATCACTCTGACGGGGTTCGTGGGATACGGAGCGCGTTCCGTGAATTACAATCTCCGCGCGACCGCCGCGAAAGTACGCACACGTTACACGGGCGTCAGCCTGACGTCGAACGCGACCCTGAGCCTGATAGGCAACAGCAGGCGTTCTCTGCTGGGTGGTACCGTCACGATTCAGCGCATTGCCTACTCGTCATCAAGCGACGCCGGCTCTATTCTCTCCAATGTTTCCGCTCCCCCATCGACGCCGGCCGCTCCTTCACGATGGCTCAGCGGGATGAGGCTCAATATCAAGGTGCTCACGGACCCGGACTTACGCGTCGTCACTACGTACGCGGAGAGCCTGGAGGTGTACGCGAATTTGGCTGTACGAGGCACTGCAGCCACGCCGGGCATCATTGGGTCAGTGCGCGTTACCAACGGGCAGCTCGTTTTTTTCGGCAATACGTACACGGTTAATACGGGCACAGTCAGCTTCTCGAATCCCAACGCGGTCGAACCCATACTGAACGTCTCGCTCGAGACCACCGCTCAAGGTGTGGACGTCTTATTGGGCGTGTCTGGCCCAATGAACAACCTGAGTCTCAGTTATCACTCAGATCCCCCCCTCACTTTCCAGCAGATCGTGCAGCTTCTCGCGACGAATACGACGCCTGCAGATCCGACGATTGCGGCGCATCAGCCCACGCCCGCACAGCAATCTCTAAGCCAAACGGGTGAGTCGGCAATTCTCGGGCAGGCGGTAGCTAATCCGTTAGCAAGTCGCGTGCAAAGAGTATTCGGATTAAGCCAATTCAAAATCGACCCTTCAGTATCAGGAAACAATGGGCAACCGACTGCGCGCGTCACGTTGCAGCAAAAAGTTGCGAGCAACGTAACGTTCACGTACATAACGGACGTGACGCAAACCAATTCCGAAATCATACGGATACAATGGGATTTTACCCCTAAATTCTCTGCATTGGGCGCGCGAGATTATAACGGAAACCTCAGCGTGCAGTTCCTCTATAAGTTCAAGGTTCGCTAGCCCCTTCGCTACAATGACCAATGAGGCAGATGACCTTTTTAGATGATGATTGAGTTGTGCCGAGAGACCTATCGCTACCGGGAATTGATCTGGGCACTGGCCTTAAAGGAGCTAAAGATCCGTTACAAGCGCTCCGTATTGGGATTTCTTTGGGCGCTCTTGAATCCGATGCTGCTTATGTTGGTTCTGACGCTGGTCTTCACCGTCATTATGCCGATGTTAAGCAAACCTCACTACGCCATCTTTGTTTTGAGCGCTTTGATTCCCTGGACTTTCTTCGCCCAATCGCTGAGTTACGGGGCCGAGTCGATTGTCGGGAATGCTGATCTGATCAAGAAAGTCAGGGTGGCCAAACTTGTTTTCCCCGTGGCAGCCCTTGTCTCGAACCTGATCAATCTGCTGCTATCTCTCATTCCGTTGGCGCTGATCGTGGTGGCGATGGGGCATCCTTTTCACTGGACCTGGATCTTTCTGCCGGTAGCCCTGCTGGCTCTCACTTTGATTACGCTCGGGATGAACTTTTTCTTTGCGGCGGCGAATGTCTACTATCGCGACATTTCCCACATTCTGCAGATCGTTATCCAACTATGGTTTTATGTCAGCCCGATCATCTATTCGAAGGATCTTATTCCAGCCAAATATCAGCTTTTCTTTAAGCTGAACCCCATGTATTACGTACTGAACGAATTCCGTTTGAGTGTTTATGATGGACTATTGCCGGAGTGGACAAACATATTGGCCTGCTTCGTTTGTGGACTTGGGTCGCTGATCATTGGTTTTTACGTTTTTCGCCGGTATCAGGACGAATTTGTTTTTTACGCATAACCTCTCATGACGGACAGTCCATTTGTAATTCGCGTGGAAAATGTGACCCAGCGGTTTCGGGTCATTCACGAGCGGCCGGATAGTGTACGCGAGCTCTTCTCGAAATTTTTTCAAAAAAAAGTAAGGTATCACGATTTCGAGGCGGTCAAGGACGCCTCGCTATCCGTGCGGCGTGGCGAGGTGGTTGGCATCATCGGCCGCAATGGCTCCGGTAAGAGCACCCTTTTGAAGGTGATCGCCGGTGTCTACCGTCCGTCGGCTGGCCGTGTCGAGGTAACTGGAAGTATTGCTCCCCTGATCGAGTTGGGCGCGGGTATGCATCCGGAACTTACAGGGCGCGAAAACATACTGATCAACGGGCTCTTAATGGGCTTCTCCAAACGGGAGATGATGCGGCGCGAGGAGGGTATCATCGAGTTCGCTGATATTGGGGACTTTATCGAAGCCCCGATAAAGCAATATTCGTCTGGCATGTACATGCGGCTCGCTTTCGCGGTTGCCACCGAAGTCGATCCGGACATCCTGGTCATGGACGAAGTGCTGGCCGTTGGAGATTTCGAATTTCAGGCAAAGTGCTTCGACCGCTTGCGCCACTTTCGTGAATCGGGTAAGACGATCCTCATCGTCACGCACAGCATGTCTCAGATCGAGGAGATTTGCAGCCGCGCTGTGCTTCTAGATCACGGCCGAATTCTTCTCGACGGTAGCCCCGAGGACGTTATTGAATTGTACAAGCGCAGCGCCTCAGCAGGGGTCGAAGAACCGATCCTGGTGGAAGTCCCATCGGCGCACGCTTAGCATTCTGGATCTTCCTGCGCATTTCGGGATCCGTACGCCGCCTTTACAAGCTGCCAAAGAAAAGGATTTCGAGCTTCTTCGCCGAGAATTTCCTGAAGAAAAGTGGCATACGAATAATGCCAGGCTGCCCGGTCGGTTTCATTGACGGTATTATCGGAACCGCGAAAGGAGACTGCGGCAATCGTGGCGTCGAGCAAGCGCACTTCCGCTTGAGGAGCAGTCAGAGCCGCGAGCAGCACAAAATAGTCCTCGTTGTAATCGCCTAGAGCTTTGCGGTCCGTTAACCGTTCGGTCACGAAACGAACAGGCCAGAGTATGCTGCATATCGGAATGTGGTTTGCACCTGTCAATACGCGAAACAAATTCTGGCGGCTGAACTTACCCGCGAGGCGACTATGGACGAGCGTGCGCCCTTCTTCTTTTGGTGGAACGGCCCAGGTCTCCTCCACCTTGAATGAATCCGCTACGACAATGACATCGTCGCCCGGCATCAGCGTGCGCGCGAGCGCCTGCAGAGCGCCCGGCATGACGTAATCGTCATCGTCGACAAACCAGATGTAGTCGGATTCAGCCCGCTCAATTGCCGCAAGGATAAGATCCGCACGGGAATGACGCGGTTGCCTCACGGTGTGATGCCAGCAGTCCAAGGCGAGCGCTGGAAATTCGCGGCGGAAGTAGTCAAGGTGGGGCATCGATATGGCCGGCTCGCAATCCGTCAGCAGCCGAATCTTAAAATCCAGATAGGCACGGCCTTCGATTTTTGCAGAAGTAAATGAAGCAAGGGCGCGCCACAGCAACTCCGGCCGTCCGAATTGCGTTCGGCAGCAAAGTATCACGGAAGGACGGCGCTCGCGTGCCCTTGCCAAGCTGTGTTCAAACAACTCCAAGAGGTCACGCTGAGCCGGGCGGCACGCCGGTTCTGCAGCGTAGTTGTAATCGACACAGGCTTCCGCATTTACGTTCGCGTCAGGCCACGGTACACGGTGATTCAGAAAGTGTTCGCGGTAATAGCTCCTGAACTCGTCGGAAGCAGCCAGAGCAGCAATTTCGGCGGCCGTGTGCTGCGAAGTTCTTACTGCAAACAGCCGCGGGTCAACAAACATGGGCAGTCCATGGCGTAGGCACTCGAGTGAGAGGGGAACGCCAAAAATTGTCGACTCCAGAGCGCCCAGATCGGCCAACTGAAAATCACGAAGGATACGGGAATTCAGCAATACCAGGTTGTCATCCAGCGTCAAAACCGGCCTAGGCGTGAGTGCCGCGCCTATGCCAGCACCTTGATTGCGGGTGTAGGAAGTGTAGTCGTAGAGAGTCGCGCCCTCCCAGACGCAGCCCCGATTTCCGCATGCACCCCAAGTGGGAAAGTCGCGGTCCAGATCTGCGGCAAGTCGGCAGACGTCCGAGGCGAAGTCCATACCGAACCAGACGTGCTCCCGGCAAACGACGACCGGACCGTCGTAACGAGCAACAATCTTTTGGAGCAATTCCCAAGCCCGCGATACTCCAGTCATAGGCACGATATCGACACCCGGATAAAAGACGTCGCGTTCCTGCCAGTTCGCCGCCGTCTCATCCGAAGAGCAGACCACGACGACAGGTAATGCACTATTGCCGCAGCTCATGAAAAATGTTCAAGCCTAGAATCTTCACTCTGTCCGCATTTCGGCCTGCGGCGTCTTGCACGGCAATAGACGGTTTCAAACGGCGATAATCGGCTACGATCTTTCTGTATAGTTCTTCAGGAAGCTTTGCCGTGCGCAGATATTCCATAGCGATGCGCTCTCCTAATTCCGAAAAAAATTTGTAAGAAATCACCAGGAAGTTCCGGAGCGAAAAGAAATGTTCGTAGTAAAAGCGGGTGGACCCGTATGAATGTAATCCGGTAGTGTGGGCGCAGAGCGCCAGTGGCTGATGAATCACGCGAAGTCCCTGCATCCAGGCGCGCCAACTGAGATCAACATCTTCGGTGTATAGAAAATAGACAGGATCGAAGCCGTCAAGCTTACGAAACGCGGCACTCGAGATCAAAGTGAAAGCGCCGCTTGCCCAGGGTGTCTCGAGCGTTCCCTCATCGAATTCTTTCGGGTGGGCGCTGGGCCATTGACGGGCTTCCACGATTGCGCCGTCGCGCGCCACATATGTATCCAATAACCGAGCAAGACAGCCCGGCATGGGAAACGAATCTGGATTGCACAAAAGGAAACAGCCTTCCGGACGCACCTGTTCAAACAAATAATTGACACTTTCCCCAAAGCCCCAGTGTCCTTGAGGTCGCTGTTCGGACCAGTCCCTGGCATTCGCGATATCAGCTAACAGCGCTTCCTGCCCACGATAATTGACGAAATGCAATTCCGTTTGCACACTCTTGGATTCATTCAGAAATGCGGGAACCACCGCATTTCGGATGAATTCTATGTTGGAGGGTCCATAGACGCAAAATACGCAAAGGGGTAGTTTTGGGGTCGTGGCGTGAATATCCGTGGCCCCTGACTCACTTACCAGGCGCTCGGCGAAATAGAGCGGGCGGGCGAACGTGCGGTTTCCAAATTGTCCGTACTCCAGATAGTGGCTGAGCGGCTCGGCACCTACTGGGATGAGATCCGGATAACGAGCCAGATAGTCCTTCATTCCAAAGAGAGGATGGGGATCCAGGCCGCGGGCTGCACCGAACTTTACGAAATGAACAAGCGGGTTCATTCCTGACTCTTCTACTTCCGGATTCCTCCAAAGATAGAAGTCAGTATCGAAGTACGGATTGGGATTATAGCGAAGCTTAGCGCCTCGCGTCAGGAAGTGAACCAGAGGATCCGACTCTTCGGCTAGTACTTCGGGATGTTGAGCAGTATAAAACTTGGAATCAAACAAAGCGTGCGGATTTCGAAGTTCCTTGACTCCCGATTGCCGGTAATGCAAAAGAGGAGACATTCCAGAAGCAGTCACGTCAGGATTGTTGCGAAGGTAATACGCCTCATCAAACAACGGATGAGAGACATTGCCTTCGGCGCCGTTGCTCAGCAAGTGTCGCAGGCCAACTCTTTCACTGATTATCGTCGCCTCGATCAGTGACTTTCGACGTAGATCCCACTTTCGGCGAATCTTGCCAACCGCGGAGATGACGCGCGTCCCCCAATTCATCACGTGCCGGCCCCCAGGTGAGGCAGGATGACGGCGCTCACACCGAGCCGTGAGCTTTTGCCGCGCCATCAGCGGGTGAATAGCGTCGCCGCAGGCTTTGAAATTGCCGGCTCTTGCGAATTCCGGTCTGGTGCAAAAGGTACTTTGCGAGAAGCCACAGAATCCGCAGTCCATAGACGCTGCTCTGGAAGAAACTGGCGGACGAAGCTTCCCGGAAATAACGCACCGGCACTGCAATTTCCCCGATGCGTGTTCCGCAGGCGACCGCCTGGGCAATAATTTCCTGATCGAAAACGAACCCGTCGGAATTCATGCCGAAGTTGACGGCTTCGAGCACCGAGCGATGGAAAGCGCGATAGCCGGTATGGTATTCGGTGTGATTCAGGCCGAAACAAACATTCTCCAGCCAGGTGAGAAAGCGATTCGCATAGTACTTCCACCACGGCATGCCCTGCTCGAGCGCCGACCCGGCCCGCAGGCGTGAGCCCAAGACCAGATCGACCTCGCCGGCCAAGATAGGCTGGATAATGTCAGGGAGTAGCGCGGGATCGTATTGGTAATCGGGATGGACCATGACAATGATGTCCGCTCCGGCTTTCAGTGCTTCCGCGTAACAGGTTTTCTGATTGGCGCCGTAGCCGTAGTTACGCGTGTGAACGAATACTTCCAAGTTCAATTGACGCGCAATTTCGAGCGTTTCATCCGTTGAACCGTCGTCGACCAGGATGACAGAGTGAACGTGTTCCTTCGGCAGCGTTTCGTAGGTCATCCTTAGAGTGCGCGCGGCATTGTAAGCCGGCATCACGACGGTCACCTTGGGCTTCATTGCTACCTTCAAGGGTATCAATCGCCCAAATGCGCAAAGGAACCATTCAGTCGCGCCCGTCCAGGCGGAGAGCGCGACTAGAGCATGCAGAGGCCTGGTAAGTTGCTACAAGGACGCCGACACCCGACGCGGCTCTGACGGCCGCTGCAACTCAAATTCGGGGGGCATTTTCTGCCCATTCTCGCCCAAGCCGAGCGACCGGCGCAATTCCGTTTCGACGGTTTGACAGAATTCGGGACGATCGATCAAGGCTTGGCGCGCGGTGTCGCGGCCCTGCCCGATGCGCTCGCCCTTGTAGCTGTACCAGGAACCGCTCTTTTCGATAAGGCCGTGTTGCACACCAAGGTCGAGAACGTCGGCCTCGCGCGAAATACCCTTCCCGTACAGGATGTCCACTTCCGCCTCCCGGAAGGGCGCGGCAATCTTGTTTTTGACGATCTTGACCTTAGTGCGATTGCCAATCACGGTCTCAGCTTCTTTGATGGCCGTGGCGCGGCGCACCTCGACTCGCACGGATGAAAAGAATTTGAGCGCGCGTCCTCCGGTGGTTGTTTCCGGGTTACCGAACATCACTCCAATTTTTTCGCGCAACTGATTTATGAAGATCAGGCAGGTGTTCGCTCGGGAGACCGATGCGGTCAGTTTTCGCAGGGCTTGCGACATCATGCGGGCCTGTAGGCCCATATGGCTGTCGCCCATTTCCCCTTCGATTTCCGCTTTCGGCGTCAGAGCGGCCACCGAATCGATCACGATCACGTCAAGGGCCTGTGAATTCACCAGCGCTTGGGCAATCTCAAGCGCCTGCTCGCCGTAGTCCGGCTGCGAGACGATAAGATCCTCGATTTGCACCCCCAGATTGGCCGCGTATGTGGCGTCGAGCGCATGCTCAGCGTCGATGAAGGCGGCAGCGCCACCCGACCGCTGCGCCTGTGCGATCACTTGCAAGGCCAGCGTGGTTTTCCCCGATGACTCGGGCCCGAACACTTCGACCACGCGCCCACGCGGGAATCCCCCGGCGCCCAGAGCGCTATCGATCGCCACGGATCCCGTAGATATCACTTCTACGGGCAGAGCCGCCCGCGAACCCAGCATCAGTACCGAGCCTTTGCCGAATTGTTTGTCCATCTGCGCCAGTGTCGCGAGTATCTGCTTGTGCCGATCGTTCATTCGCCTCCTTTTTGAGAACATTCAAGAAGTTCGGGCAGCGATCACTGGTTCTCATCTCAGTTGCTCGCCACCCTTACTTTTTTGGCGTATTAGTACTAGCGGAGATTGCCGCGACTGTCATATGCTGGCCTCTTAAATGAAATTGGGAACTGGCTGGCGTTGGACGTTGGTCTACTGCTTCGCCTTTTCATCTCTTCTCCCGGCCAACAGTGTTCCAAAACAGGATCGCGCCTGGAAACGGTATTACAATCCGAGCTTCGGATATTGCGTCAGCTACCCCGCGCGGTGGCTCAAAGGCGAGGCCTTTGATGGCGCGGGCCTGTTCGTCAAAACGGGCCAGAGTAAGTATTCACGGGCCGTCGGAGCTATCGATTTTGGCGTGCTCGATTCGCCCCCCGCTGACGCTCGGCTCGCTCCAATCAGCCTCATCGAGGATCTGCGCCTCCATCTGGCGGGCTTGCGGAAATTCGAGCGCGCCGAACGCGTGGAGATCCTCGAACAGCGGGAACTGATGTTCCTGGGACATTCCGCTCTTTTTACGAAGAATCGTTACTACGATCCGCAGGAGCGTTCGCATTGGGCTGAAGAGGTCCTGTTTATCAACCGCAATAGCATGCTGTTTCGGCTGGAGCTGGTGTGCAGGCTCGATCAATTGAGCCGATTCGAGCCCGTATTCTTGCAATTGATGAACACGTTCCAGTTCGACTGCGCAACGAAACACTGAGAAAAGCCGGAATAGACGGGCACAGTGTTGTTCTCACCCAACAGTCGCTCATGGACCGCAACGAGCTATTCAAACGCCTGGCCCCACAGGATCCCGAAGAGGAACGTCGGGTGAGCGCGGCAGCCGAGTATTACAGTAAAATGCGTGAGGCTCTGGATGAGACGGATTTTCGCTGGCTGGAACTTGGCGAGACACGTGCCGCCGCATCCCGATTGCGGCGCGAGCGCCTGGTGGCCTATGAACGCTACAGCAGACTGTTTGAGCTCGAGATAGCACGGCCGGAAGCAGGGGCGCTGGAGACGGTCGCGCTATTGCGATATCGCGCCATGCTAACTTTGGCGAGTCTGCTGTTCCGTTTTGGGATTCCGGGCGCGCTCGATTTGTGCGACGCCGCTGTTTTTAGAATGATTCGGATTGCATATCTGCAAGCGGCACGCTAGGCATTACAAGTCTATATAGTTTGAAGCATGCACGCACGATCTTTCTCCAAGGAGTTTGTTTCGTTGCCTGGCGCGTGCTTCGATGCTCGAACTGGCGAGTTACCGGCCGCCCGATCCCGACTAAGAAGCTGATGGCGAATTTACACGAGCAACAGCAAAATCCCAATCGGGTGTCGAGAAAACGTAATGGGAGGGCCGCACCCGTCAGTTGCGGGCGTATCAGCCGGAATTGCAGAACTATCACCTGGAGTTGCCGACCATCACGTTCGGCTCGCAGGTCGTAAAAACACGCTCACGACCTGCATATCGAGTAATCAGGAAACTCGCATACCGGCGGCGATGTGATGGCATTTTGGCCACAAATCAAGCTAAAGGCAGTTACACCACTCCATCGTGGAATCTGTCTCCACCGATGCTGGTGATGTCGTCGAGGCCGTCGAGTTCCGCGGGCGTTTGGACTTCCTTCAGTGGAGTAATGTCGAGCGTCGTGGTGGTATTCTCCGACCAAGTCGGAATCACATTGGACGCACTTATTGCCTGGGTCACCGTGATCACCACTGGCTGTGTTGCAGTGATCTTTTGACCATTTTCCAATTTGCCTTTAATCGTAGTGGCGCCCGCAACTGTCAAATCGGCTGCGATGCAGGGTCCCGAAGAATTATGGCAGGTATTGACCTGCTTCAATCTGAACGTGAATGTATCGCCGCTGACTTGAGGCCCAATGACGATCTGAAAAGTGTAGCCCGCAAAGGCTGATCTCGAGTTGGCACCAGGCTGGGGGAAAATCGAAACGCTGGCATTTCCGTGCAATTCGATCGTTTTGTTAAATGTACCGCCCGAGAAGTCTGGGCCGAAGAGGGGGGTACCACCGAGATCTGCCACGGCACGACCGCCAGGTACATCCTCCTCGCAGGAAAGGGGCCAATCTGAGGGAGAAGTAACAGTTGTAATGCAGGAAAATGGTGGCGCCGCGATGGGCGTGACAATTGCTAGCCGCTGTGAAGTAATAGAGTAAGTCAAGGTAGCTGCACACCACGCTGTTGAACACAGCATGGGGAGAGCGGTAATAGATAATACTCCGATAAGTTTCATGGGAATAGTATATGGTCGCTTTTCTAATTTGCGCGATAGTACAGGCGGTATTTTAGTACTACTAATAACAGGCCAGATTTGACTTTGGTACTCACTGGCCCTCAGTATCTTGTCGCTATTAGCTCATTAACATGGACACCCCTATAACTTACGCATGCGCTCCATTTCATCCTCATATTTTATTTCGCTTACCACTAAGCTGTCCCGGCGATTTCGATACATTGGGGACAGACGTCGAGAAGAGTCTCGACGCGGCACGCACGAGTGCATGCGCCACAAGGATTGCAATCGATTAGCGCCGTCAGCGGAAGGTAACGATCTCCATAACGTAGTTCTGCGAAGAACTGGCGGTGACGGAGGCCTGATACGATCCGGTGGCTGCTACGATGCGGTCGACCAAGCACACGGTGGCTCCGCCGGAATCATTGATTTGACTTTGGATGGTCCAGCCGCTGGCAGGACTGCTACAGGAAGGATTCGAGGCTTCCGTGGCTGCCCAGGAAAACAGATATTCGTTGGCCGCCGTGGTGGTGACTGCGGCGGATGACCAGGCGCTCGTGGCCGTGAGTGATTCGTGGAAGCCGGATTGATCGAGCGGCGCGGAGGGATCCAGCCCAGCTACCTCCGCCACGGCGACCAATAGATAACTGCTGCCGCCGCTGAAGTTCAATGTCAATGAGTTGGTGCCGCCGGCAGTTGATTTGGCGTAATAAAAGTTGGTGTACACGCCACTGCCGAGAACGTTATGGAAGACCGAAGTCGTCAGACCGCGCGTGAAAGTGTCTCCCGAACCGTCGGTCACGCTGCTGATATCCAGCGGCCAGAAGGTCATGCCCACGATCAAAGTGTGCCCGGCGCCGGTGGCTTGGGGAAGAGTTAGGGTGACCGTTCCGCTGGAAGTAGGCTGGCGGCTGAAGGTAGCTTTCTGGATCAGAGAAATGGCAGCAGGAACAGTCACCGAGAAACCACTGGACAGAGTGCCGGATTGAGTGTCGGGATTCGTGACGGTGACGTTGCGGGAGCCCAAGGTAGCAGTAGAGCCGATGCTGATGTTGGCAGTGAGTTGAGTGGCCGAGTTGAAGGTGCAGGAGTTTACCGTAATCCCTGTCCCAAACGTGCAAGTAGCGCCGCTCTGGAAGTTGCTGCCGGTCAGGATGACGCTGGTCAGATTCTGGCCCTGAGCCCCGGAGTTGGGGCTGACAGAACTTAGCGTGGGCGCAGGTGGCGGACCTCCCGTGGTTACGGTGAAGCCGCTGGACAAAGTGCTGGATTGAGTATCGGGATTCGTGACGGTGACATTCCGAGAACCCGCGGTCGCGGTGAGGCTGATGCTGATGTTGGCAGTGAGTTGCGTGGCCGAGTTGAAGGTGCAGGAGTTCACTGTAATCCCTGTCCCAAACGTGCAAGTAGCGCCACTCTGGAAGTTGCTGCCGGTCAGGATCACGCTGGTCAGATTCTGGCCTTGCGCGCCAGAGTTGGGACTGACGGATGCCAGCGCGGGCGGTGGCGGACCCGCCGTGGTTACCGTGAAGCCGTTGGACAAAGTGCTGAATTGAGTGTCGGGATTGGTGACGATGACGTTGCGGGAACCCACGGTTGCGGTGGAGCCGATGCTGATGTTAGCGGTAAGTTGCGTGGCCGAGTTGAAGGTGCAGGAGTTCACCGTTATCCCGGTCCCAAACGTGCAAGTAGCGCCGCTCTGGAAGTTGCTACCGGTCAGGATCACGCTGGTTAAATTCTGGCCCTGTGCGCCGGAGTTGGGGCTGACAGAGCTTAGTGTGGGTGGCGGAGCCGCTGTGGTTACAGTGAAGCCGCTGGACAAAGTGCTGGATTGAGTGTCGGGATTGGTGACGGTGACGTTGCGAGCGCCCAGGCTAGCGGTAGAGCCGATGCTGATGTTGGCAGTGAGCTGAGTGGCCGAGTTGAAGGTGCAGGAGTTCACCGTTATCCCGGTCCCAAACGTACAAGTGGCGCCGCTCTGGAAGTTGCTGCCGCTCAGGATCACGCTGGTTAGATTCTGGCCTTGCGCGCCGGAATTCGGATTGACCGAACTCAGCGTGGGCGGTGGCGGACCCGCCGTGGTTACGGTGAAACCGCTGGACAAAGTGCTGGATTGAGTGTCGGGGTTGGTGACGGTGACGTTGCGAGCGCCCACGGTCGCGGTAGAGCTGATGCTGATGTTGGCAGTGAGTTGAGTGGCCGAGTTGAAGGTGCAGGAGTTCACCGTTATCCCGGTCCCAAACGTGCAAGTGGCGCCGCTCTGGAAGTTACTCCCAGTCAGGATCACGCTGGTTAGATTCTGGCCCTGCACGCCGGAGTTGGGACTGACGGAACTTAGCGTGGGCGCAGGCGGCGATGAGGAACCATTCTTGAACGTAACGATCTCCATAACGTAGTTCTGCGAAGAACTGGCGGTAACGGAGGCCTGATACGATCCGGTGGCTGCTACGATGCGGTCGACCAAGCACACGGTGGCTCCGCCGGAATCATTGATTTGACTTTGGATGGTCCAGCCGCTGGCAGGACTGCTACAGGAAGGATTCGAGGCTTCCGTGGCTGCCCAGGAAAACAGATATTCGTTGGCCGCCGTGGTGGTGACTGCGGCGGATGACCAGGCGCTCGTGGCCGTGAGTGATTCGTGGAAGCCGGATTGATCGAGCGGCGCGGAGGGATCCAGCCCAGCTACCTCCGCCACGGCGACCAATAGATAACTGCTGCCGCCGCTGAAGTTCAATGTCAATGAGTTGGTGCCGCCGGCAGTTGATTTGGCGTAATAAAAGTTGGTGTACACGCCACTGCCGAGAACGTTATGGAAGACCGAAGTCGTCAGACCGCGCGTGAAAGTGTCTCCCGAACCGTCGGTCACGCTGCTGATATCCAGCGGCCAGAAGGTCATGCCCACGATCAAAGTGTGCCCGGCGCCGGTGGCTTGGGGAAGAGTTAGGGTGACCGTTCCGCTGGAAGTAGGCTGGCGGCTGAAGGTAGCTTTCTGGATCAGAGAAATGGCAGCAGGAACAGTCACCGAGAAACCACTGGACAGAGTGCCGGATTGAGTGTCGGGATTCGTGACGGTGACGTTGCGGGAGCCCAAGGTAGCAGTAGAGCCGATGCTGATGTTGGCAGTGAGTTGAGTGGCCGAGTTGAAGGTGCAGGAGTTTACCGTAATCCCTGTCCCAAACGTGCAAGTAGCGCCGCTCTGGAAGTTGCTGCCGGTCAGGATGACGCTGGTCAGATTCTGGCCCTGAGCCCCGGAGTTGGGGCTGACAGAACTTAGCGTGGGCGCAGGTGGCGGACCTCCCGTGGTTACGGTGAAGCCGCTGGACAAAGTGCTGGATTGAGTATCGGGATTCGTGACGGTGACATTCCGAGAACCCGCGGTCGCGGTGAGGCTGATGCTGATGTTGGCAGTGAGTTGCGTGGCCGAGTTGAAGGTGCAGGAGTTCACTGTAATCCCTGTCCCAAACGTGCAAGTAGCGCCACTCTGGAAGTTGCTGCCGGTCAGGATCACGCTGGTCAGATTCTGGCCTTGCGCGCCAGAGTTGGGACTGACGGATGCCAGCGCGGGCGGTGGCGGACCCGCCGTGGTTACCGTGAAGCCGTTGGACAAAGTGCTGAATTGAGTGTCGGGATTGGTGACGATGACGTTGCGGGAACCCACGGTTGCGGTGGAGCCGATGCTGATGTTAGCGGTAAGTTGCGTGGCCGAGTTGAAGGTGCAGGAGTTCACCGTTATCCCGGTCCCAAACGTGCAAGTAGCGCCGCTCTGGAAGTTGCTACCGGTCAGGATCACGCTGGTTAAATTCTGGCCCTGTGCGCCGGAGTTGGGGCTGACAGAGCTTAGTGTGGGTGGCGGAGCCGCTGTGGTTACAGTGAAGCCGCTGGACAAAGTGCTGGATTGAGTGTCGGGATTGGTGACGGTGACGTTGCGAGCGCCCAGGCTAGCGGTGGAGCCGATGCTGATGTTGGCAGTGAGCTGAGTGGCCGAGTTGAAGGTGCAGGAGTTCACCGTTATCCCGGTCCCAAACGTACAAGTGGCGCCGCTCTGGAAGTTGCTGCCGCTCAGGATCACGCTGGTTAGATTCTGGCCTTGCGCGCCGGAATTCGGATTGACCGAACTCAGCGTGGGCGGTGGCGGACCCGCCGTGGTTACGGTGAAACCGCTGGACAAAGTGCTGGATTGAGTGTCGGGGTTGGTGACGGTGACGTTGCGAGCGCCCACGGTCGCGGTAGAGCTGATGCTGATGTTGGCAGTGAGTTGAGTGGCCGAGTTGAAGGTGCAGGAGTTCACCGTTATCCCGGTCCCAAACGTGCAAGTGGCGCCGCTCTGGAAGTTACTCCCAGTCAGGATCACGCTGGTTAGATTCTGGCCCTGCACGCCGGAGTTGGGACTGACGGAACTTAGCGTGGGACCCACCGTGGTTACGGTGAAGCCGCTGGACAAAGTGCTGGATTGAGTGTCGGGATTCGTGACGGTGACGTTGCGGGAGCCCACGGTCGCGGTGGAGCTGATGCTGATGTTGGCAGTGAGTCGGGTGGCCGAGTTGAAGGTACAAGAGTTCACCGTAATCCCCGTACCAAACGTGCAAGTGGCGCCGCTCTGGAAGTTACTCCCCGTCAGGATCACGCTGGCTAGATTCTGGCCCTGCGCGCCGGAGTTGGGACTGACAGAACTCAATGTGGGAACCGGCGATGATGATCCGTTTTTGAAAGTAACGATCACCATGGCATAATCCTGCGCGGCGCCCGGAGTCAGGGCGGCTTGATACGATCCTGTGGCTGCTGCGATACGGTCGACCAAGCACACCGTGGCTCCGCCGGGATCATTGGTTTGACTCCCGATAGTCCAGCCGCTGGCCGGGCTGGAGCAGAAAGTATTGGAGGCTTCCGTAGCTGCCCAGGAAAATAGATATTCGTTGGCCGCCGTGGTGGTGACTGCGGCGGATGACCACGCACTAGTGGCCGTGAGTGATTCATGGAAGCCAGATTGATCGAGCGGCGCAGTGGGATCCAGCCCGGCCACCTCCGCCACGGCTACCAATAGATAACTGCTGCCGCCGCTGAAGTTCAATGTCAATGAGTTGGTGCCGCCGGCAGTTGATTTGGCGTAATAAAAGTTGTTATAGGTGGGGCCGGCGGTGTCATGGAAGATCGAAGTTGCCAGACCGCGCGTGAAAGTGTCTCCCGAACCGTCCGTCACGCTGGTGATATCCAGGGGCCAGAAACTCACTCCCACGATCAAAGTGTGGCCGGCGCCGGTGGCTTGGGGAAGGGTTAGGGTGACCGTTCCGCTGGAAGTAGGCTGGCGGCTGAAAGTGGCTCTCTGGATCAGAGAGATGGTAGTCACCGTGAAAGCATTCGACAACGTACTAGATTGGGTGTCGGGATTGGTAACCGTGACATTGTGAGCGCCCAGGGTGGCAGTCGAACTGATGCTGATGTTGGCGGTAAGCTGAGTGGCCGAGTTGAAGGTGCAGGAGTTCACTGTAATACCTGTCCCAAACGCGCAAGTGGCGCCGTTCTGGAAATTGATACCAGTGAGCATGACGTTGCTTAAATTCTGGTTTTGACCGCCGGAGTTGGGACTGACAGAACTTAGCGTAGGCGGCGGCGGCCCTCCCGTGGTTATGGTGAAGCCATTAGGCAAAGTGCTGGATTGAATGTCGGGATTGGTAATAGTGACGTCGCGAGAACCCAGGAGTGGCGGTGGAACCGATGTGATGTTAGCGGTAAGTTGAGTGGCCGAGTTGAAGGTGCAGGAGTTCACCGTTATCCCTGCCCCAAATGTGCAAGTAGCGCCGCCGCGGAAGTTGCTGCCAGTTAGAAGGACGGTCAAATTCTGACCTCGACCACCAGAAGAAGGACTAACCGAGGTCAATATAGGCGGCGGAGTGCCTTGCAGCGCACGAGTCAAGAAGTTGGCGGTGATTTGCTGCATAGCTGGAACTATGCCTAGACTAGGCGGGAAGTCGTCGAGACCGAGACTCCACTCAATCGTACCGGCAGAAAAGACCAGAGCTCCGCTAGCGGCGGTATAGATAGTCATATCGCCAAAGACTTGTGGATTGTCCCTGGGATACGGGGAATGGGCAAGGACGGTTGCTCCAGATGGCGGGTAAAAGGAATCGGTTTCGTATCCCTCCACGTTAGGGAAAATGGTGCCGTTGGTCACACCGGTGCCGTCGAACAAGAAATTAGATGCATTGGTGACCACGATGTCAGAAACGTCGGCTGCGGAGAAGAGGTTGTATTGAACGCCGAAGAGCGCCCCTTCGGGCTCTCCTAAATCCCTCCAGCGGGTGGTGACGAGGCTAGGATCGGAAACGGGATCTGAGAAAGCGAGTTCTTTGTAGCTGACCATGGTTCGATCAGCAACGCCGGTGGACGAAGGCTCGAAGCGGATTTGCCAATACAAGACGTTGGCCGCGAAAACTCCGAGGTGAACCCCGGTATCACGGCCTAGGGTCACGTTATCCCGCATGCTCCTGGACCAATACTCATCGTGTCCGACGATTAGAAAGACCTTATGGGAGAGGACTGTATTGGGATTTTCGTGCGTGTCTATGTCGGTCGCATAAGTGAGGTCATAGCCCTGGCGCTCCAGCCAGCGAAGCATCTGCATTTCGTATCCCGGAGGTCCGCTAAGGCTGATGAAATCTCCTGCACCGAAATTCCGCCAATACGGGCGATTGAATGAGACCTCAACGCCGGTCTTGTCGCCCTCAGGCGTAGTGCTGTAGAGAGAGCTACCTCCCCACTCGTTATACGCCTGATAGGTTGTAACGCTGGACTGAAACAGGATTGGCGAATTGCGAGCATCGTCGCGCACAACAAAAACGATGTAGCTCTCTTTCGCCGGTGAGGACAGCGATAGCTTGACCAGATAGACTCCGCTGACCCAGTCTGTTGGAACCGTGAGGCTATAGGAGACACTCCAATTGCACTCCACAATGCCCGTGCCGACTGGTTGGTATACCGGCGCCGGCGGCATTGGCTGAACAACGCCAGGCAGGGTAATTGGACCCAACATGAGACGGGCGCCCGTCCCGCTGTACCAGCCCATCCGAAAAACCGAGAGTGTGTAGGAGTTTGTGTTTATGGTTCGGACGTGAAAATCGATCGAGCCACCCTGATTCACGCTGGTCCGCGAAGCGTAACCCTGGATTTCGGCACCGGCATAGACAGCGGGATCGAGGACATTGTTCCCGAACATTGTCGCTGGATTGGTGAGCTGCCAGGCGGTAGTTCCGGGCTTTGCATTTTCCACGGCTACAGAATCGGCTGCGTGCAGAGCGGCCCCTGCGTTCAAGCAAATACAAAGAAACAACGCTCGCAGCAGACGGTGTAGATGTGAGGTGGGCGCCTCTCGGCTCCGTCGTCTCGCGTCCGGCGCGAGGCTCTCGCTAGCAGTGGTCCGGACGGCTACTGGAATAAAATTGCAGCCAGCTAAGCTGCTGTGTGGGCGCCACGAGTCGCGGGCCATCGAAAAGCTGCGCATAGTGACAGACCTCCGTTACAGTTCACCGGCATTCTTCGACGGGTTAAATCAGGCCCACGACGCTCCGGGCGAAGTTGTCACCCGGACGCTCACCTGACCCTTACCCTATGCAGAAAGTCAAAGGCTACCAGTCCGGGGGCTTCCTCGGCCAGTACCATGAGAATCAGTACCATCATTTTTTATTTCTCATTCCAGACAACAGGGGTTTAATCATCCAGATGGCGGATCGCGGTTTCAAGGCCGTTCGATCGCCTCAAATCTCAACCTCTGGAAGCTCTCTGTTTCAGCAAGGATTCGCGATCAGAATGAGCCTATATAGTATGAAGCATGCACGATCTATCTCGACGGAGTTTGCTTCGTTGCCTGGCGGGCGCTTCGGTGCTCGAACTGGCGCATTATCGGGCCGCTTGGGCGCGTGCGATGGCACCGGAGAGCACCGCAACTCTATTCGATATCGAGAGAGTGGCCAGCGGCGCGTACTTTGCGAAATCACGGCCGCAGGCGGTCACCAATTGCAACGCCGCCATATTTGAAAATGCAAACGATGTGCTGATTGTGGACGCGCATTCGAAGCCGTCGGCCGCCGCCGCACTGATCGCGCAGATCAAACGCGAAATCACAACGAAGCCCGTGCGCTACGTGGTGAACACTCACTTTCATTGGGACCATACACAGGGCGACCACGCCTATCGCGCGACGGGAAACAAGATTGATTTCATCGCGAGCGAACCGACAAAAAAGCTGATGTCGGACTTAGCCGAGCAACGGCTGCAGGCGTCTCTTGCCGCAGTGCCGCAGCAGATCGACGCTATGGAGGCCCGCGCAAGCAAAGCCCAATCGGCTGTCGAGAAAGCGTGGTGCGAGAGCCGTATTCGTCAGTTACGGGCTTATCAGGCGGAATTGCGGAACTATCAGCTGGAATTGCCGACCATTACATTCGGCACGTCGCACATCATCAAAGACAAGGCCCGCGACCTCCATATTGAGTATCACGGGCACGCGCACACCGGCGGCGATGTGGTCGTGTTTTGTCCACAAGCGCAGGCGGTGGCGACGGGCGACATGATTCTCGGCACGCTGCCATTCATTGCGGATGGATATCCCAAAGTGTGGCCGAAGACGATCGATTCCGTTGCGAAGCTGAGCTTCGACCATGTGATGCCTGGTCACGGACCTGCGCAGCACAACCGTCAGCCGATGACGAACGAACGCAATTACATTGAAGAACTCGCGGAAAAGGTGGGTGCCGGAAAAAAGGCGGGTAAAACCGCAGCCGACCTGCAGGCAGAGATTACCGTCGAATCGTTGAAATCGATTCAATCGAACGGTTACGTCGAGTACCTGATGGGAAATCAGGACCACACCGAGCCGAACATAGATGCGGCGGCGCGGGTACGAGGCGGCGTGAAGACCAATATCGCCGACGTGTTCAAGAACATCGACCGGGTCTGAGTGACCTCAGTGGACTGCCACGAGACGGGCATAAACCGGATAGTGATCCGACCCTTTGATGTCGCGCCGCACCGCGCCGCTCTCCAGCTTAATAGGGCCTCTGGCAAATAACCAGTCGAGAGCCATGGCGATGGTGTGCGTCCGCTCGATTCGCTCTCCGGTCGAGCTGTGAAAACCGGCTTGCTCCAGCTTGTGGAGGAATATCGAAGGGAAATATTTAGTGTTAAGATCGCCCCCAAGGATTGCAGGAGTGGAGGCGGGATATTGCTTGAGATCGGCCAGCATTTCGTCGATCTGGGCGGCTTGAATCGGGCCTGGGCTGCGGCTTTCCAGATGGGCGTTGTAGACAACCATGCGGCGACCGGCGAACTCCAACTCGGTCACTAGCGCAACGCGTCCACCAAGTCGCCTTTGCATGAGAGGCAGCGAAGACGGCAACCAGGCGCGCGGCTTCCAGAAACCGGACTGCTTTTGAAAATGCAGAACTCGCGATTTGAGGATCGGAAGGCGAGTCAGTGTGGCCTGACCGATGAATGCCGGGCGGCCGTTTTCCTGGCTCAATTCCTCGAATTCGGCAGCGTAGGCGAAATGCATGCCAAGACGTTTCGCCAGTTCGGCGGCAACATCCTGTTGACCCGAACGTGCTGCATTCTGGTCGACCTCCTGAAACAGGAATAGATCGGCCGGGTTCTTCTGAAGCTCCGCGCAAATGACGTCCAGGTTGCTACCGTGGTCGATATTCCAACTGACTATGCGCAGTGACTTCACTGAACTCGCCAGGGCAAGAGATGTCGACAGGAGAACAAACAAGCTCACGCCGTCGAGCGCGCTAAGATTTCTCACTTACCCGTGTAGCTTACGCGCCAGATCGATTTCGAACCGTCATCGACCACCATCAGAGAACCGTCAGGCGCGGTGGCGATGCCCACGGGACGCCCCCAGACCTGACCTTCCGCGGTGACGAAGCCAGTGAGAAAATCCTGGTACGCGCCGCCGGATTTGCCATTGTCGAGGGGAATGCGGATAACTTCGTAACCAGCGCGCGCGGATTTATTCCACGATCCGTGCTCGGCGGCAAAGATGTCGCCGTGATACTGCGCCGGAAACTGCTTACCGGAATAGAAAGTCAACTGGAGTGATGCGTTGTGAGGCTGCAGGAGGACGTCCGGCACGGTGACTTTAGAAGCTAATTCCGGACGTTTGCCGGCGAGGCGCGGGTCCTGATGATTGCCGATGTAATACCAGGGCCAGCCATAAAATCCGTCTTCCTTCACCGAGGTAATGTAGTCGGGAACGAGATTGTCGCCCAGCATGTCGCGTTCATTGGTTGAGCACCATAGCTGACCAGTGACCGGATTGATAGCGATACCGACCGGGTTGCGGATACCCGCGGCGTAAATCTTCACGAACTTGCCTTCTGGTGTGTATTCAAGGATGTTGGCGCGGTGAAATTCGCGGGGATGCGTGTCGGGATCGTCAACGTTGGAAGCGGAGCCGACAGAGACAAACATCTTACTGCCATCTGGCGAGAAGGCGATGTCGCGTGTGGAGTGGCCGCCACCAGCAGGAAGCTCGGGAATGATGGTTTCGGCAGGACCGGAAGCCTTTAAATTGCCTTTCTTATAGGGAAACCGCACAATCGAATTCGTGTTGCCGACATAAACCCATTTGGGGTCTGGGCCGAGCGGATAGAAGGCGATGCCGAAATTATTTTTGAGGCCAGTAGCGAAAGTGGATTTTTCGAGTGGCTTTCCATCGCCCGAGATGCCGCGAAATACCAGGACCTCGCCAGTATGATTCTCGGCGACGAACATGTCACCGTTCGGAGCGGTCTTGATTTCACGTGGATAGTCAAGACCTTCGGCGTATCGCTCTACTTTGAAGCCTTTCGGGGCCTGCGGCCAGGCATCGTCCGGTTTGGGAACTACCTTTGGGGCATTCGAGACACCTTGCGTGGCGTATGGCTGGGGGAGATCGGACACAGTGATCCTGCGAGTAATGCCGGGCTTCTCGTCTTTGTAGCTGACGAAAGCCTTCTGACCGGTGATGACATCCTTGATGTCCGAAGTATCCGGGTAAGCGACGAGCACCAAGAAAAGGGATAAACTAAGCCACTTCATCGTGCGATAGACCTCAATTTGATTTGATCAGATTCAACTTACGCAATTCGTCGAGATCGAGCCGGCCAGTGTAAATCGCCATGCCGATGGCGCAGTGGATGTCGAGGGCGGTAAGAGCGGCGATATCAGCGAGTGTAGTAATTCCGCCGGCGGCGGTCAGTTCGTGATTCGTAGCCTGGCGAAGGCCACGGAACCATTCAAGGTCGGTGCCCTGAAGCATACCTTCCTTGTCTACATAGGTGCAGAGAAATCCGGAGCAATGGGGTTCGAACTGTGCGATCACTTCGGCGGCTGTGAATGCGGTGGATTCCTTCCAGCCTTTGACCACAACCCGGCCCTGTTTGCTATCGAGCGCCACGATGACACGTTCGGGCCCGATAGCGGCGGCCAGTAGTGCGAGAAATCCGGGAACCAAGAAAGCGGCAGTGCCAACTATGACGCGATATGCACCCTGATCGAGAAGCTGGCGCGCACGCTCGACAGAACGGACGCCGCCACCAGCGCGAACGATGGCGTGACCGGCAAGGTATTTCACTAATTCGCTGTTCGAGCCGCGATCCATGGCGGCGTCGAGGTCGATGACTTGAATCTGGGGAAAGCCATCGAAGAGGCGTAGCATTTCATCGATTGATTTGCCTTCGAGAGCCTTCTCGCGGCCCTGGACGAGCTGTACGACCTTGCCGTCCATGAGATCGATACAAGGAACGATCACGCGGCGGGCCTCACGGGTACTCGGGCTTCCTCCAAGGCATGTTTGAGATCTGCGACGGAATACTTGCCGTAGTGGAATACGGAAGCGGCCAAAGCGGCATCAGCGCGACCCTCGGTGAGAACAGCGACGAAATCTTCCGGGCTTCCTGCGCCGCCTGAGGCGATGACAGGGACGGTGGTGGCGGCGGCGACGGCTCTGGTCAGAGCGCAATCGAAACCGGTTTGAACGCCATCTGTGTCCATCGACGTGAGCAGAATTTCTCCAGCTCCCAGCGATTCGCCGCGAGCGGCCCATTCGACAGCGTCGATGCCTTCATCGTGACGTCCGCCTTTGGTGTAAACGTTCCATTTCCCCGCCCCGGAGCGGCGGGCGTCAATGGCAAGGACGACGGCCTGCGCGCCGAATTCTTCGCTCAGCTCGCGGATCAGTTCCGGACGGCGAACAGCTGCGGTGTTGATGCTTACCTTGTCGGCTCCGGCCAGGATGATTTTACGAGCATCCGCGACGGCACGCAGGCCACCGCCGACGGTCAATGGAATAAAAACCTTTCTCGCGGTACGCGCAACCAGATCGGCCATGATTTCGCGCGCATCGCTCGAGGCGGTGATGTCGAGAAAGACCAGTTCGTCCGCGCCCTGTGCGTTATACCGTTCGGCGAGTTCGACGGGATCGCCGGCATCGCGCAATCCAACGAAGTTGACCCCTTTCACCACGCGTCCGCCGGTTACATCGAGACAAGGAATGATTCGCTTGGCGAGCATTACTACACTTCCAGGAAATTTTTTACTACATGCAAGCCCACGGGCCCCGACTTTTCGGGGTGGAACTGGACAGCATAGACGTTGCCTTTTTCGAGGACGGCCGAGTAGGGATGCAAGTAGGTGCAAGTGGCCGCAGTGGATTCATTTACAGGCGCGTAATAGCTATGCGCGAAGTAAGTGAACGTTCCATTTTCAAGCTGCGCAAGGAGCTTGGATGGGCTGGTTTTTTCAAGGGAGTTCCAGCCCATGTGCGGAATGCGCGCGTCGCCAACAAAACGCCGTACGCAGCCCGAAAAAAGTCCCAAGCCGCGGCTCGATGGCGATTCCTCGCTGCCTTCAAACAGACATTGCAGACCGATACAAATGCCAAGGAACGGCACGCCCGCGCGGATTCGTTCGAGAAGAACGTCGCGCAAGCGCAGACGGTCGATCGCCTGCATCATCTGGCCGAAATGACCTACGCCAGGAAGGATAATTTTTTGCGCACCGCTGACTGCAGCCGGGTCGCTGGTGACGGCGAAATCGGCACCGAGTTCCTCGAGCGTGTTTTGCACCGACCGGATGTTGCCCGCGCCGTAGTCGACGATGGTCGTCATAGTAAACCCTTGGTCGAGGGAAGCTGATCTTTTAATCGTTCGTCGGTAGAACAGGCGTAGCGCAGGGCACGGGCAAAACACTTGAAAATTGCTTCGATTTTGTGATGATTCGAGCGGCCGTAGAGAACTTTCGCGTGCACATTCGCACCGGCGTGATTGGCAAAGCCGTCGAACAGATCTTCCAGCAATTCGGTCTGGAGATCGCCGACATGCACCACGTTGACTTGCTGGTCGTAGACGAGCGCCGGACGCCCGCCAAGATCTATCGCGACTACGGCCAGCGATTCATCCATCGTCTGGACGAAATAGCCAGCGCGGTTAATGCCGCGGCGGTCGCCTAGAGCCTTGGTGAATAAATCACCTAAAACAATGCCGACATCTTCGACGGTGTGGTGTTGATCCACATCCAGGTCGCCCCTGGCAGTGAGTTTCAGATCGAAGCCGCCGTGTTTGGAGAAGAGCTCCAGCATGTGATCGAAGAAACGGATGCCGGTTGAAATCTCGTAAGCACCAGAGCCCTCAATGCAAAGCTCCGCTTGGATTTGTGTTTCTTTGGTGTTGCGGTCGACGGAGGCCTGTCTCATGCCAGCACCATGGATTCCAGCTCGTTGATGTCAGCGATCACTTTGAAGGCACCGTGCTGGCGGAGGATTTGGGTGATCTCTGCGTGGCGCGGATTATGCGGGGTCGAAACGCCGATGAATGGGACGTCGGCCGCCTGGGCGCTGCGCGCATCGTCTACGGTGTCGCCCAGGTACCAGATATGCTTGTCCGGATAGTGCTGCTTGATGAGCAGCAGACCGTCGGGGGCGGGTTTCGGATTGGCTACGCTGTCATCCGTTATCAGCGGATCAAAACGGATGCGTGGAGCAAACCGCGTGAGAGTCGCGTCGGCTTCATAGCGGGCGCGGCCCGTGAAAATAGCCAGTGAGGCACGCCGGCTCAGATTTTCCAGCAAGTTGTCGTGGGGCATCCATTGCTCGCGGAGGATGAGTCCATCGCCGTTCTGTCCCAGGAAGACGCGATTGAAATAATCGACCACGGCCGGATATTCGACCTCCACGCCGTCATCCTGAATCAGGCGGTGCGATAACAGCCAATCGTTGTTCCATCCGCCCGCGTTTTTGAAATCCTGAATCAGATCATGCGACACGGCTTTCCCGGTGAAGTGGCGGACGGTTTCGCGGATTGCTTCGCGATAAGATTGCATGACTTCGACGAGGACGCCGTCCATGTCGAATACGATTACGTCGGGGTGATTCACCAAATCTGCTCCAATTCGTCGAGAAAGCGGCGGATCTGATCGCGGGTACCGACGGTGACGCGCAGGCAGCCGGCTAGCTCATAGCTGCGATCACGGACAAGGACGCCCCGCTGGCGAAGCTCATCACGCAGCTCGATAGCACGATCGCCTACCTGGAATAACACGAAGTTGGCCTGACTTTTGATATACGGAATGTTCAGGCGTTCGAGACCGACGTAGAGAAGCTCGCGCGCCGTGAGAACTTCAAGGACATACTCTTCGACGAATGTCTGATCTTGAACGGCAATGCGCACCGCCATGGCGGCGAGAGAATTTACGCTGTACGGCGATTGGGCCTTGCGCGCGTACGCCATGTTGGCGCCTTGCGAAAAGAGGCAGCCGCAGCGCATGGCGGCCATTCCGTAGATTTTCGAAAACGTCCGGCTAACAAATAGATTCGAATACTCATCGAGCAGCGGGAGCATGGTTACGCCGCTGAATTCGTAGTAGGCTTCGTCAATCAGTACAGGGGCGTGGTCGGCCTTTTCAAGAATTTTGCGCAGAGCCGCGACCTGAGTGCCGGTACCCGTAGGATTGTTGGGGTTACTGATGAGCACGGCACGCGTATTGGACGTGATGCGCTCTAGGAGTTCTTCGACCGGAAACGCCAGTGTGCCAGGACGGTAATCAAGCTCTTCCACACGAGCACCGGCGAGCTGACTGTAGAACTTGTACATGGCATACGACGGACGCAACACCAGGACCTCGTGGCCGTCTTCCACGTAAGTATTGATGAGGAGCTGGATGGCTTCATCGGTGCCGTTGGTGAGCGTGAACTGATCGATGGATACGCCGAAGTGACGGGAGAGATCTTCGAGCGCATTTTCATATTCGGGGTAGATGCTGAGATCGGCAGCAGTAAGATACCGTTTGATGAAATCGATGACATGCGGGGGAGCGCCCACCGTATTTTCGTTGAAATCGAGGCGGAGCTTACTGCGGCGGCCGCCGGTGGGAGGATGATAGGGCGCCATGTCGAGTACAGCGCGCCGGGGCGTCGGGTTAGAGGACACAACGAACCTCCACGGAGCGGGCGTGTGCCTCTAAGCCTTCCGCGCGGGCGAGCGTGGCGATGGTGGGCGCCAGTTCGGATAACGCAGCGGGCGTCAGAGACTGAACGGCGATTACTTTGACAAAGTCGGCGGTAGAAAGACCGCCACGCAAACGCGCTGCGCCGCCGGTGGGCAAGACGTGGCTGGGTCCGCAAGCATAGTCGCCCGCGGATTCCGGCGAATTCGCGCCCAAAAAGACGGTGCCGGCGTTGCGGATCTCGGGTAGCAAAGAAGGATCATGGAGACTGAGATGTTCAGGGGCGGCCTGATTCGAATACGCGACGGCGTCATCCATATGGGGGACGACTATGATGCCACTCGCATGATCGATCGACTGGCGGGCGATGACGGCGGTGGGCAGAGTTTCGAGCTGGCGCTCAATTTCGGCGGCTACGGCTTCGGCAAGAGAAATTGAGGTTGTAACCAGTGTGGCGGAAGCCGAAGGATCGTGCTCGGCTTGGGCGAGCATGTCGGCGGCGATCGTTTTGGGATCTCCCGAGGCAGCGAGAATCAGAATTTCGGTAGGCCCGGCGAGAAAATCGATTCCGACTTCACCGGCGAGCAGTTTCTTGGCGGCAGCGACATAGGCATTGCCAGGACCGACGATACGATCGACGCGCGGAATCGTCGGAGTGCCCAAAGCCATAGCAGCGATGGCTTGCGCACCACCCACGCGATAGAACTCGGTTATGCCGAGCAAATGAGCGCAGCCCAGGATTTCGATGGAAGGCTTCGGAGAAGCCACAACGATACGCGGCACTCCAGCGGTTTGCGCGAACAATGCCGTCATCAGCAGGGTGGAAGGCAGCGGATAGCGGCCTGAGGGAACGTAACAGCCAACGGCTTCGAGCGGCCGGACAATCCAGCCGAGCTTACGGCCGGGCGAAAATTCTTCAAAGCGTTCTTTAGGAAGTTGCGCCTCGGCGAATTGGCGAATGTTGCGAATAGCGATTTCGGCAGCCTGACGGACGCTCGACGGCATGGCAGACGCGGCTTCGTTGAGTTCCTTTTCGGTCAGGCGGAGGGGCAGATCGGCGAGACCATCGAGTTGCCGTGCGTATCTGCGGAGCGCGGCGTCTCTTTCACGGCGCACGGCGTCGATAATGGGCCGGACCGCATCTTCGGCGCCCCCTTCCTTACGGTCGCGGCTCGGCTGCGGCGGATTCTTGATTATTTTGATCACACGCGGGCCTACATCACGATCTTATTCAGCGGATATTCCACGATGCCCTGCGCGCCAGCCTCTTTCAGGCGCGGAATTATGGTGCGAACAGTGGACTCTTCGAGAATGGTGTTGACGGCGACCCAAGCTTCGTCGCTCAACTGCGAGATCGTGGGATTTTTCAAGGACGGAAGCACGTTTAGCACGTTGGTAAGGTCGTGCCGCTGGACGTTCAACATAAGGCCTACTTTGCCAAGCGCATTCATTGCGCCTTCGAGCAGCAGCTTGATGTCTTCGAGCTTACGGCGTTTCCAGCGGTCGACCCAGGCGTCGACGTTGGCGATTAATTGCGTGTTCGACTCGATCACCGTCTCGACGATGCGGAGATTATTGGCGCGAAGAGAGGAGCCGGTTTCAGTAACCTCAACGATGGCATCAGCCAAATCCGGCGGCTTTACTTCGGTTGCGCCCCAACTGAATTCGACGCGTGCCTTTACGCCCTTATTCGCCAGATAGCGTTCGGTGGTGCAGACCAATTCGGTGGCGATGATTTTTCCTTCGAGATCCTGAATAGTCTTACAGGGGGACGATTCGGGGACTGCAAGAACCCAACGGACTTTGCCGAAGCTCTGCTTGGCGTAGACCAGATCGACAACGGTTACGACGTTCGCTTCGTTCTCCTCGACCCAATCACGGCCGGTGAGACCAGCATCGAGAACTCCGTCTTCGACATAGCGTGCCATCTCCTGAGCGCGAATTAACATGCACTCCAGTTCGGGATCGTCGATCGATGGGTAGTAGCTGCGGCTGCTGGTGGCGATATTGAAACCGGCGCGGCGGAACAAATCAATGGTGGCGGTTTCGAGGCTGCCCTTGGGAATACCGAGCTTGAGCTTCACTGTTTAACCCCGTAGACGGTGTCCGGATCGTAGGCCCGCGCTTCTGATTCGACCCAGCTTCCGTTTTCGAACGTTCGATAGAAACAGCTTTCATAGCCGTCGTGACAGACGCCGGGTCCGAGAGGTTTGGCCTGGACCAGGAGGGCATCGCCATCGCAATCGGTTGCGATGGACTCGAGAAGAAGGAAGTGGCCGGAGCTTTCGCCTTTGGTCCAAAGTTTCTGGCGCGAGCGGCTGAAAAACGTGACGTGGCGAGTGGCGAGTGTCTTGTCGAACGCTTCGCGATTCATGTAGCCAATCATGAGGACACGTTTGGTATTGGCATCCTGGACGACGGCCGCTATCAGGCCATTTTGCTTGTCGAAATTGAGAAGTTCGCTCATAGTGCTATCCGTCGAAAATGAAAAAGCCCACCTAGGGCGGCGGGCCGGTTGCAATTGACTGGAAGATTGAACGCGGACTCGCCTCTAGACCATCGGGTGATGGTGATGCAAATGGCGATGAGCATTCAAGGACATCAAGACGCAGTATAGCAATAGAGGAGACCGGGGGTCAGGAGACGGAAGTCAGAAGACCTAGGCGGCTTTTTGAGCCGCTTGGTGGCTTCTAGTGAGGACCTGTTGGTGATCGATCCTGGCTTGGACGAGGACGACGGTCCATTTTTCGCGTTCTTTTGCCATTTCGTGATTCTCCTGTTTGCGGGTGTGTTCCTCTTTCGCGCGCTCTTGCGATTCGAAGCCAATTTCCACTTTGCGCTTTTCGGCTCTTAGCTTTAGCAGGTCGTTCAGACATTTATGGAAGGCGCGCTCGTGAGTCGTTTGGTAACGGAGGAAAAGAGCGAGACGTTTTTCGTCGATGGAGCTGTCGTCATGGAAGCAATCGGACTGAAGGAGCTCGGCGCGATTGCGAAGCCAGTGGTGCTGGGCCATGCGTTCCACCAGAATCATTTCGGTACAGCTCGTTGGGCGGTGCTCGCTTTTGAGGTCGACGACGAGTTGGTCATATTCGCGGGCGTCCTCCCAAGGCAACAGGATGAACATGCCGCCTTTGTACGTAAGGCCGTGGCTTAAATGATTCTTTGAGGATGCGGCCTTGCCCTCTTCCGTCTTCGGACCGGTGGAGAGTTGAGCATTGGCTTGGTTGGCTGCAACCTGCGCTTGAGTCGACATAATTTAGGGTGGCTCCTTCGTGCGCGAGTTTCGCTTAAGGGGTGTGCAGTCCGGAGCCAGTGGGTGCGGCAACTTGATGGATTGAGGGGAGATCGCGATTTTTTCGAAGTTGTGACTCCAGCATGGCGGCCGGGAGCCTGCTTGACACTATCAATCCGCCGACCAGTCCGGTCTCGGTTCTGAACGCGATCTATCAGTCGTTGAGCATTTCCACCAGCACACCGGCCAAATTTTCTTCGCCACCAGGGTTATGCAGGTGAAGAACTGGGCTTGTACCGGCCGCAACCCACTCCGTGATACCTTAAGACCAAATCTGGAGAATGGTCGATTTGTTGCCGCTTGCTTACGCGCGCGGTTCAGTTCTATTGCTCGTTTTGCTTCGTTGTTTGGATGCGCAGACAAGCTGCAGCGTCGAGCATTCGGGTCCAGGCGTTTTCATTTGCTCACCGGGCCCGACCGATGAACCAATCCCTGAGTATTTTCATATTAGTGTGCAGGCCAATGCGGTCGGCGAACATGGCATTCGGCATTATCAGATTCTGTTGGACGGGAAACCGCAGTACGACAGCATACAGCCCATACCTAACGAGCGGCTTTCGATCGAACTTAACTTGCGATCGGGATTGATGTCCGGGACGCATACGCTGCGCGCCGTTGTGGACGGGGGTGGAATTGCGGAAGTCAAAGATCTGAAGTTCCATACGCCGGCTGGTCCCGGCTTTTGCGACGTGGCGGAAGGTTTTCTCATTGGCCCATGTATGCCGCAGCGCCATCGTAGCGCACTGATCTGGTCACTTCCTGGTGCGCCATACGAGAAATTTCTCGATCTCTATCGCCGCAATCTGAAGAGTTTTGGAGCCGATATAGCCGATGCTGTCATTCCGGATTCGCAGGGCAATTTGTTTGTAGCGTTTCACCTGCTTGCCGGGCTTGAGGTGCGCAAGTATTCCGCGAACGGCAGTATTGTATACAACTCTGTTGTGGCTGGTTGCAGAGACGCCTCACTCGAAGTCTCGGCGCTTGCGGTCGATAATTCAGGCCATCTTTGGATCGCTGGAAATACCAAGGCCGCATGCTTTCCTACAACGGCCGGAGTGTGGGACAAGAATGTTCCGGACACGGGGCAGAAGCGTGGCTTCGTGATGTTGGTTGATCTGTCCAAACCGATGGGCATTGCTCCGGTTTACGCGACGTATTTGGCAGATGTGGACGGGTGGATTTCAGACATGGCCGTTGACGCGGACGGAAATGCGTATGTTGCGGGCGGCACGGGCTCGAGCGAATTTCCGCATACGAATCGTGTTCGCGTTGGCCCGAGCTCTCGAGGAATGGGCTTCGTTTCCGTCTTGAATAGAGATGGTTCGGGTCTGCGATGGTCGACGTTGATTGATGGTGCGGAAATCCGAGCGTTGGCGCTGGATTCGGCGGGAAAGGTTTTCGTGACGGGTCGCAATGTGCTCTTAGCAGAGCTATCCGATGGCGGGAAGAAGATCTCGTACAAGACGCGCTTAACGGGAAAAGAGGCGCAGGCGATCGCAGTGAGCGCTGATGGCAGATGGGCATTCGTGCAGGGCGAGAATTTCTTGCTCAGCGTGCAACCATTCGAAAAAGGGAAGATCTCGTCGCAAACATTGATAACTGACAACGATTCGAATACCAGTGAGATTGCGAACGGCATGGCCTTGAGAGCCTATGCAGCGGATTTCGTGTCACGAGCACAGTGATGAAATTGACTCGTAGGCAGGTCCTTGGCGGCCTCGGTTTCGCGAGCTATATGGCGGCGCAATCGGACGAGGACACGTCGAATATGCTCGCGGGCGTGTGGCTGGAGCCCTTTGTCGATCCATTGCCGGTTCCGCGCGTGCTGGCGCCAGCGGCGCAAAACGGCGGCGTAGCGCATTATCGAATCGAAATTTCGGAGTTCCGGCAAAAACTGCATCGCGACCTTCCGCCAACTATCGTTTGGGGATTCGAAGGTGCCATGCCAGGCCCGACGATAACGGCCGAGCGCGGGCGCATGGTCGAAGTGGAATGGGTCAACAAGTTGCCGGCGCGGCATCGGCTGACGATCGACCATAGTCTGTGCGGAGCTGAAAAAGATGTTCCCGAGGTACGCACCACCATTCACCTGCATGGCGGACATGTGGCGGCAGCGAGCGATGGTTATCCGGATGATTGGGTGACGCCGGGCAACTCGCAAAAAACTATATATCCGAACCGGCAGCCGGGCGCTACGCTCTGGTACCACGACCATGCGATGGGCATCACGAGGCTCAACGCCATGATGGGACTCGCCGGCTTCTACATACTAAATGATCCGGAAGAGCGGCGGCTTGGTCTGCCTTCCGGTCCATACGATGTTCCGCTCGTCCTGCAAGACCGAATTCTTGATTCCCGCGGACGGATTAGCTATCCGACAGGGCCGAAGATCGAGACGCCGTGGGTCCCGGAATTCTTTGGAAACCAGTTGCTTGTAAACGGCCGTGTTTGGCCCTATTTTGCGGTGGAACCGCGACCGTATCGATTTCGTCTCTTGAACGCATCAAATTCGCGCGTTTATCAGTTGTCGCTGCTGCCGCAGCAGCCACTCTTACAGATCGCGAGCGATGGCGGGTTGCTTGCGGAACCCGCATCGCGCGATTCTCTGCTGCTTATGCCCGGAGAGCGCGCGGACGTAATTATTGATTTCCGGGGGCGGGAAGGCCGTCATCTTATGCTCACGAACGATGCGCCAGCTCCTTATCCTTCGGGCGGTATGCCGAGCGTGAGGCTAGTGATGCAGTTTCATGTACGGCGGTCCTTGAGCGCCACGGCAATGAACTGGGATTTGCCGGCGCGGCTAGCGGACGTACCCCGCTTACGCGAAGACGTCGCGGTAAAGACGCGGCGGCATCTGCTGGTAGAAAAAAAGTCACCGGGTGGAATGCTGCATGAGACATTGCTGAATGGCATGAAATTCAACGATCCGATCACAGAGGATCCGCGGAACGGAACTGTCGAAATTTGGGAGATGGTGAATACCACGATGGATGCGCATCCAATCCATCTGCATGCGGTGCATTTTCAGCTCCTAGATCGCTGCCGTTTTGACGTAAAGCGGCATCAACGTACATCGGAAGTTGTACTTACCGGCGCGCCTTCCCGACCGTCCCCCGGAGAGAGCGGTTGGAAGGATACGATTCTTTGTCCGCCCGGCCAGGTGACGCGGATTATTACTCCATTTCAGGGTGAGCCCGGACGTTTTGTTTGGCACTGCCACATGCTCGAGCATGAGGATAAAGAAATGATGCGACCGTATTTGTTGAAAGGCTAGCTTTTAGCGATTAGCGCTTAGCTCTGGCTCTTGGGAAGCGCGAACGCTATGTAGACGGTGGCGCAAACGACTAGATATTCGGGGCCGTTCATTTCGTAGACTGCTGGGATATCTTCGAGAGCCGCCGGAAGCGTAGTTTCTGAGAATACCTTACCTGTGTCTTGATCGAGTGCACGAACTTTGCGGTCGATTGCTGACTCGCGCCGAGAGGAATCTTGCCCTGCGTCACGGGTGTTAGCAAGACACGGCGAGTCAATTTTCGATCACCCGTAAGGAGCTGTTAATGGGCGAGTTGTCTTCTGAGGTGATCCAGAATCAAGAACTGTAACGGTCGATTCGCGACTCTGGGTGAGGCGTTTCTTTGGGTTATTGCACCGGTGGACTAAAACCCTAATTCTCGAGTGACAATTTTCGAGTTAATTCCATGGCGGCTTGGGGAGTGCTTGTAGTGCCCATTTCCGTATCTACATAGCCCTTGTAATTCAATTCACGCAGGACGCGGAGTATGTACGCGTAGTCGATCTCACCCGTCCCCGGTTCCTTGCGTCCGGGAACCTCGCCAATCTGCACCAGTCCGATCCAGCCCTTCGTCAGACCTTCGCGAAGATGGGTGGAAATATTCCCTTCCATCAATTGCAGATGGAACATATCGAAGCAGACTTTCACATTCGGATGCGCGACTTCATCGATTACAGGGAACGCGACCGCGGCAGTATCCAACGCCATACGCGGCCGGCCGGCTCGGGAACTGAGCGGTTCCATGACCAGCATCACGCCCTGTTCCTTCGCGATCTCGCCGGCTTTCCTGAGCCCGCTGACGATCTGGGATCGTTGCGTTTCCCAGGGAACGTCCGATTGCACCTGGCCTACAAATATGATTGGCTGCGCGCCGCCAAACGTCGCTGCGATCTTGGCATAGGTGGCAATCTCATCGAGATAGGCCTGCTCCATGCCGGGTTTGGTAAGTCCAGTAGAACTTCCCAGGTTTGCCGTGCCCGAAATGCTGGCGCACTTCAGGCCGGTCCGCTGCTGGACCTTAAGCATGGCGTCGCGTTCCTCGTCCGTTGCATGCCAGAAGCTATAAGCCTTGAAGCCCTGGGCGGCAACGATCTCCATCCGCTGGGGCCGCGGCATGGTTCGGGGGAACATGATTTCGATATTGATCGAGACTGTATACGGCGGCGGGGCAAGCGCAGCGGCAGCCAAATGCGTATCCAGCGCCAAGGGTATGGCTGCGCCGGAAGCGATCATATGGCGGCGGCTCATCAGAGGTTTCATCGGCTTTATCTTCGCACTGAGCGGGAGTGACGGGTGAAACTTGACGGCTTGGTTACTATGGCAAGAACCCGGACTAACGAAGGAGCTGGAATCAGAGAAGAGAATGACAACTACTGAGAACAAGAACTTGATTCGCACGTTTGTTGAAGAAGTCATCAACCAGGGACGACTGGAGCGAGCGGACGATCTGGTTGCCGTCGACTTTCTGGAGCTTGATCCACTGCCCGGCCAGAAACGAGGACGAGAGGGCCTGAAAGAAGTTATCGCCGGAATGCGTGCGGCATTTCCGGATATTCATTGGACTGTGGACGAGATGGTCGCTGAAGGCGATAAAGTCTTCAGCCGATTCACTTGGTCAGGGACGCATCGCGGCGAGTTTCTCGGTATTAGCGCGACGGGAAGACAGATCAAGGTGACGGGCATGGTGCTCGATCGCGTGGTGGCGGGCAAGATGGCGGAGAGCCGCATTTTGATGGATGGCCTAAGTATGATGAGGCAGCTGAGAACCGATAACGCATCTTAGGCCAGCCCAACGCGATCCACGCACTCCTCGTAAGTATTAAGGGGATGCGGCGCAACCTTCTGTGCCGCGTGTTAGACTAGCCGGGGCTGGGGGACTCATGGGACGGTGGATGGCGGTTGTGTTTTGTATTTGGAGTTTGCCGACGTTAAGTCGAGCGGCTTCGTATTCGTTTACTACCATTGACCGGCCTGGCGCCACTCAGAACGTTCTGTACGGCATCAATGATACCGGGCAGATCGTCGGGGGTTATCCAGCATTCCAATACGAGAATGGTACGTTCACTGCACTCCCCGAAAGCTTTGCGCCAACGGATATTAACAATGCGGGGGAGATTGTCGGACGCTATAACTATTTTGGGAGTGGAAGCTATGGGGTCTTATACAGCGGCGGAGCATTCACTTTGCTCCCCCTAACCTCCGAGGCAGGCGCATTCCCCACAAGCTCTCCGTTAGGCATAAACGATGCGGGTCAGATTGCCGGATTCATTCAAGCTCTGGGAAGCCGTTACGATCCTGGTAAAGCTCTAGGGTATCTGTATAGCAACGGCACTCTAACTACGATTCACTTTCCCGGCGCCGATCCAACGCTCCCGTCGGCTATCAACAACGCTGGCCAGATTGCCGGGACGTTCAGATACCCAACCGCCGGCGAACCCGGCTACGCACATGGTTTTGTCGAGAGCAATGGTGTTTACAGCATCGTGGACGAACCGGGATTCGTGGATGCGTATCCTTACACAACCAATGTTACGGGCATCAACGATTCAGGGGATCTAGTGGGATGGACTACGAATCCCGGCGGTGGTTGCAGCTTCATATACCACCAAGGTTCGTTCACCTGTTTTTCCGTGCCAGGCGCGCTCTTCACTTACGCGTACGGCATCAATAATGCGGGTCAGATTGTAGGAACCTACGGATTTTCGGCGTCCAGTAGCCACGGCTTTATAGCGACGCCGATTCCCGAATCGGCCGCAGTTCCAGAGCCGGGCGCGCTGCTGCTTGTCGCCGGGGGTTTGGTTGCTTTGGTCTGTATAAGGGCAGCCCGGCGGCAGACCGCATAACGTAGGAATTCACCGAGTCAAGACGTCGAGAGAACAGCAATGAGACGCCTAGTAAAAGGCGCATGAACGCGTTGACCTAACCCTTGGTCTAACTTTTGCGAGTTAGACCGCAAATGCCTCACAAAAACGAACTAAGACACCCAAATAGAATCCGGCTAAGCAATATCCAGGGCCGAAGATCAAGAAGCACCGAGCAACCGGGACTTGCAAAAGAGATGCGTCCGAAGCCCGACCACGGCGAACAAAGCTATCAAGGTTGCGGCCGCCTGGCGGGACGGAAGGCGCTAATCACGGGCGGTGATTCGGGAATCGGGCGAGCCGCGGCAATCGCATTCGCGCGCGAGGGGGCGGATATCGCATTCAACTATCTTAGAAGCGAAGAGCCCGATGCTGCAGAAGTGACATCGCTGATCCGAGATGCCGGCCGTCAAGGATTTCCAGAGAGTGTTGGCACTGCCGCCTCAGCCTTCGAAAAAACCAGGAGACGTGGACGCTTACCGCGAGAAACAACGCCGGGTCGATTCTACCCTGGAGGCGCATCGTCGTGAACAGGACCTCTGTGGCGCAAGCCTCTCAGATCAAAATCAGGAGGCAGGACAAAGCAAGGGCAGCAACGCATACACGACCTGCCGCGGAGCGGCTTAGTTCAACGCATCTTAGCCAGCCCAAAGCGATCCACACACTCCTCGTAAGTATTAAGGGGATGCGGCGCAACCCTCTGTGTCGCGTGTTAGACTGGCCGGGGCTGGGGACTCATGGGACGGTGGATGGCGGTTGTGCTTTGTGTTTGGAGTTTGCCGACGTTAAGTCGAGCGGCTTCGTATTCGTTTACTACTATCGACCAGCCTGGCGCCTCCGACACATATCTGTACGGCATCAACGACATCGGCGGGATCGTTGGAGCTTTTCCAGGATTCCAGTACGAGAACGGTTTCTTCACTAATATCCCAGCTCCCAGACCCTCAGATATTAACAATGCAGGGCAGATTGTCGGAGAGTATTCCACGACCAACGGAAATGCGGCGTTCTTACATAGCGGGGGCGTATTCACCTCGCTTCCCTTAAGCTCTGCGTCAGGCATAAACGATGCGGGCCAGATTGTCGGGTTCACTCAAACCATCGGGAACAGTCAAACTCCCGGCGAAACTCACGGGTATCTGTACAGCAATGGCGCGCTAACGACGCTCGACTTCCCGGGTGCTGGTATGACAACCCCGTCGTCGATTAACAACGTCGGTCAGATTGCCGGGACGTTCCGATACCCGGGCGCGACCGGCTACATACATGGCTTTGTAGAAAGCAACGGTGTTTTCACCATCGTGGACGAACCGGGATTCGTGGACGCCTATCTTAACGGGACCATAATTAACGGCATCAACGATTCCGGGGACATGGTGGGATGGATTGTGAAAGGTAGCGGCGGTTGCAGCTTTATATACCACGAAGGTTCGTTCACCTGTTTTTCCGTGCCCGGGGCGCTCTTCACTTACGCCTACGGCATCAATAATGCGGGTCAGATTGTCGGGGAGTATGGGTTTTCAGTGGACGCGGCGCACGGCTTTCTCGCGACGCCGATTCCCGAATCGGCCGCAGTTCCGGAGCCGGGCGCGCTACTGCTTGTCGCCGGGGGCTTGGTTGCTTTGGTCTGTATAAGGGCAACCCGGCGGCAGACCGCATAACCAGAATTCACCGCGATCCTCTGCCGTAGGGAGTATTTTGGTTTTCATGTCCGAATCGCTCATGATTCTGATAGCGGGCCCTTATAGGTCTGGCACCGACGACGATCCGAAACGCATCAGGGCGAACGTCGATGCTATGACGGACGCGGCGCTCAGGCTCTTCCGGCTGGGTCATCTTCCAGTTCTGGGTGAGTGGTTCGCGCTGCCGTTGATTGAACACGCTGGATCCCGGCAAATCGGCGATGAGATTTTCAACGAAATCTTTCATCCCATTTCCTGGGAATTGGTCGTGCGCTGTGATGCCTGTTTGCGGATCGGCGGGCCCTCCAAGGGCGCCGATGAAATGGTTTCGCTGGCGAGGAATAGCGGGAAGAAGATCTTTTTCCGTTTCGAAGAAGTACCACCCGCTCAGCGGCGCTAGCGGCCTTCCGCAACAAGCGCATTCATATCGGATACAATTCGCGGGCGGGTGTCTCGACCCAAATGCGTTATACACTGCTAAGTCAAGCTCATGACACGCCCGGTCAGATTTCTCATTCTGATGACTTTAGTGGTTCTCGATCTATGCGCGTATCAGTTGCCGGCAGATAGCGATCCGCTCGGCTTGGCCACGCTGAAAGACTTTTCCGCGCGGCGCGTCTCGAGCAACAATGCCGATCCTAAAAGCAATGACGACAGCAAGCGGCCCATTCCAGGAGAGACACTGGTGTTGGCCGATTTACAAGGGCCTGGCGTGGTAACACACATCTGGCTGACGATAGCCGCTAATGAATATGGCTGGCCGCGCTTGCTGCGCTTTCGTGTTTATTACGACGGCAGCACGACTGCAAGCGTGGATGCTCCTGTCGGCGATTTTTTCGGCGTTGGGCATGGACAGGAACGCCCGGTCAACTCGATGATGATCCGCAATGCGTCGAGCGGGCGAGCGAGGAATAGTTACTGGCCGATGCCATTTCGTAAATCCTGCCGCATCACGATAACCAACGAGGGACGGCGGCGAGTTTCGAACGTTTACTATCACGTGGATTGGAAAAAAGTGCCTGCTCTTCCCGCCGATATCGGCTATTTCCATGCTTACTATCGTCAGGAATTGCCTGCAGTGATGGGCCGGAATTACGAGATTTTGAATGTGACCGGCCGCGGCCAGTATGTTGGCACCGTGCTGAGCGTAGTGCAGGCGGCACCGGGATGGTTTGGCGAAGGCGACGATTATTTCTACGTTGACGGGGAAAAACGCCCGAGCATTGAAGGGACCGGGACGGAAGACTACTTTAACGATGCGTGGAGCTTGCGCGTGGCCGAAGGACCTTATACAGGTGTAACGGTGGCGGACGGAACGGATACCGGCGCGCGGCTAAGCGCATACCGGTGGCATACACCCGATCCTATTCCTTTTCAACGATCCTTTCGTTTTGTCATCGAGCATTACGGTTGGACCTACAACGACGACGGAAAGGTGCGCTCCGCCTTCGAAGAGCGGCCGGATCTATTCAGCAGCGTGGCGTTCTGGTATCAGCAAGGCATCGCTACGACCAAGCTTCCTGAACCGCCCTACGGCGAAGCCCGGCTGCCACACGGCAACGCGCAACAGATCGAGGTAGAAAACGCGATTGCGGAAACAAGAACGGAAGGCGGGACAGCGCACGTCGATAAGGATGTCTTCTGGTCACGTGATCTTTTGTCGTTTCACGCGGACGGGCCGGGGGCAAAAATCGATATTCCTTTTGTTGCCGGCGAAACCGGGAAATTTGAAATCGTGGCGCAGCTTGCGCATAGTCCCAATTACGGCTCGTATCGCTATCTAATCGACGCGAAGCCGGTAGGATCCGGAACAGAGCTCGAACATGAACCCGGGGCTAATATGGGAGGCCAAGCGGCGATCAATGCGTACTTCACGGAAACATATGTTGCAGAAGACCATCTCTTAGGCTGGCAGACGCTGACGCAAGGGCGGCATGTGCTGACGTTCGTTTGCGCCGGCAAAGACGTTCGCAGTTCGGGCTACGACTTGGGCATCGACACGTTGATTCTCGCGCGGATCGCATCGCCGATGGAAACTGGCGGAGGGCCAGCCGCGATTTTGCGCCAAGCTTCAGGGCAAACCGCAACAGCTGCGGAAATGAAGGCGGGGCTAGGGGCTCAGGACCAATATGTTCGAGAAGCGGCGGCCTGGGCTTTTACGCAGCGCCAGGAAGCGACGCTGGCGAATGCCGGGGAGCTTGTTCGCTCTCTCCACGATTCCGATCCGGTAGTCCGAGGCTTGAGCGCGCTTGCTCTATCGCAATGTGCGAGTTGCGCCGGGAAAGCGCTGCATGAGCTTACCACTGCGCTCGAGGATCCCGATGAAAATGTCCGCCTCGCGGCGGCAGATGCTATCGCAGTCGTGGGGCCGGGAGCGGCGCCGGCAGTCGGCAAGTTGATCGAAGCATGCAACCTCCCGGGCGAACATGTGCATGTCTTGCGAAGTCTGGCAAAGGCGTTGGGGAATACGGGACCGGCCGCGGCTCCCGCCATTCCGGTGTTAGAGAAGCTGGAGCGCATTCCGCGGGTGGAGTGGCCCGCCCGGCAGGCGATTGCAAAAATTCAAGGGCACTAATGTATGGAACGCGGCAATTTGGTAGCTTAGGCAGATCTTGATACAGATCGTACTAACAAGCCTTTTACTGACCGGAGCGATGCCGGGAGCGACTTGCGAGAGCCTCAAGCAATTACACTTGCCCGGGGGGACCATCACACTGGCGCAGGTGGTGAAGGCGGGAGAGTTCGAACCGCCTTCCGGTGGTCGTGAGGGATTTGGAACGCTGCCGGCGTTTTGCCGCGTGGCCGCAACGCTCCGGCCGACAAGCGATTCCGATATCCACGTTGAAGTCTGGCTACCGGAGACTGGGACATGGAACGGGAAATACGAGGCGGCCGGCAATGGCGGATGGGCAGGGTCGATCAATTACAACGATATGACCGCGGCGCTGCTGCGCGGTTATGCCAGCAGCTCAACGGATACGGGCCATACCGACGGACGGGCGAGCTTTGCGATGGGACATCCGGAGAAGCTGATCGATTTCGGCTACCGTGCTATTCATGAGACGGCGGTGACGGCTAAGTCCGTAATTGCGGCGTTTTACGGAGATGCGCCGAAGCTTTCTTATTTTTCGGGCTGCTCATCCGGCGGAAGACAGGCGCTGATGGAGGCGCAGAGATTTCCAGACGACTACGACGGCATTATCGCCGGCGCGCCCACGTATGACTGGACGAAGATGATGTTCGGGCGTATCTGGGTCGGGCAGGCGACGCTCACGGCCGCAACGGGATATATCGATCCATCGCAGTATCCGATGATTCATCAGGGCGCGCTTGCCGCGTGCGACGCGCTGGACGGCGTTAAGGATGGAGTATTGGAAGATCCGACACGATGCCATTTCGACCCTGCGACCCTCGAATGCAAGGGCCAGGCCGGGCCGGGCTGTCTGACAAAGGTGCAAGTGCAGGCCGCGCGAAGAATCTATACACCGGCTACAAATCCTCGAACGGGCGAGCAGATTTATCCGGCAATGGAGCGAGGTAGCGAATTAGTGTGGGGGACGCTAGCGGGAGGACCGAGGCCGATTCGATTGGCGGAGGACCATTTCCGATACGTTGTGTTCGAACATCCCAAATGGGATTTTCGAACACTAAATTTTGATGGCGATGTGACGAAGGCGCTCCAGCGTGACCACGGCGTACTTAGTGCAGTGAATCCCGATTTGCGGCCGTTCTTTGCGCATGGAGGGAAACTCATTCACTATCACGGATGGACGGACCAGCAAGTGATGCCGCGTGACAGCATTCAGTACTTTAAAAACGTCGTGACCGCGGACGGAGAGAAGACTACGGATTTCTATCGACTGTTCCTGGTTCCCGGCATGAATCATTGCCGGGGCGGCGATGGGCCAAATTCGTTTGACATGCTTGGCGCGCTTGAACAATGGAGAGAACATGGGACAGCACCGGATTCGATAGTGGCGTCACATTCAACTGATGGGAAAGTCGATCGGACACGACCACTGTGCCCGTATCCGGAGGTTAGTAAGTACAAAGGAACGGGAAGCACGGACGACGCGGTGAACTTCTCGTGCGCCGCACCTTAGTGCAGATTAGACGTAACTACCGATGGTGTCGGATGTAATGAAGAAAGCCTTGCTGCTTGTTCTGTTTCTGACAGTGGAAGCCAACGCGGCGGAAAAATGGGCCACAGTGTGGACAGGATCCACGCATGGGCCATACCCGGCGGGCAACGCAGTGGCACAGCCAGATCTGCACGCGGTATTTCCAGAAGCAAGTGCGAAGGACCAGACTTTCCGGTTGATACTGAAGCCCAACCTTTGGGGACGCAGGATCCGGCTGCGATTTTCGAACCTTTTCGGATCGCGTCCGCTTCAGCTTGATGGCGTTTATGTGGGGGTGCATGCCTCAGCGGGAAGGCTGCTCGCCGGAACAAATCGGGTGGTTCATTTCAACGGGCGGAGTGCGGTAACCATCGAACCCGGGCACCTGATCTGGTCTGACGCTGTGGATCTGGGTGAGATTTACGTGGAACGCAAGATGGCGGTCAGTTTTCATGTCGTTGGTGAATCCGGGCCGATGACGTGGCACGCCAAAGCCATGCAGACTTCTTACGTCTCGCGGTCGCATAGCGGATCTCACGGAGCGGAAGAAAGCAGCGACGCTTTTCCGTTTACGACGACGTCCTGGTATTTTCTGGACGCGGTGGATGCCATGCTCCCCACTAACACGAACGTAGTGGTGGCCTTCGGGGATTCCATCACGGACGGAACGAATTCGACAATCAATGGCGACGACCGCTGGCCGGATTTTTTGGCCGCGCGGGCCCGAGCGTCATTTGGCCGGAAGCTGGTTGTCGTCAATGCAGGCATCGGCGGCAATCAGGTGATTGGTCCCGCAAAGTACGACAAGGACCGACCGATTGGCGGCGGACCTTCCGCGCTCGCACGCCTCGATCGGGACGTACTGGCACTTTCAGGCGTCAAGACGGTGATTTGGCTCGAGGGAATCAACGATTTGGCAACTGCTAAGGCCACGCCCGAAGGCGTAATTGCCGGATTTAAGGAGGGTGTGGAACGAATACACGCGCGCGGGATTCGGGTGATCGGGGCTACGATCACTTCCAGCCTGCATAGCACAGCTACACACGGGACGTCCGAAGTCGATGCACGCCGTAAGGCGATTAATGAATTCATCCGGCACGACGGGGTGTTCGATGGAGTCGCCGACTTCGACGCGGCCACACTCGATCCGCAAACCGGCACGCTCCGTTCGGAGTTCCAGCCGAGCAGTTCCACGGGCGGACCTGGAGACCGTCTGCATCCCAATCGCGCCGGCTATCAGGCGATGGCCAATTCGATCGACTTGCAGAGGCTCGTCCAGTAGTTATCGGGCGAGGAAGCGATCTTCTCCAGCGGGATTATTCAACGCGCCGATCTGCCGCAACAGGCCCAATTGATCCCAGCTATTCCATCCCTCGACGATCTTTCCACCGGCAACGCGGACCATGACGATGCCGCGAATGCTGACGGCATTGCCGGTAGGAGCGACTCCGAGACCGTTGCCATGATGAGTACCCTTCAACACCACGCGAGCCGAAATCTTGTCCTGCTCCGTGGTTGTGTCTTCCATATCGATGCGAACATCGGGCAGAGCCTGCCGCATATTGCGCAGGAAGATTTTGAATTCGGACGGACCGTGGACGTCCTGATCCATTTCACCGAGACCAATCGCCACGGCATCGGGCGCCATCAACTCGTCGACAGCTTGCTCGCGCCCCTGATTCCAGACTTCCTCAAACCAGCGCTCTAAGACGGCTTTCGGATCTGTTGGCATGGCTGATCAATTTATCACAATTCCGCTATCACAAATGTTGGCGCTAGTTCTCCCGGCTTCAGCAGCAGTATTTTGCATTGAAACAGTTTCTGAGCGAAAATGTTTTAGGAAAGCTTGTGGAAATAAGGTGCGGAAATTCCCGGCGGAGGGTTTTCGCGGCTGATCTGCGGTGCTCGAGAAGCTTTCCTAAGGTTTTTCCCGTTTTCGTCTTGTCATGAGAGGAACGGGGTGAGTTAACTGGAGCGAAACACCGCTATGGCCGTACGCGATATCAGCTTTGACCGTCCGCTTCCCGACAATCTCGACGCGGAACGGCTCGTTCTGGGCGCCATCATGAGCGACGAGTCGGCGTTTCTGCAAGCGGGCGGTACGCTCACGGCCGACGACTTCAGCATTGAGAAGCACAAGCGGATCTTCCTGCGTATGGGAGAGATCCACGAGCGCGGCGAGAAGATCGACCGTATCACGCTCGCGAACGAGCTGATGAAGCATGGCCAACTGCAATCGGTTGACGGCCTCAGCTACCTGGTCTCGCTCGACGACGGTTTGCCGCAGGTCCACAACCTGGAGAGTTATGTAGCAATTGTCAAAGAGAAGGCGCTGCTACGCCGGATCATCGCCGTTTCTCAGGACACGATCAACCGATGTCTGGGACTCGAAGAAGACCCAAAGCAGATTCTGGGCGCGACGGAAGACGCTTTCATGAAATTGGGCGATCTGGGCGCCAAGAATCCGCTGGCGAATCCCGCGCAGATCGTTGAAGAGTATGAAGGCGGCATCAATGCATTTCTTGATGTCAACAAACGGATCAAGGGCATCAGCACGGGGTTTGCACGCTTCGATGAAATGACGGGAGGGCTGCGGGAGGGCGAATTATTCATCCTGGCGGCGCGGCCCGCAATGGGGAAGACGGCGCTGGCACTCAACATCGCGCACCACGTGGCGACGAACAAATCCAACCCGAAGGCCGTGGCCGTATTTTCCCTCGAAATGTCGAAGGAATCCCTGCTGACGCGGCTGATCTGCGCGGCGGGACGAGTCGATCAGCAGAAGTTTCGCGCCGGCTATTTGAATTCGGATGAGAAGCGTACGTTGCAGGAGGCGCTGTATCACCTGGTGGAATCGCCGCTCTACATAGACGACAGCGCCGGCACCAACCTGATGGAAGTTCATTCAAAGCTGCGCAAGCTGCAGGCGGAACAGGATCTGGGACTGGTAGTGATCGACTATTTGCAGTTGATGCAAGGGCGCGGGCGGTTTGAGAATCGGGTGCAGGAGATCAGTTCGCTGTCGCGCGGGATGAAGTTGATGTCGAAAGACCTGCGGGTGCCATTCTTGGTGTTATCGCAGCTCAGCCGCGCGCCGGAGACGCGGACGGGCGATCACAGGCCAATGCTGAGCGATCTGCGCGAATCCGGCAGTATCGAGCAGGATGCGGATCTGGTGGGATTTATTTTTCGCGAGGAAGTCTACCGGCCGGACAAAGAGAGTCTAAAAGGCACGGCGGAACTGATACTGGCGAAGCAGCGTAACGGCCCCACTGGCACTGTGAAATTGGCGTTCTTGAATCGCTACACATTGTTCGCCAATGCGGAGTTGAACCGGCCGGACGATGATATTCCGATTGAGGAGTGATGAATCAGGAGCAATGGAAGGCAGTGGACGGCTACCTGGCCGAACGACTCGTGCCGGCGGACGCCGCACTGCAAGGAGCTTTGGAGGCTAGCGCGGCCGCTGGTCTGCCCTCGATTAACGTAGCGCCGACTCACGGCAAGTTTCTGCATTTGCTCGCGAGGATGCAGGGGGCGCAACGGATTTTGGAAATCGGGACGCTGGGCGGCTACAGCACGATCTGGCTGGCGCGGGCACTTGCGGCAAACGGACGGCTGATTACCCTCGAGGCGGACGCGAAACACGCCGAGGTTGCCCGAACGAACCTAGCACGAGCCGGATTGGAAGGGATTGTTGAGTTGCGGCTCGGGGCGGCGCTCGAAACTTTGCCGCAGATCGCCGCAGAGGGACGCGGGCCATTCGATTTGATCTTCATCGACGCGGACAAGCAGAACATCCCGCGCTATTTCGAATGGGCCCTCAAGCTTTCGCGGTTCGGCACTTTGATTGTGGTCGACAATGTAGTGCGCGGGGGAGCGGTGATTGACCCCGCGAGCAGCGATACAAACGTGCAGGGCGTGCAGCGCTTTCTAGAGATGGTAGCGGCTGAACCCCGGGTGAGTGCTACAGCGATCCAGACGGTCGGCATGAAGGGCTACGATGGCTTTGCTCTGGCGCTTGTGACGGCGGAACCGGCCGCTGGTTAATCGACGAATTCAGAATTTAAGGCAGATTTTGCCGAAGTGCTGCTTGCTCTCCATGTGCCGCAGCGCGGCTTTCAGATCCACGAAGGGGAATGTGCGATCGATAACTGGCTTGACGTGGTGAAATTCGATGGCGCGTAACATGCGTTCGAACATGGCCCGCGAGCCCACGTAAATACCCTGCATGCGAACGCTGTTCATGAGCACCGACGTGGGACTGATGCCTCCGTCCCGGCCGCTTAAGGCGCCTATGAGACTGACGGTTCCCTGGGTGCGGACCGCACGCAGGGAATTTGCAATCGTGTCGCTGCCGCCGACTTCGACGACATGATCGACTCCTTCCCCGCCAGCGAGTTTGCGGGCTTCTTCCCCCCACTCCGGGGTTGTTTTGTAGTTAATGGAGATATGCGCGCCGAGCTGCTTAGCGCGAGCGAGTTTTTCATCGCTGCTCGAGGTGATCATCACACGCAAACCGGCAAGAACGGCGAGTTGGAGGGCGAAAATCGAGACGCCGCCAGTGCCGAGCAGGAGCGCGGTCTCGCCCAGGATAGGGGGGCGCTCTTCGAACAGGGCATGCCAGGCGGTCAGGGCGGCACACGGCAGGGTTGCCGCCTCTTCGTCGGTCAGCGACGCGGGAACCGCCACCAGACCATCATCTGAAAAAATCGCGTATTCGCGTGCTACACCATCGATGGCCCCCCCGAGGGCGGATCTGCCTTTTTCCTTCGTGTGGGGGCCGTCGATCCATTGCTGAAAGAAGCACCCCGCCACGCGGTCGCCGGGCCGGAAACGGGTTGCGCCTGCTCCGAGTTTTTCTACTACACCAACACCATCAGAGAGGGGAACTAAAGGCCGTCTGAGTTTCGGGTTGTAAGTACCCTGGACGAGAGTAAGATCGCGGTAGTTGAGGGAGGCGGCTTTCAGACGGACAAGAACTTCGCGGGGACCGGGCTCAGGTGTGGGGCGATCCGCCAGTACAAGATTGTCGACGCCGAATTCTTGAATCTCAAATGACTTCATGATGCTCTTGCCCGGTGAATTCCATGAGCTGTTCCAATTTTTGCCGGGCGGCACCACTGTCTATGGCGCCGGCAGCGAGTCCTACGGCCGATTTCAGATCACGCGCGCGCTGAGCCACCAGTAATGCCGCGGCAGCGTTGGCGACGACGATGTCGCGGCGGGGTCCGGGTTCACCCGCCAAAACGGCGCGGATGATGGTGGCGTTGGTTTCGCGGTCGTTGCCCTGGAGATCCTCCAGAGAAGATTGGGGCAAACCGAAATCCGAAGGCAGCCAGCGGCCTTTCTGGACGCGACCGTCTTCGACCTGGAACACCGTCGTGGGACCCGCAGTTGTGATTTCATCCAAGCCGTCCGCACCATGGACGACGAATGCTCGTTCGATGCCCAAGCGGGCCGAGGCCTGTGCCAGCATCTCAGCGGCACGAACCGAGAATGCGCCCATTAATTGCACGCGCGCCCGAACGGGGTTGGTCAACGGCCCGAGCAGATTGAAGGCGGTGCGGCCTTTGAGGAGGATGCGGGCTTCCTGGGCATGCTTCACGGCCGGGTGCACCAGGGGCGCATACAAAAAGCCGATGCCGGTTTGACGGATGCATTCGGCTACCCGATCAGCGGGCAGGTCAACCTTTACGCCCAAAGCTTCGAGAACGTCGGCGCTGCCGCATTGGCTCGAGATGCGGCGGTTTCCGTGCTTGGCGACTCGGAGGCCGGCTCCAGCGGCCACGAAGGCCGTGGCGGTGGAGACATTAAAGGTATTGCAGTCGTCGCCGCCGGTTCCACACGTATCGAGAAGTGGATCCCCGGATTGATCGATATCGAAAGGCTGGCTCATCTCACGGATGGCCGAAGCAAAGCCCACCAGCTCGGCGATGGTTTCGCCTTTCCGCCGCAGGAAGTGGAGTACGCGAGCGATTTCTTCGGTGTCCATTTCACCTGAGAGCACGCCGCGCATGAGATTGTAGGCTTCGGCCTGACTCAGATGAATGAAATTCCGGAACGGAAGATGCGACATATTGCGCGAACTCTCTATTTTGAACTACTCGATTTTCATAAACCGGTAATCTAGGGTTACAGTGCTTGTTTTGATGAAGCCGCACGCGGGAGCCGCTGAGATCGCCCGAGTGCGGGAGAAGATCGAAGGGATGGGTTTTCAGGCCCATGTGATCCCGGGCGAGCAACGTACGGCGATCGGAATTACAGGCAATAGTGGCCCGATAGACGCAGCTGAATTCGAAGATCTGCCGGGTGTGGCGGAAGCCATCCGGGTTTCCAAGGCCTACAAGCTGGTAAGCCGTGAGACCAAGCCGGAAAACACGATTGTGACCGTGAACGGGGTGCCCGTGGGCGCTGGGACGATGGTCTTTTGCGGAGGGCCATGCGCGGTGGAGAGCCGGGAACAGATTTTGGAATCGGCACGCGCGGTGAAAGGCGCGGGAGGCCAGCTTTTGCGTGGCGGAGCGTACAAGCCGCGAACGTCTCCTTACAGTTTTCAGGGTCTGGGCGAAATGGGTCTGCAGTATCTGGCGGATGCGCGGGCGGAGACAGGGTTGGGTATTGTTACCGAGGCGGTAGACGTCGAGACATTCGACCTGGTGGAACACTATGCCGACTGTGTGCAGATCGGCGCGCGGAACATGCAGAATTTTTCACTACTACGCCGGGCGGGCCGTTCGCAGAAGGCGGTTTTGCTGAAGCGCGGGATGTCCTCGACACTCGAGGAATTTTTGATGGCCGCCGAATACATTCTCGCCGAAGGCAATTACAACGTGATTTTGTGCGAACGGGGCGTCCGCACTTTTGCGGACCATACTCGTAACACTCTCGACCTGAGCGTGGTTCCGGCGGTGCAGAGCCTGAGCCATCTACCGATCATTGTGGACCCAAGCCATGGGACGGGTAAGCGCGATAAAGTGCTGCCGCTCTCGCTCGCGGCGGTGGCGGTCGGCGCTTCGGGGCTGATTGTGGAGGTGCATCCGACTCCTGATCACGCGCTTTCCGACGGTTATCAATCACTCGACCCAGCGCAGTTCGCGGAGCTGACGCAGGCGTGCCGGGCGGTAGCGGAAGTCGTGGCGCAGAGGGGTTTTTCGACGCGCGAGCTACACTAGCGATTGGCCCTCGGCGCGGGTTGTGCCCGAGCGCCGCGATCCAGCTATGAAAATTCACGAGTACCAGGGGAAGGCAATCCTGGCGAAATACGACGTGCCTGTGCCGCGTGGGGAAGTGGCGTACACGGTGGAAGAAGCAGAAGCCGCCGCCAAGAAGATCGGTGGCAGCGTGGTGGTAAAGGCCCAAATTCATGCAGGCGGCCGGGGTAAGGGCGGAGGCGTAAAAATCGCCAAGAGCGCGGAAGAAGCGGCCGAAATCGCCAAGAAGATGCTGGGCATGACGCTGGTGACGCATCAAACCGGTCCCGAGGGCCGACTGGTGCAGCGCCTGCTGATTGAAGAAACGCTGCCGATAGAACGCGAGTTGTATCTGGGCATCGTGCTCGACCGTTCGATAGGTGAATCAGTTTTCATGGGCTCGAAAGAGGGCGGCGTGGAAATCGAGGAAGTCGCCGCGAAAACCCCCGAGTTGATTTTGAAGGAGCGACTCATACCGGGTGTGCCGCTGCAGCCATTTCAGGCGCGGAAGCTGGCATTCGGAATGGGGATTCCGGCAGCGAGCGCCGGCGTAGCGGCGGCAGCCATGATGGCGCTTTCGAAAGCTTACGATGCAATCGATGGATCGCTGGCTGAGATTAATCCGTTCATTTTGACGAAGGACGGCAAAGTCTATGCGCTCGATGCGAAGATCAACCTGGACGACAACGCGCTCTACCGGCACAAAGATCTGATGGAGCTGCGCGATCTAAATGAAGAAGATCCACTCGAAGTAGAGGCTTCGCGCTTCGGCTTGAACTACATCAAGCTCGAAGGCAACATTGCGTGCATGGTGAACGGTGCGGGTCTCGCGATGGCGACCATGGACATTATCAAGTACGCGGGCGGGGCTCCCGCCAATTTTCTGGACGTCGGCGGCGGAGCGAATGCCGAACAGATTAAGAATGCATTCCGCATTCTGCTGTCGGACACGAGCGTGCGGGCCGTGCTGATCAACATATTCGGCGGTATCCTGCGCTGCGACACGCTGGCCAGCGGAGTGGTCGCGGCGGCCCGGGAGCTCGAGATCAAGATACCGATCGTGGTCCGCATGGAAGGCACGAACGTTGAGTTGGGAAGAAAGATGCTGACCGAATCGGGATTCAATTTTACGGTAGCGGACGGAATGAAGGACGCGGCGGAGAAAGTGGTGAGGCTGGCGATATGAGCGTCCTGCTTGACGAAAAGACCAGGGTTCTCTTTCAAGGATTCACGGGCCGGGAGGGCACTTTCCACGCCGATCAGGCGATCAAATACGGGACCAGAGTAGTGGGAGGTACGACACCGGGAAAGGGCGGACAGACGCATCTGGAACGGCCGGTGTTCAACACCGTTGAAGCGGCTGTGAAAGAGACCGGCGCCAATGCCAGCGTGATCTTCGTTCCCCCGCCCTATGCGGCCGACGCAATTCTGGAAGCCGCGGACGCAGGACTGCCTCTGGTGGTATGCATCACCGAAGGCATTCCGGTGAACGATATGGTGCGGGTGCGGGCTTATCTACAACAGCGACCGCAGACCCGACTGATAGGGCCCAATTGTCCAGGCGTGATCACACCCGGCAAATCAAAGATCGGCATCATGCCCGGACATATTCACATGGCCGGAAATGTGGGCATTGTCTCACGTTCCGGAACGCTGACGTATGAAGCGGTATGGCAGTTGACGAAGCTGGGTATCGGTCAGTCGACGTGCATCGGCATTGGTGGGGATCCGATCATCGGCACGAGCTTCACAGATGCGATTCGTTTGTTCAATGAAGACCCCGATACGCACGCGATTATCATGATCGGCGAGATCGGCGGCGAAGCAGAGGAAGCGGCAGCTGCCTTCGTGAAGGCAAATGTAAAGAAACCAGTGGTGGGATTCATCGCCGGACAGACCGCGCCTCCGGGACGCCGCATGGGACATGCGGGCGCAATTATTTCAGGTGGATCGGGCAAAGCAGAGGACAAGGTAGCAGCGCTTGCAAAAGCTGGAATTACTGTCTGCCCTTCCCCGGCGGTGCTGGGAGAAAAAATGCAACAAGCTTTGAGGAGCGCAGCTAAGAAGTAATGGCTTTAGAACGAACTTTTGCAATCATCAAACCAGACGCTGTGGCTAAAGGTCAAAGCGGCGAGATTTTAAGCATGATCGAGAAAGCGGGATTCCGACTAGTTGGCATGAAACTGCGCCGACTCGGGAAGCAGGACGCGGAAGCATTTTACGCGGCTCACCGCTCGCGGCCATTCTTTGTGGGACTTGTCACCTTCATGACCGAAGGACCTGTCGTAACGATGGTTCTCGAACGGGATAATGCAATCGCTCACTGGCGGGATCTGATGGGCGCAACCAACCCTGCGAATGCAGCCGAGGGGACGATCCGAAAGCGCTTTGCTGAAGGCATCGAACGCAACTGCGTGCATGGTTCGGATGCTCCCGAAACCGCGGCGGTAGAAATCCCCTTTTTCTTCGCTGGCAGCGAATTGCTGTAAATACCGGCAGGGGACGTGCATGGCCCCGTGGGAACCGTGCACGTCCGCAGTTCTTCAGGCGACTTTCGGTTCCAGCGTATGTACGTCTATGGCGTTGGCGAGCGCTTTCTTCGTTTTCTCTGCCAAACTACGCAGACGCGCATGCTTCGGGCGGCTCAGACGTCGCTCCACACTTCGTCTTGCCCGCAATAGGCGGATGCGTACCGCAGTCTCTGACCAGCCGTGCTGGCGGGCAATCTCCTGAACCTTGTATCCCTCGATGTAATGGCCTTCCAGCACCACACGATCGTTCGGTTTGCACTCGTGTAGAATGCGCTTGACGTCGATGGCGGCCACGTTCATGCGTGGCGGCGCCTGCAATTCCGGCAACGTCTGGGTTTGGGGTTCGCGACGCAAAAATGTGCGATGGATGTTGAGAGCGATGCTGTTGGTCCACGTGAGCACTAAGTTGGGATCACGTAATTGCTCCCGGCGCTCCCAGCCTTTAGCCCAGGCCGCTTGGGCGGTGTCCAGCGCAGAATCATAGGACAGCCCACGTGAAACAAGAAATCGCACGGTGAGATTAAATCCTCGCTGGTATGCTTTACCGTAATCTTCAGTTGTCATTTAGCTTCCGCCGCTCCTCAGTTTTTTGAAAAATGGCTATTTCGGGTGTTGCTCCGAAATGGCGGGTCGATGATCTCTTGCGATCATCTTTTGGGTTGTCCCTACATGGGGACTAGCCTACTGGCGATACTGAGGCAGTTTGGTGGCCACCGCCCTGTGAATATCTATGTTGACAGGAAGTTATTGAAACAGAAAGGATTACGGCTTTGGAGAGGTTTAACAATCAAGAACCGGAGCTGGACAGCGCAGCAATTCTTTCCGGCGAGCGCAAAAATTTCCCTGACTCCAAAAACTACTTAATGGTTTCAGAAGAATTTGCGACTGGTGTCTCGATTTTCTCGGGCTCTTCGCTGGCAGCTTTCATACTGTCGCGAAAGGATCGAATCCCTTTACCGAGCCCCTGGCCGAGTTCGGGGAGTTTCTTTGGTCCGAAGATGAACAACGCCACAACCAAGACAATCAAGAGGTGAGTGGGCTGCAATAGGTTTTCGACCATGGGTATCTCTGGGTCTATGCTAACACTATTTATGAAAAATGGATCTTGCGAGGCGCGATGCCACCCGGTTGACATCGCCCGCGATGGTCCGCTATAGTTTCCTAAAGCGTTTAACTATCAACGAGTTGACGCTCATCGCGGTCATTCCTGGGAGACGATTGAAGCGCAACGGGCAAAGCCATGGCCGGTCCATCAGACAAGTTTGTAGAAACGCCCGACGCCATCGACAGCGCCGACTACCAAGCATTTCTCGATGACTTTACTCACCACCTGACCCAGAGCGAAGGCGAGATATTACACGGTCACGTCCTCAGCGTTTCGGATAAAGAAGTAATTGTCGATATCGGGCGGAAGATTGAAGGACTGGTGCCCGCATCGCAATTTCCCCTGATCGAAGGGAAGCCCCACGTACGCACGGGCGATGAAATTGAAGTGATGATAGACCGACGGGGCGAGCCGGTCGAGGGATACATTCTTCTTTCTTACGAACGACCGCATCGTCTGCACGTATGGGAACACCTGGAAAAAGCCGCAGCCGAGCAAACGCCGGTGACCGGGCGCGTGCTGAACAAGGTGAAAGGCGGGTTGGCGGTGGACATAGGTGCAATCGCTTTTCTGCCGAGTTCGCAAGTAGAAATTCGTCCCATACATAACCTAGACAGCTATCTGGGGCGCGAGATCGACGTCGTCGTCCTGAAGCTGAATCGGCGCCGCGGCAATGCCATCGTTTCACGGCGGGAGTTACTCGAGCGCGAACTTACCGCACGCAAAGCCGAAGCGCTGGCCGGTCTGTACGAAGGGGCCATCGTCTCCGGAGTGGTGAAGAATCTGACTGACTACGGAGCGTTTGTCGACCTGGGTGGAATCGACGGGCTGCTGCATGTCAGCGATTTAAGTTATGGGAACGTCGCACACCCGGCGGCCGTAGTACAGGTAGGCGATCAGGTAACGGTAAAGGTACTGAAGTTCGACCGCGAGAAAGAGCGGATCTCACTCGGTATCAAGCAGCTTCATCCGGATCCCTGGGCTAATATCGAGGACTCGCTATCCAAGGCAAAGCCGCGTGGTCGGACGCGTAGTGAGTGTAACCGACTACGGAGCGTTCGTGGAACTCGAGACGGGAGTCGAAGGCCTGATTCACATCTCTGAAATGACCTGGAGCCGGCGGATGAAGCATCCCGCGAAGGTCGTGAAGGCCGGGGACTCGGTAGAGGCGGTGGTGCTCGAAGTAAAACCCAAGGAACGGCGGATTTCGCTCGGCATCAAAGCAACTGGAAGCGGATCCTTGGACGACCGTTGCCGACCGATATAGCGTGGGCTCGGTAGTGGAAGGACGAGTACGAAAGCTGGCGGACTTCGGAGCATTTATCGAAATCGAAGAAGGTATTGACGGGCTGGTACATATTTCAGATCTGTCGTGGACAGCGCACGTGAAGCACCCCTCGGAGCTGGTGAAGAAAGGGCAGATTGTGCAAGCGGTGATTCTGAGCATCGACGCTCCGAACCGCCGGCTGTCGTTGGGGGTGAAGCAACTGCAGCCCGACGCCTGGGAGACCTTCTTCCGGGGACACCAGACGGGCGATCTTGTGAAAGGGAGAGTATGCCGGGCGGCGCCGTTCGGAGTGTTTGTAGAATTGCTGCCGGGTGTAGAGGGCTTGTGTCATCGGAGCGAAATCGCGTCCGAAGCCGGAAAACGGCCCGCACCGAAGCAGTCGGGTCACGATGAGCCGGCTCTTCCGATCGGCGAGGAGATGGACTTCAAGATAATCAAGATGAATGAAGCGCAAAAAAGAATTGGCTTGAGTTTGCGCGCGATCACGGAAGAGGACGAGCAGAACCGGCTACGGGACTATAAACGCCAGGCGGTAGCTGCCACTTCCACGGTTGGAGACGCTATCAAGCAACATAAGTTGGACGAGAATCGCTAACAGGAAAGCAAGGGCAAAATAGCTATATGACCAAGGCTGAGCTGATCGAGGAAGTATCTAAGGTAGTAGAGATGACTCGCAAGGATTCGGAAACGATCGTGGAGACCATCTTCGACAGCATCGTGAACAGCCTCCACAAAGGAGATAAGATCGAGATCCGCGGGTTCGGCAGTTTTCGCACGCGCCAGAGGCAACCGCGCGTAGGCAGAAATCCGAAGACCGGAACGCGCGTAGAAGTGCCGTCCAAACGTATTCCGTTCTTCAAGCCGAGCAAGGAACTGAGGGACCTGGTTAATCATTCGGCGAAAACCAATCCAGCCGGCGAGGCGGCCGCGATACCCGCACCGGCGGGGGTTCCTGGAACTCATAGCTAGACCGCCGTCATGAATCATTTGTGGGCGCCATGGCGTGCCACCTATGTGACCGGAATAAGCGATCCAAACCGCTGTATCTTTTGTGAAGCTGCATCGTCTTCCGATGATGCGTTGAATTTAGTTGTCTACCGTGGACGCTTGAGCTTTGTCATCTTAAACCGCTTTCCCTACACGACCGGTCACTTGATGATCGCCCCTTTTGCGCATGTCTGTAGACTGCAGCAGACGGATGAGGCGACGGCTGCGGAAATCATGCAACTTAGCCGATTCGCTGAACGGGTGCTCGAAGAGGTGTACCATCCAGGCGGATTAAACCTGGGAATGAATCTTGGAGAAGCGGCCGGAGCCGGCATTCAGCAACACATTCACATGCATCTGCTGCCACGCTGGAAAGGCGACGCTAATTTTATGACTAGCGTCGCCGATACGCGCGTGGTTTCAGAAGCGCTGGAAGATACCTACGCGAAGGTTAAGCGCGCCTTCACGCCAGCGTTTTAGCGGATATCGATCTTCAAGATGGCATCGGAATGGCTGTGGCGCCATTTCCAGTAATCGTCCCGCTGGTGCGCGCTCGTGTGGTTCCAATCGACATAGTGGCCATGATGCTGCTGCCAGTACATGCGGTACGCTCGCGCTTCGTGGTCGTTCCACTCGTGATAGTCCTTGTGGTTCGAGTCGTAGTAACGGTGTTCATCCGGATGATCGCGACGGTCATCGTGCGGGGGTTGCGCCAACAGGCAAGTCGGCAAAAGAAGACCCGCGCCTAGCAATAGTCCGGTAAGAGTTCGTTTCATGGTTTATATGTTTGTAATTCTCCAACCTCGATAGTTAGACAATCGAACGTCACCGTTGTTTCTTTTCGCAAGTCAGCCGCGTTTTAGCACTATGAGGACTTAGTCATATCTTGTAAGCCGGTTACGTACCATTTGCATCCCAAATCGCATCTTATTTTCGAATGCCAAGCGAGGAAGCGGAGTCTGCGAAGGCTGCCGGTTTGCGCTATGCGATCCCGGATAGCCAGAGTATCAGGCGGCGACGGTCAGGCTCAGGATTTGCATATTTTGACGCGGATAACAACCGGTTGAAAGACAAGTCGACTCTGGAACGTGTTCGATCGCTCGTAATACCACCAGCTTGGACGTCCGTGTGGATCAGCCGGCATCCGAATGCTCACATACAAGCCGTAGGCCGGGACGCGCGAGGGCGTAAACAATATCGCTATCATGCCGACTACCGGCGGGTACGAGACGAAAGAAAGTTCGATCGGATGCGTTCCTTCGGCAACGCGCTGGGGCGCATGCGAGCTACCTGGAGACGGGATTTAAACCGAAAGGGAATGCCAAAGCGGAAAGTACTGGCTGCAGTGGTCAAACTTCTGGAGACAACTTATATACGCGTTGGCAATGAAGAGTATGTCGAGGAGAATGGGTCGTTCGGCCTCACGACACTGCGCAACCGGCACGTCGAGGTATTGGGGGAGATGCTTAAGTTCCGATTCCCCGGCAAGAGCGGACAGCGTCACGAGATCACGCTGCAGAACCGGCGACTCGCGCGCATTCTCCGACGGTGTAAGGACATTGCGGGGAGCACTCTATTTCAATATATAGACAGCGACGGTGAACCACAGTCGATCGAATCCGGGGACGTGAATGATTACATTCGCACGATCGGAGGCTGCGAATTCACTGCAAAAGATTTTCGGACGTGGGGTGGGACCTGCCTGGCTGCGAGCTTTCTGTTGACAGAATGCTCTGATTCACGCAACAAGCAAACGAAAAAAGCTTTAGTCGACGTCGTGAAAGAAGTGGCCGCCAAACTGGGAAACAAACCGGCGACTTGCAAGAAGTACTATATTCATCCAAACATTCTGGACTGCTATGAATCAGGACGGCTTCTTAAGATCGCGAAGGCGTTTCGCCATAACCACCATGGCTACGACTACGAAGGGCTGGTGCTTTCCCTGCTTCCCGCGCTCAAGAAATTACGCACGGCGGCCTGATTCACGCGGCGGCGGTTTGTACTTTGATGAACTGGAGTTCGAACTCGAGTTTAACTTCGTCGCCAACCACTAGACCACCACCTTCCAGAGGCGAATTCCAAGAAATACCGAATTTCTGCCGGTCGATTTTGGTCTTGGCGGAAGCGCCCATGCGGGTACCGCCCCAGGGATCTTTGGCTTCCGGGGAGACTTCCTCGACGGTGAGGGTCGCCTCGCGCGTGACGTCACGAATCGTGAGATCGCCCGTCACTCTGAATTCCGTATCGCTGGTTTTTTCCGTTCGCTTGCCCTTAAAAATGATCTCCGGATATTTCTCCGCATCGAGAAAATCGGCACCCTTCAGGTGGGCGTCACGTTTTGGGTCGCCCGTTGAGATGGTGTTGGCGTCGACGGTGGCCTCCACTTGCGTCGTGGACGGGTTGGCGGGATCGTAAACGACAGTTCCCTTCACGCCGCTAAAGGTTCCGCGGACATTGGTGACCATTAGATGACGCACGGAGAAATGCACACCGGAATGAGCCGGATCAATTTGATAAGTAGTTTTCATAAGCTGCCCTCGCTAGAGACTGGATGCCGGCCGAATAGGTTTCGTCGCGAACAAGTTTGTTAATGATGTCCATGGAGGTCATGTCTACGACTCGCCGCACGCTCGTCCGGAATCTACTGACAGGCACTGCCCTCTCGCCGTTACCGCTTAGTGGCCCGAGGTCAAGAAGGAAAGAAGATCAGGTATTGCATTGTCGGTCTCAGACGCATCTCCCTCGGCCATTTTATGCCAGCCTGCGGAGGTCCGTGGCCCTGGCAAGCGGGCATCGCGAGAAGGCGGAAAAGTATGCCGCGGAATGCAATGGTCCGGCGAAGAATATTTACAGCTACAGCAACTATGATGATATCGCCGCGAACAAAGACATCGATGCGGTGTATATAGCGTTGCCGAGCAGCATGCATGCGGAATATACGATTCGCGCTGCCATCGCGGACAAGCACGTGCTTTGCGAAAAGCCGATGGCAACGTCGCTAAGAGGCAGCCAATCGATGATCAACGCCTGCCGAACGGCGAACCGGAAGCTTATGATCGCTTATCGCTGCCAATACGAACCAACCAACTTGCGTGCCATCGAGCTGATTCGCGATGGGAAACTTGGCACCATTCAGACAATCGAAAGCGCGAACGGCTTCGTGGAAAAGGCCGGAGGATGACGATTCAATCGTAAACTGGCCGGCGGAGGCCCTTGATGGACATCAGGGTCTATTCGCTGAACGCCTGCCGGTTTCTTACGGGTGAGGAACCCGTGCAAGTCGAAGCTTCCTGCTCGGTGACCGATAGTGATGGGCGCTTTGCGGAAGCGGAAGAGAACGTGGGTTGGACGATGCGCTTTCCTTCGGACACTGTGGCGAGTTGCACCAGCAGTTATGGTGCGAATATGCCAGGATTTATGCGGGTGCATGGGTCAAAGGGAGTGCTGAATCTGGGACCAGCCTTCTCCTATCAAGGCATCAGCCTGAAGGCCGACATTCATGGCGAAACGCCTGTCGAGGAAACAAATCCCGCCAAGGACGCAGCGCAATTTATAAGCGAAGCCGATCATTTCGCCGACTGCATTTTCGGTAAAAAACAACCTAAGACCAGCGGAGAAGAAGGCCGCCGCGAGATGCAGTATATTGCCCAAACCTTATAAGGCCGGCGGGCGTACCTTGTAGAGCTTAAAAACTCCCTCTTACTGCTGTGCCGACAGGAGTTGCAACTTTCACTTGATATCAAGCATCTTTATATCAAGTTGATAACAGCCGTTCATTTGTGGTTAGTGCTGTGGAAGGCCACGAGGGCCCTCGAAGTACATGCGGAGCGAAGCATTACCTCACTGAATTTGGGACGAAGCGATTTCGGGGTGCTCGAAGCACTACTACACAAGGGGCCACTCGCCGTCCACGAACTGGGCGCGAAGGTGCTGTTAACGAGCGGCTCTATTACAACGGCGATCGACCGGTTGGAGCGCAGAGGACTGGTCACGCGTGGGAGCGACCCGGGAGATCGGCGTACTCGCATCGTCAGGCTTACTCAAGCCGGCCGGAAAACGATCCGCGCCGCCTTTCACTACCATGCGCAGGCGATGGAACAAGCTCTCTCGCATTTGGGAAGCAAAGACAGGGAAACGCTCCTCAAATTACTGCGAAGACTGGGTCACGGCGCAAGTTCAGACAAATAAGGGGGAAAAAAATGGCGGAATTGAAGAAGGTGCTGGGCACCCACGGGCCGGGGTCGAGACATTGGGTAGGCGACGGCTTTCATGTGCGAAACCTGTTTCCTTCAAACGGCATAGAGAAGCAGATCGACCCGTTTCTTATGTTGGATTATGCGGGGCTGACCGAGGTGGCGCCATCGCGGCAGCCGCGCGGCGTGGACGAACATCCGCATCGCGGATTTGAAACCGTGACGATCGCTTACCAGGGAGCAGTGGAACACAGGGATTCGAGCGGGAATTCGGGCATCATCTATCCGGGCGACGTGCAATGGATGACCGCAGCCTCAGGCATAGTACACGAAGAAAAGCACGAGCGCGAATTTACAAAGAACGGCGGCACGTTCGAGATGGTGCAGCTTTGGATCAATCTGCCCAAAGCGCACAAAATGTCCGCTCCCGCTTACCAAGCACTGTCCAGAGAAAAGATTCCAGTAGTGAAGTTGGGGACGGCAGGGGAAGCCAGGATCATCGCCGGCCAGTGGAACACGGTAAGAGGTGCCGCTCGGACGTTTACACCTGTAAATGTTTTCGACGTGCGGCTAGATGCGGGCGGCAGCACAGATCTCAGCATTCCCGAGGGACACAATACCGCGATCGTCCTATTGAAAGGCGAGGTGGCCATCAACGGAGGCCAAGCACTCAGGGGTGAGGCGCAACTCGCGTTGCTGAGTGCAGAGGATGAGCGTGTTTCGCTCGAGGCCGGGCGCAATAGTCTTCTTTTGATTCTGAGCGGAACACCAATCGGTGAGCCGGTGGCGAGTTACGGACCGTTTGTCATGAACACGCGCGCCGAGCTGATGCAAGCGATTAATGACTACAATGCGGGACAAATGGGGCGGCTAGAGACGCTGAAGCAAATTTAACTAGCGAGCGGGGGGCATCCGTCTTCAGAAACAGGGAGAGGAGAACCCCATATGAAAAAGCAACTCGCATCGTTCGCGCTCTGTATCATTTTTGGCGCCGGTTTGGCGCTCGCAACGCCGCTGCCGCAGGAGACTCCGGCAACGGCGCCGAACAGCCATTCATTCGACCCTAACCAACAGCTTCGGCGGCTGACTAAGCGATTGAATCTCACCGGAGAGCAGCAAAATCAGTTGTTGCCGATTTTGACAGACAGGCAACAGCAGATGGCTGCGGTTCGGAGCGACAGTTCGCTATCAGGGCAGGATCGTCACGCAAAGGCACGTGCTTTGCGCGAGGAGAGCGATTCCAAGATAAAGGCCGTTTTAAACGACAGCCAGAAACAGCAATACCAGCAGACGCGACAGCACCGAAGGCAGCGCGAGAACAATAGCTAACGCCGAAAACCTCAGTTTCAAGGAGACAAAATATGAGAAAACTTCTTGGTACAGCTCTTTTGGGAATCGCCTTGGCGGCCGGCGGAGCGAACGCGCAAGTATACGTTCGCATTGGGCCGCCCGCGCCACGGGTAGAGCGGCGGCCTCCTCCTCCGAGTCCGCGGAACGTCTGGGTCGATGGATTCTATCGCTGGGACAGCAGAAATTACGTCTGGGCACCGGGCTACTGGGCGCAGCCGCCGCGGTCCCACACGCACTGGGTACCAGGACACTGGGCGCACCGAAGCAAGGGCTACTATTGGATCGAAGGCCACTGGCGCTAAACGGCAGGCGGACAACCCGCCTGCTCAGTCTTAGATTGCTATACTTACACTTTGTTCGTCTGCCGGTATTCGGCTCAGGAGCATGGGTGTGCGCGCGTTTATAGGCCTCCAGGAACTCGAGCTGAGAGATGTTCGTTTCGATGTGGAGATTCCGGCCGGCGAAATCGATTTCGATGGCGAGATAAAGCAATCATCACCGCTTCAGGCAAGAGGCGTAGCGCGGTTGCTGAATCGTTCGCTAGGTGAAATTCGCGTCGAGGGAGATCTGAGCCTGGCGGTGGACGCCGCGTGCGATCGCTGCCTCGAAGCGATACGGTTTCCGATCGAGAAGCATTTCGATCTTGTGTACATGCCGGCGGATGAAGGAGCCGGCGATGAGCAGGAAGCCGGTCAGGCGGGAATCGAAGTCGGATATTACGAAGGCGGAGGGCTGGCGGTTGAGGCGATGCTGCGCGAGGTGGCGCTGCTCGCTTTACCTATGCGGATGGTTTGCGGCGAGAGCTGCAAGGGCATCTGCCCGGTGTGCGGGCAGAACCGGAATCAGCGAGATTGCTCGTGCGCCCGGCAGACGGTAGACGACCGCTGGAGTCGATTAAAGAGTTTTCGGGCCGAAGTTGGCCCTAACAGTTAAGAGAATAGGAAGTCATGCCAAATCCCAAACGGCGGCATTCGAAGCGCCGCACCTCTACGCGACGCGCGCACGATGCGCTGAAAGTACCGCAGCTGGCCGAGTGCCCCAATTGCCACGAAAAAATCCGCGCCCATCGCGCCTGTCCGCACTGCGGCAAGTACAAGGGCCGGGAAGTCATTGAAGTCATCGAGACCTAACCCGACAGCCAACCCGTGATCACATGGTGACGATAGCCCTCGACGCGATGGGCGGCGACCATTTTCCAAAACCGGAAGTGGAAGGTGCGCTGCAGGCTGCCAGGACGTTGGATGTTGGAGTGATCCTGGTCGGCCGCGAAGAGGTTATTCGCAAAGAACTGGACCGACATCCGGATTGGCGCAGACTGCCGATCGAAATCCGGCACGCGAGTGAACAGATCACGATGAAGGACAGCGCCGGTAAGGCGATGCGGGCAAAGAAGGACAGTTCGATTCGCGTGGCGTCGCGGCTGGTACACGAAGGCGCAGCCCAAGGGGTGGTTTCGGCAGGAAATACCGGCGCAATTATGGCCACTGCGAAAATGGTGCAGGGCATGCTGCGCGGCGTGGACCGGCCAGCTCTCGCCTCCGCCTTCCCCACCCTCAACGGCAGTTCGGCGATCATGGTGGATGTGGGGGCAAATGTCGATTGCTCACCGGAAATGCTGGCGCAATTCGCAGTGATGGGTACAGCCTACTCACGGGTGATTTTCCGCATCCCTAAGCCACGTGTGGGGTTATTGTCGATCGGCGAGGAAGATCACAAGGGAAACTCATTGACGCACGAGGCACTGCCGCTTCTCAAGAATCTTTCCCGCGTGAATTTCATCGGAAATGTAGAGGGCCGCGATGTATACACCGGGACCGCCGACGTAATTGTTTGCGATGGATTTGTGGGCAACGTAGCCTTGAAGGTGAGTGAGGGGCTGGTGGAGGTGCTGCGTCAAATGCTCAAACAATCTTTGAAGGCTACTGTGACGCGGAAAGTTGGCGCGTATCTGGCGCAGGGCGCTTTCAACGACTTCAAGAAACGAGTCGACTATTCAGAATACGGCGGCGCTCCCCTGCTCGGCCTCAATGGAATTTGCGTTATCTGCCACGGCCGCTCGAACGCGAAAGCAATTCGGAACGCCATTCGAGTCGCAAAAGAATTTGCCGAGGGCGGGATCAACCATCGGATTGCAACCGAACTGAACGGCAGGTGAATTTGTGTTTGGCCGAATTCTTTGTTCCGTCCTGCTGCTGGGGCTCTTGCCGGGGCTCTCAAAGGCTAAGGAAGACCCGGTTCAATGGAGTCTTGACACGGCGGCTGGCGGAAATCAGATAGCTCCGGGCGGGAAAGCCTATCTCAACCTGAAAGCCACCATCCAGTCCGGCTGGCATCTTTATTCGCCGACGACGCCCGCTGGCGGGCCGATTGTCACGAAGATCGAGATGGCGGAGAATCCGTCCGTCGCAAGCTATACGGTGTATCGTCCAGAACCGATCCGAAAGCTCGATCCGAACTTTCAGATCGATACCGAGACCTATACGGGCACAGCCAATTTCCTGCTAGAGATTACGACGGCACAAGCAGCGTCCGGAAGCACGAATGTTGCGGCCGCGATACGTTATCAGGTTTGCTCGGATACACAGTGTCTGCCGCCCGTGAAAAAGACCACATCCAAGGAGATCGTGTTTGCGAGCGGCGTTCCCTCAACGGCATTCGCGATTCCGGCCGGGTACGCCCCGGTTGCGGCCGCAGGTGCTAGTGCGAGTCCAACTCCCAGGGCGTCCCCCAAGCCGGTTGCGGTGGCCGTTCCCGCTGCTACCAGCCAAGACCTGCTGCCTTTTCTCGTGACGGCATTTGGTTTTGGACTGGCGGCGCTCTTCACACCGTGCGTGTTCCCGATGATTCCGATTACCGTCTCGTTCTTTCTTAATCAGAGCGGCGGGAATGAAGCCAAGCGGGGCGGCTGGAAACAGGCGTTCGTGTTCTGTCTCGGCATAGTGGTGCTGTTTACGAGTCTCGGTTTCTTGGTGACCGCTGTCGCCGGACCATTCGGTGTGGTGCAACTGGGTTCCAGTCCGTGGATCAACGGCTTTATTGCGCTGGTGTTTTTTGTATTCGGGTTGAGCTTACTCGGAGCATTCGAGCTTCGATTGCCATCGGGATTGTTGACGAAACTCAACTCGGTTTCGCAGGGCAGTGGCTACGCCGGCACGCTGCTGATGGGGCTGACATTTTCACTCACATCTTTTGCGTGCATCGGCCCGATCGTGGGGCCGCTGCTGATTGCGTCGGTTCAATCGAAGGGCGCCCAGCCGGTCCTGGGGATGCTAGCTTTTGCCACGGGCCTGGCGACACCATTTTTTCTGCTGGCCCTGTTTCCTTCCTATCTGCAGAAATTGCCGCGCAGCGGAGGCTGGATGGCGCGGGTGAAGATTGTGCTCGGTTTCATTGTGCTGGCCGTGATGCTGAAATATCTCAGCAACGTGGACCAAGTGCTTCAGACACACTGGATCACGCGCGAACGTTTTCTGGCGGCCTGGATTGTTCTGTTTGCGCTGCCGGGCCTGTACCTTCTGGGACTGATTCCGCTCGAAGGAGTGAAGCCGAACGAGCCGCTGCGCGTGCCGCGCACGCTGATTGCCTCGTTATTTCTGATATTTTCGATCAGCCTGGCGCCGGGGCTCTTCGGCGCCAGGCTGGGCGATCTGGACGCATTTGTGCCGGAAGGATCGGGCACCGCTTTACAGAGCGGCTCTGGCACGCCCACGACATACAAGAATCAACTGGATGCCGCCCTGGCCGCGGCACGAGCGCAAAATAAACTCGTACTTGTGAATTTCACTGGCTACGCCTGCACCAACTGCCATTGGATGAAAGCCAATATGTTTACACGTCCGGAAATTCGATCGGCAATGCAGGATTTGGTCATCGTCGATTTGTATACAGACGGGACGGATGCGGAATCGGAGAAGAACCAGAAGCTCGAAGATCAGAAGTTTTCGACTGTGTCCATTCCCTTCTACGCCATCCTGGATGCAGATCAAAACACGATCGCTACGTTTCCTCAGCTGACAAGGAATCCGCAAGAGTTTCTGAGTTTTCTGAAAACCCGATTGACCGGTTCCACAAGCACGGGCGGTTGACCTGAAATGCTAACCTGAAGCAGTTTCTTGTCTGCTAGCGGATGTGGCGGAATTGGCAGACGCACTGGATTTAGGTTCCAGCGCCTGTAACGGGCGTGGGAGTTCAAGTCTCCCCATCCGCACCAATAACTTACGAGCGTTTTCCACGATGCTTATCAGACGCAGTCCGTAGGTTTCGCTTAAGCGGCTCATTGCGGACGCCCTTCAGTCTGGATGAAGAGGTGGAGAGTTGGGGCATCCACATATTGAGATCGCCTGTTCGTAAGCCGACGGCCAATGCACATTTGCGAACGACTGATCGGAACGATACGTCGCGAATGTCTGGACTATGTCATCCCACTCAATTCCGGTCACTTGCGTCGAATCCTCCGTGAGTGGGTCAGCCATTACAATACTGGCCGCCCACACCGGTCGTTAGGTCCGGGTATTCCCGACCGTCCTCAACCTAACGTGCCCACTGGCAACCGCACTTCCCGGTTCCGTTCACCATCACGCGTCGTTGCCGAACCGATTCTCGGCGGCTGGCATCACGAGTACCGATGGGCAGATGCCGCCTGAGTCCACGATTCGACTTTTTGCGGAGGGCAGCCGGAAATCAAATTCCCGCCGCTCAGATCAACCCATCCGCCAAAGCGCTCGCCCCCTACTTCAGCACGCGAATCTCGCGACCACCGCTCCTGCCGGCCTGGGCACCAACTACCTCGTAAATCTCTCCTCCCGCCAGCACAACTATCGCTACGAAGGCCGCGTCGACTACTCCATCAACGCAACCAACACGCTGTTTGCCCGCTATTTCTATACCGACACGTTTAACTACGCGCCCGGCACAACCGAAAAATTTGGCGGCGACAATCAGCCTCTTGCCAACCAGAATTTCGCCGTCAATTACACCCGTACTTTGGCTTGTGGTTTGGCAAACTTGCCGGTTGGGCTTCCGTCGGCATGGTTTGTTTCTGGCGGCTCTGGTTCCGGGTTTCACTACAGGAGCTAAAATGACGGTCGCCAAGGGATGGCCGTGACCGTGCTCGTGAAGGATATCGTCGACGCGTTAGAAATGCAATTCGACGAGTCGTCTTCTTTCTTGGATCTGGAGACAGGCAAGGTTGAAACTGTGTCCGATGATCTTCTCCGCAGGGCAGAGGACTCCGTTGATGTCGAACCGGACCTTCCTGCGTGGCAGGAGCAGGAAGGGGAGGTCGCTAAGGAAATTGTTTCAACTGACCGATTCCGGCAGCTTCCCACCAAGTTCGATGTTCACGAGTGGGCGATCATGCAGGACTTCGTGTATTCGGTGCCGTCCGGCACGATTCGCGAGGATTTGCTAAACGCCATTCATGGCACAGGTGCGTTCCGGCATTTCAAGGATACGCTTCGGCGGCGCCGCATGGAGTCGGCTTGGTTCACGTTCCACGCAGAGGCGTTGATGGAGGTGGCGCGCAGCTGGTGCGAAGAACATCACTTCGCGTGGCAATAGGCGACACGTTCCAGCGGGTATTAGGGTGTCACGTGAGCAGAGATATGTTTAGCTCCATTAGCCAGAATCACCCTTTGAGAGCACTTTTCGCGAAACTGGTACAAACTCGTCTTCTAGGAACCGCTCAATTGAATGACATCGCTGCCGCGACATACGTCAATGGCGTACTTGTCGATCTTAGTCACGTTGACAATCTCTACAAAATACGCAACAGCAGAGGTAAAGCTCTAAAAGATGTCGGCGAAATGTTGATCGTCTCTAATCCCATCTTCGAGGGGCATTCATTTATCCATGAACGAGAAGTGCGGAAACACATTGGCGATTACACGTTATTTCTTGCGGGGATATTTCCCGAATACGTAGCACGGATGCATCGTCAGAGGAGACGGCTCGATTGTTCGTCGACTATCTTAAAGCTGGGAAAGAGTCTTATTCGGTCGTTGCGGCATTCGATCAATTTGAATTCAAGGACGAGGCGCCGCTCTTTCGGCGCTTATCCGAATGCTTCGAATTATGTGTGTTCGGCCTCAATCTGGTGAAGCAAGATCTAGATCGACTGCAGAACGCTTCCTATCAACAATTGGGGCGAATGCTTGACTAAATCCCGTTTGCCGTCGATTACTCCCCGCAAGTCGGCGTCTCGTCAGCCAAGTTGGTCACAGCTGCGATCTGGAAGATAACGGCTGGCCTAACGGCTCACAGCATCGCAACTACCACATTCGTTCCTCGGCATTTAGTCGTCAACAGATTCAAGGCGCTCCTTTTCGATGCGCGCTGTTCTTCCAGACAGCGCGCAAATGCTACCGTTCGGATATCGCGCATGACCATCAAAGACGACATCATCGTTGATATCGAGACACCTACCGGGCCCATGCGGACCAATGTTTTCCGTCCGGCCGTAGGAGGGCGCTATCCCGGAGTGATTCTGTATTCGGAAATCTTCCAGGTGACAGGGCCGATCCGGCGCACAGCGGCCATGATCGCCGGCAACGGATATGTGGTCGCAGTACCGGAGGTCTATCACGAACTCGAGCCTGCGGGATGCGTGCTCGCTTACGATCAGACGGGTGCCGATATAGGAAATGCGCACAAGTATGCAAAATCCATCGGGGCTTATGACAGCGACGCACAAGCTACCATCCAACATTTACTCGGTCGTGATGACTGTACAAACAAGATCGGCGTGATGGGCATCTGCCTGGGTGGGCACCTTGCTTTTCGTGCGGCAATGAACCCCGAAGTCTCTGCCGCCGTATGTTTCTATGCGACCGACATCCACTCAGCGACCCTGGGACAGGATAAGCAAGACAACTCGCTCGAACGGGCCAGCGAAATCAAGGCGGAGCTGTTACACATCTGGGGACGGCAGGATCCACATGTACCGCTCGAAGGTAGAAATAGAATCAAGGCAAGACTGGAAGAAGTCGGTGCAAACTTTCAATGGTTTGAAGTCAACGGAGCGCACGCCTTCATGCGCGACGAAGGCTATCGCTACGATCCAGAACTCGCCCTGCGCTGCTACGGCCTGGTGCTGGACTTGTTCCACCGGAAGCTGAGATAGCAGATACCGCAATTCGCCCGGTCTGCACACCGAGACCCTGATAGACATCCGCGCGGCCGGCTTCGGCTCTCGAGCGCTTGGATTCGTTCTTAGGCAATGAGCCATTGCCTTACACGAATAACCATTGGGTAGAGAGCGGTTTCGGATCTGATAAATAGGCAACCCTGACGAACGCGCGCTGCGTTGACTGGGATGCCTCCGCCGAGTTGGAGGACACAGCGGCGTTTATGGGGACTAATCGGCGTTTGTCGTTACCGATCGTCTTTTAGGCTGGAAGTCATCCTCCATGAGTGCATTGCCCTGATTGCAAGACCGCAACGTGCGATTGCTTCTGGGTAACAACTATCCAGAGAATCAATAGAAACAATAACTTGCGCGTAGCTTGAGGGATATGCGCTACAGAGAAAAATCTTTCTGAATCATTAGACCGACCGGTCTACTCTATCTGGATGTAGGCCAGAGGGCCTCGAAGATTTAGGAGGTTTCACACAATGTCCGCACCGAAAGGTACAGCTCTTATCACAGGCGCTTCTACAGGCATCGGCGCCGTTTATGCCGATCGCCTCGCAAAACGCGGTTATGATCTAATTCTCGTTGCTCGCAACGCGGAGAGGCTCTCAGAGGCTGCCACGCGATTGAAGTCTACTGGCCGCAGGATCGAGACGATTGCTGCCGACCTGACAAAGAAAGAAGACGTTCAGCGCGTGGCGGAGCGGCTCAACAGCGATTCCACGATTACGGCGCTGGTCAACAACGCTGGTTTGGGGAGCGCAGGCAAGCTTCTCGATGCGAAAATCGACGATTTGGAATCGATGATCTATTTGAATGTCACTGCGCTGACGCGGCTGGCCCTTGCCGCGCTGCCTGGCTTCGTGGCGCGCAAGAACGGTTTGCTGATCAACATTGCCTCGGTTGTGGCCCTTGCGCCCGACCTCTTGAACGGCACCTACAGTGGCACCAAGGCGTATGTCGTGAACTTTACGCAGGCGCTGAAGAACGAAGTGGAAGGTACGGGCGTTACCGTTCAGGCTGTGCTGCCTGGAGCAACGGCGACGCCATTCTGGGAGAAGGCTGGCCGTCCCGTGGAGGACCTGCCGGGCGAGATTGTGATGACGGCAGAGGATATGGTGGATGCATCGCTTGCCGGCCTCGACCAGCATGAGTCGGTTACCATTCCTGCGCTGCCCGATGTCGGTGACTGGGAGAAGTATGAAGCGGCGCGCCAGACTCTGGGGCCGAACCTCTCCCACCAGAGGCCGGCGGTCCGGTACGGCGTTCAAAGCTGAGCGTATGCAGGATGGTCAAGGAGCTTCTTATGAACGCAAAATCGACGCGTGAGCATTTGCTGGATGTGGGCGTCGGGCTGATGCACCAGAACGGTTACAACGCCACCGGGCTATCGGACATTTTGAAAGCGGCGGACATGCCCAAGGGCTCGTTCTATCACCACTTCAGCAGCAAGGAGGACTTTGCCGCGGCTGCGCTCGCCCGGTATGTCGCTCACGAGGGAGAGCATGCGGCAAGCGTCCTGAACGACTCGAGGACGCCACCGTTGAAACGTCTGAAGCGTTACTTCACTGATCTGGTGAAGACCTACGGCCAGCAGACAGAGATTCCCGGATGCATGTTGGGACGGTTCAGTCTGGAGATGGCGGCAGAAAGTCCGCAGTTGAGGAAACAGATCAGTGCTTCTTTCGCGGGCTGGCAACATAAGATCGCAGCCGTCGTTCAACAGGCCGCCGAACAGAAAGACCTTCCCGGAGATACGGAGTCGGAGTCGCTGGCGGGCTTTCTGCTCAACAGCTGGGAGGGAGCGATGCTGCGCTCCCAAGCTGAAAAGAGCAACGCAGCGCTCGAGACCTTCATGCACTACGCCTTCGACGTGCTGTTGAAGAAGAAGGCAAGCGGCTGACGTTGCTGTTCTGAGCAATACATAGTTCGATTGCTGGGGTGTGCAGTCACAGCGCGGGAGGCGGAATTGTGCGCCAAAAATGCGGGTGAATACTCCGCACGAGAGTATTCAGAGGTTCAATATTCAAGGAGAAAACACATGTCCATTATCTATCTTCACCAGACAACAGGCCTCTCGCCTGAGCAGTACATCGCCGGGCTCACGGACTTCGGTCCGGGCCGGGCGAAGCTGTTCGGCAACAGCGCCGACGAGTATGTTCGGGTGCATCGGCGGGACGGCACGCAGGCCGATGTGACGGAAGGCTCTGGCGGCATTTGGGAGCGGCTGCACTACGACTGGTCTGATCCTCAGCATGTCGTCCTCACGACGACGGACTCGAACGTGTGGGGAGGTGACTCCGGTCATACCTACAACTTTACGCGCCGTCCTGACGGCGCGACCGACATTGAGGTGATTGTCGTTCGCGACGGCAAGAATATCAAAGGGCAGCTACTCGGCTTCGTGCTGGGGACCGTCGGCAAACGTGTGCTGGAGAAGGCCTTCGTCAACAGCGTCAAAGCGCTTGAAGTTCGGAACAGCGTGTCGGCAGTGCAGCGCGCTGCATGACCTCTGTGGGATCAATGAGCACATCATTCGCCGGGCGTACGATCCATCGATTTACGAGACTTGTGAATTAATGCCGCCACAACTATTCTCCGGGAACTGCTCCGCTCCGGCTCCAACAGACGCACACCGCGCAATACAAAACGCCATACGCCGAATTCGCGTGCCCGATAGTCAAAACGCAGAACGGAGCCAGGCAGTTCGACGAAGCGCCGGATGAAGGCTCTGCGTATTACGCGAGTGATCGCTACTCGGTGCGTAGCGCGACCATAGGCTCGACGCTCGCGGCCCGTGTAGCGGGAATCCAGGATGCCAGGAGCGCGGCTGCGCAGAGTAACAATGTAGCGACCGTGAGCATGCGCAGGTCCCACGGAGAGACGCCATAGAGTTGACGCGTCATGAGCCGGCCGGCGACGATGGCGAGCGGGATACCGAGGCCGAGTCCGATGCCGATCTGGAAGAAGGCGCCACGAAGGACCATGCGGACCACGCTAGGACGATCGGCTCCGAGCGCCATACGCACGCCGATCTCGCTGGTACGCTGTTCGACGGTGTAGGCCATCACCCCGTACAAGCCCACGGCGGCGAGAACGAGGCCGAGCACACCGAAGAGCATGGTGAGGGTAGCGATCATGTTCTCCTGCTGAAAATCGCCGGCGAGAATTTTCGAGTACGGATCCACGCCGTAGACCACCAGGTTGGGGTCGATGCTGGCGAGCGCTTTGCGCACCTCGGTCTTCGATACCGGGCCGATTGCCGGGCGCCCAGATGACGATGTTAGAGAGGAAGTGAGAGAAGAGGTCGAAGGTGTTGAATTGCGGATCGTCGTATTTGACGCTTTGCGTTTCGGATAGCCAGAACATCGGGCGGACAGGATCCTTTACCCCCCAGGTCATGTAGCGGATATCGCGCACAACACCGACGATTTCAAATTTGCCGGCGTACTGAATGCGATCCATGCCGAAGTGCTGGCCGATCGGGTTCTGGTGTTTGAAGAAGCGTCGAACGAACGCTTCGTTGACGACGGCGATGGGGCGAGTAGTGGCGGTGTCCTGCTCTTCGATGGAGCGGCCCTGCACGATTTTTGCGCCGAGAGTTTCAAAGAAGCCGGGCATCACGCGGGCCCAGCCGGCGCCGGTGTCTTCCTTGGGTCCGGGTTCGGGGCGGCCTGCGATACGAATGCCTTCGTTCCAGCTATCGCCGCTCATGGGCGCGTAGAGAGCGGGGGCGACCATGCGCACTCCGGGTAGACGCAGGAGGCGTTCGTCGATACGGCGGAAGAACTGTTCCATTTGTTCGGGCTTGTAGTTGCCGAGCGTTGGGTTGATAGAGACGAGATAGCGGTCCTTCGTTTCGAAACCAAAATTCTGGTGCTCGAGATTGCGCAGGCTCTGGCCGAGCAGAGCGGCGGCGGAGAGCAGAACCAGCGACATCGCGGCTTGGGCGATGACCAGCGATTTTTGTGCGATGGAGCCGCCGCCGCGCACCGAACGGTTGCTGCCGCGCAGAGCTTCGACCGGATCGACATGCGAAGTCATCCAGGCGGGAGCGATACCGAAAAGTATTCCGGTCAGCACCGAGACCACGAGCGTAAAGAGCAAAACGGGCCAGGAGGGCGACGCATCGACCGGGACATAGTTCGTCGGGCCGCCGTCGTTGTGGAACGCGAGATAGAGAATCAGTTTGCTGCCGCCGTAGGCGATTCCGATTCCGAGAATGCCGCCGATGATGGCGAGTAGCGTAGACTCGACCGAGCGCTTTGCGCACCAGCCGACCGCGCGACGCACCGAGAGCGACGCGCAGAGACGTTTGCGAACGTTCCTTCAAGCCGCGGGCGAGCATGAGATTGGCAAGATTGCCGCAGGCCACAAGCAGCACACAGCCGGCCGCGATGAGCAGCAGCTTCAGTCCGGCCTCGTATTGATCGCGCATGGCTGCGACACCGGCGCCACCGGGAATGAGATGCAAGGTCTGCTGACGCCAGGTCTGCTTTTCGCCGGGCTCCATGTCGGGCACGTGGCTCGCGAGCCAGTCATGGAACTCGACGCGCAGCTTGGCTTCGAGCGACTTGGGGATTCACGCCGGGGCGCACGCGGCCGAGGATGTCGAGCCAGTTCGTATTGGGCCGTTTGAGGCGCTGGGATTCGCCATCGAGCAGAGGCTCGGTGTTGACCGGAATCCAGATATCGGGCATGCCCCAGCCGGCGAGCTTGGCACCGTAAAAGCCGGGCGGAGCGACGCCGATCACGGTGAAGAGATGGCCGTTGATCTGATAACTCGCGCCCACAACGGAAGCGATCGGAGCCGTATTTATCGCTCCAGATGTGATAGCTCATGACGGCGACGGGAGGTGCGCCGGGCTGATCGTCGTCGTCGGTCATCAAGCGGCCGATCCAGGGCTGGACGCCGAGAGTGCGGAAGAAATTGCCGGAGACGTATTCGCCATTGCGCGTGTCGACAGGGCCCTGCGATCCGGCGCGGCGGACACCGAGTGGCGCATTGCCGGCCTGCAGTGCGGCAAGATCGGCGAACTCGGGCGTGTGTTCGCGGAAATTCTTGTAGGCTTCGCAGGAGAAGAGCGAAAAATTCCCATCGTCATCCTGCGTGTATCCGCCCCAGTTGCAGCAGCGGATTTTGTCGCCCACGCGCCAGAGTTCTTCGGGCTTGGTGACCGGCAGAGACTTGAGCATCACCTGATGGACCAGGGTGAAGATGGCGGTCGTTGCGCCAATGCCCAAGGCGAGCGTGATCACCGCGGTGGCGGTGAATCCGGGTGCTTTTCTGAGTTGTCCGAAGCGCTTCCTGCAAATCCGCCATTTCGTTTCCCGTGAGTGTATTGGTGCAGCGACCTGTCGCCTACGCTTCCAGGTCTCGTTTCAAATACGGATGAACCAGTGTGCGGTTAGCAAATCGGTCGCGGCACTTCTCAGACCGCAATACTCAACAGAATCGGTTTGGTTACAAGCCGACCTCAATTTTGTGACTCACAGAGCAGAATACGCACAGGCGGGTCTATAAGATCCAAAAGTGTTGCCACAAAGTTGATGCGTTATGTAAACCGAGAGACATAAGTGTGAGTGATCTTCGATGATATCTGCATTGCGCTCGCCTCAGATTACGACGGAACACTTGCTGGATCGCAAAAGAGTACCCGCACGCAAGCCACTCAGAAACTATAGGCAGATACGGACTGACAAGTCTTAGGTCAGTATCAGATTCGGCACGATACACAGCAGGACGTGGACAACGCCATTTGCCGAATCGCTTTTGATACTGGGACTTGAAGGAAGCCGCGACGAAAGCTTCACGTTATGGGTTTTCAATGTTGCGATTCGCGGCACGGGACCGAAGAAGCGAAAGAAGTGGGGTGACTTGAAAGTAAAAAACCCGCGTTGTGATAAGGGACATGTGGACCAGGGTCGACCAAGACACACATAGGGCAAGCGCACCGGAGTACGCCATGTGACGGGGATGTGTGTAGCGAAAGATCATGCTGACTTAGGCCGCCGTTGAGTTGAGATTCGGCGGGGAGCGTAAACAAAGTTGTAGTGCGGTCCATCGTTCCAGAATCAGCATTGATCCGTGGCAACGAGGGCAGAACCAGACCGTGCCCGGACGTGATTGATCCTCCTTGCTAGTGGCTGCTGCCTTTGGCGGCGGAGCGCCTTCGGCGAGCAGACGGAAACAGAGCGGCAGGACTGTGGAGCGCTTGCGTGTGCTAAGGAATCCGAAGTGGCGATCCGATCCTTTTCCGATGCCGCCATCACGACTCTCGCTTTCAAATAAGCGGAAGTATCCCGTGGCGGAATTTAAGGCATTTGTGCAAAGCGCGCGGCGCTACATCGAGATCACTGCTGATGATCCGATGATTCACAAGAGCGTCGTGCGGGCCGTGAATGGTTTGCGGGAGTTCCTGGAAGTGGAACGAAAGCGAATCCCTGGAGATATCTTGCTTGAGGCGGTTAGATTGGAGTGCCAACTCTTCGCTGGCTACGATCCGAGCTTCGATGGCGATGAGCCTCCCGGCTTATGAGCCGTGTTCGCATGAGACCTTTCCCGCGAGGTCGGATTGATAAACCCTTGGCGACCAGTGACGATCTATTTCCCCCAACGCCGTCACTGGCCAATCGTTTTCGCCCGGCTACTACCTGGTAGCGACCAACAAGATCCGGCTAGAGCCCTTCCACCCTCTCGCCGGCGTTACCGGGAGTAAGGCGGCCAAGACGCTTGGGGACGAGCACGAACCGCAGACGGGCTAATCGATAGCGCGATGGCTTGCACGGCCCAGGCGGTACCTGCAGCGGAGATCCACTGGTCGTGTCCGAAGGGGAAGCCGCTCTCGAAGTATGGCTGGAACTTGATGGCGCGGCTCCGCACATACCACGAGCCGTCGGAGTATTGGGTCGATAGCAGGAAGTCTAACCCGCGGCGGTACGCGACGTTTGCGGCAGCCACCGCCCCAGATTGGGCCAGCGCGACGAGCGCCTCACCAGTTGAGAAGGCTTCACTGCTAAGGTACCGATTGCCGGACCAGCCCCCGTCCTCGCGCTGTAGCATTAGCAGCTCGCGCCCAGCCCGCACGATATCTTCTTTGGGTGCTCCTGTCCACGCAAGCCCCAACAACTGCATGGCGAAGTCATCCGTGCTCGCCGGCTTCGCCCTTTGCAGCCACGCTTCAGCTTTTGCAATGCGGGCGTCGAACTCCTGTCGGCGCGCCGGAATGGAGTACGTCTGAAGCGCTCGGACCGCGCGCGCAGTGCCGGCGATCTCGCCTTCGGTAATCGGCGGCCGAGGTTGCTCCTCACCGTCCCTCCAACTTCCGTCGACGGCCTGGGCTTCAGCGAGGTCGATGATGGCAGAATCCGTGATGGAATCGGGCGCGTGGCCGGCCGCTTCCAAACCGAGCAGATTTTCGGCGAGCCGGTTCGGACCGCCGCCCGGATTCAAAGACTGGAGGAATTCTTCCTGCGATGCCAGCCACTGTCCTTTCAATTGCGCCACCTGGTCGCGCACATTCGCCTGGCTAATGGGTATTCCGGTAGCCAGCGCGGGTCGCTGCGCACGTGCGATCAGAGGCTGATGGTGACAGCTGACGCACCCGCTCTTTTTGAAGAATTCCGCACTCGACCTCTCCAGCAGCGCCTCGCTGCGTGCGAGTGCAACGAGAGATTGCGGGCGTGGAGTGTCCGGGCGTTTGGGAGCATGGTAGGCAATGTCGCCATGCTTCCCGCCGGCTTTCCGGAGCGCCTGGACGATGTCGGGGTAAGCGAACTTTTCGGCCCAATCGAGGGGCGTCTCGCCGGTGTTATCGCGGGCGTTCACGTCGGCTCCGGCCCGCAACAGGGTTTCACAGATCTGTTTCGATGGGTATTCGGTGGCGACGGCAAAGTGTAGGGGAGTAAGCGAACGGCCGTCTCTGGCGTTTACGTTTGCACCTGCCTTGAGGAGGTCGCGAACCATTTGTGCGGGGCCGAAGGCGGCGGCGCGATGGAGTGGCGTCAGCTTAATCATGGCGATTGGCCCGTTGCGGACGACGTTAAACGACGTATTGGAGACATTCACGTCAACCCCTTGTTCTAGGAGCAGGCTCACGGCTTCGGCCCGCTTGCTCTTTGTGGCCAAAATGATTGGCGGCTCGCCTTTGTTGTTCGCGGTAGCAGCGTCCGCCCCCTTCGCCAGGAGCAATCGCATGGTTTCAACTTCGCCTATGGTCGCGGCAAGACCAAGCGCGGTATCGCCCCGGCCGTCCTTGACCTTGGGGTCGGCACCTTTTTTCAGCATCAAGGCGACCGTCTCCGAACCACCAGGCCGCAAGGAGGCGAGCATTAAAGGCGTGCGTCCCTGTTTGGAACGAGCATTTACATTCGCGCCATGCTCGATCAATATCCGCGCTTTCTCCGGATCGCGGGCGCCCCACAAAAGCGCACTCGCATCGAAGTCATTTACGGCGTTGACATCTGCTCCGGCATCGACCAGCAGGTTTAGAATTTCGACATTGCCGAAGGCTGCCGCGTGCATCAGCAGTGTAGCGCCTCGCCGGTCGCGCGCACCAAGGCTGGGCTGGTCCAAATGCTCTTTTAGGAACTTCACGTCGCCATGGCGAACCGCCTCAAAGAGTTTTGGATCACCTTCGGCAGCTACAGCCGTACCGATGGTGACGGCCCAGAACGCCGTAAACAAAAGAAAGCGATGCACGTCCGCCCCCGTAATTTGCGCAATGAGTGCGTGTGAAGTAAGAGTACGCTAAAAGGCGGCGCTCGACAACCAATAACTACGGAGAACATCCCCTTTTGTCTGAGCCATACATACGGTACCGCTCTAAGTGCATTTGGTTCAACGCGGCGTGTCGCTGACTCAGGCACACCGCGGGAGGCCTATTTTTCGCGCAAGTGACGCGCTCAACCTCCCCCAAAGTCAGCTTGTGGGAAGTGTTGGGTGAGTGAGGTTGCGCGGGTAAATCCGCTGTGACGGCCAAGGATAGATCTAGACTTCGCGACTCCAGGCGAATAATCGGCCAGGACCGCGGAGCAACTTCCGACTTCTCGCTCCTGTGGATCACTTGCGGATGGCCGATCCAACCTCACGAGGCAATCGAGTCCCTTCGCACAGGTCCCTGCTGCTCAGCCCTCAGGTGCACAGACCACACCAATCACCGGCAAAGTGCTGATACCGCGGTAGCCTCGGTCACTTCCGTTTTAGGAACGACTCCCAGCCCTGCATCACGACAAGATACGAGGTCAGCGGCTCCCGCACGGTCGGAAGCAAGAAGCGGCTGCCGTCCGCTGAAACGTCGAACCCAAATGCGGTCGACAGCACCGCTCTAGATGCCACGGGAACCCGGAACAGTGCAACGGGCGCGCCGGCTCGAAATTGTGGACCGGCCGCGATCGGGACCGAATAGACAACGCCATCGGTACCCAGATAGCAGATTTCTCTGCCATCGCCTCTCCAGCGGACTAACTGCGCGCCCTCGGTCGAGATTCGCAAGCGTTCCCCGGTCAGCCGCGGCGTTTCGCCCGCTTCAAAGGCCTGCACATAAGCTTCGAGCCGACCAGAGTCATTCGACACGAACGCCATTCGCCTCTCATCGGGCGAAAACACGGGGCTGATTTCGTGCGCGGGACTCTCCAGAATCCAAGTCAACTTGCGTGTCTTGAGGTCAATCACGCCGACGTTTCCGTCAGTCACATTTTCGGTGTTGAACAAAGCAAACCGGCCGTCACGGGACCAGTCGGATGCCAACTGAAAATCGGTACTGGGCAGCGGCTCCTCGCGATCCTGTTCCGCCAGCCCCCGAACATACAGCTTCGGCCCGCTACCCAACGCGCGAGAATACAGCAGACGGGTTCCATCCGGCGACCACACCGGCTTGTCGTTGATGCCGGGACTCGGCACCACGACCCGGTTGACCTTCGACTGTGTGTCGTACACCCAGATCTCGGAGCCGCCTTTTTCGGGATTGTGCACGGAGGCGGCGATCTTGTGTCCGTCTCGCGATGCACGGACGTATACAACCGAGAGATTGTCCGGCCCGACCTGTTGCATTTCGCGCCCGGAGCGGTCGAGCCACACCACACGGGAGCTGTTCCGCAGCGGCTGGTACACCAGCACGCCGTTATTGGAAACAGAGAAGTCGGCCGCGGCCGTCGGTTGAAAGACGTGCATATTGCCGGCCAGTGGAATGGCATCGCCGGTCAGCCGCAGCCCTTCAGCATCGAAGGGCTGGGCCAGTAGACTTCCAGCTCTCACGTAAATCAGATAGCCCGAGCCCGGTGTCTCAGTCGACGCTACCCAGCTCACGCGCGAATCGGTTTCGAGAATTTCCTTTGCGCCTTTCGGCTCACCGAAGCGACCCACGCGCAAGCGGAACCGCTCGATGCGCTTGTCATAGGCCAGATACAAAAGGTGCTTGCCGTCGGGAAGAGCCTGCGGCCAAAGATAGGCGTCTTCCAATGTCGTCGCTCGTCCACCGGCAGCGGGCACCACGACGGTCAACTGCCGATACGAAAGAAGGATGCGATCGGGCGCGATCCACGTACCCAAAGGAGGCACACGCCGCGGCAGGTCGCTGATGATCTGGTAAGAAGATCCCGCGTCGACGGTGACGCGCCGCAGACTTCTGTCTACGCTGAAGTACAACGAATCGCCACCCGGTGACCAAAACACGGTGAAGGCGCCGCGAGCAGCCGGCACCTCGCGAGGCTCCAGGCTCGCCAGGTCACGAATCCAAAGGCGGAATTGGCCATCATCCGCCATCGCCGTAAACGCCAGACGTGAGCCATCGGGTGAAATCGCAAATGCCTGGCGCGGTCCCGCCGGCTGGAAGGCAAAGCCCTCCGGCGCGGGGATGATGAACTTCGCAGGTGGCGGACGGACGGGCGAAGATTCTCGGCGTGCGATCACCCAGGTTGCCGCAACCAGCAACCCCGCCGCCAGCCCGCCGAAGGCGAGCAGCACGGGCCAGGATAGTCCTCTTGGAGTCGCCACGGGGACCTGGATCGGTGACGGTGCTCGGACAGGTTCAGGAGCCGCCGCCTCTTCGGTGGACTGCTTTGGCGGCTCAATCCGTACCGCAGCCACGAACCGGTAGCCATGCCCAGGCAGGGTCTCTATGAACCGCGGCTTCTCGGCCGAGTCCCCGAGCGCTTGCCGCAACTTGTTGATTGCGGCGTTCAGCCCATGTTCGAAATCCACGAAGGTGTCACTCGCCCAAACCTGTTCACGGAGTTCCTCGCGCGTGATCACCGTGCCCGCTCGTTGGGCCAGGAACGTGAGAATCCGGGCCGGTTGACGTGGCAGACGCACCCGCACGCCGTGTTTCTCCAGCGATCCCGTGTCGGGATCCAGCTGAAAGGAGCCAAACGAAATCACCCCGGATTGCTGTGTGGACGGCATCTCCCGGCCGAATCTGGGCTGAGTATACCACTGGCGGAAGCGATGAGATGCGCCTCTCAATTGCTTTGTTTCCCGTGGCTTTGCCGGTGAGGTCGAAACTTACCGAAAGACGAGGTGGAATGCATTGAGCCGGCTCCCGTAGTCGTGGCAATTTGCTCCCATGACTCTTCCACCAATCAATCGTGGGCCTGCTTCTCCTCGTAAGTGTCGCGGCCGGGCAGCCGGCGTTCGCGCAAAAGGAAGGCCCGTTCAAGCCGGAGATCCCGAAGGTCTGGGACGAGCAGGCGCTGGCTACCTGGGCAACCCCTGTTGCCGGACTCAACGTACGGCCCGGACACTTCTCGGAAGCCGAGTATTACCAAGCCCCCGTCGACAATTACCGCACCTACCCGGTGTACGCCCCAGGGCGTGAGCCCGCCGGTTACTGGGAGATGCTACAGAAGGTCGGCCCCAAACCCCTCATCGATCCGTCGAAGCTGCGATCGAAGCGCGACTGGATCGAGGCGGGCGAAGCGGTTTTCGAACAGGCCGATCACCTGTCACTTCGAAGCCGTGATCCGAAGCTAATCGCGGCGATTCGTTCCGGGGAAGTTTTGAAAAACTTACCGTACGTGTCCCCGGACGGCACGTTGCGGCTGCTGCGGTGGGTGCCCACGGAAAAAGGTGTCGCGATCGGCCACGTCAATTGCGGCAGTTGCCACACACGCGAGGAGCCGGACGGGACCCGCCTCAACGGTCCCCCGGCCAGGGGCGAGGCCGCCAGCCCGATCCGCCGCCTGGTGGGAGGGGAGGACGTGGCGAATTCGCCATTTCACATCGCTGAGAGCTTGGGGGAGAAAATGTATCGCGCATTCGCGGTGCCCTGGGTGAAGGACGATGTGCATGAGCGCTTGAAGCAGATGTCACCGGACGAACTGGCTGCATTGAACGCGAGCGTGGTGCTGGCAAAGGGCGTCATTCCCCGCTGGAATGGAAGCGTTTTCTTTCCCGCCAAAGTGCCGGACCTGATCGGCGTTGCCGAGCCGCAAGTACCTGGACCACACCGGCACCCATGCGAACCGGGGAATTGGTGACCTCATGCGCTACGCGGCCCTGGTCAGTTATGCGGAGTCGTCCGAGTTCGGGCCTCATCAGATGCTGGCTCCGCAGCAGCGGAAGATATCCGGGCGGCTTCCTGATGAGGCATTCTACGCCCTTGCGCTCTACATCCAATCCCTCCAGCCGCCGCCGAATCCGAACCGGTTCGATGAGCGCGCACGCGCCGGCCAGCAGATCTTTGCACGCGAAGGCTGCCCCGGGTGCCATACCCCGGGTCTGTACACGAATAACAAGCTTACCCTCGCCAAAGGGTTCGCGCCCCCTGCCGACAAGCCGGCCACGTTAGACGTTATGGCAGTGTCGGTGGGCACCGATCCGAACCTCGCCCTGAAGACGCGAAAGGGAACGGGCTACTACAAGGTGCCCTCTCTACGCGGTGTGTGGTACCGCGGTCACTTCCTGCACGACGGTTCCATCGCCAGTCTGGAGGAGATGTTCGATCCGGACCGCCTGAAGGACACACACGAGCCTGGCGGCTGGAACCCGCCGGGGGTTCGAGCCCGCGCTGTTCCCGGACACGAGTTCGGGCTTCGGCTAAGTCACGATGAAAAATCGCTTCTGATCGCGTTTCTTAAGACGCTCTAAACGTGCAAACCGGAAGTTGAAACCGGCGCATTGTGCGCGCCACGACCGGAGACCGACTGAATCGGCTCCAACCGCGGAATCCGAACCGATTCAATGGGCGTGCACGCGCTGGCCGGTAGATGCACGCGAAGGTTGCCCGGGGGCCATACCTCGGGTCTGTGCACGAATAACAAAGCTTACCAGGAGAAACTCAAATGAAACGAAAACTGTTTACAGTCATTGGTGCTAGCATTCTCATTCTGCCGCGGATCGCGCCAGCACAAAATACTGTGATCGATGGCTCTGGCGATGATCATTGCACTCAACTGAACCAGATCGTGATCAACCAAGTAGCGAATGGACAAACGAAGAAGGCCGAAGCTGCTCTGTCCAAAGCTCTAGCGAGCAGTTCAAACCGCTGCGCCTCGGCCATCTCACGCCCAGTCATTTCCAATCAAGGCTTATAGGTGCTCAGAGGCTGGAACTTGCAATATGAGATTTCCATCGCACGCGTGTGGCTCTACTCAATCACGGTCCTCGATCACGGTAGCGGCGGCCCGACGACCTGGATGTCATACTGCGCTAAAAGCTCGGTGTACTTTCGCATATCGCGGCGCTGGACTACCGGAAGGTTGGAAAGGGCAGCGAAGCATTCTTCCAGCCATCCTGCGGGTTGCAAAAGGAACAGCAGTTTTCCAACGTCCGTTCCTGTGTTCTTCCATCGATGGGCAACTTGCCTGGGCCCGAGGATGCTCATGCCTGAGGTTAATCGGCGCTGTTCACCGCCCACTTCAAACAGAAACTCCCCTTCGAGCACCTGGAACCACTCCTCCTGATGAGGATGGACGTGCAACGGTACACCGCCTTGGGGCGTGACAGGACTCTCGAACATCGACTAGGCGCCTCCCGTATCCTTGCTCGATACCTTTACCCATCCAAACCCGCCGGGCTGCAAGCGATTCCCCCACCGGTCCACACCGGCTCCAACTATCACCAGCTTGCTAGCCGGCGCTGAGCTAGCGTGCAGTACGGACGCTGTGGGCAAAATTGCGCAACTCAAAGCACTGGTCAAAACCTCTCTGCGTTTCATCGCTCTTCCTTAACTGGTCGTAAAACCCGTTTGCCCTATTATGGAGCGGCCGTGGTGCAGCTTCAATGGCCGCTCTATTCCCCGCGTGTGGCGAGTTCGTTCCCTGCGGAAAACCGCTGATTGGGGGCTGGGAGTGCATAGGTGCTATATTCATCCGCACGGCCACTGCAATGGAGCATGGGAAGAGATCGCCATCGCGAGTGCGTTTTGGCGTTTTCGAAGCTGACCTGAGCGCTGGAGAGTTACGGCGAAACGGTAGCAGAGTTCAACTGCAGCAGCAACCATTCCAGGTGCTTGCTGCCTTGCTGGCGCGCCCCGGTGAAATGATTCGCCGCGATGAGTTGAAGAATAAAATCTGGTCAGGTGAGACATTTATCGATTCCGAAAGGGGCATCAACAAAGCCATAAGCAGGCTTCGCGACGCTTTGGGCGATTCCGCTGAGAGGCCTCGGTTCATCGAAACATTACCGAGGCGCGGCTATGGGTTTATCGCACCGGTCGAACGAGCAATTAGTTCCGTCGCCGTACTCCCGATCGAGAACCTGTCGGGAGATCCGAGTCAGGATTACTGGGCAGACGGGATAACGGATGAATTGGTCGCACAAATCGCGAAGATAAGCGGGATCAGAGTCATCGCGCGCACATCTGTGATGCGCTTCAAGGGTAGTGGCGTCCCGCTGCCGGAGATCGCAGAAGAGCTTGGCATCGATGCGGTAATCCAAGGTTCCCTCGTTGTCTCAGCTCAAAGGATTCGCATCAGAGTGCAGCTCGTCGACGCAGACACGGACCGACACCTCTGGACGGAGGCCTATGCGCGCGAAGTAGCTGACGTGATCACTCTACAGCAGGAGATCGCACAAGCGGTCGCCCACAACTTTCAGGTTCATCTCGCGCCCGATGAGCTCGATATAGAAGGAGTGTCTCGCGTTAGACCCGATGCGTATGAAGCGTACTTAAAAGGCCGTTTCTTTTGGAATAAGAGGACAGAACCCGACCTGAATAGCACGATGGACTACTTCAATCGCGCCGTGATTTTGGATCCGCGGTATGCCCACGCGCACGTGGGATTGGCGGATTGTTATACGCTTCTGGGCGTGCTCGGGTCGACTCCGCCGCGCTCCGCCTTCCCAAGAGCAAAGGCCGCCACGGAAACGGCTTTGCAATACGACAACACGTTGGTCGAAGCGTACGCCACTAGGGGGCATATCCGGACGATTTATGACTGCGACTGGCGCGGTGCGGAACAAGACCTGACGAGAGCCGTTGAGCTGAATCCAAGCTACTCCGTAGCCCACCAATTCTATGGAATTCTTTTGACAATCTTGCGACGCAATCGGGAAGCGATCAAGCATCTGATGATCGCCCGGGATCTCGATCCCCTGTCACTGCCTATCAATGCTTTATTGGGGTTTACTTATATGAGGGCGCGGCAGTATGATTCTGCGATCCAGGCATGCGAGAGCGCTATCGAGCTCGATCCCAGCAACGCTTTTGGACACTGGATGCTTTCCCGGATGTTGGATGCCGCCAAAAATCTCGGCCAGGCTCTTGCAGACGCTGAAATGGCGGTTCGGTTGTCCAAAGACAGTGTGCTATTCAGGGCGCATTTGGGATACGCTTATGCACGAATCAGAGATGAAGCGCGAGCCCGCCAGATAGTCGAAGACCTGCTGAGTAGTTCGACTAAGCACTACGTGAGTCCTTACCTAATTGCCGTGATCTATGTCGATCTGGAGTGGAAGGATCTGGCATTGCAATGGTTGGAAAAAGCTTATGCGGATCGGGCGCCGAGGTTGAATGAACTCATTGATCCGCCGTTTGACTACTTGAGGTCTGACCGCAGATTCCAATCGCTGGCTGAGCGCCTAGGCTTTCCGACGGCTTGATTTCTGGAAATTGAATAGATCTCTGTCCCTTAAGGGTTCGGGCTGGCGCCTGGATCACGGGCAAACCGTCAATTGGGCCGTCAACGAAGGTGGCGACCAGTGCCTCTGCCAATTGACGAGTAGCCGACCATGCTGGAAGTGATCTGGGCACGACCGTCCCATGTCATCTATCTGCTGCAGACCATGGCGAGCGCAGCATTCTATAATGCAGCGAAGCAATGACCAAAGATGAAGCGTGGGGCCTGGCGGACGATTGGATTGCGGCGTGGAACAAACATGATCTGGATCTGATCATGGCTCATTACGACGATGCAGTGGAATTGACCTCTCCCGTTGCCGCCCAGCTACTCGGAAGTGTTGATGGCAAGGTAGTGGGGAAAACCAATCTGAGGACGTACTTCCAGCGTGGGCTCGAAGTATACCCCGAACTTCACTTCTATCTTGAAGACGTGCTCTGGGGTCTGGATAGCATCGTTCTCTACTACAAGAACCAAAGAGAGACGCGCACGGCAGAATTCATGCAGGTTTCTCGCACCGGGAAAGTGACGCAGGTTATCGCTCATTACAGTAGTTGATGACGTACTCGCTTGTGGCTGGAACAGACTGTAGCGTGGCTCAGCTCTTGCATTTCGCTCGTGTGGAAACACAATCTCGGTATAGCTTCCGGATGGCCGACCAACAAGACACAATCGATAACTGAAAGGCACCTTGGGCTGACCATCGGAAACTATCTCGTCTGACTTTGATCCGACGGCAGAACAGGTGCTAATTCTAGAGACAGCCCTTTTAAATGCCCAACACGATCGAGCAATACCGAGAAGCCAAGGCCGCTTATCAAAAATTGCATGGCCAAGCGAAGAAAGAGCTTGTGGTCCGTTTCAACCAGCTAGCAGCGGAGCTGCTTCAGATTCAAAAAGAGCTGAAAGAGGATTTCGGTCACAAAGCAACAATTCCGACCAAAGCGAAGAGCGCGCGGATGGCCAGAACGCCTTCCAAGGCGCTTGAACCCTCACCTCCCAATCCAAAGATTGCGGCCGTTGAAAAACGTCTGGTAAGTCAAAAGAAGAAGCTGGAACAGGCTTTGGCAACTGGCAAAACCGATAAGCCGATTAAAGATCGGATTTATGAGCTGGAGGATGAGCTCAGACTCGCCAGGGAGAAATAGGCCGCTAGTCGCTTTCGCGATAGTCAGCAGTAAATAGAAAAGCTGCGCGTGAAAACTTACAAGTTCCTACCGCTCCGGTGCATCGGATGATGTCAGCCCCAAAGCCGGGCGATTCTCCTGACTGATGTCGCGGATGACGCGGCATGGATTTCCCGCCGCAAACACGTCGTCCGGTATGTCCCTGGTAACAATGCTGCCGGCTCCGATCACCGTGCGCGAGCCAATGCGCACACCGGGAAGAATGAGTGCCCCCCCACCGACCCAAACATCCGAGCCGATGGAGATTGGTTTGCCGAACTCCTGCTGACGACGGAGCTCGGCGTTCAGGGGGTGCATGGGCGTCAGAATCTGGACGCCCGGACCAAAGAGACTGAAATCTCCGATCGTGACCGGGCAGACATCGAGCACGACGCAGTTGAAATTGAAAAAGACGCGCTCCCCGAGTTCGATATTGGAACCGTAGTCACAGAAGAAGGGAGGCTGCATCCATACGGTATCACCGCCCTTGCCAAAAAGCTGTAAGAGAATCTGCCGCCGAGTATCCCGCTCAGATTCGCGGGTTGCATTCAGAGCCTGGCAAAGGTCGCGTGCCCGATCACGGTCCCGGACCAAGTCGGGATCCAAAGCGTCGTAAAGCTCGCCAGCAAGCATTTTGTCCCGTTCCATGCGCAATCCTTTCCTCCAGCTTCATGTTTTTTCACAACGAGAATACAACGTACAAGCAACTCGACTTATGCATCCGTTTGGTTAGAGTGATGCGTGACAAAGGGTATACGAAACTGGTTGTTTCCGAATTACGGACAACCCGGAAACTGGATTGCTCAATGCACATAACTCGCGTGTAACGGCGACGTGGCGTTCTGGCCTTATCGGGAGTCGGCGGTCAGGCGATTACTCGCCACATCGCGGGCTACTCGTGCTTGATGTGTGCGATTTTCCGATTTCTGTCCTAATACCAGACGACACGAGAGCTATGCGGGATACACCAATTTTTCGATGTCCACACGTTCTGATACCTAGCGTTTGTGGCCGCGTTCCCGCGCAGGACAACGATTGTTTATGAGTTAACGAAGGAGATTGCTTCCTTTACAAACTACTCCCAACGTAATGCGAGCATGGGATCAATTTTCGTAGCCCAGCGTGCTGGGATGTAGGTTGCCAGCAAAGAGGAGACAGTCAAGACCCCCGATGCGATCAAAAACACCGTCGGGTCGCTCGGTTTGACTCCGTACAGCAAAGTGTTCAGTATTGGCGTCAGTACCAGTGCGCCTAAGACACCAAAGAAGACTCCCGAAACGGCAAGCCGCCCGCCTTCGACCAGCACCATTCCGCACACGTTGCGAGGACTGGCTCCTAGGGCGACACGGACGCCAATCTCGTGTGTCCGATGTTGCACCGCGTACGCCATGACTCCGTAGACACCAATTGCGGCCAGCAGCACGGCGACAGCACCGAAGATGCTCAGCAGGACCATATTGAAGCGATTGCGTGCAGTGGATTCCGCAACTACTTGATTCATTTCGCGGATGTGCGCCACGGGCAAGCCGCGGCTCGCGGCGCGCAGCTCTCGCTCGATGGCTTCGATCAATTGTTTGGGCTCTGCTTTGGTGCGAATTACCCACTTGAGTGGCAGACCTCCTTTGGCTAGTCTCGAATTGCCCTCCGTCAATTGGTTTATCGGCACGTACATGACGGGCTGAGGACCAAGGCTGAGGCCGGAGTCTGCAACCTCACCGACGACGCCGATTACCTGTCGGGTACGGTCCTCGAATGGCGGCCCCATATTTTTGCCGATCGTGATGTGTTCTCCCAGAGGATCGCCATTTCGCCATGACAGGACAGAACGCCAGTGATAGCGCCCATTCGAGCCGTTCAGCATCGCTTCATTCACCAGTACAACTGGAGCGGATTCACCGGTATCCCGTTCGGTAAACACGCGCCCTCGCAGCAGAGGGATGTGAAACACCTCAAAATAATGTCGCGACACAAAGGAAAGGCTTGAGCCATACCGGTCATTCGGGCGCGTCTCGATGACGAAGGGACCTCCGAGCGGATTCTCGAGCGGAAGCGAATACGTAGCTGCCAATGCAGTGACGCCCGGAAGGCTCTCGACGCGTCTTTCGGCGTCGCGGATGAGTTGCGCGACTGCGGCTGTGTTCTCGAAACGTGAATCGCTTAAAGACATTTCCATCGTGAGGACATTGTTTGCATCGAAACCAGGATTGACCGTCCGTAACGCGACGAATGTGCGAATAAGCAGAGTTGCGCCGGTCAGCAGAACGAGTGCCACGGCTACCTCGCCGATTACGAGAGCCGCGCGCGTCTTCTTCTGATGCAGAGTGGCACCCACGCGCTCGCCGCCTTCATTCACCAGAGTACCGGCGTCAAGCCGGGAGGCATAAAGAGCGGGCAGCAATCCAAACAGAATCGCACTGAATAGAGAAACGAGCAGCGCGAATGCGAACACGCGAGCATCGAACACAACCGCAATGCCGTGCGAATCGATTCGCGGAATATGGCCGTTGTTTGTTGCGATTAAGGCGCGGACTCCGAGATAGCCAAGCGGTGCTCCCAGAATGCTTCCGGCAATGGCTAGGAGCACACTCTCAATGAGTAGTTGACAGACCAGGCGATGCCGCGCGGCCCCTAAAGCTGCGCGAATAGCCATCTCACGCCTGCGAACGGTCGCTCGCGCCAGCAGCAGGTTTGCCAGATTCGCACAGGCGATAAGAAACAGGAAGCTAACCGCACCGGCGAGTATGAGCAGGGCGCGGCGCACATCACCGACCACAGCCTGCCAGAGCGGTTCCACCGTGAAGCGCTCGTCTTTTGGCCATTGCGCCACCCAGTTCGGGAATTTTTCTTTGAACTGCTCCGTCGCAAGCGCCATCTGGGCTCGTGCCATCTCGACCGTCACTCCAGGCCTCAGGCGCGTTGCAACTCGCAGAGTCCCCGCCAAATTGGTGCTATTCGGATCGGCCTGTAGCGGGAGCCAAAGTTCGGCGGGTGGATCTGGAAGTGACAAGGAGCCGAGCACGCCAATGACGAGGTAGGGTTGCCCGCCCAGCAGAATCGGTTTTCCAATCAAGGCAGGATCCCCGCCGAAACGGCGCTGCCACAGTCCTTTGCTGATCACCGCAACGCGGGGCCCGCCAACCCGGTCCTCATCCGGGGAAAACGTACGTCCCCTTTCGACAGATGCGCCGAAAAGCCCGAAGTAGTCTGCGGAAACGTGTACCGCCCTGAGTTGCTCAGGAGTCTCGTTACCGGTGAGATTCACTGGCCGCCAGGCGGCATCGTAGGCAGCGACTTCTTGGAAGACTTGCTTCTGCTCGCGCCAGATAACGAACGCGGGAACGGAAGCGCCGTTCCAGGTTTTCCCAGGAGCCCACGCCGGCGAAAACAGCATCAGTTGCACGATCCGATCCGGGTTGGGATAGGGAAGGGGCTCGAGGAGAACGGCGTTCACCACACTGAAAATGGCCGTGCTCGCCCCGATACCGAGCGCGATAGTGGCGACGGCGACCGTAGTGAAGCTCGGCGTCCTCGCCAGCATCCGTATGCCGTAGCGAATATCCTGAATCAAGTGTTCGAGGGTGTTCACCCGCCGGACCTCGCGGCATTCCTCCTTGCGTTGCTCTAACCCCTCCATGGCACGTTGGGCTGTATAACGAGCCTGTTCGGATGTTAGGCCTTGCTCAATGCATTGTTGAATTTTCTGCTCGAGGTGATACTGTAGCTCGTCGTCCAGATCCTGCTCGACTTGCGGGCGGCGAAAGATCGACCGCAAGCGTAACGGTATCGTGTAGGCCCAGTGTTGCAGACGCATCTCATCCCTCCTCGAGGCGAACTACATGAGTAATGGCTTGCGAAAGCCGGATCCAATTGGCAGCTTCTTTTTCAAGTTGTTTGCGGCCCAGACGGGTCAGAGAGTAGTACTTGGCGCGACGATTGTTCTCGCTGGGCTTCCACTCGGCTGTAATCCAGCCTTCCTGCTCCAATTTGTGCAACGCCGGATACAGCGAACCATCGCTGACCTGCAAAGTATCTCCGGATACTTGCTTCAAGCGCTGACTGATGGCCCAACCATTCAGCGGTTCGAGCGCCACAATTTTCAGCAGCAGTAGATCCAACGTGCCCTGAACTAAGTCCGATGGTTTGCTCAGACCAACCTCCCTCGATTACCGAGATCAGAATACATCTTTCCCCCTCGGTAAGCAAGAGGGACTTTTAAATTTTGGAAATTGAGGTGATTGTGCTCCGCTTCTGGAAGATCCGGCCATACCGCCTTACTTGGCTAGAATTTAAATTGCGCCGAGGACAGATTTGCCCTGGAAGTTCGACCTGGATCTCCTAACGTCCGGATTGCCCCTTAACTCGTGTGTAACGGCCAACGGTAGATCTAGACTTCGCGACTACAGGCGAATAATCGGCCAGGACCGCGGAGCAACTCCGGCTTCTCGCTCCTGTGGATCACTTCCGGATGGCCGATCCAACCTCACGAGGCAATCGAGTCCCTTTGCACAGGTCCCTGCTGCTCAGCCCTCAGGTGTACAGACCACACCAATCACCGGCAAAGTGCTGATACCGAAGTAGCCTCGGTCACTTCCGCTTTAGGAATGACTCCCAGCCCTGCATCACGACAAGATACGAGGTCAGCGGCCCCCGCACGGTCGGAAGCAGGAAGCGGCTACCGTCCGCTGAAACGTCTTCATAAAGAGATGCCCTCATCGTTTTGAATTTCGGCCGAGTATCCGACGAAAGTTCGTGAACCGCGCGTCGCAGCGAATACATCACCAGAATGGAAGACATTCTAGTTACCTAGTGAACTGAAGTAACTGCCGGCGCCGGCTCGAGGGACCTTGCACACAGGCGGGCTACTTCAGCCCTAATCATCGGATAGCATTCGCAGGCGCTTCCCTCCAATGCTTTCCGATTCAGAATCGTTACACGACCCCACGACGCGCCGATTAACCCGGCGCTTTCGAGGTGGTTCACCGAGATCGTTATGCTTTCGCGCCGGCTCCCCAAGATTCGCGAAAGAAATTCCTGCGTCATGTGCAGGTCGTTTGACTGAGCCCGGTCGTGACATAACAGCAACCAGCGACAGAGGCGCTTCTCCACCGTATGCAAACCGTTGCATGCCGCTATTTGAGTAATTTGTGTGATCAGTGCCTGCGTATATCTCAGCAGTAAGCGCTGTAGCGGTCCGCCACGCGCAAACTCCGATTGAAGCGCTCTCGATTTCATCTTCAGGGCGCCTCCCGCGATTGTCACCACGGCTCGATTCTGTGCCGTTTCCCCGCCCAGAAACCGAGCGACGTCCACCATGCCCTCGTTTCCTACCAGCCCAATCTCTGGGCTTGAACCGTCCTCCATCGCGTACATCAGAGAAATCACTGATGTTGTCGGAAAGTAAACATACTCCGAAGTTGCCCCGGATTCGCAGATGACGTCACCGGCAGCAAGCGGCACGAGTTGCTGATCATGAATGAGGCGATGGTACTCGGCGCTCGGAAGCGCCGATAGAAGGTAATTATCAGGACAGATCACAACTCGCCTCCCTTCAGCATTAGCAAAAGTAACCTGATCCGAGTAGTATACGTGCGAATTCGCACAGACGTGCACTCGCGCTCCGATTACGCTCCCTTTGAGCCAACCCATTCCATTGGGGGGAGTGAACCGAAATGAAAAAACTATTCACCCTGAAAAGCAGCCTGCCCATCGCACTGCTGCTTGTATGCGCATTTACTGCGGCGGGACAAACCCGCAATTCGAACGCGAAAGCGCGGTTTCCGAGCGAATCGATCGAGCCATATGCAGGCTCCTGGCGAACCTGGGCGATATCCTCCGGTAGAGATTTCCGCGCCCCGGCACCCCCGGATCTTCGCTCTACACGCGCCGAGCTCGTCGAAGTCCGTGATGCGCTTGCCGATCGAACGCCGGCCGTCGTCGACTCGATTTCCTATTGGGCCGCCGGGGCGCCCGCTTATCGCTGGATGCAGTTGATCACCAATCGCATCCTGGCGGGCAAGCCGGTCACACCATATTCTCATCGCCTGTACACGTACGTCGCGATGGCATGTACGATGTAACCGTTGCGACCTGGGATTCCAAGTACGCCTACAATCGGCCGCGTCCCGCTGAGTTTGATTCGCGACTGGCAACGCGACTGCCTACTCCGAACAGCCCGTCTTATCCGTCCGAGCACGCGGCCACTGCGGCCGCTGCCGCTGCCGTGCTTTCCTACTTCTTGCCTGACGAGGCTGCAGATTTTCAAAGCATGGCCGAAGCTGCAGGCAAATCGCAGATCTATGCCGGGCTTCAATTCCCAAGTGATTACGTCGCGGGTGTGGAACTGGGGCGCCGGGTCGCGGAACGAGTCATCGAGGTCGCCAAAGCCGACGGTTCCGCTACCCCTTGGATGGGCACCGTTCCCACGGGGCCGTGTCTTTGGATCGGAACCAACCCCGTGAACGGCGCTGCTGCTACCTGGAAACCGTTTCTCCTAAGCGCACCTTCCGAATTCCGCCCCCCGGCTCCCGCCTCTTGCGATTCGCCCGAAAAGCTCGCTGAGTTCGCTATCGTCCGCGATTTCCCGCGTTCACCCGCCGCCTTCACGACCAACCAGCTCGCCATGTACTGGCAGGGTCCGGAAGGTCTCAACTTCTGGCCCTATGTTTATGCCGATAAATGGATGTTTGAAGATGGCTTGATAAATAACGCGCCGCGCGCCGCACGCGTCTATGCACTCGTGGCGATTTCGTTCTTCGATTCCTTTATCGCCAGCCAGGACCGCAAACTTGCCTATTGGTACATTCGCCCCAGCCAGCTCGATCCCTCCATCACGCCAATCTTTCCTGTGCCGTCGCATCCCAGCTATCCATCGAATCACTCCACGTTCTCTGCTACACGGTCCGAGATGCTGGCCTATCTTTTCCCGAAACATGCCGATGAAATCCGCGCCATCGGCAAGCAGGCTGGCGATTCTCGTATCTGGGCCGGAATTCACTTCCCTGCCGATAACGCTGCTGGAGTAGATTTAGGGAAGTCGGTAGCTGGGAAATTCATCGCTTGGGCCAGCCAGGACGGCTCGCAGTAGTGCTTTCGTTCGGCCGCGGCCTCTCGCTCTTTGGCGAAACGGAACCGTAGGATGCCAAAGTTCGTTATTCTGTCGCCTTGTCACCGTCGACGGTTTGAGCGTTAGTTAAACATAAGGAATCGTATGCGATACCAGTGGGCGGTCGCCGTCAGATCGTAACTACGGATGCGGTGATGGCGTATGGCCCGAAAACTCAAACGTGATCCATTTGGGCCTCCCGTAACTTGCGTAACGTGGGCGTAACGTTTTTACTTGCCTTCAAGGCTAAGCAATTGATCACCTTGAAAGATGAGGGTTAACAATGCAAGATCGGCTCCAGGTCCTACAAATGCGCCCGGATGGACAAACCGAGTCGAGATCACACCATCAAACGGCGCTGTCACGCGGAGATAAGACGCCAGATCTTGTAACGATTTCAGATTGCTCCGGAGAGCTTCAATGGTCCGCTGACGCGATTGAACTAAGGATTGCGCAGCAGCCATTTGTGCCTTTGCAACAACCACGTCGTTGGGAGCGACCGCGCCGGGTGTTTTTGCCGCTTCTTGTGTTCTTGTGTATGTGCTCTGCACTGCTGCGGATTGAGCATTGGCCTGAGCTTCGTCCGATTCTGCTGCAGTCAGTTGTGCTTGCGCCTGCAGGCCTCCAACCAACTTCCGATTTAGGCACGCCGCTGCGACCACAACGCCTCAAAACTCACAACACGCGGAACCACAGGACGAACAATTGCTCTGGTTGCCAGTAGTGGCCCAGGGCGTTGAATACCTCTGGAAGACGGTTCGAAGCAGATCACCCCTTATAGACAAGAGATTGCCGGCTTCAAATGGGTGTATAATTTTTCACGGTCGGAAGGTCGTAGAACCAATTCCAGGAAGCTCAATCTTCAAGGAGAAACTCATGGATTCGAAAAAACCTGATCGAAGGGGATTCCTAAAACGTGGTGCCTCGTTGGCCGGTCTGGCCGCAGGGGCCGGGCAACTTGCCGAGGGCCAAACGCAGGGAACGCCTTCCCAAAAAATCGACGACCTGATCGCCTATGGAGAGCGTTCCCGTTTCGTCACCTCGAAACGTGTGCCCGTGGCCGAGAGACATTCGCCTGATCAATTCGGGCTCACGTTTCACGTCTTGGCTCCGCTTCAGGACTCGATCGGGATTATCACCCCATCGTCTCTCCACTATACGGCGACACATCGTGGTGCCTTTGTTCCCGATATCGACCCCCGCGAGCATCGCCTCATGATCCACGGGATGGCGGACCGGCCGCTGGAGTTCACTTTGGACGAGTTGAAGCGTCTGCCGTATGTATCGCGCGTCCATTTCATCGAGTGCCTGGGAAACCGTGCCAAGCCGACGCACAAAACGGTTCAGGAGACGCACGGATTGACTAGTTGTGCCGAATGGACCGGCGTGCCGCTGTCCCTACTGCTCAAAGAGGTTGGTGTCCAGGACGGGGCGTCCTGGATCGTCGCGGAAGGTGCGGAAGAAGTGAAAGGCGCGTCGAGCATCCCGCTCGCCAAGGCGATGGATGACTGTCTGGTGTGCTACGGGATGAACGGCGAGCCGATCCGTCCGCAGCAAGGCTTTCCGCTACGGCTGATCGTTCCTGGCTTTGAGGGCATTTATCAGATCAAGTACCTGAGGCGAATCAAAGTCGTCGACCGTTACTACATGACCTATGACGACTACGGGCATATTAATCCAGACCCGAGAGTGGCCGCGTTGACTCACCAGATTGGGCCAAAATCGGTCATCACCTTTCCTTCCGGCGGGCAGCATCTGCCAGGTCCCGGATTCTACGAAATCAGCGGCTTGGCGTGGTCCGGCGGAGGCGCCGTCCGCAGCGTCGAAGTATCCACCGATGGCGGCGAGAGCTGGCAGAATGCCGAGCTGCGGTCACCCGCCTATCGAATGGCGCATACCCGATTTGGTTTCCACTGGAACTGGGACGGGAAAGAGCGCGTGCTGATGTCGCGCTGCACGGACGAATTGGGCACGGTTCAACCAACGCGTGCCGATGTCGCCAAGTACTGGAACAAACCCTTGGACGGCAAGCTCCAGGTTCGAGGCGCCGACAATTCCGTTCAACCGTGGCGCGTTTCGACCGACGGGAGCGTTCACAATGGGCTTTCCTAGGCTTCTCCTCCGTATAACCATTGTCGCTGTTTGCCACACGGCGTGGGCACAATCGCCCACTTATGGACTCGGGAGGACCCCGAGTACAGAAGAAATCCGCGCCTGGGATATCGCAATCAGCCCGACCGGAAGAGAGCTCCCGCCCGGACAAGGGACTGCCAAAGAAGGTGCGGCGCTCTATGTTCAGAAGGGGTGCGCGGGATGCCACGGAGCAACAGGATATGAAGGGCCTGCTCCCACATTGATAAGTAGAAAAGGCCCTCACACGGCTTCTGCTACGCCCTGCCTCTCTCCTTGTGTGAACGACACAAACGCGATGGGAGTTCACTCACCCTTCGCGACGACAATATGGGATTACATCAATCGCGGCATGCCCCTCGGGAAAGAGGGGACGCTCAGGCCGAATGAGGTGTACGCACTCACTGCTTTCTTGCTATACAAGAACGTCGTCATTCAGGAAGAGGAGGTCATGGACGCGCAGAGTCTGCCGAAGGTCAGAATGCCGAACCGTAATGGATTTGCTCTTCCCCCGGAATGGAAGCGCGGAACGCCAAGACTTCAGGGTTACCCTTAATCCGAACGAACACAAAGTCCATATCAGGGCCACGTTTAGCGTGTTATTCGCTAAGTGGCGCTTGCACAACCTTCTGGATTAGTAAACGCTGGGCGACTACTCGCGGTTAATAGAAGCCAAAGCCGGTCTGTGCGGATTGCGACGCGGCAGGAACAACGGGAATACAATGCTGGACCGCTACTCAGTTTCCTACAAGCCGATTTTAAGGCCACTGAGCGGGCATTCGAAAATGCCGCGCATTCAGCGACACCCTGGCGTTTCGTCTATTTTCCGAGTAGTCCGTCGGCGGTGCGATGTCGAGATTGCACGCCATCTTCGCAGTCGAGACGCTCGGATCGGGAACGTAAGCGAAGTTTACCGGGCGCGATGCGCTGCCAACCCAAATCCCCACACCGGATTTGTCACCGCGATCCTTTCGAAATCCGAAACGATTGCTTTGCCTCGCGGGATTGCAGCCTTCACGGCTGGCAGAGATAGAGACGCGTCGTGACTGGCCAGGCTATCCCACACTTCAGTCACCCAGACCGTGTTTTCGTCAGCGGCGTCCTTGGCTACAACGTAGCTGAGGCAGCCGGGCATATCGGCAGCGCTCTCCTTCAAGATTTCGATCATTTCGTCACGCCTGCCGGGGAGAAGGGTTATCTTGGCAATCATTCCCCACATACTGCTCGTCCCCTTTGGACGCGCCCGAACGGGTGTGACCACCACCCCGCCAAGATACTCCAATAGCGTGCGTCTAGCTATGCGCAATTCGTAAAATACGATAGCACTGATAAGCGGGATATGCAGCCGAGTGGATCGTCGGCAAACACGAAACAGAGCAGAACAGCCGGACTGATCCGCAGATCGCATCGAATTGCAGGGTTTCGCGTTGTCCAGGAGCGGTTCAGCCATCGCTTCACCGCAGTTCACTTCCCTTGATCCCACTAATAGATGGGTGCCTTACAACAGTCTTGGACTATGCGAAATGAGCGAGGTTTAGTAGCCTAGGTTCCGGATTGCCGTCATTCCTTGTATTTGAGGAACGTGAAATCGTGGTCTTTACGAAAGGCATTATGGCACGCGTAACACGCCGCCGATGAATGATCCGGCTGACGGCTGTCGCCCTTGTAGCTTTCAAAACCCCAGTCGCCCGTAGCCGCGTATCGAGAGCTGTCTTTCACCATGACGCCTACGCCGCGCCGCGAGCCTTCATAGCTGGTCGCGGGCTGCGGCGGAGCATCCTGCATTTCGATGAATTCGTCTGCTATGATCGCGCCGTCCGGAAACTTGCCCGTTCGGTAGCCTTCCAAGGCTTTGGCGTTCGCATAGTATTGGAAGACGCCGCCGGCGCACGGTTTTGTGCAGGGCTGCTGCTTGAAGACCGGGTTCTGGGGTCCTCGAAAGACGCTGGCGATGTGAACCCATTGACGGTAGCCGGTGGGAAACGGCACCGAATCTTCGGTCCCCGCCAGTATCGTGCATGCGGCGAAAACAGTGGCAACAATCAGTGTCGGTCGATTCCATTTGATTCGCATAACGTTCAACTGAAATTGTGCGACGAAGCGGCGAACACGGCGCCGCTTCAGGGGTGAAGCGACATATATTTGCCGGGAATCACGTCAGTTGATCGGTAAAGCACGTCGATTAGCCTCATGCGGCCAGCGCGTTTTCAAAAAGAATTTCGAGTCAGCGTCCTTACGTTATCTGCAAAGCCGCGGCTTGACTCCAGACGCTCGCCCCTGTGCATCACAATCGTGTATTCGCCGGCAGCTCCCGCTCGCACCTCTTTGACGCGATTCACGTTGACTATGGCCGACCGGTGGATCCGTACGAAATCGTCCGGATCGAGTGCCGACTCAATTTCGGCCATCGAGCAGCGAACCAGATTACTGTCGCCTGCGCAATGCAATTCCACGTAATTGTCGGCGGCGCCAATCCAGTCGATGTCATCGACGCTTACGAAGGTTGTTCTGCCCGCCGACTTCACGGCGATTCGCCGTAGGCGTCGCTTCGCCTTTTCCATCGATTGAAGCAGAGATACAAATCGTCGTTCGCTGTCGTCTCGATCCGCTCTGACTCGGGTCTTGGCGCGTTTCAGCGCCGCGAAGAAACGGTCCCGATGAATTGGTTTCAGCAGATAGTCGACGGCATTCGCCTCAAATGCCCGGAGAGCATGGTGGTCGTGCGCGGTCGCGAACACGACAGTCGGCATGTTCTCCAGGCCGACTGTGTTCACCACATCGAATCCATCCATCTCAGGCATCTGTACGTCGAGGAAAACTATGTCGGGAGTTGCCGATCGTATTGCCGCCACCGCCTCCGTCCCCCCGAATGCCTCGTCGATCGCAGCGATATCGGAATCCTGCCTGAGCAACAGTCGCAGTCCCTCAACCGCGAGAGGCTCGTCATCGACAATCAGCGCCCTAAAGTTCATTCAGTTCCATCCTCTGTGGTTTAGCGTCTCTTATCGTCCGGAACGGTATCTGCACCGTCACGATCGCACCGCACGGGTTGCCAGGCTCGACTCTCAGTGTCCCTGCTTCACCATATAGCTGTGTCAGGCGCGTGCGCGTATTCTTCAGTCCAACGCCCCCATGTTTTGCTGCGCCGGACTCCACATCTGGCCCCGGACCGTTGTCCACGATGCAGATCTCAAGATGTCCATTCACGCGTTGGGCACTGATCTTGATGCATCCGGCCGCGGCTCGCCTGCTCACGCCGTGGCGAACGGCATTCTCGACCAGCGGCTGAAGGCTCATGTGCGGCACAGCTGCGTCGAGCGTTGCAGTTTCTACCCGGAAGACCGTCTCCAGACGGTCTCCAAAGCGTACTTTCTCGATCCCGAGATAAAGGTTCAGGCATTCCAGTTCTCTTCGCAGAGGAACCTCCTGAGCCTCCGCATCATCCAGGATTGCGCGCAAAAGATCACTTAACCGTGTCAACATCTCTTCGGCCGCTTCGGTTTTCCCCTGCCTTACGAGCACAACAATGGCATTCAGCGTGTTGAACAGAAAGTGAGGCTGCAGTTGGATCTTGAGCGCACCCAGCCTCGACGCTGTGAGCTGTGTTTCGAGCTCGGCCGCCTCCACGCGGAGTAGAAGCGCGGCTTTCTCTTGCTCGCGATAGCCCCTGTAATACCGCGCGCTCGTTTGAGCACCAATCAGCAGCCAGTAGACCACCACATTCTCGTGAAATCCCGCAGCCAGCATCTGAACAAAAGCCTGCGAGAAGGATCTTTTCAGGAAGTTCGTCAGAATCGAAGCTTCCAGGTAGATCGCCGTTTCCGACCCCAGCTGAATGATCGCGAAAACGACGGCGAACATGAAATGCAGAGTCATCATTTGCAGCCAGTTCCGGCGTTCGAGGCGGAAGTGCTCGCCCGCCCAAAGCACTGCAGGCGTCAGCAGCGCCGATATGCATGCCCCTGCCATCCGGGCGAGAAACTCGTCACTGAACGAAGTGCTCTGACGCCACAGGATGATGCGCGCTGCATCCTGGCTGAAGAAGAACAAGCCGATTAAAGCCCACACGACGATGCTCAGGCCGAAAAGCCGAAGCGTTGAGCGGAGAGGCAAGCGCGTCATTTTGCCGGGCAATCTATCTCAGTATCGCCGAGCTTTCTCCGGCGGGCGTATCCGCCGAGCCGTGAACGATTACATCGGCATCGAACCATAGCGAACGGAACCGCCACTCGAGCGGAACGCCGACCTCCGTCAACTTGGATCAGGAGACGCTAGGGCGCTTGCCGGTACCGAACCAGCAAGTGTTTACTTCTATCTGGCCGCGTGACGGGTTTAGAGCTCCTCTTGGGACCGGATTCGGGAGGCATCTAATTGAGCGGAAGATATTGGTGTGCACGGCACCAGTCGCGCACAGGAAAACTCGTGCGATCAGCTATTGATGAGAACTGAGACCTCGAACATGAAGCCTAATGAACCCAGCCGCACAGCCCTGATAGTCGCCCGACAACGAGCTGCTCATCAGGTGCTCGATCATGGCTTAATCCTCTATGACCCGTTTGCCATGAAGATTCTGCGTGAAGACGAAAAGGACGTGCTTCAATTTGCGAACGAACATCCCTTGGCCAGCATCGGACGTCTGTTCACTACCGCGCGAAGCCGGATTGCGGAAGATGCTCTGTCAAGAGCTGTCGAAAGAGGGGTTCGGCAGATCGTCATCCTTGGCGCTGGACTCGATACTTTCGCTCTCCGGAATCCCCATGGCGCACGACAGATCCGTATCTATGAGGTGGACCACCCCGCGACGCAGGCATGGAAACGCCAGCGCTTGGCTGAAGCTCAAATCGCACTTCCGCCATGGCTTATTCTCGTGCCAGTCGATTTCGAGCGGGCCGATGTGGGAGAGAAGCTCGTCGTCGCAGGCTTTCAGCAGAACTCGCCCGCGTTTTTCACTTGGCTCGGGGTTGTGCCATATCTGACACAGGACGCTATCGGCCCCACTCTGGACTACATGTCGTCAATCCAGAACTCGGAGGTGGTGTTCGACTACCTGGAACCTCCCGAGGCATTCTCCGAAGAGCTAAGGCAATTAGAAACGGAGCGGACCGAACAGCTTAAGAAAATTGATGAACGTTCGGTCAGCCGTTTCGAGCTGGCTGGCATTGCAGCGATTCTTCGCTCGCACGGATTTTGTGCCATCGAAGACATCAATTTCCAGGAGATCGCATCCAGGTTCGGCCACGCCGTTCAAGGACTCGCGCCCGGACACGCTGGTGTTCATGTTGTTCACGCTAAGCACTAATTGAACTCGGTGATTGTATTGCATTCAAGTTGCGCCTCGACGCCCGAATACACCAGTCGGATTGTATTCCCTCGCCGTTCCGGTCGTGTCACTTTGATATGGCGCTTTCGAACAAGCGGAAGTATCCCTTGGCGGAGTCTAAGCATTTGTGCAAAGCGCGCGTCGCTACATCGAGATCGTGCCCGGTGCTAGCCTGCGGTTCTGGAGAAAGATTCGATAACGCGTGACAACAATCTTGTTGAACGACAGCCTTGGCTCGGAGCAGTACCACTGAATGAATTCATCGATCGCATGTCGATAGCCACGTTTGGACTCGGGTGAACGTAGGCTGTCGAGTACCGCCGCCCTACTGTGGTCTAGGTCTGGTAAACCGAGCTTTGATCTCGGCCTCTTAGCAGCTCCGTTTGACTCGTTTGCTCATTCCAGCCGCCTCCAGTGCGGCTTGGCAAAAGACTTTGGTAGCCGGTGTAGCGCGTTATGCAAACAACGGTGCTTATGCTTGAGCGCTGATTGTACGATTGAGCGGTACATTGGCAGCCTACCGAACGGCGCCGGTGGAACTACCACAACTCCGGAGGGAGCAACAAGATGAAGTACATGATCAGTTGGAACGAACGGCCGCAAGGTTCGCCTAAGGAGTACGAGAATGCCCAAAAGCGAATTCTGGAAGTGTTCAGCCCGTGGAAGGCGCCGGCCAAATTCAAGATCGAATCGTTCGTCATCCGCGTCGGCGATTGGGGTGGGTATATGTTGATGGATTGCGACGATCCGCTGGAAGTTCACAAATTCTGTTCGATGCTGCCGGCTTTTGAATTCCAGGCGCGCCCCGTTGTTCCTGTCGCCGACGCAATTCGAGTCGAACTAGAAGCAATGGCCTGGCGCGATAGCCTCAAAGACAAATGACCCTGTTCGGGCGACGCCGCGTCCGCGGTAGCGCGTTTCTCGTCAACTTGACAGGCTTGCGAAGGTCGCGGTTGAGAAGAGGCCTTCCCGTTCCCATTCCGGGTTCGATGAGTGCCTTGGCGATGATGCGCCATTCCGGTGTCATGCCGTAAGTCCGATGTCGGTTTACCTTGGTCATTCTGTCCGCAAGGCCTGCATGGGATCTATAGATGCTGCGCGGCGGGCAGGAACAAAACAGGCAATCAGTGTAGCGACGCAGAGAAGAATGGCAACCATAACGAATGTCAGCCAATCCGCAGTCCCCACGCCATAGAGCATGCCACGTAGATAGCGGGTAAGCGCAAATGAGATCATCAGACCGAGGACCAGCCCCAAGCCCGCAAAGTGCAAACCTCGTCCCAAGACTTGGCGAAAAATGTCCCGCTTGCCTGCACCGAGCGCCATGCGAATGCCGATTTCATGAGTGCGTTGCTTCGTGGCATAGGCAACCACACCATAAACTCCGATGGCAGCGAGGATAAGAGCCAACAGCCCGAATGAACCTGCGAAGGCTGCTGCGATGCGCTCAAAGGCATTCCCCATCCGCATGTTCGCGGCGAGCGTGGTCTCGTTGAAGAGCGGCAAATCAGAATTGAGTCCGTGAACTGTTCGTTCCACAGCAGAAGCATAGGCCATAGGATCACCGGCTACACGCACATATACAATCTGGTCGGTCCTGTAACTCTGCAACATCGGAATCAGCACCAGCGGCGCAGTATCGTAAACCAGGCGCCGGTACTTCCCATTGGCGGCCACACCAACCACTGTCGTCCACTGTCGGGCAACCTGCAACCGCTTGCCGATCGGGTCCTGTCCCTGCCAATAGCGGTCGGCCAATGCCTTGTTGATAATCGAGACCGGCGGCGCGCTGGCATTGTCCCTGTCGGTAAAGTCCCGTCCCGCCAGCAAGGCTGTTCGTACCGTCCGCAGGTACTCCGGCCCCGCCACACCCCTGTCGACCTCCATGGACTCGTTCTTCCCGGGCACATAGCCTTCAGGCTGGATAAAATCCGTATGAATGGTGTAGCTCAGCGGCGAGAAATCTCCCAGCGTGACCGACTGGACGCCAGGCAGCGACTTCAGGCGCACGAGCATTTGTTTGTCAAACTCAATGCCTTGCGCTCTGGAATAGCCCGTGGGTTTCAGATCAAAGCTCGCAAGAAACACGTGGCTGGGATCGAACCCCGGATGGGAATCCTGTGCTCTCTGCAGGCTGCGGGCTAATAGTCCGGCACAGACCAGTAGCAGCATCGACAGCGCAATCTGTCCGACGACCAGTCCTCCTGCCAGGCGCGACTTGTGGATTCCTCCGGAGGTATTGAGTGCTTCATCCTTCAGGGCAGACACGGAGCGAGGGCGAGGCGGGAAGCTCGAAGCGCCGGCAAAACGCCGGACACCGCGGCAGTGAGAAGCGAAATCATAATGGTCGCCACTAGCACCGTTCGGTCAACGCGTCCATTCAGCGTAAGAGGAAGCGTCGTGGGCGGCAGAAACGCAGACAATCCGTGTGCCGTCCATTTAGTCAACAACAGCGCGAGCCCGCCTCCTGCCAGAGCGATCAACGCATTCTCCACCATCAACTGAAGCACCAGCCTCCAGCGGGTTGCCCCTATCGACAGGCGAATGGCAAATTCGCGCCGGCGCGCCACCGAGCGCAGCAACAGAAGATTCGCCAGGTTCGCGCAGGCCAGCAGTAAGAGCACCAAAGCCAGCGCGAAAAGAATGGGCAGCGTTCCATAAAGATAGACATTCACGCCAAAGGGCGACCGCCACAGCGGATCGGAAGAGATCGTGTTTGGTCCCTTGTGCGCATCCGGAAACCGCTCCGCGAGGCGTTGCATCAGGATATTCAGCTCGTTTTCAGCCTGGCGATGATCGACTCCGGGCTGGAGCTTGCCGAGCACGTTGAGCCAGAAGGTGTCGCGATACTTGATTCGATCAGATGCCCGAAATCTGCGAATCCATGCCAAGCGGTATCCATAGATCGGACCGTAACCCGCTTTTGCAGCCTTGGAAGCCCTCGGGGGCGACACCAACAATTGTGTACGGATGCAGATTGATATGAACGATCTTTCCAATGATCGAAGGATCCGCGCCAAAATGGTTCTGCCATAAGCCGTAACCGAGCACCGCTTCCGCTGTACCCAGCCGCTCATTCGGCGCAGTCGATTCAAGCGATCGGCCCAGGATCGGGCGCACACCGAGTACCTCAAAGTAATTCGACGACGCCACTGTTCCATAAATGCGCTCGGGCTTGCCCGATTCCGTGATCGCCATGTAGTCGTCGTGATAAGCGAGCAACCCGGCGAAGGTCCGCGTGCTATCGCGAAGATCCGCGAAGTCCATGTACGAAAATGGAGGCGTTGGATGCTCGCTTCTTTCGCCCCGCATGATCGTGATCATGTCGCTCGTGTGCGCAATTCCGGGAATGGGATCGAGTAGAGTCGAGTTGATCCAACTGAAGATCGTGCTGTTGGCAGCGATGCCCAGCGCAAGGGTGACGATTGCAACGGAGGTAAAGCTCGGATTTCTTATCAGTTGACGAATCGCGAATTTAATATCGTGGAGCAGATTGTCGAACCATACGATACGGCTGCTGAGATAGAAGCGTTCTTGTGCTGCCTGCGCGCTGCCGAACTCGACTCTTGCCCTGCGACACGCCTCTTCTTCGCTCAAGCCCTCGCTCTGTAACGCATCGGCTTGGAGCTCGATATGCGATTTGATCTCCTCGGCAAAATCGTCTGCGCTTCTTCTGCGTCTGAACATGACTAGGCCTCCTCGCTGCTCGGTCGTCCATCCAGAATCAATCCCATCGCTCTCGTCAACCGCTGCCATTCGCTGGTCTTTTCTACGAGCTGCTGGCGTCCCTTGGCAGTCAGCGAATAGAAGCGCGCCTTACGGTTATTCTCGCTAACGCCCCACTTGGCGCTGATCCACTTCTTGTCTTCAAGGCGCTGGAGAGCAAGATAGAGCGAACCATGATCAACGAAAAAGACCTCTTCCGACTGACGTTGTATGGAGCGCGCTATGCCTTGCCCGTGACACGAGCCGAGCACGAGGGTTTTGAGAATGAGCAAGTCGAGCGTGCCCTGCAAGAGGGCGATGCGATCGTCGGGATTGTTTTGGGAAGGCATCCGACCTAAACATGACATTATCTTGGGTCGGATGTCAACAGGAATTGGGAGGGCTCATTGAAAATGTACGCTAAGAAGAAGGGCTGCTCAGAGCAAGGAGTTCTATACTGACGACAACATGCGCTCATCGACCTCGATTTGGATACGGACCAAAGATAGGTATCGGTAAACGCGCTAGCTTCCGCTCATCCAAGTTGACGGGAAGTCGGCATCCCGCTCCGGTGACTCCGCTTTGGTGAAGTACTCGTCGACGGCGGGTTGCGCGTGATACGGCCAGATGGAATGTGTTTTCCAAGTTCGTTGCTCCGAAGCCGACGCCGAAGATCGACTTCGCTCGGGCGGACTTCCATTGCGCAGGAGCAACAGATTTGCTTACATGAGCATGCGATGAGGAAGCTATCAGCGATGGTTGGCTCGGCGGTTTTCCTGGTCATCGCTCCGGGATTCGTTGCCGGTTTGGTCCCCTGGTGGATCTCCCATTGGCGCATCCAAGCTGCTTTCTTGGCAGTGCAGCCTCTTCGGTTTGTCGGAGGCATTCTGATCATCGCCGGAGCTGTCGGCCTGTTCGATTCATTCCTCCGATTCGCGCTGCAGGGGCTGGGCACGCCGGCGCCAGTCTTTCCGACACGCCACTTGGTTGTGACGGGACTCTATCGTCATGTACGGAATCCGATGTACGTGGCGGTGGTGAGCGCTATCCTCGGCCAAGCTTTGCTCTTCGGGAACGTAAGACTGCTGGAATACGGCGGGCTTGTCTGGGGCCTGTTTCATCTTTTCGTGCTGTTTTATGAAGAGCCGACCCTTGAGTCGAGTTTTGGTCCTGAGTACGAAGTCTTCCGCGCGAACGTCCCGAGGTGGCTTTCACGTTTCACACCGTGGGACAGGCATCTGGACGGCTCGTCGCCCCGCAAATAGTCCACTCGAACGATAAGTCGGGCGAGTCTTCCTGTTGCCTGCCGGCCCGCTGGTCAGTCTGATCGGCGCGCGAGGAAACGTTTAATGCTGGTTCATACTTGTGCTGTGAAAACGACTCGGGCGATCCAGCAATGCAGTGACGTTCGCCGTCCGTGACATGGCTCGTTCCATTGAGTTCTACGAGAAGCTTGGATTCGAGTTGCTGCATGGCGGCGATCGTGCGGGGTTCAGTAGTTTGAAAGCTGGCGAAGCTTTCGTCAACTTGGTCGCGAGTTCGGAATACGAGCACAGGTGGTGGGGCAGAGTCATTTTCCGAGTCGATGACGTGGATGGGCAGTATCGGGTATTGCGGGAAAAAGGGCTAGAGCCTCAGCCGCCGAAAGATGCACCTTGGGGTGAGCGTTTCTTTCATGTCCTTGATCCGGACGGACATGAGCTTAGCTTCGCAGAGCTGTTGCCCGCGCGAGCATGATTCCGCTAACCGCCATGCAAGCGCGAGTCTGCGAAATGCATCAGCGGATCCAAACCCACTTCAGCCTGCCAATTCTGGACACTGAGCATCACGGCGGAACGACGGCAGGTTCGCCGGACCAGATCCACATTACCCCTTCAAGTCAGCCGCATTGCGGCGATGGGATCAGTGCAGATGCCAAGCGGCGAGCGTCGCAACTGCTTTGCGACGGCCTAGATCGGGCTGAATCGCGAGTTCCAGGACGGACACGGCGTTCAAGTCAATCGCATAATCATCAATTTCCGTTGTTGAGCCCGAAGGACTAAAATTCCATTGCTGGCGGACAATTTCGTTCGTCGCCTCACCTGCAGCAGGTGACCATCGAAGAGTGAACTCCTGTGTTCGCTCGCACTCCGCTTCATGGAAACGAAGTTGAATGCGATGCAGCGACATAGGTTGATCAAAGATAATTCGAATCTGCTGTTCACCTTTCTGAGAAGCTCGCCAGCCAGGCCCGCGTTTCGAACCGAACGCAGATTCAATGGGAAACCTGGGATCTTCTGACGTCACCTCCACGGTGGCGATCTGTTCGAGATCAAGCCAGCCTTGGTCCGATTCGCCGGATGGCTTGGCGAGGTGCGTCTCCACTATCCTCTTTCGCATAGTCCTATTCTTACTGCAGCACGATGCATTTAGGTCCAGCCAAGCTGCTGTCACGAGGAGCGAAGAACTCCCGCCGATCAGTCTTAAGAAAACGGTATGCGCGTTTTACGTCAACTTGACCGCACGAGGCGAGTTTACTGGACTGAAGTCTTTAGCGCCGCACCGCCACCGATCAGATACATTCAAACATTCTCGTTTAGAACAACCTCTTTGTGAGCCATTTCGGCTTCTGGCGTGAGCAGACCGCGCCGCAGGGCGCGTTCCTTCATCGCGATAAAAAAGACTGGCACGAGAATCAGTACGTGAATGGTCGAAGTGATCATCCCTCCGACGATAGGAGCGGCGATCGGCTTCATCACGTCCGAGCCGATGCCGGATTCCCAGAGGATCGGCACCAGACTCGCGAGCACGGCCGTTACCGTCATCAGCTTGGGGCGCAGGCGCTGAACGGCACCGTGGATCACTGCCGCCTCGAGGTCCGCCGTGGAGAGAGGTCCGCCAGCCCGGAGGCGCTCATCCAACGCCTCATGCAGATAGACGACCATCACGACACCAGTCTCAACCGCAATGCCGAAGAGTGCGATGTAGCCGACCCATACCGCCACGCTGAAGTTATAGCCAAGCCACCACTGCAGCAGCAATCCGCCGGTGAGCGCATAGATCGTCGGAAAGATCAGAACCAACGCCTCGGCCACAGAATGGAAGACGAGATAGAGCAGGACAAAGATGACGAAGAAGACAACGGGCAGGATCAGCTTCAGCCGCTCTTTCGCGCGCAGCTCAAATTCATATTCGCCGGACCATTGAAAGGAATGATTCGCGGGCAGCTTTAGCTGTTGCGCAAAGCGCCGCGTCGCTTCTGCTACGAAGCCACCATAGTTCGTGTCTTTGAGGTCGATGTAGACATACCCCGTGAGGGCGCCGTCCTCGTCGCGAATCATCGCCGGGCCATGCGAGAAGGAAACGCGGGCCACTTGGTCCAACGGGATTTGCGCGCCTGAGGGTGTTGCCAACAGCACGCGGCGCATCTCTTCGAGATTGCTGCGAAAATCCCGCTGGTAGCGCACATTGATCGGGTAACGTTCCCGCCCTTCGACGTTTTCGGCGATATTCTGCCCTCCGATGGCCGAAGCGACGGCGGTCTGGATATCCTCCACCGTCAGGCCGTAGCGGGCCGCTTCTGTCCGGTTCGGCTCGACATTGACATAAAAGCCCTGGGAAACGCGCTCCGCAAACACGGAGCGCACCGGCGCCAACGTTGACAATAGCTTCTGAATGTCCGAGGCGAGTTGCTCGATACCCTCCACATTCGGGCCTTGCACCTTGAGTCCGAGCGGCGTCTTGATACCGGTCAGTGCCATGTCGAGCCGATTTTCAACCGGCATCGTCCAAGTGTTGGAAAGTCCCGGAAACTGGAGCTTCTGGTCCATTTCCTGAATCAATTTGATGTAGGTCATGCCGGACCGCCACTGCTCGCGAGGCTTCAGCATCACCGTTGTGTCATACATGTCGAGTGGCGCGTTGTCGGTCGCGCTGTCCGAGCGACCGACCGTACCGAAGACGGTCTCCACCTCAGGGAAGGAGCGTAGAACGCGGTCCTGCTCCTTGAGCAGCGTTTTGGCCTGCCCGATGGCGATACCCGGTAGTGCAGTCGGCATATAAAGTGATGAGCCTTCAAATAGCGCCGGCATGAACTGGCTGCCCAGGCGTCTCGCGAGCGGGAGGGTGAGAACGAGAAAGAGCAGATTCACCGCGATAGTCAGCTTCCGCCAGTGCAGGCAGAATCGCAGCACGGGCAGATAGATCGCCTGCGTGATCCGTGACAGGGGATTGTTCCGCTCCGGCCGTAAGCGGCCGCGAATCAGCAGCACCATCAGAACCGGCACGAGCGTGATAGCGAGGATTGAAGAGGAGCCGACCGCCAGCGTCTTCGTCCAGGCGAGCGGCCGGAACATGCGGCCTTCCTGCGCCTCGAGCAGAAATGCCGGCAGGAACGAGACTACGATAATGAGCAGCGAGAAGAAGAGCGCAGGGCCTACCTGCTTTGCCGCATCGATAAGAATGCGCCGGCGCTCCCGTTCAGCTACTGGCTGCGCATCGCGTTCCTGTCGCTCGGAGAGCTGACGATAGCCGTTCTCAACCATAACGATCGCGGCATCAACCAGCACGCCGATGGCGAGCGCCAGCCCGCCCAGAGACATGATGTTGAAGCTGACCCCGAAATAAAACGTCGGGATGAAGGAGATCAGCACACCGATGGGCAGCGCCAGAATGGCGATCAACGCGGAGCGAAAGTGAAAGAGAAACACGATGATCACTAGGCTTACGATCACCGCCTCTGCCAGCAGGTCGCGCTTGAGAGTGGCAATCGAAGCATTAATCAACCCGGACCGGTCATAGCCCGACATAATCTGAACGCCAGGAGGCAGCGAAGGGCCGAGTTCGCGCAGCTTGCGCTTGACACCCTCGATTACGCTAAGCGCATTCTGACCCTGGCGCATGACGATAATGCCGCCCACCGTTTCGCCCTCTCCGTTCCATTCGGCGACGCCTTCCCGAATGTCGGGCCCGAAGCCCACGGTGCCGAGATCTCGCAGCAGCACGGGCGTACCGTTGTTGCTACCAACAGCCACCATCGCCAAATCGTCCAGCGAGCGAAGATAGCCTAGGCCGCGGATCATGTACTGTGCGCCGCTTAGATCGAGTACGCGGCCGCCGACTTCGTTGGTGCTCGCCTTAACGCGGTCGATAACAGTCCGCAGCGAAATGTTGTGTGCCAGCAGTTTATTGGGATCGAGCTGCACCTGATACTGGCGCACGAAGCCGCCGATACTGGCAACCTCCGCCACGCCCGACACTGTTTCAAGCGCATAGCGCAGGTGCCAGTCCTGCAAGCTGCGCAAGTCCGCGAGGCTGCGGGTGTGCGTCGTATCCACGATGGCGTACTCATAGACCCTACCCGCACCCGTCGCGTCGGGACCGATTGCCGGATGCACATTCTGCGGCAGCCGGCCGCTGATCTGCTGTAGATACTCGATCACCCGCGAACGTGCCCAGTAAAGATCCGTCCCGTCCTCGAATACAACATACACGTAGGAATCGCCGAACATCGTCTGGGCGCGTACGGCCTTCACATACGGTGCGGCGAGCAGGCTGGTGACAATGGGATAAGTGACCTGGTCTTCAATGACGTTGGGCGGCTCGCCGGCCCAGCCCGTATGCACGATCACCTGTACGTCGGAGATATCGGGCAAGGCGTCGAGCGGCACATGCCGCAGCGACCAGATACCGGCAAGCGTCAGCATGAGCACGCCGGTAAAGACCAGGAAGCGATTCCGAGCGCAGGCTTCGATGATTTGGGACAGCATCACATTTCGCCTTCCGCGCTCACGCGCATCTGCTTCGATGCAATGGCCTTTCCGTCCTTGTGCGCGGTGATCGTCACCTGCCATGAGCCGCCGGACCCAAGGACGCCGGTTCCTTCATAGAGCCCACCTCCTTTGCCGGTGAGTTTGGCCGTAGTGTTCATCGCCGCCATGCTCATTGCGGGCATCGCCGGCATGAAGAACGTCACGGTTACCTCCGCTCCGTCGATCACGCCTGCCGGCCCGGAAAGCTTCACACGGAAGACATTGCCACCCTTATGCGGCGTGCTCGGGGTAGTCGTGAAATCGATCGTCGCCTGCGCACTTTGCGCCGGCTGGCTCGCCGCAGTACCTCCAGCACCGGGGGGAGGCGGCGTGTAGGAACCGGCTGCCACCTGCAGCTGGCTTTCCGAATCGATCAGGAAATTCGCTGATGTGACGATCTGCTGGCCTGCCTGAAGACCTTTAAGGATGACGAGGTCTTCGCCGGTGCGCGGTCCCAGCACCACTTCTTGGGGCTCGATGCGGCCGCTTCCGTCACTGACGAACACCAGTTGGCGCGTGCCGGACTGAAGCACGGCCGAAGCAGGGACAACCAGCTGCCGGCCGAGATGCGTCTTCAGATCGACATTGACGAACATGCCGGGCTTCAGCGTCACGCCCGGATTAGCGATTTCCAGCCTGACGCGGACGGTGCGCGTTGCCATATCCACCTGCGGCAGGATGCTTTCCACGCGGCCGTTAAAGGTGCGGCCGGGATAGGCATCAACCGTAATCTGTGCCATATCGCTCGGCTTGAGCCTGCCGATGTCATCCTGGAAAACTTGCGCGTAAATCCAGACCCGCGAAAGATCTGCAACGGTATAAAGGCGCGTGCCCTGCTCCACGAACAGGTTGGGCAGCGCGCTGCGCTCGGTAATGTATCCCGAAACAGGAGAATCGACGACCAGATCAGGAATCAGCTTGCCCGTCTCTTTCAGCCTTGCGAGGTCGCTCGGAGCGATTTCCCATTGCCGCAGGCGAATTTCCGTCGAGGCAGCCACGTCCTTTACCACGGACGCCACACCCTCGACGGAGCTTGTCCCCAGGTGCTTTTCATCCTCCAGCGCGTTCAGATAGTCCTGCTGCGTTGCAACCAGATCCGGGCTATAGATCGTAAAGAGCGGGTCGCCCTTGCGCACATACTGGTATGTCGCATTGGCGAAGACCTTTCGGATATAGCCGCGAAAGCGGACTTGCACATAAGAGATCAGGCGCTCATCGATATCGACCGTGCCGGTTGCGTGGATATCATCGCTGATCGATTTGCGTTGAACCGTGCCGATCTTCACGCCAATGCTCTGCATGCCTTCCGGCGTAAGCTGCACGGGCGCCAACGGTGCCTCCATAGTCGACGCTGCCGGGTTTGCCGGCAGATCACCGGTGCCGGGATCGGGACCGGCCGCAACCGGCTGTGGGCCGCTGCTCAGACCGATTTCCTTCTTCACCGCATGTGGCCGGTAAAGAAAAAAACCGACGACTACGGCAAGAATGCATAGCCAGAAAAGAGAGGTGCGCAGGATGTATTTGTTCATCGCAGTGTCACTCCCGTAAGAGTTTCCAGATGCGCAATGGCAATTTCATAGTCGAGAAGCGCCTGTGCGCTGTCGCGTTCGAGGTTCAGCGCGTCATTGAGAGCGAGCAGGACGGGACTCAGTTCACCCTTCGCCGATTCAAACGCCGCGAGATGGGCGCGGAGCACCGACTGCGCCTGCGGAATCAGGCCATCCTTGTACTCGCTTAGCAACTCGGTTGAGCTCGTGGCAGAAACGTACTGCTTCTGCACCTCTGATAGCCGCTGTTGCAACTCCGCATCGAGCGATGCTTTCGCCTTCTGCTGCATTTCGGCGGCTTCTGCGATTTCCGCATTGACACGCCGGCGCCGCGGCAGGCTCACCCCCACGGTCAGCATGTAGTAATCGCGATAACGGCTGTCCGTTTTCTCAAACATATAGCCGACACTGAAATCCGGCTTTCCGGCCCGCTCGGCCGACTGCAATTGCGCGGCCTGTTTATCAAATGTTGCTTTTTCGCTCTGTACAGCCGGATTCTGGCCCGGGGCGAAAGAGAGCAGTTCCCGGGCGCTGTAAGCAAGGCGTGTCAGCTTCAAATCCTCAGCCACAATATCGGCGGAATCCTGGGGACGATCCAGAAGCAGCTTCAGCTGGGCTTCATATTGCGCCATCTCCGCGTGATGCATAGTGATCTCTCGCACCAGCTTCGTGTGCTCGAGTTCAGCCTTCAGCACATCGGCCTGGCTGCCCTCTCCCACGCGATACCGCGACAGTTCGGTCGCTGCGAGTTTCTTTAAGGTCGTGCCGCTGCGCTCGAGCACGTTCAGCGTCTGCTGAAGATAGGCGAGGTGGAAATAGGCTGTCTTTACTTGCTCCAGAATCGAGGCGCGCAGTTCTGCCGATTGCGCCTGCTGGGCTCCGGCTTCACGCGTCGCGACCTGGCCCTTGAGGCGCAACTTACCCGGATAGGGCAGCTCTTGCGACGCGCCGACGCCGATATAGGCAAAGTCGCTGTTGGTGAAGCCGGCAAAGGGTTTTGGGCTACCGACACTGAACTGCTGCACCGTAAATTGCGGATCCGGCAGCGTCGTGACTTGCTGCGCGACATGGCCCGCGGCGCGCCAGGCATATTCGGCAGCCATCAGTTGAGCATTTCTTTTCTGCGCCTCCTCAAGCAGTTCCCTGAGGGGCGTGGGTGTGTTTGGTTTATCCTGCGCTAACGCTGAAAGGCCGGTGGCCAGGACGAGCGCAGCGGCAGAGAGGCAAGCCGCATTCATCAACAAATCTCCAATCGCAAATCGTCTGTACGGATTTAGCCCGCGCGGACGCACTCAGGCGACCGCCATAAAAGCGCGAAAGGAGTGGACCTAGATTCTTAAAACGGAAACAGTTGGAGGCGAAAAGATAGGCGGCGAATGCTGCGGCAGCCTTACGCGTTCGAAACTCGGCGAGCGCAAATCGAACGTTGTGGGTGAGGGCAGGACGGCGATGGCCGCGGCGACCGGCACGGAGACCGATTCGGGCTGCACTGCATCGAACTGGGCCCGCATGCTCTGCTGGCAGCAGCTGTGCGAAGCTGGCATGCGCATGCTGCCGCAGTTACCCTTCATCTTTTGACAACAGGCGTGCTCCTGCGCTGTCATTTGAGCATTTGGAAGGGCGCACACCATGGTCGGCGCGAGCAGCGACAGAATTAGTGCCAGGACAAGAGTCAGATGATGCAACCGACGCATCCATCTTCAGAGTAACTCAGTCTGGACGAGCCGCAGTTAAACGGAGTAGTAGCATCGACGGCATATCGCATCCATGACTCTGCGGGGCGAGGCTATACAGAGATGCTGTTGTCAGGACGTGCATTTTCGGCAAGTTGTCGGGGTTCAACTGCATGCCGTTCTTCGATCCAGAGATACACAGTGGGAAGAACTAACAAGGTGAGGAGTGTGGAGGTGATGAGCCCTCCGATCACAACGGTCGCCAAGGGGCGTTGGACCTCCGCTCCAGCTCCATGCGAAAGAGCCATGGGGATGAAGCCCAAACTGGCGACTAATGCTGTCATTAGCACAGGACGGAGCCGAGTAATGGCTCCGGCAAGTACAGCCTCTTCGACGTCGTGTGTTCTCTCTCGAAGTTCGAGAACGTAGGAAACCAGCACGACGCCATTGAGAACGGCGATGCCGAACAGGGCAATGAACCCCACGCCGGCTGAAACGCTGAACGGCATGCCACGAATCAGTAGAGCAGCAATGCCTCCCGTAGCCGCCAGCGGCACATTCAGCAGAATGAGAGCTGCCGTCCGAAACGAATGAAAATTGAGATACAGCAGCGAGTAAATCAAAAGGAGAGCAAGCGGAACTGCAACGGCGAGTCTCTTGCTGGCGCTCTGCAATTGCTCGAACTGGCCGCCCCATTCCATCGAATACCCCGCAGGAAGCGTGACCTTTTGCTGAACGGCGCGCCGCGCATCCGCCACGAAGCCGGCCAGATCTCGATTCCGAACATTTACTTCTACGCTGATTCGGCGTTGCACATTTTCGCGACTGATCTGCGCCGGCCCTTCCTCTTCAAAGACATCGGCGAGTTGGCTCAATGGGATGAAGTGGCCTTCGTCATCGCCAACCGTTAAACGACGAATTTGTTCGACGGAATTCCGATCCTCTGGTTCGAACCGAATCTGCAAGGGAAAGCGCCGATTGCCTTCAAATACCTGTCCGACTACTTTTCCTCCCATAGCTTCCACGCTGTTCAGCACATCGCCGGCGTTGAGCGCATGCCGAGCAATTGCTTCTCTTCGGATTCGAATCCGCAGATAGGGAAGCCCAGCGACGCGCTCTGCTCGTACATCCTCGGCTCCCTGAACTTTTTCAAGGACGGCCGCAATCTCATCGGCCTTCTGCTTCAAAACCTTCAGATCCTCTCCAAACACCTTGACTGCAATATCGGAACGCAATCCGGCTTCAGTCAGCTCCTGCATACGCATTTGAATGGGCTGGGAGAAACTGTACGCGGCTCCGGGGGCTTCCTGAATCAGTCGCTTCCGCATCGCCTCGATTAGGGCTGACTTGGTGCGCGGCTTTGGCCAGTAGGAGGTTGGCTTCAGCATCACGTAAACATCGCTCTGATCGAGGGCCATGGGATCGGTGGCGACCTCAGGACGGCCCGTTCTCGAAAAGACATCCCGCACTTCAGGGAACTCACGGAGAACCTTCTCAATAATTTCGTTCCCGTGGAGAGATTCGTCGATGGAAATGCCTGGAAGGCGGTACATCATTACGAGGATGGAGCCCTCATCCAGTTGCGGAATGAATTCTGCGCCCAGTCTGGTGGCGGCAAGCACCGACAGCCCGAACACACCAACTGCAATTCCGGAAATGATCAAGGGATGATGCAGCGACTTTGCGAGCAACGGCTCATAGAACGCATGCATCCGGCGCATAAACCAAGTTTCCTTTTCCTTGACTCCTTTCCGGAACGCGAACCAACTCAGAACCGGCATCAAGGTCAGTGCGAGGATCAGTGATCCTGTCAGGGCGAAGAGCACCGTAGCAGCCATTGGCCGGAACATCTTTCCTTCCACTCCACCAAGTGTCAGGATGGGGACGTAAACCAGGACGATAATCGTCACGGCGAAGAAGATCGGACGAGCGACTTCCTGCGCGGCAGCCCGGATGGTATTCATCACCGAGTTGCCGTCCCTGCGATGGCCCAAATGACGGATGATGTTTTCCACCATCACGACGGCTCCGTCCACGATCAGGCCGAAATCTATGGCGCCCAAGCTCATCAGATTGCCGGAGATGTTCGCCTGCACCATGCCCGTGAAGGCGATGAGCATCGAAAGAGGAATGGCGGTTGCCACAATGAGACCCCCGCGCCAGCTACCCAGGAGCAGCAGGAGGACGGCTAGCACTAATAAACCGCCTTCGATCAGGTTGCGCCGAACCGTCCCAATTGTTCTGTGCACAAGCTCGGTCCGGTCGTAAAGCGGAACCACGCTGACGCCTTTCGGCAAAAACTGCTGAATATCCTGCAGCTTGGCTTTGACGCGTTCCGCAACAGCGCCTGAGTTTTCGCCGATCAGCATCATTGCCACACCAATCACGATTTCCCCCTTGCCGTTTTCAGTGGCAAATCCTTGCCGCACCATGGGAGCAAAATGGACAGTCGCCACATTACGAATTAAAATCGGCGTGCCTGTGCTCGAAACTCCGATCACGATGTTTTCGATGTCGGAAAGGCTGTTAATCAACGCCTCTCCGCGTATGAGCGACTGCTGCTCGAAGTGCTCCAGGTACGCACCACCTGCGTTTGCATTGTTCGATTGCAGGGCAGCGATCACCCGTTCCAGCCGAATATGATAGGCGGTGAGCTTGTCGAAGTCGACCTGAGCCTCATATGTCTTCAACTCGCCGCCTTGTGAGTTGACCTCCACTATCCCTTGCACGGTTCTCAGTTTCGGTGCGATGTCCCAATCGAGAATGGTCCGCAGTTCCATCGGCGACTTGTCCTTCGCCGTTACTTTGAACTGGTAGATCTCACCGAGGCCGGTCGCGATCGGTCCCATCTCCGGCGAACCGATATTGGCCGGAATTGATTCTTTGGCCTGCACTAAACGCTCACTGACCAATTGCCGTGCGCGATACACATCCATGTTGTCTTTGAAGTAAATGGCTACGTATGAAATTCCATTTTTCGAAACCGATTGGATTCGCGTCACGCCGGGTAGGCCGGTCATGGCAGATTCGACGGGAAACGTCAAATACTGCTCGATTTCAATCGGAGACAAACTTGGCGCTTTGGTTAAAACGAGCACCTGGTTCGGCGTGATATCGGGCACCGCGTCAATCGGCAGTTGCCCGAGCGAGAAGACACCAAAGACAGCAACCAACGCTGTGGCCATAAGGACGACAAACCGGTACTTCAGAGCACCGGCAACGAGACCCTTCATGGTTACTCTTCCTCCCCGATTTGCCCGCTCAAGGCCACGGACTTCAGATGGAAGGCACCGACACTGACTACTTCTTCGCCTTCCCGCAAACCAGATTGGATTTCGGTCGCATCCTCTACGGTCTTCCCGGTTTTCACCGCTCTAGTCTCAAAGGCCGTTGGTGATTTTCGAACAAAGACGACGTCATTTCCGTTCAACTGCTGAATGGCGGACGGCGGCGTCACTAATGTTCGCCGGCTAAAGTGTGTCGGAAGTTCAACTGCCGTGAACATATCCAGTTTCAGCCGCACATCCGGATTCGCGACCTCGCAGCGCACTCTTGCGGTTCGGGTCTGAGGGTCAAGGATGTCCCCGATATAAGTCACTTTGCCTTCGAACTTTTCACTCGGATATGTATCCACTGTGATGACAGCTGGCTGCCCTACCTTGATCCGGCCAAGATCCTGCTCATAAACCTCCGCCTGCACCCATACATGCGAAAGGTCCGCAATTGAGAACAATTCCCGGTCAGCATCGAAGACATCGCCAGGCGCCGTCTGCGCCTTGATGACCACGCCGGCGAACGGCGCCCGAATAACAGTCGATGGATTAGCCACGTTTACTTGCTCCACGCCGAAGCGCCTGAGACGGCTGACCAGCCCAGCAACAGCGCTCTCCTGGACGCGCACACTGTCTGCAGCGGACTGAGCTTCGACCTGGCTTAGCTCTGAGTTTTTCTTCGCGATAGCCCCGAGGTCGCTCAGCTCGCGATTTCGCTCCGCGACCCGCTGCGCCGAAGCTTGTTGCAACTTCAAGCGCTGTAATTCAGCGAGCGCTCCCTGATATTCAGCGAGCAGTTCTCCGGCCTCGATATTGTCGAAGCTGGCAAGGACTTCACCCGCTCGCACCCGATCTCCCACACGTACTCGAATTTGCTGCACGCGTCCTCGTGCGAGTGGGCGTACGTGTCCAATTTGTGTGTCAATCGGTTGCACGGTTCCAACAACGTGCAAATATTCTTGCAGATCTTTGAACGCGGCGCGAGTTGTGCGAAGGCCCACGTGCTGCTGCGCCTGTGCGCTCATCTCGAGAAGTTTGGGCGGCTGCTTTTCATCGTTTTTCGCCACTTCTTTGGGGCGAGAAGAACAGCCAACCAGGACCAGCAGGAACGAAACAACAAACAGATTCTTTTTCATTACAAGGAACCTCCAATGGCCTGCTCTAATTCCGAATAGGCGCGGAACAAATCTCCTTGCGCATCGATGAAGCTCAACTCGGTGTCGAGCAAGCGGCGCTGCTCGTTCAATATGTCGATCAATCGCAGTTCGCCGAGATTGTAGGCTTGCCGCATTACGGTCAGGTTCTTCTCCGATTGCACAATGACTCCCTGGCTGAACACGGCAGTAGCTTCGCGCGCCGCTCGCCAATGTTCATAAGCCGCCTCTACCTGGGTAGGAATCACGGCTTCCAAATACTCGCGCCGGAGTTTGGCCCCCGTTTGCCGGGCGGCAGCCGCCTCGATGTTGCCGCGGTTGCGACGGGCAGTTGTCAACGGAATCGAGACCCCAATTCCGATGGAATCGATGTGGTCGCGTATGGGCGCAAGCGCACCCGTGGCCGTCAGCCCATACTGATCGAAAGCAGTGTCAGCATGTGAATACTGGCCCAACACTGTTAGGTTGGGTTTTGTTTCCACCTTCGCCAAAGCTGATTGCGCCGCCGTCTGATCCTCCGTGATTCGAAGCGCACGTACATCAGGCCGGCTAGTGATCGCAAGCGTCTTTAGGTGTGGCAAATCGTCGTCAAATGACGGCGGTGTGAGATTCGCCGCTATCGAAAGAGGCGACGTTGCGGCAATGTCCAGAGTGGCTTTGAGCTGCAGCAGTGCGGCCCGGAGGCGCCCGTTCGTGAGCATGCGCTGTGCTTCGTCCCGATTCAGTTCGACCCGTAAGAGGTCTGCTTCGAGGGGGGCTGCGTCCCCCTTCTGGACGCGAGCTTCTGTCAACCGTAGATAGTCTCGATTGATGCCCAGTAGACGATCGATAACGGCCAACTTCCGTTGTTCCGTGACAGCATCGGCATAGCGGGTCTTTACTTCAAAAGACACGGCTCTTCGCCGTTCATCCAATTCGGCTTGCGAGAGGGACATTTCCTTTTCTGCAACGGTTACGCGCTTCCCTCGCTTCCCGAACGTTTCGAAGGTGTGTGCGTAGCTCAGCGTGAGACTGTCCTCGCCGCTGTTCCCGAATGGTTGTCCGGCCAGTCCAGTGACATCTACGCTGTCTGCCGGTCCAACACCGGCTTGTCTTATAAATCCTTGCGCCTCTGTAATGCGCTGTTTCAACGAAAGAAAATCACGATTCTTCGCCAGTGCTGCGTCCACGAGTTGATCCGCCGTCAAAGCAGCAGAAGACGCCTGCGGCAAGGCTGTTGGCACGCAAAGCGTCAGCCCAACCGACAAGGCAAGTGCCTGTCGATACATACAAAACTCCTGAGTTGATTAAAAATTCAAGAACAAACGCGTGGAGAATTAGGCGCGGGGAGGGAGTAACGGGGGTCTAGCGAACGGGAGGGGACGAAGAGTCTTGCCGTCTCATCACTAGGAATGACTGTGTAGTGCGGCTCCAACACGATCCGGGTGCACGGAATGACTGGGGTTGAACAGCAGAAACAATCATCCTGCGAGCAGCTGCCCTGGAGTTCACTTTGGACACGCTCTTTGTCCTGCCAGAAAGCTCCGAGCATGTCCACTGCAATAAGATCCACCGCCGCGCTCAAAAGCAGCGCGAGGGCCGCGAATCGGAACAGTTTAGACCAAACAATCACTTAGGAGAGGAACCGCAAAACGAGCAAAATCAATCCCTGTTTCTATGTTATCTGATCTGAAGATAAGCCCGCGCCTGTTGTGAAAACAGAAGACGTTGAGCCGTGGCGTTTAGCACGACGCCGCCCCTCTTGACACAACGCTCGACAATTCGGCAATTATAGAAACATGGAATTTAGCGGACCCTCAAACGGCTAGATCCTTGTGGCCACGCTTTTCAAAGCCGCAATTCGTCCGTGGATTCGGTTCTGACGGACGCTGTGTTGAACGAACTTAAGGAGCAATCTCCTGAAGGCTGCCTGCTCTGCTCTTTCGACGCCTGGGATGACGAGGAATGGGACTGATGACGACAAATGGT
>CAVRLR010000007.1:0-362646 GCA_963722155.1 Bryobacterales bacterium | reverse complement strand
GGTTAGTCTTTTGCCGAAGTGGATGGGCATGACCGGAAGCATCTACATGATCGGCGCACTCGCGATGGGTCTCTATTTTCTCTATTCCGGCGTGCGTGTTTCCCTCGACCGATCGAAATTGCGAGCCCGAAAAGTGCTGCTATCTTCGGTGGTGTATCTGCCGGTGCTGTACGTTCTCATGATTCTCGATCCCGCACGGTTGTGAGGGGTCTTCTTCCAGTTATTATTCTGTGCGTCGGGGCGATAGCTTGTTCGCGTCCCGGAACCAATCTGCCCGACTACGGCAAAGTTCCCGATTTCCACATGACCGATTCGACCGGCCGGCCGTTTTCGAGCGGTGAGCTCGCCGGCAAAGTCTGGCTGGTCGATTTCATCTACGCAAATTGCCCCGCCGCCTGCCCGATGATGAGCTCGAAAATGCACGTCATTGCCAAGAAGCTGCAGGGCGAGAGCGACGTGCGAATCCTCTCTATTTCGGTCGACCCCGAACGCGACACGCCGCCGGTGCTGAACGAATTTGCGAAACGGTACGGCGGTCCTACCGTGCAATGGACGTTCCTAACGGGATCGCCCAAAACCGTGCACTTGCTAGCCTACACGACGTTTCACGTAGGCGATGTGCTCGGCAAGATCGAGCACTCAACCAAGTTCATGCTGGTCGATAAACAGGGCAAGATTCGCGGCGACTATTCGAGTACGGACGAAGAAGGCATCCCAGCGATGCTCAAGGATCTTTCGGTATTGCGCCGTGGATAGTGGGCCTGCGCTCGCACGCAGACCACTGCCTGCGATCCTTCTCTTGAGTGCGTTCATCGCGACGTTTCTCATCTGGCTCATCTACTTCAAAGGCAGAGTAGCGGCTCCCGTCTGGGTGGGATATCTGCCGAGTGCCAATGCTCTATTCAACTCTCTTAGCGCCTTGTGCCTGATCTGCGGCTACATTAATATCCGGCGACGTAATCGCGTGGTGCACATGCGATTCATGCTGAGTGCGACAGTGTTTTCGAGTCTCTTCCTGCTGAGCTACATCACGTATCACTATTTCCACGGAGACACGAAGTTTCCCGGCCAAGGCTGGATACGGCCGGTCTACTTTTTCATATTGATCACCCACATCACCCTTTCGATGGTGGCCTTGCCGCTCATTCTGACGACACTCTGGTACGCGCTGCGAAATCAGTTCCGGTTTCATCGCGCGGTGGCCCGCTGGACCTTTCCCGTGTGGCTGTATGTTTCCGTGACCGGCGTAATCGTCTATTTTGTGTTAAGAAGTTACACGACATGAAACCGAAGGCATGGGATGCCGAACTCTATGAAGCGCGGCACGGATTCGTATGGCGCTTCGGCGAAGGTGTAGTGGAACTTTTGAATCCGCAGTCGGGCGAGCGCATTCTCGACCTGGGCTGCGGGACCGGCCAGCTTACCGCCAAAATCGCCTCTTCTGGCGCGGATGTGGTGGGATTGGATGCCTCGCCGGCTATGATCGGCCAGGCCCGCCAGAACTATCCGAAATTGCGGTTTGTGCTGGCCGATGCTGCGGCTCTGTCATACGAAAACGAGTTCGACGCAATGTTTTCAAACGCCGCGCTGCACTGGATGCTGGATCGCGATGCCGTGGCGGCGGGCATCGCACGGGCACTGAAACAAGGCGGCCGTTTTGTCGCTGAATTCGGCGGTAAGGGCAATATCCGGACGCTCGAACGCGCCATTGAAAAGGTCACGGCTAAGTATCACGGCGGTCAGGTTCCTCCCAGACGTACTTACTTCCCCGGAGTGGGCGAATACGCGGCTGTGCTCGAGGAGCAGGGCCTCGAAGTCCGCTTCGTGCAATTGTTCGATCGCCCCACGCCCTTGGAAGGCGAGGACGGAATGGCGAACTGGCTGCGGCAGTTCAAGTGGTACTACTTCGAAGGCCTGCCGCCTAGCCAACAAGACCTGCGCCCCGGCGAACAAGAAGAGGCATTGCGCGAGGTGATCGAAGAGCTACGGCCCAGCTTGCATACCGCTGAAGGCTGGTACGTCGATTACCGGCGGTTGCGCGTATCGGCGTTCAAGACCTGATTCGATTCGTGATACAAGTAATCAACTATGTCGCGCTTGGTTGCAGGGGACCGGGTGGCCCCTAATTCCTTTGGAGTGCCTCGGGAAAAGATACAGGAAGATCTGGAGCGGGTGCTTGCCAGCGCCCAATTTCACTCAAGTAGAAAATGCACGCGCTTTTTGCGCCACTGCGTCGAGTGCATGCTCGATCATCAACTGGATCGCCTGAAAGAACGCACCATTGGGGTGGACGTCTTTGAGCGCGATGCCCTTTACGACACAAATCAGGACCCTATTGTGCGAGGCACGGCAGGCGAAGTCCGCAAGCGTCTGGCGCAGTACTATCTCGCATCGAATCAAGCTGATGAGGTTCGTTTCAGCTTGCCCGCAGGTTCTTACATTCCGGAAATTCAGATTTCACCGCTGTCTGTGGCCTCCATACCGGCCCTTGCCTCCCCGCCGGTTTTGTCCCCCGTTCCCGAGGCGCGCCGTGCCCGGCATGTACCGTGGCGAAGCTTTTGGCCGTTGCTGATCGGTGTCGCTGTTGCCCTCGCCATGGGAGCTTCCTTGCTCTACCGGCCGGTGTCCCCGCTGGCGCAGTTCTGGGATCCGATTCTGATGGTCAAGCGTCCTGTTCTGATCTGCATGGGTCAACCGAAGGAATACACGTTTCGTCCGGAAACCGCCAAGGCGCTCGATGCCTGGTTTTCCCGTCAGATGAACGATAGCCCTGCCGACCCGCCGCTAGCGAGCGTGCCGATCGGCCAAATCCTTCCCCTGTGGCAAAATTCCGTTTCCCTTGCGGACGCGCAGAGCTTTGCACGAATGTATACTCTTTTTGCACGTCGTGGTGTCCAGGCGGATTTACGCGGCGATCGCTCCGTCTCGTTGTCGGACCTACGTGAGCGTCCCACGGTTCTGGTCGGGGCTTTCAATAACCAGTGGACACTGAGCCTTCAGAGCGACTTGCGTTTCTATTTCGAGAACGATTCTCATAACCACTCCCAGGTCATTCGCGACCGTCTCCATCGCATCCAATCGCTGGGTCTCGTCGAGCCTTGGCCTCCCTCGAGCAATATAAAAAGCGACTACGCACTGGTGAGTCGGTTCCGCAGCCATACCACAGAGCAGATGATTCTGACGGTTGCCGGTATTGCGCAATACGGCACAGAGAGTGCTGCGGAATTCGTCACCAACCCCAGCTATTTTTCACAAGCGCTCAAAGACGCCCCGCCGGACTGGCGTAACAGGAACATGCAAGTCCTTTTGTCTACCCGGGTGCTTTCTCAAACTAGCGGACCACCGCGCGTCGTCGCGACGTACTTCTGGTAACGTTCAGTCCGCAAAATTACCAGATCAGCGACATAAGTTATTGCTTTCGGGACGTAGAGTCCCGTACAGTACGTCTGCCGTACCTACTCGAAACGGAGGAGTTCATCGACAATCGGAGACATTAAGCTTGCGCTTTCTGAGGTCTCCGCGATGAGAATAACAACACTATCCCAGCGTGTATTCCGATTCCGTTCCGCCGCTTTGCTCTATTTGACCGCTCTCGTCTTTCCCGGCACCGGAATTGCCCAGAATACGAATTCGGGTGAAATTCGGGGCATCGTGACCGACCAATCCGGCGCGATTATCCCGGGCGTCTTCATCACGATTTTGAATACGGACACTGGGGTCGCGCGCACCTTGACGACCAACGACTCGGGAGTATACGACGCTGTCTCGATCATTCCCGGCAACTATCGGGTGACTTTCTCAAAGGACGGATTCGACAAGCTCGTGCGGAGCGGCATCGAGCTGACCGCGAATGCCATATCGATCGACGGTCAATTGCACGTAGGGACCGCCCAGACCGAAGTGCAGGTCACCGAGCAAGCGCCGCTGCTGAAAACAGAAACCGCTGAGCAGGCCACGTCCCTGGACGCAAAAACCATGCAGCAATTGCCTAACGTCGGGCAGTCATGGGGTAATTTCACACGTATTCTTCCGGGCGCCGCCGGCTCCGGCACGGGAGTTGCCGTGAACGGCAACCTGCCCTACTATTCCAACTTCCTAGCGGACGGGGCCAACACTACACTGCCTCACAGCGCGAACGTAGACGTTATGGTGTTCGAAGACATTGCGGAAGTGCAGATGTCGACCTCCACCTTCTCCGCGCAGTACGGCGTCGGTGGGGCGGTCTTCAACCAAATCAGCAAGAGCGGGTCCAACGCGTTTCACGGCGCCCTCTACGAGTACGTACAGAACGATTTTTTTAACGCCCGCAATACCTTTTCGAGTTCGGTTCCGGTTCTACGCTATCACAACTTCGGTGGCGCCATCGGCGGTCCGGTCCTGAAGAATCGCGCGTTTTTCTTCTTCAACGTCGACAAGATCATCAACAATACGACGACGTTCTACAGCAACAGCTACCCGACCGCCGACCAGCGCGCCGGCGTTTTTTCCGGCCTGCCGAACGCACCGACTATTTACGACCCCGCGACGCTCGGGCAAGGCGCCGGTGGCAGCCGAGTGCCGTTTGCCGGCAATTCGATTCCCACTATCCGGCTCGATCCCCTCGCCCTTTCCTTCCAGAGCCTGTTCCCGACGCCGAACCGCTCCGGCTACACCAACAACTGGGTTGGCACTCTGCCCAGCCCTTCGCCGTTCCTGAAATACTTCGGGCGCTTCGACTATAATCTCTCGGACAAGAACCGTCTCACGCTGTCCGTTACCCAGCGCGACAATCCCGGCGCGAGTCTCACTCCCGACGCGCCGTTAGATCAGACTAAGTCCGATATCGTCAGTTACAACGCGCAGATCTCCGACGTGTGGACGATGACCTCGAACGCCGTAAACGAGTTTCGGTTCGGGTTCACGCGCCAAGCGAACAATTTTGCGCCTGCCACCCTCGGCTTAGGCCTGCCCGCCAAACTCGGATGGAACTACAACGTGGCCGATATCGCGCCTTCCATCGCCATCACCGGTACTTGCTGCAAGACTATCGCTCCCGGAACCAATGCGATCTACAACGAGAACAGTTTCGATCCATCTGACGTCGTCACGCTGATTCGCGGCAAACATATTCTGAAGTTCGGCGGCGAGGTCCTGATGTATCAGGACAACGCGACCCCGTGGGGCAACATCAACGCAGGCAGCTTTACGTTCAGCGGTGTGTTCACCCAGCGCGGACCGAACGATCAAACGAATGGCCCGGGTGTTGGCGGCCAGAGCGGTATCGGTTATGCCGATTTCCTGCTCGGTCAAGTCGACAAATGGACAGCCAGTAACACGCCGATCGTGGGCTTCCGGCAAAAGAGCCCGCAATTTTTTGTGCAAGACGATTTCAAAGTCACTCCTAGTCTGACCGTGAACCTCGGTCTCCGCTATCAAATCCAGGGAGGCTGGAGCGAAATTCACAATCGTCTGGGCGATTTCGATCCCACGCTCCTCAACCCCGCTACTAATACATTGGGAGCGATGTGGTTTGGCGGCAACAATGGCCGCACCAATCTTGAGGCGAACAACTACAAGATCTTTCTGCCTCGGGTTGGCTTTGCCTGGGCTCCGAAGAGCTCTTGGGTTTTCCGCGGAGGGTTTGGAATCTACAGCTATAACTGGAGCATCGATACTTACTCGGGCGGCTCCGAGGGTCTGGGAACAAACAGCCAGGGATCGCTTGCCCAAACCAATCAGATTAATCCCGTTTTCATCCTGTCGCAGGCTACCCTTGCCAGTCTGAACTACAAAGGACCATCCAACAGCCCCTCGGTCTACAACGGACAGACCATAAGCTACGTTCCTTACAACACGCCCGTCGCGCGGAACTATCAATACTCATTTAGTATTCAGCACCAACTCGGCGCCGGCATGGTTGTGCAGGCGGCGTATGTCGGAAGCCATGCCACGAACTTGTCCTTCCCGGCAGATTTTAATCAAGTGCCGGCCAACCTCCTGGCGCAGAGCGCGGCCGATACTTCGAAGTCCCAGTCTCTGCGGCCGTATCCGCAGTACCAATCGATCAATGCCAACTTGTTCAACGCGAGATCGAATTACAACTCCGCGCAATTAACAGTGACCAAGCGGCTGAGCCAGGGTCTGCAATTCGATCTGAATTACACGTGGTCCCGTATGCTGGACGATCAGGATTCCTCAGGATGGGGCAGCCGTGACGGCGGCCAACCGTATCAGAACGCCCACGATCCGCGCGCGAATTATGCATCCTCGAATTTCGACATTCCCCACATGTTCAAGGGCGATCTGACCTATCAGCTTCCCTTCGGCAAGGGCCGCACCTTCATGAATCGCGGCGGTGTCCTCGATGCGGTTCTCGGCGGCTGGCAGGCGTCTACGCTGTTTGTTTTGGAGACCGGCCGGCCCTACACCGTCACCGTTGGGACTCAAGATGGCAGCGCGTCTCTTTCGGGGAACGGCTACAAGTGGTATCCCAACTTAGTCGGCGATCCCTCTGTGGCCAATCCGTCCGTCGCTCAGTGGTTTAACCCGGCCGCTTTTGCGATTCCGGCGAAGGGCACTTTCGGCAACTCCGGCCGCAACACTCTACGCGGTCCAGGAATCGAGGATGTTGATTTCTCAATAGGCAAGAATTTCCGAATTCCGCTGCCCCGCGAGAACGGCAATCTGCAGATCCGCTTCGACGCGTTGAACGTCCTTAACCATCCGAACTACGACATTCCCAATGCGGGCATCGGGGTTGCGAACGCCGGCACCATCACGGCTATTACCGGCAACTACTCGACCACCGACAACGCATTTGGTCCCCGCAAACTTCAGCTAGGAGCGCGCTTCTCGTTCTAATATCGCGCCGCGCCGGCTTACGCTGTACACTCTTCGACATGGCGACTGTCGCCGCCGCACGGCGTTTTTCCGCTTTCGTTTTTCTCGCTCTGGTTTGCAGAGCTGCGCCGCCAGCGGAAGTTTCCGAGCACATGCAGCGAGCGCAGGATGCGCTCAAAGCGGGCCGCCCAGCCGATGCTATCACCGAGTTCACCGCGGTGCTAGCGGTTGACCCGAAAAATCTCGACGCCCGAGCAAACCTCGGCGTTCTTCAGTATTTCGCCGGCTCTTACGGCGATGCAATCGAAAATTTGCGCGCCGCCCTGGCTCAAGACTCCGATCTAGTCAAGCTCCGCGCCCTACTCGGCATGGCGGAAAAACGCAACGGCCAAAATACCGCCTCCATCACCGATCTGGAACAGTCCTTTCCGCATGTCGCCGAGCAAAAGCTGAAAGTCGAAGCTGGGATGGAGTTGATCGAACTTTACTATGGCCGTTCCGAACTTCCGAAAGCCGCCGAAGTGGCAAACGTGCTTCGCCAGGTAAAGCCGGACGATCCGGATATCCTCTACACCGCGCACCGTATTTACTCGGAACTTGCCGACGAGACTACGCTAGCGCTCGCGATGGTGGCGCCGGATTCGGCGCGCATGAAACAGTTAACTGCGCACGAACTGGCACGCCAAGCCAAGGACTATACCGCAATTGCGCGTTACCGCGAAGCGATCGCAATCGACCCGAAACGCTCCGACCTCCACTTCGAACTAGCCGAAATGTTGAACGGTTCGTCCTCAGAAAGCGACAAGGCCGCCGCCGAGAAAGAGTACCGAATCGCGCTTTCCCTCGATCCCTTCGACGAAAAATCGGTTTGTCGCTTAGGAGACGCTGCCGTTCGCCAAGCTGATTCCGCCGGCGCCGAAAAGTACTACAACCAAGCCCTGAAAATGCAGCCCAGTGATGCCGAGGCTAATCTGTCTCTGGCAAAGGTCCTGATGGGCCAGCATCGCTCGAAAGAAGCGCTCCCATTGCTTGAGAAATCTCTTGCGATTGAACCGTTCAATCCATCGGCGCACTATCGCTTGAGCGTTCTCTATCGCGAACTCGGCCGCAGCGAAGATGCCCGGCGCGAAATCGCGCAGTTCCAAAAGCTGAAGAAAATGAAAGCGAGCTTGGCGGATATCTATCAGGACATGCACGTTACCTCTTTCAAGACCGTCCAACCCGATTCCGATATTCCGTGACCGGAGATTGGTACGGGGATTACGGAAAGTAAGTTCGCCCTCCAAACAATTGGTATATACTGCCTCTACACAAGCTCAGGAGGTTACAGGGATGAACCGCTTGTTGCAGTTCTCGTTTGCTGTCTTTTTTGCGCTGGTCCTCGCCGCCGTACGAACGCCCGCGCAAACCTTCGGCCAGATTACGGGCCAGATCACGGATTCTTCCGGCGCCGCCGTTCCGGATGCCGCCATAACCCTTAAAAACACCGCGACCGACGCTGTACGGCAGACGGTGAGCACGCCATCCGGTGACTACAGTTTTCCGTCGCTGGCGCCGGGCATCTATAGTCTTCTGGCGGAAAAGCAGGGGTTCAAAAGAAGTGAGAGTAACAACGTCACAGTGCAAGTGCAGCAGACCGTTCGTCTGGACTTGACTCTCGCGATCGGCCAAGTGACGGAATCCGTCATTGTTGAGGCGAACGCGGTGGCACTGCAAGCGGAGAACGCCACGGTCGGAACGGTGGTCGAGAACAAGCGCATTGTGGAGCTGCCGCTCAATGGCCGTAATTTTCTGCAGCTTGTCGCTCTCGCGCCCAACGTAACGACGCTGTCGCCCGCTGCCGGACAGGCGGGCTCGCGACAAGGCGGCGATCGCGCCAATCAATCGATATCGGTAGCCGGCCAGCGCACCATGTTCGATTACTTTACGCTCGATGGCGTGAACAACACGGACCCGAATTTCAATACCTACGTGATATTGCCCTCGATCGATGCCCTGCAGGAATTCAAGGTGCAAACCGGCGTCTATCCGGCCGAGTTCGGGCACAACGCGACGCAGATCAACGTGTTGACGAAATCTGGCGGAAATCAATTTCACGGAGCATTATTCGAATTTCTACGCAACGAAGTCCTGGATGCGAAACCCTATTCGTTCACCAGCCGGCCGCAGAACAAGAATCCATTCAAGTGGAATCAGTTCGGCTTTGAACTGGATGGGCCGGTGATTATTCCGAAGGTGTTTCACGGCAAGGACAAGTTATTTTTCCTGGCCAATTACGAATCATTCCGGCAGCGGCAGGATTTTCAAAGCTCTCCATTTACCGTTCCGACGCCCGCAATGTTTAACGGCAACTTCAGCCAACTGTCCAAGATCATTTACGATCCCAGCGGGAAAGCTCCCTTCCCAGGTAACATAATCCCGGCCAACCGCATCGACGCGACGTCGAAGAAGTTGCTGCCGTATTACCAGTCCGCTAACATCGCCAGTCTGTCCAATAACTTCGTACGGTCCACGGCCTCGCCCATAAATAAAGACCTGTTCGTTCTCCGCATGGACTATGTCGAATCAGCCAAATCGCAGTGGTCCGGACGTTACAGCTGGGGCGATGAAAATCAGTCGAACCAGGGTATTTCGCTCGACGGCACGAAGATTCTCACGAACGTCGAAGAATACATGGGTTCGAATACTCGCATGCTCTCTCCCAACATGGTGAACGAGGCGCGCTACGGGTACACACGATTCTACAATTCGATTGGAACGTTTTTAGCATTTCAAACGGATGTGGTCAGTCAGATCGGCATCCCTGGATTGAATCCGGGGCCGCCCGTGCAGTGGGGCATTCCGAACGTTACTCTAAACAACTACAGCGGCTTCGGCGACACCACAGAAGGGCCATACGCGAACGATAACAACACCCTGCAATTGTCAGATAACCTCTCAATCGTCCATGGCAAGCACACTTTCCGGTTTGGCGGGGAATATCGGCGCGACAACTACAACCAGGTAGGGAATCAGTTTGCCCGCGGGCAGTTCACATTCCAGCCAAACGCCACGCAATCCGCAAGCGCAACGGGCGGCGACAGCTTTGCCGACTATTTGCTGGGCGACTTATATCAGTCCGAAGCGGCGGTGGCGATCGCCAACGCTAAGTTTCAACGCAATGTATGGTCGTTCTATGTCGATGATTCCTGGAAGGTCACTTCGAAGCTGACTCTGTCTCTCGGTTTGCGGTATGAAATCACGCCGCCGTTTAACGACACGCTCTATAATGCCTTTTCCGTGTACATGCCGTTCTTCGATACGACGCCCAATGTAAAGGATCCGAGCCGCCACCCGCAATTCGTGCGGCAAGCGCCTTGTACGGATACCTACTTTCAGATACCGATCCGGTGGCCGGACATCAACACAAACTGCAGCGGCGTACTGGGCGACAAACTCGTTCAGACGGATTATAACGATTTCGGGCCGCGGATTGGCATCGCCTACTCGCCCACCTCAAAATGGGTATTCCGCTTGGGGGGCGGCATGTTCTACAATCAGGACACCGGCAATCCGCGTTTCGATCTGGCGCGCAACGTCGCCGGCCGTATTCGTACAAACTCAGCGCTGCTGAATCCCACTCTGTTCTGGAATAACTCGCTCGCGGCTCTTGGCGGCGGCGCAACGGCGAACGTGAGAGTTCCCTATGCGTTCGCTAACAAGTACGAACGGCGTACGCCATACACCTGGGAATATCTTTTGAATGTTCAGCGCGATCTGGGGCATGAGTTCGTGGTCGAGTTCGGTTACTTAGGATCAGCCAGCCGCAAACTGGAATCGCTGCGCGCGGTAAATGAAACCCTTCCCGGGACCACTGCTATTTCAGCACGGGTTCCCTATCCCGAATTCGGCCGCATCCAGCTTGTCGACAACGGCGCGAATGGAGTTTACAATTCGGCCAGTGTCAAGTTGACGAAACGGTTCAGTGCCGGCTTCAGCCTGCTGAGTTCCTATACGTATGCTCGATCGTTAGATGATTCGAGCGGCATACGCGTCCAGGGCCAGGACACGCTCTTTCCGCAGAACAGCTACTGTCTGAAATGCGAGTGGGCCCTGTCGGCATTTGATACACGCCATCGTTTCGCGACCTCGGTGTTGTGGGATCTGCCGATCGGAAGGGGCCGGAAAGTCGACGTGAAGAACGGTTTCTTGAACGCGTTCGTGGGAGGATGGCAGACCGGCGCTATCTGGACTGTCCAGTCGGGATTCCCGCAGACCATAACTATTGGAGGTTCGGATCGCTCCGGAGCCGGGGGGTTGTTCGATCGTCCCAACGCCACCGGGATCAGCGCGTCGTTGGATAATCCGACGCCCTCACGGTGGTTCAACCCCGCGGCCTTCGCTCTTCAGCCGGCGGGAACCTTCGGCAATGTCGGACGCAACACCGCGATCGGTCCCGGAATTTTCGCGCTTGACTTTTCGGCTCACAAAGAGTTTCAAATGCCCTATTCGGAGAGGCACGCGTTGCAGTTCCGATTTGAGGGATTCAACATCCTAAACCATCCGGTGTGGGGTTCTCCAAATACAAACACGCAATCGACCGCCTTCGGCACAGTAACTGGAACCGCAGTTGCCATGCGTCAATTGCAGATGGCATTGAAATATATTTTCTAGAAACGATGAAGGCTCTTTTATTCGCTTTGTGCGCCGCCGGGCTGGCTTTCGGCCAGCCCGGCATTTTCACCAAAGAAGATCTGATCAAATACACGCCGGACTGGAAAGGAGACCGCTTCGCCGACGGGCGCCCTAAAGTTCCAGACGCTATTCTCGACCGCATGAAGAATGTGACACTCGAGGAGGCTTGGGCGCTATTGCGCGATGAAGGTTTTACACACGAGTACGAAGACGGCTGGCTGAGCATTCATCCGGGCAAGATTCTGGTGGGGCGCGCCCTGACGGCGCAATGGCTGCCGGGCCGGCCGGATATTCACAAGGTGATCGAAGAGCAAGGCACGAAAGACGGGCGCATTGGCGGGCAAAACGCCTGGCCGGTTGACATGCTGCAGCCGCGAGACGTCTACGTCTGCGATCATTTCGAGCTGAAAGAGAACGGCCCTTCGATCGGCGACAACGTAGGTAACGCAATCTACGCCAAGAGCCACAGCGGCATCGTCTACGCCGGCGCGGTGCGCGATATCAACGGGCTCAATGAACTGGACGATTTCATATCGTTCGTCCGCTTCTACGATCCATCGCATCACTTCAGCAGATTGGGACCAGGGCTGAACTCGACCATGATCGGAATCAATACTCCGATCCGTATCGGCAAGGCGACGGTTCTGCCGGGCGATGTAGTTCTTGGGCGTGATGGTGGCGTGCTTTTCATTCCGCCGCAGCTGGCGGAGAAAGTCGTGAAAACATCCGAGATTACGCGGCTGCGCGACATTTTCGGGCATCAGCGACTTCGAGAGCAGACATACACGGCTGGACAAATCGATGCTCGCTGGTCCGATTCGATTGAACAAGACTTCACCGGATGGTTAAAGGAAAACCGTGAAAGATTGCCGGTGGCGAAAGAGCAGGTAGATGAAATTGTCCGGGAACGAACGCGCTAATTCGCGCAGATCTTTTCTTTCGGTTGCCGGGGGCGCCTTCGCGCTACCGGCGCTGGCGAGCGCTGTGCAAACAGCTACGACTCCCTATCAAAGGCCGAAGGTGAAGATAACAGACGTGCGAACGGCCGAGGTGCGCGTCCATGGGCATCAGACACATGTCCGGATCTATACGGACGCCGGATTGATCGGGCAAGGCGAGGCGACCGATGCGGCTGTGGGCACCGCGGCGCTGGTGAAATCGTTCCGTCCATTTCTGATCGGCAAGGATCCGCTGAACGTGGACGCCATCTGGGAGCAGATCCGCGTGTCGGGTATCTTTGCCGGGGCGCAGGGTGGCCAATACACAACCGCGCTCACGGGCGTAGAAATTGCGCTCTGGGACTTGGCCGGCAAAGCGCTCGGCTTGCCGATCTATCAGCTGTTAGGTGGCAAGTTCCGCGACCGAGTACGCGTCTACTGCGATTCGGATATGAAAGATCCGCTAGCGGCGGACGCGGACAAGAAGAAGGAGTGGATCAAGGCCAATGGCTTCACCGCCATGAAGATCGATATCGACGATGCGACGGACCCGGCGCGCTTCGATCGGGTGAACTGGACGGCGAGCAACGGAGAGATCGACCGTATGGTGAATTGGGTGCGGCATACGCGCGAGACGATACCGAAAGAAATGGACCTCGCCGTCGATATGCACGGGCGTTACGACGCTACTACCGGAAAGCGTGCCGCTATCGAGCTCGAGCCCTATCGTTTGCTATGGCTCGAAGAGCCGGTGCCGGCTGAAAACATCGATGCGATGGCCGATATCCGCCACTCGACGAAAACGCCGATCTGCTGTGGCGAGAATTTGTTCATGCGCTGGGGATATCAGCAGGTTCTCGAGAAGCGCGCGGCCGATATCATTATGCCGGACATTCAAAAATGCGGTGGTTTGTCGGAAGCGCGCAAGATCGCCAACATGGCGCAAGCCTATTATGTGCCGTTCGCGCCGCACTGCGTGGTCTCGCCTATTGGGACCCTGGCCTCAGCACACGTCTGCGCGACGGTCCCGAACTTCCTGGTCTGCGAATGGCACTGGATCAACGAACTCGATCTTTGGCGTACTTTCGCGAAAGAGGGAGAGATCATCACCAAGGGCTACATTACACTGACGGACCGTCCCGGGATCGGTGTCGACATGAACGAAGAAGCGGCCCGGAAGGCCCAGGTTCCGGGCACGCCCTGGTTCGGAACTTAAGACGACACCCTTGCGGCTGCTGCCGCCGCACGTCCAGTCGCCGCGCGGACATTCACGGATGATTCGGCAATCGTGGTCAACTTCTCGTCGGCAGCTTTTTCCTCATCCAGCGTCTGCTGCAAGAGCGTCGCGACGTCGGCCAAGCCCAATTGCTGAGCAATCGTCCGGGCTGTGCCATACCCTGAGATCTCATAATGTTCCACGCGCTGGGCGGCGGCAATGAGCGCTGCGTCCTTCACATCGGTACTGCCCGTTGCGTCTATCATTTCTTCCCCTTCGGAAATCAAGCCTTTCATCGCCTGACACGTCTCGCGCCTCGGTTCAACCTTCATATCACGAAAAATCGTCTCCAGGCGAGAGACATGTCCCTCCGTCTCTCTCAGGTGAGATTGGAATGCTTGTTTCAGACTGGTCGAAGCCGCTGCATCTGCCATTTTGGGTAGCGCCTTCGTCAGCCGGTTCTCCGCATCATAGAGATCCTCTATCTGATTAACGAACAAATCGTCCAACGAACTGAATTCGTTTCCACCGAACAATGCCATGGCTATCCTCCTCGCCGTTGGACTCGACCGTTGTCGCTCCGTTTCGATGCTAAGGGCCCGGAAAGATACGTGACACCAGGCGTTCCTCTGATTGGTCTAGACTGACTGATAGGATGGCTTCGCCGACTGTGGCACGCACCAAAATTCCAAAGACAGCGTTGTGGATGGGCGCGGTAGCGGTAGCGGTAATTCTGGCGGGCGTTATTTATCTCGAGCGGCCAGCGACCAAGCCAGTAAACAATGACGGAGCTACGCCGGAGGCGAAAGCCTATGTCCCGGCGCTAGAACTGAGCGACGTGAAAATGGCGGCGTCCGAAAATTTCATGCAGCAGCAGGTCGTCGAGATCCAGGGAACCATCGCCAACCGAGGTCCGCGCACACTAACTGCGGTCGACGTGTACTGTCTTTTTGCAGGTCCGGATGGACGAGAGGTGCATCGCGAGCGCGCGCCGATTGTAACCGCCGCCGGCTCACGCGGACCGCTAGCACCGAATGCGTCGCGGTCTTTCCGCCTGCCATTCGACAGTTTGCCGGACGGCTGGAACCAAGCTATGCCGAAGCTTGTGATTGCGCGGATCCAGTTCGCGGACAAGTGATGAAAATTCTTGTCGCCGAGGATGATTCGGACCAACTCGAACTGCGCAGCCTGCTCCTGTCCCAAAGCGGATTTGAAACGATTCCAGCACGGGATAGCGCGTCGGCGCTGCAAGCCGCGGCAACGCACAAGCCTGATTGTGCGGTCGTAGACCTGCGCTTTCCAGCCGAAGAACAGGGTCTGGGTTTGATACGGGAATTGAAGCGGCTGGACGCTTCGATGCGCATCATTGTGCTGACTGGTATGAATGCCGGGCGCCTCGAGCGGCTACCGGAAAATGCGCTGGTAGACGAAGTGATAGAAAAGGGCGCCTCGTCGGCGCGATTAGTCGAGATAATCAGGGCTTGGGAGCGGGCACGGGATTGCGTGCACGATCGTAATCGATCGTAAGCTGATGCGCGATTTTTGCCGCGACATCGGCACTCGCGCCGCGGAATTTAGCCCCAAGACTTTCCTGCGTGGTCGACCAAAGGACATCGCCATCCTTGTTGCAGAGGCGCACCGATGCATATGCCTCGTGCTTACGTTCCTTAATATGATGAACGTCGTTCTCGCCTATACCCGCCGCGCCGTAGCCGCCGCCGGTACGCGTGGCAGCTGAACTGCCGGATCCGTATTTACCGATCGTTTGGCGCGCGTTGACGCTCTCTCCGGAGTCGAATGTATCGGTGAAAGTCTGGTCGTCGGCCGCACCTTTCAGGACCGCGTCGGCCCGATCGGGATTCTCGGTGAGGACGAAAAGCTTAGTGGAGTCGAGCCCGGCGATGATCAAGTCGCGCAGCGCGGCTGCCTCCTTGCCGCCGGTCAAGGGAGAGACATAGATGCGCTTGATATCGAGCAAGCCAGTGGTCGTCGTGCCGGCCCCAGTATTCTGGGCGGCGAGTAAACCGGGAATCCACAACGCAAGATAGAAGACGCGCACGTTCACCCTTTCCCCGCTATCCGAGCTTCCTCATCCTGATAACGCACTTCCTGACCCGTCCGCGCTTCGAGCGCAACTAATGTCAATCGAATATCCTTTTTCGAGACCTTAAAAACCAGCGCTTGCTGATGACCATCATCATCCTGAAAGCCGACAGTCAGAAAGTGCTGGCGCTTTTTCGAGAGCATGAACAGAGGCGAGATCACGACCGCCTCCAGGTACCGTCGATCTACTTTTTGGCCGTACTCGATCAGATTGATGCGCTCGTAGGGAATCTGGACGCGGGTTTGCTTCGAGACAAAAATGAAATAGATCTGGTCGGAGACTTGAATGTCTCCGGCACTCTCGGCCGGGATATCGGGCCGGGTGCCCCCGACGTACTCCGCTTCGGCGCCCTTGTGACCGGCGAAGGTAAGGAGAACGCAGGTGACTAAAAGTGCTACAACACGCATGGCGGAAGAATAGTCCCAGAAGGAAGTGGGGACTACGTCCAGACCTTCTCAACAGGAACGCCTTGGCGGCAAAGCTCACAGGAGCCAGCGTCTTTATAGTAGACGGCGTCCAATTCGGCTAAATAGAAGAGTGGAAGATCACCAAAAGTAGCGACGGTTGGCGCCGGTTGGTAAACGGCGACCGCCAGACCGACAACGTGCGCGCCTTTCGATGTAAGCAAGTCGCGGAGTTCGGTGAAACGCCGGCCCGAATGCATTACATCGTCGACCAATAGCACCTTCTCACCGGGCGCCGGCTCCACAAATTGCCGGAACCGCAGGGGCGCGGACTCGTTCTCTTTTTCCGCCCAATACACCTGGTGCGCGCGCAGCGCTTCACATACGCCATAGGCGATGGGTAGACCAGCGGTGTTGTTCGGACAAACGATCGAGAGCTCCTTGATCATGGCGCGGATCTCGGGATCGGCGCGCAGGCGGCGGCTGAGGCCAACGCTCAACAATTTAGCGTGCTGAAAATAGCGAAAGGCGAGCGCGACCTGCAAATATTCGTTGGCGTGCATGCCGTTGGGATATTCGAAATGTCCACGGCGCAGGGCTCCCGATTCGACCAGCAGAGCGATGACTTCTTCGTTGGTCGGAACCAGCTCCATGGGTTAATGCGCGCCACGCCCAGCCAATACGTGTGGGATCGTCTTCAAAATGATCGACCAATCGAGTTGCAGCGACCAATTCTCTATATAAGAGATGTCCATACGCATCCAGGCATTGAAATCGATCCGGTCGCGGCCGGCCACGGCCCACAGGCAGGTCAAACCAGGGCGCATGCGCAAGCGGCGACGCTGCCAACGTTCATAGCGGTCGACTTCTTCGGGTAACGGTGGACGAGGCCCAACGATCGACATGTCGCCGCGCAGCACATTGTAGAGCTGCGGTAATTCATCGATCGAGAATTTACGAAGCCAGCGGCCAAGCTGTGTAATGCGCGGATCGCGCGCCAGCTTGAACGCGATCTCTCGCTCGCTCAAGTGCTCGAGATGGGGCCGTAATTCGAGCGCGTTCTCCACCATCGAGCGGAACTTATACACGACAAATCTGCGTCCGTTCAGCCCGCAGCGCGCCTGCCGGAAAATGACCGGTCCGGGCGATGTGAGCTTAATCAAAATGGCGACTACGGCGAAAAGGGGCGATAGAAGGAAAAGCGCGCCTGCTGAGACCACAAGGTCGAACGCGCGCTTTAGCACCAGCCGGAGATCGTCGAGCGGCGCGGCAGAGAAGGTGAGAAGTGGCGCACCGGCCACCCGATCGAGCGTGATATCGCTGTTCACATGCGGGAAGAAATCTATCGCTACACGTGTGCGCACGCCCTCTTCGTCGCATTGCAGGAAAACTTCTTCTAGTGCGGCCAGCTTGCTGCTATCGACTTCGAAGATTACCTCGTCTACCACCCGTTCGGCCAGCAGCTTGGGAAGGCTGGTGCGGCACTCTTCTTCGCCGATCCGCGCGACAATTTCGAGCCGGAAGGGCGACCCTTCGCGCAAGCGGTTGGCCAGCGACAACGTCTTGGCAGGTTCACCGACGATTACCAGATGATAGGGTGTTCCGAAGCCGCGTTGAAAGACGCCGATGAAAAAGGGAAGATTCCAACGGAAGGCCGCGAGCAGGACACAGTTATAAAAAATGAATAGCGAGAGAAAGCTGCGGCTGAGCGGAGGATCGAGCCGCAGAAGGTATTGGAACAGGACGATCAGGACGGTACCGAACACCGCCTGTCGTACAATCCCGAAGATCACATGGCGCGGCCCGGTCGATCCCAGGGACGAGTACACGTGCTGCAAAGATCCCACAGCGATCCAGGCAGCCACGCAAAAGCATACGAGCAATACGTGGGTATGTGGTTGGAGGAAAAAGAGGCGCTCCAGCGTTAGATGTGTTCGGGTGACGTACGCGGCTTCGAATGCCAGGACGATCAGAAGAGCGTCTACGACCGCAAACAGGAGCTGAATTTTCTTTCTTTGATGCGCGAACACGGATTGGCGACTGCTATCACATGCTACCGCGTAGCGCGGAGTCGAGATCGGCCATAATGTCGTCCACGGCCTCGATTCCGGCGGCTACCCGAACCAGGTTGTCGCGAATGCCCATGCGCTCGCGCATTTTGGGCGATACGTCACGATGCGACGCCATCACCGGATAGAGCAGCAATGTATGGACATCGCCGAGGGAACTTCCAGGCACGACCAGCTTCAGCCGGTTCATGAAGGCCATAACTGCGGCCCGGTCGGCGCCCCGGATCTCGAAGCTCAAAATAGCCCCGAACATACCTGGGCGGAAGAGCCGCTGAATGGTTGCGGCGTCCGGGTGAAGCGGATCGGAACAATAGTAGACGCGGTCTACACAAGGGTGGTTGGCAAGGCACTCCGCCAGCTTGCGGGCGTTCTGGCACTGGCGTTCGAAGCGCACAGCAAGGGTTTTGATACCGCGCATGGTGAGGTAACTTTCAAACGGCCCGAGGTTGCCGCCTACTACACGGGAAAGCGCCCGCACCGCTTCGTGATGCTGTTCATCGCTTACAACGATGCCGCCGAGGACGTCGCCATGGCCGGCCAGATATTTCGTGGCGCTGTGGACCACGATATTCGCGCCCAGGTCGAGCGGGCGGAGAATCATCGGTGTAGCGAAAGTACTATCCACAACGAAGGCGGCTCCGGCCGTGCGCGCCAGCGCCGCAATCTTGTCAATCTGGCCTACGCGCACCAGCGGGTTCGAGATGCTCTCCATGAAGACACAGCCGGGCTGTTCGCGAGTAATCGCGCGTTCCAGGGCTTCAAGATCGCATGTATCTACATACGTAACATCCACGCCAAAGGCCCCGAGCACCTGATCGAGCAATTTAATGGTTGCGCCGTAGATCGAGCTGGAACTCAGGATCTTATGCGGACGATCCATCAAGGCCGCTTGAAAGGCGAGTTGCAGGGCGGTCATCCCCGACGCGGTCGCGAGCGCACCATGACCGTTATCGAGCACCGCTGCGAGCTCTTCCAGCGCTTCGTTGGTCGGATTCGCATAACGTGAGTAGCTAAACCCCTCTTCCTCATGGCCGAAGATTCGGTCGAGCGTTTCTGCGCGCTCGTAGAAGTAGGTGCTGGAGAGATGGATTGGGGTGGTCGACGGGACCGCGCCAGGGCGGTCACGCTTGCGGTCGCCCGCGTGGATCACTTGAGACTCAAATTTCATTTTCTTTTCCAACGGACGCCTTCTTTGGTGTCCTCGAGCAAAATACCCTTGCTGTCCAACAGCGCGCGAATCTCGTCGGCGCGTGCAAAATCACGTTTCTTCTTGGCCTGCTGGCGCTGCTCTATATAACTGTCGATCTCGCCGTTAGAGGGAAGGGCGGTTGCGGCCGTGTCGGCGCACGCGCCTGGTTTGAGGACGTCGAACAAACCGTCAAACACCTCGAGAACCCGTGCGGCATCCCAGCGGTTCTCTTCCTGGAACTGCTGCTCGTCGAGCGCGGAATTGATGGCGCGCACATATTCGAATACTGCGGCCAGCGCTTCGGCCGTATTCAAATCATCATCGAGCGCTTCTTCGAATTGCCGAATCGCGGCTGCGGAGCGATCGTTTACGGCCTCATTCCGTCCGGGCGGCAGCTTTGCGGAGGCAACGCGGAGCTCGAAGTCGCGCAGCCGCTCGATGCTTTTGGCCGCGGCTTTCAATCCTTCGAAAGTGAAATTCAGCTTTTTTCGATACGGGACCGAGGCGAGCAGGTAACGAATGGCTTCCGGCTGGTAGCCTGCCTCGAGCAGATCGCGCAGCGTATAGAAGTTGCCGAGCGACTTGGACATCTTCTGCGATTCGATATGCAGATGCTCGGAATGCAGCCAGAAGCGCGCGAACGGCTTACCAGTGATGGATTCCGACTGCGCGATCTCGTTTTCGTGATGCGGAAAGATTAAGTCGACACCGCCCGCGTGAATGTCGAGTGTCTCACCCAGATAACTCATCGCCATGGCGGAGCATTCGATATGCCAGCCAGGGCGGCCATCGCCAAACGGCGTGCTCCAGGAACGCTCGTTGCCTTTGCGGGCTTTCCATAGCACGAAATCACGCGCATCTGCTTTGTCGTACTCATCGACATCGACGCGCGCGCCGGAGCGTATGCCGGCGAAATCGTTATGCGAGAGCTTGCCGTATTGGCTGAAGTTCGCAATGCGGAAGTAGGTGGAGCCGTCGTTGGTGTAGGTATACCCTTTGTCAGCAAGCTTCTGAATCGCGTCGACCATTTCCGGGATATGCTTGGTGGCGGGTGCGACGTGTTCCGGCTGTTCGAGCCGCAGGGCGGCGGCATCTTCGAAAAACGCCTTGGTATAGTTGCGCGTGTAGTCGTCGATCGATTTCTGTTCCTTGGCGGCGTTGGCGATGATCTTGTCGTCCACGTCCGTAATATTCATGACATGATCAAGCTTGTAGCCGCGGTAGCGTAGCCAGCGGCGCAGAATGTCCTGAAAAGTGAAAGTGCGGAAGTTCCCGATGTGGACGAAGTTATACACGGTAGGGCCGCACGTGTACATCCGCACGGTGTTATCTTTCTGCGGATGAAATACTTCCAACTCTTGGGTAAGAGTATTGAAGAAACGAAGAGCCATTCAGCGGGATCAGACTCAATCGTAACAAGCGGAGTCTTGTTCCCTTATCGCCGGGGCTCAGTTCGGGCGTTGAAATCCGGAGTCTTGGCCTCGTTTGAAAACTCGCAAATCGATAGATAAGCAAGCTTCAAGATTTTTTCCATCTTTTCGAAATTGATCCGGTCGACCGTGTCGGTAGTCTGATGATAATCCGGATGAAAGCCGGTAAACCACCACACCGCTGCAATACCGTGTAGTGCGAAGGGAAACTGATCGCTGCGAAAGAAAATGTTCAGGGACGCCTCCTGGTCCCACTTATAGTTGAGCCGCAGCCCGACTTGCTTGTTTGCCGCCTCCACTGTCTCGCGGTATTCGGGCGTGTAGTTCGTACCAATCAAATTTAGTTCGTCGGAGGTGTCGGGCGCGATTTTAATGACTCCGTCCGTTTGCCGGCTGGGCGTTTCATTACGACCGATCATGTCGAAATTGACGACGGCACGTGTGGAGGCGAGCGGCCGCAGTGGATGCTGTACGTAGTAATAAGACCCGAGTAGCCCGCGTTCTTCGGCGGCGAACACGATAAACAGGATCGAGCGCTTCGGCCGCGTTGTATTCGAGGCAAAGGCGCGGGCCAGCTCTACGACTCCAACAGTGCCGGAGCCGTTGTCATCCGCGCCGTGCCAGATACGGGTGCCATCCGCGCCATCGTGATCGAAGTGGGCGCTCAGAATAATAGTTTCGGCGCGCAAGCGGGGGTCACTACCTTCGAGCAGGCCGGCGACATTGAGGCTGCGTTTGCGCTGGGCCGCCGAATTTTCCAGATGCAGCGTCACAGTAGTCGCCGGCACTTCGCGCGAAGCCGGTTTGAGCGTTCGATCGATCTCTTTCTGTAACTCGCCGGGAGTGCCAAGCAATCTGGCGGCCACGGCGTCCGAAATATTCATGTATGGTATGTGCAGCTCGTCGCCGATGATGGCTTCCGACGGAATCCGTGTGTTGCGCTGCTGCGGGCTGCCGATTTTGGCGATCCGTTCCTGGTTGGTCAGATGTGTGCGGTTTGGCTCCGGGGCGAGTAATACGGCCAGCGCGCCATGCGCCTGCGCATTCAGCGCTTTCACCCGAATCGTGGCGTAGCGCGTGTTGCCCCGTCCGTTGAAGATCGATCGCGGATCGGTTTCCTGTGGCTCGTGATCGAAGACGACCACAATTTTGCCTTTGGCATCCATGCCTTCGTAGTCGTCATAGCCGAGCTCGGGAGCTGTAATGCCGAAGCCGGCGAAGACAACCGCAGCGGAAAGATCCACTCGTTCCGGATATTGGCCGCTTGCTTCCGGGGCGCGAAAGACTTCCTCCTTTCAAGCCTGCCGGATTTTCAAAAAACCAGCGTTATGATCCGAGCGAAATTCCCAGAGCGGCACCGGTTGCCCACTGGTTTTCAGACCTGCCTTCAGGAACTCGTTTCGAATCCAGCGAATGGCCGCCTCCGACCCAGGTGTCAGCGAAAGGCGCCCTTCGAGCGCATCGGAAGAGAGATAAGTAAGGTCGCGTCGCAAATCACTTATCTGGATCCGGTCCAGACCTTGCCCGGCCAGCAAAGAGGCCAACAGAAAGCACAACCAGCGCGGCATGAGCGCGATTGTAACAATAGACTTTGCACTTCGAGATTCAGGCGACTTGCCCCGACACGCGCGCCCGCGCAGGACTCCTGCACACCGCGCACGGCATGGTCGAGACGCCGGTGTTCATGCCCGTCGGCACGCAGGGGACCGTGAAAGGCGTGGCGCCCCGCGAACTGCTTCACGATCTTGACGCCAAGATCGTCCTCGCCAACACCTATCATCTATTTCTGCGACCGGGGCATGAGCGCATAGAGCGCCTGGGCGGTCTTCACCGGTTCATGGCTTGGCCTCGGGCGATACTGACGGACTCCGGCGGATTTCAAGTCTTCAGCCTAAACGCCATTCGCAAGGTTACCGAGGAGGGCGTCCTGTTTCACTCGCACCTCAACGGCGACCGGCATTTTTTCTCGCCCGAAGGGACCGTAGATATTCAACTGGCGCTCGGAAGCGATATTCAAATGGTGCTCGATGAGTGTCTCAGCTATCCGGTTACCCATGCCGATGCGCTGGCTTCGGTGCGACGGACGGTTCGGTGGGCACAAACCGCGTACGCTCACTACCTGCGCCGGGAAAAGTCCCAGTACTCCGCGCTATTTCCTATTGTCCAAGGTTCCATGTACCCCGATCTGCGCGTCGCGTGTGCGGAGGAACTGCTCGGCCTGCACGCTCCCGGATATGCCATTGGAGGGTTGTCGGTGGGCGAGCCGCGCGATCTAAGTCAGGAAATCGCTGCGCTCACCGCGCCGTTGCTTCCTCAAGATCGGCCACGGTACGTCATGGGAGTTGGGATGCCGGAGGAATTGCCGCGCTATGTCGCGCATGGCGTGGACATGATGGATTGCGTATTGCCCAGCCGGAACGCGCGCAACGGTACTCTCTTCACGTCGCATGGAAAGATATCCATCAAACAGGCGCGCTATATAGAGGATGAAAGCCCGCTCGACGCCGGCTGTCCGTGTTACACTTGCCGGACATTCACGCGCGCCTACTTACGCCATTTGTTCCAGGCGAGCGAGATTTTATTTTCCACGTTGGCCACACTACACAATCTGCAGCACTTCCTTGACATCATGCGCCAGATCAGGCAGGCTATTTTACTTGGCAATTTTTCCGCCTGGCTCGCTTCATTTGAGGCACGGCGGGCGGTTTCCGAGTAAGCTAAAACAGAATCTGGATGCCTTTCTTATTTATCCTCTTGCAGGCCACGGCGCCCCCGGCCGCTCCTGGTCTTTCGTCGCTGGGGCAATTTCTGCCGATCGTGCTGATGATCGCGATCTTTTACTTTCTGGTCTTCATGCCCATGCGAAAGCAGCAAAAGAATACCAAGGAAATGATCAAGGCGCTGCAGAACGGCCAAACGGTGCTCACCAGCGGTGGAATTATCGGCACCATCGTTGCGGTGAACGATGATACGCTAATACTGCGAATTAAGCCGGACAACCTCAAACTGCAGGTCTCGCGGAGTTCCGTTACCAGCTTGGTGGCGGAGGAGCAAGCCAAGAAGTAACGCTGAGACTTGAGTAGCCTCAAGATGAACAAATCTCTACGTATTAAATTCTTCCTGATTCTGGGCGTGGTGTTGGTCTGCCTGTATGGCGTGATCGGCCTGCCCCGCAACAAAGCCGAACTAATCGCTAACTGGCAGAACAATATTCACCTGGGGCTCGACCTGCGAGGCGGCACTTATCTGGTGATCCAGGTCCAGCAGCAGGATGCCTTCAATGCGGAAGCCGGCGCCGTTGCCGATCGTTTGAAAGACGCCGCGCGCAAGGCGCAGGTGCAGTTCGCCGATGTCGATGTGGAAGAAGCCAAGACTCTCGAGAGCGCAAACAATGTTGCGGTCGTGGCGAAGGGCGTTCCGGCCGCGCAGGCGGGCACTTTCCGCGGCATCGTAAGTGAACAATTCTCACAATGGCTGCTCAAGCCGGTGAACCAGACCGATTACCGGCTGACCATGAAGCCGACCGAAGCACTGACGCTCTGGCAGCAGACTCTGGCGCAGACGAAGAACACCATAGATAAGAAGATCAATGCTCTTGGTCTGACTGAGGCGACCGTGCAGCAGCGGCGCGAGGACAAAGATTCCGAACTGTTAGTACAAATGCCCGGCGTGGACGACCCGGCACGCGTCAAGCAGATCATCCAAACCGCGGCCGTACTGGAACTCTATGACGTGAAGGGCGGCCCGTTTGCCAGCCGCGATGAAGCCCTTTCGCAGAATGGTGGTGTACTACCGCTGGGGACGAAACTGATTGGGGCGCCAACGGCGGGAGCTGATCAAAATAGCCGGGGCGGGGGAGTGTATCTGGTGACCCGGACTCCCGTCGTGCGCGGACCCGACATTCGCGACGCTAAGCCACAGAACGGAGATCTGCCGAATACCTGGGACACGGGCTTCGTGCTGAGTCAGGATGCTTCCAGACGATTTGGCGCCTATACCGGATCGCATGTCGGCCAGCGGTTGGCGATCGTGTTAGATGGCAAGGTTCTGAGCGCCCCCACGATTCAGAATCAGATTAACGATCAGGGGCGGATTACCGGCGCACCCAGCCAACAGGATGCCATGGATTTGGCTTTGAACCTGAAAGCGGGGTCGCTGCCTGCAAGTGTGCGCTATGAGCAGGAAAACACGGTAGGACCATCGCTGGGCGCGGATTCGATACGCCAAGGCTTTGTGGCCGGTATCGCCGGCGTTCTGGCTGTGATTGTCGCCATGCTGATTTACTACAAGCGTAGCGGGATCAATGCCACGCTCGCGTTAGTTTTGAACGCGCTCATCCTGATCGCTTGCTTGAGCTACTTTGGGGCAGTTCTGACCCTACCCGGTATAGCCGGTATTATTCTGACCATCGGTATGGCGGTCGATAGCAATGTGCTCATTTTCGAGCGCATTCGCGAGGAATTGCACGCGGGCAAAGCAGTAATCCCGGCCGTTGACGCGGGTTTCAGTAAAGCGTTGTTGACGATTATTGATACGCACGTAACCACCGTGGTTTCCTGCGCCATTCTGTTTTTGTTCGGTTCCGGACCGGTAAAGGGATTTGCGGTAACCCTGGTGATCGGCTTGGTAGCGAACGTATTTACGGCGGTTTTTGTTTCAAGATTTATCTTTGACTGGGAATTGTCCCGGCCGAAACCGGTTACCGCGCTAAGCATTTAGCGGATGGGCGGAAATGGGAACATTTGTGGATAGCCGGTGTCTATTCTTTGTGGATGCCGGCCTCTCGAGCTAGATGGAAATTTTTAAGCGAACGAATTTTGACTTTCTCGGCAGGAAGTGGCCGTTCATCCTGCTGTCTCTGCTGTTGACGGTAGCTGGTTTGATCAGTTTGTGGATGAAAGGCGGCCCGAAATACGGGATCGATTTTACGGGTGGAGCATTGATGGACGTCAATTTCATCAAGCGGCCGCCGGCTGAATCGATTCGGGCCGCGCTGCGCCATAAGATCACAGGTGAGATCGAGGTGCAGGAGATAGGGAACACGCAGGAAGTGCTAATTTCTACGGGAGCACGGGATGATAACGCGTTGCAAGTGGTGCGCGGCGATATGATCTCGACGCTGAACACCGCTTTCAATCCAGGTCAGGCCGGGCAAGCCGCCGGTAAATTTGATATCAATCTCACGAGCCAGTCAGCGCTCGCCGATCGTTTGCGGGAGCCCCTCACGCGTGGTGGTGTTATGCTTTCAGACGATCAGCTCCAGGCGATCACCAAGGCTATCACCAATTTTCGGGATACTCCGCCGCGTTCCGGTTTGATCTCGAGTCTCGACGATCTCGCTGGTGTACCTGGTGTTACCGCGCCATTCTTGAAGGTGCTCAAGGACGAGTGCTTTGCTGGTAACTTTGCGATTCGCAGCGTGGAAACCGTTGGTCCGCGCATCGGCGCCGATTTGAGGCAGCAGGCGATTAATGTTGTGCTGATCGCTCTGGGCGCGATGCTTGTTTATATCGCATTTCGCTTTGAATGGAAGTATGGTGTCGCGGCCGTGATTGCGGTGTTTCACGACACAATCATCACCATCGGGCTTTTTTCACTATTGAATAAGCAGATCGACCTCACAGTGATCGCTGCGCTGCTCACCCTGGTCGGTTATTCGATGAACGATACGATCGTGACTTTCGATCGTATCCGCGAGAATCTCCGGTTGCACGTGCGCGGGACGTTCCCGAGTATCGTCAACCTCAGCATCAATCAGACCTTGAGCCGGACCGTACTGACATCGGGTTTGACTTTTCTTACGGCGCTATCCCTATTCTTGTTTGGCGGGCAGGTACTGAATGGCTTTTCTTTAGCGCTCGTGATTGGTATTATTATCGGGACCTACTCGTCGATTTTTATCGCGAGCCCGATTTTGGTTTTCTGGCACAACGTAGCCGCCGGTAAGGCGGGCCAGACGAAAGCAACAGCGGTTGAAGTCCGGCCGGCAGGCACAGGTAAGGGAGCGAAGACGGCCAAGACCGTCAAATAAGGAGCGTGCGGGCCCGTTGTGGTCCGTGAAAGCGAGGCACGGAAATGTTTGATCAAACGTTCGTCGACGGGACGACCAAGACAAAGAAGCCGTACACGATTTTTCTTTCGATGTTGTTCGAGATCGCGCTGATTGGTGTGGCTATTCTGATCCCGCTGATTTATACGCAGACTCTCCCTAGCGCGCAGTTAAAGAGCATGCTGGTGGCCCCACCCCCACCGCCCCCACCTCCGCCCCCGCCTCCTCCGGCGCCCAAAGTCGTACAGCCGAAGCCGGTGGTGCGTCAATTTGTCTCGAACCGTTTGATAGCGCCGCGAGCCGTTCCAAAAACAATTGACAACATCACCGAGGCGGCGCCTCCGCCCGATACCGGTGGCGTGTATGGGGGCACGGGCGATGCCGGCGGCGCTGTTGGTGGAGTATTAGGCGGCATGATTGGCGGAGCCCCGCCCCCGCCTCCGCCTCCCAAGCCTAAAGGGCCACAACGCATCGGTGGCCAAGTCATGGAAGCCAATTTGATCAAGAGAGTCCAACCGGTCTACCCGCCTTTGGCGCGTTCCGCCAGAGTGCAGGGGGTAGTCGAGTTTACTGCCGTGATCAGCAAAGATGGCAACATCGAGAATCTGCAGTTGGTGCGCGGGCACCCACTGCTTGTGAATGCCGCCAAAGAAGCGGTGCTGCAGTGGAAGTATAAGCCGACGCAGTTGAACGGAACGGCGGTAGAAGTGATTACTGATATCATCGTGAACTTCACGCTGAGCCAGTAAGAGAGTGTGTCAGTCTAGATTTCGCTAATTCAATATTCGATTCAACTTAGGAGACAAGCATGGTTTTACAATTTCAAGTTTGGGCATTCTGGCTATTCCAGGAGGCCGAAACCATCAATTTCGATGTGCGATCTGTCTGGGGAAACATGGGCGTCGCGGCCAAGTTGGTGGTGCTCTGTTTGTTTATTATGTCGGCATGGTCGATCGGCGTGATGATCGACCGTTTGATCGCCTATAGCGCGGCCCGCAAGCAGTCGCGTGCGTTCGCTCCGGCGGTGGCAGGCGCTTTGCGTGAAGGTAAGCTCGATGAAGCGATCAAGATCGCCGACCGCTTCAACAAGAGCCATCTAGCCAAAGTCGTCGTGGCCGGTCTACAAGAATTCAAAGCACACCAGATGAGCGCCGACATTCCGGGCGAAGATATTGAGGCCTCGCGCCGCGCTCTCGAACGCGCCGAAGCGATCGTCCATGCCGAACTGAAGCGTGGCGTCAGTAGCCTGGCGACTATTGGCTCGACGGCACCGTTCGTCGGACTGTTTGGTACGGTCGTCGGCATCATGAACGCGTTCAAATCGATTTCGACTTCGAAGTCAACCGGTCTGGGCGCCGTTGCTGGTGGTATTTCCGAAGCGCTGATCACCACCGCCGTCGGCTTATTCGTCGCCATCCCGGCCGTCTGGATGTTCAACTACTTCAGCAACCGCATTGAGGCGTTCGACGTGGAAATGGGCAACTCGAGCTCCGAGTTGATCGACTATTTCCTCAAGCGGACGCAGCAACGCGCGGCCGCCAAGTAGAAGCAGTCGAGTTGGTTGAATCCTTAAGTTGAATGGAGGGCGGGAGCCCATGGTTGGAGCTCCCGCCAATCAGGAGAGTCACATGGCTAAGAAAATGAAAGCGCCGGCGATTGTGTCCGAAATTAATGTCACGCCAATGGTGGACGTCATGCTGGTGCTGCTAATTATCTTCATGGTCATCACGCCCATGTTGTCGAAAGGCGTCGCCGTGAACATGGTGAAGACGCACAACGACATCAAGCTCGTCGAGGCCGATAAGGAAGATGCCATCATCATCTCGGTGACGCGCGACGGCCGTGACTTTCTGGCTCCCGGAAACATGCGCGTGGAGCCAGGCGATCTTCCCGCTAAAGTCAAAGATCTGCAAACCAACCGCTCGGATAAGACGGTATATATCCGGGCCGATGCGCGGGCGCGATTTGCCGGTGTAACAGATGTGATCGACAACCTCCGCACCGCCGGTGTGGACCAGTTGGGGTTGATTACCGAAGCCATTCAGGAAAGAAGAAGGAGCGGTCTCTAAAAGAGACCATTTGAAAGGGAAAGATCGCTATGGCAATGGCAGTTGGCGGTTCCGGTGGAACCAGGGCGGACATCAACGTTACGCCTCTTATCGATGTGTTGCTCGTGCTCTTGATCATCTTCATGGTCATCACACCTTTGACGCCCCACGGATTGAACACACTGGTGCCCCAGCCACCACCTCCGAATCAGCCTCCACCACCGCCGAATCAGGATCCCAACGTGGTCATAGAGGTGATGAAGGATCAGAGTCTGCAGATCAACAGTCAACCGGTTGCTGAGAAGGACCTGACCGCAAGGCTCGAAGATATCTTCAAGACACGCGCCACCAAAGTGGTCTTCGTGAAAGGCGATCCGGACGTGGACTATCGTTATGTCGCGCAGGCCATCGACGACGCCAAAGGCGCGGGGTTGGATAAAGTTGGCATCATGACGCCAAAGGTAGAAGCCGGTCAATGAAGATGCAACAGTCAAAATGGTTGATGTGCGCTCTGTGCGCGACCCTTCTTTCGGTTGCTGGATGTGCGAAACTGAAGTCCCGCGACCATATGAATCAGGGGGTTCAGGCGTATAAGAACAATCATTATGCGGAGGCGGTGCGGCATTTCAAGGAAGCCGTAACGCTCGATCCGACCAATCAGAACGCGCAACTATATCTGGCAACGTCGTACATGATTCAGTGGGTGCCGGGCGCCGACGCACCTGACAACAAGAAGAACTATGACATGGCTAAACAGGAGTTTGACGAGGTGCTGAAGAAGGATCCGTCGAATCCTTTGGCCCTCGCATCCATGGCCTCGATGGCCTACAACTCTGCCAGCAGCGGAACTCCCGACCAGAAGGCGACAGCGCTGGAAGAAGCTCGCAAATGGAATCAGCGCCGGATTGAGGTGGATCCCAAGGACCCCGAGCCGTACTACTATCTAGGCGTAATCAATTGGTCGCAGGCGTTTCCCCCGATTCGCGATGCTCGCGTAGAAGCGAAGATGAAGAACGAGGATCCGGGCCCGATCAAAGACGAAAAGATCAAAGAACCGCTCAAAGAGAAGTACGGCAAGCAGATCGACGACGGCATCGACAATTTGAAGAAATGCTTGGCGCTCGATAAGGAGAATGAGGACGCGATGTCCTATCTCAACTTGCTATTACGCACGAAGGCTGCTCTCGATGATTCCGAGGAAGCCGCTAAGGCTGACGTGGCGCAGGCCGAAGACTGGTTCAACAAGTCGATCGACACCAAGAAGATGAAGGCCAACCGGCCTGCTGCTAAGACTCAAACCAGCTAAGCCAGGTCATTCTGAAAATAGGGACAGACGCGCGCGTCGGTCCCTATTTCTGTTAATTCAGGAAATATGTCCGGTAGAGTGTGTCTCGCTGTTTTGGTATAAACCCGGCGTCCCGGATCAAGCGCCGTAATTGTTCTTCGGACGCCCTGTGATGTGTTCCTGCCGCTGAGACTACATTTTCCTCAATCATGATGCTGCCCACATCGTTGCCGCCGAAGCGCAGCCCAAGCTGGCACACCTTGAGCCCCGGCGTCACCCAGGACGCCTGGATGTTCAGGATATTGTGCAGATAAACTCGCGAAAGCGCCAGCATTTTCAAGTATTCGACAGAAGTCGCCTCCTGTTTCACGAAGCGTCCTAGCGAAGTATACTCGCGTTGGAAAAACCAGGGGATGAATGACGTAAATCCCCCGGTGTCTTCCTGAATCTGCCGCACGATATCGAAATGATTCATGCGCTGCTCGATTGTCTCCCCAGTGCCGAACATCATCGTGGCGGTAGTGCGCATTCCGAGGGCATGCGCCGTGCGATGCACGTCGATCCAGTCCTCCACCGAGCATTTCAAACGGCTGATTCGATGCCGCACATCGTTATCCAGAATTTCCGCACCGCCGCCCGGAATCGAATCGAGGCCGGCGTCGCGTAGGCGCGCTATGGTATCTCGCAGTGAAATGCCGCTGACATCGGCGATATTCACCAGTTCGGGAGCGGAGAAGCAATGACACCAGATAGCAAAACGTGCTTTGATCGCGCGCAGAAGATCCTCATACCACTCGATCTTCAAGTCCGGATGCAAGCCGCCTTGCATGAGAATCCCCGTACCGCCCAGATCTACCGTTTCCTGAATTTTGCCCAGAATCGTCTCGATGGGGAGAATGTAGCCTTCGGCATGTCCCATGGGCCGGTAAAAGGCACAAAAACTGCAGTACTCCGTGCAAAAATTCGTGTAATTGATGTTGCGGTCGATAATGTAGCTGACTACATCGTCCGGGTGAAGCTTGCGCCTCAACATGTCGGCCTCCTTGCCAATCGCAAGCAGATCGTCACTTCTAAAAAGATCGATGGCTTGGCTACGCGTGATCACAAGTTAGGCCTTTCGCGCCGGCAAGCTCGAGGAACGCGTCCAGTCCCTTCGTCTCTTCCGCACCTAGTTCGAAGTGGATATGGTGGCGGAGATAGCGTTGCGCCAGTTCTCTGGAAATGCGCCGGGCTGAATGCTCGGCATCCACAATCTCATCGATTCTAGCGGCGCCGAATGCGTAGGATCCACGCGTGATTTCTTCGAAGGCAGGTGCAGGCAACCCGGCCTTTCCGGCCCAGGCGGCAAACACCATCGGCAGTCCAGTCAGCGTGAACCATTCCTCACCCAGGTCCAGCCACTCGTAGCGCAGTTCGGGTGGCGAAACGTGCAGCGCGGCATCACCGATAATTAGCGCCGCATCACACGCTGCGAGCATACGATCCAGATTCGGCTCGAAGGGCGCGGTTTCCGCCTCCACGCCGAAACGCTCGCGCAAGATGACCTGTGCCAGCTCGACCGACGTACGCGAGCCGCGATCGGCCGCGAGTGTCCGCACCTGACGCCACGGCACGCGCGACACGAGCAAGATGCTTCTTACCGGTCCACGGCACGAAATCCCGACGCCCGGGAGCACTTCGAGCTTCTGTCGCGCGATTTCCGCCACTGGAACCAGACCGATATCGACCGCCCGGCGCTCCACATCGTCCGCGCACTTGGCAGGAAGAGAAAAGGAAAGCGCCACACTCTCCCGCTGCGGTCCATGCAGCATACCCCATACTAAAGGAAGGGTATTGAAGTAGCTGACAGCGCCGACGCGAGGTAACGTGGGGATCATTCTTTAGTGTATTAGACTCCTCGCCGGTCTCCCCAAAGGTCGATATGCAATCGCGGGCTGTACCTGTAGCCGCCTTGCTTGCAGATCTCGGCCAGCCACAGGCCGCGCTCGTGTACGATTTCGCGGCGCGTACCTTCTGGCATGAGAATGACCCGTGCCGCTGCCACTCCGGTTTCTCGTCGGATCTCTTCCACTTCCTCCAGATCCTTCGGCGCGGCGATCACAAATTTCAGTTGGTATTCGTATCCATCCGTGAGCCGGCGTAGAACATCCGGTTTCCAGCGGAGGCGGTCGTGCTGCGCCGCCCAGCGCCCGCCGTCGCGCTCATGTGGCGTGGAGTTCCGAAGCTTTGGGCTAATGCTCATTAGATCGCAGGCCACCGGCGCAAACACGGTGCCGGCGGTTTCCATCGTGATGTGCAGTCCGGCTTCCCGCAGCCGCTCCGTCAACGTCACAATGTCGGGAGCGATCATCGGCTCGCCGCCCGTAACCACGGCATGCGACGCGTGATGCCCGATGACCGCCGCGACAATCCTCTCGACCGGCAGTTCCTCGCCTTCCGGTTGCCAGGAAGTGTACGGTGTATCGCACCAGGTGCAGCGCAAATTACAGCCCGAGGTGCGGACAAATACCGAGGGCACACCAGTCAAAATACCTTCGCCTTGCAGCGAATAAAATATCTCGGCAATCTTCACGGGGAAACCAACGGATCGCGCAGGCCGGCCTCTTCGAACCCCTTGCGGCGCAGCGCGCACGAATCGCATCGCCCACACGGCCGTCCGTTGTCGTCCGGGTCATAACAGCTATGCGTCAGGCTCAAGTCGATGTCAAGCGCCACAGCTTTACGCACAATATCCGCCTTGGTCATGCGAATCAGCGGCGTGTGAATCCGAAATCGTGACGCGCCCTCGACGCCAGCTTTGGTGGCCAGATTCGCCATTTGCTCGAACGCGGCAATGAACTCCGGGCGGCAATCGGGATAGCCCGAGTAGTCGATGGCGTTGACGCCAAGAAAAATATCTGCCGCACCCGTGACTTCTGCATACGCCAGCGCGAACGAAAGAAAAATTGTGTTTCGCGCTGGCACATAGGTGACTGGAATGCCGATCCCCATCGCATGCTCGTCGCGGTCCTTGGGGACATCGATATCGCTAGTAAGCGCCGATCCCCCGAAAGTCCACAGGTCAATCTTTACGGTGCGGTGTTCCCTGGCTCCAAGCTGCTGCGCGACATTTACCGCTGCCTCTAGCTCGTGCGCATGGCGCTGGCCATAGTTGAACGAAAGGCAGTAGCATGCAAAGCCGTCCGCGCGTGCGATTGCGAGGCAAGTCGACGAATCGAGGCCGCCGCTCAGCAGGCAAATCGCCCGACGCTCTTCCGAATGGCTCAAGTTCTAGTATAATTTTCCAGACGGTTACGAGATTGTCTTCAGACTCCCGTGCCAGCTTATTCGCCGTCGCGCGTTTGTATCACGGCGGCATCCACCTGGCCGCGATGCAGCCGGATCTTCAGCCGCTCTTCCGGCGCCGTTTCGCTCGAAGAACGCAAAATCCGCCCCCGAGCGTCTTCGACGATTGCGTACCCTCGAGCTAGCACGCCCACTGGACTGAGTTGCCGCAGCCGCAGATCGAGCGATTCGTGCCGCCGTCGCTCACCCCACAACCGCGCCTCCATTCCTTTCAATAGCCCCCCACCAAGCAGTTCCCGCCGATGGTGGATGCGCGCCAATCGCAGGCGCAAATCGTTGGCCTCAAGGCGCCGAATCAGAGCCACTAGCCGTCGCGAACTCCGTTCGAGAGCCGCACGCTGTTCGTGCCGCAGCCGGAAGTCTATGTCATCCAGCCGCTGCACGTGCAAACTGATCGCGCGATGCATCAGCGCCGAGGCACGATTGATTCCGCGTTCATACAAATCACGCCCGCCGACTAGCAGCCGGTAACGCAGTGCTTGCAGTGCTTTGGCGCGGCATGCGGCAATGTTTTCGAGCAAGCTTTCTTTCGTCGAAATTACGATCTCGGCTGCCGCCGATGGCGTGGGCGCGCGCACGTCGGCGACGAAATCCGCGATCGTGAAATCCGTTTCATGCCCGATCGCTGAAATCACCGGAACGGCCGAGGCCGCGATCGCTCTGGCCACAGCTTCTTCGTTGAATGTCCACAGGTCTTCGAGTGAGCCCCCGCCACGCGCCACGATTACGACATCAGCCCAGCGCCCTTCGCCGAAATATTTCAGGCCGGCGCAAATCTGCTCCCGCGCGCCTTCTCCTTGCACTTGTGCAGGAAACAGACGGATATGCAACCCCGCGAAGCGCCGCTCGAGCACGTGCAGGATGTCACGTACAACTGCTCCGGCCGGCGATGTTACGATGCCAATACGCTGCGGCAACTTGGGCAACGGACGTTTACGTCCCGCCTCGAACAACCCTTCCGCGCCGAGCTTCTTCTTCAATTGCTCGAAAGCCAGTTGCAATGCGCCCGCTCCGCGCGGCTCCAGCACTTCCACAATGAGCTGATATTCGCCACGAGCTTCATAGACTTCGAGATTGCCGCGCACGAGAACCGCGAGTCCGTCCTGCGGCCGGAACCGCACAAAGCGGGCGTTGCCCTTAAACAGCACGCACTTGACCTGGCTCTGCGCGTCTTTTAGCGAAAAATAGAAGTGTCCGCTCGCGGCCGGACGGCAGCCCGAGATCTCGCCCGCCACCCAGATGCTCCGGAATTCCATCTCGAACAGGCGCTCGACCGCCGCGTTCAACTCGCTTACTTCGAAAACCTGCCGTTCTCCAGCCAGGGGCAACGCCAATTGTCCGCCTTTGATTTGTGCCGGCATCGCTACTCTAAATAGTCCCATTCCGAACGATGAATGCGATATCCTATCGGCTTCGCAACGGAGAAATACATATGACCTCTCAAGAAGTGTTCGAATTTGCCAAGAAAAACGATGCCCGCCAGATCGACTTGCGGTTTACCGACATACCGGGCCTGAGCCAACACATCTCTTATCCCATCTCCATGCTCGAGGAACAATCTTTCGAAGATGGGTTCGGCATTGACGGCTCGAGCATTCGCGGCTGGGCGGCCATCAATGAAAGCGACATGCTGATCATTCCGGATCCGGCTACCGCTTTCATGGATCCGTTTGCCGAAACGCGGACCTTGGTCATGCTTGGGGATATCGTCGATCCCATCACGCGCCAGCACTATGACCGCGACCCACGCTGGATCGCGAAGAAGGCCGAGCTGCATCTGAAGAACAGCGGTGTCGCCGACACCGCCTTCTTCGGCGCGGAAGCCGAGTTCTTCATCTTCGACAATATTCGCTTCGACCAAAACGCCCACAGCGGCTTTTACTTCATTGATGCGGAGGAAGGGCGCTGGAATTCCGGCCGCAAAGAAAATAACTTAGGGTATCGCCCCCGTTATAAGGAAGGGTATTTCCCGGTTCCGCCCACCGACCACTACCAGGACTTGCGCAGCGAAATGGTCGCCACCATGATTGAGTGCGGCTTGACGATCGAGTGCCACCACCACGAAGTGGCCAGCGGTGGCCAATGCGAGATCGATCAGAAATTCGACACGCTCATCAAATCCGCCGACAACATGACGCTGTACAAATACATCGTGCGCAATGTGGCCAATCAGTACGGCAAGACTGTCACCTTCATGCCCAAGCCTTTGTTCGGCGATAACGGCAGCGGTATGCACACGCACCAGAGCTTATGGAGCAACGGCAAGCCGTTATTTGCTGGCGACAACTATGCCGGTCTGAGCCAGATGGCTCTGTGGTACATCGGCGGCCTGCTGCGGCATGCGCGCGCGCTCTCCGCCATCATCGCGCCCACTACCAATAGTTACAAGCGGCTGGTGCCGGGCTACGAGGCGCCTGTGAATCTCGCTTACTCGCGTCGCAATCGCTCCGCTGCCGTGCGTATTCCGATGTATTCGAATAGTCCTAAAGCGAAGCGCGTGGAGTTCCGTCCGCCCGATCCCGCTGCCAATCCCTATCTGGCGTTCGCCGCGATGATGATGGCCGGTCTGGACGGCATAGTCAATAAGCTCGATCCGGGCGAACCGCTCGACAAGGACATCTACGATCTGTCGCCGGAGGAGATGAAAAAAGTTCCATCTATGCCTGCGTCGCTCGACGAAGCCCTCACGTGTTTGGAAGAAGACCATATCTTTTTGACCAAAGGCGATGTATTCTCAGAAGAACTGATCGAAACGTTTGTCTCGTACAAGCGAAGAGCCGAAGCGGAGGCAGTCCGGCTAAGACCGCATCCGTATGAATTTGCTCTGTACTACGACATCTAGGCGTTACGATCCTGGGCGCGGCGGGTACGCGCCCCCTACGGCGTCGGCCGATAGCTTCCTAGTACCCGGAAAAGTTGAGTTGTTTCTGCCAGATTGTGGAGAGCCCGTTGGACCGGCTTGTCATCGGTAGATCCAATGAAATCTACATAGAACAGGTATTCCCATGGTTTTCCCGGCAGTGGCCTGGACTCGATTTTCGTCAGGTTCAGATCGCGCAGCGCAAAACAAGCCATCACCTTGAACAGCGCGCCGGGCTGATTGGCGGCACCGAAAGCCACTGAGGTTTTCCAAGCCCCGGTTGCGCTCCGCAGCGGTTTCTTCTGTTTCGTCAATAGAAAAAATCGTGTATAGTTTTTTCGATTGTCTTCCAGATTTCGCCGTAGAATTTTACCTCCATAAATCGTCGCGGCGGCCTCGGATGCCACTGCCGCCGCGTCGGCCGGGTGTTCTTCCGCCAGCATTTTCACGCTCCCCGCCGTGTCATAGAAGGGCGTCGGCTCAATGCGTGGATGCTTTTCGAAGAACCGTCGGCACTGATTGAGCGCCACCGGATGTGAAAACGCGCGCCGGATTTCGCTGTAGCGCGTTTCTTGCATCACTATCAAATGATGGGAGATCCTGACGCTGGTTTCGCCGCGTATAGGAAATCCGAACTGCATTAGATGATCGTAGTTTTCGAGCACGCTGCCATGCAAAGTGTTTTCGATCGGAATCACCGCGTGCGTCGCCTGATTATCGCGTAAAGTCTCAAATACGTTCTTAAAGGAGGCGCACGGTTTGGCCTCTACGGTTGCACCCAATAATTTCAGCGCCGCCGAATGGCTAAATGCTCCCCGCTCGCCTTGAAATGCAACTGTGTATCGCCGTTTTCCCTTCATGTCACTCCTAACCAATCTTCCATGATGAGCATCCCCGGTCCCTTTGCGCAAGCCGCTGATATAACGGGCGCTTCCACTGTCTGGGAAAGATTGTTACAGTTCGCCGCCCGGTGGCGAAAAATTGCTCGAACCTGCTATAGTATCGAAAATTGTTCTGAAATCAGAACAACGGCGAAAATTCACTCGCTGAGGTGCGAGCGATGTTGGATGCGGGGTGGCATTTACGCAAAAGGCGAGAGCGGTTGCGCCTAAAATACCGGGACGTCGAAGAGGCCAGTCAGCGTATCGCTGGTGAGCGCGGTAGTCCGGAGTTTGTCATCGGCCTAAGCCGCCTCGCCGACATCGAGAACAAAGGCACTGTACCTTCGATCTACCGTCTTTACTCGCTTTGCGCTATTTATGGATTGGACCTTGCAACCGTTTTGCAATGGTATGGCGTCAGCGTGAACGAGATGGCGAACGACGCCGCGAAACTCCCTCTTCAGCAGACTCGCCCCGCCGACTTTAAGTCGCCCGCGCGGACCGAAGTTGAATTGCCGCTCGATTTGGGTAACGAGATAGATCTGCGCCGCACATCTTACGTAAGCCGCCAGATGCGTCGCTGGGGCAAATTGCCCATTGTGCTCCTGAATTCGCTCGATTTGCGCGGCCATCGCTACGCCTTCATCGGTTCGGAAGACTGGTCGATGCACCCGATTATCCGGCCCGGCTCCTTCGTCCAGATCGATGAAGCGAAAAGACACGTCAAGAACCAAGATGCCAACCACGAATTCGACAAGGCTGTGTACTTCATAGAGCATCGCGCCGGCTTTCGCTGCGGCTGGTGCACGGTCCACGAAGGTCTATTGATCGTACAATCGCACCCGGCCTCTTCTGTTGCTCCTGAGGTGTACAGATTTCCGGGCGAGGCTGAGATCGTGGGGCAGGTAGTGGGCCTGGCTATGCGTCTCGATCAGGCGAAGCGACGCCATACACGTTCTTAAGTAGACCAAGAATCGCTTCCAGATCTGAAATATGCCTCTGGCGCTCCGGACCCCGGATAGAAGCCGGCACCAAATTTTTGTACGGAGTAAGCCGCAACCAAGCATCTATGAGTTCAGTTCTGTCGACTTGGTCAATGCTCGCAGTGTATAATTCAATGTCCGCCTTCTTACGCTCCAACGAGTAGCTGACCCACTCTTTGAAAATACTTTCGTGAATCCGCTTGAGAGTTCGGCTGGCAACTAAATTGCTAGGAGATCCGGATGTGGATCCGTAATGCTCATAGCGCCCCGTATCGGGGTTCCGGAGTCCGGCGAGATACACAAGACGGCCGTAGGATGTAGCTATCTGGGAAAGATCTCTGATCCAGAGGGCGTCCGCGCTATCCGTCTCGGTTGCGTTGGGCCTACTGCGTAACATGTAACCGCAAATTCAATGATACACATTGATTGGCCCTCCACAAGGCTTGACCAGTACCTCTAGAACGATCTACACCCCGTCGTTCTGTTGCTAGAAAACCTCCGCCTCTACTCCCTGCCGGGCCACAACTACGCGTTATCTTACCTTCCGAGGGTAACTCCGACAAATATCTTCGCGAAAGCTGGTAAATCTACAATGAAAAAACTATTTTGTCTCTCTTTTCTCGCTATTGGCATGGCGGCTACCATGTCGGCAATGAATTCTCCGGTTCCGGAGTCTCAGAAGACTATTCATATCACAACCGCAACGCCGCAGGATTCCGCTTGGCCCGAGCCCGGCAACCCGGTTCCCCCTTACGACAAATAGTCTTATCCGCCGCTTTTGCAAAAGGCCAGGCTTCTCTGTCGAATTAAGGTCGTATTCAAGTTGCTTGTAGCGCACTTTTGAAATACCATCCAAAGAAAAGCCTGAGCGCAGTCAATGAATTGGAGCCGCACGGCGCAATATGTTTCCGACTTTTTAGCGCTGGTCTTGATTATCCGGTTAGCGGCTATCCGGGTCCGCCTGCCCGGCGTCTACAGGATATTCGTGGTTTTTCTTGCGTTCCAGTTGCTGGATTCGCTGGTGAGTTTGGCGTTATACGCATTCCGTCGCCAGTTCCATCTCGACTATCGCCTCCTATGGATGGCATTCCAGATCATTTCCTGGGTATTGTCGCTCTGGATGGTATACGCGCTGCTGAGCGAGATTTTGAAATCTCTGCCTGGTATCCTACGCTTTTCCCGGGTCGTATTGAACGTCATCTTCGCCGTCGCTATCTTATTAGTGCTGCTGACCGTTCTGCCGGAATATTCGGCGGCGGGCGGCGCAAAATTTCCCGATCCCATCGACCGTTTCTTGATCGCCTTCTTTGTTCTGAATCGGGCCGTCGCGATGGCGGCGCTGTTAGTTTTGGCCTGCATTTTGGCATTTATCTTGTGGTTTCCTGTCCAGATGCACCGAAATCTTGCCGTTTTTAGTGTAGGCCTAGTTGTCTATTTCGCCGTCAAAGTAGCGCTACTACTGGCGCGCAGTTATCTGTCTCACGAGAGCACGCACCTTTTGAGCACTACTATGGCCTTTGTCGTGGCAGCTTGCTTTGCTTATTGGATTGTCTTCATTACAGCTCATGGGCAGGCGATTCAAGTCCGCTGGGGCCACAGTTGGCGCCTCGAGGAGCAACGTCGCCTTATGACTCAACTCGAATCTATGAATACCGCGCTCCTTCGTGCGGCGCGCAGATAGTTCCATTGGTCTTGGTACTAAATGGTATTGATGGGTCCCAAGAGTATGCTATCCTGCTTTCATTAAATAGTTTCATGCTGGGGCTTGAAATTAGTCCTAGTATTCTTGTACCGTGGTCTTTGCGGGTTTCCACATGAGTGTCGCGTTGATCTTCACACCGGTGGCCTTGTTTGTTCTTACCGCCGTCTTCTTGGTGCCGGTAATGGCCCGCCTGCTCCGACGCTCCAATTTGGCTGAAGTCACGCCCGAATGGCTCGAAAACTTCACGACGGCGGCCTACTATCCCATGGAAGGTCTGCTCGCGGACGAAGATTTTCGCTTCCTGAGCCGCCAGCCAGGCTTTGACTTCTCCCTGTACCGCAAACTACGAGCCGACCGTCTTCGCATTTTTCGCCAGTACCTGAACCGCTTGATCGCGGATTTCAACCGGCTGCACGCGGTGGCCCGTTTTCTCGTAATCCAGGGCACCGAAGACCGTTCCGAGACCCTGAAGCAGTTGATCTGGCTTCGGGTACGGTTTTCCGTGGCGGTCCTGCGGGTGGAAGCCAACTATATGCTGTGCCGTTTCGGCTGGCGCGCACTAGCGCTGGGAAACCTGATTGCCCGCCTCGAAGACATGAGCGGTCAGCTCAACGCTATTTCCGCCGCGCGCTTGGCCTCCTCCCACTAAATAAGCAATTGCTCCGGCGGTAGGGAACCTTGGCCTGCGTGCCGGTGCGCTAACGGGCTTCTACGAACCGTCTCAACTCCTCTTTCGCCTCTGTAAACTGCGCGAAGGTCCGTTCGGCGCGATGAAATTCTCGCGTATGGACGCAACGCCGGCTGCCGCGGTGTTCGGTCGGAAAGCGCAGGTGCAGCATTTCGTGGAACAAAACGAATTTCACGATCAGAACGGGCGCTTCTTCGGTATCGAGCAGCCGGCTCAATACAATCACATGATGCGACGGGTCGTAATGGCCGAGCGTGGTGCGTGAGGGACGGACGCTCCAGCCAAGTTCGGGTTGCGCCATCAAGCCATGAAAATATTCGAAGTTCAATTCTTCAAACAACGCTCGCAAGTCATACACGAGCCCTGCCGGTTCAAGATACTCTTTGCGCCCTCGTTCTCGTTTCGCCGAGTATAGTGTTCGGCGAATATCGGCGCGATTCAGATAGCGCCGATAGCAAGCGATGCAGGCCTTGTCGGGGGCCTTCGCAAACAGCTTCGCAAGCAGGATAGACGCCAACGCTTCGTGAATGGGTGCGGGTGCCTTCTCCAACACATCGCTGATATCCACGCGCAGATGGCCGTTTTGGAGTTGTACGCGGCTGTTAGCGTTGGCGTACCCACGGAAGCGAATGGCGATGGGAGGAACCGGCGTGCGCGGTTTGAGTGTTCTGAACACACGCGCGTAAATCTCCTCAACGGATTCAAAAAACAGGGCCGTTTCGACCGGCATCGCTCGTCCTATCGGGTATCCAGCGACGACACTCTGCGGGCTTTTTGTTGCCGGGCGTACTCAGTGAGCACTCTCACGATATAACTGCGCGTCTCGAGATACGGCGGAACGCCTTTATATTTCTCGACCGCACCCGGTCCGGCGTTATAGGCAGCGAGCGCCAGAGCGGCGTCGCCATGATAGCGAACCAGTAACTCGCGTAGAAATTTCGCGCCACCCTGGGCATTTTGCACCGCAAGCGTAGCATCTACCCCCAGCGACGAAGCGGTTCCCGGCATCAGTTGCATGAGCCCTACTGCGCCCTTCACCGAAACCGCGTCCTGCCGAAAATCTGATTCGGCACGCGCAACGCTGCGTACAAACTCGGGTTCCAGACCCTGTTCGCGGGCCGCGCGCGCCAATAAATCTTGTGTGTTTTCTGGCGGGAGCGTCGCCACAGGTTGGGGATTGGCCAATGAAGGAAGGGGGGCAATGTGCTCTACCTGGCCGGCCGGAAATTCCATCGATCCTTGGCCGCGTTGCACTATGAATGTCTGGTCTCGCACTACATGCGAATCGGCTTCCAGGCAGAAGCCGTTTGTCAAACATACGGATTCCCGACCAAACAGAGGTTGAAGAACTAGCGCAAAAACCGTAATCGACAGGAAACGGACAATCATCCTCGGGCCTAGTACGCCGTTGCTTCTACCAGCTCCGGCGCGTCCGAATCGGCCAGTGCTTCCTCCAGCTCCGGTTCGAGAAGCATCAATTCATGTTCGAGCAACGTCGAAGAAACCAATGCCTTCACAGCAATCTCGGCAATGCTGCTATTCTTTCCATACCTAGCCGCAAACAGATCAGAAACGTCCTGCAACTGCTTCCTGATACCAGACAGGTACCTTGCCATGGCAGCGTGTTCGTCCCGGCTTAACGGATACTGCACGTACGCTCCTTGATAGTACTTCAATATGCTTTAGCATACATTGTTTCATAAGTGTTTTGTACGCGCTAGCAAAAATTTCCTGCCGGTCGCCGGGGTAGCATGATCAAGAAACATGGGAACACCTTCCGAACTGACCTGCAGCCGTTGCCACAAAGCTTTTCCTCCTAATCAACTCTTGAATGTGTGCGAATGTGGCGCGCCTCTCCTGGTGCGTTACGATCTTGCTGCGGTGCGCGCCAACTGGTCGAAACAAGACCTTGCTTCCGCCGAAACCAGCATGTGGCGCTATGCGCCCGTTCTGCCTGCCGAACGCCCGGAAGCCGTAACGCTGCGCGAAGGCTGGACGCCGCTGCTGGAGGCGCGCTCTCTCGGCCAGGCGCTTGGCGCCAACGATCTTTGGATCAAGGATGACGGACGCAATCCCACCGATTCCTTCAAAGCCCGCGGCATGGCGTGCGCCGTTACGATGGCAAAAAAACTTGGTGCCACGAAGCTCGCGGTTCCGTCGGCCGGTAACGCGGCGAGCGCATTGGCCGCGTACGCCGCTGCAGGCGGTCTCGAAGCCTATATTTTCATGCCCGCCGATGTGCCGCAATCCAATTTCATAGAGTGCCAGTCTTTCGGTGCCCGCGTCACTCTGGTCGACGGCTTGATCAGTGATTGCGGACGCATGCTCGCCGAGCGCAAGATACGCGAAGGCTGGTTCGAAGTTTCGACGCTCAAAGAGCCGTATCGCATCGAGGGAAAGAAAACCATGGGCTACGAAGTGGCCGAACAATTTTCTTGGCAGCTTCCGGATGCCATTCTCTATCCCTGCGGCGGTGGCGTCGGACTCATCGGGATGTGGAAGGCTTTTGCCGAACTCGAGGCGTTAGATTGGATCGGCCCGCGCCGGCCTAAGATGATTGCCGTGCAAGCCAGCGGTTGCGAGCCCATCACGAGGGCCTTCCATAAGAGCGCAGCCGAGAGCGAATCCTTTCCGGAAGCCCACACCGTTGCGAGCGGTTTGCGTGTCCCGAAAGCGCTAGGTGATTTTTTGGTTCTGCGCGCGCTTCGCGAGAGCTCCGGCACTGCTATTTCAATCACCGATCAGGAGTTGCTTGATTCCGCGCTGCTGCTCGCCCGCACTGAAGGTATTTTCGCCGCGCCCGAAGGTGGAGCCTGCGTCGCGGCTGTCACTCAGTTGTTACAAAGCGGATTCTTACGGTCAGATGAACGTATCCTGATCTATAACACCGGCTCAGGCTTAAAGTATCTTGAAGCTTATTCAGCTCGCTTTCCCCGCGCACGGGCGTCGGAGCAGGATAAACTCGGTGGTCTGATCACCCCTCGCTAGATCCGCTTTTCATTAGGGTTATCCCTATTTCCTCGTAAAATCTCGGGTCGCGCCGGCTTGCGGCTTTCGAATTGCTCGGTTTCTGTGGGACCATAGAACAGATTAGGTTTTAAGTTTCTCGATTGAATCCTCGGAGGGGTCCGCTGGTAGATCGTTTGCCAACGTATCCAGTATTCGGAGTCAACGAGTAAGAGAGGGTATTTAGTGATGAAGCTGTTCGTAGGCAACTTGCCCTACAAAGCCACTGAAGGGGACTTACAGGCCTTCTTTGCGGAGGCCGGCGTCCAAGTCGACAGCGTGAATATCTTGCGCGATCGTTTCAGCGGAGAAGCTAGGGGTTTCGGCTTCGTTGAGATCAACGACGACGGCGCCGCAAACCAAGCTGTACAGGCATGCAATGGACGTAACTTGATGGGCCGCGCTCTGGTTGTGAATGAAGCACGTCCGCCTGAGAAGCGCGACCGCAGCGGCGGTGGTGCAGGCGGTAGCGGCGGTGGCCGTCAGCGCGATTTCGGGGGTAGCAGGAACCGCTGGTAACTCAGCAAGCAGTCTATCTGGAGTCCGGGCATGTTTCCCTGCGAAGCATGCCCATTCCCAGCTGTTTGCCCGGCTTCGCATTGGTACGCGTGCGGCGCGCAGGTGTCTGCAATACCGACCTGGAACTGCAGCGGGGTTATTACGAATTCCGCGGGGTTCCTGGACACGAATTCTCCGGTGTTGACGTCGATACAGGCAAACGGGTGGTCGGTGAGATCAACCTTTCCTGCGGTGAATGCGAATCCTGCGCCGCCGGCTTAGGACGGCATTGCCTGAATCGTTCGGTATTGGGGATCGTCAAACATCCCGGCGCCTTCGCAGAATATCTCACGCTACCCAAAGCGAATCTGCTGCCGATTCCGGATGAGATCTCGGACGAGGAAGCCGTGTTCGTAGAGCCGCTAGCAGCCGCCTGCGAAATCCTTGATCAAACACCTATCGCCGCGGGTATTGAAGTCGCGGTTCTAGGGGACGGCAAACTGGGGTTGCTCATCGCGCAAGCCCTCTGCGCCCACGAGGCAGATGTCACGGTGTACGGCCATCACGAAGCGAAACTCGAAATCGCCAGCCGGGCTGGCGCGCGCGTTTACATCACAGATAATCCCCCAGCAGCGAAATATCCCTTCGTTGTGGAGTCTACGGGTTCCGCCGCCGGGTTGGGCCAAGCAGTGCGAATGACCCGTCCGCGCGGGACGGTGATTCTCAAGTCGACCGTGCATGGAGAAGTGTCGCTAGACATGGCGCCCGTGATCGTAAATGAAATCACCCTCATAGGCTCACGGTGCGGCCGCTTCGGTCTGGCCATCGAACTCTTGCGCCAGCGTAAGGTCGACGTGAGCGGCATGATTTCCTGCCGTTTTCCGCTCGCCGAAGCGCCCGCAGCATTCGCCGAAGCAGCCCGCCCAGGCGTTCTCAAGGTGATTCTGACGACCGACTAAGAAGCAGCGTGATCCTGAGCGCGCCCTTTCCACTCGCCTCCTGCACCCCGCCAGTACGCGAGCGCCGAGTGGAACGTGCATTCCAAATAGAAAAGAGCCACAAATGGTAAGAAGACGCTCCACAGCCATGATCGCTGGTAAAACCGCACCATAGGCGCATAGCTCGCGCTCATTAACACCCAGGCGATTCCGCCGAGAAGGCGCGGCCAACCCGTGGCGAACAATACCAGCCCAACCGGAACAACATAAGTGAGCAGCAATCCAGCCGAGGTACCCACTAGCAGGAGCGTCGAATGGCGAAGCTGGCTAAATGCATTGCGCGCAATCATGGCCCGCACTCCATGGATACCGCCGTATGAACGGACGCTCGCGGCCGTGGTCGTAAGACCAAGCCAGATGCGCCCACCGCGCGCTTTCACCGCTTTGGCAAGTGCGCAATCGTCTATGATCTCGCTCCGGATGGTTTCCAAGCCGCCGATGCCGGCAAGCGCCTGCGGCCGAATCAACAGGCAGCCTCCCGCCGCACCCTTCGCCCACGCGGGCGGATAGAGCGTAAAGAAAAAATACACAAATGCTGGTATGAAGACCTTTTCCGGCCAACTGTCGCAGCACAACTTGACCATGTATGAACACAAATCCAGCCCGCGCTCTTCAGCGAGAGAAACCAGGCTTGCCACGTTTTGCGATTCGTGACGGATATCCGCATCTGTGAACAACAGGTAATCGGGATCAAGCTTCAGCGCTTCTTCCACGCCGCGTGAAAGCGCCCAAAGCTTCCCCGTCCAGCCGGCAGGAGGAATGGAGGCGCGTACTACCTCGACGCCTGCCGCCTTCGCCATTTCTGCGGTGGCGTCTTCACTGCTATCGTCCACCACCACGATGGCGAACGTCTGTGGCCGGAGGGACTGAAGCGCTTGCCTGATCACGACTGCTTCGTTGCGGGCCGGAATCACCGCGATTACGCGCGGCCCAGGAGTGGGCGAAATATTCAGTGGCGCAAGATTCTTCGCAATGCGCCAAAAGCCCCCGCGGCCGATCAGCAGATAGAGCCAGATCAAAACTGGAATGGCCGCTAACGCGATCATTTACGCGGGCTGCTGCTGTGTCATGCAATGCAAGGTCCCTAGCCCCAGCACCAAGTCCGTTGCCGCAATTCCTACGATCTTCCGATCGGGGAACAATTCAGCCAACTTGTTCAAAGCCACCCTGTCATTCGGATCGTTGAAAGTCGGCACCAGTACAATGCCGTTTGCGACATAAAAATTCGCATAGCTCGCCGGCAATCGCTGTCCGGCGAAGTAGACCGGTTCCGGCATCGGCAGCGTTTCCACCCGAAATGGATTTTCGCGTAGCAGCGCTAGGTTCTCGCGTAGCGGTTCGTAGTTCGATTCCGCCTGGTCCCGCTCTGTTGCGATCACGATCGTCTGAGGATCCGTGAACCGCGCCAGATCGTCGACATGGCCATGGGTGTCGTCCCCGGCGATTCCGTTGCGAAGCCAAATTGTGCGATCTGCCCCAAGGTATTGACTGAAAACCCTTTCCATATCTTCCTGGCTCAGTCCCGGATTGCGCGCCTGTACATCGCTCAACAGGCACTCCTCCGTCGTAAGAATGGCGCCGGCCCCGTTCACGTCGATACTTCCCCCTTCGAGCACGACGCGCTGCCCGCGCCACTCCGGAGTGCGCATGGCGAGCCCCAGTTGTTCGCCTAGTCTTTCCGTCACACGATCATCACGCTCGCAATTGGCGTATTTTGCCCAGCCGTTGAACTTCCAATTTAGAAGGATCTGCGCGGCTTCGCCATCGCGGACAAACATCGGGCAAAAATCGCGCGTCCAACTGCGATCCGTAGGAATCGTAAAAAATTCGACCGCATTCAGATCCGCGCCCGATTTTCGCAGAATCCGGCTGGCTTTTTGTTGGGCCTCGCGGTCATTCACCAGGATGCGCACCTTCTCGACCCGCGACAGATGCCGGACGATCTCGCCGTATACCCATTGGATCGGTGCGAATTTTCCCGGCCAGTCGCTGGTCTCATGTGGCCAGGCGAGCCAAGTCGCCTCGTGCCGCTCCCATTCGGCGGGAAACCGCATCAGGCCAGCCAGCGTTCGGTGATCGGCCCATACGCGTCGATCCGGCGGTCGCGTAGGAACGGCCAATTCCGCCGGACTTCATCCATTTGTTTGGGATCGCATTCGGCGATCAGCACCTGTTCCTCGCTCGTCGCGGCATGCGTGATCACTCGCCCAAACGGATCGGCCACAAAGGAGTTGCCCCAGAATTCCAGACCGCTTTCCGCCGGACCCTCGAACCCCGTGCGGTTCACGGCCGCCACAAACACACCGTTCGAAATCGCGTGCGCTCGCTGAATCGTGCGCCACGCATCCAGTTGCGCCTCGCCATATTGGGCCTTTTCTGACGGATGCCATCCGATCGCGGTCGGATAGAAGAGTACGTTCGCTCCCAGCAGGCTTGTGATCCGTGCGCCCTCTGGGTACCATTGATCCCAACACACCAACACGCCGATCCGCGAGTAGTGTGTCTCGAAATTCTTGAACCCCAGATCACCCGGCGTGAAGTAAAACTTCTCGAAATACAGCGGGTCGTCTGGTATGTGCATCTTGCGGTAGATGCCATTCAGCGAACCGTCAGCATCGATAATGGCGGCCGTATTGTGATACAAGCCTTGCGCCCGTTTCTCGAAGAGGGAGGCAACCACCGCCACCCCGAGCTCTTTGGCGACCGATCCAATCGCTTCGGTCGAGGGACCCGGAATCGTCTCGGCCAGATCGAAAAGGGCTGCATTCTCCTCACGGCAGAAATACTGGCTGCGAAATAGTTCCTGTAAGCAGATAATCTCGGCGCCCTTTGACGCCGCTTCGCGGACGCCGGCGATCGCTTTGCTAAGGTTCGTATCCGGACTGGTCGAGCACGACATCTGCACTAGGCCGATCTTGAACTTGTCGTCGCGCTTTCTCATGCTACATGTAAATCCCGCCGTTCACATCCAGCACATGGCCGGTAATGAACGCCGCTTCATCGCTCGCCAGAAACTTCACTGCCGCTGCCACGTCTTCCGGAGCGCCCATGCGCCTCAACGGTGTATTGTCGATCATTTTCTGCTTCAGCTCTTCACTCAGCTCACTCGTCATGTCCGTCCCGATAAAACCGGGCGCCACGGCATTCACGGTAATATTTCGGCTGCCCACCTCCTGCGCCAGTGATTTCGTCAAACCTATCAAGCCCGCTTTGGAAGCCACATAATTCGCTTGTCCCGGGTTTCCCATTTCGCCCACGACCGAAGAAATGTTGATGATGCGCCCCCAGCGCTCGCGCATCATGCCCTGCAACACCTGCTGGATCGCGTAAAACGCGCCGCTCAGGTTCGTGCCAAGCACCGCCTCCCAATCGGCCTGCTTCATGCGCACCGCCAGACCATCCTTGGCAATACCGGCATTATTCACGAGCACGTCGATGCGCCCGAAATCTTTCGCTGCCCGCGTCATTCCCGTGGCAATCGAATCGCGGCTCGCCAAATCCATTTCGAGGACAAGGGTTTCCGATCCGATTTCTCGCGCAACTTCCGCCAGCTTTTCCGTCGAGCGGGCCGCCAGCACTACTCGATGGCCGGAGGAGGCTAACGCGTGCGCGCAGGCCTTCCCAATTCCGCGGCTTGCCCCCGTAATTAAGGCTGTTCGAATACTCATGATTCCTTCTCATGATAATGGGTGTACATACTCCATGCCCTTTGCTGACCTGCCCGATTTCCTCGGAGCCCTCGAGAGACAGGGCGAGCTGAAACGCGTCGCGATCCCGGTCGACCCGCATCTAGAAATCGCCGCCTTCGCCGATCGGTCCGTCAAAACCGCAGGGCCCGCGCTGCTTTTTGAAAATCCCAAAGGTTCGAGCGTCCCCCTGGTCATCAACACCTTCGCCAGCATGCGCCGTATGGAGATCGCTCTGGGCGTGGACGACATCGAAGACATCGCGCGTCGGATCGCCGGGTTCATCGAACTGCAAAAGCCCGAAGGATTCATCGAAAAAGTCAAGCTGCTTCCGAAACTTGGGGAAGTAAACGCTGCCTTTCCCAAAACCGTTTCGAATGGCCCTTGTAAAGAAATAATCCGCCGCAAAGATTTTTCCCTCGACGAATTTCCCATTCTGCATTGCTGGCCCGGCGATGCCGGCCGCTTCATCACGCTGCCTCTGGTCTTCTCGCGCGATCCATCAACCGGTAAACGCAACTGTGGCATGTATCGCATGCAAGTCTTCGATGGCCAAACTACCGGTATGCACTGGCAGAAACATAAACAGGGAGCCGACCACTATCGCCGTCTCGCCGCCGAAGGCCGCGAAGCCCGTATGCCCATTGCCGTCGCGATCGGAGCCGATCCGGCCACGATCTTTTCCGCGGTTCTTCCTCTGCCCCCCTCCATCGATGAAATGCTTTTCGCCGGCTTTCTGCGCAACAGAGCCGTCGAAATGGTGAAATGCGAGACCAGCGATCTCGAAGTCCCAGCCAACGCGGAGATCGTTCTCGAGGGACACTTAAACCTCGGCGAACTGCGCCGCGAAGGGCCTTTTGGAGATCACACAGGATTCTATTCGCTCGATGATGACTATCCCGTCTTCCATATTGACTGCATCACGCAGCGCAAGCGGCCTGTATACGCCGCCACCATCGTTGGGCCCCCGCCGATGGAAGATTTTTATATGGGCAAAGCGATCGAGCGAATTTTCTTGCCGCTGATGCGGTTGCAACTGCCGGAGGTACGCGACATCTGCATGCCCGCCGAAGGAATTTTTCACAATCTGATCCTTGTTTCCATGCGCAAGTCCTATCCGGGACAGGCGCGCAAGGTCATGCACGCTATTTGGGGCCTTGGCCAGGCCATGTTCAGCAAATGCATTGTCGTTGTGGATGAAGACGTGGACGTGCAAAATGTCCCGGAGGTCGCCTGGAAAGCGCTCAATCACATCGATCCTCAGCGCGACATCGAATTCTGCCTTGGACCCATCGATTCACTCGACCACTCCAGTCGTCTCCCAAATTTCGGCTCGAAAATGGGCGTTGACGCCACTACCAAGTGGCCGTCCGAAGGATTCACCCGCCGCTGGCCCAACGTGATCAAGATGTCGCCGGAAGTGACCGCGCGCGTCGACGAGTTGTGGAAACGCGCCGGTCTCGGTCGCAGGTAGCGGATGGAGCGCGTCCCCTACCGGGCGACCGAGGCGGCCGCCGTCTATTCTGGTCTGTGCTTGCCGGTCTCGATTCTGCTCCACAACGTGCGAAGCATGTATAACGTCGGCGCATTTTTTCGCACTGCCGACGGCGCAGCCATCGAGCGTCTGCTGCTAAGCGGAATCACGGCACGGCCACCAAAAAGCGCCATCTCGAAAACCGCTTTAGGCGCCGAAGCACGCATGCGCTGGGAGCCTGTAGAGAATGTCTCTACGGCCGCGGAGGCCCTCCGCTCGGAAGGCTATGAACTCGCTGCTATAGAAACGACGCTGCGTGCCGTCGACATTTTTGATTGGCAGCCGCGTTTCCCGGTCTGTGTCCTGTTCGGCCACGAGGTCGATGGTCTGGGCCCAGATCTCTTAGACGCCTGCGATACGCACGTTCGCATACCCATGTTGGGCTTGAAACATTCCCTGAACGTAGCGAACGCCGGTGCCATTGTCATGTACGAACTACTCCGCAAATATCGCGGCTTGCACGTGCTGACGGCAGGGCTCGTGACCTCGTAGTTCTTCGGTTGCCGTTCCCATCCCGGGGCTTACTAGTATTAGGGTACGGACCGTGCCAGGAAGTATACATTTTGATCAGAACCAACAAAATAGCCCTTCCCCTCTTATTTGCCGTAACGCCGGTGATGACATACGCCGCGCAAAACGCCCATGCGAACGTCGCGAACCTGACCCGTCTAGTTATAGTCGGTGACTCGTTTTCCGCGGGCGTCGAAAATTTTTCGCTCCTAGACAGTCAACGGGGCGTGCCCCTGCAACTCACGCCCTAAGCCTTGCCGCGAAAGAGAAAAACAATCTCGATAAGGAGAATGATCACCACCATCAGTTCAAGAAAAAACGCCCGGCTCTGATGGAATTCATTCACCATCGACTCATACAAATCGCGCGCCGTGCTCAGCTTGTCGGTAACTAGATCGCGGTAGTCGTTGACGCCGATTCGCGCCGCCGCCAAACGATATGTGCGGGCGTAAAACATGTCGCTGAGAAACTTGATTGCATTGTCGGTCCGCTCTGCAAGCTCCCGATAGTCCAGCCGAAGAGTGTTCAGCTTTTCCGCCTCTCGCGCTAGTTTCCATCGCCCCCATACACCGCGCTTCTTGTCAAGCTGCCGGTAAACATCCGCCAATACGCGCGTGAGCACTTCATCGTAGTAACGAAACTCGAGCAATTGACTGTTGGCGTACTCGAGCAGCTCGATCGTCGTCGAAGCAGCTGAAGGCGTGTCATATACAAACGCCGCCACCCAGCCGACCACGAGCAAGTCCGCCGGATAGTACGACATGCTGGATTGCAGAACTTCACGGCATTCCGTGGGTGCGAGTGCCGTGTCTTCTCCACGGACAATCTGCGCGATTTCCGGGCCATGGTCCCGTACAAGTTCATCGGCCGCCGTCACACTACCGCCGTTGCCGTCGATCGGATCGACCTGGATCACGTAGAAGTCTTCCGCGATCCAGTTCGTATGCGGCTTCTTCAGACACTCGCCGACAGTCGCCAGGCGTGCGCGCAACGTCCGTCCCGCGCTTGTCTCCAGTTCCGGCGAAAGGATCCACTCATTGGCGAGTCGGACAAGGCCTTCCCAGGTTGCGGTGAACGGCATTCGCAGTTCGACACTCGCAACCCCATAGTCGAAATAGCGGATCTTTGCTTCGAGTGCTGTGCCCGAATCGGTCGCGCATACGCCGGCGTGTTCCACTACCGGCGGGCGCTCGAAGCGGACGTATTCCGGAGCGGGCTGACGGAACGCCGGCTCACGTTTACTGGGTGTTGCGCCCAGCATGCGGCGCAGTAGCGGTAGATCGATTTCTTCTGCGATATCGAACAAAAAGAAAGCGCGGAGACTGCCGGCGAGGCTGGCGCTTCCATCGTTCATACATCGCGACTCTAGACGATCTTACGCCAGGCGCGCCCGTCCCGGGCCAGAAGTTCATCCGCCGCCTTGGGACCTTCGCTGCCAACTGCGTAATTCGGAAAATCTGCCGGGCGATGCGCTCTCCAGTAGTCAAGTATCGGCTGTACTTTAGCCCATCCGGTCTCTATGTTGTCCGCGCGCTGGAAAAGCGTTGCGTCGCCGATCATCACGTCGTAGATAAGCGTTTCGTACCCCGTCGCCGGTGCCGTCCCGAAGTAGTCCTGATATTTGAAATCCATCAGGACCTCGCCCAGCCGCATTGCCGGTCCCGGAATCTTCGCTCCGAATTCAAACGCGATCCCTTCGTCCGGCTGGATCCGCAACAAGAGCCAATTCGGTGTCGGTGTTGTAGCGCGCAGCAGAGCCGCCGGGGTTTCTTTGAACCGGATCGCGATCTGCGTCTTGCGTTCGCTCAGCCGCTTACCCGTCCGTATATAAAACGGCACCCCCGACCACCGCCAATTGTCGATGCTCAATTTGAGCGCTGTATATGTCTCCACCTGCGACTCGGGGGAAACATCCGGCTCCTGGCGGTAGCCGTCGTACTGCCCACGCACAGCACATGCCTCAACTTCCTCGGGCTTCAAATTGCGAGTCGCATCGATGACTTTCACTTTCTCTGAACGCACAGCGTCGGCATCAAACGAATTCGGAGCCTCCATGGCGGTCATGGCAACAAGCTGGAAGACATGGTTCGGCACCATGTCCCGCAGCGCTCCGGTTGTATCGTAAAAACGGCCGCGCTTCTCGACGCCTACGGATTCCGCTACTGTAATCTGCACATGATCGATTCGGTCGCGATTCCAGATCGGCTCGACCAGTCCATTGGTGAAGCGGAACAGCATGATGTTCTGCACTGTTTCTTTGCCAAGAAAATGATCGATCCGGTAAATTTGTGACTCGTCGAGCACCGTCAATATCTGACGGTTAAGGGCCTTGGCGGAAGCCAGGTCGTGACCGAAAGGCTTTTCGATTACCACCCTTCGCCACTGGCCCTCCTCCTCGCACGCGAGCCCACTCTTGCCTAACTGCTCCACCACCGTGCCGAAAAATCGGTCCGCGATCGCGAGATAGAAAAGATAGTTGCCGCCGGTGTGCCCGCTTCCGGCGATCTCGGCCAGCTTTGTTTTGAGTTGTGAAAAGCTTTCGGAACTGTTCAGGTCGCCTTTGAGATAGGACATTCGTCCTGCGAGCCAGTTCCAGACGCCTTGATCAACCTTCCCCTCACCGTTCGGACCCGCAACAAAGTGCTCGAGCATGTCACCGAGCGACTTTTTCCAGGTCTCTACAGTTTCATCCGCCAGATCAAATCCGACAATCGCAAATTCTTGCGGCAGGAGCTTCCCGCGGGCAAGATTGTAAAGCGCGGGCATGACTAAGCGTTTGGTTAAATCTCCCCCCGCTCCGAAAATTATCAGGACGCAAGGCCCGGCCGGCGTGGTACCGCTCGCTCTGTCGTGTGGCATCGCTCTATTCTCTCGCTAGGCGACAATTAGGATTGCTCATGAGCCTCGGCGAGCAGTTCGCGACTCTTTGTATTCTGGCTTTGCCAATTGCCTCCGTTGCCTGGACCATTACGCACGAGGAAGTGTTCCGCGAGCCGCGTGAATGGTGTAAGCGGCACAGTGAGACGTGTAATCGACTCTATAAGCGCAAGTTTTTTTACTTGTTTACTTGCGAATATTGTTTCAGTCATTACGTGACCATCATTTTTCTAATCGTTACGCGCTTTCGGTTGCTGTACGACGACTGGCGAGGCTATCTCATTTCCGGCTTCGCGCTCGTCTGGATCGCTAACATCTACATGAACATCTACTCGCGCGTACGCCTCGATATCAAACGTGAGCGCGCGGAGATTGCCGCCACCGAACAAACCCTCAATTCTTCCAATTCATGAAAGCCACTGTTCAACTATCGCTGGATCTGATCGATCTCGAAGAGGCCTTGTAGTACCGCAGCCATGGCCCTGCGAGCCGGTGTCGACTGGCTCGAAGCCGGCACGCCGCTCATTCTCGCCGACGGTGCGCGCGCCGTCCGCGAGTTGCGCGCGCGTTTCCCAGAGACACCTATCGTCGCCGACCTCAAAATCATGGACGGCGGCTGGCTCGAAGCCGAGCTCATGGCCAAAGCCGGTGCGAACATGGTCGTCGTCATGGGACAAGCGCACGAGGAAACCATCGAACTTGTCGTCAAAGCGGGCCGCGATATGGGTGTCAAGGTCATGGGCGACAATATGGCAATGCCCGATCCCGTCGCTGGGGCCAAACGTCTGGAAGAACTTGGCTGCGATTACATCATTCACCACATCGGTTACGACATGCGCACCCTGCGCCGTTCGCGAGGCCAGCATGCGCCCACGCCTCTCGATCGGCTGCGTGAAATCGTCCAAGCGGTCTCAGTGCCTGTGCAGGCAGTCGGCGGCCTGACGCTCGAGCAGGCCACTGACACGCCCGGCTACGGCGCTCCGCTTGGTGGTGATTGGCGCTCCGTTGGCCATTGACGCGCACGCCTTTCGCACCGCCGAAGGTGATCTCGAATCTTCTCTACGCTTGATCTGCGAAAAGGTTCACGCCTATGGAGACATACAGTAATGCTGGGCTTAGTCAACTACTCGCGCCAGCCGCTCTCGGTGGAATTACGCGACGTGCCGGTCCCCGAGATCGGCGAGACGGACGTATTGCTGCGTGTCGGCGCGGTGAGCGTCTGCGGCAGCGACCTGCATCAATGGCGGGGATCGCACGGCTGGCACGTGAATTACCCGTGCATTCTCGGCCATGAGTTCGGTGGTGTTATTGCTCGCGCCGGTAGGCGGGTCGCAAATTTCAAAGAGGGGGATCGCGTCGTGAGTGAAACCGCCGCCGTCATCGACGACGCCTCACCGCTCACCCGCAGCGGTCTCTACAATCTCGATCCGGCGCGCCGTGGATTCGGCTACGGCGTTGACGGTGCAATGACGGAATACGTTCGCGTTCCCGAACGGTGCCTGCATCGTATTCCGTCTTCGCTCGAGTTCCGCAAAGCCGCGCTTACCGAGCCGTGCTGCGTTTCCTATAATGCCGTCTGCGTCAACGGGCGCGTGCGTCCCGGCGACAGCGTCCTGGTTCTCGGTCCTGGGCCAATCGGTCTGCTCTGCGCGATGATGGCTAAGCTCAGCGGCGCCGGTCGTGTCATTGTCGCCGGCCTGCCGACCGACCAAAAACGTTTCGAGGCCGCGCGAAAAATAGGCGCAGATGTCACGCTCGATGGCGGCGTTATTGAATATATTGCCCAATTGGGCGACGGTTTCGGTGTCGATGTGGCGATTGACGCATCCGGTGCCTCTGTCACTCTCCAAACTGCTTTGCAGGCAGTGCGCCCCGCCGGCCAGATCGTCAAGGTCGGTTGGGGGCCACAGCCCATCCAATTCAGTCTCGATCCGCTCGTGCAGAAGAACGTGACCATAGCCGGCAGCTTTTCGCACAATTGGCCCGTTTGGGAGCGGGTAATCTCCATGATTGTCTCCGGCCAGATCAATCTCGATCCGATTATCAGTCGCGCCGCACCGCTCATTGAGTGGCACGATTGCTTTGAAAAGATGGAGCGCGGCGAACACGTCAAGGCTGTCCTCGAGCCCTAAATGTCTCTCAACATCTCTGCTTTCCCAAAGTGCTATCTGGAAGAAATAGCAAGCGGACGGATGTCGGTCTTCGATTGGATCGAAATGGCCAAACAACTCGACGCCGACGGTCTCGAAATGTACGAAGGCTTCTTCACGAGCTTTGAGAGCGGCTATCTGGATTGCGTCGGGGAAGCTATTCAATCAGCCAGCTTCGCCATGCCAATGTTCTGCTGCTCGCCCGATTTCACCGCACCGGATGCGAGCAAGCGCAAGCGCGAAATCGAACGCGAAGCGCACCTGATCCGCATCACGCGCCGGCTCGGTGGGCCACGCGCCGTGTGCCGTATTCTAAGCGGACAAGCTTACCCGGACGTGAGTTGGGAACAGGGCAGGGAATGGGTGCTAGAGGCGTTCCATCAATTAATACCGGTCGCAATAGAACACGACGTTGTGCTCGGAATGGAGAATCACTACAAAGATGGTTTCTGGAAATATCCCGAATTCGCGCAGAAGATGGACCGCTTCGTCGACATAGTAGACTCCGTCTTCGAGCGCAATCACTTCGGCGTCCAATACGATCCCTCGAACGCCATCGTAGCGGGCGACGATCCGGTGGGGTTGCTTAGGCATGTGGCAGGCCGTGTCGTCAGTATGCACGCGAGCGATCGCTACCTGGCCGAAGGCACAACGCTCGACCAGCTCCGCCAAACCGACGGTACACTCGGCTACTCAGCCAACCTCCGCCACGGCGTCACCGGAAAAGGCTTGAACGATTACGACACTATTTTTCGCATTCTTGCCGAAAACCAGTATCGCGGCTGGATCAGCATCGAAGACGGCATGAACGGCATGGAGGAAATGGCCGAGTCGCTAGCCTTCCTTCGTCAGATGAGCGACCGGTATTTCGACTAAATTCCAGCTCCGTATCACGGGCTCGACCACTCCACTAGACGTTCATATAGAATGGCCATGGAGGATCATGCCAAAGAACACCAAGCCCGAAGGGGACATGCTGCAAGGGACTCTCGACATGCTGATCCTTCGGACTCTGCTTGCCGGGCCGGCTCACGGACACTCGATCGCCCATGCCATCGAATTCGCCTCCGATGACATTCTCCAAGTGGAGCACGGTTCTCTCTACCCGGCTCTCTATCGCCTGGAAGATCGCGGCTGGATCGCGGCATTCTGGGGCACGTCCGAAAACAATAGAAAAGCCAAATACTATCGCCTGACACCAGCCGGCAAAAGGCATCTCACTACGGAGAGAACCCGGTGGGAGCGTCTCGTCAAAGGCATTACTCGTGTCTTGCGGCCCGCCGTCGGATAGCTTCATGAGAAGCTTTCTACGGTTCTTTCGCCGCGCCCGCCGGGATGCCGAAAGCGCTCGCGACATCGAATTCTACATCGCAACGGAAACCGAAGACAACATCGCGCGCGGTATGCCGCCCGAAGAAGCCCGTACTGCAGCTTGCCGTAAGTTCGGCAACCCTACGCTAATCCGCGAAGACATTCGTCGTCTGAACGGCGTCGCCTTTCTCGAAACAACCGGTCAGGACCTGCGCTATTCCCTACGCGCGCTTTGCAAGACCCCGGCTTTTACATTGACCGCTCTCCTGACGCTCGCTCTCGGCATCGGCGGCAACACCGCCGTGTTCACGCTGATTCGTAGCGTTTTATTAAAGCCGCTCGAGTATCGAGATCCGGACCGGCTTGCGTATTTCTCGATCGATAACCCACGCCATAATCAGCGCGATCTTTCATTCAGTCTCCCGCAATTCGACCAGCTACGAGCCATGGCGAAATCCTTCACTCCCGGTGCTTACGGCCGTCCTGAAAGTGTGATGCTCTCAAAGGACGGCAACCCGGAAGCCCTGAAAGGCGCCCGCGCATCTGCCAATTTCCTCGACATTCTCGGTTTGCGTCCCATCCTCGGCCGCAGTTTCCGTCCCGAAGAAGACAGACGCGGCGGCCCTCCTGTAGCCATGATCAGTGCCGATCTATGGAAGCGCAGGTTCGGTGGCGATCCGCACGTAGCCGGTCAGACCGCCACACTGGATGCAACGCCCTACACAATCATCGGAGTGCTTCCCGAGGGCTTCTCATTTCCATTTCCTGACGTAGAAGTATGGGTGACCCGACCATCCGAGTGGTCATTACTTCCGCCGCGTTATTGGGACTTGCCACTATTGAACGGATTTGCGCGTTTGCGTCCCGGCGTCACTCTGGCCCAGGCGCAAGCCGAGATGAGCGTGCTCGAGAGGCAATACATTGCCGCCCACCCGAATCTCATGAATTCCGATCCGGGCGTAACCATGCGAATAGTGCCGCTGAAGAATCGTTTGGTCGCTAGTGCGCGTCTCATGTTGTGGACCCTCTTTGGAGCTGTCGGATTCGTTCTGTGCATCGCTTGCGCGAACGTGGCAAGTCTGCTTCTCGCGCGTGCCACGTCACGCGCGCGTGAATTCGCCGTGCGCGCTGCTTTAGGGGCGGGCCGCACACGCCTCATTCGGCAACTCCTCGCCGAAAGCCTGCTCTTGTCCATCGTCGGAGGCGGCCTCGGAGTGCTTCTCGCGAACTGGGCGCTGCACATCATTACTCATGGTGCGCCAAATCTGCCGCGCGCGGCGGAAATCCGGCTGGACGCCGCCGTGCTTGCGTTCAGCATAGCGGCTTCCGTTGTCACCGGTGTGCTCTTCGGATTGTTCCCGTCTTTGCAGGCTTCCCGTCCCTCCGTCATCGATGAACTGCGCGTGAGCGGAGCGACCGCGAACCAGGATTTAAGGCGAAAATCGTTCGGTCTGCGTTCCCGCGATCTGCTGGTAACGGCTCAAATCGCGCTCTCAATTATCCTACTGATCGGTGCCGCGCTGTTGCTGCGAAGCTTCGTTCGTCTACATAGTGTAGATCCTGGCTTTCAATCTGCGAATTTGCTGACGGCGAAGGTCGCACTGCCGCTCGCCCGCTATGACACAGACGAAAAGAAGTTCGCATTTTTCCGCGAGCTTATGATCCGCGCCGGCGATATGCCCGGCGTACGTGGCGCTACCATCGCCATGTCACTCCCTACAACAACCTGGATTCGTACGAACTACTGGGTCGAAGGTAAGCCATCTCCGGACATTCTGGAACCCTCCCTCAATGCAGTTGTCGAGAGCGTGACGCCTGGCTACTTCGAGACTCTCCGGATTCCGCTCCAACGAGGCCGCGATTTTACAGCGCACGATAATACTCCCGGCGCTCCGCCGGTAATCATAATCAATGAAACGCTCGCCAGGCTCCTATGGCCCAATTATCCCGGCGGCGAGAATCCCGTTGGCCATCGCATCCAGGAAGCCTACGACAAAGCTGCCGGCTGGATGGAGGTCGTCGGCATCGCCGCGGATATTCATGAAGGCGGCCTCGCAAGCAATCCCGTCCCGGAGTTTTATATTCCTTGCATCGTGCATCCGCCGCAAACGGCATATGTAGTACTGCGTACGTCCGGTTCGCCTCTGCGCTTTGGTTCGGCTCTTCGCAAGGCTGTCCTGGCCGTCGATGCCGACCAGCCCGTCTCCGATGTAAAAGCTATGGAGTCCGTCCTAGCCAAGTCCTTTGGCGAGCGGCGCTGGATGATGTGGCTGCTCGGTTCCTTTGCCTGCGTGGCCCTGCTGCTCGCGATAGTCGGCTTATATGGGGTGATCGCTTATTCGGTAACTCGCCGCACGCAGGAAGTCGGTATTCGGCGTGCTCTGGGTGCGCAGCAGGCCGACATTCTTCGGTTGGTCTTGCGCCAGGCGCTAACGCTGTCGCTGGCTGGCGTCGCCATCGGTATCGCCGGTGCCCTCAGTCTTACGCGTTTCCTGAAAGCGCTGCTGTTCCACGTCACGGCGACCGACCCGGCGACGTTCGCTGCCATTGCGATCCTGTTCATTATCGTGGCCTTGGCCGCAAGCTACATTCCCGCGCGCCGCGCTGCGCGCATCGATCCGATGGCGGCGTTACGAATCGGCTAAGCGATTCATGAAGGCATTGCCGGTCACGCTCCTGTTTCTCTCGCTGTCCTGTGCCAAGCCGCATTGGGAGAACCGTATCCCGGCACCCGGTCAGGGCTGGCTGGACCTCCGCCCACCTATGCAGCTTCGCGTCGAGAATGCCTACTATCGCGAACGTGCACCAAAACGCGGCCTCGATGGCTATTTGGGAACGGAAATTGCCCGTTACCAGGTCGAATCCAACGGAACCTTGCATCTGCTCTCCGCGCAACCCATGAAGGACCGTCCGCATGACCAGCCGCCCGTCGAGCGCCTAATGCCCTCTTTCATCCGGCACTATCGTTACCATCGTTTCTATTTCGCCATCGTCTTCAAGCGTAATGCTGCCGGGCGCGGCTCCGTCCTGCTGGGCGCCAACGCAATCCCCGAGTTGGAGAGCCTTGCCTCGCAGTTGCTGACCGAGCCAGATGCGGTTTGTAACGATCGGTCCTCACACTGCGCGGTGTTTCCGGAAGCCTGCTCCGTTGCAGTGGAGGTGAACGGCCAGCCATTTCGGCCGCCGCCCAATTAATCCGCCGGTTTCACGCTGTCCATCAGAGAAAAGAAACCCTCGGCTAACGTCGGATGAATGTAAATCGCACCTTTAAGCAGGGTGTAAGGCTTTTCCGCCAACATGAACGTGCTCAGGATCTGGACCAGCTCTCCGCCCTCGCTCGCGAGGATCGTTGCTCCCAAAACATGATCGTTCGCTGCATCCACCACCAGCTTCATGAACCCGGCCGTTTCCGCGCGTTCGATAGCACGCGCCACCCAAGTCATCGGCACTTTCCCGATCTTGAGCTTGTGTCCTTGAGCCCGCGCTTCTTTCTCGCTGAGTCCCACGCGACCAAGCGTCGGATCGGTAAACACAGCATAAGGAATCAGCCGAGTGCGGGTGCTGAGATTCTTGCCTTCGTATAAATTTCCATACGCGATCTGGTAGTCGTTGTACGAAATATGCGTGAAAGCCGGTCCGCCATTCACATCCCCCATCGCCCAGATCCCCGCCGCGCTGGTTTCGAGCCGCTCGTTGACGACGATATAACCGTGCTCGTCTGTCTTGACTTCGGTCTTCTGCAGATCCAGATCCTTGGTCTGTGGCGAGCGCCCGGTCGCGATCAGCAAATGTGAGCCGGAAATGGTCCGTCCGCTAACCGTGATTTTGATTTGCTTCCCAGCGCTTTCCACTTTGGTCGCCCGGCCATTTAACTCGAATCGCACGCCCTCCCCTTCCAGGCATTTCTGCAATTCTGTGGTGACGTCCTCATCCTCTTTGGGAAGAATGTGAGCACCGCTCTGTACGATGGTGACCTCACTGCCGAACCGCCGGAACATCTGGCCGAACTCGAGCCCGACATAGCCCCCGCCCAGCACAATCAAATGCTCTGGTAATTCCTTGAGCTCCAGGAGACTCACATTCGTGAGATACGGAACCGTGTCGAGTCCTTCAATCCGCGGAATCGTAGGCGCCGCCCCGGTGTTGATGAAGATCCGCTCGCCTTCGAGCGTGTACTCTCCGACTTGAATCTTTCGCATGCCGACGAAGCGCGCTCGCTCATGATAGACATCGACTTTCTTATCGAATTTCTTCGGCCAACCCGACCGCGACTTCTCGACGACTTCGTCTTTGCGTTTTAAGATCGCCGGGAGATCCACGCTCACGTCGCTCGCCCGCACTCCCCAGCGGGCCGCGTTGCGCGCATAGTGTGCGACCTGCGCGCTCGCGACCATAGTTTTGGTGGGCGTGCAGCCGGTATTTATACACGTGCCGCCCAACAGATCGGATTCGATCAAGGCAACCTTTGCACCTTCTCCAGCAATGGCGACAGCCAGTGGATTGCCGCCCTGGCCGGAACCAATCACGATGGCATCGTAAGTGGAATTCACATCATCAGTCTAAGGCAATAGAAATTTGTCCGAAATCCGAGAAAGGTCGGGGCAGCCAATCAGACCCATAGTCATTTCCAGTTCGGTGCGCAAAATCTCAATTACGCGCACCACGCCCGCCGCACCTCCAACCGACAACCCGTACAGATAGGGCCGGCCGATCAGCACCGCAGCCGCGCCGCGCGCCAGCGCTTTGAAGACATCCGTGCCCCGGCGTATTCCTCCGTCGACGAGCAACGGCACACGTCCCCGCACCTGCTCCACCACCGCCGGCAGCGCATCGATCGAAGCCTGCAGGGTGTCCAGACTACGGCCGCCATGGTTCGAAACGATCAGCCCGTCGCAGCCAAGCTCAACCGCCCGTTCCGCGTCGTTCGGGTCGAGAATTCCCTTCAACAGCAAACGCGCGGGAATGATCGATCGCAGCCAATCGATATCTTTCCAGGTCGCATCGGCGCCATGCGTGGCCGAATAAATATTACGCCCTACCGGGCGATGGGCCGCCGTCGAGAACGTGGCGCCGCGGCTCGTCAGGTTCGCTCTCTCTACACCCGGCGGCAAAGTAAATCCGGCGCGGTATTCGCGGTCCCGCGGCCCGTTTACGGGCACGTCCACTGTTACACAGACAGCCTCGCAACCGGCTTCGAGAACCCGATCCACGAGCTCTTTCGTGAAGCCACGATCTGTTTGGATATAGAGCTGGAACCAAAGCGGCCGCGTTGCCTCCCGGCTCATTGCTTCGAACGCCACCGTCGAAAAGCATGCCGCCACCAGCGTGGCATCGCTCAGATTCGCGCCTTTTACGGTCTCGAGCTCTCCCTCTGCGTGAACCAGCTTGTGATACCCGGTCGGGCCGAGCAGAATCGGATACGGATAGTCCCGTTCGAAGAGCCGCAACTTCGTATCGACGTGGCTAGCATCCACCAGGACGCGCTGGCGCAGCAGAATGCGCTGGAACGCGGCCCTATTCTCCGCGTCGGTCAGTCCGGCGCCCGCAGCCCCGGCGACGTACTCATACGCCGCGTGGCTCATGCGTTCGCGCGCGAGTTGCTCGAAGTCGTCGAGGGTCCAAAGCGGCAGCTGCAAGGCGCGTTTACTTGAACTCGAGAATTTCTTTTTCTTTGGTCTTGGCGACCTGGTCGAGCTTCGCGATCTGTGCGTCGGTCAGCTTCTGGATGCTATCAAGAGCCTGCCGCTCCTCGTCCTCGCTGATGAGCTTGTCCTTGAGCATCCTCTTCAAATGATCGTTTGAATCGCGGCGAATGTTGCGCAGCCCCACACGCCGCTCTTCGGCGACATGGCTCAATTTTTTCGCCAGCTCCCGCCGCCGCTCTTCCGTAAGTGGCGGAACCGGCACGCGCACAAGCTTTCCGTCGTTTGAAGGATTCAAGCCGAGGTCGGCGTTGCGAATCGCTTTCTCAATGGCGCCGATCGTCGATGTGTCCCATGGCTGTACGGTTATCATCGAAGGCTCCGGCACGTGCAGTTGCGCTACCTGATTCAATGGAACCGGCGAACCGTAGTAATCGACGCGAACACTATCGAGCAAACCTATCGATGCGCGTCCTGTCCGAAAATGCGCCATCTCGTTTTGCAAATCGGCCAGCACTTTGTCCATTCGGGTACGGGCTGTGGCCTCTACTTCTTTCACGCTCTTGAACGCGCTCGAAGGCGCGGGCGCCGCACTATGCGGTTCTTGTTTCATAACAATTTTCGCTCCGTGCGATCAGCGAATGATCGTGCCGATCGATTCACCCATCGCCATTCGCATTATATTTCCAGCGCCATTCAGATCGAATACCATAATCGGCATGTGGTTGTCGCGGCACATGGCTACCGCCGATGCATCCATCACCCCCAGCGCTTTCGAGAGAACTTCCGTATAGCTTACTTCTGTGTATTTCACCGCATCCGAATGCTTTTTGGGATCTTTGTCATAGACGCCGTCGACGCTAGTTGCCTTGGCAATGATCTCGGCCCGAATCTCGAGACCTCGCAGTGTGGCTGCAGTATCAGTTGAAAAATACGGATTGGACGTCCCGGCCGCAAAAATAACCGCTCGTCCCTTTTCGAGGTGACGAATGGCTCGACGCCGAATGTAGGGCTCAGCCACCTGGTGCATCTCGATCGCCGTCATAACGCGCGTCGGAATTCCCAAGCCTTCGAGAGCGTCCTGAAACGCCAGCGCGTTGATCACGGTTGCCAGCATTCCCATATGATCGGCCGTCACGCGGTCCATCTCATGAGCTGCAGCCGCTACGCCGCGAAAAATATTGCCGCCGCCCAACACCAGTCCGATCTGCACGCCCGCCCGCGACACTTCGGCGACCTGCGCCGCCATAGCGCGTATACGGCCAGGGTCCAAGCCGAACGAGAGCGAGCCGGCTAGCGCCTCTCCGCTGATCTTGAGCAGAATGCGTCGGTATCCTGGCATCGCAGCGCCGCTCGAGTCAGGCTGTTACGGGCAGCGGGCTCTCCCGCACGCCGGGCGCATCGCCGGCATCGCCGACTTTATAGCGCACGAAACGAACGATGCTGATGATATCGCCGATTTTCGCTCCCACGGTTTTGATTAGCTCCGCTACCGAAATCGAATTTTCGCGAATGAATGGCTGATCGAGCAGGCAGACTTCTTCGTAAAATTTGCCCATTCGGCCTTCGGCAATCTTATCGACCATTTTCTCGGGCTTACCCTCGCCCAGGGCCCGTTCCCGCTGGATCTCACGCTCCTTGGCAAGCACCGGCTCCGGCACTTGGTCCCGGCTCACAAACTGCGGATGTGCCGCGGCGACCTGCATCGCCACATCGCGCACCAGTGTCTTGAATTCGTCTCGCCCCGGAGTCGCAGCCGCGCCGGAATTTACCTCGAGCAGCACGCCGATTTGCGCGCCCGTGTGAATGTAGTGTCCCACCACACCGTTCCCGGCGGCTTCAAAAAAGTCAAAGCGTGAAATATTGATGTTCTCGCCCAGCTTGGCGATCTTCGTTTTAACCAGTTCGCCCACGGTCGTGCTCTGGTCCTTGGCGAATTTCTGTTCGTACAGCGCCTCGTGTGCGTGGAAACGTGCGCGCTCCGCTTCGGTCACGTCTTCAAGACGCACCGCCTTCGGTTTCATATCTGCGATATGGCTGGCAACGTCGGCCGCCAGACTCTGGAAGTCTTCTGTGCGCGCAACGAAATCTGATTCGCAATTCACTTCCACCAGCACTCCGGACTTGCCGCGTATGTCGATAAACGCGCTAATCACTCCCTGCTTCGTGGACCGCGATTCTTTCTTGCTCGCTCCCGCAATCCCGCGCTTACGCAGTACCACCTCGCCCTCATCCAGATCGCCATTGGCTTCCTGGAGCGCCTTCTTGCACTCCATCATCCCGGCGCCCGTGCGGTCGCGTAGCTGCTTGACTAATTGTGCGCTGATCTCAGCCATTTGTTGCATCCTTTTGTACACACTGAGAACCTTGCGGCCCTCAGAAAACCTCCTCGCGGCGTTAGGCCACCTCGATTAATGCTCGATTACTGTGCTGCTCGCGACTTCTTCCGGCGCTTCGCTGCCCGGACCCTTGCGCGGCGGCGCTTCGGGCTCGTTGCTGGTCGCCAGGCTCTCCGACATCAACTGCTCGGCGTACTTCGGATCGAGATACTGTGTGTATTCTTCGACCGTATGATCTACGGCTTCCTCCTCGCCCTCGATCTTTTCCGCTCCGAAATCGGTCGCGGTCGCGAGCGACCGGGCTTCTACCACGGCGTCGGCAATTTTTGTCGTGAACAAGCGAATGGCACGCAACGCGTCGTCGTTACCCGGAATGACGTGGTCCACTTGGTCGGGGTCGCAGTTGGTATCCACCACGGCTACCACCGGAATGCCCAGCTTCCGCGCTTCCTTCACCGCGATGGCTTCCTTGTTCGAATCCACCACGAACAGCAGATCGGGCAAGCCGTTCATATCTTTAATGCCTGCAAGATTCTGTTGCAGGTGCTTGCGCTCGCGCTCGAGTCGACCAACTTCTTTCTTAGCCCGGCCTTCGTAGGAGTTTTCCTGCGCCATGGCATCGAGCTCCTTCAACCGCTTGATCGATCGTTGTACGGTCGAGATGTTGGTCAGCAAACCACCCAGCCAGCGTTGGTTGACGTAAAACTGGCTGCAGCGTGTAGCCTCTTCGGCGATCGCTTCCTGCGCCTGGCGCTTGGTGCCCACGAACAGTACGGTCTTGCCCTGTGCGGCCATCTCGCCCACATATCGCATCGCGTCCTTGAAGAGCTTCAGCGTCTTCTGCAGATCGATGATGTAAATTCCATTTCGTTCGCCAAAGATGTACTCTTTCATCTTTGGATTCCAGCGCTTGGTCTGGTGCCCGAAGTGAACGCCAGCTTCGAGCAATTCTTTCATTGAAATCGACGGCAATCTGTCTCCTGCTTGAAATTACTACGTGTCAAATCGACCGCCCACGCGGGCCAAAGCGAAATTTGCGTAGGCCGGACCTGACTTGAGTTAGGCGGTCCGGCGGATTACAAAAAACCCACCAGATCGCGGTTGATAGAGAAAACGAAAGACGTACTAGCGCTTAGAGAACTGGAAGCGTTTGCGCGCTCCCTTTTGGCCGTACTTCTTTCGCTCATGCTCCCGCGCATCGCGCGTGAGGAAACCGAGCTGCTTCAGCTTGCCGCGCAGCTCGGCATCGAACTCGATCAAGGCGCGCGCAATACCCATGCGCGCTGCGCCGGCCTGCCCGCTCACGCCGCCGCCCGAAGCCAGAACCATGACGTCAAAGCGGTCTGCGGTCTCGGTAGCAAGTAGCGGCTGGCGCACGTAAGCGCGAGCCGATTCACTGACAAAATAGTTCTCAAATGGCCGGTGATTGACCGTGATCTGTCCTTTTCCCGGCCGCAAAAACACCCGCGTCGTCGCCGTCTTACGGCGTCCCGTCGCTAACTGCTGAACTAACTTAGCTGGCACTACAATCCTTTCTCATTCGGCGCGCTCATACCGCGAGCGGCGTGGGCTTCTGGGCCTGGTGCGGATGATGCTCTCCGGCGTAAACTTTCAGCTTCCGGTACATCTGCTTGCCGAGCTTGGTTTTGGGCAGCATGCCCGCCACCGCCAGCTCCAGCATCCGCTGCGGACGCGTCTCGCGCATGCGGCGCGCTCCGGTCTCAATCAGGCCACCTGGGTACCCCGTGTGGCGCCGGTACAGCTTTTGACCCTCTTTGCCGCCCGTCAATTTGACCTTGGCGGCATTAATAATGACGACGTGATCGCCCGTATCCAAAGACGGGACGTAAATCGGTTTGTGCTTGCCCATCAGGAGCATAGCAGCGCGGCTCGCGATCCTTCCAAGGACCGCATCATTCGCGTCGATCACGTGCCAAGCACGTGTAATTTCGTGCTCGGACGGAAACTCAGTGCGCATGGACAAACTTCTTCTCTCTGCTTCGAAGACTCGAACACTTTAGTCTAGCATTCGGTCGTTCCCGTTTCCAAGGGCGAAGAAATGGCGATTTTGTCCGCCCCAACCGGAATTGCCGTGCTGCACTTCTATTGAAACGCATCAGACATACAGAATGATTCGCAAACTACAGAGCGGCGAATACCGGCTGTATTCCAAGAAAACAGACCCCAAAACAAAAAAGCGAAAAAATCTCGGCACCTTTAAATCTCGCGCCGCCGCTGAAAAGCACGAACGCGCTGTGCAGTATTTCAAGCGAGTTCATTGACCGGTCCGCCGCAGCATCCGGGAAGCTGTCGAACAGTCTATTCGTCACATCATGCCGGCAAGGGTGGAGTAGCCGCCTCATACCCAGTCAATCCTTCGCTCGCTCTCGCCGGATCGTAATCCGGGTTCGGCTTGGGCATCGACGCATTCACAGAAAGGCGCCAGGCCTTCAGCCGTTCATGCAACGCCTTCGCTTTCGCGGGCTCCATCAGAATCAAATTCCGACGTTCACCCGGATCGCTTTCGAGATTAAATAACTCGAGATGGTTATCCTCGTAAAACTCGATCAGCTTCCATCTCCCTAGCCGCACTGCGCCCGCGGGCTTTCCGCCTTGATCGCTGTAGTGCGGATAATGCCAGAACAACGGCCGCTCGGCGATCTGTTTGCCCTCGAGCAACGGCCGTATCGATACTCCGTCCACATTCTCTGGTTCCCGAATTCCAAGCGCTTCGCAGAACGTCGGAACAAAATCGACACTGCTCACCGGCCTATCGATTACGCTGCCCCCTTTCGTCACGCCCGGCCAACGAATCAACAATGGTTCGCGAATGCCGCCTTCAAACAAATGCCCCTTGCCCGCTCGAAACGGCGTGTTATTTGTGATCGTCTTTGCGCGCTTCGCTTGATATCTCACACCACCGTTATCGGAAAAGAACACTACGATCGTGTTTCTGGCCTGACCCGTCCCATCCAGCGTTTTGAGCAGACGGCCTACCGATTCATCGGCATTTTCGACCATGGCGCAGTACGTAGGATCGACGTCGCCGGTATTTTTCTTGCGATATTTCGCCACTCTATTCGCGCGCGCCTCGAGCGGTATGTGAACTGTATATTGCGACTCATACAGAAAGAACGATTTTCCCTTTGATTCCTGGATGAAGCGCGCGCCTTCGAAGGCCAGCCGGTCGGTCAGCGATTCGTTCGGCTCTAGCGTCAGGTTCGGCATGGTCTCCGGCCCAAAATATGTCTTCGGACTCCCCGCCGGTCCGCCTCCGACGTTTACGTCGAATCCCTGATCCGTCGGTGCGTGACCTTCTCCGCCCAAGTGCCATTTCCCGACCGCCGCACTCCGATAGCCTAGCGGGCGAACCATCTCCGCCAGCGTCATTTCGCTTAGCGGAAGCTGGAGTTCGAATTGCGGCGTCAGCAGCCGCGCATACGGCCACTGCTTCCGCCCCGGAATCCAATCCGTCAAGTGCAGGCGCGCCGGATATTTTCCCGTCATGATGCTCGCGCGTGTTGGTGAGCAGACCGGGCACGCCGCATATGCGTTGGTGAATCGCGCGCTTTGCGTGTTGAACTTGTCGAGGTTAGGTGTATCGATAATCTGGTTACCGTTCGGTCCCACATCGTGCCACCCCAGATCGTCCATCAGCATGAAGACGATGTTCATCCGCTGGGTGTCCTTCGCTTGGCGCGCCGCGGCCGCCGCGCCACCAGCCAGTGTCAAATGCAGAAATCTACGCCGGTTCATTTTGCTCCACCGATCGAGGCCGAAGCCAAAAGCTCCTCTTACGCTAGAAGTATGGCAATACAGCTTCTGGCGCTGGCCCTCCTCGCCGCCCCGCTGGCGATCGCGCAATCCTACGGCATGCAACTGGAAGGATTCGACTATCCTTGGCCGGTTACCCTCTACCATTTCGACTCACAAGGGCAGCCGCTCGATATGGCCTATATGGACGTCAAGCCGGCGCGGCCCAATGGGCGAACTGTCGTCCTGCTGCACGGCAAAAACTTCTGCGCCGCTACCTGGCAGGCCACCATCATCGCACTCACCGGCGCTGGATATCGCGTGATCGCGCCCGACCAGATTGGTTTCTGCAAATCGAGCAAGCCGGAGCGCTACCAATTCACCTTTGAACAGCTCGCCGGCAACACACATGCCCTACTCACGTCGCTCGGCGTGCGCCGCGCTACGATCATGGGCCACTCCACTGGCGGGATGCTCGGAGTCCGCTATGCGCTGATGTACCCGTCTGAAGTGGAGGAACTCGTGTTGGTCGATCCTATCGGCCTCGAGGACTGGCGGGCGCGCGGTGTGCCCTGGCAGAGCGTTGATACCTTGTATCAGCGCGAATTGAAAACCACCGCGGAACGCATTCGTTCCTACGAGCGCGCGACATATTACGCGGGCACATGGGGGCCGGCATACGAACGCTGGGTGCAAATGCTGGCCGGTATGTATCGCGGCCCGGGCCGCATCAGAGTCGCCTGGGACTCCGCGCTCCTCTACGACATGATCTATACGCAACCTGTCATCTACGAACTGGGCGCGCTGCAAATGCCAGTGCTGCTTTTCATAGGCGATAAAGACACGACCGCAATCGGCAAAGATCTGGCGCCCCCTGCCGTGCGCGCCACGCTAGGCGATTATCCCGCCCTCGGCAAAGCTGCCGCCGCAAAGATTCCGCACGCGAAACTTATCGAATTCTCCGATCTCGGTCACTCTCCGCAAATCCAGGCTCCCGAGCGCTTCCATAAGGCGCTCCTGCAAGGCCTCGCTAGCCGCTAACTGGGCCGGGACCCCTGGCCTTTTTTTCGCATTCAGTTAGCACAACACCATCCAAATCCTGTGCGAACCTAGGTCATGACAAAACAGCTCATGCAGGCGTTTTGCTGCGCGGTTGTCGCCTCATGCGCGGCGTGGCTCTGCCCGGCGCAGTCGGATACCCCAACCTTCGACTGTTCCAAAGCCAGGAACTCTGTGGAGAAACTCGTTTGCGCGGATCAGGATCTTGCGAAGCTCGATAGGAAACTCTCCGACCTGTATAAGTCCGCAGAAAAGAATCCGGACCAGGCGGCTGAGCACGGGGCCAGTCAGCAGAAATGGTTACGTGCCCGCGACGCCTGTTCCAAGTCCTCTGAGGTAAAAACATGCGTGCAATCGAGCTATGAGCACCGCATCGCTGAAATCCAGATTCAGTCAGGATCGTTACAGGCGCCGCCAGTTGTTCACTACAATTGCCCAACGGCGGACCAGTCGAAGCCCTTAACTGCGTCCTTCTACAACCAGACAGATCCTCCGAGCGCTGTCCTGACATACGGCAGCGACCAGATAATTGCGATGCTAGAGCGATCGGGAAGCGGCGCGAAATATGGAACGGCGGACGTAGAGTATTGGGAACATCAGGGCGAAGCGATGATCACCTGGCGCGGCAAGAAATTCACGTGCAAGGTGAGTAAGCCGTACTAAATCGCTCATTTGTGGCAGCTAGCAAGAGGGGTGAGACGGCTAAGATTTCCCCGTCGGCTCTTTGGGATCCGCTTCTTTCGGCGGTTCCTCTTTCTGCTGTTTACGGAAGGGTCTGATAACGACCGGCTCGGCGCTCACCATGGTGGTGAATTTTTGAATTGCTTCGTCGTGCTTCGCCGCAACGGCTGTCAGGTAGGTATGCTTGCCTCCGGCCGATTCGTTAAATGACGTGCGGCCGTCGCTTCCCAGGGAGACAGTGCCGGGCTTGCTCGCGGTGAAATATCCATCGCCGGGCCGGACAGCGTAGAGCATCGCCGCCAGCGCACAGGCAGGCGCATCATAGGGCATCGCACGGTACGCGCGATAGGCTTCCACGATCGGATGCACCGGCACGTACGAAAAATCCTTGCCGATGGATTGCCCGGGAAACAGAAATGTCTTCTCCATCTCCCTGCCGCAAAACACAATCGGCGTCGGCCACTCGGCCAGTACGTGTTTCGCCGCCGTGGCATCGGCCGCAAATCCGGAATCGATCGCCCCGGCAGCAAATCCGCCGCCCGCAATTACTAGCATTTTTACCTTCGCTGTAATCAGCGGCGGGGTATCGTGCAGCGCGAGCAGCCGCGACAAATTTGTCATGGCTCCGGTCGCCACCATCACCGCATTGCCGTCATTCTGAGCGGCGAGATCATTGCGAATCAAATTCGCCGGCACTGCCGTATCGTTCCAATGCCGCACATTCGATTGCCACTGCGGTTTGCCGCCTTCCGCCTGTTTAGCCAGTGTTCCCGTGACTAAGGCTGGCGCCTCCGCGGGCTTCCCTCGCGCATCTATGACGCCGATTGCCGGCGCCGACATATACGTCGCGCCCGGTCCCGTCACCGCCTTGCGGTAAAAACCTTCGATGATGTCGCAAAGCTCAGCCGCTTCCAAACAAGGATAATTAATAGTCAACGCTGAAACGCGCGCCTGCGTTTTGCTTGCAAACCCGTGCAGCAGCGCCAGCGCTAGAACGTTGTCGATATTACGGCCGAAATCCGAATCGTACAGAACTGCCGTGGCCGGCTTGGCCGTACTCGCGAACTGCATGGATCAGGTAAGATCCAACCCTTCGAGCGCCCCATTCGAATCGCCGAAGTGGTCCACCGGAACACCCATGCGATCCATCATCGTCACGAACAGATTGCACATCGGCGTTTCGCGCCGGTAGACAATCCGCCGTCCGGTCTGGAACTTGCCTCCAGCGCGTCCCGCGATTAGCGTGGGCAGATCCTCATGCAGATGGCGGTTTCCATCCGACAAGCCCGCGCCATAAACGATCATCGAATTGTCGAGCAGATTCGAATCGCCTTCCTGAATCGATTTCAGCTTTTCAAGCCATCCGGCAAATTGCTGCACGTGGTACGTGTTGATTTGCGCCACCTTCTCCATCAGCGCCGGCTGATTGCGATGGTGTGTCAACGGATGGTGCCCGTCCGGAATGCCGATCTCGCGGTAAGCGCGCGAAGTGCCCTCATGCGTGACCAGAAACGTCGCCACACGCGTCAAATCGGCCTGGAAAGCTACCGTCATCATGCTCGTCATCAGCCGAAAATGCTCGGCGAAATCGAACGGTATCCCATAAGGCTTCTCCATCCCAGGGTCGATGCGCGAATTATCTTTTCCTGCCCGCTCGATCTGTAGTTCTATCTCGCGCACCGAGGAAAGATATTCGTCGAGTTTGCGTTGATCGGTCGGCCCCAGATCGAGCGCCAGGCGCTTCGCGTCCGAAGAAACGAGATCCAGAATGCTGCGCCGGTACAGCGCTCGCCGCTTCCGTGCTTCGGGACTCAATGCCGCATCCGCCCCAAACAGCCGGTCGAACAACGCCCGCGGATTCAGAATTGGCGGCAGCGGCTGTGTTTCGCTGCGCCACGCGAGATTATTCGTATACGCGCAGGAATAACCCGAATCGCAATCGCCCGCCTGTCGCGAATCCTCCATCCCGACTTCGAGCGACTTGAAGCGCGTCTTGACACCGACCTGATTCGCCACAATCTGATCGAACGACTGGGACGCTTTGATGTCCACCATCGTCTTGCGCGGCTGTACACCGCTCAAATACGAAGCGCAGCAGCGGCCATGATCCCCGGCGCCATCGAGCAGTGCGCGGCCGGCATTGTGCGTCAGATTGCCCAACAGATTGAAGTCGCCTTTGAACTTGTCAAGCGGCTTCAGGATGCGCGGCAGCGTCTCCAGTTTCCCCTCGTAATCGGGATTCCAGTTCCGCATATCGATCCCGTTAGGCACGTAAACGAAAGCCATGCGCACCGGCTTTTCCGCCGCCGTAGCCGCCTTAGCCATTGCCGGCACCATCGAATCGAGAAACGGCAGCGCCACCGCTGCGCCTGTGCCTCTCAGAAAGGTCCTTCGAGCCAGAGCCTTCCGGGTGATCATCGTCTTGCCGTCTCCTTCATCTTGCGTTCCTCTCGCTTGGTCACAAACTCGCCGCGTCTGGCTTGAAATGGCAGGCTGCGCACAATCTCATAAATCAGCGATTGAAATGGATACTGCTCTGGCCGGAGCTTGGCGACGATCGCGTTCACGGTCGGCTGGTCGTATGCCTGCAGCCCCCGTCCGAGTGCATAAATCATCATTTTCTCGGTCACGCAGCGTGCAAATTCTTCCGTCTCGTCCGCTAGAATCGCCCGCATCTCCCGCGCCGTGACGAAAGATTTCCCGCCAGGCAGCGTCCCGCTGGTATCGATCGGAAATTTACCGTCCATCGTGCGCCACTTACCGATTCCGTTGTAATTCTCGAGCCCGAATCCCAGCACGTCCATCTTCGAATGGCATGAGGCGCATACCGGATTGCTGCGGTGCTCCGACAACTGACTCCGTAGCGATACTTCACTGCCCACCTTAGAAGCGTCAAGTGCCGGCACATCCGGCGGCGGTGGTGGCGGCGGCGTTCCTAGAATATTGTTCAAAATGTACTTGCCGCGAATTGTCGGTGACGTGCGCGTCGGATAGCTCGAAACCGTCAGCACGCTCGCCTGCGTCAAGACGCCGCCCCGCTGATCTCCAGTAAGTTCCACCCGGCGAAACTCCGGTCCCGTCACGTCAGAAATCCCGTAGAATTTCGCCAGCCGCTCGTCCAAGTAGGTGTATCGCGCCGTCAACATCTCCGGCAGCGGCCGGTTTTCGCGCAATATGTTTTCAACGAAGAGCTTCGTCTCCGTCTTCATCGATTTCTTCAGCTCCGGCCCCCAGGAAAGAAACTTGTCCTGGTCCGGTATCACGGAGTCGAGGTTGCGCAGCTCCAGCCACTGACCGACGAAGTTGTCCACCAGGGCATTCGAATGTGGATCGCTCAGCATTCTCTTTACCTGCGCATCCAGCATCGCGGGTTCGTGCAATCGTTTCTGTTCGGCCGCTCGTAAGAGTTCCTCGTCCGGGGCCGAGCTCCACAGGAAGTAGCTCAATCGCGTGGCGAGTTCCAGATCGCTGACCTTATGCACGGTTACGCTATCCGTCGGGTTCGGATCGTGCTCGACACGAAACAGGAAATTGGGCGACACAAGAATCGCTTCAAGTGCCACCTCAACACTTCCTTCAGCCGTTTCTCCATTCTGCCGCGCCAGCGCCGCCATCTTCATCAGGTCGCGAATCTCTCTATCTGTTAGCGGACGGCGGTAGAATCGATGCGCCAGGCCGGTCACGATCTTCGCCACGCATGCGTTTTCTTCCGGATTGCATATAAAGACTCTCCTCCGGCTGGCGCTCTCGACCTTGGTGGCAAATGGGCCACTGAAAGTGATCGAGCCCGGAAACTTATTCTTTTTGGTCGAGTAGTAACTGTTCTCTGGCAGGGTCGCGACGTAGCTGTCGTCCATGAACGCGGCGCGGAACTCGTGCTCACCCGCCGGCAAAAACACCCGGAAATGCGTCTCGGAGAAGGGGCTGAAGTACACAAGACTCGAAGGCTTTGTCTCCACTTCCACCGTCTGCAGGAGTTTGCCGTCCATCCAAAATCCAAGCTTCACCGGCACTGCATCTTTCGAGCGCTCACCCGGCATGCCGATCATCACGTCATAATCCGCATCGAAATCAAGCCGATGGGTCGCCTCGATTGTGCTCACATCGATGCGCCGCAGATTATGCGAGTTACTGTCGTATTGCGACGTGATCGGTTTCGGCAGAGTCACATGTCCTACCGCCCGCGACGCAATCGTCTCCGCAGCCGCAACATATTTCTCGAGCAGCAGCGGCGAAATACTCAAAACGTCCGCTACGTTGTCGAATCCTTCCCCCAAATCGTCCGTTGGAAATTCTTCTTCTGCCGCCCGGAAATCCACACCAAGAATGTCCCGCACGGTGTTCGAATATTCTGTCCGGTTCAACCGCCGTACCGTCACCCGGCCCGGGTCGGGCTTCGCATCCCGATCGGCTTTGTCGAATTCCCCTTCGAGGTACGCCACCATAGCGTCCATTTTCGGCTGCGCAGGGCGGGGAATACCCTTCGGCGGCATCTCGCCCGAACGCACTTTCTGCAATATCTTTTCCCAGGCCGCGCGATTCGAAGCAACTGTGGCCGCCGAGGTAAACTCGGCAAGGTTAACGCCGCCCGAAAGGAGCGATGCGTTGTGGCAAGCCATGCACGTCTTGCTGAGGATTGGTTTCACATCCCGGTCAAAAGCCGCCTCGTCCGGCGCGGCAAGGAGCAGTGAATTTGTTAGGAGTATAACCCCCAAAATGATGCGCATAGGCGTCAGAGGGATGCGTAGGCAGTATATCGTAAACTAGACCTCACTTATGCGTTTTTGGGCCGTACTGTACCTCACCGCCCTGGCCGCCTTTGCCGCCGACTATTCCGGCACCTACAAGGGGGACGTGGATTCCTCGAGCGGCAAGATTGCGAACACGCTGGTACTCAAAATGAGCGGCAGCGAACTAACCGGCACTCTGACCAACCAATTCGGCGTCCTGCCGCTACAAAACGGCCACGTGGACGGACAGGATCTGTTCTTTGTGGTGATCGTCAAGGAAGAAGGCGACCCCTTCCGCATGGTCTATCGCGGCCACATCTTCAGCGACGAAATACAATTCAAAATCGAAGCCGGCGAACGTCAAATCGATCTCGTAGCAAAAAAAATAGACTGACCTATGAACCGTCGCAACTTCCTTCAATCTTTAGGTGCGGCTGCGCTAGTATCCCGGGTTCAGGCTGCGTCCGATATAGACGCGGAGATTCTCGAATACAAAAAGCCCGTCTTCAACTTTCATCAATTCTCCTCCACGCCCATCAAAATCGAATCCATCGATTTGCTCAAAGCGCACAATCAATATTTCCTGCGTATCCGTTCGACCGACGGCGCTGAGGGCCTGATCCGGACCAAGGACATAGAGGATTACGTTCCGATCCTTGCCCACCGTGTTAGAAAACATTTCTTGGGGAAGGACGCCCGCGACCTCGAACACTTACTCGATGAAGTGTATGCGACCAATTCCAATTACAAACTCGCTGGCCAGGAATTCTGGTGCCCGGTGGCTTACGTCGAGCAAAGCCTGATCGACTTGATGGGCAAATCGCTCAAGAAGCCGGCGGGCGAATTAATGGGCGGCATCCTTCGGAAAGAAATCTCGGTATATCTCTCTGGTTCCGGCCGTGACACCACCGCCGAAGAAGAAGTTGAGGTCTACGTGCGCGAGCAGGAACGCACCGGCGCCAAAGCAGTGAAGTTCAAGATCGGCGGCCGCATGAGTGACAACTACGACGCCACTCCCGGACGCACCGACAAGCTCCTCGAACTCGCGCAAAAGAAGCTGGCGAGCAAAGTAACCTTGATGGCCGACGCTAACGGATCGTACGACGCGAAGAATGCCATCGCGCTCGGCAGACGCTTACAGGAGATGAAGTATCTGTGGTTCGAAGAGCCCTGCCCCTGGGAAGAGCTGAGTGAAACCAAGCGAGTGGCCGACGCGCTAGAGATGAAAATAGCCTTCGGTGAGCAGGATTCGAGCCTGTGGAAGTTCCAATACATGATCGATAACCAGGTAATCGATATCGTGCAGCCCGACCTGAACTATAACGGCGGTTTCGTACGCGCCGCCAAGGTAGCCCGCATGGCGCGTAAGGTGAATATGTGGATCTGTCCGCACGACACACAAACCGGCGCCGCCACAGTGAACATCCTGCAATTTGCTGCGACCACGCCCAACATCGGACCGTTCATGGAATACGTCTCCCGCCAGCAGCCAAAGAAGGAATCCTGGTACTCACCGAATTTCGACATTAAGAACGGCGTTCTCCCGGTCCCCACCGGTCCCGGCATGGGGCTCGAATTCGATCCGGATTTCGTCAAATCGGCTACGGTTGTGGATCTGACGTAAGGAATGTCCGGTGGTTACGATTCTTCCCCAAAGAGTCCCAGCGCCAAAGCCCAGATCACGTAATATGCCACTATCCACAGGAAAGTCTGCCAGTTGCGTCTCGTGCTGAGATTCGCCGCGCCCTTCAAACTGGGTACCTCCGGTGATGGAAACCAAAAGGCAAGTCTGTTCTCGTTTCTTACCCACAGCACCGGCCACGCCGCGAAAAATACCAACACCGGTGCGGCTCGAAAAGGGCTCACACCCCTCGCTATCGCTGCATGAAAACTCCAAACGGTGAAACAGGCTGTTGCTACCAAGCGAATACTCCAACCGCGATAAAAAGCTTTTTCTAAAACCGTACGCCGCAAAAGTCGTCGCGCCGGCACGGCGCACCAGAGAAGCAGAGCGAAACCCACCGCGGCTTCAGCCTCGCCAATATCCTTCGGATCCTCCAGCGGAGGTAAAAGCATTGCCAGCCCAGCCATCGAACATAAAAGATGATGCGCGATCCGTACTGGGGTAGGAAACCGCGTTCCGGTCACCGCTTCCGGAACCGCAAGCAAACCCTTCTTCCGGTCCAGCCGGTTCATATCCCAATGGCGGAAATCGATCCACTCGCGGCGCCACAACCAGTCAAATTGTTCCGGCAGGCGAATGCTCGTGCCTACGATAGTCATCACTTTCGCCGGGAGTTGCCGCGCATTATGGACCAGCCATTCTGTCCGTGCCCTGCTGGTAAGCAGCACGATGGCAGTTCCACCGCTCGTATCCTCTGTAGCGCCGGTCTGCTTGAGTTCCACTTTTAGCCGATCTGCCGCCGGCCGATCTATCGGATCGTACAAGAGGTAAAAGCGATCCACCGTTTTGAGCGCGGAAACTTTTTCCAGCTCCGGCATCGTCGCCGCACGTCGCGCCCGATACCAGCCCCACGCTCGCGCCGTAGGTGTCCACCGCGGCAGTTCCTCAGGCTGAACAACCAGTAGGATAAACAGCCCCACCAACGGCAGTGCTCCAAGCAATTCGATCTCGAGTGGACGCTCGGTGATCGTGTGCCTCATTCCGCTCGCGTAACTTGCCAATCCAGCGGTTCCCGAATGCCAAAAAAGCAGCAGCGGATAGATCGTCCACGCAATTGCAAAAAGGAAGCACACCACAACATGTGTCATGCCCATGCGCCGGCGAACGAACGAAAGCCCCAAATACCACAAAAGCAGCAGCGCGAACACCGGCAGCAGTATGCGAAATATGGCCTCGGCAGCGTCCGAATCCTTCGAGTTACAGTTCGCCAATGCGAAATAGGCCGCAATCGGGACGACCAATGTAACCGCCAATGCTAGGATCCAGGGCGGCAGCTTCCAAAAATGCCACCGGGCGTACCTGTTCGAATCCTCGCTTCCATTCCCGCCCACCCTCTCAACCAAGCGTCCCAGCGCAGGCATGAACGCTCCACGAAAGTCCACCACCTCGCAATTACCGAGTTCTGCCGGCAGCCGCGCTCCCCGCCTCACAACAACCACGATTCGCTTTCCTTGCTCCTTGGCCCGTTCCCATTCCTTCCGCACATTCGGGCTCTTCACGCTTTCCGGAGACGCCACCAAAACAACGCACGCCGCGGCATCGAGCGCCCCTTCCAGGTCGCTTTCCCAAAATCCGCCGGGGGAAAGGTCTTTCACGTCCAGCCGCGCCGAAACTCCACGCCGCAACAGGTGAAACGCGAGTGATTCGGCAAAATAATAGTCCTTACGCGAGTAACTGATAAACAAAGGTGCGGCAGGAGCCATTTCCGTGATAATAGTCGAGGCGGAAAACTCGATCTAAGATCGGAATAGGAAATGAGACGCTCGGGATTCGCTGATTTGCCGCTGCACGGCGGGCGTGTGCCGCCCTGGCTCGCCGAGCGGATGGAAAAGCTCGGGACGGCCATCGCCGAAAACGTTATCGCAGACTACGGCGTCGGTGAATTTCTCTCGCGGCTTAGCAATCCGTTCTGGTTTCAGGCGCTCGGCTGCGTCATGGGCATGGACTGGCATTCTTCGGGAATCACCACTTCCGTCATGGGCTCGCTGAAGCGAGGCATGAATCCGCGTGCGCAGGAGTTCGGCGTCTATTTTTGCGGCGGCCGCGGCAAACAATCCCGGAAAACTCCCGCCGAGCTGCTGTCGATCGCGGACCAGCATGGTCTGGACGGCGCCGCCCTGGTAAGAACAAGCCGCCTCACCGCCAAAATTGATAACAACGCCATCGGAGACGGATTTCAAATCTATCTGCACACCTTCGCGGTCACTGCCTCGGGCGATTGGGCCGTTATCCAGCAGGGCTTGAATGATAGAACCGGACTCGCGCGTCGCTATCACTGGCATTCGGCTTCAGTGCGCAATTTCACCAGTGAGCCGCACACAGGTATCGTCGGCGCGAGCGAAGGCCAGATCCTTAACCTGGTCGATCGCCGCGCCGGCCCGGCACAAGAGGCGCTGCTCACAATCGCCCGCGCCTCGCCCGAGGAAACGTTATCGACGGTGCAAGGACTCGTCATGCCGGCGCATCATGACGTGCGCGCAGAAAACATCGATCTCAAGCGATTGGGTGCGGTCCTGGCGGCAAGCTACAGCCGCGAACTGCGCGATTTTGCGTCTTTGTTACTCGTCGAAAATCTGGGGCCGCGCACGCTTCAGACGCTCGCTCTCATCGCCGAAGTGGTCCATGGTACCCCCAGCCGCTTCAGGGATCCGGCCCGCTTCTCGTTCGCATTGGGCGGCAAGGATCGTCACCCGTTCCCCGTGCCGCTGAAGACCTATGATGAGTCGCTCGCCGTTTTGCGCCGTGCCCTGGACGCCGCGAAACTGGGCCACACGGAAAAGCTGGAAGGATTCAAACGCCTCGATCGACTGGTCCGCCAGGTCGAGAATCAATACGAGCCAGTGGCCGACTTCGACTCTGCGATCCGGCACGAACAAGCCATTTCGCCAAGCCTGAATGGGCGCTCCGTATTCGACGATCGAAAGAAACCGAAACGGCAGCTTTCCTTATTTTTTTCCAACTGAGCTGCGCGTGTCTGCAGTCCGGAGCGTTCCGGAGGCACTGGGGGGCGCGCGGACGTTCTTCGCGGTGCTAGAAGATGAGCCCATGGGCTATGAGCAAGGTATGGCGGCCCGTTAGCTAATGCAAACATCCAGACATGAGGCTGTAAAAACAGTCGTCCAAACGATCAACCGCGTTTGGCTCAATGGCCAGGTGGAAGCTCTTGCGCCGATGGTGGACCCGGACATAGTGATGGTTTTTCCTGGCTTTACCGGCCGGATTCAGGGGCGCGATCAGTTTCTTGCTGGCTTTCGAGACTTTTGCGAGAACGCCAAAGTTCACGAATTCCATGACCATGATTACCAAAGCGATCTCATCGGCGATACGGCGGTTGTTACTTTCCGATATGACATGATCTACGAGCGCTCCGCCGAGCGATATCGCGCAAGCGGCAGAGATTTGTGGGTATTTCGGGGCCAAAATGACGGATGGATCGCTGTCTGGCGTACGATGCTCGAGATAGAGGAGCAAACTGCTGAATAATCAAGTTCCGGAAATACTCAGTTACCGAAAACGGAAATCTGTATTCCGTACTCCTTTTGAGCGCGAACAGCATCGTCTGATCGTTCATCTTCTTGAGGAAGACCCTACCGCCCGATGGAGACGTTGCTGGCCGCGGTTAGCAACAGCGGGCCGATGATGAATTTATCATTTTTGCTGCTCTCGCGAACGCACTATTTCGGTATCGCAGACCAATGCGCGGACGCGATTTTCCAAACACCCGCGCTTTTGACGAAGACGATAGTTGTAGGCTCTCGGGTCGCACCGATGTCCTTCCTGGTAAGAAGCACGCCTGTCAGAATCGCAGCGTTGCCGAATTGCCGGATGGAGGCATTCTCTAACGAATGGGTCAAGCCTTTGTTGGGCGGCGCCTTGCCCGTTCTGGGCTCTGTCTTCTTCTGAATAATCTCGCCATTCGGCAGAATGAGCACCAGGTTGGGCATTTCCATTTCATCCATAACTGCCCAGTCGCCTGCATCGAAGGCAGCGAACCACTTGCTATGGAGCGCCTCCAATCGGGCGGAGAACGGGTCTTCGGAGGCTTGGCAGAAAAGACAGGTTGAGAGAACTACAACTAGCCAAGCAAACGCGAAAATTCTCACGGAGCACCTACAAAATGCCTGGCCGTATCCGGCAAGTTCCTAGCAGAATGAGGCCGGTCAGCAGGAGCGTCCAGCACTTGGGCTCCGGAGTAGGTGTGGTCACGAAATCGAATCCATAATTGACCGTGCCGACACTTGCTTCCTGAACCCAAAACGAGTAAGTTCCTGTCGGTAACGGAGGAGTAAAAGCGGTCGCGCCAAGACCGGAGCTACCCATCAGAGGCAGAATGTTTTTGCCAATATCGCTCGTGTCGTAGTGGACCCAACCCAGAAGTCCCGTGGCGTCGGTAGCACTGGTGCTGACGGTCACCTGCGGACCTGCCTCAATCCCGATAAATGAAGCACCGAGCGGCCCGAGGGTTTGCGTTCCCGGAGTGAGGACGAGCGAGGAAAGCACCGAGCCAGCGGGGACCGTAAACCAGAAATAGTCTCGATCGACCACTCCAGCGTCGCTTTTGCCGGTCGTTCCGAATAGTTCGTTCGATCCCGGAGACACGGTCAAGACGGTCGGAGCAAGACCGGCGTTTGACAGATCGCCGGAAACGCTCTCGTTGTAGATCACATCGGCGGGTACTAGCCCGGCAAGTCCAACTACGATCAGGGTGCAAACACCACTTCGGCGCGTTCCTCGCATATCGACTCTTTTCCCCTTTGGCGGCTTGAATCGGTGAGCTATTTATCCGATTTGTCGGACGAACCACGAACGACGCCGTGTAGAGGCAGCGTTCCGAAATGCCCAGCGGCCTGATCCCCGAAAGTCAACGCGACGTTCGAGAAGTCAACGGCGTTGCCCCCAGTGATATCGATCGTCAGTGCCGAAAGGTCCTTATTAGTCTGAAAAGGCGGCGGGAAAGCTCCATTCCCACTAACCATGGCGGGGCCCTTTATTTCAATTCCGCCAGTGATGGTCGTAACTTGACCGTCAGCCAGAGTGATGTGATGTGTGTGCGCCATGCGATCCGCAGGGTTGTCGCCGTTAAAGTCGCCATGGCCGTTCTCTGTGATCCCCTCGTCAGAGCGCTCCATTGTCAGAGCCGCCGAAAAATCGGCCGGGCAATCGGCCTTACCGTGCTTACACTTAACGACCAACGACCACGAACCCCGGACCTCCCAGGGGCCACCGGTCGATGCAGGCGTAAAGTCGTTGATTACCCCATGAAACTTGGTTTGATTCGGGGTTTCCGCCGGCGCGCAGATGTTGAGCGCAAGCACCAGGCCAAGAAGCGCCAGCGGACCCAGAATTTTGTTCTTCAAAAAATGACTCGAAGTATTTAATTCCTGCCTTCCGAGTGGTCCGACGAGCGCGGCAGTAAGAGAGATCTTTGAATGTTGCATGAGACTCCTTTTCACGAGTTAGAGATTCGCCGCAATAGAGATCGCTAGCCCACATACTGAAACTCCGTTCGACCAATATTGCGGCTCGGGAACGATCTTCGGCGCTCAGCTGTGGAGCGCGCAATCCTACCGTGCTCCTTTTCCCATCAAATGGAAATCAGAGGCTAAGTCGTTGATTTGACAAACGATCGGAGGAGATCTCCGAAGCGGAGCGTGTGCTACGCTTCGCTTGATGCCGACGCAGGATGCCGCAGTCCTCCGTTTCGATTCGTTTGAGATCAACCTTCGATCGAAAGAACTCCGCAAAAACGGCATGCGGCTGCGACTTTCGGGGCAGCCATTCCAAGTCTTGGCGGTACTGATTGAGCATGCCGGCGAGGTGGTCACGCGTGAAGAACTTCATTCCCAGCTTTGGAAAGTGGACACGTTCGTCGATTTCGATCACGGGCTAAACAACGCAATTGCTCGCATCCGTGAGGTACTCGATGACTCTTCGGGCACACCGCGCTACGTGGAGACGATTCCGCGCCGTGGTTACCGCTTCATAGCACCGCTGGCGGATGTTCGGCCGTCGATAGCCTCTGTGCCGGCAGTCGAGTCGACGACCGCTCCTCCGCACGAAGTCACCGATGCCGCCGCTACGGATCTTGTAGATCTTCCAGCTAAACCGAGATTTGCTTCTACTCGCTCGAGAGTCTTACTCACCGGGGCAATTTTAGTAGCAAGCTTTGCCATTGGCTTCATACTGAACCGCAGCAACATTAAAACCACGGGGCGACGCGCCATCACGTCCCTCGCGGTGTTGCCTTTGAAAAATCTGTCTGGCGACCCGGCACAGGAATACCTTGCCGACGGAATGACCGAGGAACTCATCAGCCGCCTCTCCGCGATTCGCGACCTGCGCGTCCTGTCTCGCACCTCAGCGATGCGCTTCAAAGACACGAAGCTCTCGGCGCCGGAGATCGCCAAGATGCTGCGGGCGGACGCCTTAGTGGAGGGATCGGTAATCCGCGAAGGCGGCAGGATTCGGGTCCACGCGCAATTGATTCGCGGCGCGGCGGACGAACACTTCTGGTCGGAAACCTATGACCGCGAAATCGGGGACGTGCTTTCTCTGGAGAGCGACGTGGCGCAGTCCATCGCCGAAAGGGTCGCGGTAACGGTTACCGGACAGGAACATTCCAGGCTTGTCGCCGCGCGTCATGTCTCGCCCGGTGTTTATGAGAGCTACCTGAAAGGACAAGCCGGCACCCATAATACTCGGGCTGAGCTCGAAGGGAGTATCACGCATTTCGAGAATGCGATCGCGAAAGACCCCACGTTTGCGCCGGCTTATCTCGGCCTGGCGAACGCGTATGAGAATCTCAGCCTCATTCTTGTTGGCGCTCCTCCCGATCAAATGCGTCCGCAGGTCATCCGTGCAGCCCGGAAGGCGCTGGAACTGGACCCTGAACTGGCCGATGCGCATGTCCTGATGGCGGCGGTGTATCAGAGACAGTGGCAATGGAGCGACGCCGAAGCGGAATACCAGAAGGCCCTTCAGCTAAAACCGAATGACGCAGCCGCCCACTTGGGATTTGCGAATTGGCTGTTGTGCCAAGGGCGCATAGAGGAGGCCCTTGCCTGGGCCCAGCGTGCCCGGGAGCTGGACCCGCTGGGCACTACCGGCATTAACATCGGCTGGATTCTGTTCCATGCCCGCCGCTACGACGATGCGATTCGGGAACTCCGAAGCGTTCTCTCAATTCATCCGGACTCTGCATTTGCCCACTGGTACCTGGGTTTCGCGCTGATTGGCAAAGGCCGGCCGGATGAAGCGATTGTCGAGCTCGACAAGACAGTCTCCCTTATGGGCCGCAGCCCCGGGTCTATCGAGTTGCTAGCGACAGCAGATGCCTATGCCGGGCGTCGCAGCCAAGCGCTTCGTCTTATTGATGAATTGAAGCAGCGGCGTCAAAAGACCTTTGTCCCCGCTGGGGCTTTCATCAATCCGTATTTGGCGCTTCACAATTACAATGAAGCTTTTTCGTGGTTCGAGCGTGCCTATGCAGAGCAATCAGGCATTCTGCAATTCCTTAAAGTACATCCCTTTTTCGATCCCATTCGTGGCGACCCACGTTTTCAGGACCTCGCCCACCGCGTTGCACTTCGATAGAAGGTCCGATCGAATCATTCACGTAGTGTCCTAAAACTGCGTTGAACCGAGTCTGCAAACCGGCGATACCAAACGTGAGATACGATCGTGGTCGTGGCGGTGCAGAGAATACTTTTGTCCGTCTGCTGTGGCGCCTTTCTGGAAGCCGCCATTCTCTTTGTGTCCGTTCTGCCGACGCGACCGATCACGGTTCTGCGAAATGTTGTGGCATATACACAAACTCCAAGCGATTCGATCTTGCGCCTAGTGGCTCATTTCGTCCCGCTAGGCTCTGCCAACGTTCCACTGGTTTGTACAATCGTGTTCCTCGCGCAAACGGCACTTTTCGCTCTGCCAATTTGGATTCTATTGAGGCTGATTCCAGAAGATTGGCCGCGCTCACTATGACGGACGGCAGCAGAGCCCTGTCCTGTGAGTCTTCCACGATTAACCAGCGAACATTGCCATTGATTATTAGTCAATGGCGCCTATGCAGATCAGTTCTCCGTCATTGCCGGCCGTCGCGGCCGCAACCGCCGTCCCCTCCGATCAATACTGGCGGGCTCTCGGGCCTTTCGATAGTTCACCGACATCAATAACGGCGTCCGCCGCCGGATCGCGAGGGAGCGCCGAAGCGCGGCTCTCGGCGGCGCGAGCGTCTCTCCGATGGTGGTTCTTGCGCAGAGCAATCGCGTAATTGCTCAACAGTGGCCTGAGCACGAGGGATTCCGACACGCCGACTCCGTCGGCGATCGCAATTGCCAGGCGCAATTTCTCTTCCGCCTCCGGCCATTCGCCTTGCCTTGCGTGCGCCACCGCTCTGGCGTACAAGAGCTTGATTCGATCCAGGGGCAAAGCATTTTCGGCAACCGCTATGATAGCCAGGGCGCGATCCAGCACCCAGGAGGCTTCCTTAAACCGCCCCTCCGTTGTATATAGGTCGCCCAAATAACCGAGGATCGCGCCTGCATCGGCATCTGCCTTTCCCAATTGCTTGCACTCTTCATATGCCAGAAGATATTCAGATTCGGCTTCTTTCCACTTGCCCTGCTTCTGCCGCAGCGCACCTCCTATGATGTGAACTTGCCCACGCTGCTCTGGGCGCTCTGCGCGAACTTGTAACATCTGCTCAAAGGCTTGTTCGGCTTTTCTAAGTTTGCCCTGCTCGAGCCCGGCAATCACGAGAACATGAAGCGGGCGCAATAACATCGGATCGTCCGGATCAACGTTTTTCTGAAGGAGGTCGAGCGAGCGTGTGGCGAATGCCTCGGAATCGCGAATACGTCCATAATAAAAGGACAGGAGAGCCGCGACTTTGCCTGACACCACTCCGGCGCAAATATATTTGCCCTGCGACACCGCGGCAGAGATAGCCGCTTCAGCCTGGTCCAACCGGTTCGGGACTGCTCTAGCGATGGCTAATTCATTGAACTCCGCGCACAGCGATTGTTCGATTGATGTTTGCCCAGTCGCAAGAAACTGGACCAGTAAGGCGCCAAGAAATAGTTGTGCTTTCATTTGCCATTTCTCTTTTCGAACAACGTCCGTTCGGCATCCGGCGATTTAGCCGTTGCGCTTACCGGGAATGGCATATTCTGACGCGATCACCAGGTCTTCGCGCGTCACGAAAAGGAAACGTAAGATCGCGAGCTAAGCCGCACAAACAACGAGAGATTCTGGCTTCGGTGAGATTTCTCAACCCAAGCGAATTGAGATTCTTCTATACTGGCTGGCTAGGCGACGCGTTGTGCAGTCTGCTCGTGAGACCCGCATCATCCGCTTTGGGCCCTTCGAGGTCGACCTGGAGCAGGGCGTGCTCCGCAAGCACGGTGTACGCCTCAAACTGCAGGCGCAACCTTTTCAAATATTGGCGGCTCTGTTGGAGAAACCCGGAACACCGGTTACTCGCGATGAACTCCGAAGACGACTCTGGGCCGATGACACCTTCGTCGATTTCGAGCATGGATTGAATGCCGCGGTCACCCGGCTGCGACAGGCACTCGGGGACTCCCCCGAACACCCGCGGTACATCGAGACGCTCGCAAAGCGCGGTTACCGGTTCCGGGCGGAAGTGAAAGAGCAGGACGCTCGGAACACCAAAGGGATTCAAACGACTCCAGTTCCTTCGAGAAAATCCAAGGTCATCCGCTGGATCGCCGCAATCACAACGCTGGCGGTCGCTGGGGCTTGCGCGTTTTTCGCGCTCTCGAGACGCATTGTTCCGCGGGACGGACACGCTGTACCATTGACAACGTTCCGCGGGTTCGAAGCAAATCCGGCGATCTCCCCCGATGGCAGGCAGGTGGTGTTCACGTGGAATGGCGAGAACCAGGACAATTTCGATATCTACGTTGTACCTATCGCTTCAGGCACGCCAATCCGTCTGACAACCGATTCAACAGACGACGTGAGCCCGGTCTGGTCTCCGGACGGCAGCACCATTGCATTCCTGCGCCGATTGAGCGCCGAACGCGCGCAACTGGTGCTGGTACCGGCCGCGGGAGGTCCGGAGCACACGCTCGCCGAGACGCGCGAGCTACCTTGGTTTTCACCAAGAAAGCCGTCTTCACTTGCCTGGTCACCGGACGGACGCTGGATCGCCGCCTCCCATCGCGAGCCCGCGGACCGCTGCCAAGGCATCTACATGTTTTCGCTCACCGGCGAGAAACGCCGTCTCACCATGCCGCCCTCCAGCTTCCATAGTGACCAGATGCCCGCCTTTTCACAAGATGGCAGCGGCCTTGCCTTCAGCCGCCTTCCGGGCGGCTTTGTTGCCGAGATTTATCTGCAGCCTCTAGACGCGAAGCTCCGGCCCGCGGGCGAGGCACGGCGGTTGACTCACTACAACCGATGGTCCGCTCAGCCAGCTTGGACCCGCGATGGCCGCCAAATTTTGTACGTTTTCGGCGATGAATCCAGCAAAGCGCGCGAAATACGAATCATGAATGTCGCCCACCCCCAGACTCCCGCTCGAACCGTATCGCTCCGTGATGAAGTTTCGGAAATTTCCCTTGGCCGCCATCTCGTGTACTCGCGACAAATGGAGGATACCAATATCTGGCGTGCCGAATTACCCAAGAACGGAGTGCCCCCGGTTTCGGCAGAGCTGTTTATTTCTTCTACCTGGATCGACCAGACCCCGAAGTATTCTCCGGATGGCAAGAAGATCGCGTTCGCGTCCTCGCGGTCCGGTTCTCGCGAGATCTGGGTGTCGAAAGCGGACGGCTCGAATCCCGTTCGCATGACATCTTTCGGCGGACCCATAGTGGGGCATCCGAGTTGGTCCCACGATGGGCAGCGGATCGCCTTTCACGCCCGTCCTGAGGGAACGACGGAATTGTATGAGATGCCGGCAGCTGGCGGGCCGGTGAAGCGTCTGACCACAAACAACTGGGAGGACCACTACCCCACTTACTCGCGTGATGGGCGGTCGATATTTTTTTCGAGCAGGCGATCCGGTGAGATGCAGATCTGGCGAATGTCTATTGACGGAGGCAATCCGATACAGATTACTACTTCCGCCGCAGCACACAATGCCGCCGAATTACCCGGTGGCAGGACACTCTTTTTTCACGTGCTGCGCGATCCCGGCGAAATCTGGAGCGTGCCCGTTCAAGGCGGCCAGCCGGTGAAGGTAGTGTGGCCAACTCAACGGTTCCCCGTTGGATACACCGTAACCTCGACAGGGATCTACTACGGCGCGCCGCCGCACGCGGGCCAAGAACGATTCATTCGGTTCTTCAGCTTCGCCACGCATCGGAGCATTCCCGTAGTGTTGGCGAAGCATCCATTCCACAGCGGGATGAGCGTTTCGCCCGATTCCCGTTACATCCTTTTTGACGAATACGACGAGGAAGGCAGCGATCTCATGCTGGTCGAAAATTTCAGCACGCAATGAATCGGTCGCGACTGAATGAAGTCAGATCGAGTCGGTCCCAACGCGACGCGCAGAAAGAGTTCTTCACCAGCAGCGGTCGTTTTACGCAGCGCCGGCCTCCGCTACTCGCGGCTTGATGTTGTAATTCATCCGAAAGAAATTGGTCGGATCGTATTTCTGCTTGACAGCCGCTAATCGCGCCAGGTTGGAGCCGAAGGCCGTGTCGATGACCTCTTCCGCCTCAACATCGAGCGCGGAGGAGAGATGCGCGTTTGCCGAAAAAGGGCGAAGGGTCTCTTCTCCGGATCGAGCCCAGTCGCGATGCCGTGCAGTGTCTGCAGGATTAGTCCACTGGGCGACAAACAAGATATCCCACGGCAGATCGCGATGCGGAAATGCCGTGGAATCCTTCGGGATCCGGCCGCTGGCGCCTCCATAGTGTTCAACCACGAGGAATGAAAGCGGCGAGGTCATTTTGTTGGCATGCTCGACAATCGCAGTGATCGCAGCGTCTGACAGGTCCCGTTGCAGAGTGGGTTTCCAGTAGTTGTGGTTTCCATTGGGAAAGGAAGCTGCAAGCAACGATTGCATCGCCGGGAAGGGCAACGGTTGGATCGTGTCAAGAATCGGGTTGCCAAATGCACGCAGGGGCTGCAGCACCCTTTCGCCTTGAGGAATATCGCCGCAAAAGCAGGGAATCACCCCGGCTAAAGGAGCGCCATCCGGAGCGTGAAGGAGGGCTGCATAGGCAGTGAGCTCATCCGGAGCAGCTTCAATGCAGTCGCGGAAATTGCGGAGCACATCGATAGCCGCGTCGCGTGGGTAAAGTATCATTCCTCCTAAGACTGTATGGACAGGATGGGCCTGAAACTCGAAAGAGGCGACGACCCCGAAATTCCCGCCGCCGCCGCGAAGCGCCCAGAAGAGATCTTCATTCTCATTGGCGCTTGCGGTGAGTACTTTGCCGTCGGCGGTCACTATTTGGCAAGACAACAGGTTATCGATCGACATTCCATACTTGCGAAGGAGCCAGCCAACAGCACCGCCTAAGGTGAGCCCCCGATCCCGGTCTTTGGAACGATTCCGGTCGGGACGGCAAGGCCGAACGGATGCGTTTCTCGGTCGAGGTCGCCCAGCGTGGCTCCTCCCTGAACCCGGATCGTGCGCTTGCCGGGATCAACATGCACGGAACGCATTTGCGAAAGGTCGATTACAATCCCGTCATCGCAGAGCGCGCGGCCGCCGACATTGTGACCACCACCTCGGATTGCGGTCAGCAGTCCATCAGCGTGGGCGAAATCCAAAGCCGCGATGATGTCGGCGATCCCCGAGCAGCGAGCGATCAGTGCCGGACGTTTTTGGACGCTGGCGTTCCAAATCCGGCGGGCATTGTCGTAGCCATTATCTTTCGGTTCGAACAGTTCACCGTGAAACGAGGATTTGAACGGTTGAGTATCGAGAAGCGGCATAGTCTTGGCGGGGGATCATATCATAGAACCGCATTCCTGAACAAACAACCTCGGAAGTCAAATCAAATGAAACGCAACCACCGTCTCGCCGCGCTGCTAACCCTGTTGACGCAAGCCACCGCCGCATTCGCCCAAACCAATACCGCTCCCCCGGCCAAAATCTTCGAGCCCACTCAAATCCAAGCTGCCTACCGCGTCCTTCTCGATCGCGATGCTCTTCTGCTCGAATCTATCCTCGATGTGATCCGGCAAAAGAATATCCAGGATGGCTACGTCATGGTCGGTTCCGGCTCCGTACAAAGTTGCACCTACCATTACGTCACCTCTACCGCCCTCAAACCTGTCAACGCATTCAAAACGGTAAAAGGACCATTCGAAATCCTGAACGCGGGCGGAATCGTCGCCGCCGGTGAACCGCATATTCACATCACGCTCTCGAGCCCCGAAAAAGGTGCCTTCGGCGGCCATCTCGAAAAAGGTTGCCGTGTCCTCTATCTCGCCGAAGTGACAATCCTTAAGTTTCAGGGCCCGGCATTGACACGCACCAATAATCAGAATGGTGTCGCTCTCCTCCGTGCCAAATAACTCTTTGCTACAGGATTCCGAACGGTATTCCGCCGCCGGGGGGCCGGCTCCTCCGGACCAAGGTCCAGGCCCGCATGCGGAGCATCCGCCGGGCCCACGTCCTCCGGGTCCGCCTCCGCCTGGGCCCACGGATCGCTCCATTCATGTCGGCCCTCCGGGCCGCTGGTGGACTGATCCGCGTCTCGTGCAACTGCTGCAGTTGACGAGCGAACAACAGAAAGGCATGGACAAGGTATTCGACCGCAACCGCGCCAAACTCATCGAGTTGAACAACGCGCTGCGCAGAGAGGAAGCCGCACTCAAACCGCTCGTCGCCGCGGATAGCGTGGATGAGCCTAGAATCTTAGCTCAGATCGATCGTGTCGCGGAAGCGCGTGCCGAACTCGAAAAAGCCAATGGAAGAATGCTGATCGAGCTGCGCAAAATTCTCGTTCCCGATCAGTGGCGCCGCTTGCAAGCGGACGACCCGCGCAATCATCCGGATCGACCCTGATGGACTGCTAAACGGCCAAGCCGGTTGAAATAGCGGTAATAGTAGTTGTGATCGGGCGACGGCTGCAAATCGTTATTCTCATCTACTTGTGGGCCGCCTTTGTGGAGGACACCCTCCTGTGCCTCATGGCCTGGCTCGCACCAGACGCATGGTTCGGTGCCTTCCATCGTGCGGCTCCAGCTGGCTTGGAGACTGCGCTCTTGCGTCGTTCCGCCGGCCAATGGGCTGCCTTTGCTGTTGCCCAAGCCATTACACTCTGGCGCTGGCGAAAGAATCCCGTATGGCTTGCCGTCGAAGCGGGAGTGCGTTTTTCCGATCTATTTACCGATATCTCGTATGTCCTGAGCGTCCCGTCGCTCACCCTGCTCGGCTGGGCTCTGCTGTTGCCGCCACCCGTGCTCAACCTCATCGGAGTGGTGATCATGTTGCGCGGCTACCAACAGGCGCGGAGTGGTGGAACTTAATTCGCGCAAGATTTTTGGGCCGGCGCTGTGTGCGAACAGACGTCGTCCGTCCAACCCGGCACGCTGCGAATTCGCTTCACCGCGAAAGCCGCTTTACGGCTATGCTGGATACCACGCGGTAGCCCATGTGCTTCTGATAGAACAAGCTCGCGCGCGTGTTTGCGGCGAGATATTCCAAGGATGCAAACTCCGCGCCCACCCTCTGCCCCCAGTCTTCAGCCGCCTGAAGCAGGCGTCCGCCGATGCCTTGGTTCCAGCGCTCGCGCCGTACCGCGATCTCGGCAATGTGGCAGTAAATTATTTCCCGGTGCATTGCATCCGGCGATTGTTCGAGGCGGGCGGCCAGGAATCCAACGATCTCGCCGCCGAGTTCTGCGACAAATGTCACATCCTTCCTGCCCGCGTGTGAGGGATGCTGCAGGCCCTCTCGGTAGCGCGCCGATATCGTCTCAACGGCGGGTATCCAATACCGTTCCGGATCAAGCTCGGCATGATAGGCGGCACTTTCGAGAAACGTGCGGGCGATGCCGTCGGCATCGTCTGGAACAGCGGGACGGATCTCGATTGCCGTTGGGTGCGGGGCGTCGCCCATGGGAAGAGCATAGCGCTGGAACTCCACACTATCGGCGCCCAAGCCGGGTGCTCTTATCCAGTCTTTCGCGACTCGGAGTTACCTATTGAGCTGTTGCAGCTTTTCCTCTTTGAAGGGCTTCAGCTTGTTCCTGGCTCAATTTGTAAGCGACATAGTACTTATAGACATTTGCAACATATCGCACTGTTTCTTGACCGATTGCTCTGGAGGCGGTCACTTCCACATTGCCAAACCATCGATTCGGATCGAGACCTTGCTGCTTGGCCTGCTTGCGAAGCCGGGCGATTCGAGTCGGGCCGGCGTTATATCCCGCGAATGTGAACAAGGTGCGATTCACTCGATCGAGACTGCCGTCGTTGAAATATCTCTCCGAGATGTGCTTCAACATCTTGACGCCTGCCTCAATATTGGCTTGAGCACTCGTCACGTTAGGCACATTGATGGGCGGCGCCGCGGCAAACTTCGGTATTACCTGCATGATTCCCATCGCGCCGCTGGGATTTATCTTGCTTTGGTCAAGCTGTGATTCCTGATATCCTTGCGCAGCGATCATCAGGTAGTCAAAGTTATATTGCCCCGCATATTGTTTGAAAAATCCGACATTGGCCCGAAATTTGGCGATTTCTTCCGCTGAAGTTGAATTCTTCACCCATTTGGTATCACGCAGGTAACGCTGCAGCACTACGTTGCCAAACGATGTTCCTGCGCGGTGCCGCTGGACGAATTCATCAAGCAGTGCTTTCAGCTGTGGATTATTCTTGCGTAGTGCCCATGCCAGCTGTCCTTCGCTTGCAATCGGCAGGTCCGGGTGCGCGGTGATGTGGTCGAAAATCTTAGTCCAAAACTGGGCGCGGTCGGACGTGGTGACCGTCGCCGGCAACAAACCCGAGTTCACCATTTCGAGAAGGTCCTCATCCATCAGTGTCTTGTCGGCAGCCTTGATTTGGATGGGAGCCTTGCCGGACTTCTTGATGGTGGCGCTAAGTTGTTCCAGCCTTTCGTACGCCACTGTCAACGGATTGGCATAAATGACTTTGCCACTCAGCTCATCCAGAGCCGTCAACGGCCCAAAGTTCGGACCTGTTACCACGATCAGCTTCACATGCGATTCAATTGGTGCGGAAAAGGCAACACGCTGCGCGCGTTCGGGAGTAACGATGATTCCTGTCGCTATGATGTCTGCCAATCCTTGTGTCAGGCCGGATTCCAATTGGTCCGGTCGCACGGGAAGAAAAGTGACATTGATCGGGCGTTTGCCGGTTTTGAACCTTACGTTAACGAACTTCTGAAATTCCTCAAGCGCCTCATAGAAAATTCCACGCGGTCGTCCTTTGTCGTAAAAAAAACCTGTCTGACTATAAACCACAAGAGCGCGGATATTTCGCTCTTTTATCATTTCGTCCAGATCGCCGGTGCGGTGGGCGAAGTTCAGCGGCAAAACCAAGGAATGATCTGGTTCGCGTAGTTCGGAAATCGATTGATTTTCACCTTTTTGACTGGCTGGATGTTCTGTTTGAACCTGCCTGGCGGGAGCGGATTGTTTGGCCGTGCAGCCGGTTGTCACGGCCAATGCGCACAAGAACGTCGCTGCGATATACAAACTGAAGCGTTTCCGTAAGCTGGCCGTGAACAATCAGCCGTTAGTTGCCCGTTTCAAGGGACAGGATTTATTTTTTTGGGCACTCTGCCCGGAGGACTCTAAACCCGGACCACCTTAGGCCTACCGTCCCAAAAGTCCTCGCAGACTTTTGGGATTTCCTCCGATAAGGACTCGAAGACCGGAGATCAGTTGAGCCTTCTCAGCCTCGAGAAATACCTGTATGCCCCCCGTAACGGTCCCGAGATCGGCCGCAAACCCGAGGCGGTCACCGGGTATTTTGGCTTTAGTTCAAGCGTTCTGGAGACCGTCCGGTCTGTCTTAATCGGTGAAGCTCTTGCCGATCTCGCAAAGAACTTGGATTCTCTGCGTGAAAACCTGCGTCCCGATCACGATCCCAATGCCCTCAATGAATTTGCGCAGCGTTTCGAGGATCTCTATGCGCAGTTCCACGATCGCCTGAAAAAAGCCGACCAGGAGCGGGCCGAGGATTTCCGGAAAGTTCTGGGCACTCTGAGTGAAGCGGTCGCCTATCTCTCCTCCGGTAGCCAGGCGGCGGGCTCACGGTTTCAAAAGCTGGAAGACTCTCTACAGTTAGCAACCAAAATGGAAGACTTGGGTACGCTGCGAACCCATCTTTCCAAAGTGATGCTAAACGTTCGCCAGGAGGCAACGCAGGAACGCCAGCAAGCTCAGGGAGCTCTGGAGTTTCTTGACAGTCGGATCCGGGATTCCAAACAGGCTGCATCGCGTTACGGAATAGGAATGGCGCTTCGCCAGGAAGCGATCGACGATATGAATTTGGTCCTCCGCGACACCGGCGCGAAGGGAACTGCCTACGCGACACTGTTTGTCGCCGATACGCTGAAGCAGTTGATTGGCCTTCATGGTGGCGACATCTCGGATAAACTGCTCGAGGAGTTTGCGCGGAAGGAGATCCAGCCGCTGGCTCCGGACGGCAAAGTGTTCCGGTGGTCGCCCACGTCGGTTCTCCTTCTCTGGCGAAGCGAAAAAAGTCAGGAGCAGCTTCGGGATGCTGCCAATACGGCTAAATCGCTTTTCGAGTATCGGACTTTTGTAGGCTATCGCCTTGTCACATTCAAAGTCGCCGTTCGCTCCCTCTTAGTGCAGATGCGCGGCACGTCTGACGACATCCTCTCCAATCTCGACAACTTCGCCAGTTAACCCACGGCTCCCGCTGCCGGCTTCTCACTGGCCCTCTCACAAAGCGTCGAGTGAGTCGCCATCCCGATTGAGCAACGCCCAATAAGAAAGCTCCAACGGTTGTACTTGGACATATAATCGGTGCGGCCAGGAAGCTGAAACGGAAATCCTGGCAAGACCATGTCTAGACCCGAAATGGGGCAGAGGATTTATGAGGAACAAGAGAACTATTGTGAGGACACTGTTCTCCGCGCTGCTTGCTTGTATTCTTCCCACCGTGCTTCGCGCCCAGGTAGCGACCGGCGATATCGTCGGCGAGGTTACCGACCCAAGCAATGCGGTCATCAGTAGCGTCAATATCACGGCCGAGAACGCTTCCACCGGGCTGATCCGGAAAACCATCAGTGACGCTTCGGGAAATTGGACCATCACTACCCTTCCGATTGGGACCTACAGTTTGCGGGCGGAGCGCGCCGGTTTCAAGGTCGCGACGGTTTCCAATATTGTCCTTGCCGCGGCCGATCGCCAACGCGTCGATATCAGTCTTCAACTCGGCCAGGTGCAACAGAGTGTTGAGGTGGCGGCCGTCGCCCCGGCATTACAGGCCGACTCTTCCAGTGTCGGGCAGTTGATCACCAGCAACGCCGTCGAGAACTTACCCCTCAACGGCCGCAACTTCATCCGTTTGGCGCAACTCGCGCCCGGCGCGAATGAAAGCGTTCAAAACGCCATGTCCAGCGGCAATCGCCCCGATGACCGGCGGCGAACCTCGTCACTATCCGTAAACGGAATGCATGACTACGCCAACAATTTCATGATCGACGGTATGGACAATAATGAGCGCGCCATCGGGACCATGGTTTTGCGGCCCTCCATGGACGCGCTGGCCGAATTCCGTGTTCAGACCAATTTGTATACCGCGGAGCTGGGCCGGACTGCCGGTGGAGTCGTCAACCTCATCACCAAATCCGGAACAAATGACGTCCACGGCTCGCTGTTCGAGTTCCTTCGCAACGAAAACTTGGACGCTAAAAACTTCTTCGCGCCGCCGGGACCCGTGCCTATGGACCGGCAGAATCAATACGGCGCCAGCGTCGGCGGACCCATTCGCAGAAACAAAACGTTCTTCTTCGTCGATTGGGAGGAATTCCGATACAACCTGGGACAGACCTTCAACAGCACTGTTCCCACCGCTGCCATGAAGTCCGGAAACTTCAGTGGCGTTGCGGCCATATTCGACCCACTCTCGTTGGTTGCCGGCAGCAACCTGCGGACCCGTTTCCCGGGCGACACGATCCCGCTCAGCCGAATGGATCCCGCTGCGCTTAAGGTCGCGCAGCTTTATCCCGCGCCTATGGGCTCCGGGCTGGCGAACAATTTCTCGTACGTCGGTAACAAGACGCAGCGCGATGATACGGCCGATGTCCGCATTGACCATCGGCTCGGTGATCATGACAACTTGTACGGCCGGTATTCCATCAACAACACCAACACCACCATCCCATCGCAACTGCCGCCTTCGAACGGCATTGAAGTGGGTGGAGACACCAACGCCTACCCCGGGCAGGCCCTCCAGAGTTCTCAAGGCATCCAGTTGAATGAAGTTCACATCTTTGGACCCTCGCTCGTCCTCGAACTTCGGGCTGGATACGAGAGGTACGCTCTCCAGTCTCTGCCCATTAATTACGGCAAGCCGATCAGTCAGCAATTAGGGATACCGAACGCGAATTTTGACCTGCAATCGTCCGGCCTGACTGCGTTCGTCCCGTCCGGGTACCGCGGTTTAGGCGATAGCAGCTTTATTCCGGAGCTCGACTATAACAATACCTTCCAATACAACGGCGATTTAACGCACACGAAAGGCGCTCATACCATTAAATTCGGTGCCGATCTGAGGCGCCGCCAGATTAATTTCGCATCCTCGAACCAGCCGCGCGGAGTTTACAATTTCGACGCTAACTTTACCAACGATCCGACGGGCCGAACTCCGGGCAGCGGTAACTCTATTGCATCAATGCTGATCGGATACCCGGCCACTACGACGCAAAACTTTCTGCTCATTAAGCCCGGTTTGCGGACCTGGGAATTCGGTGCATTCGTGCAGGATGACTGGCGAATCGGCCGTCGGCTGACATTGAACATTGGCTTGCGCTACGACGCGTTCACGCCATTCACGGAGGCCTTTGGCCGTCTTACAAATTTTAATCTCGCGACCGGCCAGCCCCTGATCCCGGGTCAGAACGGTGTGTCGGACACGGCTGGCTTGAAAACCGATTGGAAGCAATTTGCTCCTAGGTTCGGTTTTGCGTACACCTTAACGCCTAAAACCGTCATCCGCGGCGGTTATGGCATTAGTTATTTCCCGTCTAACTTTGGAGCTAACTCCCAATTGTTCCGAAACCCGCCGTACGTATCGTTGTACACGGTATCGACTACGATTCTCAATCCTGTGAACAGAGTTTCAGACGGTTTCCCGGTCGCGGTCCCGGTGAATCCGGCTAGCCCGGTCGGTAGTCTCACGGTGGACTCCCTCGATCTCAGGCCGAGCTACGCCCATCAGTTCAATCTCACAGTACAGAGAGAATTCGCCGGATTCGTCGCCAGCGCCGCCTATGTAGCCTCGCTCGTTCGTCATCAGACCGTGGACTATGCCGCCGATATCGGCTATCCCGGCCCCGGCGCAATTGCTCCGCGGCGGCCCTACTTTGCCCAGTTTCCAAATGTGTCGGGAATCACTCTCGAAAACTCAGATGCAATTTCGAACTATCACTCGTTACAACTCTTGCTCGAGCACCGCTTCTCACATGGCTTGACTGCCCAGGCTACCTATACGTATGCTCATTCCATTGATGATGGACCCCCAATTGGCGGCGGCAAGAACGGCGCCGGTCCGTTCCCGCAGCTAGTCAACAATCGCGCCCTGGAACGCGCCAGCTCCGATATCGATATCCGGCAGCGGTTTGTGGCGATGGTGGATTACGAATTGCCCTTCGGCCGGTCCTTGCATGGCGTTGCAGGTTTCTTGATCAAGGGCTGGATTGTGAATGCGGCACTAGTGGCGCAAACCGGTCCGCCGTTTACCGTCACGAACTCCGCCGCCCGAGCCAATACTGGAGGCGGCGACCGTCCCAACCGCATTGCGAACGGCACCCTGCCTTCCGGTCAGCGAAGCCCTCAGCAATGGTTTGATAAGTCGGCCTTCGTTGCCCAGCCGCTCTACATGATTGGGAACAGCGGAAGAAATATTCTTACAGCGCCTCCCCTGCGGCAGCTTGATTTCTCACTCTTTAAGCAATTCCGTCTGACCGAACGATTCACGCTGGAGTTCCGAACGGAGGCGTTCAATCTGACCAACACACCCAATTTCGGAATACCGCAAGCGGCACTGGGCGCGTCCAATTTCGGGACAATCAGCGACACTGCCAACGCGCAGGCGCGCCAATTGCAATTTGCTCTGAAGTTACTGTTCTGATACGCGTCCGGGGACGGTTGTACGGATATGGCCAGCACCTTGGAATCCGCCGCGTGACGAACACCACGCGATTACCAGACCAATCGCAGCCCAAAACGAAGTGAGCGCTGATCCTGTTCGGCCGCGGTAATAGTCATAAAACTCGAACTGTTCACGTTCGCATTCGGCGCGTCGAAATGCGGTGTATTGGTGAAATTGAATGCCTCCGCACGAAATTCTAGTTGCAGCCGCTCCCGGATCGGGAACGTCCGGAATAAGCTCAGATCCATATTGATCCAATGAGGGCTGAAAAGAATATTACGTCCCGACGTTCCGAAACGCGGTTGGTTGACGGGTGCAAAAGCTGTGGGATCGTAATAGTGTTGACCAGGCCCAACTCCACCGAGTAACTGCACATTAGTCTTCACTTGGTCGGCGGTCTGCGTGTTATCGGGCGCATTGAGCGCCGCGCCCGAAGCCGTGACCGTGAACGGCTGGCCCGAACGGGCTGAGAATAACGTATTGAATTGCCAATCGCCCAGTATCCAGCGCGGTACACCGCTTGTGAAGTACCTCTTCCCGGGGCCGAACGGAAGATCGTACATCGCGGCGATCTGAAGGTTCTGTGGAATATCGTAGCCGGCCAACGCTCGATTGCGCTTGAGGTCGGGCAGATAGTTGAAGTTCACCTGGGCCCACCCGTCGTCATCGGTGCTGTTGATCGCCTTCGAGAATGTATAAGCGCCTTTCAGTGTCAATCCTGCGGCGAGGCGGCGATTGAAGGAGAGTTGCAGAGCATGATAGTTCGCGCTTAAATAACCGTTCCAGGCCCAAGTGATAGCTGACCGCCCAAACGCTGCAAAGAGCGGCTGTCCTGCGGTGCCGCCGCCCGGAACTCCCGCATTGATATCGAGGTCCGCCAATTGATGTACCGTTTGCGTCCCTACATATGCGAGCGAAACAAGCATCTGCCAGGGAAACTGATGCTCCACAACAAAATTCCAGGATTGGGTATATCCTCGCTGTATCTCATTCCCGGAGATATATCGTACCTGCGCGTTTAGAGGAAGCGGGAGAAACGATTGCCCGAGATTGGGCGGCACACTGGCAGGAATGCCTTGCGACAAAGGGGCATACGGCGCAAAAGTATTCGGTGAAGTATAAAGCGATGAAACCGTCAATGGATACCAACCGCGCAATGGCCTGGCAAGCGGCATCGGGTCATACGAAATTCCATAGCCACTGCGGATGACGGTTGAGTTTCCAAGCCGATATGCAAGCCCCACACGCGGCGCAAATAGCTTGTGGCTGGTGGTTATACCGAGACCGGAGGGATTCGAGCCGGCGCCCCCGAGCGCCACCAGGTTGGTGGCTGGATTGTATTGCTCGATGCCCCCACGTCCCGCCCGGGTCATCATCGGATACAATTCGTAGCGCAGGCCCAGCGTCAGGGTCAGCTTCGGCGTCACCTGCCAACGGTCGCGGGCGTACCAGGCGTATTCATAGTTATAGGCAGTGAACGGCTCGTACTGCAAAGTCTCTTTGTCTGTTTGCGGCAGCCCCAGGAGAAAGGCGGCGTACGCATTAAATTGCGTCAGCGATAGGCCGCCCTTTAGTCCCGTGATGCCGCCAGTGAATGCGAACTGACCCTGCGGACCACCGCCTCCGCCACCATCCGGCGAATAAAAGTTCATGTGATGCCGAATGCCTTCAAAGCCAAACCGGAGGTCGTGCTTCGATTTCGTCCAGTCCAGATTTTGCGTCAAACTGTAAGAATCTTGCTTATAGAAATAGGGCCGTGTATCGGTATCTCCGCCTAGTTGTGAATAACTAGCGCCTCCGTCTATGACAAATTGCGGCGCGCCGCTGTTACGGATGTCGGTGTTGCCACCGTTAGTGCCTGGAATTCCCAGCGTTGTCAGCGGAATGCTCTGGCCATAGCCGAAGCCGGTGACGTTCATCGCCATCCGCGTGTAGCCGATCGTGCCGTCCCAAAGAAGCGTGGGTGAGATGGTATAGGCAAATCCGATCGCCGCGACTTGGGTAAGAACGTCAGAGACGCCAATGTTGCCCTGGCACAGCGGCACGCCCCCAGCCGCTCCCAGTCCTCCCACGCATCCCGTATTTGCATTCATCACACTGTACTTGCCCCAAAACGTCTGCGTATCCGAGTGGTTATAGTTTACTTTCGTGTCGAAGTTGTCCCGGTTCAAGACTTGCGGGGCTGAGTTTGAGTAATTGCCGGTCACTCCTGACGCCGACGGCAGAGGCACTACGGATTGAATTTTCTGAGCGGTAGGATTGAGCCGGCTTGCCGGGATGATGTTGTTTGGAAACATCGTTCGTCCGGTACCGTCCGGATTCCCTGTGGCCGGATCGAAGATAGGTGCCTTATAAGCGCTGAAATCCCCGAGTCTTTGATCGGCAGTTGCAACCGTCATCAAGGCCGTATAACCCTGCCGCTCACGAGTCCCTTCCCAACCCTGAAAAAAGAAAAGCTTATTTTTTTTGATAGGGCCGCCTATCGTAAAGCCGTCGATATTTACATTGGTCAGCGGTTTCTTTCCGCTATTAAAGAAATTTTTCGCTCCCGCAAAGGAGTTATTGTTGAACGCAAAGGCCGACCCGTGCAGCTCGTTCGTGCCCGATTTGGAAACCACGTTCATCTCCACGCCGCCCGCCATGCCTTGCTCGGCGTCGAAGCTATTGGTTGAAATGTTCACTGTCTCCACGGTCTCGGCCGGCGGCACATAAGCTACGTGTGAAGAAAGCCACAAGTAAATGCTGAGCACGCCGTCGATTCTAGTGGCATTGTTGTTCCGGTTCACTCCGTTCACGTTGGTGCTCAAGCCGCGTTCGGGAGAAGTCTGCAGAGAGTTCTGGAGTACACCGGGCGTTGCTCCTGGCACCAAATTTACAAGTGTTTGAAAATTGCGGTAGTGCGGCAGCGGAAGATTCGCAACGGCGTCGGCATTTAGGTCGGTATGCAGATCGGTTTTGTCGGTCTGAAGTGTCTGCGCCTGGGCGGACACGGTAATTCCCTCCGTCACTTGCCCTACCTCGAGCGTGACATCTTCGCGACGGACCGTATTAACGCTGATTTCGACGCTCTTACGTGTGTAGGAACGAAATCCTTTTGCCGTAATGGTCAAGTCGTACTGACCGCCTGAAAGGTCAAGTAGAGAATAAATTCCTGAGGGATTGGTCACGGTCCGCCGTGATTGGCCCGTGCTCGCGTTTGCGATGGTTACCTCCGCTTCCGGCACGGCAGCGCCACTTGCATCCTGGATGGTTCCAGTTAAAGAGCCATACAATACCTGGCCGCCAACTCGGCAAATCGCAAAGCATAGAAAAAATACTAGAAGCTTTCCGCGCACACCGCCTCCTCACAAAGCGGTATTAATTATCGCCTATCACCGTGCGTTTTACACAAGCTTTGAAACATGGACTTCAAGATCCCGGCCCGTGCAATTGGCGCTTAAGCTTGCCCGGCGTGAACGGCAATGGGCGCTGCTTGACCACCCTGAGCGAGACGCCAGGATTGATAGATTCCGTGAATCATGCAGAACTGCGGCTCGTCTCGGAGTCGTTCGTCATGAACGACCCGGCCGAAGAAGAGCGTGTGACTCCCCAGCCTGCGTACGACGTCGATTTCCAGCTCTCGAATCCGCGGCGCGAACTCGGGTATAGGAAAACCGAACGCATTGGAACGTGCAAGCGGGAACGGCAGTTTGTCCCAGTTGGCGAATTCCAGCCGGTGGTTCTTGCCGAGCGGGCGTACCACTTCGGCGAATTCAAGTGGAATGCTGCTCAGTGCCACACGGCCGGCCCGTTCGACCAGTGGAGCCGCCATCCTCAGGCTGTTTAGCGCGAAAGCGAAGTACCCCCCCGTAATTTGTCCGAACAAGTTCATCGGAAATATGTTGCCCCCGCCTTCATGCATAGCTGTCACGAGCACCACGGGCCGCGGGCAGATGAACAGAGCGTTCATAGAACGTGCCCCAAGTATGCTCATGCGAATTTCCGGATTTTTGTCCTTTCGCCAGCGCCTGAACGATCTATAGAGATCGTAGGCCCATAGGCGCGGCAGGGAAAGACAGTGATTGCGGCAGCTTCGGGCGCGAAACAGCGAGAGTTCCTGTCCCGAGGCCCGAACTTCATCGCAGAATTGCAGCGCGACATCGGCGAGTAGGCGGGCTTTGCCACACCGCTCCCGAATCTTCAGGGAGACGGCGCCGCTTGAGGCTTGCCGCCTTCTGCCGTCATCCAGTCCGACACCTACCAGGAGCGGCGAGGCACAAGCTACCACATGGTTGCTTGTCACATCCAGCGGTGAGCCCATTCCTTCCAACCAAACGCGTACTTCTTGTTGAGGATCGGATAACCCGAGCGTGCATTCCTGCGGCAACGCGGCGCGGCCGAGCACCAGTTGCTCAAATAAATCTTTCACGGCGTACTTCATCACAGGCGTGCGGCTTTAAATCAATGCTAATGGGCCCATGCGCCTGTTTTCCAGGCCGGGAACGCCCCGGATCAAAAATTTACAAATTGTTAGCAGCCTGCCCCGTCAATGTCCGCCGGTCTGGCACGCATGCTTGTAGCATGAGGCAATCCAGGCAAAGAGCGTTGCTGGGAGTTAGTCTGTGTGAAAGCAATCAGGTTGCGATTCTCGGCCTGGACGAACCGGAACTTGAACCTTGTACGATCTGCGTCAGCGGCAAACAACCGTATGGTCTCGCATTCGATGATGCGCGGCCATGCGTCTACGTCACATGCTGGGGCGGCGCAAAACTCACCGCCATCGACCTCAGCTCTAGCTCTTTAGAACTGGAGAAATCACTCCCGGCGGCAAGGCTTCCCGCTTGGGCAACGCGACGGCAAGGAACCAGTGAACTGTGGATTTCAAATGAAGGCGCCGGCATCGTCACCATCTTTGATATTGCGGAGTGGAAGATCACGGATGAGATCGCTACCGGTGGAGGCCCGTCCGATATCGCGTTTACGGACGGCGGACGTCAGGCGTGGGTTACCAACGAAAGAGATGCGACGCTTTCGCTCATCGACGCGGTCACACGGCGCAAGGTTCAAGATATTCGCGTCGGAGAAGTGCCCCAGGGCATCGCCATTCTGAGCGGTGGAAAAAGCTTGCTGGTTGCAAATTTCGGGTCGAATAGCATCTCGGTAGTGGATACCGGCACAAAAGAAGAAGTAAAACAGATCTCAGTAGGCTCGGGACCCGTCGATGTCGTGACGCTTGGCTCGGGCAGGCTGGAACAGGCATGGGTGAGCTGTTTCGCTGGAGGTATGGTGAGTGTCGTTTCGATCGAGCGCCGGCAACAGATTCAGCAGGTGGAGATCGGCGGGAAGCCGCAAGGACTGGAAATACATCCCAATGGAGAGCGCATCTATGTTGCGGTCCGGGAACTGAACCAGCTCGCTGTCCTCACTACCGGCACGCCGTCGACAGTGCTTCGTCGTATCAGCATGCCGGGCGGTCCGGCTCGGATGGCAGTTGCCCCGGCGACTGACGCCTATACAGATATTCCATTTCGTTCGGATGGAGCGTTCGGGCATCATTCCAGGTCGACGGCTCGTGTTGAATGAGTTCGAATTGTGGGGCATTCGCCTGAAGCCAGGCGTGCGCTGCGGCAGACGGCTCTCTTCGATTCAGATGCAGCACGTAGCCTCGTGTAGTGCGTGCAATTTCGGTTAGATAATCATGAAGTGATTTCGGCGAGAGGTCGAACAGCAGACGTGCGTTGAAGGTCAGATCTACGCTGGACGCCGGCATCTTCGTTATCTCAAAACTAGGCATCAGAATGATGCGCGATGACTCAAGCGTTTGGGCGCTGAGTTCCGCTTCTCCGTAAAGCGTGGCTTTGAGATCGGGAAAAGCGCTCAACAGGTAGTAAGAGGCGAGGGCAATGGTCTCTGGTAAATCGAAATCGGCATACGTCACGGCGGGATGGTCACGGATCAGGTAATAGGCCATGCCTCCGAAGCCACCGCCGATTTCAGCAACCACAGGAGTGCGCCGTGAGCCGGCAAGATCGATGATCTTCTGCGCGCAGTAGTGCTGGTCCTCACAACCGGTGCGGACGAAGACGCCGTTCACAACGGTGCCGAATGGATTCCCGATCTCCGGCGTCTTCAGGTCGGCCAGTTCCCCACGCCCGGCTGTTCTGCTGTTCCACAGGTCAATCCGATGTAACGCATCGATAAGTTGCAGTTGTTTAGAAGAGGCGCCGATCGCGGACCCCCAAGTCGCTTTCCTAAAGGCCATGCCGCTGACCCCCGCGCCGCAGGGATCGCGAAAGAAATTCCGGTACATGCTGCGGAGGGAATCGTAATCGCGCGCGGCGAGCGCGCGCGTTACCGGGTCAAGCTTCGAACGCTGTAGAGCCCGCCACCACGGATGCGGCTGAAAGGTCTCCCCGGCAAACGGCTGTCGTTCCATCGCCTTGGACCAGGCGCTACAAATTCGCGTAAGTAGAACGGTATCGTCTCGTGTCCGTCCGAGGCGCGGGGCAAGACCCTGATCGACGAAATCGATGTGGAATCGCGGATCGCCAGAAAAGCGGCGCCTCCCCCGGCGAACGATCCGCCAAATTTCGGTGCGGCGACTAAGTAGCCGGAGCAATCGCATGTCGTGTTTTGGGACGAGCCGTCGAATAACGCGTCTCTGAGGTCTTCAGCATGCCAGTAACTGAAAGTCGTGTGAGAATTAAAGCCTGCATTGAGGAGTTGGTGACAAGCAGTATGAAGGGTCAAACACTTGCCGCTCTGATTGGCGAAGAGGAACCACTCGATCCGTTGTGCCCGCCAAGCCCGGTAGAGCCATTCTATGATCAGTCTCGCAATGCCTGGATATTCAGCCGGTATGCGGATGTCGCCGCAGCCCTTCGTGAACCGGCTCTGGAACTAAAGACCGAATCGGACGAAAATTCGCCTGATGTGCGCTCAGAAACGTTAGCGGCAATTTCTGCTGGGAAGCTGGCCGCGTGGGAAGCGCAAATTGAACTGCTGGCATACACAATCACCGACCGGCTTACGGGCCAGAACCCAATTGATATCGTTGAGGAATTTGCGCGGCCCTGGTGTCTGGCAACGGCAGTGATTGTTACGGGAGCCAACCCAGGTGATGCCGAACGCCTTGCCGCCCTGGCGCGGCAGGTTTCGATAGCGGCGGCGAATCCTCGTGCGTCTTCTTTGCAAACCGCAGCTAAGGAAGCCAACATTGAACTGCAGCAGGCGCTCCAAAGCAATGCGATTCCGAATAATGGCCAAGCGTTTATAGCTCTGTCGCAGACCTTGCCCTGTTTTCTAGCCAATGCGTGGGTTGCCCTGCTTCGCCATGATGCGGAGCTGGCCCGGCTGCGCGCCGAGCCAAGTCTCATGCCGCGGGCAATGGAAGAACTGTTGCGCTATGCCGGTCTTACTCGTAAGGTCTCGCGGTATGCACGAAGGACGGTCATGCTGGCGAACACCACCGTTGCTGAAGGCGATCGGGTAATCCTGTTAGTGGCTTCTGCCAATCGGGACCCCGAACAGTTTCCCAATCCGGATTGCCTGGATTGGACTCGCTCTGCCGCTGGCCAAGTCTCATTGGGCGCAGGCCCACACGCATGTGCCGGCGCATCGCTAATACGTATGGCAGCTTCCGTTGCAACGCGTGTGTTCGTCGAAAGAGTTGTCGAAACCAAAATGGATGGTCCGATCGAGTGGCGCGGCGGCACATCATTTCGGTGGGCCGCGTCGCTTTATGTGGTCCTTGGCGCCTCTGGCCCAGACACCCGTGCTATTTAAGCACCATCTTGTCGAGACTCTTCTCCAGTGGTCTTCAAAGGAGTGTCGGCAGCCTTAAAACCATTGACCTGGAGTATGTAGGCAACGATATCGGCGTAGGTGTCGGCCGGCAGAAAGCCGGGATGCGACGGCGGCATGGTAGTTCGAGCGTGATCGTATAAGGCGCGAACACTCCGATGAAACCATTTGGTCTTGAAGTATTCACCCGCCAGAGGCGTACCATAGGAGCCGTTCGTCATCGTACTCCCGTGACACACCGCGCACGTTGCGTTATAGGCTGACTTGCCGTGGCTGCTTGTGCGGCCGTGAATTGTGGTGGCACTCCATCGACGATTGGCGCAGGATTCGCTACTTCCTTAGGTTTCCGTACTTCGCTCACTGGGGGCGGTTGCTCCGCCGCCCCGGTCGTCCCCTCACCGACATAGGTAAAGGCGAGGATCGCGCCAGGATTTTCCATTTTGGAGGTTGTGCCGGCGTCTGTCGCTCCGGCAACGCCACCGGGATCGGTTGCAATATAGATCGTCCTCCGGTCCGGGCTCACGGCCGTGTCCCGAAACCGGTTCTCAGACTGGAAGTAGCGCGAGAAATGCCCAGCAGCCGTCTTCCCGTCGGGACTTAGCGGCAAGACATAGAGTGAACCCCGCTTCAGGGTCGGTACGAGCAGAACGTGGTCCCAGCCCGGAATGCCTGTTCCTTTCGATTCGTAGTACTCCACGCCGGAAACGCCCACGGTCGGCCAGCAAATGAAATTAACGACGCCCTTGCACGCCGGGTCTGCAAAATTGAAGCCGGTTGCGACTGTGAACATAGTCGCCAGTGGGTTGACAAACGGTTTCTGAAAGTCTGACTCCTGTTCCTGCGGTACCGATGAAGGAATCGCGAGATCATCGTACTTCAATTGGGCACAGGGCGTGCTTGAATCCGCCCATCGGGCATACTTGTATGCCTTATTGTCCTGAAACCCGGCGACATGCGGCCATCCGTAGTTGGAACCGGACGTTAAGATGTTGATCTCGTCATCGGTTTTCGGTCCGTGTTCGGAAGAGTAAAGAATTCCATTCGCAGCGAAGTCGAGTCCTTGCGGATTGCGATGGCCGTAGGTGTATACGTGGCTAACAACGCCGTTTAATTTAGGATTGTCCGCCGGTATCGAACCATCCAGATTGATCCGGAGTGATTTTCCAACATAGGAAGCAGTAGTTCTGAGCATCGACCTCCTTTTGCGTCGGCAGTCGCTGAGCTTCGATCGGTAAGCAAAAATTCCCGAATTGATTGTGACCTTGATCGCCGATGGTGAAGTGGAGTTTATTGCCGGGACCGATTTTCAACCGTCCACCGTCATGGTCATCACCGGCCGGCAATCCCGTAATAAGGTTCACCGGGTCGGACAAGGTTCGATTCGCCGCATTGTAGGAAAGGCGCACGATCTTGCCGTATAGATATCGGTACGGGCTTTCCGGATCGGCCACATCCGGATGCGGTCCTTTCTTTTTGTCGATGTATGTGTATGCGACGTACACATAGTCGTTGCCTGTTCCCTTCAACAGTTCCGGATGCAATGCCATACCCAGGAGTCCGTCCTGACCGCCTGGGGCGGAAACCTCGTCGATGGTGATCGCAACACTTCGTTCGCCGGTGGCCGGGTCGATGCGCGTAACGCGCTTCGCCGGTGCGCTCGGTTACCCAAAGCATGTTGTCAGGTCCCCATGTAAGTTCCCATGGGCCCTGCAGCCCGGAGACGAGTACTTTTTTCTGGAATTGTTTGGTTCCTCGCGTGACGGAATCCGGACTATCCTGGGCGGAAATCGCCCCAGAGAACGCAACACACGCTAGTACATTGAATACGCGAAAAAAGAGTTTCATTAGTCTCTTTGCAGCACGGGGAGAAAACGCAGAATCAGTCGCAGCGAGTCAGTTATGTTGGATGGGACTATAAATGTCTTTGCCATGGCGGCACTGCGATGATTCGTTCTGATCCTCGCACATCTGGTAGTTGCCGTTTTTCCATAATGCCTGTCGACCGCCTTAGCCGGCATTGCTGATACTGAACGATCTCACGGTTTAGAACCGCGTCGGCCCCAAGGCGTTTTTCCGCGCTAGCCGTTTTCGACGCGCGTCTTTATATCCGAATACGCCGCATCGATGAGGCTGCTTAGCGCTGGAGCGTTTGTGGTCGTTCCCGGTCTCAGCTTCACATGGCGCATGAACTTGCCGGTGCCTTGCAGCAGGCGGCCCGGATCCCGCAGCGTGGCGCCGTGAAAGAACCCCACGTTTACGTGCGAAGTAAATACATTGACATAGCCGAAGGGTGCATCTCCCAAACATGCAACCGGACAGCTGTCATGCAAGAGCTCCCGGACCTCGTCCCCGCATTGACGCATTACTTCAAACCACTGATGCGCGATGGCTCCCAATGGACCTGCATGCTCTTTCATCCATGTATCGATGGCGGGATCCCGCTCGACAGCACCGTTGAATCGCAGCAGTTCTGCTTTCATCGTCGCTCACGCTCTGCTTTCTAGCTATGGGTTCTTTCTGCCCGGACCGTACAGAATGGCCCCCGGACGTCTTCCAGTGTGCTGGCCTCCGTCAATCACCACCTGGCCGTTCACTAAAACATATTGCACACCCACGGCATACTGCTGCGGCTGCTCGTAGGTTGCGCGATCCGCGATTCGAGCGGGATCGAAAATCGTCACATCCGCCCACATTCCTTGTCGTACTAGTCCTCTATCGAAGATGTGGACCTTTTCCGCGTTGGCGGATGTCATCTTTCGGATGGCATCTTCGAGCGTGAGCACCTTCTCGTCGCGGACATACCGGCCAAGCACGCGCGGAAAGGTGCCGAAATAGCGCGGATGCGGGTGCCCTTCCGCTGTGGGACCATCCACCGCTACAGCCGTTCCGTCCGAACCAATCGAGATAAACGGCTGCCGCAAGGCATATTGCATATCTTTCTCATCGTGGTGGAAATAAACAGTTGGCACGGAGCCGTTATTGTCGTTCAGAACCTTGAAAAGTACCTCGACCGGAGGGCCGCCGATATTGGCAATTACTTCGTTCATGCGGTGCCCTTCGTATTTCTTATATGCGGGGTTGGATAGCGAAACGAGCAGCATGCCTTCCCAGCTGCCTGTGGCCGTGTAGTGGTTGTACCAGTTGGATCCGGGGATGCCGAGTTCAATTTCACTGACGAGTCGGGCATGCAGTGAAGGATCTTTCAGGCGCTGAAGCATGGCTTGGGTACCACCTTCGTGTGCCCATGGCGGAATGATCGTGGCAAGATTATTTTGCCCGGCTCGGTAAGGATAAACGTTCGCCGTTACATCCTGGCCGCTCGCACGCGCCTTCTGAATTTCGGCTACTAGTTCGGGCATCTTTCCCCAGAGCGCGTGATCGGCAAGCTTCAGGTGGATGATGTCCACCGGCACGCCAGCCCGCTTGCCGATTTCAATCGCCTCGGCGACTGACTCGAATACCCCTTTACCTTCGGTGCGCATGTGTGTGGAGTAAATGCCTCCGTACTCGCCGGCGATTTTGCACATCGCAACCAAGGTGTCTGTATCGATCCATGAACCCGGCGGGCCACTTAACGAACTCGCCACGCCTAGCGCCCCTTGCTGCATTGCGTGCCGCACGAGCGCTTGCATTTTGGCGACTTCCTCTGCCGTTGGCGGACCAGCGTGCTCGCCCCGAATATACGTCCAGATCTGGCTCGACCCTACATAGCTACCGATGTTGGTGGAAATGCCCTGCCTCAGCAGGCGTGAGAAATAGCCATCGAAGTCCGTCCAGCCCGCTATACCGTTTTGCTCGTCTTGTCTCCCTCCCACCGGGGCAGCCGAACCCCCTTCCCCCAAGATCATCGAAGTAACACCCTGGCGGATCATGCTCTGCGCATTTCCGTCAGTAATGATTGTGTAATCCGAGTGGTTATGGATGTCGATAAAACCGGGGCTAACCACCAAACCCTTGGCATCGATCACGCGCTTGGCATTCACCGCGGCTAAATTGCCGATCCGCGCTATTTTTCCATCCTGAATTGCTACATCGGCTAAGAACGACGGATTGCCGGTTCCATCAATCAGTCGTCCGCCGCGGATCACCACATCGTAATCCTGCCCCACAACCGCTAACGAGACCGCAGCAAACAGAAGGAGCAGCTTCATACCAGTCGATCTTATCGACTGCCGAACGTGCCCGTTATCGGCAACCGAACGGCGGGATCCGCGAGCGACTGTCCCGAGGCGCGAATTATTTGTGCTGCGTTTCCGGCACAAGCTGCAGTATGCCGAACGCAGCCGGTACGTGAAACGTCCGCGCATGGGTGGGACGCCAGGTCAGCAGTAGACGATTGGGCTCCCTTCCCTGCGTTCTAAAGAAGTTGATTCGGAGTTGCAGTCCGGGCGTAGCAGGATTCCGGGAAATCGATTGGAAGGGAATCCGCATTTCTGCGTACCAGACCTTCCTATCCTTATCGATGCGGGCCTTCACCTGGAAGCCTGAATTCCAACGCCACGCGTCTGGTGAACCGCCGGATTTGTTCCGGTCGATGTCCAGGTCGACCCATTCGCCTTGGGGGGACACTTCGAATTCTTTATAACGATTGATGTCTTGGAAGTCGTCGCCTATGAAGGCCTCCGCCACATCCCAATTCCAAAGACGGTTTGTTTCCTGAGCGGAATTAGGATCCGGTTTTAGAGAAAGAGAATCAAAGGCGCAAATGAACAAAAGGTAGAGATTGTCCTGTGTCCAGCGGGAACGAATTTCCGTGACCTCTTTCGTGACCGGATTGCCCATCGTGTCTTGATTGGCGAACACGCCTTGCACTTGTTTCCAGAACGAGCTGTCCGGGTCGGCAGTGGCCGTATGTTGCGTGGAAGCATGAACGCTGAAGATATTTACTGTGTCGCTTGCACCAAGAAGTCTTCGCGTAAGTGCGAACATGCCAAAAACAGAAAGCAGTATCGAAACGGAAGCCGTCAATCTGTGAATGAATTTCAAGCCCACGATATAGTTTCTCCCACAACAAATAGGCCTGCGCATATTTGAATCAGTTATCCACACGTTTCGCACGATAGACCCTACATTCAGAATTTCCTTAGACGCATCGTGCGAGACGCATCTCACGCCGATGCGACCTACTTGTGAGCCCGTGCTGAACTTCTTCGTCCAGCCACGCGCCGCGCCCGAATAACTTCATGACCTACAAACTTAAAGCTCTCGTGCTACTGACATCGGCGTTCCTAAGCGCCCACACTGGCACTGCCTCCACTGTCAACTGGAGCCTGGATGGTATCGCGTTTGGAGACGGAGCAACAGCATCGGGGAATTTTGATTGGGATGCCGCTTCACAATCTATAAGCAATTGGAACATCAACGTCACTTCCGGCGTGTTGTCCGCCTTCAGCTATACCCCGGTTGATTCCACAGCGGGTGCCTTTCTCCAGGCGGCCGGCTACGAAAAGACGTACTTCTTCTCGGATACGGGAAGCACTCGCGAATTGCGGCTCACACCGCTTGCTCCGCTGACCGATCAGGGAGGAACAATCGCAATCAATTTGAATACTTTTGGAGGCGGTTCCGGCAGCGTGGAATGCTTCGACTGTAGCCCCTATCGTCCAGTCGTAAGTGGCTCCTTCACCACAGTGAGTGCCATTCCAACCGCCAGCGCTCCGGAACCGGCCCCGGTGGCTCTCATGGGCCTGGGCGTGCTTGCTGCAGTCTTCCTCATGCGCAAATTTGCGCCAGGACAGAGCAATCTTCAAGGGCAAACGCCGCAGACGAGTCTTGCTAACCCCGGAGCTCGAACGTAGGCGCCTGATCCGATGCTTCTGAAGGGCCTGTCAAACGTCAATTGACAGGCCCTGCCAATCGGTAGGCGACTATTTTGTTCCCTATCGTTGCTTCTGAAGCTTAGCCCATGTGTCCCGCAACTCGACAGTACGATTGAAGACGAGCCGCTCGGCCGTTCGATGACTTATCCACGCAGAAATACCCAAGACGCTCGAACTGATAGCGGTCGCCAGGTCGGGCGCTTCGCCAGCGACGGCTCGGCTTTCCCCTGCACGACTTCGAGCGATTTCGGGTTCAAGTACATCGTGAAATCGTCGCCTTCCGGCGTCTCGTTTGGATTCTCGACGGTGAACAGCTTGTCATACAGCCGAACCTCGATCGGAATCGCCTCGTGCCGCCGAAACCCAGTGAATGGTCGACTTCACTTTCCGCGTTTGCTGGCCGCTGCGCGTCTGTGGATCGTATGTGCAGTGAACTTCCGTGATCTCGCCCGTAGCCGGGTCTTTCACGACATCGTGACACTTGATGATGTAGCCATAGCGCAGCCGGACTTCATTCCCGGGATACAGACGGTAGTAGCCTTTGGGAGGCGTCTCGCGGAAGTCCTCCTGCTCGATCCAGAGTTCGCGGCCAAAGGGCACGGATCGCGTGCCCGCGCTTGCGTCCTCGGGATTGTTGACCGCTTCCAGGAACTCCACCTGGCCTTCGGGATAGTTCGTCAACACCAGCTTGAGCGGGCGCAAGACCGTCATCACACGCAGAGCCGTCCTGATTCAGATCCTCCCGGATGTGATATTCGAGCTTCTCCAATTCCGTAATGCCGTTCGTCTTAGACACGCCGAGACTGCGCGCAAAATTGCGCAGACCTTGCGGCGAGTAGCCGCGCCGGCGCATGCCGCTGATGGTCGGCATTCGCGGATCATCCCAGCCTTCCACCACGCCCTGCTGCACCAGTTGCAGCAGCTTGCGCTTGCTCATGACGCGTGTACGTCAGGTTCAACCGGTCGAACTCGATCTGCTGCGGATGGAAGACGCCGAGCTGATCGAGAAACCAGTCGTAGAGCGGCCGGTGATTTTCAAACTCGAGCGTGCAGATCGAGTGGGTGATGCCTTCAATGGAATCGGATTGACCGTGCGCCCAGTCGTACATGGGATAAATGCACCAATGATTGCCCGTGCGGTGATGCTCGGCGTGCAGGATTCGGTACATCACGGGATCCCGCATGTTGAGATTCGGCGACGCCATGTCGATTTTGGCGCGCAGGGTGCGCGCGCCGTCGGGAAACTCGCCGTCCTTCATGCGCGCGAAGAGATCCAGATTCTCCTCGACGCTTCTATCCCGATAAGGACTGTTCTGCCCCGCTTTGGTGAGTGTGCCGCGCGTCTCTCGCACCTGGTCGCTGCTCAAATCGCAAACGAAGGCTTTGCCTTTCTTGATGAGCTCGACGGCCCAATCGTAGAGCTGCTGGAAGTAGTCCGATGCGTAGAAGAGCCGGTCGCCGAAATCGCCGCCCAGCCACTTCACATCCTCGATGATCGATTCGACGTACTCTGTCTCTTCCTTCGCGGGATTGGTGTCGTCGAAGCGCAGGTTGCACTTGCCCCCGAACTCCTCGGCGAGGCCGAAGTTGATCATGATGCTCTTGGCGTGGCCGACGTGCAGGTAGCCGTTGGGTTCGGGCGGAAAGCGCGTGTGGACACGTCCGCCATGTTTGCCGCTCGCATTGTCGGCGAGAATCATACTCGCGAATGAAATTGGAACGGGGGTGAATCGGCGTCGTTCATTAAATAAGTCCTAAAGCAAAATCGAGACGGGTCAGCACGGTGTCCCGCCCGAGCACCTCGAGCGTTTCGAAAAGCGGCGGCGCATTCTTGCGCCCGCATACGGCAACGCGAATGGGCTGGAACATCTGTCCCGTCTTCAGCTTGAGTTCATCGGCAGCGGCTGCGAAGCGCCGCCTCGAGCGTTGCGTGATCGAAGGCGGGCACAGCCGCCAGAACTTCCTTCGCCTTCCGGAGCGCTTGCGCAGCCATGGCGGCATCTCCCTTCTGAGGGATCAATTCCGCGGGATCGTACGAGCGCGAGTTCCGTGAAAGAAGAAATCGGCGACGGTGCCCACATCGCGCAACAAACGAATTCGCTCATGGATGAGCGGAGCAATGGCGCGAAGCTTCTCCGGCGTGGCATTCGTAAACCCGGCTTGTTGGGCGTAGGGCATCAATCGCCGCGCGAGCTCATCGAGATCGAGCGCGCGGAGATGCTCGGCATTCAGCCACACGGCCTTGGGATCGAAGGGGTCTTCGTCGGTGAAGTTGATGGTTGCGTTGCTGCGGTTGATGCCGTCGAGCGAGAACAGCTCGACAAGTTCGTCGCGCGACATCTTCTCGCGATCATTCTTTGGCGACCAGCCGAGCAGGGAAAGGAAGTTCACGAACGCATGCGGCAGGAAACCGGCGTCACGATAGGTCGTAACGCTCACCACCGGGCCATGGATACGCTTCGATAGCTTGGCGCCGTCGGGCGCCATCAACAGCGGCAAGTGAGCCATCTTCGGCACGTCGACGCCAAGCGCTTCGAAGATCAGCACGTGCTTGAACGTGTTCGCCAGATGTTCCTGGCCGCGCAGGATGTCCGTGATGCGGAGATCGGCGTCGTCGGCGCAAGAGGCCATGTGGTAGGTCGGCATGCCGTTCGAGCGCAGCAGCGCGAAATCCTCGAGGTCGCCGGTAGCCTTGGTCACCGTCCCGTAGACCAGATCCGATACAACGACGTCGGGGCGCGAGTCGCGCGGCACGCGGAAGCGCAGGACGAAGGGTTCGCCGGCGTTAGCGCGGCGATCGCTCTCCTCGCGCGTGAGCTCGCGCATGCCCGGATTAAAAAGCCATCCTCCGCTTGGATTCTCGAGCGCCGTCGGAGGACAGGGCGTGAAGTCGCGATACGCAAGCCCCTTTTCGAAAATAGCCCAGGCGGCCTGGCGATGGAGATCGAGGCGGTCGGATTGACGGTAGAACTCGTCCCAGCCGAGTTCGAGCCATTCGGAGACCTTCATAGATGGAATCGAGAGAAGTCTGCGTGTTTCGTTCGACGTCCGTATCGTCGATGCGGAGAACGACGACACCGCCCTGGTGGCGCGCATAGAGCCAATTGAAGATGAACGTGCGAGCGCCGCCTATATGAAGGTAACCGGTGGGCGAGGGCGCAAAGCGGACGCGTGTCATATCTAAAAGTTTAGGGAATAGCTAAATGTTACCTGACGCGATGACTTTCACCGCCCGATAGAGGATGAGGGGCCGGGTAGAATCTACTGATTTCGGCACAGTGTCCGCCAGGTACCGATCGATAGTTGGCATCGATCCGCCGACACAAGCCGGAAAGACTTGTAACGTGACAGAGCGTTTGGCGCACGCACCAAATGAGCGCTAGATGGCCTTTGGTGCCGTGTCCTATTGTGAAGACCCGTCGAAGAGAGTGACTATTCCCGAATCCAGAGCGTAGTCCGCCGCCACGATTCTCACTCCCTCTCTTTGTAAGAATTCCTTCAAGACCGGTTTTGATTCCCGGATCTGGCGGGCTGCGCGAAGAGCGTTTGCTCTAACGCAATTATGGACTTTATCGCCAGGAAGGTCCCGAGTCGCCTCAACCGACGGCTGAATGGCAGAGAGTAGAGACTTGAGATGTCCCGAGGCGTTCTCTCCTTCTACCGCCGCTGAAACTGCGCCGCACTTCTCGTGGGCTAAGACCAGAACTAGCTTTGTATGCAGGTGTTCCACTGCATATTCGATGCTGCCTAGACCATCGTCAGCGACGATATTCCCAGCAACTCGGATGACAAATAGATCGCCCAAGCCTTGATCGAATATCAGTTCGGGCGGAACACGAGAATCGGAACAGCTCAGGATCACGGCGAAGGGATGCTGCGAGCTTTGCAGCTCAATGCGGCGGGCCAGTGTCTCGTCGGGGTGCTGCTCCTTATTCTGAGAATAACGTCTATTCCCGTCCCTGAGCTTGGCAAGAGCTTGATCGGCGGATACTGGGTTGACGGGTTGTTGACCCCAAGCGGCGACACCGGTCATAATCAGGATCAGGCACAAACAATGATTCCTCATTCCTGCAGCTAAGTTCTTAACCTGGCAAGCGTTCGGTCCATTTTCAAGAATCCGTTTTGCGTCCACGTTCTCTCCTTAGCGCCGTGCCCTTTCAACTTGGTAAGTGATGTCCATTTCTATGTGATCGATTCTTATATTTTGATGCCAACTATGTTTGGGTTTGCGCATCATCCGGACACAATCGCGTCGGCAGGGTCTATGCAGGGCGATTTTCAGCAAGCATGCGGAATCGATGTGCTTTAGTCCCGGCGCGTATCTTCCGCCGCTCCGACAGATCAAGTAGAGTGAAGCCTACGATGACCCGGCACAAGATGGCCGCGACAGCCTTTGACTTATGATGGTTTTCCTATGGCTTACGGAACCGCAGTTTCGTTCAAGAGTCATTGCGTAAGCTTCATAGGCAGACGAACAGGACCAAGGCATAGCTGAAGTATGAACTTTTTGGAAATGCGATTAGACCAACATGAATGATAGTGTTGCCCTTCCAGCGCGGATTCACCGCCTCCAGGACCTGATCTACGATTTGTGGTGGAGTTGGCATCCCCGGCCGCGCGAGGTGTTCCGCCGTCTCGATTACACCCTCTGGCGGTTAACCGCGCACAATCCTGTCTTGATGCTGCGAATGATCAGCCCTGAACGGCTGCAAGAAGCCGCACAGGATCGTGAATTCTTGGTCATATACGACGCCGCGATCCGGCACCTTGATGATGCTCGTGAGGCCAGAAACACGTGGTGGTCGCACCGTTTTCCCGATCTGGCCCATACTTCCATTTGCTACTTTTCCGCCGAATTCGCATTGCATCAGTCGCTGCCGATCTATGCAGGGGGTCTCGGGGTCCTCGCCGGCGATATTTGCAAAGAGGCAAGCGACTTGGGAGTGCCGCTTACCGGCGTTGGATTTATGTACCCCCAGGGCTATTTCCATCAGCACGTAACGTCGGACGGTTGGCAGACGGAGGTCTACGAGCGCCTGGATTGGGCTAACGCACCCATTCAACGTGCCATGAAGTCGGATGGCCAGCCTTGCATCGTAACTGTCCAAATCGGCGAGCGGAACGTCCGGGTTGAAGTGTGGTGCGTCGCTCTTGGCCGCGTCAGGCTGTTTCTACTGGATACCGATGTTGAAGGGAACGCTCCCTGGGATCGCGAATTGTCGGCGCGGCTTTACGGCGGAGACCTGGAAACTCGTTTGAAGCAGGAAATGATTCTCGGCATCGGAGGCGTGCGGGCCTTGAACGTGCTGGGTGTCGAGCCGCACTTGTGGCATTTGAACGAGGGGCATGCCGCGTTCGTAACGCTCGAACGGCTGCGCGCGCTTGTGGAAGGCGGTAAGAGTTTCGTTGACGCGTTGCAAGAGGTACGCGCCACTACGATTTTCACAACTCATACACCGGTTCCGGCCGGCCACGACGCCTTTCCGTTCCATCTGGTGGAAAATCAGTTCGCCGATTCTTGGGGCGCTCTCGCGCCGTATCGCCACGATTTCCTCGGTCTGGGGACTCACGATAACGGAGGCGGACCACTTTTCAATATGACCGCCCTTGCCCTTCGGACCGCCGGTGGAGTCAATGCGGTGAGCCGGCGGCATCGCGAAGTCACCAGCTCCATGTGGTCTCCGATCTGGGCGAACCTTACCGATCACGAGTCGGTCGGTCACGATCCAGTGAAAGCGGTGACAAATGGCATCCATGTCTCGACATGGATCGCGCCGACCATTTCGAAACTTCTGGATGAGTACCTCGACCATGACTGGCGGAAGCACGGAGATGAGTCGACCCTCTGGAACGGAATTTTCTCGATTCCGGACGAGGAATTGTGGGCCGCGCGAGAGGCGCTGAGAGCGTTTCTTATTGGGTTTATCCGCGAACGGGCACGCGCAAGATGGGTGGAGCAGAATGTAAATCCGGCCCAAGTTATCGCCGCGGGGACACTGCTCGATCCGGCAACGCTCACCATCGGCTTCGCTCGTCGATTTACGGGGTACAAGCGTCCGGAGTTAATCTTCTCTGACCCCGAGCGGTTGGCGGAAATCCTCAATTCCTCCCGCTATCCGGTGCAGATAATTTTCGCCGGCAAGGCACACCCTGCGGACGACATCGGCAAGCACCATCTCCAGCATGTCTACAAACGCGCGATGGATCCGGCTTTTGGTGGACGCATTGCCTTTATAGACGATTATGACCTTCACGTGGCGCACTTCTTTATCCAGGGATGCGACGTCTGGCTGAACACGCCCCGGAAGCCGCTTGAGGCAAGTGGAACCAGCGGCATGAAAGCATCCATCAACGGTGTGATCCATCTCAGTGTGGATGATGGATGGTGGCACGAAGGCTTCACAGGAACAAACGGCTGGTTAATCGATGGAGAAAGCGTCGCACCCGAGGTGGATGCGGATACGGCTGATGCGAATGCGCTGTATCGGGTGATAGAGCAGGAAGTTGTACCGAGTTTCTACGAACGCGATAGTAATGGTGTGCCCAAACGCTGGCTAAGCATGGTGAAGGAGGCGATTCGCACGGTAGCTCCCAACTTTGGTGCGCGTCGAATGGTAAAGCAGTATGCTGAGGAATTTTACGCGCCAATGGCGACCCGCGTCGCAAATAGCAAAACTCGGACTGGATCATAGCGCAGACTAACTGGGTTTTGGCGCATGCGCGCTTTTCGCCACATTTCTCCGCAGAGCCTATTTTTCAAAGCCCCGCATGTATGGGATGACCGGCGGCCGCGGTCCCGTGTTAAAGAGCGGTCCCCGCGTCGAGCGGTAAGTCATGTCCATGAACGGCGTCTCGATACGGCGTCCGATGGGATAGTAACGGCCGTTCTCCCAGTTCGAATCCATGTTGTACGACACAATCCCTGTGGATAGAAGCAGTCGCTCCGCATTGTAATGGTTCTTTTCTTGTCAGCATCATCTCAATAAGCCAATGCTCGTAGGCGTTCGCGGCGTGGTATTGGGAATAGGGGCCAGGCCAGCCAAGCATCGAGATGATCGTCGGGTCTTTACGCCCTTCGATGTCGCCGGCGTAGGTCCATCCCACACCCGAGGCCGAATATACCGCCGCTTTCGTCCCATCACGATAGTCCACGATGGAGACGCGTGGTTCGCGGACAGTCTCCTGAAAATGTCCCGGCTTCAGGTCAAAGCTGGTCCGCACTGCATCGAGCAGTTTGGCCGCCCAAGGATTACGGTCGGTCCACTTCCATGTTTCAGGCCCTTGAATGCACTGCACCGCCGCGATGCCTGTCTCACCGCCCTTGCGGCGTTCCACAAAGGCCTGGAGCACGTCGACACAATGGAAAAGACTTCCCTCATCTCCAGCACTTCCAGCCACGACCGATGCCTTTATGGGCGTATCGATATCGAGTTCAATCTCGGGCTTGCGGTAGTAGAACGGTATGGAGGAGCCGCCATACAACGGAAAGTCCAGCTCACGTGATTTGTCAAACATCCACTTCGCTTCGTCCCAACTGGTGGAGAGATGCTTGTCGTTAAAGATTGGCACGGAGCGCTTACTCTGCTCGAAAACCCGGATAATCTGCTGGTAGAGCCACCAGCGCGGATAGTATTTCTGCCCTTTGAGATTGCTATGATAATTTCCGTGTTCTCCGACTAGGACAACACCATCCACCGCAAGTTCCTTCCCCCCAAGCGTGACGGCTTCACTTACTGTGTTAAAGATCGGAATGCCTTTCGATTTGCACACTTTCCGGCCCAATCCGCTTTCTTCGAGCTGATGGATGTAAACGGACACAACGTCCACCCGCGAAGGAGTATGGGCGCCCTTCCACCAATAACCGTCCAGTAGCTTGGTTATGATCCAGTCCGCATGTGACCCCGGAGCAGCCCAATAGGTGACGACACAGGCGATACGCGGCCGGCTTTCCGCGCCATGCGAAACAGTGTCGGCTGCGATGCCGGCCAAAGCCGCATTGCTGGACATTCTCAGCATTTCACGACGGGTGAAGAGTGGGCACGACGCCATACGGCGATTTTCAGTCATGCAGAAACTCCTTGTGTTGCAGTCTGGCCGGTCATTGAACGCTAAATTGTACCGCCGCCGCGCGACAACTGTCGGGAACAGCCGATGTCACTCGCGATGAGCCCAAGACTTCAGTAGCACTTGATGCGACCCGGTTTTGCGACCGCTCGGCAGCCCTTCCGGAGGCTCAAAGACTTGGCCACGACGGCGCCAGATCCTGTGTAACAGCCATGTATTTACTTTCCGAATTGAGTGGACGTCAGCAATCCGGGAAGTGCCACTGTTACTAAATCGGGATTGGCCAGTCTCCGGATTGACCGTCGGGAGTTGTCCGGAACATTGCCAAAAGACTGCAACAGATTATGGCAACCTGGCGTACTCGACTTTGGCCTGCTTGTAAACCGATATACCCGGATCGGCATCCCGCCAGAGGGATAAGAACTCCTGATAAGCGGATTTCGCTCTCGCTCCGTTTCCGGACAATGCGCAAGCCCTCCCTACTTCCAGGTATGCCAGCGCGCCAATCGGGTCGGCATACACCACGCCGGGGTGATCGATGATCTTCTGAAACTCTGCCGCAGCTTCCTCACCCTTGCGCAACGACAGATAACTTTGGCCGCGCACATACGCTGGGTAGAGGCCGCCAAAGAATCCGAAAAAATTGGTACCCGGCGTTGCGAACTCGAAAGGAAGAGTGGTCTGCAACAGGCTCACGCTCTCCGCCGACTGCAGGCGCTGCAAGCTGGCGAGTGCCTTGAGCAGTGGCAAGTAAGTAAATTGCACGAGCGTGTCTTGGGGAAAGCGCTTGGCCAGATCGTTCGCGAGTCCCTGTGCCCTCGCATCATCATGCGTCAAAGATAGTGCTAATGCGGACCCGTATTCGACGTCGCGAGCATTTGACAGCTCCAGTGCGGCAGTTGTATTCTTTCTCGCTTCCACTACATTCCCGAGAAAGGCTTCCCATGCGGCTGACCCAGCTTCATAAATTGCAGCTCGTTCAGAATGGCCTGAACGCTGAGCCAACTCTGCTGCTTGGCGGGACAACAATCGGGCTTGGTGCAAGCGACCCGCATGTGCCGCGACCAGTGCTTCAGATTGCAACATCCAATCTTCTTCAGGCTTTCCTTCCATGCGTGCGGCGATTCGGTTCATGCTTTCCCGATCGTTCCTATGAAAGGCAAGATAAAAGCCGAGGATTAGAGAATCAGGGATTTCAAGGTTGCGCTCCCTCGCGCGCTCTAGAGTCGCTTCGGCATTCTTGAACCGGCCCAACGATGTGTAACCGAAGGCGAGGTTGAGGTAGGCCGGCGTGGTATCGGGATCGAGTTCGATGGTCTTGTCGGCTTCCGCGATCGTCTTTTCGTATTGGCCCATGCCCTGACTCGTAAAGCCGGACATGAGCGAGTGCGGAGCTGCTTCGCGAGGATATGTTCGCTCCCAAAGGTCTAACGTTCGTTGCGCATTGTCGAGGTTCCCCGTTATTTGGCGATCGTAGGAGAACGAGATGAAAAATCTCTCCTGCTCGCTTGCCCTGTCGCGCATTTCATAGGCGCGCCGAGTGCTTTTCGCGGATAGCATGGAGTCTCCAGTGTCGGCATAAATTCGTCCAAGGAACGCGTGCGCCATCGCGAATCGGGGATCAAGCTCGATGGCACGCTGTAAGAGCGGCACTGCACTGCCAAAGCTGTCAGAAGAGGCAAGCTTGCGGGCCGTACTGTAGGCCTTCAGCGCATCTAGAGACGGAGTGGTAGCCTCGGCCAGCGGAGTGTCATGTTGCCGAATCGCGGCCAGCGATTCGCCCGCGCCTTGCCGGAACTTTCTGGCGATTTGGCTGAGCGCGTCCAGCACGTTCTCCTTTCTAGCGGCCTGAATTTGTTCCACATAGAGCGAGTCTCCGCTGCAACTCTTAGCGGCTAAACCCAGTACATAACGGCTCCCGAGACGGGCGATAGAGCCTTCGAGAACTGCGCTGCTTCCGGTTCTCTCGCACACTACGCGAGCAAGATCAGCTGTGAGGATCTCGCCGGCCGGCCGCCCCATCAGCTGCAGTGTCTGCCGGATACGGTTTTCGGCGATAAGGCTGAGAAAGGGCGATTGCCGGAGCTGCACCATCAATCCTTGCTGCAGAGTGGCGTCGAACACAGGATCACCTGTCGTATTGCGAAAGCCGGCAAGCACCAGTGCACCCTTTTCTCCAAAAGACGGCTTACGATCGGGGCCAAGTAAGGCGGCGCCTAAAATCAAGGCGAGCGACAATCCCAGTGCGCCTGACACAACCCACCATCTCTGATTGGACCGGTGGCCAGCTTCAGGGGTAACGAAAGGCGGGGCGAGCGGCGCGGCCTGTAACTTGGGCGCGCTACCCTCGACGGTCCCAATAAACCGGTAGCCCTTGCCCGGGACGGTCTCGACATACCGCGGCTCGTCGGCCGAATCGCTCAGTGCGCGCCGGAGCCGATTCACTGCCACATTCATACCGTGCTCGAAATCGACATTTCTGCCGTCTCCCCAAATCCTGTCGCGAAGCTGCTCGCGGGTAATGAGCTCTCCCGGACTCTCCAACAGAGCTATAAGGATCTGAAATGGCTGGCCGGGAAGACGAATCGGGATGCCGTGTTTGAACAGTTCACCGGTGCGATGATCGACTTCAAACGGGCCGAAAACCAGTCGGTTTCGCTGCTGCGGCTGCGACGCCATTCATTCTCCGGAGGTAGATCACAAGTCTATAACGTTGCAAGGTCAACCACATAAGCGGTGACCTGACATTTGACTCGCAATTGATCCTGCGTAGATTGCTTCGTGGGGTGGCCTCAGTGTACTTTTGACCGGACGGAGATTGCTACTTCATGTTACGACACAAATTCATCGTTCCATTTGCCTTCCTTTTTGCCGGAGTCGCCTGCGCCGACTCGGTTTACATTATTAGCGCCGGCATCACCGGCGACGGGGTTTTCGGCACGTTAGATCTGACATCGGGCGCGTACGAGCCGATTGGTCCAACGGAACCGGCCGGCTACTTTGGAATGGCAACCGGGCCAAACGGCGCTCTTTACTCTCTGAACTATGCCGGCCAGCTCGACCAAATAAACCCAGTGACAGGCGCGTTCACGAGAATCGGAGCAACCGGACTGCAGCCTTGCCTCGTGCCCTCGCCCGCGTGCGGTCCGACCAGCGTTTTCGGTCTCGGCGGCATCAACGGGAAGTTGTTCGCCACGGATTTCGCAAACAGCATCTACAGTGTTAATCCGGCCACCGCTGCGGCCACCCTTCTCGCGAAGAACTCCGGTCTGCCGGCTTCCCCGTTTGTGCTCGGGAGTCAAAATCCGGACGGAACCTTCAACCTCGCGGACGAGGCAATCTGGGCTGCGAGCGGCAAGCTGTATGCCACTTACGACGCCTTCGTATATGACTTCAATACCTCCACCGTGGAGGCGATCTCTGTGGCCCCGAAACTTTATAGCATCGATCCGGCCACCGGATTGGCAACGGTGATCGGGGCGACGGATTTAGGAATCGGAGCCGCCGTGGAAGTCAACGGGATTAGTTACTCCTTCAACGATTTGACAACTCAGATAGCGACGATTGATCTCTCAACCGGCGGAACAATGGGTGTTGGAAACTTCGATCCAGCTGCGGAGGTACTTCAAGGAGCGTCGCCGGTTGCGCCCGAACCTGCATCGGTCGGGCTGGCTGCCCTCGGCTTTGCTGCGCTCCTTTTCTTCGCGAGGCGCAAATCGGGTTGGCAGAAAGGCGAAAGTCACTGAACCTTCTATGCGCATTTGTTGGCACTCGCGGTGTTTTAGAGTGGGGCGGCACGAAGTCTCGACGGTGTTGCTCCCGGTTGGTCGCCACTCGGAACTGTAAGCCAGATACAGAACGGGAAGCACTCGCGAGTTGCGGCTCACACCGCTTGCTCCCCTCACCGATCAGGGAGAGTAAAACTAGAAAGCCACTTGACGCACGGTGTGATCTTGTTCATTGCTCTGACCTCGATATCGATGGTATCCGTCGTCAAAGCCGCAGAGAACGGCTCCCAACTTCGATCAGCCAAGCGCGGAGAGGATCGTCGGCTCTTACGCCCTTCGATCTCGCCGGCGTAGGTCCATCCCACACCCGAGACCGAATATACCGCCGCTTTCGTCCCGTCACGATACTCCACGATGGAGACGCGTGGTTCGCGGACGGTCTCCTGAAAGTGTCCCGGCTTCAGATCAAAGCTGGTCCGCACTCCATCAAGCAGTTTGCCCGCCAAGGATTACGGTCGGTCCACTTCCATGTTTCAGGCCCTTGAATGCACTGCACCGCCGCGATGCCTGTCTCACCGCCCTTGCGGCGTTCCACAAAGGCCTGGAGCACGTCGACACAATGGAAAAGACTTCCCTCATCCCCGGCACTTCCCGCCACGACCGATGCCTTTATGGGCGTATCGATATCGAGTTCAATCTCGGGTTTGCGGTAGTAGAACGGTATGGAGGAGCCGCCATACAACGGAAAGTCCAGCTCACGTGATTTGTCAAACATCCACTTGGCTTCGTCCCAACTGGTGGAGAGATGCTTGTCGTTGAAGATTGGCACGGAGCGGTTACTCTGCTCGAAAACCCGGATAATCTGCTGGTAGAGCCACCAGCGCGGATAATATTTCTGCCCTTTGAGATTGCTATGGTAAATCCCGTGTTCTCCGACTAAGACAACACCATCCACCGCAAGTTCCTTCCCCCAAGCGTGACAGCTTCACTTACTGTGTGAAAGATCGGAATGCCTTTCGATTTGCACACTTTCCGGCCCAGTCCGCTTTCTTGGAGCTGATGGATGTAAACGGACACAACGTCCACCCGCGAAGGAGTATGGACGCCCTTCCACCAATAACCATCGAGGAGCTTAGTTATGATCCAGTCCGCATGTGACCCCGGAGCAGCCCAATAGGTGACGACACAGGCGATACGAGGCCGGCTTTCCGCAGCATGCGAAACAGTATCGGCTGCGATGCCGGCCAAAGCCGCATTACCGGACATTCTCAGCATTTCACGACGGGTGAAGAGTGGGTTCGACCCCATCCGGTGATTTTCAGTCATGCAGAAACTCCTTGTGTTGCAGTCTGGCCGGTCATTGAACGCTAAATTGTACCGCCGCCGCGCGACAACTGTCGGGAACAACCGATGTCACTCGCGATGAGCCCAAGACTTCAATAGCCCTTGATGGAAGCCGGTTTTGCGGTCGCTCGGCAGCCGAGGCTCGGTACTAATCCGTCGAATATTTCCGATGGCTGACCGTGGGGAAGTAAGTAGGACTCCGCTACAGCGGAGCGGCAACCTCGATTGGCAAGTTCTGATCCGGAGCTATGCGACCCATGTCTGCCGGTCTTCAAGGGGCGGGAAGTTGGAGCCTTCCTCAATTGCACGGATGACCTCCGTCAACTCTCGGGGCATCTCAGGTTGCCTCATCTGACGAGCGATTGCAGGCGGGCCAAACGTGACACCGAATTCGACATGGGTCCACTTGGACAGCTCTGACAGCAGGTTCTTGCCAGATGCAACCGCAAGCCGACCATCTTCGGACTCCCATTTCTTTTGAACGTGGGCGCGCGCGGACTTATTCGCGGTAATTACGTCGAGCTTACGGTTGACCTGTATCAGCGCCGACGCAAACGCGTCTTCAATTGACCGGCGCTCCCCTTCGCAGATCTCAAGCAGCTTCTGGCGAAGTTCCTCCTCGCTCGGCACTTCGCCGGTCTTTATCCGAGCCGTGAGGACCCGCCGAATCGCTCTCGGGTGCAACAAAAAGTTCTCGATCTCTTTTCGGCTCCAGACGTGGAGATTGACGCCGCGATCTTGCGCCTCGACGTATCGTTTTCCGATCTCCTCTTCTGAGTGGTAATCGGAATCCAAGATGCAGTAGGTAGTAATGCGGTCGCCGACCGCATTTCTTAGAGTCATTGAAGATCCGACAGCGTAGGGCCAGCCACTCCAGCCCCCGATCGGGAGTGCCGGAACCGCATCGAGCGGTAGTTCGACATCGGGAAACAGCGTAGAGTGAAAGTGCTTCAGCAGACTGATGTCCTTCCCCTCGATTAGAAGAAATTTTTTGGCGCTCCAAAGTCTGGCTAGATGAACATTATGGATTCCACCGATCTGATCTATAAGGAGTTGTACGCCGGGCTCATTGTTTGCATAACGAGATCGCCGTTCTTTCTTATCGATGATCAGAATGTTCCCAGGATCTGCTTCGGCCATGATCTCAACAGAATGAGTCGCGATTATGCACTGCCGGAAGCGTCCGCGAGTAAGCCTGAATAGTTTACGTTGGAGATCGGGATGCATGTAAACGTCTGGTTCATCGAGCACCACCGTGCAGTCTGGGGCAGTTCTAGAAAGGAACCATATCGTCTGAAGCCACATTTGAAGGCCATGTCCCATCCAGCCAACTTCCGCAACAAAGTCCCCGTCTCGAACGGAAAGAGACAATAGCGTTCCTTCTTGCGTTACTGCCTCTTGGATTGGCTCGATACTGAGGCCGTGCCAAGTCTCTTCCGCTAACGCTTTAAACTCGAGGAAAGGTGTATCCATCCGCAGCAGTTGGTTGCGGAAGTGACGCGAGGACAGCCGTGAGTTCAAATGTGTTACAACTCGATCGTCCGCGAGACGATACTTCTCAGTTAAGAGCGGTCCGATTTGGGGTAGCACATTTATCCACGGCAATTTGAGTTCGAGAAACTTTCCCGATGTACCGATCCAATCCGAGTTCGCCTGAATGGTGGCGAACATGGTGTCTTCCCGCCCGATGTACACAGTCAGTACTGCGCCTTGACGAAAGGTCGCAGTGATTATCGCTGGAGGATTTCCATACCGGTGGAAAACGCTATTGAGATTTAGGCCGAGCTGCGAAATCCCTGGAGCGATCCCTTTCCTGAATCGAGGTAAATCTAACCATCTTGGAGCTGCAACAAACTGTGCAGCTCGGCGGTTCACGACGGTAGCGATAAGGCGCAATGCCTCTATAAGGGACGACTTGCCGGCATTGTTCTTGCCGACGGCCACGACGTTAGGCTCGAATAAGACGGTGTGATCATCGAAGCACCTAAAATTCTCCATCCGGAGCTGGCGAAGCATTCTCAGATACTTGTATCAAAGGCGTATGGCGCGTGGCTTCGCACCTCTCAATTGAAAATTGTTGAAGCGGCGATAGACCCCGACAAGTCGGCCTCGGTCCGCTAATGTCCGTATCGGGCGTTAATGTCAAAGTGGCGGCAAAAGGCTCACAGGAGCCTACGATGCCGGGCCGACTTTCCTTTACATGTGAACCAGTAGGCAGAGACCCTTTCTAAGTCAATTGCCGTCAACGAATGCTCCTACCCTTATTTCCCGGGCCGTTCACCGATTCCCTGATAAACTCGGCTCAATCGATGGAAGCAACTCCGACCTTTGTTATCAACTATTACAGCGGATTTAAGCAAAACGTTGTGCCTTTATTTCAGCGCCCGTACACTTGGGCTGAGAAGCAGTGGCGAACGCTTTGGGATGACGTCATGGTCTTTTATCCCGCAGATGACGTTAACGACAAGGCGACCCACTTCATGGGTGCAGTTGTCACGATGCCCGCGAGGAGCGTTCCCGTAGGCGTTTCCAAATTCCTAATAATCGATGGCCAGCAGCGCCTCACCACAATTTCCTTGTTGATGTGTGCAGTGCGTGACTCTCTTGCTGCTGATCAGCAGGGTGCTCGGCGCCGCATTCAGCAGTTTTACTTAACCAACGACGGATCAGAAGGCACTGAATATTTCAAGCTCCTACCCACCCAAGGTGACCGCGTTGCTTACGCTGCGTTAATCCAGGAAACGCCAAACCTGATAGCAGATTCGCAGTTCAGAAAGTCCTACGACTATTTCAAGCGCCGGCTGCGTGATGCCGCTGACGATGGAGAGAAGATTGACCCTAAGCGGATTCTCGACATCATCGAGAAGCGATTAATGGTCGTCATGATCAACCTTAGCGACACCGACGATCCATATCTGATTTTTGAAAGCCTTAACTTCAAAGGCTCGCCGCTGGAGCAGTCGGATCTCGTGCGTAACTATTTCTTAATGCGATTTCCCGTCTCGGAGCAACAGGGCGTCTATGACGGATTGTGGCTTCCGATGCAAAATAGGCTGGGCCAGAGCCTAACGGAATTCATGCGCCATTTCCTCGGTGCGGAAGGCGAGGAAGTGCGCAAGGGTGATGTCTATACGGCGATAAGGCGCTTGGTTACAGATTCGGACTCGGCGTCGGTACGTCTCCTTATGACTCGAATGGAGCGGCTCTCCACTCTCTACGGTAGAGTCTCGGGGGTTGCCGTCGAATCGCACGGCGAACTGAGCAAGTACTTCGATTACTTTCGGCGTCTGGATTTCGGGAGCGTTTATCCGCTCATTCTCGCCCTGTATGAGGATTATGCGGACGGACAGTTCGACGTCGCGGAATTTGTTGCAAGCATGGGCATTCTTTTCTCCTTCATACTGCGGCGGATGATCGTTGGCGTGCCCTCGAATTCGTTGTCGGGTCTGTTTATTGCGCTCTGCAAAACGAAGCCAGTCACAGAGACACCGTCAGTCTGGCTCTCGGGGTCGCTAGCGCGCGAAGATAAGAACCGCCGTTGGCCGACTGATGCCGAATTTGCGGAACGCTGGGTCCGGACCACATTGTATGGCAGCCGCGCATGTCAGGTAATCCTCGAATGTATAGAGGAGTCTTACGGGCACCACGAGATCGCTGGTTTCGAGGGGTCGAGCATCGAGCATGTCATGCCACAGACACTGACGCCCGAATGGTTCGAAATGCTCGGAACAGACGCCGCGGAAGTTCATGCTGAATGGCTTCATACGATCGGGAATCTGACTTTGACTGGCTACAACCCGGAGCTTAGCAACCGCTCTTATGGCGAGAAGCGCTCATTGTTTGCGCTGAGCCATTTCGAGCTAAACCGCCATTTCGGCGATTACGAATGTTGGAGCGCAGCGGATATCGAGTTTCGGGCAAAAGCTATGTTCAAAACAGCAATTCAATTGTGGCCACGTCCGGAAACTCCGATTGTCGAAGCCCCAGCAGCGTCGCAGGAGAAGAGTACACCGGCCGCATTCCATGGTGATTGCGTTAAGCTGGCGCAACAACATTTGGGCGTTCATTTGTCAAAGCTTTCTCAGACCCGGTATGAGTCGGGTGACGGCCGCATTCGCCTGATGTGCGCTGTTTCAGCGACCCACAATGAATCTGGAGAGGTGCCGTACTTCTGGTTTGCTCTTCACAATACTCAATTGGAATTTCTCGATACGGCGAAATCGCCGTATATTTGCCTCGGCTGCTCCTCAGCGAAAACGACACTGTTGGTCCCGCTGTCAGTCATTCGAAACATTCTGAGTATGCTCAGCATGACCAAGACAGACGATCGGCAGTATTGGCATATCGTGATTCAAAAAAAGTCAGCGAAATTCGTGGCCCGGCTGCTCGGCGCCAGAGACGGCCCTGACGTCACAGAATTCGATATCGGCTCAGGCATCGCATCACCTGTCTTGTTACAAAACTAAGGTCTACGCTCCTGCCATCAGTAAAACGGGCCCTCACAAACGCGCATTACGACTACAATTCACTTTGACGTAAGTCGGCTATGGTGAGATTGGCTCAAAGGGCGTTCTGAAACGCGGAAATACATATCCAAAAAATCGGTCGCTCTTGCGATTAAATGTATTCGTACCGACAAGTCGGCTTGTGTCAGCTCAAAGCGCAATGATCGTGTGAAGGAAGTTTTGATTGCGACTCACTACAGCAAGCACCATTCCAGCCAGCGTTCCGGAACCGGCCTCGGTAGGTCTCATGGGACTAGGCGTGCTTGCTGCAGTCTTCCTCACGCGCAAATTTGAGGAAGGACAGAGCAATCTTCAATGTGACACGCGAAGCGAATCTTGCCAACCATGGACGTATAGGAGTGGAACTAGAACGGCACTTCGCGTACACCGTGGTCGTAACCTGTGTCGTTCGCAGTTAGCGTAATCTCAAGCCGTTCCGATCGACGCGGATTATAAACAAGCGCCGGTCGAAAACACACGATGCACTGAGAGCCCCGATACCGAACGCTCGGATAGACCAGCCCATTGGAGCCCTCGCCGAGCAAACGGCGTGCTAGCGCTTGCGAGGTGGCATAACACGGCGGCACGGGCTCGGGTTGCAGGACTTCCGAAAAGTCCTCCGGTGGCTGTAAGACGTGAAAGTCCGCTTGGAAGTCCGCCAACCAATCGTCGTATGTGGACACATCCTGCGAAGGTCGCTGACTCGGTTCATCAGGGACAATAATGTCGCTTAACCGCCTGCTCTTGTGATAGACGACTTCAGCGATTGAGGCTTTTTGGCAATCTGCGGCATACCAGGCGCCGCGCGTGTGGTCGTTGAATCGGGATCCTGATTCATTTGGATGGGTGTACGCTGCATTCACTATGTGTGCGTGCGGAATGCCGTACACCAGTTCGAACGTGCTGATTCCGATGAATCCTTGCTGTTCGCTCTGAACGCGGTCGTTGGTTGCACCATCCAGCAAAACTAGCTCTGCGACCTCTTCGGCTTTCTCGGCCAGCGCTGAGAGTACTGTTCCGCCTTCACTAAAGAGCGACGGGATGAGACGATGCGAACCTTCGTAGTGAACGGAGCGAATGGGAGGGTCTGGCAACGAGGATCTGTCAACGGCCGCCACGCCAGGCATCTAACATCCGTCGCACTTGGAACATCCCTGGTTGTCCCTGACGAATCATGTACTCGATCGGTGCAGTCCCGGCGAACATCGATCCACGATTGCCAAGCGTGACCCAGCGATCCGCCCACTCTGGACCAAAATAGATATGCAGAGCCTTGTAAATGCCGATCACAAGCGAAATTCTCAATAAGGTGTCCTGTGTCAACTTTTGCTTGTTCGGTTCGCTCTTCCATGCATGGAACGTAGATGACGCGATGCCGCCCAGCAATCCACGTGCCTGAGATTCCGTGAGCCCCCACTTCCCGGCGATCTTTACAAACGCTTTGATCGCACTTGCGCTTAACTGTCCACGGACCTTGGGATTCGTCAAATCCGGTGAGCGGTCAAAGGAGTAGCCTGCGATGCGTGGAGGCTCTAACGTTGTTGCCATAGCTCCTCGATTCCGTAATTTATTATCCACGAAATCGGAAAGCTGTGCAATTCGAAAAGCTGTTACGGCATCAGTCACAAATCATATCTAACTGATTACAAATTACTTAAGTGCAAATCGCTTTTTTGCCCCTGATACAATCAAACAAGAGGAAGCAGATCCGGCTCCTCAACCAAGCGTCGCCCGAACCGCGGCGCTTTTTTTATTTACCCGATCCCTAATAGGAGCCAGAATTCATGCCATCCGATCTTCAAATCGCCGCCAATCGCGCCAATGCCCAACTCTCCACCGGTCCCAAAACCGAAGCGGGCAAAGCCGCCTCCTCCCACAACGCCATCAAGACCGGTCTCACCGGCCGCACCGTCCTTCTCCCCACCGACGATCGCCAGGCCTTCGACGCTCACGTCGCCCGCCTCCTCGCCGAATTCCAACCCGTCAACGACGCCGAAAAAGCGCTCGTCCATTCCATCGCCGGCACGGAATGGCGCTTGCTGCGCATCCCTGCGCTCGAATCCGGCATCTACGCCGTCGGCCGCCGCAAACTTGCGGAAGAATTTGCCGACGAGTCCGACTCCGCCGTCCGCGCCGTCATGATCGACGCCCAAATCTTCCTCACGCACCGCAAAGACCTCAGTAATCTCGCGCTGCAGGAAGCCCGCCTCCGCCGCCACCACATCGCTGAGTTGGCGCAGCTCAAAGAAATGCAGCGTCAGCGCGCCGCGGACCGCGCCGCCCATCTGGAAAAAGCGCTCCAGTACGCCGACGGGGCCCAACACCGCAACGTAGAGTTCGACCCCGCCGCGCTTGGCTTCGAATTTTCAAAAGAGGAGATCCGGAACGAGATCGAGAACCGCCGCGCCCGCTACTTCTTAGGTGGCATAGATCAATTCGCCCCCGAATACCACCGCGTCCTGGCTCGCGCCCGCAAACCACAGGCCGCGTAGCCCAAATCGCGCAAAATCCACACCCGTAGTGTGAATTGCTATACGATTGAACAAGGCCAAGTTGCGCTGGTTCCCCAGTCATGAATCGTCTGACACTCTTTTGTTCCCTCATTGGTTTTGGATTAACCTGCTCCGCTGCAACAGTGGAATTCAATCGCGACGTCCGCCCCATCCTCTCGGATAAGTGCTACATCTGCCACGGCCCCGACGCCAAGAACAAGCACATCCCCTTCCGTCTTGATCACGAAGAGGACGCCAAAGCCAAACTGCCCGACGGCAAGCATGCCATCGTCGAAAGCCATCCCGAACAAAGCGAGATGATCCGCCGCATCACGGCCGAAAAAGCCGCCATGCGGATGCCGCCCGCCTATACCGGCACGAAGCTTACTCCGAAAGAGATTGAAACGATAACAACCTGGGTCGCTCAAGGCGCCAAATGGGAAAAGCACTGGTCGTTCCTGCCGCCCAAACGCTATCCTCCGCCGGCCGTAAAAGACGCAGCCTGGGTCCGCAATCCGATTGATGCGTTTGTCCTCGCCCGCCTCGAAGAAAAAGGTCTTCACCCCTCGCCCGAAGCCGATCGCGAAACGCTCATCCGCCGCGTTACGCTCGATCTCACCGGCCTCCCGCCCACACCCTCGGAAATCGACGCTTTCCTGAATGACAAATCCGATCGCGCTTACGAAAACGTGGTGGACCGCCTCCTCGCCTCGCCGCGTTATGGCGAGCGCATGGCCTATGATTGGCTCGACGCCGCCCGCTATGCCGATACCAACGGCTATCAATATGACGCCGGCCGCTACATGTGGCGCTGGCGCGATTCCGTCATCGCCGCCTTCAATAGCAATGAGCCATTCAATCAGTTCGCCCTCGAACAGCTCGCCGGCGACATGCTTCCCAACGCCACGCTCGATCAGAAAATCGCGAGTGGGTTCAACCGGAACCACCGCATCAACACCGAAGACGGCATTATCCCCGAAGAATACGGCGTCGAATATGTCGTCGATCGTGTCGCCACTACGTCCTCCGTCTTCTTAGGTCTCACGCTCGGCTGCTCCCGCTGCCACAATCACAAATTCGATCCCTTCACCCAGAAGGAGTTCTATCAGCTCTACGCCTACTTCGATCAGGTGCCCGAAACTGGTCGCGGGATTAAGTACGGGAACTCCCCGCCGCTCGTTGAAGCTCCCACCGCGGATGAGCAAAAAGAACTCGCTCGCTTGAATGGCCTGATCGCGGACGTGGAACATACGCTCGCCTCCGACGACAAGTCGATTCAACACGCGCAGAATGCATGGGAACATCGTCTGGCAAAAGAAAAGGGCGGCGAACAGTTCTGGGTGCCTGGCCGCGACTTGCTTGCCTCGTTTGTCTTCGATGCCAAAGAACCATCCAAGCCCGAAGGTGGCGCCGTTCCGTATGTCGCCGGCCATCCCGGACGTGCCGCTTCGTTCGACGGCAAAACCAACCTGAACACCGGCGTCAACACGCCGCTCGATATCGACGACCCCTTCACCCTCTCCGCCTGGATCCATTCAGACAGCACGCCGGATGGCAGTGTGGTCTCCGACATGACCGACGATCCTCGCGGCAAAGGCTACGGCATGCATATGGATCACGGCAAAGTGCACGTGAACCTTACCAGCGTTTGGGTGGATGACGCCATCCGTGTCGAATCCGAAGAAACCCTCGCCGCCAACCGCTGGTATCATCTCGCCGCCACCTACGATGGGTCCAAGATCGCCGATCACGTCCACATCTACGTCGACGGTCGCCCCGTCAAGTCGAAAGTCTTGATGGATACGCTCTACCGCCCCTATCGCAACGCCAAAAGAAAATTCGACATGCCGGTACGCATTGGCGGCGGCTGGGGTCCCGAGCGCCGCTTCCACGGTCTTATCAGCAGTGTCCATCTGTACTCAACAGTCCTGTCGGACGAAGAAATCGCCGCCATGGCAGATGCCGATTCGCTCTCGACGCTGGCCGCTAAAAAGCCCACCGCGCGCACACCGCTCGAAAACAAAATTCTGCGCTGGGCCTTCCTTGATACTTCCGCGCCGCCGCGCTACCACGACACCTGGACGCAGCTCGCCGCCCTTCGTTTAAAGAAGGAAAAGTTCGAGCGCTCGTTCTCCACCGTGATGGTCATGCAGGATCTGGCCGAGCGTCGTCCTACGCATCTGCTGATCCGTGGCTCGTACGATAAACCCGGCGACATAGTGCAGCCCGGTGTCCCGGCGGTGCTCAATCCCTTGCCCGCCAACGCTCCTAACAATCGGCTGGGCTTTGCCGAATGGGTCGTCGATCCTGCCAATCCTCTCTTTAGCCGTGTCACCGTCAACCGCTACTGGCAATCGTATTTCGGAACGGGCATCGTAAAAACCGTCGAGGATTTCGGCAGCCAGGGCGACTATCCCTCGCATCCCGAGCTGCTCGATTGGCTCGCTACCGAGTTCATCAAAGAGGACTGGAACGTGAAGGCAATGCAGAAGCTGATCGTCACCAGCGCTACCTATCGCCAGTCGTCCGAAACCTCACCCGACGCCCTCCAGCGCGATCCCGATAACCGCATGCTCGCGCGCGGTCCGCGCGTCCGTCTCCCTGCGGAGATGATTCGCGATCAGGCTCTCGCCGCTGCCGGTCTTCTGGTCGAGAAAATCGGCGGTCCCTCCGTCATGCCCTATCAGCCGCCCGGACTCTGGAAAGAGATCGGCATGCAGGATACCGATTACAGCCAGGGCCACGGCGCGGACCTCTACCGCCGCAGCATTTATACCTATTGGAAGCGCACCGCCGCCCCGCCCACCATGATCAACTTCGATGCTTCTCTGCGCGAAGATTGCGTCGTGCGCGCTGTCCGTACCGACACGCCTCTACAGGCGCTGAATCTCATGGACAGCGAACAATTTCTGGAAGCTTCGCGCTTCATCGGCCAGCGCATGCTCGAAGAAGGCGGTGCAACCCCCGATTCCCGCCTGCGCTACGGTTTCCGTCTTGCGCTCGCCCGCTACCCGACTACCGCCGAGATGGCTGTATTGCACGACAATCTGCAATACCACCTCGACTATTTTTCCAATCCGGCAAAGGCGCAGCAGTTCCTCAAGCAAGGCGAAGCGCCCGCCGACCCGAAACTGAAACCTCGCGATCTCGCTGCCTACGCCTCTGCCGCCAGCCTGATTCTCAATCTGGACGAAACCATTACCAAGGAATAATCGATCACAGCCATGCCCGATCCCATCCACGAAAGCGAGCTATTACAAACGCGGCGGCACTTTTTTGGTCGTGGCGCTACCGGCATCGGCATCGCCGCGCTCTCGTCCCTTCTGTCTTCTGAAGTTGCCTCCGCGGCCGAACCCGTCATTCCCGGCTACCCGAATTTTCCGCCCACCGCCAAGCGCGTCATCTATCTGTTCCAGCACGGCGCGCCGTCCCAGCTCGATCTGTTCGATTACAAGCCCCATCTCACCGCGCAGCGTGGCAGCGACCTTCCCGAGTCCGTCCGCATGGGCCAGCGCCTCACCGGAATGAGCGCGTTCCAGGCGAAATTTCCTACTGCGCCGTCCGTCTTCAAGTTCGCGCAATATGGCGAGCAGCGCGCCTGGCTGAGCGAAATTTTGCCGCACACCGCCAAAATCGTCGACGATATCGCCATCGTCAAATCGATGCAGACCGAGCAGATCAATCACGATCCCGCCGTGACCTTTTGCCAGACCGGTTTCCAGCTTGCCGGCCGTCCCAGTATCGGCTCCTGGCTCGCCTATGGACTCGGCAGCGAAAACAAAGATCTCCCGGCCTTCATCGTCATGGTGTCGCAAGGCGTCGGCAACACCCAGGCGCTTGCCGATCGCATGTGGAACAGCGGTTTTCTTTCCACCGAATACGCCGGTGTGAAATTCCGCAGCGGTCACGATCCTGTCCTTTTTCTCTCGAATCCCGGCGGCTACGAAACCTCCGCCCGGCGTCGTTTCCTCGATGATCTGGGCAAGCTGAATCAACTGAATCAGCATAAATTTCAGGATCCCGAAATCTCCACCCGCATCTCTCAGTACGAGATGGCCTACCGCATGCAAGCTTCGGTGCCCGAATTGACCGACATGTCGAAAGAGCCGGATTCCATCTTCGAGATGTACGGGCCCGATTCCCGCAAACCCGGCACGTTCGCGGCAAACTGCATTCTGGCGCGGCGTCTCGCCGAGCGCGGCGTCCGCTTCATCCAGCTTTTTCATCGCGGTTGGGATCAGCACAGCAACCTGCCTAAGGAAATCGCCGGCCAATGCGTTCAGACCGATCAGCCTTCCGCTGCCTTGATTCAGGATTTGAAGCAGCGCGACATGTTGAAGGACACCCTCGTCATTTGGGGCGGGGAATTCGGCCGCACCGTCTATTCACAGGGCACGCTTACGGAGACCAACTACGGTCGCGACCACCATCCGCGCTGTTTCAGTATCTGGATGGCGGGCGGCGGAGTGAAACCCGGCCAGGTCTACGGCGAGACAGACGACTTCAGCTACAACGTCACCAAGAATCCGGTCGATGTTCACGATCTCCATGCCACGATCCTGCGCTGCTTTGGCATCGACCACACAAAATTGACCTATAAGTACCAGGGACGGCGTTTCCGCCTTACGGATGTAAGCGGACATGTTGTAAATGATCTGCTGAAAGCCTAATCTTCACCTATGAGTACTCGCCGCGACGCTCTTCGCCTTTTTGCCATTACGCCGGCTGCGCTTGCCTCTGCCCAGCAGGCGAAGGAAGTGGAAACTCAGCCCGGCCACGTCCAGGTGCCGGTGCCGGCGGCCGCGAATGCGGGATTTCTACAGCCGCCTGAGCTCCAGGCTATAGAAGCGCTCAGTGAACGCATCATTCCGCGCACCGATACGCCCGGTGCGAAGGACGTGGGTGTGGCGCGGCTCATCGACAAGGCCATCGTGGCGGATCCCACGCTCATGCAGCCGTATCGCGCCGGCATCGCGGATCTGAACGCTCTCTCAATCAGTAGCTACGGCAAGGAGTTCGCCGCCCTCGAAGAAAAGCAGCAAATTGCCATCCTCACGCCGCTGAGTCTCGAAACGAATTCTGACTTGGGCAAATTCTTCGCGATGGTCAAAGATATGACCATCGATGCCTACTACAAAACCGAAGCCGGGCTCAAAACCGAATTAGGCTGGCACGGCAATACCTTCCTGACAAGCTTTCCCGGTTGCGATCATCCCGAGCACCAGAGCTAGCCAATGCAAGTCCAATCAGCTCCGCAGGTCCACGACGTCCTGATCATCGGCAGCGGCGCGGCGGGCGGCATGGCCGCCTGGAATCTCACGCGCAAAGGCGTGAACGTCACCATGCTCGATGCCGGCCGCAAGTTCGAGCGTCGCGAATTTTGGACGCACGTCAAGCCCTGGGAATGGCAGCAGCGTTTGGACGCCGGCGAGAAGCCGCCGCCGTTTGTGCTCGACACCGCCGAGCAGCCTTACATCACTCCTCTCGGCCAGAATTTTGCGCTCACTCGAGTCTGGGGCCGCGGTGGCAAAACTAACATCTGGGGACGCGTCGCTCTGCGCTACGGAGACCTCGATTTCGCCGGACCCGAACGCGACGGTTGGGAAATCCCTTGGCCCATCCGCTACAAAGACATTGCGCCTTACTACGATCAGGTCGATCAACTGATCGGTGTCTGCGGCGGCGACGACGATCAGGAAGCTCTTCCCGGCAGCCGCTACTTTCTTCCTCCTCCTCCGCTGCGCTGCGGCGAGCATCTCATGAAACGCGCCGCGCGTAGCGCCGGAATCGATGTCGTGCCCATACGCCGCGCTGTTCTCACGCGCGATCACAACGGTCACACGAAGTGTCATTATTGCGGCGCCTGCGGCAACGGCTGCGATGTGGGAGCTTTTTTCAACGCGTCGGATTATTTAATCGAGCCTGCGCTCAAAACCGGCAAACTGAACATCCTCAGTAACGCGGTTGCCGCCAGAATCCTGGTGGATGACAAAGGTCTCGCCAATGGAGTTCAGTATTTCGATCGCTACACCAAAGAAGAACGCCGTATTTATGGCAAGCGCGTCATTGTCGCCGCTTCTTGCGTAGATTCCACTCGCATCCTGCTGAATTCCACATCGTCGCGGTATCCCAACGGCATCGGAAATTCCTCGGACGTGATCGGCCGCTATCTTTCCGAGCAAATTCGGATCACCATGCGAGGCTTTTCGCCGGAGCTGATCGGCGGCAAAGTGTATAACGACGACGGCATCGGCGGCGCGCACATGTACATGCCGCGCTTCAATCATAAGGACGGCCGCAAGCGCGATTATATTCGCGGTTTCGGTATCCAGTTCTGGGCCACCGGAGCCCAAACCGATCTCTCCTGGGCGAAGAGCATCCCGGGATTTGGCGCGGACTTCAAAAAGTCCGTCAAAACACGGTATCCCGCCATTCTGGCCTTACACCCGTTCGGTGAAAGCATTCCGAAGGCCGAAAATAGGATCACGGTCAAAGGCTCGCCCGTCGATCAGTACGGTGTCCCGATCGCGCGTATCGCCTATACAACCGGCGAAAACGAGCGCCGCATGGCCAGCGAAATGTACGACACGTGCCTCGAAATTCTCAACGGCGCGAAAGCCGAGATTGTCCCGTTTGATCGCAGCCATCTCGAACCGAACGGCAGCGCGATTCACGAGCACGGAACATGCCGGATGGGAGAGGACCCGAAACACTCTGCCCTCACCGGTTTTTGCCAGATGCACGACGTGAAAAATGTCTTCGTCGTCGACGGCTCGGCCTTCACAACCGCCTCCGAAAAAAATCCGACGCTCACCATTCTTGCCCTCGCCTGGCGTGCCACCGACCACATGGCGGAGGAAATGCAGCGCGGAAATATTTAATTCGCCGGCGTCAGCATCAATCGTTCTTCAGCCGCCGCCTCCACTGCTTTTCTCGAATAAGGCATGGGATGGTAATTTCCATCCGCCCACCCTGCGATTAAATCGCCGTAGTGCGGATTTCCGGGATTACCCGATTCTCCCGGCACGTTCGTCATGATCGATCGGTCCCAGTCGCTCGGGTCGAGAATCTGACGGTAGCTGGCGCCATGCGTTTGTGCGTAATTCTTTCCGCCGGTCGCATTCACCGTGTACGCATCGCCCGGCCGCGCGTGCGGCGGCAGGTTCAGTTTGGCAATCCCGAGCGGATGGCGGAAGTAGGCTTTGTGGAGATTGCCCCATTTCCACTCCGTCTGGTCCGGCCCGAGCCGTTCACGAATCTCGCGCAGGCTTATCTCCAGTGTTTGCTGTAGAAGCGCGTCGCGCTGTGGATTGGTCTTCAATTCGTGGAGCACAATCTCGGGAGCGAGGCGTTCCGAAGCGATGCCCTTCGGCCGAATCGCGTCATGTAAATGTTCGATCCAGACTTCGTACAGCAGCGCTGCCTTGGAATCGAGAGCCATGTTCGAATCCCAGCTCAGGATCGTAGAGCGGACATTTGCCGCCTCGCTCGGTTCGGCGGGATGCCAGTCCTTCAATATCGCGGCGAAGTCACGCGCCGGAAGGGAAACGGTGTCCTGCTGCATCCGGGCGAAGTCGTCTACATCGAATTTTTTTCCAGTCGTCAGCATCTCGACGATCCGGTTGTATCGCGCCGGCGGCGCCCAGGCATAGCCCAGCTCATGTTTATAACCGCGCGGCAAAATATCGTGATTCGCTGTGGCAACAAAATGCCGCGCCGGATTGTAAGTGGAAGGATTCTCGCTGATCGGAAGAAATCCGGACCATTCGTAAGTGCCTGTATCGCCCGGAACCGGAAACAACCCGGTCCAGCCCTTTCGAATCGGGGCTTGGCCGCCCGCAATCCATCCGATGTTTCCTTCGCGATCCGCATACACCAGGTTTTCCGAAGGAATTCTGTAATTCGCAGTCGCCGCGCGGAATTCCTTCCAGTTCTTAGCGCGCGAGAGATTCAACGCCGACAAATAGCCAGCGCCCCCCGCTGTGGTTCCCACCCAGCGCAGCGCATACGCCCGATGCAGGCCATCGTCTTCGTAGATCACGGGCCCGTGGATCGTGTATTTCAGTTCGACCTGGCGGGTGCCTTCGCCCTTTACCTTCACTGCTTGCCGCTCGATTTCAAACTGCTTCCAGCCGCCGCGATACGAATATCGCGATGCGTCCGTCGGATTCACTTTTTCCACGTACAAATCCTGCTGATCGATCCCGACGATCGTAAATCCCCAGGCAATGTTTTCGTTATGTCCCAGCGCAATTCCTGGCAGCGCCGGTTCGCCTGCGCCGATCACATCCCATCCCGGCGCAACCAGGTGGACCGTCTTTCGCAGCGACGGCAGTTCAATTCCGCGATGCGGATCATTCGCCAGCAGCGGTTTGCCGGTTCGTGTCATCGTTCCATCTACGACCCAGTTGTTGCTCCCCTGTTCGCCCGGAAAATGGATCGCGCCGATTGCCGCTTCGTAGTCTTTTATGATTTTGGGCGTGATATCCGCAATTTCGAGCCCTTTCGGCAAAACCAGCGGAATGTGCGGCTCGGGCGGAAAAAGCCTGTCATCCGCGGCGAGCCCGATCTTATCCACGTCCAGCATTCGATTCACTTCCGCCAGCAGATTCCCGGTCATCAGCAGTCCGGCCACACGCGCCGTTACATCCTCCGGTGCCCAAAGACCTGGATCGAAACCCGCGGCTTGAAACTCCGTCGGGCGCTTGCTGTGCAACGACCCGATGTAGGCGTTGATACCGCTTGTGAATGCGGTAGCGATCGCTTTCGCGTCCGGCGAGTAGCTCTTCCATTCCTCATCCCAATTGCCGCGATAGCGAACCAGCCGCGCGATGCGGTCGCGGCTGAGGAATTTCGGACCAAGCACTTCGGCCAGCTTGCCCGTGCCGATCCGGCGCCATAGATCGAGTTGGAAGAGCCGGTCCTGTGCGGTGATGTAACCCTGCGCAAAAAATAGATCGTCCGGGTTCTGCGCGTAGATATGCGGAACTCCCCAATGATCTCGTATGATTTCGACAGGCTTCTTGAGACCGGATATGGAAAGCTGTTTCGATGGACCGGCGATCGCGAGACCGAAGCAGAAGAGGAACGCCGCAGACCACCGCGCTGCATTTCGCATCCTACAAGTCTACGGCGTGTGTGTCTTCGCGCTGATGCGGATGATCACGAATTCTGCGGGCCGAAGCGGCGCGAATCCAATAACAACGATCAGGCGTCCATTATCGATGTCGTTTTGAGTCATGGTCGTTTGATCGCAGCGCACGAAAAAGGCCTCTTCCGCTGTCCGGCCAAGTAGCTTGCCGCTGTGCCATTCCGAAAGGAGGAAATCGCTGATACTGACGCGGACCAGCGCCCACAAAGCAGGCCCGTTAGTCTCGAATACTGCCCACTGTAGGCCCTTCTCGATCGAGTGTTCGAGAAAAATGGCCAGCCGCTGGATGGGCAGATAGCGGTAGTCTGGGTCCTGGCTGGTTGTCCGGGTGCCCCACAGCAAAATCCCTTTGCCGGGGAAGCTGCGAATCGGGTTGATCCCACGCGCAGTGAGCGCGTTGGAATCGGTGTCGTCGATCAGCTGCGAAACGCCCTGGACTCCCGCCAGTGCTGTGGTCGCCGGTCCGTCTTTGGCAAGCAGCGCGGCCACATGACCGCTCGGTGGTATCGTCCGGCTGGATTTGCCGTCGGCGACCGTGAGCCATGGATAGTAGTAACCGGCATACGCCGAATGAACAGGAGGTTGATGCGCACCGATCGCAATCGACGGTGCCGATGAATGAAGGATGCAGACGCGGTCGCGGCGCTGTTCGCAATGCGTAACGAGAAGCTGTGCTGCGTTTGGAAAATTTTGCTGATCGGGCGAACAGACAAGCGCCAGATCGTGGCCGCTCAGCGCATCGAGAGCACGAGCGAAATCGGTTTCGGCTGCCAGCGCCAGCAAACACGCTGTGCCGCCGTTTTCAAAAAACCCTTTGACCGCGAGCCGCAGCGAGGGCGTGGTAGCGGGCATTGTTCGCATGAAATCCGCGAAGCTCGAAATCTCCACGGGTTTTGCGGTGCTTTGTGAGAAGCCTACGAATGCAGCGACTTGCGCGGAGAGCCCAGCAATAGGATGCGCCACATATTGATTAACGCACGCGCTCGGTGCGGCAGCTGAGGCTTCGCTAGGGGTACCATGCGAAAGGGAACGAAGACGTATGCCAAAACTGGAAGGTCGAGGGCGACGAGACTGAGCTGGTATGTGCCAAGTAAACTGCTCGCGCTCCTCGCGTTGCTTGCCGCAGCGTTGGGAGCACAGTCAGCGCCGCCGATTCAAGTATCGCTGGACTTGACAGACGCGCCGCGCAAACTTTTACGGGCGCGTCTTGTTATTCCCGTTCACCCCGGACCGTTAACGCTTGTGTACCCGCAATGGATTCCGGGTGAGCACGGCCCTACCGGACCGATTGATAATCTTGCCGGGATCAAATTCACGGCAAACGGTCGCGACATTCCGTGGCGGCGCGATGACGTAAACATGTTCACTTTCCACCTGGACATCCCACCCGGTGTGAACTCAATAGAAGCGAGAGCCGATTTCCTGGCCACTGCCCCACCCAGCGGTTTCTCCGCGGGTGCGTCTACCGGCCCGAATCTCGCCGTCGTGAGCTGGAACGAAGTAGCGTTGTATCCGGCCGGAACTCCGGCGGCTGAAGTGCGTTTCGAGCCATCTCTACAATTGCCCGACGGCTGGAAAATTGGAACGGCGCTCACCGAGAATGCGCGCACGGGAAACGTCGTTCACTTTCGAGCTGTATCGCTCGAAACGCTGGTCGATTCTCCGATCATCGCGGGCCGCTTCTTTAAGGAAATTGCGCTTGCTCCGGAGATTTCGCCGAAGCACTTCCTCGACATCGTCGCTGACGGCCCGGAAGATCTCGCAATCAGTCAGCCTGAGATCGAAGAATACAGCAACCTGGTGCGTGAGACGGGCGCGCTCTATCGTTCGCGACATTATGAGAAATATCATTTTCTGCTCACGCTGAGCGACAGCGTGGCGCACTTCGGGCTTGAACATCACGAGTCGAGCGACGATCGCATTGAGGCGCGGAACTTCCTGGATGACGATCTTACGCTGCTGAATGCCGGATTGTTACCGCATGAATTCACGCATTCCTGGAACGGAAAATATCGGCGCCCGGCCGGTCTCGCGACCGCGAACTACCAGCAGCCTATGAAAGGCGATCTGCTCTGGGTCTACGAAGGACTAACTGAATACGCGGGCGACGTACTGGCGGCGCGCAGCGGCCTGCTCAACGCTGGCCAGTATAAGGAAATGCTGGCATCGACTGCGGCGGAGCTCGATCATCGGCCTGGCCGAACCTGGCGAGATTTGCAGGACACCGCAACGGCGGCTCAGACTCTGTACGAAACCAGCGATCAATGGGATAACTGGCGTCGTTCGACCGACTACTACGACGAGGGCGAGCTCATCTGGCTGGATGTCGATACAACCATCCGAAAGCTCTCGAAAGGCAAGCGGTCGCTGAATGATTTCTGCGCCGCATTTCTGGGTGTGGGAGGGAACACGCCGCCTCGCGTGATGACGTATACGCTCACCGATGTTGTGGCGGGACTGAATGCCGTGGAGGCGTTCGATTGGAGCGCATTTCTTACCGAGCGCCTCACATCCAAATCGCCGCGCGCGCCTGTGAACGGCATTACGACCGGTGGCTATCGTGTCGAATATACGGATTCGCCCAATGAATATATGCGCGCGCAAGAAGGGCGGGATCGCGGTGTCAACGCCTGGTATTCGCTCGGATTTCGCACTTCAGAAGAAACTGTACAAGACGTTCTTGTGGATTCGCCTGCATTCCGCGCGGGATTGGGACCCGGAATGAAGCTGATAGCGATCAATGGCCGGCAGGCGAGCGAGGAATTACTGCGTTCTGCTATCAAAGACGCAAGGAACAACAGCACTCCCATCGAATTGATCACAGAGAACGCCGGGTTTTTCCGCGTGCTGAAGATCGACTATCACGGCGGCGAGAAGTACCCGCATTTGGTTCGAGATGCCGCTCATCGCGGATATCTCGATGACATCCTCAAGCCGATGATTGCGCGTTAGGCCAGCTTGCCCTTGAGCATAGTGTAAGAGTGTGCCGGGGCGGAATATTTCAAGGACCGGCCATTTCCGTTCAGCGATTTTTGTTCGGCCGTCTTGACCGTCACTTTGTCGAAATCATTTTCCGACTTGATATCCGGGCCGTTCACTAAAAATACCTGAAAGTCGCCGTCAAGGCGTTTGTCTTCCGCCTCGATGGTCACGTCGAGGGCTTGATCGCGATGGCGGTTTGTGACATTCACTACCAGCGTGCCGTCCTTATTGAGAGCAGCCGAGGCGTCGATATAAGGAACGGCCGCGTGATTTTGCGTCGCGTAAGTCGGTCCTTCCACGATGAGGTCGAGCGCCGTGCCGTGGCAATGCGTGGCGAAGAGTTGCAGAGGATAGTAAATCGTCTGCAGATAGAGACCGTCCGGGCTGGCGAAGATCGGAGCGATCACGTTCACCAGTTGCGCCATGTTGGCGATTTTCACGATGTTGGCGTGATTGACGAATGTGTTGAGAAAGCTTGAAACGACGAGGGCATCTTCTAAGTTGTAGTGCTCTTCCAGAATTTTCCGGCCGCGTTCCTTGTCGCCGCGCGCCCGGTACCAGACGTTCCACTCGTCCCAGGCGATGTAGATGTTCTTGTGGGGAGGCCCGGTCGAAACAGCTTCGGCAATGAGTCCTTCCGATATTTTGATGCGTTCGGCGAGTTCAACTGTGGCCGCCTGGAAACGGTAATAGTCGTTTTCCCGGTTGCCGACATACATGTGCAACGAAAGATAATCGATATGCGGTTTGAGATAACTCAGGACGGTACGGTTCCACCCGATCCAATCGACATTTGTGTTGAAGTTCGACGAACCGGCAGCGATCAATTTAATGCTGGGGTCCGTCCAATGCATCAGTTTGGCGGCTTCGAGCGCGAACTTTCCGTAGTCTTCCGCGCTGCGATGACCCATTTGCCAGGGGCCGTCCATTTCGTTGCCGAGACCCCAGTAGGTAACTTTCCAGGGCGCTTCGCGGCCATTTTTTTTACGCAAGCGCGTCGTCGTCGTGTCGCCGGCGAAATTAACGTACTCGACCCACTGCTGCGCGTCGTCCCAGGAGCCTGTGCCGAGGTTGGCGCAGATATACGGTTCCGCGCCGATGCGCGAAATGTAATCGAGAAACTCGTGCGTGCCGAATCGATTGTCTTCAATGGTGCCCCAAGCCATTTCAAGGCGTCGCGGACGTTCATCGCGCGGCCCGATGCCGTCGCGCCAGTTGTAATTGGATGAAAAATTTCCGCCCGGCCAGCGAAGCAACGGCACATGCAGTCCTTCCACAGCCTTCAGAACATCGGTGCGAAAACCTTCTTTATCGGAGAGGCGCGATCCTTCTTCGAAGATGCCGCCCTCGATACAGCGGCCGAGATGTTCGATGAAATTGCCGTATAGTTTTGGGTCTATCTCGCCGACGGTACGGGCAGAATTCAGTTTGATGCGTGCGGCCTGCGCACTGGTCTGTCGGCCCTGGAGAAGGGCAGGCGCGGCGGCCAGTAAGCCGGAGAATTGGCGGCGGGAAATAGGCATAGTAAGCGCTTGCATTACTCTAATCGCGCCGCTTCCCGATGTCAACTGATTAGTGGGACCGCGTCTGCCGCAGCAAGCGATGGGCGAAGGTAGTCAGATCCGGCTTGAATTCACGGAAAATAGCTGTTGCGAAATAGCCGCCATATACAATTCCGGTTCTCTCGAACCCTGCCGCAGCGTAGTTATTCCTTTCATAGCAAGCGGCTCCCACCATGCCAGAGCTGAACGCGCCGGCCACCGGAGCCAGAGCCATGCGCATACCGCCATCCGTGTCCTTGGTTTGAACAACGCTCAGCAGCGCGCTCCGGGTACGGTTCCAGACCCCGTGCTCTTGCGAGATATGCGGGCGCGGATCCTCATGGTTCAAATAACCGGCGATCAATTCACCGGCATTTTGCGCCGTGTGCCGGGCGTAGAACACGGCGAACCGCTGAGCATAGTCGCTGGGTTCTCCGTGAAAGACCTCCGGGTTGTTGCGCCATTGTCCGAAACCCGCCGTGAAAGCGCCGCGCAGCGCTAACGACGGTTTGAGCAGGCGAACCGTGTCCGCACAGGCCCTTCCTTTGAAGCTGAAATCCTCGGTGGCGCAAGACAATTGCTGAGCAGCGATCGTCCCCACCAGCCCGAGATACACTACTCCCGCAAAGAACGCGTACTGAGCATTCATAGCCGTCGATACCTGACTGAAAAGTGGCTCAAGTATATATGAGCGACGGATGGAAATGCTATTCTTCGCGCGTGAGGAGCGGGCTAGTACTTGGATTGCTTTGGGCATCGTACTTGCTGGCACAAACCGGGTTGCAAACGGCGGTGACTCTGACTCGCGAAGGCCGCTATGCCGAAGCGCGACGCGCGCTGAGTGGAGCCCGCGAGCCGGAAGAGATTCGTCAGAAGATCGCATATCACCGTTTGAAGGCGGCCATTGCGTCGGGTTTGAAAGAAGCCCCGGCGGCAGCGGAGGAAATGCGGGCTGCGCTCAAGCTTTCGCCAGGGGACCCGCAGCTGCTTGCCGCCACTGCGGTCGCAGAGTTGCAAGCGGGACAGTTTCCGCAGGCTGTCAGCACATATCAGGAAGCTATCCGGATCGCTCCGGGAAATGATTCTTACCGCATCGCGCTTGCCACGACGCTGATCGAGCACCAGGCCTTTGAGTCGGCAATCGAGATGCTCAAGCCCTCGGCAAAATCGGCGAAGCTGCTGGTACTGCTGGGTCTTGCTCAATATGGCCACGGCGACAATGCGGATGCCATCGAAAGCCTGGAACAGGCTGTCGCGGCCGATCCGGCGCTCGAATCGGCCAAACGATGCCTGGCGGGAATCGTGCTAGAGTCCTCCAAACTACCGCCGCGAAAAACAGTGGATGTGCTCTGCGGCTGGGATAAAACGGTCTGCGCGGCATTGCAATTACGCCGTGCCCGGGAAGAGGGAGACGCAGCGCTTGAAGAGCGGTCTGTCGCGACACTGGAACGCGTAGATAGTGCCGTGGCCCGCTGTGCGCTGGGCCGCGCCTATGAATGGCGAAATCAGATGAAGCGTGCCGCAGAGCAAATGGAAAGCTGTGTGCATCTCGATCCGACTCCGCAGCACCATTACATGCTAGCTTTGATATACCGCAAGCTCGGGAACGCAGCGCTGGCGCACCGGGAGCTGGAATTGCGGAGCAAAATGCTCCAACGGATATCGGAAGAGGCCACGCTCAGCCTGAACGCCCTGGCCGCATTTCAACGCCAGAACTGAGGCCCCCGATCGCCCTCAAGAAGTGCTAAAATTCGCACTACCATTCTCGAGTGGGAGGGAGCTTCTTGTGACACGGTACCAGCGTTTTGTTTTATTACTCGGACTATCTTTCACAGCCTTCGGCCAGATCGATACCGGGTCGATCGTCGGAACGGTGCGCGATTCCAGTGGTGCGAGCATTCCGAATGCTGCCATTACGCTGATCAACAAGGCCACCAATGTGACTTTGAACACCGCCAGCAACGATGCCGGCGAATATCAGTTCAATGCGCTGCATCCAGGTAGGTACTCGCTCAAAGCGGTGGTTAGCGGCTTCAGCGCGCAACAATTCAGCGACGTGCAAATCGATGTGCAGACCCGGCAGTCGGTTGATTTCACACTGCAGGTCGGTAACGTGACGCAGACGCTGGAAGTGCAATCGACTACGCCGCTGCTGAATACGCAGACCGCGGATGTGGGCGGTGTCGTCCAGCAGCAGCAGATTAACGATCTGCCGCTGAATGGCCGACGCTACGCGGACCTGGCACTTCTTGAGCCGGGGATTCAAAAAAACCTGACGAATCCAAACAACACTGCGCCCGACCGCTTCAGTTCGAACGGAAATCTGGAAACCCAGAACTATTTCTCGCTCGATGGCGTGGACAACAACTCGGGGTCGACGAATTTGCAGGAAGGCTCGGTGCAGACCGTGCAGCCGCCACCCGATGCACTGCAAGAGTTTCGCGTACAGACCCGTACGTATTCTTCTGAGTTCGGTACTTCTGCCGGCGCTGTGATCAACGCATCGATCAGGAGCGGGACCAACGGATTTCACGGTGATGTCTGGGAGTTCTTGCGCAACAACGAATTCGACGCAAACAAGTTTGAGAACAACGCAAACGGTATCGGGCGCGGGCATTTCAGCCAGAATCAGTTCGGCGGTACGATCGGCGGTCCGATCATCAAAAATCGGACTTTCTTTTTCTTCGATATGCAGAATCTCACGAGCCGGAAGGCGACATCTGTCGGGCCGTCGACTGTACCTACACCGTTGATGAAGCAAGGCGATTTTTCGGAACTATCTTTGCAAAGGCCGCTGGCGACCACTGTGCCCTCGCAGAGCGGCTGCATCGTGAACAACAAGATTGCTGTCAGTTGCCTGGATCCGACGGCGCTCAAATTGATCGCGCTGTTCCCGGACCCCAACGTTCCATCAGCGCTTGCCCGGCAAGGGCGGCCCGGAAGCTTTGCAGGGTCGAATTATGCGTTCCAGTACGCAGTGCCGACCGATACGCTTTCCTATGACGTACGGATCGATCACAACATCAATCAGAACAACCGAATTTTTGGGCGATACAGCAACTACACAGTAGATCGGCAGGATCCGCCGTGGACCAGTGATCCTATTGCTGGCAATGGAAATTTCGCCACGCAATACCGTATCCGCGGAAAGTCAATTGCTATCGGTTGGACGGATGTTCTCTCACCATCCATGCTGAACGAAATCCGCGGCGGATTCAGCCGCGACTACGCACACAGCGATCCGCTCGGGCTCACGCTCGGCACATCGAAGGCGGCCGATTATGGGCTTACTGGCATACCGAGCGGACCGAACAATGCTGGTATTCCGCCCATCAACATCACCGGACTGCAGCGGCTAGGCACAGCGCCCTGGCGGCCACAATCGCAGATTGCGCAAGTCTGGCAGTTACTCGATACGCTGAGCTGGCTAACCGGCAATCACAGCGTGAAGTTCGGCTACGAACATCGTCATTCGAGTGACAATTTCCTGGATGCGCAATCACTGCAAGGGCAGATCACCGCGACCGGTATATACACCGGCAACGGCGGATCGGGTGTGCCAGATTTTCTACTCGGTGACGTGAGCACGGCTTCTTTCACCACGCCGACGGTGGTGCACAATTATCAGATTGGCAATAGCTTTTTCCTGCAGGACAGTTGGAGGGCGAACAAGAACCTTACGATTACATATGGATTCCGTTACGAGATTTTTTCGCCTATGCTAAACCATCAGAACCAAGTCGCCAACTTCACAGGCGCCAACGGCGGCGGCCTGATTCAGGCAACGAACGGCGACTGGTATCAGCGCAGCCTGGTTCACGGTGATTTGAATGACTTCGCGCCGCGTTTCGGGTTCAGCTATCAGCCGCTCAATCGCGTGGTACTGCGCGGCGGATACGGGCTCTTCTATCAACACATCGTGCGCATCGGGTCGGAGAGTGTTCTGGCAGAGAACCCGCCGTACTATGTGGATCAGTCTTTGTCGCAATCGGCAGGCAGCACGACTCCCGTGTTTTTCCTGAGGAATCCGTTCCCGAGTTTTAATACGGCCAATTACGATCTGACTAAAGTAACGATTCACGCGCAGGATCCGAATCAGCGGACACCTTATGTGCAGCAAGTCAGTTTTGGGCCACAGATTGAATTTTCCTCGAATACCGTCCTCGACATTTCCTATGTCGGTAATTTCGGGCGCAAGCAGAACCGGTTGCGGAATGCGAATCAAGGTTTGGTGACCGGTTTCAGCGGAGGTTCGCCGGTCACAGTCTTTCCTTACGCAAATTTAAACACGTCAAACAATCCGAGCAGTGGAAACCACGCTTTCCTCGAACTCGCTACTAACGACGGCAATACGAACTATAACGGCCTGCTGGTGTCGCTTCGGAAGCGGTTTGCGAAAGGGCTCGCTTATGGATTGAGCTATACATTTAGCAAGAATTTTTCCGACTACGTCGATAACCTGACCGGAGGTTCGACACCCGCTAACGCGTATAACTACAGCCTGGAGCGCAGCTTTTCTCCGTTTGATGTCACTCATCGGTTCATCGGGAACGTGCTATGGAATCTGCCGATCGGGAAAGGCGGCATGGTTCTCAATAATGATAGCCTCGCGAGCAAACTGATTGGCGGTTGGCAGTTGAATAGCATTGTGACGCTCGAAACGGGCACGCCATTCACGGTCACCTCGACGGATTTCAGCGCGACGGGAGGGAGTCACCAAAGCCGGGCGAATTGTATTGGTGACCCATATGCCGGCGCGAGCACCGATCCCTCGCGCATATTTGGCGGCGCCGCGCCAGGATTCTTCCTGAACCCGGCTGCGTTTTCGATTCCCACAAACGGCACATTTGGAAACTGCGCACCGCGGGCGTTCCATGGTCCGGGCCTCGAAAACGTCGATTTGAGTTTATTTAAGCAATTTGTGATCACGGAAGCTTGGAAGGTGGAATTCCGCGCGGAATTCTTCAACTCGTTCAACCATGCGAATTTCAACAATCCATCGGGGACCTTCACGCCGGCCGCGGCGACGACTTCGTTCGGCAAGATTACGAGTACCGTCGGCGACCCGCGTGAAATTCAATTCGCACTGAAGTTGTATTTTTGAATTCATGAAGCTACTTGTTCCATTCGTTTTGGCGAGTTGCGCGTGGGCGCAGCTCCCGTATGCCACGTCCGTTCATCCGGCGCAGGTAGCACATGAAATCCCGGCTAATCGAGGCTCGACGGCTCTCTGGCAGAGCTTGAAGAAGCTGCACACCCGCGCCAGCATGATCATGGTGACGGCGCATCCGGACGATGAAGATGGGGGCATGCTGGCGTATGAATCGCGAGGGCAGGGAACTCGCGTCGCACTCCTCACGCTGAACCGCGGCGAGGGCGGGGCGAATGTGATGTCGCCGGATTACTTCGACGCGCTGGGACTCGTCCGTACCATGGAGCTGCTGAGCGCTGGCCGCTACTACGGGGTGGATCAATATTGGACGCGGGTGATCGACTATGGCTTTTCGAAGACTAAGGCCGAATCGATTTCGAAATGGACACACGACCGCGTGTTGTATGACGTGGTCCGGGTGGTACGCATGGTGCGGCCGCTGGTGGTGACATCTGTCTTCGTCGGCGGCCCGAGCGATGGGCACGGGAATCATCAAACCGCCGGTGCGATGGCGCAGGAAGTATTCAAAGCAGCCGCCGATCCGAATGTCTTCCCCGACCAGATCAAAGCGGGGCTGCGGCCGTGGGCCCTGTTGAAGGATTATGCGCGTGTTCCCTTTATGCGGCGGCGCGGCGGCGAGAGTCTGCCGGCCAATGTGGAGATTCCGGAAGGAACTTACGATCCGGTGCTCGGCATGTCGTATGTGCAGCTCTCGCGCGAGGGTCTGGGTTATCAGAAATCGCAGAATGGCGGCAGCTCTATCCCGAAAGCGGGGCAACTGCTCAGCGGGTATCATCGCTACGCATCGAAGGTGACAGCGGCCGACAAAGAACAGGGCTTCTTTGACGGCATCGATGTCTCCCTGGCCGGAATCGCCACGCTGGCGCATGATGGCGATACAGGCTTTCTGGTCGATGGTTTGAAAACGGTGAACTCAGCAGTCGAAGAGGCGACCGCCAAATTCTCTGCCGCTGCACCAGAAAAAACGGCGCCAGATTTAGCAAGGGGCTTAAAAGCGACTATCGATTTGCTCGGGCAACTCGACAAGAGCGGCCTCTCGGAAGACGCGAAATACGATATTCGCCACGAACTCGAGATCAAGCGCGTACAGTTCAACGATGCGCTTGCCGAAGCACTGGGGCTTGCGGTAAGCGCAACGGTGGCGCCGGCGACCGAGCAGAGCCCGTTGATGACTATGTTTCTGGGCGATCCTGAAACGTTTCGTGCAGCGATACCGGGACAGACGTTCGGAGTGAAAGTTCACATCGCGAATCAGGGTCCATCTCCCGTCAAGCTCGAACACTGCGGCGTAGAACCGTCGATGGCAAAAGAATCCTGGTCGATCATGGGCGAATCGGGGGCACCTTCGAAAGAGATCGCGAATGACCAGGCGCTGGAGGCGAAGTTTACAGTGAAAATCCCGGACGACGCTTCCTTCACTCGTCCTTATTTCACGCGTCCGGACATCGAACAGTCGTACTACGATATCAGCGATGAGCGTTTCCTGAATCGTCCATTGGCCCCGTATCCTTTGGCGGCCTGGGCGAATTTTTCGTACCAGGGTGTGCCCATACGAATCGGGGAATACGTGCAGACGGTAAAACGCATCACGGGGCAGGGCACCGTATTGGAGCCGTTGGTAGTGGCTCCGGCGATCGGCGTCGCGATTACGCCGCGTCTTGGAGTTGTGCCACTCACGGAAAAATCGTTTCCGATTACCGCGCTGATACACAGCAACGTAAAAGGGCCCGCGAAAGGCGAAGTGCGATTACAATTGCCGTCCGGCTGGACATCGGAACCCGTGTCGGCTGCGTTTGCGACCTCGGACGATGGCCAGGATCAATCGGTGACGTTTCAAGTGAGGGCCGGAACGCTGGGTGAGAAACCGTATCAAATTACGGCCGTCGCCGAGTACGATGGCCGCCGCTACACGGAAGGGTACGAGACGACGGGATATCCGACGCTGCGTCCTTATTTTCTCTACCGGCCGGCTACGTACAAGTTCTCCGGGGTGGATGTGACAGTAGCGCCCGATTTGAAAGTTGGCTACATCATGGGCAGCGGCGACGATGTGCCCGCGTCGCTTGAACACCTCGGCGTGAAAGTGACATCGCTTGGAGCCGCGGACATCGGCACCGGCGATTTGAGCAAATACGACGTGCTACTGCTCGGCGTGCGGACTTATGCCGCGCGGGAGGAACTGCGTACCTACAACAGCCGCATCCTCGAGTATGTCAAGAATGGCGGCGTGGCGATTGTCCAGTACAACACTCCCGAATTCGATCACAATTTCGGACCGTACCCGTACAGCATGACGTCGAACCCGGAAGAGGTGACGGATGAGGCGTCGCAGGTCGAAATTCTGGAGCCATCGAACCCGATTTTTGCGTGGCCGAACAAGATCACGGAGAGAGACTTTACGGGGTGGGTGGAAGAGCGAGGTTCGAAATGGATGAAGAGCTGGGATCCGCACTATGAAGCGCTGCTCGAGACCCACGACGAGGGGCAGCCGCTGCAAAAGGGCGGCCTGTTGTACGCGAAGTACGGCAAGGGCGTGTACATTTATAACGCGTATGCGTTCTATCGAGAGCTACCGGAAGGCGTACCGGGAGCCTATCGGCTGTTCGCCAACATGCTTAGCCTGCCGAAGAACCCGCAGCGCTGATTTGCTGGTTGCAGCCTTCGCGTTACACTAGAAACTGTTCGGGGCGTGGCTCAGCCTGGCTAGAGCGCCTGGTTCGGGTCCAGGAGGCCGGAGGTTCGAATCCTCTCGCCCCGACCAAATGTTTCAATAAGTTACTGGCAGCAGGGCCCGTCTAATACGACGATGTACACGCAAACGTACACGCGAATCCAGAATCCCCCCTCAGCTCGTTCACAACGCGCACCGTATCGAGATGCATGGCGATTCGATGCGCAAGAATCGCGGGAAGCCGAGCGGATAACCCCAGGTAAACGCTGCCCGACTAGGGCGGAGGCTTGCTAGCCGCAGCGAGCGGGCGGCCAACCAAAGACCGCCAAACGGTTTCCCGTCCCGAAACTTACCAGTTATCAAACAACCAAAGCGGTTTCATCCATCGCCGTGGTCGCCCGACACCGGTCCCTGATTGGCTACCTCAAGATTTGCTCGGACCATGGCTCATGACATTCGGAACATGGCTCATGATATTTAGAACTGTTCCATTCGGATCCAAAACAAAGAAGCGGCGAACGCCCCACGGCTCGTCAGTTAGCGGGTAAGCGATTTCAAGGTGCCTTTCAATGGCCCGTGCATAGACTATGTCAACGTCTGCGACCTCCACGCTCACGTTAGGCAGCAGTGCTGAAGCGCCGTCGTCACGCATGACACTGATTTGGGCTGTTGTATTGCTTGGCGATACGAACGTCATGATGAAGCCCATATCCATCGCTAACGTCAAACCCAAAAAATCAACGTAAAACGCCTTGCTCTCGTCCATGTATTTGGACTTGATGTCTGGCACAACTCGCCTAATACTCATGGGCGCGACTGTAGCATACGGCATGGATCTCTCCAGCGCTGGGCGGGGACAAGGGCAGCCGCCCCTTGTCCCCGCACTCCTTTCTCCGCTAGCGGCATCCTTCCTTGGCTTCGCTCCGGACAGGTTTCTCTTGACGAAGCCGAACACTTCTTGACAATCGAGATGCCAGCGTCGCTACGCTCCGACGCCTGATCGGTTTCCTTTCGGAACCGTGATGGCTTCCCTCCGGAATGACCGATCGCCTTCAGTGGAATCCTCATCCAATTCATAAGCGCTGAGCAACTTTGCGATTGCCTCGACTATTTCGAACGGAAGGTCCATCCGACCCGTCGCCAGCAAATACCTGGTGACATCGACCACTGGGAAGCTCAACGGTGGTTTGAGCGCTTACCTGTGTATCTACTCGAAGATCCGACACGCAAGAAGGTCGTGGCCGCACTTCAAAAAGCATTAAAGCTTGCAGAAGTCCCCGGCTTCTTCGAACGGCCTACCTGATCGCATCAGCGCCCGCGCCCGCTGTCGTTTTCGTAACGTGTCGCGAAGAAGTCAGTGTTGTTAGATGGTTTCACTTTGACGGAATTAGGGCATCACTTCAAAGCTCTTTTCGCAAGGGCTAACGAGCGACTCGTGTTCAGGCGACAAGCGAAAGCGCGTCGGACTTTCAGCCTTTGGCGGAAGTCCATGACTTGGCTTTTGGATGAACATGCAGACTGATCTCGCCACTGACTAGTTAGGCCAATTTAAGCTTGCGGAGGCCACGCCACGCCAGGTTTTGGAAATGCTTGATAGGCGTAGCGAACGCCATGTCTCACCGCCGCCTTGTCGCGCTCGATGAGCACGCAGTCAAATATTCCAGCCCGCCCATCGAATAGGTTGATATTTTCGGAGCAGAGCAATGCCGTAAAACCTTCAAAGACCTTCCCACACTGCCGAATCAATCTGTCCATGAAGGGCAGGGGTTCGATCGTGGCTTGCGATGTTTGTGGGTGTTTTATTTCTATAGAGGGCAGCGTTGCCTTCGGCCCAGGCTTGAGACCGAAATCGCGAAAGACGACTTCTTTCTCCTTGTCCGGATGCTCACTGGCATTCCTAAAGTTCCTGCCCTCCTCAATGCGGGACAATACCCACGTCAGGAACTCCTCGGATTGAACGTTTGCGAGGTACAGCCCTTGAGGCAGTCCGTGATATGCGCTACCCAATCATCATTCGGCTTCCTCTTCGGATAAAACAATTCGCTCAATGCCTTTGATGACTGATAGGTAAGATCGACGTGTCGGATGAACGCCTCGCCTTTGGAGCGCAGACCGGCTGACGTGACCCCTTTAAACCGTCCGAAATGGATTACGATTTTGGACGAACGAAAGGGAAAACGGAATGAGCAAGGGCAAGCACAGTGAGGCGCAAATCATCGCCGTATTGAAAGCAAGTGGAAGCAGGCCGAAAGACCGAGGAGGTGGCACGCGAGCAGGGCGTGTCTAAGCACACGATTTACGGCTGGAAGGCGAAGTACGGCGGCCTCGGACATGAGCGAAGCGCAGGAAGTGAAACAACTGCGGGAGGAGAACGCACGGTTGAAGAAGCTGGTAGCGGATTTGAGCTTGGATAAGGACATGCTGCAGTCGGTCATCCGAAAAAACTCGTTGGGCTCGTAGAGAGAAGGGCGGAAGTGCAGCGGCTAAGAGCGGAGTTTGCGACCAGCCGAGCGGCACGCCTGCGAGCTCATGAGTATTCCGCGATCGAGTTGCCGGTATCGAAGCCGGCGAGATGACAGTATGCTGCGCCAACAGCTAATCGAGTTGGCGCACGAAAAGCCACGTTTCGGTTACCGGCGACTTCATATTCTGTTGCGGCGCACAGGCCAGCGCATTAACCACAAGCGAGTGCAGCGGGTATATCGCGCCGCCGGGCTTTGCGTTCGTCGCATCCGGCGCAAGCGACTGACGCGCAGTTACGTGCAACGGCAGCCGCTGTCGGCGCCAAACCAGGAATGGGCCATTGATTTTGCTAGTGACATCGCCGCGAGCGGGCAACGGCTACGCGTGTTCAGTGTGGTGGATGCTTTTACTCGTGAATGCCTGGCGCTAGAAACCGACACAAGTATGCCAAGCCGCCGCGTGACACGAGTGCTGCAGAGAATCATCAACCTGCGCGGGGCACCGCAGTTTCTTCGGTCCGACAATGGGCCCGAGGTGAGCAGTCGGCACTATCTGGCTTGGTGTGTAGAGCGGCGCATCGGGACGATACATATTCAACCGGGAAAGCCCACACAAAATGGGCATGTCGAAAGCTTTCATGGGCGATTCCGTGATGAATGCCTGAACGCGAGTTGGTTCTGGAATCTCTGGGATGCACGCCGCAAAATCGCCGGTTGGCGAATCGACTACAACCAGTTGCGGCCGCATTCCTCGCTGGCCTACCGAACACCGGAAGAGTTTGCGCGCGATTGGGCGCTAGCCACATCGCCTTCAGCATGTCGAATTACCACTCCGCCAGAACCGCCTCAAGGCCAAGCCCTTCGGGCGCCTGCGACGGCCTTGACCCGGCCCCGGCTCCGTGGTCAAGCAATCAATCAAGAAGGCGATGCGGCAGAATCTGCTTCGCATTGTCGTATAACTTAGTGGACGGAAAACGGGGTCACGTCACGGCCATTCTCGGAAGCTCGATCGACTTTCCGATTCTCGTGCTGCGCAGGCGTTCAATCGCCGTGGTTTGATCCTGCTCAAACCCGGTGCGAATATCCATCATTGACCCGAGATTCTGAGCCGCCTCCCATGCAATCTCTAGTGCGCGCTTCGCATTAAACTTTCCGCCGAGGTACGTCTCATTAAATAATTCCGCACCGGTCAGCAGCGTCTCGGATATGAAATTTGCCTCAGCCCCGTAGGCCAGCAATTTCTGACTAATGATATTCGGAATATTTATATCCGTGCGTTCGGGGTCAACATGATCGGCGAAATTGGCCGCGTAAACTGCCCTCTGCGTGACCCCAAGCAGCCTGTTCTCCAATACGAGCATCTCGACGATTACATCGCCGGGCTCGCCCAGTTGGAACACTCCGCCGCCCTCGCGCAAGAGGTCGATTGGCGTTTTTCTCCGCTGGTTCACCATCCCTGACCTCCTTGTCGGTAAACCGCCGATTGAAGATCCAGATGCTGGCTTCCCCAATCAGTTAACTGGATGGGCATAGATGGTTTTCCCTTGACCCGTGTAGGACTCACAGAAGTGTTGGTACACCGTGTCGCACTTCTGCTCATAAATTTCTTTCGTGTACGCTCGTGGAAGCTGGTCGAGTACATCCTTAATTATCGTCAGAACCATCGCTCTCGTGGTCTGCTGCTTGCGCCGTCGAGCACCAACTTTTCCTTCTTCAGCTTCTCCAAAAGCGTCGTGCCACCTTTCGAGTCGCGAAAGAGGAGCAAGAGCAAGATGACCGAGCGCTATGATAGGCTGCTAGACAATTGCACACCTGTCCATGCGTTATTGGTGGGTGAACCAAAACCAAACCTATAAGCAAGAGATTCAGGGTGGGTATCTCTGGTCTCCCAAGAGAAATGCGAACCAAGCGCGGAATCCGTTCTACGAGTCGATGCGCGAGGTTTCGCCCGGCGATATCGTCTTCTCATTCGTAGATACGCGAATCGTGGCCATTGGCGTCGCGCGGTCCTACTGTTGGGAGAGTCCTAAACCACAGGAGTTCGGCTCAGCCGGTCGGAATTGGGAGAACATTGGCTGGAAGGTTCGAGTTCAGTTCATTCCCCTTACCAACCAAATCCGCCCGAAGGATCACATGGACGCACTTCGGCCTGTTCTGCCGGGCCGCTATTCGCCCCTGCAAGCGAATGGCAACGGAATCCAATCTGTTTACCTGACGGAAGTCCCGCTAGTCTTCGCAGAAGTACTTGCCGGGCTGATTGGCAACGAGGCTACTCTTGTACTCCGCCATGAAGCGGCCCTGGACTCCGCCCAACATGCTCCGCCCGCCACTGGTGATGACCTTGACGCATGGGAGCACCGGCTCGAAGCACAGATCGAGATGAGCCCGCTGGTGAAAGAGACCGAAAAGGAGGCATTGATTCGAGCCCGTCGCGGGCAGGGCCTGTTCAAAGAGCGCGTGTGGGCAATCGAATCGCGGTGCCGTATTACCCGCGTGGAGAATCCGGTCCATCTCGTAGCCAGCCACTGTAAACCGTGGCGCGATTCGACAAATGAGGAGAGGCTCGACGGCGAAAATGGATTGATCCTCACGCCGAGCATCGATCATTTGTTTGATCGTGGATTCATCGGGTTTGAAGATTCGGGCACTCTGATCATTTCTCCCGTAGCGCATCGGCCATCACTTGCGCAAATGGGAGTCGAAACTGAGCAAATCATCAACGTCGGCGGATTTACGCAAGGACAGCGGAAGTTCCTAGACTTCCATCGGAATAGCGTTCTGCTTCGGGCATCGCGATAGCGCGAAAACCGGGCTAGTCACCCTAGAACCGATCGCTCAGTTCTTTCTAAACTGCATGGCCCGTGTCCTGGTTCTCCGTCAACGAAGAGCCGAGTTCCCGGCATCGCAGTATCATTTTCCAGGTAGCTGCGTCAATTGTTCCCTTCGAAAAATCGGAGCCTCAGTCGAGGCTGGGGAAACACGGCCCGCGTCGGGTCTGGTCTGCCCATCCAAGCCCTATCGCGCATTTAGTTTTTCACGGTCATCGCATCCGAATTGACCGCTTTCTTGCCCGTAATGCCTTCTAATCCGGCAAGCACGCCCCGGTACTCGTTCTTATCAGCTTGAAACGCGGCACCGCCCTTCTTTCCCGCGTCGTCCCATGTAAGGCCGATGAAATGCTTCTTGGACTTGGTTAGCGCCATGAGTGCGCCAATCCCGAATGAAACCACTGCAAGCCCAATCGCGGCACCCACGCGACGATGAACGTCCTGCCCATAGCTAATCTCGATCACAGCAGATGCCGGTAAGCTAATGAGATCTGCATGATCCTTTACGACGCGAATCCGGTTGTCGTCGAGGTAGAGCTTCATGCCGGTCCCGGTCTTGAGATTGCTTATAGACCCGCCATCGTAAGTCAGTTTGTACCCGCCATCACCGGCGAAAGCCGAAAAGGTCGTGGCCAGGCACAAGATCAAGGCAATTAAAACACGCATTTAGCAACGCTCCCGAGAACACGGTGAGCGGCTATCTGCATAGTTCTCATTTCTTCTTGCGGCCACACTGCCCAAGACCGCTGATCTGCCAGGCACAATTAGTGGTACAGGAGCCGGAAGAAGAAACGCAGAGATACTACGACCTGGCTATCACATGGTCGTTTGGGGAGCCACAATCAGTGATATGATCAGTGCCCCTAGGAGGCAAAAGATAACGTTCATGCGAAAACCGAAGTACTTGTTCGCGATGCTTGCATTCGCGAGTACCCTGTTTGCGGCTGATCCGTTTGTCGGGACGTGGAAACTGGACCCGTCCAAGTCGAAGCATTCTGGCAATGGACCTAACGCGAAAGAGGCAACTCTTGTCATCGAGGAACAGAGCGACAACTATCATGTGACCGTCACCGGTACTAACAGCGACGGTTCCCCGCTTTCAGTCAAATACACGGTGCCAATGAAAGGCGGCACAGGACAGGTCGAGGCCGGTGGAGATGTGTTCGATGCCGTTAGCTCGAAGCGTATCAAGTCGAATCAGCGCGAGAATACTTACATGAAGGGCGGCAAGAACGCAGGAACCCGCCGCTCTGTCGTGTCCAAAGACGGCAAGACGCTCACAAACACCTTCAAAGGCACCGACCCTCAAGGAAATCCGGTCACATCGACTCAAGTCTTCGATAAACAGTAGCGGATCGTATCGTTCCCGAAATGTCAGCAGACCTATAGTCGCTTACGGTACTCCCGACGCGTCAGTCGCCCAGAATGGCCGTGCGCTGCTAACACCGCTGCGCTACCTTCCCGAAGAGTCAGTCAGCATATATTAGCCGGAAAACCAGTGAAATGGCCTTTCGGGAACGCTGCTCTCTGATTTTGTCAATCGACCTAATACGATGCGGTCTGCTAGCGCGCCCGACGAGCTTCAACCTTCCGCCTCATTCTCTTTGCCAGCTTCCAAGTTCTCGAAGCGTTGGTGTAGTTCCTTAACTACATCGCTGCTCGATAATCGAGTCCGTTACAAGGCTTTATGGGTGCGAAGATTCCTAGTTCCTCTTTCGGCGATATCCACTGTTCAATAGCCCGCTCGTCCATATCGGTTTGCTCGCTATAGATGAGTTCAGTTCCGTGCTCCAGATCCCCATGAATAACGTTCAAATCATGCAATCCTCTGTACGTGCAAGTAACCCGGTTACCTTCGGGATTTTCATACGAACCTTCGGCCGGCGATTCCAAGCTCGACCGCTTTCCCGTACGCTTCTTCAGGTGAATTAGCGCGGACCAAGACAACATTTGTATGAACGACACTGCGGGGATCACCCTCCACCTGAATGACCTGAACGATTTCCGCTAGATACCATTTCGCATTTGGTGGAACGTAGCCCATGAGTATCTATTCTCCTCTTCTCTACACCTTTGAGGTGGAGCAGGTTATCTCTCCGAATTTTTGTCGTGCTCGGAACTGATCCACAAGATTCCACCTCGTGGGTCTTGCACATCACCCGTCTAACGCGGAATGACGTGGACGTGAGCATGCTTGGCTGTTTGCCTGGCAGCGATGCCATCGTTCACGCCGATTTTGAAGCCACCCGCCTTTACGCCGGTCAACAGCCGTTGCCGAACTTGAGCGACCAGATCCGACACTGCCGCTTGCTGCTCTCTGTTGATTCTAGGAAACCCTGAGTATCGCGCCGCAGCTACCGGCCCTTGGTGTCAAAAGTTTGGTCTTCATAGCGGAGAGAGCCTCTAGACTCTACACGGCTCGGGCGGCTCACAACAACCGGACTAACGACTAATGCGCTGGAAGGTTTTTGAGATCGAGATGAGCCGTGCACTACGCAGCAGCCGCTTACGTGCGCGAATGTATTCGTCGTGCGCGTCATTCTCCCGGTGTCGTTGCGCAATGAGAGCCACGTGATCGGCTACGTTGACCGCATGGCCGTCGCATGCTGAAAGCATGTGGCACAGTCTGTCAGACTCGGCCAGGTAAATCTCGCGCGCAGCAATGTACTGGTTCCGAATATAAAGAAAGTTATTTCTGTCTTTTTTGCGGGCCACAAATCCCGATAACGTTTTCGGCCCTGTCTTCCGCACTTCTCCTGTGGTTCTACGACCCATAGGATTTAGATCACGGTGACCGCCGTCACGTTTCCCTGTGGGTATTTCTGAACGAATATGCCCCACATGCTTAGCGCCGTTTTTGTTAAGACTTCCGATTGCGGACAGTGTCAATTAACCTCCTTCTCTAAGAAGCCTTGACAGAATTTCCGTTAGTGCATCTTCGGTTGCCTCGGAGCAGGTGTTGCGCGATCCACCTGTGTGAATCGAGAGCCATCTGATTTGGGTAGACAGGCTCTGTAGATCTGACCAGAATGATTGTCTTTTTGATTTCTGCATTTGAAGAATCAACCGAAATGCTTCACAGTAAAATTCCAAGGCTTTAGAACGGGCGAATTCGCTCTCGTCGAGATCGCCTTGATCGCGGGCTGATTTTGCGACGGCAACAAACAGTCGCGCTAAATTCAGATCGCTGGCAACCAGATCTAGCGAAGGATCGCTCTCAGTCTTGTCGTTCTTTTTTCTCACGACGACCTCATGCCTTGAAATGTTGTTGCTAAATTTCCGGTGTTATGTTTTACTCCTGCATTTACTCGGGAAGCTTCCCAAACTATGGACGCTTTCCACCTCTGATCAAAAGAGTAATTTTGGGGCTGGCAAATACCTACTGCCGGACTCGCAAACGTTCTGGGCCTGGATTTGGGAAGTGTAAGATTCAATCCGGATATCGAGGTTAATCCTAGGCTGAGCTAGGCGGATCTGCCGTTGGGGCTGCCGCTCGATGGCAGCCGAAGGGGCATCCTCTCTTAAATCTGCGCCACCGTCGGGCTTTGGCCTTGTCGTCGCGTGGATTGCCGCAACCTTCCCCTTGCTTCCGTTCGCGAGGAACCTGAGCAAGCAAAAACCCTATCGAAATGCGCCTCCGATTAGGCGTCTCTAACTCGCGAAGGATGCGAATACTCCACGTCGAGGACGACGATGCGATGGCCCTGGTATTTATCGCGGCCGTAGACGAGGCCAGATTCGATGCGACCGTGTATCGTGTATCCGATGGCGAGGAGGCGCTTGCATATTTGCGAGGTACAGGACGACATGTCGATCGCACCTGGCCGGACATTGTCTACTTGGATCTGAATATGCCGAAGGTGGACGGATGGCAGGTGCTCAAGGATATCAAAGCCGACAGCGATCTTCAATCCATCCCAAGGGGACTGTGGCCCCCTTTTCCTTCAAGAAATCAACCCTTTTGTTGACCGAAGCGGTCGGGACGGAGTATATCCGCTCGCCTGCACTCTCAGGTGATAGCGAATCTTGGAGAAGGTTTCGGCCTCCGCTGAAAGGCCACCGCTCTTGTCAAGTATGTAGTCAGTTGAAAGCGCCGACGCGCTCAACGAATCAACAGACGATTGGCGCTGTCCCGCTATTTGCCATCTACTCCCGCCTCACATCTTTCGCGCGCTTGTCCTCCCGCAGCGCAATAAACTTGCTGTGCCGGAGGTGATTGTCAGCCGTCCATTCCACGAACTCGAACTGCCCGACGAACTGCGGTTTTAACCAGCGGCACTCGGCCATCTTCGCCGCCGTCAGCCCAGCGCCCCACCGGCCCGCCTTCTTCTCCGGCAGATTCGCAAACGGGCATTTTTTAATTTCGAGTGGCTTGATTTTCTTAAACAACTCGGCCCGCAATGAAGGCGTGAATCCATTCCGCGTGCGTGCGGCGTACATCAGTTTGTGGCCCTCATAGCAGCCGATCACGAGGGCATCGAAGTTCTTTGGCGAGGGCGTGTATCCGGCAATCACGAATTCCTGACCCTGATTCACCCGCATCTTCTGCGAGGCACCAGAGCGCAGGCCGGACTCATACTTGCTGTCCTTTCGCTTTGCGACCAGCCCTTCGAATCCCTGATCCTTCACTGACTGAATGAGATCTGCGAGACTCGCTTTCAGCACGGGTGAATACCGGATCGGCTCGGATAGCTTCGGCAGGACATGCCTTTCTAGCAGCCTTCGCCGAGTTTCTAAAGTTTCCTTCGTCACGTCGCGGCCTTCTAGAATCAGCAGGTCGAAGACGTAGAAGTGCAGCGGCGCGCCCGCCGAGCCATAATTCTGCGTTTGGCAAGTTTTTTCGGCCCACTTCGGCAGTTTAATCTGGCCCACCCTAAGTGATTGATTCTTTTAGTGAGGTTGTTTTGGCCTCACTTTTATATATGTAGTCGTGGTCGAGCAGTGGGAATTGTATGGTCCGCCGCCCGTTTGCAAGCAGACTCTTTGAGATTGGAAGAGACGGTCTGCGCAAATGTATCCGGCCTGTTTGTGAAGTATAAGCTTCTGGCCACAATGAAATCCGCGCATAGCTGTCCTAAAAAGTGGGTCGAACTTCAACGTCCTCATTCCCACACAGGTTTCAGTAATACCGGATGGGACCGTTAACCAATTCATCGATCTGTTTAGCAAACCTGGCAAGTAAATTCCAACTTTCTCGTCTAAATCAAACCTCGCTTCACGGCTTATGTATTCCGGCTTCGCCCTGATTCCGAAGCGAGACGGAGGTGTCCGTCCAGGCCGAGCGCAGCTCGTTCATCGCAGAGCCTGGACGGACACCTTCGTCTCGCTTATAAACGATCAGAAAGGGCAAAGGCAGTGTCCTTCTGATCCATACCCGCGTTACGTTGCACCGGCAGGGGTGAGCGATACCGGGGCTAAAGCTGCCGGACGATAGCGTTCACTCTTGTTCAAAATGACCCATGCGATTCGCGCCATTTTGTTCGCTAACGCCACGACCGCAACATTACGGTGAGTCCGCGCGCTGAGTTGCTCTACCCAAGCCCCGAGCGCGGATTTCTTTCGCGCCATATGCATAACAACCGATCGGGCACCATGGAGTATCATGCGTCTGAGATACTCACTTCCACATTTGCTAATGCCCAGAAGTCTTGTTTTACCGCCGGTGGAATGTTGCCGTGGAACCAATCCGAGCCAGGCGGCTAGATCTCGGCCTTTATGGAAGGTTGCAGCGTTTCCGACCGCCGCGGTGAGCGCAGTGGAAACCAGGGGGCCAAAGCCCGGAATCTCCATCAATCGCTGACATTCTTCATTCTCTGTAGCAATGGCCTCGATCTGGCCAGTCACCTCCTCGATGCGCTTCTCTAACTCGTTCCACTCGGCCTGGAGTTCACTGAGCAGCCAGTGAATTCGCCCTGAGAAAAGTGCATTGGAGTCGTCCAGAACTGGGACAAGCACTTCCCGAAGATAAGTGGGACCTCTACGTACCGTGAGACCGCGATCCATCAAGAAGCCGCGAATCTGGTTCATGACGGCAGTTCGCCTGGCGACCCAGCGATCGCGCACTCGATGTAGGGCCTGCAGATCTAACTGCTCATCGCTTTTGATCGGCACAAACCGCATAGTCGGGCGTTGGACAGCCTCGGCAATCGCCTCTGCGTCCAGATAATCGTTCTTGTTAGTTTTAACGAACGGCTTCACATACTGCGCCGGCATCAGACGAACTTGATGACCCTGGGCTTCTAATGCTCGACCAAGATAATGTGCTCCACCGCAGGCCTCCATCCCGATCAACGCGGATGGCAGGTTAGCCGTATAAATCAAGAGTTGCTTCCGCGATTGCTTCCTTCGAAGCACCACGGCTCCCTTTTCATCTAAACCGACGACATGAAATGTCGTCTTGCTCAAATCAATACCGATTGTGTGGATCTTCATGATGACCTCCCAATTAAAAATAATCCGTCCGCTGGATGATGGCGAGCGGCGGACCATTCCATTAGTGGGAATCGCGAAGCGATTTCCAAGAGCAGTGGGAAGGGCGGAAAACCTGCTGTTGGTTTTCCGGGCTTTCCATCTGCTCGTCATTTCCACGGCTGGCCGGCTTCAGGTTGGCTTTGCTCCTTTCTTCTGTCGATCTGCGGTTCGGCGGAAGCGATACGATTCCGTGCCGGTCTCCAAGATATGAGCGCGGTCTGTTATGCGATCGAGTAGCGCTTTGCAGAGCCGGGCGTTGGGAATGACTTGCGTCCATTCGGAGAACGGTAAGTTCGTAGTGAGAATCACGGCTGCCTTTTCTGCTCGCTCGGCAACTACCTGAAACAGGAACTCGGCTCCTACTTCGGCCAACGGAACGTAGCCGACCTCATCAATCGCGATCAGGTCGTAGCGACTCCAGCGCGCCATGACACGGCGCAGTTGCAGTTGGTGTTTGGCTTCCACAAGTTCATTCACCAGCCCGGCGGCAGTCGTGAAGCGGGCACGGCGTTTTTGGCGGCACGCCGCCACGCAGAGACCGGTGAGCAGATGAGTTTTGCCGGTGCCACATTCACCGGTGAACAATACCGGCTCGGCACGTTCGATGTAGCCGCCCTCGGCCAGGTCGCGCATCTTAGCTGCTGTGACATGCGGAGACTGCGTGTAGTCAAACTCTTCCAGAGTTTTCACGCGCGGCAGATGAGCTTCTCGAATGCGCCGCTCGATCGTGTTGCGCTCGCGCTCTTCGAGCTCGGCGGCCAGTAGCGCTTCCAGGTACCCGATGTGAGTCTGCTTCTCGCGGATCGCTTGTTCGGCCAAGCTGCCAAACTGGGAAGCCACCATCGGCATGCGCAACATCTTGCAGTGAGCCTTGATGGTGGCTTCTTGTAACTGTGCCATCTGCTGGCTCATTGGTTCACTCCGCCGCTGAGCAGTTGATCGTATTCGTGCATCACAGGAAGGGGTCGTGCATAGCGTTCCAGGTAGCCAACGTCGATCGCTTCGCAGGAGATATGCCGCAGTTCGTCCCCGTCCAGCAGGTGCCGGACCGCGGCCGTGTCATAGCAGCCGGTAGTCAGCGCCGATTCGATGGCGTCTCGCAGTTTCTGGTGACCATACTTCTGCGAAAGCTTGAGCAGATCGATCATCTGCTTGGTGCCACTCTGCTTGCCATGCCGTTCGATCAGGGCTTGCCAGATCCGATCAAAGCTCAATGGCCACAGACCCGCCTGTCGTTTCTGTTCCAGAGCCTTCGAGCCCGCCAATGCGCCTGGCTTCCGAAATAACACATCCAGATAATGCTCGAGATCGAGGATCTGCTGTTGGCGCCGATAGCAGCGCTCGTGGCTAGCAACACAGCAGCCGTCACGCCATAACTCACTGGTGCTCGCGTAGATCTTGGCTTGCACCTGCGTGCCCGCTGGTAACGGCACCGAGTAAGCGTTGGTCAGCACCTTGACACAGCCCAAACCGCTGATCGTAGGAAAACTGGTTTGCGCAAGGTCCATACCTTCCGCTGCCAAGGGCAAAAGAAGCTCACGCTCCACCAACAATCCCGCGCCCACCGTTTGCTCACGTCCGGCGATCAGTCGATGCTCGTCCTGTTGGCACGCTGTCAATAACTGCCGGTTTAATGTTTTTACATCCAGCGCTATTGGGACCGGAACCCAGTGATTGCGCCGGAAGTATCCGGCTTCTCCTTCGATACCACCTTTTTCATGCGGTTCCGCCGGCGTGCAAAACTCTGCTTCGAATCGCCAGTGGGAACGGAAAGCAACGAAACGAGTGGTTTCTTCCCGCCGCGACCCACGCAGTATCCTTTTGACTGCGGATGTCAGGTTGTCATAGCGAAGCTTTCGAAACACGCCGCCAAAATAAGCGAAGGCGAGTTCGTGTGCTTCCAGAAAAGCCTGTTGTGTCGCGTGCAGATAAGCATAGTGGAAGGCGGCTCCGCTCGCCATGCTGCGCATCGCAAAAACCTGTAGCTTGACCCGTTCTCCGGACAGATCGGCATACGACTCGTACCAATCGATCTGCGCTTCCACGCCCCAGGCATAACTTTGCGGAACACAGGTCTCACGTTCCACGAAGCCCAACGCAATTTTGCGATCGTGCACATATTGGCGAACGGTCCGTTCACCGATCCGGCACTCCGGTAGCTCGATCTGAATCCGTTCCCACACCCGGTGGGCAGTGTGCCGCTGTTTCCGTGGTGCTTTCCGGTCCGCTCCCAGGATCGCGTCGATGAACTCTACCGCCGCCTTTAACTTCCAGCGCGGCCGCTCCGTCTTCTTGCGCGGCTTCGGCAATGCACTCCCGATTGCTTCGCGCACCATCCGCCGGTGTACTCCCAGCTTTTTTGCCACCCCGGCAATCGTTCCTACGCCGAACTCGTATTCTCGACGGATCTGTTCGAACAACTCCACTTTGCCTCTCCAGTCCAACGAGCTCCTCCGCTTCGGGCTGCGCCCGAATTAGAGTACCCGTCCGTTCCCTGAGGTGGGCCAAATTAAACTGCCGAACTGGGCCACTTCAAAATACCGAAATCAAATTCTGGAGTGTATTGAACGATGGCCTGCCGTCGTCATCGAGCGCCACTACCTCGCCGTCGATCACCGTATCGTTAGGCAGCGGTGCCAGCGCCTTTACGATGCCGGGATAGTGCGCATTGAAGTCGTTGTCGTTTCGGGAGCGGAGATGGAGCTTGCCCGCTTTCTTGAAGGCCAGCGCGCGATACCCGTCCAGCTTGATCTCATATATCCACCACGGCCCTTCTGGCAGCTTGTCAGTGCGCAGAAGGAGCATCGGCTCGACGAAACCCGCCCTCAACAAAGAGTGGGCCGCCGCCTATCGGTTCTTGTCATGGCTGAAGAATACAGCTAGATCCTATAATCTGCAGGAAAGGGCGTAGGAATCGCGAACACAGCCGGGATTTCCCCCTGAACTTATTACAACGGGCACAGTTCGACAATCAGCTAGCGAATGGGTCCGGCGGGTACATTCAAAACCAGAGTCTCGGTAGAGGGGCTTGTTTAATATTCTCGCGGCCCGCGTTTTATTGCCGTCTTCACGACGCGCGCGCGTACACTCTCGTGTGCCGGACCAGCTCTGCCACGGCATGGCGTTCCCATCTGCGTGCCTCTTTAAGAGCAAAATCGTAGCGGGCAGTGTCCTTGCGTTCCTCAATCGCGAGATCCCGTTCGCTCTTCGCCCGATGGGCACTGGCAACAGTTCTGGCAATCAACTCCCTCAATAAGCGCTGCTTGTCGCTGTCTTCGTCCATAGCGCTGTGTAGACGCACTGGTAGATGTTTTATTACCTAGAGAAAATCTCGGTTAGGTAGCCCAAGCCGCCGAGGCGGAGAGATTCCCATCCACACGGCACTTCCAAAGCGAGACCGGCTCATTCGACGAACTATCGGACGGCCTTGACTCCGAGAGTCGCGCGCGCCTCGTTAGCGTGACGGATCAGCATAGCGTTCCCCGAGCCGCTGAGCATTTTATGCCTCCAGTACGCGCTACTACATGGGGAGAATAGCATTCCCGCGCGTATTCCGTTGAGAATGTCTGGTGGAGGGAAGACATTCAGTTGCTTTCCCTCGCGGTCGGACTGCGACGCCATACGCGTTGTCGAATTGGTCCCGCAGTCCACCGAGCGAATTAGCTAATCGCAAAGACTGAGTCGTAGCCTAGCGGTTGGCGCGTTCTCGAACTCTTTGTTCCGCCTCCAGCCAATCGGTTTCAGCCGATCCACTGGGGCATCCTCGCTCTTGCCAAAACTCGTAGGCGAGTTCGGCAACGTCAACCCGCGCCGCATAATCAGAAAGCTGAGATGCCGGAACAGGAGCTGAGCCGCTGACTCTGTTTGTCTTGGTAGCAAGATCTCGTTGAACGGACCCAGGAGTACCAATCAATATGTCGGTCACGACGTATCCTCCTTAACGAATAGCGTCCTCGTGTTCCACGAGAAGGCGTGCACTCAATTAGAAACTTATTTGAGCGAAGCGGTCTCAGCAGAACTTTACTTGGAGAGATTTTCGTATTGCCCGTTTGTTAACGCCACTTGGTATCTTTACTCAGTTGAGCAAGTCACCGTCGCCTGGAAATGCCGGGCCCGGCACGACCCAAGAACTGGACCGCCGCATCATACACCGAATCCGCCTGAACGGTGATGGTATGTCGCTTGCCGTCTGCGGTTTGCACCGTCACATCGCAGAAGCGTTTGCCCACGGAAGGATGCTACCGTATTCGCTGTTTATTCTCCGTTATAAACATTTACACAATGTACTTTCTATTATGAAGTACGTGCATGCCTGACTATGTTCTTGATGTCGGAACCGCGATTGACAACCGCATCACGGGCCATATTGCGACGCTCGGTGGTATAAACCTCGGCGATGGCAAATGGCTTTTAAATGGAATTCAAAGCGCTTGTCGCCTCAGAGGACTACAATCTGAAGGTCGGGTCCTTCACCTTTGGGCTGCTGAAACATTTTGATTTGCCTCAAATTTCTTCTGTTGTGTCGCCGCGCTCGCTGTGGCTATTGAATCCAGTGGATCCGAAAGGCGAACCTCTACCGTTGACCGCCCAGCACCCGCAGAATCTGCTCCTACCTACTTATTGGACTTTACTTATAATCCATTCGTTGCCAGCTACTTCGCTCCAAAGAGCGGTAGCAGGAGATCAACCCGAGCAGATTGGGAGGGTCTCGGTGTGGATTGTTGCAGATCCCTCTTGGTCGAGCCCCGAACTACCGCCTCGGAGCCAGATCGTGATTCCTCCTGCATCGGACAATCTTACGCTGCAACGGCAAGAAGGTCTCTTCTTATACTGTCCGCGAAATATCGAAACGCCTGACGATCTTGCTTCGAAATATGTAGAGGATGAACCGCTAGAAACGGTAATTGAAAAACAAAGTCCAAGATCAGTGGTTCAGGTCGTCGATTAAGCTGGGCTTAGACGCAAGCCGTCTGTTCGCGACCTTTGAAGGTACTGTTCGATGTTTAAAGGAACTCGATGCCGCCAGACTTGGCCCTACTTCCTTATGGACAGGGCATTTCTGAATTCGCGCTTGCTGGCCTTGCGATACTAGACATATTCGGTTGCCTGCAGCCTTTGTGAAACGGCACATTCTAGAAGTTAGCTTCCGGGCGAAGCGGGAGAGCCGCTGAGACTGGAGCGCACGAAGCCACTCTTGCAGCGGAGCCAGAGAGCGAAGCAGAGGGAATTTTGATCCGTGCGCGGACCCGTCTTGCAGGCCACTCGCGTGTCCCTATTCGGCGTTACAATGGGCGTCAGTCCGACAGTAATCTCCTGAAGCTGCCGTTCTGGAGCGATCAGGATTCCTCCCCCGCAGTCTCGGGAGATTCCAAATCTCAAGGAGTACAACAATGAGTGCACCTGCGATCGCACTACCCCCTTCCGTTCAACGAAGAGTAAAGAACCAAGATCCATCTCAGCAGGATGTTGCGAAGCTGGCCTATGCTCTCTGGCAAGAAAGAGGCATGCCTAATGAGTCAGCTGAAGAGGATTGGATCGAAGCAGAACGGCAATTGCGAGGCGAACAGCCATCGACGTTAAACCGCGTGATGCGAGCGAGACTGGCGGATTCTGGCGAGGTCCTGCCAGTCTTCGTTCAGGTTCCTAGAAAAATTTTCAAGCCATCGTAAGTCGATTAGCTCACTGCTTGAGATAAAAACTCAGCACAGATCAATTCCACAGCCCGAACTAAATCGAAAAAATCGAAGGGTTTCACAAGATACCGTCGTGCGCCTTCGGCCAGAGCCCTTGCTTGATCCTCCGGCCATTCTGATGTGCTGAGCACCACGATTGGAATGTCACTCAACTGTTGGTCTTCCTTTACGCTTCGCAGTGATCGCGGACAATCATAATTCAGCCAGGGACAATTAAAAATCCCGATGGCTAGGCAGGCGAAAGCGGTACAAGTCGGAGACGACTTGTATGGTGAGCGATCAGCAGGTAAAGCGACTCTGGCGGCTGGCGGGGCAGAAGTGGGCTTCGTAGAGCGCTGCCCTAAACAGGCGTGCACTTCCGTCCTCATCTTCCACGTGAAGAATGGCGCAACGGTCCAAACAGTGAATAGAGTGTGAACTGGGCGAAATTCATCTCCTAAGTAGTGCAAAAGTCCTGCAAATTCCTGGGTGGCCGTACACTCTTTCTAAGAGTCATCCGAACAGGATTTATGATCTTGGATCAGGCTTATCGTCTGGTGAGGGCCACCGTCGCTGTTGCGCAGGGTGAGACCCGGCAGGTATGTAAGGTCCTTCCTGAAGACTCTGTCATTGTCCTTGAAGGAGCTAACGCCGACGGCAAGACGGTGACTGTGCGCTGCGGGACGGAAAAGCTCTGGATGTTCGCCAGAGATTGGATGGAGCGCTGCAGACGGCTGTCTCCGCCCGAAATCGAGTCACTCCCGGCAGATCCGACTCTTTCTGAGCCGCCCGGAAGCCACGATACAAATGCTCGCTGGTCATCGATCGTGCTGGCGGGGAAGAACGACGACGCACGCCCCATTTACATGAATGAGCGTATCTGAGGGCTCACTCTGCTTCTTACGTGGAGAGACCGTGAGCAATCTTGTAGGTTGCGCTCCCGCCAGAACGTCTCTCTGCGAAGCTTAGCTCGTGAGCAATCGTAACAAGAGGCGCGCCGTAAATCAGAAACTAGCGCGCCTTCACATAAGGGGTATACCAACTTCATCGGCAGGAATCGGTCAGCTTCTCGCACGATGGGTAATCGCCATCGCGCGATTAACCCTCACCGAGTGAAACTGGATTCTATGCGGAAGGAAGTTACCGCGTCAGGCGACGGCGCGAAGCTGGCCTCGCCGCCGCTAGGCGGTGAGTCATCGGGTGGCGGGTACGACCAGACTAGGCCAGCTCTTTAATTGGCGGGACCGTTGGCTGTTTGCCGCGCAAGACGTGAATCACTTCTTACCCTAATTGCTGGACGGTGGAGCTTGGCCGTACTAGCCTGTGCCGATTTTGTAGAGCAGCTTCTAGCGTTGAATGGGATATACCGGATCGGCGGTGACGATCCGCAGGACCAACGAGAGGATGGAGCGAAGCATTGTCAGGAGCATATTCTCCTAAACGGCTGAACCCGCGCTGGCCGTTAATTGCCTAGCGAATTGCTTCTGATATTCAAGACGTAGACGCGTACTCTCGATGCACTTTTCGATCCATTCGACTGGCAACGAATAGGCGGCAGCCAAGTCTTGTGTCGTAACGCCTTCGAGATGGAACTCGTACAGGTCGAGCGCCAGGCTTCTGTTTGCCAACATCATGACTTCGCGGGCGGCCATACCCTATATGTATGGTCCAATCGAGGAGAGTCTCAAGCGCCCAAGTACCAGGAGTTTGTCTTACACGCTTTGGGTTACACGAGGTGTCGTGTCCGAGTGGAACTCTTTGGCTGCATGGTGGGCGTCGCCCAGAGATTTAGCGGAAATGTCGAGTAATCCAGCATTCCACAAGAGTTCTATGTTGATTTCAGTCAATGACAGAGTGAATGCCCATGACGCTTCTCCTCGAAGAGGCAACTTGGTTTCTTTCAAACCATCGGCGAACCTCTTCGTCTAGGATGTTCCCGTCGTTGGCCCAGGCGAGCGATGCATCCAGCGTCCGCGAAGGCTGCAAAAGGCTCGCCTCCGGGGATACTAATGTTGCTGAGTCAGTGGCGCTGTTCATTTTTTATCCATCGGCAATGTTCATCGGCGAGGACGGAGAATACAAGGCGAATACGATAGAATTCCTTCCGTGGGCAAACGCTTCTGCGATGTGACCGTGCAAACCGCAGACGGCAAGCGCCACACCATCACCGTTCAGGCGGATTCAGGGTACGATGCGGCGGTCCAGGTTCTGGGGTCGTGCCGGCGCGGCATTTCCAGGCGACCGGGAATTGCCAAAGATCGACGAGGATACCGTTTTCGAAGTGCGGCCCGTCTACAACGTGACGCAACCGAGGCTTATGGAGTGGGCCAACAAAAAGGCGAACCTCTACGCCCGATCGAGGAAGTTTCGCAAGTGGCGATGAACGTCGTACACGGAAGTTAGGATTCGCGAGAACCGTCGCAGCTCATACGCGAGCACCCGGCTGATAATGCCCGATGTGCCATCCTCGGCAAAATTGGCAACGATAGCGACAAATGAATTCGCCCGTGCATTTCCTTGCAATTCTCTGCGCGGTTGCTGCGGCTCCTTGATCCGCGTGCCGCACTTTGCCGTCGTAACCCTTGCGGCGTGATCCTCATTTGCTTGCCAAGTAGGTTACCTGCTACTCAGCGTCGGATTCTCCCGCTGCTAGCGGGGATAAAAAGTGGTTCCGGAAAGAGTAAGTAAAGAAAAAAAAGAGGCAATCTGAAAGTGGAAGTGAACGTTCATGCACATACGCTTCGCTTTTAACTCTAGAGCCACAGGGGCATGCTGTCCCAGACCGCTGCCCGGAGCCGCCCACGCCAGAGATCAATCCCGTGCACAGCAGCGCAGCGAAGACCCCACCCCATTGTGCCGCCCCCACCCCTCCCGGACTTTCTCAGTAAAATACGGGAAGATACTCGAAATATTCGGCGCGAGCCGCTACTGCACCATCCCGTCCGACTCGACCCCTGTCCCGCACGTCGGGCAAATGAAAAACTCGATCGCAGCGAACCCGCCCGGCACCGACGTCCTCGTCCCGCACGTCGGACAGATGACATCGATCCCGTCGCCGGAATCGTCTGGTTTTTCTCCCGGCAGCGGCGTAGCGAACCGTCCTATCTCCTGCATCAAGCTCGTGAGCGTCTCTGCCTCCTCTTCTCCGATACCTTCCCCTTTCAAATACCCCAGAGACCGCAGGTAGAAATAAGAATCGAAGATCGACAGTTGAAGCCGCAGATCTTCAATCGGGAACGACGGATCCCGGTCGGCCAGCTTCAAGCCCAAAGCAACAAGATTATGGCCCCACACAGAATCCTTGTGTTCTTCGCTCGTTATGGTGTAGCCAACCTCGATGAGAGCGGACTTGAGGAGTTGCTCCAGCGCATGGTGCCCCAAAACGCCTGCTGGGAATAAATGAAGCGGCTGCCTGGATTTGAATAGTTGTATCGCCGCGCTATAAGTGACCTGCGCATGTTCTCGCCATATCAAACCGTCATTGGCGAATTCGTCTGATTCTTTCGTGCTCTTACTCATCTCCGGCCATTATGCATCGGCGAATTCCCCGGCACTGTGCGTAATACACTGCGGCGTCGATGCTCCAGTAGTTGACGGGCTATGCCCGATACAATTGACGTTTAAGAAACAAAGAGCCCAAAAGAGCCGTTCCGAGCACATCCAAGTAGCGTGGCTCGGGCATGCCGGTCGGAGATGAGCAATCATGCCCGCTACCACCAACGAGTTCAGCACCAGGCGTTAGAACGCCCAGATAGAGATGGGCCGAACCGCCAATATTAATCCGATATTTTCATCACGTAACTCTGGGAAGTTCACTGGATGATTTGAGGCTGGGAGAGACCTTCGGACGATCCCACGCTCCAGTTGCCACCCCTCCAAGATCCGCAACCGAGCCACCCTGAATGGTTATCACGATCGATCCGTCATCACTCGTGACTCTGATTCCATTGACAAAGCAACTCGCTCCTACCTTAATAGCCGATGGCGGTGTGCCCGGAACGGTTGAATAGTAGAGGGAGATTCCCAGTGACCATTTTGTTTTGTAGTCGTCCCACCTGGCGTTAAAACCACCAGAGCCACTTGCGCTTGTAATCCTGTCGTTATGAAGTTGAGTTTTAGTTCGGTGGACAAAAACGTAGGTCGAGTGATAAACCGTTCATTGCGAACGCTTCGGAAGATCCTCCGATAATGGAGTTGCGATTGGCGGGCGGCCTTTGAACAATAAGAACATCCACATCCATTTTTGCCAAAAGGAACGTTCCTGCGAAACTAATCGTCGTTTGATAAATGTTTGCAGTCGCTCGCCCGTTCCGAGGACTCGTGAGATTACAAGAGTCGGGACCGCTCACGCTTAAGCCATCGCAATAACAGTTAGCCGAAGTCATGATCGTCGCTGACAGAGAAGCTACAGAAAGCAGCCTGCCCATGCCCTGGAATCCTGAAAAACGTCTTCCCTCCATCCACTCGCCATTTCTTCATCCTTGGCGACCGGTTCTCTACCCATGTCGAGCCGTCTCGCCGGAGTTTTGCAAATGGGTCCTTCGAAAACACTGCCACTAAATCCTGTGCACGCAAGTAATTCCCCGTTCCCGGCATTTACAAGGGCGACCCCGGGGTTTACCGCATTTAGGAATGTGGGGAGTCGTCGTTAGAGCGGGAGGCAAGGGAGCCTTGGGGTGAAGAGCGACCTGGTGTCCGAGTTGTTCCAGGCGATGCACTAATCGGCGGGTGGTCCGTTCCGGATGGAGCCGGTCAAAGTAATCGCCTCCCAATTCTTTGTAAACGACAGGCTCAGCCAGCAGGAAATAGGCGATCACGGCAATCCGATGCGCGACTGCGACCACGGCCTTCTTGACGCCACCGCGTGAGGCCACACGGTAGAACAGGGCGGTCAAGTAGGTGTCTTTGCAGTGCGAAGCCGCCCAGGCGGCCTGACAGAGACCGCGCCGCAAATAGACGTTTCCCTTCCGCGTTCGGCCGGTCTTGCGTTTGCCCGCGCTCTCGCAATGACCGGGACACAATCCTGCCCAACTGGCCAGATGCGCCGCATCGGCGAAAACGCTCATGTCCAGCCCCAACTCGGCGATCAGCGTCCACGCCGTAATGCGTTCCACACCGGGAATGGTGCATAGTCTTTCGATCACCTGCATGTGTGCCCGGAGGCGCCGTTCGATCTCCGTCTCCAGCCGCGCAATCCGCCCTTCCAGAAAAGCCAACTCCTCCAGCAGTTCGCTCAATACAAAGCGGTGATGCTCGCCGAGGTGGCCCTGGAAAGCGCGCACCAATTCGTCTTTCTTCAAACGCAGCGTGCCCCGCGCGTAATCGGCCAGCCAACCGGGATCGGTCTTGCCCCGCACGATCGCTGCCAGCATCGCTCGTCCTGAGACGCCGAACAGATCCGAGACCACGCACGAAACTTTGATGTTGGCGTCTTCTAAAATACGATGGACTCGGTTCCGCACGCGATTGACCTCTTGCTTCAAATGCACGCGCAGGCGTGTCAGATCGCGCAGTTCACGAATCTCGCGGGCAGGAATGAAACTGGATCGCAGCAGTCCATGCTGCAGCAGTTCGGCAATCCATTCACTGTCTTTTTGATCCGTCTTGCGGCCCGGCAGCGCCTTCATGTGTTGCGGGTTCACCAGTAGGATCGTGAATTTACCTTCCAACACATTCCAGACCGGCTTCCAGTACACGCCCGTCGATTCCATCGCTACGTGCGTGACGTGGTTGGAGAACAGCCACAGCATTAATTGCCGTAAGTCATCGGAAAATGTGCCGAACTCGCGCTTCTTCTTCGTCTTCTGGCCTGCTTCGTCGAGCAATAACAAACACGCCACTACCGCTCGCTTATGCACATCCAGGCCGCAGCAACGGCGATACACTACCTCCATACAGTCTCCTTCTGCCGTCGAGCGTAGGGACGCCTGAAAATCGAGACTATCCTTCGCGTACTCTCTACCTCACGGCAGAGGTGACAAATCGTTGTGCCAACGTTGGGCCTGGGCGTCCCGGATCACATTCACAACCGGGCTTTCTGCACCAACCGAGCACCGACCTCTTCTGCTCGTCGGCGTTCCGAAGTCTATCCCTTTTGTCCCCCGTTTTCATTCCTCGTTGTCGGCCCCCAAAGAGCCGGTGGACCATTCACAAAATCGGAAGATAAATTATCTTCTTCCGAATGAATAACTTATGCGTGAATTTAGACAGCTACCGGGAACTGAGGCCTGTTATCGTCGTGTGTGTAAAACGCTTCGCGAGACGAAAATCTCCGTGGCGTTCACGCAGCTGTCGGGCTGCTTCAAAATTGCTATCGAACCCAAAGCTACTCGTATTGATGAAAGGAATGCCGTTATGTCTAGGAAAGACCGTAATATCCGTAAAAACGAACGCAAGCCGCGATGCCCAGAATGCCACAAGCCCATCGGCTTCATCGCAGATAGGCTGACCTTCGGGCGGGAAGGGGCATCTCCACTGTTAGCGGAGCCGGGCGATTTAACCGAATGTGAGCACTGTCTTGCAATGCTCGAATACTGCGGAAACCCAATCTCGCTGACCTTACAGCGTGCGCGACGGGAACGCGTCGAGACATTCAATAATCTGACGCGAGAAGGATTTAGCGAGCCGAACGTCCCCGAGTTGATTGATTACGTGAGGAGATATCGACAGATGCCACTACGACCACCTATCGGTCACCGATTCAGAAAATTGTCGGGGATTTTGCCACTGGCTATCGACGCAAGCAATTTCTGAGTCTTTGGATGCGGCCGACTCCGTCCCGCTCGGATATCACTCAATGCTCGCCGCGATAGCCCGCTGAGCTGTACCAATTCAGCCAACGGAATCTTCTTGAGTGCTTGGCAATGCCTTGGTTTGCGACTCATCGGGGGACGGGAGGCGGGGCGATTTCCGCGTCTAGGGACGACAGACTGAAGATATGGGCTGGACACGGAGCCGTCATAGCGGGACTTACCTGCGATGGCGGGATCACATGCTGCGCTTTCGTTTAGAGCTTGCCGGTGATGCTGCCGACCGAGTTCACTAACTGAGAATAGCTAAACTGACGGATTCTACCGGGCTAACCAGGGCGAGGCGCTTCCAAGCTGCCCTTGGACCCATCCCGGCTTCAAAGGTCCACTCTCACCCACTCGAAATTGCAGAGCTTGAAAATCACAGCTCCTTTGATTTTAAGCGGCTTGATTTTCTTAATCAACTGCGCCCATTGATGCTAGGCGTAAACTCATTCCGCGTGCGTGCAGAGTACAGCAACTTGTTTACCTCGTAAAGACCAACCGCGAGCACATCGAAGTTTCTTTGGCGATCGCGTGTATCCGGCAATCGCGAACTCCTGGCCGCATTTTCTGCCAGGCGCCGGAGGGCAAGCCGGGCTCGTACTTGCTGCTCCGTCTCTTTGCCACGCCCTTCAAAGCCCTGTTCCTTTACCGACTCGATGAGATCTTTGAGACTCACTTTCAGCACGGGCGAATAGCGGATCGGCTCGGATAGCTTCAGGTAGAACGCACTCTTCTAATAGCCTTCGTCGGGTTTTAGCGCTTCCTTTGTCAGATCGCGGTCTTCTAGAGCGAGCAGGTCGAAGACGTAGAAGTGCAGTGGCGCGCCTGCCGAGCCATAATTCTGGAGCGTGTTGAACGATGACCTACCGTCGTCATCGAGCGCCACAACCTTGCCGTCGATCACAGTATCGTTAGGCAGCGGTGCAAGCGCCTCGACGATGCCGGGGTACCGCGCATTAAAGCCGTTGTCTTTCTAGGAGCTGGGGTGCACCTTGCCCGCCTTCTTGAAGGCCAGGGCGCAATAGCCGTCCAGCTTAATTAAGAAAGATCTCGTATATCCACCCTGGCCCTTCCGGCAACCTATCGGTGCGCACGAGGATTGGCTCGCCGCCATCGTCTTTTCCCACGCCTGCAGAATATAGCTAGACTTCGATGACTGTTTCGGCGAACGTACTCATTCCTATCTTTGGGAAACCAGTTTGTAAAATGCTGACACTGTGATGTGGAAACTCTGGGTGGTACGATCTCGTTTCTCAGTCGAATTTCCTTCGCATCGCGTGATCCTCTACACTGAAACGCGGGGGTAGCTCGTGAAACTTAGGTTTCTTTGTTTTCTTTTGATTTCAATCGTGTGCAGTGGCGTCTCCAGGGCGTCGACAATTCTAAACACCTTAGGGACTGCTACTACGTCATCGACATTCAACCTGCCGGGAACGTTCGGCCAGGGCATCAATCCAACCGAAGCGGTTGGCCCGGCGTTCACGTTGTCGGCCCCAACTTTGATTACTGAGATCGGCGGCCTCATCGGGAACTGCTACTCGACTATCGGGGTGTATACATGTTCTCCAATGCCATTCGTTGTTAAGGTTGTCGCGTCGAACAATGGCGTGCCTGATGTCAGCCAACTTCTCGCTTCGGTTTCACTGCCGCAAGCAACTCAGAACCCTCTCATTTACTACCAGTCTGTAAACCCTCATCTGACCCTGGACAGTGGTAACTATTTTGCGCTCTTCACTTCTGTATCTGATTCGAATGGCGTACTGTTGGGCGGAGCGAGCAGCGACGGAGGTCCGAACTATCTGGCCGGAAATCTTGAACTAGGGATTGTCATTTCTGGTTTGGGTGCGACGACCACTGAAAGCCCTGCCGCCGTTCGCATCCTAGGAGAGGCCGTGCCGGAGCCTAGCCAATTTCTTCTTACCATATTTGGCGGAGCTTTCATGTGTTGTGCATGTCGGAATTTGCTTAGCCGGACGCGAGTTAATCATTGACTAGCATGTGGCCCGCACGCACGTGGCGATGATCGAATCCTGCTAGTCTGGATAGCCGTGCAGTAGGCATGCAAAAGGGGAGTCCCCGCGACGGGATTGATCGTGTGACACGCCAATGTTACAAGTTGTGTCGGCAGAAAACGCGGAGTCGATGAGATTCTCTGACTTCTTCCGGCACTTTTCTGGTACCGCCGCTCGTATTCGTAAGGAGCGGCTGCATCCCTGGAAGGTCAGGTTACAAATTGATCTCCCAATTTCACCGAGTGCGCAGCAATGATCAGAGCTAGACTCAAGGCCGTTCTCGAAGTGCTTCGACGCCGACGACACCAGAGGCGAACTGATGGGCACAGTCGGGCCGAGCGGCGGGAAGATGCCTGGTATGCGCTGGCTGATTTTGAGGCTCGGAATCGTCAAAGCCAGGGCGATCCGTACACGGCCGAACCGAAATCAAGGCGTCCATAAGGCATGCACCTTCGCTCTAGGGCGGTGCGATTATCGGATGATAAGACCCGATTAGGTTGGAGAAGCGCCAAACAAATCGGCTATCCGAGTGGCTGCATTTTGCCGCTCAGACCTCAACCGCGCACGCTTAGCACGAGCCCAATCCCGCTTCATTTTCTTATGCCGGCACGTTGGGCATAGATTTCCGAGAGCTTCGCACGCCAGACAGCTTGGCACTCCTTTGGGCTCTTTAGCGTTCTTTCTCTTTGCAGCAAGCTTTGCGCGCTCTCTTTTCGAGCGCGTTCGCTTACGCACAATGCGAGCTAAAACTAACTCATCGAAATCAATTTCACATGCTGTAAAAGTCCCTGGGCACGGTTCATCGTTGACTCCGGAGTAGTGGATGCGGCGCTTGTTCTTAAATACGGCTAGGCAGAGATCGCAGCGAAACACGGAAGGCATTCGTCAGCATCCAGAAAACAACCGAGTTGGCGCGCGCTATTGGACTAGAGACAATTCAGCCGCCAGCACGCATCCGCACGGCAAACAGCCCTAGCCTATCACGGGCTCGACCTGATATTGGCACGGAAGACTGGCTTTCCAACAGCATTCTCGGCTAAACAATCGACTGCTCGCGTAATGCTGTAATGGACAGCTTGACTTGATATTTCAGCCACAACCGTACCGCTTCGATGCGTTTTTCGGCTCAATGAGCCGCGAAGCGAATAGGTAGAGGCAAGCTCCGTCGCGGAACCACCTTCGAGGTTGAATTCATAGAGGCTGAACGCCACGCACTAAGGATCGATTAGCGAGCAGTGTAATGCCGGGATGTATATTTCAAGGGCGTGGCTAGCGGGTGAAGGCTCTCACGATGAGAACGACGCGTATCGCGGGTGTCTCTCTCGACCGTTGGCAAACCTCGGGTAACCCGTCACGCGTAATTCCGCAGGCACATTGGGGTACGGCATGGCTGTTGATGGCTTGACATTGTGGACACTGCCAACCGCCGTTGCTCCAAGTACGCGGTTGGGGCTCATGAATCCGGGCTGCAATTGCCCGAACATCCGCCCGCGTCAATTCCTTCCGCGCGTCCGTACTGTTCACAAAAATAATTGTGGCGCAGTCGGTGACATCCTCTCTCAGTCTCTCAAGCCTGGTTGACCAAGGCTATCTTTTTGCCGGACGTTGACGTGTGCCAACCCTATCCTGATAGGTGCATGGAGAAAGTAAGCGGCATCGGCGCACTCGTCCATCATGAGAGAGTCCTTGCGGGAAGCCGATTGTACTCGTCGTTCTGACGAGTATCTAGCCGCTGCGGACGCCCTCCGCGTTGTCATCGATTCAGCCGGACGCATTAGTCTTGATTCGGACACGACTACCTATTTACTACGACGCGGTATAGACGCGGTCAGACTGCTTTGGAATTCCGAGAAGCGAATCATGATATTTAGGCCGGTGAAGCTTGCCTCCGAGTTCAATTATCCGATAGTTCGTCGCAAGAATAGCCAACAGGCATCATTTAGCGCCCGGCAATTCATCCGCAGAGTTGGATGGAGAACTGATCAGCCTCGCGTCCTTCGCCTTAAATGGATAGACCGCGAGCAATTGTTGGAGGTCGCGCTCCCCCCAGAAGGCCTTTCCAAGAAGGTTAACAGAGTAACGTAGACTGGACTCGGCCGGTTTGTGCTCGAATTGCTTTGCGTGTCTCCGCTGTGGCTCATCCGTCGCGCGATTCAAAAGCTGAATATTGCTAAGTAAAGTGAACAAAATTGGCATCCGATGCGGACTCTCCACGCTTAGTGGACCAGAGAATCGACTTCCTGCTGTAAAGCTGATCCTGTCGATCGTAGCGTGTCAGCCTTCTCCGGTTCGGCAGCCGCCGCGTAGGCCAAAGTTCTTGCCGCCGCCACTACATGAGCGCGTTCTTCGCCCGGTAGTGACGAACCCTAGTTCACTATCGGTGAGGCGGGACACCCAAGCGCCACATGACGGCATTGCCGGGCGGAGGATCTTTCGCGTGTGCGAGATAGCCGCCCAGCCGGGCAATCTTCGTGAGGTAAGACGTAAGAGTAGCTTTACGCGGCCAGTCTGCCGGCCTTGTCGTGGATGAGCCGATCCAGCACGCGCATCTACGGTGGTCAGTGCGAGAGTGGGCGATGCCGTTGGCTCTACTCGGTTCATCATCGTCATCCAGAAAGCGCGCCAACTGAGGATGCAAAACACGGCGATCAGGTTGACGATTCTCTCGGCCGCGCGTAGCTTGGAGGCGTCCGCCTTACAGCCTGACTTCAAGATCTTATGGAACGTCTCGATCCTTCCATCGCATTGCATACCAGGCGAGCTTTTCTAATGCGTCTTTGGGCGACCGACAGAAAGATTTGTAATAGCTTCCAATCGATCTTCTCGCGGTCTTTCGGTTTCGTCCGCGCGTGGGCATGAATCACCTAGCGTCAGGAAGAGGCATCTCTTCTATTTGCCGATTGGCGGCTGAACCTGAAGTCGTTGGCATAGGACTCTACCGTCGCCTCGGACACTGTCCCCTTGGCGTCGCCGACCTCGATGCGGTACGTCGCCCTCACCTTCGCATTCCTCATCGCTGCTGAAATCGTGTGCCGTCCATCGCCAGCAAGCCGATCCACGCAGTTGCGTAGCAGGAACTTGTTCCACTTTGCTCCGCCGTACAAAATAATTCGTAAATGTCGCTCTCTCGATCGCCAATATGTACGCAACGCCGTGCTTCACCGAGCAGTTCTGTAGAGTGCTTCAGGTTCTCTAGCCAGGGGATACTCTCGTTTGCTCAATCGGCACAAGAGTCGGATTCACCGACCGCTTGAGTGCGTTCGTGCCCAAGAATTTGCTCCGGCTCCAGAACTTGATCGCGGTCAACCCAAGCGGTAGCTCTTCAGTTGTCACCGCTAGGCTCGAGTGCATCAGGACGCCGCGCACAGCGTAGGATCCGCCCGACCTTGAAGCCCTTCTTCAGAACGCCCAAGGCTTGAGCCGACTCGCGGTAATAGACGAATTCCGTTGTGTCATACAGAAGCAGGATCGGACCTTCCGCCGCAGCCACTCGATCGCGAGTCGCTTGGAAATCCCCGGACAATATCGGTCCCTCGCCGACTCTCCGGTGTGAAAGGAGACGGTACGCAGCTTTGGTATTGATCCGATCCTGGCAGGCAAGCGGAATCGACTGCCCGAGCCGAGCCTCGAACTGCCGCACGAGCTTCTGAAACCACCGGCCCAGCCCGGCATCCTGAAACTGGCAGCCCCAAGATCCTCCCGGAGAGATTCCGCTGCGCGATGGGCAGAAGAAGATGCTTCGGCCCGCTCGAGCAGCCTCAAACAATTCAACCCATTTGTGTTTGGGCATCCGCGCGGCATTTCATCGCCCTCTGATCGCAAATTCGATTCGAAATTGGCCTGGATTTGTAGGTAATTGGAAGTGTGGCCGTACGCCTACCATGTCGAGGATGAGCAACTGATCGAGACAGCGGGCAAGTCTTTGCCTCGCGTGTTCTACAGTTCTAGTTTCTTGCTGCCGAAGGATCCTGTGAGCAGCGAATTCGGAAAACACTTTCGCCGCCGATTAGACGAACCATCTTGAGTAATTGACGTCATTTCATCTGCGGTTGCCATCGTCCGATACCATCCGCAAATTCTTCAACTACTAATTGGCTCGATTCCTCAGACATGAGCTAAAGAAAAGTCGTTAGACATTCAAAACCTACCCGACGTGTTGCAACGGGATGATCTGTGGAGCATTCCCCACCAACTGCGCATTGTTGGGAACAAATCTCGAATTACAAGGAGAAATCATGCGTGTGAAAGCTGGCGTTCGCGCTGGCCTCTGGGCTGGCGACTGCCCTCCTCCTCACAGAGGGCTTTAGAGGATTCTTAAAGAACATTGCGGTTTGCCTCCGAGACCACCGTGCTTCTCACAGCTAACGATCCCCGAGAGAGAATCGCTGCCGGTGCGGCACTCCCAAATCGGAATCTTGACGTGATTCCGCTTGCCTCCGAAGGGCTACACCAAGGGGCTGTGGCCCCTCTTTTTTTCCTACCACGAATTCTTACGCTAGCGTCCGTTTCACGCAAACACTGCGCTTTGTCAAGTTCATAATTCAAGAACTTTTCTACATCACCAAAACGATAATGTTTGCTTTCGGTGTGCGACACCTCAACAGTCAGAATACTTCTATACAATTAGAGAGCGCGCAAAGCTAACGAATATGGCCCACGAGGACATCGCTCGAAACGCGGCGTGGACCTTGTTGACGGCTCAAGTACCTGGCCGAGAACCTGTATCCGCCGGCATCCTAGTGTTGGACCCAGTTTTCGACGAACTCCACATAAAATTGCTTCCGCAACTGTTAGGGGCCGAAGATGATCTGGCGGAGTTCTGGCGCGAGTTGCCACGTGATTTAATCGAGCAATCGCGGACAATCGGCGGTCGACAAGTCTTGCGTTGGCTCGAAACGACCGCGTCTCATGTCTTGCAGCTTGGACCTCGAGATTTTGTAGAAACAACCAATCCAGGCGAGACATTAGATCTGCTCTATCGTCGCTATGTGGTCTGCGGTGCCAATATCGAGGAGCCGATCGCACGAGTCTGTTAGAGAACTGCCGCCCACTGAACAATGTTAGCGCTCGGCAATAGCTCGCCGCGAGCTACGGTATGTACGATCTTGGGCGTTCCCAATCAGAATCGGACTGGAAGATATTGGCAAAATTGATCCAGTTGACAGGTAGGAGGTAGAATTTCTCCGCCACGAGCTCATTCATCGAGAATGGCGCGGCCGTTCGGGTAATCTCACCGCGCGGATCTCTAGGAAGCCAGATTAACGTCGATCTTCTAGCAGCCTGATGACGTATTTCAGGATTTGGACCTCGTACTCTTCTTTCAACTTTTTTAACCAACCGATTCGCCGAACTGCCGTCCGGATTCTGATGACAGGATCGGTCAGAGGCGGAGTGACAGGACGACAAATGGCCGGTTCGGAGAATATCCCTTTACCGCTGGCAAGGCACAGGTTCGATCATGTAGTCGATCGCGTAATTGATGCGGGATACCGACCCCGATGGATTGAAAGTCGCCATAAGAGCCTATGTTTGCTTTCATCGCCGCGCCTTTACATAGTTCCAAAAGACTCATTGAGAGTCACCGGCTACTCGCGCTTGTAAACCTTCACAACGCAACTGAACCGCCGCCCTTGCAAAAAAAGCGACCGGACTATCCCCTAGGTGGTATGGAAATATTTTCATTATCATTGTATATTTTTCACTGTTAGGGCACTCTATTGTTGTCAAAATTGCCGAAAATAACTTTAAAGGCTAACAATTCTTGTGTCGTTGAATTTTCGGGGTTCTCGTCCCCTGTCCGCCAGATTATCGTCGACCACAACGGCTAGTCCAATGACGCCCGTAGGCCGGTCCGGCGCGCGATGCGCAATAAAACATTCGCAGCGTTCCAAGAAATGGAAAAATGACCGACATGCAGTCGATATCAAGCGGATCATTCGGCCCGTACGCGGGGAAGCACAAGCTCGTATGGTTGAAGGCGAAGATGGATGCTATTACATAGCTAAATTCGCCGGAAATCCCCAGGGTAATCGAACCCTGGCAAACGAGTGGGTGGTCCAATCCATCTTGTCGTTTCTAAACATCTCTACGCCGCCGCTCCGAGTACTACGACTTCCGGAACAACTCCGAAACGACGATCTCTATTTTAGCGTTGACAACCGCAGAATATCAGTTGACAGTGAATGGCACCTCGGATCTCTGTGTCCGGTGAACCCAGAAACTACAGCGATCTTTGATTTTCTTCCAATGACACTCATGCAAAATGTCGCAAATCTAGACGATTTTGCAAAAATCTTTGCCGTGGATCGATGGGTATACCAGACAGACCGACGTCAAGCCGTTTTCGTTCGAAAGGAACGTTCGACCGAAGGTAAATGCCGATTCCAGGCCCATTTTATCGACCATGGACAGAGCTTTTCGGGATCCTTATGGGAACTTCGTGACGCACACTTACCAAGCTTATACAGCAACCGCCCTATCTACACCCTCATTGACGCACCTACTATCTGTGATCGCATTGTCTCACAAATCGAGAATTTAACCATCGTTCAGTTGCTATCTCCATTGAGCACGCTGCCTACTGCTTGGCTTACACCAAGTGACCAAAGGCCTCTGCGCCAGCTCATTGAGAAGCTACACAGTACTCGCCGTACTCTCCGGAAACTCGTAATGAGCCAAATCACGGCATTGACCATCCACGCCAACAACAAGACTCTGCCGGTTAACAGTATGTTGGAAAGGACAATGCCACGAAACACAATGGGCACGGCCCTCACACTAACACATGGGCCGCCGTGCCAACTTAGACTTTCATCCAGCTCCCAATAGGCGAGTCCACAGTTCCATATACCGAGTGCGCCAGTCTGCGCGCCTTCGTGTACCACCCTTCAGCATACTTACTGTCGCACTGCCTCCAGCTATACCCGCCCCTATCGCGTCTGTCTATCTAACGTACTTACATCTATTCATAGATCGTCTCGTTATAACTGCTGCTCACTACGTCTACTTACTTATCCGATACCTATTATCAGTTTCACGGTAGTTAGTGCGCACGGCCTATTATACGGCCACCGAAAACGCCCAGCGCACGCAGGCTAACACAACCCGACATGAAGTCGATAAGGATTGTGATGGCGATTCGTTAAGCGTCACCGCTTAGGGTGTTAGTCCGCAAGTACTCCCATTGCGATCGCTATCAGACTACACCACTCACCATTATGCGACTCACTTCTATTTGCACACTGCGATTGCCGTTGTGCGCATTGGCCATGTTGATGACAGTTCCAGCGTGGTCCCAAACGCCGCTTGTAACCATCACAGGAACCGATGGCTTGTCCCACTCTACAGTACGACTTAACTACGCTTGGAGCAATGGACCTCTGACGTATAGTAGCATTTTATATGCTACATACCCGACACCATGCACCAATGCTATGCGGCAACCATCGACCGTCGCCAATTATGGTTCTCCTTGGTCGATGGTGCTAGCCGGCCTCAAGCCATCAACTACTTATAACATATGTGTGAGTCTATCAAATAACAGTGGAACGACCGTCAGCGCACCAGTCGTAGTTACAACTGCTGCCCTGCCACTACTTCATCCCGCGTTGCCAACTCCACCTGAGTCGTTTGATTCCAACTATCCAGATACCACTGGTTACAGAAGAGTCACTACCGCTCAGGATTGTTCAGATTTACAAAGTGACATAGACCAAGCTCTCTACGTGCAGGCAAGTCTTGGCACCATAATCAATATACCCGCTGGATCTGTCTGCACGGCTCTGCGGCGAATAACGTTCAGCGTTCTCGCCGCAGACGCTCAGCGCTTTGCAATGACTGCCGTCCATGCGGGCTCCCCCGGAACCATTACCATACCCGGTCATGGATTGTTCGAAGGGCAGTTAATAACATTCGGCAAAATATATGCTGGCGGTTTTCCGAACTCCACGTCGTGCGAGTTTGGTAATTCAATAGCTCCAGGTAGCAAATATTATGCACACGTGATCGATGCCAATACGATTGGGGTCTACTGTGGCGATGGAACCACTTTGATGTCTTTCGCAGACCAAGGTTCCGCTACAAACGGCATGTGGCTCGTGCCACATTTTAAAGCCGAAGGTAGCTGCCCGACGCTTTCTGGAGAAAGCCGATGTAGCTACTGGAGACGAAAACTCTATTGGATTATCATTCGGTCGAGCGCCCCTGATAGCCAACTGCCGCCTGAGCATACGAGACTGACACCTGCCTGGTGCGGAGCGGGAGCGTGCGCTACGTTAGTCGATCCAGTCGAGAATGTAAATGTGAACAACAGCAGCAGCATCTTTATTACTCACAATGATATCGACGGAAATACAAATACTGGGGTGGGGAACATTCGGTGGGGTCCTGGCATCGAAGTAACACACGCGGTCGATCCTGGGTATGGGGTGTTCGCCAATCTAGTCAATTCCTTTTCGTTTAATAGCGATATTGTGTTAGATCGCGTCTATCTTCATGGCCAGGGCACGCCTCAGCGATGGGGGGGACTGGGCCTACCAGCGTTTCAGTGGAATGGACTGAACTTTGCCTTCAAGGACAGTTATATAGACAATCTTACCAATTGGGGTACAAGCCCACATGAGGGGTCAACTGGAATCCTACCGCTCGGTCCAGGTCCGACCAGCATTGTAAGCAATTACATCGAGGGCGTTGGGGTACTATTGCACTTCTCTGATGAGGGAGGGTCTGCATATTTGCGTGGCGACAATACTGTGATTAGAAACACTTTTAAATTGCTGACGAGACACATGTACGGCTCGCCTGACAGTGACGGGTTAATTTATGGGAATCGCCAACCGGTCGAATTGAAGGCAGGTTATAGAAACTTGATTGCAGGAAATATTTTTGACACGAGCTGGAACGAAGTAACTGGAGCGAGCGTATTTCTTGCATTGACAAGTGTGAATGGGGAAGGAATAACCGATACAGAGGTAGATAGCAACACATTTATCCATGGACCCGGAGTCTCCAACATTCCGCTAATTGTTTCCGGTGGCGCTCCACAGACGATACCACCCAGCCGATTCCGGTTTCATAATAATGTCGCGAGTGATATTAATACACGCTGGTGGGTGCCTGCCGGAGGAGCTGCATCCCCAACCGGATGGGTCTTTGAAGGACCGGACGGAGGCGAGGACGTTACCGTGGATCATAATACGATCACGGGAAATGATGGCAGAGACCCATCTATTTTTTTTCTATTCGATACAAATGTTGAAGGCATGCAGGTAACGAACAATATTTTTCAAGTTCGCAGTGGCAACGGTATCACCGTGGATGGGTCGATACTTCATCCTTGTAGTGCCTTTGTGGATGCAGCTTTATGGTCGTGCGCTATGTCTACGAACAGCATATGGTCCGATAATTTGCTGATTCCGAATGACAGCGAGATTGGTCAAGTTCAAGCGACGTTTAGTGGTCTTCCGAGCTTTTACTCGCCGACTTATTCAAGTATCACGCCTCTTGTGGCAACAGGCCAGATTACAGGTAGAGTGGCGTATCTTCAGTCTCAGACGTGCGAGTTTTGTACTTCAACTGTGACGAATGGAACCGCAGTTGGGGTAAATGTGAATGAATTGCAAACTGCACAAGGGTACGTAACCTTGATTGGAACAGTCCCGGACACCACGTCGGCAACCATAAACTTTATTGCTCCGGATGCACAAAATTGTCCGATCGACTATTCGACGTCCGATCCATCTGTGATGAGGGATTTTACGCGAGTGATCGATTTAGGGGAAGGCCGCATGCGATCAATAAGCATTGTTGGACTGGAGACAAACAAAGTGTATTACTTTCGGGTGAACTGCGCGACGCAGCAGCCGACAGGGAGTTTTCAAACCCGCATTAAAGCGTCCCCGCCGTCGGTCAGCATCACAAGTCCAATGGGGGGCAATCTGTCAGGTACCGTAATGGTGACGGCAAATGCCACTTCTACGGCGGGAATCGCCGGGGTGCAGTTTCAACTGGATGGAACGAATCTGGGGGCCTCAATTACAGGACCTGGCCCGACGTTCTCGTTGTCATGGGACACGGCTTCGGTATCCAAAGGCACGCATATTCTTACTGCGACGGCGAACGATATTCTCGGCCAGAAAACAAACTCAAGTGGCGTGAACATTTGGCTTGCGCCCCCGCCGTCGGTCAGCATCACAAGTCCAACGGGGGGCAATCTGTCAGGTACCGTAATGGTGACGGCAAATGCCACTTCTACGGCTGGAATCGCCGGGGTGCAGTTTCAACTGGATGGAACGAATCTGGGGGCCTCAATTACAGGACCTGGCCCGACGTTCTCGTTGTCATGGGACACGGCTTCGGTATCCAAAGGCACGCATATTCTTACTGCGACGGCGAACGATATTCTCGGCCAGAAAACAAACTCAAGTGGCGTGAACATTTGGCTTGCGCCCCCGCCGTCGGTCAGCATCACAAGTCCAACGGGGCGCAATCTGTCAGGTACCGTAATGGTGACGGCAAATGCCACTTCTACGGCTGGAATCGCCGGGGTGCAGTTTCAACTGGATGGAACGAATCTGGGGGCCTCAATTACAGGACCTGGCCCGACGTTCTCGTTGTCATGGGACACGGCTTCGGTATCTAAAGGCAAGGATACTCTTACCGCGATAGCGACTGATATTCTCGGCCAGAAAACAACCTCAAGTGGCGTGAAAATCCACGTTATTGGCCACTGATCCAAAACGTGTTCGTCGAAAGGTAAGCGTACTGTGAACCCGGTCTAGCGAAGCATAGAGGAGTTGAGTGATGTTTCGAAACATGGATCGGATAGGCTCATAGCAATAGCAAGTAACCGGGTCCACCAACCTTAACGGGCTCGATCCGGAGGCGTATTTTGCTAGAAGGACTTACGCGCATTGCCGATCACCCGAGGTGATCTAATCAAGGGCTATCCGCCCTCTGCCCGCAAGAATCCAATATCAAAACCAAATTCTATTGTTTTTCAATAAAAAGAACGCGCTTGGATCGGCGACACTGATATAACATTACGGTACCCGCCAAGGCTATCGCACACAGAGGAAATGCCGAGGGTTCAGGTGTTGCTCGCGAGGGTTCAGTCAAAGTTCCATTTAAGAGTGATACTTGGTTGAGCGGATCTGAAAGCGGATAATAAACAGACGTGACGCAGGCCCCGGTGTCAGCCGCGCAAAAACTCCCACCACTAAACCCAACCAAGCTTTCCGCCAATAGCCCGAACGAAAATTCTTCCGTTCCGGCGGCATTGTCCGCGAGCACGGAATAAAAGGCTGGCGGCCCTAAATTGCCTTGAAACAAGATGGTTGTGAAAGTGCCCCCACCACTAATTGTCAGACCGGATGCGGTTATAACACCGGCATTCACATCAATGGCGAGCGTTCCTTCCAAGAGGGCACCATCATCGAATGTGCCCGAGGCTTGAAAGACCGTTGCGGAGGCCTGAGAAACAAAACTCGCGAAACAGAAAACGATCGGGCCCAGAGCCAAAATGGCGAAACGCAAATTTTTCAAACTTTGCTCTCCAATCCAAAATACTTTCACTGGCGACAATTGCCGATCAAAGGAACGTTGGGTCAGAACGACGTCCAATCCTTGTGGACAGGGAACAAAATCGAGCCCGTCCGCCTAATGACAGCTAGACCTCCCCAGCTTATCACCGAACGGCGATAGAAATATATTCTGTTTTTCGCGATTTAGACTCCATCGCCAACATGATCTGGCCGCTGGAACGAATGGCAGCCGTGCGCTTCGCGCACCAGATTCGCAATCCGCCCAATTGGTGATCCTGGAAGTGTGCCACCAACGAATGAAGCTGTTCGGAACAACTTCACAGCGATGGAGTCAACAGTTGACATCGAACTATTGTCCTTCAGCGCTACTTTCCTATTACCGCAGCCTCAGGGATCCGGCCGCATTCCTGTCGTTCGCCAATAATCGATCCGAACAAAAGTGGCTATGCTGCAATGCGTTCATATCGGTGATGAAGGCCACCGAGTTGTGGAATTGCGACAATCTTTCCAACGCTCAAAGCCTCTCGAGGAAACGGACATTGCTTGCCGAGGCTTAAGTGGGTTCTCGATTCATGGTAGTAGCGGAAATAAGAAGATAAGGTTCTCTTGAGATGGCGAGCGTTTAGGATGATGTAGTGGTTCAGGCACTCCCTTCGAATCGAGCCGATGAGTCGCTCGGCGTATGGATTCTGCCAGGGACTTCGCGGTGCTGTGAGAATCTCCTCGATGCCCAACGACTCGATTCGCAGTCGAACCTCAGCACTGTACCGGCTGTCGCGATCGCGGATGAGATACTGGGCGGCCTCTCGGTCTGCGAACGCCTCTACGATCTGTTGCGCCGTCCAGTTCCCGGTCGGATGCTCGGTCACATTGAAATGCAACACCTTGCGACGATCGTGTTCCAGGACGATAAATACGAACAGTACCCTCATGCGTGATTGTCGGCACGGTAAAGAAATCGATGGAGACCATTTGGCCGACATGGTTGTGCAGGAAGGTCCGCCACGTCTGGTTAGGCGGCCGCCGGAGCCTGCGCAGGATGCGCGACACGGTGCGTTCGGAGATGGCGATGCCGAGCATCTCGAGTTCACCATGAATCCTGGGTGCGCGCCACAACGGATTGGCGGCGGCCATTTGCTCGATCAATCGGCGGAGTTCTGCGGCTGTGCCGGGGCGACCTCGACGCCGGCGCTGCGGGTTGGACAACCTGGCCCAGAATTTGCGGAACCGTTCGCGCTGCCAACGGACGACGGTGTCTGCCTGGACATAAAGCAAGGGATGTCGCCAGTCGGACCACACGCTGCGGAGAGTGACCCAAAATATCCGATCCAAGGTCGTCAGCAGCGGGCGCTTCCGTTTTCGTTGAAACGCTGCTATCTGCATTCGTAGCGCTGCGTTCTCGATCGCAACGGCCTGATGTCCGCTGAGGAGCAAGCGGACGAATCGAAACACGAACAGTAAAAGGACTGGCATGTCTCCGATTCTTTCCATTCATCACCCTGCGAGTCAACCAGTTACGCGCGGACAGAATTTTGGCGAACCACAGGCTCGGATGCTGCCGCCGAGAGATGCTGGACCACGTCATCCCACTGAATGAGCGACATCTGCGGCGACTTCTTCGCGAGTATACGAGCTATCACAACGAGGACCGCATTCACGATGCTCTATATAAGGATGCACCGAACCGACGACCAGTGGAGGACAACGCGTCACCAGCGGCCACAATAACGTCGACCGCGCGGCTCGGAGGTCTCCATCACCGCTACGGCTGGAGCGTAGCTGCCTGAAATGTCCTGGCCAGGGACCGTGGCCTATCTACCTAACGTTTTGGCTACGCACGGGTACTCGACCATTTGTGACGATGGTTGTTGCAGCGATCGTCCGATGATTCGGGAACAAAACATGAACGATCGCTTCTACGTAAGGGGCGTTCGACGTCAATTTGTTCCTCTCGAATTTACTTTGCTCCAACCACCCGTCGGCGATTTTCGGGACTTAGTTCATCTAACAATGCCGTAAAAACGGCGTTCGTCCAGCCGAAGCCTGCTTGGTTGGCGCTGTATCCGAAATGAATATTCGCTGCAACGTCAGAACCACCTTTCACTACGTCGTATTTCTCCACAATGTAGCCCTGCCGGAGAAATTCATGCCGCACGAGCGAAAGAAATTTCACGCTGATGCGATCCGCGTCTTCGTTGTAGCCGTAGCGGCGCAGTCCTTCGAGCGCGATGAATTCAAGCGGCGCCCAACCAAAAGGAGCATCCCATTGATTGCCGCTTATATGGGTGCTGGTCTGTAGTCCGTACGCACGCTCGAACAAACGGAGATTTCTCTCGACCCTAGCTGCTTGTTCCTGGCTGGCAATTCCGGCCCATAAAGGATAGAACGTAGATAGGAACGGATAGCGCCGTATTTGCTTGGTTGAAAAATTGTAGTCGTAATACAAACCGTCTTTCTGATCCCACAAATAACGATTCACCCGCGCCGCAAGCTGGGATGCCTCCTTCTGTGCGGCATCAGCCTCGGAGTTTCGTCCTAAGATTTTGAGAATTTCGATAGTCTGCGTCTCCATCAGGTAGAGCAACGAATTTAGGCAAGCCGGATTGTAATGGATAACATCGATGTTGAATTCGCCGAAACGGTTCGAAGGATCTACTCCTGATTCGCGCATCGATCGATCGCCCTTATAGAACAATGGAGTTAACCGATCAGTCTCCCGGTTGTAATACTGACTGATATCGTAATCGGTGATTTGGTGCGTCTTGAAGTATTGCTTTACCAAATCATAGTGTGTCCGGCCCTGCGCGTCACGTTCGGCAGAAATCGATTCTGGCGCTGGCCCTTCACCGATATCGAAGTAGCGTGACAACCCGGTCTCCGCAGTGAGGTGCGGCTCGCGCATCCAAAACGAATGGTATTTCTGAATCTGTGGCAGGGCCGCTTCCAGCCAACGGCGATCCTGAGTCTTTCGGTAAACTCCCAATACCATCTGCGTGAGAAACGGAGGCTGCGATCGAGTCAGATAGTAAGTGCGGTTCGCATTTAATACTTTGCCATAGTTCTCTACTTCGTATAAAAAGTTGTCCGCCATGTCCTGCGCTAGCTTGATCTCTCCATCGCGCAACAGTCCAACTTGGATGAAGAAACTGTCCCAGCCGTACATCTCGTTGAATCGACCGCCGGGAACAACATACGGCTTGGGTAAGTACAGCAGACCTTGCGCGCGCATGGAATTAAGGTTCTCGGGCAACGGGCGAATAACGATTTTGCGAAACGCATCAGGTTGCAGTTGCTTGCGCACCGCGCCTTCTATGGCTGTGACGCTGCCACGCGGGGGAATATAGACAGGCCAGCGTCCGTCAGAGCCAGGCTGAAACTTGGGATCTACGGCTGCCGTAGCTAGATCCTTGTTTGACCGCATCAGCACGGCCCAGGTCTGCTTAATATAGTCGAGGATCGATGTCGCCCGCGTGGCGGGTATGGGCGCTTGCGCCCAGAGCGCTGCACCCAAAATTGTGCTTGCTAGCAGCCGTTTCAACTCGTTCATTGCTACCGACTCTATCAATTCTGGAGCGGTCACCGGATGAATTGAATTGTCTGATCTGAATCTGAACTTGGCGCGGCTTCTTGTTGCCGTTGCGAAGTCGGCCCGCGAGTACGGCAATCTCGACGAGAGCGAATTCGCTCGCTCTAAAGCCATGAAGTTCCACTGCGAACATTTCGGTTGATTCTTCGGATGCAACAGTCAGCAAGAGAATCATTCTGGTCTGATTTACAGAGCTTGTCTAATCAGATTGGATGGCTCTCGATCCACACAGGCGAATCGAGGACTCCGTGGACCGACACAACCGAAGACGTATATACGGAAAGTCTGCTAAGGCTGCTGCGTGAAGGAGTTTAATAGACTTCGTCTGCGATAGGAAGTATTAACAAAAGAAACTTGAGAGCGGCCACGGTGCTCAAAGCTCTTGAGTCTCAGAATCAGAGGAAGAGCACGCAAGACAGGGCCTAAAACTCTGCAGGAATTTGTGGGTCGCAAGAGGGGCCGACATGACTTCGTCATCTACACGAAGAGTGCATTTTGGCGCTTGAGATCTACGTGGCCGAGGTAGCCAAAATGGGCCAGATGCTGTCAGCTTGCAACGGTCATGCGGTCAACGTAGCCGATCAGGTGGCTCTCATTGCGCAACGACAGCGGGAAAATGACGCGCACGACCAATACATTCGTGCACGTAAGCGGCTGCTGCGTAGTTCAGGGCTCGGCTCGACCTCAAAGAACTCCCAGCGCATTGGTCGTTAGTCTGCCTTTTTGTGAGCCGCGCCGAGCCGTGTTGGAATCTACACGCCTGACTCTCCGGTAGCTGACGACAAAACCTTTTGACACCACGAGACGGTAGCTGCGGCGCAGTACTCGATGGATTTTCTAGAATCAACTGAGAAATCTCAGAATGTCTTGCCCATTCTGCAGTCTCGATTCCAATCGTATGTGGATCCAAAACGAGCATTCGATTGCGTTCGCAGATGGACATCCAGTAACGGATGGTCACGCGCTCGTCATTCCACGGCAGCACGTAGGGAGCATGTACGGGCTACGTGCCGACCAACAAGCAGCGGTATGGGATCTCGTCACCGAAGTTCGGCGAAGGCTGCTAATCGGAATGAAACCTGACGGATTCAACATCGTCGTGAACGACGGACTAGCAGCGGGCCAGACGGTGGATCATGCCCACGTGCACGTCATTCCTCGTTACACAGGTGATGTGCCCGACCCCCAAGGTGGAATTCGATGAATCATCTCCGAGCACGCCAAAGAGTGGGAGAGATAACCCGTGCCACCTCAAAAAAAAATGTAAGAAAAGAGGAGAATAGATACTCATGGGATACGTTCCGCCAAATGCGAAATGGTATCTAGCGGAGATCGTTCAGGTCATCCAGGTGGAGGGTGACCCCCGCAATGTCGTTCATACAAATGTTGTCTTGGTTCGCGCTGATTCGCCCGAAGAAGCGTATGGGAAAGCGGTCGAACTTGGAGTCGCCGCCGAAAGTTCGTTTGAAAATCCAGAAGGCAACCGGGTTACTTGCACGTACAGAGGATTGCGTGATTTGAACGTAATTCATGACGATCTGAAGCACGGGACTGAACTCATCTTTAGCGAGCAAACCGATATGGACGAGCGGGCCATTCAACGATGGATATCGTCGAAAGAGGAACTAGGAATCTTCGCACCGATAAAACCTTTTAACGGACCTGATTATCGAGCAAGCGAAGTAGTCAAGGACCTACACCAAAGCTTCGAGAACTTGGACGCTGGCAAAGAGACTGAGGCGGAAGATTGAAGGTCGTCGGGCCGACGAGCAGACCGCATTGGGTACAAAATCAGAGAGCGGCGTTCCCGAAAAGTCATTTCACTAGATTTCGGGGTGATATATGCTGACTGACTTTTCGGGAAAGCAGCGTAGCGGTGTTTGCGCCGCAGCACCCGCCATTCTGGGCGACTGACGTTTCCGGAAAACCGGAAGCGACTATAGGTCTGACATTTCGGGAACGAACCGAACAGGTTCCACCTACGCCAGGGCGGACGCGAGTGTCAGTCGCAAGGCTGCGCGAAGATCTTCAGACTAGCCGGACAGGACCTCGTCCGGAGCTCTCTAAACCGCTCGATAGCAGTGATCGCTTTCGTAATCAGCTGGTGTTCTTGCTGGAGTCTTTTCAGGGCTGTCTCTGCCCGGATGTGCTGAATACGCAGAAGCCGCGACTCCGCACTTTTGGGTTTCGGTGTTGCGCTCATTTGTGTTGGGTCACCTATAAGGTGGGGCCAACCCCGTGAAGAAGCGGCCCCTTTCTGACGCCGAATCCTATAGCAGGATCCGCTTTGAGGAAAAAGTGCTGCGCAAATGCGAATACTCTCATGTTGGAGAAAAAAGAGGGCCACAGATATCCATAGGCGTGGCCCTTTGGAGGCAAACGGAATCACTTCGAAGATTCCGCTTTGGAAGTGCCGCACCGATGGGAATTGTCTCCATGCTTCCATTACCTGCGGCTGGACTGCGGACCAATTCGGCAACGCGTCTAGCCTCACAATCCAACCGTCAGGAAGCAAATGAATGTTTTTCCTCTAGAGCACATTCTCACCGCAATAAGCGCATGTCGCTATTCTCCTTACGTGATAGGTGTACCGGGAATCGCAAGAGAAAGAGCGCCCAACTTCGGCTGGACCTAATTTCGTGACCGTCCCTATGGATTGAGCACGCGAATCTCTCTGCGACGCACATCCTGCAACAAAACAATGAGCCCGAGTAGACCAATTCCACAAAGTGCGTCTGACGTGACCCCGTTTTCCGTCCACTAAGTTATACGACAATGCGAAGCAGATTCTGCCGCATCGCCTTCTTGATTGATTGCTTGACCACGGAGCCGGGGCCGGGTCAAGGCCGTCGCAGGCGCCCGAAGGGCTTGGCCTTGAGGCGGTTCTGGCGGAGTGGTAATTCGACATGCTGAAGGCGATGTGGCTAGCGCCCAATCGCGCGCAAACTCTTCCGGTGTTCGGTAGGCCAGCGAGGAATGCGGCCGCAACTGGTTGTAGTCGATTCGCCAACCGGCGATTTTGCGGCGTGCATCCCAGAGATTCCAGAACCAACTCGCGTTCAGGCATTCATCACGGAATCGCCCATGAAAGCTTTCGACATGCCCATTTTGTGTGGGCTTTCCCGGTTGAATATGTATCGTCCCGATGCGCCGCTCTACACACCAAGCCAGATAGTGCCGACTGCTCACCTCGGGCCCATTGTCGGACCGAAGAAACTGCGGTGCCCCGCGCAGGTTGATGATTCTCTGCAGCACTCGTGTCACGCGGCGGCTTGGCATACTTGTGTCGGTTTCTAGCGCCAGGCATTCACGAGTAAAAGCATCCACCACACTGAACACGCGTAGCCGTTGCCCGCTCGCGGCGATGTCACTAGCAAAATCAATGGCCCATTCCTGGCGCATTGACTCACCTATTTTGTTACTGGTGAGGGGTCGTTGCCTCACGAAAATGTTACCCGTTTCAAAGGGATGGGACGGGAACAATGAGGAGGCGACTGAGCATGGAAGCGAGGCGGGAGCTGATCGAAGCCGTGGGTGAGCGATATCGGCAGGCCGGATGGACCGAGAAGAAGCAGATCTTGGATGAGTTCGTAGAATTGGCTGGCTTTCATCGAAAGCACGCGATTCGGGTGTTGAGGAGCGAACGCAGGCCCAAAGTTCCGGGCTCTGGAATGGCAAGCAGCCCGTACGACGAAGCGGTGATCACGGCACTCACCATCCTCTGGGAAGCGGCCGATCGAATTTGTGGCAAACGGCTGAAAGCCGTGCTAGCAATCTTCGTCGAGTCTATGGAGCGAAACGGACATCTCCGTTTGGATCCGGCCGTGAAGGATCGACTACTACGGATGAGCGCTGCCACTATCGATCGCTTGTTGCGGCCGGTTCGTGCTCTGGCCAAACAGGGCCGTCGAAAAGTCTCAGTGAACACACCGCTGCGCAAGAGCATCACGATCCGGACGTACGAGGACTGGAACAATCCGCTGCCTGGCTACTTCGAGATGGACCTGGTGGCCCATTGCGGAAGTTCGGTGGCCGGCAGTCATGTGCATAGCTTGGTCCTAACCGATATCGCATCCGGCTGGACAGAAGTGGCGGCATTAATGGTGCGAGAGCAGACTCTCATCACGGTCACGCTCGATGAGATCCAATCCAGGCTGCCGTTCTCAATGCTCGGATTGGATGTCGATAACGACAGCGCCTTTATCAACGAGGTCCTGCTGAGTTATTGCAGGAAGCAAAACTTGGAGCTTACGCGGTCACGCGCGTACAAGAAGAACGATCAGGCCTGGATCGAGCAAAAGAATGGCGCGATCGTGAGGAAGTTAGTGGGTCACGGACGATTGGAGGGCGCTGAGGCTACGCTTGTTCTGGCTGATTTGCACAAGGTGGCACGCCTATACGTCAATTTTTTCCAGCCCTCGTTCAAGCTCAAGTCGAAAACGAGGGAAGGCAGCAAAGTGATCAAGAAGTATCACCCGCCAGCAACTCCTTACGAACAGTTGCTTGCCGATGACAGAGTGGACGCCGGCGTAAAGCAGCATCTTCGAAAACAGTTCGCCTCGCTAGACCCGCTGGAGCTTTTGAGTCAGATTCGGTATAGCCAAGACGAAATAGCTCGCCTCGAAGCAGGAACTTCTGCCGAACCGACTCCAGCTGTTCTGGAACTCGATCACTTCGTTCGTAGTTTAGGAACTGCCTGGCGCAACGGCGAGGTTCGCGCTCCATATAAGAAACGCCGTTCTGACGCCAAGCCTCACACTTGGCGTACGCGTCCGGATCCATACGAGGAAGTCTGGCCGTTACTGCAGCAATGGTTGAACGAGGAACCGCACGCGACGGCAAAAGGTCTATTCCGACGACTCAATACAGAAATGAATAACAGCTTTAAGCCTGGGCAGTATCGAACTCTTCAACGGCGGGTTGCAGATTGGCGAACCGCAATTGCTCGTCGATTGGTTCTTGGCTACGACATCGACTCAGATAACGTGTCCTGCGGTATCGATGTCAATCGATCTTAAGGAAGGAACACTTCTTGATGGGGGGCTCGCCCCCTTACCCCCCAGGATTTTTCGCTTCTCTGCCATCCCAATGCACAATCTCGTTCAAAGCAGAAAGGGGCGAACACGTCGCCCCTTTTTGGTCTGGCCCCTTGGTCTGCGCTCGAGTTGCGTCCCCGCATTGCTCTATCCTCAGCCAAGGTCAGCGACAGTGTAGCTGATCACTATTAAGAAGCCTGACCCAATCGCGAAAAGCCGCAGAAATGACAATTACTCTGCGGTAACATTTTCTGCTGAGGCAACACTAACGGGAGAAATACTTGACTCTGATCAACGGCAGAACAACTGGCGAGTTCAAAAAAACGGGTGACGTACAAATGGTCTCTCTATCTCGATATTCTGACGCCCGACAATGACGCTCCGTTTCAACAAGCATGGGGTGCGGCAGAAATAGCCCCGATTGAGCAAAGCCAAGTTCGTGTAGCCTCTCCAGAGACTCTTGTTGCGATGAAGGAGAGTCCGCTGAGCATCGAGCAACTACAAGTAGCGCTGTTGGAGAACCGCCCCGACAAGTTGCAGATAACCGAGCTGGACGATCAACTGAACCTGAAAGCGTTGAAGGTGAAGTGGCTGGGTGCCGGACAGGCTACCGCGCCACCGCTGGAGGATTTCACGGCGCGGGTTAACGACGAAAGATGGAGGCTACGAGAATAGCCGTAGGAATGGAAACTCGGGCACTTCTATCCAGATTGGGTAGCCAGGAACTGCTAGGTTTAGCCTTCTCCGGTGATTGCTCCGAATACTCGTCCGAAGTTTCCGCCGCTGACCTTGGCAATTTCCGCTCCGTTGAATCCTTGACGGAGGAATTCATCTACGATGGTGGGGAAGAAGCCGCCGGTCATTTCCTGCCAGGCTCTATTCAGTCGTGATCCCGTTCGTGATGAGAGGATGTCGTCATCCGTGCCTATGCCGACGTGGTCGATGCCGATCGCGTCGACGACCAGTTTGATGTCGGCGATGTATTCTTTTGGAGAGTTCGTTCCCTTTGTCCACACGCCGATGACGCCTCCCGCGTCGGCGACGGCCTTCGCATCCTGTTTGGCGATGGTCCGGGATGCCATTCTTGAGCTGGGGTTTTTCCATCCGTCCAGGCTCGTGTGCGACACGATGAAGGGCTGTTTGGCGATCTTGAGCGCCGCTTGCAAGGCCGCGCTGCTGGCGTGGGCCATGTCTACCAGGATCCCGAGGCGGTTACACTCTTTCACCACATCCGCGCCCATAGCCGTGAGGCCGCCGAGGCTCGTGCCTCCGTTGATATCTCCGAGCGGGGCGACCATGTCGTTGTTGTCGTGGAGCAACTGAAGGTCGCGCAGCCCGCGCTTGTAGACTTCTTCGATTCTCTCCACGTGACCTTCAATGAAGTGCGCGCCTTCCACGCTTTGGACAATCGCCTTCCTTCCGCTCTTCTGTGCCGTTCGCAGATCCCGGAGCGAGAGGGCTCGGGACACGTGTCCTTTTTCCAATTCCGCATCAATCGCGTCCAGCCACTTCAGAAAGTTGACTCGGGCATCTCCAGGTTGTTTGTTGCCCGCGCGATCCAGCGCGAACGCGGCGCAGATCGCGGTCAGCCCTGAGAGTTTCAACTCGTCTCCGAGCGACAGCGTCGGACCAGCGTCGCCACGCTGCGGCCCCTGCTCTGTTCCGGCGGGATACACATGATTATGCATGTCGATTGCCAGGGTTTCGGCCACGATCTTCGCCACTCGCGGGTCTGCGGGAGCGCCGAAAGCACAGTTAAGCCAGGCCGGAGCGAGCATCGCACTGGCTGCGAACCTTCGGCGAGAGAGTCTGGGCATGAAACCTCCTACAACACTGCCCATTCTATAGAGCGATGCGACGCTACTCGACGTCAAGGAGGCCGCGAACTTTGTGCAGGGCCCGGCGTAACGCCGGTATCTTTAACGGCAGTCGGTGCCGGGAGAGCCCCGCTGGTGATAGTTCCCTTTACTTCAAATGTCCTGCGCGAATTCTCGATACACGTTGGACAGGAGCGCGTGTCTCGGAGGAAACTCACCACTTCGGCTGCGGTGCAACCAAAACACATAAAACTACCCCATCAAAACGCGCTAAACGACGGTAAGCATCGTGTCTCCCGCTTCACGGCGAGGCGCAGAATCAATACTCTGCATCGACACGTATATTTTGGATCTGCCTTACAAGCAGGAGGTCCACAGTTCGATCCTGTGACCGCCCACCAAACGCCTTAAGCGCATCGCAGTTCCGATACCGACATTTAATTTAATCCGGCATTTTTGCTGTAACCTTTTCAGCCAGCTCAAGTATTCGATGGCATGAACATCGATCCAGCAGCTACCTTCAAGGAGGATTATGAAATGCACTCAATGGAAACGACAAGTCCTGTCGAGCCGTAACGCTATGGTTGTCGCGGCAGCGGGCTTAGTGCTCGGGGTTGCGACGTTTGCTTACGGAGGTGACGAAACGAGCGCGAATGCAGTGCGCCAAGTTAAAGACAGAACAATCGTTTCAGAGGAGTCTCCCAAGGTAGAGCTGAGCGTCCGGGAAGGGTATCGATTCATCGGCACTCAACAAGTCAACCTTTATGGGCTTGCAGAGGCGGAGCAGTATGTATTTGCAAGGCAGGGCCGCGACAATACTGTAGAGAGCTTCTATTGGATACAGTTTGAGCATTTCCTGCCGTCCAACGATCGAACCTACAATTACGCGTCGAAGAATACAACGCAAATAGGTGATCTCCATTTCGTCTACAACGTGGGAAGCTGGCCTGACTATCTGGCCGAAATGGCGGGGAATCCTGCCTCGGATGGTGCAGCCATTGAGCGTTTGCTTGAGGAACGACACCTTTCGTTCCCGCGCAGGGCTGCGCACGTGCGTATGTTTCATTCACCGTCAGCCGACCACCGAAGCGAGTTAATGATCATCTACGGTGAAGCTTTGCCGCAAGATAGTGCTGTCCCTGTTCGCAAGAAAGGGGTCGATTTAGATACGGAATCGCCCGGTTCGGCACAGTTGCTCCTTGAACATGCGCGCCAGGGGCTTATCGTTCAAACGCGGTGAGAACTCTGCCTCAATCTTCCCGCATATAAGGCGCGCAGGGATGAGTTTCTCAAGAAAGCCGAGGCCCAACCTTCTTCATTAACGAACGCCGTGGGCCAATCGGCAGCCATCTTCGCCGCCGTGAGCCCGGCACCCCACCGGCCCGATTTCGTCCCCGGCAAATTCGCGAACGGGCATGCCCTGATTTCGAGTGGCTTGATCCTCTTGAACAACTCCGCCCGCGATGCAGGCGTGAACCCGTTCCGCGTGCGCGCGGCATACATCAGATTGTTGCCCTCGTAGCCGATCACGAGTGCGATTTTGTCGAGAGTTCTCCCTGTCGAAAGGCGCTGGAACCCTTGCAGACAGGGCAGGAGCCTAATTTACAAAATTGCCTATTTTGTCGAGAGTAAAGCAGCAGACGACGCTAACGGGTAGGGAATTCGGCTGTTATGAGCGGCTTCACGCCTTTGGGGCCGGTCAGGGTTAACATCCAGTCCGTCTGATTACCCGCTGCGCAAAGCTGGAGAGTCAGGAACGGGCAACATAGCCGCTCCATTGTGATCCACTCGGCGGTTTCGAGCAATGTAACGGCCTTGCTGTCTAGCTTGAAAGCAAATCCATCCGAGATTTCGGCACGCTCCCGGATCGCGGCACGAATACGTTTTACAAGTTCGTTGTAGCGGGGCCGCTCGGCGGGGCTGATTGCTTTTAGATTGCAGGCAAACACAGGCTTGGTGTCCTTATCAGCGGCAGCGCACATGCCGACGCAAAGGAGAGAAACGAACAATGCTGTTGCTATCGTCATGCCCTGACTGTAAAACTTGAAGCTGACTTTAAGTCAAGAGGTATGCAATGACAATAGGCGAACTGGCGACGCAAAGCGGTATGCCAGCGTCCACCATCCGTTATTGGGAAAGGATCGGGGTCCTGCCGAGACCCGCGCGCGTGAGCGGTCAACGGCGCTACCCGCCTGACGCTCTGCAACGGTTGGCGGTGCTGCGGCTGGCACAGGCCTGCGGCTTCCGGCTGGAAGAAATGCGCCATCTGCTGCATGGCTTCGGGGCCGGTGTTAAGCCGCCGCGCCCGTGGCAGGAACTCGCCCGCCGAAAACAACAAGAGCTTGATGAGCAAATCGTACGGCTCAAGGCCATGCAGCGGGTCGTGGATCGGGTCATGCAATGCCAGTGTCTTGAACTGTCGGAGTGTGGGCGCATTGCCGCATCCGTCATGGAATCCGCTTAATGACAGCGTTGCTCTGGTATGGGCTGGCCGCGCTGGGCGAGATTGCCGGTTGTTTCGCGTTTTGGGCGTGGCTGCGGCTCGGCAAAAGCCCGCTCTGGACGCTGCCGGGCGTGGTTTCACTAGTCGTCTTCGCGCTGGCACTCACGCGCATCGACGCGGCAGCGGCGGGCCGGGCAACAGCTAGCCATCAACAAAATCGCTCATTTTGTCGAGAGTTTGTCGCCGAAGGACTCGCCACGGACCTTTTTCGACTCTCGCCCAGTATTTGCGGAAAAGCGGACTTCAGGTGTGTTCACACAGTTGGTCTGCGAGGAACCATAGCTTTGGTTATAAGAACTTGGACAACTTCATCGCGCTGATTGCGGGTTTCGGTGCGTAGGGTGATGACCCCACGGTCCGGCTTCGAGCGTGAGGGCGTGACCTCCATCACCTCCGTGATAATCGAGAGTTGGTCGCCCGCGCGCGTCGGGCGGGGCCAAGAGATTTCAACGCCGAGACCGATGAGGCCGCCTGCAAGGGGAACACTCTCCACAAGCAAACGCGCGGTAGTGGCGGCGGTGTGCCAACCACTTGCGGTAATTCCCGCGAATACTGGATGAGAAGCAGCCGCCTCCTCATCCATGTGGAACGGTTGGGGGTCAAATTCAGCCGCGAACTGCTTTACACGAACCAAGTCCATCACCGGACGCGCGGGGTGGCTGAAACGTTGACCAAGGGCGAAATCGTCGAAGTAGAGCAGAGCAGTATTGGCTAACAAAAACCCCACGTTAACATGATGCGGTAACACAGCAGCCGCTTGGTGGCTCGGCGCTGGCGCGGCGAGGCCAGCATCGTGTAGATCGCGCCTTGTCACAGTCAGTATCGTCATACTTTCCGATACGCTGTCTGCCAGCCAGTGAGCGAATCGGTTCCGAATTCTGGAACCCGCGCGGCATCCTGTGCGGGATGAGGTCCCTTTTTCCAAAACACGAACGATGAAACGCCGTGAAGACCGATCAGCAACAGCCACACGTCTCGCCACGCCAAGCGGTCCTGGCTTCTTTGAGTATCAAAGGCACAGCGAACAGCGCTGCAAGCGAATCAAACCACGCAACGCCGGAAGCCGCGTTGGCCGCCAACCCCGCTAAGGTGACGCCAGCTAGGTACGCACAAGTCGCCGACTGAACCGCGTCGGCTCTGAGCGCGGGATTGTCGCTTCGAACGGCTTCGCGGTTTTTCAGCCACGCCAACGTCGGCATGGCAATGAGAGCCGCAATCGTAATGCCGATGCCGAGCTCGCTCGGTGCGGGGTGCACCTGCAGCGCCAGTGCAACTATGGCGATGGCCGCCACGACACCGGCCAGGGCGAATAGCAGTAGCCCCGTGGCACGGTTCGCTCGCTCTTGCGAAAAGGGGAATCGTGGAAGGAACTGGAACAAGACGACTGTGGCTGAAAGTAGCTCAATCAGGCTGTCGGAACCGAATGCCAATATGGCCGGGCTCCGCGCCGTTGCAGCCGCATATAACGAAACTCCGCACTCAGCCAGCATCCACGCCAGCGTGATTCCCTGAAGCCAGAGAACGGCAGTGACCGGCCTTGAAGGGACGCACGGGACCTGCGTTACCGCTTGCAAGCCCGGTGATCCGAGCCGGACAAATTCAGGCACGGAACTATTGTCTCGCTACAGGACCCCTTGGCCGGATCGGGCCAAATGCGGGCTAGGCCATTCGACGATAACCCTGTATCTCAATCCCCGAACTGCGGAACCGACCTGATACGGGATGATCGGGATTTGCCTGCGACACGCGGGCTGTTTATTTTAGAGCTTCACGTTGCGCGAGTACTTTACGCAACGTATCCTCAAGCGAACCATTAAAGATCAGAATTTTTACTTCATATACGGCACGAGAGTCATGCGGAAGGCTTCTCTCCGGGTCCACATGCTGGCACGTGAGCTCGGGATTGCTCCATACATTTCCAGGATCACGCGCAAAGCTTGCCGCAACCCATGTGCGATCTGCGGAGAGCGTAGCAACCATTGGTAAATCCACTCGTCGCGACTTGTAGTAGTACGTGATCCCGTCGTCGCGATGTTGCACGCGCTCTATCGGGACCGGCACGGTATAGGAGGCCAGATAGCGGACAGGAAACCAGTCCTTTAGAGGCATCGTTAGTCGTGCTGGTGTCTCCGATGCCAGAAGATCGAAACCATCAACATGGTGAATGTAAGTCCTCTCCAGTCGTGGATCGTAGAAGATCGTGTGAAACCGTGGGTCGGTGATAGCAGTCACCATATCGTAGTCAGTCGCTGAGTGGTTATCGAACTCGTAGCGGAATACAATCCCATCATCCACTACGGTCGCACGTGCCACGAAATGAAGCTTGCCAAAGTCGCTCGCGTACTCAAGCGAATTACCGGCCTTTCTCCATTGCGCTGAATTACCCCGTCGTCCGGGACGGAACATGTAGAGATGCTTTGCCTCGCTCTGACCAGAAGCGCGCACCGTTACGTGCTCGGGAAACAGGATTTTAACGCTGCGCTCACCGACTGGTCCGCCCGGCACCACAACGTCCAGGGCCGGGTCGTTGTAGCCCGCGTCTACGGCCATGCGCAAACCGGAGGAATTGTGGACCGTCGGCGTTGAGACCTGAGCGGCTAACGCAAGTGCACCCAGAAACAATAACAGCAGTGACAACCTCATTGTTGTGTCAGCTTGAACTCTAACAGCTGCCAGCTTGGGATGGAAAGCGAGCTTTGTTCGCAATATCGGGCTCACCAGCTGAAATGTCGGCGTTATCGGACAGATACCGAGGCTCGAACTGTCCGGGCTCCGTATTGTTCTGTCCCAGCCGCATGTGGGCTCTACGCGCTAATATGCTCCACACGGCCTGGCACAAGTGCTGCCGGGCCCTACCGACCGCTTAGTCACGTCGCATGCCCCATGCATGGCAGCCGCCGCTCTCCGTGTCACCATCCGGTGACGCGGAGCCGCGCGGACCGCTGATCCGATCGCTCCGTCGACAACTATTTTCTTTTCTGCATCGGTGTTACTGAGCAAAAGGCGTCGACTCAGACTGCAATACTATTTCGCAAGATCTCTGGGAGAAGTCGCTGCCGGACGGTAAAATGGTGCATACGGTAGCGGGCTACTTGTACTTCCCGAAGCCGCCGCGAAAAGCGAAAGATGCCACCTGGGAATTGCGCTACGAGAATGCAGATGGCAAGACACGCTTGACGCTGCCGAGATAAGCGCTCGCGGCAGGAACGACATTATCACGCGTATGCAGCCCGAATTTACCACCGACCATGTGAGGAAAAGATTTTATGAGGCGGTAGGGGCACTCGCCACCATGGAGGGCAGCCTCCAGAACCGGGTCGAGACCGCCGCATTGATATTGATGCCATTCGGAGACCATGATGCCGAAAGGCTGCCTGAAGAATTGCGCGACACATTCAACCGTCTACGGAAACTTTACATGAGCGAAGTGACAATCGGCGATGCCAAAACTTTAGCTGAAGAGATTGTCAGCTTCTATATAAAGCTGCGGGGCGGCGTTTGATGGGCGTTGCCGAAATTATCTCCTTTAAAGAACCGCGCACGCTTGCGGGATTGGAGGCGGCGCTGCCCTTCTTGTTCATTACGAGTGAGAAGGTGGCCGACCGCTTCTTCGGATTCTTCACCGCGAACATCCGCAACAGGAACACGCGGCGCACTTACTACAAAGCGGCGTGCCGATTTTCGGACTAGTGATTGTTCGTGATGCGGTATTGAATCTTGGGGCCGTACGAAGCGTGGATGAGCCACCGGTCACACCGGGATCTCTTGGAGCAGATGGAGAATCGTCGATCTGCCGCTCAGTCGCCTAAGGAAGGCATCTTCCTCGCCGCGTGCAGCGGCGGTCAATCCATCGTCACGGTAGCGACCATTATCGTCGCAACGAGGGTTCCGACAACCCGCGTTCACATCGGCCATGTACACACGAATGTACACGCTGAATGAAAATTGCCTGGGTCAATCTCTATGTTCGTTGATATTCGTTGGTGTGCGGCAAATCGAGCTAAATAGCTGATCTAATTTAGCTTAGGGAAAGCACGGTGCAACCGGATATTTCCCGGTATCGTTGAAGTTTCATTGTTCGGGACCAGGAGGCCGGAGGTTCGAATCCTCTCGCCCCGACCAATCGTTTTCAATGATTTGCTGATCGGTCTATGCTTGGTACGTAAGTTATGTACGGAACCGAGCCCGTGACCACCCTTAATTGAGCCGTTCTTTGGCTTGCTGTTCCTCGAGTTTTTTCTTCGCTGCCGCGAGCGCCGCGATGACAAGGTTCGAATCGCCCTCGTCAACACAGGCGTTCCACGTTCGAGCTCCAAGCCCATGACCATTCTCGATCCTAGGACGTCGTTCTGATCACGGTAGATCTTGGAATGACGTGACCCCTTTAAACCGTCCGAAATGGATTACGATTTTGGACGAACGAAAGGGAAAACGGAATGAGCAAGGGCAAGCACAGTGAGGCGCAAATCATCGCCGTATTGAAGCAAGTGGAAGCAGGCCGAAAGACCGAGGAGGTGGCACGCGAGCAGGGCGTGTCTAAGCACACGATTTACGGCTGGAAGGCGAAGTACGGCGGCCTGGACATGAGCGAAGCGCAGGAAGTGAAACAACTGCGGGAGGAGAACGCACGGTTGAAGAAGCTGGTAGCGGATTTGAGCTTGGATAAGGACATGCTGCAGTCGGTCATCCGAAAAAACTCGTTGGGCTCGTAGAGAGAAGGGCGGAAGTGCAGCGGCTAAGAGCGGAGTTTGCGACCAGCGAGCGGCACGCCTGCGAGCTCATGAGTATTCCGCGATCGAGTTGCCGGTATCGAAGCCGGCGAGATGACAGTATGCTGCGCCAACAGCTAATCGAGTTGGCGCACGAAAAGCCACGTTTCGGTTACCGGCGACTTCATATTCTGTTGCGGCGCACAGGCCAGCGCATTAACCACAAGCGAGTGCAGCGGGTATATCGCGCCGCCGGGCTTTGCGTTCGTCGCATCCGGCGCAAGCGACTGACGCGCAGTTACGTGCAACGGCAGCCGCTGTCGGCGCCAAACCAGGAATGGGCCATTGATTTTGCTAGTGACATCGCCGCGAGCGGGCAACGGCTACGCGTGTTCAGTGTGGTGGATGCTTTTACTCGTGAATGCCTGGCGCTAGAAACCGACACAAGTATGCCAAGCCGCCGCGTGACACGAGTGCTGCAGAGAATCATCAACCTGCGCGGGGCACCGCAGTTTCTTCGGTCCGACAATGGGCCCGAGGTGAGCAGTCGGCACTATCTGGCTTGGTGTGTAGAGCGGCGCATCGGGACGATACATATTCAACCGGGAAAGCCCACACAAAATGGGCATGTCGAAAGCTTTCATGGGCGATTCCGTGATGAATGCCTGAACGCGAGTTGGTTCTGGAATCTCTGGGATGCACGCCGCAAAATCGCCGGTTGGCGAATCGACTACAACCAGTTGCGGCCGCATTCCTCGCTGGCCTACCGAACACCGGAAGAGTTTGCGCGCGATTGGGCGCTAGCCACATCGCCTTCAGCATGTCGAATTACCACTCCGCCAGAACCGCCTCAAGGCCAAGCCCTTCGGGCGCCTGCGACGGCCTTGACCCGGCCCCGGCTCCGTGGTCAAGCAATCAATCAAGAAGGCGATGCGGCAGAATCTGCTTCGCATTGTCGTATAACTTAGTGGACGGAAAACGGGGTCACGTCAGCAACTTCGGCATAGTGCGGACGGGCCACAGCGAAGTTTCCGTCATTACGCGTTTGCCGACCTTGAGAGACAGCTTCCGTTGCGGTAACATCATACGCGCAGGATACAAGTTTTGCTGCCAGCAGCGCCAACATACGGATGATTGATCATGTGGAACGGCGTGCTCTTTATTATTAATTCTGTCAACTCAAGATTACCCGCCACCTTATCAGAAGGCATGACGAATGGCCAGGAGCGCGTCGTCTGGCCGATAGGCGTGGCAGGATTTGTGGACGTGGTTGTACTAAACTAAGCCGCGGAGATCGAATGCGTCAACTTTGCACCGTTCTTATGGCGTTCGCAGCGCTCGCGCCAGCTGCCGTAGCTCAACAAGATGGCCCATACAAGGTGTTGAGGACGGCACGGGTCGGCGGCGAGGGTGGATGGGATTACATCTACGCTGACAGCATTGGACGCCGGCTTTACATTCCGCGCGGCTCAACTCACGCGGTTGCGGTTACCGGGACGACGCCTGAGGTGCCGGCTGTCGGGGCACGATTGACTATCTTCGATCTCGACACACTCAAGCCGATTGGTGAGATTTCCGGGGTAGGGGGGAATGGCACCGCGGTCGACCCGGAGTCGGGGCACGGCTTCACGAGCGACCATCCGAAGGTGTCGATGTTCGACAGCAAAACGATGACCTTGATAAAGAGCATTGATGTGGGCGCGGCACGGCCCGATGGCATCTACCTCGATCCGTTCAATAGCAGAGTCTATGTCTTCAGTCACCCCACGAAGGACGCAACGGTGATTGACGCCAAAGACGGCACTGTGCTGGGTACCATTGATCTCGGCGGCGTGCCAGAGCAGGGCGTGGGGGACGGCAACGGCAAGCTCTATGTGGTCATGCAAGATCCAATTGGCAGTGTCACAGTGGTCGACGTGAAGACGATGAAGGCGGTCGGCCATTACTCGTTAATTGATAAGGGAGGATGTAACGGACTCGCGTTGGATGTGAAAAACCAGCTGCTCTTCGCGGCGTGCCGGCTATCGGGCAACCCACCGGTGCAGCCCCCACAACCAATGATGGTGATTATGAGTGCTTCAGACGGCAAGATCCTCGCGAACGTTCCGCTCGCCGGCGGGTCTGACGGCGCAGTGTTCAACCCTAAGACGATGGAGGCATTCAGCACGCAGGGCAACGGCACGATCACTATCGTCAAGGAGAAGAGCCCGACAAGCTTCGACGTAGAGCAGAACCTGCAAACCATGAATGGCGCCCGGACGGTGACACTGGACACCAAGACGGGACACCTCTTTACGATGTCGCAGGAGCGTGGGCCAGCTCCGCCCCCACCGCCCGGCGGCGGACGCGCGCCGCAGGGCACACCGGTACCCGGGTCATTTACGATTCTGATGATCGGACAGTAAGAAGCTGCACCGCGTTTACACTCAAGCCAGCGTCACCTGGTATCGATCCGGAAATTTTCCTTCAAAGGATTTATGAACCCTTGGCGACTGCACATTACCGGGTGCATAGCGAGATAGTTCCTGGCGTGATGTAAGGAGTTAGCACCAATTCGTAACGCGACGACAACCCGGCTTTTCACCCGTCGACTCTTCGTATGAAGCATCTTGCCACCACTGATCTGTTTCTCCGGCCACAGACCAAACCATGACGCGAATGCCGATGCATTGCGAAAGCCAGTCAGATCCGTGCCAATCTCACAAAGGATCGTGTGGGCGGTGACAGTGCTGATAGAAACAGCCACTACAGCTGAACAGGAACTACCCAAACGAACCAATGGTACGCCACGCTAGTCGAATTAATAGCGGCCCTGAGAGACGAGTAATGCAGAGAGAGATGAGAATAAATAAGGGACGGCTGGCGCTCGATTTCCAATCCTTAGGTTCTCGGTTGCACCAGCAAATTGCGCTCTAGAACGCTCGGCTTTCATAGCTGCCGTCTTCGGTTGTTCCCGAAATCCTATTGCCGACGGAGTCCTGAGTCCAGCCGCCCCTCTATGCTGTCCGGCTCTATTTTTCACCTCCAGATTCGCTGATTTCGCCACATGCCCGGCAGCCCCGGGGGCTCTAGTTCTTCGCTTTCTACCAAGTTGATTTTCTCGCTAACAAAACTCCGCGTCAAGCGATATGAAATTTCGCCGAATTGGCCTCCTGTGGTCCGCAATAATTCGGTCGTGAAGTTGATGCTGCCTTTACCCATCAACACTCGTGGCTGGTTGAGGCCGAAACCAGGCAAAAGATGAGAGCCGAGATTGGCCGTGTGGGCCTAGGCAACGGCTGGAGATTCATGAGTGGTTTGGTTCATACGCGCTGACGGTTAGCCGGGGTCGAATGAATGACTCAGTGGTCCGAACAGATCAGGGAGCGGTCCTCGCACTAGTGGCAGTTAGAAATATCAAGAGAAGTCGGGTAAGTAACAAAGGTCAAGTCTCACTTCGTTTAACATCGGGCTTGTCGTCGACCATCCCAAATGCGAGAGCAAAGGCCAGCGATTCGACAGAACGACACCGCCCCAAGAGCCAGTGAATCATTGCTCGATGACGAGCACTGCAAACGAACCGGCCATGACCGGACCTCTTCTGCCGCCAGGAGGTGTCGGGCCGAACTTGCCGGACGCCACATACAGGCGATGATTGGTCGGATCGAGGCCCATATTGCGCGATCCTCGCGGCGTCTCGACTGTTTGCGCGACGTGGTACTGGTTCGGCGAATCCTGGTGAATTACCGTCAGCGCTCCGTCCGCGTTTGAGGCAAACACATTCCCGGAGGTAGCATCGTATCCCGCGCCATCCACACCGGCCCCAATCGGAACGGTCGTAATCACGCGCCCGTTCTGATAGTCAGACACTGCCATCAAGCCGCTCCGGCAGCCGCTGAAAAGGCGATGATGCGCCGTGTCAATCGCCATCGAAACGGGCTGCTTGCACGGCGCCGTAGACCAGCGGCGAGCCACTTTGGTGGCCTTCGAATCGATTTCGACTACCTCGCTCGTATCGGTGAGATTAGCGTAAACTTTGCCATCTCCGGCGGAGGCGCCGTATTCCGGCTTGCCACCCAATTGGATGTTCGAAATCAGGTTCCCGCTCGAATCGATGACGGTCGAGGAGTGGGCGTCGCCGTTGAGCGTGAATACGCGGCCCGATGGCGCATCGTAAACAATGGCATCAGCATCCTCCGCGGCGGGAATACGCTTTAAACTTTTGAAAGTCGTCGTGTCGAACATGATCACGGATTGATCGTTGCCTGCCGTTGCAAATCCGTGCCCTGAGCCGCCTGCAATAGCCGTGCCGTGCGCCCCGTTTATGCCGGTGACCTCGCCCAGCAAACTTCCCTTATCTTCATCGACGACCATCACGCGAGTCTGCCGCGCGATGAACAAGCGATGATTCGGCGGATCTGGCACGACATAGTCCCAACTTCCGTCACCCCCAAGAGTGTAGGTGTGAGTGATGCGATACGAAGACGGCGATTGCCCAAGCAGCAGCGCAGCTGTTAACAGAATGGGAAATGCGGATATAACTTTCATTCTCTATCCTCCGTAGACGTTGTACCGCAGTTGCAGATCGATATGGCGGGATCCCTAGCACTGTCCAGACGCGCTAATGACGTGTAAAGCAGCTTCGGTGCATAGTCATTGTCGACTCTCCGGCGGAGCAGCTTCATGAAGGTATCCAAAGTATTGCTCTCGATGAGCCAGTCAGACCCCAGATGGCGTCGATCAAAACGGCGCGGTTGTTTTGGGGAGCGCGCCGCATGAGAGCCAGCAATCGCGCGGCAAATTTCGTGAACAAGCATGTTAGTAGATCCAAGTGAGCGTGACAGTCTTTGCAAAGGGCGAGAAGGAGGGGGACACGGCTGGCGTAAACAAGCTCGACGTTTTGGAATGCAAATGTTCCCGATGTACTCGCTGGGTATGAACCACATAGCGACCGATAAAAAACCCGATCGCGCTACCGACAAACACGTCTGACGTGAAGTGCTTTTGAGCAAGAACCCGTGAGACGCCTACCAATGTGGCATACGCGTAGCTGGCGTAGGGAACCCACTTATGATTGCCGTATTCACTGGCGACGACAGTGGCCAGGGCCCATGCCTGGGCGGAGTGGCCCGATGGAAACGAGCTGCCGCCTTCCTCAAAGTGCCCTCCGTGATCGCCTGCGCCTGGGCGTTCCCGGCGAGCGACGAGTTTCATTACGTTCGTCACAATATCGGCGTCGGCCAAAGCTTGGAGTCCAAGCACACCCGTTTCCTCTAGCCGCTCGTTGTGAAAGGCACTTCCGGCGGCGAACAGCACGCCGGCAGCCGGATAGACTGTGTACCACGCACCGGCACGGGACGCAGCATTGCCGAAATTCACGGAGGAACCTGAGAATGGCAGAGCCTGGGAGACGGGATGATCCGCGGCAATTAGTGCCGCCGTACCCACACCCACGAGGATCCACCATTTTGCGGACGAGCGGTGGATACGAAAAGGACTCGTCCAAATTTCCTTCTGATCCAGAAGGAGATTTGTCGTAAATTTCTTAATCAGTCCACGATCGGAACTTTGGTCGTCCAGGTACACATTGTCATCGCGAGTATCGCTGTTGGCCGCTTGCGCGGTTCGGGACGGCGGTTGTGAAGGGCTCTGCTGCGCTTCGATCGCCAGCGTAAAGGCAAAGAGCGCCACCCAGAGAAAAGGTAGACTCCGGACGCCGAATCTGCTTCGTCCCGACACTGGATCTAGTGTCCGGAACGAATCTGGAGAAACGGTGAAAATCCCGAACCTGTTTTGCCGGAAATAAACTTCCATTCCGGAGACCGGTAACTCGGCCGATCAAAATGATCAATCCGCATCGCCCTCAAATCGCAGCCTTTCCCAAAACAAAAACAACGCAGATTGATGGGCGCGCTGAACCACCAACGACCATTTGGTGCAGGGGCCCCCAGTCCTACGGCTTCAGAAAACATTCCCTGCCGGGCTGTGCTAAGTTGTCTTGGCTTCGTTTGATTGTAGTCACTCAAGGTGATCGAGTAAACTACTGGTGGTCATGACGGCTCTTATGAAGCCAAAGCTGTTCTTTACGGCCATTGTGTGCCTTGCTCCTTTGCGCTCTGCCGTTCTCCCCGATCGTTCACAATTGGAAGTCCGTCTGCTCCATCAAGTAGGATCCCGTGTTTCGCACGTAGGCGACTTGGTCCAGGCCGCCATAATCTCACCCGTTTTTGATCACGATACGATTCTGCTTCCTGCCGGCGCAACAGTGTCGGGTGTGGTCGACCACCTGGATCGGAGGGGGCTCGGTCTCCGCCATCCTGTCGCCCGTCTCGATCTTCACTTCACGCAACTCCATCTATCCGATGGAACCATCGTTCCTATTGATGGGCGGGTGGCCTGGATCGAAGAGGCACGGGAAGTCGTTACTAAGACCGGAGCCGTCACCGGCATCCAGCCTAGCGCGAGTTTGTCAACCGGAGTATCCTGCCTCTTCACGCTCTTTTTAATCGGCGAGCCCGAATTCCGTTTGCCAATCCTCGTCTTCAAGTTTTTGGCGGCCCGATCACCCGACGCTGAAATTACTTTCCCCGCCGGCACCGAAATGGTGATGCGTCTCAATCACGACGCGAATGTGCCCAATCCGGGGACCTATGAACCCGCCGTGCCACTCCTGGCCACATCTCAAATTGCCGAGCTTCAGAATCTGCTTGCGACGCTACCTCAGCAGCAAACGAGTCGCAATGGCAAGCAGCCGTCTGATCTCATCAATATTCTCTTGATAGGCAGCCAGTCGGAAGTCGAACGTGCATTTCGCGCAGCCGGTTGGAATGGTACCGAACCTCACGGCATTATGGCTTTGTATCGCATGTATCATTGCATGGTTCAACGCGCAGGTTATAGCAGGGCTCCCATGACAAGCCTAAAATTCGACGGTAATCCGCCTGACGACGCCTTTCAAAAGAGCCTCGATACTCTTGCCAAGCGCCACCACATCCGCCTATGGCACGAGAAGCGATCCGGTGTCTGGCTCGGCGCCGCTACCGAAGACGTCAAATACGAATTCCGAGCACTGCATCTCACCCACGGTATAGACCGCTACATTGATAACGAACGCGCCAAGGTTGTGAATGACCTCACTTTCACCGGCTGCATCGATAGAGGTGCTCTGGTCCCACGCACTTCGCTCAGCCGCGTTCAGAAAGACGCCAATTCCATTCTCACTGATGGCGATGGCGCCGTCCTTGAATTGAATGCTTGCAATAATCCGCACCTAATGCCGTCTGATCCGAAAACGCCTCGGCCTGTTCGCTCTATGCGCGTAGCCCGCGCCGTCGGCGAAGACATCGCTCGCTCGAATCCGGTATCCGTGGGTTACGCAATGACAAAGTCCATACTCGACCATTCGAAGACCAGATCGAATGAGAGTGTTCGGGCCTCTGCCATGTACACACGCGGCGTCGGCATCTCGAGTATTAGAGACACAACACCCTCCAGAGTCTTGGCCCTGCGTTAGTCTACAGCGAATGACGGGCGCTTGTCGTTCTGGCGTGACCTCCTTCAAATCCTAGAAGTGGCTATCGACAAGACCTAGGAAAAGCGCGTGCAAGAGCCTATCGGCACCCAGAAAGAATTCTTTGAAATCTCCCGCTCGCAAATGTTCTTCAGGCTGCAAAATGTTGTCAACCGTGCGCAATCCGGTGAGAGTGAAAGAACGAGATGTTTGCTCTGATCGAGGGCATCTTCGATTGTCGCGGATATTCGCGCCCCACGGCACATCCGTCTCATCGAAGAATGCACGTACGTCTGCCGCCAGTAACCATCGGTCTTGGCTCTGTTTCGCGGGTAAGCGATCTTAGAAGATTCTCTGCTCCGTTGCCGTGACGTTCGGGTAACAAGAGCCAAGGCCGACGGCCCGCGCATCGACGTTTTGTTTAATAGCATCGCCTGCAATCGCACTTCAGAATTTCAGCCGCAACGTGAACTGTAGTCGTCTGGCCGGCAATGAGGAAACCGCCTGTCGAAAGAACGGCGATTTTTCGTTGCCGATGAACTGCGAAAAGTTCACATGATTGACTGCGTTGAATGCGTCGGCCGCAAATGTAATGATCGGTCCCTTTTCCACTTTCTTGGATAAATAGAAATCGTGAGACCATCTCAAATCAAGTTCCATAAAGCCCGGTCCGAGAAGCGTGTTTCGCGCCACGCCGGTCGGCCGCGCGTTAGCAAATCCTGAATTGTAAACGTCAATTCCTAAGGTTTCTGTATAGGGAAGGCCCGAACCCGCGATCAAGGCGATGCCCACATTGATCCATCTGTTCGGCGTGGAACTAGCCAGCATGCTAAAGCGATGATGCTGGTCAAAATCAGCGCGGGCATACTCTCCGCTCAAGTCATAAGTATTCGGAGGCATATAGTTGATGCCGCCAGTGTTGTTATCCGTTCGACCCAGCGTGTATTGCACTACGCCCGAGAAATAACGGTTGATTTTGCCCGAAAACGAAATGTCGAGCGCTTGGCCCACTTGCCGTCCGGATGATTGTATCTGTTGGTAAACGCCATAGCCCGGATCGGGTCGCTGCAAATAGAGTGGTGGGAGCGGCTGATTCACATTAAGCGAAGTAAACAACCCGATTCCGGTCAAGCCTCTATAGGTTGCCGTTATCGTAGCCGCTTTCAAGAGTTGCTGCTCCAGTGAAACACTGTACATGCCCAGATAGGGAGTTCGAATATTTGGGCTGAAGCGGTACAGATTGGCCGGTTCGAGAGATGGATCGGTCCCATTGATGAACGGATTTGGATATGGCGGATTGAGCAAGAGAATGTTCTGTACTGCGGGCGCGGAGTATTCGGCCAGGCTGCCGAGCGGTCTTGCGCTCGTACGATCGTAGAAAATGCCGCCGCCTGCTCGCAGAACCGTGTTCCGATTTTTGCCAAAAGCGTATGCGATTGATGCACGCGGCGCAAAGTTGTTGTTGTCGTGAAGGTAATTCTGCCAATCCCAGCGCAAGCCAAAAGTTAATTGAAGGTTGGGAGCAACGCGGATCTGATCCTGAAGGAAGCCACCGATCTCTTTTTGCCAGTAAACGAAATGAACCGGTCCGTGTTGCTGCGTGAACGAATAGGGACGCCCTGCAACATAATCCTCGAGAGAGGAGAAGTTGAAGGTTCCTAGTCGGTTCGAATGATCGTCCAGGCCTCGTCGGGAAAAATTGGGCATTGCAAAACCAGTCGAGACAGTGTGCGCTTTATGTGTCCAAGTCAAAACGTCACGAATATCAACGTTATTTTCAGTTGCTAACTGCGTTGCCTGAGCGCCTCCAGCAACGAATGAGTTCTGAACCGAGATTTGCGATTGTTCTGTAGTGCTTGCAATCGAATCACGGTTTCGCTCGTACATGATTTGGAACTGGTTCAGAAGAGTCGGACGCAGCACAAGGCGATCGGAGTACGTCAAGTGACGTTCAAGATTTGTCACGTTGCGCCCGGCTTCGGGTAAAATGTAGCCGCCGTTCGCCTGATTTTGTCCCGACCCACCACCGCCATTGGGGTTTTGTCCGGCGTTGACGGGTTGCCCGGACCATAGCTGATTCTGCCGTGAACGGCTTTCGAAGGTAAATTGCAGTGCCCCTGTGTAATGATCAGTGAAGTCGTGCGAGAGGCGCGCTGCTAGATCTTTAGCGCGAACCGGACTAGGCACGTTCTCTTGCAAAAGCCCGGAGGGAAGCTGTGCGAAAACGATCGATTGAAGATTGTCTTGCTGGTAATCGGCGGAAAGTAGAAAAAACGTCCGGCTCAGCCGCGGTACGGGTCCCGTGAGTACGCCCTCAAAGATGCGGCGCTGTTCAGGAGCTCGTGTGGACGCAAACGCATTGCGCGCGTCGAAATGGGCATCGCGAAAGACTACGTTGGCAGTCCCATGAAAGACCGGGTCGGGTGTCTTCGTCGTGATTTCGATACGTCCGCGACCCGGCCGTGAGAACTCGGCGGAATAGGGATCGCTATTAATCTTCACGCTCTGTACTGCGGAAGGCGTCACGCCGGCGTTCTTTTGCTCCATGCCGTCGACGACCAGGGTGGTGCCCATGTTGCCCGTCGCTCCTTGGTCGAGGAAATTGGAGACGGCGGCGACAAAGTCCTGATCGAAGACTGGCAACTGGTCAAGCAGCTTATCGTTCACGACTGCCGCATCAAGATTCTGAGCAGGATCCGTCGATACCTCGTGCGCATCCGCCGTGGCACTCACATCTATGCGCTGGGAAAGATCTGCCACTTCGAGGACCGCAGTAATTGGCTTGAGGTTATTCGAAATGTGTACGTGCAGGGAAAAGGGTTTGAATCCATCCCGGCTAATTTCAAGTTGACCTTCACTGAGTCTTGGAACGGCCAAATAGAAGGCGCCGTCCTTGTCGGTCGATGTGCTTGCTACGTGCTCATTGGTAGGCGAGAAAAACGTAACAGTTGCTTTGGGAACGACCGCGCCGGTCACATCCTTGACTATTCCCACGATCTCGCTCCGTTCGCGAGTGATCTGCGTTTGGGCTACGGCAGCAAAGAGCGACACGAGCAGAAGCGCGCCTATGCGCAAGTGAACCATGCGGTACCAAGAGTAAAAAGTGAACCTGCAGTTTTGGTGAAAATCAAATATTCTATTCGGTTTTCGCGACCTGCTAGTTACAAGTATTTAGGCCGTTAACGCTGAGAGCGTAGGGGAAGGCTGATCGACCATTCGCGATACAGGAAAGGACAGCGTGAACGTCGTTCCAGCGTCTACTTCGCTTGTCACTTCGATGCTTGCGTGGTGCACTCTGACGATCCACTCCGCGATTGAGAGGCCGAGGCCTGTGCCACCCGATCGCTGGCGAGCCTTATCCGCGCGATAGAACCTTTCAAAAATGTGTGGTATGTCTTCAGCTGAGATGCCGGCCCCCGTATCTCGGATTTCCACCCGTAGGTCCTTCTCGCTAGCGATAAGTGCAAGTGTTATCTGACCTCCATCTGGTGTGTATTTGACAGCGTTATCGGTCAGGACAAGAAAGAGCCGCCGTAACAGATCTACGTTGCCGTTGACCAAACAGGGCCTCTCCACCCCGATGACTCGCACCGACAACTTCTTATGCGACGCCAGCAATTCCGTCTGGGATGCTGCCTCGCGGAATGGCACAGCGAGATCTACGGTTTCCAATCGCGATCTTGCATTTGAGTCCGACCGCGCAAGCACCAGCAGGTCTTCCAGGAGACGGGTTGTGCGTTCCGACTCTTCGAGAATGCTGACAAGCGCTTCAGACGATGATTGTCGAGAAGTGTCTGTCAGTGCCAACTCAGCAGTTGTACGAATAACGGAAATCGGCGTTCGCAATTCGTGAGAAGCGTCCGCCGTGAATTGAGTGATCTTGTGGAAAGCTGTCTCCAGACGGTCCATCATCTGATTCAAAGTTGTGGAAAGCTTCCGAAGTTCATCATCGGCAAGCGGCACCGCGATACGTTTCGAAATGTCGAGCGCGCTGATGGCCCGGGCATCCTCTGTGATCGTCCTGACCGGCTGAAGTGCACGACCGGCCATCCAATAACCAGTGCCACACGCTACAACGAGCACGAGTGGAATGGCGGCCATCAATATCCACCCAAAAGCTTCGATAAGCTCAGACGATTCCTCTAGCGACTGCGCAAGCTGAATGACGAAATACCTGCCGCCGGAGACATGCGATGCAGTTGCAAGCCGGACGGGTATTTTCCTCGAATGCACGGTCGTAAATCGAGGCTTTGTTGAGACCGGTTGCGCAGGCCTTCCGATTCCGAGATGCCGCATGGATTCCGACCGAAAAACCCAATCTTCTCGATCATCGCTGATTTGGAGTAGTTCTCCACCTAGACGAAGTTGCCCATGTTCCTGCAATTCGCGCCGAAGCTTCTCCGGATCAGCCGTTGATTGCTTGTCGAGAAATGACTTGATACCTGCAATGCGGATCTTCAAGTCGCGATCAAACTCGTCGACAATACTAGCCCGCATGGCATAAAAGCTTCCGGCTCCGAATAGCGCTAGCACAACGAAGAAGGATGCCAGGTACCACAGCGCGAGCCGCATTCGGATAGGAAGCCGGGCTGTTATTGTTTCAAATTTCCCCAATTTTATAGCCGAACCCTCTTACAGTGTGTAACAGCTTTTGCTTGTACCCCGAGTCGACCTTCTGCCGAAGCAGCTTGATGAACGTGTCGAGCGTATTACTTTCTATGGTTTCCGAAAGGCCCCACACAGCATCGATTAAGACATCACGGGTTAGCACCTGTCCAGGATGTCGCATGAAAAACTCCAACAGAGAATACTCAGTCCGCGTCAGCTCAATACAGCGATCCGCGCGAGTTACGTTGTGCGTAGCGCGATCGAGAGCAAGATCCCCAACCCGGAGAATAGTCGGGGCAGTTTGAGGCAATCGACGAGTGAGCGCCCGAAGCCGTGCGGCAAATTCACGAAAAGAAAATGGCTTGGTCAGGTAATCGTCGCCGCCTTCGTCCAGGCCCCGAATCAGATCGTCCTCCGTATCGCGCGCGGTAAGAAACAGTATCGGCGTGGCGTTTCCGGTAGCCCGCAGCCGCTTCGCTAACTCAAAACCATCGAGAACAGGAAGCATCACATCCAGGACCATTGCCTCAAACGGATACGACAGTGCCAGTTCGAGACCATCGGAGCCGGTGTGCGCAGTCATTACGGAATAATGCTCACGCTCGAGACCTTTCCGAATCAGGTCTGCCATCTTCCGTTCGTCCTCTACTACGAGGATGCGCATGTTGCGTCGACGTATCGGGTGTTAAGGAGGCAACGAGAGTACACAGATGGTGCCATGATTATTCCATGATCTAAACATTTCATCCTGGAGATTTGCTGAAGATTTCCAAATTCATCTATTCGGTACCACGTGGCAGGAGATATCAATTGACGAATAGTTTTTAGATTTCCAGCGGAATTTCAGAATCCAGGAGTAAACTCCTGGTCATGAAACGTTCGGTTTTGCTCTGGATCCTGCTCTCGGTGGCTTTTGGGTATGGGCGGGCCAACGAAACGAAGGTGCAGTTCAAGGATCTTCCACCCGCGGTTCAAAAGACCGTCCAGGAACAGGAGCGCAACGGTGCCGTGGTTCTCGGCTACAGCAAAGAGATGGAAAACGGCAAAACGTTTTATGAAGCCGAGACTCGGTTGAACAACAAATCACGCGACATTTTGGTGGACGTGAGCGGGACCGTAGTCGAAGTGGAAGAAGCTGTTAGTTTGGCAAGTCTTCCGGCGGCAGTGCAGAAAGTGTTGCGAACCCACGCCGATTCAGGGAAGATTTTGAGCGTTGAATCCGTAACGAAAGGCTCTACGGTCAGCTACGAAGCCGTGATTCAAAAGAACGGCAGGAAGTCGGAAATCGCCGTTAATGCTGACGGAACGATGAAAAAGGAGGAGTAGAGCCATCCATCCGGGGAGAATGCTTATGAGGAAAGTACGGGCTTTCTGTTTTGAGCTCTTTATTATTGCCATCGTTTGCGTGGCCACGGAAGCGCCGGGGTCCAAAGTGACCAAGAGATACCCCGTGCCGGGCAATGGGGGCTTTGATTACATTGTGTTCGACAGTTCCTCGAACCGCCTCTATGTTTTCGCATGGCACAAAGGCGGACGTCCTCAATGCGGATTCGGGTGAGGTTCTTGGCAAAATAGAAGATACTCCGGGTGTCCACGGAATCGCCATCGTTCCGAACCTGCATCGTGGATTCACAACGAACGGTGGGAATGCGACGGTCTCGGTTTTTGATACGAACACTCTCAGGACCATTAAGCAGATCTCAGTTCCGAAAGACCCGGATTTCACGTTCTACGATCCGCAAAGCAAGCGAGTGCTAGTGTGTCATGGCGATGCAGCAGTGGTCACGGCCATCGACCCTGAGAAGGCGGCTGTCACTGGGCAGATCGAGCTTGGTGGCGGTGCCGAGGCCGCTCAAGCAACTTGGGGTGGTCCCCTGAGCTGAGACAAACGCGGCGGATCTGGAACTGTGAATTTGAGTAGCACTGACCTATCGCGGAGGATCAAGACGAGCTGAGAGCCCGGTCTTCATTGGCTCTCGATCACGGCGAGCTGATTAGTTCGTTTTTGATCTATGCAATTCCTTCGAAACGCACCGGCGCTCACTAATAGGGCGGCGATCGCAAATAGGCCAAGAGTAGCGGGCTCCGGTGTGGCTACGGGGGGCGTTGGAATGTTTCCGGTGAACGGATCCAGATTGAATTGGTTGCTGCCGGAATAGCTTGAGGCGACCAGATCTCCATTGAAAGCACCATACGACCCAATCACATTGGCGGATGGCGCCAGCATGCTGCTGTAAAAGCTGTTGGCGATCGAGATCGTCGTAATCGATGAGGCAAAATTGAAAACTACATTCTGAGCGTTTTGCAACTGTTGGCCGTTGATAGAGAAGCCACCGTTGGATGTCGTGGCCGAATGAGAGCCTGAATCAGTCACATTGATTAGGATGGTTGCGTTAGCCGCAACTCCCGTGACAGCGATACCGGAATTGCCGTTCAATTGTGCCGAACTAAGGGTGAAGACTTCAAAAGCGGATCCGGATCCGGTCAAAGTTAGAGTGCTGTAGGGTTGCGTCACTGTCCCGGTCGAAGACAGCGTGTACAGAAAGCTGCTTTGATTCTTGACGGTTGACTCCAACTGACCGAAGTCAATTGGCGCGCTCCCGATGGTCAAGCATCCAGCGCACACACTGGCGCCGCTGATGCTGGCTGAACTCGCTGACACGCTGCCATAAATCGTGCCGTTTTGAAACAACATAGAACCGCCGACTACCGTGTCGAATCCACCTGCCGCAGTGTTGGGATTGGGCGCCGACTGATTTAAGGCGTAGCCGGTGAGACTCAAATTCTTGCCTACCGCAAGTGTGCCCTGTAGATCGGTGTATTGCGATTTGAAGTTGTTGAAAACGGTGACATTGAAGCCGTCGACTAGGCCGGTTGCGGCCGCCGTACCAGCAGCAAAAGTCAATAGTGACCCGAGGGTAAAAGCCTGGAAGGCCCTCCGGAAGGAGGGGAAACTGAATTGCACATTTTGATTGCATCAGTGAAAGATCTTCCGGTCTACGGACTAGGGGGTTTTGTGGTACTCCTGCAGCGGACATTTTCTGCCGAAGTGGTCACAATGATTCGCTAATCGTTGCGGTTAGTCCCCAAGGATTTGCGGATTCTTCAAGTCCGATCTCCGACAATGGTCACGGCTCATTTGTGTTCCCCGCCGGGACGGTAAATGAGAAGGTTGAACCTCGTCCAAGCTCGGATTCAACCCAAATTCGACCTCCGGCGCGTTCAACGATTCGTTTGCAAATCGCGAGTCCCATACCAGTGCCCGGGCAATCGGTCCAGCGATGAAGACGTTTGAACATTCCAAAGATCTGCTCCTTGAACCGGGGATCAATGCCGACGCCGTTATCTTGGACTGAAAATATCCATTCATCACCACTTCGCTCGGCAACTACCAGAATTTGCGGAGGTTCTTGGCTTCGATACCGGATTGCATTTCCAATCAGGTTCTGAAACAACTGCTCCAATTGAAACTCGTGCATGCACACCCGGGGCAGAGATCCGTGTGTGATTGAGGCGCCGGTACGTTTAATCGCGATCGTTAGGCTTTCGAGTGCCCGGCTAAGGGCTTCGCTTGCATCCGCATTCTGCGCGGAATCCTTCGCCGTTGCGGAAGCTTGCATGAATGTCCGCAGGTCCGCCAAAAGCTGCTCCATCCGTTTAGCGCCCGTGAGCACAAAGTCTATAAATTGCTCGCCGCTCGCACCAAGTTTATCCCTGAACTTTTCTTGGAGAATCTGGCTATAGATAGAAACCATCCGTAGTGGCTCCTGGAGATCGTGCGAGGCAGAGTATGCAAATTGCTCCAGATCGGCATTCACTCGTGTCAATTCCTCAACCGCTTGTGCCAGCTCGGTTTGTGTGCGCTCGCGTTCAGTAACTTCCTGTTGTAGTTTGCGGTTCGCCTGCGCCAGTTCAGCCGTGCGCTCCTCAACTCTGGCTTCGAGTTGATCTCGGGCCTCCTGTAAAGCGGTCTCCGCCTCTTTGAGATCCGTTATGTCGAATGCTACGCCATGAAGGAACCAAGGTCGGCCGTCTTCGGTGGCCACTAATTTAACCTGACAATGAAACCACACGACGCGCCCGTCGCGCGCAATCACTCGATACACAGAGCGCAACGGTCGGCCTGAGACGATCAGTTGCGCCGCCTCGATACTCCAACGCGCTCGATCGTCCGGGTGGATTTGGTCGTACCAACGCACCGGGTCGTTCAACCACTGTTCCTGGCTAAAACCTAATACCGTCTCGACGTGAGGACTGACATACGCTTCGCTAAGACCCTGGTCGAGAAACGCCATGAAGGTCACGGCGGGAATCTGCTCCACGAGCGTTCTGTACCGGGCCGCCATGTTAGGCGCGTCAGGCCGGGAAAGGGTCGGGGCCGAAGAAAAGGTGCTTGCAAGCTCTATCAGCAGAACTTGCGCGGATTCCATGCCCATCGGTTCGAGACTGTTAGGGTTGAGCCCCTCAATCATCACAGCGAGGGTCTTTTCTTAACGTTAGGGAGGATGCCGGCGATGCACTGGGGCAAGCCATATTCTTCCGCGAAGTCATCTGGTTCGTAATAGCCGCGATCATAGCTTTCATGCACAGTCCGACCGCATAGTCACGTCGGGCTGTAAAGCTTCATTAGAGAGGAATTAATGGCGAGGGGCCCGACGGCATCAATCGTCTTACACGGAGGGGACGACCGTTCGTCTCATCCTAGTTACGCCATCGCGAGTTAACGCCCGCTGCACGGTTTACTATCCGAGGCACTGATCACCGTGCCTCCAAATAGTGTAGCTGATTGCACGTATCAGGCCTCCCGCTCATCTAGGATAATTTTCAAAGGGAACATGCCGACCGATCCCAACTCGCTAAAAGCAGGCTTGTGCGGATCATGTGTGAATTCGGAAGTCGTCTGCTCAGATCGCGGGTCAGTCTTCTATCGTTGTGGCCTATGGAAGACTATGCCGGAGTTCCCGAAATATCCGAGATTGCCGGTTCTGATCTGCACCGGCTGGAGTGAAGCGAAAGTGCCGAACCTGAGCGGGCCGAATCGCTGATCTAATGAGCTGGACGGATCACCATTGATGCCCGTTGAGGCTTGAGGCGGCCGTTTGCACTCGCGTTAAGATACTCATCTAAATGGCAGATCCTACCAGAACGGCCGAGGATGAAAGTTTGATTTCCCGACGGCGTCTTATCAATTTTGGAATTGGGGCTGCGGGTGCATTGTCCTGCCGAAATCTCGATGCCCAAGGAGAGCCGGAGAGACCACCCAACGTACTGCTCATGCTGCTCGACGATGTTGGGTACGGAGACTTTGCCTGCCTGGGCAATCCCTATATCAAAACACCGAACATCGACGGGCTTCACGCGCGTTCTTTGCGCTTCACGAATTTCCATGTGAGTCCGACGTGCTCACCCACTCGCGCGTCGTTGATGACAGGGCGGTACTGCAACGCAGTGGGCGTGTGGCATACCATCATGGGCCGCAGTTTGCTTTCGCCCGGGCAGACGACGCTTGCGGAGTGCTTCCGTTCTTCCGGCTATACAACGGGAAATTACGGAAAGTGGCATTTGGGGGACAACTATCCCTGCCGGGCCCATGACCGTGGCTTTGACGACGCCGTCGTTTGTGGAGGGGGAGGAATTTGGCAAACACCGGATTACTTCGGCAATGACGATACCGACGATTCCTATTTACATAACGGCCGCTTTCAGAAGTATTCCGGCTTCAGCACAGACATCTTCTTCAATCTGGCGATGAACTTTATGGATGCGGCAAACAAGAAAAGACAGCCATTCTTCTGCTACCTTGCGACGACTGCCGCACACGAGCCGGAATGGGCGCCGCAAGAAGATACGGCCGCGTACCGCGATGTTCCCGGGCTCGATAAGCCGGGGTTCTACGGCATGATCGCGAATATCGACCGGAACGTGGGCGAAATACTCCAATTCCTGAACGACCACGGTTTGAGGGACAACACGATCCTGATCTTCACCACGGACAACGGCACCTCGGACGGCGACAAGGTATTTAACGCATCAATGAGGGGCAAGAAAGGGTCGCCGTACGAGGGTGGTCATCGGGTACCGTTGTTTGTTTCCTGGCCTGCTGGAAATCTGGGAGGAGACCGCGACATCCCAGCACTAGCTGCTCACATCGATGTCTTGCCCACCCTGGCGGACTTGTGCCAACTCAAAAATCGAGGCCAACTCGTGGATGGCATATCCTGGCGCGCACAATTGTACGGCGCGGACGCGGAACGGCAAGACCGCACTTTGTTTGTAGATTCTCAACGCGAGGAGCGTCTCCACAAATGGAAAGACACCGCAGTGCTTACGCAGCGTTGGCGGATGGTGAATGCCGTCGCCGACGCGCCCAAACTCGAGCTTTACGACATCGCGAAGGATCCCGGCCAGACGGTGGGTATAGCCAGCCAGCATTCCGAGGTGGTGAAAACCCTCAGCACTCAATATGACCGGTGGTGGCAGCGTGTATCGGCGGGGGGCGATCACTACGTGCGGATCGTTCTGGGTTCCGGACAGGAGAACCCATCGACGCTTACCGCCATGGATTGGCATGGAGACGCTCTAAGCGTTTGGAATCAGCGACAAATTCGCGGTGCTCCCGTAGCGAACGGTTTTTGGGCGGTTGAAATTGCACAGGCTGGGCAGTACCGGTTTGAGTTGCGCCGATGGCCGCGAGAAGCCGATTTGGCGATGAGTGCCAATTATACGGATAAGCAACTAAATCAGGAGAAGGCGCCCGGTATAGGTGTCGCCGTTGTGAAAGCGCAGCTTTCCATCTCGGGTATCCACAAAGAAAAGGACGTTGGAGCTGCAGATAAATTCGCAGCGTTCACGATTTCCCTAGCGAAGGGGTTGGCGGAGCTGCGCACCTCGCTCCTGGATGCGAGAGGTGTGGAACGTGGCGCCTATTACGTCTACGTGGAACGCTTGTGATATTCCGCTTCTGAGGAACAAAAGTAGCGCTCGACGCAATATTGTTACAGCTTGAAGAAGGCTAACAAGTCGGAGTTGATGGTTTCCGCTTGCGTAGTTGGCATGCCATGAGGAAAGTCCTTATAGGTTTTCAGAGTTCCGTTCTTCAGCAGCTTCGCGGACTGCGGACCTGAGGCGACATAGGGGACGATCTGGTCGTCTTCGCTATGCATCACCAATACCGGAACGGTGATCTTCTTGAGGTCTTCCGTGAAATCGGTCTGGGAAAAGGCCACAATGCCGTCGTAATGGGCCTTGGCGCCGCCCATCATTCCCTGCCGCCACCAGTTTTGGATGACCGCTCGGAGGCTTTGGCGCCTGGCCGGTTGTAGCCGTAGAAAGGCCCCTCGGGCAGGGCGCGATAGAACTGAGAACGATTGGCGGCGAGCTGCACCTGCAGATCATCAAATACCTCTTTAGGCAGGCCAAGCGGATTGGCCGGCGTCTTCACCATTAGCGGTGGCACGGCACTGATCAGCGCGGCCTTAGCCACTCGGCTTTCGCCATGTCGGCCTAGGTAGTGTGTCACTTCGTCGCCTCCGGTGGAATGGCCGACATGGATCGCGTTTTTCAGGTCGAGATGGGACGTGAGCGCCGCCAGATCGTCGGCATAATGATCCATATCGTGGCCGTCGGCGGTCTGTGTAGAGCGACCGTGGCCACGGCGGTCATGGGCGATCACGCGACAGCCCTGACGCAAGAAGAACAATAACTGGGCGTCCCAGTCGTCGGCGGATAGCGGCCAGCCATGGCTGAACACAATTGGTTGCCCGGAACCCCAGTCCTTATAGAAGATTTCGGTGCCGTCTTTGGTGGTGACTGTGGGCATATGAACTCCTTTAAGATTAAATAGTGTCTCCGATTAGACAAGATTTCACTGGTCTAACACGGACGGCGAATTCCATACTCGAGGATCAAATGGCTGCGGTCTATATCAGTGTCCGGCACCGGTAAGCGAAGCCTCCATCTTCTCCATAGCTTGGTCGATAGTGAAGCTAGCGGCTTTTTGGCGGGGCGGAAACTGCTTGAAGGACTCCAGGAAGGGCACTACGATAATATTCCCGGCCAAAGCGATGTAGTCGTGATAGAGGAACCAGTCGTAGTATGTGTTCGAAGTAATGTCGGCTCGCTCGAATGGATCTGTTCGCAGATTGAAAATCTTTGGCACGCGCAGTGGTACGAACGGCTCCGCCCAGACCCGGAAGGTCCCTTCGCATCGCTGCTCCATGAAAACGACCTTCCAATTATCGAACCGCAGCGCAACCAGGTCTCCGTCGTCGTCGAAGTAGATGAAACCCTTTCGGGGGCTACTCTTCTCTTTTCCTGTCAGATACGGCAGAAGGTTATAGCCGTCTATGTGCACACGGAAATGCTTCCCTGCCGCGTCGTAGCCCTTCTTCAGCTTTTCGACGACGTCCGGCTCCCCCGCCATGGCCACGAAAGTCGGCAGCCAGTCGTGGTGCTGGACGATCTCGTTGGATACGGAATTCGCGGCAATCTTCCCCGGCCAACGCACCAATAAAGGAACGCGGAAAGCACCTTCCCAATTGGTGTTCTTCTCACTGCGGAATGGGGTCATGGCACCGTCGGGCCACGTGTTCATGTGCGGGCCGTTGTCGGTCGTATACAGGACCAACGTGTCGTCCGCAATGCCTAGTTTATCCAGCAGATCGAGCAATTCACCGACATTTTTATCGTGGTCGATCATCGTGTCGTGGTAAGGCGACTGCCATCGGCCGGCCTGCCCCAGGCTTTCCGGTTTGGTGTGCGTGAACAGGTGCATGTGAGTCGTGTTGACCCAGCAGAAAAACGGTTTATCCGCGGATGCCTGACGCTGGATAAAGTCCTTGGCAGAAGCGATGAAGTCGTCATCGCAGGTTTCCATACGTTTTTTCGTGAGAGGGCCTGTGTCCTCGATGGTCTGTTTGCCGACACGACCCCAGCGTTTATCTTCAGTCGGATCGTCCGTCTCAGTCGCCCGGCATCGCAACACCCCGCGAGGACCGAACTTCTTGCGGAATTCAGGAAAGTCTTTCGCGTTCGGGTAGTCCGCCATCTCCGGCTCCTCTTCGGCGTTCAGGTGATAAAGGTTGCCGTAGAACTCATCGAACCCATGAACGGTCGGGAGATATTCATTGCGGTCGCCCAAGTGGTTCTTTCCAAACTGACCAGTCGCGTAGCCCTGCTTCTTCAGAAGCTCTGCAATGGTAGGGTCCTCAGCCTTCAGTCCTACGGGCGAAGCGGGTATTCCGACCTTGGAGAGCCCCGTTCGGAAACAGCTTTGTCCGGTGATAAAGCTGGCACGACCGGCCGTGCAGCTCTGCTCCCCATACGCATCCGTGAACTTCATTCCTTCTTTGGCTAGACGATCGATGTTATGCGTCCGATATCCCATCATTCCATCGCTGTAACAACTGAGATTCCACATCCCAATGTCATCTCCAAAAATGACAAGAATATTCGGCTTCGCGCTTTTCTGCGGCATAGTCTCTCCAGATTGGTTTCTCGGGCCTCCGGGAAATTCGTCGGCCAGCGTGCTTTAGAGCATTTGCCGAATCGGAGGGTTTTTTTCTTTCGCGGGCGGTTAATTTTGCAACGTCAGTAGCTTGTAGCGGGCCGCTTCTCGGCTCAGTCGCGAGCCATCGCCGCCGCCATGTGACGCTCCACGTCGACATAGGCGTCGTCTGCAACGTCGAAAATCACCTTGATGATCCGGCCTCCGGTGAATTCGAACTTCGGTTTGTATTCACTACTGACCGAATCACCAGAGTCGTAGCCGATGCACAATCCCTCGCCGCAGAGCGAAAAATGTCCGGTCATGGTGCGAATCTCGCTCTCGGCAACGACCTTGTCGTCGACGTACAACTTCAACGGGCCATACGACTCGTGGTATTGGCCCATCCTTTTCTTCGTAAATTCCACGCCGACGACGTGTTTGCCGGGACCGGGCGCTGCCGCTGTGATGCGCTGCTCCGGCGGGATGCCGAGGAAATTATATACATAGGTGATGTTGCCGTTCTTGATGAAAAAAGCGTGTCCGCCAAACTGGGATCCTTGCGCGAAGATCACGCCCTGAGCATCTTTGGCCAACTCGACCTGAGCCAGGATTTTATACGAGACGGCATGAATGTTCGGCGCGGAGCGTTCCGGGATGGAGAGTGTTCCGGGATAGAAAACATACCTTCCGCTCGGCGTGACTGGAAGTTTATATTCCAGGTCGAGGATCTTCTGGAGGTCCTTCTCAATCGAATAGTCGATCAACGGCAGCACGTTGTATTTCTTGGCTTCTTCAAACCAGAGAGCCACCAGATCCTTCACCTTGTCCGGATGCTGGTCTGCCACATCGTGCGCTTCAGAACGGTCTACTTCGGTATGAAACAACTGCCAGCGATCTTTATCGAAGTTACTCATACCGCTAAACGGACCGTGCTCGGTAACGGCCTTCCAACCCTCATGCCAGATTCCGCGGCTTCCGAGCATCTCATAGTATTGGGTGACCTTGCGCGTGGGTGCTTTGGCATCGTCGAAGGTGTAGCGCATTGAAACACCCACCAGAGGATTCTGCTTGACGCCGTTGACAGTCTCCGGCATTTTCACGCCGCAACAATCGAGGATAGTCGGCACGATGTCCGTGGCGTGGTGATATTGGTCGCGTACCTCATCGCGTGCTTTGATTCCCTTCGGCCAGGAAATGACCAGAGGACAACACGCGCCGCCCTGATAGGTGTAGCGCTTGAACATTCTGAATGGTGTCGAAAACGCGACCGCCCAGCCCGTGGGGTAGTGGCCGTAGGTCGCCGGGGTGCCCAGTTTATCGAGCAGGGCCAGATTTTCCTTGATCTCGTCGGGATAACCGTTGAAGAACTTGCCTTCATTCACCGACCCGTTCGGGCTTCCTTCGCCGGACGCGCCATTATCGGAGCAATAGAAAATCAACGTATTGTCGAGTTGACCCGATTCTTCGAGATAGTCGATAATACGGCCGACCTGTGCATCGGTGTACTCGGAGAATCCGGCATACACCTCGGCCATCCGCGAGAACAGCTTTTTCTCGTCGACCGAGAGAGTATTCCAGGGACGGACCGCATCTGCCGGTGTGTAGGTTCCCTCCCGCATCGGGTTGATGGGCGTCAGTTCGGTATCTTTGGGCAGAATCCCTTTCTGGATCATGCGCGGCAGGACCCATTCGCGGTACGCCTCGTAGCCGTCGTCGAACTTGCCTTTGTAGCGGTCGATGTACTCCTGCGGGGCGTGATGCGGCGCATGGTTCGCGCCCGGGCAATACCACAGGTACCATGGCTTGTTCGGCTCCGACTGCCTGGCGTCGCGAATAAAGCTCAACGCCTTATCGGTGAGGTCCTTGGAGAGGTGATACCCGTCCTCGGGTTGATACGGCTGATCGACGAAGTGGTTGTCCTCGATTAAGTCCGGATACCAATTGTTCGTCTCGCCGCCATTGAAGCCGTAGAAGCGGTCGTAACCTTGGCCGAGCGGCCAGTTCTTTTTGGACGCACCCATCGTAAACTCGTCGATCGGTGTCGTGTGGTTCTTGCCCACCCAGAATGTGCTCCAGCCCGCATCACGAAGGACCGTCGCCATGGGAGCATTTTCGGGCGGCAGATGCGAGTTGTAGCCGGGAAAACCGCTCGCGTTCTCGGATATCGAGGCGAAGCCGTTCTGATGATGGTTGCGGCCGGTCAGAAAGCACGAACGGGTCGGTGAACAGAGCGCGGTGGTGTGCCACTGCGAATAGATCAGGCCATTGTCGGCGATCCGCTGGAGCGTGGGCATATTGATGCGTCCCCCGTAGGGCGCCCAGGCGGCACAACCGGTGTCATCGAAAAGGATGACGAGGACATTTGGCGCGCCCGCCGGCGCTTTGTCTGCGAGAAATGCCGCCCAGTCCGGTTTGGAATCGCGGACATCAAGACTTATGGTTCCTTTGAATTCTTTGCTCATGGGATCTGGCGCTTTCGATGGCTATCATCTCTGGAACGGTTGTTTTTTTTGTTTTGGGCCCATGACTTCAATCGGGCCGCCTTTTTCAATCCGGCGATGAGCAAGACGCTATTACGGAGCACCAATTAAGGTCGGATAGGCCAACGGCTGGGCGAGGAGGGCTCTTGCTCACCGTCAGGCCGCGCTGGTGGGAACTGGTTTCCAGGGCCCGTCCATTTCGAACATTGGAGCGCGAACGCTGACCTTTTGATACCCGGCAAAAAGCGGGTTCCTAAGGTAGCCGGAGATTCGAATCCTCTCTCACCGACCAATTATCCGTAAGCCAAGCCGCTCTTTTGTTGCCGCTTTCCGGCACTCGGCCGATACTTTCATACTCTACAGCTCGCTAGCGGTCCCAAATAGCAATATTCCGTCCTGCGTACCGATATGGACAAAATGATCCACACGATCCCTACGAGTTCATTCACCCTAAGTCAGCAAGATTGGACGAATAGGGCTTTTATGATCGCCCGTACGCTGCGTGCCCATTGGCGGCAGGAAGACGGACAAGACATGGTCGAATACGCGCTTCTGCTCGGGTTCGTGGCATTGGCGGCAGTAAGTCTCTTAAGCGGTATCAGGACATCGATCAGCAGTATCTGGACGCTAGCCAGCACAACCTTGACAACCGGTGCTTCCTAATTTCCTCACATACGTCTGCGCCTCGGCTGCGCTGGAGACCAGAGCTGCTTCTTTCGTGGCGCTGCCCATTGCGGACCTGCATAGCCTCGGCCAATATGCACGAAGCCAGTTTGAGCAATGGCTTTCCGGCGCGCGGACGTGCGCGAGAATTCCCGTGCCCATCGTGGCAGGCGTGGGAGTCGGAATTCTGCTGGTGTTGGCCTGCCTCACGTTGCTCTTGATGCGAGCACGCCGGCAAAACCGAAAATTTCGAGAACAGCTCGACAATTTACTCGCCCTTAGAAAGGCAATTGAATCTACCGATAGGGCAAACGCAGAGTTCATAGCATGCATGGTCCCCCAGATTCGTACACCCATGAATGCGATCGTAGGTTTTATCGATCTGGCGTTGAAAGCGGATCTGGATCCCAAGCTGCGTGAGCACCTGGATACTGTCCGCACCTCTGCCGATTGGTTAATGCACCTCGAAAACGATGCGCTCGAGTTTTCCTGCATTGAGACGGAAGGACTGCCGCTTGATAATGTGCCGTTCTCGATTTCCGAATGCATCCTCTCTGCGATGAAAATTGTAGAGCGGGAGGCTACCGCCAAGAAGCTCGTTACAGGTTACAAGATCGATCCGCAGTTGCCGGAAGTCGTTCGGGGCGATCCGACAAGATTTCGTCACGTCATTTTCAATCTGCTGGATTATATGGTTAAAAAGACCTCGACCGGGAGCGTCCTTCTTTCAGCCGCCTTGGAGTCGGATTCCCCGGATAACGTTCTCGTTCGCGTGGCGATAACCGATACGGGCGTTGGGATTCCGCCTGCTGAGCAGCCGCTGATCCGCGAGCCGTTCCGCCACGCGGATGTGGGTGCGGCCCTGCGGTCCGATCCGGCGGGTTTCGGCCTGGTGATCTCGCGCCGGTTGGTCGATCTGATGGGCGGAACCATGGAATTTCGAAGCCGAGCCGGTGAGGATAACACTTTGGACTTCACAATCCGGTTTCGGAGACAGACACCAACGAAGAGAACAGAGGCGCATGCCCGCGCTCATAAGGATCCTGAGCTCAGAACACTCTCGATTCTCGTTGCGGAAGATAGCGCCGTGAATCGCCGCCTAATCAGCAAGGTGCTGGAATCAGCCGGACATCGGGTTTGGACGGCGACCAATGGAAAAGAGGCAGCGGACACCTTCCAAACCGAGGGGTTTGATCTCATTTTTATGGACGTGGAAATGCCCGATATGGACGGGCTGGAAGCCACGCGAGCGATCCGGGCCGCCGAGGCGCCAAATTTGCGTGTCCCGATATACGCCCTTACTGCGCATGCGTTGCCTGACGATCGGGACCGGTGCCTCGCCGCCGGAATGGATGGATTCATTACGAAGCCAATCGTGATGGATGACGTGATGGAACTTGTATCCACGATAGCCGCCTGTGTCGTTGCGGGCCCGGCGAATATCAATGAGTCGGCGATCGCCTTGGACGCTGATTCTGAAAACATCGCGACCGAGGCAGCGTTCCATGTCATTTCCCCTGAGGCTGTCGAGAAGGAAACGGCCGTCGCGAGTGACATCCCGGAACATACCGCTTCCGATTACTCAGGCGCAAATTTAGACGAGGAGTCCTTTGCGCCTGAGCAGATTCTGCGTAATCTCGAGGATCTCGTCCTAGATGCGGGTGAGGTTGCCAGGGCGGAAACAAACGGTTTCTTTGGCGCAATCGTACCGGCCGCCGAATTGAATGCGGAGGAGGTCTCCGAAGTTGCGATCGACGCACTGTCAACACTGTTTATCGAGGATTCCGATTTCTCCCCGGACCGGAATCAAAATGAGGAGATCCTTAGCGTCCCTGCCGCTATTGAACCCTCCTCTTATTCAAGCGTAAATCCGTATGAGAGTCCGATTGCGTCTGAGGAGATTCTGACCAATCTCCAAAATCTTCTCCTGGATGCGAGTCAGGTGGCCAGGGCGGAAACAAACGGTTTCTTTGGCGGAACCGTACCGGCCGCCGAAGTGAATACGGAGGAGGCCTCCGAAGCTGCCATCGACGCACCGCCAATACTGTTTATCGAGGATTCCGATGTCTCCCCAGACCGGAGTCAAAGTGAAGAGATCCTCAACGCCCCTGCCGCTAATGAGCCTTCCTCTTACTCAAGCGTAAATCCGCATGAGAGCCCGATTGCGTCTGAGGAGGTCTTGACCGATCTCCAAAATCTTCTCCTGGATGCGAGCCAGGCGGCCAGGACGGAAACGAACGGTTTCTTAGACGCAACCGTGCCGACAGCCGAAGTGGATATCGAGGACTTCTTCGACGTTGCAATCGATCCACCGGCGACGCTGTTTGTCGAGGATTCCGATGCTTCCCAGGAGAGGAATCAAAGTGCGGAGATCCTTAGTGTCCCTGCCGCTATTGAAGCTTCCTCTGGCGACTCGGATCATGGTTATCCGGAAACTGACGCTCGGCTGAGCGTTCCCACGGGTCTTGCGCTGCTGGAGGCTGTTAGCCAAGAAAGTGGCCCGGCGCCCGCCGTGGTCAAAGATCCTTTTGAGCAAGCGCGCAAATCACTCTCGAAGTCCAGCTTTGGCATCAGAGTGGTTCACAACGATGGAGATCCGACGGATCGCAACTTGATTTAAGAAGAAAAGGACACATAAATAAATGTCAACAGACAACGTCAATGGGACACACATGAACGGCGCCGGCCGAGCGGCTGTGCATCTCGTCCTTCAAGGTAAGGGCGGAATCGGTAAGAGTGTCATCGCAAGCTGGCTCGCTGAATACCTTCTGAAACGCTCTAAGCAAGTCCATTGTATTGATGGCGATCCGGTCAATCGCTCGCTGGCGCAGTACAAGTCTCTCAACGCCGAAAAGTTGGATTTGGTCAATGAAGAAGGGCTTATCGTTCGGATGCGTTACGACTCCTTGCTGGAACGTTTCGCTGGCGAGGACGGGGCGTTCGTTGTGGACAGCGGCTCTACTGCATTCCTGCCTCTATGGAGTTACATCGTTGAGACCGAGGTGGTCCGGGTGCTTCGCGAGGCCGGTCGAAAATTATATGTGCATTGTGTCGTGAGCGGCGGAGAAATGCTGAGCGATAGCCTTTTGGGTTTCGACACCTTGGCCCGGAGTACGACCGAGCGCAACGTTGTTGTGTGGGTCAACGAGTATTTTGGTCCTGTGGCTCGCGACGGCAAGACATTCGATCAGATGAATGTATTCCAGACGCATGCCGACAAGGTTCTCGGATCGGTTGGGATTCCACAGAGAAGTGCCGACACGTTCGGAGCGACGGTGCGACTCATGCGCGAAAAAAAGCTGACGTTTGAAGATGCGATTCAGTCAGACCAATTTATGCTCGCGCAGAAGTCGCGCCTCCACATCGTCCGGCGCGACCTTTATGAGCAGCTCGATAAGTTGGAGCTGGCGAATTGAATTTGCCATGGCTAGGATGGGCCGAAACATCATTGCGTCCGCTCCAAAGAATAAATTACTCTGCTGCCGACGCCGCCAGCGCCGTCACCACGGCAATATTTTGTAGGAGGCCTTCAGGAAAGTTGTGACGGGCCTGCAGGTATCGAGGACTGTTGTAAGAGATCCACACGCCGCCTTCGCTGTCTTCGGAAACGAGAATTTTGAGCGGCAGATCGATTGCGACGCTTGGTGAGGCCAGCATGAGCGGTGTGCCGGATTTCGGGTGTCCGAAGATCAACAGTTTGGTGGGCGGCATCGTCATGCCGGCTTTTTCAGCTTCACCACTGTGATCTATCAGGGCGAACAGCTTTACGCCCTTTGCGCGAAGTGATTCTTCGAGCTTTGTGACGGTTCGCTCGACTGAGTGGCGGCTTCGTAAAGCGATTATGCCGGGCTCTTCGTTGCTCATAGGCGCTTGCCGCGCGGCAGGTAGCGTGGTGCGCAATAGCGGTCGCCGCGGTGCGTACCATCCGGTTGCGGCAAATCGCCGAATGGATCCGCGAACTGGTTCATCATTTCATACAGTCGCGCCCGCATATCGTCGACGGCCGCCCGATGCTCGACGTTTTCCACGATGTTATGCATTTCTTCCGGATCATGCTCGAGGTCATAGCATTCATCGATACCGAAACCGTTGAAGACATATTTGTGGCGAGCTGTAATTGCGATTCGCTGGGTGTAGAGGAACTCGCCTCCATAATACGCGCACAGGATCTGGTCTGTCCAACTGCTTCCTTGTGGATTTTCCAGGAGCGGGACCAGAGACGTGCCATCGGCATAGGGCAATTTCTCCGCGCCCGCGACGTCTACATAGGTGTGGGCGAGGAAGTGAGTAGAGACCAGATTCGCGGTGTGTGAACCGGCCCGCGTATGGCCCGGCCAACGCACAATCAGAGGAACCCGGTAGGCCTCTTCATACGGGATCCATCCCTTGATCCACATCCGATGTGCTCCGACCATGTCGCCATGATCGGCAGTAAACACCACCATCGTTTTGTCCGCTTGGCCGGTTTCGTCGAGGGCATCCAGGATTCGTCCGATCTGTGCGTCTATCTGCTCTACATATGCGTAATAGTGGGCGCGGCTTTGCCGATAATCGTCTTCGGTGATCTTGCCCCACGTCTCGGATTCGCGCTTGTGGAACTCGGGTTTGCCCGCAAACGTTTCGTCGAAACTCTTCGGCACCTGAATCGAGTGCGGATCGTACCTGTCAAGGTACTTCTTCAAAGGAACGTAGGGATCATGTGGTTGAACGAAGTGCGCTTCCAGGTGCCAGGGCTGAGATCCTTTAGCGAAGCGCTTCATCATCCGGATTGCGCATTCGGCGCGATAGTATTCTTCGGTTGCTTCTTCGTCTCCTTCGCAGTGTCCCCACATTAGAAATGGCTCGGACCCGGGCCATTGCATCATGCGGCCGGGAATCACTCGGGCCTTCTGTTTCGGACGGGGAACGCTGTCCGGATTGGCGGAAGGCCCCTTTTTGTTGCGCGATACAGGCGTGGTGTCTGCAATCTCATCGAAACCGAAATCGAGCGGACCTCGTATCTGCGAAGCATGCCATTTGCCGACGTAACCCTGGCGATACCCCGCAGCTTTCAACCGATTGGAATAGAGCACGACATCTTCGTTCATGTCGCGATGGACGGACGGCGGCGAATGCACCTGGTTGTAGACACCGTTCTGCCAGTGATAGGCGCCCGAGAGCATCATGGCGCGTGCCGGGCAGCACACTGCCGAGGGTGTGTACGAACGCTCAAACGAGAGCCCTGACTTTGCCAGCTTATCGAGATTTGGAGTACGGCAGCCGGACCGCCCCATGATGGTGGCCCACTGTTGCTGGTCGGTCATGATATGCAGGATGTTCGGCCGCGTTGCGGTAACGGCGCGCGCGGTAGTGGCCGCCGCCGCTCCTACACCGAGCAACAACTCGCGGCGATCCAGGGTCATCGGCATTCTCCTAACCCTAAAGATACAAACAACAGATTTGGTGAGATCATTCTTTGGACGATTGCAATATGGATGTTGAGCCGATTTTTCGCGATCGCGTCGAAGCCGGGAAAGCTTTGGGGGCGCTTGTACGCGAGACGCTCACGGATCCTGGGCCGCTGATATTGGCTCTGCCTCGCGGAGGCGTTCCCGTGGGCTTCGAAGTTGCCCGCGCCCTGCGGTCGGAGCTGGACGTCTTTCTAGTGCGCAAGCTCGGAGTGCCGGGCCAGGAGGAACTGGCCTTCGGCGCAATTGCGAGCGGAGGGGTCCGGATTCTGAACGAGGCGCTGCTCGCGGAATTACGCCTCTCCCAAAGGGCCATCGAACGGATTACGGCTCGAGAAGCGCAGGAGTTGAATCGACGTGAAGAGTTATACCGGTGCGGCCGGCCTGCACTTGCGGCTCGTGACCGTACGATTGTTCTGGTCGACGATGGGCTCGCAACCGGCGCCAGCATGAAGGCGGCCACCGCGGCGCTCCAGTCACACGGGCCGAAACGGATTGTTGTGGCTGTGCCGGTGGCCGCGCAAGAGATTTTTAATGAGTTCCGCAGGAACGTAACTGAAATCCTGTGCCTGCATGCGCCGGAACAGTTTACGGCTGTTGGTATCTGGTATGAGGACTTCTCGCAGGTGACTGACGAGCAAGTGCAGCGCTTGCTCGCGTGCTAATCAAGAAAATCGACGATGAATTTCACGCGCGCTAGCATGGCCGGTTCGAAAGAATCCTTGGCGCGGAAGTTCAGAATGACTAGCGGACGATAGGATTCGACGCGCTCGACCAAAGCGGGTGAGCCGGCAAAGCGGTCATGGCTGTCTTTAACGTCGGCGCGTTTATCGAATAGCGCATCGGCCTCATCGAAGAGCAACACGGCACTACTCCGCTCGGCATTATCGAGAAGCCGATTAAGGTTTTCTTCGGTTTCGCCAACCCACTTGCTGGCTACAGCGCGTAAGTCAATCCGATAGAGATCCGTTTGCAATTCGTGCGCAAGCGCTTCAGCTGCCAGGGTTTTGTCGGTTTCGCTTTGACCGGTGAACAACACGACTGCGCCGGTGTGCCGCACATTCGCGACAATTCCATGAAATATATCCGCCTGCGATTCGGGCAAAGCGAGCTGTTTCAAAGAGGCTACCGGTTTAATGTGTCGGTCAAACGTGGTTATCACTTCAGCTTTTTTTCAGATTCTGTGCCTACACTATATGCCATGCGGATCGTCAGCTGGTCGATGAGCGTCGTCTGGCTTATTGTTGGCGTGTCGGGCGCTTCGAGCGCGCCGTACACAGGATCGGCCGCTTGTAAGACATGCCATGCGCAAGTGTACGAGCGCTGGCAGAAAACGAGGATGGCGAACATCGTGCGCGATCCGAAGGAGCACCCTGACGCCATTCTTCCCGATCTTTCCAAACCTGATCCGCTGGTCAAGTTCCACAAGGAAGATATCGCCTTCGTATACGGCAGCAAGTGGAAACAACGCTATTTCAAGAAAATAGGAGACGACTACGTTGTGCTGCCCGCTCAGTGGGATATTACGCACCAGATATGGCGTCCGTATTTCGTTCGGAACGGCACCGATTGGTGGGCGGCTCTCTACCCGGCGGACAACATGAAGCGGCCGACGGGGCCTCTGTGCGACGGATGCCATTCGGTCAACTACAACATTCAGAAAAAAACGGTCACGGAATGGAATGTCGGTTGCGAGAAATGCCATGGACCTGGAGGCGATCACGTGAGCCATCCTTCGCAGGCCAATATAGTTAATCCGGCGCGGCTCGATTTCGTCAATGCGAACAATGTTTGCATTCAGTGCCATTCGCAGGGACGCCCGCTAAAGAATCCGATCCAGGGCCAATATTACGATTGGCCGGTGGGTTTCGAGGTGGGCGCTCACTTGCAAGATTTCTGGGAACTCGAGGAACACAAGTTAGGGGAGACGAGCTTCACGCATTTCGCCGACGGGACGGCCCACAAAAACCGCATGCAGGGCAATGATTTCGTCCAAAGCGTTATGTACACACACGGTGTCAAATGCTTTAGTTGCCATGACGTGCACGGAACTGGCAATGCAGCGGATCTGTTGAAACCGGCCAGCGTATTGTGTCTCGAGTGCCACAGTCCCGGGTCGCCGAATGGTCCGCATGCTACGAGCCTCGCGGAACACACGCATCACCAAGCGGGAAGCGCCGGCGGCGAATGTATCGCTTGTCATATGCCACAAATCGAACAGACGATTGCAGATATTAACGTTCGTAGCCATACTTTCCGGTTCATCACGCCGGCGATGACAGATCAGTACAAGATCCCGAACCCGTGCGCCACGTGCCACAAAGATAAAGCCGCGGGCTGGGCGACGGAGCAATTGAAGAGCTGGAAAAGCGTTTCTCCCTGGCGGATCGCTCCATAAGTTAACATTTCCCTTCATTTCGCGTAATACAGGCGAGAAGGAGGAAAATGCAGGAAGTCTTAACAGTCGCGATTGTTTTTGGGATGGTCGGTTGGGTTACGTGGGTCATTGCCAATGCGATCCGGCGAGGGCATACGGCCCGGGCAGTGGCCGACCTCCATTCCAGGCTTTTGGACAAGTGTACGTCGAATCAGGAGCTGCTTTCGTACCTGGAGAGCCAGCCAGGCCGGCGCTTTCTCGAATCCACCACGACGAGCGGCTCGAATCCTTCGGGCCGGATTCTAAACGCTGTTCAGGCGGGCTCGATTGCTGCGCTGGCCGGCGGAGCGATGTTGATCGTGCGAACGGAGGAACGCTTCGATTGGGATGGCCGGCAATTTCTGGTGATAGTCGGGTCCGTTGTATTGGCGATCGGATTGGGTTTTCTGGTTTCCGCCGCCATATCCTATGTTCTATGCCGGTCGTGGGGTTTATTCCGGTCGCAATGAGCTGGCCCGCTGTCGCCGCCCATGCAATTGAAACCGACAGCGTGGAGAAAGCACCTCGCGCGATGAGCGAGGAGGCGTTTCTGGTGTTCTATGCGCAGACGGTGCGCCCGCTGCGGGGCTACTTGTCGCGGATACTCGGCGACATATCGCTGGTAGAGGACGTGCTGCAGGAATCGTATTTTCGGCTCCTGCGCGCCAACCTGCCGCTCAATATGACGGAGGTGCACCGCAAGAACTACCTCTTCCGGACGGCCACCAACGTGGTACGCGACGAAGGTCGGCGGCGGAAGCCCGTAGCCCTCGAAGAACGCGAAGTCGCGGGATGCACGTCGGAGAACGTGGCCGAACGGCGGGATGTAGAACGATTCCTGGCCGCGCTGAAGCCGCGTGAGCGCGAATTGTTGTGGCTCGCTTACGTGGAACAGTTCAGCCATCACGACATTGCAGGTATTGTGGGCGCGAAGCCGCAGAGCATCCGGCCGATGCTGTCGCGGGCGCGCGAACGCCTGGCTGAGATACTGCGGAAAGGAGGATTCGCGCCGTGTTAGAGAACGTTTCCCTCCCGGCCTGTGAATATGAAGAGCAAGTTCTAGCGGCTCTCGGAGCAGGCCATGTCTCCGAACCGTTAGCGGTGCACATGGATCAATGTGCGGTATGTAGGGAAGTAAGGCTGGTGTTCCGTTTTCTAGAGACCGCATCCGTAGCGGAAGAGGATCCTGGCGCTTCGGGCGCCGGATTAATTTGGTGGCGGGCACGGCTCTATGAGAAGCGCGTGCTGGCGGCCCGTTCAGTCACCCCGATTCGAACCGTTCAGGCGATAGCCATTTTTCTGCTGCTCGCCGTGGCCGCTATTTTTGCCGCGATCGCCGGGCCAGGGTGGATTGGCAAGGCATCACCACTGGTGGTTTCCGTGGTGGTCTGTGGCGGCGCTCTAATTGCTTCCGCGGCGGGTCTATGGACGTTTTGGGTACGGACCGTGAAGTAGCTGCATCGCCGCACTCTGACAACGAACGGTTTTTCCGGCGGGTACACTGTCATTTGGAGGCCGCACGTGAGCAGAGGCTATTGTCTCTTTGCAGCAGTTGCCCTGGCTGCCGGAAGTATTTGGGCCGCCGGCGCCGTTCGTAAAGCGCCCGAGTTAGCGTTCACCGTTCCCGGACAGGGCCAGAAGCTGCTGAGTGCCTATCGAGGCAAGGTGATCGCGCTGGAGTTTATCGCGACGACTTGTCCCCATTGCCAGGCGGCATCGCATGTGATGACGCAATATCAGCAGGAGCTCGGCTCGCGAGGGTTTCAGGCAATCGACGTCGCCATCAATGCGCTTGACACAAGTCCCGATCCGAACAGCGCCAATTCCATTGTCTCGAACTTTGTCAGAGACTATCAGGTTGGATTCCCGGTGGGCTGGGTGACGCGAGATCAGTTCATGGCGTTCATGGGTTTCAGCGTTCTCGATCGCGTGGTAGTGCCCCAGTTCGTGCTTATCGATCGCAAGGGAATGATTCACTATGAGACTCCTGCGGGAGACAGCCCCGAACGTGAAGCTCTCATGAAGGATGAAGTGATTCGCCAACACATTGAAGAGCTGCTGTCTCTCAACGATGCACACAAACGCGCTCATTGACGAGAAGAGTCCGTATCTTCGGCAGCACGCTCATAATCCGGTGAATTGGCTGCCTTGGGGAGAGGCGGCGTTTGAAAAGGCCCGGAAGGAAGACAAACCGATTTTTCTTTCGATCGGTTATTCGACGTGCCATTGGTGCCACGTGATGGCGCATGAGTCCTTCGAGGATGAAGCCATTGCCGAATTGCTGAACCGCGATTTTGTCCCGGTGAAGTTAGACCGCGAGGAGCGGCCCGATGTGGACCGGGTCTACATGCTGTTCGTGCAAGCGTCTACCGGCAGCGGAGGCTGGCCGATGTCGGTGTGGTTGACGCCCGAGCGAAAACCATTTTATGGCGGAACATACTTTCCGCCAAGCTCCCGCTACGGGCGCCCTGGATTTCGAGAAGTTCTGGGACAGCTCGCGCGCGTTTGGAAGGAAGACCGCCAGCGGGTAGAGGATTCGAGCGACAATGTGGCCGAGCAGCTTCGCTCGCTTGTGCCGCGCGCGCAGGTGGCCGTGACGCCGGACCGCGAACTTTTCGCGTCGGCCTTTTGGCCGCTTCGGCGCAGCTTTGACCCCAAGTGGGGCGGCTTTGGAGGTGCGCCGAAGTTTCCGCGGCCGGTGCTGCTCAATTATTTGCTTCGCTATCACGCGTTCGATGGTAATCCGGAGGCGCTGGAGATGGTAACGCAGACGCTGGACGGTATGGCGGCGGGAGGAATGCACGATCAGTTGGGCGGCGGATTTCACCGCTATTCGGTGGATGAGCGATGGTTTGTTCCGCATTTCGAGAAGATGCTATATGATCAGGCGCAACTGGCGATTTCGTATCTCGAGGCTTACCAGATCACGGGAGAAGCTCGCTACGCGAATGTGGCGCGTGGGATTTTCGAATATGTGTTGCGTGATCTCACGGATGTCGACGGGGGATTCTATTCGGCGGAAGATGCCGATAGTGCGGATCCCGAAAATCGGTCGCATCACGGTGAAGGTGCCTTCTACATTTGGCGGAAGGCCGAGATAGACGGATTGCTCGGGCAAAGATTCTGATGCATTTTGCAAATATTTCGGCGTACTGCCGGAGGGAAATGTAGAAGCTGACCCGCAGGGAGAATTTACTGGGCGGAATATTCTGTTCCAGGCCGAGGATGGGGAGGGCCGCGAGTTCGAAAGCGCTCGTGCCGCCTTGCTTGCAACGCGCGGCAAACGTCCGCGACCACATCTGGACAACAAGATTCTTACTTCTTGGAACGCTTTGTTCATTTCCGCGCTCTGCAAAGGGTACAGGGTCCTGGATGACCTACGTTATCTGGCGGCAGCGCGGCGTGCGGCGGAGTTCTTGTTGGCGCACATGTATCAGCCGCAAGGTGCCCAGCTTCTGCGGCGCTTTTGTGAAGCGGAGGCGGCGATCGGCGCGTTTCTTGATGACTATGCTTTCCTGGCGCAGGCTTTGCTCGATCTGTTTGAAGCAACCTCCGAAACCCGCTATCTGGAGATTGCGCGCAATCTGGCCGTAGCAGGGTTCGCGCGGTTCGAGGATCACGAAGATGGTGGCTTCTTCAGCACCGAGCAGAACGCCCGAGATTTGCTGCTACGTGTCAAAGACGATTACGACGGCGCTGAGCCCTCCGGAAATTCAGTGGCCACCGACGTCCTGCTTCGTCTGGCGCATTTGGCGGGTGATGAGACACTGCGCAAAAAAGCGATGCGGTCTCTCGAGTCGTTTGCTCCGAAGATCAAAGCGCAATCGACGATGGCTCCGCAGATGCTGGTGGCGCTGGCCCGCTCGCTCGCGGCGCCTGAGCAAATTGTCCTTCGTTGTGCGGAAGAAGAAATGGGTACGCAGTGTCGTGAGCTGTTTCAACGTGAGTCGCATCCATTTTCCTCCAATACGGTGGTGCTGGCGTTGAGCGATGCAGCGGCGCGCTCTCTGCGTCCGGTGTCCCCTTTTCTCGGGAGCCTGGAGCGGAAAGGCAAAATCAGTGTTTACCGGTGCCGAGATTTTGCGTGCGAATTGCCAGAGATCATCGGCTGATTGCCTGCTACACTGTGCCCGATGGCAACTAATACGGAATCCCGGACTACGATACTGGGTGGTAAATCTTTGGGGCTGGCGGGCTCCGCGCTCAAAGTAGGCGACCCGGCGCCGGACTTTGAGGTCGTAGACGCGAGTTTACAGCCTATGAACTTGTCGAAAACGGGCGGGGGCGTTCGTATATTGAGCGTGGTGCCGTCCCTCGATACCCCTGTGTGCGATGCACAAACCAAGCGTTTCGAGGATGAGGCGGCAAAATTACCCGGCATTCGGATCTTCACGATCAGCATGGACCTTCCGTTTGCGCAAAAACGTTGGTGCGGCAATTTCGGCATCAATCACATAGCTATGCTTTCCGATCACCGCACAGGCTCCTTTGGAGAGAAGTATGGAACGTTGATTCCGGACGTCCGTATCGAGAGCCGTGCGATCTTCGTCTTGGATGGGGAGAATCGATTGCGCCACGTGGAATATGTGCCCGAAGTAGGAAGTCATCCGAATTACGAAGCAGCATTGAATGCAGCGCGTGCCGCGCTGGCACAGACGGCGAAGTCGGGCAGTTAACTGATAGCGGTGCCGTTTGCAGCGGGCGGATGGTGCATTCGGAAATTCTCCGGCAGGGTCGCCGTGCCGAACCAGAAATCTTCGATCCCTCGAAGTACGTTTACAAAGTCAGCGAGTTCGCTGGGTTTGGCGATGTAGCAATTGGCATTCAGCCGGTAGGCTTCTTTAATATCGCGATCCGCCCGGGAACTCGTCATGATGAGCACCGGAATCTCCTTCAGGTTGGGAGATGCTTTTACCTCGGCTAGTACTTCCAATCCGTTCTTGCGAGGTAAATTCAGATCGAGTAGTACAAGATCGGGACGCGCCACCAACTCTGTTTCCGCTTTGCGCAAATACTCGGTTGCTTCGACACCGTCGGAAGCCACAGCAATGTCGACAGCTACGGAAGTCTCCTTTAAAGCCTCTCGAATCAGGCGGATGTCGCTGGGACTGTCCTCTACGACCAATATTTGGAACGACTTCATCGCGAGAAATCCACAGTACTTAGTCTCTGAGCAAGTGGAGAGCCAACACTTATCCCTGGGTAAGTTACTGGGAATAAACGGGGAAGGGTTTTGGCGCGTCGGGCGTTCGGTAATAACTCGCTGCAGAAAGCGGCGGGGGCCGCAAAAAATGCCTGAACAATACCGCCCGGACCAAGACGGCATTGACATTCAGTTAAACTCCTTCTTATCATAAGGATTGCGCCAGTTCGCTGGGTAATTGGGGAGGCTTTTTGATCAAGCTGGACATTATCAATGAAGTGGTGAACCGAACCGGGATCACAAAGACTAAAGCGGAAATGGCGGTGGAAACGGTCTTCGACACTATGAAAAAAGCTCTTAGTGAAGGGGATCGGATAGAGTTAAGGGGCTTTGGGATCTTCAATGTTCGTCCGCGCAAGACCGGGATCGGGCGCAATCCCAGGACGGGCGCCGAAGTCGCTATCCCACCAGGCAAAGCAGTTCGTTTCAAGCCAGGCAAGGAACTGCAAACACTGCAGTAAGACATGTGTTCGAGCGGGGATTGACGGGCGCCAACGACCTGCCACAAAATCTGCGGGGACCAAGCCTAGAACCGATTTATGACACGGCGCGTCCACGCACCGGCTTTGGCGGGTGGTGGCTGAATGGGCTGTTGTTTGTTCTGACGCTCGCGACGACGACCATCTTCGGAGCCGCTTGGGTTACGAGCTTTGAAGCCGGACGCGCCTTTGACCTGGACGTGCTCTGGGAGAGCTACCAGCGTTTTTTTCACGGGAATGTAAATATTTTGTTGGGGCTGCGCTTTTCGGGCCCCCTGCTGTTGATCTTGCTCGCGCACGAATTTGGGCATTTCGTCGCGTGCCGGTATTGGCGCGTGGATGCGAGTCTGCCCTATTTCATTCCTTCGCCCAGCCTGTTCGGTACTTGGGGTGCGTTCATCCGCATTCGTTCGCCCATTTATTCGCGAAATGGATTATTCGATATCGGAATCTCGGGGCCGATTGCGGGATTCGTCGTGCTGGCGCCGTTTCTTGTGGCGGGTGTCCTACTCTCTCGTGAGCTGCCTCTCGGTGCAGCGCCGCAGTCATTTGTCTTGGGCACGCCGGTCATGCTGCGGTTGCTTGAGTGGGCTCGTTTCGGAAGCCTGGAGCCATCGCGCATTCTTCTTCATCCGATGGCGGTGGCCGGGTGGGCGGGTCTGCTCGCCACTGCCATGAACCTGTTGCCGATCGGACAACTCGATGGCGGGCATATCCTCTATGCGGCCGGGGGCGACCGCTGGCACCGCATTGTTTCACGTGCCGGCGTAGCTATGCTGGCGCTGCTCGGCTTCCTCTATTGGCCCTGGTGGATTTGGGCGCTCCTGATGTTTTTTCTGTTTCGGCGCCATCCGTTGGTCTACGATGAACGGCCGCTGCCGGCAGGCCGTGGGGCGTTGTGTGCTGCTGCTGCCCTAATATTTTTGCTATCGCTTTCCGTCGTTCCGATTCGCACATCGTGAACCGCTTCGCCCATGAAGATTTCGGCAACCATTATCACGTTCAACGAAGAACGCAACCTGGCGCGTGTGATCGAGAGTTTGCGTTGCTGCGACGAAATTCTGGTGCTCGATAGCGGCTCGAACGATCGCACCGTCGAGATTGCGAATAAGTTGGGCGCACGCGTGGTCGAAGCTTCCTGGCATGGTTATGCGGCGCAAAAGAATATTGCCGCACAGCTTGCGTCGCATGATTGGATACTCGCCTTGGACGCTGATGAAAGTCTCAGCGAAGCGCTCGAGGCCGAGATCTGGCAGATCAAGAAAGTCGGGACTAAATACGATGGCTTCACCGTTCCCCGGCTGGCGCAATACTTGGGACGCTGGATTTTGCACAGCGGATGGCATCCGGACCGGAAAGTGCGGCTCTTCAACAAGCACAAGGCAAGATGGGTGGGCGAGTTTGTGCACGAATCGGTAACGGTCGATGGCTCCGTCGGCCATCTGAATTCCAATTTGTTGCATTTCACGTGCAATTCGCTCTCGGAACATTTGCGTACCATGGACAGCTACACGACTCTCGCGGCGCAGGAAATTGCCGCGCGTGAAAAGAGCGTTGGCTTCGCTAAGCTCCTATTCGATCCACCCTGGACTTTTTTTCGCACGTACATATTGAAGGCGGGCTTCTTGGACGGCGTGGAGGGACTGGCCATCGCATATATGGCCGCGCTCTATAACTTCGTGAAATATTCGAAAGCCCGGCTGATGAGCCCAGGCCGAAAACTGTGAGCTTGCGCGTTTTGCACATCGATCTGGGGCGTGAGTTGCGCGGGGGGCAGCGGCAGGTTTTGCTGCTGATGAAAGGATTGAGAGAGGCGGGGCACGAATGCATCTTGCTGGGGCGTGAAAACGCTCCGCTGTGGCGAGCGGCCGTAGAATCGGATTTCCTGGTTCACGATATGAAGCTGTGGACGGTCCGAAAGCAGTCGGATCACGCCGATGTTGTCCATGTGCACGACGCACGATCGCACACTGTCGCGGCATTGGCCGTGAAACGGGAATTTGTAGTGTCGCGCCGGGTGGCGTTTCCGGTGAGCCGCACGCGTATTTCGCGCTGGAAATATGGGCGCGCGGCTCGCTTTTTGGCGGTCTCCCAGTGTGCCGCCGAACAATTGCTGGCGGCGGGTGTACCGTCCGAGAAGGTTGAGGTTGTCTTCGACGGCGTCGAACCGGTCGCCCAGGCCGCCGAATGGAAGACCGACTATCCGGCCGTTGCGCTAGCTTCCGCGGATCCAGGAAAAGGGCGCGACCTCGTGGAACAGGCAGCGGCAGTCGCCGGGATTCCCGTTCACTACTCGAGTGATTTGGAGAAAGACTTGCGGCGCGCCTCCATGTTCGTCTACATCACGCGGTCGGAGGGCTTGGGATCGGCGGCGCTATTCGCCATGAGCATGGGCGTACCGGTAGTGGCCAGCCGTGTAGGTGGCCTCCCCGAGGCGATCGTCGATTGCGAATCCGGAATTCTAGTGGCAAACGAGATTGCCGAGATTGCAAAAGGCATGCGCCGGGTGGTGGAGGATACTGCCTTCACACAAAGCTTGATTGCCAAGGCCCGCTTGCGCATTAAGAAACTTTTCAGCCAGGAGCGCCTTGTGGAGCGGACGTTGAGCGCCTATCGAAGAGTGCTTGCCTGAAGTAAACACAGAAATGGTTATTGGATATCTCTTTCTGGCAGCCGTTTTGGGCCTGCTCTTCGGCAGCTTTTTGAATGTCTGCATCTACCGGTTGCCGCGTGATCTGTCGGTGGTTTCGCCGCGATCGTTTTGTCCGGAATGCGGCGCACAAATCAGCTGGCGCGACAATATTCCCATACTCAGCTACGCGGTTTTGCGCGGCCGCTGCCGGCATTGCCGGAAGCCAATCGGCGTTCGGTACCCTCTTGTGGAAGCCACGCTCATGATCTTGTTGGTCGCGACTATTTATCGCTACGGGTGGACCCTTACGGGATTGAAATGGTCGGTCTTCGAAGCCATTATGGTGGCACTCTTTTGGACGGATATCGAGGAACGGCTGCTGCCGGACGAATTCACGCTAGGGGGAGCGCTGGCGGGGGTGGTCTTCGCGGTCTTTGTGATGGTTCCAGGCGCTGCCGGCGAACTTTTGCTGCCGGGACACGCTCTCATTGTGAGATCGTTGGTGAATGCCGGGGTGGCAGCTTTATTCATAGCGGGTCCCGTCTGGTTCATCGGTTTCGCTTATTCCCAGTTGCGGAAGAAAGAGGGACTCGGATTGGGCGACGTGAAGTTGTTGTTGTTGCTCGGCGTATTTCTCGGTCTTGAAGATGGACTCCTGGCACTGTTGATCGGTGCGGTCGCAGGCAGCGTGCTGGGGTTGATCTATGTGCGTGTAATGCATAAGGATGCAGCCAGCTACGAATTGCCTTTTGGGAGCTTTTTGTGCGCCGGGGGGGTGCTGGTACCGCTGCTGGTAAAAATCTGACTTGGGGTGGTCTGCTTGATGTATTATAGAACTTTGCGATATGAAGGAACTATTTAAGGTCCTATCGCCGGGTGATCCGGATTGGAATATTGCGTCGCGGCTCGATTCCGGCCGCCTCCCTGCGCACATTGCCATTATCATGGATGGCAACGGCCGCTGGGCGAAACAGCGAAATATCCCGCGCATCATGGGGCATCGCGCGGGCGTCAATTCCGTACGCACGGCGGTCGAGACGTGCGCCCAACTTGGTCTCGAGGCGCTGACCTTATATGCCTTCTCGGTGGAGAACTGGAAGCGGCCGCGGGCCGAAGTAGAAAGCTTGTGGCGCTTGTTGCGTTTCTACCTGCGCAGAGAGCTCGAAAATCTGATGCGCAACGATGTTCGCTTGACGGCCATCGGTCGCCTGGATGCGCTGCCTTCACCGGCAAGAAAAGAACTTGAAGCAGTGATCGCAAAAACATCTGCCAACCGGGGTCTGCGCTTGAATCTGGCGATCAACTACGGCGGCCGCGCCGAATTGGTGGATGCCATGAACGGATTACTGGAAAAGGCGCGCCTGCGGGGGAAACTGGACCGGCTGGAAGTGACCGAAGAATTGCTTGGCGATCATTTATATACCGCCGGTCTGAAAGACCCCGATCTGCTAATTCGTACCTCTGGCGAGATGCGGGTAAGCAATTTTTTGTTATGGCAAATCGCCTATTCTGAACTATACGTGACTGAAACATTATGGCCTGATTTCGCGCGAACCGATTTGCTCGAAGCATTGTACGAGTATCAAAATCGGGAACGCCGCTTTGGTGGTCTTGCTCGTACGCCTGCTCCCCTCGTAGACGAAGCGGTCTTCAATTTTGAGGATGAGGCACTGGAAATCCCCGCTGCTTACTGATGAGGCGACTGATCACCGCCATTGCGCTGATCGTAGTTGCGGCGTATCTCATTGGATGGGCACCCGGTCCTGTATTTGTCGGCGCGGCGTTGCTAATGGGACTTCTGTGCTATCGGGAGTACTCGGGACTGGTCGCGGCACATGGCATTCCTCGGTCCGGCCTACTCGGCCTGTTGGCAGGCGTTTCCATTATTTTTTGGCCACACCAGGCATTGGCCATCGCAAGCGCGCTGTTCGTGTGCGCGTTTCTTGCAGCTCTACGCCTCAATAATCTTCGCGACGTTCTACCGGCCGTCGCATGCGAATTTCTGGGTGCCCTCTACACATTTGCTCCCTGGCGTTTTTCAATCGACTTGCGTAGTGAAAGCCGGCATCTTCTTTTTTTCGCGCTGGCTCTGAACTGGATTGGCGATAGCGCCGCTTATTATGCCGGTAGGGCTTTCGGCAAGCACCGCATGGCCCCAGTCGTAAGCCCAAAGAAGAGTTGGGAGGGAGCGGCCGCATCGATTTTCGGTTCCTTGATTTTTGGAATCGTCTATTTGCGCTATGCGCAGCAAGGCACGTGGTGGCAGGCGGCCATTCTCGCCGTCGTGGGCAATATCGCCGGCCAACTGGGTGATCTGGCAGAATCTGCTATCAAGCGCGGTGGGGGCGTAAAGGACAGCGGAACATTTTTACCGGGTCATGGCGGCATGCTCGACCGCGTCGATAGCAGCTTATTTACACTACCCGTCGTTTATTTGTTAAATGAAGTGTTAACCGCTACCTAGTAAAGTTTTCCCTTATACGATCCGACTAGCCTCCCGTCACAAAAGAGAAACCCGGCCGGATATTGGATCATCCCATTACCAAGAGGTGGGATCTTTTCCAAAATAACTATGTCTATGAAATATCTTTGTCTGGGCGCCATTGCACTTGGCGCCCTGTCTATTAGTGCAAACGCGCAAGATTCTGAATCGCGTCTGCCTGTGACGCTAGGCTTCAAAGTCGGCATACCGGTCACGGGCATGTTCAGTGCGAGTAACACTGACTTTTTTAACAACACTATCCCTGGTTCGAGCTACACTTCGTCGGTTCCCCGGTATACCTTCGGACTAACAGGGGAATTTCGCTTGCCCAGGCAGTTGCGTCTCGAAGTAGATGGGCTGTACAAGCGGGCCGGCTTTGCTAATTCGAGTACTTTCGCGGGAACCAGTGACCTGTTCTACCAGAGCACCGGCTTGAATGTGTGGGAGGTGCCGGTTCTGATCAAGAAAAATATTACGATCGGCAAGGTTCGTCCATTTGTGGATATTGGCGCTTCCTTGCGGCACATATCGGGCCTCGTTCAATATAGTTCGTTCCCTGGCGCGAGTGGAGTCCAGATTTCGCAAAATTCACCGGCCTTTCACAACCGCAATTCTTACGGCGGCGTAGCTGGCATCGGAATGGCATTCAAGACCGGTCCGGTTACTTTGAGTCCGGAAATTCGTTACACACGGTGGGCGAACGAATCGTTTCAGGCAGATGGCTTACGCACAAATCTTGATCAGGGCGATATACTACTCGGTATTACGTTCTAACAGACTTTAGTGTATTGTCCGCGACTTGCGATTCATATAGTCCATCAGTAGATAGTTGCCAAGGGTATAAGGCGTTGTGAAATACGCCTTACCCCGGCACATCTGAGTAACTTTATGAATGAATTGTACTAATCCGTAGTCGCTCGCAAGCATGAACGTATTTATCAGAATGCCGCGTTTCTTGCAGCGTGCTACTTCTTCCAATGTCTGGCTGATAACCAGGGGATCCAAACCAAAGGCGTTTTTGTAGATACGTCCATCGGGCAAGGTGAGCGCGGAAGGTTTGCCGTCCGTGATCATGACAATTTGCTTCATGTCCTTCTTTTCCTGCGCAAGCAACCGCTGCGCAAGAATCAAGCCGTCCCGCGTATTCGTATAGTACGGGCCGACCTGAACGCGCGCCAGATCGGACAGGCGCAGCTCTTCGGCCGAGTCGTGGAAGAGGACGCAGCGCAGAGAGTCGCCCGGATATTGGGTTCGAATGAGATGCGATAGAGCCAGCGCCACCTTCTTGGCGGGCGTAAAGCGGTCTTCCCCATAGAGAATCATGCTATGGCTACAGTCCAGCATTACTACGGTTGCGCAAGAGCTCTGGTACTCGGCCTGGTGGACATGCAAATCCGAATATTCGAGCTCGAGCGGCAACTTCAAGCCTTCGCGTTCGAAGGCGGAAAAAAGCGTTGCACTTACGTCCAGATTCATGACGTCGCCGAATTCGTAGGATTTGGCTCCGCCGCTCGCGTCGATGCCGGTTGCCAGATCGCGTGTATCATGGGCCCCGAAGCTCGATTTGCCGAGTGAGCCGAGAAGATCTTTTAATGTTTTGAAGCCTAGAAAATCGACGGCCTTATCAGTCACCTCAAAGCGTAATTGGCTTTCAGGCCCACCAGCACCGCCGGGAGCCGAGGGAGAATCGGGCGGTTTCCCTTCGGTATTGATGTAGCCTGCATTTTCGAGTTTATTGACCAAACGTTCTAGTAAGGAATTGCGCTGCTCAGCGGACATCTGTTGCAAGCGCTGCCGCATTTCGTCGAGATGCTCGGGATCGAAAAGGTCCCCGCTCTCCAGCGCGCGCTCAATCGTCTGCTTGAGCTGCTCGAGGGTGTGCTGATTGAACTCTGAGAACTGGAGGTAGGGATTCTGGTACCCGCTTTGCAGAAAGTAGTCAGCAAGCGCCTTGAGCAAATCCTCCATTTCGATGCCGAGATCTTCTTCGGAGAATTTCGAATAGGAGACACGCCGCATAAGTCAAGCCCGGTTCTTCAGTTTAAATTCCGGCGGCCACCGCCGGATCCGCCGTTGCCGCGCCGAGGCTCAAAGGAACGCCGCTGTTCCGGTTCTTCGCGTGTCATGCGTTCGCCGGCTACAAACTCGAGCTCTTCGTTCCGGCTGATGCGCTTGTGAGCGTATAGGCCCTCCAGAATAAACTCGCCGGCCGAGGCTCGGAGGGCATCGCTTTCGCTCTCGCCAACCCCCAGTTTCCTGGTGAATGACAGCAGGTCCTGAATTCGGGAGAGTTGCTCGATCATCTGATGAGCCGGCTGATCCTCTTCGAGCCGCAGCGAGCCGCCGAGTTCAAACCATTGGACCACCTGCCGCAGATTGACCGAGTCGAAATAGGAACTATAGACCTTGCCGACCGCATTGCGAATTAGCTCGCGGGCAACCGCGTCGCCTCCCTTGAGTTCTCCTTCGTATTCGAGTTCCAGCTTACCGGTTATCGAAGGCAGCGCTCCATACAGATCGAGGATACGGGGAACAGCCTGGGAATCTCTGGATTTCAAAGCGCGCCGTTCGGCGTTGGATACCACATTTTCCAGTACCGTAATCGGAAGCCGTTGCGAAACGCCGGAACGCTTATCCACGCGTTTATCTTCGCGCGCCAGAAAAGCGATCTGCTCGACGACTTCGTGAATATAAGGTGGAACTTCGAGTTCGACCGGCGAAGGGCGCGCAGTCCACGCTTCCTGCCGGGTGATAGCGATGCCTTGTGAGACGGCCATCGGATAGTGCGTCCGGATCTCGCTTCCAATACGGTCCTTGAGCGGCGTGATGATTTTGCCGCGTGCCGTATAATCTTCCGGATTGGCCGTAAAGACCAGGGAAACATCGAGCGGCAGCCGAACCGGATACCCTTTGATCTGAACGTCGCCTTCCTGCATGACGTTGAACAAACTCACTTGAACTTTGCCGGCGAGGTCGGGCAGTTCATTGATGACAAACAGGCCCCGATTGGCGCGCGGCAGCAGACCATAGTGCATGGTCAATTCGCTTGAGATGTTTTGTCCGGTGCGCGCTGCTTTAATCGGGTCTATGTCGCCGATCATGTCGGCGATGGTGACGTCCGGAGTAGCGAGTTTTTCAACATAGCGCTCTTCGGCCGAGAGCCAGTCGATGGCCGTGTCATCTCCAAGAGCCGCGATTTTGTCCCGGCATGCTCTGCAGATCGGACGGAGCGGATGATCGCGGATTTCGCAGCCGGCCACGTAGGGCATCCGGGTGTCGAGGAGCCTGGTCAGTAAACGCGCTAAACGCGTTTTGGCTTGCCCACGCAAACCGAGCAGGATGAAATTGTGACGCGAAAGAATGGCGTTGACGATCTGGGGAACAACCGTGTCATCGTAGCCCATGACACCGGGAAACAAGGGTTCGCCACGTTCCAGCTTACAGATTAAATTCGACCGCAACTCATCCTTAAGCGTGCGATCGGGCGGGTGCTGATCGAAAAACCGGCTGGCGCGAAGCTCGCCCAGCGTTGCAGGCAAGTCGGAGTGAGGCATGTAAGACTCAGCGGTAGCTTTCTGCCTCCAAGTCTAGCAGTCAGCATTAGTAATTAAATTGTGATATGTTCTCGAAGCGTGAGAAGCCGGGAAGTCACAGCGGTCGATTATCAGCTCAACTGGCGCAAGCTGCAGCAGGTAGGCTTGAACGCCTATGAGGCCCGCTCCTATCTCGTCCTGATGGGGCATCCGCAATTCAAGGCTCTAGAACTGGCGGCGCGCGCGCATGTTCCGCGGCAGAAGATTTATGAGGTGTTGGACAGCCTGGTGGAGAAAGGCTTCGCGCAAGTCGTGCAGGAAAGGACCAAGCTGTTCTCTGCGATCGATCCCAGCCTCGCGATTCCGGGTTATCTGGCGCGGCGCGGCAAAATGCTGCAAAACGAGTTGACTGAGCAAGCACGCTTGGCGAGCGGACTGATCGACGATCTGAAGAATGCGTTTGTGGAAGGTCAGGACGGCCGCGGCACGCTGGACTTCCTGAGCCTGGTGAGCGATCCAACCCAGATTGCAGTTCACTACCGCCGTATGCTGACCACTGTCAACGGCGATTATGCGGAATTCTCGCGGCCGCCGTTCGCTGTCGATCCCCTGGATGAGCAGATGGTGAAGGACGCGGCCGGCCGCAACGTGCATTGCCGGCTGCTCATTGAAGCGGGACCGATCGACGACGAACACCGGGAACGCCTGGATGAGTATCGCGAATTAGGCATCGAGATCCGCTTTCTGGACAGGTTGCCTCTCAAAGTCGCGCTCTTCGACGATAAGCGCGGGTTGGTGGCGCTGCTTGATCCCGTGCGTACTCGTCCTTCCTGGACCGCGGTCGTCTTCGAGCATGAAGGCTTTGCCGAAGCCATGGCCGGATTGTTCGAAAGCTACTGGTGTCGCGCCCGTTGAGGAACTCGGTATTTTCCTCGTGGCGCTGCGTTCATTTGGCGCAAATGCCGCGCATGATGAGATTGAACGCCTCATCGGCGTGCCGTTTTTTCATCTTCGGGCTGAGGGGCTTTGCCGTTCCCGGCCAGATGGGTTGCAGGCGAGTTGCCACGCAGTAGTAAAATCCGCACGTACCTACGATATTGATGGCCGTATGCCGCGAATCTAAGGGTCGGAACACTCCGCGTTTTTGGCCATTGTCGAGAATCGTCGCCAGCACGTGGTAGAGAGAGGGAAATCCGATCTTCTGGTAATAAGCGCCACGATTTTGAATGACTTCAAGAAACAACATGGCGGGGACGCCCGGCCTCGCTGCCGTCAATTCCAGAATGCGCCGGAGCAATCCTTTGAATGCCTCGAGCGGGTCGGCCTCAGGAGCGGCGAATTGCTGTAGGGAAATCAGAAGCGGAGCAAAGAGCTGTTCGAGAGCCGCCTCGTACAATTTTTCCTTGCTTTCGAAATAGTGATATATCATCCCCTTCGTTACACCGGAACGCAGGGCGATTTCTTCGGTGCGCGCGCCCTCCAATCCGTACCGTGCAAATTCTTCTTCGGCTGCTGTCAGGATCGCCGAGCGGGTTAACTCGCGATCGCGCGTATGGGGCAGCGACGCGACGTGACGCCGTGCAGTAAGGGAAGCCATGGTGTTTTGCGCTTTTAACGGCGCGATCTCATGCCGTCGATTATACATGGTTAATTGACTAAATGGTTAGTAAAGAAAGTTGCGACCCGAGCTGCCCTTGCCTCATCTCTGGAAGCAGGATTACGAATGAGGTCTTACTGGTTTATCGCTGTTTCTATTTCGTTTGCAGTACTTTCCGCGACCAGCTGCAGCAACGGAAATGCGGAACATGTGGCGGCCGCCCCGCCTCCGCAGCCGGTTGCGGTGGTCGAGTTGCACCCACAGACGGTTCCGATTTTTGCCGAGTACGCGGCGCAGACGTTTGCCCGCGACGCCGCGGAGATTCGCGGCCAGGTAGACGGTTACATTCGCAAGCGCCTGTTCAAAACCGGCGCCGATGTGAAAGCAGGAGAACCACTCTATGTCCTCGATCTGCGGCCCTACGAAGCTGACGTGGCCAAAGCGCGCGGCGATGTAGCACAGAGCGAGGCTAATGTGGAATTCGCCAAACGCCAGGTCGCGCTTCTGCAAGCCCAGGCCGATCTTGCCCAGGCGGAGGCCAATCAACTCAAGGCCCAACAGGATGTGGATCGCCTGACGCCGCTCGTGAAACAGGACGCGGCTGCACAACAGGATTTGGACAACGCGCTCGCGTCACTCAAAGCGAATCAGGCGGGCGTGGCCGCCCGTAAGGCGAACGTTGATCAAACGCGGCTTTCCACACGTATCCAGGTCGCAACTTCGGCGGCGCAGCTCCAGGCAAACCAAGCTTTACTGAGTAGCGCGCAGCTGAATCTCGAATACGCGACCATCGTTGCGCCGATTAGCGGCCGTATTGGCGATAGCCTGATCCAGCCAGGTGGGCTCGTCACTAAAAATTCCGCACAACCTCTCGCCACCATCGTGCCGCTCGATCCGGTATGGGTGCGCTTCAAAGTGAGCGAAGCCGACTATTTGAAACGCGGCGGCTCGGAAGGCCTACGGCACACGCCGCTCGAGTTGTTGTTAGCGGACAACTCCGTTTTTCCGTATAAAGGCCGAATCGAAAACTCGACCAACGAAGTGGACCCGAAGACCGGAACGCTCGAGCTACAGGCAACCTTCCCCAATCCCAAGCATGTTCTGCTGCCCGGGCAATTCGGGCGGATCCGTCTTCAGGTCCGCGAGCAGCAAAACGCGTTGCTTATTCCGCAACGGGCTGTCGAGGAGTTGCAGGGAGCGCAATCCGTCTTGACGGTAGGAGAAGGCAACAAGGCTCAGGCACGCAGCGTCGTGTTGGGCGATCGCGCCGGAAGCAACTGGATCGTCGAACAGGGATTGAAGCCGGGCGATCGCGTGATTGTCGACGGACTTATGACGCTGCGACCAGGTGTGCCCGTCAGTCCGCAGCCTTTCCGTCCGCCGGCTTCGGAAACCGAACAGAACTAAGCGGGTTTTTCATGGCCAAATTTTTTATAGATCGTCCTGTATTCGCTATTGTCATTGCGATCGTTATCGTCCTACTGGGGGCGGTCGCCATCCCTACTCTGCCAGTTGCGACCTATCCCGAAGTGGTTCCCCCGGTCGTGCAGATTACCGCCAATTATCGTGGCGGTAACTCTCTGGACCTCGAAAAGACCGTCGCGCAACCTATTGAACAGCAATTGACCGCGCTAGATGGAATGCTCTATTTCTTTTCGCGCAGTTCGAACAACGGTGCGCTGACGATCGATGTGACCTTCGAACTCGGCACCGATGTTGATCTGGCTACCGTCAAGGTGCAGAACAAAGTCAGCGTAGCGATGCCGCAGTTGCCCCAGGAAGTGCAGCGTGAAGGCGTTACGGTGAAGAAAGTTTCGTCGGCCTTCCTGTTTGCTATTGGTGTTTCGGCCGAACAAGGCCGCTATGACGCTCTGTTCCTGAACAATTTCGCGACCATCAATCTCGTCGATAAGATCGGCAGTTTGCCAGGCGTGGGCGATTGCCGGCTTGCCGCGCCCCAGAACTACGGCATGCGGCTTTGGGTAAATCCCGACAAGATGGCGGAGCGGGGCGTCACGGCAACGGACGTGAGCAACGCTGTACAGGCCCAAAATCGTCAAAACCCGGCGGGCTCGCTCGGCCAGCCGCCGGTCGACCGAAACAGCCAGTTTCAATATCCTGTGAACGCGAAGGGGCGTCTCGAAACGCCGGCGCAGTTTGAAAATATTGTCGTGCGTGCCCAGCCGGACGGTTCGCTGCTTCACTTGCGAGACCTCGGACACGCATCACTCGGCGCGCAGGACTACGCCAATTTCAGCCACCTCAACGGACGCCCATCCGCGGTGATTATTGTCTTCTTGTCGCCAGGCGCGAATGCCGTCGAAACCGGCGATCGCGTCCTCGCCTTCATGAAAGAGGCGCAGAAATCGTTCCCTGCCGGCATTCGCTACGACGTGAACTACGACGCGACTAAATTCGTTCGCACGTCGATCCGCGACGTGATCTATACGCTGCTAGCCGCCATTGGCCTCGTTGTCATTGTCGTTTTTGCGTTTCTGCAAAACTGGCGCGCGACGCTGATTCCTTTGCTCACGGTTCCCGTTGCTATCGTCGGCACCTTCGCGCTGTTTCCATTGCTCGGCTTCACCATCAACATGACCAGCATGTTTGGTCTGGTGCTCGCTATCGGCATGGTGGTGGATGATGCCATCGTGGTGGTCGAAGCCATTCAACATAATCTCGATGAGGGCATGAGTTCGCGAGAAGCCACTTTGCGAGCCATGGAAATGGTGTCGGGTCCGGTTATCGCCATAGCGTGCATCCTTGCGGCAGTCTTCATACCGGTGGCGTTCCTTGGCGGCATCAGCGGCCAGATCTATCGGCAGTTCGCGCTGACAATCGCCTGTTCCGTCATTCTGTCCGCCTTTAACGCACTTTCTCTCAGTCCGGCCCTGAGCGCCATGATTCTGCGGCCCAGGCCGCGGACTCGTGGATTGCTTGGCCGTTTCTTCGACAAGTTCAATCAGGCTTTTGATTTTGCGACGAACCGCTATTTGGCAGGCGTGCGGATTCTCATCCGCCGCTCGGCCCTGGCCTTGATTTCCCTCGCCGCGATCTATCTTGCAGCTGGTTGGCTTTTCAAAGTTCTGCCCGCTGGCTTCCTTCCGAACGAAGATCAAGGAGTCTTCTTTGCTGCGCTTCGTTTGCCGGATGGAGCGTCCATTCATCGCAACGAGCGCGCGGCCGGCCAAATCGAAAAAATCCTTGGCTCGATGCCCGGTGTCGAGCATGTAACCACCTTTGGCGGCTTGGATTTTGTGACTTCGACCAACAATTCGAACGTCGCCACCATCTTTGCGACTTTGAAACCGTGGGAAGATCGGAAATCCAAAGAGACGCAATTTGAAGCCATGCTCGGCCACGCACAGCAGAGCTTCTTTATGCAGTTGCACGATGGTTTTGCTTTCGGATTCGGATTGCCGCCTATCCTCGGCCTTGGCACGTCGGGCGGCTTCGAATTCATGCTAGAAGACCGGGCCAATGGCAGCACCGAAGACCTTGCCCAAGCCGCTGATAAGCTGCTTGCTGCCGCGCGCCAGCGGCCCGAACTCGGAACCGTGGTCAGCACTTTCCGCGACAGCGTTCCGGAATACGAGGTTACCGTCGATACCGAGAAGGCGCAAACCTTCGGCGTTCCGGTTAGCGATGTCTACGATTCTCTTCAAACATTTCTCGGCGGTCTCTACGTAAACGACTTTAATCGCTTCGGTAGAACCTGGAAGGTTCTGATGCAAGCCGACTCGACTTACCGCGAGCGCGCGACCGATATTCAGAGGTTTTATGTGCGCTCTTCGCAGGGCGATATGGTGCCTCTCGGAACTTTGGTTAACGTGAAGCGCGTGGCCGGGCCGGAAGTAATCTATCGCTACAACCGCTACCGTGCTATCGAGATTCTGGGACAGGCTGCGCCCGGCCACAGTTCGGGAGAAGCGGCCGCGGCCATGGAGCAAGTTGCCAAGCAAGCCTTGCCGCGGGGTTATGGGTACGAATGGACTGGGACTGTGTATCAGCAAAAGCTCGCCGAAGGGAAAGAAGGCTTTATATTTGGCTTGGCGGCCATACTGGTCTTCCTGTTTCTTGCAGCGCTGTATGAAAGCTGGTCCATTCCGTTTGCGGTCCTGTTGGTCGTTCCGCTGGGCCTTTTCGGAGCGTTGCTGGCGGTCTTTCTGCGGCACTACGACTACGATATTTACACCCAAATCGGCATCGTGACGTTGATTGGTCTGGCAGCAAAGAACGCCATTCTGATCGTCGAGTATGCCAAGGAGCGCCGCGAACATGGCATGTCCGTGATAGATTCGGCGCTCGACGCGGCCCATCTGCGGCTGCGCCCCATTTTGATGACGTCGTTCGCGTTCATCCTGGGCGTTGTGCCGTTGGTGATCGCAACCGGAGCAGGCGCCAATTCGCGTCGTGCGCTCGGCACGGCGGTGTTCGGCGGCATGAACGCTGCCACATTGCTTGCAATCTTCGCGGTCCCGGTTTGCTTTGTCGTGGTATCTCATTTTGCCGAGCGCCGCAGGACGCAGGCGAAAGAAGAGGACGAACTGGACCTGGTGGGAGCTTCGCGATGAATCGTCTGGCGGCCATTGCTATTTTTTCGACTCTGTTGTTGACTTCATGCGCCATGGGGCCCAATTACAAACGGCCCGTGGTGCAGGTGCCTGCGACATATAACGGACCTCCGGCCCCCGTTAATTCATCCGTAGCCGATCTGTCGCCGTTCGATCTGTTTCATGATCCATCGTTGACCGACTTGCTCAAGACGGCGCTCGCGCAAAATAACGATCTGTCGATCGCCGCTGAGCGTGTGCTTGAAGCGCGCGCACAGTTCGGAATTGCCCGCTCGAATCAGTTTCCGTCGGTCGACGCGACTGGCCAATTCAATGCTTCGCGGACTTCTTCGATCGGTTCTTACACGTTCATCCCGCCGGGGACGGATCTTTCTTCCAGCTTTACTCAGGCTGGATTCGTCTTGTCGTGGGAGATAGACCTCTGGGGCCGGGTGCGACGCCTGACGGAATCAGCACGCGCCCAATACCTGGCGAGCGAAGAAGCCAGGCACGGGATCATGGCAACCGTGATTGCCGATGTGACCACGAACTATCTGAATCTGCTCGAACTGGATCAAGAGCTCGAGATTGCGCAGCATACGCGTGAGATTGGCGAGCAGGGGCTGAAGCTTACCGAAGTGCGGCATCAGCGCGGCGCCGCGACGGGCCTTGATGTCCGACAGGCGGAAGAGTTGTTGTACACCGCGACTGCACAGATCGCGGCGACTGAGCGCCTCCGTGGAGAAACCGAGAATGCTTTGAGTTTGCTGCTCGGCCGCAACCCTGGCGCTGTGCCACGGGGAAAGAAACTGATCGAGCTAACGGATGCAGCACAGATTCCTTCGGGCCTGCCTTCTCGCCTGATCGAGCGTCGGCCCGATATTCGACAGGCGGAAGATACATTGATCGCAGCCAACGCGCAAATCGGTGCCGCAAAGGCCCTTTATTTCCCGCAAATTTCGCTGACCTCTTTCCTCGGCGGACAAAGCAGATCGTTGTCCTCACTGTTCACCGGACCGGCGCGGCAGTGGACTATTGTGCCCGCGGCCGATCTCGCAATCTTCAATGCCGGGCGGCTTCGCAACAACGTCCACTACGCGGAAGCCACCCAGCGTGAAATGGTGATCGCCTACCGAAAGGCCATTCAAAATGGTTTTCGCGAGGTATCGGACTCGCTTATCGATCATCAGAAGAATCTTGAGCAGCGCCAACAGCAGGAATTGTTTGTCAATGCGTTGCAAGATGCTGACAAGCTCTCGCAGGTTCGCTACAAAGGCGGCCTCGACAGCTACCTGCAAGTCCTCGACGTTCAGCGCAACCTGTTTCAGGGCGAGCTCACGCTGGCACGCTTGCGACGCGATGAATTGGCTAGCGTAGTGGAACTTTATCGCGCTCTGGGTGGCGGCTGGCAGTAAGCCGTTAGTCTCCGGGAACTTCGGGCCTGAGATCACGTCTAAACCGGAATGGATTCGTTCCTCCGGGATGTTCGCTATTCGCTTCGCCTGTTCTGGCAGAATCGAGGCTTCACAGCCACGGCCATCGCCGCGCTGGCCATAGGAATTGGGCTGAATACCGCCATTTTCTCGATCGTCAGCGCGGTTCTTCTCAAGCCTCCGCCTTTCCCGGAGGCCGATCGGATCGTTCTGCTCATGAGCACGTCGCCTGAGGGATCGGGGCCCGCCGCCTCGCCGGCCAAGTTCGCGCATTGGCGCCAGCAATTGACCGTCCTCGAAGATGTTGCGGCCTTCCGTGGTGGGGTGGTCAACTGGACCGGCGGTGAGTTACCGCTGCAATTACGTTCGGGGCAGGTGAGCGCTGCTTTCTTCCGGCTGTTCGGAGCGCCTGTTGTTCTAGGTCGTACAATCTCAACCGCCGAAGACAGTCCGAACGGCGATCACGTTGCCGTGGTCAGTGAAGGCTTGTGGACGCGCCGTTTTAGCCACGATCCGAACATTATAGGGAAAGCGATCGAGCTCGGCGGACAGCCCCACACCATCATCGGCGTCATTGGCAAGACTTTCGATTTTCGCGAATTTGGTCCCGATCCCGACGTTTGGACGGCGTTTCAACTCGATCCCAACACGCATGATCAGGGGCACTATTTCACAGTCGGCGCACGGCTGAAGCCGGGAGTCACTTTGGATCAGGCGAAGGCGCGGCTGGCGCTTTCGGCCGGTGAATTTCGTCATAAGTTTCCCACGGCTCTTCAGCCCAAGGACGGTTTCAGCGTGGAGAGCTTGCGGGAAGCCCTGGTCGGGAACGCTCGTTCCACGCTGATCGTTCTTGCCTGTGCCGTCGGAGTCGTCCTGTTGATTGCCTGTGCCAATGTGGCGAATCTGCTGCTCGCACGCGCGATCGGCCGCCGGCGTGAGATCGCTGTTCGTGCCGCGCTCGGGGCCGGACGCGGCCGCATGATACGGCAGCTCCTTACCGAGAGCCTGATGCTGGCGGCCGCCGGCGCCGTGCTCGGCTCCGTGCTGGGAATCGCGGGAATTCGCGCGCTGCTCCTCGTCAACACCGCCAATCTACCCCGTATCGGCGTCGATGGATCATTGGTAACGACCGATTGGCGTGTCTTGCTCTTCGCCGCTGTCGTCACTTTAATTACAACCGTTCTCTTCGGTTTGATACCGGCTTTTCAATCGTCCCGCGCCGATCTGGGCGCCACTCTCAAAGAGAGTGCAAGCCGGTCCGGCAGCGGTCGCAAGCAGAATCGAGGCCGTGCGGCATTGGCGGTTGGCGAGATTGCCCTGGCGGCAATGCTGCTTATCGGGGCAGCCTTGCTCATCCGCACCGCGCTGGCTCTGGGAGCCGTCAAACCGGGCTTTGACTCAGAAAACGTGTTGACGATGCGGATGTCGCTCAACAGCACGAAGTATGCCCGCACCGCGGCGGTAGAACAGCTGACTCGCGATGGTTTGGAGCGGCTCCGTGCAATTCCAGGCGTAGTTAGTGCGAGCGCCACCTGCTGCATTCCGCTAGAAGGTGGTTATGGTTTGCCATTCCGCGTGATCGGCCGCCCGCTTGACAAGGGCCCATTCCACGGCGGCGGCGGATGGCAGACGCTCGCGCCCGGATTCTTTGAAGTGTTCAAAATTCCCATCCTGCGTGGCCGATCGTTTACCGAACGCGACAACGCCTCGGGCGCTCCCGTGGTGATCATCAACCAGGCCATGGCCAAACAATTCTGGCCGAAGGGCGATCCTCTGATGGACCGCATCCTGATCGGCAAGGGCATCATGAGCGAGCTCGAAGCTGAAATGCCGCGGCAGATCATCGGCATCGCGAGCGATATCCGCGATGGTGCACTGAACCGCGACCCACGTCCTGCTATGTACGTTCCGTACTCTCAGACTACCGATGCGATCAACGCGCTCAATGTTCGCCTGACTCCGCTTGCGTGGGTGGTTCGGACGCGTGGCGAGCCGACGGCGTTGCTGCCGAAGATTCGTGAACAGCTTCGGCAGGTGAGCGGGCTGCCGGTTACCGATGTCCGGACCATGGCCGAGGTAATTTCGCGCTCAACTTCGCGCCAGCGATTCAACATGCTGCTGATGTCGGTGTTTGCCGGAGCGGCCCTGCTCCTCGCTGTCATCGGCGTATACGGACTCATGGCTTATTCCGTTCAGCAACGGACGCAGGAGATCGGCATTCGCTTGGCGCTCGGAGCGGAGACCGGCGATGTGCGAAAGATGGTGCTGTTTCAGGGCATGCGGCTTGCGCTGCTGGGGGTCGTCGTAGGAACCGCCAGCGCGTTTGGGCTGGCCCGGCTGTTGAAAAGCTTCCTGTTCGGCGTGCAGGCCTCCGATCCGGCGGTCTTTGCTATGGTCCCGATTGTGCTAAGTTTAACGGCGCTAGGCGCGGTTTGGATTCCCGCATTGCGCGCCACCCGGGTCGATCCGGCGGCTTCACTGCGCTGCGAGTAAGAGAATCTATTCGATAGCGGCGGCGCTCATCGCCATGAAGCTGTTGATCTCGTCAGCCGTATCGCCGCCGCCGTTGGTCAACTGCATCATGAAAACCCCTACCAGGTCTTTCTCGGGATCTACCCATTCGTAGGTCCGGAAGGCGCCGCCCTTCACATAGCTGCCGATCGAGTTATAACGGAACATTCCTTCCGGGTTCCGCACTACTTCGTATCCGTAACCGTGGCCTACCCCGGGTACCCAACCCGCCTTGATGTCTCCGGTGTGCGATGTTGTCATCAGCGTAACGGCCGCACTTGATAGAACTCGCTTCCCATCAAGCGTGCCTTTGTTGCGCATCATCATATTGAAGCGGAAGATGTCTTCCGCGGTGCTGATTATGCCTCCCGCCGGCGCTGGAATTTTTGGCCCCTGATGTGTGCCGAACTGATTGGCAGAGCGTTTCAAACCACCGTCCGCCAACGTATATAGCGTCGCCAGGCGTGCGAGTTTTTCATCCGGTGGAAAGAAGGAGGTGTCTTGCATGCCGAGCGGCGCAAAAATGTGCTGCTCGAGAAAAACATCGTAAGGCTGTTTTGAGACAACTTCGATAATGCGCCCCAGTGCGGTGTATCCTATGTTGCTGTAATTCCAGTGCGTCCCCGGGTCGAAGAGCAATTGTGTTTTTGCCCCTAGTGCGGCAAGATCGGAGAGCGTCGCCGGCTGTGTTCCGCCTTGCGTGTTCAAATTTCCTTCGAGGCCGGACGTATGTGTCATCAGGTCTTCAACGTTGATCGCGCGCGCAGGCGCTACCCCCGTGCAGCCGTAAGCGGAAAGTCCCGAGCAACCACGAACCTTGATGCCCTTATAGTCCGGTAGAAATTTTTCGACTGGATCGATCACCGAAATTCGCCCCTCGTCCACCAGCACCATGATGCCGGCGCAAGTGATCGGCTTTGTAAGGGACGCAATGCGGAACATTGCATCTTTGTGCATGGGCTTCTTGCTTTCGAGATCCTGGTAGCCGGTTGCCTCAAAGCTGGCCACCTTGCCGCGACGAGCCACAATCGTGACGGTGCCGGCGGTCTGGTTAGAATCTACGTACTCTTTCATGCGAACAGGAATGGCCGCCAGGCCTTGCGCATTCATCCCTGCCGCTTCCGGATCCGGATGACCGACATCCAGCCGGTCGGCAGCGAAACAAAGAAAGGAGCAGCTAAGGAGAAAAAGCGCCGGTCGAAGATTCACAGCCTAACAGCGTATCGCAGGGTGAAAGCGCTAACCGCCTGCGCGCTGTACGCCGGCAGCGGCCGGCTCATTCACTACCGTTACAATCTGATATCCGGATATCAGCGTGCCATTTTCAAAGATTAGGTTCTGTGGCCGCCAGGCCGTGTCATGGCCGCAACGCACCACGACACTGTTCGCGATAGAAGCGCTCTTGTCGATGGTACGTCGTATCGGGAATCCACAAAATACCTTCCATGACTCGTGGAATTGATCGAGCGCCACTTCCGGGTCGAACGGACACATATATTGCTTCTGTACGTTTGCATCGAATTGCAGGCCCAGTGCGCTTGCCTTACCCATCATCCAGCCGAGAGTGATGTCGGACAACGCGGTTTTGCCGGGGGAGTCGTCGGGTTCTCCACCGCCCACGTCGCTATGAGCACCGGTGAACCAGACTTGCTCGAGTACCTGCCCCGCGGCGGGCTGGCCTGTCCAGAGGGTTGGCGGAAATTGGGCGCGCCTCTCATCCATCGCGAGCGCGTGATAGCCGTGCTTGATTTTCGGATTCAAGCTGGTGTCCAGAAATCCATAAAACACCGGATCGATCGCCCCGATAGCCGACGGAATTCCGAGAGAACCCACGGTGTCCCAGACACCCACCATTTCTATATCGCCATTGAACATGTCGCAATTCGCCAGTTTTTTGAGCTTTTCCTGGCGATTGCTCTTGTCGCGGTAAGCGTCGAAGGCGGTCTCGACCAGATCGTCGGTAAAGTTCTTCGTCGGTAGACCGCAGGCCGCAATCATACCGGCCAGGCTGCGGGCGGTAAATGCGCCCCGGCTGAAGCCAAAGATGAAGATTTCATCGCCCTGCTCGTATACATGGGAGATCTTGGTGTAGCCTTGCTTGATCTTTTCCCAAAGGCCGGTTCCAAACGCGCCCCCCAGTAGCCTGCTAATGGGATCGCCATTAGCCCCGACGCCGTCATCATAAATAGGCACCTGTTCCGCGCTGATAGTCAGCGATTTGAAAAGCTTGTATACGTTGGTGCGGTTGCTGGCACTGTCCCACGTGCCATCCGCGCAAAAAGCGATGCGTTTGCTCATAAGGGCGATCCCCTCCCGGATGCCGCCGAGCGATTATATCGAAAATGCGCGCTACCAACGGAATGGCGAACCGGCCACCGGGCGAAAAGTCGTTTCCTGAAGCTTCAATGATCCGCTATGGGGTATCGTCAATGTCGTGCCGTAAACCTTACGTTCCGCGCCTACCAGGTTGGCAGCTATGTATTCTTCGCCTTCGAGATGATGCGGATAGCGCAGCACGGCTCCGGAGAGTTGATCGAGCACCGCGTCCTGCCATTTGGTACAAGTGTAGAGAAGCAATTTTTGCGGAGCCTTCAAAAGCAACAAACGGTGGAAGCTGCGCTCCAGTTCCTCGCGGTCTCCCCACGATGACGCAATCGCGAGTATGGCCGCGTCTCCCTTGGTCCAGAGCGCATTGTATTGGCGCCGTTCGCCAAACTTGCTGTGATCATCCACACTCGCAGTAACACCGAGCACGCGCGCATACGATGCGAGCGCCTGGCCCGCCATCTTGGTCCAGCAGGTTCGTTTGTCTACAAATTCTGGCTGTCCGGTGTCCGCGCCGGGCAGATACTCAGCCAGTCGGGTACTGAGACCTTTAACTAATTCTTCCGCAGTTACGATCGCGCCTGTAAGCAGCATCGCAGTTCACCTCTAGTGATGGACTTCACCCGTTATCGCCTCTGAAAGTATCACGCCGTTATCGGCCAGAATCGTGCCGGTTGCGCGTTCAAGCGCCACACGTGCCTTGAAATAGTCGCCCGCTGCGGCTATTTCGGCAGATTGTGCCTGCGCGAGGTCTCTTTGATATTGGATGACCTGATAACTCGTAGTGGCGCCGACCCCGAGCTTTTCGGTTTCTGCTTCGACGGTCTGCTCCTGCAAGATACGTTCCTGTTGCGCCGCCTTGTAAGTCTCGCGCGCCTGTTGGACCGCGATCAACGCATTCTGGACTTCGAGCCATACTTCTTTTTCTAGTTGCCGTAAACGTATTTCCTGTTGGCGTACCTGTAGTCGATCTCTCGCGACATCGGCCCGGGCCTCCCGGTTTGCGAGTGGGATGCTGAGCGACACACCAACCCCATAATCTGGAAAGTTGTGATGGAACAACTGTCCCAGCGCGCCGCTATAGCTATCCAGGAAGAACGGGTCCGGCTGAGAAGCTATCTGTCCGAGGGAACTGGTGGTAAAGCGGTTCGGGTCTCCTACCAGCGCGTTCTCTTGCAAGCCGGCACGTAGGTCCAGCGAAGGGAGAACCGCGTTCTTGCTTCCCTTCAAGCTGATTTGCGAATTCTCAAGCTGCAGACGCGCCTGCGCGAGATCCGGACGCGTCTTAAAGGCGCGATCTGCCAACTCGTCGACCGGCGCGAAATCCTCGCTTTGCGGAACGTTGGTTGTGTCCGTTGGCACGATCGAAATGTTGGCCAATGACGCCTTCAGAATCGTCCGGGTAAGAAAGTCTTTGACGATCATCTCCTGCTGCCGTGCGCTTGTTTTCGAAACGCTCAAGTCGCGCTCCCGATGTGATACCTCGGCCTGCGCCCTGGTAACGTCGATGGGCGCGAGCGTGCCTTCTTCGACGGACGCCCGATTGTCAGCCAAAAGCCGTTGAGCGGACGTGACTGCATCCGATCGGACTTCGACGTCGCGCTCCAGGCTGACTAAGTCCCAATAAAGCCGGGCCACCGCCGCCACGGTGCTGATGACCTGCTGCTCGAAAACCCGATCCGACACTTTCTTGTTATTCTTCGCAATGCGAATGTAGCGGTCGTTCACTGCCCATCCGAAGCCCCGCAGCAAGGGTTGTGTAAAGCTCACGTTCAAGCTCGAATAGGTCGCCGGATCGAGCGAATTCAACGGGTTATTGATTTTCTGGTATGTGTTATTCCAGCCTGCCGTCACCGTGCCGCCCGTAAGGAATCCTTTCTCGATCGCTAAATTGCCTACCGTTGTCTCCGAGTTCAGAGACCGAATGTTTGAGAGAAACGTGCTGTTTTGTGGAACGGAGGTGTGATCCCAACCCGCCGTTGCAGTGAGAGTGGGGTCAAGATTCGGCAAAGGCGGCCCTGTCGAAAGCGGAATCGAGCCGAGTATCGAGAGATCCGTTTCCGTGCGCGGGCCCACCAGGGCGCTCAAAACAGGAACATTGCCGCCTCCGAGCGTACCCGTGCTCGTTATCTGCGGCTCACCCAACCCAATCGGCCCTTCGCGGACCGTCAACGGAACGCCCCGCAATGTATTGCCTGAGCGTGCGCGCAGCAGGTCGGTGTCGGCTATTCCGGGCGCAAAGCGTTCGAGTTCTATATCGAGATTGTTTTCGAGAGCAAGTGAAATCGCGTCTCGTAACGACAAGTAAAGTTTGCCGTCCCGAATCAGAGTACCCAACCTGGCCGAGTCCTGGAGTTGCGGTGCATCCTGGGAGAACAGCGAAGTGGAGAATAACAGTGCTACGAAGAGACGAGACCGCATTCTATTCCTTCGAAGAGCCGTTTGCCTGCGTCTGAACCCGCTGTCCTTCGGCGAGAGTGTCCACCGGGTTCGATATCACGGTCTCACCGGCTTTGAGGCCATCTAAGACTTCGACCGATGTGCCGAAGTCCCGGCCGACCTGGATCGGCACATAGTGAATCGTGTTTTGCCGCGAGACGACAATCGCTCGCGTGCCCTGGCTGTTGACGACTAGCGTGTCCGCGGGAACGATGACGGCGGTCCGCGTGGCCGGCACGACGAACTTGACTTGCGAATACATTCCGGGTAACAGGCGTTCGTCTTTGTTTTCGAGTTGCACCTCAGTAAGAAGAGTCCGCGATGCGGCGTTGAGAGCATTCGCCGTTCGAACCACTTTGCCTTCAAAATGCTCGCCGGGTCGCTCCGCGACGATCACTTCGGCCGTTTGGCCGGGTCGCAAGTCGACGGAGAACGCTTGTGGCACGTTCACTTGAATCCGTAGTGTCCGGGGTTGCGCAATGGAAAAGAGATTCCGGTCGCCGCCGCTACCGGCTGTCACAAGATCGCCGCGCTCGATTTTACGCTCGGTGATTACGCCATCGAACGGTGCCACCACTCGTTCGAATCCGCGCAGTTCCTCGAGCCTCTGAACATTGGCGAGCTGCGCCGCGAGCGCGGCTTGAGCGGCGCCCACATTGGCCCGCTGCGCCACGATGTTAGCTTCGGCAGTGTGGATACTCGCCTCAGACGCCGCTACCTCGGCCTGCTTTGCCGAAAAATCGGTTCGCCGTTCGTCAGCCGCCTGCTTGGAGACAACACCGCGCGCTACCAGACGATCCCAGCGCGTGTAGCTCAGGCGCGAAATTTCCTGGTTCGCATGAGCCTGCTCCAGGTTCGCTTTGGCCTGATTCAATCCCGCTTCCGATTGTTGAAGAGTTGCCTTCGCCTGCTCGAGTCCGGCCCGCGCCTGCTCGGCATTTGCCTTCGCTTGGGCAAACTCCTGGTCCACTTCGGGCGATTCGATCACCGCCAGCAACTGCCCGGCTTTCACCTTCGTCCCGATGTCCACTAGCCGCTTGCTGACATAACCGCTCGAGCGTGCATAAATGGCAGCGACGGTGACCGCCTGGGTATTACCCGGAAGCAGTAACGCAGAACTCGCGGGTGCCGCCTTGGCCTGGCTAGTGGATACGATGAGCACTTCGTCTTCGACGCTGCGCGCTTGTGCCACGGCTGCATTGTGGCGCTCCAGCCTGGGTACAATGCCCAGAATCAGAAGTAGCAGGACAAGCGCCGCAAAGCCAAGAATTCGTGTCTTCCGGCGTTTGGGTGTCGCGTCCGGTTGGGCGGAATCAATCGACATTAGACAGTCTCCGTTTCAGCGCTTCGCATTGGCTTATGAAGCACGGCGAACATTAGCGGTACAAAGAATAATGTCGCGAACGTGGCGACTGCCAGACCACCGATGACAGCGCGTGCGAGCGGCGCATTCTGTTCGCCGCCTTCGCCTAGACCCAGGGCCATCGGAAACATGCCGATGATCATGGCAAGCGCGGTCATCGCGATCGGACGCAGACGCGTACAACCGGCGTCAATTGCCGCGTCGAACGGGGTCCGTCCGAGTTCCACGCGTTCATTGGCGAAGGTCACTAGCAGGATACTATTGGCGGTCGCGACGCCGATGCTCATAATCGCGCCCATCAGGCTCGGGACATTGAACGTGGTCTGAGTCAGGAAAAGAGCCCAGACAATTCCGCACAACGCGCCCGGTAGAGCGGTGATGATGATGAACGGATCGGTCCAGCTCTGAAAGTTAACCACCATCAAGAGGTACACAAGCACCGCCGCGAAAACTAGGCCCAGACCAAGTCGAGAGAAGGCTTCTCGCATGCTTTGCACTTGGCCAAGCACTTCTATCCGGTTTCCCGGGGCCAGGTCCTTCGACGCCTGTTTCACAATCCGGTCGATACCGGCGGCAACGGTGCCCAGGTCGCTGTTTTGAACGTTTCCGTATACGTCAAATACGGGTTGCACGTTGTGGTGATTTGCTACCACCGGGGACACCCGGTGCGTGATTTGCGTCATGTTGCTAAGAAGTTGCGCTTGCGTGTCGTTGCCGCGGGAGAGGATAGGCGTGTTCTCAATGGCATTGACAGAATCGATGCGGATCTGCGGAGTTTGTGCGGCCACCGCGTACGTAATGCCCATCTTCGGATCAAGCCACCAATTGGGCGTTACCTGCGCGCTCGAGCTCAATGCGATATTAATGTTGTTGGCGACGTCCTGCTGGGTCAGCCCGAATTCCGCGGCGCGCGTCCGATCTACATCCAAATGCAGATCGGGACCATTCAACACCTGGTGCACGTGCACGTCGACCGCGCCCGGTAGGCGTGCCAACTTATGCCGAATGCTTTGAGCGATTGCGTAATTGGCGAGACCTCCGTACCCTTGCACCTGCACGTCGATCGGAGCTGGAAGACCAAAATTCAGAATCTGACTCACGATGTCCGCGGGCGCGAAAAAGAAGGTGACACCGGGGAACTGTTTGGGAAGGCGCGCGCGCAAGCGTTTCACGTAATCGCGTGAAGGATGATGGTTTTCCTTAAGCGCCATCAGGATTTCCCCGTCGAAGCTGCCTAGGTTCGCTCCATCTCCGAAGGCAAGATTGAACCCCTCGGGCGGCTTGCCAATGTCGTCCAGAACCAACTCCAGTTCGTTCGCGGGAATGATCCTGCGAATTTCCTCCTCGATGTGCGAAAAGACAATTTTGGTTTCCTCCAGCCGTGTGCCGGGTTGCACACGAACATGGAGCCGCAATTGTCCGGCGTCGACGTCGGGGAAGAAATCCCGGCCTACGAACGGTAGCAACAAGAACGGCGTAATCATGGCGGTTCCCGCCAGCAGGAACGCTCTACGTCGGTTTCCGATGAACCACGTCAAGGCGCCCGTATAGCGCGTGCGCACAGCAATATAAGCCTTGTTGAAACGTTCGTTGAAACGCCCAAGCCAATTCTTTGCGGCGTGGTCTTCCACTGCGATTCCTGTTTCCGGATTGACCTCATGCTGTTCCGCTTTCAGCAGAAAATTGACCATGACCGGCACTAACGTGCGCGACAGCAGGTAGGACGCAGCCATTGCAAAGACCACGGCCAATGCCATGGGCGTGAACAGATACTGCGCCGGTCCCGTAAGAAACAAGACCGACACAAAAACGATACAAATCGTCAAGGTGGATACGAATGTTGGGATCGCAATCTGCGATGCGCCATCGAGCACGGCGTCACGGAGCGGCTTGCGTCCCATGTGGCGATGGATGTTTTCGATCGTTACCGTCGCGTCGTCCACCAGGATGCCGATGGCAAGAGCCAATCCTCCTAGGGTCATGACATTCAACGTATGGCCCATCGCGCTCAAAGCCATGATCGAGCATAGGATCGATAGTGGAATGGAAACCGCGATGATTAGTGTGCTGCGCCAGCTTCCCAAAAAGAGCAGGATCATCGCGGCTGTAAGCCCAGCGGCAATCACACCTTCACGCAAAACACCTTGGATCGACGCACGCACGAAAATCGATTGATCGAAAAGCTCCTTGATATTCAAGCCGGGCGGCGCGGAGGCGCGGGATACAGGGAGCACCTGGTTCTTAATCTGATCGACAATCTCCAGCGTGGAAACGCTGCCGGTCTTCATGATGGTCAGCAATACTGACTGCTGACCGTCGGTTCGCACCGATGCCTGTTGCACAGCGTAGCCATCGCGAACCTGCGCCACGTCACGCATATAGATAATCGTTCCGTTTACGACTTTGACCGGAATATCATTGAGCTCGAGCGGGTCGAGAGGACTGCTGTTGAGACTTACGGTATAGTCGCGCCTCCCGACCTTCGCAGTACCCGAGGGAAGAGTAAGATTCTGCGCGTTGATCGCGTTGTTCACGTCATTCGGTGTCAAACCCTTGGCCAGCATCAGATTCTGATCCAGATCGACCATAATCTGTCGGGCTTTTCCGCCGTAAGGGGCGGGTAGCAATGTCCCAGGGACCGTAGAGAGTTGTTGGCGAACTCGAAAGAGACCGTAATCGTAGAGTGCCGCTTCGTTCAGCGTCTTGCTGCTCAAACTAAGCTGAATAATCGGCACGGTCGAAGCACCGAAGCGTAGAATCCAGGGCGGATTGATCCCCGGCGGTAGCCGGAAACGAATCGCCTGCACTGCTGACGCTACCTGCGCCGTTGCCGCGTCGATGTGGACTTGTGGATGGAAGTAGATCTTGATGACCGAAGTGCCGTTGAGCGTTTGGCTTTCGATGCTCTTGACGTCGTTGACGATCGCCATCACAAATTCGCTGTACGTTGTAATGCGCTTTTCCATTTCCTCCGTCGGGAGGCCGGTATACGTCCAAATAACGCTGATTACCGGAATATCGATGTTGGGGAAGATATCAGTGGGTGTCTTGACAATGGCCGCGGCGCCGAGAAACAGGATCAGAATGGCGGCAACAACGAAGGTATAGGGGCGATTTAACGCCAGCTTAACAATCCACATGACACCCGGCCTTTGAGGGGAATAGCAGCCCTATCAGGTAAGATGTACCATGCTTGCGCCAATGAGGAGAAGTACGCACTATTTTGTGGCATAGGTACCCGAGGGAAACTAACGGATGAAAACAAAAGTCGACTGCAACCTCGATGCGCTGCCAATTTGTCCGGTTTACACAACCCTAGAGGCCATTGGCGGCCGCTGGAAGCCGCTCATCTTATGGTTTCTGCTGGAGCACACGAAACGCTTCTCGGAATTACGCAGGGACATTCCAAACGCCACGCAGAAGATGCTTACTCAGCAACTTCGCGAAATGGAGCGCGCCGGGCTTGTGCGCCGCAAGGTCTACGCGCAAGTTCCACCGCGAGTCGAGTACTCTCTGACTCCTATCGGCAAAAGTTTGCGGAGCGTACTCGAGGAGATGTCAGCCTGGGGTCGAAAACAGGAGAGAAATCCCGCCCGGCGTGTCGTTTCGATGACCAGCGAGAAGCAGGTCTCTTAGCCGCGCAGACGCGACAACACATCGTCGCGGTTCAGAAACTCAATCGCCCCGATACCCAGCGCCTCGGCTCCTTGCACGTTGGCAATGCGGTCGTCGAGGAAGATGGTGCGCTCGGGCGTCGTTCCGATGCCGGCCAGGCAGTGCTGGTAGATCGCCGGCTCCGGTTTCACCGAGCGAACGTCGTAAGAGACAGTAACGTGATCGAACACCCGCAATCGATCGGTTTGCGACCCGAGCGCCTCGCCCAGATCACGCGGCATGTTCGAGAGCATCGCCACACGCTTTCCTGCCGCGCGTAGCTCGGCGATCCAATTCCACATCTGCTCATCGAATTGCATCCAGCTTCGATTGTCCGCGTCCACTATCTCCTCGATCACTGCTGCCGAGAGAGTCTTCCCGGCCTCGCGGGCGATGTTGCCCCAATATTCCGCCGCGGTTACGCTTCCCTTGTCGTAATCGAGACGAGTGTCCCAATACAAATTGGAGAAAAGGTCCCGAGGAATGGCGGCAATATCGGCTAGCCGCGCCTGGTCGGCGTCCGTCTGGTGATGGGCTAAAACGCCGCCGTAGTCGAAGACGTAACCGTCGTAGGAGTTAGCGCGCGCCATCGACCACTTGCTCACGACGGCACCGCACTTCGCGTATCGCGTAAATGCGGCGGCCCTGGCTTTCGAAATAAGTGCGCATGAGAACTTCGCCGATTAAGCCGACGCTGAATAGCATCAAACCGGCGAACCAAAGCATGGCGCCCGCGATCAACAACGGCCCGTGCTCCGCGATAATGTCGCGGCCGGCGATCTTTTCAATTAGCAGGACCACTAGTACGATGCTGCCGAGTCCAATGCCCGACAAGCCCCACTTGCCGAAGAAATGCATGGGACGCGTCAAATACCGCAGCAGAAATTGAATTGTCAGAATGTCGAAGAACACGCGCACAGTTCTGCTTAACCCATAATGGGAAGTCCCGTTTGGCCGCTCGATGTTCGTGATGGGCACTTCCGCGACGCGCGCGCCATAAAAGCTCGCGAGTGCTGGAATGAAGCGGTGCAACTCGCCGTAAAGATTGATTTCCTTCAACACTTCCGATCGGTAGGCCTTGAATGTGGTTCCGAAATCGTGCAGTTCCACGCCCGAAACGCGCTTCATCATCCAGTTGGCGATGCGCGAAGGAAATTTACGGGTCATCGCGTTATCCACGCGATTCTTGCGCCAGCCACTCGCTATGTCATACCCCTGGTCAATTTTTTCGAGTAGGAGCGGAATGTCTTCCGGAGCGTGTTGTAAATCGCCGTCGAGTGAGACAATTACTTCGCCTTGCGCTTCGTCGAAACCCGCCGCCAGAGCCGCCGTCTGGCCGAAGTTACGCCGGAGGCGCAGCACTTTCAAATGGGCATCAGTCTCTACCAGGTTTGCCAGAAGATCGAAACTTCGATCGATCGAGGCGTCATCGACAAACAGAATCTCGTATGGCCGCTTTAAGCTCTCGAGGACCATCGTCAGGCGGTCATAGAGCGGCAAAATAGCCGGTTCCTCATTATGAATGGGGATTACGATCGAGAGCATTGGAACAGTTTCTTTTAGTGTAGCTGATTCAACAACTTGACCCATGAAACTGGTAGAATAGAGGTATCCGGCACTAGCTCGGTAAGTGATAGGTTTTACAGCAACTTGCCAAGCATTTCAGCAGCCGTCTAGGAGTTTCTTTGGCCGATCAAGAGGGTTCCGGCAGCGGTGTTTTGTTTCCGCCCGGCGACAGCAAAAATCTAGTTCACATCAACATCGAAGACGAAATGAAGCGTTCGTACCTCGATTACGCCATGAGCGTGATCGTGGGGCGCGCGTTGCCAGACGTGCGCGATGGGCTGAAGCCTGTGCACCGGCGCATCCTCTATGGGATGCACGAATTGGGGTTGCACTACAATCGCCCCACGCGTAAGTGCGCCAAAATCACCGGCGACGTAATGGGTAAATATCATCCCCACGGCAACGTGCCGATTTACGATGCGTTGGTGCGCATGGCGCAGCCGTTCAACATGCGCTATCCGCTTGTCGACGGTCAAGGTAATTTCGGTTCGGTGGACGGCGATCCCCCGGCGGCCGAACGATACACAGAAGCCCGTCTGTCGCGCATTGCCGCAGAGCTGCTCGAAGATATCGACAAAGAGACGGTCGATTTCCGGCCGAATTACGACGAGACCGAGCAGGAACCCGAGGTTCTTCCCACACGTGTTCCCAACCTGCTGATCAACGGTTCTTCCGGTATTGCAGTCGGCATGGCGACGAATATTCCGCCGCACAATTTAAAGGAGATTGTCGAGTGCGCGATCCTCCTGCTCAACGATCCGCGCACTCCGCTCGCCAAGATTTTGGAAACGGCGCCCGGGCCGGACTTCCCGACGGGCGGCTTCATTCTCGGCCGGCAGGGCATCCTCGATTACTACACCAAGGGGCGGGGAAGTCTGCGGCTCCGAGCGAAGGCGGCCACCGAAAAGTTTGGCAAGGATCGCGAAGCCATTGTAGTTACCGAAATTCCATACCAGGTCAACAAGGCTCGTCTTCTCGAACACGTAGCGGCGCTGGTGAACGAAAAGAAGCTGGAAGGCATTTCCGACGCGCGCGATGAAAGCGATCGTGACGGGATGCGGATTGTCTTTGAACTGAAGCGTGGCGAGAACGCTGAAGTCGTGCTGAATAATCTGTACAAGCAGACGCAGATGCAAATCAACTTCGGCGTCATCATGCTTTCGATCGTCAACGGGCAGCCGCGCGAGTTGGGTTTGATCGATGTGATCAAGCGCTTCCTCGATCACCGCGTGGACGTGGTGCGGCGGCGTACGGACTACCTGTTGCGCAAAGCGCGCGAGCGGGAGCACTTGTTGCTCGGCTTCCAAAAGGCGCTCGACAATCTGGATGCGGTGATCGCGTTGATCCGTGCGGCCAAAGCGCCCCGGGAAGCCCGTGACGGCCTCGTCGCCAGGTTCGAATTTACAGAGCGCCAGGCGCAGGCCATCATCGAATTGCAATTGCAGCGCCTGACCGGTATGGAACGGCAGAAGATTCTCGACGAACTGGCCGAGATCCAACGCCTGATTGCCGAATATACCGAAATTTTGGCTTCCGAAAAAGTATTGAAGGCCCTGATTGTTAAAGAGCTGAAGGAAGTGCAGAAGACGTTCGGCGACGAGCGGCGTACCCAGATCATCGAGGATACGGGCGAGATCCGTTTAGAGGATCTGGTGCAGATGGAAGATGTCGCGGTGACGGTTTCGCGCGGCGGCTATCTGAAGCGGACATCGGTCGATACCTACCAGCGGCAATTACGTGGAGGCAAAGGCCGGATCGGTATGGGAACGCGCTCGGAAGACGTGGTCGAGCATCTCGTAATCGCTTCTACCCACGCCTATCTTCTGATTTTTACAAACAAGGGCCGTGTCTATTGGCTGAAGATCTATGAAATTCCCGATGCGGGAACAACCGGGAAGGGAAAACATATTTCTGGTTTGATCAGCCTGCAGCCCGATGAAACCGTCAAGGCGTTCTTACCTGTGAAGGAATTCGTGGCCGGAAAGTTCATTGTGATGGTCACACGCCACGGAGTCATCAAAAAGTGCGAACTCACTGAGTTTGATAATCCGCTCTCGCGTGGCATTATTGCGCTCGGCCTGGACGAGGGCGACGAACTGCTGGGTGCCACGATCACGAACGGTGAGAACTTCATTTTCCTCGGTAGCCATGAGGGTATGGCTATCCGCTTCAACGAAGACGACGTTCGCCCCATGGGCCGTCAGGCGCGCGGCGTTCGGGCAATGGATCTCGAAGAGGGCGACTACCTGGTAGGCTTGGAGGTCGTCGAAAAGCAGGGCCTCATCCTCTCTATCTCCGAAAATGGATTTGGGAAGCGCACGTCTCTCGGCGATTACCGTCTCACAGCGCGCGGTCGCAAGGGTGTCATCAATATGAAGACTACGCCCAAGGTCGGCAAGGTCGTCGCGGTGCTCTCGGTCAGTGAAAATACCGACCTGATGATCATCACCAAGGAAGGGAAAATCATCCGGCTCGAATCCGGCGAGATTCGTCAGGCTGGGCGCTCTACCCAAGGCGTTCGCTTGGTACGCATGGAAGATGGGGATCAGGTCGCAGCGGCCTCGTGTATTCCGGAATCGGAGAAGGAAGCCGGCACGAACGGAGAGTTACCGCTGCAATAGTTCCTATAATTGATCTATGGCCGCCCTCGTGAATCTGCGCGCCGACCCAGTAGCTCTCGATGCGAAAGAGCGGGCGCTGTTCGAGTGTTTGGAAAAGCTCGGCCGCGTGATCGTCGCCTATTCGGGTGGAACGGACTCCGCCTATCTGGCATGGGCGGCGCATCGCGTGCTTGGCGAAAATGCAGTTGCGATCACCGCCGACTCGGCCTCAATTCCGGCTTCGCATAAACGTGATGCCGAGGCGTTCGCGCGGGAATGTGGTTTCCGGCATGAGTACATCGAGACGCGCGAGTTCGAAAATCCGGACTATGTGAAGAACGACAAGAATCGTTGCTTCCACTGCAAGGACGAGCTGTTTACGCGGCTGGAATCGTTTGCCGCCGGTCGCGAGGATGCACCAATCGTTTACGGCGTCAACAAAGACGACTTGGGCGACTATCGTCCAGGCCAGCGTGCTGCCAAGCTGCACGGCGTCCGGGCGCCGCTGGTGGAAGCTGGGTTGACTAAAGCTGAGATCCGCGAATTGTCGCGGCGCGCGGGCCTATCTACCTGGGATCGCCCGGCCGCGGCTTGTCTCAGTTCGCGCGTGCCGTATGGAACTCCGGTCACTCCTGAGACGATCCGCATTATCGAGCAGGGCGAAGAAGCGATTCGTGCGCTGGGATTCCGGCAGTTTCGTGTGCGCTTTCACGGAGAGTTGGCGCGTATCGAAGTCGCGAGCGAAGAAATGCCACGCGCGCTCACTCCTGAAATCGCGCAAGCCTTTTCAGCGATCTTCAAACAACTTGGCTTTTTATATGTGACGCTGGATCTCGAGGGTTACCGCCAAGGCTCGCTCAATGCCGTCTTGCCGGTGCTGTCGTAGTGCCCTCGCCCGGTGTGAAGGCCGCCGCCGGATTGACAGATCGCCAATTTGCTCTGATTTGCCGTGCTCTGGCTGAACCAAGACGCTATCAGATCCTGCAGCAGATCAGCGCTGCCTGCGATCCGATGCCATGTGGCGTCCTGCTTCAGACCCACCGTGTAAGCGCTGCCACCATTTCTCATCACGTGAAGGAATTGGAGACGGCCGGTTTGATTGAGATCGTACGCGAGGGAAAGTGCGCCCATCTCGTGCTCCAGCGGGACGTCTGGAACGCCTATCTGGAACGATTGTCGAAAATCTAAATCCCGGATCTAGCGATGAAAACGTCCGCTCAGCACGCCCTTGCCGAGAATATGACCATCGATTGCTTTGAGAACTTCCTCACGTGTGGCGTCGGGACCAAGGTCGAGCTTGGTATCTAGCGCAAAAAGTTCAAACGTATAGTGATGATATGGCCCGGCGGCAGGAGCCCCTGGGCCCATGTAGCCCACTCCACCCCGGCGGTTTTTCGCCTGTATCGTCCCGTCCCCCAGTTGCGCCGTCGCGGCCACGCCCTCCTGCAGTTCTCGCGCCGTGCCGGGAATGTTGAAAGCCATCCAGTGCAATACGTCTTCAGTTTTCTTCTGAATCGCCACGTCAGGATCATGGAAAATCAATGCAAAGCTGACCGTGCCCTCCGGCACGTGGCTCCATTCGAGTTTCGGGGACACCGCGCTCGGCCCGGCGGCCTGGGTATATTTGTTTGGAATAATCCCGCCATCTTCAAAAGCGGAGGTGGTTAGCGTGAGTCCGGGGCCGGCGGCGGGTCTCGCCGGAGCCTGGGCCTGCACGAAAACTGCCGTCGAAAATAGCACGGCGCATAAAGGTATTGGCTTCATTTCTTCTCCTAAACCGATCCTTGCGCCAGCTTGTGCGGATCCCAGGTCATGATCTTGCGCTGGAACAAGCTTTCATTGGTCAACAGCGCCGGGGCCGCCGCGCGAAGCCCGAACGTCGGATCTTCAATCAACGGCTGGCCTTCGCGAATTGAGCGATAAAAATTCTTATGATGCTCGAGCTGTGGCTGGTTGGCGCTAGTGTCGAGATCTTCGCCCGATGCTTGCATGATCCGGGATTCCGGAGTGACATGCTTGGCGTCCCACGCTGCGGTCAGGGTTCTCTGCGTCTCTTCGGCAAAGCTTTTTATCGTGTAGTCGAATTGGTCTGGCTGCGGCAATTTGTCGAGCCGCACACCGTTAAAGTCGGCGGTCATCACGCCTTCGCTGCCGATGAACTTGACGCCGAACGATTCGCGCGGAAGGCCGCTTTTAAAATTCACCCGCAGGAGCACGTTGAACGCCGGGTGCGCATCCGAATCCGGATAATCCAGGACCGCCAGCATCACGTCCGGCACGTCGCGATCTTTCCAATAACGGATGCCGCCCGTGGCGAAAATGCGAGTCGGTCCAAGCGAATTCGTGACCGTATGTAAGCCCGTCAGCAGATGCACAAATAGATCACCCGCGACACCGGTTCCGTAGTCGCGGTAGTTGCGCCAGCGGAAGAAACGCGCGGGATCCCAGGGGTGCTTCGGCGCATTGCCTTGGAATTGATTCCAGTCGCAGGTCTTGGTGCTTGCATCCGTCGGAATCGAATATTCCCAGGCGCCGATTGCGCTGTTGCGGTCGAGCCATGCTTCCACCGAATTGAGTTTGCCAATGGCGTTTTGCTGAAAAAATTCGCGCGCCTTCGTGTAAGCGAGCGAGCTGCGGTACTGGCTGCCGACTTGAAAAACCTTCCCGGATTTGGATTGCGCGCCGATTATGGACTGACCTTCTTCAATCGCATGAACCATCGGCTTTTCGCAGTAGACATGCTTCCCCGCGTTCAAGCAATCCACCGAAATGCGGGAGTGCCAATGATCCGGCGTAGCGATAATCACCGCATCGATGTCTTTTCGAGCGACGACTTCATGATAGTCGCGCGTGGTGAATGTGTCCTGACCATAGACTTCTTCCATGTGCGCGAGCCGCCCATCGTAGCAGTCGCACGCGGCCACCAGTTTCACACCCGGAATCGACGTGGCGAGACGGGTATCGCCTTGGCCCATGCCGCCCGCCCCGATGAGGGCAATCTGGATCGTGTCGTTTGGCGAATACATAGCTGATCCCCTAAGCCTTCACCTTCATCGCATTCGGGTCCCACTCGACCACGCGTTTCTCAAAGTAGCTGGCATTAGAAAGCAGAGCGGGCCCAGCTGCCCGGAAGCCGAAGATCGCGTCCTCAACGACGGGCTTGCGCGACCGGACCGCAAGCGCAAAGTTCAAATGATGATCCTCATGATCGCTGTAGTGGGGCGGAGGCTGGAAGGTCTGCTCGTGGCTGGTCTTGAGCGATGCGGTGGAGGGCCGGGCTTGAGGGTATTTCTGCCTGTACGCGGCCAGGAAGGCCTTTCGCTCGCTGGCGGAAAATGTATCGATTGTATGTCCCGGTTCCTTTTCGGGCGGCGCAGCAGTCAGCGTGACATTGTCGCCGATCTCCATGATCCCTTCGCTGCCGGTAAATCGAAAGCCATAGTTTTCTTTTGCGCCGCACTCAAAATTGACACGCAGCACCAGGTTGAAGGCCGGGTGATTTGCCGTTTGCGGATAATCGAACAGACCCAGTAATAAATCGGGTACATCCCGGCCGTCGTTCCAGAACCGTGTTCCGCCAGTCGCCATTACGCGCGTTGGCCCAATTGAGCCGACGATGAAATGCAGGCCCGAGAACAGATGGACGAACAGGTCACCTGCCACCCCTGTGCCGTAGTCCTGATAACAGCGCCAACGAAAGAATCGTTTCGGATCCCACTCTGTTTTTTGAGCACGGCCCTGAAAACGCTCCCAATCGCAGGTGGCGGTGCCGGCGTCCGGTGGAATCGTGTATTCCCATGCACCCACCGCCGAATTGCGGTCCCACCACGCCTCCACCATCATTAACTTCCCAATGGCTCCGGCGCGATACAACTCCTGGGCTTTCTTGTATATGATCGAGCTTACCCGCTGGCTGCCCACTTGCAAAATCCGATTCGTTTGCTTCTGGGCTTCGACGACCGCCATCCCGTCTTCAATGTGTTGCACCATCGGCTTCTCGCAGTACACATCCTTCTTTGCGTGCATAGCGTCGACCGTGATTTTCTGATGCCAGTGGTCGGGCGCGCCTATGAGGACTGCGTCAACATCCGGCCGCGCCAGGATCTCTTCGTACTGCTTGGTCACGAAAATATCCTGTCCGTACTGCTCCTTCATGTGCGTGAGCCGGCCATCGTAGCAATCGCACGCGGCTACAATCTTGGTCAAGCCGCTTGCAACCGAGGAACGGGCATCGTTCTGGCCCATGCCGCCGCAGCCGATTAACGCTACTTGAATCTTGTCGTTTACCGAGGCGGGGCGCGGCTTCTGTTGTGCTGCTAGTAAGGAAGCGGTCACTCCGGCGCCGGTGGCGCCCAGGAACTCACGTCGGGAAGTCACCCTTATTTCTTATCAGAAGCGGGTTTTGAAGTGGTGGTGGAGGCGGAGGCAGTGTCGGAGGATTTCGCGGAACTCGCCGTAGACTCGGTTTTTGCCGGCGAAGCTTCTTTGCTGGTGGCGCTGTCCCCGGAATCGCCTTTCTTTTGCGAATCGCCGTTGGTCTGGGAACCAGCCCCGCTCTTGGCGTAATCGGTGATGTACCAGCCGCTACCTTTGAATTGCAGCGCGGGTGCCGAGATCAGGCGATGCACCGGACCGCCGCATTTTTCATGTTCCGTGAGCGGCGCGTCGGCGAACTTTTGCATCGTCTCGAATCTCTCACCGCAGTTTTCGCATTGGTATTCGTAAAGTGGCATCGCTCAACTCACCGATCGGGCTGGGCTGCCGGCTTACTGACCGTTGGCCGATCATTGCTGTGGTCGTTGCGAACTTGAGGCGGCACGGTGGCGATACCCTCGTTGGTAAGCTGTGCAATCGTAGTCTTCCCAGTCACCAGGTCGATGGATTGCTTCAACAGGTTGTCGTCGGCCTTTTTCGGTGCCGACCCCGGAATCGGATTGCCGTCCTGATCCAATTCGGGCGAGTTGTCATTTTCAGCCATTTGTACAGACGGCTGAACGCCCGTATCCTGGATCGCTTTGCCCGATGGCGAGTAATATTTAGCGACGGAGAGAATCACCGCCCCGCCGTCATCCATTTGAATCGTCCTGCGCAGGCTCGCGTCACCGTAGCTGCGTTCTCCAACCACCTGTGCGCGCTTGTCGTCGAGCAAGGCCGCCGCCGCAATCTCCGCTCCGCCCGCCGTGGATCGATTGGTAATAACCACCAATGGTCCGCTCCATACATCTCCGCCGGATTTAGCGTCAAAGGTCTTTTTCTCGACCTTCTGGCCTTCTAAATATGTGATTTCACCTTTATCAAGGAACAGATTCGCAAGCGGTATTCCCTTTTCCTGGTCACCGGTGGAACAATGCCGCAAGTCAAGCACCACGTACTTGGCCCCCTGCTTCTTCAGCTCAGCCAGCTTGGTTTTTACTTCGTCCACACGATTGCCTCCCAGGCTTGTGACATGCAAATAGCCAACATCGTCTGGCATCATCTTCGCGACAATCGCCGGATAGGCAATCAGTGAGCGTGTGAGCGTGAGCTTCTGTGGCTCGGGATTTCGCAGCCGCAAAACCGTAAGTTCCACGGTGGAGTTAGCCTCTCCACGAAGCAACTGCTCGGCATAGGCAAGCGGCATGTCCCTGGTTGCAACATTGTTGATGCTTTCGATCAGATCGCCGGTGGAGACGTTCGCTTTATCGGCGGGAGAATCCGGCAGCGCGTCTACCACCGCCACATAGCCGTAGCGCTTCGCCAGTACCAGTCCGACTCCGGCCTTACTCGCATCTGCCCCTTTTTCGTATTGCTTGTATTGATCGGCGTTCAGGTAACTGGCAAATGGATCCACCGACTCCAATAGCCCGTTGATTGCGCCCAGAGTGACGCTCTTCATGTCAGGCTCTTCGACGTACTCCATTTTGATCCGCTCGAGTACCTCGGTATACACCTTCAAATGGCCGTATACATCGTCGGGCGCGACCGCGCGGCTACTTCGCGCTGCGAGCAAAAGCAGTACCACTACACAGGTGGAACTGCCCACTATGGTCCATTTAAACTTGCTGTTCATGAGGGGATATTGCGATCTATTTCAAGTATATCGGATGTTGGAGGGGTCCCAATGTGCCGATTCCAGCTACCACAAATACTGCGCTGCTTCCTCCCGCCGCTGGTATCCGTCGAGCACGTGGACCACGCGAATTTTCTTGAGTTTTGTTGGCGATAGCTGGCCCAATGGTACGTAGATGATTTTCCGATTCACGCGCGCCGCGAAATTCCGGAATATGCTCCGCGGCGGCTTGGCTGCTATGTACACGACATTGCGCTCCATCGAATAGTCGAGCCCGGCAAGTAGCAGACGTTCGGCCTTGTTTTCGGCGGCATCGTAATCCGGATCGCTCCACACGTCGAACAGGCGGCGTGGCGGGAGCGTCATTAGCAGCCCACCATATTCGGCCCGGCCAATACCGGGCCCCACCAAATGTTCGAAAGGCTGGGTCGAATAAAACGCCATGTCCGATTCGTTCTGGTGTTCACCGAGCCAGGTCGTCAGATAGTGGTAGCGATCGTCGCGATCGTCATCGAAAATAAGGACCACCGCGCCTACATCGCCCGAAAATTTGCCCCATTCGCGAACGTACAGCTTTCCGGCGTGCCAGTTCCGGACCGTCTCCCGTAAATCGATACCGTCCAGAATCGACGATAGAAAGGGCTCAGTACGCGATCGTTCCTCGGAGAGCTTCATCTTCGCGTGGCGTTTCAGAAATCGCCCATAATTTTCGATCACCAGATCTTCCGGCGGATACGAGCAGATTGACGCCCCGCTCGTTTCCTTCGCCCACTCGCCCTTGAATTTCTCGCGTTTGCGCGCCTTTAGGCCGGCCGGTTTTAGCCGTTGCTTCATGCGTGGAAGACGGCGCCGAATTCTCAGCTTGCGCGTGCGCAGCCAGACCTCGTCTCCTGATAGATTCAGTGTCTCGATGCCCGCCTCGTCGGTCGGCTGCACGCTGAAACGGTTCGCCATTTGCCAAACCTCATAGGCATAGTTATCATCTACAAGCGAACGTGCGGCGAGAGACAAGTCATACACTCCGGGGATTAGTTGACCGTCGAGCGTCGCCAGGTTGCGAGAGAATTTTGCTATTCCTACCCGCTGCCAGGACTGCATGGCGTCGCCCGTATTAAGGCCATATTCTTTTTCGGCGTCCCGAAGCAGCGCCAGTTGCCACCGGGGCCGGTCCAGCCGAAATGTCTTGAGGTCGCCGTTCCGCGTCTCTTCGTATAGCTCCTGAAAGTAGGGAGGTTCGCTCGTGACCTCTGCCAGACAGTCTGGATGCAAATTGAAGAGCTCCGCGCGATCGAACAGTCGAATCCGCGGCGGCGCCGGTGGTTCCTGCGGCATTTCCATCGCATCGAGCAGCGGGTCGACCATGTTCAACCCCACGATGGCGCACAGTTGCGCAAAAGGATCCGCTCCCTGCAATTTCCAGGCCATGGCTGCCGCGTGGCCATCAATCTGGGGGGTTCTCGGCTGCGAATGGACCCGATACGCCTCCAGATAGCTGTCGAGCCCGATCAGTTCAATAGCGTAGGGCTCGGGATAAGTGTCGTTCAGATGCGGTTTTTCGTGGCTCGCCGGTTCGAGAAATACGATCTCCGCTTCCAGTTCGCGTGCGGTTCGCAGCGCTTCGACAAAGGGGTCGCCCGGCTCTACCGGAATATAGGTGGCGCGTTCGTCTTCTTCGCCCCTCGCTTCCGGGATCAGGATTACGGACATGCGCGGCAAGCGCTCAAGCGCTTTCGCATACGCTCGTTCGAGCGATGACGGCAACTCGACGGCCACAACACGCGGTCGATGCTCCAGCAGATATTTCCGCACTCGCCAGGCGAATTCCAGCCGCCCGGGAATGACCGGAAGATACGCGATGTTGCCACGCTGGACGACGCCACTCATCGGCGAAAACTGTAGCGCAGGGCTTCCTCGCCGAGCACGGCCCGCACGGCCGTCACTAGCAGGTTTTTGGCTGCCGGTCCGCCATTGCCTTCGAGCTTCAAGGCATAGCGCGCAATGTTAATGCCGTCACGTACCGTATAGCTCTCATCTGCGGCATGTGCCTGCTGAAGAAAATCGGTGACGTACTGCAAAACCTCCTCAGGCGAAAACGGCAGATTCTCGCGAAGGATAGCCAGTTCTTCTTCCCGTTCCGGAAAATCGATCAATATTTGCGGCTGTAGCCGCGAATGGATGTATTCGGGAAGGTCGAACGTGGAAGAATCGTCATTCATCGTCGCCACCAGCCGAAAATCCGGATGGGCTTTGACCTTAATTCCGGCCACGATCGACTCTACGTAACGGCGGTTGTCGAGTAGCGGCGCTAGGCTCGCCCAACTCTTCTCGCTCATCCGGTTGCCTTCATCGAGTACCGCCACGCCACCTCGAATCATCGCCGTCACCAGCGGCGAGGCTACGTATTTCAGCCGCGCGGAGCTCTCGATCACTGGCGTGACCAACAGATCTTCCGGACGAGTGTCGACAGTCGCTTGCGTAATATAAACTTCCCGCCCGAGCCGTTTGGCCGCCGCATATGCCATGGTGGTCTTGCCCACCCCAGGCTTTCCGAGCAAACGCGGGTTCATCGGCACGTCCCGCTCGCTGATCACCAGCCACGCGGCCATCAACTGCCGAAGTGCTTCCTCCTGACCCACCCAGGTGACGTTAAGTTCGTCCGGGTGCGCCAGGTGTAATTCGATTCCTTCGAGAGAAACTTTCATGTGTTTCAAAACAAACGTCAGCCACCGTGAAATGCCTGGCCTGGTTTGTACTTCTTCATCGTAGAATGAGGAAGCTCGCAGCATGACCGCAAAATCCGTACGATTGCTATATGTATGCGAATACTTGCTGGCGCTCATCGCGATCTTCACAGCCTGGTCGGAGATCGGAGGACAGGCGGCTCTCGACATCATGCCCTGGGGATGGAAGTTCGGTTTGGGGGCGGCCTTGGCCATGGCGATCGTCGCCTACAGCGCCGCCATCGCCTCGGAGGATTCGCTTTGGACTTTGCGCTCGGCCCGTTGGCTGACGGCGATCTGTATTTTGTTGCTCGCCATCGGCGTTGTGACCTATTACTACATGCTCCAGGAGGAAACGGTCGATACGGATGATTCGGACACCGCTTCGCTGTTTGTTCCCGGCGCATCGGTGCTTCCGCAGTTTTCGTGATGGCAGAAGAAAAGAATAATGGCGGTCAGCCAGGGAAAGTTGCGGAGCGAGCCGTTTGGACCGCGCCAGACTCGTCCACGGTAGTCACCTATTCGCTGCCCCTATTCCACGAGATCGATTTCGCGGTCAACGAGGGATATCGCAAGATTTCCCATGGCGGCGTCGAAGTAGGAGGTTTGTTATTTGGGTTACTCGAGGAAGACGGTCCGAGGATCGACGCCTTTCGCCCCATCGCCTGTGATCACGCGTCCGGTCCCTCCTTTGTGCTCTCTGACATCGATCTGGAGCGCCTGGTAGTTCAGCTCGACACGGCTGCTTCCGATCCCGAACTTTCCGGGTTAAAGCCGGTGGGGTGGTTTCTGTCGCGAACGCGCAGCCCGCTGCAACTGGTGGAGCGCGAGTTGGTGCTGTTCGATTATTTTTTCCCGGAGTCTCGCACGCTCACCGTACTGGTTAAACCGGAGCGTTTCCAGCCAACTCGCTTCACCTTCCTTGTCCGAGACCGGGACGGGAAGGTGCCGCGCGACGGCGGGCCGCAGCCGGTCATCCTGCCGCTCCCGGGGCGAGCCGGTTCATCCAATGATCGGCCCATACCCGCTATTCCGGCGCCTCTGAATCCACCGTCTCCGCCGCCAGCCGCATCTTCCGGTCCGGCCGAGATTGTCCCACTTCCGGATCTTGTCTTGGCGCCCAAACCCGAACTGGCGGCAGCTAAGACTACGGGAGATGTTGCTGGGCGGACGCCCGAATCCCCGCTTCAAGAAACTTGGGAAAAATTGGATCTGGCTCAGGTGCCCCTTGCTTTTCAGTCCCGCGACGACGGCGCTTCCGTCGCTGAGCCGGAGGAAGAGCCCGAACCCGAGCATCTCAGCCAGCTTTCCGTCGGGCCGTCGTATGCGGCTCCAGAGCCTACACCGCCTCCTTTGCGCCGCGACCGCCCAACTTCCATTCGGAAGACGCCGGCCCCTCAACCTCCGCCGGAACTACCGGATGCTTACGAGCAATTGAATTTGCGCTCCAGGCAAAAACCGCCCGGCACCGCAGCGCGTCTGTTCCTGGTGTTACCTTTGGCTGCGCTTCTGGGTTGTGCCGTCGGCTACTGGGGATATCTGCAGTTGCCTTCGCCTATTATTCCTTTAAAAATTCACGGATCTTCCCGCAGCGTTCTGGTTTCCTGGCCGCCCGAAGACACACGCAATGCGGTGTACGCCGCGATTCGCGTCAACGACGCCACTCCGGTCCTGCTTTCCGCGGAAGAGAAAGCCACGGGACGGGTGGAACTGAACGGCAGCCCGGACATCAAAGTGGAATTGATCGCCCGTAATTGGATGCGCGATTCCCGCGGCATCGTCCGGTTCGTGAGACCGCAAAGCGCGCACGAACCGTCAGCTACCCCGTAGGTCTTGCCCCTGCATCTGGCTGGGTTGCTCCAGCCCGAGAATGCCGAGCACCGTAGGCGCAACATCTTTCAAAGCGCCCTTTGCTCGTAGCCGCACCACCTCGTTCGTCATATACAAGAATGGGACCGGATTGGTGGTGTGATACGTGTGCGGACCATGGGTCGCCGGGTCGATCATTTTTTCGGCGTTTCCATGGTCGGCCGTCACCAGCCAGGAACCGCCGCAGCGTTTCAGCGCTTTATAGATTTCACCGAGGCCCGCATCGACCGCTTCGCAAGCGCGAATAGTGGGCTCGAGTTTGCCAGAGTGCCCCACCATATCGGCATTCGCATAGTTCATCACGATCACATCGAAGCTCCCGTGTTCGATCGCTCGCACTACGTTCGCGGTGATCCCGGCGGCGCTCATTTCGGGTTGCAAATCGTAAGTTGCCACTTTGGGAGAGGCCACAAGCTCACGTTCCTCCCCGCCGTACGGCTTCTCGTTCCCGCCGTTGAAGAAGTAAGTCACGTGTGCATACTTCTCTGTCTCCGCTACGCGCAAATTCTTCCAGTGGGCACGCTCCATCACTTCCGCAAGAATATTGTCCGGATGCTCAGGCGGCAGCACGTAGGGCAGCCGAAAATTTTTGTCGTATTGCGTCATCATGAGGTACGCAAGGTTCTTCGGCACAAGCGAGCGAGAAGGCTTTTCGAGCGATGTGTCCGTCAGCGCCAGCGTGATCTCGCGTGCGCGGTCAGCCCGGTAGTTGTACATCGCAATAGCATCGTCATCGCGGATCAAACCAACGGGTTCGTTGCGGTTATCGACAATAGTCACCGGCTCTACGAATTCATCTGTCACGCCACGCTCATAGGAACCGCGCAGCGCCGCCGCAGCCGATTGAAACTTCGTACCGCTTCCCAACACCATCGCTCCGAAGGCGCGTTCGATTCGGTCCCAGCGTTTGTCGCGGTCCATCGCATAGTAGCGGCCGGAGAGTGAGGCGATCCTCCCCAGCCCGATTTCCCGCATCTTCTTCTCGATCTGCTCGATATATCCGACGCCGCTCTCCGGTGGCGTATCGCGGCCATCCATAAAGCAGTGAACACACACGTCGTGCAAGCCGTGTGTCTTGGCCATTTCGAGCAGCGCGTACAAATGCGTCAACTGCGCATGCACTCCCCCATCGCTCGCGAGGCCTAGTAGGTGAAGCCTGTGGCCGGCCGCCTTCTTCATCAGATCGAGCAGCGCCGCATTCTGAAAGAACTCGCCCGAGGAGATCATCAGATCGAGTCGCGTGACATCCATAAAAACCACGCGGCCGGCGCCCATGTTCATGTGACCGACCTCGCTGTTGCCCATCTGCCCTTCCGGCAACCCGACCGAAGGTCCGGAAGTATGGATCAAGGTGTTCGGGTAAGTCGCCAGTAAGTGATCGTAAGTAGGCTTCTTCGCGAGTGCGATCGCATTACCGTCGATTGCCGGAGAGTACCCCCACCCATCGAGGATTGTCAGTACCAGCGGTTTCGATTTCGCCATGCGCTATTGCCGAAACGCCCGCTTGCCGGGATAAATAGCGGAGGCCCCGAGTTCTTCTTCGATGCGTAGGAGTTGGTTGTATTTTGCGATTCGATCGGTGCGGCTCGCCGATCCGGTCTTGATCTGGCCGGCGTTGGTTGCCACTGCGAGATCGGCAATAAAGGCATCTTCCGTTTCACCGGAACGATGGGAAACCACCGCCGTGTAGTTTGCGCTGGCCGCCAGCCGCATCGCTTCGAGCGTCTCGGTAAGCGATCCTATCTGATTCACCTTTACAAGGATCGAATTGCCAACACCCTGATCGATACCTCGCTGCAGGCGCTCCGAGTTGGTTACGAACAGATCGTCCCCGACCAGTTGCACCTTCTCTCCTAAGACATCTGTCAGATGCTTCCAGCCGTCCCAATCATCTTCGGCCATACCATCTTCGATCGAGATGATCGGATATTGCGCCGCCCATTTCGACCAGAACTCCACCATCTGGTCCGGTGTCTTCTCACTCTTGTCCGATTTCTTGAAGACGTATTTTTTCTTGTCTTTATCGTAGAACTCGCTGGTCGCCGGATCGAGTGCGATCGCGATCTGCTCGCCTGCCTTGTAGCCTGCCTTGCCGATCGCCTCCATCAGAACTTCGAGCGCCTCTTCGTTGGATTTCAGATTGGGTGCAAAGCCCCCTTCATCCCCGACTGCCGTGGAATACCCGCGTTTTTTAAGGACCGCTTTCAGATTGTGGAATGTCTCCGTGCCCATTCGCAGCCCCTCAACAAAGTGCTTCGCCCCCACGGGCACTATCATGAACTCCTGCAGATCGACTGAATTATCCGCATGTGCACCGCCGTTGATCACGTTCATCATCGGCACCGGAAGTACCCGCGCATTCACGCCGCCGATGTAGCGATAGAGTGGCGTCATCTCCGACTGCGCCGAAGCCCGCGCCGTGGCCATCGAGACCGCGAGAATCGCGTTCGCGCCCAGCTTTCCCTTGTTCGGGGTGCCATCGAGGTCGAGCATAGTGCGGTCAATCAACGTTTGATTGGCCGCGTCGAGCGAGGCCAGGGCTGGCGCTATCTTTTCCGTAATGTTGTCGGCGGCCTGGAGCGTCCCTTTGCCCAGGTATCTACTTTTATCGTTATCCCGCAGTTCCACCGCTTCGTGCTCGCCTGTCGAAGCGCCCGATGGCACTGCCGCGCGGCCGATCGTGCCGTCCGCCAGATGAACATCGGCTTCCACCGTCGGATTTCCGCGCGAATCTAAAATTTCTCTGCCGGTTATTTTGACAATTTCCATGAAGAATCTTCACTGTAGCAAGGCACGCTACAATGGAAGTTCAACATTGGAAGGTGGTGAATTGATTGGCGGAAGTCCATCTGCAAGATGGCGAGACGCTCGAAAGCGCCCTGCGGCGCTTCAAAAGAAAAGTGCAGCAGGAAGACATCGTTAAAGAAATCAAGCGTCACTCCTTCTATCTGAAGCCAGGGGAAAAGCGGCGTACCAAGGAAGCTTTGGCGCGCAAACGCAATCGCAAAAAGCGTCCTCGCGAAATGGAATAAACAACAGCACCGAACGCCGGCCTAGTGCCGGCGTTTTTCTTCTTTGTACTCCGCAGGCACGGTGAACTTTGCGGCGTCCACTGCGCCAGTGGCAAAGTTCGAGCTGAGCGTTTCCATCTGCATAAACGGTGCGCTGGGATCGCCTCCCCCCATTGGCGCCGTCAATCCAGTGACCTCTACATCGGTCTCTACTGGATAACCGTCTTGGCTAAAGGCCTCTTTCATAGCCGCACCCAGTCCGCCGGCCGCCGCGCCCATCATCGGCGAACTGCCGTAAGCATAGGCGAATTTCTCCCCCAACCTGCGCGTGAAATCCGCTAGTTCTCGAGTTGGAGCCGAGAGCGGCACCAGCCAGGCGTGCGTTTTTACCACCATCTGCCCGTTCGCGCTCTGGCCGTCTCCCCCCTTGGCGGTCAGGGTGATCAGCGTCTCCTTCGCACTCTGCCCATCGATCGTGCGCGTCTGCCCTGTCTTTTCAACCTTCACATCGAACTGCAGATCCCCACTGCCGCCGCGTCTCCGGTTCATGCGTTGCTGCATCTGTTCTATCTGCTCGCGCATTTCGTCAAACGTCATCGTAGTGTAAGTCTGTTTGGTGTTGTTGATGGTCGTGATGGTACCCGCGTCGAGATCGTAAATCGTCGAAATCATGCCGCCCAGCCGCGCCATCTTATTTCCCTTGACGTAAACGTCGTAATGCTGGTCCTCAAAGGCATTCTTCATAGCTCCGCCGCCCATGCGCCCGATCATGGGCATGTTGGCCATTTTCTTGGCCATATCCACGGCCGTACCGCCAGTGAACTTCGTCACTTGCGTGTAGGTCGCATCCGCCGACAGCAGAGCCGCTGAAAGACCGGCCAGCAGAGCTATTTGTAAACACACCTTCATCCGTTTGTTCTCCTAAAGACAACAGTGCATCGAGTATTCCTAACGTATCAGCTATACGCAGGAATGGGTTGGGGTTCTCGATTGGACATGGTTCCCGCCATCTCTTTGCGCAGCCAGGCTTGTGCCAGGCGCAGTTCCCGCCGCACCATATTTACCGGCTTAGACAGCGCCGTGGAAGACTCCTCGGCGGTCATCCCGCCGAAATACCGCATCTCAATGAGTTGCCCTTTGAGTGGGTCGGCCTTCTCGAGGCGCTGTAACGCGTCGTCGATAGCCAGCAAAGAGCGGTCCGGCCGCGGTCCTATGTCGGGCAAATCGGAGAGTGGAATCTCTTGTGCCGCGCCGCGTTTCGCGGCGGTCCTCGCGCGGGCCGTATCGATCAGCACTTGCCGCATCAGCCGGGAAGCAATTCCATAGAAATGCGCCCGATTTTCGTAGATAGGGTGTCGGCCTCCCGCCAGTTTCAGAAAGGCTTCATGCACCAATGCTGTGGTCTCAAGCTGTCCGGCTCTTGCCTCGCGCCGCAAATGTGCCCGTGCCAATTTTTTCAGTTCCGGATAGACGAGCGGTATCACATCGTGCATTACATCTCGCTCGCCCGTCTCCAGCCGTTGCAATAACTTTGTAATCTCCATGGATATACCTGCCTGACAAATCCGCGTAATCGACGGCCGGATCGGCTCAAATTTTTTCCGCATCAATCCAGATCCATCGTCGACAAGCCAATTTCCCGCGCAAACTGGAGCTTGCCGGCATAGTCGAAGATGTAAGTCTTGACGACTGCATCCCGTCTGACCATCCCGCGCATCACGTCCAGGCACTGTGCCATCCTTTCGCGCGCTTCCCGTGAGTCCCCGGAGATCCAAGCCACGCGAGCCAGCCCCTCAAACTGCGCGGCGCGGCATTCCAGCAGGACGGTGTCCATCGGATCCATCGCCAATCCGCGTACAAAGCCGTCATCCGCCGCCAGAAATGCATCCTTGGCTCTCGTGTACTGGTGGCTCTTGAAGTACATCCATCCTAAATCCATCTGGATTGTGCCCAGCAAATACCAGCTGCGCCGGTTTTTCGGGTCGAGCACTATCAACTGCCGCGTTACGCCGGCAGCTTTCGCGTATAGCTCGGCAGCGGCATCAAACCTCGCCATCGTGACCAGCAAGCTGCAATACCGGGAGCAGTAGGCTACGAATCGGCTCTTGTTGCGCACGTTCCGCGAATCCGCGTGCATCGCTTCATCGGCCAGTTCATACGAGCGGCGCAGATAGGGAATCGCTAAATCGAGATGTTTCGGCTCGCGTTCGCCCAGATAATGCTCCGCCATTCCGACGGCGCTATTGGCGCCTTCCAGCTTCAATCGCAACACCGGATCCTCGGGTCGTCGCGCCCATAAAGGTTCTATCAATTGCAAGGCGCGCTGGCCGTGGACCAGCGCGTCGGAATAACGCTTTACGGATTCCAGAAGCTCGCTGTAGGTCCGCTCCGAATCCCCTGTGACCAGGCGAATCGTTGCATCGTGCGGTGCGGCGGTGATAGCTTGTTCGCCCAAAGCGGTCGCTTTTTCGAGACTATGGAGGGCCGCGGCGGTCTGGCCGCCCACCTCTTGGGTCGTGGCGCCCCGCATTAAGGCCGTTGTCGCCGCCGCGAGCGCGTCCCTATTCCGCGGTTCAGCCGCGATCCATGTTTCGCCCAGGGCAATCGCCTCATTTGCCCATCGCGCAGCCTCTCTCGCGTTGTGCTCGTCCTGATATCTGTAGCCCAGAAGCGATGCCAGTTCGATATATTTTCTCCGGAGCGTGGCGGTCTCCGAGCGGTCGTCGCCCAAGCTCCGATGGATTTCGAGCGCCTGGAGCAGACTGTCGGTGACGCCCGGAGATTTCCCTCCACCGGACTGAATGGAATCCTGAATCTCCGCCAGACGCTCGTAGCCATCGGCAATTTCGCGTTCAAGCGCTGGATCATATCGCGATTCTTCAGCCAGCCGCTTGAGATAACGCTGACCCGTCGAAGCCACCAGATTTCGCGCATCGAGAGTTCCTGGCAGATCGCGTATCGAGCGCTCAAAATCGAATAGGAAGACGTTCGCCAGCTGCCGAACCTCTCCAAAGCGAAGCTGCGCAATGGCGCGTTGATGATTTGCCACCAGGGCGCCCCCGGCGAGACCCGCAACGGCAAGCGTCGCCGCCCCGAACGGTAGCCAATAACGGCGCACGAACTTGCGGGCCCGGTACCAGGCATCGCCTTTGCGCGCGCGAATCGGACGCGATTCCAAATAGTTCTGAAGATCCTCGGCAAATTGATCGACTGTGGCGTAGCGTTCTTGTGGTTCGGTGCGCAGCGCCTTCATTAAAATCATTTCTAGATCGCCCTTCAAATTTGGCGACAGTTTGGACGGCGGTGCGATCGCTCCTTTCGAGATAGCCAACACGATGGCTCCCGCCGAATCGCCTTCAAACTGGTGCGGGGACGCGCCGGTCAATAGCTTGTACAGCACCGCGCCGAGTGAGTAGACATCCGTTGCCGTGCTCACCGGACTGCCCGCCACTTGTTCCGGGCTCGCGTAGTCGGGCGTCAGGATGCGCATGCCTGTTACTGTGGAGTCGGTGGTCAGATCGAGCATCTTGGCGATACCAAAATCGAGCAGCTTTGGCTCACCTTCCTGGGTAACCAGAATGTTCTGGGGCTTCAGATCGCGGTGTACTACCAGATTGCGGTGCAGGTACGCGACGGCCGCAGACACTTTGAGAAAAAGCCCGACCCTTTGCCGGATCTCGAGCCCGGCCGCATAGAGGTCGATTGGTCTCCCTTCGACGTACTCCATCACCAAATATGGTTGGCCATCCTCACGATGACCCGCGTCCAATAGCGTCGCGATATTCGGATGAGAGAGAGTTGCGAGGATCTGCCGTTCCGCCAGAAAGCGCTCACGTAGCTGTGGGTCGTCCCCTCCTGGCCGGAGCAGCTTCACCGCCACGGTGTGCGTTATTTCACCATCGACGCGCTCGCCGAGATAAACGGTTCCCATTCCGCCACGGCCTACCAGATCTCCCAATCGGTATGGCCCGCAGCGCAGGCCTTTCGGCTCAACCTGTTCGATCGTCCGCTGCGCAGCCAAACCGATTTCCTGCTTGAGCGAGACACTGGACCGAACGTCGAAAGCTACCAGCGCCTCTACTTCTTCGCGCGTCAAGCAATCGACACCGTGGTTATCGAAATAGTATGCGCGTGCCTCGGCTGACAGATCCGCTATTTCATGAAAGACCTCCTCAACCTGTAGCCTCATTTTCTTCCGTGGCAGAGCAATCTAGTATCCAATCAGTACTTTCATCGAGATTCTCAGGATGCGCTGCAAGTCGCGACGAAATTGTCCAGCCGTTGTAAATCTTCTGTAAAACAGGACTGCGTCATTCGACCAAAGCAATCGTCCTGACACTTACGCTAGCTACTTTCTTAACTACCTTCACTTGCAGGATAAGGATGGGTGAAAACTCTGACGCACAATCTCGCAGGTCTTAGATGAAACCATGCTCGGAAAAAAAGAAGAGTTGGCGGCGATACGCGGTGTCGGCATTGCCGTGCTACTCGGTACCGCGCTTTGGGCGATCGTAATCGGGCTGGTTGTGACTGCCTGGCGCGCGGTGGTGTGAAACGGGCCAGGCGCGTAGCGGAAAATGGGCAAAGCGAGAACTATGCCGCTGCCTGATTCACTCGAGGCCATCCACGATTTGATTGCGGACGCCATGCTTCGCAAATCGCCCATTGAAGCCATCTACAAAGACCACCGCCGTATGCTTTGCCCGCATGTCCTTGGGCGCAATAAAGCTGGCCGCTGGCAGGTTCTTTGTTATCAATTCGGCGGCCAAAGCTCGCGCGGGCTGCGTCCCGGGGACTCAGCCAACAACTGGCGTTGCATTCCGCTCAATGGATTAAGTTCTGTCGAACTCCTGGACCGGCCCTGGCACAGCGGCGCGTGGCACTCTAATATTCAAACCTGTATCGAATACATTGAGCTTGATGCGGAAGATCCGTCCAAAAATGGTACCCGGCGAATCTCCGCCAGAGCCGGCGGCGCCCGATGACGTGGGATGCGCTCATCGTGGGCGCAGGGCACAACGGGCTCACTTGCGCCGCTTATCTTGCCCGGGCCGGGAAGCGTGTCCTCGTGCTCGAAAGCCGCGACCGCGTTGGCGGCGCTTGCACTATGGAAGAGCCTTGGCCTGGCATCCATATGTCGCCGTGCGCCTATCTGGCCGGCCTGCTCCATCCCCTCGTCATTGAAGAACTCGACCTTCCATCGCTCGGTTATTCCTGGACACCGGCGACCAATGGTCTTTTCGTCCCTTTTGAAGATGGCACCAGCGTCCAGCTTTATGAAGACGATGCGCTTTGCGAGGCGGAGATCAGCCGCATTTCTCCGCGTGACGTTACCGGCTGGCGCGCCATGACCGATTTGATCCGCCGCACGCGTGACGCTCTGCGTCCGCCGGACGAACACGATGTCTGGATCGGCGAGCCGCCCACACGCGAGCAGATTGAAGATCGTCTCGTTCGCAATCCCGAAGCGCTCAATTTACTATTCCGCTGGTCCATGGCGGAATTCGTCGAACACTATCTTTCCGACGAGCGCCTGCATATCGCTCTGCTCGGCCAGGGCGTGATCGGGACGAACGCGAGCCCTTTTGATCCCGGCACAGCCTCCATTCGTTTCCACCACGCTTCCGGCCGGCTCGGCGGCCTTCCTGGATGCTGGGGTTATGTCAAAGGCGGCATGGGTCGCGTATCTTTTTTTCTAGCCGATGCCGCTCGCCGCGCCGGTGCCGTTGTCAAAACCGGAATGCAGGTCACTCAAATTCTGCCGGGTGAAGGTGTCGTTCTCGAAGATGGCGAAAGGATTGACTCTCCCGTCGTGGTCTCGAACGCCGACCCTCGCGTTACCCTCGCCCTCTTGGGAAACTGCGCCGATAGCGCCTGGCGCTCACAAGTAGAGGCCGTGCCAATCGAAGGCTGCACTCTGAAAATCAACGTCTGGTTGCGTGAACTGCCTGATTTTTATGCGCGTCCCGGCTCGCCTCAGCCGCATCACTTCGGCCAGCTCAACACGCCGTTGACAAAGCACGAATGGATTCAAGGCTACGCTGCGGCGCGTCAGGGATGCCTGCCTGAACATCTCTGGACGGAGATCTACTTCCAAAGCGTTCACGATCCAAGCGTCGCTCCCGCGGGCACGCACACCATGAGTGTCTTCTCGCAATACGTGCCCTACAAGTTTCGGGCCGGCTCTTGGGAGGACCATCGCGACGCGGCCCGGGAGCTCGCGTTTGCCGCCCTCGCCCGTTTCTGCAGCAACATTCCCGCCGCCGTGATCGATGCGGAAGCGCTTGGGCCGCCGGACATTGAAAAGAAAGTCGGACTCACCGGTGGTCACATTTTTCAAGGCGAGTGCTTGCCTCCATATATGTGGAGCAATCGTCTTCGTTCCCGCACGCCCATGCCCGGCGTCTATCTCTGCGGGGCTTGCACGCATCCAGGCGGTAGTGTCATTGCGATCAACGGCCGCAACGCCGCTATGAATGTCCTGGCCAGCTAGTCGATCTAGCGATCCGGCGTCCCGGACACTACTCGCATCGTGATCACGAAGGCTGGGACAAGATACACCACTGATCCGGGCACCCACATAATCAATCCCGCTAGGATTTGATCGTCAAGCGCGCTCAAACCGGTCACGCACGCAGCCGCATAACTCGGATATAAGACTCTGCCCGAAAATACAAAAAAAGCGGAAACGGCCGTGTTGATCAAATCCCCAAATAGCAGATAGGGAATCGAGACCCAGCGTGGCCAGCGTCTCGATTCTATGATGGGCCACCAGAATAAAATTCCGCCCCAAAAGAAGGTGGCATGTTCGATATCGTGCCAAAATGGCGAAGCAAGCGCCAGCTCGAACAGCGGCGGGATATGCCAGAAAATCATGCTCGCCGCAAATAAGATGCCGGCCACCGGTGGGGCAGTCAACCATACGCTCATCTTCCGCAACAGGCTCGAGGCGAACAGCGGCTTCAGCCCGCGCCTCACCCAAATTCTGGGCAATCCGCGTAAGAAGGGAACAAAAGGATGACCGGCGAGCAGCAGCGGTGGCGCTGCCATCATCAGCAGAAAATGCTGCGTCATGTGTGCCGAGAGGAACGAGTCGTCGAGCGCTTCTAGCGGCGATGCAATGGCGATCGCGAGCAGCGTGATTCCACCTAAGAAAGCACCCAACCGCTTTTGGTCGCGTTCGCCTCGTAGCCAGCCCCGCACATAAATCAGCGCTGTCGCGAGTAGGATCGCGCTCGCTACCCATTCTGGCGACCATGCAGCGAGTTCACTCTCGGCGGACTGGTCCAGCACTAACGCGTCCCGTGGCTCAACGAAGCCATGTCGCGCGGTAATTTATTTTGCGGTTTGTCCGAAGGCCGCACGGGCGGTACCCCTGGCGGATGCAGTGTTCCCATGAAAGATACCAGCGCTTCTACTTCCGCCGGACTCAGCTTCTTACCGTACGCCGGCATGTTGCCCCCGCCTTGAATCACCTGGCGCACCATCTCGTCTTTCGTCAATCGTGTCGCCACCGCGTCCAAGGCTGGTCCGCGCTCGCCGCCCTCGCCGCCCAGCGCGTGGCAATTCCGGCATTGCTTGTTCTGGAATACCAGCGCTCCGCGTAATTCGAGCGGCGTTCGTCCCTTTACGTATTGGGCCGGAATACTGTTGCCGCTCCACGCCGACATATGCGGCGACCACGGCGATGTCTCGCCCATATAGGTGAGAACTCCAATCACGAGCATGATCAACACCACCGATAGCACCGCAACCGGCCGCCGCGTGGCGCTCTTCTCGCCTGTCCCAGAAATGAATGGCAGCGCCAGCAGGAATAGGAAAATCAGGGCCGGCGCGACGAATAGAATCAAAACTTCCATCCAATCCGGCAGCAGCGCAAGCGCCGCGAAGATCGATAAGAAATAAAAGTCCGGACGCGGGTTCGTATCGACTAGTGTCGGATTCGGGGGCCCTCCGGGTCCCTTTGGCCCAAACACCAGCGCGCAGCCCAGAATCCCCACAATCACCAGCGCCGCAAATATCAAATCCTTGCCGATGGCGTGCGGCACAAACGGCACGCCCTCTTTCTGTAGAATCTCAGCGTATTCGGCATCGTAAGTCCCGCGGTGGACCGGACGCCCAGGCCTTGGATACTCGTTGATCCCCTTTGTGAGCACAAGGCGCAGATGCATGCTCACGATGGCGATGATCAGTCCGGGAATGATAAACACGTGCAGCGTGAAAAAGCGCGAAAGTGTCTCGCCGGCGATGATCGGCCCCGCTAGCAGCAGGTGTACTAACTGCGCTCCTATAAGCGGCACACGCCCCGTAATGGATGCTCCGATCGTCAAACCCCAATAGGCATCCTGATCGAAGCGCATGACCTGTCCCGTAAACGCCATGGCCAGTGTCGAAATCAGCAGGAATATGCCGCTCACCCACGTGAGCTCGCGCGGATATTTGTAAGCGCCAAATAAAAACACCTGGATCATGTGCAGCGTCATGATCGCCACCATGAAATTGGAACCCCAGTTGTGCACTGCGCGCAGATACCAGCCCCAGAACTGCGCATGGTTCAGATACTGTAGGCTCGTCCAGGCCTCGTTCGTCGAGGGGATGTATACGAAGGCAAGACACGCGCCCGTGATGATTTGAATGACGAAGCAAAGCAGCGTCGCGCTGCCGAAGACATAGAACCAGCTCCCGGCGCTCTTGGGCACTTCATGCCCCGCCGTCGAGGCATAGAGAGCCGTCAGATGCAGCCTGTCATCCAGCCAAACCGCGACCTTGCGTAGCGTATTCATGCCGCCTTATACAGGGTTCGAGAGCGTCGGCATCTGCCCGCCCTTCACCCACAGCTGCCCTTTTTCGATTTTGTGGTCGTATTGGAAAAGCCCGCGCGGCGGCGGCCCCGCCGCTCGCGCCCCGTCCTCGTAATATGCTCCTCCATGGCACGGGCACAAGAACAACCCTGACTGCTCGAACCATCGCACCGGGCAGCCCAGATGCGTACAGTTGATCGCGAACACCTGAAACCGGTTTCCATCGATTCGCCGCACCCAGCAGGGGATATCCGCCGTTTCGCCGTCCCATGGCCGTGTATATGGGTTGCGATAAGTCGCAATGCGCGTGCTCTTTTCTGGAAAATTTTCGAGGTCGCCGAGTGGGATCCAATCTCGCGGATCTTTCTTTTCTGCGAAGCTCGAGAACACGAATCCGATCAGCGGAATGGCGAGTGCAACACCCGCCGCCACGTTTAGCGCGACACCCGCCGCAAAAAGCCAGTCTCTTCGGTTCGGTTCTTTCCCTTGTTCGCTGTGCGCGCTCATTTTGACGCTTCTCCCATCTTGCCAACCGACGCCAAATACGTCACCAAATCGGCAATATCCTGTTCATTCAAAGGCCGTCCCAGATTCAGCACACGGTAATCCGGCATACCCAGGTCCGGGCGCCCCACCACGATGGATGTCCGCAAATTCTGTTTCGTTGTCAGCGCCAGATAAGCCGGATCGGTCAATGGTCCCGCCACCCCGCCCTTCGCATGACACGCAAAACAATCGCGCAGAAAAAGTTTGTTTCCGCGCGACGCGTCTCCCGTCGCGGCGCCGGATTCATAGGCCGGCAGCGTGGCGCCATGCAAATTTACCGTCTTCGCCCAATTACGTTCCATTCCATCCACGAGGGCGGAAATCTGTTCTGACGTCAACGGTCCGCCCTCAGCGCGGGCCCACGCTGGCATGGCCGTTCCCGCGCGCCCGTGCTCAATCACGCTCCGCAAACTTTCCTTGGGGATAAATGCCAGGTATAAGCCGTCGTTCAAAATGCGTCCCGGTCCCCCTCGCCCATCCTCTCCGTGGCACCCCGAACAGTTGTCGCGGAACAGCGTTTGGAAATCTGCCACTTCCTTTTGCGGTGCCGCCGGCTTACCCCAAGGCTCACAGCCCACCAACCACAACGCCAGCAGCAACAGCGCCGCCGAGCGGTGCGCGAGGCTCATTGAGTGGGGCGGACCCCCTGGTCCGCGCCGGGCGTCCTTGCTCGGCTCAGTTTCGTTGCGACACCCCCGCATCGTCACTTCTCGTCTCGGGGAGGCGCCTCGAGAAATGCCCGCTCGGCCAGTGACCACGCCTGCATCGTAGAGATGCTGGTGCTGCGCGCGATCACGAATCCGCCCACCAGCCCGAAGCCAAGCTGGCACGCCACAAACCATGGCCAACTAATACGAGCGTTCATTGCCGGATTCACGATATCGAGCGTCGTCGCCACCAGGCCGCTCCAAAACACGGGCATCAGGATACCTGCCCAGAAGGGTGCATATTTCGGAAACATCGGCAGCATCACCGCATACACCACACCCACCAGCACCGAAATCACGCCGTGCCCGATAAACGCAGCCACGAAAGCCAGTCCGTTGTAGGTGCGAAGTTGCTCGATCGACGCGTTCCCCAAATCCGGTATCACCATCGCCGCCAGCAGATTGATGGGATACCAAATGCTATGCTCCGCTATCAATCCGTAGAGACAGGCGAGTCCCGCCATCGCGGCGCCGCCCGCCAGGCCGCCCCAGAAGCCGGCTGAGTAAGGATGTATCTTTTCCGGAATGCGCTTGCGGTGCCCTCCTTCACCAAGTTGCAGCCGCACCACCGAGCGAGTCTCTACCAAAATAGGCTCCGGTCTCAGCCCCACTTCGATTGGCTGCTCTTCGTGCCGCTCGTGGGGGATCACATCGTGCCACCACCCGATTGCCGCACACAGGGCGATCACAAGGCCCGTCGCGCTCACTGCCCAATGCGTCACCATACCCGCAAACAGCAGCGCGATTCCGAAAGCAAGTACCATGGGCCAGAACGTCGGCGCTGGCATCTCAATATGCGTGTGTTCGCTGTGCTCGCCTGCTTCGCCGTGACGTGTTTCGTGTGCCACTATCTACCCACCACGTACACCACCGTAAAGACAACCACCCATACGGCGTCGACAAAATGCCAATACCAGGACAGGAACCGCACCCTCCGGAATTGCGTGTGAATCGGAAATCCCGCGAGCGTCACCGCCATCACCAGCAGCAGAAACGCCATGCCCACGATCACGTGACTCGCGTGCAATCCCACCAACGAATAGTAAGTCGTCCCAAATAAATTCGTGCGGATCGTCAAATGTTCCTTATAGATCAGCTTGTGCCATTCGACGCCTGTAGCTCCCAGGAATTCAAGCCCCAGCGCGATGGTCGCGATCCACCACAGCTTGAAAGAGCCAAGGTGTCCCTTCTTCAACGCGTGCTCGGCCAATACGATAGTTATGCTGCTCGAAAGCAGGCAAATCGTTGCTAGGATCGGCAGGTCGAGCACGTCTTTTGGCATCGGCCCGCTCAGGCTCTTGCCGATGTAGACCAGATACGCTACCACGAAAATCGTGAACAGCACGGTCTCCGTCATGATCAGGAAAGCGATGCCCACCGTGCCGCGGTCCGGCATATGCCAGCCCTGCTCCAGTGTGAGTGCGTCGGCCTTGAATGTCTGTGCCTGCGCCATGCTATTGCTCGAACTTCCAATCCGGATCGTGTGGGTGCTTCAAATCCCACAAAGGCCTGCTGCTGCGCACCACCGGCAGCTTCTCGAAGTTGTATTCTGGCGGCGGAGACGACGTCGCCCATTCGAGTGTCCAGCCATCCCAGGGGTCGTCTCCCGCCTTTTCTCCTGAGCGGATAGAATCGATCACGTTCCAGATAAAAATCGCGATGGCCGCCGCCTGCACGATGACGCCCAGCGAAGAAACAAGATTCCAGAAATCCCACCCGCGGTCTGGAGCATAGGTATAGATCCGTCTCGGCATCCCTAAGATGCCAAGAAAATGCATCGGAACAAACGTCACTTCGAAGCCGATCACAAATAACCAGAACTGCCAGCGGCCAAGCTTGTCGCACAGCATCTTACCCGTTGCCTTCGGAAACCAATAATAAATCCCGGCGAACAGCCCGAATACCAGGCCGCCGCCGACCAGGGTGAAGTGAAAATGCCCGACGACAAAGTAGGAATCGTGTAGCTGCCAGTCGAAGGGTGCCACCGCCAGCATGATCCCGGTCAACCCGGCCACTAGAAATTGCAGAAGGAATCCGCAGCAGAAAAGCATGGGAGTATCGAGCCTAAGCTTCCCCCCGTACATCGTGGCGGTCCAATTAAAAATCTTGATGCCCGTGGGAATGCCCACCAGCATGCTCGATGCGGCGAAAAAAGTGTTCGACCAGGAAGTCATGCCCACCGCGAACATGTGGTGCGCCCAGACGCCCAGGCTGATGAATCCGATCGCGACTACGGCCCCCACCATCGCCGGCCGTCCGAAAATCGGCTTGCGCGAAAAAATCGGGATGACTTCGGAAAGAATTGCGAACGCCGGAAAGATCAGGATGTAAACCTCCGGATGCCCGAAGATCCAGAAAAAGTGCTGCCACAGCACTGCTGACCCACCCGCCTGCGTGTTGAAGAAATTGCCGCCTAGAAAACGATCGATCAGCAGCATGATCTGCGCGGCTGTCAATGGTGGAATCGCGAGGATGATCAACCAGGAATCGACCAGCATAACCCACACAAACATCGGCATGCGTGTCAGCGTCATGCCAGGGCAACGCATTGAGACGGTGGTGACAATCACGTTGAGCGCGCTGGCCACGCTGCCGATGCCCGCCACCAGGATGCCTAAAATCCAAAAATCCGTGCTGGCGCCACGCGAAAATGCCTTCGCCGTCAGCGGCGCGTAAGCGAACCATCCTACATCGGGTGCGGAGCCGTGCCCGGACAGCCCACCCCCGCCGATATAGCTGAAGTAAAGCAGGAGGCCGCCGAACAGAAAAATCCAATAGCCGAATGCGTTCAATCGGGGAAACGCCATATCGCGTGCGCCTATCATCAAAGGCACCAGGTAGTTCGATAGTCCTGCCACAATCGGCATTCCCACCAAAAACACCATCGTCGTGCCGTGCATTGTGAACAAGCGGTTAAACGTATCCGGCCCCACCACGTGGTTGTTCGGGAATGCCAACTGCCAACGAATTACGGACGCCATCAAACCCGCAATCACTAAAAAGATCAGTGCCGTCACGATGTACATGAGTCCGAGGCGCTTGTGATCTACCGTGGCCACCCATCGGTAGAGTGTTTCCGAAAAGGAAAACTCCGCCTGCTTGGAGTGCGCACGGTCCAGTGGATAGTCGATAGAAGCCATTTTCTATTGCAAACTCTCTAAGTACTTCACTACTTCCCCTAACTCTTCATCCGTTAGTTGAAGACTCGGCATGAGCGACCCCGGTTTCGCCGCCTGCGGATCTTTCACCCACTGCCGCAAATTCTCCGGGGTATTGGTAATTGCGCCTGCCGCCAGCGTTTGCCGGCTCATCAGGTGAGTAAGATCGGGTCCGAACTTGCCTACCGCCGAGATGCCTTTCACGGTATGGCAGCTCACGCAGGAAAGTGACTGAAATGCGGCATTCCCTGAAGCGGCCCTTTGCTGCTCGATCGTCCACCGCTTGAAGTCGTCTGGCGCCTGCGCAACCACGCGCAGCAGCATGTTCGCGTGCTGTGTTCCACAATACTCCGCGCAATTGCCCAAATAAATCCCCGGTTCGCGCGGATCTATCCAGGCATAGTTGGTGCGATTCGGAATTAGGTCAGTCTTGCCGGCCAGTTGTGGCACCCAAAAACTGTGGATGACATCGGCACTTTGCAGTTCCAGATACGTCGCACTTGCGGCCGGAACATGGATTTCATTCGCGGTAACGATCCCGTAATCCGGATAGCGGACTTCCCACCACCATTGATGTCCGACGAGCGTGACCTTCAACATTCCTGGCGGTGGACTCGCGTTCTCGACGCCCGCAATCACACGCGCCGAAACCCCGATCAACACAAACACGATCAGGATCGGAATTACCGTCCAGGCCACTTCAATCTGATTACTGCCATAAACCTGCGGAGGCTCCTGTTTGGCATCGTCGCCAGGCTTGCGCCGGAATCGCCAGATGGTGTACACGATCAGCCCGGCTACGACTACGAAGATTGCTCCCGTAATCGCCAGTACGAGCAGCGCTATGTGATATTCCGACTGCGCCGGTGTAGCGAGCGGTTTGAAAATATTCGCGATGCGATGTTCAGGAAGAGGCGCTCCTAGCGCCTGAAGCAACGCCACTATTGTTCTCTCCTATGCAGTCGCAATCTCTACTTTAATCGTGAAGGACGATAGAAGATAGTGGAATGTGTCTCCCCTCTCGGAGAAACTTTCTCGTCGGATCAACTGCCGCGGTTTCCATCGGCGTCTCGGGAAAGTTGAAAGTGATCGTAGCCGGCGGCCATCCTGGCGATCCCGAATATGGCTGCGGCGGAACGGTCGCCAGATATAGCGACTTGGGCCATGACGTCACGCTCCTCTATCTCAACCGTGGTGAGAAGGGGTGCCTAGGCCAAACGCCGAAAGCGTGTGGCACAACCCGCGTTTCCGAAGCGCAAAAGGCATGCGAAATTCTAAAGGCGCGCGCCCGCTTCGCAGACCAGACGGACGGCGAAGCAGTAGTAGACCAAGCTCACTACGATACGTTTCGCCGGCTGCTCGAGGCTGAAAATCCGGATATTGTTTTTACCCAATGGCCGATTGACAATCATCGCGATCACCGCGCGACATCCACCTTCGTTTATGACGCGTGGCTCCACATGAAAAAGCGCTCGGCGTTGTACTACTACGAAGTCTCAGACGGTGAAGACACGCTGCTGTTTCATCCGACCGACTACGTGGATATCACGCAAACCGAAACGCGCAAACGGGCCGCTTGTTACGCTCACGCCTCGCAGTCGCCCGATCGCTTCTATTCTCTGCAATCACAAGTCACCCGCTTCCGTGGAATCGAAAGCGGACATCCTCAGGCGGAGGCTTTCATTCGGCATCCGCAAAGTTCGGCTAAACTTCTTCCCTAGTCGTTGTTTCGTGGGGCGGACTTTCCTGACCCGCGGCCGACGTTCTCGTCGGCTAGTCGTCGACAATACCGTTGCGCTGTACTGTCCCGGTCGCCGCAGCTCTCAGATACTGCTTCGGCCATGCGATTTTTTGATGAATCTCAGCGGCAGCTTGCAACGGCCAATACGGATCGCGAAGGAACTCACGAGCGATCAACACAATATCCGCTTGCCCCGTGCGAATCACGTGATCCGCCTGCGTCGCTCCGGTAATCAATCCCACCGCGCCCGTTGGCATGCCAGCCTCGCGCCGAATCCGTTCGGCAAATGGCGTCTGAAATCCGGGTCCGGATGGAATTTGCGCGTAAGGCACGAGTCCGCCGGAAGAGATATCCATCAAATCGACCCGATGCGCCTTCAGAATCTTAGCGAGGGCTACCGACTGTTCAATGTCCCAGCCGCTCTCCGCCCAATCGGTTGCGGAGATGCGAACGAGCAGGGGCGATTTGCCGGGCAATTCTGCACGCACCGCGTCAACCACCTCGAGCAACAATCGAATGCGATTTTCAAACGTGCCTCCATATTCGTCCTCCCGCCGGTTGCTCAGCGGAGAAAGAAATGAGTGCAACAGGTAGCCGTGTGCCGAATGAATTTCCACTACATCGAAACCGGCCTTCAGTGCACGCCGTGTAGCCGCGCCAAAACCTTCGATAATTCTCCGAATCCCCGCGTGATCCAGTGCGGCAGGCTTCGCGTATGGGCTGTCGAATTGCACTCCGCTGGGCGCGACAACATCGGTCCAGCCGCCTTCTTCCGGCGGAAGCAGTCGTACTGGTTCCCACGGCACCGCCATGCTGGCTTTCCGCCCTGCGTGCGCGAATTGAATGCCGATGTATGCGCCTTGTGAATGAGCAAAATCGGTAATCTGTTTCAATTTCGCGATCTGTGCGTCCTTCCACAGACCCATATCGCCGCCAACTCCGACACCATCAGCCAGTTCCTCGACGACGAGCGGCTTCGAGGTCAACTCGTCGACGAGCCGTTCGGCGACACCGGCTACATCATGCTGAACGTCGCCGAGGGGCCGACGACCGACCCCGAGGGCAAGAACGCCAACAGCCCGCTGCTCAACGTCGACTGCCGCCGGGCGCTGGCCGAGGCCATCGACCGCGAGCGCGTGGACCAAGGAGCGCGGCGCCGGCCTCGCGCCGGCCGGCCAACGGGCCGTTCCCGCCCGGCTCGCTCGGCTACCTCGAGGACAACGGCTACCCGAAGTTCGACGTCGCCGACGGCGCAGGACGGAGATGGACAAGTGCCTCGCCGACGCTCGGCACCGACCACATCGAGTTCACTTCAACACGACGAACGACCCGTTCAACGTCGAGTCGCAACACGCTGATCATCTCGATGTGGAAGGACGCCTTCGGCGACAAGGTCAAGGCCAAGATCACGCCGATCGAGCAGGGCCAGTACATCGGCCTGGCCCTCACCGGCACGTTCCAGGCCTTCGGCTGGCGCAACCACAGCGGCATCGACCCCGACCAGCAGCGGCTGTGGTGGCACGAGCGCGTCGGCGGCGCCGATCGGCTCGCTGGCGCTCAACTTCGGGCGCTTCAAGGACCCCGTCATCGACGAGGCGCTCGACACCATCAAGTCGAACCCCGACCCGGCCGCCCGCAAGGCGGCCGCCGAGGCGATCAACAAGCAGTTCGGCGAGCAGGTCTACAACATGTGGCTGACCTGGGCGCTGTGGGGCATCATCTCGCAGCCGTACGTCCACGGCGTCGAGGCCAACGTGCTGCCCGACGGCGGCGACGGGCATCGGCCTGGCCTTCGCCGGCCGCCACCAGCATCAACCAGATGTGGTGCGACGACGGCAAGTGCGAGTGACCGGCGCCCGCCTCGTCGTCCTCGTCGAGGCGGAACCCCACCTTCATCGTGACCTGGTAGTGGCCGATCTGGCCGTCGACGATGTGACCGCGGATCTCGGTCGCCTCGAACCAGTCGAGGTTGCGCAGCGTCTTCGCCGCTCGGGAAACGCCGTTGCGGATGGCGTCATCGACCGAGTCGACGACGTGCCGACGATCTCGGTGACTCGGTAGGTGTGGTCTGCCATGCGACTGCCTCCTGGGTGGGCTGGATCGACGAGGGCCCGGACCCATCATGCCCGCGCCCGACACCCCCTCGGTCCACCTCCGGCGTCGTCGTCGGCCCACGGTGGCACGTCCGGCCATCGACGCCACGTGCGCCGATGCGTACCGTCGAGCGCATGAACGAGATGCACCTCGAGCTGCTGGCGACCGACGAGTGGCGCCAGACCCTGGAGACGCGGGCGTTCCCGTTCGCGTTCGGCGCCACCGGCGCGACCGACCTCGGCGACGACCCGTCGAGATCGGTCCCGGGCCCGGGGTTGACGACCGACCTGCTGCGGACGCGCCTGCCCCGCTCACGAGCCTCGAGCTGGACCCTGACCTCGCGGCCCCGCTGCAGGGGCGGATGGCCGACAGCAACGTCGAGGTCGTCGAGGGCGACGCGACGGCCATGCCGTTCGACGACGGTCGCTTCACCGGCGCCGCCACGTTCACGATGCTCCACCACGTGCCAACGGTCGAGCTGCAGGACCGGATGTTCGCCGACTCCGTCGGGTGCTGCGTCCGGGTCGGGTGCTCGTCGCCAACGACAGCGTGGCCCGCGAGCAACTCGCCGCGTTCCACCACGACGACATCTACAACCCGGTCGACCCGGCGACGCTGGCTGAGTCCCGGCTGGCGTGGCCGCCGGCTTCGTCGACGTCGAGGTCCGCAGCAACGAGTACGCCTGGGCCTGCCACGCCCGCCGCCCCGCCCCCTGATCCGAGTGTTTGCGGCCCATCGGAGTACCTGCTGCGGGGATGCCCTGCAGCAGGCACTCGGATCAGCCGCCGGGGAGCAGGTGCTGGGCGATGGCGTCCTCGTACTCCCGGGTCCGTCGGGCGGGAGCGCCGTCGGGGCCGTGAGGCACAGCTCGTCGACCACGTAGGGCAGGAGATCGGCGATCGGGCGGCGGCCTCGTCCGGCGTGCCCACGATCACCAACTCCCGCGCCATCTCGTCGGTGACGGCAGCGGCCAGGTCCCGGTACGGCGCGCCGGACGCGGCCAGGCGCTGCAGCGCGCGCGCCTCGTCGGCGAAGCCCGTGGGCGGCGAAGTACGAGTCGTACTGCGCGATCTGGGCGTACATCGGGATGCCCGCCTTGGCGTCCTGCGTCGGCCCTCGCCGACGTCGTCGCTGATGGCCACCCGCAGGAAGGCCACGACCTGCACTCGTCCCGGGTCGCAGGCCCGAGCGCGCTCGGGCCGCGCCGGAGCCGGATCCGCCTGCACCTCGCCCGTGATCCAGCGCGGCGACCACACCGGATGGCCGAGCAGCCCGTCGGCCACCTCGGCGCTCAGCTCGATCATCGGCGACCGCAGCGGCGCCAGCCAGATCGGGATCGACGGCCGCACCGGCCTCGGCAGGCGATGCCGCCGCAGGTCGACGGAGTAGAACTCGCCCTCGAAGCGACCGATCTCGGCCTGCTCCGCCGCCGTCACCATCTGGTGCACGAGCACCGTCAGCTCGCGCAGGCGCGCCAGCGGGCGGTCGTAGGCGACACCGAAGCGGTCCTCGTTCCACTCCCTCACGCTCGTGCCGAGCCCGAGCGTGAACCGCCCGCCCGAGATCTTGTCGAGATCAGCGCGGCCATCGCCGTCTCCAGCGGGCTGCGCACGAAGCCCATGGCGATGCCGCTGCCAGCTCCAGGTCGCTGCAGGCGGCGACCACCCCGAGCGTCGCCCACGGCGGCCCGAAGATCTGCGGCACCATCACGCCGGTGACCCCGGCCTCGGTCAGCCGTTCGACCTCGGCCCGCACCGTGGCCAACCGCCCGGGAGACAGGAACGCCCAGTGCCGCGCCGCCCGCACCCGCGCCCGGGCCTCGTCGATCCCTCCACTGCCGTCGGTCGTCCCCATGGCCGTGATCCTGGCCCGTCGGCCCGACCGGTGATCAAGCGGACGCCGCCCGGCATCGGCCGGGCGGTCGCCGCGGTACGGTCCGGCCGGGAACACAGGATCGGGGCGAGGGGAGGTCATGGGGAGGCTCGACGGCAAGGTCGCCATCGTCACCGGCGGTGCCCGCGGGCAAGGCGGCGCCGAGGCGACGCTCTTCCGCGCCGAGGGTGCCGAGGTCGTCGATCACCGACGTGCTGCGCGACGAGGGCGAGCTGCTGGCCGAGGAGATCGGCGCCACGTTCCTCGCCCACGACGTGCGCTCCGAGGAGGAGTGGGCCGAGGTCGTGCGCCAGACCGTCGAGCGCCACGGCCGCATCGACGTGCTGGTCAACAACGCCGGCATCTTCCAGCGGGCCAAGCTGCTCGACACCGACCTCGAGATGTACCGGCGGATCATCGACGTCAACCAGGTCGGCGTGTTCCTCGGCATGAAGGCCGTCGCGCCGACGATGATCGACCAGGGCGCGGGCTCGATCGTCAACATCTCCTCGGTCGCCGGCCTGCGCGGCTCGCCCGGCGGGTTCGCCTACGGCGCGTCGAAGTTCGCCGTCACCGGCATGACCAAGTCGGCGTCACGCGAGCTGGCCCGCCACGGCGTGCGGGTCAACTCGATCCATCCCGGGATGATCGAGACCGACATGATGGACGTCGTCACCGGCGGCAACGCCGACCGCCACGACCGCTTCGCCGCGTCGGTGCCGATGCAGCGCCCGGCCGACCCGTCCGAGGTCGCCAAGCTGGCGCTGTTCCTCGCCTCCGACGACAGCAGCTACTGCACCGGCTCCGAGTTCGTCGTCGACGGCGGCATGACCGCCACCTGACACCCGGCACCACCCGAACCACCGACGCCAGCTGACGTCACCGGGCGACGGCACTCACGGCGGCGGTGGCTGGTCGGCGATCACGCCTCGCGCCTCCAGCGCGTCGATCTGGTCGTCGTCGTAGCCGACACCGCGCAGCACGTCGACGTTGTGCGGCGCCGAGCGTCGGCGCCGGGCGCAGCTCGCACGGCGATGCGATCGGAAGTGGATCGGGGAGCCCGGGATAGCGCTGCCGCCGACGTCGGGGTGGTCCCACTCGACGATGAAGCCGCGCGCGCGCGAGGTGGTCGTCGAGCACGAGGTCGCGGTTGGTGAACGCCGGGCCGGCGGCGACGCCGATCGCCTGCAGCTCCGTGGCGGCCTCGAGCGGCGCAGCGCGATCGCGGTCCACCGGCCGAGCGCCGCGTCGATCTCGTCGTGGGCGGCGGCGCGGGCCGCGAGGTCGGCGCCGGCGAGGTCGACCAGCGCGTCGTCGCCGAGCAGCCCACCAGCGCCGCCACTCGGCGTCGCCCTGCACCGTGACGGCGACCCACGCGTCGTCGCCGTCGCAGCGGTAGACGCCCTGCGGGGCGTGGTCGGCGGAGCGGTTGCCGTGGCGCGGCCGGCGCGCGCCCGTCGCGCTGGCGACGAGGACCGACTCGCCGGCGAACGACAGCAGCGTCTCGAGCTGCGACAGGTCGACGTGCACGCGCCGTCGCCGGGCAGCTCGCGCTCCCACAGCGCGGCGAGCAGCGCGAACGCGCCGTGCAGCCCGCCGACGGCGTCGGGGAAGGCGATGCCGATGCGCATCGGCTCGCTCGCCGATGTAGCCGGTCGCCGCGGCGAACCCGGCGTAGCGCCTCGAGCATCGGGCCGTACGACGAGTGGGTCGACATCGGCCCGGTCTCGCCGTAGCCGGTCATCGCGACCGACGCGACCGCGGGTTGAGCTGCGGCCAGCGCTCGGGGTCGACGCCGAGCGACCGGGCGCCGCGCGGCGTGAAGTTGTGCACGACCAGGTCGGCGTCGGCGATCAGCGCCTCGAGCACCGCGGCGCCGTCCGGCGGCTTGGCGTCGAGGCAGAGGCTGCGCTTGCTGCGGTTCATCTTGTTCCACGTGCCCATGCGGTTCCAGCGGCGCTCGCCCGGCTCGGCCTGCGGGAAGATCTCGGCCCGGATCGCCGGCGGCGCGAGCTCGCCCCATCGCCACGGCGGTCGCTCGACGATGCCGCCGCCGGTGCCAGCCGCGGCCGATCGGGTGCTCGACCTTGACGACGTCGACGCCGAGGTCGCCGAGGATCGCGGGCGGCCAGCGGTCCGGCCCACGCGATGGTGAACTCGAGCAGCCGCCGTGCCGGCGAGGTCGACGCGACGGCAGCGGCCGCGCTGCGATCGGCGCGCCGCGCCTCGGCGGCGACACGCCGCGGTGTCGGCGCCGGCGGCCGGCGGCGGGCCAGCCGGGCCGGGCTCGCCGAGCACGAACGGCGCGCTCCGGCACGACCGCGCCGTCGGGCCGAGGTCGGGCGCGGGCGGCGAGAAGCCTCGCGGCCGACGAGCTGCTCCGACTCGCAGCACCTCGGCGAAGTCGAGGACGCTGCTCGCCGGCACGCGGTTGGCCTGGAACGCCTCGACCGCCTCGTCCGCCGTGTGGGCGGCCAGCCACGGCGCGACCACGGCGTCGATCTCGTCGGCCCGCTCGAAGCGCTCGGCGGCCGCGTACAGCGACTCGTCGGCCATCAGCTCGACGGTGTCGGTCGTGATGCAGAAGTGGTCCCACTGGTCGCGGCTCGGCCGCGCCGACGCTGATCCAGCCGCCGTCGCCGGCCTGGTACAGGCCCATCGGGTGGAACGACTCGCCGAAGCGGCGGCCCCAGCGGCGCTTCACCACGCCGGTGTGGGTGTACATCGTCAACGACCACTGGTGGGCCGGAGGCGACCGGCTTCCATCGCGCCGACGTCGACGAGCTGGCCCTCGCCGGTGCGCGCGGCGTGCATCGCAGCGGCGGCCGGCGCCGACCGCCGCCGTCGCCCCGGCGAGGTAGGACGCCCACGGTCCGCCGCCCTGCAGCGGCTCGCGGTCGGGTTCACCCGTCAGGTACAGGTAGCCGCCCGACGCCCAGTCGACCAGCGGGCTGGAGCGCCACGCGGCGTACGGTCCGGTGAGCCCGAAGCCGCTGACGACGACGTGCACGGTCGAGCGGGTCGGCCGCGGCGACGCGGTCGTGGAGCGCGCGGGCCGCGTCGACGTCGCCGTCGCACGTCGACACGACGACGTCGGCCCAGCGCAACGGCGCGTCGAACGTCGGCGTCGGCGACGCAGCACGACGCGACCGCTTGCCGGCGTCGAGGTACTCGTGGGTCGCGCGCTGCGGCGGATCCGGCCGTCGGCGTCGGTGATCCACGGGCCCGAGCCGACGCGTCGGCGCGCCCTCGGCCGGCTCGGCGAGCACGACGTCGGCGCCGGTCGCCGCGAACAGCCGGCCGCAGTAGGCGCACGGCGACCGACCGGCCAGCTCGAGCACCCGCAGGTCACGCATCGTCGACCTCGTTGCTGGCCGGGGCGGACCCCGGCCGCGTGCTCGTCATCGCCTGCTCGTCCTCCCCGTCGACGGCCCCGTGGCGGACCATACCGAAGGGTGGTCGACACCGACCCCATCGGCCGTCCGCGACGGGCGCGCCAGCCGCCTGCCCGTCCGCGAGGATCGTGCCGTGACCCGTCGACCGTCGCCGTGCTGGCGCTGCTCGTGCTCGGATGGGCGATCGTGTCGGGTGCGCTGGCGCGCCACGACATCACCGGCCCGTTCGTGTTCGCCGTCGCCGGCTACGTCCTGGCGAACCCGGACTGGGGACCGTTACCGTCGACGTCGACGCGCCGCTCCGTCCACCTCGTCGCCGAGGTCACGCTGGCGCTCGTGCTGTTCTCCGACGCCGCCCGGGTGAACCTGGCCGAGCTCCGGCAGCGACCTCGGCATCCCCGTCCGGCTGCTCGGCGATCGGCCTCGTCCTGTCGGTGGTCCTCGGCAGCGTCCTCGCCGGCTGGATCCTCGGCGGCTTGCCGTGGGCGCTGGCCGGCTTCGTGGGCGCCGCACTGGCGCCGACCGATGCCGCCCTCAGCGTGGAGGTCATCAACGACGAGCGGATCCCGCTGCGCCTTCGGCGTGCGCTCAACGTCGAGAGCGGGCTCAACGACGGCATCGCCACGCCGATCGTCGTGTTCATGCTGGCCGTGGCGGCCAGCCAGCTCGGCATCGTCAGCGAGAGCGTGTCCTTCGAGGCGGGTGCGGCGCTGCGCGAGCTCGGCGGCGGGGTCGTCACCGGCATCGCCGTCGGGATGGGCGGCGCGGCTGCTCATCTCGACCGCCACTCGCCGCGGCTGGATCGTGAGCAGTGGCACGACGACTCGCCACCCTGGCCGTCGCCGTCGCCGCGTTCGCCGTCGCGCTGGCGTTCGACGCCAACGGCTTCATCGCCGCCTTCGTCGCCGGCATCGCCTTCGGGGCGCTGCTCGACGCAAGGTCGTCGACCGTCGACGAAGCCATGGAGCTCCCCGAGCTCGGCGGCGAGTTCCTCGCGCTCGTCGTCTGGTTCCTGTTCGGCGCCACCCTCGTCCCCCTCGCGTTCGACGACCTCGACGGGCGAACCGTCCTGTACGCCCTGGCCAGCCTGACGGTCATCCGCATGCTCCCGGTCGCGCTGAGCCTCGTGCGCTCGGGACTCGACCGGCCCAGCGTCGTGTTCATCGGTTGGTTCGGTCCCCGCGGACTGGCCTCGGTCGTGTTCGCCCTCCTGGCCATCGAGGAGCTGGGAGACGCCGCACCCGAGGTCCGGCGGGCCGTCGCCACCGTGGCCCTGACCGTGCTGCTCAGCGTGCTGCTCCACGGCATCACCGCCCGTCCCGGCGGCCGCCGCTACGTCCAGCTCGAGCAGCACCTGCCTGGGGAACCGCTCCCCGGAGCCGACCGAGCACGTTCCGCGACCGGCTCACGGCCCGGAGCGATGAGCGATGAGCGCTTGGCCTCAAGCCGCTATCGCATCGATGAGGGTAGCGAAGGCTTCAGCAGGGTGTTCCAGTCGAGCGTCTTGCGGGGGCGTCCGTTGAGTTGGTCAGCGACGGCGTCGAGGTGGGCGGCGTCGTGGACGTTGAGGTCGGTGCCCTTGCGCACGGAGAAGTACTGGCGCAGCAGCCCGTTGGTCCGATGATGGCGATCAGAAAACCGAAGATCGGCGCCTTGACGAGGCCGACGAAGAGATCGCTGTCATCGACCGCATGGCGAACGCGCTCCACGTACTGGAGCGGCGATACGTCGAGCAGCGCCAGCGAAATCACCGACCCGCCGACCAGGCCCATGACATCAGAGAAAACGTCAGCAACGGCATCGTAATGACCAAGGCGATCAGCCGCGGAACCACGAGCATCTCGATCGGGTCCATGCCCATGACCTTGAGCGCATCGATTTCGTCGCGCGCTCTCATGACCCCGATTTCAGCGGCAAAGGCGGAACCCGATCGCCCGGCAACCATGATCGCGGTGATCAACACGCCCATCTCCCGCACCATCGACACGGCCACCAGATTGATGGTGAAGTCCTCGCCACCGTAGGGCCGCAGCTGGGCGACACCCTGGTAGCCGATGACGATGCTGATCATGACGGCCATCAGGCCGACGATCGGCAGTGCATCGATGCCGGTTTTGGCGACCTGGCGGGATATCGACGGCAGCCGCAGCGAATGCGGGTGAATCAACGCGTTTCCGAGTGCGCTCGCGGCGCGGCCGATGAACGTGATGATATCGAGCGTGTCCCGCCAGGCCTCTTCTGCGCCCTTGCCCACCCCGATGACAAGCTGGCGCCACCTCGGAACCCGCGTCGGCGCCGGCAGAGGCCTGATATCCAGCCCACAGACCAGATCGAGCAGCGCTTTGTGTCGGCCCGACGCCCGTCAATTCACACCCTGGTCACGTAGCTCGCATAGGAACAGCGCACCCGGCGTATCCAGTCCGCTCAACTTCCCGAGGTCGAGCATTCGTCGAGAATGACCCCCGCGAGGTTGCTTTTGCCAATGCAGTAGCGAGCGACGGAGTTCAGTAAGCGTGCGAATATCGAGCGTGCCCTCGAGCGTCAATCGATCGCCGTCGCCGCTTATAGCAAGCCCAGAAGACGACAACGCGGGGACGTCGGTTGGCATGGCTACACCTTCGCATGGAGGGCGGTCGCCACGCAAGTCGCGGCCGTCACGTCAGCCGATAGCGCCGACACCTCTAGCTTCCGCGCGGCTCAACTCACCCTGATTCCTGCGGTGCGGATCAGTTCCGGCCACGTCCGGAACTCGGCCCGCAGTTCGGCCGCGAACTCGACGATGCCTCCTACGGCCTCGGCGCCCGGTTCGGCCAGCCGGGCGCTGACTTCGTCGATCCGCGGTGCCTTTTTCATCGCCTGATACACGCGCTCGCGCACGACGGCCGGTGTTCCCGCCGGTGCCATCAGGCCATACCACGACACAACGTCGAAATCCGGAATGCCGCTCTCCTGCACGGTCGGAACTTGCGGCAACGCGCTGCTGCGTCGAGCTCCCGTAACCGCGATCGGTTTCATCTTTCCCGACGCAACCAATCCTTGCACGCCGGTGACCAAAGTGAAGACCAATGGAATCCGCCCCGCCATCAGGTCGACGTAAGATTGCGGACTGGACTTGTACGGGATTTGCAGCAGTTTGATTCCCGCGCGCGTGCACAGCAGTTCGGCGATCAGGTGCGCCGATGTGCCAACGCCCGGTGTGCCGTACGCAAGCGGCTCGGCTGAAGTCCGCGCCAGGTCGATGAGCTCGGAGAGATTCCGTGCTGGGAAGTTCGGCGTCGCCAGAATGATACCCGGCACATTGACCAGCTTGGTTATCGGCTCCAGGTCCCGCAGTGTGTCGAAACCTGCATTCGCGACGAGCAGCGGCACCAGCACGTGGGTGCCCATGGAGGCGACGAGCAGCGTGTAGCCATCGGGCTGAGCGCGCACTACGTCCATCGTACCGACGATGCCGCCCGCGCCGACCCTGTTATCGACAACCAGGGGCTGCCCAAGCGCCTGCTGGCCAGGTTCCTGAATGATTCGCGCCACGGCATCGGTCGACGCGCCGGCCCCGCCCGGAACGATCAGTTGAATTGGACGCGCCGGATATTGTGCCCTGACCAGCGCCGGGTAGAGGGCAGCGGCGAGCAGCGTTGCGGCCTTGAGCACCGCCCGGCGCTGCGCGCGCATCGATTCAGCCACGAGCCTCGTACCTCCAACTCAGCAATTCGCGCCACAACGCCGGATCATCCCACGGAACGTCACTAGGATACCGGCGCAAGGCTGCGCTCTTCGGATAGCGCCAGAATTCCTGCGGAAAGAGAGTCAACATCTGCGACGATCCCTCCGGAAGATCGAGGGGCTCGAACTCCTCGCCCCGCAACGCGGCAGCCAGCGCTGCACAAAGATCGACGCCGACCAGACTCCCGGTATGCGTAGGAGGTGCCATACGCCGTGTCAGGTCGATAAGATACGCATGGCCAGTCGTTCGCTCGACACAATATTCGATCGTGAAAAACCCGGTGATTTCGAGCGCACGGGCGGCTGCGCGCGAAAACGTGGCCAGCTCCGGCATGTGGACGTACCGTACGACCGTCGAACCGCGATGGAGAGCGATCGTTCGCAGGCGCTCCCTGGCGAATCCGGCCAACTCCCTTCCAGACTGGCGGCCGATGAGCGTCCTACCATCAGACCGTCGATTCGACGCTGAATCAGTACGCTCGGTTGCCGACCCATCGCCGGATTCCTTTTGGCCCCTTCGAGCACACCGCGAAACGCCGCAGCTGCGGCTTGCGGCGTTTCGCAATCGATGACATCGCGGCCGCCGGTGCCGTCGCTCGGCTTCACGACCACTTGCGACCCGAGTCCGCGTGCCACTTCAGCCGCTTCTTCCGGACTGCGCGCCAGCCCGAATTCGGGGACACGGATCCCTGCCGCCTGCACAAGCGGTTGCAGCAAAGCCTTGTCCACTCCCGCTTCATAAAACTGCGGCGCTCCGAGAGAGCGAACGATAAGCGCGGAGAGATCCTTGATCGCTTCCGGCTGTGGTCCCGGCGGCGGTTCACAAACGATCGATTGCATCAGCCGCAGCGACATCTCGTCGCCCGGCAGAGGATCGTCGGCGCGGTGGCCTCGATCGCCGCGACCAGTGCAAAGAGCCACTCCTGCGCACTCGCATTCTCGGGGAGGACCCTGGATTGCGTAAGGTGCCGCGAATGGGCCGCCAACGCGCCGGGCGGCGCCAGCAGGGTAACCTCGAAGCCGGCGCGGTGCAGCGCCGCCGGCGTCCGGATCGGTGCCAGCCATTCGGACTCGCAAGTTACAAGAAGCACAGGAATTCGCACGGACCACATGCTACTCGAACGGCAACTTGCGGGTCGCATCGGGGCGCCCGCGGCCGTCGCCGCGGCCCAACAGCGCCTGCCCGAGCGGAAGCGCGCGCTGTAAGCGCCCAGCCTACCAGTCAATCAGATAGCGGCCGATTGTTTGCACGCAACCGATAGCGGACCATAACCACACGGCGGTAGGCCTCAGCGACGATCGACCAAAAGAAAGACGAGCGAGTTGCAACGCCCAGAAACCGCGAGTGAGAAGGATCCGACCAATCAAAAGGAGAACCAAATGCGACATTTCGTTAAGCCAGATCATTTGCGTCGCCGCGACAGGCATCATGGCGCTGGGTGTGCAGGCGCAGACGCCCTCGACCGCTACCGCCGCTACCGCCGGCACGCCGTCCAACAGCGACAGCTCGAGCGCCCGCGCCCAGGCCGATTACCAGGCTGCCGTCAAGGCATGCAGAGGAACGATCGGCGCCGAGAGAACCAATTGCCTGCGCTACGAGCAGACTCGCAACCATGCATCGGACAGCAGTTCGGACTCGACCGCAAACTCCAGCAGCGGCGCGGGCAGCATGACGGCCGGCGGTGGCGGACGAGGAGGCGTGTTCGCCGGAATGACCGGAACCGATGGAGAAGAAGTCAAGCAATACGGTCCGGGCCAGCGCTCGTCAGTGCCGCGCTGGTCCTAAGCACCAGAAACGCCGGCGGCGAGTCATCGGCCGCTGGCCGCAGCGGCCGCAGGCCCTAGATTCCGATCGCGGCCTTGACGCGCTCGCGATCGAACGGCAGCTCGCGGATTCGCACGCCGGTCGCATCGGCGACCGCATTGGCGAGCGCCGCCGCGGTCGGGCCCTGCGCCGCTTCGCCGGTGCCGAGGAACGGCGCGCCGGGGCGGTCGATGACGTGCACGTCGACGCTGTCCGGCACGTCGGGAAAGCGCAGGATCGGATAGCGTGCTCCAGTCGCGGCTGGTGATGCGCGTCGTGTCGAAGGTCACCGCCTCGTACAGCGTCCAGCTCGAGCGACTGGATGATGCCGCCTTCGATCTGGTTGCGGATGCCGTCCGGATTGACCGCTTCGCCGCTGTCGACGGCGGCGACCGCGCGCACGACGCGCACGCGGCCGCTCTCGCGATCGACGTCGACTTCGCATCGCGATCGCGCATACGCCGCCGAGATTCTTGTAGCGCGCGAAGGCGAAGCCGCGCCGCGCCCGCGGCGCGCGCGTACGGAACCGCCCCAGCCGAAGCGCTCGCCGCGAGCGAGACGACGTCGCGCGCGCGCGGGTCGTCGAGATGGCGCAGGCGGAACTCGACCGGATCGGCTCTGCGCCGCCATGCGCGAGCTCGTCCATGAAGCTCTCGATCGAGAACACGTTCATGTACGCGCCGAGCGAGCGCAGCGCCGACACGCGCAGCGGCATCGCCGGAATGAAGTGATGCACGACGCGCGCGTTGCGGAACCGTGTAGAGCGGAATCGCGTTGCGGTCGCCGCCGCCGTCCGGCTGCGGGATCGGTTTCGGGCGGCGGCGGCGTGAACGGCGTCTGCGAGATGCCACGCCGGCAGCCAGATTGCCCGCCGGGCCGGGCCGCGTCGATTGCGTGTTGCTCCACACTCGTACTGCCAGTCGACGATGTTGCCGCGCTGTCGAGCCGCGCTTGCGCGCTCGTCACCATCGCCGAGCCGTACGGCTCCCACGTGTGCTCGTCCTCGCGCATCCATTGCACGCGCACCGGCCGGCCGGGAAACGCGCGCGGCGATCAGCGCGGCGTCGGCGCCGGCGTCGTCGGCGCCGTTGTGACCGTAGCAGCCGGAGCCTTCCATGTGGATGCAGCGCACGCGCTCTTCGGCGGCAGGCGCAGCATTTCGGCGATCGCGTCGCGCAGCGGATAGACGCCCTGGCTGTGCGTCCAGACGGTCAGCGTGCCGTCCTCGAACAGCGCCGACCGCGCACGACGGACCGATCGAGCCGTGCATCTGGTACGGGCCGGCGGTAGCGTCGCCTCGATCGCTGCCGCGCGCCGGACTCGGCGACCGCGCTCGCCTGTCGAGATCGCCGTGTCGTGCGACGGCAGCCGCTGCAGATACGCGTAGAGCTCGGCCTGCGTCGGGCAGCGTCGGCCTGCTCGTCCCAGCTGCGCCGCGTCGGCGAGCGCGCGCATCGCCGGCGATCGCCTGGTACTCGCGCTCGGCGACGACCGCGACGAAGCTGCCGTCGCGCACGACCTTGAGCACGCCGGGCATCTTCTCGACGCCGCGCGTATCGAGCGCGCGCAGCCGCGCGCCGTAGCTCGGCGGCCGCACCACGCGCGCGTGCACCATGCCCGGCAGCCGCAGGTCCTGCACGTAGGTCGACGCCGCCGGTGACCTTGCGCGGGAATGTCGACGCGCGGCAGCGGCTTGCCGATGACCGTTTGCGTCGCCGGCGTCCTCGAGCGTCGATTGCCGTCGGCGCGCACCGACGTGCAGCGTCTGTCCGCCGACGAGCTCGCCGATAGCCGAGCGCGCCGTCCGTCGTCGGCGACGACGGCGCCGTCCTGCGCCGTGAGTCGGTCGGCGGCGACGCCGAGACGCGTCGCGACGCTCTGGCGAGCAGGATCTCGCGCACCTGCGCCGCCGCGTTCAGGATCGCGGTGCCGCTGTCCTGCATCGAATGGCTGCCCGCCGTGTAGCCTTCGTTCGGCGTGCGCCGCGTGTCGGCGGTGACGAGCTTGATCCGCTGCGGCGCGACGACGAGCTCTTCCGCGGCGAGCTGGATCAGCGCGGTCTTGATGCCCTGGCCGAGCTCGGCCTTGCCGGTGAACACCGTGATGCTGCCGTCGGCGTCGATGCGGATCCACGAATCGAGCAGCGGAGTGTCTGTCGAGGCTGCCCGGCAGCTGCGGGCCCGCGCCGCCGGTTGCCTGCGCCGCGCCAGCGACGGCGGCGCCAGCGCGAAGCTGACGACGAGCGCGCCGCTCGCGGCGAGAAACTCGCGCCGCGACAGCGCGTGGCGCTCCGCGTCGTGCGGATTCATGCGCGTGCCTCTGCCGGGTCCGCGCCCGCCTGCATCGCCTGCGCCGCGCGCGCGAACCGCGCGCAGGATGCGCATGTGCGTGCCGCAGCGGCACAGATTCGGCTTCATGTGGCGGCGGATCTCGGCGTCGCGACGGCGACGGATTGCGCTCGAGCAGCGCCTGCGCGCGCATCATCATGCCCGGCGATGCAGTAGCCGCACTGCGCCGCCTGCTCGTCGATGAACGCGCGCTGCAGCGGCCCGGGATTCTCGATCGTGCCGAGACCTTCGACCGTCCTGACCTTGCGTCCGGCCAGCACCGAGATCGGCGTCACGCACGAGAACACCGCCTCGCCGTCGACCATCACCGTGCACGCGCCGCACTGGCCGAGGCCGCAGCCGAACTTGGCGCCGTTCAGCTGCCAGATGATCGCGCAGCACGTAGAGCAGCGGCGTCGTCGGGTCGGCGTCGACGCTCTGCGTCTTGCCGTTGACGTTGAGCTCAATCATTGCCGTTTCGATCCTTGCGCTGGACGATTTCCCGCACCTGCCGCGAGATGTCGGGCCACGGTTGGCTTTGGGCGAAATGGACCCGCAAATACGCGAGCAGCGAGACAAGCTGGTCTTCGGTGAGTGCGCCTTCGAAACCCGGCATCAGCACGCCCTTTTCGCCGGGTTCGGGCCAGATGCCCTCGAGCACGATATGCAGTACGTTGCGCGGATCAGGTGCGTGAATCGACGTGGTCTGCTCCAGCGGGACCGTCCGGATCGACGATATCGCGCTCGCGCCTTCATCGTGACAGCTGGCACAGGCCCCGGCGAAAATCGCAGCGCCACTCTGTACTCGCGACTCGTCCGGGCCCGGCGCGGCGGTCTGCACGGCGGCGGCTTCCTTCTTTCCCATGACAGCCAGCAAATACGTCGCCATCGCTCGAACGTCCGCCTCGGGCACGTCCGCCAATTCGTGCGCCACGGGCGACATCGGCCCTGCGGCGTGCCCGTGTTCGTCGTCCCAGCCCTGGCGGAGATAGTGGGTCAACTGGTCGACAGTCCAGGCGACCGGCGCAGGCGACGACGCGTTGATCGCGGTCGCATACCATCCTTCCGCTTCGCCGCCACCAAGGTAACGTTCTTTCCTTTCGGCCCCCATCGCATTGCGCGGGGTGTGGCAGGCGCCGCAATGCCCCAACCCCTCGACCAGGTACGCACCGCGATTCCATTCGGCGGATCGGCCCGGATCCGGGCGATAGACACCCCTTTCGAGGTACAACCCCTTCCAGGCCGAAAGCATCGGACGGAAGTTCATTGGAAAGGCGAGCCGGTTGGCCGGTACCGTTGCACGCACCGGATCGCGTGTCATGATGAACGCATAAATCGCGCTGACGTCGTCATCGGTGACGCGGGCGAAATGGTCGTAGGGAAATGCCGGGTACAGATTCCGGCCAGCGCGGTCGACGCCTTCATGCATCGCACGCAGGAATTCGGCTTCAGTCCACGCCCCGATACCGGTATCGACATCGGGAGTGATGTTGGTGGAATAAATGACACCGAACGGTGTTTCCAGCGGCAGTCCGCCGGCGAAGGATTGGCCGCCCTGCCGGGTGTGGCAGGTTGCGCAATTGCCGATCGCGGACAGCCGTGCGCCACGGGCGATCAGTGCGGCGTCGAATGAGTGATTGCCAACCGGGACGCCAGGCGCGTCTCCGAAGACCGGCGCGATCAAGATGGCTGCCATTGCCACCGACATCCCCAAACCGATGAGCACGCCGCGGCTCTTCATGCCGAGATAGAGCGCAAGAAAGCGATTCCGTTCCGTCCGGCCCGCCGCCACGTCGCGCCCATTCCGGTCGGGCACCGCCAGGTAGCTGAAGCTAGCCTAAGATCTGCTCGTACGATTCCCGATCGGCCCGGTAGCAGCCGCAGGAGGCGGCCTGCAGGCCGCGCCGGTCGAGAACCGTGATGTTGCCGCGGCTGTAGTGGATCAGACCGCGCTTCTGCAGCGCGCTCGCGGCCTTGGTGACGCCGACCCGACGCACGCCGAGCATGAACGCCAGGAATTCCTGCGTGATATGGAAGCTGTCCGCGTGCGCGCGGTCCTGCGTCATCAGCAGCCAGCGCGCGAGCCGCGCCTCGACGACGTGGAAGCGCGTGCACGCCGCCGTCTGCGCGAGCTGGCTCATCTGGACGAAGACATAGCGGTCGATCTCGCGTTGCAGCGCCGGGCTGCGCCCGAGCTCGCGGCCGAAGCGCGCGGCGTCCATGCGCAGCGCCGGTCCCGCGCCCTGCACCACCGCGCGCACCGGCGAGACATCGACGCCGAGCGCGAGCGGAATCGCCGAACATGCCTTCGTTTCCGACCAGGCCGACTTCGAGCGAAGCGGTAGCGTCGATCGGCATGATCAGCGAGATGAAGCCGCGCGTCGGGAAATACACGTGGGTAAGGCGGTCGCCCGGCGTGTAGAGCACGTCGCCGAACGCGAGCTCGACGGTTTCGCAGCCGGCCAGCATGCGGCGCCGATCGCTGCCCGGCAGCGCCTCGAGCAGGCGATTGACTACGGGGGCGCGTTGCGGTCGATGGCACCGATGCTCTCCTTGGGAGTCGGTGAGCCGCAGCCCGTCGGCACCTGGAGAATCGTAGTGCGATGCCGAGGCCGGCGCCAAAGAGCGCGGTTTCGCCTGCTGCGACTGGCGCGAGAATACGGCGCTGCCGGTCGCCCCGGTCTGCGCGCTAGCGCACACAGGGCTGTGCGCGACCGGGAGAAACGGGCCGAGGGCTACCGGGCGACGTACGGCAGCAGGCGATCGAACTCCGTCTTGACCACCTGGTAGCACTCGCAGGACCGCGCCTCCAGGCCCGGGCGATCGAGCACGGTGATCTGGCCGCGGCGGTAGCGGATCAAGCCGGCGTCCTGCAGCTTGCCGGCGGCCTCGGTGACGCCTTCGCGGCGCACGCCCAGCATGTTGGCGATCAATTCCTGCGTCATCGAGAGCTCGTTCGACGCCAGGCGATCGAGGCTCAGCAGCAGCCAGCGGCACAATTGCTGGTCGACCGAATGATGCCGGTTGCACACCGCGGTCTGCGCCATCTGCGTGATCAGCGCCTGCGTGTAGCGCAGCAGCAGATGCAGCATCGGGCCGAAGCGCTCGAACTCCTCCTTCAGCAGTTGGGCCTTGAGCCGGAAGCCGTGCCCCGCGCTTTGCACGACGGCGCGGCTGGGCGTGGTTTCGCCGCCCATGAACAGCGAGATGCCGAGAATGCCTTCGTTGCCGACGATCGCGATTTCGGCCGACGCGCCGTCCTCCATGACGTAGAGCAGCGACACGATGGACGTCGTGGGGAAATAGACGTACCGCAGCTGGACCCCGGACTCGTAGAGGACGTCGCCGAGCTTCATCGGTATCAGTTCCAGATGCGGCGCGAGCCGCTCGTAGTCGCTCGCCGGCAGCGCGTCGAGCAGATGATTCTGCTGCGGAATCTGGCGCTGCGGGCGCAACCGCCGGGTTTCTGCTTGATCGGCACGCTTGACGATTTACTCACGGCCGTCGGGCTCTTTAGCTGCGAAAACGCCAGTCTATATCGTCGGAGGCCTTTCGGGTTCGGTATAGCACATAGGCCGCCGATGGAGAGCGAACGCCACCCGCATGCGTGCGCCACCGAACCGACCGCAGCCGGCGTCGCCACGTATGTTTTGTGTCCATGGACAGAAGACCCAACCGCAGGCATCTGGCGTTAGTCGCGATAGGCGTTATGGCGTTCCTGGCCGGCTGTGCCTCGCTGCCCCCGGGTTCGCACTTTGCGAAAACCAGCTCGAGCGCACTGGCGCGACCAGAGCAGACCAAGATGGGGCGGCAATTGGCGGCCGCCAAAGCGGAGCACCCGGGAAACTCTGGATTCAAGCTGCTGCCGGTCGGCACCGACAGCTTTCTGCTGCGCATGGAAATGGCGCAAGCCGCTGAGCGAACGCTCGACGTCCAGTATTTTCTTATCCAGAGCGACGATACCGGTCAGCTGCTGATCGAAGCGCTGCTCAAAGCGGCCGACCGCGGCGTCAGAGTCCGCGTGCTCCTCGACGACGCCGGGTCCTTCGGCCGCGATGCGCAGATCAGGACGCTAGCCGGGTATGCTAACGTCGAGCTGCGGCTGTTCAATCCTTTCGCCTACCGCGGCAACGTCGCGTTCATTCACACTTCCGAGTTTCTCGCCGATGCAGCCCGGCTCAACTATCGGATGCATAACAAGCTCTTCGTCGTCGACAACGAAATCAGCATCGTCGGAGGGCGCAACATCGGCGACGAGTATTTCCAAGGCGGTCGCGATTATGAATTCGGCGACTACGACATCATCGCGGCCGGGCCGATTGTGAACGACGTTTCGAAGAGCTTCGACGCATTCTGGAACAGCCCGATGGCGATTCCGATCGAAGCGCTCGCCGAAGGCAAGCCATCCGCGCAAGACCTGGAAGACTATCGCGGCGTTCTCGCCGTGCATCACGCCAAGATGATTGAAGACGACGCGCCCTATATGAGGGTTCTGGCGGCCAACGAGCCCCTGCACGGCGATGCTCGACGGCAAGTCATCGCTCGCCTGGGCTCATGGCGAAGTCGTCTATGACAGCCCGGAAAAGGCCAAGGTACAGGATGGCGAGCAAGGCGGCCGCCTGCTGCGGCACCAGCTCGGCGAGGTGGCGAAACAGGTCCAGACGGAGCTGATCATCGTATCGCCGTACCTGGTGCCCGGGACCCGCCGGTATGAAGTTTCTGACGGGCCTGCGCGAGCGCAATGTCAGTGTGCGGATACTCACCAATTCGCTCGCGTCGACCGACATGCCGGTCGTTCATTCGGGCTATCAGGCAGTTCCGGGCGCCGCTGCTCACCACGGGCGTCGACCTGTACGAAGTGCGACCAGTCCTTGGCGCGCCGGTCGTCCGAGGCACGCGATTGCGATCGCTTAGCTCCGGGGGGCAGTACGCATTGCACGCCAAAGTGTTCGTGTTCGATCGCCAGCGAGTATTCGTCGGCTCGATGAACCTCGACCAGCGCTCGCTGCACCTCAACACGGAGATCGGGCTGATCATCGAAAGCCCGGAGCTGGCCCGCCAGATCGCCCTGCGATTCGCGGACATTACGCAACCGGCGAACAGCTACGTCCTTACGCTGGGCGACGCCGATCGATTCGGTGAACGCCATCTGGTCTGGCGCACGTTGGAAAACGGAATGCGAGTGGATTTCGATCAGGAGCCGAATGTGACTTTTTGGCAACGGCTGCAGATCGACATGCTTTCGATGCTGCCGCTCGACGACCTGCTTTAAGTGCGCTGCCGCACTGACCGGCGCGGGGTATGCGGCTAGCCTCAGTCGATGAGCTTCTCCGCCGGCGACCGCGGAACTCATGACCGTTACTCGATAGACAAAGGAGCAAGTCATGAGTCTTGGCACCATTCTGCTGATCGTCCTGATACTGATCCTCGTCGGCGTCCTGCCCACGTGGCCGCACGCGCGCAGCTGGGGCTACGGTCCCAGCGGCATCGTCGGCGTCATAGTCGTAATCCTTATCGTCCTGTTCCTGATGGGGCGCCTGTAATCCCGCGTCGTAGAGGCGGAGAAACACTCAAGGAATCAACAATGAAATACAAACTTGCTACAACCTGCTTCGTCATCGGTTCGGTACTGGCGCCCATTGCGGCCTATGCGGCCGATGGAGACACCGACCGTTCCAAACCCGCGACCTTCGTCAAGGACTCGGTCATCACGACCAAGATCAAGACAAAGCTGGCAGCGGAGCATCCGGCCAGCGCGAAGCACATCAAGGTCGATACCGACAAGAATGGCGTCGTCTGGCTGAGCGGCACGACCGACACGCAGGCGGAAGCGGACAAAGCCGTCGAGATCGCGCGCAATACCGAAGGCGTCAAATCGGTCAACGCCAAGCTCAAGGTCCAGAAAGACCGCTAGCCGAAACCGAAGACAGATGCTGGACGCCAGACGTCTCGACACGATCTGCGCGTCTGATCGTCCGGTCTTCCCGGCCTTTACGATCGAATCGTCGTAAGCCGGCCGCATGCGCAATGAGCGCTATCGCCATTCCTGCCTCGTGCGGCACCGCTGACCAGCAGCTGAACAGGCCACTTCCGCCGTCGACGCATCGCTCGTCGCCGCTTCCCGAAATCCGACTGCCGGTCGATGCGCGCGGGCTCGCGCTCGGAATCGTGGCGGTGTTCGCGTCGGTTCTGGCCCTTTGGTTGGCGCAGGCGTTTGTGGTGCCGCTGTTGCTCGGCATTCCATTATTTCGTACACGCTGAATCCGCTTGTCGCATGGCTCGAACAAGTAAAGATCCCGCGCGTTCTCGGCACGCTGGTTGTCATGGGAAGCGTACTGGGCGCGCTCGCATTGGGCACCTACTCGCTACGCGGGCAGATGCAGACGATGATTGAACAGTTGCCCGAGGCCGCGACCAAGGTCGCTGGCGCGTTTGCGCGCATGCAAGGCAGCCACGGCGGCAACATGCAGAAAATGCAAACCGCGGCGGCTGCGGTCGAAAAAGCGACGGCTCAGGCGGCCAGCGGCCCCGCGACTCCGCGTCAGCCCGCCACCCATGTCGTCGTCGATCAGCCCCCGTTCAAGCTCGGTAGCGTGCTGTGGTCGAACTCGGTCGGCGCGCTCGGCGCAATGGGTCAGGCTGCGATGGTCGCCTTCCTGGTTTTTTTTCTGCTGATCGGTGGAGATACATTCAAGCGAAAGCTGGTCCGGCTTACGGGGCCGTCGCTGTCGAAAAGAAAAATTACCGTCAACATTCTCGACGACATCAACGAGTCGATCCAGAAATACATGTTGATGCTGCTGACGACTAATCTGTTGGTCGCGCTCTTGAGCTGGGCCGCGTTCGGCTGGCTCGGGCTGGACAATCCGGCCGCCTGGGCCGCCGCCGCTGGCCTGTTGCACATCGTCCCCTACCTGGGGCCGGGGGTCACCGCCGTCGCAGCTGGAATCGCCGCCTTCGTGCAGTTCGAGTCGCTGACGATGGCGCTGCTGGTTGCAGGCGTATCACTGGCCATCGCCACGGTCGTCGGAACGTTCGTGACGACCTGGATGACCGGCCGGATCGCCCACATGAACTCGGCGGCCGTTTTCATTTCGCTGCTATTCTGGGGATGGCTTTGGGGCGTTTGGGGAATGCTGCTCAGCATTCCGATCATCGTCATCGTCAAAGTCGTGTCGCAGCACGTGGAGCCGCTGAACCCGATGGCCGAATTACTCGGGGATTGACTGGACGGCCGTCGGAACTCGACTCACGGGCAGCGACCGGCTTCACGTAGAATACGAATCGCAAACACGGAGGACGCGTGCGCGTACGCTTCTGGGGGACCCGGGGATCGATTGCGACACCGGGCCCCGACACGGTCCGATTCGGCGGCAACACGTCGTGCGTGGAAGTTACGACGAACGCCGGCGCGACATTCATCCTCGATTGCGGCACTGGCGCCCGCGCGCTCGGCGCGGCGATGATGGCGCGGGGGGCCGGCCCCATTACCGCGACGATCCTGCTTAGCCACACCCACTGGGATCATATCCAGGGCTTCCCCTTTTTCGTCCCGCTCTTTGTCGCCGGAAACCGAATCAGCGTCTGCGGTCCGGAAGGCAGTGCAGGTTCGCTGCGCGAAGTCCTTTCCGGCCAGATGGAATTCACCTATTTTCCGGTCGAGATCGGCCAGCTCCCGGCGACCATCAGCTTCCTGGAACTCGAAGAAGGAACGCACGAAATGAACGGCGTGCGCATCATTGCCCAGTACCTGCATCACCCGGCGATGACCCTGGGCTATCGCATCGAGGCCGACGATGCGGTACTCGTCTACCTGTGCGACCACGAGCCCTTCTCCGAGACGTTTTCGCACGACAACCGCGCCCAGTTCAGGGCCGAGTACATCGCGCACGAAGGGGACCGGCGCCACGCCCGCTTCATGGCGGGTGCCGGCCTGGTGATTCACGACGCCCAGTACACACCGGAGGAATACCCGTCCAAGAAGAATTGGGGTCACAGCACCTACGAATACGCCGTCGATATGGCAGCGGCAGCGGGCGTGCGTGACCTGGCGCTCACCCACCACGATCCGGCACACGACGACATCTTCATCGCCGAGGTCGAGAATCGCGCGCGCGCTTACGCGAAACAATTCGGTTACGACTCGCGTCTGCTGCGCGTACGAGGGCCTCGATCTTGTCGTCGAGCCGCACGGCGCTCGGCACCTGTCCGACACGCCATCTGCGCCACAGTCCGCCCGGGACCCAAGCCGAGGCGCCCGCATCCTGGTCGTGGACGACGAACCGGACCTGCGCACCCTCGCGAACCTCGCGCTCACCCAGGACGGGCCACGTCGTTGTCGAAGCTTCCAGCGGCCAGGAAGCGCTCGCGCTGATCGATGCCGCGATGCCCGACCTGGTCTTGCTGGACCTGCTGATGCCTAAACAGGGGGGCCTCGAGGTGCTCAAGATCCTTCGTTCCAAGTCAGCGACCGCCGCGCTGCCGGTGATCGTGCTGACCGGGATGGACGACGAGAGCACGACGCGCGCCGGCTTTGAGTTCGGCGCGACCGACTTCCTGACCAAGCCGTTTTCGATCCCGCAGCTGGCCGCACGCGTACGTGCCTGTCTGGCGCGCACCGGAAGCGGAGACGACCCCGCCGGCGCGATAATCGACGGCGCCGCGACCGAGTCGGCGCCACGTCGATAGCGCAGCGACCGGGCCTCGAGGCTTCGCCTCGAATCGGCTGTCGACGTCCTGGGCTTGCACTTTTTCGTTTATCCCCTATCTTATGCATTTGCAGCTCCCGCCGTGGCCGCCTTTCCCGTGAACAAAACCGCTTCGTTCCATCCCGCCGTCGACCGCTGGTTTCGCAAGCACTTTGCCGCGCCGACCGAAGCGCAGGCACGGGCGTGGCCCGCGATCCAGGCCGGCCGCAACGTCCTGATCGCGGCGCCGACCGGCTCGGGCAAGACGCTCGCCGCGTTTCTCGCCGCGATCGACGGCCTGGTCCGCCGAGGCGTCGAGGCGCCGCTGCCCGACGAGACGCTGGTCGTCTACGTCTCGCCGCTGAAGGCGCTGTCCAACGACATCCAGCGCAACCTCGACGCTGCCGCTCGCCGGCATTCGCGACGAGCTCGAGGCGCTCGGGTTGCCGGACGTCGACATCCGCACGCTGGTGCGCACCGGCGACACGCCGCAGACCGAGCGCGCGGGCATGCGCAAGCGGCCGCCGCACATCGTCGTCACGACGCCCGAGTCGCTGTACGTGCTGCTCGGCTCCGAGTCGGGCCGCAAGATGCTCGCGACGACGCGCACCGTCATCGTCGACGAAATCCACGCGCTCGCGGGCAACAAGCGCGGCAGCCATCTCGCGCTGTCGCTCGAGCGTCTGGCGGCGCTGACGGCGCGACCGCCGGTGCGCATCGGCCTGTCGGCGACGCAGAAGCCGATCGACGAGATCGCGCGCTTTCTGGTCGGCGACCGCAAGGGCGAGCCGCGACGACTGCGCGATCGTCGATACCGGCCACATCCGCGACGCGCGACCTGGCGCTCGAAGTGCCGTCGTCGCCGCTCGAGGCGGTGATGTCGAACGAGGTCTGGGAGCAGGTCTACGCGCGGCTCGCCGAGCTTGCGCTCGAGCATCGCACGACGCTGATCTTCGTCAACACGCGGCGCATGGCCGAGCGCGTGGCGCGGCACCTGTCCGAGCTGCTCGGCGGCGAGCACGTCATCGCGCATCACGGCAGCATGGCGAAGGAGCTGCGGCTCGATGCCGAGCAGCGCCTGAAGAGCGGCGAGCTGAAGGTGCTGGTCGCCACCGCGTCGCTCGAGCTCGGCATCGACATCGGCGACGTCGAGCTCGTCTGCCAGCTCGGCTCGCCGCGCTCGATCGCGACCTTCCTGCAGCGCGCGGGCCGCGCGAGCCACCAGGTCGGCGGCGTGCCCAAGGCGCGGCTCTTTCCGCTGTCGCGCGACGAGCTCGTCGAATGCGCGGCGCTGCTCGACGCGGTGCGGCGCGGCGAGCTCGACCGCCTGACGATTCCGCAGCAAGCCGCTCGACGTGCTGGCGCAGCAGATCGTCGCCGAGGTCGCGGCGCGCGAATGGACCGAGGACGCGCTGTTCGACCTCGTGCGGCGGCGCCTATCCGTACGCGACGCTGACGCGCGACGAGTTTCTGGACGTCGTGCGCATGCTGGCCGAAGGGTTCAGCACGCGCCGCGGACATCGCGCCGCCTACGTGCATCGCGACGCGGTCAACGGCGTGCTGCGCGGCCGGCGCGGCGCGCGCCTCACCGCGCTCACCTCCGGCGGCGCGATTCCCGACAACGCCGACTACGACGTCGTGCTCGAGCCCGCCGGACCAGCTCGTCGGCACGCGTCAACGAGGACTTCGCGGTCGAGAGCCTCGCCGGCGACATCTTCCAGCTCGGCAACACGTCGTATCGCATCCTGCGCGTCGAGGCCGGTCGCGTGCGCGTCGAGGACGCGCATGGCCAGCCGCCGACGATTCCGTTCTGGCTGGGCGAGGCGCCGGCGCGCACCGACGAGCTGTCGCACGCGGTGTCGCGGCTGCGCGACGGACGTCGCCGCGCAGCATCGACGGACGGGCGACAAGGCAGGCCGCTGTTCGAACGCGTCGCGCGGCGACATCGGCCTGCCGAGCCGGCCGGCGGGGCAGCTGGTCGACTATCTCGCCGTCGGCCCGCGCGGCGCTCGGCACGCTGCCGACGCAGAAGACGCATCGTGCTCGAGCGCTTCTTCGACGAGTCGGGCGGCATGCAGCTCGTCATTCACTCGCCGTTCGGCAGCCGCATCAACCGCGCGTGGGGGCTCGCGCTGCGCAAGCGCTTCTGCGTCAAGTTCAACTTCGAGCTGCAGGCAGCGGCGACCGAAGACGCGATCGTGCTGTCGCTGTCGACCAGCCACAGCTTCGCGCTCGGCGAGCGTCGCGCGCTACCTGCATCGCCAAGACCGTGCGCGCCGCTGCTCGTCCAGGCGATGCTCGACGCGCCGATGTTCGCGCGCGCGCTGGCGCTGGATCGCCGGAACGTCGCTCGCGCTGCCGCGCTTTCGCGGCGGCAAGAAGGTGCCGGCGCCGCTGCAGCGCATGCGCGCCGAGGATCTGATGGCGGCGGTGTTTCCCGACCAGATCGCCTGCGCCGAGAATCTCGTCGGCGAGCGCGAAATTCCCGACCATCCGCTGGTCGACGCAGACGGTCCACGACTGCCTGTACGAAGCGATGGACATCGAAGGTCTGGAGCGCCTGCTGCGCGGCATCGAGTCGGGCGCGGTCGCGGTCGTCGCGCGCGACCTGACCGAGCCCTCGCCGCTGGCGCTGGAAATCCTGACCGCGCGGCCGTACGCCTACCTCGACGACGCGCCGCTCGAAGAGCGCCGCACGCAGGCGGTGATGGGCCGGCGCTGGCTCGACGAGGCCAGCGCGCGCCGACTCTGGGCCGGCTCGATCGTGGCCGCGATCGAGCGCGTCCGCGCCGAAGCGTGGCCGGAGGCGGCGAACGCCGACGAGCTGCACGACGCGCTGCTCGGGCTTGGGTTCGTCACCGCGGACGAGGTCGAGCGGCAACCGTCGTGGCGCGGACTTGCTCGACGCGCTCGCGCGGCGAGCGCCGGGCGACCGCGTTGTGGCAGGCGACCGAGCGATCGCGTCGCAGGCGCGGCAGACGCCGACGAGCGTCGATGTGGGTCGCCGCCGAGCGCCTGCCGCAGTTCCACGCCGTGTATCCGAATGCGCGTCTCGCGCCGCCGATCGACGCGCCGGCGGAATTCGCGAGCGCGCGTGGACGCGCGACGAGGCGCTGGTCGAAATCGTGCGCAGCCGGCTCGAAGGTCTGGGCCCGTCACGGCCGACGCGATCGCCGACTCGATGGGCTGTGCCGTCGCGACGAGATCGAGGCCGCGCTCGCGAAGCTCGTCGCCGAAGGCTTGGTCATGAGCGGCTCGTTCACGCCGGGCGCGGCAGAGACCGAATGGTGCGATCGCGCGCTGCTCGCGCGCATCCATCGCTACACCGTCAAGCGGCTGCGGCAGGAGATCGAGCCGGTCTCGAGCAAGGACTTCATGCGCTTCCTGTTTCGCTGGCAGCATGTCATCCCGAACGAGCGGCGGCAGGGCCCCGACGCGCTCGACGCGGTCATCGCGCAGCTGCAGGGCTTCGAGGCGCCGGCGGCGGCGTGGGAATCCGAGATCCTGCCGGCGCGTCTCGACGACTACGACTTCACCTGGCTCGACGATCTGTGCCTGTCCGGACGCGTCGTGTGGACGCGCTTGAGCCGCACCGCGAAGTCCGGCGTGGCGAGCGGGCGCGGTCCGATCCGCACGACGCCGGTCACGCTGCTGCCGCGGCGCAGCGCGCCGCTGTGGACGCGCGCCGCGCCGCCGCCCGTCGATCCGTCGAGGAGCTGGGCTCGCGCGCGCAAGCCGTCGTCGAGACCTTGCGCGCGCACGGCGCATCGTTCTACGACGAGATCGTCGAAGGCACCGGCCTGCTGCGCACGCAGGTCGAGGACGCGCTGGCCGAGCTGGTCGCGCCGGGACTCGTCGCATCGGACAGCTTCGCCGGCCTGCGCGCGCTGCTGACGCCGTCGGAAAAGCGCAAGCCGCTGGGCGGCAAAGCGGCACCGCCGCTCGCCCTTGTTCGGCATCGAGGACGCGGGCCGCTGGTCGCTGGTGAAGCGCACGCCACCCGACGCGGCGACCAAGCGCGCCTATTACGAGCCCGACCAGGACATGGTCGAGCACATCGTCCACGCGCTGCTGCGGCGCTACGGCGTCGTGTTCTGGCGCCTGCTGCAGCGCGAAGCGGCGTGGCTGCCGCCTGGCGCGACCTGCTGCGCGTGCTGCGGCGCCTGGAGGCGCGCGGCGACATTCGCGGCGGCCGCTTCGTCGCCGGCTCGTCGGGCGAGCAGTTCGCGCTGCCCGAAGCGGTCACGATGCTGCGCGAGACGCGGCGCGCGGCAGCCGTCGGGCATGCTGGTCTCGGTCAGCGGCGCCGATCCGCTGAATCTGGTCGGCGTGATCGCGCCCGGCGCGAAGGTGCCGGCGCTGCTGAACAACCGCGTCCTCTATCGCGACGGCGTGGCGGTCGCGACGCTGGTCGCCGGCGAGATGCAGTGGATCGAAGAGCTCGAGCCCGCCGAGACGCGCGCCGCCGAGGATGCGCTGGTGAAGCGGCAGGTCGGCTCGCCGCTGCTCGCGTATCTGCGCTAGACGCGGCCGGCTGCTCGGCGCCGTATGGAACCAGGCCGAGACCCACGCATGGCGCAACGACCCATCGACCGCTCCGCGCAACGCGTGGATCGTCACGCTCGCGGCCGCGGCGATCCTGATGGTCACGATGGGTGCGCGGCAATCGCTCGGGCTGTTCATCTCGCCGCTGAACAGCTCGACGGGGCTCGGCATCGCGACGATCAGCTTGGCGCTCGCGGTCGGGCAGTTCATGTGGGGCGTGGTCCAGCCGGTGGCCGGCGCGGTCGCCGATCGCTACGGTCCCGGCAAGGTCTTGCTCGCCGGGTTGATCGTCCTCTCGATCGGCACGGCGCTGACGCCGTTCATGACGTCCGGCTTCGGACTCATCGTTTCGCTGGGCCTGCTGTCCGCGATCGGCTCGGGCGCCGGCAGCTTCTCGGTGCTGATCGGCGCCGCCGCGCAGCACACTCACCGCCGGACAAGCGCGGCAAGGCGGCCGGCATCATCAACGCCGGCGGATCGTTCGGGCAATTCGTGTTCGCGCCGATGTCGCAGGCGCTGATCCAGGCGCTCGGCTGGATGGGCGCGATGTGGTCGCTGGCGGTGATCACGCTGGGCGCCCTGCCCCTGGCGCGCGTGGTCAGCCCATCCGCGCGCCGGCGCACGCACCAGGCCGCCGGCGCCAGTCGGCGCCGTGGGACGCCGTCCGCGACGCGATGGGCGACCGCAGCTACCTGCTGCTGCACGTCGGCTTTTTCACCTGCGGATTTCACATCGCGTTCCTGGTGACGCACCTGCCGGGCGAGGTGAATCTCTGCGGACTGCCGCCGTCGGTGGCGAGCTGGTCGCTCGCGCTGATCGGCCTCGCCAACATCGTCGGCAGCCTGATCGCCGGTTCCTGCACCGCAGCGCTTTCGCAGCAAGTACATCCTCGCCTCGATGTACGGCTCGCGCGCGCTGCTGATCGGCTGGTACCTGATGGCGCCGAAGACCGAATGGACGTTCTACCTCTTCGCCGTGGGCCTCGGGCTGACCTGGCTCGCCACGGTGCCGCCGACCGCCGCCATCGTCGGCAAGCTGTTCGGCATCCGCTATCTGGCCACGCTGTTCGGCCTGACGTTGCTTTCGCACCAGATCGGCGGATTTCTCGGCGCGTATCTCGGCGGCATCGCGATTACGCGCAACCGGCAATTACCAGTGGATGTGGTACGCGGACATGGCGCTGGCCGCGGCCGCGGCGCTGATCAATCTGCCGATTCGCGAGGCTTCGGTTGCACGTGCCGCCGTCGCGGCGTGAAGCGGGCGCGCAACTTGCCCACGCTTTTTGTCGGCCCATGACGGTTTGCCGGCGCTGCCTTGCGTTAATATTGGCGCGCACATCGATCCGACTCAATGTTTGACCTGACCGTTCCGCCCAACGCTTCCGATCACGCCATCGGGCCGGCGCATTCGTCCGTCACGCTCGTCGAGTACGGCGATTTCGAATGTCCGAACTGCAAGCAGGCCGCTCCGGTGATCAAGCTATTGCTCGAGCGCTTCACCGGGCGCATCCGTTTCATCTTTCGCAATTTCCCCCTGGAAGAAGTCCATCCGCATGCCTTGCAGGCCGCGGAGGCAGCCGAATGCGCGGGCGGTCAGGGAAAGTTCTGGCCGATGCATGATTTGCTGTTCGAAAACCAGGCTCACTTGAAGCCGCACCAATTGCGCGGGTACGCGGAACGGCTGCAGCTCGACACGGCGCGCTACGATCTCGAAATGGACGACCACGTCTACCTGCAACGGATCCGGGAACACGAGCAAAGCGGTCGGCCGAGCGGCGTCCGCGGCACTCCGACGTTCTTTCTCAACGGCAGGATTCAGGACGTATCTTTCGGCTTGACCGCACTGTTCGAGGCGGTCGAGGCGGCGCTGCCAAAATAGGGGGCAAGGAGGCCCGCAAACTCGCGGAAACAATCCGCAACCGAGCTATGGCCAAGCGATATCACCCACAGGCTTCGCTCGGGCTTGACGCGCAATGACCGGATTCTCGGTACTCCCCGTCCGACACCGGAGTCATTCGCGCCTCGCCGTGCGACTCGCCCTGCGCGCCGTCGGCGGCGCCATGGATCCTGGCGGCGACGATCCTTGCCTCCAGCATGGCGTTCATCGACGGCACGGTGGTCAACGTCGCGCTTCCGGCGCTGCAGCAGCAGCTCGAACGCCAGCCTCGTCGACGTCCAGTGGGTGGTCGAAGCCTACGCGCTGTTCCTCGCGGCGCTGCTGCTCGTCGGCGGCGCGGCGGGCGACCGCTTCGGGCGCCGCCGCGTGTTCCTGCTGGGCGTGGCGCTATTCGCCGCTGCGTCGGTCTGGTGCGGACTCGCCGGCAGCGTGCGCGAGCTCATCCTTGCCCGTGCTCTGCAGGGTATCGGCGGCGCGCTGCTGGTCCCCGGCAGCCTCGCGATCATCAGCGCATCGTTCGCCGAGCACGATCGCGGCAAGGCCATCGGCACGTGGTCCGGCGCCACGGCGATCACCGCGGCACTCGGGCCGGTGCTCGGCGGCTGGCTGATCGATCACTGTGTCGTGGCGCGCCGTATTCTTCATCAACCTTCCGTTGGCCGTCGCGGTCATCGCCATCGCTCTGCGGCACGTGCCCGAAAGCCGCAATGACGAGGTGCAGGGAAAGCTCGACTGGCCGGGCGCGCTGCTGGTAACGCTCGGGCCTGGGCGGCGTCGTCTACGGCCTGATCGAATCGTCGAATGGAGGCTGGTTGCAGCCCGCGAATCCTCGCCTCGCTCCTGCTGGGCGTCGTGGCGCTGGCGGCCTTCATCGCGGTGGAGATCGACAGGACGGCGCCGATGATGCCGACTCGACTGTTTCGCTCGCGCACGTTCACCGGGGCCAATCTGCTCACGTTCCTGCTCTACGCGGCGCTCGGCGGAAGCCTCTTTTTCGTTCCGCTGAACCTCATCCAGGTGCAGGGCTACTCGACGACCGCCGCGGGCGCCGCGCTGCTGCCGTTGATCCTGCTTGCTGTCGATGCTCTCGCGCTGGTCGGGCGGGCTGGTCGACCGTTTCGGAGCGAAGCCGCCGCTGGTCGTCGGCCCGGCGATCGCGGCCGGCGGCTTTGCGCTGTTCGCCGTGCCGGGCGTCGGCGGCAGCTACTGGATCACATTCTTCCCGGCAGTCGTCGGTCCTGGGTCTGGGCATGGCGATCAGCGTCGCGCCGCTGACGACGACCGTGATGAACTCCGTCGACGCCGGGTTTCCGGCGCGGCGTCGGGCATCAACAACGCGGCATCGCGCGTCGCTGCGCTGCTCGCCGTTGCGTTGTTCGGGCTGATCATGACCTCGATCTTCAACCGCAACCTGCACGGCCGAGCTCGAGCGTGCGGCGGTGGCGCCCAGCGTGATCGAGACGGTCGAACAGCAGCGAAACAAGCTCGCCGCCATCGAACTGCCCGCGGGCATCGATGCCGATGACGCGGCATCGGCAAGACAGGCGATCGCGGAGGCGTTCGTCACCGGCTTTCGCTCGATCATGCTGATTTCGGCGGCGCTCGCGCTGGCGAGCGCAGCGAGCGCGTGGCTTCTGATCGACAGGGGCGACCCGCCGAGCCCACGCATCCGGACGTCTGAATCCTGATCGGCGGGGCCAGCCGCAAAATCAGGTGTTGCCAGAGCGGTATCCGGCAGCGGCGATCGACGATCCGGCTGATTGCTGACCCGGCGTCTGGTCCAGCCGCAGCAGTGCTCAAGGTCTCGCGACGTAGAAGTTATAGGTGGCGCGATAGCTCACCCGCGCGATCTTGCCCAGCTGCGCTTGATCGCACCCGTCCACGGGCGCTTTTCCGCCGACGGTCTTCAAGCGTTGGACACTTTGCGTCTTGCCGAAGATACCATTCCCTTCCGCAGACGTCGCGCTCAGCAACAGCCACGGAATCGCGTTGGCGTCGGGACCGTCGTCGCGCGCTTTCACTGCGCCGGCCACCTTGCTCCCGTCGTCGGATTCCCACGTCGGGCCCGCGTAGTGCTTGCCGATCCTCTTGCCGGCCTGGTCGAACAGCTCGGCTTCCGGAGCCTTGAAGATCCGACTCGAACCGCGCCGGATCGGTCTTGCTGGCGCCGCATTCGTAGATCTGCACGCCGCGGGCCTGCAAGCGTCACGGCCAGCGTTTGTGTTGCCGGCACCCTGAGACTTTCCGGCACGTCCGCCGCTTCGGCCTCTGCCGAGGCAAGGCCGGAAAGACGAGCGTGGCAACAGGATGCTGTTGCGATCAACTCTATGGCGACGAGTCTTCATGTTTGGCGTTCTCCGCAGGGATTGCCGACACGGGCAAGCGTCATGCTGGACTATTCCGGCAGCGTGTCGCCCGAGCCGCCCATTTCCTTGGGCATGTCCTTCATCTTGGGCAGGCCGTCCTTGATGCGCAGCACCGTCTCCGCGTAGTTGACGTGCAGCTTCGGCTCGTGACGATACGTCGGAATCGTCGCGGCGTACACGTCGACGACGCCCCAGAGCGGATGGTCGGTCAGCAGATGGCCGCCGCAGGCCTTGCAGAACTTGCGATAGCTCTTCTCGGTCTTGTGGTAGACGCCGACGTTGCTCTCGCCCTTGGTGATCTTCACTGCATCGGGCTTCCAGAGGCTGAACGCGTTGACCGGCGCGGCCGACCAGCTCCGGCACGACGCGCAATGACAGAAGCCCGCTGCGACCGGCTCGCCGGTGACGGTGAGCTCGACGGCGCCGCAGAAACAGCTTCCCTTGTGCATCTGGCTCATGATCAGTCCTCTATGGGTATATGAAGGATCGTTCCGGCGTGCAGGAGCGCGAATTCCAGCGTTCGGTCTTCGACGGTCAAATACTGCTGACGGTGCGCGAGCCGAACTTGTGGTCGCCCCGGAATTCCTCGGGAGCACGCGCAGTACGATCATCCGGAACGGTCATCCTGTCGCCCTACCGCGTCTGGCCCGTCGACGCACGCTTGACGGCCCGCGACGGCGATCGGTGCCTTTATCGTCGTCTTTGCCTGCGCCAGCATCGTCGGATCGTCGTGGATCGAGTCGAATTTGGCCGGCAGTACGACCATCGCGCTCATTGTAATCGCCGCCATGAAGACAGCGGTCAATCCCAATACGGCGCGAGGTGTCGAATGGTCGTAGCCGTGCATGCTGCGACCCTGAAGTCTTCTACCCGTACTCGGTGGATGAAAGTGATCGCGCATTGTTTCGCTCCCTATACCGTTATCGCAGGACCGTGGCGTTGGCAATCCATTTGCCGTGCCGACCCGAATCAGAAACGCAACATCGGGCTCGGTCGAGCACACCAGAGGCAGCGCACCGACTTTGCCGTTGAATTGCGCGTCGCCCTGCTCGCTGAGATCGACGAGCGGCGTGTCGACGAGCACTGTGTCACCCGCGCTGCCGTTGGTATCGCAAACCAGCGTGCCCTTGACCTGCGCGACCGCCCCCGGCGTACCGATCGAATTTCCGCCAGCGAGCACGAGGCCGCGGACGTCGAAGGTGATCTTGCTCTTGGCCAGATCGACACTCACATGCCCATCCAGCGTCGACCACGGGGTCGGACCGCCGGTTACCAAGCCCGCGCCGGTGCCTACCGCGTTGTTCGGCGCCGCGATACCGTTTACCGTTTGCCAGCGCAGCATATCGGCCGAGTCGGCGTTGGCGTTCTGGCCGATGACGGAAGCACTCAGGGCGATTCCGGAAACGATCAAGGATTTGCGCAACAGCGATTGCATCAAGTTCTCCAATGTTTCCTCCGCCTACCAGTCGAGAGATCGGGATGATTCCCGTACCGGGCACCGATGCGGTGCGCACGCGGAAGCATTGAAGTCTAATGACGATGCACAGCAGGGAAATTTCACAAACCAGCCGTTTTGTTTCGATTGTTTCGTGCGTCCCCGACACCATCATATCGGGGCGCTTGGCTGGCATGTCGGCGCCCATGCAAGTGGGCGCAAGGGCACAACCCTGGATCAGGGCGCGCGGACGTTCGCCGTCCATGGCCAATTCGGCGACGACGCGGCGCACCTCGCTCGGCAGGAACGGCTTCTCGATCACCGGGCGGCCGCTCTCGGCGACGAACTCGCGCAGCGCCGACGGCGAGCGTATCGCCGGTCACGAAGACGACGCGCGCGGCCCGTCCCGGCCAGCGCCGCTCGATCTCCTGGTAGAGCGCGCGCCCGTCGAGATCGGGCATGCGGATGTCCGTCAGGATCACGTCGTAGTGTTCCGCGGCCATGCGCTCCAGCGCTTCGCGACCGGAGGCGACCGTCACGACGCGATGCTGCGCGCCGGTCAGGATCTCGGCCAGCGTCTCGCGAATCTCCGCCTCGTCGTCGACGACGAGGATCGTGCGCTGGCCCGGGTTCGTCTTCGAGCGGCGGTGCGCGGTCGTCGGCGCCGGCGCGTCGACGGCGCCGACGGGCAGCGCGATCGTGAACACGGCGCCGCCCTCCGGCGGGCAAGTCGACCGTCGAGCGTGCCGCCGTGCGCTTCGACGATGCCGAGGCTCACCGCCAGTCCGACGCCGGTGCCGATGCCGGTGGGCTTGGTCGTGAAGTAGGGCTCGAACACCCGCGCGCGCAGATGCGCCGGGATGCCGGGTCCGTTGTCGGCAACCGTGATGCGGACCACGTCGGCGACGCGCGTCGAAACGGCTGGTCACGCGTATGCGGCGCGGCGCCGGACTGGTCCTGCAGCGACTGCTGCGCGTTGATGATCAGGTTGAGCAGCACCTGGTGGAGCTGGTCGGCGTCGGCGAGGATCAGCGGAATGTCGTCGGCGAGATCGAGCGTCACCTCGATGCTGCTCGTGCGAATCGCATAGCCGGCGATGTCGAGCGCCGCGGAGACGACGTCGTTGATCGCCACCGGGCCGCGCTCGGGCTGCTGCTGCCGCGCCATCGCGAGAAAGGTGCGCACGATGCGCGCGCAGCGCTCGGCGGCGGTGCGGATCTTCAGCGCCGCGGCCTGCGTGGCCGGATCGCCCTGCTCCTCGAGCAGCACCGCGCGCGCCACGACGACCGACAGCGGATTGTTGAGCTCGTGCGGCGACGCCGGCCAGCAGCGAACCGAGCGCGGCGAGCTTCTCGCGCTGATACAGCGATTCGCGCTGCCGCGCCAGCTCCTCCGCGGAGCGCTTCTTCTCGGTGATGTCGCGAGCGATCGTCAGCACGTGGCGGCTTGCCCTGGTACTGCATCGGGATGCCGTGCACCTCGAGCTCCAGCGGCGAGCCGTCCTTGCGCCGCTCGGTCACCTCCGAGTGCAGCGATTCGCCGGCCGCGACGGCTATCGCAGGAACTCGGCGTGATAGGAGCGGGCCGGTGCCGCAGTGCCGAGTCGGCAAGCGCGGGAGACTCGCCGTCGCTGTAGCCGTACATCCGCCACAGCGCGGGATTGGTGTCGACGATCTCGCCGTGCGGCATTCCACAGCGCGAGGCCGTCGATCGACGCGTTGAACATCGCGCGGTACTGCTCCTCGCTCGCGCGCAGCGCCGCCTCGGCCAGCCTTGCGGCCGGTGATGTCGCGCGCGAGCGCCAGGATGCGGTCCTGGCCGCCGATGGTCACGCGCTTGACGAACACCTCGTGCCAGCGCAGGCTGCCGTCCTTGCTCTTGCCGTGCCATTCGATGCGCAGCTGCTCGCCGCGGACGGCGCGCGCGATCAGATCCATCGCGTCCTGCTGCGTGTAGGGATGCTCGCCGGTGCCGAGCGTCGCCGACCTCGAGGTGCCGGAACTCCTCGCGCGTGTAGCCGAACGTGGCGCAGGCCTTGGGATTGACGTCGACGATGGCGCCGGTCTCGATGTCGTGCACGAAAATCGCGTCCTCGGCCGCGTCGAAGATCGCGCGGTAGCTCGCCTCCGACACCCGCAGCGCCTCCGCGGCGCGCTTGCGCTCGGCGATGTCCTGGCGCAGCCGCGTCTGCGTGTCGGCGACCTCGAGCGCCATCGCGTCGAACGCGCGGCTCAGCCGGCCGAGCTCGTCGCTCCCCTTGAGGCCGCTGCGCGCGGAGAGATTGCCCGCGGCGAGCTCCTCGGCGGCGTGCACCAGGCGCGCGGTGCGCCGCGTCAGCAGGAAGTGGAACACCAGCCACATCGCCAGCGCGAGCGCCGTCACCCAGTCCGGCCCAGTAGAGCGACTGCTGCAGCACCTGCGCGCGCGCCTCGGCCTTGTAGCGCTTGAGGTCGTAGGCGAGGAACAGGCTGCCGGTGCGCGACGGACGCAGCTCGTCGCGCTCGCTGCCCATCAGGATGCCGGCGTAACCGAGCAGCTCGTCGCCGTTCGCGTCGGTGCGTCATGCCGGCGCGGCGCTCGCGGATGGCCCCGGCGGCCTGCTCGAGATCGAACTGCGGCAGCACGTCGGCGATCTGCCGTCCGAGCCACGCGCGCCGCGTCGCGGCGATGACGACGTTGCGGTCGTCGGTCAGCGCGGCGAGCAGTGACGTCGTGGTTGTGCGCCAGCACCGCGATCTCGTGCTGCGCGGCCGTCGAGGTCGCCCTTGAGCAGCAGGTACTCGAGCGTGCTCTGCAGGCGCGACATCTCCTGCGCCAGGCGCTTGCGGCTGTCCTCCTCCGCCGCGCGCTCGGCCTGCGGCACGTGATAGAGCAGGTTGACCGCGCTGAGCGTCGCGGCGAAGCCGAGCAGGATCGAGCGGGACCGTGAGCTTGAGCGACGCCGGAACGCGGATGGTCATTGCATCCCGGCGGCATCGCGTCCTGCCAGCGGCCCGGCGCGAGCACGCTCCTCGATGTCGAGCTCCGGCGCGCAGCAGCTTCGCGTCCACCATCAGCGCCATCAGCCGGCGTCCGGTCACCGCCAGCTCCGGCGTCGCGCCGCCGAGCATCTTCAGATTTTCGTCGCGCGACGGAATGTGCAGGCCCTGCTAGCGCCTCCAGGAACTGCTCGCCGGTCGTCTGCTGGCGTATGCCCATGCGCCGCGCCGCGTCCTTGGGGTCGCGCTTCATGTAGTCGATCGCGCTGAACCAGCCGGCGAGCAGCGCCTGCATCGCCTTGGGCTGCTTGTCGATGCACGCTCGCGCGCACCGCCAGCAGGTCGACGATCTCGCCGGGAATCTGCGTGCTGTCGAACAGCGTCGTCGCGCCGGCCTGCAGGAACTGGGCGCGATACGGGTCGAACGTGACGGCGCCATCGACCTGGCCCTTTCTCGAACGCGCTCGGCTGCTCGTTCGACTCGAGGTGCACGACGTTGACGTCGCTCGCCTGCATGCCGTTGAGCGCCAGCGCCCGGCTCAGCACGAACGCGCCGAGCGCGCCGCTTTCCACCGCGACCGACTTGCCCTTGAGATCGCTGCATCGTGCGCATGCCGCGCGCGGCCGACGACGACGTCGGCGCCGTGCGACACGTCGACGACCAGGATGATCCGCGGCTGCAAGCCGTCCGACGGCGAGCCCGAACAGCTCGTCGAGGCTGATCACCATGCCGTCGATCGCCTGGTTGCGAAACGCGCGCAGCACCTCGCTCGCCGACGGATACTCGACGAGCTGCACCGACGCGGGATCGAGGCGGCCGAGCTCGCGCGCCAGGTAGAGCGGCTCGCTGCCGATCCAGACGTTGGTGCCGATGCGCAGCGCCGGTCTCGGGCTCGCGCATGCAGCCGCGCGAGCGCAAGCGAGGAGCGCCAGCGCACGCGAGGACGCACGAGCTGTCTGTCGCTGCGCGCACATGGACGTTCATTCGATGCTCACGCTCCGTCCGGCACGAAGATGTAGCCCTCGTTGCGCATCGTCCGGATGAACCGCGGATGCTCGGGATCGGGCTCGATCTTCTTGCGCAGCCGCATGATGCGCAGGTCCACGCTGCGGTCGAACGGATCCCAGTCGCGCTGCTGGTTGAGATTCAGGATGCGCTCGCGCGACAGCGGCCGGTTCGGATGCTCGGCGAGCGCCTTCAGCAGATCGAACTCGAGCGGCGACATCGGCACTTCGCCGCCCTTCTCGTCGGTGAGCCGATGCGCCGCGAGGTCGAGCACGCAGCGGCCGATGCGCACGCGCTGCGGCGCCGATGTCGGCGCGCCTCGCGGCCGACGTGCGGCGCAGCACGCTCTTCACGCGCGCCACCAGCTCGCGCGGGTCGAAGGGCTTGGGCACGTAGTCGTCGGCGCCCATCTCGAGGCCCACGATCCGATCGACGACCGTCCGGCGGACGTCAGCATGACGATCGCGATCTTGGCGTAGCGCTCGCGCAGATGCCGCGCGAGGCTCAGGCCATCCTCGCCGGGCATGTGGATGTCGACCAGCGCGAGGTCGACCGGATGCTTGCGCGACCAGTCGCCTTCGCGGCGCCGGCGCTCTCGGCGCCGAGCGCCGCGTAGCCGTGCGCGACGAAGTACTCCTCCAGCACCTCGCGCACGTCCGGCTCGTCGTCGACGATCAGGATGGTGGCTTTGGGACTCACGGAACGCTGTTCCGATCTCCGGTTCTCTTCTGTTGCCAAGTGGCTCCCTCCATCGGGTCGCAGCCGCAAATCGTACAACTATCGCGATGCGATGGGCAGAGGTTTCGGTCCATGCCGGCCGTGCGTGAAACAAACGAAACAAAATTGCCTACCCGGCGAAGTTGTTCTACCGCAGGTGCCCAATACACTGCAACGCAGGCACCCCACTACCGGGATCAGGGCATTACCGTGGACAAGACATCTGAATCGTCAAGCAACAGCGGACTCGCACTCGTCGCGGGCGGGCTCTGGCTGCATATCGGCCTGATCGGCGCGATCGCGGTGGCCGCCGGGTTAACGCAATGGCTGCAGGATCCCAGATTGCCATGGTCACCTGTCGTGGCCATTTTCGGGTGCGTACTGGCGGTCGCGAGCTGGCGCCGCGGATTCGCCGTGCTCGAACGGACTGAACGTCAGTCCGCCGTCGCCACGGATACATCGAGTGAGTCGATCGTGCGTGTTTTGCAATCGGACCGGTCGCGCCGCGAAGGCCCGGTTGTTACCTGCTCCGCGGCAACCATCACCAGCGATGGCGACGCTGCCGCGTATCTGAAGTTGCAATCGCTGCCGCCGGCACGCATTGCCGTGGAGACCGAGGCGACATCACCGAGGTCTATGTCATTGGATCTTGCCCTGTAGTAGCCGGGCATTTCGTCGCTGCGGGATGGACCGCGGACGCAACACTAGAAAGGGACACTACCATGGGACCATTCCTGTCACTCTTGTACGGCCTCGCCGCCTACGCATTCTTCGGGGCGACATTTCTCTACGCTATCGGTTTCTCCGGCAATCTCGTCGTGCCGAAGTCGATCGACACGGGCACGACGGCGCCCGTCGTCCAGTCGCTGGTCGTGAATCTTCTGCTGCTTACTGTCTTCGCCGTGCAGCACAGCGTCATGGCACGAAAGTCGTTCAAACGCTGGTGGACGCGCATCGTGCCGCCGGCGGTGGAACGCAGCACCTACGTGCTCGCCGCGACCCTGGCGCTCGCGCTGCTGCTCTGGCAATGGCAGCCGATCCCGAGCCGGTAATCTGGCGTGTCGACAGCGCTATCGGCACGCAGTTCGTCTGGGGCATGTTCTGGCTGGGGTGGACGTGCTGCTGGCAAGCACCTTCCTCATCAACCATTTCGAGCTCTTCGGGCTGAGCCAGGTATTCGCGCGGCTTGCCGGCCAGGATCTGCCGGAGCCGGAGTTCAGGACACCGCTTTTCTACCGTTACGTGCGGCATCCGATCTATCTCGGCTTTCTGCTCGGCTTCTGGGCAGCGCCCGTCATGACGGCCGGGCATCTGCTGTTCTCGATCGCCACGACCGGGTACATCTTCGTCGGCATCTGGTTCGAGGAGCGCGATCTCGTCGCGCAGTTCGGTGAGCGATATCGCCGGTATCGCCAGCAGGCCGGCATGCTGCTGCCATACCGCAGGGGCCAATAGCGTTGCAACACTAGAAACAAAAGTAGTCTCGGGATGCAATTCTCCTGCCGCATTCGCTCGATAGACTTTCTCTGGCAGACCCGATTTCACGAAAAGGAAGACCGATGGGCAATTTGAGCGAATTGGATGGGTTGATTGCAATTGATGATCTTGAGCCACACGGCGTCAGGACGGACGACCACGCTCCGCGCGATCTCTCGCGGAACCGGCAACCCGGCGGCGACGCGACCCGTGAGCATCCCGCGATCAACGAGAATGACATCGAAGCGTGGGCGCGTCATGCCCGTGGGGTGAACGGGCTCGGTGGCGATACCGAGGCCGGTGCGCCGGCACCGTCCGCTCCTGCGAGCGCTTACGAATTGCACCGTGCGGCACGGATCGATCGCGCGTTCACTCTCGCCGAGATCATCGCCGAGATGGTGTGGTCAGTCGGTGCATTCGCACGCCAAGCGTACGCACGCTATAGACAAGCGCCGCGAGGGAAGCGCGATCCGAGACACGCTTTGCCAGCTCGATGACCGCACGTTGCGCGACCTGGGTTTCGACCGCAGCGAAATAAGCTCGGTCGCGGCGGAATTCACTCGCGAGGCGGAAAGCACTCGACTGCGCGTTCTCCTGTCGCACAACCCTCGGTGGTGACCGCCTCATGCATCAGAACGAACAGAAATCGCCGTCGATGTTCGGCGTCGCGCTGAGGCACATGGAGCAGCCGAAGCGTTCCGCGATCTATCCCTTTCACGCCGCCAGGAGTAATGCGATGTCCGCAGTGATTCCCGCTTCGCCGCCGTTCGTCGACCTCGCCGCAGTCAAGGCGCGCCAGCAGGCCGCCTGGTCCGCGGGAAACTATGCCGTCGTGGGCACCACTCTGCAGATCGTCGGCGAAATCCTGTGCGAGGCGCTCGACCTGCGCGCGGGCAGCCGCGTGCTCGACGTCGCCTCCGGCAACGGCAACGCCACGCTCGCAGCCGCGCGGCGCTGGTGTGACGTCACCTCGACCGACTATGTGTCCTCGCTGCTCGAGTCCGGCCGGGCTCGCGCGCAGGCCGAAGGCCACACGATCCAGTTCCAGGAAGCCGACGCGGAAAACCTGCCGTTCCCCGACGAATCGTTCGACGCCGTGCTTTCCACCTTCGGCGTGATGTTCACGGCCGACCAGGATCAGGGCGGCGAGCGAACTCGTGCGCGTCTGCAAGCCTGGCGGCAAGATCGGCTTGGCGAACTGGACGCCGGAAAGCTTCATCGGTCAACTGTTCAAGACGATCGCGAACTACGTCCCGCCAGCCGCCGGCGTCAAATCGCCGGCACTGTGGGGAACGAACGCAAGGCTCGAAGAACTCTTCGGCCAGGCGGCGCAGGAGATTCCGGATCACCCGGCGCGATTTCACGTTCCGTTACCGCTCGCCGTCGCACTGGATCGAGGTGTTTCGCACCTACTACGGACCGATGAACAGGACGTTCCTCGCGCTCGATGCGGACAGGCAGAGCTGCGCTCACCCAGGACCTGCTGAGCCTCATCGATCGCCGCAATCGCTCGCGGCGACGGCACGCTGGTGCTGCAAAGCGAGTACCTCGAAGTCGTGATCGAGCTGAAACGATGATAGCTCGATGCGCCCCTTTGACGGTTGCGTTGTTGTAGATCGGTCGCATCCGCGCAATACCGGAGCGAAGCGAAGCAGGAGCCTCGACTCCACGGTTATTCCCAAAGGCGATCCCTGCGGCGATAATATCCGCCCGACGTGCGCTGGAGGAGAACCGAATGAAGCTCGCAACAACGCTCCGCTGGCTCTTTGCTGTCGCGATCGTGTCCGCCGCTGCCAGCGCGATGGCCGAGGACGTGCTCAAACTCGCGATCGGTCAGCGCGGCAACTGGGAGAATGCGGCGCCGGAGCTGGGCCAGAAGGCCGGATTCTTCAAAAAGCACGGGCTGACGCTCGAGCTGCTCTACACGCAGGGCGCCGGAGAGACGATGCAAGCGGTGATCTCGGGCAGCGTCGACCTCGGGATCGGCGTCGGTACCGCCGGGGTGCTCGGCGCCTTTGCCAAGGGAGCACCGGTTCGCGCCATCGCCAACTCGATGACCGGCGCCGACGATCTGTTCTGGTACGTGCCGGCCGCGTCGCCGATCAAGAGCATCAAGGACGCGGCGGGCAAGACCATCGCCTACTCGACCACCGGGTCGTCGACGAACCTCGCGGTCCTCGCCTTCATCCGCGAATTCGGCGTGCAGGCGAAGCCGGTCGCGACCGGAAGCCCGGCGTCGACGTTCACGCAGACGATGTCGGGACAAGTCGACATCGGCTGGTCGTCTCCGCCGTTCGGCGTCGAGGCCTTGCAGCAGGGCCGCATCCGCCTGATCGTGCGCGAAAGCGATGTGCCGGCGTTTCGCAACCAGACGGTCCGGCTGATGATCGCCAACACGGCCGTCGCCGAGCAGCGGCGCGATGTGCTCGAGCGTTACCTGCAGGCGTATCGCGAAACGCTCGACTGGATGTATTCGGATCCTGCGGCGCTGAAAGCCTATGCGGAATGGGTCAACATTCCCGAGACTCTCGCCAAGGAAGTTCGCGACCAGTTCTACCCGAAGGACAATCTCCGTCTCGACCGGCTTTCCGGGCTCGACGAGGCGATGGCCGACGCGGTGAGCATGAAGTTTCTTGCCGCGCCGCTGACCAAGCAACAGCAGGACGATCTCTTCAAGTACTACGCACGCGGCACGAAGTAGCCCGCCCGAGTAACTCGCGGCCCCCTACTCGACCGCCCCGATCTCCCGCGCCCACAGTTCCCACACGCGCGGCAGCTGGGTGTCGTTGATCGCGGCCGCCTTGGCGGCTTCGTTGGCGTTGAGATAAGTCACTTCGCCCAAGCTGCTTCGCCTGCGTCTGCAACCGGGCGTTGACCTCGGCGTAGACCGCCCGGTACACCGCCTGCTCGATCGAAGCGCCGACGACCGTCGATCCATGCCCGCGCATCAGCACGGTCGAGCGCGAGCCGAGCGCGGCGGCGAGCGCTTCGCCGAGACTCGCATTGCTGATCAGCATGTCGGTGTCGCCGGCAACGTCGCGAATCTCGAACAGCGCGCTGCCCTCCGCCAGGAAACCGCTCATGTGGAAGACGGGCTGCAGCGGCGTCCCGGTCACGCCGAACGGGATCACGTTGGGCGAGTGGCTGTGCACGACCGCCTGCACGTCGGGACGCGCACGATAGATCTCGCCGTGGATGAAGCGCTCCAGATAGACGCGCCTGCCCGGCCGCATCGAGCGCCGCGCCGTCGAGGTCGAAGGTGACGATGTCCTCGCGCCGGACGAGCGCGGGCGCCATGTTCCGCGCGAGCAGGAAGTGATCGACCGACTGATCGTGGCGAACGCTCGCATGTCCGAAGCCGTCGACGACGCCCTGCCGGTAGAGGATACGGTTGGCGAGAACGAGCTTGTCGACTGAGCGCGCGATCGGCGGCAGCGGGCATGACGGTTGCGTGCGTACGTTGCAATTCCTCATGATATGCGAAAAAATGAGCGATGACGGCGAAATTGCTGCGCCTCCTTGCGGCCTGCCTGTTCGCACTGGCCAGCGCCGGGGCGCTCGCCCAATATCCGTCGCGGCCGATCAAGCTGATCGTGCCGATCCCGCCCGGCGGCGCTCCCGACATCGTCGCGCGCGTCGTCGGCCAGAAGCTGTCCGAGATTCTCGCGGTGCCGGTCGTCGTCGACAATCGTGCGGGCTCCAACGGCAACATCGCCGGCGACCTGGTCGCGAAGTCGCCGCCCGACGGCTACACGCTGCTGCTCGGCCAGGACAGCCTGGTCGCGATCAATCCGCACCTGTACGCGAAGATGCCGTTCGATCCGCTGAAGGATCTCGTGCCGGTCGCGACCCTGGTCGCGAACCAATTCGTGCTCGCGGTCAACCCGTCGCTGCCGGTGAAGAATTTCCAGGAATTCATCGAGTACGCGCGCCGTACGACGCCGCCGCTGCCGTATGCTTCCGGCGGCAACGGCAGCCAGCACCATCTGTCGATGGAAATACTGAAGCAGCGCGCCGGCATCGATATGCTGCACGTGCCGTTCAAGGGCGGTGCGCCGGCGACGATGGCGACCGTCGCCGGCGACACCGCGGCGATGTTCGCCGGCACGTCGACGTCGGCGCAGATCAAGGCCGGCAAGCTGCGTGCGCTGGCGGTCACGGGCACGCAGCGCTCGCCCGAGTATCCCGACCTGCCGACGATCGGCGAGTTCTATCCGGGCTACGAGGTCACGATCTGGCTCGCGTTGTTCGCGCCGGCCGGCACGCCCGAACCGGTGCTCGTTCCGCTTGCGCGCCGCGGTCGAAAAGGCGCTGGCGGCGCCGGACGTCAGGCAGAAGCTCAACTCGGCCGGCGGGGTCGAGCCTTTTGTGACGACGCCCGACGAATTCGCCGCCCTCATCCGGCGCGATTACGACAAGTACGGCAAGATCGTCAAGACGATCGGCATCAGGCGTCGACTGACCCCGGGATCGGCTGCATTCATGGCGAAGGTCCCGCTCACCCTCGCGATCGGCGAATACGACCACGTGCGCGACCTGTTCGACGGCACCGTGCAGGTCGCGGGCGTCGATCTCACCGTGTTGCGCCTGCCGGTCGAGGAGATGTTCTACCGCTTTTTGCTGCAGCGGCGAATTCGACGTCTCCGAAGTATCGTTCGCCAAGATCGTCGCGCTGGCGGCGCAGGACGACACGCGCTTCGTTGCGCTGCCGGTGTTTCCGTCGCGCGTGTTCCGTCACTCGTCGATCTACGTCCGCAGCGACGGCGGCATCGACCGGCCCGAGCAGCTTGCGGGCAAGCGCGTCGGCGTGCCCGAATGGGCGCAGACCGCGGCGGTCTATTCGCGCGGACTGCTGGCGCACGAGTACGGCGTCGATCTCGCCTCGATCCACTGGCATCAGGCCGGCGTGAACGAGCCGGGACGGCACGAAAAAGTCGCGCTCGAGCTGCCTCCCGGCTTCCGTCTCACCGTCGTCGCCGAGCGCTCGCTTTCCGACATGCTGCTCGCCGGCGATCTCGACGCGGTGCTCTCGGCGCGGCCGCCGGCGCCGATCGCGCGCCGGCGACCCGCGCGTGCGGCGGCTGTTCGCCGACTATCGCGACGTCGAGCTCGCGTACGTGCGCAAGACCGGCATCTTCCCGATCATGCACGTGGTCGCGATGCGGCGCGAAATCTACGAGCGCGACCGCTGGCTGGCAATGAATCTGTTCAAGGCATTCGACGAAGCGAGGATGCGCAGCCTCGCACGCGCCGCGGACATGACCGCGTCGTTCTTTCCGCTGCCGTGGATACCGGACGAGCTGCGGCGCGCGCGCGAGCTGCTTCGGCGGCGATCCGTGGCCGTACGGCATCGAGGCCAACCGGACGACGCTCGACGCGTTCCTGCGCTACGCATTCGAGCAGGGCGTTTGCCGCCGCCGGCTGACGGCCGGAGACGCTCTTTCCGCCGGAGTTGCAGGCGACGTTCAGGATCTGACCGGTCAGACCCGAGTATCGCTCGCCCTAATTCTGCTTCCCCGGATCCTTGACGTCCGGATACTTGTCGAACTCGATGTTGTAGAGCAGGCCGTCGACTCTTCTCGACGCGGCGGATGTACACGGTCTGCACGATGTCGCGCGTCTCCGGGTCGATCATGATCGGGCCGCGCGGGCTCATCAGCCTCATCCCCTTCAGCGCCGCGACGAACTTGTCCGGATCGACCGAGCCGCCGGTCTTCTTCAGCGCCTCGGCGATCGCCGCCATGCCGTCGTAGCCGGCGCAGGCCATGAAGTTGGGACGCAGCTTCGTGCCGTTGGTCTCCGACGTACGCCTTGATGAACGCCTTGTTCTCCGGCGAATCGTGCGCCGCCGAGTAGTGGAAGCTGGTGATGAGTCCCAGCGTCGGCTCGCCCATCGCCTGCAGCACGCCGTCGTCGGTCAGGTCGCCGGTCGCGATCAGCTTGATGCCCGCCTGCTTGAGGCCGCGCTCCTCGTAGCCCTTGATGAACGCGATCGTCTGGCTGCCCGGCGGCAGGAAGACGAACACCGCCTCGGGCTTGCGTGTCCTTGATCCGCTGCAGGAACGGCGCGAAGTCGGGGTTCTGCAGCGGCGTGCGCACGCTGTCGACGATCTCGCCGCCCGCCGCCTTGAACGCCTTGATGAACGCGCCTTCGGCGTCGATGCCGGGGCCGAAGTCGGACACCAGCGTGAACACGCGCTTGATGCCGTTCTTCGCCGCCCATTGCGCCATCGGCTGCGTGTCCTGCGGCAGCGTATGCGACACGCGCACGATGTACGGCGAGCGCGTCGTGATGACCGACGTCGCCGCGTTCATGATCACCATCGGCTTCTTCGCTTCGGCGGAGACCGGCGCCACCGCGAGCGCGTTCGGGCGTCAGCCCGAATCCGGCCAGGATGTCGACGTTGTCGCGCGTCACCAGTTCCTGCGCGAGTCGCTTGGCGATGTCCGGCGCCGGCGCCGGTCGTGTCGCGTGACGATGAGCTCGATCTTCTTGCCGCCGAAGACGTCGCCGTTCTGCTTGAGATAGGTCTTCATGCCGCCGACGATCTGCTGGCCGTAGTCGGCGAACGGCCCGGAGAACTCGGCGACGACGCCGATGCGCACCGTTTCCTGCGCGACGGCCGGGCCGCCGGCCAGCATCGACGATCGCGGCCAGCGCCGCCCGGACGAATCGATTCGCTCGCTTCATGGCAGGCTCCTCCTCGAGATCGCCGGCGGTCGCGCCGGAAGCGTGCGTGCAGGCGTTCGGTATGCATGCATATTGAATGTATGCATACGAAATAGTACGCTCGCCGCATCGCCGGGCGCAACCGCCTCGCACGCGAAGGCGCAAGGAGACTTTCCCGCATGAAACCCCTCGGCACCCTCGACGAGCTGCCCCGCGATTACGTCGCGGAGCTGACCCGCGCCAACCTGGTGCCGCTGTGGCCCAGCATGCGCGCGCTGCTGCCGCCGCAGGCGCCGCGCACGGCGACGCTGCCCGCGCACTGGCGGTGGACGGCGATCCGGCCGCTGCTGTTGCGCGCCGGCGAGCTGACGCCGATGGAAAAGGCGGAGCGCCGGGTGCTGGTGCTCGCCAATCCCGGCCGCGGCCTCGACAACCTGCAGGCGTCGGCGGCGATCTACCTCGGCATGCAGCTGGTGCTTCCCGGCGAGACCGCGCCCAGCCACCGGCACACGCCCAACGCCGCGCGCATCGTCGTCGAAGGCGAAGGCGCGGTGACGCTGGTCGACGGCGAAGCCTGCGCGATGGAGCCCGGCGACCTGATCCTGACGCCGACCGGGCAATGGCACGAGCACCGTCACGACGGGCAGCGTGCCGGTGATCTGGCTCGACGTGCTCGACCTGCCGCTGATGGTCTACCTCGACGTCTCGTATGCGGTCGAAGGTACGTCGCAGACCGCGCAAGCGCCCGCGTATTCGCCTATGCCGCCGGCGGCCTCGCGCCGCGTCGCCCATGGCCGGCGTGCGCAAGGCGCCTATCCGCTGCTGCGCTACGAATGGCGGCGCACGCGCGAAGCGCTGCAGGCGCTCGCCGGCTCGAGCGAGCCGGGCGCGCCGGTGCAGCTCGCCTACGTGAATCCGGAAACCGGCGGCGATTGCCTCAACACGCTCGCGTTCGCGGCGCTGCTGCTTCGCCCCGGCGAGGAAGTCGTTCTTCCCCGCGACTCGGCGGCGCGCGTGTTCCATGCGGTCGAAGGCACCGGCGAGGCGCAAGTGAACGACACCGCGATCGCGTTCGAGCATGCCGACACTTTCTGCGCGCCGGGGCTCGCGACGGTGCGCCTCGCGAACCGCTCGAGCCGCGCGCCGCTCTATCTGGTCAGCGCCGACGAATCGCCGCTGCAGCGCAAGCTCGGCGTGTACGAGCAGCGTTGACGCCGGCGTCGGCATGAGCGCCCGCCCCGGCCGCTCGGCGCCGGTGCTCGTCGTCGGCGGCGGCATCGGCGGCATGGCTGTCGCGCTGGCGTTGAGCCAGACCGGGTTTGCCGTCGAGCTCTTCGAGCAGTCGGCCGAGATCGGCGAGATCGGCGCCGGCCTCCAGCTCGGGCCCAACGGCTTCGCCGCGATGGACGCGCTCGGCGTCGGCGAGCGCGCGCGCAAGCGCGCGGTGTACACCGACGAGCTGGTCATGATGGACGCGATCGACGGCAACGAGGTCGCGCGCGTGCCGGTCGGCGAAGCGTTCCGCCGGCGCTTCAACAATCCGTACGCGGTCATCCACCGTGCCGACATCCACCAGTCGGTCTACGAGGAAGTCCAGCTCGCCCCGGATATTGCCGTCCACACCTCCGCGCGCATCGTGCGGGTCGACATCGAAGCGCAGCGCGTGCGACTGGTCGACGCCAACGGCGGCACCCACGAAGGCGCAGCGGTCATCGGCTGCGACGGCGTGCACTCGGTCGTGCGCGAACGGCTGATCGGCGACGCACACCGCGTGTCGGGGCATGTCGTCTATCGCGCGGTCGTACCGCGCGCCGACATGCCCGCCGACCTGCGCTGGAACGCGGCGGCGATCTGGGTCGGCCCGAATTGCCATCTCGTCCACTACCCGCTGCGCGGTGGCGAGCAGTACAACATCGTCGTCACGTTCCACAGCCGGCAGCAGGAGGAATGGGGCGTGCGCGAGGGCTCGCGCGACGAGGTCATGTCGTACTTCACCGAGATCTGCGACCGGCCGCGCCAGCTGCTCGACAAGCCGACCTCGTGGAAGCGCTGGTCGACCGCCGATCGCGATCCGGTCGACCGCTGGGGCGAAGGGCGGGCGACGCTGCTCGGCGACGCCGCCCATCCGATGCTGCAGTACCTGGCGCAGGGCGCGTGCATCGCGCTCGAGGATGCGGTGACCTTGCGCGAGGCGCTGAAGACCTGCGAGGGCGAGCTCGAGCCCGCGTTCCGGCTCTACGAATCGAAGCGCGTCGTGCGCGGCGCCCGGCTCATCATTTCGGCGCGCGAGATGGGACGGATCTATCACGCCAAGGGCGTCGAGCGGCTGGTGCGCAATTCGCTCTGGGCCGGCCGCACGCCGGAGCGGTTTTACGACGCGCTCGAATGGCTCTACGGCTGGACGGTCGAGAAATGCCTGGCTTGAATTCGCCGCAGAGGCTCCCGCCAATAGCCGGAACGTCAGCTACGCCGATCCGCGCGCGAGCGATCTCGTCATCCATCACATGCCCGGCCATTTCATCCGCCGGCTGCAGCAGGTCGCGGTCAAGCTCTTTCTTCGCCCGCGTCGGTCTCGACATGACGCCGGTCCAGTTCGCCGCGCTCGCGGCGGTGGCGCACCAGCCGCGTATCGACCAGGCGCGCTTGAGTGATCTGATCGGCTACGACCGCGCGACCATCGGTGGCGTGATCGGCCGGCTCGAATCGCGGGGCTGGCTTGCGCGGTCGGCCTCGCGCGCCGACCGGCGCGTCCGGCTGGTGCGCATCACGCCGTCGGGCCGTAAGGCGCTCGCCCGGGCGCTGCCTGCCGTCAGGTCGGTGCAGCAGGCCTTGCTGGAATCGCTCGATGCCGGCGAGCGCCGGCAGTTCGAGCGCCTTTGCCTGAAAATCCTCGCACATCACCTCGGCTAGTCCGTCTCCAGGCCTCGGCCAACCGCTCGGCGAGCACACGGCCGTGCTTATCCGATGAATTCTTCGCGTTCCGGCGAATGCCACGGATTTGCCTTTGGCGACTCATAGAAGGGTTTTGACACGTATCCCTTGGAGTGAAGGCACGATCTCTGATCTCGTTCGCCCTGGCACTTTCGTTCACGTCATATTGCGTCGGCGGAGCGGCGGATGCGGGCGCCGCACTGCAGCTCAGGTGAAGTCCAACCGACCTGCAATCGGACGCGAGGGCCCCTGGCGGCCCGTGCCGAAAGATTCAACCCTGACCGGATACTTGCTGGACCCCTGTTGCTCGCACTGCAATCGGTCGCGGTTGAATTCGGCTTCGTTCGTGTTCGGACGCGACCATCCGCTTGCGCAGCCCGCGAGACCCGCGAGCAGCATCACGTTGGCAAATGTGAGCAAAGCTCTCATCGGGTGTTTCTGTTCCGGCTCGTCGCCCTTTCGCTGCGTTTTTTACCGGCGGCGCCTGCCGTCTGGTGGCCAGCGGACGCTCAACGCTACACCACCGCTTCGCGCACGTCGTAGCTTACATTTTGTAGCCTTTGACTGGCGGTCCGTCAAGGGTCTGGCACCTGCCCGACCGATTCGCTCCGGGTGGCGGCAGAGAGGGACCGTGTCATTGAGTCTCGCGCTCATCTGTAGATGACGGCACGTTCATGTCAACTCCGCTGGCACGCCCCTTGCATCGCCTTGTGGATGGGAGCCAATTCAACCCGCAGTACAACGCTGTCGCTCGAGGGTGTCGAGAGCTCGACGGGTGCAGTTGACGCAGTTCGCCCGGCGTCCGGCGAGTCCTCGGGCAAAACCGATGCTCAACGCGACCTTCGCATGACGACCGCGGATGAATTCCTCGCAGCCGCGGCCAAAGAATACGAGACAGGAAAAATCGACCGGGTCCTCTGGCGGCAGGCCGCGGACCAGTACGGCAGGGATGTATCGCTGGTCATTGCCGCTTATCTGCGCGCCCGCGCGACAGCGCTGCAATCGCGGCAGAAACCAGCGGAAAACGCCGAGATCAAGTTGCGCGGAGCGGGCTCGAGTCAGGACGCCAAGGTTCGCAAAGTCGAGACTGCAGCCCGCGGTGGAAATCGAGACGACCGATCTCCCTCGTATCAATCTCCGCGGCGTGAACCCCAAGATTCTGTACTCCGGCGGCGCTGTGGTCGCTCTGGCGGCCGCTGTCGCAATCGTGTACCTGGTGGTCTCAATGCGGCAAAGCGAGGCGCTTCGGCCCCCGGTCGCCGCCGCCGCGACATCCGTCGCCAGCCGGCTGGCGTCGGCAACGCCGCTCAACAACGAGCAAGCGCTTGTAAAGACTTCCAGGGCCGGGGCAAATCAAGGCGGCGCAGACGCGCTCGCGGCGACGGTTCGAGAGCTGAAGATCGCGGGCAATTGGAACGTGCTCGTGCTCTATGCAAACGAGTGGACACGCAAGGAACCGGACAATGCGGCGGCATGGCGTGAGCTCAGCGTCGGATACGCCAACCTGCAGCAATTCAATGACGCGCTCGACGCGGCGACAAAGGCGGTACAGCTGTCGCCGGAAGAGGCGCTTTTATGGCGCAACCTGGGACAAATAAACCTGACTGTCGATCGTCTTCCCGAAGCGGCAATCGCATTCGGAAGAGCCCTGGCGTTGAACCCCGACGATGCGGATGCGCGTTGCGGCGCGGCGTTGGTCGCGCAACGGCAGGCGCGGCCGAAAGACCCGAATGCGCTTACGAGGCACGTCGGACCCGCCGAAGGAGGCTGCCTCGACGTAAGCTACGGCGACGCCTCCGTGGTGTCCGCCGGCGGCGGCGCCGCGCGCAAGCCGGTGATTCCGGTCGGCCGCTAAGTCCGGGCATGTGACCGGTCAAGGGCCGGTCTTGCAGCGTAGCGCCGATAGTGAGAACGTCGGCCATGTCCGTCCAAATTGCGCCGGCACCCGTTTTTCTATCGGCCGCACTGGCAGCCGCCTGCATCTGCATGTTCGCGGCCGTTTCGAGCGGCGCCTCGCTGCCACCGCAACAGGAGGGCCTGGCCTCCGTATATGGCCAGCACTTCAACGGCAAAAGCACGGCTAGCGGAGAACGCTACGACAGCCGCGCTCTAACAGCCGCGCACCCCACCCTGCCGCTGGGAACGGACATCAGGGTCACCAATCTCGACAATGGCAGGTCGGTGCGGGTGCGCATCAACGATCGCGGTCCGCACGTCCGCGGACGAATCATCGATCTGTCTTCAGGCGCTGCCGCCGCGCTCGGATTCAGCACGGGCGTCGCGCGGGTGAGGATCGAGATTCTCAGCTACCCCGCCCGCAAGGGGCAGAGCGCCCATCCAAGTCGCTCATGACGACCAGCGCTTCGGGCAGCTTGTAATCGGCGACGCGCCTGGGCTTCGAGTAACGACGCTGTGAAACGCCGCGTCAGCGCGCGTATTCAAAAGGCGGAAGCGCCTTGAGGACGTCCTTCGTTGCGCCAACGAGAACGAAACTGCCGTCGACCTGCCTTATCAGCTGGCTCAGCCGCACCACGATATCTCGCTTGCCGACGCCCAGGAAACCACCGACACCGATGATTGCGTACGATCGTGCCATGTCGGCGGCGATGACGACGTCGTCGACGGTGCCGATCCTTTCGGTCTTTTCGTTGTAGACAGGCTCTCCCAGCACCTGGCGCTTTGCACTCCAGCCGAGGGTCACGACCTCACGCAACTCCGTCGTCGTGACACCCATAGCCGCAGGCCCTGCGACCTGCGCTTGCGCGATGATCGACGTCCATGCGATGCCGGCGCACAGCAGGATCTTTGCGTGGTTCAGGCCGGTTTTCGGCGATAGACTATCTGGCACCCGCGAATCCTAGGCTTCCGGATGCGGCACGCATATCGTGATAGTACGTCGGGAATTCACGATGCCCGACGACGGACGCGTATCAGTCGACCGAGCTCATTCCGTTGCGGATCGCGAATTTGACCAGCGCGACCAGGTCTTCGAGCTGCAGCTTTTGCATCAATCGGGCGCGGTAAGTCTCCACCGTCCTCGGCGAGAAATGCAAAAGCTCCGCGACCTCCACGTTGGACTTGCCTTCCGTGATCAAACGTATGATGAAGCGCTCGTTGGCCGTCAGCGATTCGATCGCCTGGCGTTCGGCGACAAGCCTGCGGTTCTCGGGACCCGTTCGCTCGGCCGAAGCCTCATCGGCCGGCGATTTTCCCACTGCAGCCATCCGATCCGTGGCCAGGAAATCGGCGCCGGTCGGGCGCTCGCGACGATCGCCCGAGGCCCCCGCCGTCTCGAGCAGCCCGGCGATGCGTTGCGCTTCGGCCGCAAAAAAGGCCTGGTTCCGCCGCAGCGTATCCTCGGCCCGCTTCCGGTCCTCGATATCGGTGCGCGTCCCGTACCATCTGACGATCTTTCCCGAGTCATCGCGCACGGGCACATACCGGCACAGAAACCAGCGAAATTTTCCATCGCTGCCGCGCAGGCGTTCTTCGCTCTCTGCCGGCTCTCCGGACAGAAGGACCGTGCGCCAGTAGTCGGTCGTTCTTGCGATGTCTTCGTGGTGAATCATCGCCGTCCAGCGCCAACCCAGCGAGTCTTCCCTGGACAGGCCCGTGTATTGCAGCCAACGCTCGTTGACGAAATCCACCGAACCGTCAGGCAGTGCGCTCCAGACGAGTGCGGGAATTGTATCGACGACGAGGCGAAGTCGATCCTCGCTCTCGCGCAGCGCATCCTCGGCCCGCTTTCGGTCCTCGATGTCGGTGCTCGTTCCGTACCACTTGACGATGTTTCCGTGCTCATCGCGCAGCGGCACGGTGCGGATCAGGAACCACCGGTATTCGCCGTCAGCGCGGCGCAAACGCATTTCATCCTCGTACGGTTGCCCAGCCGGCATGTCCACGAGCCACTTTTCCATGACTCTCGGAATGTCGTCGGGATGAAGTACCTGCATCGGATCCTTGACGTACTCCTCCAGCGAAAGGCCCGCGTAGTCCATCCAGCGCTGGTTGAGGAAATCCACAATCCCGTCA
>CAVRLR010000006.1:0-1386527 GCA_963722155.1 Bryobacterales bacterium | reverse complement strand
CGGACCGCCCGCGGCCGGAGCGTACGGATCGCGTCTCGCCTCCGACGGAGCGAGGCGGACCGGCCGCGGCCGGAGCGTTCGTAAGGAGCGGAGCGCTAGCGGAGCGGGAGAACGCGGAGACGCGGGCGGACCGCATTGCGGCCGCCAAGCGCGACCGAGGGCACGGCGGGCAGGGCTAGAAGAAGACGGAGCGGCGCTGCATCAGCAGCCGGTAGAGCGTCTGCTGGATCGTCTCGCGCACCTGGTCGGTCAGGTTGAAGACCAGCATCGGGTCGTCGGCGGCGCCGGGCCGTAGCTCGTCGGTCGCGATCGGCTCGCCGAACTCGATGATCCACTTGGTCGGCAACGGCACCAGCGCCGAGCGGCCCGAGCCAGGGGAACGTCGGCGTCATCGGGAAGTAGGGCAGCCCGAGCAGCCGGGCGAGCGGCTTGATGTTGCCGAGCATCGGGTAGATCTCCTCGGCGCCGACGATCGAGCACGGGATGATCGGCACCTGCGCGCGCAGCGCGGCCGACACGAAGCCGCCGCGGCCGAACCGCTGCAGCTTGTAGCGCTCGCTGAACGGCTTGCCGATGCCCTTGAAGCCCTCGGGCCAGACGCCGACGAGCTCGCCGCGCGCGAGCAGCCGCTCGGCGTCCTCGTTGCAGGCGAGGGTGTGCGCCGCTCTTGCGCGCGATCTCGCTGATGCCGGGCATGCTGAACACAGGTCGGCGCCGAGCATCCGCAGGGACCGATGAGCCGGGTGCTCGTCGAGCACGGCGACCTGGGTCATCACGGCATCGAGCGGCGACCGTGCCGGAGTGGTTGCCGACGATCAGCGCGCCGCCCTCGCTGGGGATGTTCTCGATGCCGCGGACCTCGACGCGGAACCAGTGCTGGTAGAGCGGGCGCATCGCGGCGAGCAGCACGGTGCTCGGTCAGCTCGGGGTCGTAGCCGAAGTCGTCGACCTCGAAGTCGCCGGTGATCCGGCGACGCAGGAAGGCCAGCCCCGCAGCGAGCTTCTGCTCGAGGGCCGACGGCTCGGGGGTCTCGTCCGCGTCGAGGACGTCGACGAGCTCCTCGACCAGGTCGGCGTCCTCGGTGACCTCGATCTCGTCGTCCACGACCGGCGGCACGGCGTGCAGCCGGATGACCCGGGCGGTCACTGGCGCGCCAGGGCGAGTACGTCGAGGACGCGTTCCTCGAGAGCTTCGAGCCGGTCAGCGGCGATCGGTCCCTGGATGTCACGGCCGCGGGCGAAGTCGTCGAAGGTCTCCGCCGTCGACCACCGGGGGCACGTAGCCCACGCGCTCCTTGAGCCGGGTCGTGTCGATGCCCCGACCGTACGCCAGGAACGACTCCTGCTCCGGCGAGAAGTCCATCAGCCGAAAGCGCCTGCCCCAGCCGCCCGCAGTGGACAGCATGAAGCGCGGCATGGAGAGCGTCGGCTTGCCGAGCCGGCGCGCGGCCTGCGACAGGGTGAGTACGCCGTCGCCGGCGACGTTGTAGGTCCCCGGGTGGTTCTCGACCGTGCACAGCCGGAGCACCCCGAGGAGGTCGTCCTCGTGGACGAACTGGATCCGCGGGTCGAAGCCGAGCGCCCTCGGGATCACCGGGAGCTCGAAGTAGGCCGACAGCGGGGTGCGGACGTTGGGGCCGAGGCAGTTCGCGAAGCGCAGCGTGGAGACGTCGACGTCGGGGCGGCGACGGGAGAACCCGCGGACGTACCCCTCGACCTCGACCGAGTCCTTGGCGAAGCCGGACCGCGGCAGAGCGCGCGGCTCCATCTCCTCGGTGAACAGCGCGGGGTCCTTGGGCGAGGCGCCATAGACCGTCGACGACGACTTGACGACGAGCTTGCGCACGCTCGGGGCCTTCTGGCACGCCGCGAGGAGCTGCATCGTCCCGATGACGTTGACCTCTTTCATGAGCGTCCGACCGCCTGCCGAGGCAGGGGTGGCGATGACGCTCATGTGGACGACCGTGTCGACCTGTTCCGACGCGATGACCTTGGCGATGACGGGATTGCGGATGTCTGCCCGCACGAACTCGGCAGCGCCGAGGTCCTCGCGAGGGGGCACGACGTCGACCCCGATGACCCGCTCGATCGACGAGTCCGCGACGAGCTCGCGCGCGAACCGACCCCCGAGGTATCGAGACACCCCGGTGACGAGGACGACGCGAGCCGCGGGCATCGGTGCGCGCCCGGGCTACTTCTTGTTGCGACGCTGGACGCGGGTCTTCTTCAGCAGCTTGCGGTGCTTCTTCTTGGCCATCCGCTTGCGGCGCTTCTTGATGACGGAGCCCACGGCTCTCCTTCGATGGTCGGTGCGGTCAGGGTACCTGGCAGGAACTCGTGCCTGGACGCCTCATCCGCCGAGATGGCTTACGGCGGAGCCGCAGGGATCAGCCGGCCTCGACGAAGGAGTCGCGCAGGTAGTCCGCGACGGCCTGCTCCGGAACCCGGAAGGAACGCCCGACCCGCACCGCGGGCATCTCGCCCGAGTGGACGAGCCGATAGACGGTCATCTTCGAGACCCGCATCTTCGACGCGACCTCGGCCACGGTCAGGAAACGCATCTCAGCGAGCGGGCGCTCGCCGTCTCCTGCCATTGCTTCGACCATCCCTGCGTGGGTGCGACGCTCCCCGGCGAGGCGTCGTCGTTGCGCCAATCGTAGTGACGACTGCGCAGACACGGGGGAGAACATCAAAAACCACCGTCGCCCATGCGAAACGGACTTTCGCGGCCCAGCCGCTGGCGTACGTACGACCGCCACTCCTGGGGGACCGGCGTCGACGGATCCACCGGCCGACCGACGACGACCCCGACGAGATGAGCCCAGGCGCGCGGCACGACGTCGACCACCGCATAGCCGCCGCCACCGGTCGCCACCCAGCGGCCGCCGGCGTGCTCGTGCGCCAGCTCGTGCAGGAGCGCGTACGTCTCGCGCTGTCCGTCCACGGTCAGCTCGAGATGGGCCAACGGGTCGTCGCGATGCGTGTCGCAGCCCTGCTGCGTCACGAGCAGCTGGGGTCGGAACGCGGCCAGCCGCTCTGGCACCACTCGCTGGAACGCCTCGAGCCAGCGGCGGTCGTCCGTCCCCGGAGGCAGCGCGACGTTGACGACCGAGCCCTCGGCGCCGGGACCACCGACGTCGTCAGGATCTCCGGTCCCAGGGGAACAGCGTGCGGCCCGACTCGTGCAGCGAGATGGTCAGCACCCTCGGGTCGTCCCAGAACGCCGCCTCGACCCCGTCGCCGTGATGGACGTCGACGTCGACATAGGCCACGCGCTCGACGCCATGGGCCAAGGCATCGGCGATGCCGACAGCGACGTCGTTGTAGACGCAGAACCCCGAGGCGTGGTCGGCCATCGCGTGGTGGAGCCCACCGGCAAGGCTCACCGCGTGGTCGTGCGACCCGTCGACGACGGTGCGCACCGCGGTGACGGTCGCGCCGACGACATGTGCCGACGCCTCGTGCATCCCCGCGAACACCGGGTTGTCCGGCGAGCCGAGGCCGTGCGCGAGGTCGGGCTCCCCGGTGATGGAGGCGCGCTTGACCGCGTCGACGTACGCCGGCTCGTGGACCAGCCCGAGCAGCTCGTCGTCGGCGACGAAGGGCGCCAGCACGTCGACGCCGTCGAGCAGGCCGAGGTCGCGCGCGAGACGTACGGCCAGCTCGACCCGCACCGGGGCCAACGGATGTGAGGGGCCGAAGTCGTACGCCGCCAGGTCGTCGCTCCAGACGAACGCAGCGCTGCCGCTCATCGATGGTCGATCGACCGTCAGTCGCCGGCGGCGAGCTCGCGCGACCGATCGCGCGCGGCCTCCATGGCGGAGAGGAACGCGGCGCGCACCTTGTGGTCGTCGAGCGCACGCAGGGCAGCAACCGTTGTGCCCGCAGGGGACGTGACGTTCTCGCGGAGGACGGTCGGGTGCTCGCCGGTCTCCTTGAGCATCTTCGCCGCGCCGACGAGGGTCTGCACGACGAGGTCGTTGGACGTCGACCGCGGCAGGCCGAGCAGGACGCCCGCCTCGATCATCGCCTCGACGACGTAGAAGATGTACGCCGGTCCGGACCCGCTGATCGCCGTGACCGCGTCCTGGTGCTTCTCGGCGACGCGCACCACCTTTCCCACGGCGCTGAGCAGCTTCTCGGCCTCGGCGAGGTGCTCGTCGCCGCAGTGCGAGCCGGGCGAGATGGCAGCCATCCCCTCGTCGACCAGCGCCGGGGTGTTGGGCATGACCCGGACGACCGGGGTGCCGTCGGGCAGCCGCTGCTCGATGAACGTCGTCGTGATGCCTGCGGCGAGCGACACGACCAGCGTGCCCGGGCGCAGCGACGGCCGCGATCTCGTCGAGCAACGACGCCATGTCCTGCGGCTTGACGACGAGCACGAGGGTGTCGGCCCGAGCGGCCGCATCGGCGTTGTCGACGACCTCGACGCCGTAGCGGTCGCGCAGCTCGGCGGCGCGCTCCGGCCGGCGCTCGGTGATGACGAGGCGGTCATTGCCGATGCCGGAGCGGATCAGCCCGGACAGCAGGGCCTCGCCCATGACGCCGGCGCCGAAGACCGCGATCTGCTGTGCCATGACGTGCCCTTCAGCCGCGGGACGCGAGGGATCGGAGGAACAGCGCCAAGGTTGGCCGGGCGCTCCGCCATGCGACGTACCAGATAGCCGTACCACTCCTGGCCGTACGGCAGGTAGACGCGGACGGTCTCGCCCTTGCGCGGCGAGGCGGCGCTGCTCGTCCGGGCGGACGCCATAGAGCATCTGGTACTCGTACGACGCCGGCCTGCCGGCCGTGCCGCACCGCGAGCGCGCCGGTGACGCGATCAGTCGCGGATCGTGGGTGGCCACCATGGGAAACCCGCGCCCGGCCATCAGGACGCGCAGGCAGCGAACGTACGACTTGTCGACCTCGTCGCGGTCGCGGAAGGCGACGGACTCCGGCTCGTCGTACGCGCCCTTGCAGAGCCGGACGCGCGAGCCCGCGCCGGCCAGGTCACGGCAGTCGCCCTCGGTTCGCCGGAGGTAGGACTGGATGACCGCACCGGTCGACGGGAAGTCCTGGCGCAGCTCGGTCAGGACTGCCAGCGTCGAGTCGGTGGTGGTGTGGTCCTCCATGTCGAGGGTCACCGTGGTGCCGGCGTCCGCCGCCGACTGACAGATGGCGCGGGCGTTCGCGAGGGCGATCCGCTCGCCGTCGCCGGGCAGCGCCTGACCGATCGCCGAGAGCTTGACCGACACCTCGGCGTCCTTGGCGAGACCTTCGTCCGCAAGGGCCTTCAGCAGCTGGACGTAGGCGTCCCGGGTGGCGTCCGCCTGCTCCTGGTCGAGGGTGTCCTCGCCGAGGTGGTCGAGGGTGACCTTCAGCCCGTCGTCGACCAGGACTTGGTGACGCGCACGGCGTCATCGGTCGTCGACCCCGCGACGTAGCGGTTGACGATGCTGCGCGACAGCGGGGTCGACTCCACGGCCTCGCGCACACGACCACTGCGCGACAGCCCGAGGAGCGGGGCACGGAGCAGCATGAACGGACCTCACCTTGGGACGCGGGTGCCAGACGCGGCCCAGGCTACGCGGACCTCATCCCGCAGACCGGTGCCGTGTGCCGGTGAGCACGCGCGGGTCGCGTGCCAAGGCACCGGTTTGCCGAGGCCGAGGACCGACTGGGAGCGGTCAGCGACGGAGGCGAGATGCAGCCGGGCGAAGGCCAGCGCCTCGGCGAGGTCGGCTTCGCGCTCCGCCTCGGTGACCGTACGACGGGTCGACACCTCGAGGACCACCGTCCCGCTGAAGCGCGCCTCGGCCAGCAGGCCGAGGACCTCCCCGCACGGCTGGGCGCCACGGCCGGGGACCAGGTGCTCGTCCTTGGCGGAGCCGGACCCGTCGGCCAGGTGGACGTGCGCCAGCCGGTCGCCGAGGTCGTGCGCCATGGCCAGCGCGTCGGAGCCGGACACGGCGGTGTGCGAGAGGTCCAGCGTGATGTCCGTGAAGTCGGAGTCGGTGGGGTCCCACGCGGGGGCGTACGCCTGGATCTCGCGACTCCGGGCGCGCCAGGGGTACATGTTCTCGACCGCGAACTTCACGTCGGTCTCCGAGCCCATCCGGGCGATGCCCTCGACGAACGAGCGGACGTACTCGCGCTGCCAGCGAAACGGCGGGTGGACCACCACCGTCGAGGCGCCGAGCAGCTCCGCCGCGGCGCGGGCGCGCTCGAGCTTGGCCCACGGGTCGCTCCCCCACACCCGCTGCGTCACCAGCAGGCACGGCGCGTGGACCGCGAGGACGGGCACGCCGTGGTCGTCGGACAGCTGGCGGACGGCGTCGATGTCCTGCGAGACGGGTCGGTGAAGACCATCAGCTCGACGCCGTCGTAGCCCAGTCGGCGACGCCAGCTCGAAGGCCGCGGACGACGGGCTGCGGATAGACCGACGCGGTCGACAGCGCGACCTTCGCGGCGGGTACGCGCACAGCCCTTGCCATGGCCTCAACCCTAGGCGCGGGAAGAGGTCACTCGCCCCGGGCGGCACCGAGGTAGTCGAGGTAGCGCAGGATGACGCCCTCCCGCAGCGCCCACGGACAGATGTCGAGGTCCGATACGCCGAGGAGGTCCATCGCGGCGTCGGCGACGAGGGCGCCGGCGAGCAGCTGGTGCGCCCGGCCGGCCGAGACGCCCGGGAGGCTGGACCGCTCGGCCGCGGTCATCCGCGGCGAGCGTGGGGAGCTTGGCCGTGAGGTCGCTGTGGCGGAGCCGGCGACGCACGTACGGCCCCTCGCCGGACGGCGCCGACACCGGTCACCCGCGCGAGCGAGCGGAAGGTCTTGGACGTCCCGACGACCCGGTCGGGCGCGCCGCCGCGGATGACCTGGCCCAGGTCGCGAGCGAAGGCGCTGCGTACGTGCTTGCGCGCCGCCCTGACGTCCTCCGCGCTGGGCGGGTCGTCGGGCAGCCAGTCCCGGGTCACCCGGCCGGCGCCCAGCGGCACCGAGAACGCGGCGTCCGGCTCCTCCTCGCGACCGATCGCCACCTCGAGGGAGCCGCCGCCGATGTCGAGGACGAGCAGCCGCCCGGCGGACCAGCCGTACCAGCGCCGGACGGCGAGGAACGTCAGCCGCGCCTCGTCCTCGCCGGTGAGGACCTCGAGCGACGTGCCGGTCTCGCGCTCGACCTGGGCGATGACCTCCTCGCCGTTGGGTGCCTCGCGAATCGCTGAGGTCGCGAAGGCGAGGACCTCCTCGACGCCCTTGTCCTCGGCCTCGGCGAGCGCCTCGGCGCATGAACGTCGTCAGCCGCTTGGTGCCGTCACCCGAGATGCGGCCGCGGTCGTCGAGGAGCTCCGCGAGCCGGAGCTCGGACTTGGACGAGTGGGCCGGCGTCGGCGGCGCTCCGGCATGCGCGTCGACCACGAGCAGATGCACGGTGTTGGAGCCGACATCGAGGACGCCCAAGCGCATGGTCCTCGAGGCTATCGGCCCCCGACTTTCCGGTCGTCGGAGCGCGGCGGACCTAGGGTGTGCGGGTGCCTGAGGTGTCGCTGGACTTTCCCCGTGCGTGGGTCGAGTTCCCGACCCGGACGACGCCGACCGCACCTATCCGGTGCGACCTGACCTGGCTGACGTCGTCCTGGACGTGCATCTACGGCAGCGGCTGCCACGGCATCTACCGCAACCGGCCGGACGACGGGTGCTGCACCCTCGGGGCGCACTTCTCCGACAAGGCCGACGAGAAGCGGACGATGCGCTTCGCCAAGGACGCTGACGCCGGACGACTGGCAGCACCACGGCACCAAGAAGCTCGTCGAGAAGGACGAGGACGGCGCCCGCAAGACCCGCGTCGTCGACGGGGCGTGCGTCTTCCTCAACCGTGCCGGGCTTCGCGGGCGGCCAGGGCTGCGCGCTGCACGGGCTACGCGCTGCGCACCGGCCGCCACCCCCTCGAGACCAAGCCGGACGTCTGCTGGCAGCTCCCGATCCGTCGCACCTACGACAACGTGGAGCGGACGGACGGCACGACGGTGCAGGTCGTCAGCATCGGCGAGTACGACCGCCGCGGCTGGGGTGCCGGCGGTCACGACCTCGACTGGTACTGCTCGGGCAACACCGAGGCGCACGTCGGTCGGGAGCCGGTCTACGTCAGCAACGGTCCCGAGCTCGTGGAGCTCATGGGCCGGGCGGCGTACGACCTGCTCGTCGGCTTCTGCGAGGCGCATCTCGCCCGCACGCCGGTCGTCGCCCCGCACCCGGCCGACCCCAAGCCGAAGGCCCGCTGCGCCGCAGGCGCGCGCTCAGGCATGGCGTCCGGACGTTGTCGGACATCAGCCATAGCCTGCGGGACATGGCGAAGGGCGGCACTGTTCGGGCGGCTTACCGGTGCGCGGAGTGCGGCTGGCAGACCACCCAGTGGGTCGGCCGGTGCGGCGAGTGCCAGGCCTGGGGCACCATCGACGCCGCTGGCACGGCCGCGTCGGGCGCCCGGGCCGCGCGTCGTCGCCGGCCCGGTGTCCGCACCCGCGCAGCGCATCCATGACGTCGCCGTCGAGGCCGCACAGGCCCGTCCCACCGGCGTCGACGAGCTCGACCGCGTGCTCGGCGGCGGCCTGGTCCCCGGCGGGGTCGTGCTCCTCGCGGGCGAGCCGGGCGTCGGCAAGTCCACGCTGCTGCTCGAGGTCGCGGCCAGGTTCGCGTCGCCCGACGCAGTCCGGTGCTGTACGTCACCGGCGAGGAGTCCGCGGCGCAGGTGCGGCTGCGCGCCGGACGCACCGGCGCCCTCGACCCGCACCTCTATCTCGCTGCCGAGACCGACCTGTCGGCGATCATCGGACACGTCGACGCGCTGAGCCCGACCCTGCTCGTCGTCGACTCCATCCAGACGATCGCCGCCGGCAACGTCGACGGCACCCCGGGCGGGGTCACCCAGGTCCGTGAGGTCGCCGCCGCCCTGACTCGGCTCGGCAAGGACCGCGAGATGTCCGTCGTCCTGGTCGGTCACGTCACCAAGGACGGCTCCATCGCCGGGCCGCGACTGCTCGAGCACCTCGTCGACGTCGTGCTGCACTTCGAGGGCGAGCGCCACTCGACGCTGCGCATGGTCCGCGCGATGAAGAACCGCTTCGGCCCGGCGGACGAGGTCGGCTGCTTCGAGCTCGCCGACGACGGCATCCACGGTCTCGCCGACCCGAGCGGGCTGTTCCTGTCCGGGTCACGCACCGACCCCGAGCCGGGCACCTGCGTCACCGTGACGCTCGAGGGACGACGTCCGCTGGTCGCCGAGGTGCAGGCGCTCGCGGTGGCAGCCGGGCGCATCGCCGCGACGCACGACGTCCGGGCTCGACGGCAACCGCGTCGCCCTGTTGCTCGCCGTGCTCGAGCGGCACGCCAAGCTCCGACTCCCGGCGCGCATCCGCAGGGCGGCCCAGGCGGCACCGATGTCTATGCGTCGACCGTCGGCGGGATGCGCATCAGCGAGCCCGCCGCCGACCTCGCCATCGCGCTCGCCGATCGCGTCCTCCGCTTCGCACGACGCCGTCCTCAAGGACACCGTGGTGCTCGGCGAGGTGGGGCTCGCCGGCGAGGTGCGCCGGGTGCCCGGCATCAGCCGCCGGCTCGCCGAGGCGGCCCGGCTCGGCTTCACGCGTGCGATCGTTCCGCTCAGCTCCGGACCGCGCCCCCGACGGCATGCGCTTGATCGAGGTGCGCGACGTCAAGTCCGCGGTGCGATCGGGCCTGACTACGGGCGGGACCGTGGTGGAGCTCCGCCGATAGACTCGCGTCGCGATCATCACCGCCTGTGGGGCGGACACGGGAGGCGACGGTCATGGCTGGGCAGTTGGAGCGTGACAAACCCCCACCGTTGCTGCGCCAGACCCTCGCTGCCGTCGCTCCAGGTACGTCGCTTCGCGACGGGCTCGAGCGCATCCTGCGCGGACGCACCGGCGCGCTGATCGTGCTCGGCGACGACCGCGCGGTCGAGGCGCTGTGCACCGGCGGCTTCTTCCTCGACGTGCCCTTCTCCTCGACCGGTCTGCGCGAGCTGGCGAAGATGGACGGCGCCGTCGTGCTCGACGCGCGACGCGACGCGCATCGTGCGCGCGAACGTCCAGCTCGTGCCCGACCCGAGCATCCCCACCGACGAGTCCGGCACCCGGCACCGCACTGCGGCGCGCGTCGAGCGAGCAGACCGGCTACCCGGTCATCTCGGTCAGCCAGTCGATGCACATCATCGCGTTGTACGTCGACGGTCGACGCCACGTCCTCGAGGACTCCTCGGCGATCCTGTCCCGGGCCAACCAGGCGCTGGCCACCCTCGAGCGCTACAAGCTGCGCCTCGACGAGGTCGTCGGGAACGTTGTCAGCACTGGAGATCGAGGACCTCGTCACGGTGCGAGACGTCGCCTCCGTGGCCCAGCGCCTGGAGATGGTGCGCCGGATCGCCGGCGAGATCGAGGGCTACGTCGTCGAGCTCGGCACCGACGGGCGGCTGCTCTCGCTGCAGCTGGACGAGCTCATCGCCGGGGTCGACACCGACCGTGAGCTGATCGCTCGCGACTACCTGCCCTCGCAGAGCGGGCGACGTCAGCGCGGCGTCGAGAACGTGCTCACCGAGCTCGACGGGCTGGGCAGCACCGAGCTCATCGACCTCGGCACCGTCGCGCGGGCGCTCGGCTTCGGCGCCGGCCCGGACTCGCTGGACTCGCTCGGTCAGCCCGCGCGGCTACCGGCTCCTGGCCAAGGTGCCGCGGCTGCCCAGCCTCGTCGTCGACCGGCTGGTCGATCACTTCGGCGGACTGCAGACGGCTGCTCGCGGCGAGCATCGACGACCTGCAGGCCGTCGAGGGCGTCGGCGAGAGCCGCGCCCGCACCGTGCGCGAGGGGCTGTCCCGGCTGGCGGAGTCGAGCATCCTCGAGCGCTACGTCTGACGCAGCCGCTCGGCAGGTGGAGGGCGTCAGGCGTGCTGCGTGCGCGGGGGCGGGTAGCGGCAGCGATCCCGGCCAGCGACCCGCAGGTCCACCAGGAACACCGGCCGGTCGCCGTCGACGGTCCGCAGGACCTCGAGGACGTACGCCGGCAAGCCGATCGGCAGCTCGGACTCGTCCACGGCAAGCGACTCGCTGCGTCACGACGGCCACGACCTTGTCGACGGCGAGCCCGAGCGGACCCTCCTCGACCGGCACGACCACGATGACGTCGCCGAGCTCGTCCTCGTCGTGCATGGTCGCGCAGGTCGACCACCGGCAGCGGGTCGCCGCGCAGCTCGAGGAGCCCGGTGACGGGCGCCCGTACGCCGGCGCAGCGTCTCGACGCCCACCGCCCGCACGACCTCACGGACCTGGTCGAGCGGAGCCGCGAGGACACGCGCGCCCATGCGGAACGTCAGATAGCTGCTCACGCACCCCTCCTCAGGGACTCAGCACCCGCGGCCACACCGGCGGCAGGACCGTCGATCGGCCCTTCAAGGTCGTCGGCAAGCCGACGGCACAACTGAACCAACTGACCGACGGCGCGCCATCCAGCAGCCGGCGCACCGCTCTCGACCGGAGCGTGCTGGAGACCCTCGGCTGCGGCCCGATAGGCCCGAGCGGCTCCCAGCCGGTCACCCGGTGCGAGCGAGCGAGCCCGCGAGCAGGAACCAGGCGTCGCCGGCATGCTGGTCGAGGTAGACGGCCCTGCTGAGCGGCTGCAGGGCCTCGGCGTCCTGACCGACGGCGGCGCGTGCCTCACCGCAGATGACGTACGCCTCCGTGAGCAGCGGGTCGAGGCCCACCGCACGCTCGGCGAGGTCGGCGGCCTTGGCGTAGTCGGCGGCCTCGAGTGCCTCGCGCGCCTGGCCGAGCAGCGGCCGGCCCGTCCAGGGCCGACCGGGCGAGGGGTGACGTCGGCCGGCGGGCGGACCTGCGACGGTGCGGCTGAGCGTCCGGAGCAGCGCGGCGGCGCTCGGCCGGGCGCACGCAGCCGCGGTGCGGGCCGCGGCGCCGGCGCGACCTCGACCACGCGCGGCGTGGCCAGCGCAGCGGCCACCGGCCGATAGGCGAAGGCCTCGCCGGTGGGGACGAGCGTGAAGGCGTCGGTCAGCTGCCACAGGGTCTCGGCCGGGCCCATGAGCAGCCAGCCCTCGCCGACGAGCGCATCGCGGAAGCGACCGACCAGAGCCTTGGTCGTCTCGCGGGAGAAGTAGATGGTGACGTTGCGGCACACCACGAGGTCGACCGTGCCCGGCGCGAACGGCAGCGGGTCGATGACCAGGTTGTGGTGGGCGAACTCGACGAGCTCGCGCACCTCGTCCCGCACCACGAACGTGCCGTCATCGGTCGGCCGCAACCAGCGCGCGACCGCGCCGGGCTCGGCGAGGTCGATCGTGCGGCCGGCATAGCGCGCCTGCCGCGCGACCTCGAGCGCGCGCGTCGACACGTCGGTGCCGACCACGCGGACGGGCGGCGGATCGGCCATCCGCTCCGTGGCCTCGAGCGCGAGCATGGCGAGGGTGTAGGCCTCCTCGCCGGTGCTGCAGCCCGCGCTCCAGACGGTGACCTTGCGGCCCTGTCGGGCAGCGCGCTGGAGGACGTCCGGCAGCAGGTGGTCGCGCAGGGCGTCGATCTGCGGGCGGGCGCGATGGAAGAACGTCTCCTGGATGGTGACGGCGTCCAGCAGCAGCTGCCGCTCGGCGCCACCGGCCGGCCGGTCGAGGAGCGCGAGGTAGGCCGACATGTCCGTCGCGCCGCTCACCCGGAGGCGCTCGGTCATCACGTGAGCCAGGGACGTCCGGCGGCTGTCGTCGAACTCCAGGCCGGCGGTCTGGCGCAGATAGCGGCGGAGCGCCTGGAAGTCGGCGTCCGCGAGGACCGGGCTCATCGAGTCACCCGGTGCGGGCGAGACGCGGTCGACCGCCTTGACGATCGCTGCGGCGATCTCGGGAAGCGGCAGCTCCACGTCGACGGCGTCGAGCGCCTGCGCGGCAGCAGGCATGCCCCACACCACGCTGGTCGCCTCGTCCTGGCCGATGGTGAACGCGCCGGCCTGGCGCAGCGTGGCCAGCCCGACGGCGCCGTCGCGGCCCATGCCGGTGAGCAGGACGCCGACGGACGCGGCGCCGAGGACCTCGGCGACGCTGGCGAACGTCGCGTCGACGCCGGGCACGTGGTACTGCGTCGACGGCGGCTCGGCGAGGGCGACCCGCAGACCGGGACGCACCAGCAGGTTGTGGCCGGCCGGCGCGAGATAGACCGTCCCGGAGATGAGCCGCTCGCCGTCGACGGCCGACGACCACCGGCAGCGCGCGAGACTCCGTCGAGCCAGCGGGCCAGGCCCTCGACGAAGCCCTCGGCCATGTGCTGGACGACGACGACGGTGGCTCGCAGGTCCGCGGGGAGGTCGCCGAGCAGGGTCGCGAGCGCCGGCGGTCCGCCGGTGGAGGCGCCGATGGCGACGACGCAGGTGCGCTTGCGCTCCGGCGGAGCGTCGGCCGGCGGATCCGTCGGTCACGATGCCGCGCGGAGCGTCCGCGCAGCCGGGCACGAGGGTGGGTGATCACGCGTACGCGGCTGGCCATGCTGCAGGTGCCGCCGCAGGACGTCCCCGTACGCCGGGGACGCGGGCGGGACGTCCAGCCCGCCGACGACGTCCACCGCGCCGGCGGCCAGCGCGGCCTCGGCGTGCTCGGCGGCGGAGCCGCAGACGACGATCGGGGTGGGGCAGCGGGCCATGATGCCCTCGATGACCTCGAGGCCACCGGCGAACAGGTCGAGGTCGACGAGGACGGCTCCGGGGCGGACCTCGCTGACCAGGATCTCGGCCTGCGCCGCGTCCTTGGCGCCGCCGGCGACGGAGTGACCGGGGCCGCTGAGCAGCCGCTCGAGCTGGCGCTGGCGGACCTGGGTGCCCGCCACGACGACGACCTTGAGCGGCAGGCTCTCGGGTGCCTTGTCCGGTGGCTTGTCCGCGTCTCGGCGTACCGGAACGGGACCGAGCGCGGCCACCCGACCTCCTCTTTGCGGGACAGATGCACCGCTCAGGATCAATGTCGGGACAGTCGTGCCCTGCCTTGAGGCAATCGCGGGCTGCGCCCGTCATCCAGAGGCGGCTCAGAGGAGCGCGAACGCCGCCGCCGCGCTGGTCAGGGCGAGGTTGCGGCCCTTGAGCGTGTAGTTGCCCGCCGCGGCCTTCGGCTGACCCGTGGGGCACCCCGGCTTGGAGGTCGTGCGGCTCCACACCAGGGCGGTGCGGAAGATCTGGTTCGGCCTGAGCGTGACCACGTCGTGCGGGCCGCCCGGGGCGCAGTCGTCCGAGGACCAGACGAGCGTCCCGGACGCGGTCGAGACCCGCAGCTCGAGGGCCGCCTGGCCGACGTCCCGCGTGCAGGACGTCGAGCCGGAGTTGCGCACGCTCATGTTGAGCCGGCGGCTGGACGTCCGCGGGATAGGACGTGGCGTCCGTGGAGACGGTCACGGCGATCGCGCTGGACGGCGCACGGCTTGGGTGCCGAGCTCGTCGACTTCGACGCGCTCGTCGAGGCGGACGCGGACTTCGACGGAGACTGCGACGCCGAGTGCGAGGCCGAGCTCGCCGAGTGGCTCGTCGACGTGGCGGTGGAGGAGTGCGGAGACGTCGAGCGTGTGCGGGCTCGACGGCGGCTTGGAGGTCGAGTTGCCCGCGTTCGACGTACCTCCGCCGCCCCCGATCGCGCTGATCACCCACCACAGGATGAGCAGCACCGCCAGCACGACGAGCAGCGCCACCAGCCGACGAACCCAGTAGATCCCGGGCGGCAACGGCCCCGACGGCCGGAGCAGGGTGCTCACGAGTCGTCAGGCTAGGTGCGCGAGGGCCGTCGCGGGGCGAGGATCGCCGTTCCACGTCGCACGGGTCTCGCACGGCGGCGCGTGGCAGGATCGCCGGCGATGCCCGGCCACCCGCTCCACGAGCCGATCTTGAGCGTGGTACGCCGCACACCGGCGCGACCTGCCCTGGCGGTCGCCGGCGACCTCGCCGTGGGGCGTCCTCGTCTCCGAGGTGATGCTCCAGCAGACCCCGGTGGCCCGCGTGCTCCCGGTCTGGCTCGAGTGGCAGGCGCGCTGGCCGACGCCGGCCGACCTCGCCGGACGCGCCGTCGGGCGAGGCCGTCCGGATGTGGGGCCGACTCGGCTACCCGCGCCGCGCGCTGCGCCTGCACGCGGCCGCGCAGGTCTGCGTGACGCCGTCACGGCGGCGAGCTGCCCTCGGACCTCGCCGAGCTGCGCGCGCTGCCCGGAGTCGGTGACTACACCGCGGCGGCGGTGGCGTCGTTCGCCTTCCGGCAACGGCACCCGGTGCTCGACACGAACGTCCGACGCGTCCTGGCCCGGGTCGGTCGGCGGCGCAGGCGTACGAGCCGGCCGGCGCACCGAACGTCGCCGAGCGACAGCGGGCCGTCGGAGCTGCTGCCCGACGACCCGGACACCGCGGCGACGTGGGGCGTGGCCGTCATGGAGCTCGGCGCCCTCGTCTGCCAGGCACGGGAACCGCGATGCGACGCCTGCCCCGTGGCCGCGCAGTGCGCCTGGCGCGGTGCCGGCTATCCGGCGTGGGCCGGGCAGCCGCGCCGCGGTCAGACGTACGCCGGCACCGACCGTCAGGTCCGCGGTCGGCTGCTCGCCGTCGCTCGGGACAGCCGGAGCCGCGGTACGCGGCGAGCGAGCTGGCGTCCGTCTGGGCCGACGACGCGCAGCGCGACCGCGCCCTGCAGAGCCTGCTCGACGACGGACTGCTCGTCACCGTCGACGACACGGCCGCTACGCCCTGCCCCGCTGACGCATGAACGCGGCGTTGTGCGCCTTGAGGCGTACAACGCCGCGTTCATGGAACGACGGCCGGGGTGGGTCACTCGGCGCTGGGCGCCGCCGTCTCCTCCACCGGGGGTACGTCGGGCACGGTCGCCTTGGCCTCGCCGACGAAGGTGAAGGCGCGGGCGTCGCCCTCGCCCTCGACGTCGACCAGGACGACCTGGCCCGGGGACAGCTCGCCGAAGAGGATCTTCTCCGACAGCGCGTCCTCGATCTCGCGCTGGATCGTGCGGCGCAGCGGCCGGGCACCCAGCACGGGGTCGTAGCCGCGCTCGGCGAGCAGCGCCTTGGACGCGGGCGTGAGCTCGATGCCCATGTCCTTGTCGCGCAGCCGCTCGTCGAGCTTGGCGATCATCAGGTCGACGATCGTGACGATCTCGTCCTCGCGACAGCGCCGGGAACACGATGATGTCGTCGACGCGGTTGAGGAACTCCGGCCGGAAGTGCTGCTTGAGCTCGTCGCTGACCTTGGCCTTCATCCGCTCGTATCCGGTCTGGGTGTCACCCGCGGCGGCGAAGCCGAGGTTGAAGCCCTTGGAGATGTCCCGGGTGCCGAGGTTGGTCGTCATGATGATGACGGTGTTCTTGAAGTCGACGACCCGACCCTGTGAATCGGTCAGGCGGCCGTCCTCGAGGATCTGCAGCAGGCTGTTGAAGATGTCCGGGTGCGCCTTCTCGACCTCGTCGAAGAGCACCACCGAGAACGGCTTGCGACGCACCTTCTCGGTGAGCTGCCCGCCCTCCTCGTATCCGACGTAGCCGGGCGGCGAGCCGAACAGCCGCGACACCGTGTGCTTCTCCGAGAACTCGCTCATGTCGAGCTGGATCAGCGAGTCCTCGTCGCCGAACAGGAACTCGGCGAGCGTCCGCGACAGCTCGGTCTTTCCGACGCCCGACGGGCCGGCGAAGATGAACGAGCCACCGGGGCGCTTGGGGTCCTTGAGCCCGGCACGGGTGCGTCGGATCGCCTGCGACAGCGCCTTGATGGCCTGCTCCTGGCCGATGACCCGCTTGTGGAGCTCGTCCTCCATGCGGAGCAGGCGGCCGGACTCCTCCTCGGTCAGCTTGAAGACCGGGATGCCCGTCGCGGTGGCGAGGACCTCGGCGATGAGCTCCTCGTCGACCTCGGCGACGACGTCCATGTCGCCGGACTTCCACTCCCGCTCGCGCGTGGCCTTCTCGCCCAGCAGCGTGCTTCTCCTTGTCGCGCAGGCGACGCGGCCTTCTCGAAGTCCTGCGCGTCGATCGCGGACTCCTTCTCCCGGCGCACCGAGGCGATGCGCTCGTCGAACTCGCGCAGGTCCGGCGGTGCGGTCATCCGGCGGATGCGCAGCCGCGCGCCGGCCTCGTCGATGAGGTCGATCGCCTTGTCGGGCAGGAACCGGTCGCTGATGTAGCGGTCGGCCAGGGTCGCGGCAGCCACGATGGCGGCGTCGGTGATCGAGACCCGGTGGTGGGCCTCGTAGCGGTCGCGCAGGCCCTTGAGGATCTCGATCGTGTGCGCGAGCGACGGCTCGGCGACCTGGATCGGCTGGAACCGGCGCTCGAGGGCCGCGTCCTTCTCGAGGTGCTTGCGGTACTCGTCGAGCGTCGTCGCGCCGATGGTCTGGAGCTCACCGCGGGCCAGCATCGGCTTGAGGATGCTGGCCGCGTCGATCGCGCCCTCGGCCGCACCGGCCCCGACGAGCGTGTGCAGCTCGTCGATGAACAGCACGATGTCGCCGCGGGTGCGGATCTCCTTGAGGACCTTCTTCAGCCGCTCCTCGAAGTCACCGCGGTAGCGGCTGCCGGCGACGAGCGCGCCGAGGTCGAGGCTGTAGAGCTGCTTGTCCTTGAGCGTCTCGGGCACCTCGCCCTTGACGATGGCCTGGGCGAGGCCCTCGACGCAGGCGGTCTTGCCGACGCCGGGCTCGCCGATCAGCACCGGGTTGTTCTTGGTGCGGCGGGACAGCACCTGCATGACCCGCTCGATCTCCTTCTCGCGCCCGATGACCGGGTCGAGCTTGCCCTCGCGCGCGGCCTGCGTGTAGTTGCGGCCGAACTGGTCGAGGACGAGCGACGTCGAGGGGGCCTCGGCCTGCGGGCCGCCGGCCGCGGCCGGCTCCTTGCCCTGGTAGCCGGAGAGCAGCTGGATGACCTGCTGGCGGACCCGGTTGAGGTCGGCGCCGAGCTTGACCAGCACCTGGGCGGCGACGCCCTCGCCCTCGCGGATCAGGCCGAGCAGGATGTGCTCGGTGCCGATGTAGTTGTGGCCGAGCTGCAGCGCCTCGCGCAGCGAGAGCTCCAGCACCTTCTTGGCCCGCGGCGTGAACGGGATGTGCCCGCTCGGTGCCTGCTGGCCCTGGCCGATGATCTCCTCGACCTGCTGGCGGACGGCCTCCAGCGAGATGCCGAGCGACTCCAGCGCCTTGGCGGCGACGCCCTCACCCTCGTGGATCAGGCCCGAGCAGGATGTGCTCGGTGCCGATGTAGTTGTGGTTGAGCATCCGGGCCTCTTCTTGGGCCAGGACGACCACCCGCCGCGCGCGGTCGGTAAATCTCTCGAACATCTCGTCCCGCTCCTCACGCTCGGCCTTGCGTCCATGCTAGTCCGGCCCCGGACGGGCCACCTGCAGGCGAACACCGGTTCACTCATCTGCAACCTGTCACTCGCCCCAACATCGGCAGATCGACATCGGTTCCCGAGTCCTCCTACGCCGCGGGCGAACAGCGGCAGACCGGAGCGTGCAGCAACGGCTCGACGGGAATAGCGAAAGCGGCGCCGGAGGCTCTCGCCACCGACGCCGCTCCCTCTGCCGGCCGCGACCTCTGAGCGGGCTGCTCTAGTGGGCTGCCGAGTAGGCAGCCTGGATCTCCGCAGAGATGCGTCCCCGCTCGCTCACCTGATACCCGTTGGCCCGAGCCCAGGTGCGGACGTCGCCCGCCTGGGAGCCCCTCGAAGCCCGGCCGCGGCCGCGGCGCGCCCCGCCACGCGAGCCGCCCGTACGACGTCCCGCAGCGACCCAAGGGGCCAGGGCGTCGCGCAGCTTGGCGGCATTCTTCTTGGTGAGGTCGATCTCGTACGACGTTCCGTCGAGCCCAAACACCACTGTCTCGTCAGCGGTGCCACCGTCGAGATCGTCCTCGAGAACGACCTGGACCTTCTGCGCCATTTCTCCTCCTCGTCGGGCAAGTTTCCCCGGCTGATGGTGCTGAGGTTAATACAATCAGAATTGTCGGAATGATTCCAGTCCGAGGTTAACCGTGGACCGTTTCAATCGATATCGACAGGTGATTCACAGGATGCGAAGCATCCGTATGTTGCCCAGCGTGTTCGGTTTCACGCGTTCCAGGTCGAGGAATTCGGCGACACCTTCGTCGTAGGACTGCAGGAGCTGCGTATAGATCTCCTGGCTCACGGGTGCACCGGAGATCTCGGCGAAGCCATGCCTGGCAAAGAAGGCCGTCTCGAAGGTCAGGCAGAAGACGCGGCTCACGCCGACCTCGCGGGCGTGGGCGAGCAGCTCGACCAGCAGGGCGGAGCCGACGCCGCGGCCGAGCCACTCCGAGGCGACCGCCAGCGTGCGCACCTCGCCGAGGTCCTCCCACAGGACGTGCAGCGCGCCGCAGCCGATGACCTCGCTCGCCGTCGGTCGCGACGATGAACTCCTGCACGTCCTCGTACAGGGTCACGGTCGCCTTGCCCAGCAGGCGCCGGTCGGCGGCGTGGGAGTCGACCAGCGCGCGGATCGTGGGTACGTCGGCCGTCCGGGCCCGACGTACGACGACGCCGTCGATGCCCTCCCCTGCCCCGAGGCTCACTCGCTCAGGCCTCGGGCTTGACGAGCGGGAACAGGATCGTCTCCCGGATGCCCGAGCCCGGTCAGGGCCATGAGCAGTCGGTCGATGCCCATGCCCATGCCGCCCATCGGCGGCATGCCGTACTCCATCGCCCGCAGGAAGTCCTCGTCGAGCGGCATCGCCTCGACGTCGCCGCCGGCGCGCAGCCGCGCCTGCTCCACGAACCGCTCGCGCTGCACCACCGGGTCGACGAGCTCGGAGTAGCCGGTGGCGAGCTCGATGCCGTCGACGTAGAGGTCCCACTTCTCGACGACGCCCGGCGTGTGGCGGTGGCCGCGCACGAGCGGCGAGGTGTCCAGCGGGAAGTCCCGCACGAACGTCGGCCCGGTGAACGTGTCGACGACGTGGTGCTCGAACAGCTCCTCGACGAGCTTGCCGTGGATCGCGTCGTCGGGCCGACCGAGAGCCGGCCTTGTCGACCAGCTCGCGCAGCCGCTCGGCGGAGGTGAACGGCGTGACCTCCTCGCCGATCGCCTCGGACAGCGAGCCGTACAGGGTGACCTGGTCCCAGTCGCCCGAGAGGTCGCGCGTGCCGCCGTCGGGCAGGGTCACCTGCAGCGTGCCGAACGCCGCGAGCGCCGCCTCCTGGATCAGCTCGCGGGTGAGTACGGCGATCGAGTCGTAGTCGCCGTAGGCCTCGTAGGCCTCGAGCATCGCGAACTCGGGGCTGTGCGTGGAGTCCGCGCCCTCGTTGCGGAAGTTGCGGTTGATCTCGAAGACCTGCTCGAGGCCACCGACGACGCACCGCTTGAGGAACAGCTCGGGTGCGATCCGCAGGAACACGTCGAGGTCGAACGCGTTGACGTGCGTGACGAACGGCCGCGCGGACGCGCCGCCGTGCAGGGTCTGCAGCATCGGCGTCTCGACCTCGATGAAGCCGCGCTCGTCGAACGTCCGCGCAGCGACTGCACGACGGCCGGCCGCAGCCGCGCCATGGTGCCGCGCGTCCGGTCGCACGATCAGGTCGACGTAGCGCTGCCGGACCCGCGGCTCCTCCGAGAGCTGAGCGCCCTCGTAGAGGTTGGGCAGCGGGCGCAGCGCCTTGGCGGTGACGGCCCACGAGTCCGCGAGGACCGACAGCTCGCCGCGGCGCGACGACGATCACCTCGCCGGTGACGCCGACGTGGTCGCCGAGGTCGACGTACGTCTTCCAGGCGGCGAGCGCGTCCTCGCCGACGCGGTCGAGGCTGAGCATCACCTGCAGCTCGGTGCCGTCCCCGGATCGCAGCGTCGCGAAGCAGAGCTTGCCGCCGTTGCGGACGAACACCACGCGACCGGTGACGCCGACGTCGACGCCGGTGGCCTGGTGCCGGCTCGAGGTCGGGCCACGTCGGCGCGCACCTCGGCGAGCGTGTGGGTGCGCGGGTAGCCGACCGGATAGGGCTCGATGCCGTCGTCGAGCATGCGCTGACGCTTGTCCCGGCGGACCTGCACCTGCTCGGGCTGGTCGTCGGGGGCGGCGTCCTCAGTCATGCGGGGCTCATGACGGCTGCTCATGACGGGAAAGGCTACCGATGACCGCAAACGGCTTATCCCGCATTGCGTTCGTAGACCAGGCGCAGACCGAGCAGGGTCAGGTCCGGGCGATGGTCGGTGATGGTCTCGGACTCGGCGACGATGGCCGGCGCGAGGCCGCCGGTGGCGATGACCGCGGTCACCGCTCCGCCGAGCTCGGCGATGATGCGTCGGACGATTCCGTCGACCTGACCGGTGAAGCCGTACAGGAATCCGGACTGCAGGGCCTCGACCGTCGACTTGCCGATCACGGACCGCGGGCGCGCGATCTCCACCTTGACCAGCCGTGCCGCGCGAGTGGCCAGGGCGTCGACCGAGATCTCGATGCCGGGAGCCAGTGCGCCGCCGAGGAACTCGCCGTTGGGCCCGACGACGTCGAAGTTCGTCGACGTCCCGAAGTCGACGACGACGCACGGGCCGCCGTACAAGGTGTAGGCCGCCAGGGAGTTGACGATCCGGTCGGGACCGACCTCCTTGGGGTTGTCGTAGAGGAGGGGCACGCCCGTCCGGGTGCCCGGGCTCCACGACGACGACCTTCACGTGCTGGTGCCAGCGCTCGAAGACCTGGCGCAGCTCGCCGAGCACGGCCGGCACGCTGGAGCAGACAGCAACGCCGGTCAGCCGCGGCTGGTCGCTGAGCAGGCCGCGCAGCGTCAGCATCATCTCGTCGGCCGTGGCCCGCGCATCGGTGCGGACCCGCCACGAGCGGGTCAGCCGTTCTCCGTCATAGAGACCGAGCACCGTCTGCGTGTTGCCCACGTCCACCGCAAGCAGCATCAGCACACCACCGTCACGTTGTCGACGAGATGCGTCGACCCGACGCGTCCCGCCACGAGGAGGACCAGCTCGCCTCGGGCATCCGCCGAGGCCGGAGCGAGGGTGTCAGGGTCGACGAGCTCGCAGATAGTCGATGGCGAGACCCGGCTCGGACGCGAGTACGTCGCGCGCGGCAGCGCGTACGGCCTCCGGGCCCTCGGGCTGCGGCGTCCGATGCTGCGCGCATCGCGCGACCCAACGACCGTGCCACCACTCGGTCGGGCTCGGAGAGATAGACGTTGCGCGAGGACACGGCAACCCCGTCCGGGTCGCGGACGGTCGCGACGCCTTCGACGCGGACGGGCAGGTCGAGGTCGGCCACCATGCGGTTGATGAGCACGAGCTGCTGCGCGTCCTTGCGGCCCATGACGAGCACGTCGGGCTGGACCTGGCCGACGAGCTTGGCCACGACGGTGAGCACGCCGTCGAAGTGCCCGGGCCGCACAGCACCCTCGAGGACGTCGCCGAGCGCTCCGGCGCTGACGGTGACCAGCGGGGTGCCCGAGGGATACATCGTCGCGACATCGGGCGCCCACACCAGGGACACCTGCTCGTCCGCGCAGACCTCGAGGTCTGCGGAGAACGGTCGCGGATAGCGCTCGAGATCCTCGCCGGGTCCGAACTGCAGCGGATTGACGAAGATGCTGACGACCACAGCATCGGCGAGCTCCCGGGCCCGGGCCATCAGGGCACGGTGACCCTCGTGCAGCGCACCCATCGTGGGGACGAGAGCGACGGTCTGTCCGCCAGCTCGGCCCGAGCCGCAGCGAGCTCGCTGCGCGACGACACCACGCGCGGCGCCAGAGCCCTCATGCGTGCGCCTCGTTCGACGGACCGGCCAGCGCGTCCAGCAGCGCCTCGGCGTCGGCGGCCTGGAGTCGACCCGAGGCCAGGGCGCGGTCGGCGGTGGCGCGGGCCAGGGCGCGGTAGGTGCGCAGCGCCTCCGGGTCGACGCGGCCCAGCGCCTGTACGTGCGCCGCCACGGTGCCGGCGTCACCACGGGCGACCGGTCCGGTCAGTGCGTCGTCCCCGGTGCGCAACGCGTTGTCGAGGGCCGCCGACAGGAGAGGTCCGAGCACCCGCGCCGGGTCGGCGACGCCTGCCGTCGCGGAGGAGGTCCATCGACTGCACCACCACGGTGACGAGGTGGTTGGCCCCGTGCGCGAGAGCCGCATGCCACAGCGGCCGCAGCTCCTCCGGGACCCAGACCGGCTCGGCGCCGATCTCGAGGACCAACGCCTCTGCGGCGTGCCGCAGGGCCTCCGGCGCGGTCACCCCGAACGCTGCACCCGCGAGGCGCGGCAGGTCGGCCGCCGTCCCGGTGAACGTCATCGCGGGGTGCAGCGCGAGGGGCAGCGCCGCCTCACGGGTCGCGGGTTCCAGCACCCCGACGCCATAGCGACCGGACGTGTGCACGAGGAACTGCCCCGGCCGGATGCTTCCCGTCGCCACGAGTCCCGTGACCAGACCGGGCAGGACGTCGTCGGGGACGGTGAGCAGGACGAGGTCGGCCGCTGCGAGCACCTCCGGGGGCGAGACGACGTGGGCCGCCGGGACCAGGAGCGCCGCTCGCGCGCGGGACCGGCCCGAGACGGCTGACACGGCCACGACGCGATGGCCGATCCGATCCAGCGCCGCGGCGAGCACGGCACCCACCCGGCCCGCACCGACCACGCCCACCGTGAGGCGAGCGGGTCGCCCTGCGGCTGGAGGAGTCGGTCTGGCTCATGATCCGGGAGCCTAATCACCGCGATCGGTACGGTGCTCGGTGCGATGACGTACGTCCCCTGGGAGCAGGCCTGGCGGACCGCCCTGTACGGCGACGGCGGCTTCTTCCATCGGCCCGAAGGCCCGAGCGGACACTTCCGCACCTCGGCGACGTCGAGAGTGTTTGCGGCCGCAATGCACCGTCTCGCCGCTGAGGTCGATCGTGCCCTCGGGCATCCGGACGACTTCACGTTCGTCGACGTCGGCGCCGGGCGAGGCGAGCTGCTGCGTCTGCTTGCGGAGCACGTACCCGATCGATGGCGGCTGCTCGCGGTCGAGGTCGCCGCTCGACCCGACCGACCTCGCCGATCGCATCGAGTGGTCCGCCGACCTCAGCTCCCCGGTGACCGGAGTCGTCCTGGCCCACGAGCTGCTCGACGCGGTGCCCTGTGTGATCGCCGAGTGCCGAGCCGACGGCGCACCCGCGGTCGTCCTCGTCGATCCGGCGACGGGCGAGGAGGAGCTGGGTGCTCCCGTCGACGACCGCGGACGCGGACTGGCTCGCCGCGTTGGTGGCCGATCTCCGAGCCAGGACAGCGTGCGGAGGTCGGCCGGACCCGCGACGAGGTCTGGCGCGGTCTCGTCGACTCCGTCGCTGCCGGGCTGGTCGTCGCCGTCGACTACGACCACGCGCGCGAGGACCGCGAGGAGCTGCGCCACGGGACGCTTGCTGCCTATCGGGACGGCCACCTGGTCCCCCCGGTCCCCGACGGGACGTGTGACCTCACCGCTCACGTCGCCCTCGATGCGTGCGCTGCGGCCACGCCCGAGGGTGGCTGGACCCGGGTGGTCCGACAGGCCGACGCCCTCGCTTCGCTCGGCGTGACGTCCACGCTGCCGGATCCCGAGCTGGCCGGCCACGACCCGAAGGCGTACGCCGAGGCCCTGGCGACGGCGGCAGAGTCGCGGGTGCTGCTCGACCCGTCCGGTATATCTTTACATCAGCAACTCCGACGACAAGCACAAGGTGTGGATGCGCTATGAGGTCCAGCCTGACGGCTCCCTTGCAAACGGAAAGGAGTTCTTCGATGCCACCGCGGAGAAAGATGCTGGTGAACCCGATGGCATGAAGGTGGATTCAAAAGGCAATCTGTATTGCGCGGGTCCGGGCGGCCTCTGGATCTTTTCACCCGAGGGCAAACACCTCGGAACCATCAAGCCCGGCGAGACACCAGCCAACTGTAACTGGGGCGGCCCGGATCGGAAAACTTTGTATATCACCGCGGAAACCGGTCTGTATCGAGTACGCTTAGCGGTGGAGGGTGAAAAGGCTCTCTACAACGATTAACTTTTTGGAGGCAGCAAACCTTGAAACGGCGAACTTATTTAACTTCGATGCTGGGCGGCACTCTGGCCGCCGCAGCGCATCTGGCCGGCCAGACCGGCAAATCCTCGATCGCGCTGCATGTCGATCTCCAAGTCGATCCGGCCAAAGAGAAAAAAATGCTGGAAATCTTTCACGGCCCGTTTCACGCGGCCGCCGCGAAACAGCCTGGCTTTATAGATGTGCAAATGTATAAGCTGCGCTCCGCACTTCAGGGCTCGGCCCCACCGAACGCGAACTACAGATTCGTGCTGAAGTATCAGACTGAAGAACAGCGTCAAGCCTGGGTGGCCACGCCAATACACAAGAAACTGTGGCCGCAGATCGAAGCCACGCTCGTTTCGAAGGAATACACCGTTTTGCTTTACGACTTGGCCTGATTCCGGCTGGGGCATACTGGGCTGAGCAATATGAAACTCTTGCTCTTGCTTCTCGCTGCGTTTACGCTCTGCGCCCAGGAAACACGCCGTGAAATTGTGAATGCCTCGCGGACTCCTACCGACGACGCCAAGCCAAATAGCGCCGCCGTGCCGGACGTGTACGCTATCGATGGCCATTTTGAGCGCGTCGTTATTTTGCGATTCAAGTACGACGCGGACTTACTTGCTGGAATTCAGAAGATGGTAAAGCAAGAAAATATCCGCAATGCGGTCATTCTTTCGGCTGCCGGATCCGTTCGTGGTTATCAGGTGCACCAGGTTTCAAACCGAATGTTTCCTTCCAAAAACACCTTCGTTAAGAATCCGACGGCGCCAGCGGATCTGATCGCCATGAACGGCTATGTCATCAACGGGAATGTTCATGCCCACATGACACTTGCCAATCCGGATCACGCCTTTGGAGGGCATCTTGAACCCGGCACCAACGTGTTTACGTTTGCAATCGTGACCCTGGGCGTTTTGGATAAGAGCGTAGACCTCAGCCGCGTCGATGATAAGAGCTATCGTTGATCGAAAAGTCAGTGCGCGGTGACGGCTTGCTGCTGCTTCCACGCGTACAGCGGAAACTTGCTCGTTAGTTCGCCGACTCCACGCCGTGCCTGCGCAAGCGCCTGCTCCGATTTCACATCGTTCAACACGCTCGCAACTAGTCGCCCTACTTCTTTCATCTCCGCTTCCCGGAACCCGCGTGTCGTGACGGCCGGACTCCCCAGCCGGATTCCGCTCGGATTGAGTGGCGGATTTGTATCGAATGGAATCGCGTTTTTGTTGGCTGTGATGTAGGCTTCGTCTAGCGCTTTCTCGGCTTCCTTTCCCTTCACACCCTTGGCGAACACGTCTATAAGCATGACGTGCGAATCGGTGCCGCCGCTGATCACGCGAAAACCGTGTTCCTGCAAGGATGCCGCCAAGGCCCGCGCGTTCGCCAGCACCTGCCGCTGGTAGGCGCGAAATTCTTCCGACAACGCTTCGAGGAAGCATACCGCTTTTGCGGCGATGATGTGGACCAGCGGACCCCCTTGCGCTCCCGGAAAAACCGCTTTGTCGATCGCCGCGCCGAATTTTTCTTTGGCAAGAATCATGCCGGCGCGCGGTCCGCGCAGCGTCTTGTGAGTCGTGGACGTCACGATATCGGCGTGTTCGCACGGATTGGGATAGAGACCCGCGGCCACGAGCCCCGAATAGTGCGCGATATCAACCAGGAACACCGCGCCCACGCTATCCGCGATCTGGCGGAAGCGCGCGAAATCAATCACACGCGAATAGGCGCTCGCGCCGCCTATGATCATCTTCGGTTTGTGCTCTTCCGCCAATCGTGCCAGCTCTTCGTAGTCAATCAACTCGTCTTCACGCCGCACGCCATACGGCACAACTTTATAGAGCTTTCCCGAGAAATTGAGCGGATGCCCGTGCGTCAAATGGCCGCCATGCGCCAGGTTCATTCCAAGTATCGTGTCCCCCGGCTGAAGCACGGCTGCGTAGGCGGCTTCATTCGCCTGCGACCCGGAATGCGGCTGCACGTTGATGTATTCAGCCCCGAAAAGCTTTTTGCCGCGCTCGCGTGCCAGAGTCTCAACCACGTCTGCGAACTCGCAGCCGCCGTAGTACCGTTTGCCGGGATAGCCCTCGGCATACTTGTTGGTGAAGACGCTGCCGGCCGCTTCGAGCACCGCTTCGGACGTAAAATTCTCGCTGGCAATTAACTCCAGCCTGGTATTTTGCCGGTCGACCTCCTGCTGAATAGCGTCGAAAATCTCAGGATCGACGGTCGAGAGGCTGCGCGCCATACGTTGCTGTTCATTCATGGGGATCGTTTCGAGTGCTCTGTTCTAATTGTCTTACACGGAATGCGCTGGAGCACGCTTTTCATCCCCACCCTGCGCGAGCCACAAGCCCACGGCCTCCTCGAGCGCGCCGGATACATTCGCCAAGCCGCGTCCGGACGCGTTGCCTACTTACCACTGGCCCAGCGGTCGCTACGCAAGATAGAACAGATCGTGCGTGCGGAAATGAACGCCGTCGGAGCGCAAGAGATTCGCTTGCCGCTCTTCGCCGGCACAAGCGCAGAAGAAATCGTGGCAGCAATCGCCAGGAGCGAATTGCGAAGCCAGAAACAGTTGCCGCAGATCTGGTATCAGATCCAGGCGGCTGCCGTTGATTCCTTCGTTTTTGGTGCCGACACAAGCGGTTTGGCCGCCGCGCACCACCGCGTATGTACGCATTGCAGCCTGCAATACGAAATCATCGACACCGGCCTCGTGATCTACTCGGAAACGGGCGAGGAACTGATAGTCCGCTGCAATCAATGCAACTATGCGGCCCATCTGGATTTGGCTGTATCGAAGGCGATCGACCCGCCGCCCGACCCTGAAGGCGACTTCGCTCCAGAAGAGTTCTCCACGCCAGGCCTGAAGACCATAGCCTCGATCGCGGAATTCACCGCGCTTCCCGAATCCTCGCAAATGAAGAGTCTGGTCATGGTGGCGGACAAAGTTCCGGTCCTCGCAATGCTGCGAGGAGACCATCAGCTCAGCCTGAGCAAACTTGCAGCGGCGCTGGGAGCCAAGGATCTGCGCCCGGCCCAGTCCCGAGAAATTGTGGAATTGTTTGGCGCCGCTCCCGGGTCGCTCGGGCCGGTGGCAGTCAAAAACACGCGCGTGCTCGCCGATCTTGCGTTGAAAGGTCGCCGCAACATGATCACCGGCGCAAATAAGGACGACTACCATCTGAGACACGTCACGCCCGATGAAGACTTCCATCCCGACTATTTCGATTTGCGCCAGGCCGCCTCTGGCGAGGGCTGCCAACGGTGTTCGGGCACATTGACGATAGCGCGCGCTATCGAGATTGCTCGCGCCTCGGCAAATTCATACAGCCTCAGTCTCGGGCGTCTCCTCTCGGTCTTGGCTGAGTCGCACTCCGATAATGACGGCCTTCTATGGCCGCTCGCCCTGGCGCCTTACCAGGTGGTAGTCACTCCCGTGAACTACGCGGATCCCGCGCAGAAGGCGGCAGCCGACCGAATTTACGGCGATTGCCTGCGCACAGGAATCGATGCCCTGCTCGACGATCGCGAAGAGAGGCCCGGTGTGAAGTTCAAAGACGCGGATCTTATCGGTGTTCCTTACCGGGTCACCCTTGGCAAGAAACTAAACGAAGGTCACGTCGAACTGGTGGATCGTCGCACCCACGCAATCGAAGAGCTTGGTCCGGAATATGCCGCATCGCGGCTCGCCGCGTTGGTGTTAGATGTAAAATCTGCCCCGGCGCGTTCTTAGCACCCACAATGCTCCCAGAAGAGCGAGCGCTGCGCCAGCAATCAGCCACAGCCCGGTCTTGAATGCCTCCGGCCCGGCGAAGCGATATGGGCTGAACAACAGCCCTCTCACCATCAGATAAAGTGCCCATAGGGCCCACAGTGGAAATAAATAGCGGAACACCCGGAACAGGGCGAGCAGCGTTGAAAATAAACCGGCCGCGCCGAGCATAGCGACATGCGAAACCATTTCCTCTTCGCTGAACGGGAGCATCCCCAAAGCAAGCGGCTGATGGCTCGATAGGGCAATGAAAGCGACGCCCAGCAAAAATGCGCTCAAGGCAAGATGAAACGCATAGCTGTAGAGACGGAGCAGAATTCCGAGAAACCTCACAATATTTTTTTTCCCATGGCCGACATTGCCAGCTCTACGCCGAGCAAGGCCGTCCGGTTGGCGTCGTCAAGTACCGGATTCACTTCCACGATCTCCATCGATAGCATGCGGCCCGAGTCGCAGATTGTCTCCATCGCCAGGTGCGCTTCTCGATAAGTCATTCCACCGCGCACCGGCGTGCCCACTCCCGGTGCTTCATCGGGGTCCACGGCGTCCATATCAAGCGAGAGATGAAACCCGGCCGTGCCCGCGGCGGCTGCCTGGATCGCCCGTTCCATCACGTTCCGCAAACCGCACTCATCAATATCTCTCATCGTGAACGCCGTCACCCCGGATTCGCGAACCATCGGCCGCTCTCGCAGATCCACATCGCGCAACCCGACCAGGGCCACATTCCGTCCCTCCACCTTAGGAGCGAAGTCGAAGACATGGGTCAATTCACGCGGCCCATAGCCAAGACAGCACGCCAGCGGCATGCCATGGACGTTACCGCTGGGACTCGACTCCGGCGTGTTCATGTCGGCATGCGCATCGATCCAGATCAGCCCGATTCTTTCGCCACGAGCACGGAAAGCTTCAGCCACTCCAGAAACGGTCCCGGCCGCCACGGAGTGGTCGCCACCGAGCACCAACGGAACCTTCCCCGCCTCCACAACATCTTTCACGATGGCAGCGAGCTTCGCGCAGCTCTTGGCAATCTGCGCAAGATATTTCGCATTCTGCGGACCCGCCGGCGTGCTCTCCGGTTGGGCCGCCGAAACGTTGCCCAAGTCCTCCACGTGATACCCCAGCGATTCCAGCTTTGCGTTCAGCCCGGCAAGGCGCAAAGCCGAGGGCCCCATATCGACGCCGCGACGTCCTGCGCCCAGGTCGAGGGGCGCGCCCAGAATGGCGATTTGCGATTGACGCATAATTACCGCGTAACTGACGATGCGAGCTTTTAAGGCCGCGTGCGATACAACATCCGCGGGTAGGGAATCGTTTCCCGCACGTGTTCGAGCCCGCACATCCAGGCTACGAAACGTTCCACGCCCATGCCGAATCCTCCGTGCGGCACGCTGCCAAAGCGGCGCAGATCCAGATACCACTCAAACGCATCACGTGGCAGCTTGTGCTCGTCGAGCCGTTTTTCAAGCAGCGCCAGATCGTGGATGCGCTGGCCGCCGCCAATGATCTCGCCATAACCCTCAGGCGCGATCACGTCTACGCCCAGGGCCAGCTCCGGCCGCTCCGGGTCGGGCTGAAAATAGAAGGCTTTGATCTCGGCCGGATAGCGGTCGACGACTACCGGGCGATCGAAATCCTGCGTCAGCAGCGTCTCGTCCGTGTTGCCGAAATCCCCGCCCCAGCGGATTTCGCTGCCCTTCGCGGCGAGCGTCTTCACTGCCTCGTCATAGCTCATGCGTGGAAACGGCGCTTTCACATTTGCAAGCTTGGTGGTATCGCGCTCGAGTACCTTTAATTCTTCCTGACGGCTCTCGAGTACCCGCGCCACCAAAGAAACTACCAGATCTTCCGCAACGCGCTTCACTTCCTCGAGATCCGCGTAGGCCATTTCCGGCTCGACCATCCAGAATTCGGTCAGGTGACGGCGCGTCTTCGATTTTTCCGCGCGAAACGTCGGCCCGAAGCAATAGACTTTGCCAAATGCCATGGCATTCGCTTCGTTATAAAGCTGGCCGGACTGCGTCAGATATACTTTTTCGTCTTCGAAATAATCCACTTCAAAGAGCGTCGAGGTCCCTTCGCAAGCCGCCGGCGTGAAGATTGGCGTATCGACCAAAATAAAGCCGTGCGAATCGAAATAGTCGCGGATACCCTTGATCACTTCGTGCCGCACTCGTATCGCCGCATGCTGCCTGCGGCTGCGCAGCCACAAGTGGCGGTGATCCATCAGAAAGTCGACGCCGTGCTCTTTGGGAGTGATCGGATAGGGCCGTTCTTCTGAGACCCGTTGCACCACCTGCGCATCCGTAACGTCGAGTTCGTAGCCGCCCGGGGCTCGCGCCTCGGCACGCACCGTTCCCACAACCGAAAGCGAACTCTCCTGCGTGAGGTTTTTGAGGGCCTCGAATACCGGCTCAGGCAGATTGCTCTTTACAGCCACGCACTGCATCAATCCGCTGCCATCGCGGATCACCGGAAAGATGATTTTGCCGGATTTTCGAAGGTTGTAGAGCCAACCTTGAATCTCCACTTGCTCGCCTTCATGAGCGCGAGCTTGCTCTATAGTAATGCGCCTGGTGCTAATTCGTTCAGTCACTCTGATAACGATCCAAATCGTCGGCTGTGCGTTTGGCCTCTTCCAGGGGATGCTCGAGCCCGGCCACTGCTTTCAGTTCGAGCAGCAGCGGATATTGATCTGCCCGCGAATGGAGCAGACGCATAGTCGCCCGCCAATCGATGGCGCCTCGATTCGGAAATAGATGCAAATCTGCTTCGCCATCGTTGTCGTGTAAATGCGTCGACCGGATGCGTTCTTTCATGAGGTCGAATTCGCGTTCGATTCCGCTCCCCATATGCGCATGCCCAACGTCGAAACAGTAGTTCAAATTCAAATGCGTCAGCGCGAGAAAATCGTTCAAACCTTCCGCCGAAGCTAAGTCGTTCGGGATGTTCTCGAGCAGAACCTCCACGCCCCGCTGAGCCGCGAACACACGGATTTCATCGAGCGATGAAAAGGCAGCTTCCATCTTGCGCTCGTCGCGTTCCTGTCCGGCCACTCCCACGTGTTGCACGAGATAGCGGAACGGTACGATTTCGGCAATCTCGAGCGCACGTTTGATTTCATCCACTACCGCGATGCGCCGCGCTCTGCCGCTCTCGGTGATGTCTAGAACCGCATTCGGTCCCGACCGGCCCCACACATCGTCGCTGTACATCGGCGCATGCAACGAATGCATGGCCAGTTCCGAATCGCGAAACCAATGCCCGAGTTCGTTGATCTGTGCTTTGTCGTAATAGTCCAGATGCTGCCGGGCGCAAAAAATCTCGACACCCGAAAAGCCTGCGCCGCTAACTCGATCGAGTCCGGCCGTGGTGAGGCGTTGATTGACGAACAGATGCGTGGAGAGAATGTGCTGCATTGCGGCGCGAACTCAATACCCGGAGACTTTGCCGTCCATCCGCGACTCCGTGCCGCCTTCCAAGACTCCATTGTTCATGACGATGGCCTCCACTCTGGCTACCCCGGCTATAGGTTTGATCGGGTAACCCATTCTCGCAAGCGCCGCCTCTGTCTCGGGCGGAAAGCCATTCTGCAGGTAGAGCGCATCGGGCTTCCACTGGTTATGAAAGCGCGGCAGATCGACCGCGTCCTGGGGATTCAGCTGAAAATCGAGGACGTCCAGTATCACCTGCAACACACCAGTGGTGATGCGCGATCCCCCTGGCGCGCCCACCGCCATGAAAAACTTGCCGTCCTTCGTGATGATGGTAGGAGTCATCGAAGAGAGCGGGCGCTTCCCCGGCTCTATGGCGTTCGCATCGCCTCCGGTGACGCCGAACATATTCGGCACACCAGGTTTAGCGGCAAAGTCGTCCATCTCGTCGTTCAGTAGGAATCCAAGACCAGGCGCCGTGATGCCGTTGCCGAACGAATTATTCAGCGTGTAGGTCACCGCCACGGCGTTCCCCTTAGCGTCAACCACGTTGTAATGTGTTGTTTCGCTGCTCTCGAACCACGAGACGTGTGCCGCTTGCGCCCTTTGTAGTCCAGGTCCGATGTACTCGCTCGGTGTCGGATGATTCGGATCGATCGTTCGCCGGCGCCATGCCAGGTACTCAGCCGCGAGCAGCGACCTCACGGGCACGTTGTAGAACTGCGGATCGCCCAGGTACTCGCTTCTGTCCGCATAGAACCGGCGCATCGCCTCCGCCTCATAGTGAACGGCCTTGGTAGAATTCGGCCCATCGCTCTCATAATTCGTTCCGTCGAGAATGCCAAGCATCTGCAACACGCCGACCCCGCCGGCGCTCGGCGGCGGAGCGGTGATGATGTGGAACTGTTTGTAGTTGCCTTCGAGAGGTGCTCGCTCCATCACTTCGTACGCTTCCAGATCGTGTGCAGTGATAAGCCCTCCATGCGCCGCCATGGCCGCAACTAAACGCTTGGCCGTCTCGCCCTCATAGAATTCTTTCGCGCCGCCTTTCGCGATACGCGCCAACGTGTCTGCCAGTTCCGGCTGTTTGAAAGTCTCGCCCGCTTTGTAGGGCGTGCCGTCACGCAAAAAAATGCGTTTCGATTCCGGATCGGTAGCCAACATTTTCTGGGACGAAGTAGAAGTAAAAGAATCCGCCAGCGTTTGGCTGACATTGAACCCTTCGCGGGCGAGTTTCAGCGCGGGGGCAACTAGGTCCGCCCATGGCTTGTTGCCAAATTTCTTGTGTGCGAGACCGAAGCCCGCCACCGATCCCGGCGTTCCCGAAGAGCGCCACCCGAAGATACTGTCTTTAGTCGGATTGCCGTCGGAATCCAGATACATATCGCGATTCGCCTTCCCCGGCGCGGCTTCGCGAAAATCAAGAAATGCAGTTTTGCCGTTTGCCAGGCGCACCAGCATGAATCCGCCGCCGCCGAGATTCCCCGCCGAAGGATGCGTGACGGCGAGCGTAAGGCCAATCGCAACTGCCGCATCGACCGCATTACCGCCATCCATGAGTACGCGGCGTCCGGCATCCGCAGCGAGCGGCTCCTGCGCGACCACCATGGCATGTTGGACGCGAACCGGATCTTTAGCGCTCGCCCCCGCCCTGAGAGTTCCCAGTGCCAGTAGACACACTGCTAATGGGCGGCTCTGCAGGCGCTGCATATTGAAGCCAGTTTATCAGTCGAAATGTGCGGCCGATTACGCGGTTGTGAGACGGCGCAAGCGAAGTGTGAGGCGGCTCTTATAACGCGCTGCCGTGTTCTTCTTGATGATGCCCCACTTGGCGGCACGATCGACCAGCGAAAACGTTGCCGGCACCAGCTTGCCCGCTCCGTTAGCGTCCTTCTGGTCGAGAAGACGGCGCATGTCGCGAATTTGATGCCGCAACTGCGATTTCCTCTTACGATTGATCGCCGTCCGGCGCGCCGCCACACGGACGCGTTTCAGCGAGGATACTGTGTTTGCCATTAACCTACTAACCCAATCTTGTAAAGTAACTATTTCAGGATACCTTAAGAGTTTTCTTCGCGCATCCGGCGCATAGCAATGGTTTCATGTACCAAAATTCTTTGCCCGATACGTTCCTTATGAAGGTGGCTCGCATGCATTTCCCGTTCCGCGCCTCAATCGTCCTGATCGCAGTGGCGATAGGCGCTTGGGCGATTACCGCGCCCGTGCCCGATTGGGTGATTGCGGGGCCCTTCGGGGGTACCGCGACCACCGTCACGCTGGATACGAAGACCGATGGCGTGGTTCTCGCCGGCGGCAGAAATTCGCTGCTGTTCCGCAGCCAGAACGGCGGCGAGAAATGGGATCTGCTCGATTTCCCCAAGCGGCATTTAAGCGAAGTCACTTCCATCCTGGTCGATCCGGCCGATTCGCAGCATTACCAGGCGGGCATGATCGCAGCATCCGGTGGTGGTCTTTTTGATAGTCGCGATGCAGGCAAGACTTGGGCCGCCGTGAGCGACATTCGCGATTTCGGCGTTCGCGCCCTCGCCGTGGCACCGAGCAAGGAGACGCGTTTCGTTGCCGGCACTGCCCACGGCGTCCTGCTCAGCGATGACTCCGGTAAGACTTGGACGCGGATTTCGGATCCTCAAAATCTCGAGATGCAAAGCGTCACGGCGGTCGCGGTGGATTCCGCAAATCCCGAAATTATTTATGCTGGCACTTCGCATCTGCCGTGGAAAACGGTGGATGGCGGAAAGACATGGCAGTCCATTCACACCGGCATGATCGATGATTCCGACGTGTTCTCGATTTACGTCGATCCCGCCGACCCGGCCAACGTATTCGCCAGCGCCTGTAGCGGCATCTACTCGACCGAAAATCGTGGTGACCAGTGGCGCAAGCTTATTGGAATACCGAACACCTCGCGGCGCACCCATGTCATCCGCAAAGATTCCGCCGGCGTCATCTATGCCGGGACCACCATGGGGCTGTTCAAGTCCCTGAATAGAGGCACGAGCTGGAAGACCGTGACCAACGAGCAAGTCAATTGGATGGCCTTCGATCCGACTCGTCCTGGCAGTCTGTATCTGGCGATTGAGAACGAGGGGATCGGCAAGAGCGCCAATGGCGGCGACACAGTACAGCTGATGAATCATGGCTTCGTCGATCGCACCATCAGCTCGGTAGCGAAGTCCGGAAACAGGCTGCTCGCGCTCGAAGCGCAGCTTGGCGGCACCAGCGGAATTTTCGTGAGCTCTGACCGCGGTGAAACCTGGTCGCAACTCAGCGATGTGCGCGGGCTCGCGGGCGTTCACCTGACGAAGATTGTGGGCATGCCAAGCGAAGATCGCATTCTACTCGCAGCCAGTCGCCGCCATATGTACAAATCGATCGATGCCGGCCTCACCTGGAAAGAGATTCCCGTGCGCATCGTGATCCCCCCGGCTCCAGTTCCTGAAACTACGAAGGTAGGCTCGGCGGCCAAGCGGCCCGCGGCAGGCGCTAAGCCCCCGGTAAAACGAGCCGCCGTGCGCAAACCAGTGGAAAAAATTCGCACCGTATCGCTTTCCGAAGTGGGCGGTCTCTATACCCTCAAGCGGGGTACGAAGGATGTGCTATTTGCCGCGACCGATCTTGGGCTCCTAATCAGCGGTGATGACGGCGAGCGCTGGACGCTGGCCGATATCCCGGCATCCATGGCTGTAACCGGACTCTATGCCGCGCCTAATAACGACGGTCGGCTCATCGCACGCGCTTCCGCCGGTCTCTTCGAATCTAAGGACTTCGGCGACCACTGGGCTCCGTTCTCCTTCCCACTTCCTGCCAGCGACGTCAACGAGGTCGCTATCCCGGCCACCGACGGTCTGCCTATCTTGGTGGCTACCAGAGTAGGTCTGTATTCCTCGCCCGATGGTGGCGCGAAGTGGTTTACCAACCTCGGCGGTATTCCGGGTTCCACTGTGGAGTCGGTGCTTTTGGGTGCGGAGAAAACGGCTTACGCCGTGGAATATGGCCGGTTATACGAGAGTAGGGATGCCGGGGCCTCCTGGACGGTGGCCCCCAGCACAGTCCCCGTCACCCGCATTCGGCAACTCTGGATGCCGGACGTTGCCAGCAATCGCCTCTATGGGATCACCAGCGATCTTGGTGTTCTCTTCCGAAATTAGACCAATTTCCTGTAAGATAAAGACTTGGCACTGGTTAAGGCCTGTCTGTTAGACGAATAACAGATAGGCTGGAGTACCTGATCGGGATTATGTCTTGAAATTCACATGGGGAATAGAATTTATTCTTCCGTGTTGTCGCTAACTGTCTGCGAATGTAGACTAAATGCAAGTGCGTAATAAAATGCGCCAAAACATTTTCCAGGTGTGTCTGTATGTTTATGGTTTTATCTCTCGTTTTGGAGGAGCAGAATGATCACTCGGCTAAAGGTTGAGCCGATCGGTTCGGCGATTCTGGGCGCGGCATTGTGCTTCAGCACATTAGCTTTCGCACAGGAGAGCAACACCACGAACCCGGTCCAAAAGGCCGCTAACGTGTTGAAATCGTCAAGTGGACAGGATCAATATCCTGATTTAGTTGAAATCGATCCCTTTGGCGGGATCAGTATCTACGGCCAGGTCAACCGGGGGTTATCGACCAAGTTGGCCAACGGGGGCGTGGGTGGTATTCGTATCGCCTACAATCCGGCCGCCCATTTCGGCATCGAGCTCTGGGGCGATTATGCCAATGCCCCGGTTCGATTTGTTTCATCGGCAGGCAATTATCCACCGGGATTGGGCACCGGGCCTATTCCGCCTTATAGTTTCGGCGCTCATAACTTTGTGTTCGGTCTCAATCCGGTGTTGAACCTGACGCCGCGTGGGTCTAAAGTACAGCCCTATTTGACGGCGGGTGTCATTGGGGTCCAGTACACGCCCAGCAACGTGGCACAGCGGTTAGCCGGACAGCCCACGAATATGCGCCTGTATGGCGCACAAGCGCTGAATGACAACCTGCAGGTTGGCTTGAACTACGGCGGCGGCGTGAAGTGGCATTTCACCGATCATTTCGGCCTCCGTTTGGACGCGCGCGGTTTGTGGACGCGCAATCCGACATACAATTTGCCTGACTATCCATCGGGCACCAACGTCTACATTCCCTCCCACGCGAAGCTGAACGGGATGCAGGCCACCGCAGGTCTGGTGTTCTACCTGGGTCAGAGCAAGTGTCCGGAGATGCCGCCGGCGCCACCGGCCCCCGCGCCGCTGCCCACGCCCACGTTATCGGGGGCGGAAGGAAACATCTGCCAGGGCAAGCCGGTTACGCTGCATGCCGCGATGGCTGGCGCGCCGGCCGATCGCCAGCTGACGTATGCCTGGACTTTGAATGGTCAGCCGCAGGCAAGCGCTACCGGTCCGGAATTCACGTTCACGCCTAACAACGTGGGCAGCTTCAATGTGCAATTGACAGTCACCGACACAACGCCTCCGCCTCCTCCGCTGGAGCGGCCGAAGAAATTCCCGGTGCGTTGCTGGGTGCAACCCCCGGCTCCGCAGCCGCCGGCCCCCGTTACCGCGTCAGCCACCGTTACGGTCAGCGAGACTGCGCCGACCATCAGCGGTGTGACGGCTACACCGAACGAACTGACTTGCGCCGCGAATGCCGCTGGTACTCATTCGGCGACCCTTGCGGGCACCGCTCAGGGTTCGGCTTGCGGCGGCAACTTGACTTACAAGTGGACCGTAAGCGAGGGCAGCGTCAGCAACGACAGCAGCCCGAACGCGACCTTTGATGCTTCTACCTTGAACTTTGAAGGTGGCGCGCAAGGTCAGAGCAAGAGCGTTACGGCTACCCTGACGGTCACCGACGAAATGGGCAAGACGGCTTCGCAGACCACCACTATTACGGTGAACTGCCCGCCGCAATTTGTCCGGCTCGATGACGTGATCTTCGCGAAGAACAACGCGCGCGTGAACAATTGCGGCAAGCGCGTACTCATCGACGACGCAGCTTCGCGTATGGCCAGCGGCGATTACGACATCGTACTCGTCGGCCATCGCGATACCGACGAAGCTGAGAACGCTCCCGGTCGCAGACGGCGTGGCGTGGCGCCGACGGCTCTCGACGAACAGCGCGTGCTGAACGCCGCAGGGGTACTGAGCGGCGGAACCGGCACCTGCGGCACGGTCGATCCGTCCCGCATCAAGGTGGATTGGGTTGGCACCGATCAGACCTCGGAAACGAGGCCCGGCCAGTGCGGAACCTCCAACATCAAGGAACGCAAGGGTTCGCAAACCACCGACGCCGACAAGAACCGGCGTGTCGAAGTCTACCTGGTGCCTCACAACAGCACCAGCCTGCCTCCGGCCGTGAAGAATCCGAAACCGCTGCCGGAAGATCAAGTCAAGGCTCTCGGCTGCCCGAAATAGACCAGCAGTAAACCAAACGAAGGGGCCAGGCGATCAATCGCCTGGCCCCTTTTGTTTGTGTGCCAGTTTTAATTCGCTTTTGCCCGGGCTACTCTTCCCCAATGATCAATAACTATTCCGTCTGGACCGCTGAGACAGAATCCATGTATTTAATGAGCAGCACCTCATTACCTACGTCACTGTAGATCAACTCGTCTACTATACCCGCGGCCAGAAGAAGACCGTATCCTCCCGGCCGCATCCCGTCCTCCTGGCGCTGCACCATGTGGGCGATAGGATCATCAGACGGGTTTCCGATAGCCGCGTGAGTAAGCGATTCAGGGCGGAAGCCCGCCCCGGGGTCGCATACATGAAACACCAGTGCTCGCCCTGTTCGAACGGCGGTAACCTCGACGACCTGTTCGGGATTAAATGCCGCACCGTGCTCCATGGCATTGAGCAAAATCTCCCGCAATGCCTGCATGATTTCCTGTCGGATGTCGTCAGGCAATTGAGCGTTAAGCTCTTTTGCAAAGGTCAGGAGGCGCTCAGCCGTGATAAGGCGGCAATGGACACGGAGTGACACCCAGCCAGGCCTGGCCGACAGAATCTGTATGTCATCTCGCCATTGAATGTCGGATGCTGCGCTACAGGCCAGGGTCGCGATAGCACGAGCATCGAATGGAGGCGTGAAGCAAGCGAACACTCGGGAACGTAGCGCGGCGATAATCTCTTCGGGCGTGCTTCGAGGAGCCAGAACGATACACTTCACCCCGGGTCTGATGCCGCGCACTTCGTCCAACAACGCCAGGTCTTCTTCGATAGTGGTGTCAGGACTCGTAATCAGGACCCCGAACGATTGCATGCGCAGTCGCCGCAGGGTGTCGGCGTGTCCTGCCGAACATTCCATGGGGAAATCTACCGCCGCGATTGCGTTGCTGATCTCACGGTTAGGTTCGGTGTGACTTGCAATAACCAGGATCCGGCTCATGTTGTCCTCCGAGACGATGACGACAATTCTAATCGAGCGGCTACCCGAATAGATCAGGCGAGCGGTACGGAGGCTTGGGAACCGCTGCCGCCGCACAAATTTCCGCGGCGCGCGAGAGCAACCGGGCTTGGGCGATAATCGCTAAGCACCCGATGAATACCACTCTTCTGGTTCTCCTGTCGCTGGCCGCTGTTGCCGGCACGCCCGCAGCTCCGCGCCCTTTTTCTATTCGCCAGGTAATGAGCGCGCCGTTCGCAACGGCACCACTCGCCGCCCCGAATGGAGCCAGAGTCGCGTGGCTGGAAAACAATGAAGGCCAACGCAATATCTGGGTTGCCCAGGCGCCCGATTGGACCGGACGCCGGATCACGAACTTCGATCGGGACGATGGCCAGGAGATCGACGAACTCGCTTGGGCTCCCGATGGAAGCTATCTATTATTCGCCCGCGGCGGCGATTTTGAAAATGGCGGCGAGAATCCAAATCCGGACTGGAGCCCCACCAGGCCCGCGCAGGAGATCTGGTCCGTGGGATTCGAACAAATTCCGGCCAAACGTCTGACGGAAGGACACGCGCCGGCAATTTCGCCGCGAGGCGATACAGTCGCTTTCCTGCGCGGCGGCCAAATCTTCTTGATGAAGCCGACCGGCGAGAGCGTCAAAAACGTGGTCACTCAAAAAGGAGACCAGTCCGATTTAACGTGGTCGCCGGATGGAACGGAGCTCGCGTTTGTCAGCGGCCGTGGAAATCACCGCTTCATCGGCGTCTATTCTTTGGCCGGTAATAATCTCCGCTATCTCGATGCCAGTGTCGATCGAGACGCGAGTCCGGTCTGGTCCCCAGATGGGCGCCATCTCGCCTACTTGCGGGTTCCTGCAGATGACTCCTTTTTTGGGCCAGGTCCGATCAGAGAGAGTCAGCCCTTCTCTATACGCATTGTGGACGTGAAGAGCGGCGAAGCACGCCAGGTGTTCCGTGCCGCAAGCGGACCGGGCAGTGCGTTTCACGACATCGTAGCGGAGCGGCAGCTCTTTTGGACCGCGGACGATCGTCTGGTCTTTCCCTGGGAACGCACTGGCTGGCTGCATCTCTATAGCGTGCCGCTCGGCGGCGACGACGCCGCCGTCGAGCTAACGCCAGGGGAAGGAGAGGTCGAACATGCGGCCATGTCGCACGATCGCGGGACGATCTACTTTTCCGCCAATTTTCGCGATATCGATCGCCGCCACCTGTGGAGCGTGCTGGCTGGCGGCGGCGCTCCGCCCAAAGAGCTGACCTCTGGCGAAGACATCGAATGGAACCCGGCGCCCGTGGCCAATGGTTCCGCACTCGTGTTCCTGGCGTCGGGTTACAACCAGCGAGCACACGCCATGGTGCGATCCGGCGATGGACAATTCAAACTGCTGGGCGATCCGGCGCCGCCGGATTTTCCAGCGAATTCGCTCATCAAGCCCCAACAGGTCTTGCTTACTGCCGCCGACGGCCTCAAAATTCACGGCCAACTCTTTCTCCCTCCTTCCGGCGGCCAAACGCGCCACCCAGCACTGGTCTTCTTTCACGGAGGATCGCGCCGCCAGATGCTGCTCGGATTTCATTACATGTATTACTACTCGAACGCCTATTCGCTCAACGAATATCTTGCAAGCCGGGGCTATGTCGTGCTGTCCGTCAACTACCGCAGCGGCATCGGCTACGGCCTGAATTTCCGGGAGGCGCTGAACTACGGTGCCCACGGCGGCAGCGAGTTCAACGACGTCATCGGCGCCGGCCTCTATTTGAAAGCGCGGCCGGATGTCGACCCCGACCGAATTGGCGTCTGGGGAGGCTCCTACGGCGGCTATCTGACCGCCATGGCACTTTCTCGCGCCTCCGATCTGTTCCAGGCCGGCGTCGATTTCCACGGTGTCCACGATTGGAGTGCCTGGCGCAATTATCCGGCTATCTCAGAAGGTGATCCCAAACAACGTGAGGCTCGGACAGAAGCGCTGCGGCTGGCCTTCGATTCCTCCCCCATGTCTTCTATTGATGGATGGAAGTCGCCCGTTCTCCTGATTCACGGCGATGACGATCGCAACGTTTCCTTCTCACAAACCGTGATGCTCGCCGCAGCGCTGCGGCGGCGCAACGTGGAATTCGAACAACTGATCTTTCCCAACGAAATCCACGATTTCTTAAAACATGCGGATTGGGTTAGGGCGTATGAAGCAGGCGCCGACTTTTTCGCCCGAAAATTGGCCGCGCGCCATTGAGGCAATTTTTCGGGTCGATAGCCGACAAATGCAATGCTCCGGCCGCTATTTATAAACGTCCCGCCGATGCGCAATCCGCGTCACAGTGATGAGTTTCGCCGCGTCATCGATGATGTAGAGCACGCGCCAGTCACCGGCGCGGATGCGCCATTGATCCTTATAGCCTTTCAGCTTTTTGCATCCAGCCGGTCGGGGATTTTCGGCCAGCGCCAGAAGTTTCCGGTCTATCTGGATGAACACCTTGTCATCGAGCTGATCGAGTTCCTTTTGCGCAGACTGCTTGATTTCGAGAGAGTACTTAACCACGCGGACGGCTGCGTTTCAGGCGCGATGCCCGATATTGCTCGTAAGGAATGCTCTTCTCCTTCCGACGCGATTCAGACATCAGACCATCCCAGAAATCCTCCCAGATAGCACCGTGTTTTTTTAGGTCGATCAGAACACCGACCTTCCGGCCCTTCTCATCGGTGACAAACTGGATTCCGCTCATGACTCTATTCTCCCTCAGATGACGGCATCACGGCATTTTATACGCGTGTGCCTGCGGACTACAAATTTACTCCTCGTGCAGTGCCTGGACCGGATCGGTCCGAATCGCGCGCCTCGCGGGTGTCCAGCAGGCAAGAATCGCGACCGCGATCATCAAAAATAGTGCCGTGCCATAAGTGGCCGGATCGCGCGCGCTGACGCCGTAAAGAACCGCCGAGAGCAGCCGGCCGGCGGCGAGTGTGAAGATCGTCCCTAGGCCGGCGCCGGCTGCACAAAGAAGCAATGTGCGCCCCAGCAGCGACAAAAGCACCTGATTGTGCCGTGCACCCAGCGCCATGCGAATTCCGATCTCGCGAGTCCGCCGCGCTACCGCATAGGACATCAGCGCGAATAGCCCGGTCGCCGCCAGCGCCATGGCGAATACGCCGAACACACCCAGAACGATCGCCGCCATGCGGGCCGGAAAAAGCGGAAGCGCCAATTGCTCTTTGAGGCCGCCCCCACTAAACAGCGTGATGTCCGGATCGAGATCGAGCACCGTCTTTCTCAGCAGCGCGGTCACAGTCGAATCCGGCAAAGACGAACGGGCCACTAACGTCGTCCAGCGCGTCGTAGCCTGCGTCATCGGTAGGAAAATGGCCGGCCGCGGATCTTCGCCCAGCGATGCGTATTTACCGTCTTCCACGATCCCGATCACTTCTAGCGGATCCGCCACCGAGGATATGCGCACGTGGGCGCCAAGCGGATTCTCTTTGCCGAACAGCAAGTACGCGAAAGTCTCGTTCACGAGGGCGACAGGCATGGACCCAGCCCGATCACTACCGTCGATGTTGCGGCCCGCCAGTAGCGCCGTGCCCGCCGCCCGAAGATAACCGGGCGAGATGTTGTACACCATCGCCACACGTCTTTCGGCAGGTTTGGGCAGAGGACGCTCTGCCCGCCACATAAATTCGCCATCCGTGCCGTCTAGGCGAAGGGGCAGCGTGTTGGCAATGCCGGTGAACTCAACTCCGGGAAGGATCGCGGCCTTGGCAAGCAGATCGGCATGGAATTGACGAATGCGTTCCTGGTTATAGCCTTTCAACCCCAAATCGAATGAAACCGACGCGGCGCCGTTCGGGTTGAAGCCGAGGTTCAGGGACAATGCATGCTGCAGACTTCGCACCACCAATGCGCTCGAGATGACCAGCGTCACCGACAACGCAATCTGGCCGGCTACCACTAGGTCGCGAACGCTCCAGCGCCGCAATCGGGCGGAAGCCGGTTCGTTCTTGAGGCTTGGGATCAGATCGATGCGAATCGTTTGCAACGCCGGTGCAAGACCGAAGAGAACGGTCGTCCAAAAAACGACCGCCGCAGTAAACCAGAGCACTGTTGCATTCGGATGAAGTGCAATATCGATGGGTATATCAAAACGGGGGCGCCAGGAGCTGAGAAAACTGCACGCCGCGAGCGCCAAGCCCAATCCGAGCAGGCCGCCGCTCGCGGCGAGCAGCAGGCTTTCAGTCATCAGTTGCCGCAAAAGGTGTCCGCGTCCTGCGCCAAGTGCCAACCGAATGCCCACTTCGCGGCGGCGGTCCGAGGCACGGGCGAGCAGCATGCCTGCGAGATTGACGCAAGCCAGCAGTAATCCGAGTCCGGCTACGCCCGCGAGCACCACGCCAAACCTGGCAATGGGCCCACGCAATGCCCGGCCAATGAGGCCCGGCGGCGATAGTTGAAACTTCGGTTTCGGAGAAACTTCGTTTGGATAGGTTCGCGCAAGTTGGCTGGCAATGTGGTTCAGATTGGCTTCGGCTTGCGCGCGCGTGACGCCGGGCTTGCGCCGGCCCAACGTCCAGGCGTTTTGCGAAGTGCGCCACTTCACCCATTCAAAACCAGCTTCAACTTGGAGTTCCATACTCATGGGAACCCAGTAATCGGCGGCGACAATCAGTTCCGTTCCTCGAAACGCAGGTCGCGCCACGCCAAGCACCGTGAACGGGTAGCCGTTGATCTTCAAGGTCCGTCCAACCGCTTTGGGATCGCCGGCGAAATGGCTTTGCCAAAAACGATGGCTAATCACAACCACAGGATGGGCGCCTGGCCGGTCATCTTCTTGTGGCCCAAAAAATCGCCCCAACAGCGGCTGGATTCCGAGCGTCTCAAAGTAATTGCCGGTCGCCTCATAGCCCCAGGCGCGAATATTCTCCCGCGGCTGGACGCTCATGTTGACGGCAATGAAGCGATATGCCACCAGACTCGAAAAAACCGTGTTACGATCTCGAAAATCAACGTAGTTGGGGAATGACATGTTCGCCAACCCTCCCCAATTCAACGCATCTACCTGTTCGGGTTCGTGAATCGGCAAAGCGCGCAGTAGGATATTTTCGATGAAAGTGAAAACCGTCGTATTCGCCCCGATGCCGATTGCCAGAGTGCCAATCGCGACCGCAGTGAACAACGGCGTCCGCCGCAGCATGCGTAGACCGTAGCGGAGATCGCGCGCAAAACTCTCGATCAACCCCACGCCGTGCGCTTCGCGGCACTCTTCTTTGTAGACCGAGATAGGGCCTATCAGGCGTTGCGCCGCCAACTTCGCCTCTTCCGGCGCCATCCCGGCGCGCAAGTTGCTTTCGATCTCCCGCTCCAGATGATCGCGAAGTTCCTGATCGAGGTCGGCCAACGCCCGCTTGCGTCCAACGAGTGCACGTAACGTGTCTCCGCAGCGGGTAAGCCATTGCATAGCCCGAAACTCCTCTCGACTATCTACAATATCGAATTCCCTTGTAGATAATCAAGGGGACCCGACTTGCTTGCCGCCCAAATAGCGCATCACCTGCTCCCGCAGCGTATTCAGGCTAACCGTCAGCCGGTCCGTCTCTATCAATACATACTCGTCCTGTGCGGAAAAGTTCCGCCGCGTTTCGACCAGGCGCCGGTGATCTTCGCGCAACGCCGGAAGGTTTCGGCCGGCAGACGGCGACCCACGCAGCGCGGCGGCCAGATAGTACAACGTGAATTCGACATCATTGCCAAAGGTCTCGAGGGCTTCCGATGAAGTATGGACTTTGGTCTCGAGAGCACCGGCCTCGAGTCCCATCATGGCGTTCACCAGCGCGTGTGAGCTGGCCAGCATGCCGACGAGACTGGCACGCTTTGTGTCCAATGTTCCCGGTTCCGACGTGACGCGGTCGACGGACGCCTCTGCGCTAGAGCGCTTACGGCGCCAGTCATGGCGCGCTTCATCCATGCTTTTCTCGAGATCCGGATCGTCACTTGAAAGCCGCCGCATGACCGCATGAAAATACACCCTTGTGGCATCGAACATGCCGGCCATAGCATCCGACACCTGCGTGCGCTCCCAGGTCGGCCATAACGCGTAGGCAATCAGCGCCATGATTCCTCCGGCGGCCGTGTTCAGACCGCGCGACACAATCACGTCCGCCGGAGGGATGCCGGTCGCCGCAATGAGAAACACGACCAACCCGCTTACAGCCATCGTTAAGATCCCGTAGTTCGCCGGACCTATCCAGCGAAGAAAGAAAGCGAACGCTCCTACCAGCAGAAATTCATTGAGTGCGGACACTGGCAGCACATGGTAAAGCACCGTGGCAAGTGCCAGTCCGCCAAACGTACCAAGCAATCGAAGGACGCCCCGGCTGAAGGTAGCCGTGAAGTCGGGTTTCAGGACGACTGCAATTGTCATGGGCAGCCAATAGGCACGGTGCCAGCTGATGCTGCGCTCGATCATGTCTCCGATAGCGATACACAGGCCGAGACGAACGGCGTGGCGGAAGATCGCCGCCTGAGGGTGAAAATTGGCGCGCAACGTCGCGAGCCATCCAGCGAGCTGTAATTTGAATCGTTGTTTGCGTTCGCGCTTTATGAATTCCGCTTCGCCCTCCGGCGTCGTATGCTCGGCGAGCTGCGTGATAAGCCGAAGCTGCCCGCCAAGCACATCTACCGCCGTAGCAATATTGTCGGCGAGCGGAAACGCAGCCGCATGCTTCTGTATGTGCGCCTGTTCGATGAGTGCTTGCAGTTCTCCAAGCAGGGCCGGAAAAGTAGGGGCGGTACGGTCCGATAGCAGGCAGTCTCCGGCCGCCTCTAGCAACCGCGATGCCAGTGCGAGCAAGGAGTCCAGGTGAGCGGCCGCGTCCCCTTCCACTTCCGATCGTTGATCCTCGCCCTCGCCCAGTTCATCGCGTAGACGTTTTAACGCGTAGATGGACAGGCGCAGCCTGTCAGCCTGATCGAACAGCAGCCGAAAGCGTTCAGCGGTCACGCTGTGGTCGCGACCCAATGCATCGAGCGCTTCCTGTTCTTGAATGCCCGGTGAGCTGAGCGCCGAAGGCGCGACCTCGGAGCTAGGATCCACCTCGCGCGAAAGATCCAGGTAAACCTGTCCTACCGCGCGGCGTTCCGGTGCGGAACGGCGAACTGGCCAGAAAAGCACCGCGAATACCGTTTGCAAGAGGCCGCCGCCCAAAACCAGCAGACCGGTGTAGAAAGCGCCTTTGAGAGTCCCGACGCCACGTGCCTCGAACACAATTAGCACCACCAGCGTGTTCAAGCCAAGATCGCCCGCGCGCGTGCTGATCGCGATCAGCATGCCCGCGATGAACGCCCATGCCAAGGCAACCACGACGGCGGCGAGTGGATGCTGGCCCACTACCGATCCGACGAACACCGCCACCGCGCCGAACACGCTCCACACGAGCATCCGGCGCGCTCTCTGCCCATAAGGATCGGTGCCGTCGGAGAAGGAGACATTCAGCGCACCAGTGGTCGCGGCTACCGCACCCAGCGGATTGCCGAGCGCCATCCCTATTCCAAGCGGCAGCGCCACGGCCACGGAATTCCGGAATGCGAGCCAACCGCTATTGATCTTGTTCTTTTCGACCCGACGGAGCGCGAGCCCGAATGCGGAGCCGGGGTTCGCCCCTTCTTGCGTCTGAGTCATTGCGGCGCCCAAAGCAGCTTACTATTTGGTCGCCTTTGGCATCGGAAGGCGCGGCATCATGTCTTTGCGCACAGCGGTGTTATACACAAACCAGGCTTCAATGGCAGCGGCTTGCATGAGGTCGCCCGGCTGCACGCGATCGTAGAAATCCATGTTGGAGTGATGGGTGCGCGTGTCATATTCGATCGGGTCCTGCAGGAAGCCGAAGCCCGGCAAACCGATCCAGGTGAACGATGTGTGATCCGTACCTCCGGGCTCGCGTGTGGGCGCCGCCGTCGCACCGGTCAGCGTCGTGGCCCCTAGGTCACGAAACGGCGCCAGCCACTTTTCAAAGATCGGCTTCGCCATGTCGTTGCCGCCCACCCCGATACCGCGAAAACGTCCGGCGCCGTTGTCATCGTTGTAATAAGCGGAAAGCCTGTTGTATTCCGGGCCAAGTTGCATGTTGTCTCGCCGCGCGAAATGCTCCTGCACGTATGCCTTCGAACCCAGCAATCCCTGCTCTTCTCCGCCCCACAGCGCGATCCGCACCGTGCGGTCGAGCGGAATATGCAGCGCCTCCAATATGCGTACAGCCTCAATGGCCACTGCGCAGCCCGTGCCGTTATCGGTCGCACCCGTGGCCCCATGCCACGAATCAAGATGACCGCCCAGCATGACTAACTCGTCCTTCTTTGCGTTACCCGGAATTTCACCCGTCACGTTGAACGAATCGGTCCCATCCTTAATCATTTCGCTTTCCACATCGAATTCCAGCTTCACCGGAATCTGATGCGCAATCAAGCGCGCGATACGGTTGTAATGCTCGGGCGTGAGGACTACGGTGGGCGGCGGAATCGGGTCGTTCACGTCGCGCGATCCACCTGCTTGAGCGAATACTGTGCCGCCGTCGCCTTTCGGTGCATATTGCAAGACCACCAGCGCACCTTCGTCACGGAGAAACTGATTCCTCTTCTTGCGAAATGCTGCCGCGGCTTCGCGTTGCTGCCTGGCGGCAGGTCCAGGCGTCCCCAAGCGCGCCGGATCGGGGCCCTTGGCGCGGGTGAAAAGCTCCTCATCCGTGAAGCGATGCGCCAGCGGCTCCGTCGACATCTCGACGTTCTTGACATCCATGATCAGCACGATCTTGTCGTTCAAGTGGCCTTTGAACTTCTCAAAATCGGCTTCGCTGCGCAGCGGCGCCAGCACCGGTTCCCCGCTCACCTCGCCCTTCGTGCTACTGGTCCAGGCCAATGGCATTCCGATCAGCGGCTGATATTGCGGCGCCAGCATATGACCCGAAAACCGCGTAAGTTTCCAGCTTTGTCCGAACGGACCCCATTTCTCGGCTTTCACGCTTTGCAACCCGTAGCCGCGCAGCCGTGTCATCGCCCATTCGGCGGCCGCGCGATGTCCGGGAGAATTGGTGAGCCGCGGACCATACACGTCCGACAGGTAAAACAAGTGGTCCATCACCTGCGAATTTTGAAACGCTTCTGCCTTGATGCGATTCACAATGGTGAGATCCGGCGTCTCATCTGCGGCGGTAGCTAAAGTAGTGAAGACCAGAAAGACAATGGCAAATCGGCCCAAATTAACTTCTCCCGATTAGCTCAAATGTAGCCCATGCAAAGAAAATTTCTCATTCCGCTGCTCGCTGCGGTGTTACTTGCCGCCCAGGCGCCGTCCGATCCCTGGCCCGCGCAGGCCACGATGCAACCCGCCGACCTGGTTGCTGCAAAGCCGCATCCGGCGATTTTTTATGTGGGCTTCCCAGTTCTCTATCGCGGTGCACGCATTGAAGGAGCAATCCTTGCAGGACCGGGCTCCAAACCCGAAGGTTTGGAGCTGCTGAAAAGAACTCTTGATCCCTTGTCACGCGATCGTGAAATCGTGCTCTACTGCGGCTGTTGCCCGTTCGATAAGTGTCCGAACATCCGGCCCGCCTATCGCGCCGCCGCCAGCCTGGGCTTCTCGCACGTCAAAGTACTGGTCGTCAAAACGAACTTACACACCGATTGGATCGCTAAAGGCTACCCCACCTCGCGCTAGCGGCTGCTATGCTCGGTTGCGAGGCCGTGTGCCGTTCGCCTTTCCTAAGCTTGCAGCTCTTGCCGGATGCGGACTTCTTATTCTGGGCACGCAGCGGAATCTGCCCCTGCCATTCCGGCAGTATCCGGGCGACGAATACCATGACGGCCAGATCCCGCTGCCGCCTGATTTCAACGAAAAAACCGAATGGGTCTTCGCCCGGTTAATGTATCCTTCCATCCCTGACGCGCGCTTCCGGCACGCTGGTTGGGATTGGACCCAGGGACATTCGAGCTGGACCAATGATTACCCGCGCGCCGACCGGCACTTCTTGCTGGCCATCCGGCGATTGCTTCGCCTTCAAGTTCGTTCCGTTGAACAGCCGGTCAACCTGGACGACCGCGACGATGTTTATAACTATCCGTGGCTCTATGCCGTCTTCGTAGGTGAATGGGATTTGACCGATCGCCAGGCGAAAACCCTGCGGGAATACTTGCTGCGCGGCGGTTTCCTTATGTGCGACGATTTCTGGGGCACGCGAGACTGGGAAGTCTTCGCGCAAAGCATCAAGCGTGTTTTCCCGGATCGGCCGGTCGTTGAGATTCCGAATGCGGATGCCATCTTCCATACGGTCTACGATCTGGACCAGCGCTACCAGGTCCCTGGAGAATGGTCCATCCATACCGGCGTGCACTACCGCAACGACGGCTACACCGCGCATTGGCGGGGTATCTACGACGATCGCGGCCGCCTGATGGTCGCAATCGCCTTCAATTCCGATCTGGGAGACTCGTGGGAGTGGGCCGACGATTCCGACTATCCGGAAGAGTATTCAGCCCTGGGCATTCGGATCGGCGTTAACTATATCGTGTATTCGATGACTCACTAATTCTTATGCTGAAAACTCTGTATCTATGCATCGGTCTTCTGAGCCTGGTGGTCGCACGGCTGGGCGCCCATGACGATTTGAGCGGAGAGCAGCTTAAATTGCTACACGATCCGGGAGGCTGGGAATACATCAAAATCGGGGATGCCGATGCGGGTATCCAGACCGAACATACCTGCTTCGATGGCACACCGCATCCGGACGCCTGCAGCGGAACCCTTACCTTCTCCTCAGGAAATACATTTGCGCAACGCGTCACGGTCCATCACCAAACCGTATCGCGGCATGGGACGTATTCCCTGGATGATGACCAGCTTGCGTTTTTCGACGAGTTCGGAACCAAGGACGGGCCATACACGGTTGCAATTGATATCGATAAGACATCCCTATCGCTACGCATGCCGCAGGTACACATGGATCTATTGCTCAAAAATCGCAAATCAAAATGACATACTGAGCCTGTATGCGATCGAAACTGTTCTTCTGGGCCGCGGCGTCGGCCCTGCTGACATCGACGTTTATATGCACGTTGTCCTCTGCTAAACCCATGTCTACTTATTTCCTTTACGTTGGCACTTATGGCGAAGGCATATATGGCTATCGCTACAGCCCCGATTCCGGCAAACTCGACTCTTTAGGGGTGGTCGGAAAGATAGATGCGCCATCCTTTCTGACATCCGATCGGGGTTTTAATCGCCTCTACGCTGTAAGTGAGGCGACGCACGGGGATGGAGCAGTCGCCGGATTCACCATCAATCGTGAGACCGGCGCTCTCACGGAAATCAATAGCCTCTCATCCGCCGGAACTTCTCCCTGCCATTTGGCGCTGGATCATACCGGAAAGATCTTGCTGGCGGCCAACTATGGCACCGGTAGCGTCCCGGTCTATCCCGTGGAGAACGATGGCAAACTCGGCACCATGGCCACCTTACTGACGGCGGAAGGCTCGAGTGTCAACGCGCAGCGGCAGAAGGGTCCACACGCTCATCAAACCGTAATCTCCTCCGACAACAAGTTCCTCTACGTGCCAGACCTGGGCCTGGATCAGATTCGGATCTATCGCCTCGACCCTGCTGCTCATAAGGTCACACCCAACGATCCTCCCTTCGCTAAGGAACAACCTGGCTACGGGCCGCGCCATATGGTGCTCAGCCCGAATGGAAAATTTGCCTATGTCCTGAACGAACTGAAATCATTTGTCACGGCATTTTCGAGAAACACATCGACTGGAGCGCTCGAGCCTTTCCAGTACGCCTCTACCCTTCCTGAAGGCTATTCCGGCGTTGAAAATAATCCCGCTGAACTTCTAATCGATAAAGCAGGCAAACATATCTACGCCTCGAATCGCGGGGCCGGCAGCATCGCAGTGTTCTCCCTCGATTCCGGTAGTGGGAAGCTAACCCAGGTGCAGGTTGCCGACGTCGGAACCATTCCCCGAGGGGTCGAGATCGATCCCACCGGCCACGTGTTGTTTGCTGGAGATCAAAAAGGGAATCGCTTCGCAACATTCACGATCGATCAGAACAGCGGCAAGCTGACGCCCACTGGCAAGACCTACGAGCTCCCCACGCCGGTCGCGTTTTATTTCGTTCCGGCTAACAAGTAGAACTCGTACACAATCTTCCACTTGAACGTACGGCCGGGCTCGATGTGCATATGGATATACGCTTCCGGGCACACCGTTGTGCGAATCGACCAGAAGTTTAACTGCGAGAGCGGCTGATCGCCAGTCTGTCGTACTCCCGCGCCGGTCTTGGTGTTTTCTACCAGAAAGTCATTGTCTTTCGCGGTCGTCCCAAAGCCGGTAAGCCAGCTTGCAACCGAATCCCGGCGCGGCGCCAGCTCGCGCTTGTAAACGAGCTCGTTTCCATTCCATTCGGCTGCATCCTTGAAATCAGTTTCCGCTTTCGGCTCGAACTGGAAACGCACGCGGATGTTCGGTCCGGTCGGCTCCCCGTCAAGCATAAAGAAATCATGATCGTAAACGCTGGTATCGATCACTTTCTTTCCCGTGTTCTTCAAGCTGTGTTCCAAAACCAGCTCCGGCCTATTCCCCACAACCCGCACCGTCTTCTGGTAGCTATACGAATATCCGTTGCCGTCACTCAACTCATGCAGGAACACGACCCGGTCGGCTTCGGGACGCACCACGCGCTTGCCTCCGGTGACGATTCGGTACGGCCGCGCGAAACTGTATTTCGCGTCGTCAGGCTTTTGCAGAATGCCGACGCCGATTTTCATGAAATAGCCGCCCGGCTTGGCTTCGTCGTAGCCGATCGCACCGTCTTCGCTCCGGAATTCTTCGACTGGGCCCATGATCGCGTCGTGCTGCGTAGGGCTGTGGTGCTCGAACCATTGGCCGAAGTACTTGTGGCCTTTGTAGGTCAGACTCTCGATCACACCGGACCAGTCGAAACGGCTGCCACGGTAATAGCCAGTGTCAGCGTTCGGCAGCAGGAGTTTCGCATGGATTTCACGGTTCGAAATTTCGGCTTGCGGAAAGTCCTCACCAGCTGCAATAAAAGCCGATAACAGGGTAAGAATGAGAAACAGTCTCACGCTGGCTGCCATCCTCCAAACCGTTCTTCAATGGATCGACAGATCTCGAGTGCCAGCATATCGTCCCATGGCTTGGCCACTACCTGTACATTAACCGGCAGACCTTCGTGCGACGCGCAACGCACCGTTGCCGCCGGCGTCCCCGCCACGCTCCAGGCCATGGTGTAACTGAAGCCACGAAAATTCTCTTCGATCATCGATTCGCCATGTTTGAGCGCGACTTGCGTATAAACAGGACAAAGGATCGCATCGTACTCACGGAAGAATCGCCGCAGGTTCAGCCGATACTCATCCCATTGGCTCCAGCGTTTCGCGAGGTCTGCGCCGCTTGCCCGGTAAGGACGCATTTGCTCAACAAAATGGGTGAGAAACGGATGCACTTCCTTACCGATATCCTCCACGCCGTCGGCGCCTAGCAGCGCCAGTTCCAGTTCGTATGCCTGCTCGATGCCTGGCGGGCGACGCTCTTCGACCTGCACGCCGTTCTGCAAGAAAAATCCGGCGCACTGCCGGACCCCATCCTCTATCCCCGGGGAGCAGCGCGCAAATCCGTTATCTACAAAAAAGGCCAGTCGCAAATTATTTTCCCTACGGGATTCGAGGAGCGGCACGGGCGGTGAGGTGAAATCATCATCGTCTTCAGATGCCAGGAGCTTCATCGCCAGGACCAGATCTTCGACGTGGCGCGCCATCGGACCGATTTGCCATAATGCCTCGACCCATCCACCCGCCGGCGGAACGTGGCCGGTTCGCGGAAGCCTTCCGCGAGTCGGCTTAATACTGGCAATGCCACAGAACGCCGCCGGCACGCGCACGCTACCGAGGCAGTCGCTTCCCAGGCCGAATGGCGAGCCGCATGCCGCGATCAGCGCCGCTTCTCCGCCGCTGCTGCCCCCAGGAGTACGCGCCGGATCATACGGATTGTTGGTTCGTCCAAAGATCAGGTTGTCGCTCTCGAAGGAATACAACATGTCGGGCAGATTCGTTTTGGCGATCGGAACGCCGCCCGCCGCCCGCAGCCGCTGAACCAGAGTGGCGTCCGCTTTCGCTGGTGCGGCATTGCATCTGCCGAGAGCCCCGGCGGTCGTTCTTACACCTTGGACATCGATCGAATCCTTGACCGAGAACGGAACGCCCGCGAGCGGTCCATCGCTTTCGACTGGTGTATCGTCCAGCAGCGCAACCACTGCATTCAGCTGTGGATTGACCTTGCGAATCTGCTCACTGTGCGCCGCGATCAGCTCGGCCGGCGAGATCTCTCCCGATCGGACCATTTTCGCCATCGCGGTCGCGCTCTGCTGAAGCAAGCTATCAATCTAGCAATCTTCTCGAACCTCAACCGAAAGTTTGATCCCTTCGTCTGAAATGATCTATAGAATGGAAAAATTCAGTGGCGTAATGAGGAGTCTCCCTGTGCTCGGCCTGGTTGCGTGCGCCTTATTCCTGGCGGCGGACAATCCTCATACGGACGACCTCGTGTGGCAGCACCGCAATCTCGGCAAGGCGTTTTACGAGAATCCGGACACACACCTTAAAGCCGTCACTGAATTGCGTGAAGCGTTGCGCCTGAAACCCGATTCGGTGCGCGAGCGCATCAACTATGGATTGGGGCTGTTGCACGCGGGACAAACCGAGGCCGGTGTGGCCGAACTGGTGCGCGCACAAAAACAGGATCCGAGTCTTCCGCATACCTGGTTCAACCTTGGCATTGCTTATAAACACACCGGCGATTACGAAAAGGCAACTGAGCAATTCAAAGGCATGATTCGCCTGACGCCCTCCGAACCTGCGGCGCATTACAATCTGGGTGCGGTGCTGCGGTCGCAGGGTAATGCGCAAGCAGCGCTGCCGGAATTTCTCGAAGCAGAACGGCTGAATCCAGATCTTGCGGGGCCACATTTTCAGCTCTTCAGCCTTTACCAACGCTCCGGTGATAAGGAATCGGCCACGCGCGAGCGGCAAGCCTTCGAGGAAGCAAAAAAGCGCAGCGAAGGAGCCGCTGTTCCCGAAGACATGGAGTGGTGCTTCTATGCCGAGTTGTACGACCCGCCGGAGCCGCGGCCGTCAGCCGCAAAGGAAGCGGCTCGTTACGACGACAAGGTAGTGAGTTCGAGCGCTTCCGGCATTCTGGCCATTGATCCGGACGGCAGCGGCCGCGCCGATCTTTTAGTTTGGTCGCCGAATCGCGTGGCATTCCTGAAATACAAGGCGAGCGGACTCGACAATCTTCACGATGTGCGCAATGTGGCAGCGGGCGACTTCGATAACGATGGCTTCGCCGATCTCTGCGTCGTCACCGGCTCCGGCTCGACACTCTTTCGGAACAACAAGGGCACGTTCACCAAGGTCGTCGATTTGCCCACTGTCACGAAGGCGCTGTGGCTCGATTTCGATCACGACAACGACCTCGATTTACTACTCTTCGGATCCAAATCCGTACTAATGCGCAACAATGGCAACGGCACGTTCGAAGACAAGACGAAAGCATTTCCGTTCGTCAAAGGCCAGCCGCTGGATGCCGTTGTCACCGCCGTTCGCGGCGATACCGCCGCGCGTGATGTCGTGGTTTCCTATGCGGATCGGCCTGGAGTGCTCTATCGTGACCAGCTCAATGGCGTCTTCCAGGCGAGCGATTTGACGGCGCTTGCTAAAGGAGCAACCGAGCTGAGCGCACAGGACTTCAATCGCGACGGCTTACTCGACCTGGTGAGCTACCGGCCTGACCGGCTGGCCTTGCGTAATCACGACGGCAATTTTGTAGTTGAAGCTAACGCGGGCGTTGCACCCGCGCCCGTTCGTGCCGATTTCAACGGTGACCGGCGCGAAGATTTCGCGCTCCTGGCGGCGGATGGCTCGGTCCATCTTTCGTCGAACACCTCGACGGGCGGAAGCTGGATGACGGTTCGTATTCAAGGCGTCAAGAATCTCAAGACCGCGACGAACGCCACGGTCGAAATGAAGTCGGGGCCCTATTACGAAAAACGGATCTACGACGGGACGCCTATCGCCTTCGCCCTCGACGGCCGCGTCGACGCAGACACGGTTCGCATCACCTGGCCGAATGGGCTGATTCAGAACGAGCCGCACCAGAAACCGTCGGCCCTGCTGATTCCCGAAGCGCAGCGGCTTTCCGGCTCGTGTCCAATGATCTTCACCTGGAACGGAAAGAAATTCCAATTCATCACCGATGTTCTCGGTGTCGCGCCGTTGGGAGCGAGTTCCAGCGATGGCCACTATTTTCCGGTCGACCACGACGAGTATGTCCAGATTCCAGGTTCGGCTCTCGAAGCGATCGACGGGCGCTATCGCATTCATATCACCGAAGAGCTCCACGAAGTTTCCTATCTCGATCAGGTTCAGCTCATTGCGCTCGATCATCCAGCTTCGACCGCGATTTACACAAACGACAAATTTAAATCTCCTCCGTACCCTGAATTCAGGCTCTTCGGAGCAAGCGAGAAAATACGGCCGTTATCCATGCCGAATGCCTCGTTCTCGCGCAACGCCGCGGGGGTTGCGGAGTTGCACACTTTGGACCTCGATTTCGGTAAGACCGCTGGCAGCAATCGCGCCGCCCTGGTGCTTCACGGCTGGGTCGATTGGGCCGACGGCAGCACATTTCTCGGTGCTTCGCAGAGCGGCCAGGGGCTCATTTTTCCTTACGTCCAGGTCAAAGATGCTGCCGGCAAATGGCAAACGGTCGTCAAAGACATGGGCATCCCTTCGGGCAAGCCCAAGACGATCGTGGTGGATCTCGCCGGGAAATTTCTTTCCTCGTCGCGCCAGGTGCGCATCATGACCAACCTGTGTGTCTATTGGGATGACATTTTTCTGATCCCCGATTCCGGTGCGCCACGCGCGCGTTTGACGCCGCTCGCCGCCCAATCTGCCGACGTGCATTTTCGCGGGTTTTCGCGGCCCGTCATCGACCCGGCGCGTCGGCAGCCGGAGCAATTTTTGTACGACGATGTACGGCCGATTTCCAACTGGAATCCGACGCGCGGAATGTATACGCGCTACGGCGACGTCACGCCGCTCGTGACCAAGCCGGATGACCGTATGGTCATCATGGGCTCGGGCGATGAGCTCGCACTCGAATTCCCTGCCCGCTCGCTGCCTACGCTACCCGAAGGCTGGTCGCGAGATTTTCTTCTCTTGGTTGACGGCTGGGCCAAAGACGCCGATGCGAATACGGCCTTCAGCCAAAGCGTTCTGCCGCTGCCGTTCCACGGTATGAGCGGATATCCATATCGGACAAACGAACATTTCCCGAACGATCCGGAACACGCGCAATACCTGCGCGACTATCTCACGCGACCGGCGTTGCGTTTGATCCGGCCGCTTGCTCCTCCCACTGAATAACCGTGCCGAATCGTCTCAAATTCTGGTGTGTTGCGTTGCTGCCAATCCTGCTTGTGAACAGCGCGATGTTGTGGGCTTTCCCCACGGCTACTGCTTTCAACGTCGCAAACTTGCTGCTGCACGTCTTGCTCGGTGTCGCCGTCGCCGTTATCGCGCTCATTCTGGCCCGCGTCGAGAGGCGGTTACTTTGGACACTTGCGGCCGCTCTATCGGGCGCATTGCTAGCCTTCGTTGGCAACACGCGTGACCATAAGCTCGTTCTCTGGATCCACGTCGCTTTGGCGATTGTAGCCGTGGCCGTTTTGTTCGCGCGCCGCGAACATTGGCTTTTCGCCAAGATTTCTCTAGCGGCAGCAACCGCGGTGCTGGTTGGCGGTATTGCGAATCGCTATTGGATTTCTCATCCGGCTGACCACATTGCCAATTCGCAAACCGTCCCCACGTCTATGAACGAGGAGGGCGGGGGTCCGAAGAGCCCATTCTTCCCTTCCGGCGCGAACACCACCGACGGCAAGATCGTTCCATCCTCTTTCTTCACGGAGTCGCAAAAGTGCGGCGAGTGCCATCGCGACATCTATCAACAATGGAAGAGCTCAGCCCATCATTTCGCTTCGTTCAACAATCAGTTCTACCGGAAATCCATCGAATATATGCAATCGGTGGTCGGCACACAACCGAGCAAATGGTGTGCCGGCTGCCATGACCATGCGGTATTTTTCAACGGGCGGTTCGATCGGCCGATTAAAGAACAAATAGACACGCCCGAGGCGCAAGCTGGCTTGAGCTGCATGTCCTGCCACTCTATCGTTCACGTGAACGGCACCGTTGGCAATGGCAGTTTTACGATGTCCTATCCGCCACTGCATGAAGTAGCCAGCAGCTCCAATCCGATCGTTCGGAACCTCGAGCGGTTCGTTACCTACGCCGCTCCCGAAGCCCATCGCCGCACTTTCATGAAGCCGTTCATGCGCAACAATCCGGAATTCTGCTCGGCCTGCCACAAGGTGCATCTGGATGTTCCGGTGAACCACTATCGCTGGTTCCGCGGCTTCAACGACTACGACAACTGGCAAGCCAGCGGGGTGTCGGGCCTGGGCGCGCGTTCTTTCTACTATCCTCCGAAATCGGTCACTTGCGGCGGCTGCCACATGCCCCTGATCGATTCGCACGACCCGGGCAATATCAATGGCAAGGTGCATTCTCATCGCTTCCCGGCGGCCAATACGGCGGTACCGTTCGTCAACAAAGATGCGAAGCAGCTTGAGACGACGGAAAACTTTTTGAAATCCGGGTTCATTACGGTCGACATTTTCGCCGTAAGTCCGGTAGCGGACGATAAGCGCAGCGCTCGCATGGTGCGGCGGGGTGGCAACGATTCACAACAAGCGAATACCGGATTCGCGGTGGGCGAAGAGGCCGAGCAGAATACGCCCGCTGTGATTCGCAACGTGGGCGAAATCGCTGCCCCCGCTGACGCTTCTGGCGTTACCCTGAAGCCCGGCGAGACTGTGAAGGTCGACGTAGTGGTGCGTACGCGCAAGATCGGCCACTTCTTTCCCGGCGGCACAGTGGATGCCTTCGACGTCTGGCTCGAGCTGAAAGCTTGCGACGATGCGAGGAACCCCATTTTCTGGAGCGGTGAAGTGGAGCAGAACGGGAAGGGGCCAGTCGAAGCCGGCGCGCATTTTTATCGCTCCTATCAATTGGATGAAGCGGGCAACCCGATTAATAAGCGCAACGCCTGGCAGGCGCATAGCCTGTTGTATGCGCGGCTGATTCCGCCGGGCGCCGCCGATGTGGCGCATTACCTCGTTCAGGTCCCGCCCCACATCACGGGCCGGGTACACTTTACCGCCAAGCTGAACTATCGCAAATTCTCTTGGTACTACACAAATTTTTCCTACGCCGGACAACCGAAGCCGAACCAGTCGCCGCAACTGCTCTCGACGAATTTCAACAGTCTCGAATACGACTTCGATCGACGCAATGTTCCTTCCAACGTTTCGGGCCAGATGAAGGGTATGATTCCGGACTTACCGATTGAAACCCTTGCGAAAGCGGAATTATCGCTCCCGGTTTCGGAAAACGCTCCGGTCTGGAACACGGCCACAGGCTCACACAATGCGCGCGAGCGCTGGAACGATTGGGGCATTGGACTGCTGCTGCAGGGCGATTTGAAAGGCGCGGAATTCGCGTTTCGCAAAGCCGCCGCGGCGGAGCCTGGTTATGCAGATGCATGGCTGAACACGGCGCGCGCACTGATCCAGGAAGGCGAGACGGATGCAGCGAAACCGTTTATTGCGCAAGCCTTGAAACTGGACCCGTCACTCGGACGGATCTACTATTTCCGCGCGTTGATTGAAAAGACCGAGGGACGATACGACGACGCACTCGCTTCGCTCAAGCGCGTGGAAGCGCAGTATCCACAAGATCGAGTGCCTCTCAACCAGATCGCGCGCATTCTATTTCTGAAGCGGCAGTATGCCAAGGCGCTCGAATATTGCCGGCGCGTCGTAGCCATCGATCCGGAGGACGTCCAGGTGCATTACACGGCGATGCTTTGCTATCGCGGGTTGGGCGACACGGAAAGCGCCGCGCACGAGCAAGCGCTGTTTCAACGCTTCAAAGCGGACGAAGCATCGCAGGCCATCACCGCCAGCCGGCGAATGCTGAGCCCGGAAGATAACAATGAGCGGCAACTGATTCACAGCCACGAATCGACGCCGCTGCCGCCACTATGAGAACTCTTGCGCTGCTGCTTGCGGCTGTTTCATCGAGCCCGAGCTCCATACACTCTAACCCCATACATTTTGTCGACTCGACGGCAAAAGCCGGTCTGCACTTCACCCACAATTCAGGCGCCACCGGCAAGCGCTATCTGCCAGAAACGCTCGGCGCGGGCTGCGCATTCACCGACCTGGACGGCGATGGATGGCCCGACATTCTGCTAATCAACGGAAAGGATTTCACGCCGCGCGGGCGGCACTCCATTCAAGCGCTGTATCGCAACAATCACAACGGGACATTTTCCGACATCACCCGGGGCAGCGGGCTCGACGTCGAGATGTATGGCATGGGAGTGGCCATCGCCGACTACGACAACGACGGACAGCCCGACGTGTACATCACGGCGCTCGACGGCGACCGCTTGTTCCATAACGAAGGGCGCGGCCATTTTCGCGACGTTACCGCGCTGAGCGGCATTCACAACGCCGATTTTGGAACCAGCGCCGCATGGTTCGACTACGACAAAGACGGCAAGGCCGATCTGCTGGTCGCGAATTATGCCACCTGGAACCTGAAGAGCGATCTCTGGTGCTCGCTGGATGGGGCGACCAAATCGTACTGCACGCCGGAATCGTACAAGGGAAAATCGTCGCGACTGTACCGGAACCTCGGCGGCGGCAAATTCGAAGACGTCACAACCAAAGCGGGCTTGGGCGATAGCACGAGTAAATCGCTCGGCATTGCCATCCTCGATTACAACGGCGATGGATGGCCGGATATCTTTCTTTCGAACGACACCCAACCCAACAAGCTCTACCGCAACAATCGAAACGGCACGTTTACCGAGGAGGGCATGCAGGCGGGTGTCGCCTACGGCGAAGACGGCGTAGCGCGCGGCGCGATGGGCACGGATGCCGCCGATTACGACCACACGGGCCGGCCGCATCTGCTTATCGGAAATTTCGCGAATCAGATGTTGGGTCTGTACCATAACGAAGGCAAGGGGTTCTTTGTGGACGAGGCCCCGGCTTCGACGGTCGGCCGCGCCAGCCTTCTGAGCCTTACTTTCGGGGCATTCTTTTTCGACTACGACCTGGATGGCTGGGACGATATCTTTGCCGCCAATGGGCACATCGAGCCGGAGATCAATCGCGTTCAGCCCAAAGTGCAATACCGCGAGCCGCCGCTGTTGTTTCACAACCAGGGACACGGACGGTTCGAAGATGTGAGCGCCGCCGCCGGACCGGATTTCCAGCACGCCATCGTAGCGCGGGGGGCAGCCTATGCCGATTACGATCGTGATGGCGATCTCGACATCCTGATCAGCACCAACAATGGTCCCGCGCTTCTTTACAGCAACGAAGGCACTCCGACAAATAACTGGCTGACCGTACGCCTAAGCGGAGTGAAATCCAATCGCAGCGCACTCGGTGCTGTCGTACGGATCGAGAGCGCACAAGGCAAGCAATGGAAGACCGTACATAGCGGCTCCAGTTACTGCTCGCAGAGCGACCTGGCGCTGACCTTCGGCCTGGCACGAGACAAGACCGTTACCGCTCTTGCAGTGGAGTGGCCGAGCGGAGCGCGTCAGGAGTTTAAAAACGTGGCTGCCGATCAGTTTCTGACTATCGACGAGAGCCGGGGCATCGTCAAATAGGCGGCACAGCCCAGCCGATCGTACCGTCGCGATTCAGCCTGTAACGCCGACCGCGCCAGTGGATCGATTTGCCGAAAAATCCAGCGACCCAGAACAGGAAGTTCACAGCATCCTGCAGGGGTAACAGCAGCCACGGAATGGCGGCACCTAAAATACGGTAGGAAACCACCCAGGCCGCGGCGGCCCGCAGACAGAAAGTGACAGCGAGCAGCCACCACCATGCGGGATGGATAACGCCGGCCAGCAAACTGACAGGGAGAGAATGCGTGAAGAATTGTCCAATATAGCCCCAAGGCCGTGAGCGGCGCGTGCTACGGGCCCAACGGAGGCGGTGCGAAAAATTCGTCTGCATGCTATCGCTGCCGATGCGATGTTCGATGACATAGGGGGATATACGAACCACAAAACCGTGTTCGGCGGCGATGCGGCCCAGCATATAGTCTTCGGCGAGATAATCCTTGAAGCGTTCGATGCCGCCGACAGCCGTCAGTACGCTTCGGCGGGCCACAATGGTCGGACCCACGGCGAACTTCGCGCCTTCCATCATGACTGCCGTGAAAATACCGGCGTGAAAATCCGTATTCATGCCCAGCGCTTCGAGACGCGACCAGAAACTCTTGCCGGCTACAGCGCGGTAGGGACAAGTCACCAGTCCGAGTTTCTCTTCCGCGAATTCGTCGGCCAAGCTGCGGCAGAAATCCCGGCCGACACGGACGTCGCTATCGCCCATAGCAATCAGATCGTACTGCGCCCGATCGAGCATGCATTTCAAGCTGTAGACCTTAGCGTGCGGATAGGGCGGTTCGCCGGTGACGATCAACCTGGACTGAACGTCCGGGTATTCGGACATCAGCTGCCGGACGACTGGGACCGCCGCGTCGGACTCGTGACGGACGGCGAACAGCAACTCAAATTGCCGATGATCCTGTTCGAAATAGCTGCGTAGATTCTCTTCCAGCCCTTCATCGAGGCCCGACAAAGGTTTAAGCACACTAATCTCGGTGTGTCCCAAAGACGATTTCGGCCGGCCCTTACGAGAGTGCCGGACCGCGGCTGCTATGGCGAGTAGACAATACGCCCAGCAACCGAGCAAAATCAACTCGGCCGTAAACAACCCCAAACCCCCCGGGAGACTCCCGGCTGCAGAAAACTACTCTTGAAGACTTCTAGTCGTAACGAGATGTGAGAGGCGGCGAATGAACTCATCGACCTCTACAGCACCCTGATCGCCCTGCTTTCGGTTGCGGACAGCCACCTGTCCGGCCTGGGCCTCGCGATCCCCCACTACCAGCATATACGGTATTTTCTGCAATTGCGATTCGCGAATCTTGAAATTGATCTTGTCGCTGCGTTCGTCTACTTCGGCGCGTATGCCGACGGCGGTCAATTTTTGCAGGATGTGACGGGCATATTCGTTCTGCCGGTCTGAGATCGGCAGGACGATGGCCTGGACGGGAGCAAGCCAGACGGGGAAGGCGCCGCCATATAGCTCAATCAGATAGGAGATCATCCGCTCCATCGTGCTGACTATGGCGCGATGAATCATGACCGGACGATGGGCCTGACCATCAGGCGCGATGTAACTCAGATCGAAACGTTCCGGAAGATGGAAATCGATTTGGATGGTGGAATACGTTTCTTCGTGACCCATCACATCGGCAAGCTGGATATCAAGCTTCGGGCCGTAGAAGGCCGCTTCGCCGGGCGCCTCTTTATAAGGAAGGCCCAGCGAGTCCATGGCCTCGCGGAGCACGCGTTCGCCGAGTGCCCACATTTCCGGGTTGTTGACGTATTTCTCCGTGTTGGCGGGATCGCCGAGCGACAGACGATAGCTGTATTGAGTGATGCCGAGATCGCGATAGGCTGCTTCGACAAGCTGCATGACTGCAGTAAATTCGGCCTTGATCTGGTCCGGGGTACAGAAGATATGAGCATCGTTCAAGGTCATGGAACGAACGCGACTCAGACCGCTCAAGACGCCCGAACGCTCGTAACGGTACATGGTGCCCAACTCGGCGATGCGCACCGGCAGATCGCGATAGCTGCGCATCTTGGACTTATAGATCAAGATGTGGTGCGGGCAGTTCATGGGGCGCAGTACCATCTGCTCGGTTTCGAGATCCATGGGAGGAAACATGTCCTCGTGATAGTGCTCCCAATGGCCGGACCGCTGGTAGAGTTCGACCTTGGCCAGATCGGGTGTATAGACGTGCTGATACCCGGTGGCGCGTTCGCGCTCCAGAATGTACTCTTCGAGTACCCGTCGCACAGTCGCGCCTTTCGGCAACCAAAGGGGGAGGCCGGCGCCGACCAGCTCGTTGACCGTGAACAGCTCCAGTTCTTTGCCCACGCGGCGATGGTCGCGCTTCTTGGCTTCCTCCAGCCGGTTGAGGTAATCGTCGAGTTCTTTCTTAGTGAAAAAAGCTGTGCCGTAAATGCGCTGAAGCTGCGGGTTCTTTTCGCTGCCTTTCCAATAAGCGCCCGCGATGGACAGCAGCTTGAAAGCCTTGAGCTTTTCGGTGGTGGGCACGTGGGGGCCGCGGCAAAAATCGATGAAGTGCGGCCCGAGCGTGTATTCGGAAAAAATATCCCCAGCACGCTCCTCGATGAGCTCGTGCTTCATCCAGTCGCCTTTGTACTTCTCCAAGCCGTCCTGTTTCGCTGTCAGCTTACGCTCGAAAGGAAGATTGCGCGCACCGATCTCGCGCATGCGGGCCTCAATTTTTTCGAAATCTTCCGTGGTGAATTTTGTGGCGCGGTCGAAATCGTAGTAGAAACCGCTCTCGGTGGGAGGACCGATGCCGAGCTGGGTTTCCGGATAGAGTTCGAGCACGGCGGCGGCCAGCAGATGCGCCGTCGAGTGGCGATAGACCTGGAGCGCTTCCGGGTTTTTGGTGGTCAGGATCTCAAGCTTCGAATCCTGTTCGAAGGGGCGGGTCAGATCGTAGAGTTCTCCATCGACGCGCGCCACGATCGCGTCATTCGCGAGGCGGGGGCTGATGGATTGGGCAACATCTATAGGACGGGCGCCGTCTGAGACCGATTGCTGGCTGCCATCCGGGAGAGTAATTGTCAAACTGCTCATGATTTTCGGGTAAATTCGAGCGTATCAAGCGCGAGTATTCACTCCTGCCGCAGGGCGGACATAGGATCGATTCTGATAGCGCGGCGGGCGGGTATCCAGCAGGCCGCGGCGGCGGTCAGTCCGACCAGGCAAGCGGCCATCCAGAAGTTCTTCGTGTTTTGAGGTTCGAGTCCTACCATGATTCCGTGCAATGCGTGGGTGGACGCAAGTGCTATCAGGATGCCGGCCGCAAGGCCGGCGATGACAGTGAGGAAGCCCTGACGGAAGAGGAGGGCATGAACGCTGCCGGGAGTAGCACCGAGCGCCATGCGAACACCAATTTCCTGTGTCCGGCGTGAGGCGGTGTAGGAAGTTACGCCGTAAACGCCCGCTATCGACATCAACAGTGCAAGACAGCCGGTGACCACGAGCAACCGAAGCACAAAGCGGCGATCTGCGATTGTGTCCGAAATAAGTGATTGCATGGAAGCGCTGAGCAAGACGGGCTGATCGGGATCGACTGAGGCAATAGCGCGCTGGATGGTCTGATCGAGCCTCCTGACAGGCCGATCGGTTCTTACAACCAGGAAGGCAGCGGTCTCCAGCGCACGCGCCGACAGATAAACGTTGAATCCGGGCGGGGCGTCCAGATCGGCGTGGCGCACACTCGAAACGACGCCGACGACTCGCTTCCAGTTGTTTGGATTTTCCAGCGTGCAATCGATACAGATCTGCTTGCCGATTGCGTTTTCTCCAGGCCAGAGATGTTGAGCGGCGATGTCATTGAGGATTGCTGTCTCGCTCGACGACTTCATTTCTTCTTCGCCAAACCAGCGTCCGGAAGCGAGATGGAGTCCTAAGGTTTGCAGGTAGTCACCACCCACGATGTCTATTTCAGCGATGAACCGGCCGGCAACGCGATTGACGCTGATGAACCCGCCATGATTCTCACCGCTGAACGGAAGCGCATCCACGGTACCGGCCTTAGCCACTCCGGGTATGGCGCGGACGGCATCGAGAAAGCGCCGGTAGACGGCGGCGCGCTGTGCGGGAGTCTGGTAGCGTTCGGGCGCGGGAAGGACCACGGAGGCGAGAACACGATCGGCGTCGAAACCGGGACCGGTGCGCAGTAAAGCAATGAAGTTTCCGAGCAACTGTGCGCCGACCAAGACAAGCGCAACAGCGATGGCGACTTCTCCCAGGACGAGGGCCGCGCGAGTTCGATCGTGCCGTCCGGAAGCAGCTCCGCGAGCGGTGAGATCACGTGCAGCAGCAGAGCGCAGAGCGGGCGCCATACCGAACAACATTCCGGTCACCAGAGCGAGCGCGATGGTGAAAAGCAGGATGGTCCAGTCCGCGCGAGCTGTGGCGAGACGCGGAATACTAACGGGCGCCATAGCGGGCAGAATTCTCCAGGCCGCGGTGGTCAACAGGTAGCCGGCGGAACCGCCCAATACTGCTAACACGCAGCTCTCGGTGAGAAGCTGCCGGATGATGCGCGCGCGTCCGGCGCCGACGGCCATGCGCACGGAGACTTCCCGGCGCCGAAGCAGACCGCGCGCCAGGAGGAGATTCGCCACGTTCGCACATCCGATCAGCAGGAAGATTGCAGCGGACGCCATGAGGAACCACAGCGCATTACGCGCATTGCCGACGGCGCGGTCCGCAATAGAAGCCATCCGCAGGACGCGATCGCGATTGGTCTTGGGAAAATCGCGGGCGAGGGCGTTGCTGATGGAAGCCAGGTCCCCCCGTGCTTCGACCAATGAGACACCTGACCGCAAGCGGCCCACCATGCCTAGTCCGCCACCGGTGGAAGCGGGATGGTCGGTGCGGAAGGGGGCCCAGAACTGAACATAGGGCGCGGGAGTACGGGTCGCCGCTCTTCGGAGTGGAAAATTGAAGCCCGGAGGCATGACACCGATCACCAGACAGTTGTGGCCATTGACTTTCACGGTCCGGCCTACGATATTTCGATCATTTTGGAAGCGAGTGGTCCACAAGCCGTAACTCAGGATCATTTCTTCCGCGTGGCCGGGTTGATCTTCTTCGGGAAGAATATTGCGGCCAAGCATGGGCGCGACGCCCAGTGTACGAAACAAACCGGCGGTGGCGCGGATACCGTAAAGCGCTTGCGGCGGAGTCGACAGACCGCCGCCCAGATCGAATATGGCGTTTCGATAGACGCCGACGGATTCGAGCGTGCGCGTGCGCCGGATGATTTCCTGTGTGTCGTTCCAGAAGACCCAATCGCCGTGCGACTGGCCGCCACCTGAGAAGTCCGTCCGGATCTGGACCAGATCTTTGGGGTGCGCGTAGGGTAGCGGATCAAGGAGCACGGCTTTGACTGCGGTGAAAACTACCGCTGTGGCACCCACGCTCAAAGCGATCGATAGCAGCGCGATCCCGGTCAAGGCAGGGCTCCGGCGCATGAGGCGGAATGCAATGCGTGTGTCTTGCAGTAGGGTTTCCAGCCAGACGAGCATTGTTCGATCCTCAGTTGCCAAGCGCCTCGAGGAGTCGCGGCGCGGCGGCCATAAGTGGCCGCGCCACAAAGGGCAAGGCCATTTTACGAAACGGAATGGCTGCGGCCCGGGAGGGCATGGCCGGTTCCGAGCGCTTGTTCCTGTTCGGCGACAGCGAGCCAGGCGGCGAGGGGACCGGTTTGTTCGATGGTGTGGCCCTTTTCGCGGCGGTAGTCTTCGCGATCGGTAAAGGAGTAATACTCGGCCGGGATGCCGTCGGGAAATTCAAAGTAGCGATAGGCCTGCTCGGGCGGGTGGACGGCGCGCCTTGTTTCCCTGAAAAGCTCGGCGTTGGTGGGCGACATCTGGGTAATCGTTTCGCCGCCGCGGACGCGGACCATGATTTTCTGGACGAGCGTGGGACGATCGAAGCCCTGGCAGGCTTTCTTCCATTGTTCGCGTTCGAGCTGATCGAGGGCGATTGCGCGCGGGCCACGGCGAGCTTCGATCGGGCCTCCTGCTTTTTGGCGCGCTGCAGAGCGGCGAGATTCTGGAGGACGCGTTTGAGGGAGCGCTCGGCAGCGGTTTTCGTAGCGGTCGAGAAGAGCCAGCTTGTGGAAGGCTTCCGGCGGCCAATTCTCGGGATTGGGCTGCGCGGCGTAGAGGGCGGATTCGACCGAATTAAAAGCGCGCTGCCTGCGCCACGAGAAACCAGCGGGCGATCGCGGCGTCTTCGACCAAGTTGCGCGCGTCGGGGCTTTCGGGGGAATACTCTTCCAACAGGTTGTGGAGCAGCGCGTCAAAATCTTCGCGGCGCTCGCCCGGAACGATCAGCTTTTCAGAGGTGCCGCCGTGGGTGGTGGCGTTGCGGCTCGAAATTTCTTTGCCGGCGGCCGTGACAGGCCCGGTTTGTGGATGGAGCTTGGCCATACGTGCCCGAGTTTCGGGTATGGCGTGTGCGGGCGAGAAGCATTTGGCCTGTAAATGGTTGAGAGCGGGAGAAAAAAATCATTTACATTTGCGAAACGGCTTCGAGGATGCCCGTCCGCACTGCTGCGCGTCACCCGGTCGGAGTTATCTCCGGGGACTGGAACTCCGGGCTGTGGTGTTCTTCATTTTTGGAGGTATGATCGTCGTAGTCAGTTGACCCAATGAAAGCGCGTGGATACCGTTCATCGTATCTTTTCTCTGCTTTTGGAGTGATCGCTCTTTCGGTCTTCGCAGTTGTTGCATTCTCAAGAGACCGCACGCGGGTTTGGGCTAAGTACGAACCCGAAATGCAGGACCCAGTAGACGATCCGCCGGACGTGGGCCGCAAGGGAGAATTTGCGCTGGGACGACTTCGGTATCGATCTCCAAGCGACGGATGGGGCCCCTACGCGCGTTGGGGTATTGACGCAAACAAGGGCGATAGAACCTTCATACGCATTCTCAATCGTCTGACAAGAATCGACACCGAGCCAATCGAGACTATTATCGATATCGACAGCGATGAAATATACGACCATCCTTTTTTGCTCGCGATTTCCGCGGGGGATTGGGAGCTCACGCCGGCACAGGCGGCGCGGCTGCGAAAATATTTCGATTCAGCGTGAACTTCGATGGTGGACGATTTTCACAACGAGGCGGAGTGGGCACAGTTTATGGCCGGCGTTCATCAAATTTACCCGGATGCCCAAATAGAAGAGTTACAGTCGGAGAGCGCTCCATTTCACATGGTTTACGATCTATCCGAACGTGTTCGCGTAGTGGGGGCAAATGTGGTGAATACCGGCGGCATCGAACGTGGAGGCACGTTTCCACATTGGCGAGCGTTGATTGACGCGCGTGGTCGTATGATTGTTGCCATCTGTTTCAACATGGACGTCGGAGACGGATGGGAGTTTGCTGATGAGCCGATCTATCCGGAGCGCTTAGCCTGCCCGCGGCCATCCGGCTCGGCGTCAACTATGTCTCCTACGCGATGACTCATTAAAAAAGCCTGAACAAAATCTAACGTTTCGGAATACTTACAGTGGAGCTGTGTCAGCACGCGATCCTATTCCTCGCGTCCCAAAGGATTTGAGAGTTGCTTCTAAAAACCGTTTTCTTCTCGCTATCGTTCTGCATAGGTTCCTGTCTTGCCCAGGAGACATTTCGGGATTGGAAAGTAGTCGGCGGTTCGTCTCTCAACCTGCACTACTCCGCGCTTGATGAGATAAACAAGAGCAACGTTTCTCAATTACGTGTCGCCTGGACGTATGACAGCGGTGACGCGTATCCGGATTCCCAGATTCAATGCAATCCTATCGTCATTGATGGCGTGATGTACGTCACCACGCCGAGTCTGCACGTCGTGGCCCTCGACGCAGCTACGGGAAAACAAATTTGGAGCTTTGAGCCCACAAAAGGTCGTGCGCCCAATGCTAATCGAGGCTTGACCTACTGGTCGGACGCATCGCAGGCACGAATCTTCGTAACCGCCGGTTATGAACTGTTCAGCATCAACACAAAAACTGGCAAAACTGACTCCGATTTTGGCGCTCATGGGCGAGTCGATCTGCGCGAGGCGTTCGAAGGGCCGAAGCAGGATGTTTCCCTTACGGTAACCAGCCCCGGAACGATCTACAAAGATCTGCTCCTCCTCGGAAGCTCCGTATCGGAGCGTCTGCCTGCAACGTATGGAGATATTCGCGCCTACGATGTGCGTACGGGCAAGCTTCGCTGGACATTTCATACGATTCCTCGACCCAGTGAATTTGGCCACCAGACCTGGCCGGCCGATGCCTGGAAGACGACCGGCGCCGCCAACAACTGGGCCGGCATGGCGCTGGATACCCGACGTGGGCTTGTCTATGTTCCAACCGGATCTGCGGCTTTCGATTTCTATGGAGCCGATCGGCACGGCGATGATCTGTTCGCAGACACTCTCTTGTGCCTGGACGCCGCGACTGGAAAGCGGAAGTGGCACTTCCAGGCAGTTCATCATGATGTATGGGACCTCGATTTCCCATCTCCTCCAACGCTGATCAGTGTGCGGCGCGCGGGGCGAATGGTGGATGCCGTCGCCGTTGCCGGTAAGAGTGGCTACATCTACGTTCTGAATCGCGAGACCGGTGAGAGTTTGTTTCCGCTGGAAGAGCGTCCCATTCCGCAATCCACTGTTGACGGCGAGCAGCTAGCCCAAACGCAGCCGGTGCCGAGGCTGCCGGCTCCGTTTGTCCGTCAAAGACTCGACAAAACGATGGTCACGAACCGAACGGCAGCTGCTCATTCCGCCGTGTCGGAGCAGCTACGCAGTCTCAATTACGGCGACCTGTTCATCGCCCCGAGTTTTAAGGGAACAGTTTACTTTCCCGGCTTGGCCGGGGGAGCGGAGTGGGGTGGGAGCGCGTACGATCCGCAAACGCACATCTACTACATCAATGCCAATGAACTCGGGTGGATTGTGCGTCTTGTCTCCTCGCAATCCGTACAGCGCAACATGAGACCAAGCCGAATCTATCAAGCGATGTGCGCTGGCTGCCACGGCCCAGATAGAAAAGGAGCTCCGCCGGAATACCCGGCGCTCGACCAACCGGCAAGGCTCACAGGAGCACAGATCTCAACGATGCTTCATCAAGGCGGCGGCCGCATGCCCTCCTTTGCCTCCCTTGGCGAACCGGCAATCGACGCTCTACAGAATTGGCTATTAACCGATAATGATGATCACCAAGTCGTCGTCCAGTTAAAGCCTCGTACTGCCAATCCGTTGAAATACGCGGTGCAAGGCTATGAGAAGTTTCTTGATCCCGATGGCTATCCTGCGACAGCACCACCGTGGGGGACATTGAGCGCGATCAATTTAGACACCGGCCAGTATGTCTGGAAAGTGCCTCTGGGCGAATATCCCGAACTTGTCGCCAAAGGGATGAAAGACACGGGCACCGAGAATCATGGAGGCGGTGTAGTCACAGCCGGCGGCCTGGTCTTTATCGGCGCCACACACTACGACAACAAACTTCGCGCCTTCAATAAACAAACCGGAAAGCTGCTTTGGGAAACGGTTCTTCCCTTTGCTGCGAACGCAACGCCTGCGATTTACGAGTTGAACGGAAAGGAATATGTTGTAGTGGCGGCAGGCGGCGGAAGAGATCGTGCCTCCGGCGCGCTATTTATCGCGTTCTCTTTGCCATAAACCCGGACGGCCTTGCTGACGTTCATCCGCCTGGAGACGCGAATCACGACGTTGGCACAGCGCGCATGGGCAGTGATCCGAAAATCTCCGTCCTCAACGAATTCCGATGCATATCATCGGGCCGCATCAAAAATGTCGTAAGCAGACCACCTGCAGCCCAATGAACTTGCTTCGCCTCAAATGATTGTCTCCCGTCCATTCGACGGACTCGAACTGCCCGACAAGCTGCGGCCTAAGGGGTGATTCGGCGGCTACTTATCGGACACCCTTCAAAACTGAACGTTCCGAAGCGCCGGACTGGCTGTTTGTTTTATCTTTGCAATCATTCCGTTGTATCAGTGAGAATCCTTGATGGCTTATGAGACGGGGGCGGAGGGCGCGTTGAATCAGCGACTTAGCTTGTGATCTTTGTTGGATGCAAAAAGGTGAGTCGCGGGATTGCATGCTGGGCTGGATACCGGCAAGATCGTTTTCGACCTGGCTCTTTCCGGAATCGGCGTGCTAGGTAGAACACACTTTCTAATGGAGGACGTATGGCGTCATCACATGAACCGACAACAATCGCCGGTCATCAGGTAGAGTATGTGCAGGTTGGGAATCACCGAGTCGGCCACATTGTCATCAACAAAGATGTCAGTGTTATCTTCCACCTGCCCAAAGGCGGCGGCACTGGATCTGGACCCGGGGGAGGTTCAAAGTGTCTCACGTGCAGAATAAGCAAGATTGACCAATGCGCCAAGAGGGTTTGCCCTCCGATCAAGGCTGGTGATCCCAACGCCTCTTGCTCGGACGCGATATCCAAATGCATTGCTGACGAATGCTCGTCGGAGTGTTCCGGTGGAACGGGGAGCGGAGGCGGAACCGCGAGCGGTGGCACGGGGATCCTGATAATCGCTTAGCGTTCACGCTTGTTGGCCGCAGTAGAGACCTACGTCACCAAACTCGGATTCTCGAAGTGAGCGGAACCAACGGAACTAGGATCACTTTGTGAGATTGTAGCTCCTGATAGTTCCATATCGGTTCAGTTCATGGTTCCGTTCTATATTGGTGAATCCAAAGAGAAGTTGCGTAAGTTCCGGCTAAGCAGCGAAAGCTAGTGTCGTGCACAAGGGAGGCATCGGGCGGCGTTGATATGCTCCGTAGCTACCTAGTCAGATATCGCCGGGCAGCTCACGAAGCGCGAGAATTCGCCCAGATTGTGCTCACCTACCTCCTCCAGCACGGATCTTGAATCCGATCTGCGGCGTTTCCTATCTTTCTGCCTGATTGGGATAGAATTGCGGCCGAGGTGAGCAATGTCCAAAGTACTCAAATGTCGCGAAGTCGGTATGGACTGCGATTTCGAAGCACACGGCGAGACGGAGCAGCAGGTGATGCAAAAGGCTGCTGAGCATGCCAAAGACGTACACAAGATATCGGAAATTACGCCTGAACTTGCCACAAAAGTGAAGTCGGCAATTCACGACGAATAGCGTTCGCCGCTTGCGACCGGGTCAGCAGTAATCCAAGCTCAATCGGCGAGAACACATTCTCTATAGCGATGTCCTAGATCCTACATCGCCCGCGAAGCGTTCCAAGTGAATCCTCGGCCGGCGCGGTAATCGAATTCTGAGTACAAGGGCTTCACATCGTTACTTCAATCTCCTGTGTGAACGGCTGTCCATCCACGAATCATATGGCTGCACATGCAGCAACCCTGAATTGCTCTTGAGCCGCTTCAGGAGGGTGCTTTGTTCTGCGCGGGACGCAGCACTTTCGTTCTTGCTCGACCCTTTGAAAATACGCGGCTCTAGCTCGACTCCCACTTCAGCCGCCTGCACGCGGGCCCAATCCAATAAAAAGTCTCCAAAGGCGACCGCTCGACTGACTCTGTAGGAAGTAGTCTCGTCAGAATTCAAGTTGTCTATGCGCTCCTTCATCTCATCCAATGCGCGCTCGACCCGTTCAGTTGTGAATCGTGGAGTCTTTCCGCCGCCAATCTGCCTTCCTTGATCCGTAGTTCGCCATTTTCCCTTTTCTACCGGCTCCGCGTAGCCCGCAAGCTGAAGCATCCCGAGCGCGTTTTTGACCTCATCCTTGGTAACGTTCATCGAAGCGGCAAAATCGTGTTCCGTCCATGTCAGTAGCGAGTGGACTTCCCGCAGAAAACTCATGACTTGGGCGGCGGGCAAGGAGCTTCGAGTTGTGGCCAGCGTGCCGGGCTTTGTCGGCTTGCTCATTAGTAATATTCCTCGATTCCGCCAGCTTGCGTGAAGGACCAGCAACCGGCGCGATACTTTCCGAGATCGCAGCGCAGCTCTTAGAGTATGGCCGCCCGAAGTCATGATGTTGGCAAACAGAGGTCTAGCGATAAGTGCGTGCCCTCCTCCGAAAAAGATGCGCTCGATGAATCACGCAGATACCTTCCGCTCTCGCTGCCCTTCCGCCATTTCTTAGCCCTTAGCAGCGCCGCATTCAAGATACAAGAAAAGAGCGCCCTCCCTATCGGAGGGAAGAGAGAGGGCGCCAATACGACCTTCCGGTGAGAACCGGAAAGTCTGGGTCATTGTTAAAATGAGCGCTCCGAAGGCCCTTCTGATACGTCCCTAAGCAAAAAAAAGCCTTCCCTGAAGCTAGGGTGGGCGGATTCTATCGATTTTGGACATTTCGTTTGGACATCGCCCTTCGTTGGCGGGCGAAGAGCGGCCATATCCTTCCCAGGCACAAAAAGCCCAGGCGCAAAAATGCCCCCGACCGAAGCCCGGCGCCCACCCTGATACAAGAGTTCCCGAAGAGGAAAGCATCACGATAAAACACCGAATGCCAATCAATTCTGCCCCCCCGGTGCCAAATTCTGGTAGTATCTGTCCTGGAATCGGAGGTTTTAACGATGCCGCTGTCTACACCCAATCATTACTCGCTAAGCGGGCACGATGTCACCATCGACTACTCACTAAGCGATATTTCTGGCCAACCCTTGCTGAACTTCAAAGTAGATAAGCTTTCGGGCGCGGCCCACAAGAAGGAAATCCACGTCGCCAAGATCGACAATGTGGGGCAGCTAATAACCGTCGCACTTCACCCAGGGCCCAGCGCCGACGAAGGCGATCCACAATTCTCATTCCTGTTGCCAGATGTGACGCTGGAATCAGGACGCGAAACCGCTTTCGAGACGGTAGGCGTCAAGACTATCATCACCAGGAAGGGACCTGCGCATCAGCGCTATACCCCGGTATCGCTCAAGGGCAAGGCATCTATTGTGGAGTCAATCGCCGCTAAGGCTTGATTAGAGCTGTAGTCGCACAAGTCTTTCGCCACCCAACTGCACCATAGGCGTGGCGGAAGCCTTGGTTGCTCAATTGGGCAGCTCATCTATCCCCGGAATCATTCAATGACCACATCGTCGGAGCCAGCGCTGCGCAGTAGCATAGCTCGGCCTCTATCGCTAGCAGCTACCGTGATCGATGTGGGCGGGCGCGGAACATTTTCATCCTTCTTTGCGGCACGAAGGACTATGTCCTATTCGTGCCGCAGAGCCGCCAGCGGATCAATTCGGGATGCTCGCCTTGCCGGCGCATAGCCAGCGAGAATCGCGGCGCTTAGGAGGACGACACCGGCCAGCGCCAGGGTTCCCGGATCGTTGGGCTGGGTCTCGAACAGAAACGATTTGACAAGCCGGGACGCGATCAACGCGGAAGGCACGCTGATCGCGAGCCCCACGGCGGCCAGTGTCAGAACGCGGCGCAGAACCATCCAAACGACGGCGCCGCGTTGCGCGCCCAGCGCCATACGAGTTCCGATCTCACCGATTTGCCGCGCGACGTTGTAGGACATGGTTCCGTATAGCCCCACGCACGCGATCAGGAGAGCGAGAACCGCGAAACCCGTGCACAATTTCGCAAACGTGAGTTCCCGGTTGATCGTCCGATCAATCTCAGCAGCCTGTGTGACCACGTTTGTGACAGGTATGCGTGAATCTGCATTTCGCACGACCTCGTGCACACTCCTGACATAGCTAAGCGGATCACCCGCGGTGCGCAGCGCGTAGGTCACCGGGTCCAGAGAGAACTGGCTGGCTGCCGTGAACACGGTCATTGAACTCCCCCCGTCTTTCAGATTGCCGTAACGCAGGTTAGCCGACACGCCGACGATTTCCAGATCGCGGTTATCGTCCACGAGCGTGATGCGCCGGCCCACGGGATTCTCGTTCCCGAAGTAAGTCCGCGCCAGCCGCTCGCTGATCACGGCAACCGGCATGGAGCCCGCCTGGTCGCGATCGTCAATCTCACGTCCGGTCAGGATCGGAATCTGCATCGTCGTGAGGAAACGCGGTCCGGCGACCATGACGCTTGCGCCGTCGACGGTAACGGCGCCGATCTTCATTGGTCCCCCTGTATGCCTTTCCGGCATGGCCGGCGCTGACGATCGAGGATTGCGAAAGCGTCGCGCTGCTCACTCCGGGGATCGATTCGAAGCGCTTGCGCAGGTCCGCGTAAAAAGTGGTCATCTCCGGGTCGCGATGCCCGGCCTGGCGCGCATTCAACGAGAACAGAAGGATGTTCTCGCGGGCGTATCCCAGTTGGACGGAGTGCAGCTTGTCGAGTGTCCGGACAAACAGACCCGCGACGAACAGGATGAGAAAAGAGATCGCGATCTGGGCGACCACCAGAACGTGCTGCGCGCGGCGGCGCGGTCCGCCGCCGCGGCCATTCTTCAGCGCGGGCATGACGTCCGGACGCGTCGACTGAATCGCCGGAGCGAGGCCAAATAACAGGCCGCAAACCACGGAGAGCGCCGCTGTCACGGCCAGCACCTTCCAGTTCAATTCCGCGTGCAGCGTAAAATTCTCCTGCCCTTTGGAGAGCAGAAAGGTTAGCGATCGCACGCCCCAGATCGCAAACAAGACTCCGAATGCTCCGCCGAGCGACGCCAGCATCACACTCTCGGTAAGCAACTGCCGCACGACGCGGAAGCGTCCCGCTCCCAGGCTGAGCCGGACAGCCATTTCGCGGCTTCGCGCGGCGGCCCTTGCCAGCAGCAGATTGGCGACGTTCGCGCAAGCAGACCGCCAGGATCAATCCCACCATCGCCAGGAGCACGTACAGAGGCTTCGAATACTGGCGGCGCAGGCTACCCAGACCTTCGGCGCCGGGATTCAGAATCAGCGCGGGCAGTTTGGCGCGCTCACCGTCGGTCGTCGCCGTAGTGGCAACCCATTGATGGAAACGAGGAGCCAGCGCTGCCCGCGCCTGCGCCATGCTTACGCCGGGCTTCAGACGGCCCATCATTTCAATCCAGTAGAAGTTTCCGTCGCTATACATGCGAGCCGCTCTGGCGCCGTCCGTGAGCACATTCGTGTGCAAGCGGAAGGTAAAGGTCCGGCGCCGCCGCGGGGTCTACTCCGAAGAATTCCGGCGGCGCCACGCCGATCACCGTGAAGGGAACGTTATCGACGAGAATCGACTGTCCAATCGCATTCGGCGGTCCTCCAAAGCGGTTCTGGCTTGTCGCAAAACTGATCACGGCGACCGGCGCCGCGCCTGGACGATCGTCTTCGGAGCTGATCAGACGTCCCGCGGCCGGCGACACTGCCAGGCCGCGAAAATACTCGCCGGTGACATATTCCGCGCCGACGCGTCGTGGCCTGCCCACGGATGGCCAGGGTTTTGTTTCGTCCGTTGAAGTATCCGAAGAGCGTAGAAAAGACAGGATTGTCCTCGCGAAGCGTCTCGAAGGCGCCGTACGGGAATATCCCGCTGACCAGCGTGCCTTTGTCGCCCGGCCAGAAAAGGCCTTGTATCCCGTGAACGACGTGGACCCATTGCTTGCTGGCGTTCTGGGGAGGCCGGCTACGCCAATTCAAGACCACCAGCGACTCGGGATCGGCCACCGGCAGCGAGCGCAACAGAATCGCCTCCATGAAGCTGTAGATCGCAGTATTGGCCCCGATGCCGAGCGCCAGCAACAAGACCGCCAGGGCGCTGAATGCCTTGTTGGCGATCATGGTGCGAAAGCCATAGCGGACATCCTGGCCCAGTTCCGACAAAAACCGTGTCATCCAAATCTCCCGTGACTCTTCGTGCTTCAGTCCGACGTTGCCAAATCGCCGGCGCGCTTCAGCCCGGGCGCACTCCGCGGTCATACCGTCTGCTTGCAGTTCCGCGGCTTTTTCCGCAAGGTGGAGTTCCATTTCCTCACGCAGCGCCTCGCTGCGCCTGGCGCTTTCTATCCAATACCTCAGCCGTCGTAACACGTCCGTCACTCCGCTCCCATCACGCGCGCGATCGCCAACGTGAGTTTGGCGTACTGCCGGGTTTCAACGGCCAGCTGTTTGCGGCCGGCCGCCGTGATCTTGTAGATCCTCGCCCGCCGATTATTCGACGTCACGCCCCAGACACCGTCGATCCAGCCGTTTAGCTCCAGCCGCTGGAGAGCGGGGTACAGCGAGCCCTCCTCGACGAGGAGCTCATTGTCGGACGATTGTTGAATGAACTGGACTATGCCGTATCCATGGAGGTCGCGCAGCGACAGCGTCCGCAGAATTAACATGTCCAGTGAACCGGGCAACGAATCGTTCTTTTGCGCCTTGCGTCCCATACCAAGAATTCTTAGCTTACGGCGACGAGATTACGCGAGTCAAGTTCAGATTGGCGAGCCCTCGCGCCGCAAGACGATTTCGGGGGCTCACGTGCGCCGGATGCGAATCGCTATGGCGCGCGTTGCCGCTGTCGACAATGCATTGGCAGGCGATCCGCTATTGAGACAGGGTGGTGACCCGCACCCTTGAAGCTGGTATTCGTGGCGGCGAAGAAGACCATCTGTCGTGGAGCGCCGGATGGTTTTCGCGCTGAAGAATTTCGGCAAGACTACCTTCGGAAATGAATCGTTGATCAGTTGCCGCCCGATCTCGCCCGTGGGATGATGGGCATTCGCTGTACCCTGATTTTGAGACGCTGTCCCACATTCCAAGGAGCCGTATGCGTTTGTCGAGATCGTTCGCACTGAAACTGGCGCGTTCCGTTGGCGCGTGTGTGGCCGTGTTGGCCGGGTGGACGCTCGCTGGATCGCGTCGTCCTGACGCGGGCGGCTGCCAGGCACCGCCGGCCGGCGGAGCGCCCGCGCCGCCGCCGCGGCGGCGGTCGGTGATGATTCGCCATATGCCCAAGTCCACGCTTAAGGACATGCAGGCGCCGCTCGATCGTCTGACGCCGGTGACCGACGAGATGCTGCGCAATCCTCCGCCTGGCGACTGGCTGCACTGGCGCCGCACCTACGACGGCTGGGCGTACAGCCCGCTGACGCAGATCAATCGCAACACCGTGAAAAACCTGAAGGTCGCCTGGACGTGGAGCATGGCTTCGCCCAGCGACGCCGTCAACGAGTTCACGCCGCTCGTGCACGACGGCATCCTGTTCTTGTGGAACTTCGGCGATACGATTCAGGCGCTCGACGCGAAGACCGGCACCCTGCTCTGGCAATACGTCCACGAGTTGCCGAAAGACTACCCGTCGCTGCCGGGCTTCTACCGGACGAAGCGAAGCCTCGCGATCGGCGGCAACAAGCTCATCGTGCCGACGATCGACATGCACCTAATTGCGCTGGACGTCAAGACCGGGAAGAAGTTGTGGGATGTCACTACCGATGACTACAAGAGCGAGCGCACGTACAACAGCGGCCCGCTGGTGGTGAAGGACAAGGTGCTCGTCGGCGCCGGCAACTGCTCGCCCGGGAGCGCCAATCAGGAAAGAGGCACAAAGTGCCGGCTATTTCCCGCCAGGCGGATGCTTCATCACCGGCCACGATCTCGAGACGGGAAAGGAACTGTGGCGGTTCAACACGGTCGCACACGCTAACGAGCCGGGCGGCGATACCTGGAACAATCTGCCGGACGAAAAGCGCGGCGGCTGCGCCATCTGGGAGGTGGGGCAGTACGACCCGGAACTGAATCTGACGTATTGGGGCACCGGCTCGCCTTCGCCGTGGTCGACGGTGACCCGCGGGACTTACGGTGCGAAGGGGCTCTACATGAACTCCACGCTGGCGCTTAATCCCGACACCGGCAAGCTCGTCTGGTACTACCAGCACATCGGAGCCGATCCGTACGACCAGGACTATGCCTTCGAGCACATCATCGCGCCGGTGAACGTCCGGGGCCAGCGCCACAAGGCAGTGATCACCGTCGGAAAGCCAGGAATTTTCGAGGCGATGGATGCCGCGACCGGTAAGTTCCTGTTCGCGGTCGATCCGGGCGCGCAGAACGTCGCCACGGCGATCGATCCGGTGACGGGGGTCAAGACGCTGCTCCCGGAACCGCTGCCAGCCGGGCGTGACCCGCTGCCCGGGCAACATCGGCGCCAGAAATTTCCCGGCTGGCGCGTACAGTCCCGTCGACGAACCGGTATTACCTGCCGATCAACGACTCATGCATGGGAAAAATGGGCGACACGCCGGCCCGCTTCCTGGCACTGGACCTGTTTACGCAGGAGTTTGCGTGGGACATTCGCACGCGCATCCCGCAATCGTCCGGCGCGCTCACGACCGCGGGAGGTCTGGTGTTTTCGGCAACGCCGGATCGCTATTTCCGCGCGTTCGACGACCGCGACGGCAAGGTGCTGTGGGAGAGTGGGCGGCTGAACGACATCCCGAACGCGTTTCCGATCACCTACATGGTGGACGGCAAGCAGTACATTGCCATGCCGGTGGGGAATCCCGGGCTCCAGGGCAACAGCGCGTTGTTCACCGCGCCCGAGTACGGCGCCGTGCGAGGTTCGTCATCGTCGATGTTGTGGGTGTGGCAGCTACCCTAAGAACTGCGGGTGGCCTGTGATCCAACAGGTCGTGCTTGCGCGCGGCGTACCTCCTGGCGTGACCCGCGGCTCGAGCCTGACAACAATGGCAACAAGAATGGCAACGAGGCTGCGGCGCCGTTTGCACAAGCCGACTTCCGGCTTCGTATCTGGCTTACAGTTTCCGAATGGCGACCACACAGCTAGAAGCCTCTAAGTAGTCGTGTCAAAATCGTGGACGCCGCGAGTAAGACCAATTTTTGGGCTAATTGACTGATGGCCGACCATCCACGAACAACTCAGGAACCGCGGGTCGCACTGAAAGCTGAGACCTGTTCAGGCGAATCTTTGAGCACAAGCTAGAACGTAAAGCGAGCGCCCCCGTTAATCACCCGGCCTTCGAGGGGTGCCCAGGCATCGACAGTCCTCGTCCATCCGCGCGGCTCGGCAGAAGCAGCGGGTCCCGCGCGTTGGCGCACGGCCAATTTTCCAGGTGCAGGAACAACTTGGCGTGCGCCGCAATCTTGGGCTCGGCCATTGCGCCCCAGAACATAAGGCTGGAGATATCGCGGTAAGGATCGTATTCGAGGCGCTGCCTGTCGGTGTAATAACACTCCAGCCCAACCCGCGCAACGCCTTCCTTCTCCCACATGCCGATGACACCAAAGCTCTGCCGTGGCGTGAGTGGCACCTCCACACGGCCTTCGGGCTCAAGCTCGGTTGCTCTGACATAGGTATAAGTCGCTGTGGCCGAGAAAGGCGATTTGCGCCACGTCGCCAACAGCTCCGCGCCCCGGTTCTTCGTTGGGCCCGGCAGGTTGAAGATGGCGTATGTTGCGCCCCGATCCACATAAACGGGATGGTCGATATTTGAAGCAAAGAGGGTGCCCGTCACCGACACCGAACCCAAGCGGCGCGTCAGATCGAACGAAGCGCTGCGGCCCCGTTCCGCTCGCAATGGAGCAGGCAGTTGCAGCCTTGCCAGGCCCGCAGCTTCCGTTTCTTCCGTTAGCGGCGTCGATGCAAAAAATCCCTGACCGACGGAAAGGCGGCTTGTCCATCCGCCCTTGCGGAAAAGCACCGAGAGGCGAGGACTGAAAAATGTTCCGTAACGATTATGAAAATCAAGGCGGGCGCTGCCCGACACACTCAGCCAGGGCGCAAGAATGATGTCATCCTGCGCGAAGATTCCCGGCACAACGTAGGTATAGGCAAATTGAGGCGTGTCCTGGGGATGAAAAGCGTCCCGCTGACCGGCAGCACCCGCCACCCATGTATGCTTCCCGTCGTCCCTCTTATACAGTTCACCAAACAGCAGCTCGTGCCGGTCCGCGTTCAATGTCGTCGCCAAACTGGTGTCGGTGCTCCAAGTCTGATGCGACGAAGCGGCCTGCCAGAACATAGCGGCCCCCCAGCAGCCCTTGCACACTGCCGCCGACATCATAGCGGCGCGTTTTTAGCGCTTCCACGTAGGGCTCGCCAGTCTCGGGAAGAACCGCGCTGGGAACTGTGCCGCCTCTTCGGTTCTCATAGATCACGCCGGCCGTCGAGCAGTGCCGTGGCTCCGTTCTTGTTGTCCCGATAAAAACGGGGCCGAAGGACGCCGCGCCCATAGCCTGCGACATCTGCCCAGCTGTCGCAGTTCAAATCCTGATGCTTCTGGAAGTAACTACCGCCCAGCAGCGAGGCTCCCCAATGCGACATATGCTGGGATGCCAGGAACATCGAGGTATCCGTTTCGCCCAAGGAAGATTCGTTGACAAGGAACTCATGCACCGACTGTTCGGCTGGCCTGCGCGAAATGAGGTTGACCACCCCGGCCATTGCCGCGCTGCCATAGAGTGCCGAGGCGTTGCCCTTGATCACTTCGACCTGCCCCAAATCCATCGGCGGAATCTGCAGCAGCCCGAGGCCTGCGCCCTGTTGTCCGAACAGCGGCAACCCGTCCGATAAAAAGGCCGTGTAGCGGCCCCGCATACCCTGTACGCGCACGCTGGACGCCCCGAGCGCCGGAGAGGTCGTCTGCACACGCATGCCGCCCATTTCATTCAGCAGCATGCTGATATCCCCTGGCTTCATTGCCATTTCTTCATTGATTTCATCCTGCGAGATCACTTCGACGTGCAAGGGAGAATCTTGAAGCCTTGCATCGGTGCGAGTCGCATAAACCGTGATATATCCCTCCGGCTCTTTTGCGGCTGCATTCGATTTGAAGCGCCCATTCGCTAGCGGCATCGACATCAAGAGACGCGCTCGCCGGAAAGAAGCCTTTCTTCGTGACGCTCACCTCCACATGACCCAACGCGGCAGGCAGAACCGCTACGCCGTTCGGTCCTGTTTTCGCTCTGATGACCGCTTGCCGCAACATCCGCTCCCACCACTGATCCCGCATCGCTTTTGACTTCTACCGAATTGTTGGCTGCTGGTCTCGCTGCAGCGCTGCCTTCCGAGACAGATGTTGCCAGTTTGTCGATAACTTCAGAGAATCCCAGAGGTACGTCGAGGGTAGTTGATGAGAAGCGGACACCTACGAACCGATCACTTCCGCGACTCCATAGCCCGACCGCTCCGACGGTTTCGCCTTCTACTCCAGCAACAAGATCTGAATGGTACTTGGTCAGGTCTACCTTCAGGCATACTTTCATGATTCTTTATTTGGAGTAAGCTCGGGATACGAAAGACAATTGTACGGCCTATGCCACTTGTAGACGAAGTCGCATCATCGCCACTAACGTGGTCCGCCGCCTTGTCCGCAAGCGAAAAGTGAAGTGACGGGTTGGTCTGCGCAAATGTATACGGCCTTTGTTGGAGTGAGATGCTCCTGGCCAGGATGGAATGCGCTGCGCTGCTGTCCCATTTAACTAGTCAGTCGTTTTGGACTTTTTCCGAGTACGGGTTTGACAGCGCCGGTAAGACCGTTGTGCCATCTCATTGTTCGCCAGCAGACCTGGCAGGAAATGAAAAACCTCTTTCGTAGAAGTAGCTGGGCTGTATATGTGGAAATCGCGGATGCGATTTCCACCCTGGCGTTAGCCAGGCGTCATATGCGGGCCAGTCATGCGGGAACGCTGGCCGCTAGGGCTGGTCGGTAAACTTCACCGGTCGTCAGTACGGCCCAGGCGATGCGCGCCAACTTATTGGCGAGTGCGACACCGACAACGTTGTAATGGGTACGCGAGGCGAGCTGTATAAGCCACGTACTCAGACCGGAAGATTGCTTCTCTTTGAATTGCAGAACAGCGCGTGCGCCTTGCACCAACAGCTTCCGCAGATAGCAGTTTCCTCGTTTGCTAATGCCGAGCAACTTCTGTTTGCCACCGGTGGAATGCTCTCTCGGAACTAAGCCCACCCAAGCTGCGAAGTCACGGCCCTTGCGGAATGCTGCTCCGTTGCCGATGGCCGCAATCAGTGCAGTTGCTGTGATTGGTCCAATGCCGGGGATCGCGTCGAGACGCCGACACACATCGCTCTCCTGCGCCAGCGTGCCGAATCAGCGCATCTGCCTCTTCCACTCGCTCGGCCAATTGCTCGAGTTCCAGCTTTAGCTGCGCCAGCAGCAACCGTACTACTCCCGATAGCTTCGCATCGCCATCTTTCAAAATCATGGGTAAGGCCGCCTCTAAATGACACCTTCCCTTCGGCAGAGTGATCCCACGCTCCAGCAGTAATCCACGCATCTGATTGACCACGGCCGTGCGTCGCGTTACCCAGCGCTCGCGTACTCGATGTAATGACTGCATGTCCAGTTGATCGTCAGTCTTGATCGGGACAAAGCGCATGGTGGGCCGGCCCACAGCTTCTGCGATTGCCTCAGCATCAATGAAGTCGTTCTTATTGGTTTTCACATACGGCTTCACATACTGTGCCGGGATCAAACGCACCTCGTGTCCCTGCTCTCGCAGTGCCCGCCCAAGAAAGTGGGAACCTCCGCATGCTTCCATCCCAATCAAACAGACCTGCCGGTTCGCCGTGAAGCGTAGCAGCTGCAGACGCGAGAATTTCTTTCGCACTACAACCTCCCCGCGCGAACTCAGGCCTACTAAGTGAAAAATCGTCTTGCCGAGATCGATGCCGATCGTGTGTATTTCCATAATGATGGTCTCCCTTGCACCTCTTATGTTCCAGCCACTGCAGAACAGAGACGGCGGACCATCCCATTAACAATCGCGATAGTCGGCGACTGCTGGCTTGGCGGTAACGCCTGATCGGGTAGGTACTTTTACGCTCTGCCCGACCCGAGACGTAGGTTCCCGGCAGCTCCCCGGCCCGTAGCGAATGTTTTTGTCTTGCGGACTACTTGCTGCGCGGCGACGCCACGATTAGTGCTGCCAATTGGCCGAGCTGCGAGTGCGCGAGATAGACGGTGCGATCCTTCCGCGCTTATTCCGAACTGTGAAGCACCGCTAGGCCGCTTCCAGCACCGACAAGATATTACCAGCTGGATCCTTGAACCACGCGATCGTCGGCCCATTCCCGCGAGAAATTCCGCGCGCGTCCGTTTTCAGGCTCGGTTCATCATAAACTTCAAATCGCACGCCGCGTTGGCTTAGTACATCCACGGCTTTTTCTACATTGTCTACGGGAAAATTCAGGACCGTGAAAGTGGCAGCCTGATGATTAGGTTTGGGATACATCAGAGCTTTGGTGCCGCCAGAGAGGGGCAAAACAAGAGTGCCTTCGGGACCGCTAGCAAGTTCGAGTCCCAGCGTCTTGCCATAAAATTCCTTGGCTTTCTGGATATCGTTCACCGAAAAACTGCTGAATGCCTTGTTTACGTTGAGCATGGATGCACTCCTGGAGTTTTAAGCGCTCTACGTTCGATGCAAAATCAGGTTTTGCGGTTACAACAGACGCTGGCTCCGATTTTCGTTCTCACCGTTTTCGCACTGCGACGTCTTGCATGCACTTGACTATCCGCAAAACGCGGGGATCAAAACCGACGGCCACATCAGTGAAGCAATCAAAAAAATAATTGAGCGGCGCTGCCAGAACGCGCTAGCCGCTCAATCTCCATTAGAGATGGAGACCGGTGTCAGCCGGGCAAGCCGCCGGGACAGACTGCGCACGCTCCGATTTGTGCGTCGGTACAACAACTCAATATGCTAGTTCCGACGCTCGCCTGCCGGGTCTGCTTCCCTTTTCTGGCCGACGCGCCTGGTTGCGAGATCCGTCCTTGCGACGAACAATTCCCGCTAATACACGTAACTTCCAAGTGTATTAGGAGCATTCATCCATATGAGATATGCACTCCGGGTCATTAGTCGCGAGAAAGCGTTCGCCACATTCGCAATCCTGACCTTGGCGCTGGGAATCGGAGCGGTTAGCGCAGTATTTTCGATCGTCGATAGTGTACTGCTGAAGCCGCTTGCCTATAAAGATCCGGGACGACTGTATGCGGCTTCAGAATCGGCACCCAAACTCGCTCGGGTCTATCCGAGTCTGCCCGTCAACGCATCGCATTTCCGGTCATGGCAGGAACAGTGCCAATCTTGTGAGTCGGCGGCATTGCTGAACCCCGCATCATTCAACTTGAGGGCTAGAGGGGAGCCAGAGGTTGTGGAGGGCGCCACATGCACCTGGCCGCTGTTTCATGTGTTAAGCGTCGAACCCCAAGTCGGGCGGACGTTCGAGGAAAGCGACGATCAACCCGGCGCAAACAGGTTCGTCGTGGTCAGCGACTCCCTATGGCGCCGACGGCTTGGAGCCGATCCCGGTGTAATCGGTAAGCCAATCCAGATCGATGGCGAGCCGAATGTTGTTATTGGGGTATTGCGTGCCGATTTCCGCCTCCCATCAGGAGAAAGTCTCGGGCCATTGAATCAATTTCCCAAACACGCGGAGATCTTCAAGCCGATGGGGTTCAACTGGGCAAAGCTGGGCCGGCTCGGGCAGTTCAACTTTGCTTGCCTGATGCGGCTGCGGCCTGGCGTAAGCCCGGCAAGAGCAGAGGCTGAGATGACGGCCGCCATCGCCGACGTAGGGCATGAGATGAAAACGCCGCTAAGCACTCATTTGACTCCACTCCAAGAGCAGGTTACGGGAAGGTCGCGCCGCGCGCTGACCCTCCTTCTCGCGGCCGTTGGCGCGGTTTTGTTGATCGTCTGCGTCAACCTGGGCAACCTGATGTTGGTGCGCGCCAACGAGCGCGCCCGTGAAGCAGCGATTTGCCGGGCTTTAGGCGCATCTGGCCGCCAGCTGTTCCGGCCGGTTCTGGCGGAGAGCTTGCTGATCGCGCTCACCGGCGGAGCGCTTGGGCTCCTGCTGGCATACGCGGGAGTACAGATTCTTGTAAAGACGTCTCCCATCGATATTCCACGGCTCGACGAGGTGCACGTCAGTTTTACCGTGCTGCTATTCGCTTTCTGCGTATCTGCCACCTGTGGGGTTGTTTGCGGCTTGTGGCCGGCAATCCGCGCAACTCAGGCGGAGCCTGCCGACGCTCTTCGATCCGGCTCGCGCTCGGCCACTCAAGGAAGCGCCGGAGTGCGATCCCGCGAATGGCTGGTGGGAGTGGAAGTCGCCCTGAGCACGGTGTTGCTTGTGATGGCCGCCGTTCTCGGTTTGAGCTTTTTCCGAGTCACACATGTAGAGCGCGGTTATGTAGTCGATCGCGTCCTGGCTGCTGACGTGACGCTTCCCCATTCGCGCTATCAAACGGACGGGCAGCGCGCAATGTTTCATCAGCGGGCGCTCGAAGCGCTCGAGGCCGTATCAGGTCTGCGGTCGGCCGGCCTGATCAGTTCGTTGCCGCTGAAGCCGCAGGCTTGGGGAGACGCCATCAACACAAAGGGCGACACGCGTCCGCGCATAGAGCGCCCGATGGCGCAATACCGGTTTGTGAGCGAGCGCTATTTCGAAACAATGGGGGTTGCGCTGCTGCAAGGCCGCTTTCCAACCTCGCGCGACCGCACACGCAAAGTAGCGCTCGTCTCCGAGAGTGCAGCACGTACAGTTTGGCCGGGAGAAATTGCAGTCGGAAAGCTGATAAGGAACGATCCCCGACCCGAGTGGGTAGAGATTATCGGTGTAGTTACCGATGTGCGCACCGAGAGTCTGGACAAACAACCGCCGATGATGGTTTATGTTCCCTACTGGGACGGAGCGTACTGGCAGGGATACGTCTGGGGCAACGCGACTTATGTCGTCCGCACAGCTCAGGATCCTTCGGCAATGGCGAACGGACTACGGGCCGCGATTCACAAGTTGGACCCGGAACTGCCGTTGGCGAACGTGCTCACAATGCGCGAAATCGTGTCAGAGTCCGTAAGCAGTCGAAGGTTCCAGACACTACTAACCGCCACCTTCGCGAGCGCAGGGTTGTTGTTGGCGTGCCTCGGAATCTATGGCGTGATCTCATACAGCGTGGCCCGACGGACGAACGAGATTGGGATTCGAATCGCAATCGGCGCACAACCTTTGCAAGTCTCGATGCTCGTGTTTCGGCAAGGAGTTCGACCCGTGATCGGTGGGTTACTAGTCGGCGTGGCGGGCGCATTGGCGACGGGACGGCTGATCAGAAGTTTCCTGTTTGGCACGGAAGCACGTGACCCCGCGGCGATATTGGCGGTGGTCCTGATACTACTTGCGGTCGCAGCCGTGGCGTGTTGGGCACCTGCACGAAGGGCGTCCCGTATCGATCCCGCGGTTGCTCTGCGCAACGAGTAAAGCCGCTTACTTCGGCAGCGTAAACACGTAGTAGCCCTGAACGACTTTCTTTTTGGGATCCGCTGGTGGAGGGGGCTGTCCCGGACGCACGCGCGGCACGTCGGCATCGCGGGCGGCAATCACTACGTATTCTTTGCCTCCTACTTCGTAGACCGCAGGCACACCGCCTGGCTCAGCCTGCACCTTGCCCGACCAAAGCGTTTCGCCTGTCTCTGAATCATAGGCATAGAGCGACTTGTCCGACTCTGACGGCACGAAAATCAGTCCGCCCCCGGTAACCACGGGACCGCCGCGCGTAGGTAGGCTACCTGTATTTCGGACACCACGCGCTACCAGATCAGGCACTTCGCCAATAGGGATTTGCCACGCCAACTTTCCTTCATTCAGATCGTATCTGCTCAGCACCCAGAAAGGCGGCTTGATGGCCGGAAAACGATCGGCGGTGTTCATGTAGTTGTAGCCGGTCCAATAGCGCTTGGGATTTCCTGGAGTGAGTGGGGGCGTGGGCGCGGCGGGCACACTGCGTGCGGGCTCAACAGGCAAAGGCGGCGCGCCCGGTCTGTCGGCGGCCTTCGGATCGCGTAGAAACGTGATCAGCCGGTCGATTTCAAGCTCTGAAAGCCGCGCGAAGGAAGGCATCTGCCCTTGCCCGTCATGAAGCACCTTCTTTACCTGGTCCGCACCCAATTTGGCCACGATACCGGTGAGAGCCGGCACCTCCGGCATCTGGCCCGACAGGTCGGCCTTGTGGCATTGCTGGCAGTTCGCCATGTAGACCGCTTTGCCGACTTGCGCCGGCGGATCGGACACGGAGAAGTTCGCTCCCGTTGCTTTCTGCTCCTCCAGTTTCAACATGCAAGGCAGTTCTTTCGACGCCACATAAAGCCAGCCGCGCTTTGGGTCAATCGCGGTGCTGCCCCAATTCGCTCCCCCATTGTTGCCGGGAATCTCCATGGTGTTCACCATGGCTGGCGGAGTGTAGAGCCCAAGGTTCCGCGAATTGGCCACCGCGTCCTTAAATTTTTCCCGCTCCTTCGGATCGAGCATGTACGGGTTCACATCGTCGGCGGTAAATTTCTGGCGCGCAAAGGGCGTGAGCACGGTTGGGAACGGCTGCGTAGGCCATGCCTCTTCGCCGGGCACATCGGTTTGCGGAACTTTCCGCTCCTCAATCGGCCAGATCGGCTTACCGGTCACACGGTCGAACACGAACAGAAAGCCTTGCTTAGTGGCCTGTGCCACTACGTCCACATTCTTGCCGTCGTGCTTAATGGTCAGCAGCTTCGGCGCCGCAACAGCGTCGTAGTCCCAAAGGTCGTGGTGAACAAGTTGGAAATGCCAAAGGTGTTTACCCGTGCGCGCATCCAGCGCCAGCAGGCAATCCGAATAGAGATTCGCGCCTTTACGGTCTGCGCCATAGAAATCGTAGGTCGGTGAACCTATCGGGAAGTAGGCGATGCCGCGTTTTTCATCAATGGAGATTTCGCCCCACGTGTTCACTCCGCCGATATACTTCCACGCGCCCGGGGGCCACGTCTCGTAGCCAGGCTCGCCCGGATGCGGTACGGTGTGGAACGTCCAAACCAGTTTGCCGGTGCGCGTGTCGAATGCCCTCAAATCTCCCGGCGCGGATTCGTATTCTTCGCCCGGAGCAGAACCCATAATCAGCAGGTTTTCGAAGACACGGCCGGGATCGCCTGATTGAACTCTACGCAGCGTGTCGGGATCGCGCCCCAAGCCGTTTTTGATATTCACCTTGCCGTTGTCGCCGAACGACATCACGGAATTGCCGGTCCTCGCATCCAGCGCCTGCAACTGATCCCCGGCCGTAAAAAGAATGCGCCGATCACTGCGCTCCTTGTTTTCCCAGTACGCAACGCCGCGGTGATTCATGGACGGCGCGTCGCCGATGCCGTGCTCCCAGATCTTGGCGCCCGTGGCGGCATCCAGCGCAACAACCGCGTTGTGCACGCCGACCACATACATCACACCGTCGATCACAATCGGGTTCGCTCCGAAGCGGAACCCGTTATCGCCTGCCGGATAAAACCACGCTTGTTCCAGGCGCGCCACATTCGTCTTGTTGATCTGCGAAAGTGCGGAATATTGGGGAGAACTGATTCCTCCCAGGTGCACACCCCAGTTAGTTAGCGGGGTTGCTGAGTAAAGAATCGGGGCTACAACGAGAGGCAGAAAGAATGTCTTCATTCGCAAGTCCTGTTGCGTTTAACGCAAACACTGCTTCCGATGCAGTATATATCGTGGTCGCTTGCGTCTCGGGGAGTCTAGCCGACTGTAGGCTAACTGGATTCCAGAACGCTGGTGCGTTTCACGTTACACATGATCAATCATCCGTATGTTGGCGCTGCTGGCAGCAAAACTTTTATCCTGCTTACCGTAAACGGAAGCTATCTCTCAAGGTCGGCAAGCGCGTAATGACGGGAACTTCGCTGTGGCACGTGCGCACTATGCCGAAGTTGCCAAGATATACCGTGATCAGAACGACGTCCCAGCCTACGCTCATGTCATTCGGCACATTGCAGATATCTATCGACAAGAATCCAATCTTGTCGAAGCCAAGCGCTTATACGAAGAGTCTTTGGAGCTCAATCGCGGTAACCTGGTACAAAAATTCTCGACCTCGTGAATACAGTCAGACCCTACGCGCTTCTGAACGAAGAACAAGGAAATCTGGAACTGGCAAGAAAACTTTTGGGAAGAAGCTAGACAACTCTACGGCTCACTTCGAGTCGAGCCAGGCATTTCCGAGTGCGACGCCCATATCAGCAAACTTCGGCAAACCTGATTCTCGGCGTTGCACCCAGATCGGTCCAACGAATTGGTTAATGGTGTAAGTAAAGTGGAGAGCAAAAATGAGCGATATCAAGCGACGGGAATTTATGAGTTCACTGGCTGGATCGGGCGTGGCCTTTCAGGTGGCATCAGAAGAGGGCACGGCACCCCGGTATAGCGGGAAGCCGGAATTGAAGATCACCGACATTCAAGCCACGATTGTCAATGCCGGACGCAATTACGTATACGTCAAAGTATCCACGGATGCGGGCATTCACGGCTGGGGAGAAGCATATTCGGCGGGGCCGGATGAAGCAACGGTGGCAACGATCCGCGATTTCAAATCGTGGCTCGTCGGAAAAGATCCGCGCAATATTGAATACCTGTGGGCAACAATGTACAACTTTACGCGCTTCCCGGGCGGCATGGTGGGCAACGCTGCGATTAGCGGTATTGAGCATGCGCTGTGGGACATCGCCGGCAAGGCCGCCGGGCTGCCGGTCTATATGCTGGCGGGAGGGAAGTGCCGTAATAAGATCCGCTGTTACCAGGCAGCTAACAATGGTGAGCAGGCGAAGCGGCTAATTGGCAAATACGGATACACCGCGCTGAAGGCGACGCTGGGTTTCACCAATGCAGTTCCAATGAACAAGACGGTCCGATCATTCGGCGATCGTGCCGCTGCAATGCGGGAGGCCGTGGGTCCCGATGTCGATTTGTGTTTCGATGCTCATGCCAGAGTATTCGCACCCTACGTTGCTTATGAATTGGCGGAGGTCCTGAAACCGGTGAAGCCGCTGTTTCTGGAGGAGGCGATTCGTCCTGAGAACCTCGCGGACATGGCAGAACTGCGCAAGAAGGTTCAGATTCCGATTGCTACTGGCGAGGAACTGTATACAAAGTTTCAATTCCAACAACTGCTGACTCTGGGAGGCGCCGACATTGTGCAACCGGACATCTGCCTTGCGGGCGGATTCCTCGAGCAGAAAAAGATTGCCGCGATCGCCGAGTCGCATTATGTCCAGGTAGCACCACATAATCCTCTTGGCCCGCTTGCCACACTGATTAACATTCATTTCGCCGCGTGCACACCGAACTTCGTGATTCTCGAATATCATCCAGATGATGAATCGCCTCGGAAGGATTTAGTGAAAGGCGAGACAATCGTAGCTAAGGACGGCTATCTCGAGATTCCGAACAAACCGGGATGGGGCTACGAGATGAATGAAGAAGCATTCCTGCACATGCCTGGAAAGCCATGGCATCGGGAGTTTTCTTTCGATCCAGACGGCGCGCCCAGCTTTATTTAATCGGCTTCCAAATATGGGTGAATTCATACAACGCACCGCTTCGCTCAATGGAGTGTTCGCAGTCCCGCCGCTGACACGCCAGCAAGGCAAAAAGCGGGAGATCAACTTCGAAGAGAATGCGCGCCTGGTCCGCCACATGGTTCAGGGAGGGATCTCGCGGTTTATATATGGCGGAAATGCGTTCCTCTATCATGTGACCCTTGCCGAGTATGAACAGCTTCTCCGGTGGATTTCGGAGATGCAGTCGGACGAGTTGTGGTTCATTCCGAGCGCGGGACCATCTTACGGACGATTGATGGACCAGGCGCCTCTGTTAAGGCAGTTCGCACCGCCTTGCGTAATGGTGTTGCCATGCGGCGATCCTCGAGACGCGGCAGGGATCGAACAAGGAATTCGGGAGTTCGCCGAAGCAGCGGACGTGAAGCTGATGCTCTATCTGAAAGATGAAAGCAACATGGGCTCGGATCGGGAAGCCGGCCTCGATGTGGTGCGCCGACTGGTGGATGACGGCATCTGCATGGCGATCAAGTATGCCGTGGTTCGCCAGGAACCGGAAACCGACGCTTATCTTGCCGGTTTACTCGAGCGAGTCGATCGAAGCAAGGTGATTAGCGGCATGGGGGAACGTCCCGCCGTGATTCATCTCCGCCACTGGAAGCTGACAGGCTTCACGACGGGATCCGGATGCCTGATACCGCAACTCAGTTCGGATTTGCTCGCGGCTTGTCAGGCCGGAAATTTCGTGGAAGCTGAAGAGAAACGTACTCAGTTTCTGGGCCTCGAAGATATCCGGGACGCCTGGGGCCCGGCACGGGTACTGCATCAGGCTGTCGAGTTGGCACAAATTGCAGAAACGGGTCCAATTCCGCCTTTTGTTTCGGCGCTCTCGACCGCCCAGCAGATCGAACTGAAGGCAGTAGTTCAGAGACTGCTCGGCGGGCGTATGGAGTCGGGTCGGGTTTCCTTAGAGCCGGTTTTCACGAGTCCAGTTTTCACGAGTCCATAGGTTCGTATTTCTCGCGTAGGGGAGAACTGCGGGCGGTTGTGCGACCCCGCGACAAGCTGAGGGTGCAGTACCCTGCCCGATTTAAGGATAGCAATCCACCTTGCTTTAAGTCTAACCGGCTGATAACAAGGCAGATATAGTTCGTATTTGATAGCTTGGAACACTCGATTTTCCGGACCGACCTCGGTTAGCCTGAGGCAATGAGCATGCCGAAAAGGAGCTGGGATCACCGAAGTTTAGACAGATTGCGACTCCGGTGCAGCCCTAAGCGTATGAATTCCTAGGTGCTTGGTTTTCAGGACATCGACAAGACAAAAATCATGCGTGGTTGGTGGTAAAGGCGCGAACCTGGGGGAACTCTCCAAGATTGAAGGAATACGCGTTCCAGATGGCTTTTGTATTTCCACCGAAGCCTTTAAGAGAATCATTGGGGAAACGCCGTCGATTAACGAACTGCTTGATCGGTTATCGCTTCTAAAGGTGGAAGACCGGAATAAAATCAGTGAGCTCAGCGGCGAGATTCGCAGGCTCATCGAAGGGATAGCCATCCCTGAAGACATTCAAGAAGAGCTCGCCCGCCATCTCTCCAGGCTGGGAGAAGAAAATGCCTATGCAGTACGATCCAGCGCAACTGCTGAAGATTTGCCGACGGCCTCCTTTGCGGGCCAGCAGGATACGTATTTGAACATCATTGGGAAGGAGGCAATCCTAAAGCACGTCAGCAAGTGCTGGGCATCGTTGTATACCGAGAGGGCGGTCACCTACCGCATTCAAAACGGCTTCGATCACCGCAAAGTCCAACTGGCTGTGGTCGTGCAGAAGATGATCTTCCCGCAGGCGGCGGGAATTTTGTTTACTGCCGATCCCGTCACTTCCAACCGGAAGGTGTCGTCCATTGACGCCAGCTTCGGCCTTGGTGAGGCCTTGGTCTCCGGCCTAGTGAATGCTGACGTCTATAAAGTGCGGAACGGCAAGGTCATCGCTAAGAAGATATCCACCAAGAAGCTGGCTGTATTTGCCTCACAAGATGGCGGCACGAAAGAACAGGAGATTGAGCCGGAGCGGCAGAATCAGGCAAGCGCTCACGGATGAGCAGATTTTGCAGCTCGAGCACATGGGCAGAAAGATCGAAGAACATTTCGGCCACCCCCAGGACATCGAATGGTGCTTGGCGGATGGCACGTTTTATATTGTCCAGAGTCGGCCGATCACCACGTTATTCCCAATCCCTGAAGCAAACGATCAAGAAAATCACGTTTATGTATCTGTCGGCCATCAACAGATGATGACCGACCCCTTGAAGCCATTGGGATTGTCGTTCTTCCAGTTAACAGCCGCTCGACCCATGCCATAAAGCGGGTGGAAGGTTGTTTGTTGACATTACACAAGATCTGGCCTCACCCGCTAAGAGAGACATCATCGTCAATGTCTTGGGAAAATCCGATCCGCTCATCAAAGACGCGCTGATGACCATCCTGGAGCGGGGAGATTTCATAAAGTCGCTACCGAATGACAGCAAAGAACCGAGTTCCAGCAAAAGCAATCGAGGCAGCGTCGCCTGTTGGCTTTCAAACACTAAACGACTACGATCCCCAAATCGTTTCCGATTTGATCGAGAGCAGTCAAACGTCGATAGACGAGTTAAGACGGGACATCCAAACGAAATCAGGATCGGTTCTCTTTGACTTCATCCTGGAAGACATCCAGAAATTGAGGAAGAGCATATCTGACTCGCAAAGCTTTGGCGTGATTATGACTGCCATGAATGCTTCATCTGGATCAATGAAAAAATGATGGATTGGTTAGGTGAAAAAAATGCAGCAGACACGCTTTCTCAGTCTGTACCGAACAACATCACTTCGGAAATGGGTCTGGAGCTATTGGATGTCGCCGATGTGATTCGTCCTCATCCGGAAGTAATCGATTACTTGCAACAGGTAAGAGAGGACAGCTTTCTGGATGAATTGGTTCAGTTTGATGGCGGACAGGAATCCCGAGATGCCATCTATGCTTATCTCGACAAATACGGAATGCGATGTGCCGGAGAAATCGACATCACCAGGCCTCGCTGGAGCGAAAAACCAACGACGCTTGTTCCGATGATTCTTGGCAATATCAAAAACTTTGAGCCGGGCGCCAGCCATCTGAAATTCGAGCAAGGGCGGCAGGAGGCGTTGAACAAAGAGCAAGAGTTATTGGAACGATTGAAGCAATTGCCGGATGGAGAGCAAAAAGCCAAAGAAACAAAACGGATGATCGGCCTAGTCCGGAATCTCAGCGGCTATCGTGAATATCCAAAATACGGCATCGTCAGTCGCTACTTCATTTACAAGCAGGCTTTACTGAAAGAAGCCGAACGGCTTGTACAAGCCAGCGTGATTCATGAAAAGGAAGATATAGACTATCTTGCCTTTGAGGAACTTCGCGAAGTCGTACGCACCAATGAACTGGATTACCGGATCATCAGCAAGCGAAAAGACGAGCACAAATCGTATGAAAAACTAACTCCGCCGCGTGTCATCACCTCCGATGGTGAAATCGTCGCCGGTAAGTACAAACGAGAAAATCTCCCAGCCGGACGCCATCGTGGGTCTTCCCGTTTCGTCCGGAGTGAGAGAGGGACGCGCACGTGTCATCTTGAACCTCGAAGATGCTGTCCTGGAAGAGGGCGATATCTTGGTCACCTCCTTCACGGACCCGAGCTGGACACCGTTGTTTGTCTCCATCAAAGGCCTAGTGACCGAGGTGGGCGGACTGATGACCCATGGAGCCGTCATCGCACGTGAATATGGCTTACCGGCAGTTGTCGGAGTAGAAAACGCTACCAAGCTGATTCAGGATGGGCAACGAATTCGCGTGCACGGAACAGAAGGGTATGTAGAGATCCTATAGCCGAACCGGGGCAGAACTCAATTCGGGTCGGTAGATCGCCGGTAGTCGTTAGCCTTGATCGGGAGCACCTCGGCAGAACGTGCCGAGGAACGCAGTTAGAGTTCGAGGCCGAGGCGGCTCGCATCGGGAACCGTAGCCGACGTTACAGACGTCCGTCGAATATGTGCGTAATCTTCGAGCTTGTGCGTGGGAGCAGAGAGAAATCGTCGCCGCACGGCCCACACCATTTCTTCCACGGCGCACGCAGCAGAAATGAGTCATGGAAAGTTGACTGGCTGCGGACGATAAGACTATCAAAACTGTGTCACAGCAGGTTTCAGAGGACCGCCCACCGAAGGAGATCTCCCTAGCCAGGATTCCGGCGTTTCCCGCCGTCGCCCTACGTGTGCTGGACCTGGTATCGCAGGATGATCCTGACTTCGATCTTCTGGTGCGCGAAATCGCGTCAGACGCTACGCTTTCCGCGCAAGTTCTCAGGATGGCCAATTCTGCACTCTTCAGCTTGGAGACACAGATTGGCACGGTACAGCAGGCTGTTTTCATGCTGGGCACCCAGCGAGTGCAGTCGCTTGTCATGTCGGTGGCTACGGCCAACTATTCACGGGCGGCTCTCCGGACGGAGGCATTCCAAAGGTGCTGGCAACATACGATTGCTACCGCAGTTCTTTCCCGTGAGATCGCAGCCGCCGCTGACGCACCACAGCCGGAACAGGCGTACAGCCTCGGTCTGCTTCACGATATCGGACGATTGGGACTGCTGGTAGCGTGGCCTGATGATTACGACCTGATGGTTCGGAAGGCAGATCGTAACGTAATCTCGCTCCTCGAACTCGAGAAGCAACTATTCACGATGGATCATTGCGAACTTGGACGCCGCTTGATCGAGCAGTGGAAACTCCCCCACGAATTCTGTGTCGTGGCAGGTCGACACCATGATCCACCCGCCGGGGCGACTGAGCTGGATAGCCTTCGCATCGCACATCTGAGTTGTCGCTTGGCCGACGCGCTGGAATTCTGGGTGGCAAAGCCCTTTCGGCCCCTGGACGTTGAAGAAGTTCTTTCTGAACTGCCTCACGCCGTCCGCCTCCGGCTTCCGAGCGATCCTTTAGACCTAAAGGAAAAGATCGACAACTCGCTGGGTGAGCAGACCGCAGTTCTCAGCCAGCGGCCACCGGATTCGGTGCGTATTCCGAGCGAGACGTCGAACACTCCGGACCTCAATTCCGGTCAACCGGAACCTAGAAGCACCGATGTTTTCCTCACGCGCTCCGAGAGCATGCCCGCAGCGTGGGATTACTTAGTTGTTCTAATCACAATTATTGTGTTCACGTTGATGCTGGCCGCCATCTACGCTTTCTCGCGCTCGTGATGAGGCCATGGCTGGAGTCCCCGCAATCCGACCGCGATGCGTGAGCGTTCGAATTGCGAGCGACTGGTCGGGTTATCCGGACAGAACACTCCGCGAAGTGAAGATTACTACCGGGTAGTCGGCTGGCGTCCGCAAATAAGAACCCGATTCATTTTGCCGTAGAACGCGCATTGCCATCGAATGTCGGCAACGACTACACGACAACTTGGATTACACTACGCTGGGCCGTAAGGGCGGATCTGGCCGACCTTGCTCAGTGGCCAATTTCCGGTTCGCGCGTCAGTTAGCCGCTAACTCCGTAGCCCGCACGACCTCGACGCGACGATTCAGAGCCGACGTAATGTCGCGATCAAGGTTGCAACCGCACAGTTCAGTGAAGTTAGGGCACTGGCATCATCACACTCCCGGTTGCGCTAATTGGAAGCTCCGCTGCGGTTCAGAAACGGCGGGCCAGCTTACGGCGTGCTGCCATAACGAACAAGCCTCCGAAAATCAGTGCGATCGATGCCGGCTCGGGCGTAGAGATCCCGGCCGCAGTCAGGGCTCCACTACCCGAATCCGTAAAGCCGCTAGCTGTTCCGATCCCCATGCCAGAAACCGAGCCGGTAGCGCCGGCGAATTCACCAGTTCCTCCGGTGAAAGTGTATATCTCTGTGAACGGACCAATGCCGCCGGTTGTCACGAGCGCCCTAACGTCTTCGAACTCGTTGCCGAATAACTTGGCTCCATCCGCGAACGTAAAGGTGATGGTTCCGTTCAGGAATCCTGTGGTTAGATCTATAATACAGTGGTCAACGAATGTGACGGGATTCCAAATCGCGTTCAGGGCCGGATCATACGTAAGAAAAGAACCGGTCGCCGAATTGTCGATGATCAGAGTCGCACCGCTTTGAACGGGAGGCCCAACTTCCGTCCCAGCAAAGCTGAAAGTGGCGCCGACCGTACCAGCTCGAGCTGGCATGCTCGCGATAGAAGCAATGAACAGACAGGCGGTCATTACGCCCGCTTTGGCCGCAATAATTTTCGGTCTCATATTTTTCCTCCAAGCAGGATGATTTCCTGTTGCCAGTACAGGCGGAACAGCGAGCCGAAAGCGGCCATGGGTGCCATACTTTTTTTTGGGCGAAGAAATCACCAATCTGCTCAAAGCCTGGTCGGCCGGGCAGCCGGCCGCGCTCGATGAGTTGTCCGAGCAGGTTTACCAGGAACTGCGCCGCATGGCGCGCCGCCAAATGAAAGGCGAACGGCGGGACAACACGCTGCAAACGACCGCCCTGGTGCACGAAGTCTATCTGCGGATGGTCGATGTAACGCAAGTAGAGTGGCGGCACCGCGCACAATTCTTTGCGATCGCGGCGCAAATGATGCGGCGCATTCTGGTGGACGCTGCGCGCGCACGTGCCTCGGAGAAGCGCGGCCGCGGCGCAGTGCGCCTGAATTTGGACGAAACCGCTATTGTCTCGCCGGAGCCAAACCGTTCGATCGTCGCCTTGGACGACGCGCTGGCCGCCTTCGCAGAAGTCGCCCCGCGACAGGCCAAAGTCGTAGAGCTGCGCTATTTCGGGGGCCTTCAAGAAGAAGAGATCGTCGAGATCCTTAAAATCTCGCCGCGAACCGTGCGGCGCGACTGGGACTTTGCCCGCGCCTGGCTCACCCGGGAACTGTCGTAGTTCTCGCCGCGTCTGCGCGGCATTTCTGTCATGATTGAGATCCAGATTGAGAACCAGCGATGACCCCGGATCGTCTGCAGCAGATGGAAGAGCTCTATCATGCCGTCCGTGAAAGTTCTGCCGACCAGCGTTCCGCTCTATTCGCTCGGGCGGATCCCGAACTGCGCCGCGAGGTCGAATCCCTGCTTGCGCATCAGGATGAGAGCCTCCCCTCGCTCCACGTTCGTACCGTGACACTAATGCCGTCGGGCACTCGCCTGGGTCCTTATCAAGTCGAGAGCAAACTTGGCGAAGGCGGCATGGGTGAGGTCTTTCGGGCTGTGGATACGCGGTTAGACCGCGCCGTGGCCATCAAGATCATGCACCAGCAATTTAGTGCGCGCTTCGAGCGAGAGGCGCGCTCCATTGCGGCGCTGAATCACTCCCACATTTGTACGCTTTACGACATCGGGCCGAACTATCTCGTGATGGAGTTGGTCGAAGGCGAGACTGTAGCGGCCCGGCTGAAAAGCGGACCCCTGCCGCCGAATACCGTTCTCCTCTATGCCTCGCAGATTCTAAATGCGTTGGCCGAGGCGCACGGCAAGGGCCTCGTGCACCGCGACCTCAAGCCCGCGAACATCATGATCGCGAAATCCGGAATCAAGATTTTGGACTTCGGCCTCGCGAAGCTAGGCCAGGACGATAGCGTTACCGCCAGCCACATCGTGATGGGCACGCCGGGCTACATGGCGCCCGAACAGCGGGAAGCCAAGCCGGCCGATGCCCGTTCGGACCTCTATTCAGTCGGCTGCCTCCTCTATGAGATGCTGTCGGGCGCACGCGTCGGGTCCCAGCGGAGGCGCATGCCGTCACGAAAGCTCGAAAGAATCGTAACCCGGTGCCTGGAGGAAGACCCTGGACGAAGGTGGCAATCGGCTGCCGAGCTCGAGAGGGAACTGAAACGAACAACCACACCAAGGAGCCCCTGGATAACCGTTTCGGCAGCCGCTGTTATTCTCGCTCTTTTGTCCGTTCCGTATTTCTACTTCCATCGCGCCCCGAAACTCACGCCGAAGGACACGATAGTTCTGGGCGAATTCGAGAATAAGACCGGCGACGCGGTGTTCGATCAGACGCTTCGCCACGGGTTGGCCGTCCAACTGGAACAGTCCCCATTCCTTAGGCTCTTATCGGACGACAGCATCAAACAGACAGTGCATCTCATGAATCGGCCGCCGGAGACGCTGCTCAATCCGGAGATCGCCCGCGAGATCTGCGAGCGCACCGGCAGCACTGCGGTTCTGGAAGGCTCGATTACAGGCCTGGGAAGCCAGTACGTTTTATGGTTGCGCGCGAGCAACTGCCGCACCGGAGCTGTCCTCGCACAGACGCAGGCCCAAGCCGGAAGTAAGGAAGAGGTCCTGAATGCGCTCTCCCGAATTACGGTTCAAATGAGGACCCGGCTGGGCGAATCGCTCGCCACCATCCAGGAGCACTCGACGCCACTCGAGCAGGCGACTACGCCGTCTCTCGAAGCTCTCAGGGAGTACAGTGCCGGGCGTAGCGCGCTTTTTGCGCATGGCGGACCTGCCGCGATCCCCCACTTTCAGCGTGCCATCGCCATCGACCCGCAATTCGCTATGGCGTATGGTCATTTGTCGATCGTGTACTGGAACCTGGGCCAAACGGATCTTGCCGCTGACTACACCCGCAAAGCCTACGCGCTTCGGGATCGTGTCAGCGACCGGGAAAGGCTCTGGATCCTTTTTTTCTACGACCGGCAGGTGACGGGAAACTTGCCAAGAGAGCTCCAGACCCTCGAATCGTGGGTGCAAACCTATCCCCGTGATTGGCAGGGCTGGGCGGTTTTGGCGGGCTGGGGGACACTAGGCACGGGCCAATACGAAAGGGGGATTCAAGCAGGGCAAGAGGCCATTCGGCTGAATCCGGACAACTCATACCCGTATGGTGTGGCCCAGCATTACATTTTTCTGAACCGGTTCGCGGAGGCCGCCGACGTCTTGCGGCGGGCGCCAGAGCACAAACTGGAAATCCCCGAAATGCTGATCACTCGGTATTACCTGGCGTTTTTTAAGGGAGATCAGGCGGCAATGGACCACGAAATCGCGCGCGCGCCCGGAGAGCAGGCGGAGGACTGGATGTCCCAGAATCAGGCCCTGGTGCTCGCGCGTTCCGGTCAAATGCGGCAGGCGCGAACGATGTGGGAGCGCGGAATCGCGTTGGCGCAGCAGGCCGGCAATCGCGAAAGAGCCGCAATCTACGAGGCCGCGGAGGCGGTGTGCGAGGCGCATTTCGGGAATGCGGGCCCGGCAAAGGAGCGCGCGCGGGCAGCGCTGGAGCTTGGAAAAGGCCGCGATGTGGAATATGCCGCGGCGTTTGCGCTGGCGCTCTCGGGTGATTCTGCCGGATCTCAGAAGCTCGCCGCCGACTTGGAGAAACGGTTCCCTGAGGATACCCCTGTGCAATTCGAGTATCTTCCCACGCTCGGCGCTCTTTCCGCCCTCGCTCATCGGGTGCCATTGAACGCGGTCGACCGGCTGCAACGGGCGGTTCCCTACGATTTCGCGCTGCCGGGCACAGCATTTTTTGCCAGGTTTGGAGGCCTCTATCCGGCGTATGTTCGTGGCCAAGCGTACCTCGAAGCACACCAGGGCCGAGAGGCAGCTACAGAATTCCAAAAGATTCTCGATCATCGCGGCATCGTTTTCGCCGATCCTGTCGGCGCCCTGGCGTACTTGCAACTGGGCAGAGCGTATGTTGTCGCAGGCGATGTAACCAAATCGAAAAAGGCTTATCAGGATTTCCTCACGCTCTGGAAAGATGCCGATGCGAACCTCCCCGTCCTTAAACAGGCAAAGGCGGAATACGCGAAGCTGCGCTGAATAGAACCGAAGACGAGTTTCTGCGCTAGTATTGCGAGCTGCCTTTAACACCAGCACCAAATCACTTGCCCGCCTGGGCGCAGCCTGTGCGACTGTGATAAAAGTCTTTACAATACTTCAGCGGATCTGATGGAACGTTCCGACATAACGCGCATCCCTTCACTTTGATTCCCATCGGGAAGTCTAGCCGACTTCCGTCGGGCTATCCTCATAGTTCATGCTGGCCGAAAACAAGCGGGGTAACTACCACTTTCTGAAAGGCATTGCTCCCTACTCCGCGGGTGTCACCGCGGAAGCGGGTTTCGAGATTGTGCATGTTCGCCTTTCACACTATGTTCCGCTGCGGGCAGGCTTTCACACCGTCGAGACACACCTCCGGAAAGCTGGGCGGCCACTCCAGGCGATTTGCGGAATGGAGTTACGATCGCCGAAGCCGTTCAGCTTTACTGGCTTTCACGAGTTCAACGCGGGCTACGTCGATGTCCTGAAGCAATGGGACGTGCTTGTTGACGGTATAAACCCGATAGCGCGCACGAATGTTGCACCCGCGATAAATCCACCGGCAGAGCCGGCACTCTATGGCTTCTCCTACACGGTTCGGTCCAGCGCAAAACGGAAGACGTTTGTGGTTGCTGGAGCAGGCGAGTTGCCTGAAGGCTCACTTGATCCGGACGATGTGGTGCGGCCTGGAGAGTCCAGCCCGGCCGCAATCCAGGAGAAGATGCACTTTGTCATCGGACTGATGGAAGGCAGATTGAAAGGGCTCAGCGTGAGTTGGAATGACGTCACGGTAAGCGAAATTTACTCGGTGCATGATATCCATCCCTTTCTCGAGACCGAACTGCTTGAGCGTCAGGAAGAAGGCGGAGCGCACGGCGTTACGTGGCACTACTCGCAACCTCCGATCGAGAGCATCGAATACGAAATGGATCTCCGCGGCTGTGCCACTGAACTGGTCATTTGACCGGGGGACGGCAGGAGGTTTCATTTAGATCGCTCGACCGTTGCCATAAGCTGTTCTGGACCGCCGATCTCAACATAGCCGACCCTACGACCAGCGGCTTTTCATTGGCTCTGCGCGCCGTTTACAAGCTCTATTCCCCTTCAGCGGACAGCTGACCCCGCACCGAAAACCGCCATTTTTATCAATCGGCGCACGATAACATTGGTCCCATGCTTCCGCTTAAAGACCGTCGAGCGGTACCTGTGTATTTGCTGTGCACTCTGGGCTTCAGTTCTATCTTTTATTTCCTGATTGCGATATCCAGCACTGGTGGCGGACAGTGGGTGGACTACACCGGCTGCCTCATGTGGTGCCCAGCGATGGGCGCGCTGCTCGCCTGCAAATACTTGGGCCGGAGCGTGTCCACCCTTGCGTGGAGGTGGGGCCAGACGCGTTATCAGGTTGCGGGCTACTTGATCCCGTTGGGATACGCCACCCTCATATATACGTTTGTCTGGACTACTGGCCTCGGTGGGTTCTACAACAAGGCGTTCGTGGATCTGGTCGCCAAGAGCTTTGGATTCGGCCCGCTCCCGCAGTGGGCGAGTATCACGTTCTATTTCTTCTTCACGGCTACCATTGCCGTCATCAAGGACTTTGCCACCGTCTTAGGCGAAGAAATCGGCTGGCGAGGATTCCTTGTGCCAGAACTCGCCAAGCGCCACGGCTTCGTTGCCACTTCTTTCATTTCGGGGATCATTTGGGCCGTGTGGCACTACCCCATTCTCCTGCTCGGTTCGTATCACAGCCTGACTCCGGTCTGGTACTACCTGCCGCTCTTCACCGTCACGGTCACCACAATCAACTTCCTCTGGACCTGGATGCGTCTAAAGTCAGGGAGTATTTGGCCCTGCGTCTTTTTGCACGCCGCTCACAATACGTTCATCCAGAGGTTCTTTGATCCACTCACTGCGTTCAACACTAAAACTTGGTATGTCGCCACCGAGTTCGGCGCGGCGCTGACGGTGGTTTCGATCCTGATTGCGGTGTATTTTTGGCGACGGCGCGACGAAGTGGAGGCATTTTCCCCGGAAACAATAGAGTTATCTCTGTCTTCACACACGACTAGATCCTGAGTGAATTGAGGACGCTGTGCCCCTTGTCGCGAAAGTAGAGTTGTCGAGCAGATTTACAGTTGCCCTAAAACTCGTATGCCGGAGAAGTGATCGGTCTCGTTTCGCGAATCGTGTCTTGGTGGAAAAGTGAACCTGCAAATTGCGTTACGGAACACGGGCGATTCGTCCACCTCGTCGGATTCTCGTGGGCCAACTCACCTCGTCGCTGGGGCAGGGGAGGCTGAATCTATTTGACGCCGTTACTCGCATCCCACGTTCCCTGCAATTTGCGCACATAGATGATCTGCCCAATGTGGTATGCGTTATGCGTTCCTATGTGTGCGATTAATGATGCGTTGGCTTTGAGCCTTGCCTCGTCTGCATCAGCAACGGCCTTCTCCCAGGCTTTCATGACGGCATCCAATTTCTCGACTGTCTCGGGCCATTTGAGGCCGTCAAATTTGTCGAACGTCTCATCGTTGTTCCCAATGAACTTCGGAGGCTTCTCGCCGTTGAACTCCTGAAGCGCACGCGTATCCCAGAAGAGCAAATGATACGCAAGCTGCCCGATGGAGTGGTTGCCGTGGTTGTCGGTCATCGTCACCTGCGCGGGCTTCAGGCCCGCAATGGCGACGTGGAGAGGCACGAACCAGTCCGCCTTGTCATGCGTCGTGTGCAGCTGTTCCAGGAGTACTTCTTTCAGTGTCTGGGGTTTGTTGGGCTGCTCCTCGGCAGACAGTATCACCGCGAGCAGCAATGCGGAGAAAACGAATTTCATAGGGGGCCATTATGTCAGAGTTCCCACGGTTCAAGCGACGGAACTTGCCACGCCCCCAGAAATGGTCCTATTACCGCCGCGTGCAAGGGCTGTGAAGCCCGGTAGGGACGTCGCTTGTGGGCGCGGAGGCGCTATAGAGAAGTTGAGAAAGATCGCCGGGGCTGTAGCGAACGTTTACGTAGTCCCGTGATGCGCGTGCAGTTTGCCAAATACCCGCTCCTCTACTGGTCAGAAACACCGTCTTTCGGAGAAGGGGCGACCGGTGAGGCACATAAGTCCGCTTCTTGAAAGAACCCAGGTTGCGATATACTCGCTCCACCCCTGGGGAGGGGTTGCGCTCATGCATGGCTTCAAACTACTTACCGCTTTCTGCGTTTTCTCAACCGTGGTGCTTGCGGCGAACGATGCATTCGTCGGCACATGGAAACTCAATCCCGCCAAGTCCAAGTTTTCTCCGGGCACCGCGTATAAGGATGCGACAGTGACGTTTGAAGCGGTCGGCGATCAATGGAAGCGCACCGCCACCGGCACCGACGCCGATGGCAAACCGATAAATGAGAACAGCACTGTCGCATGGGACGGCAAGGATCATCCTATCGAGGAGGGGATGACGGTGGCGGTGAATGTCCTCAACGACAACGCGATTAAGTTCATGATCAAGCACGAAGGTAAGTTTGTCATTGGGGGCAGGCTGGTCATTTCCAAGGACGGCAAGACAATGACCGCCTATGCAAAGGGAAGCGATCCGCAGGGGCGCAAGGTCGATAATGTCGAGCTGTTCGAGAAGCAGTAGGCCCAATCATTTGTGCGATAAATTTGTACACTGCATCGAATCACGGATTCTCCAGGACTACGCCCACATACAGGCCGGATAACACCCGAAGTTGGTTGCGCGCGAACCACCCATCAGACATGTGAGCGGAGGATACGGCGAAACCGCAAGTAGGACATAGCGTGCGCCGCCGAACTCGGCCTTGATGCTTATCGCGACTCCGGTCGCCGTATTACGCGCGAACCGCGCGCTTATTGATCGCCAGTCATAGAGAATCATAGCCGACAAACCGTCAAAGTGGATCACTAGACACTGCGCCGTCAGGCATTATTCAAATCATCTCCCCAATAAAATAAAGAGGTGAGGTCCCATTGCATTCCCGCATCTTCGAGCCGCACCGGCACTGTCACACGGCACGCCCGAAACGTCTCAATGGAACGATCAGCGCGCAGCGTGCTCATAAACTCAAGCATCGCGCTGGTGGAGGATTGGGCAACTCAGGAAGCGCCGTTGACGAGAAGCGCCGAAGACCACTCCCCAAAAACCCAAATCTGCTTCCCGTATCGTGGTGCATTCATTTGGCACGTCGGCGGCCAGGATATCGTCGGAGATGCGAATCAGATCTTATTTGTGCCGCCCGGAGAAGCATTTAGGCTATCTCAACTGCACAGAGACGGTTGCGGTGAGTTGATCGTTACTCCACGCCCGGACGTCGTCGCCGAACTGGTCGGAAACGTCGAGCGACCCTGCGTGCATCCTCTTTTCCGCCACCGGCGGCGCCGCGCGGACCCCATGATCCAGCGAGCGAGTGTGCGCTTTCGCCAAATGGTCCGCGCCGGCGAGTTGGATGAACTCGCCGCCGATGAACTGGTCATTGAACTTATCGTGTCAGCGTTGCAGGGTTTCCACGGTGACGAGGCGCTCCATCCGGGAACACGGCGGCTCGTAGATCGGGCCAAGACTTTCCTCGCGGCCAATTGGAACAGCACCGTTCGACTGAAGGAGATAGCATCCGCGGTCGGAGCGTCTGCAGCCTACTTAACGGATGCGTTTCGGCGTGCCGAAGGTGTTCCGCTTCATGGATACCTCGTCCAGCTACGGCTGGCTCGGGCGTTGGTCGAGATTCCACATTCAACCGATCTGACGGAACTCGCCTTGGGTCTGGGCTTTTCGAGTCATAGCCATTTCACTGCGGCGTTTCGGAAATCGTTTCGTTGCACGCCCTCCGATTTTCGTCAATCCACGCGCAAAACCATCGCCCACTACAAGACCTTCGCAACTTCGCCCATCGAAACTTTTTGATAGCGGTTGTGCTGCGTCCCCAAGCACAATGAGGCGTGTTCGCGCTTGATTGATCTTGCGCGGGTTGTTGGCTTGGGGACTTTTACGAGTCCCAGTGCCTGGAATTTTGAGACCAACGAAAAGCCAACATCCGAGGTTCAGCGGAGGGACAGATGTGTCCAGCATGCATCGCAAGCACAGCAGTAATCGTCGCCGGGGCCGGATCCACGGGAGGAATTCTCGCGCTATGCATCGGCAAGTTTGGAAAATTTTTCAGAACAAATCGTCCCCGTCCATTTCAGAAAACAAAGGAAAAATTAAGATGGCAACAAGCAACAAAAGAGACCAGGAACACGGGAAAGGGCAGCTTCCGATAAACACCCCTCCGATCGTGTCGCCGCAGGAGTGGGAAACTTCGCGCCGGCAGCTTCTCGTGAAGGAGAAAACCTTCAGCCGCTCCCGGGACGCGCTGGCCGCCGAACGCCGGCGGATGCCGTGGATGGCTGTGGACAAAAAGTACGAGTTCGATGGACCGAAGGGCAAGGTAAGCCTGCTCGACTTGTTCGAGGGCCGCCCTCAATTGATCGTCTACCGCGCTTTCTTCGAGCCGGGCGTCTTCGGCTGGCCCGAACATGCTTGCCGCGGCTGCTCCTTTGTAGCCGACCAGGTAGCCCATCTCGCGCATCTGAACGCCCGCGACACCACCCTCGCGTACGCTTCGCCCGCGCCTCAGAAAGACATCGAGCGTCTGAAGGCGCGAATGGGCTGGAAGATGCCGTGGTACACCATCACAGACAGCTTCGATACCGACTTCGGCGTGCACGAGTGGCACGGCCACAACGTATTCATCCGTGACGGCGACAAGGTGTTCCGCACATACTTCATCAACGGCCGCGGCGACGAGGCTATGGGGACCACCTGGAGCTATCTCGATCTCACGCCGCTCGGCCGTCAAGAGACTTGGGAGGATTCGCCAGAAGGCTATCCCCAAACCAAGCCATACAGGTGGTGGAACTGGCACGACAACTACGATGCCGAGCCCTCGCCTCTCCCGAAGTGGGTCGAGGTGTCCGACGCTGGAGTAGCCGCCTTCCGAAAGCACGACGCAGAGGCGAAAGTATGACCGATGCACTTGAAGGGCCTCGAATAGTCGATCGGGGCGTCTTCCAGGCAGAGCTGGACGCAGTACGGGTTCGAGAGAAAGCTCACACAAGAGAAGGCGATGCCATTGCGGCCGCCCGCCGGCGGCTCCCCATGGTCGAGGTAGATGGCGCCACGCTGCTCATTGGAGAACGTGGCGCGGCGACACTATTGGACGCATTTGAGGGACGCCGGATGCTCATTGCCTACTACTTCATGTGGAACACCGGCCACCCTGCGCCGGAGCAATGCGAGGGGTGCACTTGGGTTACATCGCAGGTCCGCGAGCTGTCCTATATTCACTCTCGCGACGTCACTTATGCCACGTTCTGCCAAGGCCCGTACGAAGAGAGCATCCGCTATCGCGGCTTCATGGGCTGGGAGATGCCTTGGTACTCGGCTCAAGATTCGCTCGCAACCCTCTTGGTTGGGCGCCGCGTGGGCATGATGCACATCGTTTGCTACTTGCGACAAGGATCGCGTGTCTTCGAGACTTATTGGACGACGATGCGCGGCGTCGAGGCGATGGATAATAGCTACCGATTGCTCGACTTGACCGTCTATGGGCGGCAGGAGACGGGGGAGGACTCGCCGACCGGCTGGCCCCAACAGTTTGAAGGAAAGCAAAATACGCGCATCGACGGACGCCCTACCGCCCAGTGGTCTCGCCTAAAGGCCGGGCATTCGGATGACCTGGGCATTGGCAGGCGCTGAACCGCTACTGCCAATACCTCGACCTGTCGCCCTCCATTGCGCTAGTGCATCTATCCGTTGAGAGCCACGGGCGAGCGCGAAGATTGGACTGCGATCACCGTCTCAAACCTGTTGTCCAGCCACAGGTCCTGAAAACGCGGTTGCTTCCTCGTATTTCACCCTTAGTCCAACTCCTTCTGATTCGACCGTGTCAGGACTGGTAGCGGACGGTTTGTGCGCCTCGCAATCGCTAAGATTAGGAACTTAGCATGATCGTGCTTGGCGCGGTCAAAATCGCCTCTCAGCGCTATTGCCGTGGAGTTATTTGAAGCGCGCTCCGCAGTAAGCCAATGCCTAAGATCGCCCCACACTACCCGCCTGACCCCCTTGAGACAATTCCACATATTGAGTAGCGAAAAAAAGCCGATTACGCCACTCAGCCCGATCAGCCCGTCCTGGAAGCCATCTTTCATCGCGGCATTTTTTAGCAATGCCGTCAGGTCACTGACGTGCGTGACCAGGAACGTCGTCGCAGTGAGAATGAAGCTGTTAATCGTCAGAGCGAGAGAAAATTTTCCATCCAGAACCGTCAGGTGACTAAACATTGACCGGATATCTTCGCCCGGAGACGAATCAATTACTTGATAGACGGCAAAATGTAGGCGCCACCTCTCAAGACGCTCTTTCCAACATTCATGCTGCGGTTTATTTATATGCAGGAAGAGTTGCCATTCTTTCTTAGGTTCGTCCAAATCATTCAGAAACTCGATCACTTTCCTGAAGTCACAATCGACCTGTATGGTTGTGTCGGCCACCTCTAACACCCCGGTCTCAGTTTTTTCAAGGGTTGTATTCTTTCACATTCTGATTGAGTGGACGGATCAAGCGCTATGCTTCCTCGTGCAATCGCAAGTCGCAAGCTCTGAATCGATGAGCGGTTCGCAACCCAAAAAGGATCAGTAACGAGAAATGCCGTTGTTTTCTTGTATTTTGCCAGTCGGCCAACCCGTCCTGATCAAACGGCGCGCTGCGCGTTTGTTGCGCAAACCGCTATTACCTTCCGACAGAGGATCAGAACGATAATTTCAGTCCGAGCTCGCCAATGCGCGGCGGCGTCTGAGTTGACAAGATCTTTCCGAAAGTCGCGTTGGTTAACGTCGTATTCGGATTCCCAAGCACCGTGTGATTCAGAGAATTGAAGAACTCGGCTCGAAATTGGAACTTCCAGTGTTCTTTCACCGAGAAATTCTTGAACACCGCGAGGTCGAGATTCGACATTGCCGGACCACGAACGATGTCGATTCCAGAGGTGCCGACTGTTCCGAGCGCGGGAAGCGCAAAGGCCGCGGTGTTGAACCACTGCAGCAGCTCCGCAGAGCGCGACCGGCTTCCGTTGATTTGCCAATCACCGACCTGATCGGCTGTGTCCAGACCCTGGCCGTTGAGCGACCGATCGACGCCGGCGCGCACGGTAAGAGGTGCACCGCTAGCGGCTGTGAAAATACCGGTCAGTTCCCATCCTCCAAGAGCCGCTTTTAGAACCTTATTACCGCTCGGCGAAGGAGCCTGCCAAACCGAGGAGATGGCGAGAATGTTCGGCCGGTCGGTTGGCATTAGTCCTTTGTCCAGATTCCAGTTGTTCGGATCGCGCGTGCCTAGCGACCCCTCACCCTGTGACGACGTCAACCCGATGTCTTTCGAGAACGTGTATGCGGCGAGCAGCGTGAAGCCTCGCGAGAACCGCTTATTGATGGTCAGCTGGAACGAGTGATATTGGGAATAACCGACAGTAGACTCGTCTTCAATTGTGCCGAACGCCTGGTAAATGCGACGGGCCTGTGTATTGGCCACGGTCGCTCCGGGACCGTACACCGCCGGGTTGAGATTGTGCGATCCGAACAACCGGGCGCTCTTCGAGCCAACGTATGCGCTAGTGACTATGATCTGGAACGGCAGTTGCTGCTGAATATTGAAATTCCACTGCTGTGCGTAAGGCGTGCGGAAATCAGCGTTGAACGACGTAGTCGCCGCAGGGGTAACGAACTGGTACGCTTTCTTCTGCGCCTCCGTGGTAGGCGGAATGAACGGATAGGGACTTTTCCCAAGGAACGGATCCGCTAGAGGAACGGCGAACACGGTGGTATCGAGTACGTAAGGTTGGATCAGGGGGAAACGGTTCAACCGGATGGAGGCGAAATCGTCGTAGAAAATCCCATAGCCGGCGCGCAATGCCGTTTTGCCGTTTCCAAACACGTCATACGCCAAGCCGACGCGCGGCGCGAAGTTAAGCCAATTAGGGTTGATGACGTTCGAGGGCAGTTGGGAATCGCCCTTGAACAGCAGTCCGTTTGGTGCGTTCGGAAAAACACTGGATTGCAAGCCCGGACGGAAAGAACTTTCCTTTCCGCTTGCCTCGGTAAAGTGCAGGTCCGGCTGCCAGCGAATGCCGAGAGTGATTGTGAGTCCCCGCGCCGCCCGGAATTCATCGGATGCAAAGAACTGCCAGTTGGTCTGGCTCAGGTTGTTACTCAGTACGCCGACCATACGAAGCTGGTTGAGATCGCCGATCATATAATCGGCTGCTGAGTCGCCGGTGGCGAAGCCATTGAACGTTCCTCCGAATCGCGAGAAAAACTCGTTCACCTGATCGACGTGATAGCGAGCGATCTGGGCACCGAAACTCACCGAGTGGCGGCCGTGATTCCAGTTCACCGAATCGTTGATCCCGTATGTATTTCGAGCGAGGTCCCAGAACGTGCCCGTAACGGCGTTGAAGTATCCGCTGATCGTCAGGCTCTGCCAACTGTGCGTGACAGGACTTGCAACCGGGAGGTTCGCGCCCAAATCCGACCATAAGAAATCAGGCGTCTGAACAATATAGGAGAAAACGCGGTTGAACGAAAATTGGAAATTGTTGACGATCGCGGGACTGAACGAGTGCGTTTCGCCCACTGCAACTCCCTGCCGGTGGAACGTCTGGTTAATGCCCCAGTCCGCCAGGTTGCCAGCCGGACTGAACAGGAAATCGTCGTTATAAATGTAGCGCCCGTACAGCCTGTCCTTCTCGTTGAACTCATGATCGATACGGGTCAGATATTGATTGCCGTCCGAAGGCGAGGGCTGCGGTGTGACGTAGTTTTGTCCAAGATTGGGAAGCGGAACGAACTTATTCAGAAAATTCGTGGCCGGAGGACTAAGACGCGACTGCGGAATGATATTCCCGGGAAACGGTTTGTTGGATAGAGGATCGGTTATTGTCTTGGGCAAAAGTTGCGAGAAATTCCCCGTGCGTTCAGCGGGGGATAGCACCTGAGCGGTGCTGGTTGTCGGGGTTCCGCGTACGTGTGTGCCCTGCCAAGCCGCGAAGAAGAAAGTCTTGTTCCTGCGAATAGGGCCGCCGAACTGAGCGCCGAACTGATTGCGCTTAAAGACCGGGACGGCCGTAGAGAAAAACGGACGGGCATCGAAATCGTCGTTGCGCACAAACTCGAACGCGCCGCCATGAAAATCGTTCGTGCCCGATTTGGTGACTGCGTTGATCGAAGCGCCGCGATTCCGGCCAAATTCCGCGCTGTACGAGTTCGTCTGAATCGTAAACTCCTGGATGGCGTCGGGATTAGGGAATGGCAGCGGAGCGTTGAAATACGAGTCCTGGTACTCAGCACCATCCAGAGAATACATATTCGAGCCGCCGATGCCGCCGTTCACCGCGTACCCTGGCGTATTGGCGCCTTGATCCAATGACCCGGCACTAACCGAGCCGGGAACGAGGATCTGTAATTGCAGCACGTTCCGGCCATTGAGGGGAAGTTCGGAAACCCTCACGCGGTCGATCGTCTCGCGGATGGTGGCGCTCGTGGACTCTACAAGAGGGGCAGCGCCCGTCACCGTTACCTGCTCGCTCAATTCGCCGAGCTGAAGCGTGATGGGGACGGCGATCTGTTCGTTCACTTGCAGATAAATTCCGGACTGCTCGTACCTCTTGAATCCCTGCTTCTCCACGCGCAGCGAGTAGTTGCCGCTCGGGAATCAATGCAAACGTGTACGACCCCTGCTCGTTCGTAATTCCAGTGCGAAGGTCAATTCCTTTGGCTTGGTTGTGTAACACGACCGGCGCACCAGGCACATCCGCGCCTGTAGCGTCTTTTACAGTCACCGTAATGTTTCCTGTGTCCAACTGCGCCAACAAGGCGGTGCCGACGAGAAGCATGCAGGCGACGACGCGTAGCGCCAACCTCGCGAAACCGATTCTTTTCATGAGCAAACTCCTGAAAGGATGAACTGGTTCGGTACAGCGGTACTTAGCATATCAGTACTTTTCAACTAGTACTTCCGAGCTCGACCCAGTTCAAATCAACTCGGAAGATTCCGTCCAAGCATCAGCGCGTAGCCTGCCGAACTTTTGACGAGCGCTAACGAAATTTTGAAGATTTAACTGTCGACTCAAATCTCGCGCTCAGCACTTTTCTTTCGAGTGCGATCGAGAGTGGCGACCAGCGTTTCCACCATGGTATCTATAGGCCTGTAATTCTCGAGGAACGAATCACTGTATATGCAATTTCGCCTGATCGATTTATGGTTAGTCTGCGCCATGGGGTTTTCCGCAACCGCCATGGCTCAAGCTCCCGGAACTTCGTCACTCGCCACATCGCCCGCTGCCCAGAAAGAGCTACCGTCAACCGCCTCGCGACCCAGCCGATTTAGTCCGCGATATAAGGTCTACGCGACGGTGGAAGGCCAGCCTATCGATCCTAGTCCTCCCGAAAAGAGTGACGACAAACCTCTTTTCCCAGAGCAAACGCGTGCACCCTACCACGCGACCGCACCCTACAAGGTAACCACGCTCACCAGTGCGCTGCACGCGCCGTGGAGTATGGCCTTTCTCCCGGACGGCAGTATCCTGATCACTGAAAAATTGCCTGGTGCCCTGCGCATCCTCAACAGGCAGAATGTTCTTTCGAAGCCGCTGCCTGGCCTGCCTGCGTTGTCATCCGATCCGGAGACCGGTCTGCTCGACGTGGCGCTAGCCCCTGACTTTGCCACCAGCCACCACATCTTCTTCACGTTCTTCGGCTACGCCGACCATGTAGTCGGCGCCACCAATGTGGCGCGAGCGCGGCTGGATAGCAATACGCTCAGCGACGTGAAGGTTATCTTCCGTTCGACGCCAGCAAAGCCGAACGGAAACGACCTGTCGGCCGGCACTAAAACCGGCGGCCGAATTGCGATTGCCGCCGACGGAAACCTATTTGTGACGATCGGCGACCGCGACGCTGCGGGAGCCCATCCCTGGGATGTGGCCCAAAAGCTGGATACGGATCTCGGCAAGATCATCCATATCACGCCTGATGGCAAGCCGGCTCCCGAGAATCCGTTTATCGGCACGCCGGGCGCACTACCGGAAATCTGGTCCATTGGTCAACGCAGCCAGGAGGGCCTGGCGTTCGACCCCGAAACGCATCGCCTGTGGGAGACGGAACATGGCCCGCGCGGCGGTGACGAACTCAACATAATTGAAAAGGGCAAGAATTACGGATGGCCGGTAGTCACGCACGGCATCGATTATTCCGGCGCCGCCGTAGGGGCGGGGATCACGGCGAAAAACGGCATGGAGCAGCCGGTCTACTACTGGGATCCGGTGATAGCGTCTTCGGGGCTGGCCTTCTATCAGGGAAGCCTGTTTCCGGAATGGAAGAACAGCGTGTTTGTGGGTGGCTTGCGCGGGATGCTGCTCGACCGGCTCACGCTACGGGGCGACAAGGTGGTCGCCGAAGAGGCTTTGTTGACGGATCTGCACAGCCGTATTCGTGATGTTCGAGTTGGGCCGGACGGTGCCGTCTATGCACTGACGGACAGCGGCACAGCGGTGATCCAGGACAACACGCCGGCGACTAGCAAGTTGTTGAAGCTGACGCCGAAGTAGATTTGGCCGAGCAGTCTGTATTGACTTTGCGTCCGTATCGACCGCGAAAGAGGCCATTCTAGGTTCCTGCGGTCGGTACGGTTTGGCGAGATAATCGTCCATACCCGACGCCAAGAACTCTTCCCGATGGCCGACCATAGCAGACGCCGTGATAGCGATGATCGGAGTGTTGGGAAAACAATTTTCTGTTTCGTATTGCCGGATCACCACAGTGGGTTCATCGCGCCAATTGTCGTCTGCGAAGGCAACCGAGCAGCAATAAGCCCGCGCCCAACGTCGCCAGCGTGCCGGGCTCAGGAACGGAGCTCGTGGGAGTGACGGGTCCGGCGGCATCACTTATATGGAGATCGAAGCGGCCGCCGGTCAGGTTGAGATCAAACGGGTCGCCGATCTGAGCGAACGCGGCCTCTAGCTCCCATCCGGCATTGGCAAAAGTATTGAAGCTGTATGTGTACGACAAAATATCACCCGGGCCAATCTCAGCAATACGCAAGTCGGTTTCCACCCGGTCGGGTAAGCGAAAGCCGAAAGAACCGAGAAAGGAGTTAGAGCCCGTAGCGCCGTCAGGTCCGTCAAATCTCGTGACCACGTCGCCAGGTTCGTCGGGGACAGCTACCAGAACGCCTTGCGGATTCCTGCTACTTCCAAGTCCGTAGAGGAACGGCGCGGCCGATTCCCTGCTGCCATCGGGGTGGATGAGCTCGGTGCTTATGATGGCGCGAGCTTGTGCGTCACCGCGTGGCCCAATTTGCAAGGCTCCTGGAGGAGTCTCAGGCATGACGAAGCGCAGCGTCGGAGCCGGTATGTGTAGGTCCAAATCCACTGTCACCGGTAAAGATGTGTTGTTGATGATTTGCTGGGAGAAACCTGCTTGCGCACCCAAGCTATTGGGGGGATCGGAAAACCGAAAAGAGGATTGGTTGACACCGGTAGCCACGATTCCGTTGGCATCCGCAGCCGCAGAAGCGAACGGGCCGGCCCCGAAGTTGGGGAAACGAATGCCGTCGGCAGCGCCGATCAGGACTTCGGCGCGGTTCGAGCTGCCCGGCGGCCCAATTTTTGTATCAGAAAGGGTTATCGGCGAGCCTGGTCCTCGCGAATTCGCAAAAGCGAACACTGTCACATCGCCTATATCAATCGAATCGGCCGCCACAGGAAACGGCGTGAGAGCAACCACCAGCAGCGCAACTCCTGTATGGCAAAGCGTATACGTAAAGGTGTCCTCCTTGGGGGACGAAACGGTAAACTAGAGAGTTCTACCTCTACATAGGTGGACTGCAGAGCAAACGGCTCATGGCACGATAACACCGCCTAAATTGAGGTGCGGCATGGAATCCGGAGGGCGCCGAACTCGTTGAGAAGTGAACGCCGTTGACCCAGGCGTTCGAATCGCTGGTATCCCTCGCTTACGTTGAACTGCGGCAAAATGGCCGGATCGTTCATGTGCGGGCAACTGCCCGGCCATGAGGTTGCGTCTGCGCAATCGTCGCCCGGATGGTCAGCAAGTGTCGCTACCGCGCACACCGTTCCCCGAGAATGCAAGGTCGTAGACGGCTATATTTTCGATCCGACGCGGTTTCGCAACATGCAGGTCCCCACAGTATTCTTTGTGGGCGACGACAGCCGCCCAGCCCAGCACGGAATCGCAGCCACTACGTCCGCCGCGCTAGCGGCTTACTTGTAACGCGCTATGTTTCCTCGTGCAATCGTAAGTCGCAAGCTCTGAATCGATGAGCGGTTCGCAATCCAAGAGGATTAGTATCGACAACGCAGTTGTTTCCTGGTATTTCACCAGTCGCCCGACTCGTTCTGATTCGAGCTCGTCAAGGTCGGTAGTGGACGGGTTTCATTTTGGCTTGGGGAAGTGGGACTCCGAGTATTTCGGCGACGGTGGGGGCAATCTGGCGCATGTCTATCACGCCCAAGTCTCGGGCTTTGGCGACACCGGCGCCTTGGATCATCAGCGTGGAGCGAAGTTCGGGGTGGTCAGGGAGGTAGCCATGGGTGCCGGTGGACGGAGCGTCCTGGACGGCCGCTCCATGAACTCCGTCGGCGGCGGACCAGCCGGGTTTGAAGTCAACCAGGAAGGCGCAATCGGGGTAGCCGCCACGCTTGGCGACTTCCTCGTGCGTTAACACTTTGTTGATGCCATATTGAGGGTCAGCGGCGAGGGAGGCGAGCAACGTCTTCACCTTGGCTTTCGCGGCAGCGTCGGCGGGATCGTGAAGCATGATGGCGGCGGTACCTCCGGCGTTCCACGCGGATGCCTGCCAGGATTCGATTGGCGAGGTTCCTTTCGGGACAGTACCTGGACGAAGCTTCATCAATCCGGCCTTCGCCAAGAGATTGTTGAGAAGCACGTGATGGTCGACGCGTACGAATCCATGGTCGGAGACGATGACGATTTTGGCGTCGGCATTCTTGTTGAGCTCGGCATCCATGATCTGGCCTACCAGACGATCGAGTTGCTGGACCGCTTCATTGGCTTGCGCGCTAAAGGGAGAATGTTCGTGCTCCGCGTGGTCGAGCGCGGCGAGGTGAATCAGCATGTAATTGGGGTTAAAGGTGTTGATGATGCCAATGGACCAGGCTGTTTTTCTTTCGTCCTGTGTCGCGTTGGCGGGTAATGTGACGCCGATAGTGTCTTTCAAGTTGACCGGCTTGACGAGCTTGCCTTGGGGAACGTCGGTCTTCTCCGATTGGGGAAACTCCGCGATGAGATAATCGATGGGCGCATCGACGGTGACCGGCCAACTGACGGCGGCGGTGGTGAGTCCGGCCTGATGGGCGGCTTGATAAAGCGTCGGCGCTTTTAGATAGCGGAAATACCAATACCATTCGCCAGGGTGCTGCTCAAGCGGATCGAAGGTCGTGTTGGAGACGACGCCATGCTGGGCCGGCCAAAGACCGGTGATCATGGTGGTGTGGCTTGGATAGGTGACGGTGGGAATGACGCCGACGACACCTTGCGCGTAAGTTCCCTCCACGAGAAATCGTTCGAGCACGGGTAAGTGGAGTTGGTGTTCCCTGGCATGGGTGACGTACTCCGGCTTCATGCCGTCCAGCGAGATCATCACGACGTGAGGTTTCTGCGCGAGAAGGGCCGTGCCGCAGAACAAGACCGCTGCGGCGGCAGCGATGCCCTTATACATTTCTAATAACTTCCGGGATGCTCATTTTCGTTTTTCCATTTTCTGACAGGCGAGGAGCGGCTCGCTATGGATCAGGAGGAAATTCACGGAGATTTCATGAACAGGTAGAGATTTCTGTTCCGGCGTCGGTTTGGCCTCACGCCTAACAACTCCCCGCCGTTACTGCGCGATACCGGCACGCAGGAGATTTATGCGCTTGACTGGCAAGCACCGTAACATCCGAAGCTATGACACAACGGGCAAGAAATTTCTGACACGTATGTCGTACTCGTGCCGAAACAGTGCTAAGCTTTCCCGGAATGGAGCGAAACAATGAGTAAAGAGGCAAACGCGGCAGCTCTAAGCAAATTTGCTGAAGCGGTGAGTACAGGAAACTACGAATTATTCAAGGAGGCGGTAGCAAGTGATTGTGTCGACCACGATCCCGCTCCGGGACAGGTTCCTGGACCCGACGGATATCGGTCTTTTTTTACTGAAATGCGCCGAGCCTTCCCTGATATGAAGGTGGAACTCGCAGAGCTTGTGGCGGATGAAGAAGCTATCGCATTTGCGTACACACTCACTGGAACACAAGACGGCCCGCTAATGGGCATTGCGCCAACGGGAAAAAAGGTGAAGATCCGTGGCCTGCAACTCTCGAAGTTCCGTGACGGCAAAATGGTTGAGCGTTGGGGCAGCTCGGATCAACTCGGCATGCTGCAGCAGATTGGCGCCAGCACCATTCCTCGCTCATGATGACGAATGCGCAACTTATTGGAGACTGACTAACCGCATTTTGCAAAGGACCGGTGCTTTTAGAGAGCGCCTTTTCGCTCGTTCAGTCTTTGGCGGTCGACGTGGCCGTCAGGATAACGGCATCAGCTTCCGTTTCAACGAGCCAGGCCGAGCGAATAAATCCCTTTACCTCAACAAAGGTACAAGCTGGTCGAATATTGGAAAACAGCTCGCCAGGCGCTCTCGCTGCTTCTTCCCAGCGAGACATGTCCGTCAGCATAATACGCGTGCGGATAACGTCTTCCAGCCGAGCGCCTGCTTCCGCAAGAGCTTTTTCCGTAATTTCAAGACATCTTTTCGCCTGTCCGTAGACATCGCCCGGACTGTTATCCGTTCCATCTTGATTGATGGGCGCAGTACCAGAAACTGCAATCACGTTACCAATTCTTACGGCGCGCGAAAACCCAATAGGCCTTTCTAAAGGTGATCCGCTACTGATTAACTGACGTGACATATTCATTTGTTTCAGTGGCGTTTCGCTTTCGCTAGCCGTCTCTGTCAGACACCCATCGGCGTCAGCCCATAGCATCGCGCAAGATCGTTAACGTTTGCCCGCAGTGCTGCCCAGAAGCGCTGGGGTTGACCCCCGTAGCTTCCCTTTACCATGACCTGATTTACCCTGCGCGCGTCATCCATTACTTGCTCCATTTGCACACGGGTCTCCATGTAATTCGAAGTCGGATCGAACTTCCGCCGTAGTCGATTAGTGGAGCGATTCAGGTCACCCAAAGCATCGTCCAACGCATCTTTTGTTTGCCCGGCTCGTTGCTGGCGCGATTGCGCGGCGTCCGGGTTCGTGGTTCCGCGCCGCGTCTTTCCGCTGTTCTGGGCCGTTTGCGCATTATCCCGGGCATTCTCACCGCGGTTTTCCAGGTATTTTCGAAATTCGTCCACACCGTCCTCGACTTTGCGAATACGGTCTCCAACCTGAGCCTTTGTAAAGTTTCCAATTTGAGCAGTCGCTGTAGCTACGACGATCAGCGCTATTGTCGGGATCACAATTATCAAGCGTCGTCCGACATTTTGTGCAAGACGCCGATGGCACTTGTTCTCACGTTTCATGGATTTTGCCTCCTTGGCGGACTCTGTTCGATTTCGGTCCGCGTCGTGTCCTCACGCTCGCCCCGTGAAGCCCCGCACGGGCCTTTGCAGTTCGTCTTTGAGCATTTGAGCTATCCACACAGTCCGGAGCTTTCTTTTTTTTGGGCTTGAATAGAAAGCTGAAGCCGCACCTTTTACTAAGTGCTGTTTCAGGCCTGCAAGCAGGGAGAGACTTGTGAGCTGTCCGACGTAGAAGCGCTGTGTGCAGTAAGACTGTCGTCGGCGTCTGGCCGATTATTTGCGCTTCAACCGAGGCTCAAGCCCGCCAACCGGCATCATGACGGCTCCTGGTCAAAATCTTAGACCTTTCTTCAAAGATCACTCATCATTGCTATGCCAAATGGAACGAATCCGAGCCGGAGTGGGCTTGGTCAAGATGTGGAATATCACCCGCCGATCCCCTTACATCACGGTGGGGTTGCGGCGAGCCGGGTTCACCAGCGGGTGCCTGTGACCTGCCACCAACGAGGTCGTGTATGAGCGAACAACCAGTCGCTTTTGACCGCGTAACCGGACGCCGATTCGTCCGTGCGGTTAAGGACTTCTTGACGTCCGAAGTGCGCTGGCGAGCTCGCGGCCTGTTCGCTTTACTCATCGCCTTTGCGCTGACCGTCAACGGCCTGAACGTTGTCAACAGCTATGTCGGCCGCGACTTCATGACGGCGATTGCCCATCGCGACGAGGCCGGATTCCTCCGACAAGCCATTCGCTACGTCGGCGTTCTCGCGGGATCGACAGTGATAGTGGTCCTGTATCGATTCACCGAGGAGCGGCTCGGGCTTTTCTGGCGAGTGTGGCTGACGCGACGAATCATCGGGAAATACTTCGCGGATCGCACGTATTATCACCTCAAGGAGTCGGACACGGTCGCAAACCCCGACCAGCGGATCGCCGAAGACGTTCGCGCGTTCACGGCCACCACACTCTCGTTCACTCTGATGTTCATGAACGGGGCGCTCGCTGTCCTCTCGTTCTCGGGAGTGCTCTGGACGATCAGCCCGCGCCTATTCGGTGTCGCCATCGGGTACGCTCTCCTTGGCACGCTGGCGACGATCTATCTGGGCCGGCCTCTGATCGGGCTGAACTACCGCCAATCGGACCGGGAGGCGAGCTTCCGCTCGGACCTGATCCACGTCCGCGAGCACGCCGAGTCGATTGGCCTCTTGCGGCACGAAGGTCGGCTGACGGCCCGGCTCCTGCGGCGCATAGACGACTTCGAGGACAATTTTCGGCGGCTCATCTCGGTGAACCGCAACTTAGGTTTCTTCACGAACGGATACAACTACCTGGTCGCACTCATCCCGACTCTGATGGTGGCGCCTCTGTTCATCCGCGGGCAGGTGGAATTCGGGGTCGTCACGCAATCTACGATGGCCTTCGCCCAGCTGCTCGGTGCGTTCTCGCTCATTGTCAACCAGTTCCAGTCCATCTCGTCGTTCGCCGCTGTGATCGCCCGGCTCAGCGCGATGGTCGGGGCGGTTGAGAAAGGTCCGCCGTCCCGCCAGAAGGCGGTCACGGTTGTTGAGGACGACGGGCGTCTCGCGTACGAAGGACTGACGCTGTTCTCGCCCGAAGCCGACGGTGAGGTGCTCAAAAACCTGACCGTGTTCATACCACGCGGGACGAGCGTATTGATCGTCGGGCCGAACGAGGCCGCGCGGACCGCCCTATTCCGAGCTACCGCCGGCATCTGGCCCGCCGGGGTCGGGACGCTGGTTCGTCCGCCCCTGGACGTGATCTTCTTTCTGCCCCAGCGACCGTACCTGCCGCCGGGGACACTCCGTGAACTCCTCCTTGGTACCGGGCAGGAGCGGGTCATTACCGACGACCAGATCGCGACTGCACTCCGCGATGGAGGCCTGGATTCTGTTCGGGTACGGGCTGGCGGCTTGGACCAAGAGCACGATTGGTCGGTGATTCTTTCGCTGGGCGAGCAGCAATTGCTTTCCCTGACTCGGCTGATCCTCGCACGGCCTGCCTTCGCGGTGTTGGATCGAGTGAATGCCGCCCTTAAACCGGACCAGGTCCGTCAGGCGCTCCGGCGTCTTAACGAAAACTCCATAACCTACATCACTCTCGCCGAGGACGCCGAATCGGTTGAGCTGTACGACGCGGTGCTGGAGATCGACGGCGACGGCGCGTGGGACTGGAGAGGAACCGATCGCGGTGCAAGCGCCGCCGTAGCGACCTGATCCTGCGACGCGGCGGGGTTTCGATTGTCCGGCGCGGCGCTCGACCTGCTGCTGAACGGCTTTATCGCTCGCGCGAAGCTACCCTTTACGGGCGTCACGCTGCCAGACTTCGAGAAGTCTCGGCTGTGAGATCGGATCGCGCGGGCGTTTACAATCTTCGCGCCGGATTTTAGCGCGGCATCCGGGGTAAGGGCATGCCGACTGGCTCGATCATAAATAAATACCGAAACCGAATATGGGACCGTTGAGCGTTTGTTTTGTTTTGTGAACCTGGTTCAGCACCGTAGTGCTGTTCTGAAAGTGCAGGGCTCCGTAGCCCATCGTGAGACCGAAGCGATGAGTGAATCGCCAATCGGCACGAAACGTGGCGGAGACGTCCACGTCATTTCCTACGCCAAAACCGCCTCCGGCCAAATTCAGCCGAACCGACCATTTGTGACTAAGCGCCTCGCGCCAATCCAGACCCACGAGCGGATCCCAGACGCCAGGTTTCCAATCCACTTCAGGGCGATCTCCCAATTGGGCGCCTATTTTGAGCGCCATCCGCCGAACCCCCCCTGTTAAGGCGATGTGGTGATAAATCTGTCGCCCGACAAACAAATCCCCGAGAAGTACATCTGTGGATATACGGACCAGGGGCCGAGTTTTGTCAGCAGATAAACCCGCCCATAGTACTGAGAAATCGACGAGCCACTTCTCTTCTTGAAACGACACGCCCGCTAGCGCAGCCCCGTTAAACGAGGAGCTTGTAGTTCCTGAACCTGTGATGGATGTACCGCCTCCGGGTAAGGACGGCACATTCGGCGCATTCGGAAAGTTGACGCTCGCGCCGAATACTGGAGCCCAACCAAGAACCGGATAAATCGCAACCTTCCAGTTGTTAGCGTCTCGCGAACCGGATGTGTGTGTATCATTTCCCTCCGTCGTATTTTCCGATTCATGCGCGATTTCCTTCGCGGCTGCCACATAGTCGTTTGTCGAGCCTAAAGCCTGGGTAGCGGCGCCCCCAGCCCACAAGGCAACTAAGATTACCGTTGTTAGTTGTGGCTTGATTCCGAAACTCTTTCGCACTTATGACGCTCCCGGTTAAACAGCTGCCTTGAGATGCCCCTTCAGATCTTGAAGGTTTATTTCTAAAGCGACGAAAATGATGTCACGGTTAGGGAGCCCAAACGCCCAAGTCTCGACCGAGGGAGGGTTCGAGCTAGCACGCACCAGGAGTGCACGGAACGGCGGGAGGAGCGAGTTAATCTTCCGTCAACAAACGGCGCGTGGCCATTACCCTTTGTGACAAAATGAGGCGGTAGAAGCGGCTATGCCAAGCTCCGTCGAGCGCCGTACCATCGATCTGTCAGCGTATCCGGATCTCGTGGTCATTTATCTAGGAATGAGGGTGAACCATCTCACGGGGCTGAAGACGCTGCTCGGCATGGGTCCAAAAATCGCGGACTCGGTTGCTGCGCAACCCGACGGTCTGCTTCTGCATGAGAACTTCCTGTTCTCGCTTTTCCCGATGCACGCCGGAATGCGGCAGTATTGGCGCGACATGGAGTCGCTTTTTGCGTGGACCCGGTCGGAACCCCACCGTCAGTGGTGGAAGAATTTTCTCCGCAACTCCGGCGGAACCGGCTTCTGGCACGAGACCTATCTAATGCGGGGCGGAATGGAAGCGATTTATGATGATGTCGCCATGCCCATCGGCTTCATGCGTTTCGCGCCTGTCGTGCCGGCGCGTGGCGCGATGTTCGGCGCCGCTCATCGAGTTGCAAGAGATATCAAGCGTGAACCTGTGGTCAGCGAGAACGATCTGTACGAGCGCTAAAAGTATCTCGGGCTGAGCCACTGCCAGCACTCCACCTGCAAGAGCTGTTCACCATGAAATCGGTTCGGCAAGTGAATCGGCCAACTGACGGGGGACTATCCAGTATTGCCAGGCGATGAGGTTGGTCCATGTGCACCAGCCTCAATATTTTGAGCCACATGATCCCTAGGACTCATCATCAACGCGGAGAACTTTATTCGGTGCTTTCGCTAACCGGACTCCGACCCGTTAAAACCGCGTGTCTCACATATCTGCTCTTGAGTTTTTCCACCGTGCCTGTTTGGGTTGGTCACAAGGGAAGCAAGGGAGAGAACCTTCGGAATGCCACCCCAGTGTTATTGGCAATGGCGGCCGCTCCCCCGGTGCCAAACGGCGAAAACGGGGAGCTTGGCAAATCCTATGACGCGTTGCGTCCTGAGCAAAAACGGCTGGTCGACGGCCTCGTTCGTCATTACAACGCCACCACCGGAGGCAAGCTTGTTCCCGAACAGGCCTACGACAATGCTCGATTATCCATACGCACCACGTTCGACGCGGTGACCCATGCACTGCTGAACGCGAAGATCACTGACGCACAGGGTAAGAGCCTGGGTCGCGCAATTGACCTGGTAGATGCTATCGACCAAGTGATGGGCGAGGAATCCGGCGCAGGAGGCGACCGCCAGTTCCGGCTGTATGTGTATCTGAAACCTAACGCGGTCGACCTCTTGAGCCACAGCCAGGAGTTCTTACATGATCGCGACAACACCACGTATCACAAGGGATTCCCCATCAGTTACAGGCTAAAGGAGGGACCTCCTTCCATACAGATCTCTATCTCACGGGACCATAAACTGTCCGACATTGATGTCGACTACCGCTCTTCGGGCTTTCCCAAGGCTCTGTTCAATGGCCACTTGTCGGATTCCAACTCGGACGTCCGCGCCGGAAACAATCTGGACCTCCACGATAGCCGCTGGTCGGGTCTCAATGGCTGGTGGCGCAACGTCTTTGGACTGTTGGGAACTGGTGGGAAGCCGGCACAGGAGAGCGCCACCCAGCGCCCCGGGAATATCCCCTTAAATCCCGACGTGAAAGCCGACCAGGGCGTCGATAAAAGCGCGCACGACTTCCTACAAAACTGGGTCGTGGGGAAACAACCGAATAAGTCTGTTGCCTATTTTGCGCGCCGCAGCTATCCGTGTTTGGATGTGCTGGCACAGAAGAGTGGACAGCCGGTACCGCCAGGCATGATTCGGCTGCAAACAATGATGGCGATGCAGAAGTTTAGCGAAAGCACTGGCAGCGTGAATTCCGTTGCCGACGTGTTCGAGCCTGCCGACAAATGGTCGCAAGCATTGAAACCGGCGAAGAACGCATATGCCACGGAATTCCGGCTAGTGAACGTGCCGGCGGACATGGCGCCGGATGAGGAATGTCTGGCAGCGCCGGCCGACGATTCCGGCAAACCGCAGAAAGACAAGTACTTTGCCACTGCCTTTCGCGGAAAAGAGGGAGACAGCCGGAATAAGGTGATGTCCATGCTTTGGGCTCAGGAGGGCGGCTACTGGAAAATCATTGCCATCCGCATCGAAGACGGCAGTGATGCGGGCATCCTACCAAAGAACGCCGCAGTTCCGGCCACACCCTCAGTGGAAGAACCACAGTACATCTCTGGTGATCCCGCAGCCGTAAAAAACATTACCGAGTTCTACCAGGCTTGGATCATGAAACGGAATGTTGCTCAGGCTTCCGCCTTCGCGTCACAGCGGTCCTACCAGTGTCTTGCGGCACCATCCGAAGACGAGAAGAAACTGACGTCCATAGCAAGAATCCAGTCTGGGCTGGAACAGCCGCTCAGGAGAATCCCATCCGGCGCGAATCTTTCCGGCGTGATGTCGGGCGTGCAGCCGTTCAATGATCTGCTGCGTCCAGTCCAGCAGGAAGACTCCAAAGCTTTCGCGATTATGGCCGTGCCGGACCAGAAGGCGAATAGCTTTCTGTGCCAACAGCGTCAGCTGCCCGAAGCTGCTTCGGACTTGAATCCTGCTGATGCAAAATATGGAGCTTATTACTTGAGCGCCAGTCGACTGAACTACGGGGAGGAACAATCACCCGCTCTTCTACTGTTATGGACCAAAGAGGGAGCGGGTTGGAAGATTGTTGCTTGGGCCGTCGAGGTTCCGTGACTCCCGCTATGTGCCGGCCGATTGGCGGCCTGCCTTCGTGACTACCTCTACCAGTCGTACTCGATAGACTCGGCGTTCAGCTCCACAGATGTCGAGCCGCTGACGGCGCGCGAAGTCGATACGGAGCAAGCAAGGATGCTCCGAGTCGGCATCGTCGAGGCGGATGTGAGAATTGGCAAACGTAAGCGAAGTAGTATTAGGCTATCGCGTCACCGATGCCAATACTCAACAGGGCACGCTGCTTCCAGCGAACGACTGAACAAGAAACAATAGACAACGCCCGGGACATGACGCCCGGCATTACGCCGTATTTATCGTGCAGCCGGACACTACCTCTCCGAAGAGCGGATACTCAAAGAGATGGCAAGAGTTCTTAAGATCCTTGCGCCCATCTCGCTGATCTCTCTGCTGACTCTTGCGGGCTGCGCGGACAGTAATGGGGCGGCGCAGACATCGGGCGGCAGCGGAGCTCTCGAGAGAGCCAAGGACAACTCGGCGGTGCCGGTGGTGGTAAGCAAGGCCGGAAGGAGCTCATTTCCGGTGGAATTACGCGCCATCGGTACGGGCCAGGCATTTAAAACCGTTTCGGTAGAGTCGCAGGTGGCGGGTATCGTCAAGGAAGTGCATTACCGCCAGGGGCAGTTGATTCACCAGGGCGACCTGCTGATCACGCTGGACAAGAGCCCTTTACTCGCGGCCATGGCGCAGGCCGAAGCGGCGCTCGCCAGGGACAAAGCGCAAGCCCAACTCAGCCGGGCCGAGCTGCAGCGCTATAACGAACTCGACAAACAAGGAATCATTTCCAAGCAGCAGTATGAGCAGTCTCTGGCCACCTCAACGGCCATGCAAGCCACCGTGCAAGCCGATGAAGCAGCCATCCAGACGGCAAAAATACAACTTTCCTACTGCTCGATTTACGCTCCCATCAGTGGTGTGGCCGGAGCGCAGCTCGTCTATCCGGGAGCCACGGTCAAGGCGAACGATCTCCCGGTTCTGGTGGTGATCAACCAGGTTTCCCCGATCTACGTCGATTTCGCAATTCCCCAGCAGCATCTGGGATCCATCAAAAGCTTCATGGCGCGCACCCATTTGGGAGTGCAGGCCACGCCGCCCGGCGATTCGGTTGCCGAAAAAGGTGTTCTGACCTTCGTCAATAATACCGTCGATCCCACCACCGGGACGATTCATCTGATGGCTTCGTTTCCCAACGCCGACCAGCGTCTTTGGCCCGGGCAGTTTTCCAATGTCCTGCTGCGGCTGAACGAGGAGCAGAACGTTTTGGTGATCCCGTCGCAGGCCGTGCAGACAGGACAACAAGGCGATTACGTGTTCGTCACGAAACCGGACATGACCGTCGAGGTCCGGCAAGTGAAAGTGGGGCAAAGCGTCAATAACCAGACCCAGGTATTGCAGGGGCTTTCCGACGGCGAAACCGTGGTCACCGATGGACAGGTGCGGCTGGTTCCCGGGACCAAGGTTTATTTGAGCAAGGGGCTTGACGGGGCTGGCACCTCATGAATATCTCTGGAGTTTTCATTCGTCGCCCGGTGATGACCAGCCTGGTGATGATCGCCATTCTTTTGTTTGGCATTCTCGGCTATCGCGAACTGGCTGTCAGCGACCTCCCCAACGTCGACTTCCCCACTATCCAGGTGACCGCCGCGCTGCCGGGCGCCAGTCCGGAGACCATGGCGTCGTCGGTAGCAACGCCGCTCGAAAAACAGTTCACCACCATTGCCGGACTGGACTCGATGACTTCCACCAGTTCGCTGGGAAACGCGCAGATCACCCTCCAATTCAATCTCAACCGCGATATTGATTCCGCCGCGCTCGACGTGCAGACGGCGATTTCCGCCGCCGCCAATCAGCTTCCGCCCAACCTGCCTTCTCCGCCAACCTTCCGCAAAGTGAATCCGGCCGACCAGGCCATCTTTGCGTTGGCGGTTACCTCACCCACGCTTCCGCTCTATGAAGTCGACAAGTACGCGGAAAACTTGATTGCCGAGCAGATCTCCGAGGTTCCCGGCGTGGCCCAGGTCAACGTCATGGGTGGGGCGAAGTACGCGGTGCGCGTGGACGTAGATCCTCTGGCGCTTGCCAGCCGAAAAATCGGCATTGATGACGTGACGCAGGCGATTCAAACCGCCAACGTCAACCTGCCGATGGGAACGCTCTCCGGCGCTCACAAGTCCTATAACATCCAATCCAATGGGCAACTCTCAGACGCCAAGGTCTACCGCCCGTTCATCGTCGCTTACCGTAACGGGGCGCCAGTGCGGCTCGATCAGGTCGCTAGCGTCAGCGATGGTGTCGAGGATCAATACATCTCGAGTTGGGTGAACGGAATTCCCGGCATCATGCTGCAGGTTCAGCGGCAGCCCGGTACCAACGCCGTCGAAATCGTCGACAACATCCGCAAATTGATTCCGCGCTTTTTCTCGATGATTCCCCCGTCGGTCAATCTGTCGGTCGAATTCGACCGGTCCATTCCCGTCCGCAAATCGGTCGAGGACGTCCAGTTCACGCTGCTGCTCGCCATTTTCCTGGTCATTCTCGTCATCTTTCTTTTTCTGCGCAACATTTCGGCGACCATCATGCCGAGCCTGGCGTTGCCGATGTCGATCGTGGGCACCTTTGCTGTGATGTACCTGTTCGGTTACACAATCGACACGTTATCGTTGCTGGCGCTGATCCTGTCGGTCGGCTTCGTGGTCGATGATGCCATCGTGATGCTGGAAAACATCGTGCGTCACCGGGAGATGGGCAAGGGCGCGCTGCAAGCCGCGCTCGATGGCTCGAAAGAAATTGGCTTCACGATTGTGGCGATGACTCTGTCTCTCGCCGTCGTCTTTCTGCCGGTATTTTTCATGCCCGGCGTGTTCGGACGCCTGCTCCACGAATTTGCGGTGGTTACGATTTCCGCGGTGATGGTTTCCGGCCTGGTTTCCGTGACGCTTACACCGATGCTGTGCAAGCGCTACCTGCGGCCTGAACACGGAAAGCGGCACAATTGGATGTATCGCAAACTGGAAGACATCATAGAGGCGTGGACGCGCTGGTATGGGGTCACCCTGCGCTGGGCGCTCCGGCACCGTGTTCTGGTGATGCTTTGCGGGGTGTTAACCCTGGTGGGAACGGCTTGGGAGTTCTGGTCGATTCCGAAAGGCTTTTTACCGGAAGAAGATACCTCGCAGATTTCGGTTTCCACCGAAGCGAGGCAGGGGATCTCCTTCGATTCAATGACCGCGCATCAGGATGCCGTGAATCGCATTCTCATGGCCGACCCCAGCGTAATTCAATTCTTCTCCAATGTGGCCGCTTCGAACAACAACGGCCTCAATTACGGTAGAGCGTTTCTGCATTTGAAGGATCCTTCCGACCGTCCCTGGACAGACAACCCAAGCTACAACCGCCTGCTCGAGCGCTATGGCCACGTCGCCGTCCTCGGTTCCGTGGTCCGATGGATGCGCCCGCTGTTCGAACATCAATTCACCGTTGCCGACGTCACGCAGGGGCTGCAGCCGAAACTGAACAAGATTCCCGGCATGCGGGTGTATATGCAGAATCCGCCCGCCATCCGCATCGGCGGGCGAATGTCCAAGAGCCTGTATCAATACACGCTGTCCAGCCCGGACGTCGATCAACTCTACAAGTCGGCTCAGTTGATGCTGGCGAAGATGAGGGCTTCAAACACGCTGGCGGACGTCACCACCGACCTGCAGGTTGAGAACCCTCAGGCTAACGTCGTCGTCGACCGCGATAAGGCATCGGCATTGGGAGTGACAGCGCAGGCTGTCGAAAGCGCCCTTTACAGCGCCTACGGCCAGCGCCAGGTCTCGCCGATCTACACTTCGAACAACGAATACTGGGTTGTCCTGCAGGTGCAGAAGCGTTTCCAGAGCGACCCCGCCATGCTTTCGGAGCTATACATCCACTCTTCCAGCGGCGAACTGGTGCCGCTCAGCGCCGTCTCGAAATTCGTGACCGGCGTGGGCCCTCTCACCGTCAACCACACCGGCCAGCTTCCTTCGGTCACCATCTCGTTCAACTTAAAACCTGGCGTTGCTCTAGGTGACGCGGTGAATGAAATCAAGTTCATCTCTAATGCCACGCTGCCTATATCCATCGAGAGCAGTTTCCAGGGAACCGCTCAGGCGTTCCAGCAATCGCTCACCGGCCTGGGCATTCTCCTGATCGTGACGGTAGCGGTCATCTATATAGTGCTGGGCATCCTCTACGAGAGCTTCATCCATCCCATCACGATTCTCACCAGCCTGCCGGCTGCGGCTTTTGGCGGCCTGGCGACGCTCTCGCTGTTTCACATGCAGCTCGATATTTATGGGTTTGTCGGTTTGATCATGCTCATCGGCATTGTGAAGAAGAACGCCATCATGATGATCGATTTTGCTTTGGAACTCGAGCGCAAAGGCACTTACATTGCCAGCGAATCGGCCTACCAGGCTAGCCTGATTCGCTTCCGCCCGATCATGATGACCAGTGCCTGCACGATTATGGGCACCGTGCCGATCGCGATTGGGATTGGCGCTAACGCCGGCGCACTACGCTCACTGGGTCTGTGCGTGGTGGGCGGGCTGCTCTTTGGCCAGATCGTAACGCTCTATATCACCCCTGTGTTCTACACCTATATGGATGCTTTGCTGAAGTGGCGTCATTCCGACGAGCGTGCCGCGACTCAGGAATCAGCTGGCGGAACGGTTCTTGCGCCCTTCGGCGAGCACCAGGCCCAGGATTGAGCCGCGACTGCGTGTAGGCCGAATGATCAAAGCGTGTATTTCGTAAGGATCTCCAGGTTCACCTCGGAGGTCGAGAAGTCCTTGACGGCACGGACGAATCGCCGTGCCGTTACCCGGTCAAAATCGACGAGCTATTCGCTCATACACAATACACAATTCGGTAACAGGTCATAGCCACCCGCCGGTAAACCCAGCGCGGCGCAATCCCGCGGTGATGTAAGGCGACCGGCGGATGATGTTCCAGATCAGCCCAGTACGGTAGTTCTCGATCATCAGTGCCACCGGTCCCTGATCGATCCCAAAGTGATGCGGCGTGACCCACCAGCCGGTCGGACTGTCAGGCACTGCATAGGTCTGGTTAAACGATGGCTTGAAGCCGTACCGCTTCGTCATGCCGAGGTCGAGTTGGGCCATGGCGCGAATCGTCGGGATAACGATCTCCGGAGCGAACGGCAGCGACGCCACTACAACCCACGGTGCCAGCGTGCCGTCGTCAGGGCCGAATGGCGCCCCGCGAGCGCAGTAATCGTAGAACTCTCGCTCGACGCCATTGATCGTCCGCTTCTCCCACCCGGGTCCGTCGGTCGCCGTTATCCCCCAGCAGAATTCGCCGTAGCCTACGAATTCGAGCGGGTTGCGCCGCGCATACTCCTGGTGAACGAAGGTCGCTTGGCGGCTGTTCTCGAAATAATCGCTGTCGTGCTCCCGCATAAACGCGTCGCGGATGCCACGGAAATCAATCCAGAGATGCGAGAGCTGGTGCGTGAAGAGCGGCCCGGAGTAGAGCAACTCACGGTCCATAGATTTGTTTCCAGCTATATGTGGAGCAGTAAGCGGCGTAGCTCTCGGGCGGCAGCGGGAAGGTCGGTGAGCCAAGGGCGAGCAAATAGACGAGCAGGGCCTCGTCGTAACCGGTCCAGTAGTGCGGGAATGAAGCCGGTTTCGGGGTGCCAGCCGTGGCAAATCGCGGCGCTGCCGTTCGTCGCCCACTGCCAGTCAGCGCGGCGATAGAGCTGGACGGCTAAGCGGCGAATTTCGGTCTCCTCCTCGGAATCGCCATCGAAGTAGGCTGCGCAGGTGAGCATTCCGGCAAACAGGAAGGCTGAATCGATGGTCGAGAGTTCGCAGTTCCAGACACGCCGCCCGGTCTTCATGTCGAGGAAGTGGTAGTAGAAGCCACGGTATCCGGTCGCGTCCGGCTCCGGCCCCTGCTGGCTATCGCGGAAGAAGCGCAGCCGCTTGAGCACGAACTCCGGTGCGAACTCGCGGGAAATGACGCCACGTTCGACGAGCATGGGAATCGTCGCCAGCGCTAGGCCAACCGCAGCGATGCTCGACGGTGCTCTGGGATCTGTCTTGTCGCGCACCAGGCCGTTGGCCGGGTTGCTCTCGTGGAGGTAGTACTGGAGCGTCGTCAGCTGCAGGCGCCCCAACTCCTCATCACTCAGCAAGCGGTTCAGTTCTTCCCGAGTTGTTTGGCGGTCGCGAGTTTCCATGATTACGGCCCCTTCAGGTCACCGCTAGCGCTACGTGGACTTCGTGTTGTCTGCCGTCATCCGCCAGTTCGACTACGCGATCCGGCACTGGACGTCCATCGACCGACACGCTTCGCACGTCCCGACCGGAGCTCGCCGAATTCTCGACAACAACGTGATAGGTGCTCGAGCGGTGGCGATACGTGATCTCGTAACCGGCCCAGCCGGGAGGGATGCAGGGATTGAACTCGAGCCGGGTGCCACGCAGACGGAAACCAAGAATCGCTTCCAGACCGACTCGGTAGAGCCAGGAGGCTGAACCGGTATACCAGGTCCAGCCGCCGCGGCCGGTGTGGGGTGGCGCTCCGTAAACATCGGCGCAGACGACGTACGGCTCCACTTTGTACCGTTCCAACCCCTCGGGAGAGGCCGTGTGGTGTATCGGGTTCAGGAGGTTGAACAACTCCGCTGCGCGCTTTCCTTGGCCCAGGAGAGCTGTCGCGAGCACCACCCATGTGGCAGCGTGGGTATACTGGCCGCCATTCTCGCGAATCCCGGGCACATAGCCTTTTATGTAGCCCGGTTCGAGGTGCCCGCGTTCAAAGGGGGGCGTGAAGAGCAGGATCAGGCCGTCCTCGTCCCGAACGAGGTGCTCTTCGACCGCCACCATCGCCTGGCGCGCGCGCTCGGAATCGCCGCCTCCGGAAATTACCGCCCACGACTGAGCGATCGAATCGATCTTGCACTCGTCATTGGTCGCCGAGCCGAGCGGACTTCCATCGTCGAAGTAAGCGCGCCGGTACCAAAGCCCGTCCCAGGCGTGTTTCTCGAGCGCGACGCGCAGCGCTTCCGCCCGATTGCGGCACCAGCCGGCGCGAGCGCTGTTCCCACGACGCTCGGCCAAGCCCGCGAACTCGCGCAAAGTGGCGAGCATGAACCACCCGTTCCACACGCTTTCGCCCTGTCCCTTCGCACCGACCTTATTCATTCCGTCGTTCCAGTCCCCGGTGCCCATCAGCGGCAAGCCGTGGCGGCCCAGTTTCAGCGCGTATTCCAGCGCGAGTTCGCAGTGGTGATACACGCTTCCGTGATTCGGGCTTATCTCGGGAAGGCCGAAGTCTTCCTCCTGGTCCGTACGGAGAACTGGCGCGTGCAGGAAGGGAACCTGCTCATCGAGTACGGAGGCGTCGCCGGTAATGCCGATGTAGTGTGCAACGACAAGTGGCAGGAAGACGAGATCGTCGCTAATGCGCGTGCGGACGCCGCGACCCGCGGGCGGGTGCCACCAGTGCTGGACATCGCCTTCCTCGAATTGCCGCGCCGCCGCTCGCAGGATCTGCGCGCGTGCTTCCTCCGGAGCGCCGTAAACTATGGCCATCGCATCTTGGAGCTGGTCTCGGAAACCGAACGCCCCGCCCGATTGGTAAAAGGCCGACCTGCCCCACATTCGACAGGCGAGAGCCTGATATACAAGCCAACGGTTCAGCATGAGATCGAGCGCTGGGTCGGGTGTTCGGACCTGAATCGTCCCGAGGATGCGATCCCAGAGTGCGCGAACCTCGTCCAGCGTTGCCTGCACGCGGCCCGGAGCGGCGTACATGCGGATGAGTCGCCGGGCCTCCTCCGGAGTTCCTGCCTGTCCGAGCAGGAAGACGATCTCCACTTCCTCCCCTGACGGCACTTCGAGTGGGATCATCAGCGCCGCGCATGGGTCAACGAGATCGCCAGCGTGGCTGGAGAGCCGCGAGCGGCTGAGCGCGGCAGGCGCTTCCGGAGAGCCCTCCCGGCCCAGAAATTCGGCGCGATCCGTGGTAAAGGAATGCGGTCGGGTGTCTATACGGATCGGGCCCACGGCTGCGAAAGCGACCTGCCCGGCGAAATCGCCCGCCCAGGCATTCGTCGCGAACAACGCGCCTGTTTCCGGATCGGCTGAGCACACCACCTGTAACGAGGCCTGTTCACGGAGGGTGCCGAGTACCCACTCGGCATAGAACGTTGCCGACAAGCGGCGCGGCCGCCGGCCTGCGTTCCGCACGCGAAGCCGGATCATTTTGACGGGATCGGTCGGCGAGATCAGGACGACGAGTTCCTGTTCAAGGTTGTAGCTGGTTCGCTTGAAGAGGCTATAACCTTGGCCATGGCGAATGACCGTCGTCGCGTCACCGCCGCAGGGGGCGGGCGTTGGCGACCAGAACTCCCCGGTTTCCTCGTCGCGGAGGTAGACGGCCTCTCCGGGCGGATCCGTAACGGGATCGTTGCTCCAGGGGGTGAGCCGATTCATTTGGCTATTGCCCGCCCAGGTGTAACCGCCGCCAGCCTCTGTGGTTAGACAACCGAAAGCGGGGTTGGCGAGTACGTTGCTCCACGGCGCTGGCGGCCGCGCGCCGGCGGGCAGAGTGATGACGTACTCCCTGCCGTCCGGAGTGAATCCGCCGAGACCATTGTTGAAGAGCAGCACCTCATCAGCTGCGAGCGAGTCTTGGGAGACCGTTTTTTCCGCGTCGCGCGTTGTTCGCAATGGGAGGGGCAGCGGCGGAGCGGACACCGACGCTCGGCCAAGCTGCGTGGCCAGCGGACCATCACTTCCGCGAAGGACGACACGGGCGGCCGCCTCGAGCAGCGTCGCGTCATCCGCCGACATGGGAGATAGGTCGCGGATGAATACGCCGCCCGGTCTATCGACCAGATCTGCCGTAGACGCGTTGTGCACCAGGTCTTCTAGCTGGCGACGTAATTCGCCGCCCGCGTCACCGTCGTGCAGAAGGACCAAGTCCGTGACGAGGCGGTAGCGGCGCCAGTACGCGTGGGCCAGCAGGAGTTGCCGTATCAGCTCGAGGTTGCGCTCCGCTCCGATTCGCACCAGGATGATCGGCAGGTCACCGGAGACGGCGTACGGCCACAGTCCGGGTTGGCCGAGACGATTTCGACTGACGGACTCGCGCGACCGCAGCGACGGATCTGAAAAAACGACTGAAGCCGCGAGTCGCTGGAAAAGTGCAGCGTCATCCGGACTTAGGCCCAGTTCCGCCCGCCGTGCCGCGTCGCTCGCCGTGGTTTCCTTAAAGACGCCGTCCACGCTCTCCAGGCTGCCGAAGCGGTCGGCCAGTTCCAGAGCCTGAACCCGGTCCTTCGCAGCGGCCGTGGTGAACGCCAGCACGGCGGCCGTTCCCGGTTCCACCCGGATCCGCTGGCGAAGGCTGAACACCGGGTCCAGGACCGGACCTATTGTCCCCGAAAGTGCGATGCCACGGTCCATCGCGGCAGGGTTTGCGGTAGAGCGCCCACGCCCAAGAAAGCGCGCACGATCGGTCTCGTACTCGACCTTTTCGTGTGCCTCGCTCGCCAGGACCTGGAGAGCCCAAACCGGCTGCTGATCGGGAGCGCGCGGCCGGCGGCGGCAAAACAAGGCGGGCGGTGCCACGTTATATTCGGTCTCCAGAAAGAGCTTGGCAAAAGCGGGATGCGCCTGGTCGGCGGGGCGCGGATTGAGAGCAACTTCGGCGTAGCTTGTAACCTCCAGCGTGCGTGGCCTTTCGCCGCTGTTGGTCAGGGTGATGCGGCGGACCTCCGCGTCGGCGTCCGCCACGACCGCAATCTCATAAGAGGTCTCGACGTCATTGTCCCGGCGACGGATGATTGCGCGGTCGGAGCGCAGATCCGACTCATACTCGTCGGCATTTCGCCCGATCGGCTGACGACCGGCAGACCAGACGCGGCCATCGTCCAGATTGCGGACGTAGCAGTAGTGGCCCCAGCAATCGCGGGTCTGGTCTTCGCGCCAGCGAGTGACGTCCATCCCGTCAAGCGTGCTGTAACCTCCCCCTGAAGCCGTCAACATGACACTGTAGCGGCCATTGGAGAGGAGGCAGACCTCCGGCGACGACCCGGAAACGTTCACAAGGTTCGGCTGTTTTGGAGCTGACATCTTCGGTACCTCCACGAATTCGGCCCCAGCGCCGTCGATCACAGCGCTTTGTTGAAAACTTCGTGGGCCGGTAATGAATCAGCGGAAACTCAGCTACTGGAAAGAGAAGTTGCTTGCCTGCGCGGAGAAATTCGACAGCCGACACTCATTCCTAGTGGGATGATTGCCCGGATGCGCTTGGCGATTTATTTTTTTGGCACGGTTCAGACTTCGACAACCGTTTCAAGCATTCGGCATCCCTGACCTCTGTCCAAATGACGCCGATCGAACGGCCGTGCCGCGCACGACCGCGGCCTTTTTGCGTTATGCTTTCCTCTATGCCACCAATCCCTATCTGCTTGCGATGCGAGCAGCGGCTAAGACAAGCATCAATGGCAATGCGTCGTCATGGCACAGAAATGGAGGCAGCTATTAGGATGAGGCAAAGTGGTAAACCGACAGAGGAACAGCGCGAGGAATTCGTGGCCAGACTTGTGGCATCATTCAATGCCGCGCAATCGGCATGGGATTCGTATCGTGAGCACCTGATCAAGCACGGATTGCTGACGCCTGGTTCACGCTCCAATTAGTCTCAATCGATGCGCTGAATGCGGCCACCCAGGCTAAATGCCTGTATGTCGGACATTGGGCGTGTGTCGCTTCTTGCGAAGAAGGGGCCGGCTTCCAGGGCACCGAATTCCGGACAGAATGGAAGAATGTTCAAAAGGAAACCGAATGGACAATAAACCCGGGGCACGTGACCATTGGCCCGATCTGTCTTGGCAAGATTGGGAGAACACAGCGACAACGCTGCATATGTGGACGCAGATCGTAGGCAAGACGCGACTCGCCCTTACGCCTCTGTTGAATCACTGGTGGAACGTTCCCCTGTACGTCACAGCGCGGGGCCTGTCTACTTCTGCCATGCCTTACCGTGGCGACCTGTTCGAGTTGGAATTCGATTTCCTCGATCACCGACTAAATGCCCGGTTAAGTTCCGGGAAGAGCGGATCGCTGCGGCTGCGGCCGCAAAGTGTCGCCGACTTCTACGGTGAGTACATGGATCTTCTGCGATCGCTCGACGTCAGCGTGGAAATTAATCCGAAGCCGGTGGAGGTCGCCAACCCGATACCTTTCCCGGAAGATCGCCACCATTCCACTTATGACAACGATGCCGCCACTCGCTTCTGGCGCATTCTGCAACGCTGTGAAGCGGTTTTCAACGCGTTCCGCGCCCGCTTCGTCGGGAAGTCCAGCCCCGTACATTTCTTCTGGGGCAGCTTCGATTTGGCCGTAACTCGCTTCAATGGAAAGCTCGCACCGCCGCGTCCGGGCGCAGACGTCATCACACGGGAGGCTTACTCCCATGAGGTAATTAGCGCCGGTTTTTGGCCCGGTAACGGCGGATTCGGAGCACCTGCGTTCTATTGTTATGCGGCGCCGGAACCGGCCGGACTTAAGCAGAAGCAGATTTCTCCTGCAGGGGCCTTCTATAGCGGCGATCTAAATGAATTCTTACTGAAGTATCAGGATGTTCGTGAAGCCGAATCGCCGGCCGAAAGCGTACTCGAATTCCTCCAAAGTTCGTACGAAGCCGCGGCCAACCTTGCTGGTTGGGATCGAGGGGCGTTAGAGTGCGAGCCGCTTCGCTTGAGAGCGGCTGAGTGAAGGTTCCAGTGGGCGACCCGCACTTTCTTACCGCTACTACAGAAGCAGGTATGTTAGTTATCCACTCATCTCCAGTTACGCTGAGTTGGATTCCGCGAGACATTGTGAACGACATCTACAACGTAGGCGGAACGATAGCCGTTGGGACATTCGATAGTGCCGACGAAGCGAAACGCGTAGCTGGTGAGCAATATTCCGTATCCATCGACAATTGGCAGATCAGCGACCTTTCGCCATTCGATTCCAGGGATGAAACGAAGACGGAGAACCATACGCCCGTGTAGACGGCCACAGCATCAGACGCCACGGTATTCACTGGAAATGAGACAGGGGCGCCGGGTGGGCTCCACGTCTCGCGGAGAATAGGCAATGTGGCCTATATTGCCAAACCTCCGTGTGATGAAGGTATGATTCTGGCGGCGTCATCGAATCCTTCCTCTATTCGGTTTGGCTCCTGGGTGCTCGCCGCCACGATACTGGGCTCAAGTATGGCTTTCATCGATGGAACGGTGGTGAATGTCGCACTTCCGGCGCTCCAGACCGCTCTGGGAGCGACCGTTTCCGAAGTTCAATGGATCGTCGAAAGCTATGCGCTTTTCTTAGCGGCGCTTCTCTTGCCGGGCGGCTCGCTCGGCGACCTGTATGGCCGCCGGAAGATCTTCGCGACGGGTGTTGTCCTCTTCGCTCTCGCGTCGGCTTGGTGTGGCCTTGCCCCAAACGTGCAACAGCTGATAGCTGCCCGCGCGCTGCAGGGTGCCGGCGGCGCGCTTCTCGTTCCCGGAAGCCTCGCGTTGATCAGCGCCTCATTTCCGGTTGAAGAACGCGGACGCGCCATCGGGACCTGGTCCGGCTTCACGGCCATCACCGCGGCGATCGGTCCCGTTCTGGGCGGGTGGCTAGTCGAACACGGATCCTGGCGCTGGGTGTTCTTTATCAACTTGCCGATTGCCCTAGTGGTTCTCGGGCTCACGTTGCTACGCGTTCCCGAAAGCCGCAATCCGGAACAGGCTCAGGAGAAGGTCGATTGGATGGGCGCGCTGCTTGCCACGATTGGATTGGGCGGCATCGTATTCGCTCTTATCGAACCGTTACATGCCGCACTCGCGGCCCCGGTCGGGGTTGTGGCTTTGCTGTGTTTCTTTTTCGTAGAGCGACGCACGCGGGCGCCGATGCTCTCTTTCGACCTGTTTCGCTCGCGCAATTTCAGCGGCGCAAACCTACTTACCCTATTTCTCTATACCGCTCTGAGTGGTGCGCTTTTCTTTTTTCCGTTGAATCTGATTCAAATTCAGGGATATCCCGCTACCAAAGCGGGCGCGGCACTCCTACCACTCATTTTGCTAGTATTCGTGCTCTCACGCTGGTCGGGTGGGCTAGTCCAGCGCTATGGAGCGAAACCACCGCTAGTAATAGGTCCGCTGATTGCGGCAATCGGCTTCGCCCTTTTTGCAAGGCCTGGGATTGGCGGGAGTTATTGGAAGACGTTTTTCCCGGCGGTGGTGGTTCTTGGATTGGGAATGGCCGTGAGCGTTGCGCCACTCACCACTACGGTGATGGACTCCGTTTCTCAGAATCACGCGGGAGCCGCTTCGGGAATCAATAACGCGGTTTCGCGCATCGCGAGCCTGCTGGCGATCGCCATTCTTGGTTTCGTGTTGATCACAGTCTTCCATCGAGATCTCGACAAACATTTGAACAGCCTTTCTGTGCCATCGGAACTCCGCCAGCAGATCGATTCGCAGCGATCGAAGCTCGCTGCCATTCAGACGACGAACGCCGACGCTCGCGAAGCGATTAACGAATCATTTGTCGCTGGATATCGCACTCTGCTGTGGATCGCAGCGGCGTTATCTGTTGCAGGGTCGCTCAGCGCGTTGCTTTTTGTTGATCTGAAGAAGGTAGAGGCAGCGCAAAGTTAGCGGCTGGGAGTGTTTCGTGCGTCAGTGTGTCTTGCGGCATACCGCTCGAGGAATTTGTCCATTTTTTTGTTAGGATTGAACCCGAACTTGAAAAGAAACGGAAAGGCGGATTTATATGAGCAAAGTCGTCCTAATTACAGGTTGCAGCACCGGCTTCGGGAGAGCTACGGCGGAAGCGATGGTCCGGCGGGGCTATAGCGTCTTCGCAACGATGCGCGATACGGCGGGGCGTAATGCCTCACATCGCGACGCTTTGGAGTCGCTTGCAAAGCGGGAGAATCTTCCGCTTCGCGTCCTGGAGATGGATGTCGCAAGCGACGAGTCAGTATCGTCAGCGGTTGGGGAGGCTCTGAAAAGCGCAGGACGAATTGACGTAGTAGTGAACAATGCGGGAGTCGCAGCCCTTGGAATTACGGAAGCTTATAGCGTCGCAAGGATGCAGAAGCTCTTCGAAGTAAATGTCTTCGGCGCTGCGCGCGTGAACCGCGCTGTTCTTCCGGCGATGCGCCGCAAGGAAACGGACTATTGATCCACGTGAGTTCAGTAGCGGGACGCGTGGTGGTTCCTTATCTCGGTATCTATTGCGCGAGTAAATCCGCTTTGGAAGCTCTGGCGGACAGCTACCGGTTCGAACTGGCGCCTTTCGGAATCGATTCGGTGGTCGTGGAGCCTGGCATTCATCGCACGCCGATATTGGAGAATTTTCAATCGCCCGACGACGAGGCGCGTGCCGCAGAATATCAGCCATCCGGTGACTATGCGGCGCGTGTCAAGGCCGTATTTGATGGGGCCAATGCGGCGCCGGAAACCCCCGGGCCGGAAGTGGTAGCGGAGGCCGTGATTCGGCTTGTCGAAATGCCCGCGGGCACACGGCCATTCCGCACGGTGCCAACGGCGGCGGCGGCGCCTTTATTTGAACCCTACAATCTGGCAGCAGAACAATTGAGACAGAATGCGGCGCAGATGTTCAACGTTACGGAGTTGACGGCGCCAAAATACTGATTAAACCTCAGGGCGGACGCGATGGCAATTCTTCCAATCCCCACGTTACTGTTCTGCCTTGTCACATTCTGGCTTTCCGCGCAAATCGGTGCGTACGTCCGTAGGAAATACCGAAACTTGCGAGAGGAGGAGCGAGAAGATCTCAGCATCATCCTCACTGCTACTCTGACTCTTCTTGGCCTCATCATCGGATTTAGCTTCTCCATGGCAGTTACACGATACGATCAGCGCAAGAACTACGAAGAGGAAGAGGCAAACGCGATCGGCACGGAATTTCTTCGGGCAGGTCTACTGCCTGCGCCCGATGCAGTGAGAGTGCGAGGTCTGCTGAGGAAATACTTGGATCAGCGTGTCTCGTTTTATGTAACACGCGACGTGGATCAGGTCGAGCAGATGAATAACTCCACCTCTGAACTGCAAAAGGATCTTTGGTCTGCGGTTCAGGCCGTCGGCAATCAGCATTCCACACCGCTAGTGGCACTCGCCATTTCTGGTATGAACGATGTCCTGAACTCGCAGGGATACGCCCAAGCCGCCTCATGGAATAGAATTCCTGTCGCCGCGTGGTGCCTGATGGCGGCGATTGCAATTGGCGCCCATCTACTGGTAGGTTATCTGTCGCAACGTACTGAACCGAAGCTCACACGGTTTGTCTTTCTACCGCTGATTGTGGCTATGGCGTTTTTTCTCGTAGCCGACATCGACAGTCCGCGTCGTGGCGTCATCCGCGTCGCCCCGCAAAACTTGTTGAGCCTGGCCGGTTCTTTAAGGTCGCGATGACGGGCCACGGACGAGCAGTTGCAGGTGCATGATGACGTTCAAGGGCAGGCACATCGGCACTCCGTCGATCCTTACACGCAATCGGTCTGAATCCTGAACCAACGCGTTCTTGACCTTTGGATCACGCATAGATTATCTATATATAGAGGATCAATGCAAAGGTCGGATGTCTCCGCACAGGAGAACGAATGAAGGGCCGTAAAGAACAGAAAGACCTGCTGCCCGGAACGTTGGAAATGTTGATACTGCAAACCCTGCGACTCAGCGCGCTGCACGGCTACGCTATCGCCCAGCACATCCAACAAACCTCCAAAGACGTGCTTCAGGTAGAAGAAGGCTCGCTCTACCCGGCATTGCAGCGCCTGCTGCGCGAGGGCTGGGTGGTGGCGGATTGGGGTGTTTCCGCGCGCAACCGCAGAGTCCGCACCTATAAGCTCACTCCGGCTGGACGCAAGCAACTCGATCGCCAAATTGCGGGATTTGAACGCTTGTTGGCGGGGATCGGACGGGTCATGAAGCCGGTGGAATCATGAACCCCGTATCCAAATGGCTGGAGAAACGACGAGTCGAGCGTGAGTTGGCAGATGAGATCGCCGAACACCTTGCCGAGAAGATCGATCAGCATCGCGAGGAGGGTCATGGTGAAGATGAGGCGCGCACACTTGCACGCCGCCAGTTCGGCAATACGACCTTGCAACAGGAAGACAGCCGCGCGGCATGGGGGTGGAACAGTGTCGAGCAACTTTGGCAGGATCTGCACTTCGGCGGCCGCGTCCTGACGAAGACACCTACGTTCAGCGCCATCGCGGTTATCGTACTCGCCATCGGCATCGGAATGAACACAGCGATGTTCAGTGCGGTGAAGGCGGTCTTGCTGAGCGCTTTGCCGTACCCGGAACCCGAGCGGATCGTTAAACTCGGGCAGACTGCCAGAGACGGCCATGCGATGAACGTTTCGGGCGCCGATTTTCGTGATTGGCGCGCTCAAAGCTTAACCATAGGACATATGGCGTCCTATGGCCTCAACGCGGTTACATTGTCAGGGAGTTTCCCCGCCAGGCGGGCACGCATGGCGGCGGTTGGCAGCGGGTTCTTTGAAGTGCTGGCAACGCAGGCGGCCATCGGCCGAACGTTCAGTGCCGGCGAGCAGAAACCAGGTGGGGCGCCCACACTTGTTTTCGGGTACGAATTAGCAGAGGCTGTGTTCGGCATGCCAGCCGACGCCATTCAAAAAACCGTGCGCTTGAACGGGATGGCATTTACAGTGATCGGCGTGATGCCGCCAAAATTCAACTTTCCCGATAGTGCTCAAGTCTGGCTGCCTAACGATTTCTTTCCCGACAATAGTGGAAGATCAGCGCATAATTATCGCATCGTGGGCCGGCTAAGGCCCGATGCAACTATTAGCCAGGCGCAGGCGGACATGAATGTAGTCGCCGCGCGATTAGCGAAGCAATATGTCGACGACAAAGACGAAGGCATCCGCGTAGCATCCCTTTTTGAAGATCTGGTTAGCGGCGTGCGGCCGGCGCTCTTGACGCTTTTTGGTGCGGTAACGCTGGTGCTGTTGATTGCCTGCGTCAACATCTCGAACCTTCAACTGGCCCGCGCAGCGGCTCGCCATAAGGAGATGGGCATGCGGTCTGCATTGGGAGCGGCTCGCGGACGCTTGATCCGCCAATTACTCACCGAAAACATGCTGCTGGCCGCCGCCGGCGGGCTGGTGGGTCTGGCGCTGGCGGAAGTGGCGGTGAGAATCCTCCGTGCCGCGGCGCCGGCGAACATCCCGCGCATTCAAAATCTCGACATCGATCCTGGTGTATTGTGCTTCACAGCGGCGATATCTCTGGTGGTGGGTCTGCTGTTCGGCGTGCTGCCTTCGCTTGACAGTTCAAAGGCCGACGTGAATGACGCGTTAAAGCAGGGCACAGGTAAAGGCGAAGGAGTGCGTCGAAGACGTTGGGGACAGACGCTGGTGGTCGGGCAAATAGCCTTGGCTATCGTGCTGCTGAGCGGCGCTGTATTGCTCATCAAGAGTTATTGGAAGCTGGCGCATGTGGAAACGGGACTTGCATCTGGCGGCGTATACTTCACCGATGTCACATGGCCTGCCTCGGCGGACGGCAATTCCGTAGATGACACGTTTGTGCGTCAAGCGGGAACACAAATGCTCGAACAGATTCGGCATTTGCCGGGAGTGCAGGCGACGGCGTTCATTCACGGATTACCTTTCCAGGGTGGCCCTGATGGAAACTTCGAAATAGAAGGCCGGCCATTGCCTGCCGACCCGCATCAATATCCTGACGCCGAGTACCGACTGATCACGCCCGATTACTTCAGAGCCTTCGGTGTTCCCATTCTCAGAGGCCGCAGTTTGATAACGGACGACGCGCGCACTACACAGCAAGTGGCGATTGTGAATCAGTCTTTCGCAAAGCAATTCTTCCCGGCCAGCGAGCCGTTGGGCAGCCGCATCCGGTTCATGGGCTTCGACCGCAAGCCGCAGTTCATGACAATCATTGGGATTGTACCGGACGTGCGTTCGTTCGGTTTAAGCAAGCCGCCCCGATCCGAAGTTTATGCCGACTATTTCCAACATGCCGACACTAGAATGAGCGCTTCGCTCGTGGTCCGCGGGCCAGCAAGCCTGCAACCAAAAATAGAACGGATTGTTACCTCATTGAATCGGAACACCGCTGTCAATTTCGAAAGCATGGATGGTTTGATCTCGGGCAGTATCGCGCGCGAACGCTTCCAGACTGCGTTGCTAGCCGTGTTCGCGGCGTGTGCGCTGCTTCTGGCAGTAGTTGGCATATATGGATTGTTGTCTTATGCTGTGACGCGGCGAACCAGCGAAATAGGTGTGCGGATGGCGCTCGGCGCAAACAACGGACGTATCGCGCGATTGGTGTTAGGCCAGGGAGGGGTGCTCGTCCTGTCGGGCGTGGCACTGGGGTTAGTTGGTTCACTGATTGCGACCCGCGTATTACAAACCATGCTCTACGAAGTAAAAGCAAGCGATCCCCGGGTGCTGCTCTCGGTGGTCGCAGCGTTTACAGCGACTGCTCTGGTTGCATGCTCTCTGCCAGCACACCGGGCGGCGAAGATCGATCCATCGGAAGCCTTGCGCGCTGAATAGAAGTTCAACTGCCTGGCAAACGAGTAAGCCGGGACGGGGACGTCCGGCGCGGGTCAGGAGACCCGCCTCACGAATTCCTATTAAATTTTTTAGATCTTCGGATCTTCGCTCAGTCTCAGATCAACCAGAGATCATCGATGTCACTCAAGGAATATAAGTCGGGCCAAGCCTTCCCTGGCGTGATCGGGCGAACTTTTGACGTGTCCCAGCCGGCATGGCCTGCTCCGAACCGGGCCCGAGAAGGCTCACCCAACGTATTGTGCATCGTACTGGATGACACCGGCTTCGGCCATCTGGGTTGCTTCGGCAGTCCTATCCGTACGCCGCACCTGGATGCGCTGGCCGCTGACGGGTTGCGTTACAGCAGCATGCACACCACGGCGCTGTGTTCGCCGTCGCGCTCGTGCATGCTGACCGGACGCAATCATCACTCGAACGGCATGGCATGCATTACAGAGGGTTCGACGGGCTATCCCGGAGGAAACGGCTACATCCCGTTCGAAAACGGAATGCTCTCGGAAATTTTGCTACAGCGTGGCTATAACACTTACGCGATTGGCAAATGGCATCTCACTCCAGCCGAAGCGACTTCGGCCGCCGGTCCGTACGACCGCTGGCCTTTGGGCCGGGGCTTCGAGCGCTACTACGGTTTCCTCGGCGGGGACACGCACCAATATTATCCGGAACTAGTGCGCGACAACAGCCAGACGGAGCCGGAGAAAACGCCGGAAGAGGGTTACCACCTGACGCCGGACCTGGTAGACAAGGCCAAGGCGATGATCGCCGACGCCAAGCAAGTGGCGCCCAACAAACCGTTCTTTATGTACTTCTGCACGGGCGCCATGCATGCTCCGCATCACGTGCCGAAGGAGTGGGCTGACAAATACAAGGGCAAATTCGACGCCGGTTGGGATGCGTATCGCAAGCAAGTATTCGAGAAGCAGAAGGCATTAGGCATCGTACCCGGGAATACAACGCTGTCGCGGCACGATCCCGACGTACAGGATTGGGACAAGCTACCGGCTGACGAGCGGCGTTTGTATGCGCGGATGATGGAAGTCTTCGCCGGTTTCCTGGAGCATACCGACCACTACGTCGGCGAGTTGATCGCATTCTTGAAGGAGCTAGCAGAATACGAGAACACTCTCATTATGGTGATCTCAGACAATGGCGCGAGCGCCGAGGGTGGTCCGAACGGCTCGGTGAACGAAGGCAAGTTCTTCAACAACGTGCCCGACGACCTGCAGCAGAACCTAGCCGCGATCGATGATATCGGTGGGCCGAAATACTTCAATCACTATCCGTGGGGCTGGACACATGCAGGCAACACGCCGTTCCGACGATGGAAACGCGAGACCTATCGGGGCGGCACGTCGGATCCTTTCATCGTCTGCTGGCCCAAGGGCATTAAGGCCAAGGGTGAGATCCGCAGCCAGTATTGCCATGCGATAGACATGGTTCCGACGGTGCTGGACGCATTGGGCATCGAGCCGCCTGAGCAGATCCGCGGAGTCACCCAGTCGCCGCTCGAAGGCTTCAGTCTCAAGTCGTCCTTCGATGACGCCAAAGTGGCATCTTTGCACGTGACCCAGTACTTCGAGATGTTCGGCCATCGCTCGCTGTATCACGACGGATGGCGCGCCGTCTGCCCGTGGCCCGGCACATCGTTCATTGAGTCCGGCCTGGCCTTTGGCGCGCCGATCGACTACAAAAAGCTGACTGAACTAGATGCGAAAGGGTGGGAGCTCTACAACCTCAATGAGGATTTCGCGGAGACCAACAATCTTGCCGAGAAGGAGCGCGACAGACTGATCGCAATGATCGGCATGTGGTATGTCGAGGCCGGAAAATACAACGTACTGCCAATCGATAGCCGCGGTACGTTGCGCTTGGCCGATGAGCGCCCACAGATCGCGGTCGATCGCAAGAAGTATGTGTATTATCCAGGGACCCAGATGGTTCCCCTGAATGCCGCCCCGCGCCTGGTCAACGTGGCGCACTCGGCGTCGGTGCACGCCAACGTGCCTAAGGGTGGCGCGGAGGGTGTGTTGCTTTCCATGGGCGGCAACGATGGCGGCTTCTCCTTCTACGTGCAGGGCGGCAAGCTCACCTACGGCTACAACTATGTCGCCGATCAACGCTTCAAGGTGCAGTCGAACGGCGCCATTCCAGAAGGCGACCATATTTTCAGTTTCGAGTTCACGCCGACCGGAAAGCCCGACATCGCCAAAGGGAAGGGTGTTCCGGCGAACATCAAGCTGTTCGTAGATGGAAAACCGACTGGAACCGGGGATTTGCCAGTGACTATTCCGTTGTCGCTGGGACTTGCGGCGGGCGTCTCCGTCGGCGCAGATACCGGCGCACCGGTTATGACGGACTACGCACCGCCGTTCACGTTTACCGGCACGGTGAAAAAAGTTCTGGTGGATGTGTCGGGCGAGGCGGTCGAGGACATGGAAGCCAAGATGAAGATGTATCTCGCGCGCCAGTAAAAGGCGCGCGACTGCTAGAGATCGAACTTGCCGACAAGGCTGGCGCGCGGCCGTTGTCGATCAAGCGATCGAACGAGTCTAGTATTTTGGCGGCAATAGTCTCTTCCCCCCGCGACCCGGGAGGAGGAAATCGGAAGCCGGATGCCATTCCATTTCCGGGGCGGTTCGAGTCGGCGGGTGATGTTCCGGCAATTCCGGTGGCGGCTGCACTTGAATACCCTCCAGCGCCCAACATACGAATCCACCCAGAAACCAGTGGGTTACGCCGACGATCATTAAGGTCTCTTCCTGGGTGCGTGTGAGATGCCGTCCAAGGATATTGACTAAGGCCACCACTCCGCCCACCAAGCCTATATAAAACCACCAGACGACCCAGCGGTGAATCCGCACATGAATGTGGCTCACAAATCCTCCTGATTGTTTGACGCCGCCAAGCAAGCCGCCGGCTCTACGATCTTAGTGTTAGATCATCCTACTGGAGGCGGGCCGGGACGCGTCGGATTGAACATTTGGACGCCGTGTGCGTCCAGATTGCTAGACTGGAGGCACCTGCCCGAGTGAGTACCGTTCCCGCATCGCCCGCTTTCGATGAGTCCGCATTGGTTGTGCGCGCCCAAGCTGGGGATGCGGCTGCGTTTTCGGAACTGGTCGAACACTATGATCGGCGTGTGTTCCGGATGGCCAAGCAGATCACCCAGAACGACGACGATGCCGAGGATGTACTGCAGGAGACATTCCTTAAGGCATATACTCATTTAAGCGATTTTCAAGGCAATTCGAAGTTCTACACCTGGCTGGTGCGCATCGCTGTCAACGAAGCGCTCATGAAGCTTCGCAAGCGGCGGTCGGACCGGACGGTGCCGCTGGATGAGCCGATTGACACAGGCGAAGACGAAATGATCCGCGAAATAGCGGTTTGGGACGAAAATCCGGAGGACACCTACTCCCGCGAGGAGCTGGGGCAAATTCTGGACGAGGCTGTGCAAAGTTTAAAGCCGGCTTACCGCACCGTTTTCATATTGAGAGACATCGAAGAACTGTCGATAGAGGATACAGCCGAAGCGCTAAAGCTATCCATATCAGCCGTTAAGAGCCGGCTGTTACGTGCGCGGCTGCAACTCCGGGAGAAGCTCACCCGGCAATTTAAGAGAAAGGGGGATGACGCCTTTGCTTACCTGTAAGCAGTTTCTGCGGGAACTCAGCGGATACCTGGAAAAAACCCTTGATCCCGTCGAATTGGCGGAACTCCAGAAGCATGTGAACGAGTGCCCCAACTGCTTTGTGGTGTGCGACACGACGGAAAAGACTTTGAAGGTATTTAAAGGCATGGAAGCCAAGCCCATCCCCAAGGGTATTCATTCCCGGCTAATGGCCGCGATAGAGCGGAGAATGCGGGACAAAGGGTGTTGCGGATAAGCCGCCGTCCCTTAGTGGGTTTGGAAGATCTCTCGAAAACGGGCTTTTTGCCCTTCATCCAAGACATCTAAAATGCGCTGCTTGCCGTGTTCGGCGACGTCTTCGCGCTGTTCCTCAATATTCTGGTAATACTTTCTGTAATCATCGAGGACTTCCGTGATTGTCTGCTGCTGGGCTGAGGTGAGATTCAGGGTAGTTTTCAAGCGTTCGAGGCCGAAACTCTGCGCAGCTTCGATGGTGCGCTGTTGGCTGATGGGCGGCATGTGGGCGTGCAGATAGGCCCGGGTCAGGACCGACCCGGCCGCCAGACCGCACAAGAAGATCACACCAAAAATGGCGAGCACTTTCGGATTCGACCAGCCGGCGTCTTCCGACCGGATCATGGCGTGACGGTTTGTGATCGGAGTGGCTATCGAATGCTCCCTTGTTCGATTGCAAAATTCTCAAGAACAGCATCGCGCTGCTGGGCGATACTGCCAACTACCGGCGGATCATAATGCGTTCCGTATGCCACAACGGTGGACCCGGTCAAGTGCCCGTCGCGGCTTTCTTCGGCAATGACATAGGAGCCTAACAGAATGGCCAGGGCGAAGGACGCATACGTCAGACGCTTGGCAAACGGAGAATATATAAAAACAGCCCATATGGATTGCCTGGCGCGCTCTTCGATACGCTGCATGATCCGAGCGTAGAAGCCCGCCGATGGCTCCACTTCCTCGGGCGCACGGAGTTCTTTGAGAAGAGCGCTATGCGCACGCATCGAATTCAATTCGGTCGAGCATTCAGGGCAGGAACTCAGATGGCTGTGCAACTCTTCAGAGTTTTTATCCCATCCACATCGGATTAATTCATCTCGAATGGACCCATGCATATTTCCCTCAACAAAAAAAAACGATTTGCAGATCTTGACGTCTGCTCTTTTAACCCAACCAACTCTACAGCTTCCCTAAACGGCTACAACCCCAGGGCCGTAAGGGGACTCTTATCCAACCTCTGCGCGGCCTTGACCAGTTTCTGGCGCGCGCGAAACAACTTCACTTTAATCGTATTCTCGTTCATTCCGGTCATCTGCGACAACTCCTCCACGGAATGTCCTTCCACTTCTTTCAGCAGGATCAACGACCGGTCTTCTTCCGAAATCTTGCCGAGCAGCTTGAAGATCAGATCCCGCTGCGCGAGCCGCTGGTCGACGGCCGGGGCTTGCTCGGTGGTCGGCCCGGCATTTTCCATCCGCGCCGAATCCTCGTTGGAGAAATCGCTCTCGTAAACCAGCTTGCGGACGCGCTTCTTGCGCAAATAGTCGTAGCACTCGTTCACGGTGATCTTGTAGATCCAGGTCAGCAGGGAACTTCGGAAATCGAAGTTCTTGATGGAAAAGTAAATCTTGGCAAAAACCTGCTGAGCGATATCTTCGGCATCGTTGCGGTTGCGCAGGATGCCGTAGATGATGGAGAAGACCTTGGCCTGGTAGCGCTCCACGATTTCCCGGAACGCAAGCTCGTCTTGTGCCTGGATGCGCCGGACAAGCGCCGCCTCATCGGTTTGTCGATGGTCCAATTTGGCCTTTGCTCGAGTTGCCTCACCCGATATCGCCGGGAACGGAAGAGTGGCGCTGAGCCCGTTCATATGCCCGACGGACGTGTATGGTCAGCCAGCGGTTACACGAACTTAAACCGATTATGCCAAACGTTTCCGGAAGCGTGAACCGGCGAACCCTGGGGCGCAGATCGGGCATCCAAAAAATTGCCAAGTGGTTGTACACTAGGTAAAGAGAGTTTCGAGGAGATCTATGATTGCGCTTACCGACACCGCTGTGACTAAAGTGACTGAAATCTTGAGCATGCAAGAACCGAAGCCAGCCGGGTTACGCATTTCCGTGGTGGGGGGAGGCTGTTCCGGGTTTAGCTACTCCATGGCGTTCGAGAATCAACCCAACATGTTGGACAAGACCTACAATTTCGGCGATTTGCGCGTATTCGTAGATCAGGCGAGCATGCTGTATCTCGACGGAGCGGAAGTAGATTACGTGGAAACGCTCGAAGGCTCGGGTTTCAAGTTCAATAATCCACAAGTGAAATCGACCTGCGGCTGCGGCAGCTCCTTCAGCGCCTAAGCTTCCTTTTCTTAAAAGTCTGGCGTCGAGTCCAGGGCGATGTTACCGTAGCGCCTATGAGCCGGACTTTGCCCAATTTGCTGACTGAGACGCGCAATCCGGCTTCCGCCGAGATCGATGCGCTTCCCACACTGGACATGCTGCGGGTGATCAACGCGGCTGATCAGGAAGTGGCTCTCTCGGTTGAACGGGAGATTGCGAATATTGCCCGAGCGGTGGACGCGATCACGGACCGGCTCGAAGAGGGCGGGCGTCTGTTCTATATGGGAGCCGGAACTTCCGGGCGGCTGGGCGTGCTCGACGCTTCGGAATGTCCACCGACCTTCAACACGCCGCCTAATCTGGTCCAGGGCATGATTGCCGGTGGAGACCGGGCGCTTCGTCATTCGGTTGAGCGCGCCGAGGACGATGCGGAACTAGGCCGCAAGGATCTTATCGAAAGAGATTTTGGACCCGGGGACGCAGTTGTAGGTATTGCAGCCAGCGGTCGAACGCCTTACGTGCTGGGCGCCCTGGAGCATGCGCGATCACTGGGAGCATTGACCGTGGGTTTGAGCTGTACTCCGGATTCGGAAGTGGCGCGGGCCGCGGAAATCGCCATCACCCCACTTCCGGGACCCGAGATCGTTACTGGCTCGACTCGTATGCGCGCGGGCACCGCGACCAAGCTGGTTCTGAATATGCTGAGCACGGGCGTGATGATCCGCATGGGCTACGTATACGGCAACCTGATGGTCAACATGCAGGCGGCCAATGAGAAGCTGACGGATCGCGCGCGGCGGATCATCGCGGCAATCGCGGACGTGACTTATGATGAAGCATCGCGGCTACTGAGCGCGAGTGGGTCCGTGCGTATCGCAATCCTAATGCACAAATCAGGGCTCTCGCGCGCAGAGGCGGAGGCCAAGCTGAAAGCGGCAAAAGGCCGGCTTCGCGCCGCACTGGAGTCAGGCTCCTAAAACCGCGCTCTTAAAACATGGACAAATTCAGAATCATAGGCGGAACACCATTGAGTGGCGAGTTGCCGGTGAGCGGCTCCAAGAATTCCGCGCTGCCCGCGCTTGCGGCTTGCCTGCTGACGGATGAGCCGGTGACGCTCGGGCGCATCCCGCAGGTGAAAGATATCGGCACGATGCAGAGCCTGCTTGAATACGCGGGCGCGCGGCTGGCGCGGCGGGCGGGAGCAGTTTCCGTACACGCAAAACATTTGGACAGGGCGGAGGCGCCGTATGACGTGGTCAAAACCATGCGTGCGTCCAGCCTGGTTCTGGGGCCATTAGTGGCACGTACAGGAAGCGCGCGCGTCTCTATGCCCGGCGGATGCGCGATAGGGGCGCGGCCCATCAACATGCACGTGGCGGCACTCGAGCAACTCGGGGCCACCATCGAGCAATCGCATGGCTATGTAGAGGCGCGCGCGCCGGAGGGACTGCGTGGCGCGAACGTGAGTTTCGACCGTATCACGGTGACGGGAACGGAAGATGTGCTGATGGCCGCGGTTCTGGCGAAGGGCGAAACCGTAATTCGCAATGCGGCACGCGAACCCGAAGTGAAAGACCTGGCGGCGCTACTCAATAAGATGGGCGCGAAGATCGAGGGTGCGGGCACTTCCATCATTCGCGTGAAGGGCGTAGAGAAGCTGCATGGCGCCGAGCACGATATTATTCCAGACCGCATTGAAGCCGGGACGTTTGTGCTGGCCGCTGCGATTTCCCAGGGTGATGTGATGGTGAGCGATTGCCAGCCGGAACATATCGCAGCGCTCACGGTAAAGATGCAGCGTGCGGGGGCGGAAGTAGACGAAACACAAGCCGGCGCTTTGCGCGTGCGCTGTACCGGGCGGCCGAAGGCCATCGATATGACCACCGAAGAATATCCGGGATTCGCGACGGATCTGCAGGCGCAGTACATGGCGTGGATGACGGTAGCGCACGGCATCACGTTCGTCACCGAGACCATTTTTGAGAACCGATTCATGCATGCACTCGAGTTGGCGCGCATGGGCGCCAACATTCGCATCGAGGGGCGGCAAGCTATAGTGGCCGGCGGAGACGAGTTGATGGGCGCCCAAGTGCAGGCGTCCGACCTGCGAGCCAGCGCGTCGCTCGTTCTGGCGGCACTGGTTGCCAAGGGTGAAACCACGATCGATCGCGTGTATCACATGGATCGCGGTTATGAGCGCATTGAAGAAAAGCTGGCGGCGGTGGGAGCGAACATTCAGCGCATAACGACGCAAACAACCATACACGCCGGCGCCGAGGCATGAAGCATGCATAGCCCCGTCCATAGCCCAGGCTTTCTGGCCCTGGTTCAGGATGCCAAGATGCGCATTCGCGAAATCGATATTGAAGAGTACAAACGCTTGCGCAAGACTGGGGAAGCGGGCCAGTTAGTGGATGTTCGGGAAGAGCACGAATGGCAGGCGGCGCATGCGGCCGGGGCCATCCATTTGAGCAAGGGCACGATCGAGCGGGATATCGAGAAAACTATCCCGGATAAAGAGGCCCGCTTGGTTCTTTACTGCGGCGGCGGTTTTCGATCGGCCTTGGCGACCGATAATTTGCGGAAGATGGGATATTCCAATGTGCTCTCGCTGGATGGCGGCTGGCGGGCTCTGGAGGTTTCCGGTCTGCCGCTCGAATATGGCTCGTAGAATTACTACCTTGTAACGTTAATCAAGTATTGATAGATTCACTGGGTTCATCAGCTAGGGGGCAGCTATGAAACTCCGGATCGCGACTCTACCAATTGTCAGTGGGTTGCTCTTACTTTTTCCCGTCTCGCCGCTTTCACCGCAAAAATATCGGGCACAAGTACGTGGATTGATTACGGATCAAACAGGCGCCGTTTTGCCCGGCGCGAGTGTCACTCTGTTAAACCCGAGCACCAGCATTAAAGCGGTTAAGGAGACGGATAACTCGGGGATCTATGTTTTTGACTACGTCGAGCCCGGGGCTTACTCGATCACGGTGGAAGCGGCGGGCTTCGGCCGTTTCGTGCAGGAGAACATCTCGGTCCAGTCGGGCGGAGACATCACGGTGAATGCGACGTTGAACCCGGGGAGTATTCAGCAAAGTGTTACGGTTTCCGATGCTCCGCCTGCGGTCGAATTCAATTCGACCAATCAACAATTGACCATCGACACCAAGATGGCCAATGAAACGCCGCGGATCGACCGGAACCCCTTTAAGCTGACGCTGCTAGAGCCGGCCGCCATCAACACGCGTGGCGAGATGCAGCCGTATCACTCCTGGGCCGCCAATAGCGTAGATCTGGGGGGCGCGACTAATCTCAAAAACGACTTACTGGTGGACGGCGCGCCGATTGGAATTGGCCATAAAAACGGTTATCCGCCGAACCAGGACGATGTGCAGGAAGCGATTGTCATGCAGAACAGCGTTGACGCGGAATCCGGGCACAGCGCCGGCGGAATTATCAGTCTCACCACCAAAGCCGGCACCAATGAGTGGCACGGCAACGCGTTCTATTTGGGCCGCTATCCCTGGCTCAGCGCGGAAGCCGACCGGACGACCTTCACGCAGAATGCCCAGCGGCAGAACATGTATGGCGGCACGCTCGGGAATCCGATCCTCAAAAATAAGCTGTTCAACTTTTTTTCGATGGAATACTGGACGGTCGGCGCACCCGCCAGTTATAGCCGCACCGTTCCCACCGCGCTCGAGCGGCAGGGTGACTTTTCACAGACCCTGGCCGCCGATGGAACGCAGCGGACGATTTACGACCCGTACACGACGCTAGTGAATCCCGGCTCCGGCGCTGTAAGCCGGACTCCGTTTGTGGGCAACAAGATTCCAGCAAGCAGATTCGACCCGTTTTCGGCTAACCTCCTCGGCAGTTTCTGGGACGGGAATAATCCGGGCGTGGGATATAACCATGCCAATAATTACCTGCACGGGTACATCGATAGCTATAACTACTACAACTTGTCCGATCGCGTCGATTACAATCTCAACGACAAATGGCGGCTGTTCGGGTATTACGGGCGCTACCATTCCGAGGATATTGCCGGGAACCCTACGCCGAATAACTCAGTTTTATACCAGCCTAATGGCAGTTTGAGGGGCGCGAACCAGATAGCCGGTGATGCGGTCTGGTCGATGACTCCCACGACGGTTCTGAATTTTCATGGCGATTGGTTCAATTTAACTGACGCGTTTGTTTCAAAGGATCTAGGGAAAAATGGCTGGGCGGGTATCTGGCCGAATAATCCCTGGTATGCTCCCTACCAGGCGGCCTCGCAGAATGTGCCCGTCTACTTCCCCCACTTGAACATCGGAGGTTCAGAATTCGGAGGACCTGGATTCTTCTGGGATCAACGTCCAGCCGCGGAGTCGTTCAGCGTTAAGGCCACACACCAGCACGGATCGCATTACATAAAAGCGGGCTTTGAATTCCGGCGAAGCGCCGGCCCCACGTATGTATCGAACACGGATAACTTCCTGTTTAACCAATCGTTGACAACTAATACATTCAACAATCCCGATCTTACGAAGTCCGGCGATCCGTTCGCCACGTTCCTCCTGGGAGCACTCGACGATTCGTCGCAAATGATCGGCGGACCGGCTCCGATTACGGTCAACGATTTCTTCGGCATGTACATCGGCGACGACTGGAAAGTAAGCCGGCGGATCACCATCAACCTGGGCCTGCGCAACGAATACGAGAGGCCGTGGCATAATCCCGACCACACGCTTTCCGCGGGACTCAATCTTACTGGGATCGATCCAGCCATTGCCGCCAATCCGCCCCAGATGCCGGCTCAAGCTCTATCGATTGTGGGCAACAATTACTACAGCTTCGCCGGTCTTTGGCGTTTCACGTCCGACGCCTTTCCCGGCATGTGGGATGCGCCGGCCTTCGCACTGCAGCCGCGTTTCGGAGTTGCCTATCGAATCAGCGACAAGACCGCCCTGCGGTTCGGTTATGCGATGTATACGGTGCCGGGTGAATTCAACTTTACGGCCGCGCCGGTGTCGGGTTTCGAGGATGTGAACTTTCTAGAACCGCCATATTTCGGTATGACAGGATTTCAGAATACGGCCCCTTTAGTAAACGGAAGGCCCCAGCAAACTATCTCGAATCCTTACCCCGCGAGCAATCCCTTGCTGCCCATTCCGGGGAAGGCGGGCGGAAGCAACGTCGGGCGAGGCGGGTCGCCTCTGTTGTGGTATCCGCAAGATTTTGGGAAGCAGTATAATCACCGGCTGAACGTCACGATCGAGCATCAGTGGCCCGGTCAAATCGTGACGGGATTTACTTACTTCACTAACTTTGGGAATCAACACTATAATCAGCCGCTGAACAATATAGATCCGCGGCTCCAACAGCAATATCAGAACACGCTCAATACGACTGACGTTCCTAATCCCTTCTATCACTACCAGAATCAAACGCTGATTCCGGGTCCGCTATTCAATCGACAGACCGTAACTCTGGGTTCCTTGCTGACCAAGTATCCACTGTATGGCCCTCTATATGAGATTGGCGTACTCGGCGCTTCCGAGCGTTACACGGATTTAGAGCTGAAGGTCCAAAAGCGATTCAGCCAGGGTTATAACTTCCTGTTCGGATATATTTACATCAAAGAGAAAACGCAGCAATCGTTTAACGACCTTACGGCGTATTTGAATGAGCTTAGCTATCAGGACAGCGATCAACCGCATCACCGCATTACGGCAGCCGGCACTTATGAATTGCCATTCGGGAAAGGTAAGCCGTTTCTTTCCAACGCTTCAAGACTCACCGACATGATCATTGGAGGATGGCAAATCTCAGGGATATTAACCTATTACACCGGCAGCTATCCACGGTTTGGAAATTACATAGTTACCGGGGATCCTTGCCAGAACATTCCGGCCGGTTATTACTTCAATCCCAAGTCGTTCAGTCAAATTCCGGCCAATACTTATGTGCTGCGGACCAATCCGCTTCAGTATTCGTGCATAACGGGCCCTAAATTCCTCAACCTGGACGCCAGCCTGCTCAAGAATTTCCATATTACGGAGCGGGTTCAGGGGCAGCTAAAGATGACTGCCTACAATGCGACAAACCGGCTGAATTTGGGCGCCCCGGACACTACGATCACAGACGCTAACTTCGGGCAGGCGCTGTATCAAGGTTCTCCCGGCGGCACATTCCCAGGCCAAGACGCGGTTTACGGCAACCAAGCGGGCCGCCAAGTAGAACTCGGGTTTAAACTCTTCTTCTAGGAGGAGCTACGCGCTGACCCGACGCGCCGTCTTGGGCCTGCTGGCTTGCCCGTTCGTGAGCCGTGGCCAAGAGGGAGGTATTGGCGAGAGGGGAATGGCTTCGCGGGGGATTAAGGCCGCGCCCCGCCCGAAGCCATCGGGCATTCCTTTCCACTCGCGCTTAATCGATATAGCCGCTTCGGCCGGTTTGAAAGAACCATCGATCTCCGGGCATCCCGCGCGCGCCGATTATGTGATTGAGGCCATGGGCTGCGGGGCCGCGTTCTTCGATTACGATAACGACGGCTGGCTCGACATTCTGGTTCTTTCGAGTTCCCGTTTTGGCGATCCGCCAGCCGACTGCTTCGAATCGCCTCTACAAAAACAACCGCGACGGGACGTTTAGCGACGTAACGGTGAAGGCCGGGCTCTTCCACAGCGGATACTGCTATGGCGTGACGGTGGGCGATTACAACAACGACGGATTCGAGGATCTGTTCCTGACCGGCTGGGAACAAAATATCCTATATCACAACAACGGAAACGGCACATTCACGGATGTGACGAAAGAGGCAGGACTTGCGAACGAGAGCCCTCGATTTGGCTCCGGCTGCACGTTCGTCGATTACGATCGCGACGGCAAGCTGGATCTATTCGTCTCCAACTATGTGGCCTTCGACATGAAGTCTGTGCCGCGCGCGGGAGCGGATACCACCTGCAATTACGAAGGTGTTTTTTGCGGTCCGCGCGGCTTACCCTTTGGGCGCCATTCCCTTTATCGCAATAACGGTGATGGCACGTTTACGGATGTGACGACGACCTCGGGCGTTGACAAGCCGCGGGGAGGTTATGGACTGACTGTGGTCGCCGCGGATTTCGATAACGATGGCTGGCCGGACATCTACGTGGCGTGCGATTCCACACCGAGCCTGCTCTTCCATAACAATCACGACGGTACCTTCACGGAGAAAGGCTTAGAAGATGGCGTCGCGCTCAGCGACGACGGAATGGAACAAGCCGGCATGGGTGTGGGCGTGGGAGATTTCCGGCTCGATGGCAGTCTGCAAATTGTGAAAACTCATTTCGCCGCCGATACGCCCGCGGTCTACGTCAACAACGGCAAAGGAGAATTTCGTGACGACACGATCCGCTCCGGCCTAGCCAGCGAAACCAGGTTCATCGGCTGGGGCATAGGAATTGAAGATCTGGATAACAATGGCTCGCCGGACATTTTCTGGGTCACCGGCGGAATCTATCCCGAGTTACAGAACAAACCCGACCAGCCTTACAGGACTCCGCGAATCCTGTTTCGCAATTTAAGAAACGGTCATTTCGAGCCTTTGAATCGCGAGGCGGGTCCCGCGCTCGAAGCGCTGCATTGCAGCCGCGGCTGCGCCTTCGGCGATTTCGATAACGACGGAGATATCGACATTCTCATCGTCAACCAGAATGAGCCGCCATCGCTGCTGCGGAATGACGTTTCGGGCGTCAATCATTGGATCAAGGTTAAACTGACCGGCGTCAAATCTAATCGCAGCGCCATCGGAGCGAAAGTTACGGCTTATTATGGCGGCAAAACACAGGTTCGAGAAGTATTGAGTCAATCGTCGTACCTATCGGTGAATGACAGCCGACTTCATTTCGGCCTCGGGGCGGCGGCGATGGTCGATCTCCAAGTGCGATGGCCGAGCGGCGGTATCGAGAAATTTACGCGTGTCGCGGCGGACCAACTTGTTCACGTCCGGGAAGGATCTGGCATCACTCGTACCGAGAAATGGCGATGAACGGTGCCTTACTTTTCACCGTTCTTTTGCTCGCCCGGCAACCTACGGCGGAAAGCGTCGATGACTTACTTGCTAAGGGCAAGGCACTTCTTGAAGCGTCTAAGCCGGACGAAGCCGCTGCGTATCTCGATCGCGCACTGAAACTACTCGGACATAAGCAAGCTGCGGCCTACCCTCTCTACCTGCGGGCGAAAGTGTTTAGCTATGACAATCAAATCCCGCAGGCCATAGCTGCGCTCGAAGAAAGCGTGAGGCTCGATCCGTTGATTGCCGAAGCGTGGTCGGACCTCGGGATGGCGCGAAAGCTTTCAGGGAACGATAGCGGCGCACTCTCTGCATTCCGGCGTGCTGTCGGCATAAATCCGGAGGATGCGGTCGCCCAATATCGGCTTGGAGCAGAATATCTTCGCCAGGACCAGCCAGCCGCCGCCATTGGTCCGCTGCAGGCAGCCTATAGGCTGAATCCGGAAGACCAATCGACACTGAATTCGTTACAAACGGCACTTCGCCGAACCGGAAAGACCGCTGAGGCGGACAAGGTCAAAGCGCAACTGGCGGAGATTCTTCGCAAGCGCGACCAATTCAGCCAGAACGCCCTGAAGGCCATTCGCATCAATAATGACGGCTCAGCATTAGAGAAATCTGGCGCCCTGCGCGCCGCTCTCGAGAAATATCGCGAGGCGCTGCACCTCTACCCCGAGCACGTCGGGATTCGGGTGAACTATGCCATCGCTCTGTTACGGCTTGGCCAGTGGACGGAGGGTCTCGACGAATTGCACGAGGCTCTGAATCGCGATCCGAACAATGCGCAGATTAAGGCGGCATTACAGGACGCGTTGGCGCAGGCTCCCCGCAATTTGCTGCCCGGCTGGGCCATCCAGCGTTAGGTCTTCAGAGCCGCTTCCAGTAGCTTGGCCACTTGGAGCAGCTTCGGTTCGGTGAATGGCGCACTGATCAATTGCATACCGATAGGCAGGCCAACGGAATCATTACCGCAGGGCAAAGAGAGTGCCGGCTCGCCGACGAGATTGATGGCGCGGGCAAACCGTGTCGAAGCCATGCGAGTGTCTTCCTCGTTTTCACCGATCTGTACCGTGGCAGCGTCGGATAGCGGCGCGGTTACTGGCGTAGAGGGCGTAGCGAGAATATCGATTTTCTCCCATAGCGCATCGAACTCGCGGCGGAAAAGCGTTCGGACACGCTGGGCATTGACGTAGGTATGGCCGGCGATCATGCGGCCCTGCTCGAGGAGCGCCCAGACGTCGTTGCCGAAGAGTGCGCGGTCTCTATGGCGTGCGTAGACGGCCGCGCTTTCCGCGTATTGTATGGTGCGCGCGACGATGTTGGCTGCAGCGAGGTCAGGAATTTGCGTTTCGACGAGCGATGCACCGAGACGATCCAGTTCCGCGATGGCGTTGTGGACCGCGGATGCCACTTCTTCATGCACCCTTTCGAAGAAGAAGTTTTTCGGAATGCCTATGCGAACACCCTTCAGATCGGCGGGCGATAGCAAGTTGAATTCCGGGATAGGGAGACGGGCGCAGGTGGAATCCCGCGGATCGGCTCCGGCGATGGCATTCATGGTGAGTGCGCAATCTTCTACACAGGAGGCGAGCGGGCCCACGTGATCGAGGCTGAAGGCGAGCGGCAGGACGCCGTAACGGCTCACACGGCCATAGGTGGGTTTGATGCCAGTGATTCCGCAATAGGATGCAGGGATACGAATCGAGCCGCCGGTATCGGTACCGAGAGCCATGGGAACGAATTCGGCCGCTACAAGGGCTGCGGATCCACCACTAGAGCCCCCGGGGAGACGTTTTGAATCGCGCGGGTTCAAGACAAAGCCGAAGTGCGGATTCTTTGAGGTGATACCGTAGGCAAGTTCGTGCTGGTTCGCTTTGCCGATGGAGATAGCGCCGGCAGCGCGCAGCCGCTCGACCACAGTCGCATCGTAGTCGGGAACGAAGTCTTTGTAAACGAGCGAGCCGGCCGTCGTGCGGATGCCGCGCGTGTAAAACAGATCTTTATGCGCGATGGGTACACCGTGCAGCGGCCCGCGATCGCGCCCTTCGGCCAGCTCGCGGTCGCGCTCGCGGGCTTCGGCGAGCGCCTGCTCTTCGGTCAGGGTAATCAGGCTATGAAATGTGTCGCGCGTTTTGATGTCGGCGAAGGTTTGTTCGATCAACTCAACGCAGGAGATTTCCCGGCTACGCAGGCGTTTTTCCAGTTCGCGAATGTTCATGAACTAATTTCCGGACGCGCAGTGAAGAGAACGGCGGGCTCGACCTCGGGCGTGAGCCGCTCGACCAACGGCGCAAAGGCACGTTCGAGTTCGTGGATGAGATCTCGCGACTTCGATTTCATTTCAATATCGAGATCCTGACGCAACGTAAAGACGATTCGATCCCGATGAACTCCGTATTTCTCAAGTGTTCTTGCTGCGAAACCCGGTTCTCGCAGCAAGGCGAGCAAGATGTGCTCGGGACTGACATGACCGTGTTTCAACTGCTCCGCCTCCCGCATGGCGCACATCAAAACGTGTTTTGCGGATTGTGAGAGCGGCAGATCGGCCGCGACATCAGCTTCGCCGGCACGTTCGACGTGGACCGCCCCCCGAAGTTCTTTCGTCATCTCTTCCATGTTTACTTTCTCGAAGAGAGGCTTCGCCTCGCGCAGGAGACCGAGCAGCAGATGTTCGGTTTCAACGCTTTGGCTGCCGGTTTGCGATACCTCATCACGCGCGAAGAAAATGATGCGGCGGGCTTTCTCGGTATAGCGCTCGAACATGGGTCCTCTATTGGGGCGCGGGTCCGCGCACGATCTGGGCAAAGCTTGCCGGATCGATATGTTTGGCAAAAGCCGCGCGCACTTCATCGGCAGTCATATTGAAATAGCGTTCGGCGGCGCGCAATGGTTCATCGAGCGGCAAGCCGATTCGCGCGCGAGCGATCATACCGCCGGCTAACGCGTCTTCGCTCGACTCGCTCAGCGGAATCTGGCGCAGCAGCAGCGCTTTCGCCTGCTGCAGCTCGGCGGGCGTCACGGCATATTTCTGCATCGCCCGGAGTTCCCCCTCTACCATTACCCGCGCTTTGGAGACGTTTTTCGGATCGCAGCCGTAGTTGATTGAGTAAGTGGCGCGCGTTTCGCCAGCCTGGAGTGAATTGTCGATGGTATACACATAACCGGCGTTCTGACGAAGATCGCGGTACAGCCGAGTGGCGTAGAAGCCTCCGCCCAACACGTGGTTGCCAAGCTGCAGGGCGTAGTAGTCGGGACTGAAGCGATTCATTTCGAGCTCCTGAGCCAGTTCCACACTGTCTTGCACGCTTCTGGCATCCGGAACGTGGACAGCGCTTGGCTTATTGCCGGGTACGGGCGGCAGTACAACCTTGGGACGCGGACCCGAGGCTTTCCAGCCGCCGAAGGATTTTTCGATCGCGGCGCGCGCTTCGTCCGGAGTCACGTCGCCAATGATGACAATGGTCGTGAGATCAGGCCGGAAGGTCTGATTGTAATAGTTTTGGATGTCTTCGTACTTGAGCGATCGAATAGTCGCGGGCGTGGTTTCCCGCAACAGGGGATCTCCAAGCGGCACGAGGGAGCGCACCAAGGCCCGCTCGGTCCTGTAGCCCGGGCTTTGCAGTTCGCCTTCGCTCAGTTCGGCAGTTTGCTGTTGTACGACTTTGAAGTCGTCGATGGGAAGCGCCGGGTGCAATTCGTTATCGGCGAGCAGTTCCACACCACGAGCAAAGTCCTGCGTCAGAACTTTCAGGCGGAAGTTCGATCCGGCGTTCTCAGACGCCGCGATATCGTCCAGCGCTTTTTGAAACGCCAAGCGGTCGAGCGATTTGGTGCCGTAGGAGAACAGGCCTTCAAGAACATCGGCGACGCCATCCTTCCCGGCGGGCGTTTGAAGCTGCGTCTGCGTCTTGATGGAGCCGAGCAGGGTGACGGTCGGACTGGTTCGCTCGGTCTGAACGATCAAACGGATGCCGTTGGGGAGCGTTACATCGGAGGGGTGGAGCCTGGCGGCCGGCACTCGCAACGATTTGACGGAGACTTCCGCCCAATCGGGCAAAGCCACAGGCTTGGTGGGAGTGGTAGTTGTTTTCTCAGAACCGCCGAAGCCTTTCGATTCGACTGCTTCGCCGGAGGGCGAGGGTTTGAGGGTTCCGATAATCGGGTCATCCACCAAATATTTTTTGGCGGCGCGATTCACGTCGGCAAGGGTCACGCGTTTCAGCGCTTCGACATTTTCATCCGGCGACTGGCGGCCTTCGGCAGCGAGCGCCTGCGACCAGAGCGAAGCTAAGTTGGTGATCGAATTCCGGCCAAATTCGGCGGTTGCGACCTCGCCTTTTTTGGCAGCGACGACCAGATCCTCGGGGACACCATTGGTCGCATAGTTCTTCAGAATCTTCTTCATCTCGGCGATGATGGAGGCCGGGTCCGCGCCCGCGGGCAGGGCCGCCAGCGCAAAGGCGGCGCTCGCCTTGGGATATGTTTCGAGCAGGCTGAAATCGGTACCGAGAGCTTTCCCCTGCGGAACGAGCGCGAACAAGTCGCCACGCTGGCTCGAGAGGACGTCGCTCAGAATGCGGGCTGCGGCATAATCCGGACTGTCCGTACCCGGGAAGCGGTAGGAAAGCAGAGTCAGCAGATACGGGAGATTACTCGGCTCGACAAACGAATCCGCCCCCACGGGCTTCAAATTGATTTCGGGGCGCGGCGGGATAGGACGCCGCGCAATGCCGCCATAGTATTGCTTGACCTTGGCGAGCGTGGCTGTAGGATCGACATTGCCTGTGATCACCAGAATGGCGTTGTTCGGCGCGTACCATTTGCGGTAGAAATCTTTGAGCGTTGCGCCGGTAGTCCGTTCGAACGCTTCCTTGGTGCCGAGCGCATCTTGTTCATAGGGGGTACCCGAGAAAAGATCGTGGTTCAAACGAGTGATGAATTTATATGTCGGGTTCGAAAGATCGCGAGCGACTTCCTGCTCGATGGCACCGCGCTCCTTAGCCCATTCTTCCTGCGAATTTTCGACATCGGCCATGCAGGCGGCGTCGATGCGTAGAGCGACGTCGAGGTCTTGAGCCGGGACTGTTACGTAGTATTGCGTAATATTTTGCTGGGTGTCGGCGTTCATAAAGCCGCCCAGTTGCGCGTAGATGGCGGCGATTTGATCGCCGGTCAACCCCATGCACCCGCGAAAGGCCATATGCTCCTGCGCGTGGGCAAGACCGGTGAAGGCGGGGGGCACTTCGTTGGCGCCGACGAGGTAGTTTTGTTCGATCGTGGCTACGGGAGCTAGCGCATCTCGAATGATCACGACGCGCAGGCCGTTGTCGAGCGTAGCGCGGGTCACATCGTTTGCGGGCGCCTGCCCAAAAGCCGCCGAAGACGCCAAGAGTGCAAGAAATCCGATCCGGTATCGCATGTTGGATGCTTTCAGCTTACGGCACGCCCAGTCCTTACATTTGCCTTACATTGGAGGGTGCCACCACAGCAGTCAATTTTGTGGTTTGATAGTAAGGAAGCGCATACATTGCGTAACAATTCCCTTCCTCTAAGGCGTCACTCTATTGGTTTTAGGTCTGAATCTGAATTTGCGGCAACGAACGATCATGGGGAGGGCTTGGCGGCGGTGTTTTAGGAGCGTATTGCTCGGCGCCACGGCAAGCTTAGCTATTGCGGCCCAAGCTGATACTTCTAACGCAGCATTTGATCAAAACGTTACGGTTTTCGTCAAGAAGAATTGCGCAGGCTGCCATAACGAACAACTCAAGACTGCCGGGCTGGCGCTGACGAGTTATCACGATACGGCGTCTTTATTGCGGGACCGGGCGATCTGGGAAAAGGCCGTCGCCCGCATTCGGAACGGGGAAATGCCGCCGAAAGGCTTGCCGCGCCCGAACCCGGAAGAGATTGCCACCACCACGGCGTGGATAGAAGCTCAGTTTGCGGCGGCGGATGAGCATCCCGATCCCGGGCATTTGACGGCACATCGGTTGAACCGCACCGAATACAACAACACGGTGCGCGATTTGCTAGCCGTGCGGTTCAAGCCCGCCGCGGATTTTCCCGCGGACGATTCGGGCTTCGGCTTTGACAACATCGGCAATGCGCTTTCCGTCTCGCCGGTGCTGATGGAGAAATATCTGGCGGCGGCGAAGAAGATTGCGATTAGCGCGATTCCGCTGGCCATAACCGCCCCAAAACCAACGCGCGAGCGTTTTTCCCCTGAACACGGACGGAATGAAGAGCGCCTGGAACTCGAGCACCCCTTCGATCTTCCGGCGGAGGGCGAATACGATTTACAAGCGACGGTCTCCGGGCGTAAGGAAGCCTTCCATATCGACCTGTCGCTCGATGGTAAGCCGATCCAATCGAGCGATGTGGTGATTTCGAAAGACCAGCCGAGGGTTTACGAGATTCATCTGCATGTGCCCTATGGAGAGCACGTGTTGAAGGCTGCGCTTACGCCACGCGAGCCGAGCCCGGAAGAGGTGGCCATTTCCGAGCAACTAAAGGCGGCTGAAGAAAAGGCCATCGCGCGACAGATCGCGCGCAATCCAAAAGATGAGGCGCAGATCCGACTGCAGCACGCTTTGGGTAATGTTGCCACGTACGTGGACCAGCTGGAAGTGCGCGGGCCGTTTAATGCGCTGCCCGCGCCGCTGCCTGAAAGCTATCGCCGTATCTTCATTTGTGGCCATCCGATCGGGCAGCACAACGCCCGTTGCGTCCGGACCGATCTAATGGCCATGGCGCGGCTGGCGTTCCGCCGTCCAGTTTCGAACGCTGAGGTGGCGCGTTATACGGCTCTTGTCACGGGAGCGCGAGCAAGCGGCCTGAGTTTTGAGCAGGCCATGCGGGTTGGCGTGGAAGCGATCCTGGTTTCGCCGAATTTCCTCTATCGGACCGAGCGCGATCCGAATCCGAACGACCTGACCGCACATCCGGTGAACGATTTCGAGCTCGCCTCGCGGCTATCTTATTTTCTATGGAGCAGCATGCCGGACGAGGAACTGTTTCGACTTGCCGGCGAACACAAACTGAGCCAGCCGGACGTTCTGCACGCGCAGGTACGGCGCTTGCTAGCCGATCCGAAGGCCGAAGCGCTGGTGAACAATTTTGCCGGGCAGTGGCTGGAGTTACGGAACCTGGACAGCATCACACCCGATCCGGACCAGTTCCCCGAATTTGACAATCAGCTGCGCGAGGCGATGCGCACCGAGACCGAGATGTTTTTTAGCTCGGTTGTTCACGACGACCGGAGCATTCTCGATTTCATCGATGGAAAGTATACGTTTGTGAACGAGCGGCTGGCGAAATTCTACGGGATACCCGGTGTCACGGGCAAGGAATTCCGCCGCGTAGACCTCGATGGCACCGAGCGCAGCGGGGTGCTGACACAGGCGAGCGTGCTGACGGTGACATCGTACCCGACGCGCACTTCGCCGGTGCTGCGCGGCAAGTGGATTCTCGAAAACGTGCTGAACATGCCGCCGCCACCACCGCCGCCGGGCGTCGGATCGATCGACGCACAGGGCGGGGTCGTAAAAGGCACGATGCGGCACCAGATGGAAGTGCACCGCGCCAATCCGATGTGCGCCTCCTGCCACATGCGCATGGATCCGCTCGGCTTCGCGTTTGAAAACTACGACGCGGTCGGCCATTGGCGGACACAAGAGGGAACGTTCCCGGTGGATGCGACCGGCGTCCTTCCCGAGGGTAAAAAATTTAATGGCGCGACGGAATTGAAGACCATTCTCGCGTCCAGCAGCGACACCTTTTCCGAGTGTCTGACCGAGAAGCTTATGATCTATGCCTTGGGCCGCGGGCTCGAGGGGTACGATCGGGGCGCCACCAAGAAAATTGTGGCCGGGCTGGCGGCCAATGATTATCGTTTTTCAAGCCTGATCAATGGAATCGTAGACAGCGTGCCCTTCCGGATGGGAAGAGGCGATGGAGGAAATACAGAATGATCCTTACGAGAAAGCACGTTTCGCGCCGCGCATTATTGCGCGGAATGGGAACCGCGATCGCGCTGCCTGTACTCGACGCAATGGTGCCTGCTCTGGGCGCCATGACCAAAGCGGCGCAAAAGATCGCGCCAAGCCGCATGGCGTTTGTGTATGTCCCAAACGGGATCGACATGCGCAACTGGCGTCCCGAAGGTATGGGCCACTCGTTCAATTTTCCCAAGATTCTGGAACCGCTCAGCGCGCTGCAGGATGACATTCTGGTTTTCTCAGGGCTGAAGGATCAGAACGGCAACGCATTGGGTGATGGACCCGGCGATCACGCACGGGCCGCATCGAGTTTCCTTACAGGCGTGCACCCACGCAAGACGGCCGGGTCGGACATCTCGGTCGGCGTTTCGGTGGACCAGGTGGCGGCCCAGAAGATCGGCAATGCCACTCGTCTGGCTTCTCTCGAGCTGGGTTGTGAAGATGGCCATCTGGCCGGCAACTGCGATTCCGGTTATGCCTGCGCCTACGTAAACAGCATTTCGTGGCGATCAGCGAGCGTACCGAATCCTCCCGAGGTGAATCCGCGGTCTGTTTTCGAGCGCCTGTTCGGCAGCGAAGAAGACGCCGCCAACCCGGCCGCGCGTTCACGCAATTCGAAGCTCGATCAAAGCATTCTCGATATGGTTTCGGACGACACTCGGAGTCTTCAGCGGCAACTCGGATCGAGCGATCGCCGCAAACTCGACGAATATCTGACCGCCATTCGTGAAGTAGAGCGCCAGGTGCAGATGGCCGACAAACAGGCTGCGGAAAACAAGTTCGCCGTGCCAAGCATCGCCAAGCCCGATGGGATTCCGCTGGATTACGGCGAGCACGCGCAACTCATGTTCACGTTGATGGCCATTGCGCTGCAGACCGATATCACGCGCATCTCGACATTCATGATGGCGCGCGAAGGAAGCAACCGGCCCTATCGCGAGATCGGAGTTCCCGAAGGGCACCACGGGCTGTCGCATCACCGCAACGACCCTGCGCTGATGGACAAGGTGGCGCAGATCAATCGCTACCATATGGAGCAGTTCGCGAAATTCATCGCCAAACTAAAAGCGACTCCCGATGGCGACGGCACGCTGCTCGATCACACGACCGTGGTTTACGGCAGCGGAATCAGCGACGGCAATCGGCACAATCACGACGATCTTCCTGTGCTCATGGCGGGCGGCAGCCGCACGTTTCGTACGGGCCGCCACGTGAAATTTACTGAAAGTACACCGGTGGCAAATTTGTACGTCAGCCTACTTGATGTCATGGGTGTGCCGACCGAAAAACTTGGCGATAGCCAGGGCCGTCTCAACTACCTGACCGATGTCAGCTAGGGCGTTGGCGCTCCTCTCGCTGGCCGCGGTATGCGCCCGCGCACAAGTTCATCCTCTCGAACAGTTGATCGATACCGCGCGGCAGGGCCCCGCCGCGCCTGGGCTCGCGAGCCAGATCGGGCAGACACTTTCTGCACACGGTGGCGTGGCGGTCTGGGGCGGCGATTATCTATTCGTCTCCGATTTAACCGTGGCGCCGAAAAACACCCCGGTCTCGGCCTCGTCCGCCGGCGTTTCGATCGATCAGCAACCTCCGCTGGCCATGGAGAAAATACCCGGGACGCCGTTTTGGATGCGTCTCGAGAAAATGCGCGTGGGCGTCACGCATGCCTACCAGTTTTATGCGGATGGCAAACCTGCCACGGCTCGCACCGATGTGCCCGGCTACAATCCTGATTCCTATCCAAAGCCAGGCGTGGCCAAAGGAAAGCTGAGCGAGAAGCATACTATCGCGAGCAAGATTTATGACGGGATGAAGGCGGACTATTGGTACTACGCCGCGCCGGGCGTCGATCCCAACGTTCCGGCACCTTTGATGGTCTGGCAAGACGGTCAGGGGTTGATTGCGGGCGATCTGTCGCGAATGCGTCTCTTTACCGTAACGGAGAATCTGGTAGCGCAGAAACTGATTCCGCCCATGGTGCACGTTTTGATCGCACCGGGATTTTCGTCCGAAGGCAAGGCGATGCGCTCTATCGAATACGACACAGTGAGCGACCGTTACGACCGCTTCCTGCTCGAAGAAGTGCTGCCTGAAGTGGAGAAGACCTATAAATTGCGCCCCGACGGCTACAGCCGCGCGATTGGCGGTGAATCCTCGGGCGGCATCTGTTCACTAAACGCCGCGTGGTTCATGCCGGAAAAGTTCAGCCGCGTGCACTCGGCGATCGGCAGCTATACGTCTATTCAATGGCATCCGGAAGAGAAACTCGACGGTGGGAACTTGTACCCCTTTATGGTGCGCAAACAGCCGAAGCGCAATATTCGCATCTGGATGAGCGATGGCATGGACGATCTGGAGAACGCGCATGGCTCCTGGCCGCTGCAAAATATCCAACTCGCCAATTCACTCAAGATGCGCGAATACGATTATCATTTCCGGTTCGGGCTAGCGACGCATGATCCGGCGCAGGTGGGTATCGATTTGCCTGAATCGCTGACCTGGCTTTGGCGTGGCTACGATCCGAATAAGACGTCGCAAGAGTTCACGATGGACCCGGCGGAGAAAGATAAGCCGTATTACCGGGTGACGATTTCTAATCGGGACGCCTGGTAACCCTGCCCTTAGCGTGTTCGCGAGTTGTTAACCCTAGCTGCGACAACAAGAACTGCTCTGAGAGCGTCGTTAACTGACTTCGAGTCTGGAAACGCCTCGGCCAACTGAGGTTCGAGGAGAACCACGTTTGTTCCGCGCTCGTATTTCTTGGCGTATTTGCCCCGAACGCCAGCGGAGAAATCGTATTCAGCTCTCATCTCCACTGATTTACGAGATGTCTTCTTCATAATTGCGTCTTTCTCGCGTAGTTGCGAGGCGAGCGCTAATCAAACGAACTTTGTGTTGTCCTCTAATAGTATGAACCACCACGAGGAGTCGGCGCTCGCTGGACGTTCCGATGATGACGGAGCGGCTTTCACTGCCGCCATGATTCGGATCAGTGATCGTGATTGAAAGCGGATCGCCGAAGACGGTGCTCGCCTCCGCAAACCCAACATGATGTTTGCGCCGGTTCTCCGATTCCTTTTTCTGGTCCCATTCAAAAACGAGCCCGCGCATCGCGAATGACTTTACTTCAATAACTTTTTATCGACCATCCACTCTTTCAGTCGATCGGGCCAGGTGGAGACCGGTAATGTTTGCGGCGCGCGCAGGCCGAAGCCGTGTTTGCCGGTTGCGTAGATGTGCATCTCGGAAGAAATGCCCTGCTTTTGTAAATCGAGGTAGAGATTTACGGTGGTTACTACGTGGGAAGGATCGTCGTCGGCGCAAACGAGAAATGTCGCGGGCGCGTCCTTGGGCACGGTGATCGCGCCCGGGCGGAAACCGGGGTAGACAACCACGGCGAAGTCCGGCCGTGACTCATTGTCGAAACGCGTTTCCATCAGGGCGGCTAATTCGCCGCCGGCGGAGAAGCCCATGATTCCGATGCGTTCCGGATTGATGTCCCAATCGGCGGCGTGGGAGCGGACCAGGCTCATCGCGTGTGTCGCGTCCGCGAGCGCATCGCCGGCCACTGTGTAATGCGAGTCCTTTGCCCGGGCCAGCCGATATTTCAGAACGAAAGCCGAGATGCCATTCTTGTTCAACCACTCGGCCACTTCCCAGCCTTCTTTATCGATCACGAGTTGCGAGTGGCCGCCGCCGGGCGCAACCACGATTGCAACGCCGGTATTCTTCAGCTTCGGCGCGGGAAACGCATAAATAGAAGGATGATTTACTACCGTGAAGCGTCTCGGAAGCGGGGCGCCTTCGACCTGTTCAAAAACGTCCGGCGCCGCCGCGGCGTCGCTGAGCGGTATCTCTTCTCCGCGCGCGGGCATCTTCGTTTCCGCCACGCAGACACATGTCAATGCGCACAATAACAATAAGACTCGAAACATCGCGGGGAGTCTATCACATCATTCGGCGCAGACGAGTGCTTCCTCTTCGGTCAAACGCGGCTCGCGTTTTCCTTCGAACATGCCATAGATCGTAGGCACGACGACGAGGGTCAGCAAGGTAGAAGTGATCAAGCCGCCGATGACAACGATGGCGAGCGGTCGCTGGATTTCCGCTCCGGGGCCTTTGGCGAAAAGAAATGGTACTAAGCCCAGGGCCGCGACGGTGGCAGTCATCATCACGGGCCGGAAGCGCATCTTGGCGCCTTCTACGACGGCTTCGCGCTGGGGCATCCCACCTTCGCGCAGCTTGCGCATGTAGGAAACGAGGACAACGCCGTTCAGTACGGCGATACCCCACAGCGCGATAAAGCCAACCGAGGCTGGCACCGACAGATATTCTCCCGTGACAAAGAGTCCGACCACGCCGCCGATCGAGGCGCAGGGAAGGACCGTAATGATTAACGCGGCAAAGCGCAGCGAATTGAACAACAAGAAGAGCAGGAAGAAAATCGCTGCTACGGTGATTGGGACAATTATGGTCAGGTGATCGAGCGCGCGGCGCATGTTTTGGAACTGCCCGCCCCACTCGATGTAATATCCTGGCGGCAGCGGCACCTGTCGACGAACTTTTTGCTGCAGCTCAGCAACGAAACCGCCCAGATCGCGGTCTGCGACATTCACGCCCACTACGATGCGCCGCTTACCCATCTCCCGATTGATCTGGGCCGGTCCTTCCTTGACTTCGATGTCGGCGAGCATCCTCAAGCGGAACCTGAACGCCGTCGGGAGTAGTCAGCAAGAGCCTGCGAATATCCTGCACGCTGTCGCGCAACTGGCGGCGGCAGCCGCACGACGGCCTGAAAGCGCCGCTCGCCTTCGTAAATCTCGGTGGCGCGTCTTTCCCGCGATGGCCATTTCTATGATGTCGTGCACGTCGGCCGCATTCAGCCCGTAACGGGCGATGGCCTGACGGTCGATGTTGATGTTCAGATATTGCTGGCCGCCTACGCGATCCACCTTAGAATCGCGGAACCCACGAATGGTCTTGGCGACCTTCCCAATTTCATTCGCTTTCTCGATGAGAACGTCCAGATCGTCTCCGAAAAGCTTGACCGCAACATCGGCCCGTACGCCCGTGACCATTTCGTCCACGCGATCGGAGATGGGCTGGGCCATCACCAGGTTGACGCCAGGAATGACGGCCAAGCGCTTGCGGATCTCGTTGGCGATTCGCTCCTGCGTCCAACCGTCTTTTCGTTCATCGTAAGGCACCAGCGAGGCCATGATGTCGGTCTCGTTGGGGCCGGCGGGATCGGCGGGCGATTCGCCGCGTCCGAGCCGCGACACAACTTTCTTACATCGGGCGCATCGCTAACGATTTTCATGGCGCGCATTTCCATCTTCAGAGATTCGTCGAGCGAAATGTTCGGGACGCGATCGATATTCGGAGAAATTGAGCCCTCCGCCATCTCGGGAATGAAGGACGTGCCCAGATAGGGAAACAAACCGATAGCCAAGGCGAACAACGCGAGCACCGCGAGGATGGTGGTCTTTGCGTGGTGCAGCGCCCAATTCAGCAGTAAGAGATAGGGCCGTTTGAGGAATCTCACCAGTAAGGTGTCGTGTTCCGAGCCGCCGCCTTCAACAAAAATGCGGCGAGTACCGGTGAAAGGGTCAGGGAGAGGACGAGCGAAATGCCGAGTGCGATCGCGATCGTGTAGGCGAGCGGCGAAAACATTTTGCCTTCCATGCCTTGCAGCGTCATGAGCGGCAAAAACACCAGGATGATAATTCCGACGCCGAAAATCACCGGCGTGCCGACTTCCAGCACAGCGTCGAGGACCACCTGTAGTTTATGCACGCCCGGACGATGGCCTAACTGCGCAAAGACATTTTCGACGACTACGACCGATCCATCGACCATCAGGCCAATGGCGATTGCCAGGCCGCCGAGCGACATCAGGTTGGCCGAAAGTCCGTAGTGATTCATCACCATGAACGTGACAAGCGGCGTGAGAATCAGCGTGGCAATGACGATAAGGCTCGAGCGCAAGTCGCCCAGAAACAGAAACAACACGACGACCACTAGAACCACGCCCTCTTCGAGCACTTCGGTTACAGTATGCAGCGCGGCGTCTACGAGTTCCGACCGGTCGTAATAAGGCGCGATCTTCAGGCCGTGTGGGATGGAGCCGTTATTGTTGATTTCGGCAACGCGTTCCTTGATGCGGCTGACGACTTCTTTGGCGTTTCCTCCGGCGATCATCATCACGATGCCGCCCACGGCTTCCGTATAGCCGCCCTTGACCATCGCGCCGTAGCGGACCGCTTCACCGAATTTCACTTCGGCCACATCGCGCATGTATACCGGCGTTCCACTCACTTCTTTGAGAACAATAGAGCGGATATCGTCGAGATTGCGGATCAAGCCGACACCGCGAATCAGGTATTGCTCAGCGTGCTGGGGCAGGATACCACCACCCGAATTGCCGTTGTTCCGCGCCAATGCGTCAAAAACTTCCTTGACGGTCAATCCGTAATGGCGAAGCTTGATCGGGTCGATGATGGTCTGGTACTGCTTGACGTAGCCGCCAGTGGAATTGATTTCCGCCACGCCCGGTATCGACCGCAGCAGAGGGCGCACTACCCAATCCTGGACGGTGCGCCGTTCCACCAGCTCTTCTTTAGAAAGCGGGCGCTCCGAGTCGCCCGCTTTGTCGAGCGTGTACTGGTAAACTTCGCCGAGTGCGCTCGACACCGGTCCCAATACGGGCACGATTCCTTCCGGCAGCTTGTCGCGGACTTCGGTCAACCGCTCCATGACGAGTTGCCGCTCGAAATAAACGTTGCGATCGTCCTCAAACACCAGGGTGATGAGCGATAGGCCGGGCTTGTTGAGAGAACGCATTTCCGTCATGCCAGGCAACCCGGTCATGGCGATCTCGAGCGGCACGGTGATAAAGCGCTCTACCTCTTCGGGACTTTTTCCTGCCGCTTCGGTAGCGACCTGCACCTGGACGTTCGTCACGTCCGGAAAAGCATCGACGGATAAATGCCGAGCGGCGTTCACTCCGAATGCCAACAAACAGACCGCGACAACGACCAGGACCAAACGCTGCTTCAGAGCGGACTGAACGATACCACGGAGCATCTATTCGGTTCCCTGCTGGTTTCCCTGAAGGGCTTGCTGTTTACGTTGATTGTTGAGATGGAACGCGCCATCGACGACGATTTTCTCGCCCGACTGAATTCCGTCGGTCAATACCCGGTATTCCCCAAATTCGCCGCCCAGGTTGACAGGCCGGAGCACGAAGCTATCCGCGGCCGTTTGCACAAATACCTGTTCCCGATTGTCTTCGCGCACTACGGCGGTGGAAGGAATCACTTGTCTGCGCCGGGCGCGGTCTTCGAGTGTAATAGTAGCGAGCATCGCCGGCTTGTAAATGTGGCGCGGGTTGGGGAGGTTCATGCGAACACGAACAGTGCGGGTATCTGGATTTACAGTGTTACTCACAAAGTCCAGCTTTCCCCGTATGGTCTGTTGAGGCAACGCCGGTATCTCGGCTTCCACCGCTTTACCGACTTCGATGGCGCCCGCTTCCTGTTCCGGAATATCGGCAATTAGCCACACGTTCGACAGATCGGCGATAGTAAACACCGCTTCCGCCGGCTGGACAATTTGTCCTACGGTGACTTTGCGCTCGAGCAGTGTGCCGCCGATGCTCGCAGTGACACGATACTCGGCGTTCAATTTGTGGGTTGCCTCGAGCTGCTGGATTGCCTCTTCGGTGAGGCCCAAGGCGCCGAGTTGCTGCCGCAGCGCGGATTTCTCCACGGCCGCCTGAAGCGCCTCTCCCTCGCGGCGTTGTAATTCAGCGGTCCCGATGACATCGGCGTTCAGCAATTGCTTGGCTCGCGACGCCGCCCGGTCGGCCAACTGTTGTTGAGATGCGGCTTTGACATAGCTGAATTGGGCATCCGAGAGCTCGGTGCTGCGGACCGTGGCGATGGTTTGGCCTTGCCGCACCCGCTCCCCCTCCACTACCAGGAGCTTGGTGATGCGGCCGGCGACGGACGAGCCGACGCGGGCCATACGTGTTTCATCTGCCGCCACATGGCCCGCCACGCGCAGCTTGTCGGCCACGTCGGCCCAGGTGGGCTCACCAATTCGTATTTGCTTGCGCAGCGCCGGCGTAACTCTGATCGCAAGCGGGTCGGGCGATTTAGTACTGTCACCATCGGACGGTTGAGAGGCATGCGTCCTGCATCCGGCGAGACACACGGTAAGAAACGCCATCCAGACGATTGCAAGTTGTTTCACTTTCCGTCTCCTATTCCGCTTACGGCACCGAGTTCTTCGAGATCGATCAGTGCGTCCTCGCGCTCGAAGCGCGCGTCCAGATAATCTCCACGCACGCTCTGCAGCACGCGCTGTGCGTCGAGCACTTCGATAATGCCCCGCTCGCCAAATCGATACGCCGCTTGCGCGGCCGTGAGCGCGGCCTCGGCCTGCCGTAACGAGCCCGCCTGAAACGATTTGACCTGGCCATCGGCAAGTTGAAATTGACTATAGGCGCGCTCGAGCGCGGCAGTCAGTTCCAAGCGGCGCTGGGCTTCGACGGCGGCCGCCCGCCTAACTTCTGCACTGGCGGCTTCAATTTCACCTTTACGCCGGTTCCAGAGAGGAAGCGGGATGTTCACACCGGCGCGATAAAAAGTCAGATCGGGTTGATGCTCGTACTCGCCATAAACAGCGTATTGTGGAACGCGCAGAGCTTTTTCATTCGCCAGCAAAGCCTGCGCGCGCTGCATCTCAGTCCTCGCCTGCCCTATCGCGGGATGGTTCTCAAGCACTGTGACACGCGCCGCATCCAGCGGCGGAACAGCGACGTTCGTATCGAGGTTGCCAACCGGGTTGATCTCTCCGGTGGGGGACGCACCGATCGCCACGCGCAGGGCCGCAACCGCGCCGACGTAGCGTAGTTGCGCGCCCTTCAGCGCTGTTTGTGCGATCGCAATCTCGGCTTCGGCGCGCGTCAGTTCCAGGCGGCCCACTTCTCCCACGCCCACCTGCACCGCAACACGGCGCCTCAAATCTTCGACCAATGCCAGGCTTTCTCTGGTGTAATCTATTTCTTCTTTTCTGTGTAGTACTTCATAGAACGCCTGTTTCACATGCGCGACGAGGGCGACGCGAGTGCCGCGGAGTCCCCAGGTGCTGCTCTCGAGTCCCAGCCTGGCCGCTTGCAAACGTGTTCGCCGTACACCTGGCGTTTCCATCGGCTGCGACACGCTGTAATGCTGGAGCGGGCCGGGCACGGCGGGCATGGTGATGGGACGCGCCGCCTGGTGCCCCGCAAGAAAATTGAACTGCGGGTTGGGATAGGCCTTCGCCGCCACGATTTCAGCGCCCGCACCGGCTTGCACTGCCTTCGATTCTTCAATCAGAGGACTGTTGACCTCGGCGAGCGCTAGTGCTTTGTCCAGGGTCAGCTCCGCGGTTCGTCCCACTGCACACACTGCCACCAGCACCAATAGAACTCTCACTATGAGCACTAATGCAATCGGTGTTCCGCGCGGAAATCATTGATCTGCAGCGCGAATTGACCGGTTTGGGACAGCTGGGGCACCAGGGTGTCCCGAATCGTCCACCGAAAACCGGTGCCAGGTTGACCAGGAAGGGCGGTTCCCAAATTGCAAGTAGCATGATTGGTGTATTGATGACGCGTTTTTGGCAAGATCAGCGATTCAAGGCGGCAGCGATCGCGTCCAGTATCGTTGTTCTCGGCGTGCTCTCCTGGTATATTCCGCTCAGCAAGGTAGAGGAACATAATTTTGTCCACCACTTACATTTCCTGCCGCTTATGGCGGCCGGGATGTTTTTTGGCTGGCGCGGCGCACTCTACTGTGTGCTTTTCACGGCACTAGTGGATTCCGCACACATCTGGCGAAGCTGGAGCATTGCCCGTCTTGAAGCCAGCGATCAGTTAGTTGAGGTGTCGATATTCGGCACGGCGGGTTTGATCGCCGGGTTTCTCTCCGATCGTGAAAGAAAACAACGCGCCAAGCTCGAGCAGGCCACGCGGGAGCTCGAAGAAGTCTATCAGGAATTGCAGCGAAACGTAGACCGTCTGCGTAAGTCGGAACGGCTCTATGCCGCGGGGCAACTTTCGGCCAGACTGGCGCATGAAATACGCAATCCGCTCGCGAGCATCTCGGGTGCGGCCGGAATCCTGAAACGCGGCCATGCCTCACAAGGGAACATCGAGGAATGCCTTGAAATCATCGAGAAAGAATCCAACCGCCTCAATAAATTGCTGACCAACTTTCTTCACTTTGCAAGGCCACGCGCCCCGAAATTTCAGCCGACCGATTTAGCTACTGTTCTCGATTCGGCGATGTCTTTGACGGCACACGATTCGGCGATGTTGCATGTCCAACTGCACAGCGACCGACCGTTGGATCTGCCGGAGGTGGAGTGCGACCCGGAGCAGCTAAAACAGGTGCTCCTGAATTTGCTGATAAACGCCGCGCAGGCCAGCACGCGATCGGGCGCAGTCTGGCTTGCTACATCGGTAGCCACCGACCGCGTATCGGTTACCGTGCGCGATGAAGGCTGCGGGATTTCCACCGAAAACGAGGACCGTATCTTCGATCCCTTCTTCACGACCAAAGAAAATGGCACTGGCCTCGGGCTTGCTATTGCTTCCACGATCATCGGGCAGCACGGAGGTTTGCTGACCGCTAAGCAGAATACGGACCGCGGTATGACGTTTCAACTGGATCTCCCGCGCGACCGGAGCCGTCCGCTATGAACCAAAATCTTGTGCTTGTAGTCGATGACGACAGCAGTCTGCGCCGCGTCATGAAAATGCAATTAGAAGAGGCTGGCTATCAGGTTGCACTTGCCTCCGACGGCGAACACGCCGGTGCGATCATCGACGAGCAACGGCCCAAACTGGTGATTACGGATTTGCTCATGCCGGGCATGGGCGGCCTGGAACTGCTGAAGCAGATTCGAGACAACCAGCTTGAAACTACGGTCATCATGATCACGGCATTCGGCAGCGTGGAGACGGCAGTGGAAGCGATGAAGTCTGGCGCCTATGATTACGTCACCAAGCCGATCGACTACGAAGGGCTTGTACTCGCTGTTCATCGCGCCATGGAACGGCAGGCACTACTCGAGGAAGTCCGCAGCCTGCGGTCAGCGCTGAATGAAAGATACGGATTCGAAAATATTGTCGGGCGATCAAAACGCCTGCTGCACGTTCTCGACCTCGCGTCCCGTGTTGCGCAACATGATTCCACCGTGTTGCTGCTCGGCGAAACGGGAACCGGCAAAGAGCTTTTGGCGCGAGCCATTCATCAGAACGGGCGCCGCAAGAACAAACCTTTTGTCACGATTAACTGCGGCGCGATTCCGAAAGAACTCATTGAGTCAGAACTGTTCGGTTTCACGCGCGGCGCCTTTACGGGCGCCCACACCGCCAAGGCCGGCAAAATCGAGATGGCAGATGACGGAACGCTGTTTCTCGACGAGGTCGGGGAATTGCCCCTCGACATGCAAGTGAAGCTTCTCCGGCTCCTGCAGAACGGCGAGATCGAAAAGCTGGGGTCCACCTCGCAAGCGGTTGTGGATGTGCGTGTCATTGCGGCGACCCACCGGAATCTGCCGGCCATGATTGAGGACGGCGCATTTCGCGAAGATCTTTACTATCGTCTGGCGGTGGTACCTTTGGCGCTGCCGCCATTGCGCGAGCGGAAAGAAGACATTCCAGAACTCGTGCAGCATCTGTTCCGAAAACTCAAGACACGGCATGGTCACCCCGATTCGACCATAGCGCCAGCGCTGGTTTCGCATTTGTGCAACTATCGCTGGCCGGGCAACGTCCGCGAACTCGAAAATGTTTTGGAGCGCATGCTCGTGTTGTCGGCCGGCGACCAGATTGGCTTGCGCGATCTTCCAGAGGAGATGAGGCAGACGACGCCGGCGCAGGGATCTTTCCTATTCGATCTGCCTGAAAACGGAATTAGTTTGGAGGGCGTGGAGAGAGAATTACTGCTGCGAGCGATTGAGAAATTCAACGGCAATCAGACACAGGCAGCGCGATTCCTCGATATCAGCCGCCGCACACTGATCTATCGGATGGAGAAGCACGGCTTGCGTCGCGACTAAGCCCGGCAGGTCAATCCTTCAATCGCCCGCGGATCCGCCGCGCCAATTTTTCGATCTGTTTGGTCTTTTTTATCGCGTCCACCGGAATGACATACTGGCCCGTATTTCTTAATTCATCTCTCAGCTCCTGAGAAACTTGGGCAAGTTCTTCTACGTCCTTCAACGCCGGTTCCCTGTTCTCCGCTGCAACCTGCTCCTTTGATTTGCCGTGCAAATCACCGGTGGGCATAGGAGGCGGCAAATGAACGACTTCCGGTTGCGGATTTTGTCCCGGTGTCAAAGGCGATGCCAACAGGAAAAACAATATCGCACGACGCGTGTGTTCCATCGCCTGTTATCGTAAGTCATCATCCCGACCTCGCCTCGCCCTCTCCACTTTGGGAGACTATGACCAATGCTTTCTGATGAGGAGCGGCTGTTTCGGGATACGGTGGCGCGGTTTGCGAAGGAGCGGCTGGGCCCTCATGTTCGTGCCATGGACGAGGCCGGGCAATTTCGGCCGGAGCTGCTGCGAGAACTATTCGAACTTGGGCTTATGGGCATCGGGATCGCCGAAGAGTATGGCGGGCAGAGCGGCACGTTTTTTCAGGCGGCGCTCGCCATCGAGGAGTTGGCCAAAGTAGATCCAGCCGCTTCCGTGATCGTCGATGTCCAGAACACCCTAGTGAATAACGCGATCGAAGCTTGGGGAACCGAAGATCAGAAGAAGGCTCTTCTGCCGCGCCTGGCGGCAGGCTGCGTGGGCGCCTATGCTCTTTCTGAAGTGGCTTCCGGGTCGGATGCCTTTTCACTAACCACACGTGCTACCGCAGACGGCCTCAGCGGCCGGAAGATGTGGATCACCAACGCCGCCGAAGCAGAGATCTTTCTCGTTTTTGCTACGGTCGATCCGACCGCGGGCTATAAAGGCATCACCTGCTTTGTAGCGGAGCGTGGAGCGCCGGGCTTCGCGGTCGGCAAGAAGGAAGACAAGCTCGGCATTCGCGCCTCTTCCACATGCGAGCTGATTCTTGACGGCGTTCCTGCCCAGGTGCTTGGGGAGCGCGGCAAAGGTTACAAGATAGCCATCGAAACCTTAAACGAAGGCCGGATCGGCATTGCGGCCCAGATGCTTGGCCTTGCCGAGGGCGCGCTCGATCACGCGTTGCGCCACGCCCGCGAGCGCAAGCAATTCGGCAAACGCATCGGCGACTTTCAAGGTGTGCAATTCGAGCTGGCGGATATGGCTACGAAGATCGAAGCGGCTCGTCTCATGGTTTACAATGCCGCCCGCCTTCGCGACGCTCGACAGCCTTTCGTCATGCAAGCTGCCATGGCGAAATATTTTTGCTCGACGATCGCCGAAGAAGTCGCTTCAAAAGCGGTGGAGATCCTCGGCGGCGTCGGGTTCACGAAGGACTATCCGGTCGAAAAACTGTACCGCGACGCGAAAATCGGCCGAATTTATGAGGGCACCAGTAATATGCAGCGCGCTACTATCGCCAAGGCGCTGCTCTCTCAGGAAACCCGTGTCTCGCCATAATTCGTCACAATAGAGAATAGGACCAAAATGAAGTCATCACGCATCTGCGCTCTGGCCGCATGCACTCTAGGCTCGGCCCTTTTGCTGCACGCCATCGACACTAAGGCCGATCCCTCGCCCGCCGAAATTCAGGACATCATCAAAAGGTTCACACAGAAGGAGACGGAGTTCGCCGCGGCCCGTGAGAATTACACGTATCGCCAAACCAGCAAATTGACCGAAACCGATCCTCCCGGCGGGGCATACGAAATCGTCGAAGAGGTCAGCTTCGACGACCGCAATCGCCGCACCTCGCACGTCCTCCATGCACCGGTCACGTCGCTCACGAACATTGTGATGACCGGCGAAGACGAACAGGATATGCGGCAAGTGATGCCCTTTGTGATGACGAATGATACCTTGCCCGACTACAACGTCACCTACAAGCGCCGCGAGAAGGTGGACGAGATCACCTGCTATGTATTCGCGCTTCAGCCCAAAGTCCTCACCAAAGACCGGAAGCGCTATTTCGAAGGTGACGTGTGGGTGGACGACCAGGATCTGCAGATCGTCAAGACTTATGGCCGTTCAGCCGGATATTTGCGCCGTGGAGAAGATCAGCAGTTCCCAAAATTTGAGACCTACCGCGAGCAAATCGACGGTAAATACTGGTTCCCGACGTACACCTACGCCGACGATACGCTCAACTTTAAAGACGGGCCGTCGCAGCGCATCAAAGAGGTCATTAAGTACGACCATTACAAGAAGTATCAATTCAAGACCGAGAGCACCATCCAGTATGGCGACGTAGGCGGAGCCGAAGGCAAGGACAAGAATCCTCCGCCTAAGCCGCAGGCTCCGCCAAAGCCGTGAAGATTGTTCTTTTACTTCTCGCACATGTGGTTCTATACGCCGGCGGTCCAGCCGCGCCGCACGTCAACAATTTCGGCGAACTGAACGATCACCTCTATCGCGGCGCGGCGCCTTCTCCGGAAGCCCTCGATGAATTACATGCACTCGGAGTGAAAGTGATCCTCGATTTGAGGGGTGCCGGCGAGCGGACCGATGCCGAAGGCAACCAAGTTCGCAAGCTCGGCATGAAATATGTGAATGTCCCGCTTGGTGCCTGGTCGGCTCCGACGAAGGCTCAACTCCAGCAGATTCTGCCCTATCTATTCCGTAGCCAAGCCGAACCGGTATTTGTACATTGCCGGCGTGGAAAAGATCGCACGGGTACCGTGATTGCCTGCTACCGTATCCAACATGATAATTGGACTAATCGTCATGCCCTAGAAGAGGCGGAAAACTACGGGATGAGCCATGCGGAGCGAAGCATGCGATCGTACATTCTGCATTTCACGCCATTAACTCTTCCCGCTTTTTATTGACACACAGGAGCCGATTCTCCTATCATGGACCAAGTCGGTCCTAGATCGGGTGCCTTATCCAGCTCTCGGATCGGCAGCAGTTTTCTAAACCAAGTCCAGGGCGCCAATACTCTTGGCGGAGCAGCGCCCTGGCTTGGACGATCGGCAACCGTTTGGGCTGGCAACCTTCCACAATTGTAGGCTGCCAATCCACGTTTATCAACCTGAGGGGAGATGACAAGGAATGGCAAAGAAGCGCATCAAAAAGAAGCAAGCGGGCTCGCGGCGTTGGCTAGCCGTAAGCACATTGGCTGCTTACTCATTCGCGGGAAGCGGCAAACTCGCAGTGGCGCAGAAACAAATCGCTTCTAATCCGTCACCCGCCTCCAACACGCAATATTTGGACGGGCTGCCTGTCCGACGTTACGATTTGGCTCCTGGGAATCTGGATACCTTGGTGCACGAATTTCAAAAAATCGCGGGGGTGACCGTCGTATTCTCCAATCCGGCCGCAGCACAAGTCTTTTCGCCGGGTGTCTCCGGCGTATACACGGCCACCCAGGCATTGGACAAACTGCTCACAAACACGGGCGTGGAGTATCGGGTTGCCAACGATAAAACTATCCAACTCAGCCTGAAGTCAGTCCAGACCGTAATTGAGGTTCAGGCCGATTCACCACAGCTCGCTGTTTCCATGCCGAAATTCACAGAACCTCTTCTCAACACTCCACAAACGATTGGCGTGGTGTCCAATCGAACGATGGAACAGCAGGGTGCCTCTACTCTGCGCGACGCACTACGTAACGTGGCCGGCATCAGCCTCGCGGCCGGCGAGGGCGGTTCGCAAGGAGACAACCTCACGATTCGCGGATTCACTGCGCGCAACGATCTGTTTATCGACGGCATGCGCGATTTTGGCAGTTATTATCGCGATCCTTTCAACACGCAGGAAATAGAGGTCCTGCAAGGGGCATCATCAGCGGCGTTTGGCCGCGGCTCTACGGGCGGTGTGGTGAATCAAGCCAGCAAAACACCCGACCTGAATCGCTACGTGACCGCTGGATTGGCCTTCGGGACGGATTTGACGCGCCGCGGTGAAATTGACCTGAATATTCCGATCTCAAAGTTTGGCCCGGGCGCGTCCTTTCGGCTGAATGCCATGGGGCACATAAGCGATGTGGCGGGCCGTGATGTTGCGGAAAATCGGCGTACTGGGATTGCACCTTCGCTCTCACTCGGCCTAGGCACACCGACGCGCTTAACACTGAGCTACTTCCATCAGAATGGAGACGACATTCCCGACTACGGTATTCCCTGGCTGTTCAACGGCCCGGCGCCGGTAAATCGCCGCAACTACTATGGCCTGGAGAACGGGAACTTTCTGCGCACTTACGACGACATTGGAACGGCCAAAGTCGAGCACGACTTCAATAGCCATATCACGCTACGGAATCAGTTCCGCTACGCAAATTATGCACGCAATGTCCTGATCACGGAACCACGGATCAATAACGCCACTCTCGCTACTCCTCTGAGCGCGATGAATGTCACACGCAATCAGCTGGCTTCAAACAGCACGGAGACTTTCCTCGATGAACAGCTCGACATGAGCGCGCATTTCGAGACCGGCAAAATTCGCCATAACTTTGTAACGGGCTTCGAAGCGGGCAGAGAGACGTCGGACCCCACAAGGCCGATTTACACAGCGCCAACAACCAGCCTGCTCTCTCCTAATTTCAACCAAAGTCTGACTGGGAATCCTGGGATTTCATCGAGCGTTATAGACACCGCCGTTTCGACCGGCGTGTACGCCGTGGACACAGCTAAATTTGGGCGTCACTGGGAGCTGACCGGGGGTGTGCGGTTCGATCGCTTTGCGAATGATTACGCCAGCCGGATCGCACCCTTCTCGTCTTTCCACAGAGTCGATACGAAGCCGACATGGCGCGGGGCCATCTCCTACCATCCAGTTGCTGCGGGAACGCTGTACTTCGCGGCAGGGACTTCCTTCAACCCCTCCGCGGAAACTCTGGCGCTCAGTGCAGGTTCCGCAAATCTTCCACCGGAATCGAACAAGAGTTACGAATTCGGCACGAAATGGAGTCTGGCGCATAGCCGCCTTTCCGTAAACAGCTCCTGGTTTCGCACGATAAAAGAGAATGCTCGTGAGACGGATCCCTCTAACCCATTCTTAGTAGTTCTTGCCGGCACTCAGAAAGTAAGTGGCGCGGAAGTGGACATTACGGGACATGTCACTAGCAGATGGGACATTCTTTCCAGTTACGCTTATCTCGATAGCCGCGTGGTCGGATCGCAATTCTTCCCCGGCGCCATAGGCTATCCCCTCGCCAACGTCCCTAAAAACACATTCGCCTTTTGGAGCAACAATCGTTTACCCGCGCACTTCAATTTCGGCGTCGGGACCAATTACGTATCGAGCCGTACGGCCAGCTCGACCGTCCCGCTCGACCCCACTACCGGATTAATCAAGCAAGTTCCCGGTTACTGGGTATTTAACGCGATGTTGAGCCATCCCATCACGGAGCATATCGATCTTCAGGTCAACGCCTACAACCTGGCGAACCGCTACTACTACGACCAGCTCCATCCTGGGCACATCGTGCTCGGTCCAGGGCGCTCGGCCTTAGTGGGAATCAAGTTCAAGTTCTAGCGATGCTCCTTGCGATTCCCGACCTCCTGACCGCGGAGCAAGTGCTCCACGGCCGTCAACTGCTCGATAGTGCGCAGTGGGTGGACGGCCGGGTGACGGCGGGTCATCAATCCAGCCGTACCAAAGACAATCTGCAGTTACCGGAAAATCATCCGGTGGCTGGCCAGCTCGGCGAGATGATTCTCGAGGCTCTCGGCCAAAATGCACTATTCATTTCTGCAGCTCTTCCGCAGCGCGTTTTTCCGCCGTTGTTCAATCGCTATCAGGGCGGACAGTCTTTCGGCACCCACGTCGACAATTCTATCCGCCAGATAACCGGCACGCCGCATCGAATTCGCACTGACCTCTCCGCGACTCTTTTTTTGGCTAGTCCAGAGGAATACGACGGAGGCGAGCTGATTGTCGAAGACACATACGGAACACATAGCGTTAAGCTTCCGGCCGGGCACATGATCCTGTACCCGGCTACCAGCCTGCACAACGTACGGCCTATCACGCGCGGCGCTCGCGTTGCGTCGTTTTTCTGGATTCAGAGCATGGTACGCGACGATGGCCAGCGCGCCCTGCTCTTCGATCTCGACATGGCCATTCAACGCTTGAATCGCGACGTGCCCGATCATCCGAGCGCCGTGCAGTTCACCGGCGTCTATCACAATCTCCTTCGCCAGTGGGCCGAGGTCTGAAACTTGCAACGGCTACGCACTATCTTTTTTTGGTTTCATCTCACGAGTGGCAGTCTGGCGGGACTGGTGATTCTCGTGATGTGCGTGACTGGAATTCTGCTTGCCTTCGAACGGCAGATTAACGCCTGGGACGCGAGCCGCTATCGCGTCACGTCTTCGGAGACCTTACCTCGTATCCCGCTCGATCAGCTCTTGCGGTCGCCCCGTCGGCCATCGAACGTCACTGTGCGATCGGACGTGCATGCTCCACTCGAATTCGTCTATGGCCGCGAACAGACTGCGTTCATCAATCCTCACTCGGGCGCCGTGCTCGGGCAAGGATCGAAATCGATTAGAGGTTTTTTCGCGACGGTTGAGAAGTGGCATCGCGCACTCGGCGGGGAGATGCGGACAGGTCTCGGCCGGAAAATCACCGGCGCCGCGAATCTTCTTTTCGTCTTTCTGATTTCGACCGGCCCCTACTTGTGGTGGCCGCGCAAAAGGAGCTGGCAACACTTCAAGGCGGTGTTGCTTTTTCGGCCAAAACTTTCCGGGCGTCAGCGCGATTGGAACTGGCACCACGTCGCCGGCATCTGGTGCGCTATGCCGCTCTTCTGTATTTCGCTTAGCGGCGTAGTCATGTCGTACGGCGCCGCAACACGGCCAACAAGCGCACCGCACACGCCACCCGGCCACGTACAAAGCATAGACAATTTGCTGGCCGCGGCGGAAGCACAATTTCCGGGCTGGCGGAGCATCGGCTTCCGTCTTCCACAGTCCGACGGGCCGCTGGCGCTCACCGTAGACTACGGCAATGGAGGGCAACCAGGCAAGCGCACGCAACTGCTGATCGATCGCTCCAGCGGGGCAGTTCTCTCGCGAGAGGCCGCTACGCCACGGATGTGGAATCGCTTCATTCACACGGGCGAAGCCGCCGGATTTGCCGGCCAAATTATCGCGGCGCTCGCGTCGCTGGGCGGTGTTTTACTGGTCTGGACCGGCTTGTCGCTTGCCCTGCGCCGCCTGTTTAAATTCGCTCGTAGATTTCCACTAGTCGATTCCCAGCTAACCTCGGCAGACCCTATGATTAAATAAGAATGTCTTTTAAGTGAATGCCGGAACGGAATCAGAATAGAGCACGCAGGCTCCGCACCATCTCGCGCCGCCTGAGGGAAGCTAAGCTGCTGACAAAGGGCGCTTTGGATACGGATCACCCGATCATGGCGCACATTATCCCGATCAGGCGTTGCAATCTCTCGTGCACGTACTGTAATGAGTACGACGACTTTTCGAAGCCTGTGCCACTGGATGTCATTTTGCGCCGGCTCGAACTACTCGGGAATCTCAAAACCGGGGTGATTACGCTAAGCGGAGGCGAGCCCCTACTGCATCCCGACCTCGATGAAATCATTCGAGGAATCCGGCGCCGCGCAACGCTTGCCGGCATGATCACCAACGGGTACCTGCTGACTGCTGACCGTGTCCGGCGGTTGAACGATGCCGGACTCGATTATCTGCAGATCAGCATCGATAACGTCATGCCGGACGACGTATCAAAGAAGAGCCTGAAGGTCCTCGACAAGAAACTGCAAATCCTGGCAGAGCACGCGCATTTTCATGTGAACATCAACTCGGTCCTGGGAGGTGGTATTCGCAATCCCGAGGATGCGCTGGTGGTCGGCAAACGCGCCATGGAGCTTGGATTTACTTCCACGGTCGGTATTATTCACGACGGCGACGGTCAATTGCGGCCGCTGGCCGATCGTGAGCGCGAAGTGTTTCTAGAGATGAAGAAGTTCGAGAAGAAGCATTTTTCGCAGATCAACTACTTTCAGGAAGCGATCGCCAAGGGCGAGCCGAGCAACTGGCGTTGCCGCGCCGGCGCGCGCTACCTATATATCTGCGAAGACGGGCTGGTGCATTACTGCTCACAACAACGCGGCTTTCCGGCCAAGCCTCTAGAAGAATACACAGTCGAAGACATCCGCCGCGAATACATCACGCAAAAATCCTGCGCACCGCTGTGCACCATCTCGTGCGTGCATCAGATTTCGTATTTCGATTTCTTCCGCGGCGAGCAGACACGCATGATCGAGCCAGTGCCGGCCGAGCAACTGGTTTCCATTCGGGCCGCCCATTAATCGCGCCATGCCAGGCACCGGCATCGCCTTCGATGCCACATTAAAACAACACGATCCCGGCCCCGGGCATCCGGAACAGCCGGCGCGTTTGGTGGCAGCGATGAGCCGTCTGCCGGCACTCACGAGACTGACGACTCGGGCGGCGACGGATGACGATCTGGCGCTTGCCCACACGTGGAACTACATACAGCTAGTCGAGCGGGAGGTCGGGCAACACCGCAGCCAGCTCAGCACGGGCGATACCGATATTGGACCGCAGAGCGCTGTCTGCGCCCGGATCGCAGCGGGCTGCGCTGTCTCCGCTGTCGATGCGGTTTTCGCAGGGCAGGTGCGCAATGCTTTCTGCGCTGTTCGCCCGCCGGGCCACCATGCGAACGCGGCTCGCGGCATGGGTTTCTGCCTGTTTAATAATGTCGCGGTAGCCGCCCGGCATGCGCAACACGCCCACCACGCAGAACGTGTTTTGATTGCCGATTGGGACGTCCATCACGGCAACGGCACGCAGGACATTTTTTATGCGGATGACTCAGTGCTCTTTTTCAGCACGCACCAATCGCCCTGGTATCCGGGTACCGGCGCGCGCGGCGAAACCGGTGCCGGTGCTGGAACGGGCACGACCATTAATTGCCCTCTTCCCGCCGGCTCTGGCGAAGCCGACATACTGGGAGCCTTTCATGAACTCCTTATACCGGCCGCCGCGGCATTTCATCCCGACCTGATCTTACTGTCGGCCGGGTTCGATTCGCGCATCGGTGATCCGCTTGGCCAGTTTCTGCTTACTGACGACGATTTCCGGCAGCTCACCTTGCTGATGCTGGAGTTGGCCGACGAGCATTGCGACGGACGGCTCATGTCGGTGCTCGAAGGCGGCTATAGTCTTGACGGCCTGGCGCGAGCAACCGAAGCTCACGTGAAGGCTCTCGCTTCCGTTCCGTAGCCCAGGAAATCCCGTAGTTTCCCTAGCTTCCCGCTTAATGACACGATCCGTCTAAAAACCCGCAAAGGGGCACAAGCAGGAACATGTCTACACACTTGCACCGAGAATTTCGAATTCTCCTGTTAACCGGCGCCTTCTTTTTACTCACCACAGTAGGGCTGCGAGGACAGGCCATAACCGGAACTCTAGTTGGCACGATCCGTGACGCTACTGGCGCAGTGATCGCAGCCGCGCACATCACAGCTACCAACACGCAGACAAATGTCGCGCAGTCTACCGTGAGCGGGTCTGCCGGCGACTACACGATTCCGACACTTCCGCCAGGCCGATACAAGGTTTCGGCGCAGATAACGGGGTTTTCCACGGCCGTTACCTCGGATGTGAATGTCCAGATCCAGCAGACCACGCGCGTGGACTTCAGCCTTTCTCCCGGGCAGACGACACAGGAAATCAACGTCACAGCAGAACTCCCGCTAGTACAAAGTACGACCTCCGACCTTGGTCACGTAATCGAGTCGCGACAAATACAGGCGTTGCCACTGAACGGCCGCTTGTTTGAACAACTCGTCACAATCGTCCCTGGAACCATTCAGGCCGGCTGGGGCGATTTTGCAGAAAACCCGTCAGCCGCCGGCGCGCTTACTCCCACGCAAGCAGTCGTGAATGGGCTACCGTGGTCCGGCAACTACTATATGGTGGATGGCGTTCACAACACCGAGCCGTTGAACGCATTCATCAGCATCACTCCGCCACTCGATTCCATCGACTCCTTTAAGGTGGAAACCAGCAATCCGAACGCGGAATATGGTTCGTTCGGCGGAGCAATCGTCAATTTGACCATTAAATCCGGCACGAACGGCTTCCATGGAGAGGCCTTTGAGTTTCTGCGGAACGACGACCTTAACGCGCGTGATTTCTTTGCCCAAACCCGAGCGCCTTATAAATCCAATCAATTCGGCGGCACATTCGGCGGACCGCTCATCAAGGATCGGCTCTTTTTCTTCGCCGCGTACCAGCACTTGATTGCAAATCAGGGACAAACCAACACACTCACGGTGCCCACCGCTTTGCAGCGCCAAGGTGTGCTTACGGAGGGAGCCCAGGGGCAGATCTACGACCCGGCGAGCGGCCAACTCTTCGTTGGCCGGACAGTACCGACCAGCCGCATCGATCCTATAGCTCTAAACGTGGAAAATCTCTTTCCTCTTCCGAACCAGCCGGGGCTCGCCAACAATTACATCGACAACAGCGTCAATACGGTCCGGGCGCCGCAGGGAGATATCAAGATTGACTTTCAGGCGACTACGCGCGACCACATATTCGGCCGCGAATCGATTGCTCAGAAGACGTATACCAATCCCTCCCCAGCCAACATGTTCATGTATGGCGGCCCGAACTCGGACGCGTTCAACCAAAATGCTGTTTTAGGATGGGACCGCACCATCTCTCCCACTATCGTGAACGACCTTCGCGTTGGATTCAATCGCTTCAACGTGGTGGATACCGCCAATGCTTATGGCATAAATGAGAACAACGCTTTGGGAATTATCAACGGCAACATTCCTGGCCTGCCATACACGTCCGGTATCGCACGATTTGAAATTTCTGGATTTACCGTATCCAATAGCTTAGGGGGAAGCAGCAGCAGTTTGACAGGCGATCCCGGATGGACCAATGCCAAGCGTGTTGCCAATATTTTCGACTACACCGACGGGCTCACTTGGACCAAAGGCAAACACACCTTAAAGTTCGGCGGCAACATTCAGCAAATCCAATCGTCGCTGACCAATTCACAGGACGACCCGCGTGGAATTTTCCGGTTCGATGCCAATTACACCAGTAACGCGGGGGCGTCAGGAACGGGGAACGCCTATGCCAGTTTTCTGCTGGGAAACCCCAATCAAGTCTGGCGTGATTTTGTCAACACTGTCCCGGCTCTTCGCATGACTTTCGTGGGCTTCTACGTACAGGACGATTACCGCATCACTAAGTCGTTGACTCTCAATCTCGGCGTTCGCTGGGATCTGTTTACGCGTCCCGTCGAAAAATACAACCGCCAGTCCAATTTCGATCCGACGACTGGGCTTATCGATATAGCATCCTCAAACAATCGCGGTCCAAACGTGGACAATAACTATGGCAATTTTGGACCCAGAGTGGGTTTGGCGTACTCGCCGGACAACGGCAGAACCGCCGTTCGCGCCGCCTTCGGCATCAGCTACTTTCCCGACAATTTTGGTGCGACGGGCGGCACTCTCGAGCGGAATTACCCGTTCTTCACACTGGGGCGCTTCAACTCGCCGACTCAATTCACGCCGTTTTGGAGTCTCAGTGGGAACGGCTTGACGGCCCCGCTGAACGTGCCATACACACCGGGAGGAACGCTCACGCCGCCGCCGGGATTCGGTGTCTTCTACGTGTCGCAGGGGTTCCAGCAGGATGAGGCCCAGGTTTGGAACTTCAGCATCGAGCGTCAGTTACCACGTAATATGATGATGTCGGCCGCTTATGTCGGCACACACGGGGTTCACTTATATCGCGACCTGCAATTGAATCAAAGCTTACCGGGTCCAGGCAACTTCACGCCACGCTTACCCTTCTATTCAGTAGCGCCGAATATTCCAACAGTCGATCAACGAAACGGCGACGGCATGTCGCGCTACAACGCTCTCCAAGTTAAGGCGGAGAAGCGTTTTACCAGCGGACTGTCCTTCCTGGCTTCGTACACCTGGTCGAAGACCATGGACAACACGACTACCATTCTGTATCCCTGGGATGACAAGTTGAACTATTCTTTGAGCCAGGGGTTCAAGCTAGTGGACGTTCCGCAGAATTTTGTGTTCAGTTACAACTACGAATTACCCTTTGGCAAAGGCAGCAAGCTGGGCGGCTGGTCGATTAACGGAATCACGACGTTCCAGGGAGGACAGCCACTCTGGGTAACCGTCGCTACCAATCAGCTCAACAACAATTCCGGGAGCAACTCGGCAAATATCACGTGTTCCAGTGTTCCGATGCCCAAGCGGGTTGACCAGTGGTTCGACACGGGCTGCTTTTCGGCTCCCGCGCCCTACACGTTTGGCAATTCCGGCGTGGGTCACGCCCGCGGGCCGGGCATCAACAACTGGGATTTTTCGGTCGCAAAGGATACCCGGTTTGGCGAAAGGCCGACGCTTCGCATCGAGGCCGATTTCTTCAATCTCTTCAATGCCGCGCACTTTTCCAATCCGGGCACGACCCAGGGCAGTTCCAGCTTCGGTATCATTGGCTCCGACCGGCTTCCGCCACGGCTGATTCAGATCGGAGCAAAATTCTCGTTTTGAACTTTTTGTCTGGCGGGGCAGGCATTCTTGCCTGCCTCGCCTTACTGCTGCCCTCATTTTCCGCGGGCGCCACTGGAATCACGCTCAAAACTTCCGATCTACGCCTTGCCGCCGCGTTTGAATGGGCGCGGGACCAAGCCTTGGCTTATTCCTTCCACGGCGATCCTGTAGGTGACTGGTACGAAGCTGCGCTGCCCGGGCGGCAGGCGTTTTGCATGCGCGATACGGCACATCAGTCTTCAGGTGCCCACATGCTCGGGCTCGCCTCCAGCACGCGCAATATGCTGCGTAAATTTGCGCAAAATATCTCCGAATCGAAAGATTGGTGCAGCTATTGGGAAATCAATCGCGAAAATCGTCCTGCGCCCGTCGATTATCTCGACGACGCGCATTTCTGGTACAACCTTCCTGCAAACTTCGATATGTTGGACGCCTGCTACCGCATGTATGTTTGGACCGGCGATACAACTTATCTCAACGATCCGGTATTTGTGAACTTTTACCGGCGGAGCGTCCACGAATATGTGGAGCGCTGGGACCTGGGTGTTGGCGGTATTGTGACCCGGCCGCGCATCATGAATTTCCGCGTAATTCCGGGCGCTGGGAATCGTTTTGAGAAAAGCCGGGGAATTCCAAGCTACGACGAAAGCGATCCGAATTTCGTGGTCGCGATCGATCAGCTTGCCGCCCAGTATGCCGGCTACCTGGCCTATGCCCGATTCGAACAGTTGAAAGGCGAGCGAAAAGAATCGGAAGAATTTTTTGAGCTTGCTCGCGAGGTCAAGTCATTAGTGAATGGTGCGTGGTGGGACAAGAGCACAAACGCCTATTACACCCGTGTCAATCTGGATCATAGCCTCGCCGGCCACGGCCTCAACCTGGCTCTGCTTTATTATGGCGCCTCGGAAGATGGCGACAAATCGGTGTCTGTGTTGAATGGGTTGCTGAAGACAATCGGTGAGAGAACGCCAATCGGTATCGAACTGCAATCGCATTTTCCGGAGATTCTATATCGTCAGGGGAAGGCCGAAGCCGCCTACGATCAGATTTTGGATTTAACGCGCGAGGGTAAGAATCGCCGGGAATATCCCGAGGTTTCGTACGCAGTCATTGGAGCTATCGCTACCGGCATGATGGGACTCGATCCGGAACCGGCTATTCGTACGCTACCAAGGCTGACTGCGGCTACGAAATGGGTGGAACTGGATCACGTAACAGTGCGGGCGAACGAACTGAATATCCGGCATGACAGCGTCACCAAGACGACCGTCACAAATCATAGCGGCCCCTCGATTCTGTGGCGCGCCTGTTTTCCAGGTTCACATGGGGCGCTCCTAGTAGACGGCAAGATCGTCACGGCCACGGAAGATATTAAGAACGTCTCGTGCGCCACAATTGACATCGCTCCTGGAACTAAACGGACTGCACAGATTCCTTACTAGACCCGAAATGTCTAATCCCGGTGTGCGTCTACGGTACGCACTCGAGCGGGATCCCAATGCATTTGCTCGTCAAGGCCAATCTTATGGCAGTTCTGGGCCTCGCACTAGCTCCCTTCACAGGCTTCCCCCCGGCATGACGGGCCGGTTCGTACACCAGCAGTTTCGATCTGACGAATTTGTCGTCCTACTCGGCGGCATTCCTGAACGGCGGTACAGCTGCGGATGCGGAAGCCGCTTTGCTGGCGGGGTTGGATGCCAGGCAAGCCTACGCGAATATTCATACAACTGTATTCGCTGGTGGCGAAATCCGCGGACAACTCGCCGCAGTGCCTGAACCCACCATGATCTTTCTAGCCGGTGCCTTTCTCGTGCTTTTCGCGGTGTTCCGTCGAAAGGTGTTTTAGCAGCCGGTATTTGCTGAGAGCCGGCGGCGGGGCCATTAGGAATTTGGCCCCCGTTCCGTGCGATTACGGCTTGGCCGCACCGGCGTCCGCTCGAAGACTCCTATTGTTCCCCGTTAATCGCGACGTTGGTGGCGCCGGCTATCTGCGACTGGTCACCCCAGATAGACTGGTCACCCCAGATAGACTGGTCTCCCCAGATAGATTGATCGCCCCAGATCGATTGATCGCCCCAAATGGACTGGTCTCCCCAGATAGACTGATCGCCCCAAATCGATTGATCGCCCCAGATGGACTGCAAGCCCCAATTCGAATACCAGCCGTGTCCGCAAATGGAACCTGAATCGCAGACGATCGACGCGCCTCCGTGCAAACCGGAATCGGGGTCCGTCCGCACCGCCCGCGGCGAGTGGGCCTTTCCCCAGAACCACGTGTTGTCGGCGAGCGCCGCCTGAATATCCAGGTATCCAGCGCCCACGGTGAAGACGTCGTATTCGCTGGTAAAGCTTTGCCCGGTGAGCGGATCGGTAGCCGTACTGACGGCTGGAAGTTGTTTGCTAGCCGTCCGCATGAGGCGGGCCTTCACCTGGTCGGGCGTTAGGCGCGGGATGAGCTTGCAAAAGCAGGGCGGCGGCCCCGCTAACCACCGGCGCGGCCATACTAGTCCCACTGAGAAGAAAATACGAAGACGATGACTGGGTCTTTTGGGTCCACTCGTAGTAGTTCACCGGCACTCCATTTTGCGGGTAGAGTGTCGGCAAGATGCCATCCGGCGACCGCAACGATACGACCTGATTTCCCGGCGCAAGAATGTCGGGCTTAACAATGTGATCGATTTGCGTGGGTCCTTTGGAACTGATAGCTGGCGATCAGATCGTCCGCGCGACCAGGGTTCCCATCGATTTCATCGCGCCCACTGTGATGACATAGGGGTCGTTGCCCGGAGACGAGATGGTTCCGTATCCGTTGTTATTCGCCACATTAAGCCGGCCGTCGTTTCCCGCCGCGACTACCACAACAATTCCGGCTCGCCAGGCCGCTTCCACTGCCTGGCAAAGGGGATCGGTCGCGTAGCTTTCAAAGACTGGCCGGCCTACGGAAAGGTTGATTACTCGGATGTTGTATTGATCCCGGAGCTGGATGGCTTCGTCAATAGCTGCGATCACCGAGCTGTCGGTCCCTTCGCCGTTTTCGTCCAGGACCCGCAGATCCACCAGATTTACGTTTGGAGCGATGCCAATAAAATTACGGCTGCAAATCAGACACTTCGAATCGCCGCCATTCCCCGCGATGATGCCGGCCACGTGCTCGCCGTGCCCGAAATAGTCGGCCGCGTCGGTTCCTACAAAGTTGTCCCGAAATACGATCCGGCTGCCATTGGCGCCCTGCAGGTCGCCATGCTCGGAGATTCCGCTATCGATCACCGCCACGCCGATTCCCGAGCCATCCAAGCCGGAATTCCAGGCGGCTGCGGCATTCACGGCCGCCGCGGTATTGTCGAGGAGCATGTGCACCTTCCGATCGGGCACGATCGAAGCGACATCCGGATCAGCCGCAAGAGCGTCCAGGCTGCCGGCGGGCACAGAATACGATCCAGCGTTAATAGAGCCTAACTGCTTCTTGAACCGCCCGCCAAAGTTGGCTACACGCTGATGCTCGGCGCGGGTCGGGCGGTGCTTGTACTGGACGATCACGTCCATAGTGGAATTTGCCCATTGTGCTCTCAACAGGTCGCGCGACACATGTGCGCTCTGGGCCATCGTCGTGACCTCAAAACTAACAAGCGTAAGGGTTAGTAATAGATATCTCATTTGTCAAATTTTTTAGGACAATCCGGAACGGGGTGCAGCCGCCCAACTGGCTCGGCATGGGCGCACCCTTTAAACCGTTCTTATTTGCGGATATGTTTTTTGTTTTTCCGCGCCGAGTAGCGCGACTGAGGACAGTGGAGCCCGACGGCCGCTGACCTTAAGATCTTAAGATATTGACGAGTGTCGTTGCTTTTTTAGATTATAGGCTATTTTCGGTAAAAAATACTGAGACTTTTTCTACATCGGGAAAATAATTCAGGGTATAACAGATTAAGTGCCATGCATACGCAAGGCAATGGTTGTCCCTCTGTTGTGCTGGGCGACTGTTGCTCTCGCTGCAGGGAGCGCCTACGCAGGCTCTAATCCCCCAAAATCTATCGCAGGAATTCACCAGGACGTTTGGAGAACGGAGGACGGCCTTCCGCAAAATACCGTCCCCGCCATTGTCCAATCCCGGGACGGGTATCTCTGGGCCGGTACGGAATTGGGCCTGGTGCGTTTCGACGGCCTGCGCTTTACGGTCTTCGATAAGAGCAACACGCCGGAATTAAAAAGTAATGTCGTCGATGCATTGCTCGAGGACAGGGCCGGCGATCTCTGGATCGGCACGATCGGCGGCGGCCTGACCAAGCTCCACGCGGGCAAATTTCACACCTTCACGACCAAAGACGGTCTGGCAAACGATACCATCCGTTCGCTGCTCGAAGACAACACCGGAGATTTGTGGGCGGGTACGGACGGCGGCGGACTCAACCGCCTGCATCACGGTCGGTTTTCCGTCTACACCACCAAGGACGGGCTCGCCGACAATCAGGTATTTGCGCTGGCGCAAGACCTCGATAACACAATTTGGATCGGCACACACGACGGGCTCAGCCACTTTTCCGGCCGGACGTTTCGGAACTACCGGACCCGCGACGGCTTGCCCAGTCCATATATACACGCGCTTCGTATGACGGCTCAAGGTGTCCTTTGGGTGGGCACCTATGGGGGCGGCTTGAGCCGGTTCGCAGAGGGAACGTTCCACTCTTTCACAACCAGGGACGGCCTTTCAAGCAATTCGATCACTTCGATCAGCCAAGACAGCGCAGGAAACCTGTGGATCAGTACGTATGGCGGCGGCCTGACCAGAATGGCCGGCACCAAATTTTCCTCTTATACAAGCAGGAACGGCCTGCCGACGAACGATGTGTGGACGATCTATAAAGACCGCGACGCAAATCTTTGGATCGGCACCGGCGGCGGCGGTTTGGTGCGCTTGTTCGAGGCAACGGCCTTCACGGCTTACGGGTTAGGCGATGGACTCTTGAGCACCGTCACGCTGCCGATTTTCGAAGATCATGAAGGCAGCGTATGGATTGGCACCAGCGAAGGGCTGAATTGCTTTCGCAACGGTCAATTTACTTCACTCACCACCAAGGACGGCCTCGCCGATAACCTAGTATTTTCGATCAGCGAGGATCGGGAAGGTGCTCTCTGGATCGGAACTCGTAAAGGGCTCAACCGGCGCAAAGACGGAGTCCTCAGCACCTACACCAAGAAGGATGGACTTCCGAGCGATATCGTAACGGCCATTTTTACCGATGCTCGAGGCACTGTATGGATCGGCACACGAGCCGGTATCAGCAAATGGCAGGATGGGAAATTCAAAACCTATACGACCGAAAACGGGCTGTCGAATAACGTGATCCGCGCGATCACCCAGGATCGCCGGCACAATCTTTGGATCGGCACTGCGGGCGGCGGCCTGAACCGCTTCGATGGCAAACATTTCGAAGTCTTCGATTCGCGCCGCGGCCTTTCGAATGATGTCGTGCTCGACATTCGTCCCGACGCGGATGGGACGCTTTGGGTTGGCACGAATGGCGGCGGATTGAACCGCTTAAAAGACGGCACCTTCACCGCCTTTACCACCAGAAATGGTTTGCCGGACGACGCTGTCTTTCGCATTCTCGAAGACAATGCCGGCAATCTTTGGATGAGCAGCAATCGAGGCGTGTTCCGGGTCGCCAAGCAAGCTCTGAACGAATTTGCCGAGAATCCGAGCGGACGCATCCCAGCCATTTCTTACGGCAAAGCCGACGGCATGAACACGACCGAGTGTAACGGCGGATTTCAGCCGGCCGGCTGGAAAGGCCGGGATGGCAGGCTCTGGTTTCCCACCATGAGCGGACCCGTGGTGGTCGATCCGGCCAAGCTCGAGATTCGTGAGTCCCGGCAAAACGTCATGATCGAGCAGGTTTTCGTCGACGGCCGAGAAGTAGATCCGAAGTCGGTAGGAAGCACGCCGCCGGGAAAAGGCGCTCTTGAATTTCGTTATGCCGCTCCCAACTTCCGCTCGCCTCACCGGGTTGTATTCCGCTATCGCCTGCATGGCTTCGACAGAAATTGGATCGACGCCGGCGGCCGGCCGATCGCTTACTACACCAATATTCCGCCCAACCGTTATCGCTTTGAGGTCATCGCCAGCAATGGCGATGGCAACTGGAGTTCCCCCGGCGCTTCCCTCTCCTTTGAGCTGGAACCCCATTACTACCAAACCAATTGGTTTTTTGGTCTGTGCATCATTGGCCTGGCGGCCATGATCATCGCCTTCCACATGGTGCACGTGCGCGACACGCAGAACCGGGCGAGGATGCTCGAGCGCTGCGTGAACGAGCGAACGACTGAACTGCGCAAAGAGATCGCCGAACGCCAGCGCGCCGAAGAGGAACTCCTAAAAGCCAAAGAAGCGGCCGAGCACGCCAATCGCGTCAAGAGCGAATTCCTCGCCAACATGAGCCACGAGATCCGGACGCCGATGAATGGCATTCTCGGCATGACGAAACTCGCGCTCGAGACCGAATCCCGGCTGGAGCAGCGCGAATACCTGAATATCGTCGAAAATTCCACGAGTTCACTTCTCGGCCTGATCAACGACATTCTCGATTTTTCGAAGGTGGAAGCGGGCAAGCTGGATCTCGATAACCTCGATTTCGATCTACGCGAAGAACTGCAAACGATCGTGAAATCGATGGCCCTTCGCGCGGAGCAGAAAGACCTGCGGCTGCTCTTCAACGTCGCGCCGGATGTGCCGCGGATGGTGAATGCAGATCCGACACGGCTGCGCCAGGTGATTCTCAATCTGATCGGCAACGCAATCAAATTCACCGGCAAAGGCGAAGTGGTGCTGGAGGTGATGTGCCAGGAGATCGATACGTCGTTCGCTCTGCTGCACTTCGTGGTTCGCGATACCGGGATCGGCATCCCGAAGGAAAAGCTCGAGCTCATCTTCGAAGCGTTTTCGCAGGCCGACAGCTCGACTACGAGGCGGTTCGGCGGCACCGGACTGGGCCTCGCCATCTGTCATCGGCTCGTGCATCTGATGGGCGGCGAAATCTGGGCCCGCAGCGAGGTACACCAAGGCAGCCAGTTTCATTTCACGGTGCGATTCGCGATCGCCCAAGAAGATCGCCGGCCTACGCCTGTTCATAAGAATCGTCCCTCGATCGTGGTGCCCAACTTGCATATCTTGGTCGCTGAAGACAACCCGGCGAATCGCATTCTCGCAGGCGTTACTTTGAAGCGGGCGGGCTTCCGCGTTCACGAAGTGGAGAACGGCAGAGATGCGGTCGATGCTGTTCGCCGTGATCGTTTCGATCTTGTGCTCATGGACTGCCGCATGCCAGTGATGGACGGCTACGTTGCCACAAAACACATCCGGCAGCTCCCGAGCCCTTCGAATCGCGTCCCCATCATCGCCCTGACCGCCAGCGCGTTTAAGGAAGACAGAGAGCGCGCCGAACAGGCCGGGATGGACGATTTTCTGTCGAAGCCTTTTCAGAGTGAGGAACTGCTCGCCAAGTGCCTTGCCTGGGCCAAAACGGATGTGCCGCACGAAGCCCCGCCGCCAGTTGATTTTTTGAGCAGCCTCATGGGAATTTTTCTCGAAACCGCACCTCCGGTATTCGAGAATTTGCTGAGCGCCATCGAGAGCGCAAATTGGGAGGACGCGAGAAGCTCAGCGCATTGGCTGCGCGGAGGCGCCACTCGATTGCTCGATCCGGCGCTACAGCGGCACTTCGCACAGATGGAAGAAATTTGCGGCGGCGCATCCCCGTCCGTGCCGGCAGCCGATCTGGAAGCCCTGATAGCCGCCTTCCGGGCAGCCTGCGAGAATGCACAGACCTGGGTGGAGGAGCGCCAGTCCGCAACGCCCGAGGCACAAGCGCAATGGCTTTCTGCCTCTTAGAACGTAAATCCCACTCGCGCGATCACAGTGCGCGGTTGCAGGAAGTGCGTGCCGCTGAAGGTAGATAAGAAGTTGTAGAGCGCGGCCTTATTGGTCAGGTTATCAATCGTCAGAGATGCCGTAATACGCCGATGACCTTCGACATGAAACAGATTGTCCGTTCCGATGCCCAGGTCAAATATGCTCCGCGGCTTGACGCGGTCCGGGTTGTGATCGTCGTCTTCCATCCCGCTTTGCGGAAGCGTCAGAAGTTTCGATGTGCCGGTTCCGCTGCAACTCGTAATGGGAGCGGCGAAAGTCGCGGCTACACCGTCGCAGGCAAATCCGATCGTTGCCTGCTGAGCGGCAGAAAGCGTTAATGCTTCATCGACGTCCGCAATACCGGCCACTAGTCCGCTGTCATATCGCCAGCTAAACGTCACATATTCGGCATTTCTCGGACGCTGATACCGCAGCACCATGTTCGATTGGAAGGCCTGATCGTGATCGATCCGGAATGCTCCGGCTGGAACGTCTTCCGTATTCAGGAGTCCGCCGGACTGTGGGGGGAAATAGCGGGCGCGCGTGTGGCCGAAGGTCCAGTAGCCAACGAAGCCGTGCAGATTCGTCGTACTCACGCGGCCCGTTACACCGTCCAATTTCGATTTATTCCAAGCGATCGGAAAAGTGATTGTCGTGTTTTGCAGCGTGCTGAAATCGTAGGCATTGCTCGTGTATTTCCAGAAGTAGTCGGCGTCAATCAACAGATATTTGCCGATCGCCTGTTGGAGGCCCACATTGTATTGGTTACGCCGGCCGGGTGAAATGGGCGGAATTTCGTTGACGCCCAGCACCGCTTCGGCCGTACCGTTGTTCAATCCCGTGGCGTTCGATAGCAGCAGGTTCTCGTTGAACGGCGTTTCGAATGTCCGTGAATAAGCTCCGCGCAGAACGGTATTCGTCGATTTAATGTGGTAGGCGAGCCCAGCGCGAGGCTCGGCCGCACTATCCGATGTCAGGCCGTAATACATGTCTCCGCGGAGCCCGACCGTCAGAAGCCAATTGCCCATCGTAATCGCGTCCTGCGCGTAGAAAGCGTATTGGTTGATATTGTGCGAAGCACGGTAATGGAACAGGTCGCCTCCGCGGGTGAGATCGAACGGGACTAGACCCGCTTGCAAATTAGGATTGGCAGCGTAGCCTAGTGAATCGCAGGCGGCCGGATTCGTGATGCTGGAATCGGTCACCGGGTTACTGTCCGCATCGTTGCAGACCGCATTGAAAGTGGGATCTGTTATTCCGAAACCGAATTCCTCGAAGAGGCGGGTTTGTTTCAGGTCGAGACCGAGCTTGATATTGTGGCGCCCTTTGGTCAGCGCCAGATCGCTGCGCAAGCCGTAGTTCAGCAGGTGCCGGTCCTGAGTCTGCGTGGAGGGCGTGTCCGCTAAAAGGTCGCGGCTTGGGTAGTAGTTAAATTGATCTTCGCGAACGTACGGATTTACCGTGAGGAGCGTATGCGCGTTGAAGGTGTGCTGGTACCCGGGAGCGATGTTCCAGGTGAGTACTCGCTGCCGCTGGTCCTGCGCCAACTGGTCGTAGTCGTTCGGAATCTGTATCCAGTTGCGCGCCGTGAAGAGGTTGAGGTGAAACACATTGACCGGGTCCGGCTGAAAATCGAGGCGGTCGAAGATCGTTTGGTTGTTGCCCTTGTCATGAAATGGCGTGAACTCGGGCGAATCAAGGAATCGTCCACTGCGTGTCCCATCGAGCGCCAGAAAATTACCCACCTTCTCGTTGCCGAAACCCCACGATGCGTCACCGCCAACAGAACCGAAACTTCCGTAGTAACTCTCCACGCTGCCGAACTGCCGCATCGCACCCAATCCGGATCGCGTGGTAATCTGATCGACCAGACTCGATTTGTCACCAAATTCGGCGGCCGGGGCTCCCGTAATCAGCGACATGCTCTCAATGGCGCTGATAGGAAGCTGTGTCGAAAACACTTTGCTCTGCTGATCGCTGATTGGCTGGCCGTCGACCACAAAGCTCACCTGTGCGTGGTCGCCCAAAGGATGAAAAAATCCGTTGGCATCCGCCGCTACGCCCCCAGTGCTATATGTAATTGCCTGACTCAAACCGCCTCCTGGGTCGAAAGCCGGTAATTTCGCTATCTGGTTGCGGTCCGCATCCACGTGCGCTGAGGTGTCCAATTCGATCAAATCCTGCCCCGCCGCTTCCACCGTTACAGTAGTCGCTTCTTTTCCCAGCGATAGCTTCGCATTCACTTGCACGGGTAAGGAGTTGCGTATTGTGATGTCTTGACTAAAGGCCGCAAAGCCGGCCGCGGTCGCCTTCAGGTGATACGGATTGGGCGGGATATTCACCAGGCGGAACTCGCCGGATGCATTCGTGGTGACGGTTTGCGTGTATCCGCTGACTACGTTTTGTAACTCGACGGTCGCTTTCGGAACCGCGGCGCCCGAAGGATCGGTCACCGTGCCCGCGATCGTCCCGGCGTTTCCGAGCGATTGCGCCTGTAATATGCCAACTGCCCAACACAAGACCACACAACAACCGACCAACTTCCTCATGAGCTTCCATCAGAACGTGAAAAACCCGAAATCCTAAGTAAATTCGGATGGCTGACACGCAATCAGCCACGAGCGGGCTGGAAAGGCCGATGAGCGGACTTACCAATTCAGAACGTCGCGCACGTTTTTCGCCTGCCGCTTGCTCACAATGAACTCCTGCCCGTTGTTCAGCGTCACCAGCCAGCGTTGACTGCTCATCATGCTCATTTTGCGAATCTGTTCCACGTTCACCAGCGCATTCCGGTGAATCCTGCGAAACGAGCTATTCTCCAAGCGGCTTTCAATCGCCGTTAGATTTTGTGTGGCCACGTAGCGCTGTTTCGCCGTAATGATCCACGTTATTTCTCCGTCCGCCTGGAAGGCGAGTACCTCCGCCGGGCTGAGCAGAAAATATTCGTCCCCGAGCTTCCCCACAATCTTACGAACCCTGCGCGGACCGTTCGCCGCCGCCGGCGCGATTTCGTGCAGGTGTGCCAGATTCTCCGCCACCTCGAGAGGATTCCGGGCGATCCGTTTGGCGCGATCCACCGCTTGCGCCAGTCGCTGCTGCCCGATCGGTTTCAGCAGGTAGTCGATGGCTCCGGCTTCGAAAGCGCGAATGGCGTGCTGGTCGTAGGCAGTGACCATGACCACCACCGGCATGTGCCCTCCTTCGAGCTGCTCCAGAACCTCGAAGCCGCCCATCACCGGCATTTGAATATCTAGGAAGACAATATCGGGCTTGGTGGAAGCGATCTTCAGGAGTGCGGCTTTGCCGTTGTCGGCCTCACCCACCACATCAACCGAACCCAGTAGTTCGAGTTCCTCCCGCAGAACTTTGCGGGCCACAGGTTCGTCATCCACAATGAGTGCGCGCATGGGAAGCGGTACTACTCTTACACGATTCTCCTCCGGTACCGTAATAATTAGCCAACGAATGGTCTATCGTGTCGCCGCCAGTGGTCGTATTCCCGCCTCGACCGGACTTCGAATCAAAAAACTCACTCTGGTTCCTTCGCCGGTCGATCGAACCATCAGCTCCGCAGCCGGCCCATAGTAGAGCGCGAGCCGCCGCCGAACATTTTCGAGACCCACACCGGGCCGTTCACGCGGATGGCGGCTGCTTTCCTCGAAGCCGACGCCGGTGTCTTCGACACTAATGCAGAGACCGGAATCCGTAATGCTTACCGTCACCGAAACGCGTCCGCGACCGGCCTTTGCTGAAATCCCGTGCTTGACAGCATTCTCGACAAGCGGCTGGATCGAGAGAATTGGAATCATCGCAGCCCGCGCTGCTTCGTTGACGCTCAATTCCGTTTCGAGACGATCTCCCAGACGTAGCTTTTCAATCTCCAGATAGGCCTCCACAATCCGCAGTTCTTCAGAAAGCTGGATCGTCACGCGGTCGCCTTGCAGAAAGTAGCGGAAAATGTCGGCGAGGTTCAGAACCATGCGGCGCGCCTCTTGCGACGTCCGGTCAATCGTTCCATAGAGCGTATTGAGGGCATTGAAAAGAAAGTGAGGATTGATCTGCGCCTGCAGAGCGCGCAGTTCCGCTTCACTCGCCAGCCGCCGCAGTTCCTCAGCCCGGAACCGTTCCACCTGCTCGACGATCGCCGTTCCCAGACGGCGCATGTCTTCGAGATCCTCACTCAGGTAGCGTCGCCCGCCGCGGCGTGCTCCCGCGACCAGAAACCGGACGTCGCCGCTCGAGAACCGCAACGGAATCTGCGCGCCCGCCGAAGGCTCCGCACCGAATAGCACCGACGGGCGCTCGGGCGTTCCACCACTTTTCGATTCTTTCGGCACTGCGAACTGGTCCGCGCCGAGGTGCCGCGCCACTTCGGCGGCCGCTCTCGACAGGAGTTCCTCTTCGGATCGCGCGGTCAATGCCACATTCACGATGGCGTCAACGCACTCCTCCACTCGCTGGCGCCGGAAGATAACCCGGCCCACCCAAACTTGTAGTGCGTTCCGGAGAAACGCAAACAGAATCAGCGACAGACAAACCGCTACCAGCGCGATTCCGGTCGAAAACATGCTGGAGCGAATCGCATCCCACCACATAAATCTTCGGTTCAGCAGCAGTAGTGTGGCGATATAGGCAGCCGCCAGCCCGAAATTGACCAGGAAACGGACAAAAGCGTCGAGCAGTAGGAATCGGTAGTCCTGCAAAAGGACAATCAGCACCACCGGAATTCCCACATGATGCCAGGTGATTTCGGCAGCCCACGGAGAGGTTACATGTTGATAGCCGAAATGCAGGAAAGAACTGGTGAATAACAACAGGCAACCGAGCGAAATCCACTCCCGCCGAACGAGAAAAAATGCGATTACCGTCAGCAGACCAAACCCGGCGGCAACCAGAACCACGGCTATCTGGTGCAAGCCGGCGAAATGCAGTATCACGGCACAGGCACTGACAAGATAACCGGCCACCGCGATGGCGCGGCGCCTGCCTTTGAGCGCTACCTGTAACAGCACCGCGGGAAGCAGGCTCAATGCCGAAAAGCTGATAACGACTACTGTCGCCGGCTCGTTCGAGGCGAGCGCGATCAGTGAGCCGGCATTCCAGATCAGGGCCAGCGCCGCCGCGGCGAGAGAAAGCCGGGTTTGCCGAACTCCGTGCGCGCGCCAATCCCGGACCAGCAGAATCAGGATCAGCCCAAACAGCAGTAGACCCGCTGAATGCCCAACCGTATTGATCAGGACCGGATCGCGCAAACTGGAGTCGGTAAGCAGCTTAACTCCAGGCTAGCTGAGCCATTACTCTTCTCGCAGGGCCACAATCGGATCGACGCGGGTGGCGCGGAATGCTGGAATGACCGTCGCTAAGAATGCCGTGGCAGCGAGGAGGGCGGCAACGGAGACGAAGGTCACCGCATCGGTCGCGCGTATCCCGAAAAGCAAGCCAGACAGCAATCGAGTCAGAGCGGCCGCGCCGGCGAGCCCTGCAATTATGCCGGCCGCGGCCAATCCCATTCCCTGCCGCACGACCAGCCCGATAATATCCGCCGGCCGAGCCCCCAGGGCGACACGCAGCCCGACATCATGCCTGCTTTGCGCAACTAAGTACGACATCACGCCATAGACGCCCACCGACGCGAGCAGCAACGCGAATAGTGCGAATGCGCCCAGCATCGTGCTGGAGAACCTTCGCCGCGCAAGCGACTGCTCAAGACGATCCTGCATGGTTCGTATCTGATACACCGCCACGTTCGCATCGACCGCGTGAATCCCGCGGACAATGGCGTTGGCCAGCGCGGCCGGGTCTGAGGATGACGTGCGCACCACCAGAAACATGCCGTTCGATGTCTCCTGCTGGTGCGGAAAATAAACCGCTATCTTGCCTTCGGTATCGAGCCCTTCCTGCTTAACAACACCGACCACACCCGCAATGGTCATCGCCTTCTTGGGATCGTCGAACCACACGTGCTTGCCTACAGGATTCCCGTGCGGCCAGAAACGGCGCGCAAATTTTTCATCGATGATTGCTACGGGCTTCGCGGCGGCTGTATCGTGGCTGTCGAAAAAACGCCCCTGCACCAACGGGATTTCCATAGTCCGGAAATAGTCCGTGCTCGCAATGCGAATATCTACTTGCAGTTCCTGCCCGGGCTGTGGCGCGTAGCCCTCTACGTTGATCTGTCCCCATCCGATCGATCCGCCTAAAGGCAGCACCGAAACCGCGCCTGCCGCCAGCACTCCGGGCAGACGCGCAATGCGGCTTTCGATCTCCTGATAGAACTGAACTACCAGCTTATTTTCGTGATACTGCGGTCCAGTAGCCGCAACCTGCATCGAAAGCACTCGCTCGGTTTTGAAACCGGGCGGCACATTTTGGAGACGCGTGAAACTGCGAATAAGCAGACCGGCGCCGATCAGCAGCATCAACGAAAGCGCCAGTTCGGCGACGACGAGCAGGCCGCGCAGACGGTGCCTCGATACGCGCAGCCCGGCATCGCCCTGCCCGCGGCGCCCTCCGGTCTTCAGCGATGCTGTGAGATCCACCTGGATCGCGCGCCAAGCCGGCGCCAGGCCAAACAGAATCCCGGTGGCGAGCGATATGGCGAACGTGAATGCCAGCACCGTACCGTTGATGCCAATGTCTTCGAACCGTGGAATGTTGCCTGGATTCATCGTGCGCACGAAGTACAAACTCCACTTGGCAAGTGCCAGGCCAGCGACGCCCCCTATGAGGGCCAATAGAACGCTCTCGGTGAGCAGCTGCGGTACGATCCGGCTCCAATCCGCGCCTAGAGCAGTACGGATGGCCATTTCCTTGGCTCGGCCGGACGCCCGCGTTAACAGCAGATTGGCCACATTGGCGCAGGCGATTAGCAACACGAGCGTCACTGAGGCGAGCAACACCAGTAATGCACGCCGCACATCGCCGACCACTTGCTGATCGAGTCCGATAATGTGCATTCCGAACGTGCGGTCGCGCTTGTCCTTCACGCGAATACGGTTGGCGATCATGTTGATATCGGCCTGCGCCTGTTGAACAGACACGCCAGGCTTCAGCCGTACCATGATGTTGTAGTTTTCATCGCCGCGGCGTTGCGCCGCGTCCGGACCCAACGGCAGCGGCAGAATCACGTCGACTTTATCCATCGGTCCTTCCGACGGCATCACTTCGTTGTTCAGCAGAAACTCCGGACCTAACACGCCGGCAACCGTGTAGGGATTTCCATTCAGCAGAATGCTCTTGCCGACAATAGTAGGATCCAAACTGAAAAGTCGTTTCCAGACGCGGTCGGTAAGAATAGTCACCGGAATTCTGCCAGGCTTGTCGTCTTCAGGAAGTAGCAGGCGGCCGAAACGGGCCCGCCCGCCCAACATACCTAACAAGCTGGATTGCGTGCGCATAACATCGACGCGCTCGGGCTTCTCGCGTCCCGTGAGGGTGAGGCTCCGCGATTGCGCCAGCGCCATCCGGTCGAACGAGTGGTTCTCGTTCTGGATATCGATGTACTGGCCGGGGGAGGGCCAGTCGCGAAAGATTCCGATTCCCGGTGAATGCAGCCATACCGCCGCCAGGCGCTCCGGCTCCGGATAGGGCAGCGGACGCAGCAGGAGCGCATCCACCACGCTGAAGATGGCCGAGTTGGCGCCGATTCCAATGGCGAGCGAAAACACAATGATCGAAGTCGAGCCGATGTTCTTGCGCAGCATGCGCACGCCGTAGCGAAGATCCTGAAAAGGGAAGCGCATCGTTTGTCCTTCTCTGAATCATATGCGCCCCCGGAAAATAGGGTTGGACGCACACTTAATCCGATGCAGGTCAGTTTTACCCTACCCACAGGTCGGATTAAATGCGCGTCTGTCCCTATTTCGAGAAATAGAGAGATTCGGGCCGAAAAACTGCCACAACCTCTCTTCGAGCCATCACTTCATGCCAGCGATTCTGACCATTTTTCCGCGTCCCATCTCGCGTGAGCCGGAGAACCCAAAGGTCCCATCGGCCGCGTCTACGGCGCTGCAGCCGGCGACCGGCAGCTTGGCGGCGCCCGCAGAATCGGTGGTGGTGGAGAGACTGCTCGCTGAGCTCGATGCCCGGGCCGCGATGCGATTCCCCGGGCCCTACCTTATGGAACGGCCTCCCGCCCGCCGCCACGTCATCTGGCTGCGCGCTCTCTGGGCCGCCCTCTGGGTGATGTCTCTCGTTCTTTGTGTCTTTGTGGTCAAGTATTTCGATCGCCAGACCACATCACAGGTTTTTGATCCTGCCCAAGCCAGTTCCATCAACCATCTGGCGGATTCCCTCAGCGACCAGAACAGACAGTTTTCACGCATGATCGATTCGGTCGAGACGCTAGCGAATTCTGTCGCTACGGCGTCCGTACATACCACCGCCATGCAATCAGTCCTAAGGCGCTTGGGGCACGATTTGAGCCAAGCCGCCGACACTCCGCCGAAGCGGCCAGCAGCCCCGATCGCTCCCCCCTTAGTCCTCCTGCGTCCGGAGCCGGAGCCCGAACCGCTGCCCGCTGCCGGGTTATCGATGGGCGGTCACCGCCACGACCCCATAGAAGATGTCATCGCGCCGCGGAACGCCATCGTCCATCACAACGACAACGGCGTGATGGACTACTGGCTGATGCCGCGGCTAATTTCCGGATCGCGGAGCATTGTCAGAGTGTTCCCTGTTGCCCAAACGAACCTGGGAATCTTCGTACACAGCTTCGACGACGTCCGCGACTACGTGGTCACGCCTTCAGGCGATTGGCTCGCTGCTTCCGACCCGCACGGAGTTCGTTAATTCCCGCCGTCTATCCTGAGCGTATATGCGCTCCGTTTTCTCCCTTTTGCCGGCTGCGGCGCTTCTGGTCGCAGTCGCGCAATCGGCCTCTTCCCCAACGTGGATTGAAAGGAGCAACCAGAACGCTGAACTGCTGTTGAGCGTCGGCGCGCGCTATGCCCCGGAGGGCGCAGGCTCGCTCGGCGTGAGCGGGCTGGACGACAAGATCTCGATTCCCGCCCCCGATCTCGGCGAGCGCTCACGTCACGACACGGAGGAAGCGCTGAAGACGCTCCGCTCCCGGCTCGCCTCCGAGCAGGATCCGCTCGTCAAGCAGGATCTCGAAATTCTCATTCAGGCGGGCGAGCGCGAGAATCGCTTGTCTGTCGCCGACGAGAAATATCTTCTGCCGTATCAAAACGTCAGCCGCACGATTTTCTTTGGCATCCACAGCCTCCTCGACGACCAGATTGCACCGGAACGGCGCAAAGCCGCGGTCATAAGATTGCGCCGCTACGCCGGCCTGGAGACCGGTTACACGCCCATCACGGTACGCGCCGAAAATGTATTTCGTGAAAAGTTGAAAACACCCGGCCTTCTGGGGCCGGCCAGGCAAGAAGTCGAGCAGGACATCGCCAACATAAATGATTTCTCAAACGGCATCGGCCTGCTGCTCGAAAAGTACAAGATGACGGGCTACGAAGAAGCTTACGCCAAGCTCAAAACGCAGCTTGTGGGGTATTCGGACTTCCTCCGTAAGGAAGTGATGCCGAAGACCCGCTCGGATTTCCGTCTTCCCCCGGAGCTATATGCCTTGCGCCTGGAAGATTTCGGCGTCGATTACACACCGGCGCAGTTGACCGCGCTGGCGCACAAGGCCTTTACCGAGATTCAAAGCGAGATGCAGCCGCTCGCCGCGAAAATTGCGAAAGTGCGCCACCTCCCCTCCTCCGACTATCGCGATGTAATTCGCGAATTGAAAAAAGATCAGGTCGGCGCGGATCGTATCCTGCCGCTCTACAAAGAACGGCTCTCGGAGATCGAAGCAATTATCCGCCGCGAGCACCTGGTGACGTTGCCGGACCGGCCAGCGGTCATTCGCCTAGCATCCGCCGCCGAAACTGCGCAGCAGCCCGCGCCGCACATGCGCCCGCCGCGCCTGATCGGCAATCACGGGGAACAGGGCCAGTTTGTTCTACCGGCCGGAACGATCGGCGCCGACGGCAAGCCGCTCAAGTATGACGACTTCACGTTTTCCGCCGCCGCCTGGACGCTCACCGCCCACGAAGCGCGCCCCGGGCACGAAATGCAGTTCGCAGCCATGGTCGAACGCGGCGTTTCGCAAGCCCGTGCCATCTTCGCTTTCAACAGCACGAACGTCGAGGGCTGGGGCCTTTATGCGGAATGGTTCATGCTTCCTTACATGCCCGATGAAGGCAAGCTGATCTCGCTGCAACATCGCTTGATGCGCGCCACGCGAGCCTTCGTCGATCCCGAATTGCAGCAAGGCAAATTGACCCCGCAACAAGTGCTCGATCTTCTGCAGAACGATGTGGTCTTATCGAAGGCGCTCGCCACTGAGGAAGTTGATCGCTACACATTCCGCTCGCCCGGACAAGCTGTCTCCTACTTCGATGGCTACACACGGCTTCGCGAAATCCGCACCGCCGCCGAGAAGGCCCTCGGCCCTAAATTTAACGTTGAACGCTTCCACGATTTCGTCCTTTCGCAAGGACTGTTACCAACCGATTTACTACGCAAAGCGGTCATGACGGACTTCGTCGGCAAGTCCTGACGGTTCTTGTTATACTGCCCCAACAGGAACTTTGTATCGTTTCAAAGGGGTCAGCGTTGACAAGAATTTTATTTGGGAGTTCTCTCTTTTTCTTCTGTTCGGCTCTTCTCCTGAGCCAGGGTCTTACCGGACAACTCTCCGGCACGGTTACCGACTCGAGCGGCGGCGCCATCGGCAACGCTAATGTCCAGGTCATCAATAGCCAGACGCAACAGCTACGCTCCACGAAGACTACCAGCGATGGCCGCTTCGTTTTCACCGAACTGCTGCCTGGCGATTTCTCTCTCACCATAGACAGCTCGGGTTTCAAGAAATTCCAGCAAACTGGCGTGCGGGTTTCGGCCACCGAACGCGTCGTCCTTCCCACGATCGTTCTGGAAGTCGGCGCAGTAACGGAGACGGTAGCCGTTACCGGCCAGGTCGCTGCTGTCCAGACCGAAAGCGCCGAACGCGCCGGTCTCATCACCAGCCGCGAAATGCAGGAAATCCCGCTCAAGGGCCGCTCCTACATCGGCACGACCAAGCTATTGCCCGGCATCATCGACACCGCCAACCGCGAGTCTCCTGGCTGGAACGATCTTGTTGGAATCAACATCAACGGCACGCGCGCCGGAGCGATCGATCTGAATCTAGATGGCATCACCAGTCTCGATACCGGCTCGCTCACGGGTCCCTATCTCGCGCCCAGTATTGACGCGGTCGCCGAAGTGAAGGTTTTGCTGAGTAACTACCAGGCCGAGTACGGCCGCAGCTCGGGCGGCACAATTAACACCATCATCAAGAGCGGCACGCAGCAGTTTCATGGCGGCGCTTACTACTTCTTCCGTAATGAAGACATGAACGCCAATGAGTTCTTCAATAACAAGAACGGCCTGGCGCGTCCGCGGTATCGGTTCAACAATCCGGGCTATTTCATCGGCGGCCCCGTGCTTCTTCCCGGAACGAATTTCAATCGCAATCGCGACAAGCTGTTCTTTTTCTGGTCGCAGGATTTTCTGCCGCTTACGATCCCTTCGAGCGTGCAAACCCAGACCTTTCCGACCGCGCTCGAGCGCTCCGGCGACTATTCCAAATCGGGCGTAACTGTTGTCGATCCGATTACACATGCACCATTCAGCGGCAACATGGTTCCCGCTAGCCGCATAGATCCCAACGGCCAGAAACTGCTCAGCCTGTTCCCGCTTCCCAACACAATTGGCCCAGGTGGTCAATATAACTGGGACGGCGTCAGCATCAACAAGCAGCCGCGCCGCGATTCAATTCTTCGCACCGACTACAATATTTCCCCCGCCACCAGTTTCTATATCCGTCTGATTCAGGATTATCAGGCATCGAACGGTGGCTACCAGCTACTCGCTGCACTAGGCGGCAGCAACAACTGGCCACAGCTTCCCATCAGCTATCAGATACATAGCGCAGGTTTGGTTTCAACTTTGATTCACAGCTTCGGCCCGACCAAAGTGAATGAAGCCACTTTCGGTGTCAATCGCGCCAGCCAGACAGTCGATCCGCTAACGCCTGCCGCCATCGATCAGAACAGCCGTTCCAAGCTGGGTCTGACCATTCCGCAGTTCTATCCGCAGACCAATCCCTATGGTTTGATTCCGAACGCGACGTTTAACAACAGCGGCATCCCGAACGTCGGCTCGCTCAACATCGAGCAGCGGTTCCCGTTCTTCGGGACCAATAACATCTGGAATTACTCAGATAATTTCTCGGCCATCTTTGGCAGCCACAGTACAAAATTCGGCGTCTTCGTCGAGCATGGAACCCGCAATGCCGCGCGGTCCACTTCCTTTAACGGTACGTTCAACTTCGACCGCGACGCCAACAACCCGCTCGATTCCGGCTACGCGTATTCGAACGCTCTTCTGGGCGTTGTGGATGGATATACCGAATCGAACGGCCATCCTGGTGCGCACGGCCGGTACAACAATGTGGAGTGGTATGGCCAGGACACGTGGAAAGTTAGCAAGCGCCTTACGCTCGATTTGGGCGTGCGCTTTTATTTCATTCAGCCCACTCTGAGCGCGGACGATACGCTTGCCGCCTTCGATTTGTCGGCTTACAATGCCGCGCAGCAGCCGCCTCTGATCCAGCCCTACATCAATGCCGCCGATGGCCAGCGCGTCGGCCGCGATCCGGCTACCGGGCAACTTCTTCCTGCGGTAAAGATCGGTACATTCTCTTCCGCTGCCGGAACGCCCTACCAGGGCATGACTAAGTACAGCGAAAGTATTCTGAACAATCCCAGCATTCAGGTTGCGCCGCGTGTCGGTTTGGCCTGGGATGTGTTTGGCAACGGTAAGACCGCTTTGCGCACCGGCTTCGGCATTTTCTACGATCGTTTCAATGACGATCAGATTCTCCAGCTTGTGCAATCCCCGCCTCTCGTAACGACCGCCTCGGCCAATTACACGACCATTAATAATCTGCTGGCCACCCCGCTAAGTTTGAGCCCAACCAGTGTGACTGCCGTGCAGCGCGATTTCAGCCCACCTTCTGTCTATAACTGGAGTTTCGGAATCCAGCAAAACATCGGATTTGGCACCATACTGGATATCGCTTATGCAGGCAACGCGCAAAAGCACCTTCTGAATACACGCAACCTCAACCCGGTCGCCTATGGCGTCAACTTCTTACCTTCGAGCCAGGATCCAACTGTTTCCGGCAAGCCTCTAAACTCGAATTTCTTGCGGCCAAGACTCGGTTATACAGATATCAACTATCTCGAATTCGCCGGAATCGCTAATTATAATTCGATGCAGGTTCAGCTCACCAAACGCTTCTCGAGCACTCTTACGTTCCACTTGAGTTACAACTGGTCGAAGGCTCTGGATCTGGCGGACGGTATAGGCGCCTCGGTGAATCCTGTGCTGGATTATCGCAGCCGCGATTACGGCCCAGCGAGTTTTGATCGCAAGCATGTCGTAACGATCGACTACGTCTACAATCTTCCCTCGGTCAGCAAGCATTGGAACAACGCCTTCACACGCGTTGGCCTTGATGGCTGGGAGCTATCAGGCGTCTGTAACTTTCAAACCGGCGCTCCGCTTGGCCTGCCCTATAGTTTGACTTACACAGCCGATCTTACCGGTGGGACCACGGCTGCGAGCACTACCACTACCGCTAACGCCGTGAACGGGTATGATTCGCGCGTGGTGATATCAGGTGATCCGAACGCAGTCACGAACGGGCAATGGTTCAACACCAACATCGTAAAAGCCCCTCTGCCCGGCTATTCCGTGAACGGGATCGGCAACGCATCCAAAGCTCCGATCTATGGACCGGGACTGAATAACTGGGATGTGTCGTTATTCAAGAATTTCCGGCTCGGCTCGAATGAAGCACGCCGTCTACAATTCCGCTTCGAATCATACAACACGTTCAATCACACCCAGTTCACCGGTATCGACACCGGCGCAAAGTTCGACCAGGCTAACAACCAGACCAACACGAACTACGGCTACTTCACTACCGCCGCGCTCGCGCGCCGCCTGGTGCTCGGCCTGAAGTTGTATTTCTAGCCGCCCGCTAGAACGTAATGCGCGCCAATACCTGGCAGCGGCGCGCATTCGTGCCGTCGGGGAAGCCCTGAGACGCAGAGCCCTGTCCAAGCACTGAAACGCCGCCCGTTAGCTGAGGCCTAAAAATACCACCCGCCGCAAGCGAGTATGCAGTCGTCTGTACAGCCGTGTTGTGAATCGTATTGAACACGTTGAACGCTTCGAAACCAAGGCTGAATTTCAAGCGTTCGCCAATCGGCCATTGATGGCTAAGTCTGGCGTCGACGTTATAGGTCTGATCTACATCCAACGTGCCGACTGGGAGGAATGGCACACGGCTCCATCCGCCTGATCCGTTGAACGTGCTGTTGGCGAGTTGTATTCCCGGGAAAACTCCGTTCGCCGAAGTGGAGACCGAATTCACCGTAGCGGTTACGGGTTGCGCGGATGCCAGCGTCGTGATGGCCGAGAGCTGCCAGCCATTGACAAAATACTTGACGAATGCTGAATTGCTTCGTTCGATCCGAGGCTCCCAAACCCAATTGATAGTCGCACGATGGCGCTGATCTAACGTAGAACTCCCCTTATCAAATCGGTAGTCACCGGGGAGCGTCGCGTTATTAAACGTGTTCGAGACATTCCAGCTTGCCCCCTGCTGGTCCGCATCGTCAATCGCATGCGACCAAGTGTAGGTAATCTGCGCCTGAAAGCCGTGCGCGAAGCGCTTCTGAAGTTGCAGGGCGAGCCCGTTGTACCAAGACTGGCCGCCGTTCTCTACTTGCAGTATTGAGCTGTAGGCGCGGTAGGGCCTGTTCGCCAATATATAAACCGGCCAGGTAAACGAATTGACTGTGTTGCCGGCTGCGTTCTGAACGGTAAAATTCTCGAGTACACCCGCGCCGAGATTCAGATCGCGCTGCGTAAATAAGCCGATGCCGCGACTCCAGATGTAACTGGCAGTGAAGCCGACATCGTGCCCGAATTGATGCTCCACCGCCACCGTGCCCTGCTGGGTATACGGGCTATGGAAATCCGGCGCGGCAAATTCTAGCTTGATCGAGCCCGTGGGAAATCCCGCAGCGCCCGGAACAACGTTCGGAAACACGGGCGCGCCAGCCTGACCGGGAAGCAGCGAAATCGCAGTTTGATAGAGTCCATTGCCCAGGAAGAGCGTATCGAGCATGTTGCCGTGCAGGCGCGCGTAGAAGATGCCATAGCCGGCGCGTACGACCGTGCGGTCGCTGATCGTGTACGCCAAGCCGATGCGCGGCGCGAAATTGTGGCCGGGCGAGGGAACTCTGCCGGTTTGCGGGAAATTTGGATCCACCAGAGTCGGCTGCGGCAAGAACGTCTTTTCATAGCGCAAGCCGTAATTCAATGAAAACTTCTGTGTGGGCTTCCAGGTGTCCTGAACATAAATGTTGAAGTCCGACGTGCGTATGTTCTGAATGGGATTTCCAAACTGCTGGCTGAACGATGTGTAGTTTCGGACTCCTGAGTTATAGAGGCCGCCATTAAAGTCTCTGGCGAAATTAGTGATGTTGCTGTAAGAATAGCCCCCGTATTGGTTAAAGAGCTGGTCCATCCAGTCCTGGGTCGTGGAAACGTCCACACCGAACTTAGCCGAATGTGTACCCGTGGTCCAGCTATAGTTGTCGACGAATTGAAAACGATTTTCGCTGGGGAACGTCCGGGGGTAGGCCTGCGCCGCGCCCACTGTTGATCCCGCAATCGTGACATACAGGGGGCCAGTGCTGGGCCATAGATCAGAAGAAGCCGGATCGGACAGCCGGTCTTTGAACCAGCCAAAACGAAATTCGTTAACGGCGCTAGCGTTGGGAATGAAAGTCCAGGAGGCCTTCCCGTAGCGGTCTTCCACGGTGGAATTCCCGTTGTTCCCGAGCAGGTTTCCATTAGTAAGAACGGTCTGTGTCTGAATGCCGTGCGGGGAAACCCAATGCATTGCGTTCAGATCGAAACTGAACGAATTGCGATCGTTGAGCTGCCAATCGATCTTGGCAAAGCCGATGTGCTGGTCGTATGTGCGCGGCAGCGTAACATTCATTTGTTTCTGCACGAAATCAATCGCTGCTGCACATTGCGCCGCCGTGGCGACGCAGCTACTTGCCGGAACAGTATTACCCGCCGCATCTGTCAGCGAGTTGTTAATGATCCGGTTGATGCCGGGAAAGTTTCGTCCGGTGTAATCGTAGTTGACGAAATAGAATAACTTGTCCTTTTTAATCGGTCCGCCAACACTGAAACCCACGACGTCCCTATGCTCAGGAGTTCGTAGTCCATTGGCATAGCGGTCCAATGCCTCGAGCGTGCTGCTGCGATAAAATCCGTATCCCGTGCCGTGAATACTATTGGTCCCGCTCCGCGTGACCGTATTCACTACGCCGCCCATCGCGCGTCCGAATTCCGCCGAAAAACCGTTCGATAATACTTGAAATTCCTGCACCGCATCCTGCGAAATCTGACTGCCGATGCGCGTCCGTCCGGCATTCTCGTTGTAGAAGCTGTTGGTCGTGTCGTTGCCGTCGGTAAGAAACGAATTTCCCATTGCAATGCCGCGGAAACTCAGCAGGCCGAACTCTCCATCCTTTACGACGGCTGGCGTCATCAAAACATAGCTGTCCACACGCCGCCCGTTAATCGGCAGGTTATCGATCTGCAACTGCGTTACCGAGGCTGTGACCCCGCTCTTCGTGTTCTCGATCAATGGCGCTTCAGCCGTCACCTCGACTTTCGTCGAGGATGAGCCGACCTGCAGATTCACCTTGAAATCGACGGTTCGCCCAACTAGCACCTCGAAGTTCTCACTCTGCCATGTGGTAAATCCGGCCTTCTCTACTTCGATTTTGTAGCCGGAAGCGGGCGTAATCGACGCGGCGGCGAATAGGCCGCCTTCGGTCGTCTGCATTTTCCGGCTGAATCCGATCGAAGCATTCGTAATGGTTACCTCGGCGCCCGACACTACGGCGCCCGAAGCATCCCGTGCCGTGCCGGTAATAGCCCCTAACCCCGCCACCGCTTGCGCCCAAGCGGAACCCGGCAACAACACCAGGGCTATCGCCAGCGGACAGATATATTTGGTAGCGTTTCTGAACATAAAAGACATAGCAACCCTGTTCCAAGTAGGATAGCTTCCCACCATTTCAGGCAGATGAACTTCTCTCTCGCTCCCGAACCGTTCATAATTGGATTTCGGCCTCTCTGAATCATGTGGATAGTCCGGCTCGCCCTGCGGCGGCCTTATACGTTTATCGTTCTCTCCTTGATGTTGCTAATCCTGGCTCCGGTAGTCATTTCCCGGACGCCGATCGACATCTTCCCTAACATCAACATTCCTGTCGTCAGCGTCGTTTGGCAATATGCGGGCCTATCGGCGGAGGAGATCTCTGACCGTATCGTTTATGTCGCCGAGCGTTCACTCACCAGCTCGGTCAACGATATCGAACACATCGAATCACGGTCGCTAAACGGCGCGGGCATCATCAAGATTTTCTTGCAGCCGTTCGCAAGTCTGCAGCAGGCGATTGCGCAATCTACGGCCGTTTGCCAGGCGATCTTGAAGCAGATGCCGCCTGGCGCCACACCGCCGTTTATTCTCAGCTTCAACGCATCCACCGTTCCCATCTTGCAGCTTGGATTGTCCGGCCAGGGACTTAGCGAACAACAGCTATTCGACATCGGCCAGAATTTCATACGGCCGCAGCTGGTGACGGTTCCCGGAACCACGATCCCATTTGCGTTCGGCGGAAAACAGCGCCAGGTGATGGTGGATTTGAACACCGCGGCCATGCAGGCGAAGGGTCTCGGGCCCTCCGATGTTGTCAACGCGATCGGAGACCAGAACCTGATTCTGCCGGGCGGCACTTCCAAGATCGGGGGGCTGGAATACAACGTGGAACTGAATGGCAGTCCGCGCAATGTTTCGGAATTGAACGATCTGCCGATCAAATCGGAAAATGGCACGACCATTTATGTGCGCGACGTGGCCCACGTGCGCGACGGCTACCCCCCCCAAACCAATATCGTGCGTTCGGACGGATTGCGTGGGACCGTGATGACGGTCTACAAGAATGGCAACGTATCCACGCTCGACATCATTGCGGGCGTGCGGAAGGTTCTACCTTTTATCGTCTCCACCCTGCCGCCGGAGCTGAAAGTGAAAGCGGTGGCCGATCAGTCCATCTTTGTCCGGGCTTCCATTAACGGAGTGCTGCGTGAAGCGCTCGTGGCGGCTTGCCTAACGGCCACCATGATCCTGGTGTTCCTGGGAAGCTGGCGCAGCACGATCATCATCGCCATTTCCATTCCACTCTCCATCCTGTGCTCGATTTTCGCGTTGAGCGCGCTCGGGGAAACGATTAATGTCATGACCCTAGGCGGAATGGCTCTGGCAGTCGGTATTCTCGTCGACGACGCCACCGTCGAGATCGAAAACATCAACCGGAATTTCGAAATGGGTAAGGAGATCGAGCAGGCGATTCTCGACGGCGCCGCCCAGATTGCCATCCCGGCATTCGTTTCCACCCTGAGTATTTGCATCGTGTTTGTGCCGATGTTTTTCCTCACCGGCGTGGCTCGCTACCTATTTGTTCCGCTCGCGGAAGCAGTTTCGTTCGCCATGCTCGCTTCTTATTTGCTCTCCCGCACGCTGGTCCCGACATTGGCGAAATATTTACTGCGTGGACACTCGCATCACGAGGCCGTTGCGCATGCGGATCGCCGTAATCCATTTGTCCGGTTGCAGCTCACCTTTGAGAACAATTTTGAGAAATTACGCGGCCGTTATCGGCGGCTTCTGATGTGGTGCGTCGCACATCGCGTCGCCTTCACAATCTGCTTCTCACTCGGCTGCCTGGCGTCATTCGCGCTGCTTCCCTGGCTGGGTGAAGATTTTTTTCCCGCAGTCGATAGCGGCCAGATGCGGCTGCACGTTCGAGCTCGGACCGGCACGCGGATAGAGCAAACCGCCAAGCTCTGTGATGTGATCGAAAATTCCATTCGTCGAATCATTCCCGCTACAGAGCTTGAAAATATTCTCGACAATATCGGCCTGCCGTACAGCAACACCAACACTTCCTACGCCAATAATGGAACGCTCGGTCCGGCGGATGCGGACGTGATGGTTACTCTTCTACCGAAACATCATCCCACGGCCAATTACATGGCCGAGATGCGACGACGCCTTCCGGATGAATTTCCGGGAATTGCATTTTACTTTTTGCCCGCCGATCTGGTGGGGCAGGTCTTAAATTTCGGGTTGCCTGCGCCGATCGATATTCAGATTCTCGGGCGCAATCAGGAGGCCAACCGTGTCTACGCCAACAAACTCCTGGAGCAGATTCGCTACATTCCGGGCGCTGTAGATTTACGTATCCAGCAGCCGGCCAATCAGCCCAAGATTTTTGTCAATCTCGATCGAACTAAAGCGCAAACGGTAGGCTTAAGCGCAAAAGATATCGCTCAGAATGTCCTCGTGTCGTTAAGCGGCAGCTTTCAAACATCTCCAACGTTTTGGCTGAATCCTCGAAATGGCGTGAGCTACAGCGTCGCCACGCAATCGCCGCAGTATGAAATGTCATCGCTCAGCGACCTACGGAATATACCGATGTCCGGAACCAACATCGCTCCGCAGATTTTGGCAAACGTCGCGTCTTTGTCGCGAGGCGCCGGCTACGCGGAAGTAGCGCATTGGAACATCATTCCGGTAATCGATATTTATGGCACCGTCCAAGGAGCCGATCTTGGCACCGTATCGCGCGCCATTGAAGATGTGATAGCGAAAAATTCCAAGGGCCTTGTGCGCGGTTCCGAGGTGGTCATGAGGGGCCAAACAGAAACCATGCGCACTTCGTTTCAGGGATTGATCGCTGGGCTCGCGTTCTCCATTGTGCTGGTCTACATGCTGATCGTGATCAACTTTCAATCCTGGCTGGATCCTCTTATCATCATTTCGGCGCTGCCGGCGGCTCTGGCTGGAATCGTGTGGTTGTTGTTCGTAACTCACACCACGATCAGCGTTCCGGCCTTGACCGGATCCATCATGTGCATGGGTGTTGCCACCGCCAACAGTATTCTTGTGGTGAGTTTCGCCAAGGAACAACTGCCCGACGCCGATAGCGCCGCCGACGCGGCCATCCTCGCTGGCTTTACGCGATTCCGGCCGGTAATCATGACCGCCTTAGCCATGATGATGGGCATGCTGCCCATGGCGTTGGGCATTGGAGAAGGCGCGGAGCAAAATGCACCGCTGGGACGAGCGGTCGTTGGTGGCTTGTTGTTTGCCACGGTCGCCACTCTATTTTTTGTGCCTGTGTTCTTCACTCTCCTTCATCGAGGGCGCCGCATCCAGAAATGAATAGACGTGTCGGTGGGATTCTGTTTTTACTCGCAGTGGTTGCGACTGCTGCGTTGATAGCCTTTTCAGGCATTGTTCCGCGAATTCGTGCTCGCCAGGCGCTTCGCGAGGAGACCAATCTTCTCGCCGCTGTGCCGGTAACCATCGTGCATCCACGCCGTGCCTCACCCGCGGAAGAAGTCGTCCTACCAGGGAATATTCAGGCTTATACTGACGCTCCTATTTACGCGCGTACGGATGGATATTTGAAACGTTGGTATTTCGATATCGGGGCGCATGTCAAAAAGGGAGCACTCTTGGCCGAGATCGAATCCCCGGAGATCGATCAGCAATTGATGCAAGCGCGTGAGGAAGTAAACACCGCGCAAGCGAACCTCCACCTGAGCCAGATCACATCCGAGCGCTACACGGGTTTGTTCAAGACGGATTCTGTCGCTAAGCAGGACGTGGACAACGCCGTTCAGGACGCCGCGGCGAAGGCTGCGACCGTCAAATCGGCGCAAGCCAACGTTGCGCGCCTTGAGCAGATGGTAGCCTTCGAAAAAATCTATGCTCCCTTTGACGGCATCGTAACCGCTCGCCGGACCGATGTTGGACAGCTCATTCAATCCGGCTCATCGGGCGGAGCGGCTCGAGAACTTTTTCACGTAGCGGCTATTGATCGGTTGCGTGTGTTCGTCAATATTCCGCAGGATTATTCGCACGACGCCAAACCCGGCTTATCCGTTGATTTGACCTTGCCTGAGATTCCAGGGCGCCGGTTCCCCGGAATGCTGGTTCGCACCGCTGGTGCGATTGATCCCGCTACGCGAACTCTTACTGTCGAAGTCGACGTCTCGAACAAAACCGGCCTCCTGTTTCCGGGGGCTTACACCGAAGTGCACTTCAAGATCAAGTCCAAAGGTTCGACGTTAATCATTCCTTCGACCTCCGTCATGTTTCGCGGCAAGGGACTGCAGGTCCCCGTAGTTCAAGATGGCCGGCGGATTACCCTGAAGCCGGTCACGCCGGGGCGTGATTTTGGCAGCACCATCGAAATCATCTCTGGACTCTCAGCCGAAGACGCCATCGTCGCGAATCCTCCCGATTCCCTCATCGAAGGTGAGCGGGTACGCGTCGTCACTCCTCAACAACAGAACGAGGCAACGGAGGACTAGCCGGACATACAATGCAAGCAGGGCATGCTGCTGCAATTTCCCGCTGCCAACAATCCGGAAGTAGATTTGAAAACTACTTATGATGCCGTGATTGTTGGCTCCGGCGCTGGCGGCGGCATGGCCGCCCACGTCCTCACCGCACACGGGCTCAAAGTACTTCTCCTTGAAGCCGGCAAAGCTCAGGACACCAGCAAAATTCTGCATTCGATGCAGTGGCCGTACGATCATCCGCGGCGCGGCAAAATTCCGCCCGAATACTACGCGTTGACGAACGAATACAGCATCCGCAAACCACCGTACGCGCAAGACTCGCCTTACAAGAACGTTCAGTCCTATGTCCAGGCGTGGGGCGGCTCTGACTACAGCAAGACGCTGGTCGTAAATGAAAAAGAGCATCCGTATACAGGCACGCGTTACGCCTGGGTGCGGTCGCGTGCGGTGGGCGGCAAAACCAATATCTGGGGACGCTTGGCGCTACGCCTCTCTGACTACGATTTCAAAGCGCAGGATCGCGATGGGTTCGGCGAAAACTGGCCTATCTCGTACGCCGACATAGAACCTTACTACGACAAGGTCGACCTCTATCTCGGAATCTCAGGCCATCCGGAAAATCTGCCGTATTTACCCGATAGCAAGTTTCAGCGGCCTGTCAAGCTGAACCACGCCGAAATGCATTTGCGCGAAACACTAAAGGGAATGGGCCGCGTGCTCACCCCATATCGCGCCGGCGTCACCACCGACGGCCTGAAGCACAACAAGTACCGCAGCCGCTGCTATGGACGCGGTGCATGCAGTCGCCACATAGGGGGTTGCGATATTCACGCCGCATTCGATTCACCCACGGGGCTGATCCGGCCCGCCATGGATACCGGAAATCTTACGCTGCGTACCAATGCCACGGTCTATGAAGTAACTGTCGATAAGAACACCGGTAAGGCGACCGGCGTCTCGTTCATCGACACCGAAACACGGAAGAATTATCAGGCTAAAGCAAGAACGGTGCTTCTCGCCGCCTCCACGCTCGAATCTGCCCGCCTCATGCTGCTCTCGAAATCGAGCGTGCATCCGAATGGAATCGGCAATTCCAGTGGGCACGTCGGCCACAATTTCTGCGAACACGTGATGGGGCCGTCGGTCGCCGGCTTCATGAAAGAGCTTGTCGGGAAGCCGCGTACGCTCGACGATGGCCGTCCCGGCGGTTTCTACGTGGCCCGCTTTCGCAATCTCGACAAGCGCTCCGATTTTTTGCGCGCCTATGGTTACGAAGGGGGCAGCGGCACGACCATGATTCCCGGCACCGCCTATACCAGTCCAGGTTTCGGCGAAGAGTACAAGAAGCACGTGCGCGATTATGCCGGCGCCACGATTTCGATGGGTGCGTTCGGGGAAGTGCTGGCGCGCTATGAAAATGCGGTCGGAATCGATCCGCACATGAAAGACGCTTTTGGTATCCCGGTGCTGCGCTTCAGCTATCAATTTGGAGAAAACGAGCGCAAGATGGCCGCCGACATGGCGGTCGCCGCGCGCGAGATGTTCGAAGCCGCTAAATTCGAAATCGTTTCGAGCTCGGACAAGATGCTGCCGGAAGGCTGGTCCATTCATGAGCTGGGAACGGCGCGTATGGGCAACGATCCGAAGACGTCCGTCGTAAATCAGTTCCAGCAATCGCACGACGTAAAAAATCTGCTGGTGGTAGACGGCGCCACGCACGTCTCCGCCTCCTGCCAGAACCCGACCTGGACCATCATGGCGCTGTGTTGGAGGTCGTGCGACCATCTAGCCGAACTGCTCAAAAAAGGCGACGTATGATGGACCGGCGCGAGATTCTGAAACTCGCCGGCGGCGCTTTCTTCTGCCTGCAACTTCCCGCCGCCGAGCCCGGCTCGCCGCTGTTTTTCACGCCGGACGAATTTGACTTGTTGGATAAGCTGACGGAGTTGATCATTCCGACGGATGAGCACTCTTCGGGAGCGCACGCGGCCGGAGTCGCGGCATATATCGATCGCACCGTAGCGGAAGCATATGTGCCGGACGAGAAAACATCCTGGCGCAGAGGCCTCGCGGAGGTTCACAAGCTTCTAGAAGAACCCGGCGCTCAGCCGGCTGCTGTTCTCACTAAGCTGGCTGCGAACGAGAAGGATCCCCAAACCGAAGCCGAAAAATTCTTTACCCAGTTAAAGCAGACTACCGCCTTCGCCTATTACTCCTCGTCTCTCGGCATCCACGAGGAAATGGGCTACTTGGGAAACGTGATCCTCGAACAATTCAAAGGCTATGATGCATCTTGACTAGCGAAAGCAAATGAAACACAACAATGGAAAAGCGGGCCGTGTTCAGGCGGCCAACGTTCCGACGGACCTGAGCGCGGACTCCGTTGTAAACATTTCGAACGCCTTGCGGCCGCTGCTGGCCGACGTGTTCGCGCTCTATCTGAAGACCAAAAATTTTCATTGGCACATGAGTGGTCCGCACTTTCGCGACTATCATCTATTGCTCGACGAGCATGCCGCTCAAATTTTCGCCATGACGGACGATATCGCCGAGCGCGCGCGCAAAATCGGCGCGTCCACGCTCCATTCCATCGGTGAAATCGCACGCCACCAGCGGCTGAAAGACAATAACGAGGAATTCCCCGCTCCGGACGACATGCTGAGGGAGTTGTGTACGGATAACCAGCAATTGACGCGCTTCTTGCGCGACGCTCACGAAATCTGTGACAAGAACAACGATGCCGCAACCACTAGCCTCATCGAAAATTGGATTGACGAGACTGAACGCCGCACCTGGTTTCTAGCCGAAACCATTCGAAGATGAGTTCCTCCGAAGTGCTTCTTCTGGCATTCGGAATTGGCGTGGTGGCCGGTCTGCGCTCCCTGACTGCGCCGGCAGTGGTGGCTTGGGCCGCCCACAGGAATTGGCTTCCTCTGCAAAATACGACGCTCGCTTTCATGGGGTCGACCATTGCCTTGGTCCTATTTATTGTGTTGGCCATCGGAGAACTGGTCGCCGATCAACTTCCTTTCACGCCAAGCCGGATTAAGCCTCCCGGACTCATCGCCCGCATCGTGTTCGGCGGTCTGTGCGGCGCGGCATTGGCCGTGGCGGGCGGACAATCCCTGCCGGCCGGTGGCATTCTGGGAGCCATTGGCGGGGTTGCAGGCGCATTCGCGGGCTATCAAGTCCGCACCGGCTTGGTTCGTGCGCTCCGGGTCCCTGACTTCGTCATTGCCTGCTTGGAGGATGCGGTGGCCATTGGCGGCGGTCTTTTCCTCGTTTCACGCTTCTAGACGCAGCCAAATCGGCTACTTCCCGGCTCGCGCTCATCCGCCGGTTAAACTGGAAGTTACACTCCGTACTCTATGATCGAAGGCGCTCTCGCCAAGGTTTTTGGCACAAAACACGATCGCGAGATCAAAAAGATCCTGCCTCTCGTCTCGGCGATAGGCGATCTCGAACCTGAGCTAAAAAAGCTCTCCGACCAGGAATTAGCCGCCAAGACCGTTGATTTCAAGCAGCGCGTGGCCAACGGCGCTCCCCTCGACGACCTTCTCATCGAAGCCTTCGCGGTCTGCCGCGAGGCCGGCCGCCGCTATTTGAACATGCGGCACTTCGACGTGCAGCTTATCGGCGGCGTGGTGCTTCATCGCGGACGGATCGCCGAAATGAAAACGGGCGAAGGAAAAACACTCGTCGCCACCCTCGCCAGTTATCTCAACGCACTCGAAGGCAAGGGCGTGCACATCGTCACCGTGAACGATTACCTGGCCCGCCGCGACGCCGAGTGGATGGGCCGCATTCATCGCGCCTTGGGACTCACCGTCGGAACCATCGTGCACGATCTCGATGACCGTGAGCGCCGCGAAGCCTACTACTCCGATATCACTTATGGCACCAATAATGAGTTCGGCTTCGATTACCTGCGCGACAACATGAAATTCCAACTGGACGATTACGTCCAGCGGGAATTCAACTTTGGCATTGTGGATGAAGTCGACTCGATCCTGATCGACGAAGCGCGTACACCGCTTATCATCGCCGGCCCCAGCGAAGAATCGACCGACAAGTACTATCGCGTCAACCGCATCATCCCCAACCTGGAACGCGGCGAAGTCATCGAGGGTAAAGAACCCGGGCAGTCCTACACCACCGGCGATTTCACTGTCGACGAGAAACATCGCACCGTGGCGTTGACCGAAGAGGGCGTTCTCAAGGTCGAGAAGCTGCTTAATACCGGCAATCTCTACGATCCAGCGAACATCGAAATGAATCACCACGTGCAGCAAGCGCTGCGCGCGCACATCCTCTATCAAAAGGACCGTGACTACGTGGTGCAAGACGGGCAAGTCATCATCGTGGACGAGTTCACAGGACGCCTGATGCCGGGACGCCGCTGGAGCGATGGACTCCACCAGGCCGTTGAAGCGCACGAAGGGGTCAAGATCGAGCGCGAGACACAGACTCTCGCAAGCATCACCTTTCAGAACTTCTTCCGCATGTACAAGAAGCTCTCCGGTATGACTGGTACCGCCGATACCGAAGCCGCCGAGTTCTCTAAGATCTATAACCTCGATGTGACCGTCGTACCGACTAACAAGCCGATGATCCGGTTGGAAAATCCGGACGTTGTCTATCGCACCGAAGAAGAGAAGTTTCGCAACGCAGCTAAAGAGATCAAGGCCCTCAATGAAAAAGGCCAGCCCGTGCTGGTCGGCACCATCTCGGTCGAAAAATCGGAGCGGCTGGGCGCAATCCTCAAAAAAATGGGCGTGAAACACGAAGTATTGAACGCCAAGAATCACGAACGCGAAGCGCACATTGTGGCACAGGCCGGACGCAAAAGTGCCGTTACAGTCTCGACCAACATGGCCGGCCGCGGTACCGACATTCTGCTCGGCGGCAATCCGGATTTTCTGCTCGAGGACATGCTCAGAAGGGCGGGCAAGACACCCGACATGCTATCGCCTGAAGAACTCCAGCGGAACAAAGAACAGGTCAGGCGCGAGATTGAAGCCGAACGTGCCGAGGTAGTCGCCGCCGGCGGACTGCATATTCTCGGAACGGAGCGTCACGAGTCACGGCGCATCGATAACCAGTTACGCGGACGCGCCGGACGACAGGGCGATCCCGGCAGTTCACGTTTTTATCTTTCTCTGCAAGACGATTTATTGCGCATCTTCGGCGGGGACCGCATGCAGAACCTGATGCTGCGTCTCGGCATGGAAGAAGACGTGCCGATCGAATCGAAACTGATTACCTCGCGCATCGCGGCCGCCCAAAAGGCCGTAGAAGCCCAGCATTTTGCCTCGCGTAAACACGTCCTCGAATACGACGACGTGATGAACAAGCAGCGCCAGGCCGTATACGGCATGCGGCGGCAATTGCTCGAAGGTAATAACCAGAAGGAGCGAATCGTTGACATCGTCAACGGCATCGTGGGCAGTTTCATCGATCAGTTCTGCCCGGAGGGTGCGCGCTCCGATCAATACGACCTCCCCGGATTGCAGACGGCTGTCGTAAACCAGTTCGGAATCAAACTCGACATTGAAGCGGGAAGCGGCGCCGAACGCAGTGAGATTGAGCGGCAGATCACCGAACTCCTGCAAGAACGCTACGCCGAAAAAGAGCGGATGATCGGCGCCGACAATCTGCGCCAGGCCGAGCGCATCATCATGCTGAACGTGGTCGACAACCAGTGGAAGGACCACTTGTTGTCGATGGATCATTTGAAAGAAGGCATCGGCCTGCGCGGCTACGGCCAGAAAGATCCGCTGATTGAGTACAAGAAGGAATCCTTCACTATGTTCCAGGACATGATGGATCGTATCGAAGACGAAACCATCAAGTTCCTATACTTCATGCGTATTGAAGGCGGAGAGAGCAGCGTGCCGGTGCCGTATCCCGAACTTGCCGATGACGAGGAGGAGGACGAAGCCGCTCCGCCAATCGAGATACCCCGCCGCGAAGCGCAGCAATCAGTCATTGACCTCACCCGCAACATACAGCGCAGGAAAGACAAGGAACTGGCCGAATTGCAGTTTACCGGCAGCGGCGGAACTACCGAGCAGCAGCCGGTGTCTAAAGGTCCGAAGGTTGGCCGCAACGATTTGTGTCCCTGCGGCAGCGGAAAGAAGTACAAAAAATGTCACGGGGCCGCGGCATAATTTTCGGCTGTTTGTTACTGGCGACGTCAGTGTTCGCTGACGATGCATCGCTATGGCGCGAGTACGGTTTATTGCATACCGATACCGTCAAACGCCCGCAGTTCACCGTCACCACGTATCAGATGAAGGATTCGACAGGTGCGCTCGCCGCCTGGGAGTGGCAGCGGTCCGAGCTCGGGCGTCCGTGCGATCTCACCGCCTTCTGCACAGAGGACGGCAAGCGCACGATCATCAATGACGATAACTATATAGCAATTTTCGAAGGCGCCCGTCCCAGCAAGGAGCAGGTCGAAACCGAGTTGAAGGCCCTGCCCGGTAAACGAGGCTCATCGCTGCCTCCGATTCTCACCTTCCTGCCGCGCGAAGGACTCGTTCCAAATTCGGCGAGATATGTTTTGGGACCGGAATCGCTTAAAGCCTTCGCGCCGGAGTTGATCGCCGCGCATCCCGGATTGGAGGAAGCTGCCGAAGCGCAAGTCGCTTCCTATCGCGTCGACAAAAGCAGCTCGCGGCTTCGTCTGGCTCTCTTTTATTACCCGACACCCGGAATGGCGCGCGCACACGCTGCCGATTTCAAGCAGTTGCCGAACGCGCACGTGAAGCGGTCGGGCCCACTCGTCGGGATCATCGTGTCTCCCGCAACCGACGCACAAGCCGACACGTTACTAAGCCGGGTGGAGTATGTCGCTAAGATAACCTGGAACGAAACACCGCCGCCCAGTCCTATCAAACCGCTCTACCAATTGCTTCTGAACATCATCTATTTGAGCCTGATTTTGACTGGCATTTGTCTTCTCGCGGGCCTCATGTATGCAGGCATGAGAATCTATCGCCGGCGGTATGGAACACTGGAAGGCGATGAAGCGATGACCACTTTACACCTCGCTGGCGACAACCCTTCACGAATCCCGTAAGTAAATCTGTCCATTGGGCTTAGTCGATTTTTCCGCAGCAGTTTTCACAGCATAAGCAGAGATTTTCCACGGATGTTGCACAAACATCTTCAGCTGCAAATGGTTTGTTCCGCAGTACTTACAGGACGCCGCAAGAAGGAAAAAAAATGCCCTTGACTTCACCTTCCGCTGGCCCTACACTCCAATCACAAACAGGATTTGACGGTTGCGATACCGTCGATCCGATTCTCCCATCAAACGTAACTCTGGTTCGCCAGAGACCTGTTAGTCAGGGAAAAAATGCCTACTCTATTTAGAGTGGGCATTTTTTCGAGGCATGCGGCCGTTCTCTAAAAAGCCGAACGAGGACGCGCCGCAGACTTGGCGCGAGCGTCTTGCAGCACTTCGCAACCTTCCTCCGCTGCTGGCGATGGTCTGGGAAACCAGTCACTTACTGACTGTCCTGACGTTATTGCTGCGTGGCGTTTCTGCGTGTATTCCGCTCGCCACCCTGTGGGTTTCGAAGCTGATTATTGATCTCGTGGTACGCGCCATCCGCCACCAGCCGTACGAGCGCTCGACTATCTGGAAATTATTGGCTTTAGAGCTTTTACTGGCCGTTGCTTCGGATCTCCTGGGGCGCGCGATCTCACTGGTCGATAGCCTGCTGGGCGATCGCTTTACGAACCACGTGAGTTTGAAACTCATGGCGCACGCTACCGCCCTCGATCTGGTTTCCTTTGAAGATCCAGTGTTTTACGACAAGATGGAGCGTGCTCGCCGCCAGACAACGTCGCGTATCGGCACGCTTGCTAGCCTTGCGGGCATGGCGCAACAACTGTTGACTCTCGCGTCGTTGCTATCGGCTGTTATCTTCTTCGATCCATGGCTTTTACTGCTCCTGATCGTCGGCACGATCCCGGTATTTCTAGGCGAAACCCGTTTCGCCATGCTGAATTATTCCATGCTTTATCGCTATACCCCGGAGCGTCGGGAGCTCGACTACCTGCGATTCCTTGGAGCGAGCAACGAGAGCGCTAAGGAGGTCAAGATCTTCGGGCTAGGCATACACCTAGCTGAGCGTTCGCGCGCCCTCTTCGAACGTTTCTACGCCGAGAACAGGCATTTGGCAATCCGACGGGCAGTGCATGGCGGACTTCTGAACCTCGCGCCCACAGTCGCTTATTACTCGGCTTACGTGCTTATCCTGCTGCGGGCGCTGGCTGGGGAGATGACAGTGGGTGGCCTCACGCTGGTGACCGGAGCGTTCGCACGGTCCCGAAGCATCATGGAAAATGTCGTAGCAAGCTTGGTTGGAATATCAGAACAGGCCTTGTTTATCAAGGATTTATTCGATTTCTTCGAGACCCGGCCCCAGATTGCTTCAAAGCCCGGGGCGCTCTCGGCGCCGCGGCCCGTTCGGCACGGTTTCGAATTCCAGAACGTCTCGTTCTCCTACCCCGGGTCGAACCAAGCCGTTCTAAGCGACGTCAGTTTCCGCTTCGATGCCGGGGAGCGGATCGCGCTCGTCGGCGAAAATGGGGCTGGTAAGACAACCCTAGTAAAATTACTGGCTAGACTTTATGATCCGACGGCTGGCAGGATTCTCCTCGATGGCACCGATCTGCGCGAATTTTCTGTAGAAGATCTGCGCCGCGAGATAGGAGTAATCTTTCAAGACTATATGCGCTACGATGTCCTCGCCTCCGAAAATATCGGCTTCGGCCGCGTCGATGCGATCGAAGACAAAGAACGAATTTTGCGATCCGCGGAAAAAAGTTTGGCTGCTGAGGTCATTGACGGCCTGCCGAAAACCTATAGTCAGATGCTCGGTCGGCGGTTTGAAGGTGGTGTGGATTTATCCATGGGGCAATGGCAAAAAATTGCTCTGGCACGCGCCTACATGCGTGACGCGCAGATTCTCATCCTCGATGAGCCGACCGCCAGCCTCGACGCGCGCGCCGAATTCGAGGTATATCAGCGGTTCGTAGAGTTGACCACGGGGAAAATGGCAATCCTGATTTCCCACAGATTTTCCACAGTCCGTATGGCGGATCGCATCCTGGTCCTGGAGAACGGTCGCATCGTGGAGCGTGGCTCTCATCAACAACTCGTCTCTCTCGGCGGGAAGTACGCCGAATTATTCGATCTCCAGGCGGCGGGTTACCGATAGTCCTAGTACCGTACCGTCAAACCGATAGCAGGTTGAGAGCGCCTTCAATTTCAGCCCGCGTGTGCGCGTCGCCGATACGTATCGCGGCCTCTATGCCCTGCTCATACATGACGCGCGCTTCCTGGATGCGCCCCAGCTTCTCGAGAGCTTGCCCGCCGTGAAAATAAGCGGCCGAATAATTGTTGTCTCGTGCTAGAAGAGCTCGAAATTCGGCAACCGCCTGCTCGAACTCGCCAGTCTTTACGTATTCCATCCCAAGCCCGTAGCGAGCAAACGAATTGTTCGCATCCTGCGCGACCATCTGCTTCAGGATGCCGAGGCGATCTGTAGCCATCTATGAAGTGTACTGGCGGACCTGCCTGGCCGCGCTCTCAACCACTCCCGCAGCCTTTGAAGTAGTGGCCTTGGCGCTCTTGGTTGCTTCGCTGAAATGGTGGTGCGCACGGCCGGAAAGATCGCCGATCATCTCAGCCGCATTCCCCGCTCCTTCGCGCCCTTTGCGTAGCGCCTGCTCCAGGAATCCGAGCGTCCAACTGGAGCACGCCGGGATCACAAGCGCAATACCCATCGCGGTCAAGCCGCAGCCCACTCCAATGAGCGTTGCGCCAAGAATGCCAGATCTTTGAGAATGTCTCATGTTTTCCTCGCGTTATAGACGCCGTTCGGAGCGCTTATCGTTTCGCGGCTTTCTCAGCGAACGGATCCTTACATTTATAAGCGAGGCCAAAACAATTTCAGCCCCTGACGCTTGCCAGAATACTCTTTTCGGCAGATAGCCTAGGAAAGCAGTCATCGCCAGCACCCAGAGCCCGATAACACCAGTGATCCCAGCTATCTTGACGTATCTTATTTTTTGTCGAACTCCGGTCGCGTTTCCGCTCTCAGGCCGGAGATCATGCGCCAATTCTAGCTCCCATGAATTCCTATTACTTGGCCGGTTCGATGCTTAGATCCGCAGTCGGAACAACTACTGGGATCTCGCTAGCGCCTTCGGGTAATTGACCCGTGAACTTCCATAACCAGACCTTGCCGAAATAACCGGGAAGACCATACTCCAAATGTAGAGCGAACTCGCCTAAGAGCTGATAAGTAGCGGGTTGCGATCGCATGACTTTATCGAGCAAGCGCATCTCCTCCGCTCGATTGTCATTCTTCTCGTGATTTAAGGAACACGTAACTATATACCGAATACGGCCTCGGCGAATGATATTAAGAACATCATCGGCATTATGCGCAATGGAGGTTGCTTCAGCGTTAGCGTAACGGGGCGGCCTGATCGCTAGTGAGCGATCGCCTCGAATGAAGCTTCTCTTCAAAACCGGATGGTACGAGCGATACCTAAATATGAGATCTGTTTGCTGTAAGGTCGAAACCAGAATGTTGCCGGGAAGATCCAAACGAGCCAGTCGTTGTCCGATAGCATCGTCACCGACGAGGCCTTGCGGAAGATGCTTGAAACTGATAACGTTCGCGACCAGACAAAGGCTCACGAGAATGGGCCCAGCATATCGCCTGATTTCGGACTTATCATCAGCGGAAGAAAAATTGGCCGCGATTAGCCCGATAAAGGCCGGCAAGGCATAAATAAAATATCGATTCTCCTGGTAGATTCTCACGGAAAGCAGAAAAATCACATTGCTGAAAAACCAGGAAAGCCAAAATAATCGCGGGAAGCGTCCCCCGGAAGAACGAAACGTGTATGCCAAGCCTATAAATGCGGCAATAAGCGCAAACCACCCGATCATCTCAGGAATTCTGGCCGAGTAGAATGAGGCGATCTTCCAGGAGAACATAGTTCCGTAGTTAGTATTGGGCGGAGTTAGGCTGTAGGCAGTCTCATATCTTGAAAATCGCAGTGTGTAAACTACCCAGAACACGTTCAGGACAAGATACAGAATTGCCGAGATTAGAAGCACAGGCGACAGCAATCTCCGAAACTTCCCGGTGAGAAATACCCACAGGTACCAAGCGGGTAAAACTCCGGCAGTAAGATATCTGGATTGAAACGCCGCCTCGGCAAAGCAAAAAGCAACAATGCAGGCGAGCGTACTCTCTGTAGCGAGCCAGAGAACAAAACAATACGTTCCGGCAAGGATGAGCGCCAGCCCGGGAATTTCCGACATAGTATCTCTCGACCAGAAGGCAATCTCGGGTGTGGTCATTAATACCAGCGCGCTGCAAAAAGCCGCTGCCTGTGATGACCCCGTTTTTCTCAAAATGCCATAGAACGAGCATCCTGCCACCCACAAACAGAGGGCGATGAAGATCCTTGCCGAACCATACGAGACTCCCGTCACGGTAAAAAACAGCGCCAGCAACGCTGGGTAACCGGGGGGATGATAGGGAAGGTGAAAAGCGGGGAACTGTGCGTAATTCTGTTCGGCGAATTCCCACGGATGGAGGATTTGCCCGGAGAAGAGCCAGTCGTGAATCATCGCCGCAGCGTTTGCGTATTGCGAACCATCAGGCCATAGCGGGCCTGAGTTGGAAAAGTTGCTGCAACCGATCCACATTGCCAAAACGAACAATGCTGCGTAGATTGCAATGCTGTTGCGATAACCGGAGAGGAAAGTTGTCCGTACCTCCGTCACGGAGGCCGGTGAATTGCTTACGGTCGGCTCAACCATCTTCTCTGAGCTGGTGGCCGGCAGGAAGGGGTCTCGAGTTCAGGACGAATACTTTCTCTCTCCCACCAGGGATAGAGAAGGCTTTGCTTAGCTGGGACGAATATCGATTAAAAAACAAATCCAAAGTTTCCTCGGTGAACCGATGATCGGACTGGCCGTCACCCGGATCCGTGAAACGGCGGCCGATAAATGCGAGCGGGGCCAACTTACTGCTTGTAATATTTCGGATCGGCTCCGCGAGAATTACTTGTTTGCGGGCCGCGCATAACATGCGGTCGATAATGGGTTGGGGATCGGGCAGAAATTGATACAGGCTGGCCTGCATAACCACGTAATCCGCCCCGGGAAGACCGACACTCTCACGAAGATCCCAAACCTGCCCTTGCCCACCCCGGGCACTCAAATGCTTGATGAATGTCTCACTGAGATCAAGACCTGTATAGGCAACTGATTTCTGATGAAGGTATCGATGGTAGAGAACGGCCGGCCCGCAGCAGAGATCGAGAACGCTGGACTGCGCGGGAATCATATCGGCGATGACCTTGTACCGGCCCGAGTAATGACGGCCGTACAACATAACCATCAAGAGCTCGTACAAGAGCGCGCTCTTATATAGAACGGTTGCTGCCAATCGTCACCTCCTCGTCAATCTGGGACAGGGCCGAGAGGGACTGTGCGCTGGCGTTTACACCGATTACCGTCCGTATTGAAGTCTGGGGATGACGGTTCACGAGCAGATATGCACGCCCTGCATATTCGCCAAGAACCCCTAAGAACATCATCTGGACCCCACTTACAAGAAGAAACACGACCATTAGAGAGGACCATCCGACCGCCGCCGCGGGAAAATCCTCAGGGAATATGAGCCGATACAAAGTAACACCGGCAGCGGCAAGCAATGCCAGCACGGCCATCACAAGCCCACACCACGTAACCACGCGTACCGGCTTCACCGAAAAGGAGAAGATCAGGCGCGCCGAAACTTCAAGCGCCTTCCACACACTGTAGGTGCTCCGGCCGGCGTAGCGCGGAAAATGTTCGACGGGAATGCTGGCCACCCTCCAGGTCGCTTGGAACAGCAATCCATCTATGTAAGGCTTTGGACCGGAATAGTTACAGATCAAATCCACGACTTCGCGAACTATGACTTTGTACGGAGAAAGGTAAACATCTTTAGGCTTCCATAGAACCCGGTCGGCGATCTTACCGTTGATCCAACTGCCGACGTTCTTCCAGAGCTTCTGCCGTTTCCGCCCAAAGTCCGCATAAGCTACATCGGCGCCTTCCTCGGCTTTGTTCATCAATGCAGGGAGATATTTGGGATCATGCTGAAGGTCATCATCCATGATGGCGACATACTCTCCGCGGGAAAGCCGTAATCCCGTGAGTATGGCGTTGTCCTGACCGAAATTGCGCCGTAAGTCTATGGCCAGAAGACAGGGATATTTGTCGCAGAGCGATTCGATCACCTGCCAGGAGCGATCAGGCGAATAATCGTTCACCAGAATGACTTCGTACTCCCAATCGTGTGGTGCCAGCGCTTGTGTAATCGCACGCATCAACTCGTCTAAGCATGCCTCGCTGCGATAAACCGGAACAACAATAGACAATCTTGGTGTTGAGGGCGGCGAGCAGGAACTTGTCGATGGCAGCATGCGTGTCCCCTATGCTGATTCGACGAGTCGACCTGTTGTAAATATCTTCCGGGTCCTGGTTACGTTGAAAAACGATCCAATGCTATGGGCGACTCTTTCCTGGTCTTCTTCAGTTAGCGTCGGGTGGAATGGCAAACGCAGGAGCCGGCCGCTCAATTGTTCGGTGACGGGGAAATCACCGTCGTGATATCCCATCTTCTCCCCCATGGGAGAGCTATGCAATGGCACGTAGTGAAAAAGCGCCCGAATGCTCCTTTCCTTCAAATAAGTGATGAGTCGATCGCGCGTCTCCTGATCGGAGAGCAAGACGTAATACATGTGGTGACTGCTGTCACATCCAACGGGTACCTTGGGAATCTGCAGCAATCTCGATTGTTCGAATTGACTTAAGCGGCTATCATAGCGGTGAGCGATCTGGCGCCGCAGCGCTTTAATATGATCCATCGCTTCCAGTTGAGCGTAAAGAAAAGCCGAGGCAATTTCGCTGGGAACGTAGGATGAGCCCACGTCCACCCAGGAATACTTATCCACCTCTCCGCGAAAAAACTTACTGCGGTTCGTGCCCTTATCGCGAATAATTTCGGCCCGCGCCGCCATTTCAGGGGAGTTGACGCAAAGCGCGCCGCCTTCGCCACACGTATAGTCCTTTGTACCGTGAAAGCTATATGCGCCTAAGTGCCCGATTGAGCCGAGTGCCCGCCCTCGATAGTATCCATTAGCCGCTTGTGCGGCATCCTCCACAACCAGCAGATTGTGTTTTGCGGCGATTGCCATGAGCCGATCCATCTCACAACCCACACCCGCATAGTGCATCGCGAAAATTGCCTTTGTGCGGCGAGTAATGCCCGCCTCGACAAGACTCTCGTCCATGTTGAGCGTATCCGGACGAATGTCGACGAAAACAGGTTTGGCGCCGCGCTGGACAACAACGTTAGCCGTGGAGGTGAAGGTGAAGGAAGGCATCAGCACTTCGTCACTATTGTTCAGGTTGCAAAGCATTGCCGCGGTTTCCAAAGCGGCAGTACAGGAAGGCGTCATGAACACCTCATGTATGCCGAGCCGCTTCTTCAGAATTTGCGCGCAGCCTTGAGTGAAGCATCCATCGGAACTGATCTTTCCGGAGGCGATCACCTGAGTAACATATTTGAGCTCGTTGCCGGTAATAAACGGCTTAGCAAAAGGGATCTCCGATTGTGCGAGGCGGGAATCTGGCTGGTGGGCGGCTTGCGGTTTCACGTGGATTTGACCCTTGCCAATAGAGGCTCGGGGCCTCTCGAAAGACGATCGAGCTCGTCAACATGTGACACAAAAATTGAGTTGTGTCGGTCCGGTCGCGCGACAGCGCGGGCGACGCACATTGCCGTTGGCATCCTTGTTTCGGGCTCTACAAGAAGCGCCCAGATATCTCCTGTCCCCAAGTCTAATTGCCGCATCGTAGCACGGAAGGTGAACATTCGCGGTGACTAGTAGTACTTGCCCGGAACGTTATATTCGGCCCTGTATAGGGGATCTAAGCTACAGTGCACGCTCGGCAATCTCTGCCAGTTCCTCGGTAAATAGAGGGATCGGGTTCGCTTTTGTACTGCTGGCAATGGCGACCTTCGCGACCAGGTCCGGAATCTGTGACCGTTGTAGACCATACGCACCCAGCGAAGAGACAGTCAGGCTTCCGCAGAGATCCGAGGCAAAACGCCCGGCGTCCTCCGGTTCGGCTTGCGAATCGCCTGTGAGCAATTGCGCCACACGACGATATTTGAGGAGCGCCTCAGGATCGGAGGCCCGCTCGCGCAGTGCGCGAATATTCACCGCCATGCCGTGTGGCAGCACCGCGGCGCACAAGGCGCCGTGCGGCGCGTTCAGCAATCCGCCCAATGGTCCCGCGAAGCCGTGCACGATTCCCAGCCCCGCATTCGCAAGCGAAAGGCCGCTCAGCAGGCTGGAAAATGCCATAGCGGCCCGCGCTTCACGATCTTCTCCATTGCGAAACACCTTCGACAAAGCCCCAACAACGAGCCGCAAACCTTCGAGACAGAACAGATCGGTGAACGGGTTCGCGCGACAGGAGACAAAAGGCTCGATAAGTTGGGTCAACGTGTCGAGCCCGGTAGAAGCTGTCACTGCCGCTGGTGTTTCGAGGGTGAGATCCGGGTCGATCAGCGCGAGCCGGGCAACCAACAGCGGGCTACGAAGGCTCGCCTTCAAACCATGCTCAGGGGAACCGAGCACTGCGTTACGCGTCACTTCGGCTCCCGTCCCGGCCGTAGTAGGGACGGTCACAAACGGCAAGGCCGGGTGTTCGAGCGGGCGCCCCTGGCCGATCACTTCCAGGTAATCCAAGGGCTCTCCCGAGTTGGGTACGAGCGCTGCGATAGCCTTCGCCGCATCCATGGCGCTGCCCCCGCCAAAGCCGATTAAGAAATCGCAGTCACGCGCCGCTTTCACACCTTCCCGTACGATCGCGAGAGTCGGCTCCCCTGGGACAGAAAAGTAGGTCGCTGCGAATCCGGCGAGCGCCTTGACGGCTCTGGCTGGATTCGCTCCTGTCACCACCAGGACACGCTTGCCCAAAGGCTTCGCGAGCGAGGGAAGCGACTGGATTTTTCCGGGGCCAAAGACGATCTTCGTCGCAGTCGAAAAATCGAACGGCTCTACCACCCCGTTTCCTCCGGAAAAACATTTGTGAATTGGACGCTGCTGCGCGGCTCCGCCATCATTTCGGCCACGATGTCGCGCCAGACCCGATAGTGCGTGGTCTCTTTGTGTGCCGCTGGAGCGGTCGGAGTTCTATACACTTCAGTGAGAACGAAACGTGTGGGATCGGACGCCTGTTGCAGCACGTCGAACCGCGCAATACCACCTTCAGCAAGGCTCATACGGGCGTTTTCGATGGTCGCATCGCGAAAGCGTTCCACGAATTCCGGTTTAACATGCACATGAACGTGGACAATCAGCATACTGACGAGCCTATACTGAAACAGAAATGGCATGCCCGTACTTTGAGCCACAGCACGTGAATGCCTCCCCCGAACACCCGATCGCGCGCATACCCCCGCGATTGCCATTAATGGATGAATATAACGGCCTCTGCCGGGCTGGTGGCGAGCCGTTTCCGGTTCCCGGCGAAGTGCGTTTCCGCTGTTGCAATCATGGCAACTCACGCGGAATCTGCGTGCACTTCCCAGCAGGCGAAACGCGCTCGGCGCTGCGTTATGAAATTGTGGGCCGTACCGCCGCCGCGCTAGATCTGCTCTTGCTCGAAGAGCGCGATTACACTCCGCAGGCGTGGCAGAGCGTTCGCTATGTCCTGGCGGGCGAGCTAATCGAGCCAGAAATCTCAGACGTCGTGAAACAGGCGCAGATCCGGGCATTTTGCCGTAGCTTTCTGGACCATTTCCCCGCCTGAGAATGCCGACGGAGAACGTTCGCGCGGTTCGTGAATCCCGTTCCGACTACTCGGAGGTATGCCTGCCGAACGATGCCAATATGCTCGGTAATATGTTGGGCGGACGCGTCATGCATCTGGTGGATCTATGCGGGGCGATTGCCGGGATGCGGCATGCCCGCTCGGCAGTCGTGACCGCCTCGATCGATCAGATGACCTTTCTGCATCCCATTCACATTGGGGAACTGGTGATGCTGAAGTCGCAGGTGAATCGCGTATTCCGCACCTCAATGGAGGTGGGGGTCAAAGTTCTAGTGGAGAATCTCTACACCGGCCAGATCCGGCACACTTCCTCTGCCTACCTGACTTTCGTGGCTGTGGACGCAGCAGGCCATCGACTGGTGTTGCCGCCCATCTTTCCCGACACGGAAGAGGATCAGCGGCGTTATGAGGAGGCGGCAGCCCGTAGAGCGCATCGCCTCGCCGACAAGGCTAAACGGACCGTATAATCGCTATTCCGGGTCCGCCTTGTGCATGTACTTGATCCAGTGTTTGAACAGCAGTAGATTGGGCGCGCCAGTTCGGTTTAGTTTCAGACAATCGCGGTCATACCATTCGATGACGCCTTCGAGTTGTTCACCGTCGTGCATTACTACGACCATGGCAGTCTTACTCTGCATCTGCTTCGAGTAGTAGAACTGCTCCGCGTTCGTTTGGTCGGGGGGAGTGCTCTTCTTGACCGTGGGCGGCCGGCGGACAGCTTCTTTCATCTCTGCTGGTGTGGTCCGGATCGGTTTTCTGATGAGCGAATCCAAACGCCTCTCTTCTATCATTTGGCCTCAGGTTGAAATTACGGGTGGTAACGCTAGTTGCTAGTTTAGGCGCTCATACCATCCGGGCGGTTACGTAAATTAATAATCAACGCGTCAACGGCTCCCACTTTCTGAATATTTCTTCGCACCATCGTGGTCAATTCGTCCACCGCTTTCACGGCCTGCTCGATCCAGCCGAAACTCACACGCTGCGCGATCGCTGCAATGCGCGGCTGGATGTCGCGATGCTGCGCCGGCGGCTTGCCGTTCGCGACGCTCAAAACATCTTCCAGTAAACCATAAGCCGGTTTGAGGTAATAATCGAGCTTCTCCGACTTCCGATTCGCAAACGATTCGGAATGCTGAATCCAATGCGAAAACGGCGCGATTCCGGCAGCGCACTCGAAGGCTGCGAGCAACAGGGTGCGCCGTTCACGAAAAACCTCGAGGTCGAGCGTAACGGCGAGACCTGGGCAGCCTTCCGCCAAGGCGATGCGAAGCTCGGCGTCCGGAAGCTCACGGGTCGCGCAGAAATCGCGCATTTGGGAATCGGAGAGGCGTCCCAACTGTAGTACAAAAGACCGGGACCGGATCGTAGGTAACAGATCGTAGAGGTTATCGGCGGTAGCGATGACGACCAGGTGCTCGGGCGGCTCCTCGAGCGTTTTGAGAAGAGAGTTGGCAGAGGGACCGTTAGCGCGGTCGAGCCGATCGATCAGGAAAACACGATGCGCGCCGCGAAGCGGTTTGAATTGAGCCCGTTCGCGCAGGATCCGCATCTGCTGGATCGTAATTTGACGCAGCGGGCCATCCGGCGCAAAGATAATGAAATCAGGGTGGGTGGAAAACAGTAGCGGATCTTCGGCACGCTTTTCGGCTGTCCATTTCTCGCGCTGCTCGATGGTTTCGACATTTTCCGGAAGGCTGAGATCGTCGCGTTCTATCTTGTGGGCATCGTTTCCCAGAAGCTCGGCGGCAAAGCGCCGCGCGAGCGTTGCTTTCCCGACGCCTTCCGGGCCGCTGAGGAGGATCGTTTGCGGGATGCGCGCGTTGGCAATTGCTTGGCGCAAGGTTTGCGCAGCCGGCAGATTGCCGTAGAAATCCGGAAAAGAATCCATTTCCGATTCTATTTCAAGAGCGGCTCGACACAACTCCAGACGCGAGACGCTACGATTTCAGGAGAATCGCCGCCGTCAATCAGTCGAAACCGCTCGGGCTCCAACGCGGCAATCTTCCGATAGCCGCGATCCACGCTCTGGTGAAACGCGAGCGATTGCCGGTCGAGGCGATCGCTTGACAAATTCCGCTGATACGCCCGATCGAGCCCGGCCGCTACATCAAGCGAAATACAGAGCGTGAGATCCGGAGCGAGCGTGCCGAGCGCCAGCCGGTGCAACGCGAGCACGGTGTCGAAACCGAGTTGCCGGGCTTCTCCCTGATATGCCAGCGAGGAATCGGTAAAACGATCGCTGACAACGATTTCCCCGCGTTCGAGCGCGGGCATGATGATTTGAGCCGCCGCTTGCGCACGTGAGGCGAACATCAGCAGTAACTCGGTCATAGCCGTCATTTCCTGATGCTCGGGATCGAGAAGCAGACGGCGGATCTGACCGCCAATCGGCGTTCCGCCCGGTTCCTGGTTTTCGGTCACCGTGTATCCGAGACCGCGCAGCCGCTCGACCAGCATACGCATTTGAGTGGTCTTCCCGGTTCCCTCCGTTCCTTCGAAGCTAAGGAACAGACGCCGGGACTGCTTAGTCATAGACGAAATGCAGTAAAGTTTTCAAATCTTCCCACGCCTCGCGCTTGGCTTGCTGATTGTATTGGCGCAGCAAATAGGAAGGATGATAGGTGATCATCACAGGGATGTCGCGCCACTTGTGCCATTTTCCGCGGGACCTCGTGATGCCTTCTTTCGTGTTCAACAGCGCTTTCATAGCGGTTGCGCCCAATACGCAAATGGCCTTCGGCCGAATACTTTCGAGTTGCCGAAATAGAAACTGGCCGCAGATTTCCATTTCATCGGGCTGGGGTGTTCGATTCTCCGGCGGCCTGCATTTCACCACATTGCAGATGTACACGTCCGGGCGGCGGATGGGAATGCCTTCTTTGGCGGCGGTGTTCTCGATCATCTGCGTGAGCAGCTGCCCGGCACGCCCTACAAAGGGCAGTCCCTGCTCGTCTTCATCCGCGCCAGGTCCTTCACCCACAAACACAAGAGATGCCGTTTCGTTTCCGGAGCCGAACACGATATTGTTGCGTGCCTCACACAGGCGACAGCGCTTGCAGTCGCCGATATCCAGACGGATTTGATCGAGCGTGTCGTTCTGCGGGGCGAGAGCGGGCAAAGCAGGAGGTGATTGCATTGGCATGGATGGCTGCGGTGCGGGGGCCGCAGCGCCCGTCCGGAGATAAATGGAATCGAAACCGAGATCGCGGTAGAACTCGAGATATTCGCGAATTTGCGCGGGATTCATTCGCGCTTAAGCGGAGGCATCGACTGCTCGCAGGCTGAGCCGCAAGAGGGCTATCTGATCCAGAATTTGTTCCGCGATCTGGCGCTTGCCGGCCGGTCCCCCATGGGCCGTCTTGCCACCGTGGGTAATGATCTCGACTTCATTATTGTCGGCTTCAAAACCCAGGCCCTCGCGATTCACCAGATTCGCCACCAGCATGTCGCAATGCTTCGAAAGCATCTTGCGGCGCCCTTCTTCCATCAGGTTCTCTGTCTCGGCGGCGAAACCGACCAACAGCCGGTCACCCTTCTTCTCACCGACTTCGGCCAGGATATCGGGCGTCGGATCGAGTTCGAGCGACAGCCGGGCGGCGGTCTTCTTCAGTTTTTGCTGTGGTACGGTCGCGACATAATAGTCGGCCACTGCGGCGCTCTTTACGATGATGCTGGCCTCTTCCAAATGCTTCATGACAGCTTTGCGCATCTCTTGCGCAGTGCGCACGGATACGACTTCTACGTTGGGAGGCGGCGTAAGACTGACTGGGCCGGAAATGAGAACGACCGCCGCACCGCGCCGCGCGGCGGCATCGGCGATAGCATAACCCATCTTTCCGCTGGAGCGATTGCTGATATAGCGGATCGGATCGAGCGCTTCCTGCGTGGGCCCGGCTGTAACCAGAAAATTTTCACCTTCAAAGTCGCGCTTCGTTCGTGTGAGCGCTTCGATGTGTTCGACGATTGCCACGGGTTCAGCCAGGCGGCCCGCACCCATTTCACGGCAAGCCAACCAGCCGTCCGAAGGAGAGACAATCGAGCAGCCCCGGCGCTCCAGGGTAGCCAGATTGGCCTGTGTGGCCGGATGATTCCACATCGCAGTGTTCATGGCGGGAGCAAGAACCACTCTTCCCGTAAAGGCGAGGAACGTCGTGGTGAGAAAATCGTCCGCCAAGCCGCAAGCAAATTTTGCCATCAGATCGGCGGTGGCCGGCGCGACGACGAGGATATCGTTGTCGCGTGCTACGGCGATGTGCTCAATTGGTCCATCTTCGGAGAAGAGATCGGTAATTACCTTACGGCCGGTGAGCGATGCGAAGGTGAGTGGCCGGATAAATTCTCCGGCTCCCCGCGTCATGGTGACTTGCACTTCGTGGCCGCGTACTTCGAGCGCGCGCACGAGTTCAGCCGCCTTGTAGGCGGCGATTCCCCCGCCAACACCAAGGAGGATGCGCATGGCCGGGGTGCTATTCTTCTACGGGTTCCTGCGCTTCCTCAACGTTGAGATCCGTGTAGGGAACTAGCCCGCGCCGGACTTCTTCCATGGAAAGCATAGTGGGCTTCTTGTTCGCGGCCGGCAGCACACTGCGCTGGCCACTTTGCAGCTGCCGTGCGCGCTTGGCCGCCACGATAATGAAGCGATAGGTGCTGGCATCCACGTCATCGGGAATGCTGTACATCGCGTTTGTTCGTCTGTCTGACATAAAACTGTTTTTCTCGACTCCAATCAAAATAACGAAGGCGCTCGCGGCCCGAAGCTTTTCAGAATCGGCCGGATCTGATCTTCCATCCGTATCCGCCGCACTCGTTCGGCTTTCACAATCGACGCGAGCGTACCGGTCGATTGGTCCAAACGATGATTCACCAGTACGTAGTCGTACTGCTGGTAGTTACGAATCTCTTCGGCGGCATCCCGCAACCGGCGTTGAATCACTTCTTCGGAATCCTCCGACCGGGTGCGCAACCGCTGCTCCAGAATATCGCGCGAAGGAGGCAAAATGAACACCGTCACCGCCTCCGGAATGCTTTTCTTTAATTGTCCCGCACCCTGTACGTCGATGTCGAGTATCAGGTCTTTTCCCTCGCTTTGGGCCTGCTCCAGGACCTCGCGGTGCGTGCCGTAATAATTACCGAAAACCTCGGCGTATTCGAGGAATTCGTGGGCGGATATGCGATCCAGAAACTCCTGGCGGGTGATATAGATATAGCTCTCGCCGGGCTTTTCGTTGCCGCGCGGGCGGCGGGTAGTGTAGGAGACGGAAAAGCGCAAGCTGGAGTCGCTTGCGAGCAATCGGGAGACCAGCGTCGATTTGCCCGATCCGGACGGCGCCGAGATGATGAAAATAGTGGTCATAACGCCGCTACTCCAGATTCAGAGCCTGCTCGCGTATTCTTTCGATGTTAGCTTTGATGCCAAGCGCGAGATTTCCAATCTTCAGGCCAATTTCGCCGACGCTCGAGCTCTTCGACAACGTAGTGTTGGTTTCGCGGTTCATTTCTTGCAGCAAAAAATCGAGCGGTTTGCCGATGGCGCCGCCCTCCTGGACTATGCGGCGCATTTCTTTGGCGTGAATCGCCGAGGCGGGTCAACTCCTCTTCGATGTCGGAGCGTTCGGCGAGCAGCGCCGCCTCCTCTGCCAATCGATTTTCAGGGATCGAGCCGGCCAGAAGCTCGTTCAGTTTTTCGCGCAACTTTTGATGGTAGTAAGCGAGCGCCTCCGTACGCAGTTGTTGTATCTCCGCGGTGGCCCGTTCGATATCGGCGAGCTCGCGCACTAAACCAGCAACCAGTTCGCGTCCTTCGCGCTCGCGGGATTCGTTCAACTGATCGATGCAATTGCCTAGCGCTGCGAGGAGGGCGGCTTGAAAGGCGCTATCGAGCTCTTTGATTTCGGGCGCGCCGCCCAGAACTCCCGGCAACCCGAGCAGGATGTTGAGATCGGGCTCGGAATCGAGGCGCAGTTCTTTTCGTGCGCGCCGGAACGCTTCCACATAGCCTTTGAGCGCTTCGCAGTTGCACGCGACGCCTTGCGGGCCGGCGTCCCGAACAAGGGAAACGCGGATTTCGAGGTGCCCTCGGCCAATCCGTTCTTTGAGCAAGGCGCGCTGAGCCGCTTCAAACGGGCTAAATTCGCTCGACTGTTGAAAGTGCAGGTCGAGCCCGCGATGGTTCACGCTTCGCAGGCTGAGGGTCAGCTCCCCTGAGCCGGTCGCTGCACGTACCTGCGCATAACCGGTCATGCTGCGCACGGGCTTTGCCGACTCACCCAATGAGGACATTCGGTTCCGAGTGTTGCAGTTCGTGCAGATGATGATAGACGCCGCGCGCCGCGATCAATTCCTCGTGAGTGCCCGTTTCGACGATTCGCCCGCCTTCTATGACGACGATCCGGTTCGCCTGGCGGATGGTGGAGAGGCGATGCGCGATCACAAGCACAGTGCGGCGCTTCATCAGGACAGTGAGGGCTTGCTGGACGAGCCGTTCTGATTCGGTGTCGAGGTGCGATGTAGCTTCATCGAGGATTAGAATAGGGGCATCTTTGAGGAGGGCTCGGGCGATGGCCAGGCGCTGCCGCTGGCCGCCGCTAAGCTTAAACCCGCGTTCGCCGATGCGCGTGTCGTACCCGTCCGGCAGAACTTTGATAAATTCGTCAGCGAGGGCCGCGGTAGCCGCCGCGATGACTTCTTCGCGCCTGGCATCCGGGCGACCGTAAGCGATGTTGTCGAACACCGTATCGTTGAAGAGGAATGTCTCTTGCGCGACGATGCTGATGTTCTCGCGCAGGCTGCTCAGGCGAATATCGCGGACGTCTTTGCTATCAAGCAGGATGGCTCCCTCGGTCACGTCGTAGAAGCGCGGCACCAGATTTACGAAAGTTGTTTTGCCCGCGCCGCTCGGGCCCACGAGCGCGACGATTTCGCCGGCCTTCACTTCGAGATTTACGCCATCGAGCGCGACGCGTCCAGGAGCGGACGGGTAGCTGAAGCGGACGTTCTCGAAGCGAATCGCCTTCTCAAAGCGCGCGAGACGCACCGAACTGGGCCGATCGATGACGCCCGGCTGCGTATCGAGATAACGGAATACTTCGCTGGCCGCGCCGATGCCTTGCTGAAAGATGTTGTGAATGTTCGTCAGCCGCTTGATCGGCTCGTACAGCATGACGAGCGCCAGCACAAAGGCGGTGAAGGTTCCCGCATCCATTACGGCATTTTTGACTTGCAGACGGCCCAAAGTCAGCAAGAGAATGATGGTGATCGCGCCAAAGATTTCGATGACCGGCGAAGCGACGGCCTGGTGCGCGACGTAGCGCAAATTGCCGGTTTTAACGCGCTGTGCGGCCAGCCGAAAGCGCTTCGATTCGAAGTCTTCCGCGCCAAAGCTCTTGACTACCTGATGGCCGGTGAGCGTTTCCTGCAGCACCTGATTCAAGCCGGCAGTCATGTCCTGCGCGTGGCGCGTGGTGCTGCGAATGCGTTTCCCCAACCGAACGGTCAAAAAAGCTACGCTTGGAAAAACCAGCAGACTGATTAGAGACAGTTTCCAATCGATCGACACCATGGCGAGCAGCAGGAAAAGCGCGGTGAACATCTGGCGCAGCCAGTCGGCGAGCATCGTCGAGACCGAGATCTGAATGCGATCGATATCGATCATGATGGCGGACATGATTCTGCCGCTCTCGTGATCTTCAAAGAACCGGGCGTCCTGGTGGAGCACACGGTCAAAGACTTCCTGGCGGAGGTCCATGATGGCGCTGATTCCCACCCAATTCACTAGATAGTTGCCGAGGTAATCGCAGACGCCTTTAGCGACGAAGCTGGCAAAAATGCCAACCGCCACCATGGTCCAGATGTTGTGCACGAACGACGGCACGAGATCGTTCAGATAAATGACGAAACCGGTGTGCGGGATCTCGAGCAGTTTGGCGGGGACGTCGGGCGTGTTGGGTCTCAACACGCGCTCGAACACGAGCGGGATCAGTTTGACGAGCAGGCCCTGGGAAAGGCCGACGATCGCCATGAAGAAGACCGAGGCGAGGAGGGCGGGAGTATAGCGGCGGGCGTAATGAAAAAGCCGATAGAACTCTTTCAAGCGTGAGCCTCTTCGAGCATGCGCAAACGCTCGAGCGCGGCAATCACACGCGAAACGCTGACTTCTTTCATGCCGTCGGGTGCGACGATGACTTCGGATTCCGTGCGCCACGGTGCCCAGATAGCGGGATTCGAAGTGCTGAAGAGAACCACACTGGGGACGCCGAAGGCGGCTGCGACATGCGCCGGACCGCTATCGTTGCCGATGAAGCCGGCCGCCTTGGAAAGCAGCACCACGGCTTCAGATAAGGGGCCCTGCACGACGGCGTGGTCTTTAAAAGGAGACACGTCGTCTCCTGGACCGGCCAGAAAGACGGGGGCAATATTCCATAGCTTGAGGTAGCGTGCTACTTCGCAGAAGCGCTCGGGCGGCCACTGTTTTTCCGGCGCGGAGGCGAAAGGATGGAGCACTGCGTACTTGCCCTGGCGTGGCGACTCGCGCGTGTAAAGCTGAGCGCGCGGGACATCCTGCACCGGCACGCCCAAAGCGAAGAATGCCGAAGCCAGATGTTCGGCCGTATGAACGGTCCGATTGACGCCCAATATGCGCTGGGCGCGGGGAATTCTGAAATTGTAGGCGAGCGTGGTGCTGTGATGCGCGAAGCCGGCGCGCCATTTAGCTCCGGAGAGAGCAGTGATCCACAGACTGCGCGGGCCGCCATGCAGGTTAACGCACAACTCGGGGTTGAATTTGCGCACTCCTTGCCAGTTGGGCGGAAGGATCTGGCTGATAGAGGGGTTGTTCGCGAAGACTGGCTGGAAGCGCTCTTCGACCGACACAGCGAGTGACAAATCAGGCCGGGTGCGCTTGAGCAAGTCGAGGGCGGGCGTAGTGAGCACGCAATCGCCGAGCGAGCGAAGGCGAATGATGGCCGCACGCGCGCCTTCGGGCAGTTGCTCTAACACCGTCATGGAACTTTACGCCTCGACGGTCGCTTGATCTTTGAGCATGATCGGGATGTCGTCCCGGACAGGATAGACGCGATTACACTCGACGCACTTCAATCCGCTTCCATCCTCTTTTAGTAATACCTTGCCCTTGCAGACAGGGCAAACCAGAATTTCGAGGAGTTCCTTGCTAACCGCCATGAAACTCTTCATTTTAACAGTCTCAGGCGAACAAGATTTTGTACCTGCGCGATCTGTAAGCCGGTTTTTGTACCCGCCGAAGCGGGCGGCAACCATTCCTCTAGGCCCTTCATCACTGAAGGGCTCAAGCGACCTACCCGGAAGTTGTAACGGAGCGGGCCACTCCTCCTCCCCTATTTGGTCTTGCTTCGCATGGGGTTTTCCCTGCCGGGCGCGATTACTCGTCCCGCGGTGCGCTCTTACCGCACCATTTCACCCTTACTCACCGGGCGACCGGCAAGCGGTATATTTTCTGTGGCACTGATCCGTGGCGTGCGCTTTGAGCGCAAACCCCCGGCCGTTAGCCGGCATGCTGCCCTGTGAAGACCGGACTTTCCTCTCGACTGGCTCGCCGAAGCGAACTTCCTCCAGTGGCTGCCCGACCGCGCAGGCAGACTCCAGTATGGCATTTACACTGGAATTTGGCGCCGAGCGAAAAACGCGTGTTTGTCCAGAACCTGGGATGCCGTGCGTCGCAGGCGGACGGAGCAGCCATCGAAGCCTCCCTCGAAGCGCGGGGCTATGTGACGGTGGGCGATGCGGGGCTTGCCGATTTAGTCGTTTTGAACACTTGCACGGTGACACAGGCGGCGGATGTGGACGCGCGGCGCATTCTGCGCGGATGGCATCGCGATCATCCCGCGGCGGAAATTCTGGTTACCGGCTGCTATGCACAGCGTGCTCCAGAAGAATTAGCGGAAATCGAGGGTGTGCGCTGGGTGGTGGGTAATTCGCACAAGACCGAGATCGCAGATCTGGTGACAAGCTCACGCGAGGACTATCACGGCCAAGTGCTGGTAAGCGATTTTGGGCACGATAGCGTTTTCCTGGCATCGCCTGTCGAGGATGTGAGAGAAGGACGTACGCGACCCAATCTAAAAGTGCAGGATGGCTGCAGCAACCGCTGCTCATTCTGCATTATTCCGAGCGTGAGGGGGCGGAGCCGCAGCGCGCCGCTTGAGGACGTTTTAGAGCAGATGCGCGATTTAGCTGCGCGCTACGCCGAAGTTGTTTTGAGCGGCATTAATCTGGGCCGCTGGGGTCGCGATCTTCCGGGCGGTTTGCGGTTCGTCGATCTGCTGCGTGCGATTCTGCGCGAGACACCGGTTGCGCGGCTGCGCATCAGCTCGGTCGAACCAATGGACTGGAGTGGCGAAATCTTCGATCTGGTGGCACAGGAACCGCGGATTGCAAGGCATGTGCATTTGCCGCTGCAGTCGGGGTCGGATGCGGTCTTGAAACGGATGTTCCGGAAATATAGGACCCGCCATTATGCAAGCCGTCTGGAAATTGCTCGCCGGATGATGCCGGACGCGGCAATCGGTGCCGATGTGATGACCGGCTTTCCGGGAGAGACGGATGCCGAATTCGAAGAAACGGTGCGGTTCATTGAGGAGCAGCCGTTTACTTATTTACACGTCTTTACGTACTCGGAACGGCCGGGTACGCGAGCGGCGAGCGAGGGAATGAGCGTGCCAATGGCCACCCGACGGGAGCGCACACGCCGGCTGCGCGAGCTTTCCGATCAGAAGAATTACGACTTTCGCCGAGGAATGATCGGAAGAGTGTTGCCCGCGGTAACGCTCGAGCAGCGCGGAATGGCGCTGACTTCGAATTTCCTGAAAGTAGAAATGAGCGCCGCGCGCGAGCCGAATCAACTCGTGGATCTCGAGATCGGGAGCGCTACAGCGGCAGGTCTGCGCGAGCGAAGTTTACTCCCGATTATTTGATTCGCCGGCCGGCCGTCTGCGAAGCATATAACGCTCGAAATCGGCGGAGGAGAAGTCGGACGATGCGCCAAGGACGAAGGCACGAGCGTTGTTCAGGTTGACATGGTCTTCAATCTGTTCGATTGAAAATTCGAAGCCAAATAGTGCCGGGTCGAAGGCAGCGCGGCCGGATCTCTTCGCCATGCGGTAGCGTTCCGCGGCGCTATTCATTCGAGACGCGTGGCTGTCTTTACGTTCTTTTTGTGCGGATTCGAGTTTCGCGAGATCGGCGTCGCGCTGACGGCGGAGGCGTGCTTCCTGAAGAGCGAGATTGCCGAGATCTTTACGAAAAGTGATGAAGATCTGGGCTTCGATCATGGCGGCGCGAACGGCTTGGTCCGATTCGTCGGCGAAGTCCTGGGCGAGCTGGCGGCGGCCGACGGCGTAGATGCCGGATTCGAGCGCGGGGATGCGCAGCAAACGCCATTCCGTGTCGGCGATGGATTGCACCAGGCTTTTTTCGGCATCGTCGACGGGCTTGCGATCGACAAAGAAACGCTCGACGTGACGTGTGTAGGCAGCGACATCATCGCCAGGCAGCAGAACCGTACGACCGGTGAGCCCGGTTTTGAGGGCGTTATGGGAAGACCTAGCTTTGCCGGTTTCGGTTTTGGGACCGGTGGAAAGCTGCGCATTCGCGCGGTTTGCTTCGTTTTGTGCCTGGGACGACATAATACTTTGCTCCTTGGGAGATTGATTCGTGGCGGCCTGAGCGCGCCAGTTTCAGATTAGGAGCGGCGAAAGGGGCAGCCAAGCCGGCGGCGGGGCGGCCGGGTAGGGAGCAGAGAGAATATTTATTTTGATGTCTTGTGAACGGGCGATACCAAGGAAGGCGGGCGATTATCCATCGGTCGCGACTTCGCCGCCCGGCTCCAGATGACTGCAAATCCAGTAATTAGTAGCACTAGCGTGCCGAGGCTCATCGTGGCGCCCCAGCGGAAGCTTTTCGGTTGGTAGCAGAATTCAACAATGTGTTTGCCGGGCCTAAGAAATACGCCGCGAAACAAGTAATTTGCGCTGGTCCACGGGGCGGGGTGTCCATCGACTGTCGCGGTCCAGCCGGGATAGGCAGTATCATTCAGGACCAGAATGCCGCTGCGATCCAGCGAGGCTTCGATTTGTACGTCTTGGGAATGATAGGACCGAATTGAGGCCGCTTCGACGCGCACTGGCGCTTCGCGATTGATTTCGGCGACCTGGGTACGCTCGTTGGCAGTCAATCTGGATTTGTTCAAGACAACGCTGTCAAAGACGTCGAGCGATGGGTCGACCAGTTTGTCCAAGACCGTGCCTTCGTCTTCGGCCATCTCGGCGTGGTGATAGATGGCAGCGCGCGGCAGCACGTCGTCGTAACGATAGATCTTTGCTTCCTGGTTGTAGATCAGTTTGAACGGAGGCGCCTGATCCCGGGGTGCTTGACCGACGAAATGGAAATTCGACCAGGCCGCCCAATCGTACGCTGTATTGCCGCTTGGTCCTGGAGTTGTCGTGAACAGTAATTCGACACTCTTGCCGCTCCACGCGCTCAAGTCGATTTGGCCATCCATCCAGCGCCGTTCTTCGGCGTGATGTTTGGGATCGATGTACCGCGAAAATTGTTTAGTGATGCGTTCAGACGGGTCCTTCAACTCAACGATGAACTCGACGCCGTCGGTGGAAGCCTGGTCGAAGACAGCGGGATCAAGCGCGTACGAGAAAGCGAAGACTTCTTTCGGATCGGTCGGGACGTGTATACGATAGGGCAGCCGTTCGTACGGAGGATGCTCACCCAGGGCATTGCGCGCTTCGCCAGAAAGAACGAATGGCTTCGGCGCAATGGCCACTTCTTTTCCTGGGATAAGGTGACCGCGATTCTGTTCGAACATTTCGTCGATGCGATGGTTGGGAATTGTGAATGGCCGCAGAGTGGCTATGTATTTCACCGACGATAACTGAAGAAGGCGTTCGGCGAGCGGCGTGGTTAAAGTGTAGGTTCCCAGTCCATGGAAACGATCGTGGAGATCCTCTTGCGGGGGGAGCTTCTGGTCCCGAAAGAAATTTCGGACGAACGGAAGATATTTTTGGTCATACACCGCGTCCAGATCGCGGATATCCTGCAACTGGAAGGCGGCGGCCCAGTTCGGAAACAGGAGACCATCACGGGCGAAGATGCGGTAATTGCCCGCTTCTTTCTTGAGAAGGTCGAGGTAGGGCGCTCCCACGTAGGGATTGCGGTCTTGGCGAGGAAGCCGATTGAACCAATAGTAAGTGGGCGCGATGAAGTTCGTCCACATCTCGATAGTGACCAATGCGGCGAGTACGGTTGGCAGGTATCTTCCGGAGAAGGCTAGCGCGGCCGCCAAGCCGAGCAGGAGGATCGACGGCACGGCGATTGCCACAATCGGGAGCGCCGGCAGGTGCACTTGTATGGGTGAAGTCGCGGTTGTGTGGCGCGCGAACCAGGACGCCAGAGGAATGAGAAGCGCGGTTAGCACGAGGGCGATGGATTGTGCGCGCGCAGAAATTTCGCGCCGCAGCAAGCGCTCCAGACCGATTGCGGCCAGGATCGACACGCAAATCGATAGCAAGCCTTCTTCGTATTTGGGGAAGTGAACCAGATTGAAGAATGGGAGAGACCCAATGGCATTTATGCCCCAAAACCCATAGCGCTTCAGTACGAGCAGTGCCGTAACACACAGAAAGAACCCCGTGATGGCCCGGAGGGCGCTATCGCTTACACGGCTCCTACCAAACACCGCCACCAGAGCTACGAGAAGAAGGAATGTGCTGAGGAGTCCGACGTAATTTCTTAAACCGAGCCGCCCGAGGAGCAGCGGGAAAAAATACGTAAAGATGGACACGCCCGGAGAATCGTGGTACAAGCCGGTAATCCAGCCGCCGGTGTTGCGGGGTTGATGCATGTCTGTAGCGCGACCCATCAACTCCCAGAACGGAAACAGGAAGAATGCCGCGAGAGCGAAACCGGCGAAGGTGGCAGTGGCGAGCCTGGCGATGGTCCTCAGGCACACCGCGCGCAGATCAGAATCGGAGACGATCCGGAATAGTATGTACGAATAGAGGAGCGTGAAAAGTAGCAGCGCGCTTTCGGGCATTCCTCCCAGAAAGACAAGCAGCAGTACGACAGCGAAGGCGACGACTGAGCCGTAATTGCGCTTGCGGAACAGATACTCGGCCGCGAGCAAGCACGCCGGCAGGAGCACTTCAGCGCTGAGTTGGGGAAGCGTGAGAAAGAGCAGATAGTAGCCGGCAAGCATGGAAGTGACCCCGCCGGCTATGGCCGGCCAGAAGGAAACAAAGAATCGCAGATAGAAGTAACTGCCGATTCCCGCGACCAACAAGCGCAACACGAGGAACCAATTATGGGTTCCCGGACTGATATGGAGGAGAAAAGCGAGAGTCAGCGGATAGAACGGCTGCGATTGCTGGTTTGCTGCGAGTGGGCGGCCGTACGCCTGGTAGGGGTCCCAGAGCGGGGCGACTTTTTCGTGGAAGTATAAATAGCGCAGCAAGGGAAAATTGGGTTCAGCGAAAAAACCGCCCGCACCCGAATCCAACGTTTTAGGAAGTTTAAGGGTGGCGGCCTTACCGGCCCATGCGCCGTCGGGCATGATGCTCGAGGCTTCCTGCGCGCTATCAAGCAGATTTTTGTTTCCCCAGAGGATGGGGAAAAAACTAAGGTTCAGGATGGCGAAGAGGAGCGCGATTGCGCGGAAGCTTTCGCTTCGGGTCATTTTCCAGACCGCAGTCATGAACGCGTACACACGCTTCAGTCAGTCCCCAATTTTTCGGGATAGCGCAGCTCGCCGGCTTCGATGGCGATGGGCAGGCGGTTTTCTTTCGGGGGCAGGGGGCAGGTAGCGTACGGTGTGAAGGCGCATGGCGGCGTGTAGGAGCGATTGAAATCGAGATCGACGATACCGTTGACGGCAAGCGGGGTGTTCAGCATGCGGCCGGCTTGATAGGTTTGCTTCTTGTTCGTTGAGTCTTTAAAAAGGAAATAGAGTGTGCGGCCGTGGGCTGTCTCTTCGTAGATCGGCCGGAGGCGGTAGGGACGACCCTCAAAGCTGAATTCGACCCAACCGGGGCTTTCTTCCATTTCCGTTTGGCCGATGATGTTCAGGATGGGGATTTTTTGGACGTCCGGAATGAGCTTGGCCTGGAAATGAAGGGCCGAGTTGACGGGGAAGTAACGCATGCCGCGAAAATTTTTCCTCACCAGACTCGCGGTATCGCGGGCGCGGACAGCGAAACGGCCGGCGCGTTTGATTACTAAGAGAGACAGCGTGCCGTTTTCGACGACGTCAGGATGCAGATCGTCATACGAGAGAAATTTTCCGCCGAAGGTGACTTTGTCGCCTTCGAGGCGGAATGTGCCGACGTGAGGTGGGGCGGTCTTCGGGAGCACGAAATCGTTGGAGACGGCGGATCCGATGGTGTTCGCGCCGGGCTTCAGCCAAAACAAGCCGACCAGGGTCAACCAGCCATCGGGAGCGCGCAGGCCGACGTCGCGGTGCTGCTGCCAGGCGCGGATGGAATCTTCATAGCTGGTGGATGCGACGGCTAAAACGGCTATCCCCAGCAACCAACGGCGCATGAAAACAGAATAGCGTTCCTATTCGCGCAGCTCGACGATGGTTGCTCCCGCGCCACCTTCGGCTTGGGTTGCGGGATAGAAGCGGCCAACGTGAGGATTGGAGCCGAGGGCTTCGCCGATGGCGCGTTTCAGCACACCCATGCCGTGGCCATGCACTATGCGCACGCGACGGACCGGGGAGAGCACGGCGGAATCAAGAAATTTGTCGACCTGGGCGAGAGCTTCTTCGGCGCGCTGGCCGATGACATTCAGCTCGCTGGTCAGGACTTCGTAGCGTGGGCCGGCTTCGAGGCGGCCGCGTTTCGGAGAAGCGATTTCGGGAACAACCTCGACGATGTCTTCGCGCGGAACCTGCATTTTGAGCGAACCGGCTTCTATTTCGACGAGACCGTTTTTGAGCACACGCCGTAGAGTTGCGATTTCGCGCACGCCTTTCAAGCGGACTCTCGCTCCCTCGAAAAGTGTAAGTTTTTGGGGCACAACTTCGGGCGAGATTACTTCGGTGACCTTCTCCCGGAATTGTTGCGAGGCGTGTGCGATCTGGCGCGGGGTCAGAAGTTTTTCGGCGCGCGCTTCGAAGTCAGCGATGAGAGATTCCGATTTCTTTTCCCATTCGCGCTGACGCTGCTTCTCGCGGTGTGCGGCTTCCGCTTCCAGTTCGGCCTGGCGGGCGGCAAGTTCTCCGGCTCGACGCGTATTTTCTTCGACCTGACGGTGGAGCTCGGAGAGCAATTCCTGAAAATCGGCCTGGAGGCGAGGAAGCACCTGGCGGGCGTGTTCGAGAAGGGGAGCAGGCATTTCGAGACGCGTGGCGATATCGAGCCCAGCGGATTTACCGGGCGCGCCGAGGCGTAGTTCGTAGGTCGGCGCGAGAGTTGCGTCATCGAAACCCATGGAAGCGTTGAGGACGCCGGGGGTGCGCGCGCCGTAGAGCTTGAGCGGGAGCAGGTGAGTGGAGGCAAGGCAGAAGGCGCCGGACTTGCGGAACTCATCCAGCATGGCGACGCCGAGCGCGCCGCCTTCTTCGGGATCAGTGGCGCGACCGAGCTCGTCGAGCAGGACGAGCGAGTCTGGGGTCACACGGGCAAGCATCTCCTTGACGTGCAAGAGGTGGCCGGAAAAGCTGCTCAGGCTTTCGGCGATGGATTGCTGGTCGCCGATATCGGCGAGCACATCGGAGAGCAATGGGAATTCGGCTTCGGCGCAAGGAACGGGGATGGCGGCGTGGGCCATGAGAGCGAGCAGTCCGGCAGTTTTGAGAGTGACGGTTTTGCCGCCGGTGTTCGGGCCGCTGATGAGCAAACAGCGGCGTTCTTGGGAGAGCTCGAAGCTGAGCGGAACGATGGGTTTGCGCTGTTTGCGGAGAACGGATTCGAGCAGAGGATGACGCGCCTGACGCAGCAGCAGACGCTGGGTGAAGCGCGGAATGACGGCATCGTAATCGAGCGCAAAGGTGGCTTTGGCAAAGATGCAATCGAGTTCGGCAAGGGTTTCGACGCTGGCAGCAATTGCCGGGGCGTGGGCGCGGAGCGCTTCGGTGATCTCGGCGAGAATGCGTTCGATTTCGCGTAGCTCGTCTTCGCGGAGGCGAACGAGTTGATTGTTGAGGTCGATTGTTTCGAGCGGCTCTAGAAAGAGTGTGCGGCCGGTACCGCTGGCGCCGTGGATGACGCCGTCGACGCGGCCCTTTTGCCCGGCAACGATGGGGACGACGTAGCGGTCTTCGCGAACAGTGATGAAGTCTTCCTGGAGAGTGTGACCGGAGCGATGCGCACGCAGGAATTTTTCGAGCGATTCCTGAATACTTTTCTGTTGGCGGAAGATGTCGCGGCGGATGCGGCCGAGGGCTACGCTCGCGTCATCAGAAAGCGAGCCATCAGGAAGAAAAACTCGCGCGTACCGACGAGCGACGTCACGCAGATCGGCGAGCGAGCGCGCGCGTTGGGCAAGGCGCGGGTGACGGGCGGCCGCAGCGAGGAGCGCGGCGCGGTATTCGCCGGCCACGTCGAGTGTATGGAAGAGATCGAGAATTTCGCGGCCCTGGAGCGAGACGCCTTCGATTTGTAAAGCACGGATTTGGGATTCGGTGTCGCGTACGCGATCGAAGCGGAGAGGGACGGCTTCGTGTTTTTCGGTGTCGCGAAGATAAGCGATGGCTTCAGCGACTTCGGTTAAGGCTGATTCAAGGGCTGCGCGGTGGCTTTGTGGAGAGAGGCCGAGAATCAGAGCGCGGCCCGCGGCACTGCCTGCAAAGCGCGCGAGCAGAGTTTTTAGTTCGTCGAATTGGAGAACGGTGGTGGCGCTCATAGGAACTCAAAACAGGCCGACGAGACGTCGGCCGCGGGACAGGAGTCCCGCCCGACAATTTGATTACAGCCTATAGCGAGTTTACGTTGGCCAAGAATGTTAGAACGATGCCCAAGCAAAACCGAAGAGCTTTTCTGGCGCAGGCCGCGGGCGCCGCAATGCTGAGCGGGCGGCGGGGAGAAGCGCAAACCGCCGCGCCGAAGCGCCCGAATCTGGTCTATGTATTTGCCGACCAGCTTCGCTACCAATCGTGCGGCTACGCGGGCGATGAATATGCGCGTACGCCGAACATTGATCGGTTTAGCGAGCGAGTCCTGCAACTTTCATCAGGCCATCTCTTTTACTCCAGTCTGCGCGCCGTATCGGGCTTCGCTATTCATCGGGAAATATCAATCGAGTACCGGGATGGTGATCAACGAGCTGCGGCTGAGTCTGGAGCACGAGTGTCTGGGGCACCACGAATTAACCCGCAATGGATTTGTGCCGCCGGGATTACCGGCTTGGATTCGACGGACTATGGCAGGCATATAACTTCAATCATGAATATTCAATTCGCCGTATTTTGAAAACGATACGGTGCGGCATATTCGCAAGCAGTATGAACCGGATGGGCAGACGGACGGGGCGATTCGTTTCCTCAAAGATACAGGGAAAGGGGACGAGCCGTTCGCGTTGTTCGTCTCGTGGGGTCCGCCGCATGATCCCTGGGATGCGAAGAATGTGCGTCCGGACGATCTGGAATTGTTTCGCGACGTCCAGATTCCGAAGCGGGCCGAATTATTCCGAACAATCGGACCTGGATGCCGACAACTGGGCGCGGCTTCCCGAAAAATACCGGCAGCAGATCGATGATTTTCAGCGAACTTGCTATGCCCAAGCGGCGGGCATCGATCGCAATGTGGGCCGTCTTCTCAAAGCACTCGACGAGCAGGGCTTGCGACCGGCGCGAATTGCTTTTCGACAACCGGCGCGATCCCTACCAATTGCGCAACTTGGCGGAAGACCGGGCGAACGCGGTGACGCTGGGGCATTATCGCGAGCTATCGGAGCAGTGGCGCAAACAGCAGAACGACACGTTCGAAGCATGCACCTGGTATCGGGACCATTGGAGGGAGGACCGGAATATCACCAGCACGGCGCGCGGCGTTTCACAGGATTTGAAGAAACTGCTGAATACAATCGAGCGCTGGGTATCCGTCTGGTAAAAGTTAGGCGTGCAGATGAACAGATTTTGCGTGCAGCTTCTGCTGCTAGCGGCGGTCGGAGCGCGTGGGTTGGGGGCAGATTGGAAGCCGGTTGCTTCGTCTTTGACTACGCCGTGGACAAGCGAAGTACGGGCCGATCACCCGCTGCCGGAATATCCGCGTCCACAGATGGTTCGCTCCGGCTGGACCAATTTGAATGGGTTGTGGAATTACGCGATTCGGGGGAAAGACGATACACGGCCTACGACGTTTGCGGGCAGCATTCTGGTGCCTTTTCCTCTGGAATCGAGTCTCTCGGGCGTACGCAAGCCACTGACGCCGGACCAACGGCTGTGGTACCGGCGGACCTTCCGAGCTCGCGTGCGGGGCAACGAACGCTTGCTGATTCATTTCGGAGCGGTCGATTGGGAGGCGGCGGTGTTTGTCAACGGCGTCTCTGTGGGGCGGCATCAGGGTGGTTACGATGCCTTCACTTTTGACATAACGGACGCACTGAAGAAAGATTCGGCGGAACAGGAGCTGGTTGTCTCGGTGTGGGATCCGACCGATACGGCGCTTCATCCACGCGGCAAGCAGTCGCTCGATCCGAAGGGAATCTGGTACAACGCGGTATCGGGTATCTGGCAAACAGTGTGGCTCGAGCCTGTCGCAGCGGCTTACATCCAGCGATTGGTGCTCACTCCGGATTTGAATGGCAAGAGACTGCAACTGACAGTGGAATCTTCGAGCGCGGCAGAATTTACGGCGCTGGCGAAGCTGCACGGAAAGACGGTTGGACGTGTCGCGGGCAAGGCCGGAACGGACACGGCGATTGCGCTCAGCCAGATTGAGCCGTGGTCGCCGGATAAACCCACGCTGTACGACTTAGAGGTGAAGCTCAAATCCGGCGATACGGTGAAGAGCTACTTCGGCATGCGGAGTGTTGCCATTGGGAAAGATGGCGCCGGGCTGGAACGAATTTTTATTAACGACAAGCCGCTATTCTTGATCGGCCCGCTCGATCAGGGATGGTGGCCGGACGGGCTTTACAGCGCTCCCACGGACACGGCCATCCAGTTCGACATCCATATGTTGAAAGACATGGGATTCAACATGCTGCGCAAGCATGTGAAAGTCGAGTCGGCGCGCTATTACTACTGGTGCGACAAGCTGGGCCTCGCGATCTGGCAGGATATGCCGAGCGCGATGACTGCGGATCGCGCGACAGGCGTGAAGAAGAACAGCCCAACAGACGCAATTTTTCCGGCTGAGGCCGCAGGCGGATTCCGCCGTGAGCTGGAGGCGCTTGTATCCAACCTACACAACACGCCGAGCATCGTCGCCTGGGTTCCGTTCAACGAAGGCTGGGGCGAGCACGATACGAACGAGACTTTGCGCGGGGTGAAGTCGCTCGATCCGTCAAGGTTGGTAGATGGACCAAGCGGCTGGCAGGATCGCGACTTTGGAGATTTGAAGGACATGCACTCGTACCCGGGTCCGGATATGTTTCCCGCAATGGCGGATCGGGTTTCGGTTTTAGGAGAGTTCGGCGGCCTTGGCTATCCGGTGGAGGACCACCTGTGGTGGACGGACAAACGCAACTGGGGCTACCGGACCTACCAGACTCAGGGCGCACTCCAGTCGGCTTACGAACAGCTCATCGTGAAGCTTCGGCCGCTGGTCAAGGCGGGCCTGGCGGCAGCGATCTACACGCAGACGACTGACGTCGAGGGCGAAGTGAACGGACTGGTGACTTACGATCGCAAGCTGATCAAGTTCGATTCGAAGAAGCTCCTGCAGATGCATCGGGAGCTGATCGAATCGGCAAAGTAAACGAGAGCTACTCGCTTATGGGGCGTGCGACGTAAGGATAAGTCGGAGGGTGTGAGCAGCACGCCTCGATGACCTGGCGCGTCCCGGCCGTGAGAGATAGTTTCTCAAGCGAATCGATGTTGAACCAATCGACGCGGCGGGAATCGTCGCCGGGGCGAAGCTCGCCGTCCAACCGCGTGCAGTAGAAATCGATCAGCACGTAGTGGTATTCGCAGCCCTCGGCTTCATCGAGCATGATGCGCTCGAAGACAGTGGCAATGGCACCGACTTCGACGCGCAAGCCAGTTTCTTCCCAAACTTCGCGGACGACGGCGTATTCGAGACGCTCGCCGGTTTCGACCAGACCGCCGGGAAGAGACCATTCTCCGGCCAGGGGCGGGCGGCCACGCTCGACGAGAAGGACACGGTCCTGATCGAAAATCAAGGCGCCGACTCCCAGGAGAGGATGGGCGGGATATCTTCGCGCAGCCACCTTATATATATTGCAGGACTTCGGCGGCGTGGCCTTCGACTTTCACCTTTGGGAAGATCTTCTTAATAACTCCTTTGGGATCAATGAGAAAGGTCGTGCGCTCGATGCCCATGTACTTGCGGCCGTACATGCTCTTTTCGGCCCAAACGCCGTAGTCTTCGGCAGTTTTATGTTCCTTATCGGCCAGGAGGGTGAACGGTAAGTCGAACTTATCCTTGAACTTAGCCTGGGCTTTGGAGGCGTCCGGAGAGATGCCGACGATCACCGTATTGGCTTTCGAAAACTTTTTATTGTGGTCCCGAAAGTCGCAGGATTCCTTTGTACAGCCGGGGGTGTCGGCCTTGGGATAGAAATAAAGGACCACGTTTTGACCGCGAAGTGATGACAATTCAAAGGGTTGGCCGGAATCGGTATCGAGGGAGACAGGCGGGGCGGGATCGCCTTCGTGGAGTTGGGGCATACGGAAGGGGAGATGGGTGGGAGGGGGAATTTGGTACATAAAATAACTTGACATAAACACACGCAGATTATATGATTTAGTTGTACCCAATAATAGGGGAGGAGATAAACAAATGCCAGTGATCCAATACAACCCATTTCACACCGATCTCGATGCGTTCCAGGAATCGCTTTCGCGGCTTTTTAGCGAGCCGGCTTCGCGGCCGTGGTCGCCCGCGGTAGACATTTATGAGAACGAGAACGAGCTGGTGTTCAAGGCCGACATACCGGACATCGATCCGAAGGAAGTCGGAATTCAGTTGGAGAACGGAACGCTGACGCTGAAGGGCGAGCGCAAATTCGGACAGGAGAAGAGCGGTAAGGGATTCCACCGGATCGAGCGCGGCTACGGCTCGTTCGTGCGCGCGTTCAGCCTGCCGGATACAGTGGATCCGGAAAAGGTGAAGGCCGATTATAAGAGCGGTGTCCTGACGGTGACGCTTCCGAAGAAAGAAATCGCCAAGCCGAAGATGATCAACGTCGAGATCAGCAATAACTAAAAACTAAGCAAGCAAAAGACGGACACCTCAGGGTGCGGTACGGACAGTACCGCGCCCTTTTTGTTTTTGCGTGTTATCTTCTTGCGAAGGGGAACCGGGTGACAGCAGAGGATGCTCTGTCGGAGCGCGAGAAGCGCTGGCATGCCTATCTCGAAGGCGTGGCCGGCGGAAACGGCGAATCGCTGGCAGCCCTTTACGATGAAGCGAGCGCGATGCTCTATGGCCTGGCGCTGCGAATCCTAGGCAATGCGGCGGATGCGGAAGATGTTTTACTCGAGGTATTCGAGCAAATCTGGCGGAGTGCGCGGAGCTTCGATCCGGCACGCAGCGGGGCGTGGCGCTGGTTTACGGTATTAACGCACAGCCGTGCGGTGGACCGTCTGCGGGCGCGGGCGAGTAAGGAGAAGCGCGAAGAGCCGCGGCGCTTCGACGATTGGGAGATCAGCAGCCGCGAGCCTTCGCCGGACGAGGCCAGCATGTTCCGGCAGCAGCAGATGCGCATCCGTCAATCCTTAAATGCGCTGCCGCGAGAGCAGAAAGAGGCACTCGAGCTGGCATATTTTTCGGGGCTTACGCATGTAGAGATCGCCGCGACGCTGCGGGTTCCGCTGGGTACAATCAAGACCAGAATCCGCATGGGCATGGACAAGCTGCGCATTGCGCTGGGAACCGGTTCCGCGAGCGCGGTAGGGCAGGCGCGATGAAGATAACTTCGGCAATGCGGGAGTGCTCGACAACAGCGGCACTCTATGCGCTCGGAGCGCTTCCTGCCGAGAACGAGACGCAGTTCGAGCAGCGTCTCCAGAGCGGGTGCCCCCTGTGCACTATGTGGTACGGCGAGTATGCCCGGGTGGCGGATCAATTAGCAGCGAGTGCACCGGCCACGCCGCCTGACGCTTCGGTACGCGCGCGGCTGTTGGAGCGGATCGCACCTGCTTCCTCTTCCAAGAATGAAATGAAACTGGTTCGTGCGAACGACTCGCCCTGGATGGCGTTCGGTGTGCCAGGCGTGGAGGTGCGGCCGCTGCTAGGCCGGAAGACGTTGCTGGTGCGCATGCAACCAGGCGCCGTATTTCCGGAGCACGAACACCGGCAAGTGGAGCAATGCTATGTGATCGAAGGCAGCGTGACCGATTCGGACGGTATTACAGCCTACGCTGGAGATTTCGTTTGCATGCCAGCCAACATCACACACCGGCCGATTCACACCAACACCGGCTGCGTGTTTCTCATCGCCTACACAAACTGATGGATCAAACGAACGACACTTGCTTTCGGCTTGAGTTTTGCATATAGTTGTAGCCCGAAATTAAAACGAGGCGGTACATGGCAAAGCACTGGAGAGGGCAGGTGGCGTTTGCGCCGGCAGCGGCGGCGGACGACCGGCTGGCAATTACGAGCCTGCGAGCGTGGCGGGTGCGCGAACCGGTTTCTGGGCGCCGCTATACAGTGGTGAAACTCGATAGCCGTGGCGGAATAGCGGGCTATGGAGAAGGCGGCGCGACGGTTGCGACAGATGTAGCCGAGGCCAAGGCGGCTATCGCAGGCCGGCGGGCGACTGATGCAGAGTTCATTCGGCACCGGCTGGCGGGGTTACCCGCGATGGAAGCGGCGGTCAATAACGCGATGCTGGATATCGCTGCGCGCGCAGCGAACGTGCCGGTATATCAATATCTGGGCGGCCCGACGCGATTCAAGGCACGTGTGGTAGCACGCATAGAAGGCGGCGACGAAGAGGCGCTTGCGAACTCCGTCGAGCGGGGTATGGAGCAGGGCGCGAGAGCGTTTTCGTTTCCGATCCCAACACGTGATGCGCTGTGGCGGATGCAGGCATACACGGACGCCGTTCGAAAGCGTTTTGACCGGCTTAAAAAAGCGGCCGGAGCAGAAGCGGATTTCGTACTGGATGCGAACGCGACGCTGACGCCGGGTGACGCCAGTTTTATTGCCACGGCGTTCGAACGGGATCACCTGCTGTGGCTCGATGAACCGACCGATGTTTTGACGAACGATGCACTTTCGCGGATTTCAGACGAGAGCGTGACGCCCGTGGGATTGGGCCGACGGGTACACAACGTGGCGACATTTCAGAACCTGCTGCGCTGGGGATGTGTGGATATTTTGAGGCCAAGTATTGGGCTGAACAGCATCCGGCAGATTCGGAGGATGGCGGCGGTGGCGGAGACGAATTACGTGGCTGTTGGCCCGTATCACGATGGCGGTCCAATCGCGACGGTAGCGGCGATTCACCTGGCGGCGAGCCTGCCGAATTTTTTTGCGCAGCAAGTACCGCAGCCTCTCGCCGAGCAGGATCGCGCCATGCGCGCGGAGCTGACAGGGGGAAATCGCGAAATCGCAAAAGACGGATTTGCGCCGCTCGTGAATCAGCCGGGCCTGGGCATTGAAGTGAATGAAGAAGCACTCAAGAAGTACAGCGAGGAGGTCCTGTGATACGGCGCGAATTTCTGGGTGCAGTGGCGGCGGCCAGCGGACTGAAGAACCGCCGTAGTTCGTTCCGGATTGGGTGCGGCTGCGATCTGGCGCCGGCCGCGGCACTACCACCCGGATCGGACGTATTCAAAGACGTAGGCTCAAAGCTGCGCATCACGGACATGAAAGTGTTTGGCATCACGCTCGATGAAAAGATCGCGCGCTCGGACCGGCCTTATGTTTTCGTGAAGATCGAGACGAATCAAGGCGTGGTGGGCTGGGGCGAAGCGACGCTCGAAGGGAAGGCCGCGGCCGCGATGGCCTGCGTGAACGATCTGCACGATTTCATTGTGGGCAGCGATCCGATGCAATCCGAGCATCTGTATCAGTTGATGTACATCGGCAGCTTCTACCGCGGCGGGCCGGTGCTGGGGTCAGCGATTTCTGGAATCGACCAGGCGATTTGGGATATTCGCGGCAAGGTTCTGGGAGCGCCCGTGTACCAGCTTCTGGGCGGCCCGATAGATGCACGCGGTGTGCGGGGGTATTATCACGCGCAGGCGTGGACGCTCGACGCGGCGAAGGCGCTCGGGGATGAGACGCGAAAGGCGGGAGTCACCGCCCTGAAATTCCAGTTGCCCACATACATGGAGTGGATCGAGACGAACGCGAAATTGACGCGCGCGGTGAAATCGATGGAAACGATCCGGGAGGGGCTGGGACCGGATATCGATTTTGCGGTGGACTTTCATGCGAAGCCGAGTCCGAGCGTGGCTTCGATCATTGTGAAGGAGATAGAGCCGCTGCATTTGCTGTTCGCTGAAGAAGTATGCCCACCGGAAAACGTGCGCGCGATGCAGCGGGTAGCGAAACGCTCGACCACGCCGCTGGCGACGGGCGAGAGGCTGATTGCCGCATACGGGTTCAACCAATTGATCGAGCTGGGCGTAGTAGACGTGCTGCAACCGGATATTGCGCATGTAGGCGGCATAACGGCGCTATGGAAAGTGGCGGCGCTGGCGGATGCGGCGGGTATCCGGATGGCGCCGCATGCGTGCGAAGGGCCGATCGGGGGAGTGGCGAGCCTGCATGTGGACGCCTCGATACCGAATTTCCTGTGCCAGGAGATTTGCGGCGCCGTGCAATCGAAAGAGATTAACAGCGTCTGGGAAGACATTATGGGGTTCCCGGCAATGCGGATGGTGGACGGGCGCTATCCGCTGCCCCAGAAGCCGGGCTTGGGATTTGAGATCCAAGAAGCCGTGTTGAAGAAGTATCCATTTCAGGGAACACGGCCATTTCCGCCGGCCTTCCACGCCGACGGTTCGCTCGCCTCGCAGTAAACGGGTAGTTCGGGGGTCCTTTCCATGGTGAAAGCTGCTTGTTTAGTTTCTCTGTTTTTCGCGTCCGGAGCGCTGTGCTTGCTGGACGCGCAAGTGGAGCGCGCATCCATCGTCGGAAACGCTGTTGATGGTTCTGGCGCTGCGATGCCGGGCGTCCAGATCACCGTCACCAACGAAGCGACCGGCACGAGCGTAAAAGTGCTGACCGATTCGGCGGGGGCTTACACGGTGGTGAATCTGATTCCTGCAAAATACACGATCTCGGCATCACTGAGTGGTTTCGGGCAGGTGGTGTATCGGGACCTGGAACTGCAAGTCAGCCAGCAGGCGCGGCGGGACTTTACGATGCAGCTAGGCGCTGTAACGCAAACGGTGGAAGTAAGCGGCGCCGCGCCGCCGCTGCAAACCGAGAACGCGTCCGTGGGGCAGGTAATCAACAGCACGGCGGTCTCTTCGCTGCCGCTGAATGGCCGCAACTTTGTGCAGCTCGCGATTCTGGCGCCGGGCGTTTCGGGGCTGGACTATGCACAGACGGCGACGATCAATTCGGGTACGCGGCCGGACGAGTTGCGTCCGGGCGGCACGGCGCTACAGGCGAACGGCGCCTCGAATTATTCGAATCAAGTGCTGCTCGACGGGATTGACGATACGGAGATGGTCTCGCACACGTTCGTGGTGCGGCCGCCGGTCGAGGGCGTGCAGGAATTCAAGGTGCTAACGAACAATGCCGGCGCCGAATATGGCCGGGCGGGCGGGGCGGTAGTGGTGGTGACGTCGAAATCGGGGACGAACCGGCTGCACGGATCGCTGTTTGAATATTTGCGCAACGAAACGCTAGATGCACGCAACTTTTTCGCGCTGGCGGGCGGCCCGAAGCCGCCGTACAAGCTGAATCAGTTCGGGGCAAGCCTGGGCGGCCCGGTGATGCTGCCGCGTTATAACGGCAAGGACCACACATTTTTCTTCGTCGATTACGAAGGATATCGGGAAGTATTCGGCTCGCCACTGGTGGTTACGGTGCCGACGGCGGCGGAACGCGCGGGTAATTTTCAAGGGATCATAGCGAACGGGATTTACGATCCTTCGACGCTGGTGCGCACCCGATTTAGCGGCGACCGAATTCCCGCCAGCCGGTTCGACCCGATCGGTCTAGCGCTGGCGAATCTCTATCCGCTTCCACAGACTTCGGCGCTGGTGAATAACTACACCACTACACCAGTAAAGCGGAGCAGCGTGCACCGCGGTGATGCGCGCGTGGATCATCAGTTAGGGCCAAAAGATAGCTTGTTTTTCCGTTATACGGTGGACTGGGCTGGCATTCAGATGCCGAATACCTTTAACGATGCGATCGGGGGCAACGAGAACAGTTTCGCGGGGTTCGACAGCGCGCAAGGGCACAGCATTGTAGGCTCGTGGACGCGCATTTTCTCGCCGACGGTGGTGGCGGATTTCCGCTATGGGTATACGCAGTATCACATGGGCTTGCTGGCACCAACTCTCACAGATCCGGTATGGAGCAAGATCGGCGGCCGCAACACCGCGGATCCATTGCAGCCGAATGCACCGATTATCGGGATGACCGGATACGCAGGCCTGGGCGCACCGCGCTCGGAACCGCTGATTCGCGACGAATACATGCACGAGGCGATCGCCAACGTGAGCGTGCTAAGGGGCAATCATGCTTTCAAGTTCGGGACAGACCTGCACTTCCGCGGCGTGAGCGAGACGGCCAGCCCGCCCGGAGAGAGTCCGTTTGGACGCTGGAATTTCGACCCTGCTTATACGCGCAATACGGCGGCGCCGGCGGGCACGGGCGACGCGATCGCATCCATGATCCTTGGCTATCCGCTGGCGCTTCGCCGCGATTTCTTTTTGCCGGGATCGGCACACCTGCGCACGAACGAGCTGGATTTCTATGTGAAAGACGACTGGCGTGTGACGAAGACGCTGACGATAAACCTCGGGCTACATTATGAGATCAACACGCCTTTCACGGAGGCAAATAATTACTGGGCGAACTTTAATCCGGCGACCGGACAGCAATTGATCGCGGGACAAAATGGCGTGAAGCGACCGCGAATATCAACACCGACTACAAAGCGATCGGACCGCGCGTAGCGTTTGCCTGGCAACCGAACGTGAAGATGGTAATTCGCGGCGGATATGGGATCTTCTACGATCCTCAGGGCAATGCGGGCAGCAACATCCGGCAGGAACGGCAGCCGCCTTTCGATTTTGTGCTGAATATCGCGCAATCCGGCAACGATGTTCCGAGCCTGTTCGTCTCGCAGGGCTTCCCGATTGTAACGACGGCTCCTAATCTGACGAAGGGCCCGGCGATTTACGCGCTGAAGGGCGTGACGCCGGATTATCGGAACGCGCAGATACAACAGTTCAATTTCAGCGTGCAAAGGGAGATGAGTAAAAGCATCACCGCGACACTGGGCTATGTCGGCTCGGCGGGGGCGCATCTTACCTGGATGCCGAACATCAACCAACCGAATCCCGGTCCGGGCGCGATCGATCCACGGCGCCCCTACGCGGCGATTTTGCCGGGCGTGTCGGCGGTCACCTGGCTCGAGAGTGCGGGAAATTCTTTCTTCTCTTCCATGCAGGCGAGCGTCGAAAAGCGATTGAGCAACGGGTTTTATCTGCTTGCCAATTGGACGTGGTCGCACGGGCTCGACAATATCGGCGGCGACGGCGGCGTGAACGGTCCGATACCGCAGGATCCGACCAATCGGGGGGCCGATTGGGCGACTTCAAACAGCGACATCCGCAATCGCGTGAATATTGCGGCGACGTATCAATTGCCGTTTGGACCAGGGAAGCCATTTGCGAATGGGAAAAGCGTGGTGAGCTATCTAGTGCGCAACTGGGAGCTTGGTGGGATCGTGGTCCTGCAGAGCGGTTTGCCCTATACGGTGACAGTCTCGGGCTCGCCATCGAACACGGGCGCGGGCAGCCGGGCGAATCCGGCAGCGGGCGTGAATCCGATTCCGGCGAACCAATCAATCGCACAGTGGTTTAATCCAGCGGCGTTCATCACTCCGCCGGCATTTACATGGGGCACGCTGGGCCGCAACACTTTGACCGCACCCGCAATTTATAACCTGGACGCGACCGTGAGCCGCAAGTTCATGCTAGGTGAGCGGTGCGATCTCGGGTTCCGCTGGGAGATGTTCAATACGTTGAATCATCCGCAGTTCGGGCTGCCGAATGCGACGGCCGGGGTTGGAGGCGCGGGAACTATCACCACGACGCAGCGATCAAACCGGCAAATGCAGGTGGCGGTGCGGTTGGGATTTTGAGGGCCAAGGCCCGGCGGGAGGAGTGTCAGACTTGTTCCTTGAAAATCTCCTCCTTTAGCTGGGCCTGGACTAAACTCTTCTCCGTAGCCAGTTGATCCAGCCGGTTCTTGTCTCTTGCGCCTTCCGCCATGAAGGACGACAGATCTCGAAACAGTCGGGCAATTCGGTTGACCAGATCACTATCGGCATACGGCTCGTGGTCCTTAAGACTCTGCTGTGCCTGCATCAGCAGGGAATGAGCTCTCGAGAGGTAAAGCTGGCGAGCGTGTGCGATCAAGTCGGGATATTGTTTGATCGCATCGTAATAATCACCATCCAGGGCATACAGTTCCACAATCGTGGCGGTGTAGCCGATAGAGAACGCCTCATAATAAGCGGCTTGCTGGTCGAACTTCCTGGCCTTACGGCGAAATTCTTCATCCATACCTCGCTTGTCGCGCTCCAGAGTGGTAGCGAGCTGCGCCTTAAGCGTTTCCGTCGTTCTGGCGAGGTCCTGTGACAGAGCAGCTTTTTTTCTTCGAGGGATTCAGCCAGGCGCGCCTTCATACTTTCCAGTTCCGCATCGACTGTTCGCCTGAAATGCGCTTCAATCCATTTCCTGATCCATTCGCGAGAGAGGAACGCGATTATGCCACTGAAGACCAGCAAAACAGGAAGTGCTTTCGAAATGATGTCGAGTAGTTTCAGGGCAGTCGCGACGTCCATAGTGTTTTGTCAGTGTACTCCCCGAACCAAACAAGCCTCGCATGAGAGAGAATGTGATGGTTGGAAAGCATTCCCTCCTGGCACCGCGGACAATATGGCTGGCTTCGACCTTTATCAAGCGATCGGCGGAACTGCCATGTGTCGCAAACTCTCGACTGCATTCTATGCCCGTGTCGCGCGCGATCCCGTACTGCGTCCTTTGTTTCCGGGAAAGACGTTTAAATGCGCAATCGAAGAATTCGCAGCGTTCCTTGCTCAGTTACTAGGTGGACCGTCCGAAGACGCGCAGCGACGCTGGCGGCTGAGTCTGCGCGAATCGCACCTGCGGTTCAAAATCGGGCAGACGGAAAGGGACGCCTGGATACGAAATATGGAGACGGCTCTGGATGATGTAGAAGTCGCGGAGCCGGTGCGCAGAGCTTTGCTCGCGTTTTTTGCGAGATCGTCCGCCTATGTCGTCAACATCGAGCCAACGGTTCCCATCGCGTTAGACCCCAGCGAACTGCCCGGCGAGCGCATCCACGAAGAAATCATGCGGCGATGGGACGCGCAGCGTGCGTTGGATGAGGCGGTAGCGGCGGTGCGCAACGGTGAAACAGACCGTGTCATAGCCTTAGCAGAGTATCTTCATTTACGGGTCTACTTTGAAACCAATCGCGGCGTTTTCGCGAGCCTGCTCGGACTGATGATCGGCAGCGGCCATGCTGCGATGCTGGACTATGTTCAGAGAAACCTATCTAAGGATCCGACTCTCGCTCAGGAACGCTATAGCGGCCGCACGCTACTGCATACGGCAGCCGCCTCCGGCAATTTGACAATCGTGGAGTTGCTTTTGCGACTGGGCGCCGACCCAAATAGCGAGGATTCCACCGGGCACTCACCGCTGTATTGCGTGGGCAATGAGTGCCCAGTGGCCGGCGGCGGAATTGTGATTAAGGCCTTGGTTGAGGCCGGCGCGAACGTGAACGCCCGAGGTGGCGTGAAACATTGCACGGCGCTGCACATGGCGGCTCGACGAGGTAATGTCGAGGTGGCGGAAGCCTTATTGGACTGCGGCGCCGAAATCGCCGCTCGAGACAGTGTTGGAGTCACTCCCCTTCGCCGCTCGGTCAATTGCAGAAAGAGCGAAATGGCGGCGTTTCTCGTCTCAAGAGGCGCTGCTATGCATTCCAAGGGACCGGCGCCACAAAATGACGATGGCAAACAAGCCAGTAGCGATGTAGCCTAACGACAATGGCTCCGGAACGGAGATAGCAAAGACAGCAAGGTTACTCCCCTCGGAGCGTCCGTTGGGATTGTCGGAAGATACGTTGACGAACCTGCCCAGGCCGGTTGCGGGATCTTCAATCGCCATCGAAGTAGAGCCGCCGCCGTCCAGGTTGATGGCGTTATAGACGCCGTAGTCCTGAATCAACAGATCTGCTACCTCACCGACGGTCATACCTCTGCTTCCGCCCGCGTTATCGACTGTGAACAGGAAAAGAGTCTGGTTGTCTTGTGACAGTCCAGCGACGGTCCGGGCGTTTGTGAGGTCGTACCAGGAGTTGCTGTTGGAATAGTTTGCCGGGCCGCCAGGTGTGAGCAGGCCGTCGGGATGTGCGGCGTCGACATATGCCGGAATCGTTTTGACTCCGTTGGTAACGATTTGGGCCGAACCGGACAAGGCATTCCACAGAGTTACGTCTTCGAGTACATGCTTGCCATCAGCGAAGGCAGTATCGTTGTGCACGATACTGGCGCTATTGGATGAGTCGATATTCAGCCCCGGTGAGTTGGTGACGATCGCGTAGGATTGGACCGGCGCCTCGAACGAAGAATATACATTTCCGTTGGACGCTGCAAGACCAATGAGCATGGAGTTGGGATCAGTCGAAGGGAACGGAAGAAAGAACAGACCGTTGATCGCCAGTTGCGCATGCTCCTGATTGAGATAGTTCAGGGTAGTTTGCCTAAGGGTCTCCAGTGTTCCGCCTGGAGGAGTGAGCCGGAAGCCGATGCCCGGCGCCGTTAAATCGATTTCTGCAATGTGCATCGTCTCGGGCCGGGGCGAGGTTTCCGTTCGCGTGACGAGTGTGATTCCTACGTAGGGATTTTGGACAAGCTGGTCAGCCCGCAATCCGGCGATGCAGCCCAAAACGACCGTCAGGAGAAGGACGCGAGAGCCTAGAGAACGCATGTGAAGAACCTCACCGACATAGATCAGCTGGGTGATCCAGGTATTTCTTACTTTCGACTCGCTGATGTCGGGATGGTCACGACACGGCGGGCACGTGTGCCGCGCTACGTTATGAGCCATTGCCGCTTTTAGCGTGGGTTGACTGCGGCTCCTACGAGATCACTAAAATGAAGTGAGGCCATCCGATGTACGAATACAATCCACAGACTTCCGTTTGGGACAAGCTGAGCGGGACGACGACTCTCAGCGGGCAGACTGCCGTCGTCGTTAAGCAAACCTATCTCCTATTCGGGCTCGCTGTCTTCAGTGCCATTGCCGGAGGATATATCGGAGCGACCTCGGAAACGCTCGCCCGGTTCTTTTCGGGATGGATTGGCTGGATTGCGGCTCTGCTGCTGCTCAATCTCGTTCCTCGCATTGCCATTGCGGTGCGGCACAATCACCAACTCGGTGTAGCGGCTCTTGTCGGCGACGGGTTCATCTCGGGGATTGCGCTTTCACCGCTGTTATGGGTAGCACGGATGATCGCGCCGCAGTACATTTTTGTAGCGCTGGGTATCACAGGATTTGTCTTCATCGGCATCACTCTGTATGTAATGAGCACGCGGCGGGAATTCTCCGCCCCTCGCGGGATGATGACGGGCATATTCTTTGCGCTCATAGGCTCCGTCATTCTCAACAGCTTCCTGCACATTGGCTTTGTGGGCATTCTGATTAGTCTCGGGATTGGTGCTCTCGGCGTTTTTACCCTTGTGTATTCCACAAGTGCCGTCCTGCGTTCTCCCGATGCGGATAGCCCAATTCCCGGAGCCCTGATGCTTTTTGCCGGCGTGTTTAACATCTTTGTTGCAACTTTGAATATCTTGCTTCGCCTGCTCAATGGCGGACGCCGCGGTTAGTCCGGCGCTGGGCCTGCGTCTGGATTCGCCATTTCCAATCGTGCTTTAAAGTCTGGTTCTCTCAGAGCAGTTTCTTCCGCAGCACCCATGTGGTCATCGAGCGTTGATTTTGGACAACCGTGGTCTTCAACGGGTCGGCCAGTTCGGCGCCTAACCGTTCGGTGAGCGAGCCGAGCAGCGCTTCGTCCACCAGATACCGCTCCGAGCCATCCGGCGACCGGTAGCGGCGTCCCTGGATGCGTTCCACCTGGCTCTCCATGCCGATCGAGGATCCGAGGCGGCAGAAGAAGAGCCCGCCGGGCTTCAGAACGCGCCACGATCCGTGCAGCATGGACTCGAAGTGCGCGTCGTCGCGGGCGAAATGGAGGACGGTGTTGCTGACGACCACATCCGCGCAGGCATCGTCGAAAGACATATGTTCGACGGCTTCGACTCGAAAATTCGACTCCGGAAGCGCGGGCGCGAGCATCCGGGCGAGGGAGCGAACGCTATCCACGGCCTGCGGGTCCGCGTCCGCGGCGTAAACTTCGTACCCTTCCCGCAGGAAGTAGACGAGGTTTCGGCCGGAACCGCATCCGGCGTCCAGTATTCGCATTCCGGGCGAGATGCGGCCTTTCAGAAGCTGGTCGAAAAGATAGATGTCGATCTGGCCGAATTGCTCCTGGAGCGTGGGCACGGGCATTTTTGGCGCGTGAGGGCTCAGCCCAGCCGCAAAAAAAACCAAACGAAATCTGCGACAGGAAGCCCTTACACGACGCGCAGGACCTCCCGACTTCCGGTGATCCAAAGTTCGGTATACCCGGCCATCCGCTCTCGGTACATGGGGCTGCCCATGGTTTCCTGCATCCTTTTTTCGAATTCTTCAAGACTTTCAGCAGTGTGCTCCATGATCACGCGGTTGAAATCGCCAGTAACATCGTTCATGACGCGGGCACCAGGCATTTGAAACGCAGCCACCGCTTCCTTGAGTTGTGCGGCCAGTTTGCTGGCGCAACCCGGCTTTGCGACAAAGGTATTACGAATGACAAACATGGGTCTCTCCTATCGCGTCATTGTGACGGTGGATCGCTCCAGAAAGCAAGGCCCTTCACGCACGGGTTTGCTGGGCTATTGATCGCGAAGGCTGAACCTGCGCACTCCGGCAAGGACGGCTCAGAGAAGGGGAGGTGAAGGCAAGTGGCGATAGGGAACTCGCCTTCCCAATCCCGGACACCTTCCGAATGCTGCTGGCCGGGAAGAGGTTGAAGGTGGAGCATTTTTCCTGGCACTTCGAATGCAGCATTCCAAGATGCTAGGCAGCCTTCATGAGCTTCTTCTTGCAATCACTAGACATGACAAGCGCAAGACTCTGGAATGTGCGAGACAAATCAATAAAAATAATCTTGCGCCTGGGTCTGGGCGTCGCGTGCCTCGGTGCCATTCGGACGGCTCAGGCAGAATCTATTCCGACCGATTCGCCACGCTGGCAGCTCGCGGGTAAGGCTAAGGCCACCGAACATTTAGGTCGACGCTGTCTTTGGTTGCAAGACGGCGCCGCCTCGCTGAAAGATTTCGAGATGACAGATGGCGTGATAGACGTCGACATGGCTGGCGGCGGAGAACGCGGGTTTTACAACATCTATTTCCGCACACAAGGAGACGACAACGGCGAGGAGGTTTATTTGCGGCCACACAAAACCGGTCTCGACGACGCCCAGCAATATGCACCGATCTTGAATGGAATGGCACCCTGGCAAATCTACAACGGGCCGGGATTCACCCGAGCAGTCGATATTCCGAGAGGTGTTTGGTTTCATGTGCGCCTCGAGATAACCGGCGCTCAGGCAAAGTTATACGTCAATGATATGCGCGAGCCTTCGCTTGTCATGGACGATTTGAAAAGCGGAATTCGCAAAGGTGGCATTGGCTTGGAAGGGACGTACTTCTCGAATTTCGAAATACGCGAAACTCCACCCGTAGCGTGGGAGCGTCATGAGCCCGCAATGCCGGCGGCAACAATCACAAAATGGAGTTTGTCACCAAGCATCGATGCCCTGGAACGCAATCTCGAGCGCCCGCTATCGAAATCGGAAGCCGCCGCAATGAAGTGGCAAGAGATCGCGGCTGAACCGCCGGGGTTCGTGGTCATCAATCGGTACCTAAAGGGGCCCAACGTCACCCCCAGCTTCGCAAACGATTTCTCAAAGCGCCTGGAACCCCAAAAAGGAATTCAGGTAATCTACGCTCGCACCACGATAGTTTCGGATCGGGATCAACTAAAGAAGCTCAACATCGGTTACAGCGATGACGTGAGCGTTTTTTTAAATGACAAGATTCTTTACCGCGGCAAAAGTGCCCAACGCTTCCGCGACCCCGGATTTCTAGGCGTAGTAAATCCGGAAAACGACGCAGTATATTTGCGGCTCAAAAAGGGACGCAACGAATTGATGCTGGCCGTGAGCGAGCTAACCGGCGGCTGGGGATTTATTTGCCGCTTCGAGAACATGGACCGAGTTCACTAGGCGTTCGGTGTTCTGGCGTGGTGGCTGCGTAGGCTGGCTTGCATTTTGGCCTTGGGCAATGCGGGAGCCATGACTTTTTCGCTCATCAACTCTTCCACCACGGTGCATTCGCGACGTGGAGCAGAAGAATCACAGCGCAAGCCCACAAAGCGCGGCCGCCGAAGGCTTTTATTTGCCGCGCCCGGACCGTGTAATGGGCGCAGGCGGCGAGGACTACCACGAGCTCGATCCACCACCACCCTGTGGGCAAACGATTCCACAAGCCGAAGCCGATGTGAGGATGGGCATACGGCCAGAGCGCCAGGTCGCTCGGGTGCATGGGCAAGTCGAGCAGGAAATGCGAGAAGACTGCGAAGGCCAGCAGAAAAGCTACCGCGCGCCCGCGGCGCCAGAAGACGGCGCAATAAACAAGTGACCACATCAACGACATGAGCAGGGAATGGGACCAATCGATGAAATCGAGCGAGAAGCCTTGACCTACGTGCGGCGTCATGGTGACGCGCTCGATGCCCAGCATTACGAAGATGCCGAACAGCACATCGAGGAAGCCGGTTCCGAGAAGCACGGCCCACGTAGGCGCGGCGGGTTGCCTGGCTTTCAGCGCCAGACCTACCGCAAAATGACCGGCGTACATTACCGCTGTTTTCCTTTCGAAACGCGATCAAGCCAGGCGAGGATAGGCACCGGTACCGCGAAACTCAGCAGACAGAAGAGACCAAACTCGAAGCTGCCCATGCAAGGCCTCCCGTTACCGGAGAAGTCTAACATGATAGATCGGCATGCAACAGACTGGCGGACGATAGATCGATGCGATGAGATTGATGCGATGAGGCGAACGGCGGTTGTATTGTGCAGCCTGATGACGATCTGGGCGGCGGCAGCGTTATGGTTCGATTTCCCGGTAGCATGGCTGCTGCACTGGCCGCTGGCGTTTGGCTATCTGGCTTTTGCGGCAACAGTGGCTCGCAAGAGGATCGCGCTCTGGCTGCTGAGCCTGGCGCTGGTGATGGTCTGGTGGTTCAGCCTGAAGCCGAATGACAATCGCAACTGGCAGCCGGACGTAGCGCGTTTGCCCTGGGCAGAGATAGCGGCGGATCACGCAACCATTCACAACATCCGGAATTGCGACTACGTAAGCGAGACGAACTACACTCCATACTGGGAAACGAAAACCGTTTCGCTTTCCGATGTTCGCGGAGTGGACTTGTTCTTGAGCCATTGGGGAATGGACTGGATCGCGCACGCGATCGTAAGCTTCCAGTTTGCGGATGGAAGCCATCTGGCGACATCGATCGAGGCGCGGAAAACGGTGGGGCAAGAATATTCGGCCATCCGCGGCTTCTTTCGCCAGTTTCAAACACTGTACTTGATTTCCGAAGAACGGGACGTGGTGCGTGTGAGGACAAATTATCGGGGAGAAAAGGTGTATCTGTATCGGACGCAGACGACGCCCGTGAATGCGCGAAGTCTGTTTGTGCACTACCTCGGATGGATGAACCAGGCGCGACAGCGTCCGGAGTGGTACAACGCTGTGACCGCCAACTGCGCGACGAGCTTCGTCCGGTATCTTGCCCAGGCGAAAGTCGGCGGGATCTCGCAGTGGGATTGGCGGACGCTATTTGTCGGGGAAGGCGATGAATTGCTTTATGAAAAAGGCGATCTAGTAACAGGAGGCTTACCGTTTCCAGAGTTGAAGCGGCGGGCGCTGATACAGCCGACCGGCGATGTCGACTTTTCGCGGCAGATCCGCATTAACCGTCCGGGATTCGCCCAATGAATCCGCGCGGGCTGGATAACTCGTATATGGCTCGAGGAGGCCGTGTATGGCACAGGTCGATGACAATAAGAAGCTGGTCGAGAGTCTTTATGACGCATTCGCGCGGGGCGATGTCCAATACATTTTGGATCGGGTGACGGATGACGTCGAGTGGGTGACGGAAGGTCCGCAATCGATTCCGTACTCAGGAAAGTTTAGCGGGCGCGCCGGGGCGCAGCGATTTTTTGAAGCGCTCAGCTCGGTGGAAGGTGGAAAGGTGACGGCACACGAATTGATTGCGGCGGAAGATCAGGTTGTCGGGCTCGGGCGCTTTACGGGGACGGTTAAGGCCACGAGACAGAAACTGGACGTCGCCATGGCGCATGTGTTCACAGTTCGCAGCGGAAAGATTTCGCGATGGTTGGGATACGCGGATACGGCACGCGTGGCGGAAGCGTATTCCTCTCGCTGAAAGACTGTTCGCTTAGTCAGTCACCAATTTTTGACTATCGCGACTCTTTTGATCGTCCTCTTCGGGGAATAGCGTATAGCCCGTAGGGGGTGCGTAGAGCGACTTAAGAAGATTGAGCCGTTTGCGGAGATAGCGGCTGGGCAACTGGCGCGGGCCGGTCTCGACGTCGATGTCACAGCAGATGCCGTGGAGATAGAGCGTCAGCGTATCGATAAAGGATTGCCGCACGTAATCGCCGAAGGCAGCGCTATCGCGCTTGACGTTCGATTGATGGCGCAGCAGTGTTTGCTTCGCCTGCCAGCTTTCGTCATCCACCTCGCCATGCACGCTGGCCATGAGTTCTTCGCGGATTATGGCCTTGTAAGCCGAAGCGGCCTGCGTGGACCATTTCTCGGCAACCAGGGCGGCGAGCCGCCGGTACAGGCGATAGTGATACTCGGCAACATCCTGCTCTTTGAGCGCAAAGAGCAGGACCGTTTCGTTTTCAAAACTAATTTGAGAAGCCCAGGACTGGCGGCCTTCTGCGGGACGCTCGCCGACCACGAAGTCGCTGATTTTTTCGAGAGCTGGGCGAGTTTTGCGTCCGGCCTTGGCGCCACGGCGTTCGCCGGAACGTTCGAGATAAGGGACCAACAGGATAGAGATCCGCGGGAGCATGGCGGCGATCGCGGGAGGAAGTGCGGCAACGGGCTCCTCAAGGTACTCTTTGAGGACCTCTTCGCTCATCGGCACCGAAGCGCAAAAATACGCGAACGTGTTGCTCAGGGGGATTACTTCGGCGCGAAAACGTTCCGCGAATTGACCGACGCTTACCCTGGAAAGACCGCTCGGCGCGGCGGCAGCCTGGCTGGGGTCTCGTTGAGTGGACATGCTGGGATTTCGACCTCGATTCTAGCAAAGAGGCATGGCCCGTCCCGTTGATAGACTTGAGCTTCAACGTGCAGTTTCTTGTTTCGGCGGGCGAGGCGTCCGGTGATATGTATGCAGCCGGAGTGGTCGAGCACTTGCGGCAACGGATGCCGACGGCACAGTTTTTCGGATGCGCGGGTTCGAGGCTGCAGGCTGAAGGAGTAGAGCCGGTCGTGGACGCGGCGGATTTGTCGGTGGTCGGATTGGCTGAGGTGGTGCATCACTTGCCACGGATTTACCGTGAATATCGAAAGCTGGCAACAGCGGCGCGAGCGCGCGGGCCGGCTGCGGCGCTGCTTACTGACAATCCGGACTTTCATTTACGGCTCGCGCGGCGCTTGAAGGAAACGGGGACGCCGGTCTTTTACCTGGTGGCTCCGCAGGCATGGGCGTGGCGGGCCGGGCGGGCCAAGACGATGCAGAAGCTAGTAGACAAGCTATTCTGCCTGTTTCCTTTTGAAGAAGCGTGGTTCCGGGAGCGCGGCGTGGACGCTACCTATATAGGTCACCCACTGGCGGCAACAGCGCGAGTACGGCGGTCGCGCGATGAGTTTTTGGACAGGTATGGGTTGCCCAAGGACCGGCGCGTACTAGTGCTGCTACCGGGAAGCCGGGCGGGCGAGGCCCGGCGGCATTTGGGAACGGTGCTTACGGCCGCGGCGGAACTTCGCCGGAAGTTCGATCTGAGCGTGGTACTGGCTACCCCGAGCGGATTCCGGGAGCGTGGGGTGCTTGAAACTTTTCGGGAACCCATAGAGACACAATCCATCCAAATAATAGAAAACGACACGTGGGATGCGATCGGCCATGCGGGTCTGGCGTTGGCGGCGAGCGGCACGGTGACTATCGAAGCGGCCGTGCTGGGCACTCCTATGGTGACCTTTTATAAGGTCACTCCGCTGAGCTGGTACGCAGGACGGCACTTGGTCAAAGTTCCTTTTCTATCGATGGTGAACCTGGTCGCCGGCCGGCAAATCGTGCCGGAACTGATGCAGCGTGAAATGACGGCGGCCCGGCTTGTGGAAGAGGCGAGCAAATTGTTGACGAACGAGGCTCAGGCCAATCGTATGCGAGAAGACTTGGCCGAAGTGCGGGGCGCCTTGACGCGGGAGGGCGATCCGCTGGCGCGCGTGGCAGCCACAATCGCGGAAGCGGTAGGGGGACAATAAAGAAACGATGTGGCGCAGTATTATAGGCATGATTTTTGTCCTTGCGCTGGGCGCTGGCGCCTGGGCACAGGCGGGGCGTACACCGTCGCGGATCGAAGTCCAGAAGTACACGATCGATGCAAACATCAATCCACGAACGCAATCGATCGAAGCCACCGCAAAGATCGACCTCACTGCGCTCGATAACTCGATCGATTCGACTTTCGAGCTGAATAACGCGCTGAACATTTCAAAAGCAGTGGACGCTCAGGGCGCGGCCGTTCAGACAACGCGCAACCCGGACGGAACGGTGCGGGTGGTTTTTCCCACAGCACTGCAAAAGAATCAGACAACGCAGATCGCGATCAACTACGACGGTAAGCTGACGGGCAACGAAGATTCGCCAGTGTCGGGGATCCGATTCGCCGCGCTGCATCCGGATTTTGGATATTTGCTGTATCCCGCACGCTGGTTTCCTGTAAGCGGCTATACAACGAACCGGTTTGCCGCGGATTTGAAAATTACAGTACCGGCGGGATATCGCGTGGCGGGAAGCGGCGATTTGAAAACGGATCACGGGGCAGGCGGGGCTACAATCTATTCGTTCCATTCCGAGAAGGCGGGGTTCCCCGGCAGCATCGCAATTTTGGAGGGGGAGCCGTCGAAAGTCAGCTCGCAGGGAATTTCGACGGACGTTTTCTTTCGCGGCGATAAGGCGCTGCATGCGCAGGCTTACGGGGAAGAAGTCGGCAAGATCATGACCTTCTTCACCGGCGAGTATGGCCTCGCACCGCAAGCGAATTTGACGCTGGTGGAGACGGAAGATGGCGCGGTAAGCGGATATTCGGCGCCGGGGATCGTGTTTCTGGCCCCGAGCGCGATAACGAAACAGGCTAACTGGCGGGTACTGGCGAACCAATTGTCGCGGCAGTGGTGGGGCATCCTGGTTTCGCCGCGCAGCCGCAATCAGTTATGGCTCGCGAACGGACCGGCGCGCTATTCGGAATTGCTGTATACCGAACATACAGCCGGGCCAGGTGCGATGGAGACGGAGCTGCGGAACACTTACGTGGAGGCGCTGACGATGAAAGATCCGCCGGTGCTGCAGGCCGGGCGGCTGGAGGATTATTCTCCCGAATATTGGGCGTTAACCGCGGCCAAAGGTGCGGCAATTTTGAATATGCTGCGCAATCTGGTAGGCGAAGCTAATTTCCGAAAAGGCCTGAAGGCCTTTCTGGACAAATACAGCTGGCAGCCGGTAACGACCGAGGACTTTCGCAAAGTGATGGAGCAGGTATCGAATCAAGAGCTACGCTACTTCTTCATTCAGTGGCTTGAGTCGAGCGGCTCGCCGCAGTTCAAACTCGAGTACACGGTTTTCCGGACGCCCAAAGGATTTCGCGTGGTCGGCAAGATCAATCAGGATTTAGATACGTTTCGGATGCCGGTGGATTTGCGCATCGAAACAGAAGGGAATCCAGAGGACAAGCGCATTGAAGTAACGGGTACTTCGTCAGAATTCAGTGTGGACACATTCGGAAAACCGCGCAGACTTACACTCGATCCGAATCACGTCCTGCTCAGCTACGACAGGAGCACAGAACTTGCAGCGTTCATACGGCGGGGCGAACAGTTTGTCCAGATCAACGATTTTTCGGCAGCGCTGCGGGAGTATCAGAAGGCCCTCGAGATAAACAAAAGCAACTCCCTCGCGCATTATCGAATCGGCGAGCTGTTTTTCCGTCAGAACAACTACCAGTCCGCCGCAAACGAGTTCCGGGCCACCATCAACGGAGACCTGGAGCCAAAATGGACGGAAGTGTGGTCCCATGTCAATTTAGGGAAGATCTTTGATGTAACCGGGCAGCGGGACCGGGCGGTGAACGAATACAAACAGGCGATTCGCACGCACGATAATACGGGCGGGGCGCAGGAAGAAGCAGCTAAATATTCGACTAAGCCGTATGAGCAGAAGAATTCAGAAATGGGGCAGTAAGGCTCAGCGGTGCGAGGTTTCGGACGAATAGATTGGTAGGCTACGGTTGAATGGTGGGATCTAACCATCCGATGAGGATATAGGAGTAAATCCTAGGTCAGAGAGCATCAAAAATCTATGAGGGAACAGGCGTAGAAAGCACTAGTACTGAGAGACATCCTTTTGCCACGCCATGCGGACGGCCATTCGATGGGCTGGCGCGGTTTCAATGCTAACCTGAAAATACCCGGAAAGGGGAGATTTTGGACGATAGACTGAAGGATCTGATGCAGGAATTGGGAAACGCTATCAACGAATCTCTTTCCGACTCAGATCGCATCGCAGGCGCGATTGGGGAAATCAAGCGCGCCGGCTTCGACGTCTTTCTGGTGTTAGAAGCAACAATCGGATTCAACAAGCGCGAGGAAAGCGACGATGAGTCCGATGGGGAGGGATTCGACGAATCCGAATCCCCGATGCAATTCGAATCTGCCGGCAAGATCCGGCTTACTTCACAGGATCAGAAGTTTCTTCGCGCTTTGAAGATTTCGGTCGAAGAAGATCAGAAGTAGACCGCTCGCCGAAGCGCGCGGCTCACGTGAATTCCCGATAGACAGCGTAGGTCGAAGTCACGGCGCGGCTCCAGGTGTATTCGTGCGCGCGGGTTTCGCCGCGTGCCGCAAGCTGCCGGCGCAAGTCTTCGCTTTGCGCGAGGCGCAGGAGAGCTTCCGCAATTTCGGCGGCGTCGAGGGGAGAGACCAGGAGAGCGGCATCGCCAGCCACTTCCGGTAGTGCGGAAGAGTTGGATGTGATAACCGGGAGGCCATGGGCCATGGCTTCGAGAACCGGGATGCCGAAGCCTTCGTCGAGGGAAGGAAAAGCAAAGATCGAAGCGCGCGCGTAGAGCTGCTCGATTGCGGCTGCGGCGAGATAGCCGGTGATTTGGATGCGTGGGTGGGCGCGCGCTCGTTCCAGGATGGTGGCGGCTCCATAGCCGGATGGCGCGCCGGCTAGAACGAGGCGCCAGTCTTCCGGCAGGGCCTCGAATGCCTCGATGAGACGAAGCAGATTTTTTCGCGTTTGCAGAACCCCGACGAACAGCACGATTTTTTCGCGCGCCTGCTGTATCGGGGGCGCCGGATGGACGCCGTGGGGCACTACGCGGATGCGCGCCGGCTCAATAGCGAGAAGATCGCTTACCTGACGCGCGGTAAAGTCCGAGACGGCAATGATGAGATCGGCGCGGCGGGCCGCGGCGCGCGCCTGTCTCGCGAAGCGGGCGCGGAACTCGGGCGACGAATATTCGGCAGTCAGCACAAACAAATCGTGGAATGTGCACACGACCTTTTTGGCGGGCCGGCGGTCGAGCCGCTGGTTAAGAGCGTGGAACAGATCAGCGCGGAGAGTCGGGAGCGATGAAACCAGTACCCGGCGGTGCACGTTCGGATATGCCGGACGCGGCGCGCTGGCATATTTTCCGGGACGATAGCAATGCAGAAATTCGTCGCGCGGATAGTCGGCGGCCAGTCCGTTGAGAATTTCAGTGGAGTAGATGCCGATGCCCGAGGGCCGCGGGTCCACGCTATAGCTGGCGTCGAGCGCGATGCGCACGCTCCCAATCTTACAGACCGTATTCCTTCAATTTGCGATAGAGAGTGGTTCTTCCGATGCCGAGCAACTCGGCGGCCAGCGTGCGGTCGCCTCTGGTCACTTGAAGGGCATGGAGGATGGCGCGTTTTTCGACTTCGGCGAGTGGGGTGACGCCGGTAGGATCTGTGGCTTCGTGGGACGACAAGAAATTGTGGACCTGATGACTCGCAATCTTGTCCTCCGACTCGCGATTGATGACAGTGGAAGGAAGATCGGCGCGCGCAAGCCATGGACCTGAGTTCATGGCGACCATTTGTTGGATGCTGTGCTCCAGCTCGCGGACATTGCCGGGCCAATCGTATGCAACCAGCAGGTTCATCACTTCATCGGGCACGCGATGATCGTTGCCGTAGCGCGCGAGGAAGTGTGTGATCAGAGCCGGTATATCTTCGCGGCGCTCGCGCAGCGGGGCAAGGCGCAGCTTCATGACGTTGAGGCGATAGTAGAGGTCCTGGCGGAAACGCTTGTCTTCCACCTCCTGCGAGAGATCGCGATTTGTGGCAGCAATGACGCGGAAGTTGGAGCTGCGCTGTGCGATTCCCCCGATAGGACGGAATTCTTTCTCCTGGAGGACGCGCAACAATTTGACCTGCATGTCGAGCGGCAGCTCTCCGATCTCATCGAAGAATGCGGTACCCCCATTGGCTACGTCGAGCAAGCCGAGCTTCTGATTGTGAGCGCCGGTGAAGGCGCCCTTGGCGTAGCCGAAAATCTCACTTTCCATGAGCGGCCCCACCATGGAGGAGCAATCCACCACGACAAACGGGCCACGGCCTTCCAGGTTATGGATGGCACGGGCGACAACTTCCTTGCCGGTACCCGTCTCGCCGAGAAGGAGCACGGGAAAGCGCGATTTCGCCATGCGCGCAATGCGCTTGTGCGCGTCTCGCATAGCGAGTGAATTTCCGACGAGGGTGCTGAGCGGGGATGAATCGAGGGCGATCTGCGGCTTCACTGCAAGTTGCGGGCAATGAGCCCTGCAACAAGCTAGTGGGATGGGGCTAGCGAAGTTCTCTTATTGGGTACTAGGGGGTCGGCCGCGCCAGAGGACGGAACGGAAGCGGGGCCCGTATTGTCGAGGCGAACCACAAATACTGTCTTATTCTCCACGCTCAGGGTCTTGGCCAATTCCTGCGCGGCCTCGATCGAAGCATCGCGGCCAACGATCACGCGCCACATGTCGACGGAGCCTTGCTTGAGAACGATTCGGGCATCGACGTAGCGTTGGGCGTACAGCAAGCGGGCGTGCTCGGCGTTTTCACGGACGGAGAATGCACCGACCTGCACGCCATAAAAGTCGTTTGAGGGAACATTGACGGGGGCTCCGATCACCTGGAGCCGCACGCGGCCTACGCCGGGGCCGAGCAGGTCGATCTGACGCGCGGCAGCCTTAGAAAGGTCGATAATGCGCCCGGAGACGAACGGTCCACGGTCGATGATGCGAACCTTCACGGTTTTGTCGTTCGCAAGATTAGTCACGAGCAGCCAAGTATTGAAGGGCAACACGCGATGGGCGGCCACCAGAGTTTCCATATCGTAGATCTCGCCATCCGCGGCGTGACGCCCGTGATAGGGAATTCCGTACCAACTGGCGAGGCCTTCCTCGGTATGGCCGAGAGGCACAGCCAGCGGAGCGGGCGCGGGTTTCGGGGTCACAGGGACCTGGGCGATGCGCTTGTGGTGCTTGCGGCAGCCTGAAGCAAAGAGGAAGGAGAGGAGAATTGCAAATAGAGCCGCGGTCTTCGATGGGCGGATTCTCATTGAGTGCTTCTTCATCTTTGACCGGCCGATGGCAATGGATCAAGTCTCAATAAAGATGACGACGCGCTCGGGTGGAAAGGGGCTACGAGCGGGTTGAGAAGGGTAAAACAAAATCTCAATGGCACGTTTTAGTCGATTTGGACCGAGCAAGCCAAGGACCAAGGAGGGGTGCATTCATTTTTTTCTTGACTTCTCTTGCGAACAATCTTATATATGAATCACACTGCGATCTATATTGGATTGCAAATTTTACGTTAGGGAGAATCGCTCGATGAAGAACGCAACTAAGAAGGCTGCGAAGAAGGCTTCGAAAAAGGCCCCAGCCAAGAAAAAGAAGTAAATCAGTCGCCCGCGATAGTGGGCTGCTAAAAAAACACTCGCCTCCGGAGTTTTCCGGAGGCGATTTTTATTTGGGGGCGTGAATTTATGAGTCTTCGCGGATATCATCACTGGCGCGCCGAACGATCCTGTCACCGGATTGCAAATTTCCAAAAGACCTGGATCAGATCACCCTCGGGCACGCCTTTTGTGACGTTGACCCATTCCGCTTGCCCATTCTCATTTCGTACTACGAAAGTGCGTTCCGTGGTAGTCACCACGCTCGTCACCGGCACGAACAGTCCGGGGTGCGCGCTCCGGATGGGCCATCGCACCGAAGGGTACATGCCCGGCGCCAGCGAACCATCTGGATTGGAGACATCCAGTTCCACTGCCATGGTGCGTGTCGTTCGATCGAGGGCATGTGAAACGCGGGCAATCGTTCCCGCGTAATTGCGGTCCGCATATGCGGGAACGTCAAACTCCACTCGTGCGCTTCGAACGATGGCTCCGCTGTCTTCTTCAGGCACAGCGACAACAAGCCGCAAACGTGATACCTGCTGTATGACCATCAGCACGGGATCAGCTCCGGGACCGACGAGAGCGCCGGGATGGACCAGACGGTCCGTCACAATCCCGTCGAACGGTGCGGCAATCCGCAAATATGTTTCCAGATCTTTCTGAGCACGGGCGGCGGCGGTAGCCAAACCCGCCTGTTGCCTGGATTGAACCAGTGCCCGGGCGAGGTCGACCTGCTTTTGCGCGAGGATCAACTCGTTGCCCGCAATCGCGCCCGGGGGTGTGGGCGGCCCTCTTCAAGCGATCATAAGTACTTTGTGCGGCAGCCAGTTGTGCATCTGCCTGCGAGCGGTCCGATTTTGCGGCCTGGACTTAGCCTCGGACTCGGCAATCTGGGCACTCATCTCCGGAGCGCTGAGTTGGGCGAGGATCTGGCCGCGTTTGACAAGGCTGCCGCGATCCACGAGGACGCGCTCCACATACCCGTGCACCTTGGCGTGTATAGAGACGCTTTGAAAAGCTGGAGCTCACCAGGCAATTCGATAATTCGCGAGATTGGTTTCGAGATTACGGTCACGAGCGAGGTCATCTGTGACCAGGCAGTGGCAACGCGATCAGAAGGCAGCCTGAACGGTAGCCCACCGGACGAAGGCTCTCCTGCAATGGCTAGTGCGCTGCGTAGTATCGGCTTTGGGATCCAGAGGATTAAGCGATGGAGAAACGGTAGTGGCTTGGGTTGGAGAATGGCATAGATGCAGGGCAGGATCATGAGCATCGCGAACCTAGAAACGATCAACCCTCCGATGACGGCACGGCCAAGCGGAGCCGACTTGCGACCCAGCTTCACTGAAGCCGATCGCCATCGGTATCATGCCAAAAATCATGGCCGCAGCCGTAATGAGGATCGCTCGCAAGCGGCTGCTCGCGCCCTCCTGCGCAGATTGAAGGACGGAATTTCCCCCAAGCCGGAAACGCTCGGCGAAGCTCACCAACAAGATGGAGTTGGCAACGGCGATTCCAATTGCCATGATCGCTCCCATGAACGATTGAATGTTCAGCGTGGTTCCCGGTAGCGAAAAGCATCAGAAGCGCACCACAGAGTACAGCAGGATTGGTCAGCACGATGGACAGTGCCAGACGAACGGATTGGAAGTTTGCCGTCAGCAGCAGGAAAATAACCAGGACCGCGAGGAACACACCAGTGCGTAATCCGGAAAGGGTCTGTTCCAGCGGCGGGATTTCTCCGTGCAATTCGACACTTACTCCCTTAGGGGGATTTCCGGCCGGCCGGAGGGCTTGACTCAACTTCTGGGAGGCCTCACCGAGGGTCATCTCGTGAATGTTCGCAGTCAGGCTTACGACATGGCGCCCGTTGTGCATTTGCGACGGCAACATTGGCGCTCCACAAACCGAAATCGAATGGCTCCCAGGTGACCAGAACGCCGACGGCGCTGCCCCACACGGTTCCCAGGTTGTTTGAGCCGATAACGGGACCGGACATCGATGGGATGACGCTCTGCGGCAGCAGAAGCCCGAACACATTGTTGCGAGTGGCACGATTTACCTGGGCCAGTGCGTCCGCCTTCGGCAGATAGACAGTGCGCGCCGATCGGATCGCCGCAGCCGCGGCGTTCATCTGTTCTTGCGAAACACGAATCGACGGGTAATTCTTGAGGGAGTTCGCAACCGCCTGAGGGAGGGTACCGTGACGAGAGAGACGGCTTGTTGCGCCGACGAAGCTGCCGCAATAGCCAGCATGACGGCTAAGAATCTGTTCCTACCTGCCACGGTTAGCTAGTCACCTTCGATGAGTTCATCAAAAAGCTCCCGCACTTTGCTTTTGGAAGCCGCCAGCGCCTTTCGGCCCTTCGGAGTAGCGCGGTACACTCGCCGCTGCGACTTACCCTTGCGAATTTCTTCCGAGCGCAGATATCCCTTTTCTCGAGACCTTGCAGCAGCGATAGAGGCTTCCGGGACTGATGCGATATCCGTGACGCCTAAGCTCCTCGATCATGCCGAGCCCGAAGATCGGACCTTCGGCGGCATGATGCAACACGTGCAGACGAATCAGACCCGAGTACAGCGTGCGGTCGGCCGCCGTTGATTCATAGTCTGATTTCGATTTCGACATCAGATCATGAATCTTACGCTACAAAAATCAAAGGGCGCCGACGAGAAGCCGGCGCCTGGAATGATTCTGCCGATTGCGATTAGGGCAAAGTGTATCGCAGGTTTACATAAACCATGTTGGTATGAGCCTGCTTCGGGTTGGGCGGCGTAACGGCCCAGAGATCGCGCCAAACATACGAATACTCATTGATCAGGGAAAGCGCTCCGTAGTTCGGATTCTTCCAAAGCGTTTGTACCCAGTCGAAAGTGATTTCCTGCACGGTGCGATTTTGCGTACCCGTAGGAGTGCCATAGCCGGCGTAGGCAGGTTTGGCAAGAGTGCTTCCGCTAGCGGTGGGATCGAAAGCGATATTTTTACCGACGTAAGCGCCTCCATAGTAGCCTGCGAGCAAGGTGTTCTTGCTGACCTGCGCTTCGAAACCATCGATTGTTGAGTAGGCGTGCAGCGGGGAAATAGTGCCGTCCGGCCGAATGACAACATCGGGACCGATACCGAAGATGTAGCGGCCGCCGCCATCGCTGAAGAAGGTATTCGCAACCAGGCGGACGTTTTTGAAAATCTCAAGATTCGCATTGACCGATCCACCAAACCCTACGGCCGAGTGGGTGCCGCTCATGGCTGTTGTGACGCTAGCTGGTATATAGTCCTTGAATCCTCTCACTAACCCTGCTACTTCGACGTGCATGGCCTTCCCTCCGGCGTTTCCGTCATAGGCTCCTTTAACGATGATGTCAGGAAACCAGTTGGGAATACTGAGTGGCTGCCCATTCGCCTGGAATTGCGTATTCGATAACGTGAATGAGCCATTGAGGTTGCTGGGCAGCACTATCGGGGTCCCGCCGCCGCCACCGCCGATATACTGCTGTGGGTTTTCGAGCGAAACGCCAAAAGCGAAGTTCTCATTCGGATGCGAGATGAACCGGAACTGTGGTGCGCGAGTCCAAGGCAACCCAACTTGATAATTGGTGTCCATGTCCTGGCTAAAGAAGATGTCACTCGGAAGAGGGGACAATCCCTTGCGATTCGGCGTCAGGAAACTCCAATCCTGCCCACCCATTAACTCGAAGCCGTTCTTCGTCGTCACATCGACAAAGTAGTTGCGGAGCCGGAAGCCAGCGGAGTTGCTGGTGATCTGATAGCCGGGCGAGTTGTTATTGAATAGGAAGTCGGCCTCCAGGTAGCCGAGCACTTTGGCTCCCATGAAAGTGGAGTCCACGCGGACACCGAACCTGGAGTTCTGCGCGGAAAAGTTCGTTTCGGAGAGGTGACCCGCAGGCTGGTTATTCAACGGGATACCCGCGAAGTTGGTGCCGATGCCGCTGCCCACATTAGTAGACCGCGCGAAGAACGTGGCATCCATAAAGCCGAGGGGGGTAAAAGTCGTGTTTCCGATGCTGACGGACAGCGGTGAGGGCTTCGACTCGGGCGTCTGCATGGCGCGCGGCAGGTTCACAATGTCGCGATTCGAGCGGACGACGGCTGGAACGAGCTGAACCGGGCCGGGCGCAGCGGCGGTGGAGACTGGTTCGGTGTTGACCGGCGCGGAGGTGGGCTCGGCCTCCAATACCCGATCGAGCAGTTTCTGTTGTTCGTTGACGGATTGCTGCAGGCGCTGAATTTGCTCCTGCTGCGCTGCGATTTTGGCGCGCAGTTCCTGGAGCTCGGGAAGGTCGGCGGCCAGAGAACTGATCTGAAAACAGATCAGCGAAAGGGCGCCGAACGTAATTCGTCTAATCATAGGCGGCGACTATCCTAGCGAAATACTGTTACGAAGCGATTAACTCTTGTTCAGGCCGCTAAAATAAGAAGAACTTCGAATGCCTGAGCGCCCTTTTGTTCATCTTCACTGTCATACCGATTACTCCCTGTTGGACGGCGCGTGCGACATAGAGAAGCTGATCGGGCGGGTAAAACAGCAGCAAATGCCGGCGGTGGCGATGACCGACCACGGCAATCTCTTCGGCGCGGTGGAGTTCTACAAAGAGGCGACCAACCAGGGCGTGCATCCGGTCATCGGCTGCGAAGTGTACGTCTCTCAGCAGGGGCATAAGACCCGATCGGATTCGGACCGCTACAACCATCTGGTTCTGCTCGTGCGAGACACAGGAGGGTTATAAGAATCTGATCAACCTGGTTTCGACCGGGTATCTGGAGGGTTTTTACTACAAGCCACGCATCGATAAGGATCTGCTGGCGAGGCACGCGAAGGGGCTGATCGGGATGTCGGCCTGTTTGCGGGGCGATATCAACGAGGCGCTGCTGGCGGACCGCTACGACGAAGGCCGGCGGCTCGCGAACGAATACACGGATTTGTTCGGCAAGGGGAATTTTTTTCTGGAGCTGCAGGACCACGGGCTTGACCCAGACAAGATCGTGATGCCGGCGACGCGGCGGCTCTCGCAAGAGACCGGGATTCCACTGGTAGTGACCAACGATTCGCATTACCTCTCACACGACGACGTGCGGGCGCATGAAATCTCTGCTGTGCATCCAGACGGGGAAGACGATGTCGGACCCGAACCGGATGCGCTTCAGTACGCCGGAGTTCTTCGTAAAGTCGCGGGCGGAGATGCTGAAGCTGTTCAGCGAAGTGGAAGAGGCGATGGACCGGACATGGGACATCGCGCAGCGCTGCCACGTGAAGCTCGAGAAGGTGAAAGACCCGTTTCCGCGATTCGAGGTGCCGGAGAATCACACCATCGACAGCTTTTTCGCGTATGTGGCGCGGGAAGGATTCGAAAAACGGCGGCATCGGCTGGAGGCTTTGCGGGCGCAGGGCCGATTGAAGCACGATCTGAGCGAATATCTGGAGCGGCTGGAACTCGAGATCCGGATGATTCATCAGATGCAGTTTTCTGGTTACTTCCTCATCGTCTGGGACTTCATCCGGTTTGCCAAGCAGCGCGGTATTCCAGTAGGGCCGGGCCGCGGATCGGCGGCGGGGAGCCTGGTGAGCTATGCGATGGAGATCACCGACATCGATCCACTGGAATATGGTTTGCTGTTCGAGCGATTTCTGAATCCGGAGCGCATCAGCATGCCGGATATCGACATCGACTTCTGCACGCATGGGCGTGGGGACGTAATCCAGTACGTAACGGAAAAGTACGGGCGCGAGCAAGTAGCGCAGATCATCACGTTTGGCACGCTGGCCGCCAAGGCCGCGATCAAAGATGTGGGCCGCGTACTCGATATGAGCTTCGCCGAGGTGGACCGGATTTCGAAGCTGGTTCCCAAACAGCTCAACATCAAACTCGAGAAGGCGGTAGAAGACCCGGCGCTGAAAGAGGCTGCAGCGCGTGAGCCACGCGTCAAAGAGGTACTGGATATCAGCCGGAAGCTCGAAGGCGTCTGCCGCAATGCAGGCATGCACGCGGCCGGGGTTGTGATTTCCTCAGTGCCTCTGCGGGAACTCGTGCCACTGTACGTGACGAACAAGCAGGAGCTTGTGACGCAGTACGACATGGTCGGGCTCGAGAAGCTAGGTCTGCTCAAGATGGACTTTCTAGGGCTGACGACGCTGACGATCGTCGAGCACGCACTGAAGCTCATCGAAAAATTTCGCGGCGAGAAGATCGTGCTGGAAGATCTACCGCTCGACGACAAGCTAACCTACGACAGAATCTTTTCGACCGGCTTCACGAGCGGTGTGTTCCAGTTTGAATCTTCGGGAATGCAGGATATTTTGCGGCGCTATCAGCCGAACCGGATCGAGGACCTCTGCGCGCTGAATGCGCTGTATCGCCCGGGGCCCATTCAGGGCGGCATGATTCCGGATTTCATCGATCGCAAGCACGGGCGCAAACCGATCATCTACGATCTACCGGAACTGGAAGAAATACTCGCCGAGACCTACGGCGTGATCCTCTATCAGGAACAGGTCATGCAGATCTCGAACAAGCTGGCTGGCTATTCACTGGGCGAGGCTGACATTCTGCGGCGCGCCATGGGAAAGAAAAAGCTGGACGAAATGGCGGCACAGCGCGCGAAATTTATCGCCGGGGCGACGGCGCGCGGGCTGCCGCCGAAAAAGGTCGCCAAGATCTTCGACCTGATGGAACAGTTCGCCGGCTATGGGTTCAATAAGTCGCATTCGGCGGCTTACGCCTATCTGGCATATGTGACGGCATATCTGAAAGCGCACTATTCGGTCGAGTTCATTTCAGCCTTGCTGACTTCGGAAGCCGGTAACATGGACAAGATCGTGAAATACATCAACGAGTGCCGCGAGACCGGCATTCGCGTCCTGCCGCCGGACGTGAATCAGAGCGATTTGTATTTTACGCCGGCGGGCGATGCCATCCGTTTCGGACTGGGCGCGGTGAAGAACGTCGGCCAGGGAGCAGTGGAGGCGATCGTATCGGCGCGCGAAGACGGCGGAGTCTTTTCGTCGGTTTATAACTTTTGCGATCGAGTGAATATCGGGAACGTGAATCGCCGCGTGATGGAGAGCCTGGTGAAGGCGGGCGCGCTCGATTCCACGGGAGCGAACCGAGCACAGCTCAGTGAAGCACTGGATCGGGCAATTGAGACGGGCATGCGCTCCTCGCGCGACCGCGCGATGGGACAACACGGTCTTTTTGGCGGGTTCGAAGACACGCACAACGTAGAATATCCGCTGGCGAAACTGCCGGATTGGACGATGGAGCAGAAACTCGCCGGGGAGAAGGACGTATTGGGAATCTACGTCTCGGGGCATCCGCTCGACCGGTTCAAGGACAAGGTCGCGGATCTGGCGACGCACTTCACAGACCAGCTGGAGGATCTTGAGAAGAACACGCCGGTGGCGCTGTGCGGCCTGCTTACCAATATCGTCCGGAAGACGAATCGCGACGGAAAGTACTGGGCGGCGCTTAAGATCGACGACGGCCGGGGGACGGTGGACGCCATGGTCTTCGCGAACCGGTATGAGGATCTGCTGGATACCCTGCGGGAGGATGCGGCAGTTTTCATTCGGGCGGTAGTGTTACCCGAGGAAGGTGGGCCTCCAAAGCTTTCGATCCAGGAGATGGTGAAGCTGGAGGATGCACGCGCGGATTTGCCCTCGCTCATTCTGATACGTATTTATTTGCGGGATGAAGGGGCGACTGAAAAGGCCACAGCTTTGAGCGAACTGTTTACCAGGAAGAGCGGGGCAACGGAAGTTCGCCTGCGGATCGAGAAGCCGCGAGATTTTTCGGTGGTGATGGATGTGGCCAACAAAGTGAGGCCGGACCGGGAATTTCGCGCTGCGCTCGAGCAGATATGCGGCCCGGAATCGATGGAGATCCTGGCAAGCTAGCGTATGGACGACGAGCAAAATTACGAGATCGAGACCGCGCCGGCTGAGCCGCAGAAGCCAAATCCGAGCTGGGAGCGGGTGCAGCTTGCGCGGCATCCTAAGCGCCCACACTCGCGGGATTACATAGAAGGCCTCATCACAGGTTTTGAAGAACTGCATGGCGACCGTTTTTTCGGCGACGACAAATCGGTGCTCGCGGGCATGGGTTTTTTTGAGGGGAAACCGGTCATGCTGGTCGGCCAACAGAAAGGCCGGGACACCAAAGAGAAGCTGGCGCGCAACTTCGGCATGCCGAAGCCGGAGGGATACCGCAAGGCGCTGCGTGTGATGCGGCTGGCGTCGAAGTTCCGGCTGCCTATTATTACGCTGATCGATACGCCGGGCGCGTATCCGGGTATTGATGCGGAAGAGCGTGGGCAGGCGGAGGCAATCGCTTACAACTTGCGCGAGATGTCGCGGCTAGCGAGTCCCGTAATCACAGTAGTTATCGGCGAAGGCGGAAGCGGCGGCGCGCTCGGAATCGGTTTGGCCAATCGCGTATATATGTTCGAGAACGCGTACTATAGCGTCATTTCACCGGAGAGCTGCGCGGCAATCATCTATCGCGATTCGGGCAAAGCTCCGGAGGCGGCGGCGGCGCTGCGTTTGACTTCGAACGATCTGCTCGAAATGAAATTGATCGATGGTATCGTGCCGGAGCCGGCAGGCGGCGCGCATCTGAATTATGAAGCCGCGGTCGATGCGCTGCGGGGGACGTTGAAGCAGGCTTTGAAAGAACTTTCCGGCCAGACGCCCGAGCAAACAATCGAAGAGCGGGTGGCTAAGTTCCGAAACATGGGGAACTTTTTCAGCGAGGCGGCGGTCTGAAGGAAATCGGCTGGCTAGTGGCGATTTTCTTGGCCGCATTTCTGGGACTTCTGGTTTACTCGACGATTTCAGGTCCGCGGTATCGGGTCGAGGTTTGCATGGGGTATGAAGGGCATTCGGCGTGCCGGACAGTGAGCGCCAAAAGTGAGGCGGCGGCGATTCGCGCGGGTTCGGATAACGCCTGCGCCGATATTGCGTCAGGCGTTACCGACACGATGCGATGTCTGGCGGGCGAGCCGAAGAGCGTACGTTGGCTGCATCGGCCTTAAAGCCAAATTAGAACGTGACGCCCAGAAGAATTTGCGCTTGATTCTGGTTCGAAGCCAGACTGGAATCGAGCGGCGCAAAATCATGATTCACGTCTGTCCAGCGGATGTAGCGGAATTCGGGTTTTACGTGAAGGAAGAGTAGGTGTAAATCAATGCCTGCGCCGAACACCACACCTGGCACCGATCCATTACGCGTTGCCTGCGGTATTTCGCTCACGTGATTGAAAATCGGACCGGCATCCACAAATGGATGCAATACTGGCACACCCGAAAAGCGATACTTCAAAAGAATCGGGAAATCCCACTCGTTGACACCCGAGCCACCTAAATTGTAGTGGCGATATAGCGCGTCGGCTTCCACGCCGAGATGAAACGGGAGATTCAGATCCACTTCCGGGCCGATCAAAAATCGATTGGTCGTACCAAATCTGGGAATGATTCCCTGCCCGGCGTCTACGTAGACATCATTGAGCGGGACACCCGCTTTTATACCCACCGAGAGCTGCGCCAGTGCGGGCAGAGAAGTAACGATTGCGGCTAATAGAAGCCGTCTAGAAAAAGAAAAGGACATAACCTCTACCCAAGTGACAGCAAGGGCATGGGGTTAGTTTCAAAAATCAGGACCGGAGCCGCGCAAAATGAGGCGTCACACCCAGATTGAAAAAAAGGAATGAATAGATGTCTTCGGCCTGCTCGAGGGTCTTCGTAGTGCTGCTGGGACCGTGACCGGAATTCGTATCGATGCGTATTAGTGCGGGATTCGTGCGGCTGACCACAGCTTGCATGGCGGCGGCATATTTGAAGGAGTGGCCGGGAATTACGCGATCGTCGTGATCGGCGGTCGTGATCAGAACGGCGGGGTACTTCACTCCGGCGCGTATGTTGTGCAGCGGTGAGTAGGCATAGAGAGCCTTGAACTCGGCGGGATTGTCGCTCGATCCATAATCGCCAATCCAGCCTGAGCCGATGGTGAACTTTTGAAACCGCAGCATATCGAGCACACCCGCCTGCACAACGGCGGCGCGAAACAGCTCAGGTCTTTGATTGATGACAGCACCCATGAGCAAGCCGCCGTTCGAAGCTCCCTGGATCGCGAGCTTTGCAGGGGAAGTGTACTTTTTCGCGACCAACCACTCGGCGGCCGCAATGAAATCGTCGAACACATTTTGTTTGTGCAGCTTCGTGCCGGCCTGGTGCCACGTCTCGCCGTATTCGCCGCCGCCACGGATATTGGCGGAAGCGTATACGAACCCCTGCTCGAGCAACGCCAGACGCAAGGCCGAGAATACCGGTGCACTAATAAGGTCGAAACCGCCATAAGCATAGAGCAGCGTGGGATTCGCGCCATTGAGCAGGAGGCCTTTGCGGTAAGTAAGGAACATGGGTATCCGCGTTCCGTCCTTGCTCTTATAGAAGACTTGCTTCGTTTCGAATCTGGCAGGGTCGAAATCTGGAATGGCGGGGGCCCGAAAGGTGCTGGTCTGGCGGGTGGCAATTTGATAGCGATAAATGGTGGGCGGGAAGTTGGGTGACGAGAAACTATAGAAGACGGAGGTATCGTCTCGCTCACCCGCAAAGCCGGTAGCGGAGCCAGGCCCGGGCAACGCAATCTCGTTTTCTAGCTTGCCGTCGAGCGAGTAGACATAGAGGTGCGTGGCGACGTCCTCGAGGTAGTTGGCAAAGAGCTTACCGCCCGCCTGCGTCATATACTCAATCGAGTTTGCCTTCTCGGGAATAACGACTCTCCACTTTTGCGCAGCGACAGCGGGGTCGCACAGCAGCAGGCGTTTGTTCGGGGCTTCCCAGTTGGTCAGGACGAGAAACTTACCGTCGAGATTGTCGACCACGGCGTATTGATCGTCAGTCACGTCGGAAACGAGGGCCTTGAATTTCTTGTCGTCCTTCGCGAGGTGTCGATAGAAGAGAGCATTGCCTGTTTTCCCTTCGTTCGGGTCCTCGACGGCGAGAATGACGAATCGCTCATCATCTGTGGTGCCGACATCAAATAGGCGCGCCGGATGCTGTTTGTCTTCGTAGACCGGCTCATCCTGACGCTGGAGAGTCCCCACACGATGGAAATAGACGGCTTGCGATTCGTTCTTCGACGAAAGCTCGCGGCCGGCCCGCGGAGCCGGAAAACGAGTGTAGAAGAATCCGTGGCCCGCCCAGGAAAGATCGGTGAATTTCAGCCAATTCAAGTGATCGGCCAATACTTTTCCCGTGGCGATCTCGATAACGTGCGCTTCCTGCCAATCGGAACCGCCCTTAGAGACCGTGTAGCCAAGATACTTGCCATCTTTCGAGATGGAGTAAGTGGCGAGCTGCGATGTGCCGTCGGCGGAAAGCGTGTTGGGGTCGAGGAGGACGCGCGGCGTGCCGGCCACGCCTTTCTGGACATACAGTACGCTCTGATTCTGGAGGCCGTTGTTCTTGCGGTAGAACAGATAGCCACCGCGCCCGAAGGGGGGCGTGTACTTGGCGTAGTTATAGAGCAGTTCAAGGCGCGCGCGAACCTGATGGCGGTACGGAATCTTGGCGAGATAGGCCGTGGTGAGCTGGTTCTCGGCTTTGACCCAGCGTGCGGTTTCGGCTGAGCGATCGTCTTCAAGCCAGCGATATGGATCGGCGACGCGGACGCCGTGGTAGTCGTCGACCTGCTGTGCCTTGCGAGCGGGTGGGTAATTGAGCGGCTGCCCTGTCGCGGAGACGGTCGCCAGGCCGAGCGTGGCGGCGGCAACCCGGACGGCTTTCATGCGGCAAAGGATAGCACGGCCTAGCTGCTTATCCGCTTCCTCTTCTCTCCTTGACGTTCTAGGAGGGCGTGCGTATACTTCTCCTAGACCGTCCAGGAAGGAGACCCGTTGCATGGCGAAGCAATTGGAGCTGCTGCAGGGCACGCTCGACATGCTGATTCTAAAGGCCGTTTCGCTTGGGCCCATGCATGGATATGGCGTTCTGCTGCGCATCCAACAGATCTCGAAAGATCGGCTGGAGATTCAGCAAGGTTCGCTGTATCCGGCGCTCTACCGGCTGGAGCATCAGGGCTTGCTGCAGAGCGAATGGGGTGAGTCGGAAAACAATCGCAACGCAAAATTTTATTCGCTGACTGCCGCGGGGCGCCGGCAACTTAAGGATGAGACCCGCGACTGGAACCGTATGGCGGAAATCATTACCGGCATTCTAAATACCGCGCCGGAGGAGATATGAAAACGGCGTCGCAGGTGCGCTCATGGCTGCGGGCCTGTTTCCGACGTTCGCAGATGGAAAGTGATATGGACCGCGAGCTTCGCTTTCATTTGGAGCAGCGGGCCGAAGATCTGGTCCGTGGAGGTATGCCGGAAAATCAGGCGCAGCGGCGTGCTGGCGCCGAATTCGGAGGCATAGAGGCTCGCAAGGACGATTGCCGGGAGGCGCTGGGACTACGGTTGTTCGACGAGCTGCGTGCGGATTTCCGCTTTACGCTTCGTATGCTCCGGCAGGCGCCGGCATCCGGCGTTGTCGCCATAGTTTCGCTGGCTCTGGGCATCGGCGCGAATACCGCTATTTTCACGCTAATGGAAGCCGCACTTTGGAAAACGGTGCCGGTTAGGAATCCCGAAGAGCTACGGCTGCTCTCGTGGGTTTCGGGTCCGAATCCGGTTATGGGCTCTACCTGGGGTCACAGGACGCGCACGCCGAATTCGGTGGGCGGCACGTCGTTTTCCTATGCCGCCCTTCGGGGGTTGCAGCACAGCGAAAGCGTTCGGAGCTTATTTGCGTTCAAGCCAGCGGGGCGGCTTATTGCCGTGATCGATGGTCATTCCGAACTGGTCACGAGTGAGATGGTTTCCGGAGATTTCTACGAGGCAGCCGGCGTTTCGGCTATCGCGGGCCGGCCCCTCGGCATGAACGACGATGTCCGGACCGCCGACGGAATGGTGGCCGTGATCAGCGACGGCTTCTGGTCGCGCCGCTTCGGGCGCGACGGTTCAGCAGTCGGCAAGCAAATCAGCTTGAATCAGGTTCCGGTCACGATTGTGGGCGTGAATTCGCCGGATTTCCATGGCATGGAGCCCGGGCAGAATCCGGATGTCTACTTTCCGATAACGGCACAGCCGGCGATTCTGCCGAACCAATACAGTCGCACGAAGGGCTCATTGCTTGACGACCCGGACAACTGGTGGTTGGTCGTGATGGCGCGCTTGCGGCCGGAGGTGAGCGAATCGCGGGCGCAAGCTTCATTAGATGTGGCGCTGCAGCGAGTTGTGTGGGATTCGCTGCCCGACAGGCGAAAGCGTGACAAGCCGCGGATCCGTTTGTTGACCGGCGCGAGGGGGCTCGACGAGCTAGGCGAGAAATTTCATCGGCCTCTCCTGGTGCTACTCGCCCTTGCCGGCCTGGTCTTGCTGATTGCTTGCGCTAATCTTGCCAATCTGTTGCTTGCGCGCGCAACGGCCCGGGAGCGGGAGATCAGCGTGCGCCTTGCACTCGGGGCAGGCCGCTGGCGGATCGTGCGTCAGATGGTGACTGAAGGGCTGGTACTGGCCTTGCTGGGCGGCGCGGCGGGATTGCTGCTTGGCTATTGGATGCGCAACGGCATTCCCGGTTTGCTCGCAACTTCCTGGAGCCCGAGCCCGTTTCGGGCGCAATTCGATATGCCGGTATTGCTCGTTTCCATCGGTATCGCGTTTCTTACCGGGATATTGTTCAGCCTGGCGCCGGCTTGGCAATCGACCCGCGTGCCGGTAAATTCAGCTTTGAAAGATGGCGGCCGAACCACCATGAGCCTGCCGAAGCTGCTGGCGGGCAGGTCGCTGGTTGTTTTTCAGATTGGTTTGTCGCTGTTGCTGGTCGTCGGTGCGGGACTATTTGTGCGGACACTTGCAAATCTCAAATCTGCGAATCTCGGATTTCGGCCGGAACGCATTCTTCTGTTTACAATCGATCCTCCGCGGACCCGTTATGCCGGTGGCGGACGTAAAGCGCTGTTCTCTCGACTAGAGGAACAGATCGCTGTAATTCCTGGCGTGCAATCCGTCACCCTCTCGCAAGATGCGTTGGTCGCGAACAGCAGATCCACGACGAAATTTCGGACTCCTGGCCGAGAGCTCAAGCCCGGAGATGGCGACCAAGGATGGCTGAATGAGGTTGGTGATCGCTTTTTCGAAACCATGGGGATACCGATTCTTGCCGGACGTTCGCTGGACGCACGGGATCGCGCCAATTCTCTTCCGGTTGCCGTGGTGAACCAGCAATTCGTGCGAACTTCTTTCCTGATAATGACCCACTTGGCAAGGCAATCATAAATGGCGACACAACCTACAGGATTGTCGGCATTTGTGGCGATGCACGCTTCGATCAGATTCGAAGTCCCGTGCCACCCACTTTCTATGGTCCGTTCACGCAGGCGAAGGACTTGCGCGACATGACCTTTGAAATCAGAACCGGCGCAAACGAGGCGAGCATTCTGAAGAGCGTACGCGATGTAATACCTCGGTCGACAAAGATCTGCCGATCTTCGATGTTCGGACCCAGATCGAACAGATCGATGCAACGCTATCGCGCGAGCGGTTGTTTGCCGCGCTGACTTCTGGTTTTGGATTACTGGCCCTCGTACTCGCTGCGGTAGGGATCTACGGAATCATGGCGTATGGAGTGGCGCGGCGGACGAGCGAGATAGGTATTCGCATGGCGCTCGGGGCCGAGAGGCGCCAGGTGCTCGTGATGATCCTGCGTGAAACTGCATTGCTCGCTGCCTCGGGTGTAGTTATTGGAGTCGGGGCAGCGGTTGGTGTGACACGCCATGTCGGCAACATGTTATACGGCCTGCCCCCGTCAGATCCGCTGACTTTTGGAGTGGCTGTGGTGTTGCTGCTGGCCATTGCACTGCTAGCGGGATGGTGGCCGGCGCGGAAAGCCTCCCGGCTGGATCCGATGGTTGCCCTGCGGCACGAATAGCGATCCTTGTCGCTCCAAAGGGCCAACGGTACCGTTTGGACTTGTCCCGGTGGTAGCTCAAAAGCTCAGCCGTGCGGCAAGTTGCGCCGTGCGGCCAGCCCGCGCACTCGAAACGACGCCGAAGTCGGCATTGCCGAATGTGGACCCGGGAACGTTGAAAATTGGGTGATTGAAGAGATTGTAGAACTCACCGCGCAGATCGAATTTCCAGCGTTCCGTGATAGCAAAGCCCTTTTCGAGCGTTGCGTCAGTGGTGACGATAGGCGCGGCGCGCAGGCCGGACCGCGGCGAATTACCGAAGGTGAAATTAGCTGGCTGGCCGAAGGCTTGCGTATCGAACCATCGGCTCACGCTACGCTGATCGGAAGGCAGCGAGGCGTCTGCGAGAAGGTTAGGGCGCAGCGTACCCGCCGGAAAAGCGTTGGTGGTGTTCGAGGCCGTGGTCACAGTGAATACCGGGCCGGATTCGTAGGTCTCGAGTACGCCCACTCGCCAGCCGCCCAGGAAGGCGTCCAGCGCGCGATTTCCGCGAAATCTATGGAGGTCGTAGAGCAACGAAACGATCACACGCTGCGGCACGTCGCTGCCGCTCAGGCCCTTGTCGAGCCGGCGATTGTAAGCGTCCATGTAGCTGCCGGCCGAGCCATACTCGTTAGCAGATTCCACGTCGTCGATGAATTTCGAGAACGTGTAGTGCGCGAGGAACGAAAAGTTGCCGCCCAAGCGTTTTTCGGCACGAATGAAGCCGGCGTTGTATGTTGAGTTGCCAATGGATGGGTTGATCCAGGTCACGTTGCTGAACTGTGGGAATGGACGCAGGCTTTGCGTATTGCCGGCGCGCAGAAGTTCGGGTGGAACCTGATCTAACGTGAGGTCATTGGCCGTGAGGTGATGGCTCACGTTGCCGATATAGCCCGCTTCGACCAGCACGCCGCCGCCGATTTCATGCTGCACATTCAGGTTGTACTGATACGAAATCGGCGCCACCTGATTTGGATTGAAATAAGAAACGGCGGTATTCGGTGCCTGGCCAAGAGGTACGGCGCCGAACGCAGGCGTGAGTGGGGGACGGGTGTAGGCTGGAAACCCGCTCGCGAGCGGGAACACAATCTGGGTGGCAGCCTGCGAGATCGAATAGGATGCTGCAGTCGAGAAGCCGAGCGAGGCGACATCACCGATGGTATTGCTGACTGTCGGTCCGTAGAAGATGCCGGCGCCGCCGCGAATGACGGTGCTGCCCTTACCGGGAACCCGATAGGCGAAGCCGAGGCGTGGACCAAAGTTGTTGAAGTCAGTCGCAAACGCGCGGGCAGGAACGCCATTCACCCCGGCGAAGGTGACGACACCGGGAGTGCCGGACACCGGGTTGATCGCAAGCGGGTCGAAGGAGTTCATTTTGTTGTCGGCTTCCTTGCGCGGATACTCCACTTCCCAGCGCAGACCCGCGTTGATGGTCAGGCGATCGGTGACGCGCCAATCATCCTGCAGGAAGAGGCCCAGATAAGAAGCGCGTGAGCGAATTTTGTCGGACACCTGGATGCTTGCTGAGTTCACCTGACCTAAGAGAAAGCTCGCAAGGCCATTTCCACCGGTCGAGTTGAGACCCGTGATGAGCGGGCTGAAGGAGAAGAGACCGGCCGAACTGCGGTCGCGGATTTCGTCGTTCGCACCGGCGCGGAATTCTCCGCCGAATTTAAGGGCGTGCTTGCCGTGCTGCCAGGAGAGCGTGTCTAAGATCTGGCGATCGAGAATCGGAGTTTGGAAACGGGCGACGGCCGTTGAATTGCCTAGAGCCGCGGTGGAATTGCCGATGGTCGTGGAGCTGGGCGCGCCGTAGCCGGGAATCACAAAAGCCGGGAAAGCCGCGCCGCTGACACCGGCGAGTCCTATCGTTGAGGCTAGATCATCTCCGGCGCCTGGACGCGTGTCGATGAACTTGCGGCGGAGGTACGTGAAACGCAGGTCGTTGACGATCGCCGGATTGAAGATATGCGTTTCGGCCAGAAGCAGGCTTTGCACACGCACGTCCGTATGATCTCCATTCGGGTCCGATGCAGGAATGCCGTAGGTGCCTGTTCCGTTTGTGCCGCTGTCATTGATGTAGTAGCGTGCGGTTGCGAGGTCGGCCGAGCGGAATTGATGATCGAGGCGGGCAACAACGATGTTCCGCTGCAACGTGTCGGCACTGCTGCCGGTTTGATTGTTCGCGTTTGTGATGGTCCCGGCGCGGTTCGGCAACGGGAAGTAACTGAGTGAGGCTAGAGCGACCGAATCCAAACGATTGGCTGGAATCCGATTGTTCAGGAACGGCTGATGACTTGCGGGATCGTAGATGACTACCTTCTGACCCGCACTATTGTGGAGATCGGAGAAATCGCCGGTTCGCTCGAGGAGAGTGGGGACGGTGGATGTGATGGTGTTACTCGTCAGTTGGCGCGTTTGCTCCCAGGTCACAAAAAAGAACGTCTTGTCTTTACGTATGGGGCCGCCAAGCGTTCCGCCAAATTGATTGAGGCGGATCGGCGCGCGGTTGGCCGCAAAGAAATTGCGCGCATTGAAGACGTTATTTTGCAGCGATTCGAACAAGCTGCCGTGATACTGGTTGGTTCCCGCGCGCGTGGACATGCTCACGATGCCGCCGGTCGAATGTCCGTATTCAGCGGAGTAGTTATTAGCGATGACGCGGAATTCCTGCATAGCATCGACCGGGAGGCTGGTGAGTTGTTGCGGCCGCGTCAGGCCGACGGCATTCGAGACGTTGCCTCCGTCGAGCACGAAATTCTGATTGCGCGCGCGTCCCCCTGCAACACTGAACACCGGATAATTTTCCGCGGTGCCGGAGCCGGTGTCGATCATGACAACGCCGGGGGCGAGAGAGGCGAGAGACGAAGCGGCTCGATTTGGCAAGGGCAACCCAGCGAGCATCTGGCGGTTCACAGCTTGCGACACGTTTGAAGACTGCGATTCGATAAGCGGCGCGGCCTCACTGACGACGATCGATTGATCCTGCTTGCCGAGAACGAGGGTCATGTCGAGGGCAACTGTCTGGCTGACTTGGACTGGAATCGGGCCACGTGTGAGCCTCTCGAAACCGGGGGAATCGGCTTCCACACGATAGCTGCCGGGAACCAGCGCAGCCGCACGGTAAAGGCCGGATTCATTAGTCACCGTAGCGAGTTGGGTACCCGTGTCGATGTTCGTTATCTTTATGTTGGCATTCGGGATAGGTGTATCCGAGGGGTCCTTGACACTGCCTGAAATGACGCTGTTTCCGCTTTGCGCCGAAACTAGCGCGACAGTCGCCAACGCCAGGATGAGATCTCTGAACATAATCACTACTAAGTCGATCGAATATAGGTAAATCGAGCATAACTCAGCCCTAATTGAACGTCAAGAGTAAATATAGCTATCTCGATGGACTATAGGATGCAATACTGTACGAGGCAGGGTTAGGGAGCCGTGCTAGCCTGAAGTTTCCCGCGCCCAAGAATGACGCCTGCCGCCGCACTAAAAAGGACGCCGCTGTTCGATGTGCACGCCGGATGCAAGGCCAAAATGGTCGATTTCGGCGGCTGGAACATGCCGGTTCAGTACTCGAGCATTCTCGAGGAACATTCCGCTGTGCGGACGACGGTAGGACTCTTCGATGTCAGCCATATGGGCGAAATCGAAGTGCGCGGGCCGGAAGCCGGGAAGCTGATCGACTACGTTTCTACCAACCATGCCGCAAAACTGAAACTCGGCCAGGCGCATTATTCGGCGCTGCTTTATGAACACGGCGGGTTCGTGGATGACATCCTGGTACATAAGGTTGCGGACGACGAGTTTTTCCTGTGCGTGAATGCTTCGAACCAGGAAAAGGACTTCGAGCATATTTGTGCGGCGAACCACTTTGATGCAGAAGTGGATTTTGCGAGCGAGCGGTATGCGCAGCTTGCGATTCAAGGACCGAAGGCTCTGGCAACGCTTCAAAAACTGACGCAGACGGACCTCGCGGCCATCAAATACTATTGGTTCGCGGACGGGAGCGTATCGGGAGCCCCCGCACGGATCGCGCGCACGGGCTATACGGGCGAAGACGGCTTCGAAATTTACATTTCTCCGGGGGACGCGCCGCGACTGTGGCGGGAAATTCTGGCGGCGGGCGAAGAATCAGGCATCAAGCAGTGCGGCCTGGGCGCGCGCAACACGCTGCGGCTCGAGGCGAAAATGGCGCTTTACGGGCACGAGTTGACGGCCTCAATCAACCCTTTGGAGGCCGATCTGGGCTGGATCGTAAAAATGGACAAGGGCGATTTTGTGGGTCGCGCAGCGCTCGAGAAATCGCCGGCCCGTAAGCTTGTCGGCTTCGAGATGCAGGAGCGCGGGATCGGGCGCGACGGCTACGAAGTCTGGATCGAGGGCGAACCGGCGGGCTGGGTGACGAGCGGAGGTCCATCGCCGACCCTCAACAAAAATATCGGCCTGTGTTACCTACCTATAGATACGGCCGTTCCCGGAGTCGCGATTCAGATCATGATCCGCAATGCCCCGGTTGCGGCCATTACCGTTCCGACGCCGTTCTACAAGAGGGTAAAAGCATGAGCTATCCAGCGAATTATCAATACACGAAAGAGCATGAATGGGTGCTAGTTGAGGGCGCTAGCGGAACGATCGGCATCACGGATCACGCACAGCATGAACTGGGCGATATTGTTTTCGTCGATTTGCCGAAAGTCGGCGCGAAAGTTACTAAAGGACAGACATTTGGCTCGGTGGAATCGGTGAAGGCCGTATCCGATATTTATTCACCGATATCCGGCGAAGTGACTGAGATCAACGAAATGCTATCGAAAACGCCGGAAAAGCTGAACGAAGATCCGCACGGGGCAGCCTGGCTGATCAAAGTGAAGCTCACAGACGGGGGCGAAGCGAAGGAGTTGATGTCCGCCGCCGATTATGAGAAGTACGTAGGGGCCGAGTAAGCCACTTGCGTTACTTACCCAAATCGGACTCCGAACGGCGGGAGATGCTCGCGACCATCGGCGCGAAATCAGAAGAAGATCTGATTTCGTATCTACCCCCGGATGTTCTCTTTAATCGAAAGCTCAAAATTGAAGACGGCAAGAGCGAGTACGAGATTGTCGATTACTTCAAAAAAGCCGCGGCCCACAACGCGAACGGCTACGCGAGTTTTCTAGGCGCCGGCGTGTACAACCATTACCGGCCGGTGCTGGTGGATGCTGTCGTTTCGCGCGGCGAGTTCCTTACTTCGTATACGCCGTACCAGGCAGAAATTTCGCAAGGTACGCTGACGAGTATTTTCGAATTCCAGACGATGATCTGCCAGTTGACTGGCATGGATGTGGCGAATGCATCCATGTATGACGGTTCGTCAGCTGTGCCTGAAGCGGCGATGATGGCGGTGCGAGTGACGCGGCGAGATCGTGTGTTGGTCACGCGCACCGTACATCCGGAATACCGCGAAGTGCTCGGCACATATACCAAGCATCAGGGCATTCCGGTGGAGGAGATCGCCTATGCGAAAGATGGGCGTCTGGATCTGGATGATTTGAAGAAGAAGCTGACGGACCAGGTGGCGGCGGTAATCGTCCAGTCGCCCAACTTTTTCGGCTTGTTGGAGCAAGTGAAAGAAATCGCAGCGTTTGTTCAGAGCAAAGGCGCGCTTCTGGTGGTGGTGGTTACCGAGGCGGTGGCCCTTGGGTTGATTGAGCCGCCGCACGAAGCCGATATTGTCGTGAGTGAGTTGCAAAGCTTCGCGATTTCGCCGAGCTACGGGGGACCGTACGCGGGAATCATTGCGACGCACGACAAATATATCCGGCAGATACCGGGACGGCTGGTGGGCGAAACCGTGGATGCCGAAGGCAAACGCGCCTACTGCCTGACGCTCGCAACACGCGAGCAACATATTCGGCGCGAAAAGGCGACGTCGAACATCTGTACGAATCAGGCCTTGCTCGCTCTGATGGCAACGGTTTTTATGACCGTCTATGGAAAGCAGGGACTGCGCGAGCTAGCCGAACAGAATCTGGCGAAAGCCCATTACCTCGCCGGCAAGCTGCCGCTCGTGTTTGATGCGCCTTTTTTCAATGAATTCGTAGTGCGGGGCAACGGCCGCTCGCCGGAAGAGATCAATGACGCATTGCTCGAGAAGAAAATTATAGGCGGACTGCCGCTCGGACGTTTTTATCCGGAGTTAAAAGACTGCATGCTCTTGTGCGCGACGGAAATGAGCCGCCGGCAGGATATGGATACGTTGGCGGCGGGTTTTCGAAAGCAATGATCAAGAAAGTTTCGAAGCATATCGTTCAAAACGAACGGCTTCTGTTCGAGCAAAGTTCGCCCGGCAAATGGGGCTACCAGCTACCGCCGCTGGACGTACCGGCTGTGGATGCCGTCGAAGCGCTCGGTAAAGAGAACGTGCGGGCGGAGATCGAAGATTTTCCGGAAGTCAGCGAGTTCGAAGCGCTGCGGCATTTCACGCGGCTTTCGACATGGAATTACGCAATCGATCTGGGTTTGTATCCGTTGGGTTCCTGCACCATGAAATACAATCCGCGCGTGAATGAGCTGGTAGCGCGGACGGAAGGCCTTGCGTGGGCGCATCCGTATCAACCGGAAGCGTTGGCCCAGGGCTGCATGGAAGTGGTGGCCGCGCTCGAGCGGGCGCTCGAAGAAATCACCGGCATGGCTGCGGTCACATTGCAACCTGCTGCCGGCGCGCACGGGGAATTCACAGGCATCCTGATGATGCGCGCGCTGCTCGAAACGCGGGGCAATCCTAGAAAGAAGATCTTAGTGCCGGATTCGGCGCACGGCACGAATCCGGCGACGGCGACGATGGTCGGCTACTCGGTCGAGAACATCAAATCGAACAGCCGCGGCATGGTGGATCTGGAAGTGCTGGAGCACGCCGTTACGGAAGACGTGGCCGGACTGATGATCACGAATCCGAATACAGTAGGCGTTTTCGAAGAGAACATCCGGAAGATCTGCGGGCTGCTGCACAAGAAAGGCGCGCTGGTTTATATGGACGGCGCGAACATGAATGCGCTGGTTGGTGTGGCGCGGCCGGGAGATTTCGGTGTGGACGTCATGCACCTCAATCTGCACAAAACGTTTTCTACTCCGCATGGCGGAGGCGGGCCGGGTGCGGGCGCCGTGGCGGTGGCCGAAGTGCTGAAGCCGTTTCTTCCAGGGCCCAGGTTGCAGCGTACGGGCGACAAGTGGGCCTGGAATTACGATTTGCCGCAATCGATCGGTAGAGTGCGCGCGTTCTACGGCAATTTTGGTGTCTTGGTACGTGCGCTAGCGTACGTGATGGCGCACGGCGGCAATGGTTTGCGGCAAGCGACGCTTGACGCGCTGCTGAACGCGAATTACTTGCGCGCGCTGCTCGAACCGCATTACGAAATCGCCTACAAGGCCCCGAGCATGCATGAATGTGTATTCAGCGACGATCGGCAGGCCAAGAAGGGCGTGCGCACCGGCGATATCGCTAAGCGGCTGATCGATTACGGCTTTCATCCCTACACGGTCAGCTTCCCGTTGATCGTGCGGGGGGCGCTCATGATCGAACCGACCGAAACCGAGAGCAAGCAGGAACTGGATCTGTTCGCCGATGCGATGATTTCGATTGCGCAGGAAGTGGAAGAGAATCCGGATCTGGTGCGAAAAGCTCCGCACCTGACGCGCACGCCGCGCGTGGATGAAGTCAGGGCCGCACGGCAGCCGATCGTACGCTGGCAACGGCCGAAATAACATCATCCACAGTTGCCTCACACAGCACTTTCACAGTGTCGCCGCGAGGGGCCCAGATAGCCGGCGATGTGGGGCCGAACAGAGCGATGACCGGAATGCCGACAGCGGCGGCCAGATGCGTTATTCCGGTATCGTTGCCGATATAAAGCTGTGCGCCCGCCAGCCAACGGGCCAGATCGAGCAAATTTTCAAAGCGCGTGGCTTGGGTAAGTGTTTCTTCAGGCCCGGCAGTCCATTCAACAGCCAGCGGCAGGCGCCGTGCGACTTCTTCAAACGATGCGAGCGGCCAATTCTTGCGCGGGCTTCCGGAGAACGGATGGATGATGACGTTTGCGCGGCGCTCGACAATACCCGGATCGATGCGCGGGATTGCTCCTGGCGGCGCTCCCACCTGCTGGGCAAAAAAATCCACGGCGTGCATTGAACTTGCTGGGTCGGGGAGCGCCGCATGGAACGTGCACGGGACACCGGTCGCTTCCAGCGCGGAGCGGAATTCAGGGCGGTTCGAGCCGTACCAACTTACGATCTCCTCAAATCGCTTGAGATTCGGTAATGCATAGGTCCCGATTCCCACCAGATCGATGCCGGTGGAAGCGATAGAGCGTGTTCGGCAAGCGAATTGGATCAGCGGCAGGACCGCGGAAGGCACCCAAATTTCGGTGTCCCCGGTTGTCAGATGCTGCAGTGCAGGCAGAGACAGGATGCAATCGCCGATGGCGCCCGGACGGATCAGCAGCCTATTCAACGACTACAGGCAGTTTCACTTCGACCGAGGAAGGCCGAAAGCACATTTCGTTGTTACAGGCCTGATAACGCAGCTTGCCGGTCATGGTGGTCGAACCGGGCGCAACGGTTTGCGGCGCGCTGAAATTGGTGTGAATGAGGAATGAGCCGGTGAGGACGAGCAGGTCTTGATTGCCGACCTTAATTTCTTCCGTCTTCGGGTAGGAGATGGATTTCGCTTCAAGAGGCCCGGTCCAGGTGAGCTTCAACGGGATCAGAAATTCGTCTTTGGGTTTGTCGCCGTTGACGTGAAAGCCGGGCACAACCGTGACCTTAAGCGTCTGATCGGCAACCGTGCCATGTTTAAGCACGAACGGATCAGGAGGCGTGACGATGATCTTATTCTGTTGGGCCGAAGCGCAAAGAGGCGAGAGGCAAAGGACGATTAAAGAGGGAAGTAGTGCGCTGCTGCTCGCCAAGAAGGCTCTGGATTTCTTTGAGGTACTCATTTTTACCGGCCAGACCGATATGCGGCGGAAACGCGACCCTTCCCGCTCGATCAATGATAAATGTCGTGGGAAGCGATTCCACACCACCATAAAGCTGGCTGACGGAATCGTCACCCAGCAGAACACGATAGTTCATCTTGTGCGCGGCCACATAGGGCTTAATGGCATTCCAGCCGTCCTCATCCATGGAGACACCCACGACGGCGAATCCTTGCGTCTTGTACTGCTGCTCAAATTCGATGAACCAGGGGATTTCGAGCGTGCAGGGCCCGCACCAAGTGGCCCAGAAGTTGAGCAGCACCACTTTGCCACGGTAGTCGGACAATTTGACAGCCGTACCATTGGCGTCGCGGAGAGTGAAGTCTGCCGCGGGCTTTCGGTTCTTCACAGATTGCGCCTCGGCGGTGAACGGCTCCTTTCCGGAGCAAGACCAGAGCAGGGCCGCGACCGCTGCAGACACGAGTAAGAAAGATTTCGCGGGAACCTGCATCCTTATTTCAGTGTAGCGCCCAGGTTTTCTTCAAACCACGCGCGGCGGCGTTTGCGCCAGCGCGCGGCGAGGGTGAAATCGGGGGAGCGGCGCACGCCAGCATATAGCCAGGCGGCCGTGTCGCAGAAGCTCTCGCAGATGTAGTCGGCAGTGCAGGCAGGACTTTTCTTCACTAAGGAAGATTCGCCCAATTCCCCTCGAGCGTGGGCTGCCGCTTCGGCTTTGATAAGAGCAGCATAGGAGCGGCGCGCTGGATTTCCGAGGCACGCCCACACGAAATGAAAGATCTCGTGCACGGTGATCAGGCGTAGGAGACCGGCTTTGCGGGTGAGCTGGGTTTCGAGGATGATCTCCCGGCGCCGGAGAAAAGTGGCGGCGTGAACCGGAATGCCAGTATCTGGCGCGCCGGAAAGCAGCTTACCGCGATGGGCCGTGAGATGAGGAAGCGCCGCGATCGATATGGGGCGACCGACGAGGGGAGGTAGACGGGCAGCGGCAGTTTGAATATTGCGGCGGGCGGGTGCGCTAAGACTTGGGCCGACCTGGAGCCGGAGGAGCGGAAGTGGACGGAGCCGGTCTTTGGAGCGACGGGATTTTGGGAGCCGATCCATTGGCAGTATCAAAGAAGTCGGAGTCCTGCACCTGAATTTTATATTTGTCGAGCTCCTGCTTCAGAGCGGTCTGGGTTTTTTCCTGCTGCAAGCGCTGGTCGATGGCACCGCGCGATCGCTCCAGCGTCGCTTTGTCACGGCTCATCAACTTGACGATCAGAAAGCCGCTGGGAATCTGGATAGGCTCGGAATATTGTCCAGGCCCCAGCTTGGCGATGGAGGATTTGATATTGGCAGGAATATTCGCATCGCCCATGGTAAAGGGGCCCAGGTCGCCGCCTTTGGCGGCAGAGGCCTGATTGTCCGATTCGGAGTGGGCAAGCGCTGTAAAATCGTCCCCGGCCTTCAGTTTCTTTTCGAGATCGTCGACCTTCTCACGGGCCTGCGCTTCGGTTCGACTGCCAGCGGCACCGGCGGGCGTGCCGGGCGGACTGAATTGCACGAAGATTCCGCTTAAGTGGACGGTGTCGAAATCGCCAGGATGAGAGTTGAAATAACTTTCCGCCTCGCCAGTTGCCGGAGCTGTAGAGCCCTGCGACATATGCGCCAGGTAGGCCTGGGCCAACATCGTGTCATGAGCAATTTCGATTTGTTCGCGCAAAGGCGACTGCTGATCCAGGTTCAGCTTTTTCGCTGCGTCGGCAAGCTGCCCGCGCATATAGGTCTGCTGTACGAATTTAGGAAGATCCGATTCCAACTGCTTGCGCTGCTCCGGGGTGTACGGCCTCAGCATTTCGAGCGCTTGTTTGGCAGTAATCTGCTTGCCATCAATGGTAGCCACGACGCGATTCGGGTCGAGCGCAGCAACCGCCTCGGGACCACGGGCTTTGGGCTGAGCTGCACCCGTTGGGGCTGTGGCCGGCGCGGGCGCGGGAGCCGTCTGCGCCCAGGAAACAGCGGCGGCATTAAGCAGGGCAAACAGGAGAAAACTACGTGTCATTAATAATCCGGCCGGTCTTCCGGCAAAAACTCCTACAACCTTAACATGCGGTAGACGACTGCCCGGAAGCTAGGGTTGCACGTAAGCTTTGCGCATTGGGGCGCTGGTTGTTCCGGTGACTTTAATATTGTTAACGACCTGGACGGCACCAGCGGTTCGAGCCATACGGGTGGCCGCACCTTTGTGCTGGGGGACCGCCGTGGTTCCCTCCCAGGTGACTACGCCGCGCTGCACATGGAAGCGGAAACCGTCCTTAACAATCTTGGACTTAGCCAGTTTGGCGTGAATGGTGGCCTCGAGCTGCGAGTCGCTTACAGAGTGGCTCGAAACCGGAGCGGTCTTGGGGGGAGCGGCAGCCGCGCCAGGCAAGCTCAGCATTCCACCCAGAACAGGCAAAAGCAGAAACGCAAGAATTCGCGGCATTGCTTCAGTAGTAGGCCAAAGAGCGTATAATTCGCAGATGGATTCGGACAGCCGCAGGGACTTTTTGCGCAAGACTTCATCCGGCGCACTGGCAATAACCGCCGCCTCATATGCGCGGGTGATGGGAGCGAACGAGCGCATAAACCTTGGCTTAGTAGGAGCGGGAAACCGCGGCAACCACGTGATGAGTTTGTTCCAGAACAAAGCGCAAGTACAAGTGGTTGCGATTTGTGATGTTTACGGGCAGGCGGTGGAATCGACGCGGCAGAAGGCGCCAGGTTCGGCGGGATTCGGCGATTACCGGAAGCTGCTCGAAGCCAAGCCGCTCGACGCGGTACTGATCGCCACACCAGACCATTGGCATTCGCGGATTGCGATTGCGGCGTTGAATGCCGGCAAAGATGTGTACTGCGAGAAGCCGCTGACGCGCACGATCGAGGAAGGCCCGCAGATCGTCAAGGCGGCGCGGGAAAACAATCGAATTTGCCAGGTGGGGATGCAGCAGCGGTCGGCCAAGCATTATCGCGAGGCGAAGGAAAAATACTTCGAGACCGGAAAGCTGGGCACGATCACGCTGGCGCGTACCTGGTGGTATGGCAACTCCTGGCATTTGAGGAAAGCACCGCCGGAGCTGCAGACGCAGCCGCACGATTTAGATTGGGCTGGATTTGTAGGTCCGCTGAATTGGCGAGACTACGATCCGCAACAGTTTTATAACTGGCGAGCGTATCTCGACTACGGCGGCGGGCAGGTGACCGATCTGTTCACGCATTGGATCGACGTCGTGCACATGTTTACCGGCAGAGAAATTCCCTGCGCAGCGTCGGCCGCAGGGGGCGTTTACTACTATCGGGACGGCCGCACGGCGCCGGATACGATCAACGTGCTTCTGGAGTATGCCGAGCCCAAACCGTTTACCGCGACTTTTGAAGCGACCCTCGCGCCAGGCATCAAGGGAGAGGCGATTGAGATGTGCGGCACCGAAGGACGGTTGTGGATCGACCGGTCGCGGTATGAATTCTATCCTGTGGGGTCCAAGCAACCAAGCGACGTAGTAAAAGCGGAAGTGATCGAAGGAGTGCGCGATTCGCTGACGCAGGACCATGTGAACAATTTCCTGGATTGTTTGAAATCGAGGGCAAAACCGAACGGAGATGTTTTGATCGGACATCGTTCGGCACAGGCTTCGCACCTGGGTAATATTGCCTACGAGCGGAAGCGGCGCATTCCTTTCGATACGGTCCGGGAGGAGATTCTTCCGCTGTAAAAGGCGAAGAAACAGCGTTTTTTACGAAACGAATTCCCGGGCTGCGATCCAAGGAGCGAAGTAGCCGCCATGCGCCGCCTTGTGATACTTTGAGCTTGAAATGCGCTTTTCCCCCGTGTGGCTGATGCTGGGTGTTTTTGTTGCGTCCGTTGGGCTGCTTGCACAAGAGCAGACGACGGAACCCAAAGAGGCACCAGGCAGCCAGGTAAAGGGGATGCCACCACGGGCGACGCCGGGTGATTATCAGGCGCAGGCCAAGGCGGGCGAGGTGACGGTGGCCGCCGAGTTCATGGGCCACGCGATCCCAAGAATGGAGGGGCCGCTCACGACCGAAGACTATGTGGTCGTGGAGGCCGGATTGTTCGGTGCGCCGGGACAGCAGACCAATCTGTCGATCAATGATTTTTCTCTGCGCATCAACGGAAAGAAAGCGCCGCTCCCGAGCGAACCGTATGAACTGGTCGCCAAGTCCGTAAAAGATCCGCAATGGGCACCGCCGACTCCCCCGGCGAAGTCAAAATCGAGCCTTGGCTCGGGCGGTCAAGACGACCCGCCGCCGGCGCCGGTGCGTGTGCCGTTCGAACTGCGGCGCGCGATGGCGCAGCATCTTCAAAGGAGCTCGCTGCCACAAGGGGAGCACGCCCTTCCACAGGCCGGATTGCTTTACTTTCAATACCGCGGCAAGAGGGAGAGTATTCGATCGATTGAGCTGCTCTACACCTCGGCCGCGGGCAAAGCAACACTGACGCTCCAGCCATAGCGAGCGACGAGGGTCTCAGGAACGAGCACCGGCTGCAGCAAGCGATACACCGCGCGCGCGCCGCGACGAAATCTGAGCGGGTTTACAACCCGCTTGCAGGCTACCGACCTGCCGCGCAAAGCAGAAAAGTATGTCCGGATTGGTGAACGGGTTTCGAATTTCTAAGTGCAGGACGAATGAACGTCCCGCTTAAGGAGAAATCAATGTTCAAATCAAATCAAATTTTGTTGGCGGGAGGAAACCATGTCAACAACGCTTAGCGGAGAATTACATAACCTCGACTACAGCGACGACTACCAATTGACCCGCACAGCAGACTCATACAAATATGAGCTAACGCCGTCGGGCGGTGGAAGAGTGTCCTTCAAGGTCGAATCGTTCCAGCCTCACTATCCCGGAATACCGAGTAACTGGATAACCATCGAAGACAAGTCGAAGGTTGCAAGCGGAGCGACACTGAACGGGAGCTTCACGGTGCCTGCCACTCAAATCAGCGCAAGCAACAGTACGAATTCAACGCTGATTCGCGTGACCTTCTCGCGGGAGTTCGCCTCAAACGGCGTGGACTACAAGCTGTATTTTTATCCAGCGTAAACCAAGACGAATCCGGGCGCACCGTCCCGTTAAGGGCGGCCGCCCGGTTCAATTTCTGAGCGAAGCTTTGCCAGGGAGGCGTACGCCGGCGAATCGGTACGGAAATGGTGGGCCAGTATCGATTGCGATCGTTCAATGCTCTGGCGCGCGGCAAGCCACTGCCCGTCGCGCATCTGCATTTCCGCAAGGGTTGCAAGATCAAGACCAACGACAGCGGATGACGAGCCAAACAAGGCGGAGACATCCTCGATGGCGGCCCGGGCCATTTGAATCCCTCGAGCGGGCTGACCTGACCTGGCAATTGCTTGAGCGAGCGCAACACGTGCTTTGAGCACATTCGGATGGGTTTCACGGTTGGCATAGGTCTCAAGCCCGCGCCGCACAGCCAGTTCGCCTGTTTTGAGCGCCAGATCCTGCCGACCCGCCATGCCATACGCGTAACAAAGATCGACCAGTGAGAGAACAGACTGATTGTGGTGCATCCCAAGCCGCGACTCAGCAATTTGCCGGGCGGCCAGGGCCGAGGCAATCGCCGCACCGGAATCCCTATCCGCGATTGCAACCGCCGAGCGAATGCGCCAGGCGCCGGCGAAATCCTCCGGGAAAGCGGACCCGAAACGCCGCATGTCTTCGAGTAGATGGTCGACTTCCCCACGAACTCGGTTCGTTTGTCCGCGGGAGAGAAGCACCCAATTCACTAACAGGCGAGACCGAAATCGTTCCGGATCGGAGGACGGCAGTTTGACAGCTTCCTGGGCAGCGCGGCCGATGGCGGCGCCGGCATCGGCAATGTCTTCCTGACTCAGCAGGCTGGCGCCCAGAATGTCGAGCACCTGCACGCGGGTCTTCGCGTCGGAAATCGGGAGAGTCATGAGCCGGTGCTGAGTGTGCCGCAATATATCCAAAGCGGATACCGGCCTGCCGATTCCCCAATAAGAGTGTGCATCAAGCAAAATCGAAATAATAAGCGCTTTTGCCTCTTCGGCCTGCTTCTTTTCCGCGAAGGCAGCGCGCGCCTGCCAGGCGGTAATGGCCGAGGCTGCGATAACGATCAGCAATAGCAGAGTGCCGTTCAGGAACGCCATCCTATGGCGGCGAATGAACATCGATGCGCGGTACGACGGCCGGTTCGGGCGGGCCAGGACGGGCCGTTTCTGAAGATATCGCTGCAGGTCGTCCGCGAAACTTTCGACCGAGAGATAACGCAACTGCGGGCGCTTGCGGAGCGCCATCATTACGATACTGTCGAGATCGCCCCGCAGCGTGCGGCGCAGCTCGTTGTCACCGGTGACCTTGCTGGGAATGGGTGGCTCGATCTCCAGAATCTGTTCTTCCAGTCCGACGATCGATTTACGCTTCAACCTATAAGGACGAACCCCTGCCAGGAGCTCGTACAGAATTACGCCGAGAGAATACACATCGGATGAGACCGTGAGCGGCTCCCCGGCAATTTGTTCCGGCGATGCATAATCCAACGTGAGAGCGTGGCCGGTATAGAGCGTCAAATCGGTTTCTTCGGTACGGCCCAACTCAAGCAGCTTGGCGATACCAAAATCGAGCACTCGAACGGCGCCTTCGCCGGTAACCAAAATATTAGACGGCTTCAGGTCGCGATGCAGCACGAGCGAGTGATGGGCGAACGCGATTGCAGCGGTGACCTGGAGGAAGAGTTCGAGCCGCGCGTGGACGGACAATTTCTGGGCCTGGCAATACAAATCAATAGGCTTCCCCGCGACATACTCCAGGACCAGGAAAGGCTGTCCGGACGAAGTCATTCCGGCGTCGAGTAGACGCGCAATATTCGGATGGTGAAGCGTGTCCAGAATGTCACGTTCTCGGGCGAGCCGGTGGCAGAACAGAGTATTTCCCCAGCCTTTCCGAGGAAGCTTCACTGCAACCGGCCGAACGAGCAGACCGTCGCTGCGCTCGGCCATCCAGACTTCGGCCATCCCGCCTTCACCAATCTTCTGGATAAGCCGCCAGGGGCCAACCGTACCGGTCGGACCTCCGTCAAGAGCCCGTTGCGTGCCGTCGTTGGCTGGCGCATGCAAGGAGTGAGCTGCCGGAAGCGGCAGAGAAGCAAATCCGGAAGCGTCGGCAAGCAGGGCACGCAATGCCGTTCTTAACTCCCAGTGTTCTTGCGGAAGAGCAGCTAGCCAAGCCGTACGTTTTTCGGGGGGAAGTTCGAGGACTTCATCGAGCAGCGGATTCAGAGCCGACCAGTTAGCGGCAATATCGGTAGAGAGAGCCATCAGCGGGAGCGAAGAGCCCGAGCAAGCAACAGCCTGGCTTTTTCCCAATCGCGGCGAACCGTGCGTTCTGTAACACCGAGAGCCCCAGCGATTTCCGATTCGGGGAGGCCTTCGAAAAATCGCATCTCTACAACTTGCGCAAGCCGCGGATCGACTCGTTCGAGCTGTTCCATGGCGCAGCGGAGAGCCACGATTTCTTCGCTTTCCGCTTCGCCGCCGGCGCAAATACCGTTTTCCAGTTCGACATGGATAGCCCCTCCGCCGTGGACTTGAGCGCAGTGGCGACGGACGGAATCGACCGTTACATTGTGCATGATGCGCGGCGCATAGCGAAGAAAAGACTGCCAATCGACATTGCCTGCGTCGGATTGGGCAAACCGAACGTAAGATTCGTGAACCAAAGCAGTCGTATCGAGCAGAGCGTCGCGACCGCAACGAAGCCGTGACCGTGCAATTTTGCGGAGTCGGGGATAGACCGCAGACGGTGAGCAGGGCTCATCCGGCGAGAACGAACGAATCCCCTCATTGATTCCAGAGTTGGTGGATGTCCCCGATTCGTGCACTGGTCATTGGTGACAAAGAAGCACCCGGCGTTTCACCCTTGTCAGAATCTACGGGCCGGCGAGGACGCCCAGCGCGGACCAGGAGTCCACCTACAAAGCTAGAACCAGCGGAATTTTCGTAGCAATCCAAGCAACAGAATCGTGGAGGCTGCCATCAAGCCAACTACGATCCAGATTCCGTGAGGCGACTCGAGGAACGGGATTTTCTTGACATTCATGCCGTAAATTCCAGAGATGACGATGGACGGCAGCGCCACGGTGCTCATGATAGTGAGCACTTTCATGACTTCGTTGGTGCGGTTAGCCACGCTCGACAGGTAGACATCGAGCGTGTTGCCAAGTAGATCGCGCAGCATTTCGACGGCGTCCAGATTGCGGGCGACGTGATCGTAGATGTCGCGGAAGAATGGTGCGAGTTCGGCTGAGAGGAGTGGCCCCGCGTCACGCTGCACGAAGAGGCTCACATCACGGGTGTTGACGAGTACGCGGCGGAGTTCGATCAGGGCGCGCTTCAGCCGAAAGACTTCCTGGAGCACATCCGGCCGGGGACGATCGAGGACCAGGTCTTCGATTTCATCTATGCGGTCGTCGAAGCGGTCGATGGCGGCGAGATAGGAATCGGTGATAGTGTCGAAAATCGTGTAGAAGAGCTTGTCAGGCTCTTCGTTCGTGTCGCCACGGCGGGCACGGCTGAGCGCGTCGCTGGTTGTGTGACACCCAGGATCGCTGACAGTAATGAAGTAATCGTGACCGATGAAGATGCACAGGTCTGCAAAGCGCAGCACGGTGCCGTCCTCAATAGTCACCGGTTTGAGCACCACGAACAGATAATTGGCGCCCTGCTCGACCTTGGCGCGCTGGCCGGGATGGCGGCAATCCTCAATATGCAGGGAATGCAAACCGTAGCGGGTGGCCAACTCGTCCAGGTTGGGGTCATTGGGATCGGTGAGTGCGTACCAGGGCAAAATGTCCTCCGCGAGCAACTAATGGCAAAATGCGATAGCCCGCTATGCTAGCGTATCTGTTTAGGGGAAGTACGCCGGGAGTCGTACTGCGCCCGGCGCGCGAGGCAGTCCGCCGCCCTCCCTAATCCGAAGCTTAAGTTCCGCATGGACTCTACGTTACAGGACCTCGTCGCCCTCCTGGTGAAATCCATACCGACGATCGTCTTTTTTATTCTGCTGACGCTGTATTTGAAGAAGGTTTTCTTCCAGCCGATGGCGAAGATTCTGGAAGAACGCCGCAAACAGACGGAAGGCGTCCGGGAGTTGGCGCAGCGCGCTTTTGAAGCGGCCGACCAGAAGAAATCCGAGTTCGAACGGGCGCTCGATCTGGCCCGGGCCGAAATCAATCAAGAGAATGAAGCGCTACGGCAGAGATGGGCCGAGGAGCAGGCGCAGGTGATTGCCAGAGTGCGAGCGGAAGCCGGCGAGCAGATCGAGCAGGCTAAACGGCAGATCGCTGAAGAAGTAGAAACGGCGAAGGGCCAGTTGGACGCCGCCGTCGAGCGTTTGAGCGGGCAGATCGTCGAGTCTCTGAGCCGAAGGAGAGCGGCGTAAGCGATGCCCTGGAGCCTGATCAATTTCGCGATCTTCGCGGTGCTGTTTGGCTGGGCGCTGGTGAAACTGGCCCCGACTTTCTTCAATGCGAGATCGGCCGATATTCAGAAGGCAATCAAGGACGCGACTGGCCTGAAAATTGAAGCCGATTTCCGATATTCAGAGATCGATAAACGGATGGCGAATTTGCCGGTCGAGGTCGAAAAGCTGAAGGCCGAGGCGCGCAGCAACATGCAGCGCGTGCACGAGCACCTCCTTGCGGAGACACGGGAAGAGGAAGCGCGGATTCGGAGAAGCACAGCCGCGGAGATCGAGGCGTTGCGCGACGAAGGAATGCAACAAGTGCGGCTCACGGCAGCCCAGCGGGCGTTTGGACTCGCGGAAAAGCGCCTGGTCGAACGCTTCGCCACGAGCGATTCCGAGGAGATGTTGCACGATTTCGCCCATCTTGTCGAGCGAGGAAAGAACTAAGTGGCGGCGGCTCTGGCGGGGCACTATGCGAAGGCGCTGGCGGATGCGGTTTTCGGGCCGAATTCAGGTTTGAAGCCGGAAGACGCCGTGATGGAGTTGCGCGACGCGGAAACGTTGATCTCGGGATCGAGAGAGCTGCAAGTGGCGTTCGATTCGCCGGCGGTTGGTAAGCAGCGTAAGACGGCAGTTGTCGCCAAGCTGGCCGATGAACTCGGGGTTCATCGTCTGATTCGCAATTTTCTGCTGGTCGTGGTGGCACATCGCCGGACACGAGATTTAAAGGACATACGCCGGGAATTCGAGACGGCAGTTGACGAACGGCTGGGATGGGTCCCCGCCGAGATCACTTCCGCCAGGGAACTCGGTACGCCACAGCGGCAGGAAATCGAGCGCATTCTCGGCGGCAAGCTTGGGAAGTTCATTCGGCCCACGTACCGCGTGGACGCCGGGCTGATTGGCGGGCTGCTTGCCCGCGTGGCTTCCCGCGAATACGACTCGTCGCTGCGCGGCAAGCTCGAAAGCATGCGCCAACGACTGGCAGCGCGCCACTAATAAGGAATTAAGCACACTATGGCTCAAATCAGAGCGGATGAAATTTCACGTGTACTGCTCGAGGAGATCGAGAATTTCGATGCAGTGGCCAATGTCTCAGAAACCGGATCGGTGATCACCGTAGGTGACGGCATCGCCCGCATCTACGGTCTTGAAAATGTAATGGCCGGCGAGCTCGTAGAGTTCGGACCGCAGACGGTGGGCATTGCGCTCAATCTCGAGGAAGATCAAGTCGGCGCGGTGCTGCTGGGCGACTACGGCGGCGTAAAAGAGGGCGACCAAGTAAAGCGCACGGGACGAATCATGTCGATCCCGGTGGGCGATGCCATGGTCGGCCGCGTGGTGAACGCGCTGGGGCAGCCAATCGACGATAAAGGTCCGATTCACACGACCAGGTTCAACGCGCTCGAACGGCTGGCGCCGGGTGTCGTGGACCGACAACCGGTGAAGCAGCCGCTGCAAACGGGAATCAAGGCTATCGACGCAATGGTGCCGATCGGCCGCGGCCAGCGTGAGCTAATCATCGGCGACCGCCAGACCGGCAAGACGACAGTCGCGCTCGACACGATCATCAATCAAAAAGGCCAGGACGTCATTTGTATTTACGTGGCGATCGGGCAAAAACGCTCGACGGTGGCACAGGTGGTCCGGACTCTGGAACAGCACGGCGCGATGGAGTACACGATCGTGGTGGCGGCGACGGCTTCTGATCCGGCGCCGATGCAGTACATCGCGCCTTACGCGGGCTGCTCGATCGGCGAATTTTTCCGCGATTCGAAGCGGCATGCGCTGTGCATTTACGACGATCTTTCGAAACATGCAGCGGCGTATCGCGAAATTTCCCTACTGCTGCGGCGACCGCCGGGACGCGAGGCGTTTCCGGGCGACGTGTTCTATCTGCACAGCCGGTTGCTGGAACGCGCCGCCAAGCTGAACGACGAGAAAGGCGGCGGGTCACTGACGGCGCTGCCGTTCATCGAAACGCAGGCCGGCGACGTTTCGGCATATATTCCTACCAATGTGATTTCGATCACCGACGGCCAGATCTATCTGGAAGGCGATTTGTTCAATTCGAACATTCGGCCCGCGATCAACGTGGGATTGTCGGTGAGCCGCGTGGGCGGCAGCGCACAAATTAAGGCGATGCGGTCGGTAGCCGGCACGCTGCGTCTCGAACTGGCGCAGTATCGCAATCTTGAGGCGTTTGCGCAGTTCGGCTCCGACTTGGATAAGGCGTCGCAGGACCAGCTCAATCGCGGCAAGCGCTGGGTGGAAGTGCTGAAGCAGGGGCCTTACTCGCCGGTGCCGGTGGAAAAGCAGGTGGCGATCATCTTCGCGGGCGGCAACGGTTACCTCGACGATGTCAAGGTGGAGGACATCCGGCGGTTCGAAGCCGAGTTCATGAAGTACCTGGACAACAATAAGGCAAGCCTGCTCGACGGCATTCGCGAAAAGCGCGAGTTAAACGACGATCTCAAAGGGCAGCTCAAAACGGCGCTCGAAGAATTCAAGAGGCTCTTCAAAAGCGCGTAATGCCGAGTTTGATCGACATCCGGCGCCGCATCCGCAGCGTCAAGAACATGCAGCAGATCACCAAGGCCATGAAGATGGTCTCGGCGGCTAAGCTGCGACGCGCACAGGAGCGGGCGCTTGCCTCGCGTCCATACTCGAATATCATGAGCCGGGTGCTGGCGAACGTCGCCGCGGCGTCGGCTGGCACCGATGAAGCGGCGGATCTGCCGCTTCTGCAAGTGCGTGAAGAAAAGCGTGTCCAATTGATTGTGGTCTCGAGCGATACGGGACTTGCGGGCGCATTCAACTCGAATCTGCTACGCGCAGCGCAGCGTTTCATCGACCAGCGGGACCGATCCGGGTTACGGATTGAGACGATCGGGCGCAAGGGCCGCGATTACTTCAAGCGCAGAAATTTTTCGCTAAGCGGCGAGTACATCGGAATTGTTGAGAAGCCGAACATCGAGAAGGCGCGCGAGATCGCGCACAAGATGATCGATCTCTATAGCAAGGCTGAGATCGACGCTGTTTACCTGGTAGTAAACGAGTTCAAGAGCGTGATGGCGCCCAATCTGGTTACCCGCAAGATTCTTCCGGTGGAATTACCGGAGGGCGGCGGGGAGCAGATCGACTATATCTACGAGCAGCCACCAGGCGATTTGCTGCGGGTGCTGCTGCCGCGCTATGTAGAGGTGGCGATTTACCGGGCGATGCTGGAATCGCTTTCGGCGTATCACGCGGCACGCATGACGGCGATGGACGCGGCCAGCTCGAACGCCGGCGATGTGATCCAAAGCCTTACTTTGAATTTGAATCGCGTGCGGCAAGCGAGTATCACGCGCGAAATTATCGAAATTGTCAGCGGCGCTGCGGCGCTTTAGGTATCTGGAGTATTTATGTCAGCAAACGGTTTAGTGGAAGGCCGTGTCGTACAGGTGGCCGGTCCCACCATCGAGATCGAATTTCCCGAAGGCCATGTGCCGAAGATCTACAACGCGATCCACGTCACGAGCGACGGCTATGACGTCCCGACGAAGATCGACATCACGGCTGAGGTAGCGCAGCATATCGGCGAAGGCCGGGTCCGTACTATCGCCATGGAGCCGACCGATGGACTGGTTCGCGGCATGAAGGCGTTTGATCTTGGCCAGCCGATTACGATCCCGGTCGGCAAGCAGACGCTGGGCCGTGTGTTGAATGTGCTGGGCCAGCCGGTCGACAACATGGGGCCAATTACAACCGAGAAGAAGTTTTCGATACATCGGGCGGCTCCCGAGTTTGCGGAGCAGGCCACTGAACTCGAGATGTTCGAGAGCGGCATCAAGGTCATCGACCTGCTCGAGCCTTACTTGCGCGGCGGAAAGATTGGCCTGTTTGGCGGCGCTGGCGTGGGCAAGACGGTCATAATTCAGGAACTGATTCACAACATCGCGATGAAACATGGCGGCGTCTCGGTGTTCGCCGGCGTGGGCGAGCGGACGCGCGAGGGCAACGATTTGTGGCTCGAAATGCAGGAATCGGGCATTGTCGATCCGCACAGTTGGGAAAAATCGAAAGTCGCGCTGGTGTACGGGCAGATGACAGAGCCGCCGGGTGCGCGGTTGCGCGTGGGTCTGACAGGCCTGACCGTCGCTGAATATTTTCGCGATGAAGAAGGGCAGGACGTGCTGCTCTTCATCGATAATATTTTCCGGTTTACGCAGGCCGGCTCGGAAGTATCGGCGCTGTTGGGCCGCATGCCTTCTGCAGTGGGTTACCAGCCGAACCTGGCGAGCGAGATGGGCGATTTACAGGAGCGGATTACTTCGACCAAGCGCGGCTCGATCACGTCGGTACAGGCGATCTACGTTCCGGCCGACGACTATACGGATCCCGCTCCAGCAACTACGTTTGCGCACCTCGACGCGACGACGCAGCTTTCGCGCGCGATTTCAGAATTGGGCATCTATCCGGCGGTCGATCCGCTGGCATCGACTTCGCGCATTCTCGATCCTCAAGTGGTGGGCCAGGAGCATTACGATGTGGCGCAGCGTGTGAAGCAGACGCTGCAACGGTACAAAGACCTGCAAGACATCATCGCGATTCTGGGTATCGATGAACTGAGCGATGACGACAAACAGACGGTGGGCCGCGCGCGGCGCATCCAGCGCTTCCTGTCACAGCCCTTCAATGTAGCGGAACAGTTTACGGGCCGCGCGGGGAAATACGTCAAGCTCGAAGACACGGTGCGCAGCTTCAAAGAAATTGTGGAAGGAAAGCACGATGCGCTTCCCGAACAGGCGTTCTACATGCAGGGAACGATCGAAGACGTGCTGGAAGCAGCGCAGAAGATGAAGGGGTAGCCCAAGTGGCGGACACGTTCCAGCTTGAAGTCGCGACACCCGAGCGGCTGTTGGTCGATGAGCAAGTTACTGAAGCCGAATTGCCTGGCAAGGACGGTTATATGGGCGTCCTGCCGGGACATGCACCGCTCTTGAGTGCGCTCGGTGAGGGCACTCTGACTTATAAGAGCGGCGGCGGGCAGAAGGTTTTGAAGATCGACGGAGGGTTTGTCGAGGTGTTCGACAACCACGTCCGGGTACTGGCCGATCACGCGGAATTCGCGGGGTCCTGATCTCGATACGTTGCGGAATCGCATCATAGTGTTCGTAGAAACGCTATGAGTTGTTCGCGCTCCGCTGGCTGTAAGGCTAAGCCGAATTCATGACCCTTGATCGCGCGCGACTTTACGCCCGGGGGACTCCATCCGCCGGGAACGTGGGTTTCTTTCAGGCGTTCCGGATCAAACATTTCTTCCAGACTGGCCACCGAACCATCGTGTAAATAATGCCCGCGATACCAGACTCCCTTAAGCGAAGGCACCTTGTAATGGCCGGTACCCTTCCGCGTGGACAACGCCAAGCCCGGATCTGTACCAACGGAGATTGGCACTACGTCGAGTGATGACGGTTTATCTTTCGGCGGCGCAAACCCTCGGGCGAGCGTGAGCTTGTTGCTCGTGTACAGCGGCGGGACATGACATCCTACGCAGCCTTCTCTCTTGAAAATCTTCTCGCCGGTCATTGACCTCTCATCGATAGGATTCGGATTTTGAGGCGCCTTGAGTGACTGTATATATAAGGCAAGTGCGTATAACGCCTCGTCCGATCGTCTTACCTCCGGCCGTTTTGAATCGTCGGCGAGCATGTCGTGCGGACCAAACCTGCTGGAGTCCGCGAAGCTTACCAGAGCCGCATAACGCATCAGGTCGCCGATTCCGCGATTGAGATGGGTGCCTGTGGCGTCGATGTATTTCCGATCCTTGATGCCAATCAGGTCCGGCACTTTTGCCGGATAGTACAGACTGCCATTCCAGCGCGGCAGCGCGCCCCCGCGAAGGCCGGCTGCGACGAGTTCGTCGTACTCTGCCTGGGTGGCGGTCTTCAGTTGCGCGTTGATATCGTCCGTTTTCCAAGGCACGCCGAACGCGCGGTATAGCCAGATGCCGAGAGGCTCGGAACCCATTCGGAACGGCACACCACCGGTGACATAGTGCTTCGCGAATTGAACCTGCGTGATCAGCGTTGGTCCCGGCCGTCCGGTCGCCTGCCGGGCAATGGCAAAAGTCGGAGCGCCGGGAATACGAATTCCATTCCGCAATTCCAGGAAATGACAATTCGAACAATTTGGAAACGAAAGGGCGACGCCGTCCTTTGTCGGTACCCAACGCAAATTCCTTGCAATTCCGTCCGGACCCGGGAAAATCGATTCACCTCTTCTGGCTGAGTCGATGAACGTCGGATCCAAGGTGCGCAAGTGCAGATGATCTGCTTGTTCGAAGATCCTGCGGCCTGCATCGACCCAATCCGCCTCCGTTTTCAGCGTTTCCGGCTCGATCATCGGCCTCGGGCCAATATGGTTTAACATCTCCCAATAGCCGGGCGGCTCGCGGCTGGGAAGATAAACGGGATAAGTCTTCAGATTGTCGACCGGCAATGAATAGTACTCTTTTGCCGTGATATGTGTTGGCCGAACGTTCAACCCCGCAAGGGGAGTGGCCCATTCGGCAAGCGCTGCCTCATCCCACGTCTTTGGAATTGTCGAGCGGTATACAGCTTGAGGCCATAATGGCATCACCGCACAACAGAAAAAGAAGACAGTGGTTTTCATCATCTAGTTTGGCTTGAAAGTGGGCGCGACTTCTTCGCTTGAATCGTCAGTCAAGCCGCGAACGGCGGATTTAAGTCGAGCGCAAAGTTCTGGACTAAAACTCGCGCATTGCGTCCGTCCGCATCGGCGACAAACACGGCGCTATCGAGCCGTACAAAACTTGCGTAGACAACTGTGTAACGCGACCCAGAACCAAAGATTCGTATCATAGTGTACCCGTCGCTATCTCCGCGATCCAGGACACAAAGTGAGATAGCAGAACAAGACTGCAGGATATGTCGCGAGGAAAGCCCAAAAGAAAACGTTCAGTCCCATAAGCACGGCGACTCCTGCATGAAATATCACACCTGAAAAAAGTAGCAGTATAGCGATAGGCTTAGGCGCAAACCAAAGGAGAGGAAATGCACACTCAAACAGGATCACAGACCAGCACATTGCCTTGGAGATGCTGGGAAGATAGTGCGAAGCCACGACCCGAAATTTGCGAGGTACGCCATAGCACCGAGTTCCCAGCACGCCGATAATAGCGTCTCCTCGGCGCCAAACAGGCGAGACGAATTTGGCATACCCAGCTACAACATAGGAGAGCGTCACCTCCAAGGCAACAAACAACAGGGCGTAGATGCGAAAGCGTTCCGCTACAACGAAATAGGCTGAAAGACCAGAGAAGACAATCACAAGCATCTGATCGGATCCGTCTCGCCCAAAGACATGCCGTAGATTGACGATGAGCAGAAGGAGCAAAATAGCAATGCTGCAGGTTTTAGCGACCCATGTTATCTCGGTGAAGACGCACAGAGCAGCGGCCGCAAGAATACGCAAAAGCAGCACAGCCCAAAAGCCCCGGCCCAAGAAAAGACGGTTCAGTAGCCTTCCAAGTCGACCACTACAGGTTACTTTGTTCGAAAGTCTGCAAATACTCCAATTCAGCAGACCTGCTTGCCGGAATGTTGCACTTTCCGCTATGTATTCCAAAGAGTTAAGCACTACGCCCACTCCACCCAGAATGCACGTCGCAGCCACACACGAGTTCTCGGTTAGGGATGCACGCAGAAGTTCTGTCACGCTTGCACCGCCGGCATTTCAAGCGCATGAAGGTGGGAAAGAAAGTACACACTCGGTTGATCTGCTGGGCGTACACCCGACGATGTCATGAGCATAAACTGAGTTTGTGAACTAGTGGTGGCGTGTGGGATATTGTTCAAACGATCTAGGAGGGTCAAATATCCCAATGAAAGCGCAACCGCTTTGGAGCCATAGCGGTTCAGAGATGCGGAACCTAGCTCACCGGCAATGTCCAGCAGTGCTTTCAGCGCACGCTTATTCGGATTTAAAAAAACCGTGAAGAGGGAACGCTCTTCCACAACAGTGAGTTCCGTCCATGGTGTCAGCGTGCCATCCTCTAGCATGTCGCGGAAGAGCCAATGAAAGTCATTGGTCCCTGGCTGCGGTGCAAAGAAGCTCCATGCTGGAAGAAGGCAAAACATATCGTGTCTTGACAGCACATCCCTCCATCGCGGAATGTTATTGAACACCGAAAGGACGAGCCAGCAAGCTAGAGTCCCCAGGACGATAATGTCAAACAGAAAGCCCATCAGAAATACCGTCAGTATTGACCGATCAGTATGCGCCTGCGTGCCGCTAGCAACTCCCTCAAACTCGCCGTGGGCCCTAGCCGTGAGAGGCTTTCGTCGGAAAGGCGCGGTTCTGCGATCCGCACGGCACCGTGGTGCAGGTAATACCAAGCACCCACGCCCACACCCGCGACGATCACTCCCGGGGTCAAACAAGCAAAGAGCGCTGCAGGCGTACAAAATCCAACGCTCGCCAGATCGGCGGGTCCGATGTGGTACTCAGATCCTACTTTAGCTAGAGCTGCCTTCTCGGCGCTGGTAAGCTCCGGTATGCGCTTTAGTACCAGCGCAGATATCCCCTTGGCATCCTCTTCGCGCTTATAGGTCACTAGGCTGAAAAGACCATCATTAAGATCGCCTCCGGTGTACGGAAGCAGCATGCAGGACAATCCAGTATCTTCGGGCACAAATGCACCTCCAATGAGGAACATGTTGCCGTAGTAAAGCTCCGCGTAGGCGGGCTGGCTTACGATAGCCTGAGCTGCTTGGCTAGCAGGTACGACCGTTCGCTTGATCGAGGAGTCACGTAGCTTCAACGCAGTGTTGCGGATCACTGAAGAGTTCTTATCCGTAAGAGACTCGTAGATCGATTGCAGTTCACCCGAACCTTCCGGCGCGAAGATCGCCATCACACATCCATGAGGTACGAGATTCACGTCGCGATTGATGGTGTACTCGGCGACCTTCGGTTGTGAGGTGCTAAGAAAACGTGTGCGCTTGTCCTGGTCGTACGTAAGGACCCCGGACATCAGACCGTCGTCCAAAGCGCGCCGGAGTTCGGCTTCAGTAGTGAGGGGCATATATCTCCTAGAGTTCGGAATCCCGACTCGGTAGTACAGTCATTTGTACAGGAATAGTCTCCGGGCCGCCAGAGCATGATCATGCTTTTTTTTGAGATAACTTTTCTATCTCGCAATGGCCCAAAAGACGCGATATACTCCTTGCAAATCTCGCCATGCGCCGCTCGAAAGCCCGACGTGTATTGCCGGTGCTAATTCTGCTGTGCCTATCCCATGTGGCCAGCGCTGAGTCAATTCGCGTGTTCAATACCGAAAATGGACTTCCGCACAACCGCGTCAACAAAATTTTTCGAGACTCAAAGAATTTTCTCTGGATCTGCACCGACGATGGACTCTCGCGGTTCGACGGTCATGAATTTGTTAACTACACAAGGGCCAACGGTCTTCCTCATATGTATGTCAACGCTGTACTGGAAACCAGGGCCGGTGAGTACTGGGTTGCGACCGACGGCGGCCTAAGCCGGCTGGATCCCAGACCAGGTGAAACACGCTTCACGAATTACGCTCCTTCGGGCGCGGTGGAGGCACGCCACATCAATGATCTGACCGAGGACTCGGATGGCAGTTTATTGCTCGGTACAAGTTTCGGACTGTACCGATTCACAGCTCTGCGTCATCCCGCGATCTTTGAGCGTATCGACTTCATTCCTTCCCCACACCCACCGGAACAAGTGATGGTCAATGCAATTGCACAAGATACGGACGGCTCGCTATGGCTCGCCACTAATCATGGGCTGTATCAGCGTGGAAGGAATGCCGGCTGGACGCACTACGATCGCTGGAGCGGCGCTGGGCCTCCTGCATTCGCCTATTCGTTTGCGAAGGAGAGGAACGGCCGGCTGTGGGTAGCATTCATAGGTGGTTTTGGCCGAATCGCGCTAGACCTAAAGCCAGGAACTCCCGTTCTGGATCTGGTTCATAGAGAAGGCCAGCCTGGGTTGGGGCGACAGGCGCGCGCACTATGGTTTGGGACAGATGGGCGCCGCTGGATCGCAACTAACACGGGGCTCACAGAATGGGTCATTGATTCGAATGGCGTGTCCCGGTTCCGTGAGCATTCGGTACAAGACAAATTTCCGCGTGAGGCCTTTCTCTCTATGGCTGAAGACAATGCCGGCAATCTATGGATCGGCACTCGACGCAGCGGGCTGTTACGTGTGGGTTCGTCCCGATTCCTGACGTTCGGTGCGAACGAGGGGTTGCAGCTCGGTCGGGATCAACTGCTGCTGGAGGCGCGGTCCGGTCAAGTCTCTGTTTTTGACCTTGGCGGGAAGCGGAGTCAGGTTTACTGCCAGGAAGACGGCCGACGGTTTACAGCCAATCTACCGGCTTTGCCGGAGCCGGCGGCTTCCACGCCGTACGTGTCACAGATGGCGATGGAAGACCACAAAGGAGCGTGGTGGTTCTCGACGGTTTCCGGACTGTTTCGATTTCCAACCCTTAGCGGGCGGCCTGATCTACATCTTTTGTCCGAGTCCGCGGCCAATCGGTTCTTTGAAGATTCTGCAGGGGACATATGGATATCGAGTTGGCCTCCCGGTGGAAAGTCAGCTAAACTCACTCGTTGGGAGCGGCATTCCGGCGTGATTCATGATGAGTCGGAGCGCCTGCCGCCGGATGCACGCATGGGAATCGCGGCTTTCGCCCAGGATCGTGCCGGCACGATATGGATCGGCCTAGAGCGTCCCGGCGGCAGATTGCTGCGGTTGAGGGAAGGCCGCTTTCAACCGCTTTCCGCAGATTGGCGCGGCCACATCAATAAACTCTTTGTCGATTCTAAAGGCCGCCTCTGGAGCACCTCAACGGAAAGCGGCTTGGGACTCATCGCGAATCCGACGTCCGCAGATCCTTATTTGCGCCGTTATACGCGGGCAGAGGGATTGTCGGCGGATGAGGTGTGGTGCGTGACCGAAGATCGTCTAGGCCGTGTCTATGCTGGCACCGCGAAGGGTGTAGATCGTCTGGATCCTGGCACCGGACAAGTGGTTCATTACTCCACTGCGGACGGACTTGTCCGGGGCGATATCCGAAGTGCGCTTCGCGACCGCAAGGGGGATCTCTGGTTTGTATCGGCGAATGGCGTATCTCGATTCACACCACAGGAAGGCCGAAGTACATCTCGATCGCACGCGCGAATTACCGCACTTCGCACCGCCGGTGTGCCGTTCCCGCTCTCCGAGTTGGGCGAGACTCAATTCGGTCCGATACGGTTTTCATCGCACCAGAACTCCCTGCAGATTGATTTCGCCGCAACCGACTATCGTGTGGCGGCGCCATTGCGCTATCAGTTTTCGCTTGATCGCGCCGGGTTGGCTGCCGCGGACGCGGCCTGGCAGGATGCAGGGCTAAGCTCCACCGTGCATTTGGTAAAGCTGGCGCCTGGCGATTACTCGTTTCAAGTGCGGGCCGTAACCCCGGACGGCCTACCCGGCGAGCCGGCAAGACTCACCTTCGCAATCCTTCAACCCTTTTGGCGAACATGGTGGTTCCAAGTCGCATGCGCATTAGCAATCGCGTTCTTTCTCTACTGGCTGCACACGCAGCGACTCCAGCATCAACTAGCCGTCGAACGCGTGCGCAGTCACATTGCGATGGATTTGCATGATGACATCGGCGCCAGCCTTTCTCGAATTTCCGTAATAGGCGAGGCCTTGAAGAGCCATCTACGGACGGGCGACGAGGAGGTGCAAAGAATGCTGAATGATATTGCCGATTCCTCACGACAAGCGGTCAAGGATATGGGGGACATCGTCTGGTCGTTGGATCCCCGTCGCGATCAAATTGGTGAGCTTGCCACCCGCCTGCGCGCTTTCGGCTCGGATCTGCTTGAGACGCGTGGCGTGGAGTGGACGGTGGATGCACCAGTTGAAAAACTTCATCAGGGTGTCTCAACCGCCTTGAGGCGACAGATCTACCTCGTATTCAAAGAGGGCATCCACAATATTGGAAAACACTCCGAGGCAAAACGGGCGACGCTACGCTTGTGGCTTCAGGACGGAGACGTTTGCGGCGAGTTGACCGACGATGGCCGTGGAATTGTACCCGGAAGCAAGCATGGCACTGGCCTTCCGAGTATGCGTAAGCGCGTAACGCAACTCGCCGGCAAGTTTGAAATCTCTAGCACTAGCGGTGGAGGAACATCGATCCGCATCAAACTTCCGTTATCAAAACGAGCATGATCATGCTCTGGCACGGAGATTTGCGGCATGTTACACAGAGGCTTGCCTAGCACCGATTCACCTAGTAGAGACAAGATTCGAGTCGCCATTGTCGAGGACGACGTGCTACTACGCAATGCGTTGAGCCGCATGCTTCAGGAAACCGAAAGCCTTTGTTGCATCGCGGGATTCGCCTCAGCCGAAGACGCTCTTGCAGCATTGCCGGACTGTCCGCCGGATGTGCTCCTGTTGGATATCGGCCTTCCAGGAATGGCGGGCTCGGACGCCGTCATCGTGTTCCGCCAGGCGTTTCCGGAAATGGCCATCCTGATGCTTACGGTGTTTTCGGAACGTTCGAAGGTGTTTACGTCCATTTGCAATGGAGCGAACGGCTATCTTTTGAAATCCGCTGCGCCATCGCAGTTGTTTGAGGCGATCCGGGCAGCTCACGCGGGCGGTTCGCCTATTTCTCCGGAGATCGCGCGTGAAATTGTGGACATGTTTCAGAAGATGGGCCCCCCACAAGCACCCGCACTACCCCTGACTGGACAAGAACAGCAGCTATTGCGGCTCTTGTCGCAGGGACACAGTTATGAAGCCTCGGCCCGGCAGATGAACATCAGTGTCAACACGGTGCGGAATTACGTTCGAAGCGTATATGAGAAGCTGCACGTCCATTCGAAATCTGCGGCGGTAAGTACGGCGCTGCGGCAGGGGTTGATAGGATAGAGGCTAAAGAGACAGCAATGGCCGCGCGAAGCGAGTCAGCCATAGAACCGTTTCTAAGGATGATCGGCCGGTTCAGCTGAAACCACGGTCCAGGCGTTCGCTTTTAAATCCTCCAGCAGACTGCTTTGCCAGGCGTACTCCGGGTGTTCTTTCAGATGTTGTTTGGCGTTGAAGGCGACGCCGCACGGGTGGCCCAAGCCAGCGACGAAAGAAAGTTTTTCGGCCATTGCACTATCGGCTACTTTCGCCTCTGCTGTGCCGGCCGGCGCGAACGGTCCCTGCCAGCCTTTTAAGCCACGGCTTGATTTATCGATGTGGCCGCATAGCGTACGCTCGTTCGGGTCGATCTCTTTGGTGATCACGTCGTAGTGATCCGTCTCGAAGCGCTTGCCGGCTTCGAGGTCGATTTTGCCTTTGTACTCGGCCATTAACTGATCCCAGCGGCGATGGCGCACTTGATTGGGAGTGTTCGGATCGTCGATCGGAAAATCCGTCTCTTCGGCGATTAGTTTGGGGTTGATGGGAAAATTCGAACCCACGAAGTAGCCATTCTTACTGCGGTCGAGCGTGACGTTTTTCAGTCCTAGCTCAAGGCGGCCGATTTCGTTGGTTTTTCGATCGCCGATCAACCAGGTGTTCGCGTAGCCACCGTTGTTTCCGTTCTTCATGATGCGGGCAAAATCGTCGATCGATTCGGAATACTGCATGGCTTTGCGCGCGCGCACGAATTCGGGCACGCCGTTTTCGTCGAAGCCGTGGAAGCCCGAGATAGTGGTTTCGGTGATCATCATGCCTGCATCGTTGATGCCGAAGTCGTCGGCGCTATGGATCAAGCCGGGGACGCCGTCCATGATGAAGCGGTGGCCGGATTCCGGAGCGATATCGAAAATCATTTTCCAGCGGCTGCCGGTCAGATAGTCGGTCCAGTTGTTATGGCCGATGACGATGCGGCCGTCTTTGGTGTAGCCGCCGGTGGCGATGAAGGCGCTGCAATGTTCGGGCAAAGAGTGTTGCCGCTTGTGGAGCGCGTCGTAATAGTAGGGGAACTCCATCCACTCGTTCATCGTGACCAGGTCGATAATGTCAAGCTTCACGCCCTTGGCTTTTAGACCGGCTGCGATGCCTTCGAGCTCTTCACGATATTCAGCAGGAATCTTCGGCCAAGAAATCTTTTCGGCGACAGCACGCAATTGCGACCAGTTTTGGCTGGCGTCGTGGGTGGCGCTGAGTTCAATCGCGTGCTTCGCATCCTGGATCTCGGCGCTCAGGAGATAACCGTGTTGGAACCCGCGGGCCGCCGGGGTACCTTCGAGATGAACGAAGATCCAACCGTGGTCGGCGGGCTTGCGAACAGCGCCGCGCAAACGATCGTCCTTCGCGGTCACGACAAGAGCGGAGAGTACGACCAGGCCAAACAGGCGGAATCGCATGATCTCTAATAATAGAAGAAGTGCAATCCGTAACTGAACCGACAACGCATGAGCGTGAACTGAACTCGATCTCCGTATTGACGGTGGTGGTGGCTCTTGCGACCGTCACCATGACGTTCGGCGCGCTGATCGCAGTATTCTTTATTCGCGCCAACAAGAACCTGTACTGGGGGCATCTCCAGATTCCATCTATCCTCTGGGTGAGCACGGCGATCCTGGTGGCGAGTAGCGTGACGCTCGAAATAGGGCGGCACCACTTGCAGCGAGACGACCGTGACGGCTTTTTCCGATTGACGGCGTGGACCACAGGACTGGCTGGGCTGTTTTTAGCAGGCCAACTGGCGGCTTGGTTTCAAATTCTCCATTCCGGAATTGTGCTTGCCCACAATCCGCACTCCTGGTTTGTTTTTCTGTTTAGCGGACTGCACGGACTGCATATTCTGCTGGGCTTGGGCGGTTTAGTGTATCTGCTGATTCGCACGCATGAACCGGCGAGCGGGCCGAAGTATCAAATGAAGACACGGGCTGTTGCCACGGGTGTCTCGATATTCTGGCACTATCTGGATTTTCTCTGGCTGGTGCTGTTTACGCTCTTGCTGACCTGGCGCCGCTAACGCGGGCAACTACTTACGGCGTTCGGCGACCCACTTCTTCACAACACTGACGAGCTGTTCGGCCTGAAAAGGCTTGGACAGGTAGTCGTCCATGCCGGCGTTAAGGCAGCGTTCGCGCTCGCCGACTAGTGCATTGGCAGTAACGGCAATGATGACCGGCTGAGGATGCTCCAGCATGCGAATTTGGCGGCTTGCCTCGAAGCCGTCCATGGTGGGCATTTGGCAATCCATCAGGATGAGATCGTAGGGCTTAGCGCGATGAGCTTCCAGGGCTTCGTTGCCATCGCTCACCAGATCGATATTGTATCCGGCGCGCTGCAAGATTAGTTTGCCAACGCGTTGATTAATCGCGTTATCTTCCGCCATCAGGATGCGGAGAGGTTCACCCGGCGATGAGTCAGAAGAGGCCTTCTCGCTCACGCCTGAACCCGAATCGGGGCTACTCTGAAGCATCTACTGGCGCAGTGCGCAACCACTATAACTATATAGGAGAACGGGTTAAAACTACAGGAGCCAAAATCTGCACAGGAACTTATCGAACTATTAAGTGGTCAGCCAGTACTAAAGATATCACTCGTTATGATACTGGCTTTGTGATTGCTTCGTCGCGCTCGACTTTGCCGTCCCGTATGTGAATGACGCGGTGAGCGTGAGCGGCGATGTCGGCCTCGTGGGTAACCAGCACGATGGTGTTACCGTCCTGGTGGAGGCGTTCGAAAAGCGCCATGATTTCGATGCCGGTGTTGCTGTCTAGGGCTCCGGTGGGTTCATCCGCGAGCAGAATGGAAGGCCGATTCACGAGTGCGCGTGCGATCGCCACTCTTTGCCGCTGACCGCCCGATAATTCGTTCGGCTTGTGATGCATGCGCGCCGCCAGATCTACGGCCGTCAGTGTTTCGCGAGCCCTTTGCAAACGTTCAGCAGAATTGATGCCGGCGTAGATAAGGGGTAACTCGACGTTGTGCAGGGCAGAGGAGCGCGCGAGCAGATTGAAGGTCTGAAAAACGAAGCCAATTTCCTTATTTCGAATTCCGGCGAGTTCGTCGTCCTCCATGTCGCTGGCCAACTTGCCGTTCAGATAGTAGAGCCCTTTGGTGGGCGTATCGAGACAACCAATCAAATTCATCAGGGTGGACTTGCCGGAACCGGACGGCCCCATGATGGCGACGTATTCGCCGCGCTTGATCTCGATATCGACACCGGAGACAGCGTGAATCTCCTGATCGCCCATGACGTAGGTCTTCCAAAGATCGTAGGTGCGGATGACGACCCCCGCGCGCTGAAGCGTGAGGCCTCGCTCGGCGCGTTGTTCAGGAGTCAGCGCCTCCGTTTTGGTCTCAAGAGCAGTCATGGATCAGCCCGGAACGGGACCATTGGCGGGCGGCTTGTTATCCACCTTGACTTTCGCTTCGTTCCGTATCGTGCGTATGACCTGGTAACTTCCGGTTACGATCTCGTCACCTTCTTTGAGACCGCTGAGCACTTCGATATCTGTGGCGCCGGTGATCCCGGTTTTTACTTCGTGGAATTCGGCTTTACCATTGCGCACAAGAAATACGCCTTGCAGTTCCTGTTTGGCCGCCTTTTGCGCGGCGGGATCCATGGGGACCGGCTTCTTGCCGGGCTTGCCTACTTGCAACTGGCCTTTCTGACGGATGGTCAACGCCTGAATCGGAATCGCCAGAGCATGCGAGCGCGTGCCGGTGATGATTTTGGCGGTGCAGGAGAGGCCGGGACGCACCAAGCTTTCGGGGATATCGAGGGCGATCACGACTTTGAAATCCTTGGCCTCCTGGCTCGAAGTCTGACTTTGCGAAGCCGCCACACCGCTGGAGCGCAACAGAGCAGTATCGCCGATCTCGATCACTTTACCTTTAAAGGTTCGGTCGGGAATTGCGTCGATCGTCACATCGGCCGACTGGTCCATTTTAACGCTCACAATGTCGGTTTCATCGACGTGCACTTCAGCGGTGATAATCGACATGTCGGCAATGGTCATGATGGTGGAGGCCGTGGAATTTTGAATACCCGGCACTACGGTTTCACCTACGTGGACGGGCAGATTGGTGACTACACCGTCGAGGGGTGCGGTTGCATCGTACTGCGAGAGTATGTCGTGAGAGCGGGTGACCATGGCTTCACTCTGCGCCACCTTGCGCTGGGCCGACGTGAGCTGGGCAGCGGATTGCGCCCGGGCGGCATTTGCCTGTGCCACTCTACGCTCGGACGCTTGCAAGGTCGCGACCGCGAGGTCGTAGGTGACTTTCTTCGCTTCGTAGTCCTGGGCGGCTATCAGCTTGCCGTCAAACAGCTCCTTGCTGCGCTTCAGGTCGATTTTTTTCTGTTCCACGTCGGCGCGGTCGTGCTCCACCTGGGCCTGGGCCACGGCGATGTTCTGTTGCGCGGAATTGACGGCTGCTTCCCCCGCACTCGAATCGGCCATCACCGCATTCAGCGAGGCCTGCTGGGCGTGAAGGTCCGCGGCAGGCTGGATGGCAGCCAGGCGCGCGAGGACTTGTCCTTTGCGGACATGATCCCCTTCTTTGACATAGATGGCGACGATCGGCGCGGCGCCCTGGGTATTTGCCCCTATGTTGATGTAATTCCTGGGCTTGACCTCACCGGAAGCAGTCACGAGGGAGGTCAGATCGGTATGCGTGACCCGGCCGGTCTGCACGTTCACAATGCCACGCTTGCTGATCTTGATGCTGGCGCCGATAGCGCCCGCTATAACGACGAGCAAACCCAGCAGGATCAGAATCTTCCATTTTTTCTTCAAGAAGAGAGTCTCCTCCGCCCAACCAAGTGTTCAGACGGACAACGGGGAACGATTGTTCCTGGATTCAGACGCTTTTTCTCCACTGTAGCAATCGACACACCCCGTTAGGAATAAATTCTCTTTACACGCGCATGAATGCCGCAGAGCACGCTGTAGGAAATGGTACCGGCCCATTTGGCGATTTGCTGGGCGTCAATGCTGAGAGAGCCTTCGGTTCCGAGCAGGGTGACGGCATCGCCGGTGCGCGTGGAAGGGCTTTCGCTGACATCGATAGTGGTGAGATCCATGGAGACCGCACCGACAATGGGGGCGAAACGGCCGTTCACGATGACGCTGCCACGGTTTCCGAGGCGGTGAGGAATACCATCCGCATAGCCGGCGGCAAGGACGGCAATGCGCATCGGCCGCTCGGCGCGGAACATTCCGCCATAGCCAACTAGCGCGCCAACCGGGAGCTCTTTGACCGAAAGAACGGTGGCGTGCCAACTCAGGGCGGGCTTGACCTGAAGCGAATTGGCGGGCGCATGGCCACGTGCGGGCGAGATATAGCCATAAATGGCGTGGCCCGGGCGCACCATAGCACGCCATGCTCCACGGCGACGATAGGCCACCGGGATGGTGCTTGACAAATGCAACAGACGCGGACGGACACCAGCCTGGCTTAAGAAATCGACGGTGCGGTCGAACAAGGCCATCTGCTCAGTAGTCTGGCTAGTCTGATAGTTGCCGGCCGAGGCGAAGTGGGTCATTAACCCTTCGACTTCGACATGGGAGGCGTCTTGAATCGCCGCGGCGATAACGGCGGGATTTTCGCGCGCACCGAGACGCCCCATGCCGGTGTCGATCTTCAGGTGGCAGTGGACTCTTTGCCCAAGACGGGCGGCCATTCGGTCGAATTCAGCGAGATCGGCGAGCGAGTGGATAACCGGCGTCAGATCATACGCAAGGAGAGCTTCGCGGGTGAAGGGCAGAAAATCGGCCATGACCAGAATCTGCGATCGGATACCGGCATCGCGCAGCGCCACTCCTTCGTCGGTATTACTGACGGCCAGCCAGCGAGCACCCTGCGCCTCCAGTGTTCGCGATACTTCGACGGCGCCATGGCGATACGCATCGGCCTTAACGACCGGCATGACTTCCACATCCGGGCCGACGACGCGCCGAATGGCATGAAAATTTTCCGCGATCTGCGCGCGCGAAACCTCTACCCAGGAACGGTAGGCAAGCGCGACGCGGGGCGGCGATTCGGTCATCATTTTTTAACCAAACTCTTCAAGAGCTCCTCATACCGATCTGTCACTCGGTTCCAACTGTAGAACCTTTCAATTCGCTCACGGGCACGGCGGCCCCAGGTGAAACGCTCCTCTTCGGATGTGTCCACAGCCCACTGGAGTTTCTCAACTAAATTGTCGCTGAAGGGCGTGGCGGTATCCGCCGCCACCTCGTCACTTTCGGGGGTTCGGAGGTAGAGCACCAAAGCGCCGCGGCCCATGGCTTCGATGAGGGCCGGATGGGTACCGCCAACTTCGGTGGCCTGTACATAGACGGCGCAATGGGACTGCAATTGATGATAGGCCGCCCCGTAAATGGCGCCTGGGATCAGGATACGCGGGTCGTTGGTTTGCCGCACTTGTTGTATATAGTTTTCGGCATAGGGGGCATCGCCTATCAGCGCCAGCTTGTAGGGCGTTGCGACTTTTTCGAAGGCCTCGCGCACGAGCAGGGCGTTGTTTTCCGGCTCTAAACGGCTCACATACAGGACATATCTTCCGGGTTCGAGACCCAGCGCCCGAACCTGGTCCGTTTCCGGAATTTTGCCGGTGGCTGCACCGTAAGGTATGAAGGTCGATTGTTTATGGAAGCGTTCGAGGTAGTACTGGCGAATGGTTTCGGCGTCGGTGACGACGGCCGAGCAGCACCAGGTGGCGAGCCATTCCGACAGCACGTACCAGCTACGCGCCACCGCATTCCATTTTTTGCGACGGCGTTCGATGCCGTCCACGTTGAGCACGGTAGGTACACCGAGGAGCCGCGGCCAAAGTGTGAATAGGGCGTTGGCGGCGTTGCAGTACAGTATGACGTCGAAACGGCGGAACAGTAGGTCGACAGTGGATAACGCCGTATGCGCAATAGTCTCGAGATACTTGTGCTGCGGAGCAGGCAGATAGCGAAGATCGACGCCGCGATAACGACTGAACGGGTGTTTCTCCCGACAATAGACGGTGACCTGATGGCCGCGCTCAGCCAACCGGACCGAGATTTCTTCGGCAAACGTCTCGAATCCGCCGTAATTGGCGGGAATGCCGCGCGTTCCTAGCAGGGCGATTCGCATCAGGCCGGCGTCGAGCGAAACCAGCCAAAGAGTGATCGTCTGAGGCGCGGCGGCGCTGCATGATGATGCGGCGCTTTTTCCAGGCGCGCGGCCAAGCACGGGCGAGCAGGACGAAAGCACGTAGGGAAGAAAATTCCCGCAGCAGGCAGCCGGCAACGACGACCACATCGCGCCAGGTGATCGCCAACCAATAGCGGCGGTAGAGCGGCCCAGTCATATTTTTGATGCGGAGCAGCCAGCGATTTTTGACGGAATGCATGTTCACCGCAGAGGAGACAGAGCGGCGATTTACAGGCAGCACGCTGCGTACGTGGTAGGCGCGGGCTAGCGGCGTGTAGAGGCACTTCCAACCGAGCAACTGTGCGCGCCAGGCGACATCGGCATCTTCCCGATAGGCGAAGAAATCGGAATCGAAAAATTCGCCGTCGATCGAGATGTCTTCGATCATCGCGCGGCGGTAGAGACAGGCGGCACCGGTGGCTCCGAACACATATTCGGACCGCTCGTACTGGCCGCGATCGCGTTCGCGGCTGCCACGATCGAAATGGCGCTGATTTGCAGTGAAATAAATGCCGGTCGAATCGAAAACCGGTTCGGCAAGGGGCTCAAAATCGGAGGACATCGCGAGCAGCTTACCGCAGACACTACCGGCGGCCGGATCCGCTTCGCCCGCCTCCACAAGCCTGCTGAGGAAGTCGCGCGTGAGGCGCGTATCGGGATTGAGTGTCAGGACCCAGGCGGCTTGAGTCAGAGCAATAGCCTGGTTTTGGCCGGCCGCGAAGCCCACGTTCTCACGGTTATAGACGACACGAACGCGCTGTTCGAACTGCCGCAGAAGGACCGGCGTGTCGTCTTTCGAAGCGTTGTCGATCACGATTACTTCGAATGGCGCGTAATCCTGCTCAAACACATACTCGAGGCAGTGGCGAATGAAAGAGGCGCTGTTGTACGTGACGATAGCGATCGCGACCATAGGCCAGTACCAACTCAGCGTAACCTAGAGACTTGAGTGGCCGCACGATCGCATTAGCTCTGGAACACCACCTGCTCAAAAAACAGGGGGCGCTGCTCCGCCACGTCATGCCGGCCGACTTGCGCGGTAGTTTGCGGCGATTGGCGCGGGCGGTTTATTTGCTCTGGGAAGCGCGCGACTACAACCGCTGGATGGCGGCGCATCTGAAGCGCCGACAAACGCGTTATGGCGGGGCAACAATGCCCGGCCTGCTATCCATCGTCACGCCAGTCTGGGACGGCACGCCAATCATGTACTTCCGCGCGCTAGCCGACACCATTATTCAGCAGAATGCGGCCGGCCATAGCGAATGGGTGATATTGAATAATGGCTGCCAAAAGGGCGAGCTGCTCGGATATTTGGAAGAATTGCAGCGGCATCCGTGGGTGAGCATTCGCGCCTCGCCCCAGAACCTAGGTATCATCGCCGGCTTGCGGCTTTGCCTCGAGCACGCCCGAGGCCGGTACATTCTGCCCGTAGATGCGGACGATTGGCTCTATCCGGATTGCCTCGAAGTCGTGAGCTGGTGGGTCCGCGAGACCGGATTTCCTCCCCTACTCTATTCGGACGAAGACAAACGGATCGATACGCGCGCGGTTCAGCCGTATTTAAAGCCGGATTTCGATCCGGTTTTGCTGCTCAACTCGGCATACATTGCACATCTGGGAGTGATCGATCGCGCCACGGCGCTCGAACTGGGCGCCTATTCGGATAAGAGCACGGAGGGTAGCGCGGATTGGGACTTGTTCATACGATTTTTCGTGGCCGGCAAGACCACGGTCCATATTCCGGAGGTGCTCTACGGCTGGCGAATGCATCCGGAATCCACCGCGGATGATGCCCAGAGTAAGCCCTACATTCATACGTCCCAGCGCGCGGTGCTCCAACGGTATCTGGATTTGCGCGGGATCGCCGAAGACTATACAGTGGAGTACAGCCCATTCGTTAATGGCACTTCCGACTGGTGGCTGGAGCGGCAGCACAGGCGGCCTTGGCCAGCCGTGATGGTAAGTCTCGTTACTGGATCCAACAGAGGGCCGAATGCGGGAAGCCTCGCGAAGCCGCCCGAGTACCCGGATCTCAAGAGCCTGGCACTTCCGGTGGACGCCGGGCTAGGCGCGCTTCAGGAAATCGCGGGCGAGGCTTTGGTTTGCCTGATGTCCGATGACTTGCAAATCGATCGTGACGATTGGCTCTGGGACGCCGTAGCGCTGTTTGAAAAGCACCCGGATACGGTAATGGTCGGAGGACGTATTCGCAATAACCGCGGCGAGGTGATGTCGGCCGGGTTGGTGCTCGGGTTCGACGGCGGCGCAGGCTGTCCAGATGCCGGAAGGCCAGCCATCGATCCTGGCTATTTCGCCCAGATGGTCAAGCAACGCTCGGTCGGCGCGGTGTCGAGCCAGTTCGCGGTGGTTCGCGCGAGATTCCTTCGTGAGCTTCCGGCGAACGCTTCGATTCCCTTCCTGGGAACCTGGGCCGGCGCCGCGGCCTTGCGGTTGCAAAAGCGCATCGTCTACTCGCCTTTTCTGAGCGCGGCTTCCAGCGTCGAGTGGGATGCGCTCGTAACGGCAACCGAACGCGAGGCATTTCAGAACGCGAATCGAGATATATTACCCGACCCGCGCTACTACTCGCGTTATCTGGGATTGAGACGGGAATCTGCCTATAAGCCGGGTTTCGCCAATCACAGGCAAGTTACGTACGAGAGACGAACAGACCGGCAAAGGCCTGGCGCCCACTGAAGAACACAATCAGCCACAGGGCTGCGGTGAAGAATGCCAATGGCAGCCCGGCCGGGGCAAGCAAGACGTGAAACATCAGAATGTTCACGAGCACCGGTCCCAACAGCGCTATCGCCAGGGGAACAAAACGGTTTGCGAGCAGCAAGACACCGCCGATCACCTGGACTAAAAACACCAACACCAAATAGTGCGAGACAAAGAGGACCGTAAAGTATTGCCCCGCCAAACCGGTGGGAGGTGGCATCGGAATGAAGTGCAAGAATCCGTTCAGTCCGAAGAGTAAGAAGATTAACCCCAACAAGATACGGGCGATAAGAGCCACTTTTTTCATAGATCTCCTTTAGGCGACGACCGCTGTATAAGCGACGATTGTTGTACGCTGGATTAGACGACAAGGGCCATTTTTGGATTCTTTTTTTTGGCTTCTATTCTTCCAATAAAGTATGGGCCGGATGCCGATTTCCGATTGTGAAGTTCGTGACCCACGCATCCGACGCACACGGCAACTTCTGCAAAACGCGCTTCGAGACCTGCTCCGGAACCGCGGCCTGGATGAGATTTCAGTTCAGGAAATCACGGAAGCCGCGACGGTAAATCGCGCTACTTTTTACGATCACTACCCTGACAAGTTCGCTTTGTTCGAGGCAATGATCGCAGGCGGTTTTCACAAGTTGCTGAGTGAACGCAATGTGCAGTTTGACGGCGGCTGTCCGTCAGCGGTTCGTGCGATCGTGCTCGCGGCGTGCGATTATTTGACGCAGACTCACGCCGGCGGGGCCTGCGACCGGCACCGCGCTTTCGAACCGCTCAGGGACGCGGCCATCACCAATGCGATTCGCCGGATCTTGATGGAAGGCGCGCACAAGAATGAGCATGGCAGCGGGTCGCTTCCTGCAGCGTGGATAGCGAACGCCGCCAGTTGGGCAATTTATGGTGCCGTCAAAGAATGGTTTAGCACGGCCGATCCTCCGCCGGCGGAGGAAATCGCCGGACGAATCGTTGATCTGGTTACGCCGCTAATACCTTCGGCGGTCGAGGATCGAGGTTCACACTGAGCGCGAATGTGTGGTCTGTAGTAATGTTGCTGAAGATGAGGCGGGTATCTTTCGTTTGTTTAGCGGTATCGTTTGTCGCGTTTGCACCTGCGCAAGAAATTCAGCGGCTCGACCCCGCTGCGAGCCAGATTGTTCCTGGGAATGCAAAGCTCGAGCGCGTAGCGACGGGGTTCGACAAATGGACGGAAGGACCGGTGTGGACGAGAGCCGGATTTCTTCTTTTTGCCGAGATTCCGGCGAACAATATCGTGAAATGGGTGCCGGGAAAAGGCGCGTCGGTCTTCATTCATCCGAGCGGATATCAAGGCAAGGAACCGTACAACGGACCGGAGCCGGGCTCAAATGGCATGACTCTAGATAGTCAAGGAAGGGTTACTGTGGCCGGGCACGCGCGGCGAAACGTGTGGCGTTTGGAATCACTGAGTCCAACGGCGCAGATCACTGTGCTGGCGGATTCGTACGAGGGGAAAAAGCTCAACAGCCCGAACGATCTGGTGTATAAATCAGACGGCTCGTTGTATTTCACCGATCCTCCTTACGGAATGCGAACACAGAGCGACACGGATCCGGAGAAAGAGTTGAAGGTGAATGGCGTGTATCGGATTCCGCATGCGCGGCAGCAAAAACCGGGAGCGCCGCCGGATCGCGCCAAGCTGCAATTGGTGGTCAAAGACTTGAGCCGGCCCAACGGCGTGGCGCTATCACCTGACGAAAAATTCCTCTATGTTTCCGAATCGAGCAAGCGAGTGTGGATGCGGTACGACGTTGCGGCGGATGGTTCGGTCAGCAATGGTTCCGTGTTTCTGAGCGCAGTGGGAGAGAAAGCGAAAGGCGGACCGGATGGTCTGAAGATGGATCGTGCCGGCAACCTTTACAGCTCGGGGCCAGGCGGCGTCTGGATTATCTCGCCAGAAGGAAAACATGTCGTTACGATTCCGGTACCCGAAGTAGTCGGCAACTTGACTTGGGGCGATAAGGATGGCAAAACCTTATACATCGCCGGCAGTACAAGCATCTATCGCATTCGCCTGAGTATCGAAGGTGTGCATCAATAACTTCTACTTGAGCGGTACAAAACGCACTGCATATCCGCCACCAGGCGCAAGCTTCGCCGCCAGATGGGAGTTGCGATCTACGGTCTTCTTCAGGATGGTTGTGCTTTTCGGATATTGCGCGGCATCCGGAGCGTCGGCATAGATCTCGGCGGAATAGCGGCCTTCGCCGAGAAAGCTCAAGGGCAAGTCCAGATCGCGCGACGTCCAGTTGGTCATACTGCCCAAAAACCAGGTCTGGCCGCTACGCCGGGCGATCGTGATGTATTCGCCCGGCTCGCCATCCAGCACTTTGGTTTCATCCCAAGTGGCGGGAGCATGGCGGATGAAATCGAAGGCCGGTTGGTCTTCGTAGGCCTTCGGAGAATCGGAAACCATCTGAAAGGCGGCCTGATAAACCGCGTACATGGCCAATTGCTGCGCGCGCGTCCCCATGACCATGGCGTGTGGAGAGCGCGGCACGAAGTCCGCTTCCGTGACGTTATCGAATCCGCCCGGCGTGTAGTCCATTGGTCCGGCGAGCATGCGCGTGAACGGCAGCATTACGCGATGCCCGGGATTGTCTCTTCCGCCGACGCGTGATTGCTCCATGCCAAGTACGCCTTCATAGCCGAGGATGTTCGGAAACGTGCGCTCCATTCCACTGGGTTTGGTGGCACCGTGGAAATCGACCATCAGATGATGCCGCGCGGCCTCCGCGGCGGCGTGGTAGTAAAAATCGATTCCGCGCTGATCGTCCCGCTCCACAAAATCGATTTTCATCCCGGCGACTCCCCAATTTTCGTAGAGCGGGAAAGCCTCCTCCATCTGGGCGTCCACTGCCTTGTAGCTCAGCCAAATCCAGATTTTTACGTTTTTCGGCGTGGCGTAGCGCACCAGTTCGGGAATGTCGATGCGGCCGTTCATTTTTGTGATGTCGCCGGGAGCCGACCAGCCCGCATCCACAAGCATGTACGGGAAGCCGGATTTGGCGGCGAAATCGACGTAATATTTCATGTTTTCGGTGGTGAACGCACGCTTGCCTTCGGCATTCAGACTGCCGCTCCACCAATCCCAGGCCGTGAGGCCGGCGTGAATCCAGGAAGTGTCCTTGATTTCAGATTCCGGATTCAGGCTGGTGATCACGTTCGATTCGATGAGAGTGCCCGGCGCGTCACCGACGAGGAGCACACGCCAAGCGGTGTGGTGAGGCAGCGTGGCGGTGATTGCGACATCCGGATCGTCGCCCGGTGCAATTTCCGATTGAAAGACGCGGCCGCCCCAGTTCGTCGCGGTATTCACCAGATACATCGAGCTGTTGCCGCGCAGGTCCGCTTCGGTGATAGCCGCCCAGGCGACGCCGGGCACGTGCATCAGGTAAGGCAGGCCGATCAGCAATTTCTTTGAGAGGCCATTTTGACCAGAAAAAGCACTGGCGTTCAATTTGACATATTCGCTCTCATACTGCGTACGGAAGTGAGGCAGAAGCAACGCGTAAGTAGTTGCGTCCTTGCTGAGGCGAAATTCAGTGGCTTCGGTGGTCAGGCGAAACTCGCCGATTGCCGGCTGATCGGGAACCACATAGCGAAAAGCGACTGCATCGTCGTAGGCGCGGGCCTCCACTGTCAGTCGGCGTGCGGTGGGCCCGGCATCTTCGAGGTCGAGCGTCAGCGCGTTGTAGCGGTTGCGCACTTCGCTGGCCTTACCGGTGACGAGCCGGTAGGTTTGATCACTCCGCGACGGCGCGGCACCGACGATCTTCATTTCGGCGCCGAGCGGGCGTTCGCCTTGGAGGTGGAGTGTCATATAGGAGCGATCGATGAGCGGCTTGTCTCTATATGTGACGGAGTAGGCCAGCTGACCCTTATCGACCGTCTCGAACATCAGCGCGAGGCGGCCATCAGGAGATTTCAGAGTCGGCGGCGGGACCTGCGCCTGAGCCGCTAGTGTGGCTAAAAGGGCGAGCACCAGGATCATGTCCGCAATATATCGCCTGGACAAAACACGATACCGCTAAAGTGACTGGTATGAGGTTTGGAAGCAGATGGATCGTAGTGGGAGGCGCATTGCTGGCAATTGCCTTTGCCGCCGCACAAAGCGACATCCCCAAAACATTCGTTGCGCCGACGGCGAGCTACGACTATGTCAAGCGCGACGTGATGATCCCAATGCGCGATGGCATCAAGCTGCACACGGTGATCGTGATTCCCAAGGGCGGAAGCAATGCGCCGATTTTATTGACGCGCACTCCCTACAACGCTTCGAAGCGGACCGAGCGGAACGACAGCCCACATATGCTTTCGACCCTTCCCGAGGGGGATGAAGTATTTGTTCGCGAGGGATACATTCGCGTGTTCCAGGACGTACGGGGCAAATATGGCTCGGAGGGCGACTACATCATGACGCGGCCGGTGCGCGGTCCTTTAAACACGACCACAACGGACCACGTGACAGACGCCTATGACACGATCGACTGGCTAGTGAAAAATACGCCGGAATCGAACGGGCGTGTAGGCATGATCGGCTCGTCGTACGAGGGCTTTACGGTGGTCATGGCGCTGCTCGGGCCACATCCGGCGTTGAAGGTCGCCGCACCCGAGAGCCCGATGGTCGATGGCTGGATGGGCGACGACTGGTTTCACTACGGTGCATTCCGTCAACCGAATTTCGATTACACGTCGGGCCAGACCACGAAGCGGGGCGAGGGAGAAACCGTCGCGCGCGGAGCTTATGACGATTACGAGACTTTCCGGCGGGCCGGCTCGGCCGGCAACTATGCAGAAGCTCATGGGCTCAATCAATTACCGTGGGCGCAGGACATGATGGATCATCCCGCGTATGACGCATTCTGGCAAGGACAAGCGCTTGACAAGCTGGTGGCGGAGAGGCCGTCGCAGGTGCCCACGATGTGGATTCAAGGACTATGGGACCAGGAGGATATGTGGGGAGCGATCCATTGCTACCTAGCGCTCAAGGCCAAAGGACAGGCCGATCACAACTATCTCGTAATGGGTCCCTGGCGGCATAGCCAAGTCAATTATGACGGATACTCTCTAGGTCCCCTGAGGTGGGATGGAGACACGGCACTACAATTTCGCCGCGATGTATTGAGGCCGTTTTTCGACCGGTATCTGAAGACGGAGCCGACGCATGCCGCAACGACGCCGCATGTGTTTCATCTACAACACCGGCGAGAACCATTGGGACCGTTTAGAAAATTGGCCGCTGGCGTGCGAGCACGGGTGCGCCGCGCCGCTGAAGCCACTGTATCTCGGAGCCAACTTCGGCTTGGGATTCGATAAGCCCACGACCGAAAACACCGCCGACAGCTACGTTTCCGATCCAGCCAAGCCGGTGCCGTATTTGCCGCGACCAGTACGTTTTTCCGATTCCGATCGCTGGCACTGGTGGCTGGTGGCCGACCAACGATCGGTCGCAGATCGTACTGACGTGCTGACGTATCAAACACCGGCCCTCACCCAGCCGGTGCGCCTCGGCGGCGCGCCCATTGCGGACATCTTTGCCGCAACCAGTGGAACAGATGCCGATTGGGTGATGAAGCTGATCGATGTCTATCCGGACGAGGTCCCGAGCCAGCCGGCGATGGGCGGCTACGAACTGGCGGTTTCAATGGACATTTTTCGCGGCCGCTATCGTGAGAGCTTCGAGCATCCGTCCCCAATTCCGGCGGGCAAAACGCAACGCTACCGCTTCGCACTGCCGACCGCCAATCACGTATTCCTCGCGGGCCATCGGATCATGGTCCAGATTCAATCAGGCTGGTTTCCGCTTTACGACCGCAATCCACAGAGCTATGTACCGAACATCTTCTTTGCAAAAGCCAGCGACTACGTAAGAGCGACTCAGTCGATTTTCCGGTCGGTCAACGAAGCTAGCGCGGTGTGGCTGCCGGTGGTCCAATAGTTGACAGGTGCCAATGCGAAACCTTGTTCTGGTCATCGCATTTCTATTCTCGTCACAGGTGAGCTATGGGCGAGTAGAAATTGCGCCTTGCAAAAACAACTACTCGCCGGAACAGCAGATTCAGCTGGGACAAAAAGCCGCGCAACAGGTGTATGCCGAGATGCCGGTACTGCCTGATTCAAGCCCGGTCACGCAGTATATCCGTCAGCTTGGTGCGACGCTTGTGGCGCAGGCTCCGGGCTACAAGTGGCCGTATAACTTTCACGTGGCCAACGTGGCGGAAATCAATGCGTTCGCGCTGCCGGGCGGAACCATTTTCGTAAATCTAGGAACCATTCAAGCCGCCACAAACGAAGCTCAGTTGGCAGGCGTGATGGCGCATGAGATATCGCATGTTGTTCTGCAGCATTCCGTGTGCAACGCGGCGAAGCAGCAGAAAGTGGGGCTGATTGCAGGGCTCGGCCAGATAGCGGCGGGTGTACTGCTCGGCGGCGCAGCGGGAACGCTGGCGCAAGAGGGGATCGGCATGACTGCCGGGCTGGGCTTCTTGAAGATGTCGCGCGGGGCGGAAAAGGAAGCGGATCTGATGGGTGTGGGCATTCTGTACGATGCGGGCTACGATCCACACGGGATGTCGCAGTTCTTCGAGACGATACAAGCCAAGTACGGCGAGGGCGGGTCGCAGTTTATGAGCGACCATCCGAATCCGGGCAATCGCACGGAGTATGTGGATAAGGAAGTCGCTTCGTTCGTGCCCAAGCAGAATTATGTAACGACGAGTCCCGCTTTCGTGAATATTCAGAAGCAGGTGACCAGCATGCACGCTTACACGGCGAAAGAGGTGTCCTCGGGAGCCTGGAAAAAGCAGAGCCCGAATCAGACGGTGGGCGCTGGCGTTAACCAGGCCGCCCCTGGAAAGGGCCGCGCAGCCCCAGTCGATTTGAGCACCTCTGGCGCGTGGAAGACTTTTAGCGGAAATGGCTTTTCAATTGAAGTTCCCGGCAACTGGCAGGGATATGGAAACGAGTCATCCGCAATCGTAGGACCCGCCGGCGGTATCGCACGATCTGCGGATGGCGGTGCGGGCGGTGTGATTTACGGAATGCTCACCGATCGCTTTCAACCTCCAGCACGTGCGAGTATCGCCGCTGCGCTGGATGCGCTGGTCGCTGAAATTACTCATGACAATCCCGGCCTGATGGTCGATCCGCAAACTCATGCCACCGCCCAAGGGGGCGCCGGGCGCAGCGTTGAATGCAACAATCCATCGGGGAACAATGGGAAAGGAGAGCATGATTGGATCGTTGCGTTTCAAAATCGCGATGATTCCCTGCGATATTTCGTGTTTGTGGCTCCTACACCGGATTTCGAAAAGCTGCGACCTACGTTCGCGAGGATGATCGCGACAGTCAAGATGCAATGACCGCGCCTTTTAAACCCCACCGTTTTCGCGGGAGCGGGCGTCGCGCACGCGAATGAAGAGCATGTAGAGGATGATCGCGACATTGATCAGCAGAACGCCGACGCGTTCCCAAGTGGCGCGCTCGGCGACTTTCAGGATTTCCCAAGGCAGATAGAGCGTTCCCGACAGTAGGGCGAACCACTCGGCCCAGATACGGAAGTTCCAGAGGCCCCAGGCTTCGACGAAACGCACTGTGGAATACGTCGCGCCTGCCAGGAAAACGGTCCAGGCTCGCGTATCGCTCAATTTTGTGGCGGCTTCCATGATCATGCGGGCGAAGCGGCGGTCGGGATCCAGATGCAGAGCATAGAGAAAGTCTTCGGTGTAATCCTCGATTTGCCCGCGGACGGCAATGAGTACGACTGCAAGCGCGACTACCAGTACCCCTTTGGACGCCTCGAACACAGCCACCGTCCGTAGGCCCGCGGCGCTGGCACGGCGATCAACGGCCTGCGGTATTCGTGACATCTTTCGATGCTCCCATACGTTGCTACACTGCACAGTGTGAAACGCGCGGGAGTGAGCAGAAGAACGTTATTGGGCGTTCTCGGGACTCCACTAGTGAAGGCTATCGCGCAAGGAGTGTCGTCGCGCGGAGTGAAAGCGCAACCCCGCGGTAAGCCGTCCGGGTTGCCGTTCGACTCGAGCTTTGTCGACGTTGCCGCGCAGGCCGGCTTGCGGGCGCCGTTGATCTATGGCGCGCTGGACAAGAAAACATACATCATCGAGACGGTGGGATGCGGCTGCGCCTTCTTCGACTACGACAATGACGGCTGGCTGGATATTTTCATGCTGGATGGGACGCGGCTCGAAGGTGCGCCGGAGGGCGCGACTAATCGCCTGTACAAGAACAATCGTGACGGCACGTTTACCGATGTCACGGAGAAAGCCGGGCTACGGAAAGCGGGCTGGTCAGGCGCGGTGACCGTAGGGGATTTCGATAACGACGGCTTTGAAGACCTGTTCATTACCTATTGGGGGCAGAACATTCTCTACCACAACAACGGCGATGGCACGTTTACCGATGTCAGCGAAAAGGCCGGTTTCGTGCACACGGGAAAGAAATGGAGTTCGGGCTGCGCGTTCGTCGACTACGACCGCGACGGCCGATTGGATCTCGTCGTTGCGAATTATCTCGAACTGGACCTGGCGCGTATCCCCAAGCCGGGTGACAGCGGCTTCTGCAATTGGAAAGGTATTCCAGTGAATTGCGGTCCACGCGGGCTGCCGCCGGGCGGCGTCTCGCTCTTCCACAACAATGGCGACGGCACTTTCACGGATGTCAGCGAGAAATCGGGCGTGGCGACACTCAAAGGCAGCTACTGCATGACCATTGCGCCTGCCGATTTCGATAACGATGGATGGCCGGACATCTACATCGCGTGCGATTCAACCCCGAGTTTTCTGTTGAAGAACAATCACAACGGCACATTTACCGACGTGGGGCTTGAGACTGGCGTGGCATTGAACGAAGACGGGATGGAGCAGGCCGGAATGGGGCTCGGGATAGGGGATTTCAACCTGGACGGCAGCCTGGATATCTTGAAGACGCACTTCGCCGATGACACGGCGGTGCTCTACCGCAACGACGGTAAAGGCGGGTTCGAAGACGTCACGAATTCGTCGGGCCTGGGCGTGGAGACCCGCTATATCAGTTGGGGAGCAGGTATGTTCGATCTCGATAACGATGGCTATCCGGACCTGTTCTGGGTAACCGGCAGTGTATATCCCGAGATTGAGAAGGCGATGCCGAGTTATCCGTTCAAAAGCCAGCGCATTGTGTTCCGCAATCTGCGCAATGGGAAATTCGAAGAACTGCTGGACCTGGCCGGTCCTGGGATCGGGGCCGTGCATGCAAGCCGCGGCTGCGCCTTTGGCGACTTCGATAACGATGGTGATCTCGACGTGCTCATCATGAACCTGAATGAGCCGCCCTCACTGCTACGGAACGATGTGAAACCGGGCAATCACGCACTTAAAGTTAAGCTGATCGGGACGAAATCGAATCGCAGCGCGATCGGAGCCAGGGTGACGGCGCGCTACGGCGGCAAGATACAGGCGCAGGAAGTGCTGAGCCAGGCAAGCTTTTATTCCGTGAACGATTTCCGGCTACACTTTGGTCTGGGCGCCGCGACCGAAGCCGATCTGGAGATTCGCTGGCCCAACGGAGCGACGGAACGCGTGGCGAAAGCGCCCGCGGGCCGGTTGATCACAGTGCGGGAAGGTGCGGGGGTCATCAAGAGCGAAGCATTCGTGAAGCGACCCTCCTAAACCGAAGCGAGGAACTTCGCGATCTCGACATCGCCGCGCAGTACGATCACAGGAACATTCGACCCGTGTGACATTCGCATCCGCTCAATACGCGGACGATTCACGCGGTTAAAGTTCGCGATGAATTGCAGCCGACCCAGGAATCGCCGATCGAATCTCTCCTTGCATTCTTTGGCCAGATCCTCCTTTGCACTGAAATGGCTTTTCAATGCCCGCTGGAAGACCCGCCAAAAACATCCAGGAAGCGGCCGTTCCGCCCAAATCACCAGATCCGCGCGAGACATTCGCAAGTCGAAACTGGGTATCGCAAAATTTCCATCGGTGATCCATATGTCCCCGGAAATCGCTTCTTCGAGACGGGCGCGAAACGTCTCGATCGGGACCGCCTTCCAACCGGGCTCCCAATTGAGCGTATCCAAATGGATAACGGGCGCGCCGAGCCGTACTCCGAGGTGCATTGCCAAGGTCGACTTGCCGCTGCCCGCGCATCCAAGAATAACGATTCGTCTCATGGAACAATAAATAGGCGAGCTCGATTTTCGAATGCGGTTGACAATGGTTGCACTAACGGCTGCGGTGACCTCGGCATTCGGTGGGCAGGCGCAACTACCGAGCTTAGACGACGCGCGCGCTACGTCGGTGACGGGAGCGGTGACGCGCACCCGCGATACACAGCCCTGGGCATTGAGCTCCGGCGAGCGTGTTCCGGTACGGCAGGTAATCTCGACCGGAGGCGACGGCTATGCGCATTTCGCCGTGGCGGGTGGCAGCAACTTCGATCTGTTCAGCAATTCGCGGGTTATTTTCCGGCAAAACGTGGCCAGCGCCGGTGATCTGCTGGACGTGGTGTCCGGACGCGTGAGGATTCACCTTGTGCCTTCGGTCGGGCAGTTGCAGCAAAGGATTTTCACGCCGTCGGCTATTGTCACGGCGCTGCAAACCTCTACAATCTCGATTGCCGTGGACGAGGACGACACGGTACGGATCGATGTGCTCGAGGGCGAAGTACGGGTCCGGCACACCAAACTGCCGCACGGCGAGGCGACGATCGTGCGGGCGGTCGACGCAATCCTCGTGCAGAAGGACGAGCAAATTTCACGCCGCGTGGATCGCGGTTCGCTCTACCGTTACACGGTGAAGCCGTTGCATGATCTATGGACGGCGGTGACGCCGGGCCACTCCTCGCACGACGGCGACCCCATTGAGGGCAACAAATTTCTGGCACAGGTGAGGCCGTTACAATGAAGGCGGATGGGCATCGCAGCACGGCTACTGGTACTCTCGGCGGGCAATCTGGCCGCTAGTTTTTGTCTTGCGCAGCAACCGGCGCCGGCGGCGAATGGCATGGACGCTCCGTGGGGCGTGCGCAAAATCCTGGACGACCTGATGGCCGACGACGAGAAGCTACGGTCGGTATTGGGAGCCCTCAATCCCCAGGAATGGTACTCCAAGAAGGGCGCGCCTAGCACCTACGTTCAGCAATTACAGGCGGGACAGCGGCAATTGAACGACGTGATTATCTCTTCGAAGCTGCTGGCGCAGAAGACAGAAAGTCTTCCGCTGGCGCTCGACAATTATTTCCGCCTGGAGGCGCTGGAGGTCACGGCACGATCACTCGGCGAAGGGGCGAGCCGTTATGGAGACCGTCACACAGCCGACCAACTCAATACGCTGGTCGCGCACAGCTTCACTACTAGAGAGAGGTTTCGCGACTATATACAGGATTTAGCCAAGACCCAGGAGCAGAATTTCCGGGTGGCCGATGAAGAGGCGCAACGCTGCCGGGGTATGATCAGCAAGCAGCCAGCGCCAGCCCAGCGCTCCAGAAAGTATTAAATGGACACTAGCACCTTTGTTTGTTCGATCTGTGGAGACACATCGGAGACCATCTGCGTTTACTGCACGAAAGACGCCTGCGGGAATCATCTGTGTGAACGCTGTCATCGCTGCAGCGATTGCTGCACGTGTGAGATGCGTATGGCGGATCAATCGACCACTGCGGCGCAGAACGGGCACGCCGCCACAGCAGAACTAGCCGCTTACTGACGCAGGCCTACTTACGTGCGCGGTTCGAGTTCAAGGCCTGTTTTAGAACGCTCTCACGATCTTCGCCGATCCATGCGGTCTTGATTTGTTGCTCGTCCAAACCGGCCAGACGGCCAGCCAATATGAAGGCAGGCAAGGCGTGCTGCAGATCGTGCCAACGCGCCATTTCGACGACAGAAGGCAGAGCGCGATCCCGCAGGAGTTGCAAGGTTTCCGGATCATGCGCTTCGGTGAGGTTGACGAGCGCCAGCGTGGCATCGTGACGATCCGTCCAGACGACTGAATTCATGAGCTCAACAAACCAGGTCGGCTCAATGTGAATCTGCTGCTCGGGATGAAGCTTGCCGCCGATGGCGACGGCCTGGAGCGCGCGCACGGCGTTCTCGCGGACTTCGTCCTCCTGGTCGCGTAACGCGTACTGCAGGGCATCCACAATAACCCTGTTGGTGTGAGGCCCACGCGGGCCATATTGCAGAAGATACGCGGCGGCGGCGCGCTGCTCGCTATCGGCGGACTGCCGGACCACTTGATCGAGCAGCGCCAAATTTTCCGCTACGGCGGGAAGAAACGATAGCTGCAAATCGCGGCTTTCCGGATCGGCCATGAGGGAATAGCCGTTGGTCAAGTCCTGATCGGCGTTGCGGCCACGGAGACTGGCCGCAGCGTTGTCGAGGAGTTTCCGATAGCCATCGAGCAGGCCCGCTGGCAACGTCACCGCGCCGGTCGGGGCCTGGTGATATTCGACGTGCGGGGAGTCGCGTTCTTCTACGCCGACATACAGGATCATGCCGGTCCCGCTGCAGCAAGCCGCTTCCACGCGCGAGACGAGCACTCCGGGCACTTTGGCAATACGCATCTCCGCTTCCTGGCGGGAGGGCAGCGGGTCGCCGACCTTGGCGTTCAGAGCGGCGCGAATCTTCTGCGTAGAGACCTTGTGATCTCCGTAAACTTCGATCAAGCCAATACGCGGAGTGATATTGTCAGCCGCCGCCACAAGAGAAACGGCGAAGGCCAACAGGCAGAAAAGTCTCACAGACTTAAGTATGAGACGCGGGGAGCGGCGACCCCGTTTAGGCTTGTTTTTCGGCCAGATCGCCGATTACCGGCAATTTGACCCGTTTGTTGTTATAGGCCGAATACATCAGGTAGAGCCAAAGCACGACGACTCCGATCATGACGAGCGGATACAAAAGGAACGCCAGTCCGTGCGTCAGAAATGCCAGCATCGTGTTGACGATCAGAAACAGTATCCAGAGAATCACCAGCGCCAAGTGTCCGAAGATCGCCTGAAAAGCGTGGAAGCGGACGAATTTGTTTTGGTTATACGGCGCGATGACGAGGAAGATGATTCCGGTGATGAAGCCGGCTAGATAGCACAGCGCGCCGGCAACATTCTCGCTCATACCCGTGGAAGCGGCAGCTAGCGGTTGCGGAGGGGCGTATCCGGGAGTAGACCCGCCGGATGGATTTGCCCCGCCGGCCATCGATGTCCCGCAATTCTGACAAAAGGTGCCGGCGACCTGGGTCCCGCAGTTCGGACAAAAGGCCATAACTTTACTCTCCTGCTCGTGGTGAGCTGTTAGTGATCTTATTGAGTCTAGTTCAAACGTGACCTGAAATGCTAGGCCGTTACAGTTGCGGTACTTTGGCGGGTGGCGACGGCGACCAAAGCTTCAGCGGCCCGCGCACAATCGGCTCGCGACACGTCCTGATGGGTCACGAGGCGAACGCGTGTGGGAGTGACGGCACCCGCTATCACCCCGTACGACCTGAGCTGGCCTACAACCTCAGCCGCCGAGATGCCAAGCGCAGACACATCGAAGATCACGATATTAGTCCGGACATGCGCAGGATCGATCCGGATACCAGGCAATTCTCCAAGTGCCTCCGCCAGAAGACGGGCATTGGCATGATCTTCTTCGAGACGGGACGGCGACTCGAGGAGAGCGATGAGACCTGCCGCAGCCAAGACACCGGCCTGCCGCATGCCGCCGCCTAAGCGCTTGCGATAGAGGCGTGCTTGTTCGATGGCATCCGCGGCCCCGGCGAGCATCGAGCCGACCGGTGCGCCGAGGCCTTTTGATAAGCAGAACATGACGGAATCGGCATCTCGGACGATGCGAGCCACAGGAATTTTCAGTGCAGCCGAAGCATTGAAGACGCGCGCCCCATCTATGTGGACTTTGACACCGCGCTCGTGAGCCTCGGCGCAGATTTCATCGAGGACCTCAAGGGGATAGACAGCGCCACCCGCCATGTTATGGGTGTTCTCGAGGCAAAGCAGCGTGGTAGCGGCGTTGTGCGGGCCGCCAATCCGCATAATGGGTTCGATTTTTTCCCAGGTAAGAATACCGTCTTCGGTCGCGACTGGACGCGCAAGGCAGCCCGCGAACCAGCCCGCCATGGACAGTTCCCAATCGAAAATGTGCGAACGCGACTCGCAGAGTATTTCATCGCCATGGCGCGTGTGCATCTTGATGGCGATGTTGTTCCCCATTGTGCCGCTCGGCACAAACACCGCGGCTTCTTTGCCGGCAATGCGCGCAGCCTCCCGTTCAAGGCGATTGATGCTCGGGTCTTCGCCGTAGACGTCGTCACCCACTTCGGCTTCAGCCATGGCGGTGCGCATGGCACGGCTGGGCTTGGTCACGGTATCGCTGCGAAGATCGATTAAATCAGGCATGTAGGAACTCTTGGAAAATTTCATTTGAGACGAGCACGGCAGCGGGTGTCAGGCGGAGGCGCGCGCCGTCTTTCTCCAACATGCCCGCTTCGAGCCAGCGCGCAATCGGCCGCGAAAAGCGCTGCCATTCGTCGGGAGCCGGGGTGATTCCTTCGGCCAGTCGCAAGCCGACAAAAAAGTGTTCCTCGCACGGATCGCTGGGGGTTGGGGCGGCGTGGTTAAGCGGCTGGGCGAGGTAGCTTTCGAGCGAAGCCGTGTTGCTCCAGCGTTGTCCGCCATCAAAGGAGTGTGCGTCCAGGCCGAAGCCGAGATAGGGTTCGAGCCGCCAATATTTCAGGTTGTGGCGAGACTCCGCGCCGGGGCGCGCGAAGTTTGAAATCTCGTAGCGTCTCCAACCTAGTTTCGCGAGACGGTCCACGGCTCTTTCGTAAAGCTGCGCAACCAGATCATCGGAAGGCACGCGACGCGCTCCATAACGGACACCCTGCAGCAGGATCTCGTTGCCAAGCCGGCTGTCTTCGTCCACTTCAAAGATATAAACCGAAACATGGGGGGGGCCGAGGCGGGCGACCCAGTCGAGGGATTGTTCCCAGGATTCAACAGTTTGACCGGGCAAGCCGGCGATCAGATCGATGTTGATGTTCGCGAGACCAGCTTCGCGTAGCATCGCGACTTCGCTTGCGACCAGTTCGGCGGTGTGGGTGCGCCCGGTCTGGCACAATTCGGCGGCGAGGAAAGATTGGACACCCAGGCTGATGCGGTTGATGCCGCTCGCGCGCCAGTTCGCGGCCCGTTCCGGCGTCACGGTGCCGGGAGCGCATTCGAGTGTGGCTTCCACCCAAGGACGGCCTGGAACAGCATCCATGGCTTCAGTAAGAAAATCAGCCGGAGTGAGGCTGGGGGTCCCGCCGCCAAGGTATACGGTCTCGGGCCGCCAGGGCCAATTTTGCGCGCGAAGCTCCGTCAACAAGGCGTGCTCGTAGGCGGACACCGTGTTCGGACCGGCCACACCCGACGCGAAGTTACAGAAAGTACACTTCTGGCGGCAGAATGGATAGGAAATGTATACTCCGGCCACGGGTTATAACTTTATCTCTTCGCCGAGTTGCAAGCCTATAGCTGAAGCCACCACCTGATGAAGCGTCTCGCCCGTTTCCGGGAGCGCAAATGTATTCCGAGCGGCGTCCCAGCTCAATTTGAAGCTTTTCGAATGCGCGGAAAGCCAGATTTGGCGCACCGGTGAATTTGGGCTCACGACGAATTTTGCTTTCGGTTCTTCAAATTCAATCGATAAGGCGCCGGAATTGAAATCAGGTTCGAAGCCGTATTGGTCGGCCGCGGCGGAGAGCATTCGGTATAAAGAATCGAGAGATGCGTCCGAGCGATTCTTGAATTCTTGTTCGTCCATGGACCAGTTATCTACATTGTCCACCTCGATCCCGAAACTTTGGTAACTTTAGTCAGCAGGCCATCATCTGCTAACTGCGCGTTACTACATGGAGCCTACGTGTGTCCGTCACAACTCTGTTCCGGGAACGAGCAGGCTTTTTCTCGATTATCTCTATCATTTCGATCGAGTAGGCGGTTTTTATGGCGGCGAGGGATGGGATGCCGAGTGCGTACTCGGCGCGGCCCGGGGTGTCCAATATCCGGCGGAGCGGCGCAAACTGTTAGTCGCGGCATTACGCGAACAGAATGGGGACTCGGCGGCGCTCGAGAAACTAACGCAGCCAGATACGGTGGCAATTGTCACTGGCCAGCAGGTCGGATTTCTTTCTGGTCCAGCATACACCGTGTTCAAGGCACTGACCGCGGTTAAGCTTGCGGACCATCTGACGGAGCAGGGTATTCCGGCGGTACCGATTTTTTGGCTGGCGACGGAAGATCACGATTTGGCCGAAGTGGACCACGCCTGGGTTTTCAATAGCGAGGCAACGCCGGCAAAGATCAGCATCGCGAATACAGTTGTGAACGGCGGCCCGGTGGGCGATGTGGTGCTAAATGAATTACCGTTGGCCGATTTGAAGGCAGCGCTAGGCGGCCTGCCGTTTGCAGAAGAAGCCATCGAAGCGGTCAAAGCGGCCTATCAACCCGGCAAGACGCTCGGAGCGGCGTTCCGTAATCTGATCGAAAATATTCTGCGCGGCTGCGGATTGTTATTCCTCGATCCGCTGGCGCCAGCCATTCGGGAACTGGCCGCACCATTCTTGCGAGATACGGTCGATCGAGTTCCAGTATTGCTCGACGCATTGCACCGGCGGAACACGGAATTGGAGGCTGCCGGGTATCACACGCAGGTTTTCGTCGATAAGGATTCGTCGCTGCTGTTTTTGCTCGACCAGGGCCGGCGGACGGCCATTCGATGGAGTGGGGAACAATTTCAAGCGCGCGACCGCAGCTATAGCCCTGCGGATTTGAAGGCGCGCGCAGGTCAGCTCTCACCGAACGCGCTGCTTCGCCCGGTGATGCAGGATTATTTGCTGCCGACGGCGACCTACGTGGGAGGACCGGCGGAAATTGCGTATTTCGCCCAGGGCCAGGTGCTTTATGACAACCTGCTCGGACGGATGCCGGTCATTTATCCGCGAAACGGCTTTACCCTGCTGGACGCGCGCGCGGCCAAATTGCTCGAGCGACACGGGCTGCGTGTACCCGATCTGCTCGACTACGAAGATAAGGTCAAGAGCCGCCTGGCAGCGAATCTGGTTCCGGAGGATCTAGCGGCGAAGCTGGCGGGGGTCGATTCGGTAATATCCGACGCATTGGCGCAGCTTCAATCGGAGTTGCACCGCTTCGATCCAACACTCGAGGCCGCCGCGAAAAAGAGTGCTGCGAAGGTGCAATATCAGTTGGCAAGGCTGTCCAGGAAAACGGCGCGCGAAACATTACGACGCGATGAACGTGCCACCAAAGACGCAGCGTATCTGACCAACTTGATTTATCCGCATCGCCATTTACAAGAGCGCTTCTACTCCATCTTGCCGTTCCTCGCACAACACGGGTTCGATCTGCCGCAACGTCTGCTTGAGCAGGTGCAACTCAGTTGCGCGGACCATATGGTTCGGACGGTCTGAGGGACACAGCCCTCGGATGGCGTTACTGGAAGTTCGCAACGCCGGCAAGGTCTACGGTACGCAAAGTTCGCCGGTTACAGCGCTGGCGGATGCCTCATTTTCGGTAGCTGCAGGTGAATTTGTGGCTCTGGTTGGCCGGAGCGGCTGCGGAAAATCAACGCTACTAAACCTTTGCGGTGCGATGGATTTCCCATCTTCCGGCGAAGTTTCGATCGACGGACAGGTCACCAGCAAGTTGTCCGACACCGCTCTGACGAGACTACGCCGTGAAAAGATTGGATTCGTTTTTCAATCTTTCCAGCTGCTGCATACCTTGACCGCGCTCGCCAACGTGGAACTTCCCCTGTTGCTCGCTCGCAGAGCAAACGCGCGCCGCGTGGCGGAAGAGCGTCTAGGGTGGGTCGAGATGGCCGGCTATGAGGATCGTTTTCCGCATCAACTTTCCGGCGGCCAGCAACAGCGGATTGCAATCGCCCGCGCTCTCGCGCAAGGCCCGCGTTTGGTACTAGCCGACGAGCCCACGGGGAATTTGGATACGGCTACAGCCGATACCGTACTTCGTCTGCTGCGCCGGATAGTAGATGAACTTGGCGTCTCGGTGCTGCTCGCCACCCATAGCCGCGAAGGCCTGGCGGTCGCGGATCGCGTGATTTCGCTGCGCGATGGCAGAATCGCATGAAGTCTCGCTGGCTGCTTTTTGAACGGTTGATTCTACTTCCGTTGCTGCGTGAACGGGTTCGCACTTCTTTGACTGTTTTCGCTGTTGCGCTTGGCGTCGGGGTGGTAGTTGCCATCGATCTCGCCGGTCAGGCCGCGACGGGAAGTTTTCATTCTTCGCTCGAATCGCTGGCCGGGCGCGGCGGGTTGATGATTACCGCGACCGGCGGCGTGGACGAGAGGCTGCTCGGCAAACTGGCGCGATTGCCGTATCCGCTCGAGTTCTCCCCGCGCATAGAAGATTTTGCTTTCCTAGATGGCAAGGGTGAGGCACTTCCCTTTATTGGTTTGGACTGGATCGGTTCGGGGCGGATGAGATGGCAGGCCGGCAGCGCAGTCGCAAACCCGATCCTCGTTGCGCGTAGCTTGCATCTCGAATCTGGTCGTCATATCCGCTTATTGATTAACGACGCGCTGCGTGAATATACGGTGGCCGGGGTTCTGGATTCGGAAGAAAACGTTATTGTTGCCGACATCGGGATGGCGCAACGCGTTACCGGCAAAGTGCTTAGGCTGGACAGCATCGAAGTGCGCCTGCCGGCGGATGCATCGACGGACCGGTGGCGGGAAACCCTCGAGCGTGATCTGCCGGTATCGGTCCGTATCGCGCCAGAGGGCTCACGCAGTGTGGCGAATCGGAAGATGCTCACGGCGTTTCGCTCCAATCTGCAGGTGCTCAGCTACATTGCGCTGATTGTCGGCGCGTTTCTGATTTATAACAGCATCTCAGTTACTGTGGTGCGGCGGCGGAATGAAATTGGCGTGTTACGCGCTTTGGGCGCAACGCGCGCGTTCATTGGCGGCGGCTTTCTGGCGGAGGCGCTCGTGATCGCGATGATTGGCAGCACCCTCGGTTTGGCGATTGGCCGGCTAATGGCAGCTGGCGCGGTGCGGCTTATTGGCACGACGGTGAACGCGTTGTATGTGAGCAGCCAGCCGGGCGGAATTCAATTGACTTTCACCACTGCGGCGGTTGGTGTTGCACTTGGATTGTTCGTATCCGTCCTGGCGGCGCTCGCTCCGGCGGCGGAGGCGGCGCGTGTAACTCCGGTCGAAGCGATGGCGCGTGGCCGGGAGGAGTTCGTGGCCGCACTGCGCTCCTCTCGAAGCCTCTGGTGGGCAGTACTCTTGCTGGCCACGAGTGCCATGCTCTCACAATTGTCGCCGGTCAAGCGGCAACCTTTGTTTGCTTACTGCGCGGTTCTGTTATTGATCGCGGGGACGGCCCTTGCGATTCCGTCTGCGGTTTCCCAATTTGTGAGATTTAGCGCTTCGGCAATAGAAAGGCTGCTGGGCGCGGAAGCGTTGTTGGCTCTTGGCTCTTTGCGTGCAGGACTCGGACGAACATCCGTACTGACAGCCGCTCTTTCGACCGCGGTCGCGATGACGGTCAGCGTTGGAATTATGGTCGGCAGTTTTCGCGAGACCGTCGCGGTGTGGATGGACAATCAACTCCAGGCGGACTTTTACCTACGCCCGGCGGGTCCAGCAGGTGCCGACCGTCACCCGACGATGAGCGCCGACGTGGCCAACCGGATTGAACGGCTACCCGGCGTTCGAGCGGTGGATCGTTTGCGCGCCTACGCTTTTTCCTACGAGGGACTGCCGGCCACGCTGGCGGGCGGCGACACAAGGACCATCCGATTCCTGCCGAGAGAGAACCGCGCCTCTATTTTTGCGCAACTTGAGATGGGGGATACGTGCGTGGTGAGCGAGCCTTTCGCCAATAAGCACAATGTCGGGCCGGGCAGTAATATCCTATTGCCACTCGCCGGAGTGAATCGTCCGTTTCGAGTGTTGGGCGTGTATTACGACTATTCGACAGAGCGCGGATTCGTCCTGTTGAGCCGGCGGACGCTGCTCAGGTATCTGCCGGATCCCTCTGTTTCCAGTATTGCCGTCTATCTAAACTCCGGGGCCGATGCAAGAGCGGTTCACGAGGGGATCGCCCGAATCATCGGAGGGCGCGGTATTTTGCTCTCGCCCAATGCGCGGCTGCGGCGCGGCGCACTCGAGGTCTTCGATCGAACGTTTCGGATTACGTACGCGCTCGAAGCCGTGGCGATCGCGGTCGCGGTGATGGGCATTGCGGGCGCGCTAGTTGCCATGGTCATCGACCGGCGGCGTGAATTGGCGTTGATCCGATTTTTGGGCGGCGCGCAATCACAAGTGCGCCGCATCATTCTGTTTGAGGCGGGCCTACTCGGTTTGCTGGCAAACGGCATCGGGCTGATGCTGGGAATATTGCTCTCGTTCATCCTGATATTTGTCATTAACAAGCAATCCTTCGGGTGGACCATTCAGTTCCATTGGCCTGTCGCGATGTTGTTAGCGGCATTGACCGGTGTCTACATCGCTACCGTATTGGCGGGTCTGTTTCCGGCCCGGACAGCCATTCGCATGAATCCGATCGAGGTTATACATGAGGAGTAGCGTTTTGGCCGGGGCATTAGCCGCCGTGGTAGGGGCATCAGGATATCGTTACGAGTTTCCTCGCGATCATTTCAACCATCCCGAATTTCAGACAGAGTGGTGGTACTACACGGGGAACGTGCAGGCTCCGGATCATCACCGTTTCGGTTTTGAACTTACCTTCTTTCGCCAAGCTACCGAACCGCCAACCGGCGAGACTGGCACATGGCGCTCCGATCAGATTTACCTGGCGCACCTGGCTCTTACAGATATTGACAATGGCCGTTTCTATCACATGGAGCGACTAAATCGCGCGGGTCCGGGTTTAGCGGGAGCGGACTTGGCGAGCCATGAATATTGGAACGGCAACTGGCACGCGCGGTGGAAGTCGCTAGCAACGGCGGAACAGGAATTGCAAGCGGTGTGCGATCGCTTCACTCTCACTTTAGATTTGCGGCCGGAAAAGCCATTCGTGATTCACCGCAAAGAGTCTCCCTACATTTCTTTCTCGCGCCTGGCGGCTGTTGGAAGATTGCAGTGGAATGGACAGACTGTGCCACTGCGAGGGCTCGCCTGGATGGATCATGAATTCTTCAACAGACTAATGGGCGGCAAACTTGGCGCCTGGGACTGGTTTTCCATACAACTGGACAACGGTGAAGAAATCATGCTGTATCGTGTTCGTTCGAACCCGGCCTTGTCGTCCGGAACCTACATAGACGCGCACGGTGCGGCACACTACCTTGACAGCACACAATTTTCAATCTCTCCCGTGCGTCTGTGGAAGAGCACTCACTCGGGAGCGAAGTATCCCTTGGCTTGGGAGATCGCTATTCCCTCGCTGCAATTGCACCTCTCGGAACGCACCGCCGTGGACGACCAGGAACTTTTCACCGCTAACAGCGTGTCACCCATTTACTGGGAAGGCGCGGTCACGTATACAGGCCAGCAGGCGGACCGGCCGATCCGGGGGGCGGGGTATCTGGAGATGACGGGCTATGTGCAAGACTCCCGACCGATTTCGCTAGCAGCGCCGAGATGAGGCAGCACACTACTACAATTCCTAACGCATAGCGCAGCGTTACGAGCTGTGATGCGAAGCCGATGGCGGGCGGTCCCACGATGAAGCCTGCATAGCCGATGCCAGTGACGGTAGCGATACCTGCTCCGGGACTGATTCCTTCGACGCGACCGCCGGAACCGAAGACCAGCGGGATGATGACGGAGAAACCGGCCCCCGCCAGCGCGAAACCGGGAAGCGACCAAGCCGCCGAGAAGGCGCACATCGCAATCAGTAATCCTGCCGTTGCCACTAAGCTGCCGACGCGCAGCGTGCGAAGCGGTCCGAGCCGGGCGGTCACCGCGTCGCCCAGAAACCGAAAGACCGCCATGGCGGCGGAGAAAACGGCATAACCTGTCGCAGCCGTTCCCGGACCGGCGTGCAGGACCTGCCGCAGATAGACGGCTGTCCAGTCCGCAATCGCGCCTTCGGCAAGAAGAATGCAAAAAGCGATTGCGCTCAATGCCAGTAAAACACGCGGGATCTTGCGAAGCGGCAGCCGATGTTCCATTCCAACAGTGAGGTGCGTTTCAAGCAGTAGTCCGGAGACTGCGATGACAGCCAAGGCATTTGCGACACCGCTGACCGCAAAGTGCGGCAGAGCGCCAATCCCGCGGGCTGCGACCATTCCACCGGCGCCCGCACCGAGCATCCCGCCCAGGCTAAACATTCCATGAAAACGCGACATGGTAGGGCTGCGCATCGCTTTTTCCACCTCGACACCCTGCGCATTCATCGAAACGTCCATGGCCGCGGCAAGGCCGCCAAATATGAAAAGCGCGCAGGCGAGACTAATCGCATTCACGGCCAACGCGGGCAATACGAGGCTCAGACAAAATGCCAGGCTCGCGGTGGTCGTGACCTTCTTGCTTCCATATCGTGTGACCGCCCAGCCCGCCACCGGAATCGTCGAAACTGCGCCGAGCGCGGAAGCCAGCAGCGCCAGACCGAGCACGCCGTTCGCGAGATGCAACGCACTTTGAATGGCGGGGATTCTCGAGACCCAGGTAGAGACGACCAGGCCGTGTACCAGAAACAGCCCCGCCGTGCCCCACCAGGCGTGCCGGGTTCGATCGGCCACTCAGTTGTTGCCTCGTGTATAGACGGCGATGGTTTGCCCGCGGGCACTCCAGGAAATGACCGGGTGCAAGCCCAGGCTCAGGCATTCCTCAGTGGTAATCGGAGATTCCCATTGGTAGAAATTCCGCAGAAATCTCCGGACGATGTCGAGCGAGATCACGCCATTCTCCGGCGCCCAGGTGCGCGTGTAGGTGATGAGCGCGCCGAATCGCGCGGCCGGGATGGCCTGGATAGAAGCAGGATGAAAATCGTTGGTCTCTATGACGTTCAGCTTGCGAGTCACGAAGCCATAATCGGGTTGCTCGAGTGCCGCCGTATACGGCCATGCAGTAGCGATCGTACGATCACCGAGATGCCGTTCCGCGAAACTGGCGGCGATTTGTTGCAGGCGCACAAAATCGACCATGGCGTAATTGTTTTCGTACGGAAACGGATAGGGCGGATTCCAAAAAATGTTTGCCGCCAAGCCAATGAGCAGCAGCGCAGCAGCCGGGAGCATCACTCTTTTGGTCAGGGATGTCATGGCTACGCTTACGGCGATGTAGAACACAGGAAGCACCGGCAGCAGGTAGCGCTCGAGCTCGGCTCCGCCCAGTATTGATACCAGTAGCAGCGTAAAGACCGATGCGGCGGTGGTTACGGCCCAGCCGGGCGTGCGAAGAGCCTGGCATTTCTTGAAGGTGATGAGCAAAATCAAAGTGCCGATCCAACGAAACTCGGCGAAAAACAAATAGTAGATGCGCCGCACGAACGATAAGGCCATACGAACGGGATTAAGAGCGTAGCCCACGTTGTAGTGGGCGAAGCCCGGATCGCCCAGCCAGTATCCAGTTGCGCGATGCAACACAGCCAGCCAGCCGGCAAGCGCGACGGCCGGGACAATGAACCAAGCAGCGCGCAAAAATTCGCGCCGCCGTACGAGCACAAGAAAGGCCACGAACGGAACAACAATACCGGTCTCTTTCACAAGCACCAGGCACACCGAGGCGAGCACGGCCCAGCCATATTTTTGTTTGATGAAGAGGAGCAGCACGAGTAGGGTAAGGACCATTGCCGGCATGTCCAACTGGGCCATCATGCTCTGTGTATAAAACAGCGGCGAAACCAATAGCAGGAAGGGCGGAAGGAACGCCGGCGCGCCTTTCGCTTCGTGGGTCAGTTCGATCGCGAGAAGAAATGTAAAGAGCAAACCGAAGCTTCCTAACAACAGCATGGCGACGCGCGTTACCGGTATGGAAAATCCGAGGAGTTTGTACCAGGCGACGAGATACACCTCTACGCCCGGCGGATGGACGTTCGGGACAGTGGATCGGGCAACCCACGCGCCTTTACGCAGCAGGTCCAGCGCGGTGGGGATGAACTGCCCCTGTTCGTCCCAGAAGAAGGGCAGCGTGAGAAGCCCCAGATGAATCGCGAACAATGGGACGGCGAACAGCAAGAAGAAAACCGCCAGATAGCGACGTTGCTTTTTTGCAGAATGCCTGCGCCGCCGGCGCTGGACTGGCATACTCAAGGAGCGGTTGCCTACTGGATGCTCTCGCCTGTTCCCTGTTGTGTTTCCAAACGAATTTCCCCGAAGGCCGATTCATACTGCTTCAAGTTCTGCAGCAAGAGGTTCGAAAGCGCCTTAGCTTGAGGCGGGCTGAGAAAAATGCCTTGATAGTTCTGAATGGTGACCGCGTCAGGAGCGGTTTGATTGATGGTGCCAAAAAGAAGAAAGAAATCCCATAGACTCACACGCATCTGCACGCTGTTGGCATATCGCTCGCGATAATCCGCGGAGTTGGTAAGCTGTACCTTCGGGGCTGGCTGGGCGGGCGTCATAGATCCAGTATCGTAGACAGCCGGCGGACTTTGACGTAGGAACGGCGCAATAAGAGCAGTTAGCCGGGGGTGAGCTCAGTCGTGCCCGGAATGAAAAATGTATTTAGGCTCGGTTCTCGAAACGAGCAAAGCTCGTCGCGATTCGCATCGTAACTTAATGGGACATAGTGGAAGCCACGAAGATAGCTCGTTATGGCGGCTTTGGCGCCACCTTCTATGAGCAATATCGGTCTTGCTTCTTTAAGGGTTTCACGAGCTCCTTCGAGCACCTTCAACTCCGCACCTTCGACGTCGATCTTCACGACGTCTGGCCGCAGCATGAATGAATCAAGTGTTCGTACATCGACCGACCGCTGCTCGATAACAAGGTTCGTTTGGGAGACAAATGCAAACCCATCTCTGCGTAATTCAGCAGCTAGTTCGCTCAAAATGGGCGCGTGAAGCGAAGCAAGCTGTGAGAAGGTAAATCCCTTCGCCGACGGAATGTGTAAGATCAGGCTGCCCGCTTGCGACGAGAGGGCGCAGTTAAATAGTTCAATATTGTTGTTCCCGTGAGCTAAGCGCCTGACGCGTTCAAAACATTTCGGATTTGGTTCAAACGATACAATCCGGGCACCTGGAATAATGCTCCTTATGCTCAGGATTGATTGGCCATTATTTGCTCCGACATCCAGGAAAAGCGGCTTCTGTGAGGCGAACCTTCGGAAATACAGAAAGTCCCGCTCATGCACGACGGGTCCACGGAAACCCCAGGCTCGATATCGGCACGACTGCTGCAAGTCATACAGGAGCGGTGAGAGAAAAGCGTATTTTCTGACAAACGCTCTCATCGACACGCGCTGAATCTCGAAAGAAATGGCGGGGACGACGGGGCTCGAACCCGCGACCTCCGACGTGACAGGCCGGCGTTCTAACCAACTGAACTACGTCCCCTTATTGCGGATACGTCGGACACTCGAAGGATATCATGCCAGCCGGTCGGGTTACCCACGAAATCCTGAGGCTTTCCTTATGACTTCTTTAGGCAACGGCAATTATCGTGGAATCGTGCTGGATTTGATTTACATTCTGATCGCGATGTTTTTCTTCGTTCTGTGCTGGTTGTTTACGAAAGCGTGCGACCGACTCTGAAGGGAGTGTGCCTATGGACTACGTTATTGGGGGCTTTGCCGCCCTCCTCTTGTTCGCCTATCTGATTTACGCGTTGTTGAAACCGGAGAAATTCTAACGCCATGACCACCAACGGAGTGCTGCAAATTACTGTCTACTTCGCGATTATCCTGGCGCTGACCAAGCCGTTGGGCATTTTCATGGCCCGGTTGTTCGATGGCCGGCGCACGTTTCTGCACCCTGTGGTGCGGCCGCTCGAAGTGTGGACTTACAAACTTGTGGGGATCGACGAGCGGACCGAACAACGCTGGACGCAATATGCTGCCTCTCTGCTCGCTTTCAGCATTTTTAGTTTTCTGTTTGTCTATCTGCTACAGCGCCTGCAAGGTATTCTTCCATTGAATCCCCAAGGACTCGGCGCAAAACAAGTCTCCCCCGATCTCGCGTTCGACACGGCCATCAGTTTCACAACCAACACAAACTGGCAGTCCTATAGCGGCGAGTCGACGCTCAGTTATCTGGTTCAGATGGCCGCGCTGACGGTGCAGAATTTTGCCTCGGCGGCGGCGGGAATCGCCGTCGCGATCGCGCTGGTACGCGGTTTTGCGCGGCAGAAGATGAACAGCCTGGGCAATTTTTGGGTCGACTTGACACGTGGCGTTCTCTATCTCCTGCTGCCAATTTCGTTGGTTGCGGCGCTGGTCCTTTGTTCACAGGGCGTGATTCAGAATTTGAATCCCTACACGACGGTCAAAACGGTGGAGGGTGCAAAGCAGGTACTCGCGCAGGGGCCGGTCGCTTCGCAAGAAGCGATCAAGATGCTCGGCACGAACGGGGGCGGCTTCTTCAATGCAAATTCCGCGCACCCATTTGAGAATCCAACACCGATCTCGAACCTGCTTGAAACTGTATTGATCTTTTTGATTCCGGCCGGCTTGACGTATACATTCGGCGTGCTGACTGGAGACAGGAGACAGGGTTGGGCCATTTTTTCCGCCTGTGCAGCGATGTTCCTAATCGGAGTGTTCATTTGCTATTGGGCCGAACAGAACGGCAATCCGGGCTTCGCGAATCTCGGCGTGCAAGCACAGGCCACGGCCACGCAGCCGGGCGGCAACATGGAAGGGAAGGAGACGCGCTTTGGCATCGCCGCGACGGCTCTGTTCGCCACAGTTACCACAGATGCCAGCTGCGGGGCAGTCAACGGTATGCATGACAGCTTCACGCCGCTAGGGGGACTAGTGCCGCTTTTCAATATTCAGACGGGCGAGGTGATCTTCGGCGGCGTAGGGGCCGGATTGTACGGCATTCTGCTCTATGCGATCGTAGCGGTGTTCATCGCCGGACTGATGGTGGGGCGCACACCGGAATATGTCGGTAAAAAAATCGAACAAAAGGAAGTGAAGATGGCCATGCTCGCGCTAATTGCCACGGCGTTTAGCATTCTGGTGATTGCAGCTATTTCTTTGTTAGTGAATCCCGCGGGATCGGCCGGGGCGGGTTTGAACAACAATGGTCCGCATGGCTTCAGCGAAGTGCTGTATGCGTACTCGAGCGCGACCGGTAATAACGGCAGCGCCTTCGCCGGCTTGAGCGCCAATACTCCCTGGTATAACGTGACGCTCGGTTTCGCCATGTTGATTGGAAGATTTCTATTTTTGATCCCCCTTCTCGCAGCCGCGGGCAGCCTGGCGCGCAAGAAGAAAATACCAGCAACCAGCGGCACGTTTCCGACCCACGGACCACTTTTTGTGAGCCTGCTGGTAGGCACAGTTGTCCTGGTCGGGGCGCTCACTTTTTTCCCGGCTCTGGCGCTGGGGCCTATCGTCGAGCATTACCTGATGCAGGACGGCAAAATATTTTCGGTTCTTTTATTGGGGGTTTGGGGTTAATTTTATGCCGACAACTATAGAGCATCCGCCTGTTTCGTCGACCGGAACATCGGTCCTGCCGGTGAAGTTAACTCGTGCACGTCCACTCTTTGACCGCGAAATCATGCAGCGCGCCACCCGAGACTCGTTCCGAAAACTCGATCCGCGAGGACTCGTGAAAAACCCCGTTATCTTCGTGGTGGAGGTGGGCGCGGTACTAACGACGTTGTTCGCTATCCGCGACCTATTCAAGCACGGAGGGCAGATCGGCTTTCAGGTTGAGATCTCGCTGTGGCTGTGGTTTACCGTGCTGTTCGCCAATTTCGCGGAAGCGATGGCGGAAGCGCGAGGCAAGGCGCAGGCCGATACGCTACGGAAGACGAGGACGGATTCGCTCGCGAAGCGCATTTTGGGAAACGACAAGATCGAGATCATTCCCGCATCCAAGTTACGTTCAGGAGACGTCGTAGTGGCTGAGACCGGGGATTTAATTCCCGGGGATGGTGAGGTAATCGATGGAATCGCCACCGTGGATGAATCGGTGATAACTGGTGAGAGTGCGCCAGTAATCCGCGAATCCGGTGGCGACCGCAGCGCGGTAACGGGGGGCACGCGGGTCTTATCCGACCACATTAAGGTACGGATCACCTCGAATCCGGGCGAGACCTTTCTCGACAAAATGATTGCGCTTGTAGAGGGCGCGGAGCGTCAAAAGACACCGAATGAGATTGCCCTGAATATCCTGATTGCCGGGCTGACGTTGATTTTCCTTCTGGCGGTCGCGACGCTGCATCCATTCGCTCTTTATGCTGTGAGCGCGACCGGAAGTGGACACGCGCCGAGCATCGCGATGCTGGTTTCGCTGCTGGTATGCCTGATTCCCACCACTATAGGTGGGTTGCTCTCGGCAATCGGCATCGCCGGTATGGATCGCGTCATGCAGCACAATGTGCTGGCGATGAGCGGTAGAGCGGTAGAGGCCTCAGGCGATATCAATACGCTGCTTCTGGACAAGACCGGTACGATCACACTCGGGAATCGGGAAGCGGTCGAGTTCATTCCGTTTACGGGCTGCACGGAGGCCGAACTAGCCGACGCCGCACAACTGGCCAGTCTCGCCGACGAAACGCCGGAGGGCCGCAGTATCGTAATTCTGGCCAAAGAAAAATATGGCCTGCGAGGCCGTGAAGTTGCGGAACATGAAGCACACTTTATACCCTTTTCCGCATACACACGCATGAGTGGCGTGGATATCGATGGGCGCATGCTGCGCAAAGGCGCGGCGGGCTCGATTGCAAATTTTGTGAAAGAGCTTGGCGGGAGGCTCCCGGCCGATTTTGATGAGAGCTCGGACCGCATTTCACGCGGCGGCGGTACTCCGCTTGCAGTTGCCGACGGCGAACACGCACTGGGCATCGTACATCTCAAAGACATCGTGAAGGGCGGCATGAAGGAGCGGATCGGCCAATTGCGCGCGATGGGCATTCGTTCCGTAATGATCACCGGCGACAATCCGCTTACCGCGGCTGCCATTGCGGGCGAATCTGGCGTAGACGATTTTCTCGCCGAGGCTACTCCCGCCGACAAGCTCGCTTATATCAAGCGCGAGCAGGGAGAAGGGCGGCTGGTGGCCATGACCGGCGACGGCACTAATGACGCCCCCGCACTGGCACAAGCCGATGTGGGCCTTGCCATGAACACGGGCACCACTGCGGCGAAAGAAGCGGGCAATATGGTAGACCTGGATAGCAATCCCACCAAGCTGATCGAGGTCGTTGCCATCGGCAAGCAACTGCTGATCACGCGCGGCGCACTCACGACCTTTTCGATTGCGAACGACGTGGCCAAGTACTTCGCCATTATTCCGGCGATGTTCATGACCACTTATCCGGCGCTGGGGCGTTTTAACCTGATGCATCTCCGCACGCCCGAGAGCGCAGTGCTCGCAGCGGTAATTTTCAACGCCTTGATCATCATCGCGCTGGTGCCACTCGCCCTGCGCGGCGTGAAATACCGGCCGGTAGGCGCGGCTGCCCTGCTGCGGCGCAATGTACTGATCTACGGCGCCGGCGGTATCCTCGCGCCGTTCCCTGGCATCTGGCTGATCGACCGGCTTCTGGCGGGAATGCATCTGGTATAGGAGGCGATGATGAACATGCTGCGACAACTAATTCCTGCACTGCGCATGACGGTGCTATTGACCGTGTTGACGGGTCTCATTTACCCGGGAGTTGTCACCGGATTGTGTCAGCTTTTCTTTCGGGAAAAGGCGAATGGGAGCCTGATCGAACGGCAGGGCCAGATTCTTGGCTCCGGGCTCATCGGGCAAAATTTTACCCGCCCCGAATATTTCCATCCGCGTCCTTCGGCGGCGGGAAACGGCTACGATGCCACGGCATCCAGCGGATCCAATTTTGGCCCGACCAATCAAAAGCTCTATGACCGCGTAAAGGCGGCAGCCGGCCAGTTCCACAAAGATAACCCCGACTATAAGGGGCCGATTCCGGCGGACGCGTTGACGGCGTCGGCGAGTGGACTCGATCCCGACATCAGCGTCGCCAATGCCGAGGCGCAACTAATGCGCGTTGCGCACGTTCGGCATCTAAGCAGGCCGGTTGTGGGCAGGCTGATCGCTTCGGCAACCGAGTCACGGGATCTTGGGCTTATAGGTGAGCCACGGGTCAACGTTCTTCGATTGAACCTGGCGCTCGACGCTTTAAAGGCCGACTAGGCGGTATTCGCCCAGGAGCGAAGAACTTCGGCCACGCTCCACGCCTGGGCGATACAGGCACGCGGCACGTGCGGTTCCTCTCCATCGAAGATCTCACTGATTGAGCCCACACAGGCTTCGCCGAGATGCGGTGGGAATCCACTAAGGAACTGACGTGCTTCAGATGTCTTCCCCGGGTGAAGCTTTAACCACGCATCAATGTACGGACCGATGAGCCAACCCCAGACCGAGCCCTGATGATAGGCGGCATCTCGAGAACGCAGGTCGCCGTCATAGCGGCTCTTGTATCGAGGATCGGAAGGACTGAGTGAGCGCAATCCCACGGGTGTCAACAGGTCCTGGGTCACCACATCCATCACCGCCTGCCAGCGCGATTTGTCGAGAATCGGATTGGGCAGAGACAGAGCGAAAATTTGATTGGGCCGGCAAGAGATATCGTCGCCGTTCTCTCCGTCGACCACATCGTAGAGATAGCCGCGTTCCTGGCACCAAAAGCGCTGGTTGAAACATCGTCTTGCCCGCTCCGCGCTTCGTTCGTACGGCTCGCCGGCACCCGCACCGTGAATCTGGTTCATCCAGGATGCAAGACAGCACAACGCGTTATACCAGAGCGCATTGATTTCGACGGCCTTCCCGCGCCGCGGGGTCACGACCCAATCGTCGACTTTGGCATCCATCCAGGTTAATTGGTAGCCCTCCGCCCCTTGACGCAACAACCCGTCCGCCGGATCGACGTGAATTCCAAACAGCGTGCCGCGCAGATGTGCCTGTGCGATTCCTTCGAGAACCGGCAAGATCAATTGCAGGGTAAGTTGGTCGCCCGTGAGGGCCAAGTAGCGGGAAACTGCATGAAAGAACCATAGACTGGCGTCGGCAGTGTGATAAAGGCCGTCTTCTTTTCCTTCCGGAAACATGTTCGGGATCAAGCCATTTTTCACGTAGTGAGCGAAAGTGCGCAAGATCCATCCGGCCTCGGCGAACCGCCCGGTGGTGAGCGTAAGGCCTTCGAGACTGATCATAGTGTCTCGTCCCCAGTCAGTGAACCAGTGATAACCAGCGATAACCGTACGAACCTCGTCGCCTGCGGCGGTAGCGCGAACTTCATCCTCGCAGCGCCCTGCCGGCTTAATTACGAATTGATCCGCGGCCAGCACAAGTTCGGCCCCTATTTGCTCTCGAAGAGCCGGCAACGCCATTTGCAGCAGCGCCTGACGCCTTTGGATCGACAGGCGATTGACTTCAGCAGGAGCGAGAGCTAACATCGTAGCCCACGATTCTGCCGAGGCAATAAAGGTTGTCTGCTGACCCGGAGAGATGCGCGTTTCGAAACAACCGGGACTGAAAAGCGAACCTGACGAGTCATATCCTCGCCTTTGTTCGGTCTCATAGAGAAGGTTGGCCACAGTCCGGCGATGGAACGACAGGGTAGCGTCAGGCATCGCAAGGCGTAACGTGGGCTGATCCGGGTCGCCCATCAATTCGTATCCTTGTTCTTGAGCTGTGAGCGCGAAGTGTCCGGATCGCTTCGCGCTCACCGGAGCGTCGTGCGGGCGAAAGTTGACCCAGAAATGCAATTCGAGCTCAAGGCTCGTGGGCCCGGCGAGCAACTCATAAGTCAGCAGGACAGTATTTTGCCCGTTGGGCAGTCGTAAGCGCTTTTCGAGCGTCCATGCGGCGGTGTGAAACGTCCAGACGGGCAGGCCCGCTTCGAGACGAAACTCCTCTGCAATTAAGTGAGCATCCGGCGCGGCATCCGTCAGCTGGCGTGGTCCTGCAAAAAATTCGCCGCCCGGCAATTTTATATGCTCACAAACGGCGTTCAGCATCATGTAACGGCCCAATGGATTCTGTAGGGCGGCGATCAGAAGTCCGTGATATCGGCGTGTAAGCGGCCCGGCCACTGTGCCGGAGGCATAGCCGCCAATACCGTTGGTGACGAGCCATTCCCGATCGAGGTGGGGGTCGGGCGGCCTGTCTGCGTTGAATCCTTTAACAATGCGAATTGGATAGTTCATGAATCAACTAATTCGAGTGGTTCGGATCGAAGGACGACTGTGGAATTTCCAGGCAACCGCCAGTTGTCTTCGGTATCAGGAGGATAAGTGCCGTAGCCGCCGTATCTGGGATCTTCGCTTGACCACATGACGATCCAGCGCGAATTATTTGGAGGCGCCAGGAGCGGTTCAGGCGCGGGATCGCAATGCAGATCGCGGTCGAGATTGATCAGGAGAAGTCGGTCGCCATCATCGCCGCCAAAATAGCGCAGCAGAAACGCACCTGAGGAAAGCACGGCACCGTCTATCGCACCCCGCCGCTGCTGTCGAAATACAGGATCTTCCCGGCGAAGTTTTATCAGGTCCTTATGGAGGCAGTACATAGCGGCATTCTTCTGCCGTTCAGAAAAGTCGAGTTTCGACGCTTCGAATGTAGACGGATTACCCGGATCGCCAAACACGTGTTGCATCTCCGGCAACGCGAGACTGCGAAACTGCGCCAGGAATTTTCCGCGGCCTTCACGGATGGTTTTGGCTAGCTCGGCATGATGGTCGCAAAAGTAAAGAAACGGAGTCGTAGCGGCGTACTCCTGCCCTTGAAACAGCATCGGTGTACCGGGCGCCAGCAGGAGCAGCGCTGTCATGGCTTTGTATCGGCCCGCGGTTGCGAGTATGTTGGGGCGCTCGCCGCGGGCAGTATTCGCAACTTGATCGTGATTCTGAATGAATGTGACAAATGCGTTCGGGTTCAGGTCGAGCGCGTTTGTCCCCCGATGTTGCCGCTGCCATTTATACCACTGGCCCTGATAAAGATAACCGTATTTGATCGCGGAAATGAACTCTTGCGGCGTGCCTTTGTAATCGCTGTAATATGCTTCGTTGCGGCCAGTCAGAGCCACAAGCGCACTGTGATGGAAATCGTCATTCCATAAGGCGTCGAGGCCATAACCACCCTGTTTCCTGGAACGCACGAGATTGGTATGCTGCGGCTCATTTTCAGCCGTCAGGATGATATTTCGTTTCCCCGCCGCCTTTCGCGCCTCTTCGGCGATCTCTGCCAATATATGGGCCGCTGACCGGTCGTGAATGTCTTGCGTGGCATCCAGCCGAAGTCCGTCGAAGTGGAACTCGTCAATCCAATATGCTGCGTTGGCAAGGAAGAACTCACGAACGGGCTTCGAGTTTTCACCGTCGAAGTTAATTGCTTCTCCCCAGTCGGTCTGGTAATGCGAAGTGAAATAGTCGGGAGCGAACGACTTCAGGAAATTACCGTCGGGGCCAACGTGGTTATATACGACGTCGAGAATGACTCCGAGATTCCGAGCGTGGGCCTCATCCACAAACCGCCGCAGATCGTCCGGCTGGCCATAAAGCCACGTGGGGGCGAAGAAGTCGACGCCGTCGTAGCCCCAGCCGAATCGTCCGGGGAAATCGGCGATGGGCATGATCTCGAGAATCGTGATCCCCACAGACGCAAGTTCCTTTAGCTGCTCGCGCGCGGCGTTCCATGTCCCCTCCTTAGTGAACGTGCCGATGTGAGTCTCGTACAGGATCTGACCCTCGAGTTGTACGCCGGGCCATTCGGAATCAGTCCAGGAGAAGGCGTCTGGATCGATGACGGCCGACGCGCCATGCGGACCGTCCGGTTGGAAACGCGAGGCTGGATCGGGAAATCGATCTTCTTCGTCGCCTAGTTGGAATCTATATAGAGTTCCAGGGGCGGCGGAAGGAACAAAAACAGAAAAGTAGCCATCGCCTTCGGCCGTCAAGTCCACAGTCGCAGAAGAACCGGCACCGCCTTCCAGGAAGATCCGGGCGCGATTTACTGAGGGCGCCCAGACCCGAAAATCCACTCCTCCGCGAGGGCGGCACTCCGCCCCAATGGGATATTTTCGTCTAATAGTCGACCTTTTCCAAAGCTGGCTTCAAAGCAGGCGAACACTCCTTGTATCTAGACGGTCTACCGTACGGCATCGATCCCCGGTATTTTACGAGATAATAAGACGTGGCAGCAATTAGCGAACAAAAGCCGACTCCGGAACAGTTACTGCAACATGTGCAGAACGAAGAGGAGGATCAATCCACCGCGCGGTTGAAGATCTTTCTCGGTTATGCTTCGGGAGTTGGCAAGAGCTTTCGAATGCTCGATGAGGGCCGCCGGCGGAGCGAGCGCGGCCAGGATGTGATAGTTGGCGCGATCCAACCCGACCTGCCGGCGGATATTGCGCAGGCGATCAAGGCTCTCGAGATCATTCCTTTGAAGCATGTAAGCGGCGTAGCAGTCATGGACATGCCGGCGATCCTGGCGCGCGCCCCGAAAGTTTGTCTGGTAGATGGGCTGGCTTACGACAACCCGCCTGGCTCCGAACACACGAAGCGCTGGCAAGACGTGGCACAACTACTCAAAGCAGGTGTTTCGGTAATCACTTCCGTCAACCTGCAGCACATCGAAGAGAAACGCGAAAAAGTAGAAGCGATCACAGGCAAGCACGTTACCGACACGGTGCCGCTCAGCTTTTTGCAGACCGCGGACGAGATTGTCGTGGTGGATGCGCCGCCTGAGAACTGCATGGGCGCCGCAGCGGAAGGCAAACGCAAACTCACGCAGCATCAGTTGTCAGAGCTGCGTGAGATCGCACTCTGGCTGGCTGCCGACGTGGTCGATAAACAACTCGAACGATATTCGGCACAGCATGGCATTGAGCAGCTCTGGGGGACGCAGGAACGCATCCTGATCTGGCTTTCACCGCGCGCCGATTCCAAGCGCATGTTGGATAGCGGTGTCAGAAATCGGGACCGCTTCCATGGTGAGCTCATCGCTACCCACATGAACCGTCCGGACTGGTCGCCGGAGCAACGCAAACACGTGGAAGACGCGGTAGAGCTGGCGCGCCTGCAGGGCGCGGAAATCGTCGAGCTCGACGGCGAGGATTCGGTCGAGACGCTGCTGCGATTCGCCCAGCAGCGCGGCATTACGCAGATTTACGTCGGCCACAAAGGCCGCGACAGTTGGTTAGAGCGCTGCTTTGGTAGTGATTTAGACCGTCTCATTCGCTCGGCTGAGGGAATTGACGTGCGTGTGTTTCCGCATCCGTGAACGGCAACGGCCGGCTGTTGCTGCGGTTCCGAATCCACCACGAATCGGACGGCTACACACGTGCAGCGAAATCGTGATAAGATCGCCGCGTTCGGTAATGAAGCAAGTACGAATAGGAGGTGCTATGCTCGCGAACATTCTGTCACGCTACTGGTGGCTGACCTTGCTCCGCGGATTGATCTGGATTCTATTCGGGATCGTCGTCTTCACCCAACCTGCAATTTCACTCGTGACCTTGACGCTGACTTTCGGTGTCTTCGCTCTCATCGACGGCATTTCCAACGTCGTGCATGCCATCGGAGGACGTCGGAATAACGAGCACTGGTGGATTCTGCTGTTAATCGGCTTGTGCGGAATCGGCATCGGTCTGCTGACGTTTTCCAACCCGGCAATTACGACTCTTGTTCTCCTCTTCTATGTAGCCATCTGGGCAATCGGCACCGGACTTCTTGAAATTGTAGCGGCTATCCATTTGCGCAAGGAGATCCATGGAGAATTCTGGCTGGCTCTTGCCGGCCTGCTTTCGATCGCGTTCGGCATGCTTCTCGTGGCGCGGCCCGCCGCAGGAGTCCTTTCAGTTCTGTGGCTGATTGCCGGCTATGCAACTGCGTTTGGCGTGATGCTAGTGGTCCTGGCCTTCAAAGTGCGGGGGGTTGGGAGTAGATTCGCGGCGGCAAGAGCCTAAGACCCGCCCGTCGCTATCGCTGCAAATTTTCTTCCGGCGGCCGCTTGGTGGTCCGCTGTCGATGTGTTTTCGGGGCAGGAATGAACTCCCGGGCAACCACGCTCAATGAGCTTGGGATGGTGCCCGGGGCGGGACTTGAACCCGCACTCGCCGCCGTATCTCCCGCCAGGCTGCGATCCGCTTCTGTGTTTGTACAGTGCCAGCATAGGAATCCGGGTGCAGTCATCGATCGCGGTGTATTGATAGAGGCGCGGCGCAATCTTGCAGGTGTCCATTTGCACCCGCTCGCCGGGGATTTCCTTTGCGTAGCGCTTTGCGCCCTTTCTCGTAAATGTCCTCACCAGGCGAGGCCGAGGTTCCAAGTTTTGAAAAACTTTCTCGATGGTTGGGCGAGAAAGCTCTAGGTCATGACTTCGCTTCAACTCGCTTTGGATCCGGCGAGATTCGAGACCGCGCTTCCTGAGCTCCGCGATCCATGCGCGTTCCTGCTCGGACACTTTGCTGGCCGGCGAACCATGCGGTCGCCTGCTCTTGCTCAATAGGCCATCAGGTCCGGCCGCACAATATCGCTCAACCCACTTCCGCATCCGCGGCGAATTGGTATCGCTGGCTACGAGGCGAAAGGACAGACGATATCCAAGTTTGCCTTTGCCAGTCACTTATCTATTTCGGTGCGTCCTCTGCAGAATGACACCTAGTTCCTGCGGTCGGTACGGTTTGGCGAGATAATCGTCCATACCCGACGCCAAGAACTCTTCCCGGTCGCCGACCATAGCAGACGCCGTGAGAGCGATGATCGGTGTGCGGGGAAAGCAATTTTCAGTTTCGTATCGCCGGATCGCCAGAGTGGCCTCTACGCCTCCCAGGATCGGCATCGAAACGTCCATTAAAATCACGTCGAACTTCTCTGAACGATACCGCTCCACGCAGGATTGTCCGTCAGGAACGATTGTGACGGAGTGCCCACCCCGCGTAAGCCAAATGTACGCAATTTTCTGATTGGTTGGATCGTCTTCCGCTATCAATATCTTCATTGCGTGATCCCTGGGCCTGATTTGGCGCACTTCGTCGCGACATTGAGCCCCAGGCCGGCGATCGCTTCCTTCAAAGCATTCAGATGCGTCAAGGCCAGCCCATTTTGGGGAGTTTGCCGCGAATATCTCTCAGCTCTCTCCAAAGCCGTCTCCACGGCTCGGACTCACGTCGCTCGAGACATAGACGCCGTCGTCCGATCTGAGTTCGAGCGCAAGTCTCGCCAGATTCCATGTCAGCTTTAATTGACTACGCAGTAATTGATCGTCGAGACAATCATCCCCTTCGGACGATGATGGGGTGCTCTCAGACGTTGTCTTTCGATGAAAGCACGGCCACATCGAATGAAACATCGAGGCGACCATTGCGAGGCTCACATGATGTTTATCGGTCGCCCGATAGCCCGCAAGTATCTCCCGCGCGGTACCGAGGGTCTCACAACCACCTAGCCCGGCGACCGCAAACTGTTTAAGAACTCTTTTAGAGCGGCTATGCCGAGTGAGTCTTTGCCGGGAAATTCCCGCCAACGGCCGTGGCTGCTGGCTTCATCGTAAAGAAGAATGTTGAGCCCCGCCCTGGTTCGCTCTCCACCCAGATTCGTCCACCGTTTTGTTCAATAATTCTTCGCACGCTCGCCAAGCCCAGACCGGTTCCCGGCAGGCCATTATCTGAGTGGAGGCGGCGAAAGGGCTCGAAGATAATTCCTGAAAACTGCATCGGTATACCAATGCCATTGTCCGCAACCGATACGACGTAGGTCTCCCCGTCTCTCGTTACTGTGATGCGAATAACAGGCGGCGTTGTGCTACGAAACTTGATGGCGTTACTGATCAAGTTTTGGAATACGCGCGACATCATTACTTGGTCTCCGGCGACCTCCGGCAATGAATCCCGAATAATCTGGGCGCCCGACTCGTCGATCACGGCCTTCAGGCTCCAGAGTGCATCGGAGATGCTATCTTCAAGGCTTGAAGAGCGTTCGGTCTCCGCAGTTATTGTGCCGATGCGCGAAAAGTCAAGTGAGGACTGGATCAAGTCCTGCATCCGCCTCACGCCGCGTCTAATTTGAGCAATCAAATAGGATGATTCTTCACTCTCTGGCTGCTTTCGTATCAGCATTTCGCTGAAGATGCCGATTGCTTTCAGCGGTTCCTGCAAATCGTGACTGGCGGCATACGCAAATCGCTGGAGATCCTCATTCGATCGAGCGAGAGTCTCCGTTTGCTTCGCCAGTTTGTCTTCTAAAGTCTTGTGATCATCGATGTCAGCACAAACGCCAAACCATCGCACAGTGCCGCGTCGCTTATCCTTCATCGGAACGGCACGGCACTGGAACCAGCGATACGTTCCATCCTTGGCCAGCAATCTACAAGTTGACCGAAACTCGGTTCTCTGGGCCATCGCAGACTTCCACGCATCAATCGTGAGATCCTTCTCGTCTGCGTGAACCAGATCGGACCAGCCAAGCGGACTGAGTTGCGAGAGGCTCTTTCCCGTGTACTCGTGAAATTTTTCCGAAAGACTGTCGATTCGGCCGCTTGCATCGGCGGTAAAGAGAATCTCAGGCATGGCTGCTGCCATAAATCGGAGTTGGTCCTCGCGCTCCTGTACCGCATCGTTCGCAATCCGCAATGACCCGGTCAGCAACGCGATCACGGTACCGATAATCATGAAGGCCATGAACTGCGACAGACCGGCGTCCGTCTTGCCGGAAAAGCTCAAACTCGGGGGCAAGACAAGATACCAGGTGGCTACCCCGCCCAGTAAAGCGGAAAGCAGACCCGGTCTTCTTCCGCCAAACCATGACGTGGCGACAACTGCACACAAAACAAATGCAAATGGGACATGGTTGCCAAGAACCTTATTTAGAGACAACCTGATCAGGATTGCGATCGCGACACTGACGATCGCCCAGGAATAGCGCAACAACGCATTGCGATACAAAGGCACAAAATTCAAGATTAATAGAATCCACGTCTCCGACCGTTTTCCCGCACCATCGGTGTCGAAATTACGAATCGATCTAAAGGGAGCGTCGGCGCCAAGTTCGGCGTAATAATATCTGGATGCAGTCCTCACCTTCATGGTTCCAGATCAGTGCTCGGCGAAATGAGCCTATTGAAGACCCCGAACCTGACCACGAGCCCGATCCGGTTGAAGAGCCGGATTATCCCACTGATCCAGGCCCAGCCGAGGATCCACAGGAACAACCGGTCGAGGGTTGGTCGTCCGAGTGCTAACGCGGGCTCTTCTTTGGCGACGCGACGTTTCTAGCTCGCCATTCCTCATAAGAGCGGAGCAATAAATCGTGAATTTCGTTCTGAGTATCCATTGTGAGTGTTATGGTCTCGGTAATCACGTTTCCGTCCGGATCGGTGGTTGAAACAGTTATGGTAGGTAACTGCTGGCCGATAATGGTCAGCCTCCAATTCGGAACAATCGTAAACAACGCGACACGCATGGGGAGAGGCTCTGAGACGTGCTGACTGCAGAATTCACGGTCCAAGCGAGCCTATGAAGAAAGCCGATTTTAGCGCAGCTTTTTCCGCTCTAGCTATTGACAAACGCGTCGTGCTCCCGAAACGACTCCAATCTAAAAATTCCTGGAGCAACCGCGGCGGAAGCGCTGATCCTGACTAGCGACAAGCGGTATGGCGACTCAGGACATGCCGAGGGACAACGCCCGAGGAGGGCTAAGATTGCAGGTCGGGCGGGTCCGTTGATGCAATCGCCGACCGAACCTTCGTCAGAGCCTGTGGATCGGCTAGGACTGACAGAACATCGCCAGTCGCCAGTCTCGTGCTGCCTCGAGGAACAAGGTGTTCTCTTCCCCTCGTAACTAACATGACGTGAGCCTCACGCGGAAGATGTAGACTCACTAATCGTTTTCCTGCTGCCGGCGATGTTTCTGTTACGGGTATTTCGGCAATTTCGCTGCGATCGTTTCCCGCGGGCAGCACGTCCAAGGGGAATCGTCGATCGGTCGCAGGAGAAGGAAGTTGGAGCTTCAAACGTTTGGCGACCCATCCAATTGTTGTGCCCTGCAGGAGAACGGAAATCACCACAGTGAAGAACACCACATGAAAGTAAAGATCTGCGTTTGGCACACCGGCAAGCAGGGGAAATGTCGCGAGAACGATGGGAACTGCCCCTCTCAAACCCACCCAGGAGATGAACAGCTTGTGGCGAACGCCTAGCCTGGCAAAGGCCAGACTGACGAACACACTGATCGGACGGGCCACCACAACCAGAAACAATGCCATGAGCACTGCAACTCCCATCAACGGCAGCAGGCGCGACGGAAAAACAAGTAATCCCAACACAAGAAAGACAACGATCTGCATGAGCCACGCCACGCCGTCATGGAACCTAGTGAGGCTGCGGCGGTGGACGAAATCTCTATTGCCCATCACGAGCCCGGCCAGATAAACCGCCAGGAATCCACTTCCCCCGATGGCGGTAGTGGCGCCATAAGTGAGCAGCACGATTGCCACCGTGAGCGCCGAATAGAGACCTTCGGCGTCGAGCTGCAACCAGTTGATAAGAGGTACTGCGGTCCTGCCGATTCCCCAACCGATGCCTGCGCCGATCAGCATCTGTTTGAAAAATAGAGGAACCAAGAAAATAGCTCCTTCACCCGGAGACTGCAATAGATGAATGAATCCGATCGTTAGGAACACGGCCATGGGATCGTTAATTCCGGATTCCAACTCCAATAGCGGCTGGATCCTGCTTCTTAAGAAAATGCCTCGCGAACGAAGAACAGAAAACACCGCTGCAGCATCGGTGGACGAAACAATCGAACCGAGCAACAAACCCTGCATCCAGGAAATACCGAATAGATGTCCGGCGAATCCGCCGACGAGCACGGCGGTGATGAAAACGCCTAACGAAGCCAGACTCACTCCCCGCCATAACACGCCGGAGACCATTCGCCAGTCGGTATCGAGGCCGCCTGCAAAAAGGATGAAGGACAGTGCAACAACGCCGACCGATTGGGCGAGCCAGGCGTTATCGAACGGGATATGACCCAGCCCCTCTGATCCGGCCAGCATCCCGATTAGCAGGAATAATAGGAGCGCGGGGATACCGAGCTTACTGGAAGTCTTGCTCGCCACCACTCCTAGCAAAAGAAGAATCGCGGCGATAATCAGGATCTCTTCGAACGAAGCCATGCCTCGTGTACCAAGTTAAACGATCGTCAGACCGCGCAGTATCGGCCAGAATTTGCCGATTTCTGATGTTGTGCTCGGAAGACAGGGATACCGGAGAATGGGATTTCGCCGCTCTGCGTCAAAATCTGTGTATGGCGGGTCGAGAGTGTTACCACTGCAAGCAGTGGGTCGAGGAAGGAGAAGACCACGACTGCTGGACCACGACGGAGGCAGCTCTCACCCGGGATCTCTCCGACGATTTGCGAGACGCCTGGGACCGGCTGCGCGAGACCGCCGCTTCTTTCGGCGATCAGCGGATTTACGGCTCCCATAAATCGATCATGTTCTCGCGGAAATCCTGCTACTTCTTTGTTCGTCCGAAGCGGAGCTTTCTCGAACTCTGCGTCTTCCTTGGTCGCACATTAAAGGCTCCACAGATACAACGCGTTGACCGAGCTTCAAAGTCCAAGCGCGTTCACTTCATCCGAATCACCCATAGGGACGAGGTGGAGGCGCCGATCACGGACTGGCTCCGGGAAGCCTACGACCTGTCAAACACCCTGTCAAGAACCGAACCGTCGAAACCGAAATCCAGGACGAAAAGGAACGCGGTCGGCCGAAAGGGCGAAAATGACCAAATGGCCAACGAGACACCTCGATCAAAGGCTGGACCGGCGCCGAAGCTCGATCGCGGCAAGCAACTGGCCCGTGTCCGCCGTATTTGCATGTCGATTCCCGGCCCAAGCGAAAAGATCTCGCACGGCGAGCCGACATTTTTCACTCCGAAGAGAGTCTTTGCCATCTTTGCGGATAATCACAACCGCGATGGCCGCGTCGCCGTGTGGCTACCTGCCGCTCCCGGTGTACAGACTGCTCTGATCGAGGAGGCGCCCGGGATTTATTTCCGACCGCCCTACGTCGGTGTAAGCGGCTGGGTCGGTGTCGTGCTTTCCAGGCTCGATGACGGCCAGGTAGGCGCATTGATCCGCGAAGCGTTCCATTTTGTCGAGCTCAAATCTACGGCGTCACGGCGGTCAAAGGCGACTCAAACCGCACAAGCAGAGAGAAGGGTGCCGCGGCGGGCACGAAAACCGTGACTCATGCGTTTACGCGCCACTGTAACGCGCCGCCACCGAGGTCTGCTGAAATCCGATGCAGCAAGACCGCTTCGCTCGCCATCTGCTTGGCGCCTCATTCCCAAAACACCAGCGAGGGAGAATCCAATGCCACCTGATGACGCCTTACTACATCGTGTGAGAGTTGCTCTTGGAGGCGCCGTCGAGGTTGAGGAAAAGAAGATGTTCGGCGGCATCGCTTTCATGGTCCGAGGGAAGATGTGTGTCAGCGTCGGTCGAGACCGAATTATGTGCCGCATCGACCCGACCCTTCACGACTGCGCCTTGGAACGTAAAGGCTGCCGGACGGTGGTAATGAAAGGGCGAGAGTACCGAGGATATGTGCATGTAGATGCGGACGCGGTGAGAGATCAACGTGATCTCGCCTATTGGATTGGTTTGTCGCTGGACTATAACGGTAGAGCTAAATCATCGCGGTCAAAGCGACGATAGAACGCGCATTTTACGAAACGTTCGGATGCCGTCACTTGTCCGAGAACCTGACATCTCGGACACGACAGCGGATAACTTCCAAGTGATGCGTGATACGATCGCAAATCACCGACGGAGGCGTCAAGCGCAAAACGGGTTCTCATTCCATGAGAACTTCGCATCGTCTCATGGCGCGCGGGTGCAATCGGTAAGGAATTTGCTAGCCTCAATTTCGTCCTGGAGAAGAAAGCTTGGAGACCGACAGCCAAGCCTCCATGGGAGATAGTTGAAAAACGCCATCTACACAAAGTGCAACTCCGGAAAGTGTCTTGAGCTGATCGATATCAACTCACCCACTCCAAAGCAGGGCGAAGTTCTCATCAAGACCTGGGCTGCTTCCGTGAATTCTCTTGATTGGCGGATGAAGGCGCACCGTCCAGGTGTAGACGTTGCGGGCGAGGTCGTATCCCTAGGTAGTGGTGTGACCCGATTCAATCGAGGTGACGCGGCTTTCGGCGCGGGCAAAGGCTCTTTTGCCGAGTACGTTTGTGCTCGCGAGTCTAAGCTGGCGGTGAGGCCGGACAACATTAGCTTCGAGGAGGCGCAGCAGGCGGAGTAGGCACGTTCGCGGTACAGATTGCGAAGGCGCTTGGCGCAGAAGTGACAGGAGTTTGGAGCACCAAGAATCTGGAGATGGTCCGATCGCTTGGCGCGGACTTTCTGGTGGATTACGGACAGCGGGGCTTCGCAACTGACGCAAGATACTACGATCTCGTCCTTGATAACGTCGGAAACCGGACGCTATCAGTATTCCGCCGTGCCCTGACTCCATATGGCCGGTGCGTGCTTGTCGGTGCGCCGAAGCAAGCGGAGGGGGCGCTTCTTTTGCGCGTGCTCGAGGCGACGGCCTGGTCACGCTTTCTGCGCCAGACGTTGTATCCTTCATCGCGCAAACGAAATCAGAAGATCTAGAGTCGCTCTGCACATTAATGCGAACCGGTAGCATACGCCCGATCATCGACCGGCGATACTCACTGAGTGACGCGGGAGAAGCTATCGCCTATGTCGAGGAAGGACATGCTCGCGGGAAAGTGATCATTACTCCGGACTGAACGAAATACACAAAGATGGGCGGGGTGACCTTTCGTATATCCTGCCTGCAAGATCGGCGAGTCGGCAGTTGCACAAGCCGCTAATTCCACGCCAAGAAGAACCGGACGGTCCGGTCCATAAACGTGTCCGTCGAAAGTAGCGAACAGATTGTCAGCGATTCGGAAGTTTGTGGCTGGAAAGCAGGGTTACCTTCCATTTGAAAGGCGGGTTCCTTCCACCATCCTAGTTATCCGGAATGCCCCATATTGAGCTGTGAACGGACTCGCCAACACTTAGGGTTGATCGATTCGCATGTTGTGGGTCAGGCCCGGTGCCGCTTACCGGATTATCGCTGGTTGATTGGTCGTGATGCGCATGCGTTAGCCTGAGTTGCGTGAGCCCGGACCTTATCCCGCGCGACGTAGTCAACGCGGCCATGCGTGTCAACCTGCCATTTTTTGGTATCGCATGCATCACTCTCCTGGCAGGTGTCTCGGCGCTAGTGCTTGCGCGGCTTAGATCGCGAGATCGCCTGCTCCTTTGGGTGGGCGTCTTCTCCCTCCTATATGGTCTCCGCTTGATGGTGCAGAATGAATTGGTACGTGACGCTTTCAACGCTCCCGGTCAAGAGTTCTTGCCTTGGGCCCTTTGCATCACGTATATCATCAACATTCCTTTTGCGTTGTTCGCGCGCGAACTGCTCGGCAGAGGCTGGAAACATACCATCCTGGTCTGGCTTTGGCTCGACATCGTCTTCCCGATTGTCGCGATTCCGGTAGCCCTGCTTACTCACCACTCGCATTGGACCGATCTGATCAACGGCATCTTAGTTGTAAGTGGAACGCTGCTAATCCTGCTGCATGTCTTCGCTATCCGCAGAGCTCGAAATCAATTCGTGGCGTCTCTTCTCTGGCCACTGGTAATCTTCGGCATTCTGGTTGTCCTTGAAAACAAGGGGATCAGGCCCGCCGGAGTTAACACCGAACCCATAGGGTTTGTGATTTTGCTTGCGGGTTTGGCATCGATAGCGATACGCCGAACACTTTCGACGGAACGAAAGCTGATCGACGTGGAGCAAGAATTGGCGACCGCCAGACGAATCCAACATTCGATCATTCCTCATTTGCAGCCCAAAATGGCCGGCGTGCGCGTTGCGGCCCGGTACCGGCCAATGACATCCGTTGCTGGCGACTTTTACGATTTCCTAACTACGGCCGACAATCTCCTTACCATTCTCGTGGCCGATGTGTCTGGTCACGGTGTTCCCGCCGCGCTAGTCGCGTCCATGCTGAAGGTCTGCTTCGCCGCACAAAAAGATCAGGCGCACGATCCTGCTGGCATACTTGCAGATCTGAACGTTATGCTTCGGGACAGTCTCGGGGGCCAGTACGTCACGGCTGCTTGTGCGGCTATCGACACCAAAGCACGGCTGATAACGTATGCCGGGGCCGGCCACCCGCCGACCCTACTTTTACGAGCACGAACGAGTGAGATCGTACGCCTATCTGAAAACGGCTTGTTCATCGGCCCGTTTCCGCAGGCAACCTATACGAACATCTCAGTGCCGTTCGACAACGGCGACAAGCTGCTGCTCTACACGGATGGCATCGTTGAAGCAAACGGACCCGATGGGCAAGAGTTTGGGCTCGAGAGGCTCGAGGCTTTCTTGCTGCACTCAGCGGACCAGCAACCAGAGAACTTCGTGGAGATACTGTTTCAGCGCATCTCAACCAACGCACAGCAAGATGACTGGACAGCCGTGGTGGCGGACCTCGTTTGACGCTCTAAACGAGCACGAGTGTCGAAAGTGTTCAGGAAGGTATATCTCGCCGCGGCCACGGCTGTGAAAACAGCGTTTACGGAGAATGAGACAGGAGTCCCTTGCCGGCGATTCTCAAGTGAGAGGGAACGCGACTTTTCAGCGGTCGTCCAATTCACGAGTTAAACGAAGGGCCGCATCCGTTGAAGGTGCCGCTGAAGCCTACGTGGCCGCTTAAACAGGGCCCTGTCCAGGTACGTAATCTTTTTGGAAGACAGGGAACCGGCGAACGCGCGATACGGGATCTGGCGGTTAACAGCATCAACGTCGATTGCTCTGGCTGGCAGGTTCTTGAAGTAGCAATTTTCATCTTCGTATTCGATTGCAAACAGCATCCCTTCACTTCGAACGCGATGGCTCGTGTCACTATGCACACATCTTCTTGGCTCCCGTTGTATCCGGACAATACAGCATCGCCGCCTAGGGCAGAACTCGAGAAGAAGCTATGCGCGAGGCGCGGCCATGGAGATCGTTGGCTGCACTTTTTTTGGTCGAGAAATGCGTTCGTGGAATCAGGGCTTTTTGGAATCGACGATCACTGAGGCGCCATTGAGGCCTTTGGTGTACAGATAAACCCGCTTGATCTCGTTCCTGGCTATCTTCCGCGGGATGAGGAACTCGTGTTGCCCCTCATACCTGTTTCGGAAATTTCGAGCAGCGAGCAGGCCATTCACGTCGATGTAGTCGTAGAGTTGGATTTCCCATACCATTCCATGGGTGTGCGTTTCGAGAGCCCAGTGCAGCGCAATGTCGAGTTTGCTCGTGGTGGAAACCATGCCGCCCGGGCTCGCATTTGAATGGGTATGAGCTACTACGCCATAGAAACTAATCTCTGGATCTCCAGGTTTGGGATTGATGTCATTGATGAGAAAGGCGGCCCAACTTTGCGGGCTCACGCCGCGGCCGTCGCCGCGGTACACCGTTACGTATTTTTTCGTCTCCCTCAGGTACTTCTCAAAATAGGTCTCATCCCCCGCGGCGATTTCACCAAGGGCTGCTCGTTGTCTGGAGATGAGATCCCAATCTGCTTTTCTTGCCGCGTGCTGGTCTGGTGTCCAGCGAGGTGCTCCCTTTCGCTGCTGCACGACTGTAGCAGTTGAAAACACCGGTACCGCGGGTGTTTTGACCATCTTCGGCTGTACTGGAGCAAACGGGTGTGGCGGTTGATGGACAGGATTTGGTGCTGTGCCGGCAGCAACCGGCGAAGTGCTTATGCCGGGCTTACATGGCCGGTAAATCGCAGGCGCTCCGGCACCTGGCTTGCCATCTTGCTGCTGTTTGATTCCCATATAGAATCAGGTGGCCGGGTCAGGCAGCTAATCTCCGAGAATGGTAGCAGCAGCGCCAGCATAGGAACCCGGCTCGATGGCACATCGCCCCGGCGACATGGCCGCACGCAAAGCGCAGGATACCGAGCAGTTGCTCGTCCACAGAAAAGCCTGCTCTGCTGCAATCCTTTGCTAGCAGAAAAGGCGCCATAATCGCCATCCTTTGCTAACGAGCCAGTTCTCCCACCAGCGCTGATTTTCGTAGATCGCCTGCTGCTGCTCGGGGGACAATTCCGGGCCACGCCAGGAATAGGATGCATGGGTTCTAACCCGGCTTCGGCACGCAACTCGTTCACTCGCTCAGGTTCCGCCAGTTTCCAGGGCCGAATTCGCCCATCGATCGGATCATCAAGCCATTGAGTTTCGGTAACGCTGAGGCCGGCCCTCCTGTATTGCTATTCGGTCTTCCAGATAAGCCGCGTGCCATCGAGGACGGCCCTTCGGCCGCCGAGTGTTGTGGCAAGGTTAGAAACTCTCGCTGGAGATCAGGGAATCCGATCGCATGCTGAACAATGAACCACGCCGCTTTCGCTCCATCCTCGCCAACTGTCTGTTCGTCCGGCCAGCCACATTCGTTGATGATCTCTTTGAGCCGTTCTGCATTCCTGACGTGCACCGCTTCCATGCGTGGAACATAGCTCCCTCCGAGCTCATCGGATTCAACCAGTTCTTGCCGAATTCGCACATCTTCGGTGCGCATTGCGGCCAATTCCTTACTCAGAGCATCGTTCAACACCACGAAAACCCATTATCGGCTCCTCCATGCTCACGAAACAGCGTTACCGGAACATGAGAATACGAGTGCCGGCGTAGACTGCAGTTTCACAAACACGGGATGCTGTTGAAAACACTCTTGCGATGGCCCGACCCGTTCCGGAGGCATGATAAATGTCCGCCCTGGGGGGTCGGCAATCGCTCATAGCACGTCTAATCGAGTCATTTCCCGAGCAAAGTCGCGCACACCCGAGTGGGCGGAGTTTTTCAACAGCATCCTTGGTTTGTGAGGAATGCTAAGCTTTCGGCGACAGTTTTCATGCTGGTGATTCATGCGGGCTTTCGTGAACGGTGCCTTGTTTTGTGGGGCGAGTCGTCAATCGGCGACCGTATTCCCGCTGAACCCAGCGTGCATCCATTCAGCGCGAGCTACGAACAGCTTGCGGACGCTCTCGAGAGTATCAGTGTCAAGACCCCGCGTGTCGAGGCAGCAAGTAACGAAGTTCTGCTGCCATCCGTCGACAGGATGCCTGTACCCTCAAGCCCGCTCTTAGGGAGGGAGGCGCAAGGGAAAATGGCCGCGGATCTTCGACCCTGGCAGGTGGAAACGCTCTCCCTCCGACCCTCGGCGGCCTTGGAGTTTCTCTGCTTTGCTACGCGAAAAGAAATGCTTCAACCCGGTGTAATGGCCGGCGTCGATCTTGCGTACTGGGCGGCAGCAATGCGATTTGCCGGGGCACTGGTAGCGAGGCAACAGTTCCTGCCGGATCTGGTGCGGGAGGACGGGCGGTTCTGCGCACGCTGGCGCGCGGTGTATGTGGGGCGCGATGACGACCGGCTACATGGGCTGATAGCTGCCATGCCTCATGCGGCCCGTGCGATCACGCCCGGCGTTTCAGGCACGATGCTCCTGACCGGATTTCTGGACTCACTTGTCGATGAGCTTGTTCGCTCATCTTCAAAAGCCGTCCAGCGATTCGGGCCCGGACTGCATGACCGCTGGATCGAAGCGCTACATACGCCAAAGGCCAAAGTTACGGGAGCCGACGGCGATCTCGAAGCGTTTGAAGCACAATTGCGCGCCTGGAGCCGTCCGGTTGCCCTTTCGAGCGTTGCTCCTTATCGCTTATGCTTTCGTCTGGAAGAGCCGGAGTCCGATGAAAGGCCCTTGTGGCGAGTGCGATATTTTCTCCAGGCCCGCAGCGATCCGAGCCTGTTGATTCCGGCTGAATCAGTTTGGAAGCTGAAAGGGATCAAGCCTCCGGCCTGGGCCGAGGGCGATTTCAAGCCGCGCGAGCACCTGCTGTTTTCTCTGGGGCAGGCCTCGGCCATCTCGCCTCCCGTCGAAGAGAGCTTGCGTTCGGCAGCTCCGACACACTACGAACTCGATACGGATGCGGCATTCGAATTCCTGAACACCAGAGCCGGTGCACTCGAAGAGGCCGGCTTCGGTGTGATGCTGCCGGCCTGGTGGAGCCGGAAGGGAACCAGAGCGCGGGTGAGAACCGGCGCACACGTGAAGAGTCCGTTCCACAAGGGGAACGGACTCTCGCTCGACGAACTGCTGCAGTTCGAATGGCAAATCTCGATAGGCGGCGAAGAGGTCTCACTGCGCGAATTGCGCGCGCTGGCCGCGATGAAAGCTCCTTTGGTGAAATTTCGAGGGCAGTGGGTGCAGATGAGCGCGCAGGAGATTCAGGCGGCGCTCGATTTCTGGAAGGGTACCGGCCAGATCACGGCGCGCGAGGCAGTGCGTATTGCTCTCGGCGCGGCCAGGCCTCCCGGCTCGGTTGAGTTTGCCGGTGTCTCCGCGGAAGGCTGGATCGGCGATCTGATTCGCCGCCTGGAAGGCCATACTCCGTTCGAAGAAACTCCTGTTCCCGAAGGTCTTCATGCGAAGCTGCGGCCCTACCAGGTTCGCGGATACTCCTGGCTCGCCTTCGTCCGCGAATGGGGATTGGGAGCGTGTCTTGCCGACGATATGGGTCTCGGGAAGACGATCCAAACGCTGAGTTTGATCCAGCGGGACCGCCGTGCTGGGGCAGCGCGCCCGGTGCTCCTGGTCTGTCCAACGTCGGTGGTCGGGAACTGGCAAAAAGAAGCTGCGCGTTTCACGCCTGAGCTGTCTGTAATGGTTCATCACGGAGTCACACGATCCAAGGGAGATGCATTTGTAAAACAGGCGTCCGAACACGCCATGGTTGTTTCCAGCTATTCGCTGCTGCATCGCGATTTCGAGCACTTGAAAGATGTGCCGTGGGCGGGAATCGTCCTCGATGAGGCGCAGAACATCAAGAACCCTGAAACCAAGCAGGCGGCCGCCGCCCGTTCGCTGAATGCCGATTATCGAATTGCTTTAACGGGCACGCCGATTGAGAACAACGTGGGCGATTTGTGGTCGATGATGGAGTTCCTCAACCCCGGAATGCTGGGGAATCGCGCCGAATTCAAGCGTAACTTCTTTATGCCCATTCAGAGCGGGCGCGATCCCGACGCGGCAGTTCGTCTGAAGAAGATCACCGGCCCGTTTGTTCTTCGCCGTCTGAAGACGGACAAGTCGATCATTGACGATTTGCCCGAAAAGCAGGAGATGAAGGTCTTCTGCACTCTCACAAAGGAGCAGGCATCGCTCTACGCGGCGGTGGTGAAGGACTCAATGGATGCAATTAAGTCGGCGGAGGGCATGAAGCGCAAAGGAGTCGTATTGGCGACGATTACACGGTTGAAGCAGGTCTGCAATCATCCGGCGCAATTATTGCGCGACAATTCGCCGCTCGAAGCGCGTTCGGGCAAACTCACCCGGCTCTCGGAGATGGTCGAAGAGGCGATGTCTGTCGGAGACCGCGTGTTGATTTTCTCGCAGTTTGCCGAAATGGGCTTCATGCTGCAGCGGCACCTGCAGGAGACTCTCGGGCGCGAGACGCTCTTCCTGCACGGAGGTGTTCCGAAGAAGCAGCGCGACGAAATGGTAGAACGTTTTCAGGAGGAGAAAGATGGACCGCCACTGTTCATTCTGTCGTTGAAGGCCGGCGGAACAGGATTGAATTTGACGCGCGCCAACCATGTATTTCACTTCGATCGCTGGTGGAATCCGGCGGTCGAAAATCAGGCGACGGACCGAGCCTTCCGGCTCGGTCAGACTAAGAATGTTCAGGTACACAAGTTCGTATGCGCAGGTACCTTTGAGGAAAGGATCGATCAGATGATCGAGCAGAAGGAAGAAATTGCCACGAATGTGGTCGGGACAGGCGAAGGATGGCTCACGGAACTCTCGACCTCGCAGTTGAAGGATCTGTTCGCGCTTCAAAGATCGGCGGTGGCAGAGTAGGATGCCATTCGACAAATGGAACCGCTTTGAGGGTTTCCCTCCCGCATCCGGTCCGCGTAATGTAACGGCCGGGATCAAGGCAACCTCGCAGCGCGGAGGATTTGGGCAAAGCTGGTGGGCCCGGCGATGGATTCAGGTTCTTGAAAGCTTTCACATTGGCTCACGGCTGCAGCGCGGGCGTTCGTATGCGCGCAAGGGGCAAGTCGCCTCCATCGAAGTAAAGAAAGGCCTGGTCGAAGCGTTGGTCCAGGGCTCGCGCCCCACGCCGTATAAGGTGATTGTCAAAGTGCGCCCGCTGCAAGACTCGGAGTGGAAGCGGATTGCCGAGCAACTTTCGACTCAGGCTATCTTTGCTGCCAAGCTGCTGGCGGGAGAAATGCCACCGGAGATTGAACGCGTTTTCAGCGACGCCGGGCTTTCTTTATTTCCGGAGTTGCTGGACGAGATCTCTACCAGTTGCTCGTGCCCGGACTGGTCCAATCCCTGTAAACACGTCGCAGCGGTTTACTATCTGCTCGGCGAAGCGTTTGACCGCGATCCATTTTTGATTTTCCGGCTGCGCGGGATGGATCGGGAGGAATTCGCGGCCATACTCGGTGAAAACCGCACTGAACAGACAGCGGTCGAAGAGCCTGTCGCACCCGCTCAACCGGAGCCGCTGGCGGTTAATCCGGACGAGTTTTGGCACGCAAAAAGTCCCATCCCCGATCTGTTCGATGACGGCGCTCTTCCAAAAGCGCTCGCCGCTTTGCCGCGGCGATTGGGCAATTTACAGTTCTGGCGTGGCGAGTTACCGCTGTTAAAGGCGCTTGAGCCTTCCTATGAAAACGGATCGCGCCGCGGAGAACAGACATTTCTCGGCGAACGAGTCACTAAGATTAATCGACACATCGCCGTTACAGCGGACCTATCCATACACGCAAAGATTGGATGAGCGTCAGCCGAGCCGACCTCGGCCTGCCCGACGCAGTTCACTTTCCGGATAGCGTGTTAACAATAACGATCCGAAGTAGACGGGCGCGTGTGATCAGCAGGCTTTGATCACACGCTGTCAATTCAGGGACGTTCTCATTTCCCGATAGGGGCGCCGTTCCTACGGTTTCTTGTCGTGCACTCTTACTCGTCTCTCAGAGCAGTCAACGGATCAATCCTCGATGCTCTCATCGCCGGTGCGAAACCTGCTAAGATCGACGCCGCCATCAGTATCCCCGTCGCCGCTGCCATCGCAATCGGATCCGCCGCCTTCATTCCAAACACAAAGCTTCTGATGCTCGACACCGCACCCAACGCGGCGATCATCCCAATAGTCAGTCCGACGCCCGCCAGCAGCAGCACTTGGCGCTGCACCATCCAAATAATCCGCCGCCGTTCCGCCCCCAACGCCATCCGAATCCCAATTTCGTTCGTCCGGCGGGCTACGGCATAAGCCATCGTTCCGTATAGCCCCACGCACGCAATCGCGAGCGCCAGCAAGGCAAACGCCGTACACAAATCCGCAAACGTCCGCTCCTGCACAATCGTGTTATCAATGTGCTGCGTTTGCGTCATCATATCCGTTACCGGAACCCTCGGTGCAACTGTACTCACGACCTTTCGCACCGTCTGCGCCAAGTTCATCGGATTGCCCGCCGTCCGCAACTCAAATGTCATCCCGATTGGCGGCCTCTTCAACAGATCCTGCAGATAAGAAATGTAGACGACCGGCGGTATCGCGTCCTTTAGCGAACTGTACCGCGCATTCCTTGCCACACCCACAATCGTCACGTTACCCTTTTGCGAATTGCCCAGTCCAAACTCACGCCCAATTGCGTTGTCATTCGGAAAGTACGTCTGTGCGAAGACTTCGTTCACCACCGCCGCTCGCCGGGCGCCTTCCACATCGCGCGTGTCCAAAGCCCGGCCCAGCAAAATAGGCAATTGCATCGTCTCAAAAAATCCTGGCCCTACTGACATCAAAGACGTATTCGGCAAGTCCCGCCCTGAGGCCTTCGGGGTGCCAGGTAGAACCACTCCGGTGCCATGGTTCGAATTCGAAACCAGCGCCATGTCCGATACGGTCGCCGACCGCACCCCAGGCAAACCTCGGCACCGGTCCGTCATATCCGCATAAAACGTTCGTAGCGCCGCATCCTTGAAGCCCGCCTGGCTGGCATCGAGGTTAAACGTCAATACATTCTCCTTGCTAAATCCAATCTCCACGGCATGGAGATTCGCCAGGGTGCGCACAAAAATTGCCGCGCCCAACACGAGCAACAGCGAGAGCGCAATCTGCCCAATCACTAAGATCTGGCTCAACCCAAGGTGTCGAGTCCCTCGGCTCGGAGCACTACCACGCGTCTCTTTAAGAGCACGTGTCACATCTACGCGAGTCGCCGCAGTCGCCGGCACGAGACCAAACAAAGTCCCGGTTGCGAAAGCAACTCCGAGCGTGAACGCCAGAATGCGCCAGTCGATCCCCGCTTGCAAACTAAAATTCTGCCGACCGCCTGCAAGCAGCCAAAGCAGAAAATGAATCCCTACCTCCGCAATACCCAAGCCCAGCAAGCCTCCTGGCAGCGCCAGCAATAAACTCTCCGTCAGCAACTGCCGCACCACCCGCCCACGACTCGCGCCTAAACTCAACCGCACCGCAATCTCGCGTCGCCTCGCCGCCGCCCGAGCCAACAGCAGGTTCGCAATATTGGCACACGCAATCGCCAAGATAAAAGCGACCATCGTCATTAACACAAACAGCGGCGTCGAATACTGCCGCCGCAATGAATCCACGCCGGATCCCGCTTCTTCAATCCACAGCGTCGGCAAGTCAATCTTGTCCTTTTCATTCGTCGCCGAAGCCAGCACGAATTGATGGAACTTCGGAGCCAATTCCGCTTCCGCCCGCTTGCGCGTAATCCCCGGCCGCAGCCGGCCCATCATATCGACCCAATAATTGCGCGCATCCACAAACATGGTGTTGTGTTCATCGCCATAATTCCGATTCAGCGCCGGCCGGGTCACCATCGGAATGTAAACAAGCGGAGCCGCACCCGGCATCACACCGAAGAATTCCGGCGCCGCCACACCCGTAATCGTGAACGGAATATTGTTGATCGTCATGCTTTGGCCAACCGCTGCGGCGTCGCCCGCAAAGCGCTGCTGCCAGTACTTATAGCTGATCACCGCCACCTGCGCCGCACCCGCCGCGTTATCGACGTCACTGATCAAGCGCCCCGCCGTTGGCATGACCCCCAAACCGCTGAAGAAATTGCCCGATACAAACTCCACCGGCCCAACTTCTGCTTGCCCATGCACCACTAAATTCAACGGCGGCCCGGAACTCTTGAATGCAAACAACGTGGTGAACACGTCGTTGTGATCGCGCAACAATTCATAAACGGGCCATGGTAAATCCGGGCTCACCGATCCGCCGCCCGTATCGTCATACTTGGTCCCGCTGTGACTCTGCACCACACCCACATCCTTGCTGCTGTGGGTCTTCCAGTTCAGAGTCACCAGTTCGCTCGGATTGTTCACCGGCAGCGCGCGGAACATAATCGCATCCAGCGTGCTGTAGATCGCCGTATTCGCGCCGATCCCTAACGCCAGAGACAAGATTGCCATGGTGCTGAACAGCGGACCATTTCGCATCGTGCGCCAGCCGTAACGAATATCCTGCACCGCGCGCTCAAACCAAGCACTCCCACGCACATCACGGCATCCTTCCTTCGCCTGCTCTATCCCCTGCCGCGCGAGTAAGCGCGCTTCTTTCAGCGAATGACCGTTCGCGATATACCGTTCCGTCTCGCGCTCGACATAGTCCTGCATCTCCGCGCTCAAATCTTCTTCCACCTTTGTGCGCCTAAATAGCCCGGCCATTTCCCGCCGCAACGTCCGCCGTATACGCATAGATCAGCTCTCAAAAACGATCGACGAAATCGCTTCAGACAACCGCTTCCAATCTCCCGTTTCCTGGTGCAGCCGCTTCCGGCCTTCTCTTGTGATTGAGTAAAACCTCACCCTCCGCGCTGCCTCATTCACTGACCACTCCGCCTCAATCCAACCAGCATGCTCCAACCTGTGCAGCGCCGGATACAGCGAGCCCGGACCCACCTGCAACACATCCTTTGACATCTGCTTGATGCGCTCCCCAATCGCCCACCCATGCAGTGGCTCCAAAGCCAAAATCTTAAGAACCAGAAGATCCAGCGTTCCTTGGATTAAATCGGTGGGCCTGCTCATGTTTGAGATGGTATCCGATATCGATAACCATAAACAAGTACTACGTTTCGCAGAATATGACGGCACGGTAATGGAGTGGCCTTGCTTTCGGCTAGATTGCCGGCACGGGGCGGCGTATGTGAAAGTTGCGAAACGGAACTATTGCCGAATGAGCGTGTCTGGCTCCGGCGCTCAGATTCTCAATGGAATGGAACGCGCACCTTCGCGAGCACTGATCAGATTACCGAGTATGAACTCGAGCGGAACGGCTAGTGCATTCAATTGCGTAGAAATGAAAAAGCAAGAGATTCAGCATCCCCGCCTAGAAGAGCCAAACACAGATATCTGGACCAGATGCGGTCTGCATTCCAAGTTCTAGCCGTCGTTTTGCTTCGACGCCTCCGCGCTGACGACCGTACAATGACGGTGCTATGCCGTGGCTGCATCGGAGTTTTTGGATAGGTCCCCTGCTCATCGCCGGGATCCTCACGATCTTCTGGCTGCTCGTTGCGCGGACCAAGCTGCACAATATCTATCGACGTCAGTTCGGAGAAACTCGTCGCGAACGCTTATTTCTGGCCTCCTTCGGATTCTTCACGGCGGTGGCGGTCGTCCGCGGCATCACGATCGCTATTCACAATGACTTTGGCCCCTTTCATAACGTCATCATGAACGGCCGCCACATTCACCACCTAGTTTGGGGCATTCTGCTGTTACTTCTCATTGGGTACCTATGGCTGCTCCAGATTGGAACAGGGTCTGATTTTTCAGCGCGGCTGCCAGGCAGGATCACTTCCTTGCTTTATGGAGTGGCGGCGGCGCTCATCCTCGATGAATTTGCATTGTGGCTGAATTTGAGCGACGTATATTGGCAGCGTCAGGGTCGAGAAAGCTATGAGGCAATGGCGCTATTCGGCGGAATCCTGGCGGTCGGAATCTTCGGCAAGCCGTTTTTTACGGCAGCCGTCCGCGAACTCACGCGACCGTTTCGTCGCCCCAGTTCCCGGTAATTCCAGATCTTGCAATTTGTTGAGACTCTGCAGAAACTTTGCCAGGATGAGCAGTCGATCGGCGAGTGGTCGGATCCTGCTTTTGGAACGTAAATCGACTAGGAAACGTGTTGCGGTGAAAACCAGACGTGGATAGCAACAAAGACTCTGTTCAAAATCCAACGTACGTTCCGTTGTAATGACTCTCCCAGAAAAGCTACCCGCTTCCCTAAAACATTCTTGCCCTATCCTGTGTTTATGAGTAGGCTTGTGTGCAATGGTCGGGGTTGGGTCCATCGTTACGAGCTCGAAAACGGTCGAAATCTCTGCCGGTGATGTCATCTCGACGTTCCCGGTCGCCGTGTAACGTTCTGTTCTGATTGGTGCGTGCACGAATGGAAGCTGGGCACAGATCTGGGTTACCTTCGGGAAAAGGTTTTCGAACGGCTGAAAACGGCCGTGCCGATTCGTGAAGAATGTCGAGTGATGCGGAACCTCTTGGTCGAAGCCGAGGCCAGTGAGCCAGCGATAAGCCAAGTGCATCCCGACGTCCTCCACTAGGCGGTGTTCACTGGTGATCCCGTAAAGGTAGCCAATCAAGAGGATGCGTAATAGAACTGTAGCTCGCCTTCAAAGTCTCACGCACGAAAGCGAAATCGACGTGGCGGTCAATGAGCCGCAGCAGATGATCTTCGGGAATATGATCTTCGATTCGAAAATAGTAAAAGAGTGATTCAGAACGAGCTTGTTAACCAATGGTCGATGTTCGCGAAGGGATCGATTTTGATAACGCTCCCCCAGGCCGCCCCGTTGTTGCTCGCCACTTGGTTCACCTGCGTGATCGCGTTCAACAGCGTCTGCTGGCTCGATACCCGAATGAAGCCGCTTGTTGGGTCCTGGTCGGCTCCAGTGACCGCGGTAAAATTCCAAAATTCCGCATCCGCCAGATTGCGGGCCACCATAATTACCGGAGTACCGTTTGTGCCGCGGCTGTCCTTGGCTTGAGCCACCAGGTTGCGGTCGGAGTTTGCGTAGTGCGGTTTACTTCGTGCTCGGTGATACCACGACCAAGCCTGCCAATTGACCGAGCTGCGAGTGCGCGAGATACATCGTGCCATTCTTCGTGACGACTCCGTTGCGAGCGCCCTCGTGCGTCGGCAGCTCAGCAACCAAGCTGAGTTTGCCGGCCGCGTCCACCAGGGCCACCTGAGCCGCCCGTCCTTGGCAGCACCTACATACAACATGTGAGTGGCTGGCGAGTAATTGAGATCATCCACGCCGTCTCCTGTGTTGATAGATGACAGCTTCTCGCCGTTGTGACCTGCATCCAAGACCTCCGCTCGCGTGCTGCAGGCAACGGACAGGTATCCGGTGTGTTGATCAACCGAGAGACCGTGCGGACCGTCCTCCCCACACGAGGATTGCCATTTCGCGAGAGTCTTGTGTGTTTGAAGATCAATCGCGGTCGTGAGGTCTTTGTCCTCGTAATTCATGTAGAAGCGGCCTGCGCTGTGCGTCGACCGCATAGCCTTCAGGTCGGTCTGGCGAATGTCAGTTTTCCTTTCTGGCTCAAGGTCTGGCTATTCAGAATACGGACGGAGCTGTCGCTCGGCGCGGTTACCCAGACTTCTTTAGTGGGCGCTACATAGACTACGCCGTCGAGGGTGAATCGATGTGGCCACAGGTCTTGCGCGCTAGGGTCTTTTCATCAGTGGCGAATATACTCGAGTCGGCCCGGTCACCGATGTACACCAAGCCGTCGCCAATCGATACGCCGCTCGGCTCCTGAGCGCCTTTACAACGTCGGACTTCTACTTCGTTGGTCGCAAAACCCGAGATCTCATGGATGCTGCCGTTGCTGGTGTCCACCACATCGACCGAGCCAATGTTTATGGCTGGGACCCAGACATATCCCGTCCTGGAATCATAGGCGATGTAATCCATTGTGATGTTTCCCTTGCCGTGGTCGGGAAGGGCCAGCGTGCGCTGTAATTCGTGCTGCCGTGTAATTCGTGCTTTGGTCGCCGGAAGCGTGCAATCCAACGGCTATTGCGTCGATGCCCACCATGACGACTAGCAAATAGAGAATTTCGCCGTTCCATGCCGAGAATCGTAGCACCAGCTTTGTGCTGAAAATTTCTATTCCTAAGAAAAACTTTTTGCCGACCCCGGACACTGCATGAAAGCTGAATCGGCAGCCCTTTGATGCGCCGGCTCGCCGCCTTCACCCGAACAGGAATGGCAGCCGCTGAAGCAGCACGGGACTCGTTCTCCGCATAACCGGTCTTATCGTACACAAAAAAGGCAATTTACGTGTAATGTATGACCCGTTAACACCGTGTTTTGGCGGCTTTAGAGGGTCACTCTCGGGCAGCAATTCTCAGGATTTTCTTGGTTCTCACAATATTTCAGCCGCGAATTCGTCTATATGGGTGGATGGAGGAAGTGCTTAGGGCCAGCGGAGCCGCTGCCGATCAGAATCGGTGGCTTTCCGAAATTATTGCGCGGGAACAGGCACGGCTGCGCCAATTCATTCGCGCCCGCGTTCCGGATACCGCCGACGCCGAAGACATTCTTCAGGAAGTCTTCTATGAACTGATTGCCGCTTACCGTCTGATGAGGCCGGTGGAGCAAGTGGGCGCTTGGCTGTTTCGCGTGGCACGCAACAGAATTGTCGACTTGTTTCGAAGCAAACGAACGGCCGTTTTGGGAAACGACTCCACGCTGATACCCGAAGACGGCGAGGGGCACCGATGGGAAGAGTTGCTTCCTTCGCCGGATGCTGGACCAGAAGCCGCTTATGCACGCAGTGTGTTGCTGGAACAACTCGATGCGGCGCTCGAAGATCTGCCCGAAGAGCAACGCGACGTTTTTGTCTCGCATGAAATAGAGGGTCGAAGCTTCAAAGAATTGAGTGAAGCAACCGGCGTCAGTGTTAACACGTTACTTTCCCGAAAACGATACGCCGTGCTTCAATTGCGGCGGCGATTGCAAGCTATCTATAACGAGTTTGGAAGAGATTGAGGAGTAGCAGATGAGAAGGTACCGTTTGTTGAGAGTCTTGAAGATCGCGTTGTTTGCGGCCATAGCGGTGACAGTCTTTAGTTTCCTGGTGATGGGCCTCTGGAATGTCTTAATGCCGGGGATCTTTGCCGTTCGAACGATTAGCTTCTGGCAGGCGCTGGGACTTCTCGTCCTATCCAAGATTTTGTTCGGGGGCTTCCGCCAATACGCCGGAGGCGGCCCGAGCTGGCGGCGGCGCATGATGGAACGTTGGGAACAAATGACGCCGGAGGAGCGCGAAAAATTTAAGCAGGGAATGCGCCGCGGCTGCGGTCGCGGCCAAACCGCTGAAACACCAAACAGCGGAGCAGAGGTGCAGGCATGAGTTCTATCCACTTCATCAAGACCGAGCTCGCCGCTGCCCTCGCCCGAGGCGTACGTCAGTGTGTAGTAGTAGGCTCGCGACCGCTGTTAGAAGAAGCATTCAAGAACTCTCCGGACCAAAGCTTGCACGTGTTTACGGTGGATGAAGAGCAACCGTCAGTTTTGCCGGCCACCTTCGTCCCAGCGCAGTTCGCGTCCGAACCGCTTGCTACAACGCTTGAAAGATCTGACTTCGACAAACAGAAAGCAAGTCTGTTCATCTGGCTCGGCGGGGCAGGGTATCGCACGGTTGACACCGTTATCGCCGGTCTTGCTTTTATCGCCAAGCTGCCCGGAGGAAGTGGCGTGGTGTTTGATTATGCAGTGGAGCGCACATCTCTTCCGACGGTGGCTCACGCCGCTCTGGACGCGCTGGCCAGCCGAATATGCTCGGCCGGCACCGTTAAATACTTGATTCAGCCGCAAGCCGTGGCGGCGATGCTCCGCACACTCGGCTTTCGGCAGATAGTGGACCTCGCGCAGTCCGTAAGCGGTAGTCATCTCGTCAGCGCAGTGGTCTAGCAGCCGGGCTGGGACTCCTGAGCCGTTGAGGGGTGGCAATGAAATCACTAGCCTCAAGCACTGATCGCCAGCAGAAACCGGCTCATCACTCCACCGGCCTAGCTCGAAATTTGGCCGCGGCTGAGATTCTGAGCGCGTTTTCAACCTCGACGAAGCTGTCGAATACTGCGGTCTCACGCGCGACAGCTTCAAAAAGAAAGTCGTCCGCGACCGACTGCGTAAGGGTTCGCCTCGATAAGTGCTGGCGATTTGATATAGCTGACCTCGATGCGTGGATCGAATCCCACAAAGAACAGATCGCTCAGGAGACCGCTGCATGAATAGAAGATTACGCCGAGTTAAAGGGCAAGGAAACGTCTTCCTCCGGAAGCGCTCGGCGCTTTGGCAGATCTCTTACTGGAACGGATGGCGCCAAATTCGTGAATCCTCTGGCACAACCGATCACGCCGAGGCCGTCAAGACATTGCAGCGCAAGCTCGGCGAGATCGCTGTCGGAAAGTCTGCTGGCGCTGAACGCGTTCGAATATCTGCGCTGCTTCCAATTGTTTGTTGAGGATTACCGCCTGCATGATCGAGCTGATCTGCAAGAGGCCGAGCAACGCGTGAACAGGCTTTTGAAACCGGAATCGGCCACCTCCGCGCCGCTGCAATCACCACGAAGGCCCTTAACGCATATATCGTCCGCCCGCAAAAAGAAGGTAGGCAGAATTCAACGATCAATCGCGAACTTGCCGTGCTCCGACGATCCTTTCGGCTCGGCTATGAACATGATCCTCAGCTAGTCTTTCGCCTTCCAGTGATTAAGACGCTTCCAGAAGACAACGTCCCGCGAAGGCTTTCTCGAAGCCGACAAGTATCGCCTCATCCTGGATGCTCTTACTGCCGAGATCAAGCCTGTTTTTGTAGTCGCCTACCATCTCGGATGCGCACGGGAGAGTTGCTTGCCCTAAAGCGTACCTGGGTCGATCTCGAGGAAGGCCTAATTTATGTCAATGGCCGCGTGACCAAGAATCGCAATCCGAAGACGGCGCCGATTTACGGCGACATGAAGCTGTGGCTCGAAATGCTTTTGAGCCGCGACCAAATCGAATCGCCAAAAATGCGTTTGGCTGTTTTCACGGGACGGCAGGCCAGTGCGAGACTTCAAGGCTGACTGGAACAGGCCTGCGAAAAGCGGGTGTTCCAGGGCTGCTATTCCACGATCTACACCGCACCGCAGTGCGCAACATGATCCGCGCCGGCGTTCCCGAGAAAATTGCGATGCTGATCTCAGGGCACAAAACTGCGAGCATGTTGTGGCGTCACAACATCACCGACGCTCGCGACATCAAAGACGCAGGAAAGCGGTATCTCGAAGCGCAGAGGACAACAACATGCACACTTACCTACGCACTAGGTTTGTACTAGGTGGACGTAAGTGGTGCCCGGGGCGGGACTTGAACCCGCACTTCCCTTGCGAGAAAAAGGATTTTAAGTCCTTTGCGTCTGCCGATTTCGCCACCCGGGCCTGCTCCAATCATAGAGGAACCGCGCTTGAGTCACCCTGGAGCTCTTTCGTTTAAACTGAGTCGAGAAGGAGGCATCGTAAGCTCATTGCTTTCGCCATGACGTTCGCAGTTATGACGAGAGTCAATGGTGAGTATTAGATTTAAAATTTTCTCCATGCCGCTCGAATTTACTACTTCCTACCTGACCGATTCCATAACTCTGTTCCGCCATTACAAGAGGCTTGCCGAAGAGGCCATGAAACAGGTCGACGACGAGCAACTTCTGATCGCGCTCGATCCGGAAATGAATTCCATCGCACAAACGGTCAAGCATATGACTGGAAATATGCGCTCACGATGGACAGATTTTCTGACTTCAGACGGCGAAAAACCGAATCGTGATCGGGACAGCGAGTTCGTGGACCCGCCGGCCAGCCGCGAGAATGTGCGGGCGTGCTGGGAAGAAGGATGGAAAGTGGTCTTCGAGGCGCTCGAGCCGCTCACAGACTCGGATCTGTCACGCAAGGTATTCATTCGTGGCGAGGCGCATTCCGTGATGCAAGCCATCAATCGGCAGATCGCTCACTACGCGTATCACTGTGGCCAGATTGTGCTCCTGGCCAAACATTTCCGTTCCCAGGAATGGAAGTCGCTGAGCGTGCCGCGCAATAAATCCGGTGAGTTCAACCAACGTGTTCTGGCGGGCAAAGCGAGCCAGCGATAGTGCCGTTAGCTAAATTGATGTTGTGCCCACTCGGTTACGGATTACCGGCTTTGTAGCCGCCTGTCTCGTCGCGTTTTCGGCGTCCAGCTTTTCCGCAGCGGCCGACAAGTTCTATCTTCACCCAAAAGATACTGTCGCCTTTTATGGTGACAGCATCACGGATCAACGCCTGTATACGATGCTGGCGGAACTGTATAGCATCACTCGCTATCCCAAACTCGACGTCCGCTTTGTCGATTCGGGCTGGGGCGGCGATCGCGTCACCGGGGGCGGCGGCGGACCGATCGATCTGCGACTGGAGCGCGATGTGCTAACGTACCACCCGACGGTGATGACCATCATGCTCGGCATGAACGATGGCAAATACGTCAACCACACGCCCGCGGACGATGACGTTTACTTCTCAGGCTACCGGCATATCATCGATAAGGTTCGGCACGCGATTCCCTCGCTGCGCATTACCGTCATCGAACCCTCGCCGTTCGACGATGTCACGCGGCCCATCACTTTGCAACCGGATGGCTACAATGCAATCCTCGTGAAATACGGAGAATGGTTACGTCGCTACGCATCGGAGGCACACCTCGATGTGGCCGATCTCAATACCGGCGTAGTGGCGATGCTGCGTAAAGCCAATACATCCGATCCCGCGCTCGCTCAGAAGATTCTTCCAGATCGCGTGCATCCGTCGCTTTCCGGGCATCTCGTCATGGCGGAGCAATTGTTAAAGGCATGGGGCGCACGCCCGATCGTTTCTTCGGTGACCATCGAAGCTAAGAGCGGCAAGGTTGCTGAGGCCGATTACACAACTATCAGCGACGTGCACACCGGCGCGCCGCTTTCCTGGACGGAAGCCGATGAAGCGCTTCCTCTACCCTTCGCCCCTATGCTCGCAATGGATCGCGATCACACTCTCGCTCTCGCTATTCGCAGCTCGGATGTGACCGAAGCGTTGAACCAGCAGATCGTACGAGTGAACGGTCTCGCGAGCGGCCGCTATGTATTGACGATCGATGGTGCGCCAGTGGGCACCTGGAGTGAGACCGAACTCGCGCTGGGCGTCAATCTGGCGTTACTGGACACACCGATGTCTCGCCAGGCGATGGACGTGCGAGATCTCACCGTGAAACGCATCGACGTCCATCAACAGCGCTGGCGCACGCTCCAGGTGCCGCTTCAGAATCTGGACATTGAGCACTTATCGGAAGCATTGAAGGCACTCGATTCGGTCGAGGCGGAAGTGATAGTGCGGCAACGCGCAGCCGCGCAGCCGCGGCCGCACACGTTTCAGTTAGCCGCCGCGCCATGAAGTTCCTGCTCCGCGCAGCCGCCCATCGGTATGGCAATTGGATCTATCGGAGAGAGGATGAGCTATCCTCCCGCGCGACGGACCGTATCGTGCGCCCGTTCGAGTTCGGTTTGGAATGGGCAGAACGTTGGCCGATAACGCGCGACTTCCCTCCCGACGGCTCGGACCCGATCGAATATTTAGTCCATCTCAACCAACGCATCATTTCTTCGAGCGGCGAGTTTTTTAGTTACGATTCGCCGGATACGTTCGATCTTCGTGACAATTGGCTCACTTTTGCGTCGCCGGTTGTTACTCCGTATACGGAGAACAACAGCGTTCGCGGGCTTTGGTTCCCCGCCCGTGGCGCGGGGCGAAAGGCCGTGGTTGTTCTTCCGCACTGGAACGCAAAACTGCCGCAACACAACGCTCTTTGTGCCGGGCTGCAGCGTCTGGGCATCTCCGCTCTGCGATTGAGCCTGCCGTATCACGATATGCGTACTCCGGCCGGCTTGCAGCGCGCCGATTATGCCATGTCGGCTAATATCTGTCGAACCATCGATGCCACGCGTCAGGCCATCGTAGATACACGCGCCTGTTTCGATTGGCTCGTGCGCGAGGGTTACACGGAGATCGGAATCGTAGGCACTAGCATTGGCTCATGCTATGCATTTATCGTCAGCGCGCATGACCCACGCATCCGGGTGAACGTCTTTAACCACTGTTCTACTTATGTTGCGGATGTGGTCTGGGAAGGGCTCTCGACACGTCACATTCGAGATGGCGTGGCAGATTCGGTCGATTTGGCGACTCTACGGAAACTGTGGCTTTCGATCAGCCCACCCTCTTATTATGATCTCTACAGCGCACAGAAGAAACGCTCGAAATTTATCTACACACGCTACGATACGACCTTTCCCGTGCGACTGTCACGGGACGTCATCGAGGGCGCACGCCGCCGCCGTTGGGATCACGAGGTGGCGGTACTGGCCTGCGGTCACTACACGATGGGTGAATTTCCCTTCAAATATCTCACTGGCTACGAAATCTGTTCATTCCTGAAGCGCAATCTGTAAATTTGGAAAAAAGATTAAGATCTTAAATATTTTCCTCGCAGGGTGGTACAAAACCTTTGTATCGTGCATCGAACGCTTTGGGACCAATAATTCGAGCACGTGAATGAGTAAACCAAAATACCTAGCCATCCCGGCGCTACTCTGTGCGGCCGTTAGCGCAGCGGCACAAATGCAGCTTCAACCGGACTACCAAGGCAGCGTGCCGGAGGGGGCGGCGTCCTCCACACCGATTACTCTGAGCTTCGAACAAGCCATCGATCGGGGTCTCAAAGCCAACCTGGGCTTTTTGACCAGCGAGCAATCCAGCCGTCAGGTGCAGGCGCAACGCGCTCGAGCATTGAGCGCATTATTGCCAAAGGTCACCGGACAGATCAGTGCAACCGGACAGCAGATCAATCTTCAGGCACTGGGGTTCCTCGTGCAACCGCCTCCCGGCCTGGGATTTACGATTCCGGCAATCGTTGGGCCGTATTCTTATCAGGACGCCAGAGCAGGCGCGTCCCTCACGCTATTCGATTACAGCGCAATCAGCAATTTTCGCGCCTCTCGCGAAGATCTCAAAGCTTCGACTCTGAGCGTCAAGAATGCGCGCGATCTCGTTGTGCAAGCGGTCGGGAACGCGTATTTGCAGATCGTTGCGGATGCCGCGCGCATCACGGCCGTTCAGGCGCAGATTGATTCCGACCAAGCCGTGTACACGAATGCCACGCGCCGCCATGACGCCGGAACCGCCATTGGCATCGATGTCTTGCGCGCGCAAGTAGAACTAAAGCAGCGCCAGCAGCAGCTTGTTTCCGTGAGCAATCAATTTGAAAAAGACAAACTAACCTTAGGCCGGGTAATCGGTCTCCCTATCGGGCAAGATTTTTCGGTTTCCGATCCTTCGTCCCTTCTGCCGCTCGAAGGCATCTCGCTCAAGGAAGCCTTGGACAAAGCGTACGAACATCGTCCAGACTTCCTGGCGGCCAAAGCTCGGGTTGCTGCGGCGCAGTTCACGCTGCGATCCGCTGAAGCGGAGCGCTATCCAACGGCGACGGTCAATGGGTATTACGGCGATCAGGGATTGCGGATGTTCACTAATTCACACGGTGTATTCAACGTCACCGGGTCGGTCCAGTTCAACATTTTCGATGGCGGCCGCATAAAAGCCGACATTCTTCAAAACGACGCAGAATTGCGAAATCGTCGCAACGAGCTCGAAAATCTGCGCGGACAAATCGATTTCGAGGTCCGCAGCGCCCTTCTCGATCTAAAATCCGCCAACGATCAAATCGATGTAGCCAAAGGCAACATGCAGTTGGCGAACGAAACTCTGAAGCAATCGCGAGACCGATTCGCAGCCGGTGTGACGAACACGGTCGAAGTCGTGCAAGCGCAACAGTCGGTCTCCGACGCAAATGAGAATCTGATCTCAGCCGAGTTTCAATACAACCTCGCAAAAGTAGCGCTAGCACGCTCGCTGGGGTTAGCCGAACTAGGCATCCGCACATTTTTCGGCAATCCGCAGCCATGAGTGCGATCGACGTTCATTCGTTCTCTGAACCGGAGAGGGTTCGGGTTACCCATTGCTCTCTTCGACTCGCCATATCGTTTGCCGAGCGAATTCTCGAGGGCACTGCACATCTTAGTCTCGAGCGCACGGACGGCAAGGCTGCCTTGATTCTTGACACCCGCGCTCTGGAGATTCGGAGCGTCAGCTGCGGCGAGACAGCAATCAGCTTTGATCAAGGTGTGCCCGATCCGATTCTCGGCTCGCGTCTGACAATCGATCTGCCGCCCCAGGCCGACTCCGTGGAGATCCACTATGCCACCAGACAAGAGGCAAGCGGCCTCCAGTGGCTAAGTCCTGAACAAACGGCCAGCAAGCGACACCCTTTTCTGTTCAGCCAGAACCAATCGATCCATGCGCGCAGTTGGATACCGCTGCAGGATTCCCCTGGCGTCCGCGTGACCTACGACGCGCGTATTCAAGCGCCCAAAGATCTTCTGGTTCTCATGAGCGCACGGCACAAGAGCCGGAATGGGACAGAACATTTTTTTCGCATGGATTTACCGATCCCGCCATATCTGATTGCTCTGGCAGCCGGCAGCCTCGATTTTGCGCCCCTGGGCCCGCGCACCCGAATTTATGCGGAAGGTCCGACGCTCGCGGCGGCCGCTCGCGAATTTGAAGATACCGAACGCCTCGTCGAAGCGGTGGAGCGCTTGTATGGCCCATACCGCTGGGGACGCTACGATCTGCTGGTTCTTCCACCAAGCTTTCCTTTCGGTGGTATGGAAAATCCATGCCTCACCTTCGCTACTCCAACCGTGATCGCCGGCGATAAGAGTTTGGTGAGCCTCGTGTCCCACGAGCTTGCCCATTCCTGGTCCGGCAACTTGGTAACGAACGCTACCTGGCGCGATTTCTGGCTCAACGAAGGCTTCACCACGTATCTCGAAAACCGAATCCAGGAAGAAGTGTATGGCCGGGAGCAAGCGCTGATGGAGCAGGTACTCGATCGCCGCGAGATCGAAAGGGACCTTCGCGAATTCGCTCCCGCCGACCAGATTCTTCATATCGATCTAACCGGGCGTGACCCAGACGAAGGCTGTACCCACGTTCCGTATATTAAGGGCGCTCTGTTCCTGCGCCAGATTGAAGACACGGTCGGCCGTTCAAAATTCGATCAGTTCCTAAGATCCTATTTCGACCATTTCGCATTTCGGAGCATCACGACGGCGGAGGCGCTTGATTATTTGCGCCGTGAACTCGCGCCGCACATTCCGATTGAAGAATGGGTGTTCGACCCGGGTCTTCCGCAGGCGACTCCGCATGCCACTTCCTCGCGGCTCGAAATTGCCGCGATGGCTGCCGAGAATTTTAGCACAGACGATTTACCGGCGACAGCTCTTCCAGCCGCTCGCTGGAATACGCAAGAGTGGCTGGAGTTTTTGCGTGTCTTGCCTCGTCCGCTCGCCGTGCGCAAGCTCGAGGAACTCGATAGCGCCTGGCATCTCACCGAGGGCAGCAATTATGAAGTGCTCGATGAATGGCTTCTCATGGCCGTCGAAAGCGGCTATGTACGTGCCTTCGATCGGCTGGAGCGGTTTCTCCTCCAAATCGGCCGCACCAAACTGTTGAAACCTTTATATATGGCATTGATGAAAAGTGACAGCGGCAAGACTTTGGCACACCGCATCTACGCCAGAGCGCTCAGCGGCTATCATACGATCACCCGCACGGCGCTCGAGAAAATTCTATTTCTCTAGATAAAAATTCCCGACGAACAGTGCGTCAATTCCGGAAGAATAGAAGCTGCGAACGGCATCGCGCGGCGTAGAAACCAACGGATCGCCGAACAGATTGAAGCTGGTGTTGTAGAGCACCGCCAGCCCGGTGGATTCACCGGCCGCGGTCAGCAGCGCATGATACAGCGGATTTTCGGCTTTATCTACGGTGTGGACGCGAATCAAATCGCGCCCCAGCGTTGCCGCATGAAAGAGTTCGCGATGCTGGGGCCGCACTTTGCCGACGGTGGCGAGGTAGCGGGCATTCGGCCCAACATCGAAATACTCCTCCGCTCGTTCGAGCGGCACCGACGCAGCGAACTTGCGAAAACTCTCGCGGTGTTTGATGTATACATTGAGATTCTCTGTCGAGTACGGATTGAGCGGCGAGGCTAGAATACTGCGGTTGCCTAAAGCACGCGGTCCGAATTCCATGCGGCCCTGCATCCAGGCCACAATTTTGTTGTCGTTCAGGGCATTGATCGCGTCCCGGATCACCTCGCCTTCGGTCTGCAGATACCGGAATCGCAGTTTACAGTTTTCCAGAATGGCCTTAATTTGCGCAGCACTGTAGGCGGGCCCCAGACACAAGGTCTCGAATGGAATGCGCTCATCTTGTGCATAGAAATTGTGCCACGCGTAAAGAGCAGCGCCGAGGGCGGTTCCCGCATTGCCGGCCGCCGGCTGCACAAATACGTAGGGAAACCGAGCCTCAAGGGATTGAATCAGCAGAGCATTAAATGCAAGGCCGCCGGCAATACACAAATTCCCCGCGGAACCGACGACTGCTGCAACAGCCTCTTCAATCGCCGCCTGCAGGCTGGCGGCCAAGTTGACCTTCGTCTCTCGGGAAAGCGGCTCACTCGGCGAGATTCCCGCCTCTTTATAGAAGCGGGCGCTAAAACCGCCATGCGTCAAACGATCCGCGTCGAAGTAGCTGCGTTCCATTTGCGGCAGCACCGAGCCACCATGGCGGAGAAGCTTTCGAAAAACATCCAGATAGGCGGGCACGCCGGAAACCGACATCCATTGCACCTTGTGCTCGTCGGCTCGTGGCTCGTAGCCTAGCATCTCGGTCAACCTGCTGAACAGGTCCCCGAGCGAGTCCGGGAAATACAGTTCGCGAACAGGCGTAAGCTGGCGGCCACGACCTTCAAAAAGAAGCGCGGACCGAAAGTCCCCCGCTCGATCGACACTCAAGACCGAGGCCGCGCCTAAATCCGTGGCGTAGTAAGCCGACGCGGCGTGCGCGTGATGATGCTCCACGATCACGATTTCGCTGTTTGGAAAGCGTGCACGCATCGCGAGTTGCGCCAGACTCTCACGCTCCTCGGCGAACGGTCTGGCAATGGCGACGCAATCGATCTCAGAAAGCACAACTCCGGCGGCTTCAAGCGCCAAGGCAAACGCTTCCGTGGGAAACGATCCAGGCCTGTCCTGGCGTGAAACCTTAACCTGCTCGACTGCAGAGGCGAGTCGTCCGTCTTTGATGACACAACAGGCCGGATCGCTTAGCAAGCCACCAAGTCCAACGAGTACGCGGGGCACGCTAGACCTCGCCGAACCGGGCAATCGCCCGTTCCCTTCCGATGCAAGTGAATACGGCGAATGCGCTCGGGCCCACCGGCTGTCCGGTGAGCGCAGCACGGCTGGCGTTGCTCAGGAGACCGGCTTTCACGCTGCGCTCTTCGGCGAACTTGCGTAAATCCTCCTCCACGCTGGATTGCGCGTATTCCGGATTGGCCCCCAGCGGCTCGGCCAATTCCCGCAACAGCTTCCGTGCTCCGGGTACGTTCAATTTGTCGAGTGCCGCCTGCTTGTCGATTTCGAATTCGTCACTGAAATATGCGCGCCCCCTCGTAGAAAAATCGCGCAGCGTGGAAAATCGGCTTCGAATCGTATCGACCACTTGCGCGAAGAATTCATCGTCACCGAACGGCGCGAGCCCGTGTGAGGCGAGCGATCCCTTCACCACCGGCGCCAAACTCTCCACGGGAACCGTACGTAAATGCTGCGAATTCAGCCATAGTGCCTTCGGGTCGATCGGATCCTGCTCGCTGAAATTGACGTCCGCGTTGCTGCGGTGGACGCCTTCGAACGTAAGGCCGTTTTGCAACAGCTCTTCATGGATGGATTGAAGCGAGGCTTCCGTATTCCTGTTTGTGTCCGTATCGTCGATGCGCAATACCATCGTGCCTCGCTGCTTGCGGGCATAGAGCCAATTAAAAATGAATGTACGAGCGCTGCCGATGTGGAGATAGCCGGTCGGGGAGGGCGCAAAATGGACCCGAATCATGAAGTCTCAGTGTACGAAAGCGTGCTACACTGCTGGAACGCTCCCCCGCTTTACGTCCTATGGAACGCGCTGCGCGGTTGATCAAAAATAACAAGTTTTCGCAACGGGTTTTCACCGACGATGATTTTGCGCGCGCTATCTGGCCAGAGGCCGTTGGTAAGGCAATCGCCACGCATACCGTTCGTGTGAAATTAGTACGCACGACACTGGTTGTGGAAGTGGAAGACGCCATCTGGCAGAAACAGCTCCATTTGCTCAGTAGGCAGATTCTCGATCGGCTACGCAAAGTTACCGGCTCGGGCACAATCGAAGACCTGGAATTTCGCACTGCGATTCCGCGGCGCCAGCCGCAGCGCGCTCCGATACGCGAGACGGTAGCGGTTCCGGATGAAGCCGAGAGCATCCAGGACCCTGTGTTAAAGAAGTTATATAGACTCTCGCGCAAGAAAGCCACAGCTTGAATTTGTCTGAAAAAGAAGTCCGGTATGTAGCCGATTTGGCAAATCTGCGCCTCTCGGACGAAGAACTGGCGCGTATGCGCCACGATCTCGGTCAGATCTTGACGCATATCGAGCAGCTCAACGAGCTTGATACGCAAAATGTCGACCCGATGGCGCAAGTGCTGTACAGTGCCGATGAGACAGCGACGCTGCGCGAGGACGTCCCGCATAAGTGCCTCAGCAATCAGGAGGTGCTGGCCAATGCGAGCATGGGCGGAGCCGGATATTTTAAAGTGCCGAAGGTAATCGAGCGGTGAGTTTCTCCGGCGCTATTCCGTCGCTCACCATTTCTTCCGTACGCCAGGGACTGCTCGACAAAAAGTTCTCTGCGCGTGAGCTGGCCGAAGCCGCACTTTCTTTCGCAGAGGGTGAGAATCCAAAGACTAACGCTTACCTGACATTTTCCCGGGAGCGTGCGCTCAAAACGGCCGCACATGTCGACGAGGAGATCGCCAAAAAAGGATTTGTAGGCGCACTGGCTGGAGTTCCGCTCGGCGTAAAGGATGTCATTGTGACGCGCGGTCTACGCACGACCTGCGGATCGCGAATTCTTGAAAAGTACATTCCACCGTACGATGCCACCGCCGTGTTTCGCCTTGAAGCGGAAGGCGCCATCATAATTGGCAAACTCAATTGCGACGAGTTCGCCATGGGTTCGTCAAACGAAAACTCCGCCTATGGTCCGGTGCGAAATCCCAAAGCGCTCGATCGCGTTTCGGGCGGATCCAGCGGTGGATCGGCCGCGGCCGTCGCCCAAGGCACTGCGGTGGTGACTATAGGCTCCGACACTGGCGGCTCCATTCGCCAACCCGCAAGCTTCTGTGGTGTAGTGGGCATCACACCGACGTACGGACGGGTATCGCGTTACGGATTGGTGGCGTTTGCCAGCTCGCTCGATCACATCGGACCTTTCGCCCGCAACGTGGAGGATGCCGCCACGGTCCTGCACGCCATGGCTGGACGCGACGAATTGGATGCGACATCCGCCTTCGCCCCCATTGACGACTACCACGCTTTGATGACGCATTCCGTGAAGGGGCTGAGGGTCGGCCTGCCTGAGGAGTATTTCGAAGGCCTCAACGCGGAAACCGGAAGTGCGATCGAAAAAGCCATCGATCAAATACGGAATCTGGGCTGTGAGATTCGCCGGATCCGTTTACCTCACACTAAATACGCGCTCTCCTGCTACTACATCATCGCCACCGCCGAAGCGAGCTCGAATCTCGCACGTTACGACGGTGTCCGCTACACCCTGCGCGCCGAGGGCGACACGCTGGCGGACATGTACCGCAACACGCGCGGCCATGGGTTCGGTGCGGAAGTAAAACGCCGCATTATGCTCGGAACCTACGTGTTGAGTGCCGGCTATTACGACGCTTACTACAAAAAGGCCCAACAAGTCCGCACACTGATTGCACGCGATTTTACCGAGGCGTTTGACAACGTGGATGCGATTTTAGCGCCGGTGTCGCCCTTTCCGGCTTTCAAGATCGGCGAAAAGGTCGACGATCCTCTGGCGATGTATTTATCCGACGTCTATACGCTGACTGGAGATCTCGCCGGCGTGCCCTGCATGAGCGTCCCCTGCGGCGAGTCGCGCGACGGTCTACCGATTGGACTTCAGATTTTCGCAAAGCATTTCGACGAAGCGACCATGCTCCGTATTGCCTACAACTACGAGCGCGCGACGACCGGGTGAGTGACACGCATCGGTCCAGCCGGTTGGGCTTATAAGGATTGGCGGGGAATTGTCTACCCAGCTAAAAAGCCACGCGGCTTTTCGGAAGTCTCTTTTCTGGCGCGTTATTTCGACACGCTGGAAATCAACGTTTCGTTTTATCGGCCGCTCACTGCGAAAACTGCGGCGGACTGGCTCGAAAAGGTGCGCGAGAACCGGCATTTCCGCTTCACCGCGAAGTTGTGGCGCGGCTTCACGCATGAACGCACTGCTTCACCCCACGACGAGAGACTCTTCAAAGAAGGGTTTGCCCCGCTGCTCGACGCAGGCAAGTTCGGAGCGCTGTTGCTACAGTTTCCCTGGTCTTTTCGAAATAGCCCGGAGAATCGCGGCTATGTTGCCTCGCTCTGCGCGCGCTTTGCAGATTATCCATTAGTGCTCGAAGTCCGCCACGCGAGCTGGGCTGAGCCGGGCGTGCTCGATTGGCTCGCGCAATTGAGGCTCGGGCTCTGCAACATAGACCAGCCTTTGTTCAAGAGGTCGATCACACCTAGCGCGCTCGCCACATCCGCAATTGGCTATATCCGGTTGCATGGGCGCAATTATGGGAGCTGGTTCCGGGAGAACAAGTTTGTGGGTGAACGCTACGACTATCTCTATTCACTGCCCGAACTTGAACCGTGGCTCGATCGCATTAAGACGGTCGAGCGCGCCGCTGAAGACACGTACGTGGTGACCAATAACCACTACCTGGGCAAGGGCGTGGTGAACGCCCTGGAGATAACGGCCATCCTGCAGGACAAACCGGTGACCGTTCCCGATTCGCTGCTCGAACGATATCCCGAGTTGCGGGAGGTCGCCAACCCGAGCGAGGGCCCCCGCCAGCTATTCCTCCCAACCGATTAGCTTCCGCAACTCGGCGGAGGACTTATTTTTCCAGAAGCGATTGTGATTTTCAAGGCTCATAAACGTTCGCGTACGCATACGGTCGATATAAACCGTCCCATCGAGATGATCGATCTCGTGCTGGAGGATGCGAGCGTACCATCCCGCTGCCTGGATGACCTTTGGCTCACCCAGATGATCCAGGCACTCGACTCGTACTTTTCGTGCACGCGGCACGATAGCCGTGAAACCTGCAAGGCTCAGGCAGCCCTCGAAAAATTCCACATCCAAGGGACCTTCCAAAGTCAATTTCGGATTCACAATCACATGAAAGGGAACCGTTTTGCGGTCACGTTCTTTAAGATAGTCGGCCGGAACGTCTTTTAGATTCTCGGGCTTGTCTTCAATGACTGCTAGCCGCAGAGAAAGCCCGACCTGGGGCGCGGCGAGTCCCACTCCCGGGGCATCGTACATGGTGTCCCGCATCCACTCGATCAGATTCTGGATCTCACGGCTGCGGATTTCGTTTACGCTCAGATCCTTGCCCCGCTGCCGGAGCGCGGCCTCTCCGGCTTGTACAATCTTCAATCGCATTACTACATGATGCGATGCGGGCTCTAGAATTTAGCGTTCGACCAGCGGTTCAGGCCAAACACCCACGGGAGTGTCCGATGGGCGTTTGCGGCGCCCGCTCACGAGACGATCGAGATACAGGTATATCACCGGTGTGATGTAAAGAGTCAGCAATTGCGAAAGCACTAGTCCGCCCACGACCGCCAGGCCGAGCGGACGGCGCGCCTCGCCGCCTGCCCCGGAACCGAACGCAATCGGCAACGTGCCGAGCAACGCCGCCATCGTTGTCATCATGATGGGCCGGAACCGCCGCAGGCAGCCCTCAAAAATCGCTTCCTCGGGCGGCTTGCCTTCCGTTCGCTGCGCTTCAAGCGCGAAATCGATCATCATGATCGCGTTCTTCTTTACGATGCCGATCAGCAAAATGATGCCGACAAATGAATACAGGTTGAGGTCGTGGCCGAACAGCAGGAGCGTAAGCAGCGCGCCGATACCGGCCGCCGGCAATCCCGACAGAATCGTAATCGGATGAATAAAGCTTTCGTAGAGGATGCCGAGCACGAGATAAATCACCAGCACTGCGATGATCAGCAGGACACCTAGACCGCGCAGTGAATTTTGGAAGGCTGCTGCCGTGCCCTGATAACTGAACGAGACCGTGTCCGGCATGCCGATCTGGCGCGCCGCCTCGTCAATCAGCCCCGTCGCCGTGCTCAACGCCACACCGGGCCTTACGTCGAACTGAAAATTTACCGCCGGTAGTTGGCCGATATGGCTCACACTCAAGGGGGCGACAGTCTGTTTGAGATCGCTAACCGCCGAAAGCGGTACCATCTTGCCCGAGCTCGAGCGGAGGTAAAGATCGCGCAGCGCCGCAGGATCGCGCTGGTACTGCGGCAGGACCTCCAATACCACATCGTACTGATCCGACGCGGCGGTAATCGTAGTGACGCGCCGGTTTCCATAGGCGTCGTACAACGTGTTAGCAATGGCATCCGGCGTTACGCCCAACGCCAATGCGAGATTGCGATCGATGTGTACATCCAAGCGCGGGCTGCCGAGACGCAAGTCACCAAAAATATTCGTCAACTCGGGAATAGAATGCAGCTTCGCTTCGAGCACGGGCGCCCACCTGTAGAGTTCCTGCAGGTCGGCGTCCTGTAGCGCCACCGAATACTGGCTGCGGCCCTCGTTCTGGCCGAGCGTTAGCAGAGGAGGCGACTGCATGAATACCATCAAACCGGGAATCTTGGCAAATTCCATTTGCAGTTGGCCGAGGATCTGACCAATTTTGGGCCGGTGCGGATCGCTTTTGACGGCGACGAAAGCGAATCCCTGGTTCTGGCCGGCGAATGCTCCCACGCCCGAGCCATAAGTTTCAACCCAAGGATTCTTGCCGAGGACATCGATTACCTTCGTCTGCAAACGCACCATCTCTTCGAAAGAAACATCCTGGGCCGCTTCATCGCCGCCAAAGGCGAATCCCTGGTCCACGCTCGGCATGAACCCTTTGGGCATGATGACGAACAGATACACGGCCGCGACCGTCAAAAGAACGCTGATCCCTAACGTGATACGCCGATGATGCAACACGCCCAACAGTGTGCGCCGATAGAAATCATTCAACCAAATAAAAAACTTTTCTGACACTCTGTAGAAGGCGTTCGTGGGATGGCTCTCATGATGCAGGAAGCGGCTGCAAAGCATCGGCGTGAGAGTCAGCGAGATGACGCCCGATATCAACACCGCCACCGCAATCGTAATCGAAAACTCGCGGAGCAGACGGCCAATGATCCCACCTAAGAACAGCACCGGGATGAACACGGCGACGAGCGAGACCGTCATGGAGACAATTGTGAAGCCCACTTCGCGGGCGCCTTCGAGCGCGGCCTGCATACGCGGTTTGCCCATTTCCATGTGGCGCACGATATTTTCGAGCATGACGATCGCGTCGTCAACCACAAAACCAACCGAGAGAGTCATCGCCATCATGGACAACATGTCGATGGTGAAGCCAAGCAGCTTCATGGCCGCGAATGTTCCAAGCAAGGAAAGCGGCACCGCCAGGCTCGGGATCACGGTGGCCGAGACATTGCGCAAGAAAACGAAAATTACACCAATGACGAGTGCGATTGTCAGGAGCAGCGTAAATTTCACATCCGCGATCGATTCACGAATGTTCTGCGAGGCATCGAATGCCCGCCCGATCTCTACGCCCGCCGGGATAGACTGTTGCAGAATCGGTAGCAGCGCTTTCACCGAATCCGCAACCTGTACCGTATTAGAGCCGGGTTGCTTCTGGACGGCCAACACGATGCTCTGATTACCGTTGATCCAGAACCTTGTCTTTTCGCTAGCCACGCTGTCGTACACGTGCGCCACTTCGTCCATATGGACCGGACTTCCGTTTTTATACGTGACTATAAGCCGACCGAATTGTTCTGCGTTCGTGAGTTGGCTATCCGATTGAACCGTGTAGCCCTTCGAGTAACCATAGAGCGAGCCGGCCGGCAGATTCACGCTGCCAGTACTAAGGGAATTGCGCACCTGTTCCAGATCGATTTGATAAGCAGCAAGTTTTGCCGGATCAGCTTGCACGCGAACTGCGTACTTCTGCGACCCGAATACCTGGACTCGCGCCACGCCGCTCACCATCGAAAGACGCCGGCCCATCATCGACTCGGCGTATTGGTCGAGCTGCGAGAGCGTCATCGTTTTCGAAGAGACGGCAATAAACATGATGGGCTGCTCGGCCGGATTAACCTTGGAGTATGAGGGTGGCGCAGGCATGTTGGTTGGTAGACTGCCCTGGGCGCGCGAAATCGCCGCCTGCACATCCTGTGCGGCGGCGTCGATGTCACGGCTTAAATCGAACTGCAGAGTGATCGAGCTGCTGCCAAGCGAACTCGAAGATGACATGCTGTTGATTCCGGCAATCGTGGCGAACTGAGCCTCAAGCGGTGTCGCGACCGACGACGCCATGACGTCCGGATTGGCCCCGGGCAAGCCGGCCTGCACTTGAATCGTCGGGTATTCAACCGCCGGCAGATTGCTGACCGGCAGCGAGAAATAGCTGAGCAATCCAAAGCCGAGAATGCCGGCCATGATCAGCGTCGTGGTGATTGCACGACGGATGAATAGATCGGTAAAACGCATTCGAAAACCTCTTTAAAGCGCGCCCGGGGCGGCTCCGCCCGGCTTGTTCCCCTCCGGAGCGAGCAGGCGCACCTTGCCGCCCGGAAACAGGCGCATCTGCCCTTCCGAAATCACCATCTCGCCTGGCTGCAACCCGCTGCCGATTACCGATTGCTCAATGGAATCGGCGGGTTTAACGATGCGCAGCACATCGACCGGCCGCATTGCCACCGTCTGCTTAGTCGTATCCATCACCCATACGTATTTGCCTTGCGGTCCCGTTTGCACCGTCCGGCTTGGCACGAGCACCCGGTCGTGCTCCAAAAGAAGACGGGCACGCACGTTGACAAATTGACCGGGCCACAGAGTCCGAACTGTGTTGTCGAATTGCGCTTTCAGCTTGATGGTTCCGGTGGTCGTGTCAACCGAATTGTCGATAAAGCGCAGGGCTCCCACGACTGGCTTTTGATCTTGCGCCCAAGCTTCGATGTGCAACGGGTGCTCCGCGTTATATTTCTGCACGTCGCCGAGCAGTTGCTGCGGCACGCCGAACGAAACGTAAATTGGCGCGATCTGCAGGATCGTCACCAGCGCGGTGTCATTGTCCTTCACCAGGTTGCCTGCCTTCAGGTTCACGGCCCCGGCCCGCCCAGCGATCGGCGCGGTGATATTTGTATACGTCAGTTGCAGCTCGGTTTGTGCCAGTCGCGCCTGGTCCGACTTGATCGAGGCCACCGCGCTTTCGACAGCCGCCTTGTCCGCCGCAAGTGATGCCTGCGCCGAATCGTTGGTAGCTACTACCTGTTCAGTCTGCTCCTTCGAGAAAATTCCTTCCTTTGAAAGCTGCAGACCACGCTCGGCGGCGGCCTGCGTTTGCTTGATCTGCGCTTCGTCCTTCGCTACATTCGCCCGCGACTGTTGCTCGAGCGCGGCGTCTTTCGCCAGGTCCGCGTGAATTTGCGCGATTTGCCGATTGAGCGGTTCGGGATCGATCTCGAACAACAATTGGCCTTTAGCTACGTTGTCACCTTCGTGAAAAGCCACGCGCAATACTTGTCCCGCCACGCGCGATTTGACGTCGACCATCGCCATTGCTTCGACGTTTCCTACGGCCGAGACATCGAGCGGCACATCCGAGCGCATCGCCGCGACGGCGCGCACCGGCGCAGCCTGCATCATCATCGCCATCATTGGGTTCATCTGCGGCTTCTTAGTGCACGAAACTAAAAGCACACTGGCGAATAGTGCAGCGATATATCGAAAATAGGGAGGTGAGTAAATAGACGACACGACGGCTAATCCTGAAAACGACGGGTATCCTTTATACTGACATACCAGCGTTCAAATTAAGAACGGAATGGTCGACCGCAAAGTTCCGACTTACTCCGGCGGCCTACTTCCAAAGACGTTGAACGACGCGAATGAGCGCAAGACCGCTAAAGACTGAAACGCTAAAAAGCGCCGCCGTGTAACCCCACCTCTGATATAGCAGGTTACCGACCATGAACAGGGCCGACCAGATCAGCACGGTGCCCGAGACCCAGCCAAGCAGCGCCAGCGGAATATTGTCGGTCCGCGCCCAGGCGGCGGCATCGGCCTCCGATACACCTGCCTGAATCCGCACGCGCTTCCAACCTGGCCCGAACGGCCGGACCTTCCGATAGAACTCCACGAGTGTCTCGGGATCCGTTTGGGGACCCATGTAAGCGGTTACGAGCCAGCAGATAGTTGTCAGAATTACCGTAATTAGTAACTGCTGATCCGTACCCACGACCACGCCCTTGCGCGCCAGAATCAGGAACGAGACCGAAACCACAAAGGAAGCCAGCATAGCGGCGATTTCGCACCACGCCGTGATACGCCACCAGAACCAGCGCAATAAATAGAGCAATCCTGTTCCAGCGCCCACTTGCAATATCAGATAGAACGTCTCCTGCGCGGTTTGCAGCACGAACACGAGTACGGAAGACAGCACAAAGAGCAAAATCGTGGCCAGCCGACCCGCCAGGACATAATGACTCTCGCTCTCGCTGGGTCGCAGGAAACGGCGGTAGAAATCGTGGACTAGATAAGAAGCGCCCCAGTTCAAATGGCTCAGGATCGTGGAGGAATTGGCAGCGACCAGGCCGCCTACCATCAATCCAATCCAGCCGGCCGGCAAGAACTTCAACATTGCCGGAAAGGCGATGTCTGGACCGATCAGGGTCGGATCAACATGCGGAAAGGACCGTTGTATATCCTGCAGCGTCGGATAGACCAACAGCGAGGCGAGCCCGACCAGAATCCAGGGCCATGGGCGCAGAATGTAATGCGCCAAATTGAAAAACAGAACACCGCCCAGCGAGTCTTTCTCCGACTTCGAGGCCAACATACGTTGAGCTACGTAACTGCCGCCGCCAGGCTCCGCTCCTGGATACCAGACCGCCCACCACTGCACCGCCAAAGGCATGACAAAAACCGCTACTGCCAGTTCCCAGTTGTTCCGGAAATCCGGGAGGATATTCAGATAGTGAAGACCGCCGGGACCCGGAAGATTGGACAGTTTGTCGACCAAGCCGCTCAACCCGCCCACTTGCGGCAGCTCGACTGCGAAATAAGCCGCCGCAATCACCGCGGCCATCTTAATGAAGAACTGAAACATGTCGATCACCAGCACACCCCACAGCCCGGAGTGCGCCGCGAAGACCACGTTCAGGGAACCGACCAGCAGCAGGGTTTCCCAGCGGCTCAGCCCGAACAACACGTTCGCGATCTTGCAGGCCGCCAGATCAACGCTCGCCATGATCATGCAGTTAAAAAACAAACCCAAATAAATCGCCCGAAAGCCGCGGACGGCGCTGGCCGATTTCCCTGAATAGCGCAGCTCATAGAATTCGAGGTCGGTTAGGGCCCCGGATCGGCGCCACAGCCGGGCGTAGAAGAAGACGGTAGCGACGCCGGTCAACGTGAACGCCCACCACTGCCAATTGCCAGCCACGCCTTGCGTTCGCACAATGTTCGCCACTAGATTTGGCGTATCGCTTGAAAACGTGGTCGCGACCAGGGAGATACCGGCCAGCCACCAGGGCACCGACCGGCCTGAAGCAAAGAACTCCGTAGTATTCTTGCCGGCTCGCTTCCCGAAGGCGAACGCAGGAAGGAAGCAAACAATGATGCAGGCCGCCGCGATCAGCCAGTCGACCGTATGCAAGGTCATGGGAACTGGCTGCCAGCATAGCGTATTAGTCGGAAGCGCCTTTCAGGATTTTTCTTGGTGAGGCAGGTGCGAGAGAAACGGTTGGCTAGCGCGCACAGACTTGTTAGGCAAGGACATGCGAGGCGCCTGTTCCGTAATCTGTATTGCTATTTTTTTCTCGTTCTTAGCCGTTGTGCCCGCTTCGTTCGCCGATCAGCGAACCACAAACTGGATTGGCGATTTTTCGCCCTGCGAAAGCCGGTTCGAACTGCTCCGGCATGAGCCAATGAGACTAGGCGTGAAGATTTCCACATCCAATCCGATTTTGGCAAGGCAATTTCGGGGAGCGATGGATTTTTGGTCGCAGGTCCTTGATATGCGTTGGCACGACGACCCCTCCGCCACTTGTGCGGTACAGCTCGTGGACGGTACGCCTTCCATCTTAAAGAAGACCATCGTGGCACGAGCCCAATTCACCGATTGGGACAACTTCCAGGGCTGGATCGCCTTTAATCCTCGCGCGCCGCTTACGCAGGAGGAGATGTTCCTCACCGCCGTGCACGAGATCGGTCACATCTTCGGCCTCAAACACAACCCCAGCACCCGCTCAGTCATGTACTATCTGGATCTCGAGGGCTCCGAGGTGCTGGATAGAGAAGACCTGTCGGCCCTCGCGAGCCGCCATCGGCTGCGCCTGAGCTCTGTGGATGAGCCGATTACCGTAGCTCCTTAGCCGGATCACGCCTCTACAATGGGAGGCGATTGTCATTTCTTCCTGTTGAGCAGCAACTGGCGTACCTAAAGAAGGGTCTCGCCGAACTGATTCGCGAAGACGAGCTGCGCGAGCGTCTGACCGTCGCCTCAAAGGAGAACCGGCCGCTGCGTGTCAAGGCCGGCTTTGACCCCACCGCGCCCGACCTCCACCTTGGCCATACCGTCCTGCTGCGCAAGATGAAGCACTTTCAGGAACTAGGCCACACCGTCATTTTTCTGATCGGCGATATGACCGGGCTTATAGGCGATCCCACCGGACGCAATGCTACGCGTCCTCCAATGACTCGGGCCGCGATCAACCGTAACGCGGAAACTTATAAGGAACAGGTATTCAAGATTCTGGATCCGGTGAAAACCGAGGTTCGGTTCAATAGCGATTGGCTACAGCCGCTAACGTTTGAGAATCTGATCGAGCTGTGCTCGAAGTACACCGTCGCACGCTTGCTTGAGCGCGACGATTTCACTAAGCGATTCAAAGAAGGCGTCCCCATTTCGGTGCACGAGCTGTTGTATCCAATCTCGCAAGGATTCGATTCAGTGAACCTTCGGTGCGACGTCGAATTGGGCGGGACCGACCAGAAATTTAATCTGCTGGTGGGCCGCGCTATTCAGAAGGACTACGGCCAGCCCGCACAAATAGTTGCAACCGTTCCGATTCTAGAAGGGCTCGATGGCGTGGAGAAAATGTCGAAGTCAAAAGGCAACTTCATCGGCATCACCGAACCGCCCAAAGTCATGTTTCGTAAGGTGATGCAGATCTCGGATGATCTGATGTTCCGGTACTACGAGTTGCTTACGGATCTAAGCCTGGACGAGATCGGCGCGCTCCGCTCAAAGGAGCCCATGCAGACGAAGATGGACCTTGGCCGACGGATTGTGGGGGATTTTCATTCCCAGGCAGACGCGGATGCGGCCGTGGAAGCTTTTGACCACGAAGTGCGTCAGGGTCGGGAACCGGCAGATACGGAAACCGTTAGCCTGCCGACGGGCGCGCAAACGGAAAAAGGCATCCGTGTAGACAAGCTGCTCGCGCTTACCAGCCTGGCCGACAGCGTAACCGACGCGGCACGCAAACTCAAAGCGGGGGCCGTCGAGATCAACGGTGAAATCCACAAGGGGCTATTGCTCACCGCCTCCGCAGGAACGCTCGTATTACGCGTCGGCAAAAAGTGGAAGCGGATCGCGACATAACCGCCTCGAGACGTTTGGCATATGATGGCTGCGGATGCGATTCCCTGCGCGGGATTCGCGGAAGGAGAACCATGGCTACCGTTCTAACCGAACCTCAAACCACCAAGATTCCAATTAAGCAAACCAAGATTCTGATTGATAACAAGTGGGTCTCGAGCGTTTCCGGCAAGACCTTTGAGACGATCAATCCCGCGACCGGCGATTTGCTCGCCAACGTCGCTGAGGCGGATGCCGCGGATGTCGATCTCGCTGTGAAAGCTGCCCGCAAAGCTTTTCACTCCAAGGCGCACTGGCGACGAATGTCCGCCGCCGAGCGCGGCCGGCTAATCAACCGGTTGGCCGATCTGATCGAAAAAAACGCCGACGAATTGGCAACGCTCGAATCTCTCGACAATGGCAAACCAAAACATGTCGCCGCTGCGGCCGACCTGCCACTCGTCATCGCCTGCTACCGCTACTACGCTGGCTGGGCCGATAAGATCCAAGGCAAAACGATTCCGATCAGCGGCGATTATTTCTGCTATACACGGCACGAGCCGGTGGGTGTCGTCGGGCAAATTATTCCCTGGAATTTCCCGCTGCTGATGCAGGCGTGGAAGCTTGCGCCGGCGCTGGCCTGCGGCAACACCGTAGTCCTCAAAGTGGCCGAGCAGACTCCCTTGAGCGCTCTTCGCGTCGGCGAGCTGATTCTGGAAGCCGGCTTCCCGGAAGGGGTGGTCAATATCCTTCCCGGTTACGGGCCGACCGCCGGCGGCGCGATTGCCCGGCACATGGACGTCGATAAAGTCGCCTTCACCGGGTCGACCGAAGTAGGGCACCTGATCATGAAGGCCGCTGCGGAAACAAACCTGAAGCGCGTGACGCTCGAGCTAGGCGGCAAGAGCCCAAACATCGTTTTCGCCGACGCCGATATGAACGAAGCGGTAGAAGGCTCCCACTTCGCGCTGTTCTTCAATCAGGGGCAATGTTGCTGCGCCGGATCACGAGTTTTCGTCGAGGAAAAGGTCTACGATGAATTCGTTTCGCGTAGTACTGAACGCGCCAAACGCCGCGTGGTGGGCAATCCGCTCGATAAGAAAACCGAGCAAGGACCGCAGGTCGACAAAGATCAATTTGAGAAGGTCCTGAGCTACGTGGAATCCGGCAAGAAAGAAGGCGCCAAACTGCAGTGCGGGGGCGAGCGCATAGGCGAGCACGGCTATTTTGTCGCGCCCACTGTATTCGCCGACGTGAAGGACGACATGAAAATCGCCCAGGAAGAAATCTTCGGGCCCGTCATGAGCATCTTGAAGTTCAAGGACATGGACGAACTGGTGGACCGAGCCAACAAGACCATCTATGGTTTGGCGGCGGCGGTCTGGACGCGCGACATCGGAAAGGCACACCACATTGCCAACAATGTTCGCGCGGGCACGGTATGGGTCAATTGTTTCGACGTCTTCGACGCGGCCGCGCCATTCGGCGGTTTCAAACAATCCGGTCTCGGCCGCGAGCTGGGTGAATACGGCCTGCAGCAGTATTCGGAGATTAAGACCGTCACCGTCAAGCTGTAGCTTCTCGTAACACGAGGGTCCGACTCAGGCCGCCTTGCGCCAATCGATCACGCGGTTTTCGGAAAGATCGACTATGGCATACTCGGCAGCCTGAGCCGGATCGTTCTTTTCGCGGTCGTCGTTCATGATGAGCCTGGCCTCATGACTCGTCATCGACGCCTCACCTAAACGACTCCATCGGTTTTTCGGATCGGTCTTGCAAACTTGAAATCTGTATAGTCGTGATAGTCGTGCCATTTGGTCTCCCTTAAGCCGCGAGCGGCATTTCCACGACGGCATCAGCGGCCATCTTCGTCAGCAACGCATCGGTTGCAATTTTCAGCAGTTCTTCCGTCCGCTGACTCAAATCAAATTCATCTGAAAAACGGCGTAATTGCGTGTTGAAGGCACGCCGCAAGAGCACCACTGAATCTTCCAGCCCGAGCTTCGGAAGATCGATGAGAGCAAATTTCAAAATGCTGTCCATTAAAACCGTTTCCACGTTGAGCATTTTGTAAATCGCGCGACGGTTCTTCATTACGTACTTCACGACCTCTTTGCTGCGATAGGCAAAATAGTGCTCGCGCGTAAGCCATGGGAAGCGTTTTGTATCGAGCGTTTTTAATTCACGCCCAAGCTTGCTGGCGGCGGAGGCAAAGGCCCGGTCGAGCGCTTCGGTCTGCTGGATGTCGTAGGTAAAAATGTTGGTCGGCTTGCCCGAGAACGGGTGAGTGCATTGGTAGACCAGGATCGGGTATGCAGTGTGTGGCCGTAGCAGAATTTCCGCGTTCGAAGCAAACCATTCCCGCACCCAGCCGCGCATTGCGCCTTGCATGGCCTTCGATACCGCCGAGTAGGTCGGGAAGTACGCTACGGTCCGTTCCCTTGGAGCCTTCTTCCAAACTGTGAAATCGATTTCGACGAGTGTCGCCGGCTCGGTTGCCTGTCCCTCGGCATTGCGCATCGGCATCATGATCAGTTCGCCCACGTTCATCCTCCAGAAAATGCAAAAAGCCGGGAACCAAGTCCCGGCCTTTTTTTGCCTTGCGCTCGCGAGTTCTCTCGCGAGCGTTTCGAACGTACCATGGTAGAACCAAGAAACCATGGGTCCGGAGGTTTCGCGCGTCGGCAAAAATCTCTGCAAACTTTAGAAAGCTAAAGAGAAAATTTTTTTGAGATTTTTTATCAACTTTTGTGACTGAGTTTTTGAGACTAGCGAAAACTTCGGGTATGGACCGTTGGCGGAGCGCGCTCGAAGAGCGTTCGAACGTCGTGGCAAATCCGTCCATCCTGCTCGGTTGAGTAGCGGCCACTCACCTGCTGTGCCATCAATTCAGCCCGCCGGATGGTATAATTAACGGGAATGAGCTACTGGCGTCCGCGCCTGTGGGTTCAAAGGACCAACGCACAGTGTTACCCTGCCTGCCGCCGCCCTGCGGCGTATTTGAGTAACTGCCGAACCCCCGGTTTTTCTTCCGTATTTCCTTTTTGATGAAGTTTTCCATTCAGATAGCGCGCGGCATTGAATCCCTATTTGGCACCCGCGACGAAAACATCCGTCTCCTCGAGTCCGAGCTGCACCTGCAGACACGTTTGCTGGATGGCCAAAGGCTCGAAATTGAGGGCGAAGAGCCCGACGTGCGCCGTGCAGAGCGAATTCTGACCGACTATGTCGATCTCGTCGGTGAAGGTCACGTTTTCAACAACGGCGACCTGAACAGCTACATGCGGATCGTAGCGGCCGATCCGGGGAGTTCTTTGCGCCGGCTGGTCGAAAGCGGCAAATCCCGCTCGTTCGGCAAGAAAGTCCTCGCTCCCAAAACCGTGAACCAGCGTCGCTACGTGGACGCGATTGAACATTACGACCTTACGTTCGGCATCGGACCGGCGGGAACCGGTAAAACCTATCTGGCGGTCGCGATGGCGGTGGCGGCTTTGCTCAACAAGCGCGTCAGCCGGATCGTTCTGACACGCCCGGCCGTCGAAGCGGGTGAGCATCTCGGTTTTCTGCCCGGCACGCTCCAGCAGAAAATAGATCCGTACCTGCGCCCGCTCTACGATGCACTATTCGATATGCTCGACTCCGAGAAAGTGGAGAAACTGCTCGAGCGAAACGTGATCGAGATTGCGCCGCTGGCCTTCATGCGGGGCCGTACCCTGAACGATTGCTTCATCATCCTCGACGAAGCACAGAACACCACCAGCGAACAGATGAAGATGATCCTGACGCGGCAGGGGTTCAACTCGAAAATGGTGGTGACCGGCGACCAAACGCAAATTGACCTTCCCGGCGGGAGACGAAGCGGCCTGTTGCACGCGGCTGATGTATTGAAAGGCGTCGAAGGTATCGCTTTCGTGAGTTTCGACGACAAGGACGTTGTGCGCCATCACCTTGTACAGCGCATCGTAAAGGCGTATGACCGCTATAACCAGATGATCGGTGCCGGCAGCCAGTTGGCACTCCGATTGAATGGAGAACCTGGCTCGGAAACATCCGCTAGCCAGCCGCCTGTTAATACCACCGTGGAGATCCCAGAGTTTCCGCTCGCATAATCTATGTCACCTGGTAGTACTGTGCTCTTCGGAGCCCTTCCCTCGGAATTGCGATTTTCGCGAGCAGAAAAACGTCTGCTAACCGATTTCGCCCGCGATATCTCACGTGCGATTATCGCCGGCCGCGCATTCAATTGCCTTATTGCGGACGATGTTGAATTACACCGGCTAAACCTCACCTTTCTGGGAAACGACCACCCGACCGATGTGCTCGCCTTTCCGAATGAAAACGCTGCTGGAGAAATCGCCATTTCCGCCGAGCGTGCGGAGGCCCAGGCGCGTTTATTCGGCCATTCGCGCATGGATGAAATTCGCATCCTGATGCTGCACGGGCTGCTGCATCTTTCTGGAATGGACCACGAACACGATCATGGCGAAATGGCGAGCGCCGAAGCGCATTGGCGCGCTGCGTTTGCTCTGCCGCAAACTCTAATCGCACGGACGGTCGCATGATTTGGCTTTGTCTGGCGGTAGCGGTCGCGTTGACAGTTTTGCTGTGCTTCGTCTCCTATGTGCAGCTTCTCTATCTCGAATCGCAACGGCTCATACGCCACGAGTTGCCGTCGCTCGAATTCTTTCGCGATACGCTCGCGCAGAAGTTTGCGCTCGATGCCGAACAAGGCGCGCTCGCGTTCTCGCTCATAAAGCACTTATCGCTGTGTCTGACCGGCGTTTTCTTCCTTTGCGCGTTGGTCCGGCCGACCGTGCCTCATTGGCAAAGTGTGCTCGAAGCCATTGGCTCGTCATTTGCAGCCATGCTGTTTTCCACGTACCTTGTGCCGTTGTACTTACACCGGCGGACAACCGGCCGCTGGATGACAAAGGTGCTCCCGCTCCTGAAGCTGCTCGCCGCCTGCGCCGCCCCGTTGGCGGCCTTAGTGAAGATGTTCCTCTCGCTTCTGGAGCTGGATCGCGACCCGCGCCGCGAAGCGTCAGCTCAGGACTCGGTTGAACATGTGGAAGCACTGATCACGGCAGGCGCCGAAGAAGGGATCCTCGAAGAGGAGGATCGCAAGCTGATTCACTCGGTCGTAGCGTTCGGCGACAAGAGCGTGCGTGAAGTGATGACCGCCCGGCCCAATATCGTCGCCATTTCCGTCGCCAAGTCCCTCGAAGATCTCCGCCAGCTTGCCATTCACGAACAATACTCGCGTGTTCCGGTATACCAGGACACCATTGACAACATTATCGGCTTCATCCACGTCCGGGACATGTTCGAGCTCGATCCGGAGGAGCGTCAGGCCACCGCGCTCCGGGCGCTAATGCGGCCCATTCCGCTCGTCCCCGAAACTAAGCCGGGCAGCGACCTTCTGCGCGAAATGCAGCGCGATGGAACCCACATGGTGATCGTGGTCGACGAATACGGCAACACCGCGGGGCTCGCCACCATGGAAGATCTGGTGGAAGAAATCCTTGGCGAAATTCGCGACGAACATGAGCCGGATCGCGACGTGCGCCAGGAGGGTGATCATGTTTTCGTCGCGCCCGGCAGCCTCGATCTTGACCGCCTGCAGGATCTGCTAAACTTTCGCCCCGATAACGGCACCGAATCGACTACAGTCGCAGGCCTGGTGGCCGAGTGGTTGGGCCATGTACCTCAAGTGGGTGAGAGTGTGGAACAAGGCGGCATTCGCATCGAAGTGCTTGCCGGCAACGAGCGCCGTGTGGAAGAAGTTCGGATCTCCCGAGTTCCTACCCCGGCACCAGTTGGCGCGGAATCGTGAGCCATCGCGCGGGTTTCGTATCGATAGTCGGCCGGCCCAATGCCGGCAAATCTACGCTGCTTAATGCACTGATCGGTGAGAAAGTCGCCATCACCGCCCGCCAGGCGCAAACCACGCGCACCACCATCCAAGGTGTGCTGACAACTCCGACCGAGCAAATCGTTTTCATCGACACGCCTGGCATTCACAAATCCGACACTCTGTTCAACCAGCGCATGATGTCCGCAGTCCGCGGCGCGCTCGAAGAGCGCGATGTTGTGGTGTATGTGGCCGATGCAACCAGGGCCGTGAACGAGGAGGATGAACACGCCGTCAGTGCGCTGCGAGGGACATCGAATACCTTGCTCGTGATTAACAAAGTCGATCGGGTCGAAGACAAGCGGCTTCTCCTGCCCTTGATCGAGGATTATATGCAGCTCTTTCCGTTCCTTGAGGCATTACCCGTTTCCGCGCGCACCGGTGATGGACTCGCCGGATTGAAAGCGACAGTCATACACCATTTGCCGGAGGGGCCAGCTCTCTTCCCGGCCGATCATCTCACCGATCAACCGCTACGTTTCATGGCGGCCGAGGCGATTCGCGAGGCCATTCTGCGGGTCGTGCGAGAGGAAGTTCCGCACGCCTCGGCGATTCTCGTCGATACCTGGGAGGAGCGGCGGGAACTCGTCAAAATCGGCGCAACCATTTACGTGGAGCGCGCGGGCCAGAAGATCATTCTGATCGGCCGCAAAGGCGAGATGCTCAAGAAGATAGGCAGCGAGGCCCGCCAGAAAATCGAACGCCTGGCAGGCCGCAAAGTGTTTCTGGCCTTGCTGATTAAGGTGAAACCGAAGTGGCGCGAAGATCCGTCTTTCCTGAGTGCCGTGGATTGGCGATCGATGGTAGGCTCGGAAGACAGAGACTCATGAAACGACTGCTGGCCTGCGCCCTAATTCTTGGCGGGACCTTCGCCCAAACCGCGTTGACGGCCGATCAAAACGGCGATGACCGTATCTCCGACCAGGTCCGGATGCGCCTGGCTACCGACGCGGACGTGAAAGGCGGCGCACTGGACGTGACCGTCAGTGACGGCGTGGTGGTGATCAAAGGCCGTGTCGACAACGATAAGGGCAAGGCAAAGGCGTCCAAGCTTGCCAAGAAGGTCAAAGGTGTGAAGTCGGTGGATAACCAATTGATAGTAGGTCCGCCGAACACCTAGCCGCGTCTTGGCCAAGCTGCTCATTGCCGCGGCGGTAGCGTCTCTCATCGCTGGTCTTACATTTGCCCAAAACGTGCCTGCCGAGGCCGATCGCCTGCTGGCGACCGGCAAACTGTGGGTGACGGTTAAATATTTTCATCCATATCTCGCCTATCGCGATATTGATTGGGACAAAGCGCTAGCCGAAGCGCTGCCGAGGATTCGTTCGGCGGCGACGGCGGCCGAGTACGCGGCGGCGGTCCAGTCGATGCTCGAAGCGCTCAAGGACCCGTACACGCGCGTCGGAATGGCTACCGCGAGCGCTGAGAATCATACATCGGCGCAACGTGTGTGGATTCACAGCGGATTGCTTCATCCCGCGTTCTTGATCCGAACCGGCAGCGAAACTGAAACCGTCGCGATTTCGCTCGGCGGCGCGGTTGAGGCGACAGTGCGGTTGTCGGAACCTGCGACATCGACGGCCGCTCCAGCTCCTATCCCCGACCGCGCCTATGTCGAAAGCCCTTATCCGGCGGTCGAATATCGCATACTCGCCGCCTACAAGGTCTGGGCGGTCTTCCATTACTTCTTCGCGTATCGCGATCTGATGGATGAAGATTGGGACGATCTGCTACCTACGTACCTTCCCAAGTTCATTGCCGCGAAGGACGCGCGCGAATATGACTTGACCATTGCTGAGATGCTCACACATGTGGCCGACTCACACGCCTCGGTAGAGAGCAAGGCGCTCTCTGAATATTTCGGCGTAGCGCCTGTTGGACTGCGTCTTCGTCTGATCGAAAAACAGCCGGTGATCACGCAAGTGCTCGATCCGGAGGCGGTCAAAGCGGGCGTCCGTACCGGAGACATCGTCAAAAAAGTCGATGGCGAGACTATTTTGGATCGCTTCAAGCACGAATCGCAGTATGTAGCCGCGTCGACCCCGCAGGCGCTGGGCGCCGCGCTAATGACGCGGATACTCAACGGTCCCGAAGGATCGACGGCGACGCTGACGATAGAAGACGCAATTGGCAATCGGAAGGATGTGAGCGTTACGCGAAGTACTTCGTTCCGTAGCGGTCTAGCGGCGCAGCGCGGTGGAGAAACGATGAAGCTTCTTCCAGGAAATATAGGCTATGCCGACCTGGAGCATTTGAAAGCGAGCGACGTGGATGGTATGTTTGAGAAATTTCGCTCCGCCAAAGCCATCGTGTTCGATGCGCGTGGCCCCTCGGGAGACGCTGCGGCCGAACTAGCAACCCGTCTGACTCACGAACGCGATGTGCCGGTGGCCGTATTCACCGGACCATTGACCATGAATCCGGATGTCCCGCAAAGCGGCATCGCAACCCATACTTCGAGCTATTTCTTTGTTCAGACGATCCCGAATTCCAGCGAGTGGAAATACAATAATAAAACTGTCCTGCTGATCGACGAGCGAACGATCGATCAGGCCGAACACACAGGTCTGTTTCTGGAAGCCGCTAATAAGACCGCCTTCATCGGTTCAACTAGCGCGGGAGCGGATGGAGATGTGAACGAGTTCGTCGTTCCAGGCGGCGTCACGATTCGTTTCTCTGCACGCGATGTACGCAATGCGAATGGTGGGAAGCTACAACGTCTCGGTCTGCAGCCGTCTGTTTCCGTCTCGCCTACTATTAAAGGCGTTAGGGACGGCCGGGATGAAGTATTGGAGAAAGCTCTCGAATACTTAGCCAAGCCGCAATAGCCAAGCTATGTCCAATTCCAACATCGATCGACGCAGTTTTTTGCAAAGTACGCTGGCCGGCGCGAGTCTTCAGGTCACTAGTTCACAGATCAATCGCCGCCCCGGTGCTAAGCCGCGCAACATGATCTTTATCCTCAGCGACGACCATCGCTATGATGCCCTCGGATTTCTCGGCGGCCAGAAGTGGCTCGATACGCCGGTGTTCGACTCCTTCGCCCACGATGGCGTGCACCTCAAGAACGCCTTCGTGACCACCTCCCTGTGCAGCCCGAGCCGTGCATCTATTTTGACCGGGAAATATGCCCACAGGCACGGCATCGTCGATAACAATACGGCGATTCCGTCCGGCACGCATTTCTTTCCGCAGTCCCTGCAGAAGGCCGGCTACAAAACTGCGTTCATCGGAAAGTGGCATATGGGCGGCGAGAGCGACGCGCCCCAACCCGGCTTTGATCGATGGGTTAGCTTCCGTGGGCAGGGCTCCTACCTTCCCAACAAGAACGGCCTAAATATTGACGGCCAGCATGTGCCTCAAAAGGGCTACATTACCGACGAGCTCACCGACTACGCGCTGGATTTCCTTCGCCAGCAGAAACCGGGCGCTCATCCGTACTTTCTCTACCTGAGCCACAAAGCGGTGCACGCCGATTTCGTTCCACCCGACAAGCACAAAGGTAAATACAAGGACGAGCAATTCGTTTTTCCGAAATCGATGGCCAAGCCGGACGACCCGGCCCAGCACCGTCCGTTGTGGACGCAGAACCAGCGCAATAGCTGGCACGGTGTCGAATACCCGTACCATTCGGACCTCGACATCGCGGAATACTACAAGCTCTATATGGAGACCTTCGCTGGTATAGACGACAGCACCGGCCGCATTCTCGACGAGTTACGCGGTCGAGGCGAACTCGATTCCACGTTGATTGTCTACATGGGCGACAATGGCTTCGCATTCGGCGAACACGGCCTCATCGACAAACGCACCGCGTACGAAGAATCGATGCGCGTACCGCTGCTTGCCCGTTGTCCCGAGCTTTTTCCCCGCGGCAGCCACGTGGAGCAGGTTGTCGCCAACATCGATCTCATGCCCACATTTTTGGATGCCGCGGGTCTCGATGCGCCGCCCGAGTGCGATGGGGCAAGCTGGCTGCCGCTAGCGCAGGGCCACCAGGTTTCCTGGCGGACTGAGCTGCTCTACGAATACTATTGGGAACGGAATTTTCCTCAGACGCCCACCGTGCACGCGCTGCGCGGCGACCGTTACAAATTCATTCGCTACCACGGTGTTTGGGATATGGACGAGCTTTACGATCTCAAAAACGACCCGCAGGAGCTTCATAACCTCATCTTTAGCGCTGCCCATCAATCCATAGCCGAAGACATGCGGGCGAAGCTATTTCAAAAGCTCGAAAAAACGGGCGGTATGCACATGCCTATGTATCCGGACCGCGGCGGCCAGAATCGATTGCGCAATCCACGCGCTTCGCACGCCGCCGATTTTTCGGAGGAATTCTACCAGCCGCCTAAACGTGGGAGCGTCGGCTAGACTCAGTAGGACATGGCCAGGATTCTAGTTACCGGAGGCGCCGGCTACATCGGCTCCCACACCCGATATTTTCTCGAAAAGAGCGGACATTCCGTATCGGTTGTGGACGATCTATCGCGTGGGTTTAAGCAGGCTGTTCCCGACAGTGTACTGCACCAAGCAGATACGCGCGACACAAAAAGGCTAAGCGCGCTATTGCGCCAGGAACGCATTGAGGCCGTCATCCACTTCGCTGCTTACATATCGGTCGGCGAATCAACTGAGCGGCCTGAGGTGTATTTCTCAAACAACGTGTGCGGCTCGCTTTCGCTTTTCGAAGCGATGCTCGAGGCCGATGTAAGATGTCTGGTGTTTTCCTCGACGGCGGCCGCCTACGGAATCCCCGCCAAAGTTCCCATTCCGGAAGATGAGCCCTATGCGCCCATCAATCCCTATGGTGAATCCAAGGTAATGGTCGAGAAAATTCTCGAATGGCTCGATCGCTATCGGGAATTTCGCAGCATTCGGTTACGCTATTTCAACGCCTGCGGCGCCGAGCCCGAAAGTGGGCTGGGCGAGCGCCACGACCCGGAGACGCACCTGATTCCATTGATGCTGCGGGCGATTCAAACGGGCAAGGCGGTGACCCTTTTCGGCGACGATTATCCGACCCCAGACGGCACCTGCATTCGTGATTACATTCACGTCAGCGATCTGGCGGAGGCACACATCGTCTCCATCGAACATCTGCTCAGGGGCGGCAAATCGGACGTCTTTAACGTGGGCACCGGCGTCGGGCAGTCGGTGAAACAAGTTCTGGCCGCGGTAGAGAAGGTGACCGGGACAAAAGTCCCACATACCATCGGCCCCCGGCGCGAGGGCGATCCGCCCAGTTTGGTCGCCGATTCTCGCAAATTGCAAAGCTCTTTGGGCTGGCATCCGCAGCGCGCCGACTTAGAACGCATCGTGGCTGACGCCTGGGCGTTCGCGCAGAAGATGAAAGAGTAGAAGCATCGTTCAGGCCGCCAGCACGTTGCGCCATACGGAGTCGTCGAAACCCGGAAAGACGCTCGCCATATTCTGATTGCCCATCTGCTTGCTGACGAGTTCGCTCAGCACTGTCCGGAAATCGGTAGTGACGTTCAGATCGCGTCCTTCGTGAAGCTGTTCAGGCTCCAGGCCCGGCCATTCTCCATATACTTTGCCACCGCGCACACTGCCGCCCAACACGAACATTACATTGGCATGCCCGTGGTCGGTGCCGCGACTGCCATTTTCCCTTGCCGTGCGGCCAAATTCCGACATCGTCACCACGGTGATATCGGCCATCCGGCCGCCCATGTCGCGTGAAAAAGCGGCAAGCGAATCCCCGAAATCACGCAGTAGATTCGCAAGTTGCCCGAAGTGCGGCTGCGCTCCGATTTCATTCACATGCGTGTCCCAGCCGCCTACGTCGGCAAAGGCCACTTCCAACCCAACGTCGGCTTTGATCACGCGCGCGATCTGCTCGAGGCTTTGTCCCAATCTGCCGTTCGGATAGCGCGCGCCGGCAGCCGGAGTATAACCAGTCTTCCGGATGGACTCGACGATCTTCACGGCATCAAACGTTTCACGCGCCGTGCCGTTGAGCACCTGGTCGAGCGAAGCGCCATACATGCTCTCGAAGGTGGCGGCGGCCTTCTGATCTCTTACTTGGAAATCGTTCAGGCTTCCGATGGCGAGCGCCTTGTTCCGGCCGCGCAGACTACGCGGCAAGTCAGTGCTGAGGGCCACCGCACGCAATGGCGAAGGTATTGTCTCGGGCAGGATGGCGCGATTCAGCCAGCCGTCATAAGTGGCTTTAAAACCCGGAGTGCCGGATTCCATATAGTCTTGCGCATCGAAGTGGGAGCGCGAGGGGTCGGGCGAGCCGGCAGCTTCGATAATTGCCAATTGCTGAGAATCCCACAGCGGCTTCAAAGCCCGCAGCCCCGGATGAAGACCGAAGTGGCCGTCGAGATCGATAGCCGAAGCGTCGCTCCCATTGGGACGCGGAATGGCCAGGCTCGGCCGCAGAGCGTAGTAGGCGGGATCGGCGTGCGGCACAATTACATTCAAGCCGTCGACCGCCCCGCGTTGGAAAATCGCAATCAGGATCTTCTTGTGAGTCGCCGGTGCGGCTTTCGCAAATGCCGCCCGGCCGAGCCACGCAGGCGCCGCACCCACGCCGAACATTGCGAGCGCGGAACTCTTCAAAAAAATTCTTCGGGTCGGCATGCTTTACTCCTTGCCCTTTACCGCTTCTGAAATTCCGGTGAGCCGAGCGTGAGACCGGCCACCAGGCTAGGGATCTGCCCGGGCTGAGCCCCGCTCAATGATTTCTCGATGGCCGCGCTGGTTTGTTCGCTCGGGTTTTTCTCCAGAAGTTGGCGCGCGATGCCGAGCGGATTCGTTTGCGCAACCGCCTCCCACGCCGTGATCTCCATCTTCACCCCGGGGACCCGGTTCTTCGCGAGCGCCAGGGCAAAATTCATACGATCAAGCAAACTGGCGGAGCTGACCCATTCCGCATTGGCAGCCGAATAGCCGGTTGGTTCCAATTTGCCGTACAACGGCTCGCCGAGACGCCGCACCTCATTGGTCAGCAGAAAAGCCGAATTGACGTCCGCACCCGTGGCGCGCACGGCGCTCACTACCATTTCAAACGGTGACTTCACTTTGGCGCGGTACGCCGCGGCCGACCAGAATTCGCCCGAATAGATCATGGTTTCCATCACTTTTCGCAAATCTCCATCCGATTTCCGAAAAGTCTTCGCCATCCGCTCGACCAACGAGGGCGGCGGATTATCGCTCACGAACCTCTGCGCCAGGCGAAGAGAAACCAAATGCGCGGTCGAAGGATGGTGCGCCAGTATCTCCAGGACCCTCAGGCCATCACTCATGCCTCCACCCGCTCGAATCGTATGGCCCAGCACGATCTTTTGTGCGTGATCGTGCATCTTGTCGTTGTACTCGAATGCGCCGCCCTGACGGGGCGCGGCGATAGTCCAACCCGTAAAGCAGCGCGCGACTTCGATCACGTCCTTCTGTGTGTAGCCGCCTTCCACGCCGAGCGTGTGCAACTCCAGCAGCTCACGGCCGTAGTTTTCGTTCAATCCACGCCGACGCCGGCCGCGGCGCGCGTTCGCCCTCTCGTTCTCAAGCGGCCCTGCCGACTCCCAATTGTCCAGATAAAACAGCATGGCCGGACTCTTGGCCGTCGCCAACAGCAGGTCATGAAATTTGCCGAATACATGGGGCCGAATGGCCTCACGCTCGTACGTCGGCACCAAGTACCGGTCCTCCCCCTTGCCCAAAAAGACATTGAAGTGATTGAACCAGAAATCGACCAGCAACTCCTGCAACTGGTGGGTGCTGTAGATGGCGCACAGCAGCTTGCCTTCACTTAGGTCGCTCGCGACGACGGTTTGCGGACTGACTGAAAGCATCAGCTCGCGCCGCAGCTCGACCGGCGCCAGAGTAAACAATCGCCGCCGCTGGGCCGGACGCAGCGCCCAAGTGAAATCGCGTCTCTTCGCGGCAGGAATATTTTCGAGTACCCGCCGCTTATCATCCGGTTTGCCATTGCGCAGCGTTGCAATGTCGGCCGGCGGCAGAATATCCCTGATGTTTACCCGCAGGTCGAGGTCCGCATCCTCCTCGCGACTGGTCAGCGCGCCTTGAACGATCGTCGGCGTAGCGCCCGCCTCTCGCGGCGCAACCTGTTTTTTTTCCAGGTAGCGGTCCGCAAGGCGAACGACGATGGCGCGTAATTCCGGATCGTCCGGGAGAGCGCCCTTCCCCCGCGCTACCGCTGCGATTGCCTGAGGTGATGGATAGTGCGTATAGGTATCGTGGATATTCAAACGCAGGCTTTCGAGTGGAGCGAGTCGTTCGGTAAGCAGTGGATTTTCCGGAACGCGCTCCGGATGAAGTTGTGCATCAATCCATTTGTCGAAACCGGCCTGTTCCAGGCGCTCGCGATCACCGGGACGCGGCCCGAAAGTAAGCCGGCAAAGCGCGTGGTCCAGCCGACCTTCCTCTGAAAGCGCCTGGCTGAATGCCCGGTATTCGACCGGGTTATCTGACGGTTTTACTTTCTTGATTTTTTTTCCGCGCGCTTCAGCCGGGCCAAAAGGAATAAGCAGGAGAACGACGGTGGCGAGCTTTCCCATGCTTTGCCTCACACTGGATGAACGTGGGTCGTCAGCGCTTGGTTGACGGAGAAAAGGAACTCGCGACGCCGGAATGGTCGCTTTGGAGCGGGAGACGGGATTCGAACCCGCGACATCAACCTTGGCAAGGTTGCACTCTACCAGCTGAGTTACTCCCGCTTGGAAGGTCTAAACGACATTCTCCGACGAGTTTGTTACGAAGTCAATTCATGTGCTTGTAACGCTTGACGTTTATCGCCATCGTGCCGGGCCCCGGATGCTCTGCGGAGCTTGGTCCGCCGCGCATGCTCACTTCTAATCTTATCATTCTAAGGGAATTAGAAATCCTACAGAATTTTCTTGGTAAACCATACCCCTGTGATAGACTGAGGTTTCCGAAGTGACGAAAACGATTCCCCCATCACGCGATTGACTGTTCACGGCAGCTGATAGCTAACTCACCCACACGGAATATAGTTCGATTTTTTCCACAGGATTGGAAAAGGTGTGGGAAACTTTTGTCATTTTGGGCGTCGCTTTTTTCTTTGGCGAAGGAGTTGCACAGTTTGGGTGCTGACGCTTGGGATCGGATCAAGAGCTCGCTGGCTGCTAAGCTCAGCGAAGGCGCATACCAGAATTGGATTTCCCGGACCGCGTTCAGCTCTTTGCACGATGGTGAACTGATCGTACGCGTTCCGAACGAGACAACCGGAGCTTGGATCCGGCAGGAATATGGCTCCGAAGTACAAGCGGCCATCGAAGATCTTCGTCTTCCCATCCGCAAAATTCAATACACGAGCGAGGCTGTAGCCGCCGCGGCAGCGGGCCAAGGCACCGGACCCGTGAGTCTATCCTCAACCGCTCCGGTCGCGGAGGGAATGTTCGAGAACACGGCCGCGTGGCTGAACCCGCGGCTGACGTTCGATGCCTACGTCGTCGGCACTTCGAACCAATTGGCGCACGCCGCAGCCCGCGCCGTTGCCAGTATGCCATCGCGCAGCTACAACCCGCTCTTCATCTATGGCGGTGTCGGTATCGGCAAGACCCATCTCATGCATGCCATCGGCCGCAGCCTGCTCGACAACTTCGGCGGGTTGAATGTGGTCTACACCTCAAGCGAGCGGTTTATGAACGAGATGATCAACTCGATCAAGCTTGATCGTATGCCGCTGTTTCATCGCCACTATCGCACTGCGGATGTGCTGTTAATCGACGACATTCACATCATCGCTGGTAAGGAGCGCACGCAGGAAGAATTCTTCCACACCTTTAACGCGCTCTACGATCACCAAAAACAAATCGTCATCTCGAGCGATTCGGCGCCCCATCAACTCCCCGGCCTAGTGGAACGGCTGCGCTCCCGCTTCGAGTGGGGCCTGATGGTTGATGTCCAGCCTCCCGACCTCGAAACGAAAATGGCGATCCTCGACAAAAAGGCCGAATCGGAAGGTGTGGCGTTGCCGCAGGACGTGCGCATCTTTATTGCCACCAAGACCAAATCCAATGTGCGCGAACTCGAGGGCGCGTTGACTCGTTTGATCGCGGTTTCCTCTATGACGGGTCAACCGATCTCGCTCGCCATGGCCCAACAAGCTTTGAAGCATCTGAACCCCTCGGGCGAACGCAGAATTTCCGTAGAATCGATTCTACGTGGGGTGGCGGAGCGGTATTCGCTCACGCCAGCCCAACTCAAGATGAAAAGCAACACCCGCCAGATCGCCTATCCGCGCCAGATCGCCATGTACTTGGTGAAGGAATTGACACACGCGTCACTTCCGGAAATCGGGCGCTATTTCGGCGGCAAACATCACACCACGGTTTTGCATTCGGTTCAAAAAATCGAGGACCTACGCCAGCGTGACGAGCATTTGAACAGTGTTATCCACTCGTTAATGGATTCACTCCAGTAGGCTTAGGGATGTTTTTCACAGATACCCCCGGAACCGGCTGTGAACTCCTGTGGGGGAATTGCCGGACCGACGGCGATGCACTTTTCTTAGCACGAAATTCACAGGATCGAGCAGCGGAAACCGCTAGTTTTTGCTATAATTTAGAGAGAATTCAACATATCCACAGTTCCTAGTAATACGGTTAGTTTCTAGTACTTTAAAAGGTTCTAGGAAGAGTAATAGCAGCACGCAAGCTGAGGAGCTTTGAAACACTTCGCCATGGAATTTTCCGTTAGCAAATCTGATCTCGTACGGGAACTGGGACTGACACAGGGAGTGGTGGAAAGAAAGACCACTATCCCGATTCTGTCGAATATTTTGGTCGAGACGGACCAAGACCAGGTTTGGCTCACCGCCACCGACTTAGAGCTTGGAATCCGCTGCGCGTGTCCAGCGCGTGTGAAGAAGGAAGGAGCTGGGACGGTTCCTGCGCGACGCCTTCTCGACTACGTTCGCTTGCTGCCGGATGCCGAAGTGCAAGTGAAGGTCGGTGATAATCAGTGGGCCAGTTTGGTGTGCGGCCGTTCACGTACGCGTATTGCCGGGATGTCGCGTGAAAGCTTTCCGGAATTACCGCAAATGCCGGAAACGCTGGCGGAGATTCCGTTGAGTGTGCTGGCGCAGATGATCGCGAGCACGATATTTGCCATTTCAGCTGAGGAATCGCGCTTCACGTTGAATGGAGCTCTATTAATTTTGCGAGATACCGGTCTGGTGATGGTTGCGACCGACGGACATCGTCTTGCCCTGACCGAGAAGCAGATTCCGTTGACGGGGTTGAATGTGGCCTATCGGGCTTTACTGCCCAAGAAGGCGATGAACGAGATTCAGAAGCTTGCCAGCGACGACGCTTCCAAGCAAATCGAATTTTCCGGCAACGAGAATCATCTCTTCTTTCGAATCGACAAACGGTTGCTTTTGAGCCGTAAACTCACCGGGAATTTTCCGGACTACGAACGCGTGCTGCCCAAAGAGCACCCCCATATGGTCGTAGTGGCACGCGATGAACTGAAGGCCGCCATTGAGCGCGTAGCGCAATTTGCCGACGAACGCTCGCGAGCCATCAGGGTACGAGCGGGCAAAGGGGAGTTGAAAGTCTACTCATCGATTTCCGAAACGGGAGAGAGCGAAGAAACGATTCCGATTGAGTATGGTGGCCCGGAAGTAGAAATTGGCTTCAACGCCCAGTACATGTTGGATTTTCTCCGCGCGGTCGAGCAAGGCGAAGTGGAGTTCCATTTCAAAGACTCCAATAGCGCCGGCGAACTGCGTCCGCACGGTCAGGCTGCTGACACCGTTTACCGGTATGTCGTCATGCCGATGCGTATCTGATTGCGAGCAATAAAAAATTATGGCTACGATGCCTCACAACGAGAATTACGATTCAAGCAGTATCAAAGTTTTGGAAGGGTTGGAAGCGGTTCGGTTGCGTCCCGCCATGTACATCGGTTCTACCGGTGAGATGGGGTTGCACCACTTGGTCTATGAAGTTGTTGATAACTCTGTCGATGAAGCTCTGGCCGGTTTCTGCACCGAAATCGGTGTTACAATTCACATCGATAACTCGTTGACGGTTGTCGACAACGGCCGCGGCATCCCTGTAGATATTCATGCCGAAGAGGGCGTGTCGGCCGCGCAGGTTGTGCTCACCAAACTGCATGCGGGCGGAAAATTCGATTCCAATAGCTATAAAGTATCCGGCGGGCTGCACGGCGTCGGTGTGAGTTGTGTCAACGCCCTTTCCGAGACGTTTCATCTGGAAGTCTGGCGCGATAAGGCGACCTGGGAGCAGGATTACGAGCGCGGCATTCCGAAAGCCCCGCTTGCCAAGACTGGAAAATCTACCAAAACCGGCACCAAGATCACCTTTAAAGCGGATGGCACCATCATGGATGCCACCGAGTACAATTTCGACACTTTAGCCCAACGCCTGCGGCAATTGGCGTTCCTGAATAAGGGTCTGAAAATCGTTCTGACCGACGAACGCGGTGACGATATCCGCACTGAGGAGTTCTTTTACAGCGGCGGTATCGCGGAGTTCATCAAACATCTGAATCGCGGCAAGTCCGCGCTACACGACAAGCCGATTCATTTCGAAGGGGACCGCGAACTACCGAACGGCGGCAAGCTCACTACGGAAGTAGCTCTGCAGTACAACGATTCGTATTCGGAGAATATTTTCAGCTTCGCCAATAACATCAACACGGTGGATGGCGGGTCGCATTTGAGCGGTTTTCGCAGCGCCTTGACCCGCACGATCAATTACGCGGCAACGCAAGCCGGTCTCATCAAGGACGCAAAGGAAAACCTGACCGGCGACGACGTGCGCGAAGGACTTACGGCAGTAATCAGTGTCAAGCTTCCGCAACCGCAGTTTGAAGGGCAGACTAAAGGCAAGCTGAATTCCGACATTCAGGGTTACGTAGTTCAATTGGTGAACGAGAAATTGGGTGAATTCTTCGACAAGAATCCATCCATCACCAAGAAAATCATTAGTAAGGCTATCGACGCCGCACGCGCGCGCGAAGCTGCCCGCAAAGCCCGCGATCTCACTCGCCGTAAGGGTGCCCTCGATTCAGGCGGTCTGCCGGGTAAACTCGCCGATTGCCAGGAAAAGGATCCGGACCGCTGCGAGCTGTTTTTGGTCGAGGGCGAATCGGCCGGTGGTACCGCGAAATCCGGGCGCGACCGTCGCTACCAGGCCATCCTCCCACTCAAAGGAAAAATCCTCAACGTCGAAAAGGCCCGCTACGACAAAATGCTCTCGCACGAAGAAATCCGCGCGATGATCACAGCCATCGGGACGGGTATCGGCAAAGAAGAGGATTTCGAGTTCGCCAAACTGCGCTACGGCAAAATCATTATCATGACCGACGCCGATGTGGACGGCTCCCACATCCGCACGCTGCTGTTGACTTTTTTCTTCCGGCACATGCAGCAGCTCATTACGCGCGGCAAAGTGTTCGTCGCTCAGCCGCCGCTCTACCGCATCAAGAAGGGCAAGAGCGAGAAATATATCAAAGACGACAAAGAATTCACGCGCGAGATTCTGCGCCGGGCGACCGAGAATCTTGCTGTGGAAGCCGCTGGCATGAAGCTTGAGGGCGCCGAGTTGCGCACTTTCCTGATGTCGCTCGATGAGCTGTCGCAAATCAGCCGGCGCCTCGAGCGCCGCGTACGCGATCCGCGGGTCGTCGATGTTCTCACCGACATTTCAATGCCGATCGACACCAAAGCCGACCTGCAAAATGAGCAGAGCGTGAAGACGGTCGCCGATAGCTTGCGAAAGGCGAAGCTCGAGGTTACGATCGAACGCGAAGAAGAGCACTCGGCCTGGATGATCGGCTACCGCGACCCCACGAACGCGGTGCGCATGATCAACACCGAATTTCTGGCACTGCCTGAGTTTCGCAAGACGCGCGCCCAGGTGAAGCAGGTATCGCGCTTCAATACACCGCCGTTCACCGTGATCAAAGACAGTCATCGCGAAGTCCTGCCGAATTGGCGCGAGCTGCTTGCGACCGTGAAAAGCGAGGGCACCCGCGAGGTCAACGTACAGCGCTACAAGGGTCTCGGCGAGATGAATGCCGAACAACTCTGGGCTACCACGATGAACGCGGAAACCCGCACGCTCTTGCAGGTGGATCTAAACGACTTCGCCGAAAGTGAGCCGATCTTTTCGACTCTCATGGGCGAGGATGTCGAGAGCCGCCGCAAGTTCATCGAAGAGAACGCGTTAGACGTCCGTAACCTGGACGTTTAAAAAATTGATCGCTGCCTATAAAGAATTCCCCTTGACAAACTATACTGTACGACACACACTGTATTACGTATAGTGAATGCCGCACAGTATGGATGATCTGTTTGAAAACTTCCGCCTGGAGTTGCGCCGCGGCTGTCTGGTGCTCGCCGTTCTAGCGCAACTCCAAACCGAACACTACGGCTACACGCTTCGTAAAGCCTTGTCATCGCGGGGGTTAGCCATTGATGAGGGGACGCTCTATCCGCTGCTGCGGCGTCTGGAAAGCCAAGGCCTGCTGGTCAGCGAATGGCGGGAGGAGGAGAAGCGCAACAAGCGGTTCTATCGGGTGTCGCCGGAAGGCGCAGCCCTCCTGGAAAGACTGCTCGAGGAATGGAGAAGCATCAACGCGTCGCTTGAGCGCATGCTCAATCAATTGGAACCGAAGGAGGTATGACTTGTGGATTTGTTGGAACGCTATTTACAGGCTGTGAAGCCGCTCTTGCCCCGCAAGGCGCAGGACGATATTTTACGCGAGCTGTCGGAAAACATCCGGTGCCAAATGGAAGAAAAAGAAGCCGGCCTGGGCCGGCCCTTAACCGATGCGGAACAGGAAGAAGTGATCAAGCAGCATGGCCACCCGATCGTGGTAGCCGCGCGCTACCGGCGTCCGCAATATCTGATCGGGCCCGCGGTCTTTCCGTTCTATTGGCTCATTTTGCGAATTGCGGCTGTGAGCGCCCTCATTGTGCGCTTCGTCGTCGAGGTCGTAATGGCGCTGCTGGGTCCCGATCCCACTCACGCGATCGTGCCGGCCCTGCTCGCTGTCCCGTGGGTCCTGATTCAAGTCTTTTTCTGGGTGACTGCGGTCTTTGCCGTGTTCGAACTCTGTTCTTCGTCATTCACTTTGAACTGTAAAAAAAGCTGGAGCCCAGGTTCCCTTCCCACGATCGGAGCACAATCGTCGGCTGTCTCGCGCCCCACGTCGGTGGCGCAGATCATTTTCGGCAGCGCATTTATTCTTTGGTGGCAAGTTGTGCCGAATGCGCCCTTCCTGCTTCTTGGTCCGGCATCCGGCATTATTGCGCCGGCGCCGATCTGGGCAAGCCTGCACTGGCCAATCCTCCTGCTGGCTGTTGCGGGAGTGGCACAGGCCGGTGTGGACCTCGGTCATCCACAGTGGACGCCGTGGCGTGCCAAGATTCGTCTGGCCGTGCAGGCAGCCGGCTTGGGGATACTTTGCCTTGTGCTGCGCGCGGGCGAATGGGTCGTGATGGCTCGCGGAGTACACGATCCCAGCCGATACGCCGACGTCGTGGGTCTCTTAAATCAGATACTGTTCTTCTGTTTTCTCGGTGGCCTGATCGTGGAAGGCGTCCGGTTTGTCTGGAGGTGTCTTCGACAATTCCAGGCTCACAGCGTTATTCATGCCGCAGCGCTTGCCAGGGATTGATTGACGCTGCGCGGCGCGCAGGGAAATAGCTTGCCGCGGCCGCTACAAAAACAAGAAACGCCACTGCGGAAATATAAGCCGAATAGTCAGTAAAACGAACCCCATAGAGCAATCGCGAAAACAGCCTCGTGGTGCCAAGCGCCGCCGCCGCGCCCGCCAGCGTTCCGATCAAAGCGGGCAGCATCCCTTGCTTTACGATCATTCGCAGGATTTGCGGTCGTCCCGCGCCGCAGGCCATTCGAACGCCGATTTCGCTAGTCCGCTGCGTCACCGAATAGGCGATTACCGCGTAGATGCCGATCGCCGACAAGGTCAAAGCGACGGCGGCAAACAGCGAGATAAGGGAAGTGTGGAGTGTGCGCCAGCCGAGCTGTTCTGCCATAATTTGCCGCATGCTGCGCGGCAGAAACACCGGCACCTCCGGATCCGCGGTCTTGATTACGTCTGCCAGCGGCTTGGCATACCCGAGTGGATTGCCTGCGGTACGTACGACCAGCGCCGGCCACAATTCGACGTAACGGAAGAGAGGAATGTAGAGCTGGGGCAAGATAGCTGCTTCGGCTCCCTGCTGCCGTGCGTCATTCACCACTCCTACTACCTGGTGCCAATCCGGCGGCCCTGGCACGTAGGAAAGAAATTGGCCCACCGCATTCTCGCCTGCAAAAAACTGCCGTGCAAACGCTTCGTTGACGAGTACTGCTTTCGCGCCCGGTTGGTCGTCACGGCGGTCGAGATCGCGGCCTTGGAGGAGCGGAATGCGTAGCGTCTGGCGATAGCCGGAAGTAATCGCGGTCCGCAGAACAAATGGCGCGTCCCAAATATTTTTTGGCGCGGCTCGGTCTTTAATGACGATAGGACCGCCACCCAAGCGACTCGCAAACGGAAGGTCGCCCGCGAACGCGGCGTTCTCGATTCCAGGGACCGCACGCACACGTTCGAGCACGCGGTCGGCGAAAAGTGCGCCCAATTCAGAATCCCTCCCATAGCGCGACGACGGAAGGGAGGTAAACATGCTCATGACCCGATCCGGCTGGAATCCGGGGTCTACTCCAGCGGCTTTCTCAAAACTCTTGAGCAGCAGCACCGATACGATCAGCAACAGCGTCGCGACGCCGGTCTCGAGCGCCACCAGCGCGCGACGCATCCACTGCTGGGCCTTCGATTCGCTAACCCGGCCGTTCGCCTGTTTGAGCGCTTCGCTCATGGCCGCAGTGGATGTGCGAAAGGCGGGAACGAGGCCGAAGAGCATGGCCGTGATCACCGTCAGGCCGACGGCGAAGGCGAGCACCCTCCAATCGAGAGTAATTTCCTCGGGGCGGGGAATGCGTGTAGAGGGGAGATGCTTGATTATGCGAATTCCGCCGGCCGCGAGAGCCACACCGGTAAGCGCGGCGGCGGTGGCGAGAACAAAGCTTTCGGTCATCATCTGCGAGAAGATTCGCCCACGGCCGGCGCCAATCGCCAGGCGCGTCGAGATTTCCCGCATGCGCGCCGATGTTCTGGCGAGCAGCAAGTTGGCAACGTTGCCGCAAGCAATCAGCAGCACACACAAAACGGCTCCCAGCAGCAGCACCAGCGGTCCACGCAGGTCGCCCGAAAGCCACGCCCGCAGCGATACCGCTGAAGCCCCGACGCCCTGGTTCTCCGCCGGGTAAGCGGTCGCCAGATTAGCGGCTTCCTTGCCGAGTTCGGCATTCGCTTGAGCAAGTGTGACGCCGGGATTCAGCCGCCCGAGCGCCAGATAAGAATGATAGCCGCGCATATTCTGCCGATTTGTGAAATCGAGGACGGCGGGCAGCCAAACGTCCTTGTGGCCCAGAATGTTGAGACTTTCAGGCAGCACGCCCACGATCGTGCGCGGCTTGTCGTCGATCTCGAGCGTTTTCCCAATCACGTCCTCACCGCCAAACTGGTCTTGCCAGAAAGCCCAGCTCAATAGAATCGCCTGGTCGTGGCCCGGGCGATTGTCGTCAGGGGTGAAGGCGCGTCCGCGTGCAGGCCGAACACCCAGGACGTCAAACAAATCGGCATCGCACTGCAAGGTGGCGACCAGCACCGCGTTCTGCGACCAGGTCATGTTGGCAAGTCCCGGCCGATAAAACGCTAGTGATTCGAATGAATGAAGATGCTTTTTCCAGTCGGTGACGTCCTGCATGCTGACTGCATCGGTACGCCGTCTGGTCTCCGATTCGAATATGCGGACGATGCGGTCGGGATCCCTAACCGGCAGCGGACGCAGCAGAACCGCGTTCACCACGCTGAAAATGGCGGCGCTGGCTCCAATCGCCAGCGCGAGCGCCACAAACGCGGCTATTGTGGGAAGCGGATTCTGGCGCCAGATCCGCAGCGCGTAACGAATATCCTGTCGTAAGGCGTGCAAGCGATTTGAGCGTAACAGGTCTCTGCTTAAATGATTGGGTGCCTTCGGCAGCAACCGTACGAGTGAATCGAAAGGCAGCAGACCGCATCCACTCGGGCCATCTATGGATTTTTGCTTCCGACGTAATCGATAGCGGTGGTGCGGTGCCGGGTGCGGCAGTACGTGTAATCGACCACCGCGGCGCCCCACTTGGCACGGCGCACTACAGTTCCAGCTCGCAAATCGCCCTGCGATTTCTCAGCGGCCGTGTCGAACCGATCGACGAACCATTTCTTTTCGAGCGCATCGAAGCAGCTCTTCGCTTCCGGGAGCGCGTGGTATCGGGTTCCAATGCCTACCGCCTGATTCATGCCGAAGGCGATCTACTGCCCGGACTCATCGTGGACCGCTACGCCGATTGGCTGGTGCTGCAGCTTGTGGATCAGGGAATGGATAAGCAAGCAGGAGAAATAACGGGCGCGCTGGTCCGGTTGCTAGCGCCGCATGGCATTGTGGCGCGAAACGACGTGCCCGTACGCGCCAAGGAGAAGCTGCCGCTCGAGGCCAAGGTGTTATTGGGCGAACCACCTGAGCCTGTGGAAATTCAAATGAACGGCTTGCGATTCTATACGGATCTGCTGCACGGCCAGAAAACCGGCGTTTTTCTGGATCAGCGAGAAAATTACCTGGCAGCGCGCCGCTACGCCCGTGGACGCGCGCTCGATTGCTTTGCGGGGTCGGGAGGCTTCGCTCTGCACTTGGCTTCCACATGCGAATTCGTAGAAGCAATCGACAGTTCGCGTGCGGCGCTCGACAGCGCGGAGGCGAACGCCGCAGCCAACCAGATTGCGAACGTTACCTTCCGGGAAGCCGACGTTTTGAATTATCTGCCCGGATTGGTGAATGCGCGCCGCATATTCGATCTGGTGGTGGTCGATCCGCCTGCCTTTACGAAATCCCGCTCCGCCACGGAAGGCGCGATGCGCGGCTACAAAGAGATCAATCTACGTGCCCTGCGCCTTCTCGAGCGCGGCGGCATTCTGCTAAGCTGCTCCTGCTCGTATCACATGAGCGAGGCCCGTCTGCTCGAGGTGATCGCCGCGGCGGCACTCGATTGCGGGAAGAAGCTCCGCGTGCTGGAACGGCGCACACAGTCGCGGGATCATCCCATTCTGTTAACGGTGCCCGAAACGCACTATTTGAAATGCTTGATCTTCGAAGTCCTATAAGACCACCCGAGCGTCGCCCTCCCGGCGGGTTACGTGCTGACGGTCCAGGTATTCGAGCAGCGGTATTGCATATTTGCGCGAAATATTTGTCCAGGATTTGAATTCGGGTACTGAGAAACGCCGGCCTTTGTAGGAGGCAAGCAACTTGCGCAGGCTGGCAACGGCCTCCGAATGAAAAACCAGATCCGGGGACACGCGAATGAGCTTCTGCGCTTTGATCAGCGTTTCGAGAGTCGCGCGAGGGATTCCATCCAGCGGCGGTGGCTGAAAACCGGACTGCTGGAACTTCCGCTCAATTTCCTGAAGTCGCGCGCTTTCCTGATTGCTGAGACTGGCGCGATGCTCCCGGAGGGAAATTGTTTCGCCTTGCAGGCGAATCGCGGGAAAGTTTTCGAACACGGCATTTGAGAGATTCATTTCCAGTCCCAAACGCGCCTGGGCCAACGGTGCACCTTCAGCCGCCGGATGTTTGGCATGAAAATCCTTGAGCCAGGAGACTAGTTTTTCGCGCCGCTGCGCCAGCCAGGATTTCGCCAATACGAAAGAACCGGCGGCGACTAAGTTTGCATTGTCGTGAATCATCGGAAGAAGAGCATCGGAAGGCAGCCCGGTAAATCGCATGAGATCTTCCAGGCGAAGGCCGTTTCGACCTTCTTCGACAAGCATCTGGATCCGCCGAGGCATATCGGCTTCGCCGAGAAGGACTAGCCTTGCGACGGTTCTAGCACGGTTGAGCCGTTTGGGCGGGAACGGATCGATGACGCATCCTCCCGCGGCGGTCCCTGCCGGCGATGTGCGTCGCAAAACGAACCGGTCGCCGGGTAGGGCAAGAACGGGCTGTGACAAGTGCAGGCGTGCGAACTGCGATCGTTCCTCCCACGTCTTGATGCTTGCGAGGACCTCCGCCGTCCCGATATGCAGCAGGAATTCCTGTCGTTTGCAAGGAATTTCGGAGCCGGCCAGCCAATCCACCGCCGCGTCCATTGTCATGGTGGGTTCGAGTAACTGTGGGGGCGCGAGGACGCAGCCGCGGCGAATTTCGGCATGATCGGCTCCGGCCAGGTTTACGGCCGTCCGATCGCCGGCCATCGCCAGTTCCACTTGCTGGCCATGAACCTGCAGCCCGCGAATGCGTGCCTGACGTTGCAGGGGATGTAGCTCGACGCTCTCACCCACGCGCAACATACCGCTCCATAGAGTTCCGGTGACGACAGTGCCAAATCCTTTCACAGCAAAGCTACGATCGATGGGCAGCCGGGCGATGCGACTCCGGTCGCGGCGGCTTTCTTCCCGGGCCAGCGAGGCAAGTTGCCGCTTCAGTTCTTCGAGCCCTTCTCCGGTCACCGCACTCACTGGTAGAACAGGTGCTTTGGCCAGAAACGAGCCTTCACACAGCCGTCGGATATCGTTGGTCGCATTTTGCAACTGTTCCGGCTCGGCCAGATCGGCCTTGGTCAGAGCAATCAGCCCGCGTCCGACGCCGAGCAGCCGGCAAATATCGAAATGTTCCCGAGTTTGCGGCTTGATGGACTCGTTCGCCGCCACCACCAGCAGAACCGCTTCGATGCCGCCCGTACCCGCAAGCATGTTTTTGATGAAGCGCTCATGACCCGGTACATCGACAAAGCTGATGCTTTCGCCGCTGGGAAGCGTAACATGCGCGAAGCCGAGATCGATGGAAATGCCGCGCGTTTTCTCTTCAGGCAGGCGATCGGTATCGATGCCGGTTAGAGCCCGGACGAGTGAAGTCTTCCCATGGTCGATGTGGCCCGCGGTACCAATGACAAGCCCACGCATATTACTATTTGACATGTTGCGGATATGAGTACACGTTGGCTCGAAGAAGTGCGCCGCCGGCACGCACGCGCGGAGGCGGGTGGCGGCGAGGAAAGGCGAAAGCGGCAGCATGCAGAAGGCAAACTCTCGGTGCGCGAGCGCATCGATCTGCTGCTCGATGAAGGAACGTTTGAAGAGCTGGACAAGCTGGTACGGCACCGAAGCCAGAACTTCGGCATGCAGAACAACGTAATCGACGGCGATGGCTTTGTCACTGGACACGGTCTCGTGCATGGCCGTCCGCTTTTCGTTTTCGCCCAGGATTTCACGGTCTTCGGCGGCTCACTGTCGGAAGCGAATGCGCAAAAGATCGTGAAGGTTATGGATTTGGCCGTCAAGACCGGCGCGCCGATCGTCGGCCTGAACGATTCGGGCGGAGCACGCATTCAAGAGGGAGTGGTTTCTCTCGCCGGCTACGCGGACATTTTTCTTCGCAACACGCTCGCGAGCGGCGTCATCCCGCAAATTTCGGCCATCATGGGCCCTTGCGCAGGCGGCGCCGTTTATTCGCCCGCGCTTACCGATTTCGTCTTCATGGTAGAGGGTACCAGCCACATGTTTGTCACAGGTCCCGAGGTCATTAAGACCGTAACGCACGAAGACGTGACCAAGGAGAATCTGGGCGGAGCGATTACGCATAATTCGGTGAGCGGTGTGGCGCAATTCATGGCGCATGATGACGAAGATTGCCTGCGGAGTATCCGTGAGCTGCTCACATTCTTGCCGCAAAACAATCTCGACGGTGTGCCGCGGATCGCGACAAAGGATCCGGAAGACCGGGCCGACCTGGAGCTGGATACGTTAATTCCGCTCGAATCGAACAGGCCATATGACATGAAGGACGTGATCGCCCGTGTTGTGGACGACAGCAACTTCTTCGAGGTCGCCGAACACTTCGCCCGTAATATCCTGGTCGGGTTCGCGCGCATGGCGGGTGAGACGGTAGGCGTGGTAGCGAATCAACCGGCCCATCTGGCAGGCTGCCTCGACATCGATTCGTCGACCAAAGGCGCACGGTTCGTGCGTTTCTGCGACGCTTTTCAGATTCCGATCCTGACTTTCGAGGACGTGCCAGGCTTTCTGCCGGGAACGAGCCAGGAGTTCGGCGGCATCATCCGTCACGGAGCGAAACTGCTCTATGCCTACGCCGAGGCGACAGTTCCGAAGATCACGGTGATCACTCGCAAAGCCTATGGCGGCGCCTATTGTGTGATGGGCTCGAAACACCTGCGGACCGACATCAATTTTGCGTATCCGACGGCGGAAATCGCAGTGATGGGCCCGGAAGGCGCGGTGAATATTCTATACCGGCGCGAACTCGAAGCGGCAGACTCCTCCGAAGAGCTGCGGCAGGCCAAAATCGACGAGTATCGCGACCATTTCGCGAACCCGTTTGTAGCAGCCGAGCGGGGCTACGTAGACGATGTGATCGAACCTCATGAAACGCGTCGAAAAGTGATCCGCGCGCTACGGATCCTGGCAAACAAGACGGATACAATGCCGAAGAAGAAGCACGGAAATATTCCGCTTTGATATCGACGGCTATTCCGAATCGCTCGCGACTTTGAGCACCGCGAGGAACGCTTCCTGCGGAATATCGACGCGGCCGACGCGCTTCATGCGACGTTTGCCTTCCTTCTGCTTCTCGAGCAGCTTGCGTTTTCGCGTGATGTCGCCGCCATAGCATTTGGCGAGCACATTCTTTCGCATGGCTGAGATAGTTTCACGCGCGATGATCTTGGTGCCGATTGCGGCTTGCAGCGCCACCTCGAACATTTGGCGCGGAATCAGTTTCCGCAGACGCTCTATGAGCGCCTTACCGCGCTCATAGGCGAAGTCGCGGTGCACGATCATTGAAAGAGCATCCACAGGCTCACCGGCCACCAACACATCGAGCTTCACCATGGGCGATACACGATAGCCGGAAAGGTGGTAATCGAGCGATGCGTATCCGCGTGAAGCAGACTTCAGGCGATCATAGAAATCGAGCACGATTTCGTTGAGTGGCAGCTCATAGAGCAACAATACGCGCCCACCGCCAATATACTCGAACTTCTTTTGAGTGCCGCGTTTTTCCTCGAGCAGCTTCAAAATCTCGCCAATGTATTCCTCGCGTGTGATCACGGTTGCGTCAATGATCGGCTCGTCCGTCTTTTCGATCGCTGAGGGTTCCGGAAATTTTTGCGGATTGTTGACCTCGAGTACGGTGCCGTCTGTCGTTGTCACGCGATAGCGGACACCGGGGGCAGTCGTGATCAGGTCGATCTGAAACTCGCGCTCGAGCCGTTCCTGTACGATCTCCAGATGTAGAAGTCCTAAAAACCCGCAGCGGAAACCAAAGCCGAGTGCTACCGAATTTTCAGGCTCGAAGTTAAACGCGCTGTCGTTGAGCCGCAGCTTTTCCAGAGCGTCACGCAACAAGCCGTGCTCGTGCGATTCCACCGGATATAAGCCCGCGAAGACCATCGGCTTGATTTCCTGAAATCCGGGCAGCGGCTCCTTGGCGGGGTTCGCATCATCGATAATGGTGTCGCCGATTTGCGCGTCCGAGACGGTTTTGATGTTGGCAAACAGAAATCCTGCCTCGCCGGCAGTAAGTTCATCGCAGGGCACCGGCTTAGGGGATTGAAAGCCCAGGCCATCTACTTCATACGTCGCGCCATTCGACCACAAGCGAATCTTCTGGCCTTTGCGCACCGAACCATCCACAATGCGAGTGAGAATAATCACGCCGCGATACGGATCGAACCAGGAATCGAAGATCAGGGCGCGTAGCGGTGCTCGTGGATCGCCCTTCGGCGCCGGGATTCGATGAACGACCGCCTCCAGGACCTCAGTGATACCGATTCCGTTTTTCGCGCTAGCCAGAATCGCGTCGCTCGCGTCGAGTCCGATAACCTGCTCAATCTGCTCGCGAATGCGTTCGGGCTCAGCCGACGGCAGATCGATCTTGTTAATGACCGGAATGATTTCGAGATTGTGGTTGATGGCGAGATACGTATTGGCCAGCGTCTGTGCCTCCACGCCCTGCGAAGCGTCCACTACCAGCAGTGTCCCCTCGCAGGCCTGTAGACTGCGCGAGACTTCATAGGTGAAATCAACGTGGCCGGGCGTGTCGATCAGGTTCAGTTCGTAGAGGTTGCCGTCTGAAGCCTTATAGTTCAGCCGAACGGCATGCGCTTTGATGGTGATCCCACGCTCGCGCTCGAGATCCATCGTATCGAGTACCTGCTCCATCATTTCTCGCTGCGACAAGGCGCCAGTATACTCGAGCAATCGGTCCGCAAGTGTGGATTTTCCGTGATCGATGTGCGCAATGATGGAGAAATTGCGAATGAAACGGGGATCCATGGTGCGGTAGACTGAGGGGTAAAGTAAACCCAAGTATCCCATAGCGGCTGCGTCTCCTTTGGGGTGACGTTACGTTCTTTTCATGTCTAATCGAGTGCTCCAAGGTTCACTGGACGCGAGCGGCCTGCGCATAGGCGTAATCGTGAGCCGCTTCAATGAATTCATTACCGAACAGCTTGCCAAGGGCGCGCTCGAAGTCCTCGAAAAGCATGGGTGCCCGCCGAAAAACATTCATTTTGTGAAGGTCCCGGGCGCCTGGGAGCTGCCAATCGTCGCCAAACATTTGGTTCCACACTGTGATGCAATCGTGGCCTTGGGAGCAGTGGTGCGCGGCGATACTCCGCATTTCGACTACGTCGCCGGCGGCGCCGCGAATGGCCTCCAGCGAGTCAGCCTGGATTCCGGCGTGCCAATCGCGTTTGGCGTCTTGACCACCGATACGTTGCAGCAGGCCATGGATCGCGCCGGCGGGAAGAGCGGTAACAAGGGCTCCGAAGCCGCTGAAGTCGCTATCGAGTTGGCGAACCTGACCCGGCAGCTGAAGGAACAAAAATAATCGTGGCTGCCCGGCACAGATCGCGAAGGCGAGCGCTACAAGTCCTCTTTGAATGGGACATGCGCGGCGATTCCGTCGATCGCGCCATTCAGCATTACTACGACACCTTGCATTCCGATGATGCGGAAAGCGTGCAACCGATCAAGCCCGATAGATTTATGGAACAGCTTGTGCGAGGAACGGCAGCCGGAGTAGCCGATATCGACAAGAAGATTACCGCTAAATCCGAGCACTGGCGCGTCGAACGCATGGCGGTAGTCGACCGGAACATCCTGCGCCTGGCGATCTACGAATTAGGAGTGGCCGAGCTGCCGCCGCCGGTTGTAATTGATGAAGCGCTGGAGCTGGCAAGGCAATTCTCGAGCGATGAGTCGCTGGCGTTTATCAACGGTGTACTGGACGCGATCCACAGGCAATCCCAGGCTGCCGGCCGAGCATCGACGTCCGGCTAAGTCATAAACCATCCACCATTGATGTGGATGGTTTGGCCAGTGATGTATGCGTTCTTGGCAAGCATCACCGCTACATCCGCAACCTCTTCAGACGTTCCATAGCGGCCTACGGGAATTCGATCCGGCCGGGCATTCAGATTCGCCCTGACCATCTCGGTGTCTATTAGTGCAGGAGCAATGGCATTTGACGTAATCCCTTCGGCAGCCAACTTTTGCGCATAGAAGCGCGTCAGACCCAGCATGCCGGCCTTCGAAGCGGCGTAATGCGGGCCGACGACTCCTCCGACTTGCGCCGCTACTGAAGACACGTTGACGATGCGTCCCCACTTTCGTTCCCGCATGCCGGGCAGAACAGCCTGCGTCATGAGGAAGCACGATTTCAAATTGCCTGTGAGAATTTGGTCCCAGTCTTCTTCGGCAATTTCCTCGATTGGTTGAGGACGGGCGATCCCCGCATTGTTCACTAGGATATCGATGGCCCCGAGCGCATTTTCGGTACTCTCGACAAGGCGCTTCACATCCTTCGCGTCAGATACGTCAGCCTGAATGCTCACACAGCGGCGTCCCAGTTTGCGGATCTCGAGCTCCGCGGCTGCGGCCTCGGCCGCGCGCTGGACGAAGTTAATTGCTACATCAGCGCCTTCCCCGGCCAGTGCGAGAGCGATAGCACGGCCAATCCCCCGGCTAGAACCAGTTACCAGCGCGACTTTGTCGTTCAAATTGTCCATATGCGAGAGCAATGCTATTTACCAATACAGAAGGTTGAGAATATTCGATTCAGAATGTCATCAGCCGTAGTAGCGCCGGTCACCGCATCGATGGGACGTAGCGCCGCATAAAGATCGAGCAGTAGCATCTCATGCGGCAAGCCGAACTCCACGGCGCGATGCGTATTCTGGATCGCTTCCTGGCTTTCGCGCAGCAGCGCGGCGTGCCGGATGCTTGTGATCGACCCACTTTCGGGAGCGACCGGGCCGTCGGGCGCGAGTCTGCGCAAGATCGCTCGGCGTAGCTCTGGAATGCCCTCGCCTGTAAGTGCCGAAACCGGCAGCACATGCTCAATATCCGTGAGCCTTCTTCCGAGATCGCATTTATTGCCGGCGAGCAAGGGCTTCCGGTCTCCGAGCCTCTCCATTAACTCCCGATCTTCCGCCCTCAACGCATTGGAGAGATCGAGCACCAGCAGGGTAAGATCCGCATCGGCCATCGCCTGATAACTACGCTCGATGCCCAGCGTCTCGATTGCGTCTTGTCCCGTGCGAAGGCCGGCAGTGTCCACCAACCTGACCGGAATTCCTTCGATTGACGTCGCTTCGGAGACGGTATCGCGTGTCGTGCCGGCGATGTCGGTCACGATCGCCCGGTCCTGCTCGAGCAGACGGTTGAACAAGCTGCTCTTGCCAACATTCGGACGCCCCGCGATGGCCAGCGTGAACCCCTGATGGACCAGCTTGCCGACGTCGAAGCTCGCGACGAGGGACCGCAGCGCTCCTTCAATAGGTTCGAGTCGAGCGAGAATTTCCTCGGCGGAGGCGACGCTGATGTCGTCCTCGGCAAAATCGATTCCGGCTTCGAGCAGCGCGATCAATTCCAGAAGCTGTTCCTTGATGGGACGGATACGCCGCGAGAGGGAGCCATCGATTTGCTGTGCAGCCACACGCGCCTGATAGAGCGTGGTGGCGTCGATGAGATCGCGCACCGCTTCGGCTTGCGGAAGATCGATTCGGCCATTGAGGTAAGCGCGCAGGGTGAATTCGCCCGGCTCGGCCAGACGCGCGCCGTTTTCGACCGCGCGCCCGATACACAATCGCAGGACTACAGGAGATCCATGACAGGAGATCTCGACCACATCTTCAGATGTATAGGAACGAGGGCCTTCAAAAAAGGCGACGACTGTCTGGTCGACTACTGCACCGCTTCCGTCAGTCAAATCGGCAAGCTCGCTCGTCCAGGAACGCCAATGTGCCTGCCCATGAAAGCGCAGAATGCGCGCGGCGATTTCACGGCTACGTGGGCCTGAGAGTCGAATAACACCTAAGCCCCCGCGGGCTATTGGAGTGGAGATGGCGACAATGGTGTCGCGCAGATTCATTCGCTGACCAGATGAGCTATCGCGGACGGCGCGGGCCGCGGCCCTCGCCGCGCGGTGGCCGATTTCCGCCGCGCGAATGCCCGCCATACGGCCGGTCTCCACCGCGATGCCCTTCGCGATCACGCGACGAACCACTGCGATCGCCATAGTGCGGGCGCGGCGGCATAGGCGGCGCGGGCGGCGTCGGCATGTCCGACGGAACAATTACCACCGCGCGGCCTGGGCCTACGCCCACGCTTTCACTGCGCAATTCCGTTTCGTTTCGTAAAGCCAGATGGATTACCCGGCGCTCGCGGCTGCTCATCGGATTGAAGTGAAACGGCACGTGTGTGCTCTTCACTTTCTCAGCCGCCGCCAGGGCGCTCATGCGTAGTTCTTCCACGCGGAGCAACCGATAATCGTTCGCATCGAAAGAAATCAGGGAATGATCTTCGGCCGGAAGGCGAAGAGCCTCCATGGAAAGATGCTCCAGCGCCAGCAGCAACTCACCGCGATTGGCCAGCAGGAGCTCCACGTCTTCTCCGGCGAAGTTGACTGTGACATCCGGGTTCTCAACTTCCGGATGCGGATTCTCAGACGCCCGCAACTCGTAGGAAAGCGTCAGCCCGGCGCCAGTGAGCAGCGGGTTCAGAAAGTGATCTAGCCGGGGCCGCAGCGAATCGACCGTATATTTCATGCGGGTCTACTTTTTGACAGTTCCTTTTACAGGCGTCTTGGATGGAGCGCCCTTGTTGGCCGGACCTGCCGCCGTAGCCGGCGTGGGCGTGGGCATAAATCGATTAATAATGAGCTGCTGCGCTATTCCCACCAGGTTTCCGGTTAAATAATATAGTACAAGTCCCGAAGACAGGTAGTAGAACATGAAGCCGAACAGTAACGGCATGAGCATCATCATGCGCTGCTGATTCGGATCCACACCGGCAGCCGGCGTCAGCTTTTGGGAAAAGAACTGCGTTACCACCAGAATGATCGGCAGTATATGGATCGGAAGCATTTCTGGCCCGGAAAGATCTTTCACCCACAGCCAGGGCGCGTGCCGCAATTCGATCGCAATGCTCAGTACCCGATAGAATGCGTAAAGGAAGGGAAGCTGGATGATCATCGGCAGGCAACCGCCTACCGGATTCACGCCTTCCTTCTTATAAAGCGCCATCACTTCCTGGTTCTGCTCGGCCTTTTTGGGGTCGCGTATGCTGATGTTCTTGTACTTGGCATTGATGGCTTGAATCTGCGGCTGCAGCTTCTGCATCCTGCGCGCCGACTTCAAGCTCGAAAGCCGTAGCGGGAAAAGCGCCAGGTTGATGATCAGCGTGACGACAACAATGGCCCAACCATAGTTACCGGTCCAGTGGTCGCGCACCCAGTTAAGCCACAAGAACAGCGGCTTCGCGATGACGCCGAAGAATCCCCAATCGATCAGTGTTCCCAGCTTCGGGTTAACCTGGCGCAGGATGTCGATGTCCTTGGGGCCCACAAACAAAGAGAGATCGTTTTGCGGACCGCTTGCCACGCCGACCCCTGCATAGGCGGCAGGCTTCTCTTCGTGGGGAAGCGTGACATTGTCGGAATAGGTCCGAACTTCCAACGAGTTGCCTTCCGCTGGGAGCGCTACTGCCGCAAAAAAGCTGTCTTCGATTCCGCCGAAGGTGAAGCTTCCCGAATCGGTGAACGGTCCGTCCTTAGCGTCCTTCGCGGTCTTGGTGATCAGTTTGCTCGCCCCCGCGTCGTAGTGCACGGTGTGGACAGCGGCTGATGCTGCGCGCACGGTCTGATCACCAAAGCCGCCGCGCCAGGCGAGTACGTGCGGAACAGGCGAATTGCCTTCAAGGACCGTCGATTTCACCGTTGCCAGATAACTGTCCCGCGAAAAAACAAACGATTTGCGGACGGTCGTGGCGCCGTCGGAGTATTCGTATTCCAGGCTCGTTCCCTCGGACGAGGCCTTGGCCTGATACACAACATTGTTTGGATCGACGCGCGGCTTTTGCCCAATAAAGTCGATCGAAAACGGTGCCGGAACATCTTTCGTGCCTGTATTGATCAACTCTAGCGGCTTGCCTGCATCATCCTTGAATTTCTTTAGGACCCAACTCTTGACGACCGCACCCTGATTACTGAAAACAATGCGATAGACATCGGTTTCGACGGTGTTTAGCGCGACGGCGGCGCCATGAACCTGCGCGCCAGCCGCGGCGGCGGTCACATTTTCGTTAGGCGGAAGCGGGGCCGGCTTCTTGGCAAGCTGCGCCGCGGGTTGGTCGTTCGTCGGGGTAACCGGCTTGGGACCGGGCGCGGGCTTAAAAATGTACTGCGATACGAGCAGCACCAGCATCATCAGTGCCAGCGCAAGAGGCAGACGCTTCTGGAGTGAAGGCGGTTCCGGCGGAGCGGCGCCCGGACTATTGGACATAAGCGGTAAATTTCGATCTCATGACAAGCTCATAACTATCGGACCGGGTCGTAACCGCCCTCGCGGAACGGATGGCAGCGGCCTAGCCTTTTCAGCCCGAGCCAAACGCCGCGCAGAGCCCCATAATGCTCGACCGCATCGAGCATGTATTCCGAGCAAGTGGGCCGAAAGCGGCATGCGGACGGCAGAAGTGGCGACACGAGCAGTTTGTAGCATCTGAGAGCCCCAATCACGACTATTTGCATCGCGCTAAGACCTTCCCGACTTCGCGGCATAATTCTCCAAACGGTGCATCGAGGACATTGCGTCGCGGGTTGAAAACGATGGCCCAGCCAGCCGCTGCAGCATCTAACTGTCCCCGAACGGCCTCCCGCATTCTCCGTTTCAAACGATTCCGGTCTACCGCCTTGCCGAGCGCCCGGGGCACAGTGAACCCGAATCGGGCCGGCGCGCCCGCGGCATCCAGACGCAAACAGAACGCGGCGAAATAGCGGCTTGTCATGCGGATACCATCGCAATACGCGCTGCGAAATTCCGCGGATCGAAGAACGCGGCTTGGTTTTGAAAGTGCCAGCGGGTCAAATTGTCCGAGCCCGCGACTACTTCGCCTCGCGGACAGCACGCTCATCGCTGACGGTCAGCTTATGGCGGCCCTTCGCGCGCCGGCGCGCCAGCACCTCGCGGCCATCGGCGGTTTTCATGCGCTCGCGAAACCCGTGGGTCTTGGCGCGCTTTCGATTGTTCGGCTGAAAAGTACGTTTGGGCATGGCAATCCTTCTTTACGTTGTTCAAAGTAAGTGGAAACGTATCGGCCAGAACGTGGCAAAAGACGCGCTGTTACTAGTCCACTAAATCTAAGCCTTCAGTATATCGCTGCGCAAAAAAGCGTCAACGGAGGGGGCCCGAGTGCCCGAGGTACTGAAACTGCGCTAGTACTAAGGGCCGATCACTAGACGGTGGTAAAACGGGTCATATTCCTCTCAATCCAGTGGACAATAGAGGTCCATTCGAGGTCTTAACATGAAGTTACATTCGCTACCAAAAATCGCTCTTCTCTTTTCACTTCAATCGGTTGCCGTTTTTGCGTCACCTTTTGCGCAGACCAACCTAGTTTCTAATGTGCCGGGTATGGCCGCGAATTTCGATGCCAACCTTAAAAATCCGTGGGGCATTTCACATAGCGCCACTAGTCCATTCTGGGTTTCGAATCAAGGGTCCAACAACTCCACACTCTATAACGCTGCCAGCGTGCCGCAAGCCCTGATTGTTTCGGTGCCGCCCACCGCCCCACCGCCCACAGGACCAACTGGCCAAGTAAATAATTCTTTTGGCGCGGGCAACTTTGTCGAGAATGGCGCTCCTTCCAGCTTCATCTTTGCCACGCTAGCCGGCTCGATAGACGCCTGGAACGCGAACAATGGGACGACGGCCGCGATTGTGGCAACCACCCCCGGCGCAGTCTATACGGGCCTTGCGATCGGGACAAACGGGACCGCTAATTTTCTGTACGCGGCGAATTTCGCGGGTGGCCGCATCGATGTTTTTAATTCCAGCTTCGCCCCCACGACTCTCTCCGGTTCGTTTACCGATCCGAACTTACCCGCCGGCTATGTGCCCTACAACGTTCAGAACCTCGGCGGGAAACTCTATGTTCAGTATGCGCAAGTCGATCCGGTTACGCACGAGGCTGCCGAGGGTGCCGGCCTAGGTGTAGTCAACGTATTTGATGCCAACGGGAATTTCCTCCAACGCCTGCATAACGGTGGGCCACTCAATGCTCCCTGGGGGATCGCCATTGCGCCTGCCGGCTTCGGCGAATTCGGCGGCGATGTTCTCGTCGGAAATTTTGGCGACGGCACGATCAACGCATTCGATCCCGGCAACGGCAATTTTCTGGGAACGCTCAAGGATTCGTCGGGCAATCCAATCGTCAACGAGGGCCTCTGGGCACTCGATTTCCGCGCTCAGGGGTCCGGCTTCGATCCAAACGCCTTGTTCATAACGGCTGGCATTAACGACGAGGCGGACGGCCTCTTCGCCGAAATCAAAGCCGTCCCAGAACCGGGCGCCATTGCTCTTACCGCTTTGGGCTTTCTGGCTCTGACGGGAATCGTCCGGCGCCGTAAGGTTACTTAGCCGATTAAACGCTCACGGTGCGCGATTACGGGTGCGCGATTACGGTGGCGATCACCATGAGCGTCCCCGCGCGCCGCAGGACGCATTCAAGCGCCGTCTGTAGGTTTTCAGGATCGAGCGCTGCGAAACTCTCGTCGAGAATGACGAGACTCGCGTCCTGCAGCAACGCGCGGGCGATGTAAATCCGGCTCCGTTCGCCATGCGAGAGCTGCCAGCCCCCTTCTCCGACCATTTGCAGCAGGCCGCTCGGCATGCGGTCGAGTAAATCTCCCAAACGCAGTTCGCGGCAAACGGTCTCCGCTTCTTGCATATCCGGCCCGGTGGGCGGCCAGCGGCGGCCCATCAAAAGATTGAAGGCTAGCGTCTCGGTCAGGATGTAATTTTCATGGAACTGGGGCGCCGCGGCGATCCGATGCCGCCACTCGACCTCGCCGAGGGTATGCTGATCCATGCCGTTCATCAACAACAAGCCGGATTCAGGTTGCCGCATGCCGGAGAGCAACGATGCAAATGTCGTCTTTCCACCGCCAGAAGGCCCTTCGAGGAGAATGCGCTCGCCGGTCTGGATGGCGAGACTGCAGGCGCGTAGCGCGGGATTTCCAGTGCTGCGATAACGAAACGTGACGCGGTCGGCTTCGATCACGGTTTTCCCCGGAGCTGGCGGCGCGGCCATCGGAGACTCGCCCAAAATTTCCGGCTGCTCGGCGGCGTTTAGCAGCGGCCGGATGCGCTTCCACGCCACTGCCGCAATGGCGATGTCGGCGAACGAAGATGACAGCTTTCGAAACGCCGTATAAGCTACCAGCACGCCGCCTAGCAGAATCGCAGTCTGGGAACTCGTACTCTGTGGCGCGAGAACCGACGGCGCGAGGCACGACAAGCCCACAAGCAACCAGCCACGTGGAATCGCCGCCACCAGCCAGACCCCGAAGTTGTCAACACGCCGCGAAACCTCAAGGTAGCGGTCGAGCGCCAAATCTTCCTCGACATGCCAGTCGGCACGGCGTTGTTGGACGAGCCGTGTCCGATGCCCAATCATGCTTTCTACCAGATCCTGCGTGATCTCCATGCGGGTCGTCGTCCACCGCTCGAAGCGCCGGGCGAAGCGATACGCCACCAGGCCGGCGAGCGCACACCAGGCGACCAGCACCGGTGCGAAACGGCCAAGTAAACACATCGCCAATATCAACTCAATCGCCGCGAGCACTCCTGCAATTCCACCGCTAATAGCAAGGTTTTCGAGTGACGCCGCTTCGAGCGCCTGACCCAGGTATCCGCCGATGCCCGAATGGCGCATGCCTTCCGGCTTTAGCCGCAGCGCGCCCGCCAGCAGCCGGCGTTTCAGCCAACCTCCGAGCCCGATGGCGAAAGAGCCTTGCAGGCGCGTAGCCAGCAATTGAAAGGGAATGAACGTGACAAGAAGGAGCGCCCACGCCGTCAGCCAGCCTCGATCGAGATGCCCGCTCAACGAAAGGCTGCCCAATATTGCCCAGGAAGCCAGCCAGATCAGATATTGCAACAAATGCGTTGCCATCAGGGCGGCTCCGTGCTGGAGGGAGTTTGCTTCTCCGAGCGAGCGAAGCGTGCTCTCCCCCGCTTGCGGCCGCAGAATCCAGCATCCGCGAAACGGCCGCCCGCCGGATTGATCGTCCATCAGCAGACGGAGCGTGCGCGCTTGCTTGGAGTTCGGAATGCCCACTTCATTCAACACTCTTTCGAATTGCGTGCGTGGACCGCGCTCCCGCGGTTCCCGAATCACGCCGGCCAAATCACAGATGGAAATTCGCGCAACTCTGAGCGCCGGAGTCAGCACGCGCAGGTTACGCCGATTGGCCCCCACGAGCAGCAGAAACGAGCTCGGCGAAAGACGCAGCAGCGCCGGGTGAGCGGTTGCTAACTCGCTTTCGAGATCGCGAAAAGGGATCTCGAGAAGATGCGCTTCGCAGCCCAGTTTTTTGGCGCCCCACTCGATCCAGCCTTCGAGAGCGGAATCGTTCTCGGGAGATCGGACGCCCGCCGCGTAGCGACCAAAGCCGGTATGCCGGGCAAGCATTGTCAGGGCATCGCCCAACCGCGAATCAGGCCAACTCAGGGCAGAAAAATCCGGCATTAGGCTACCTCGCTTGCCCTATCGTTCTCTTGCGCGGTGCGCGGCAGCTCTTCCACAATCTGGCCTGAATGGATACGAATTCGCCGCCAGAGAGCCCGGCTCCACATGCTCGATCGCGTTCTTTCTTCGGCAGCGAGTAACTGCGCATAGCGCGATTCGTCACATGCCGCCAGTTCCGCTGGCGCGCCCTGTTCGGCGACGCGTCCACCCTCTACCACGACGACACGATCGAACGATCTCGTCTCCTCCAGGTCGTGCGTGATGCACAGGAGCGTGGCGCCCCGCCACACCTGACGCGCGCGCGCCAGTAACTCGCGCCGCTTTTCCCGATCCAGGCCGCGAAACGGCTCATCCAGAATCACTAGTCGCGCATCCGGCCGCGCGAGGGCCCGGCCCAAACGAATGCGCTGTCCTTCACCGCCCGATACCAATCCCCCGCCTTCACCGAGTTTGGTCTGCAATCCCTGCGGCAAAGACTCTAGTACCCCATGCAGCATTGCCGTCGCAATCGCTTCCGGCACCGGCGGCGCCTCGGGAGGCGCGCCATAGCGGAGATTCTCAAACAAGGAGCGATTCCAAAGTTGCACTCCGGGATCTACCCACGCGGTCGAAAGCCGTAGCTGTTCGCAATCCAGCGGTTCGCCATCGATCCGCACGGTTCCCTGGCTCGGCACGAGCCAGCCTAGTAGGATGCCCACCAGGCTGGATTTGCCCGCCCCTGAAGGTCCTACGATCGCGAGCTGAGTGCCCGCTTCGATTGTCAAATCGATCTCACTCAATATCGGATGACCGGACGCTTCGGCCGATACGCCGCGGAATTCAATGGCCGGTGCGGCGTCCAGCGCCATTGTTTGAATTTGCGGCGCGCTCGCCTCGTCGGGTGCGCCTAGCGGTTCAAGCAGCCGCAGTGTCAAATTGCGATACATCGGGAACTGCCGCGCCAGCGTTCCAATGTCCTGGCCGAGCACCGGTAGATTCAACGCCCAATACGCCACCAGCAGCACCCGGCCGGCTTCCGCTCCCACGAACGGCCGCGTGACAAACAGAGCGGCGATCAAACCGAACGTTGCGACAAGCTGTATGGCCTCGACATTCACAATGGCGCGTTGTAGACGCCAGGCGGCCTGCGCCCAGTCGCCCAGAAGCTTCTCCTGCTCGTGCCGCACGTTCCGCTCCGCGCCGTGCGCACGAATTGCCACCAGCCCGAGCATCGCATCCAGATAGAAACGTGTCAGGCCAGCGGCGTGATTACGGGTCCGCAAATCGCGCTCGGCCAACAGTGCTTGCGCCCCGAAAATCGGCACCACGGCAGCGGCGCAGGTCGCAAGGACGAACGGTGCCGACGACGGCTCCAGCCAGACAATGCCCTACCGCCGTCGCCGCCATTTGCGCGAGTGCCGAAAGGAGTTGCCGCGCCTGATCCGGCAACTGGCGCAGACGGTGCGTAGCATGGCTGCGCTCTGCCATGTCCGAAGTGAGGCGGCTCTGGAAGTAGCGGTCTCCGAGCCGGGGAATCTTCTCGAGGAAGAGGACGCGCAATCGATTTTCGATCTGACGCCCCAGGCAAAGGCCCGTCGCGAACATCGGTATTTCGAACAGCAGCAACGCCAGGCTGAAAAGCCACAGTGCCCCCAAAGCGCCCGCGCGTTGTCCGGCTAAGTGAAGTTGGGTGTTGATATCGAGCAACCCACGGAATAGCAGTGCCTCGACGAGCGTTCCGCCGGCCGCCGCCAGCAATGCCACCAGCAGTAAACTGGCGGCGGCGCGGCCGCTGTTTCTTAGGGCGTGGAGCAATGCGCGCGCCGGCTTCACCGTGGGGGTTTCGACGGCCGCGGCCAGGCTTGACGGAAGCTGCGTCTGACGAACGCCTTTCCGCTTGCCCTTCGCTCGCACCAGCAGCGCTCCACTCAACACGACCTGACTGTCATCTTCGGAATCGGTCGCAGACCAGCAATTCGGTGGGATCAGATCGGGTGTCGCCGCCAATCTCCGCAACAAACTGGCTCGATGACGCACTGCCGGTAAGCCACCTGCCGCGGCCAGCGAGGTCAACAGGCGTGTCGCCGCATCGAGCGCGGCCAGTTGCCGCCAACCCTCGGCGGACAACGCTTCGCCCGTTAGTTCGTCGATTGCCGCTTTACCGATTCCCAAATTGCCGAGCCGCGCACGCAACGCCACTTGAAAATCGTCAGACGCCGCAAATTCGCGCCAGTCGGCGGCTCCCACCGCCATGCGGTGGCGGTATACCTCGGACGCGAATTGCTTGGCGGGCACCCAGCGGCGCCCCACCGCCGGATCCATCACCTGCAGCATGTTGCCGTGCCGCCGCCAAATGACTACAAAATGTGTCACGCCATTAGCCAGCGTGACCATTACAATTGCCGGCAGAGCCTTAGCCGCAGGAAGCGTAAGGTGATCTACCGGCAGCATGATCTGCTCGGCCTCGAGGCCAAGTTCGTTGGCGACCGTTTCCACGGTGTTGGTCAGCGTACCGTCCAGACCCGTCTGGCACGCCTCCCGCAAGCGCCCGTAGTCGATCGGAATGCCGAACCCTTCGAGCAGACATTTGAGCGCCGCCGGTCCGCAATCGAGGCTGGAGGTTTGAACGACTTCAGGCGCGAACAGCTTTCTCAACGCGCACCCACTGCCCGTCCCGCGGACCGGAGCAACAGCACGGCCGGAGAAATTTGCTCCACTTCGACCTCAACCGATCCGGGCAGGCCATGCGTGAGCTGGATACGCGACCCTTCCGGAGCGTGCACCGCCAGTTCCACGCGCACTTTGCCGGCGCGAATTTCACCCGCCACGCGCACGACACTCGCCGGGAGCGTTCCGAACTGCGCCCACGGAAAGCCATCGAGCTTTACGATCGCCTTTTGGCCGGGATGAATTTTGCCGAGTGCCGCCTGCGGCGAAAATTCCGCCACCACTTGTAGCTTGCTGCCCGGCACGATGATCCCGAGTTGCTGACCGGCGGTGATGTAGGCTCCCGGCCGCAGGGTTGCGCATTCACTCAAACGGCCCGTGATGGGTGCGCGGATACGGCGCTTCTCAATTTCAAATTCGAGACGTCTGGTGTTCGCCGCTGATGCCTCTACTTCCGACTCGAGCCGCGCGATGTCTCCGCGTGTCTCCGCCGCCGCCGCGTCACGGTCACGCCTGCGAATTTGAAGTTCCGGCTCGAGACGCGCCACTGAAGCCTTCATGCTCTCTACCGCGGCACGTTTGCCTTGGGCGTCCGCGTTCGCACGCCGCGCCTCCGCTTCCGAGATGAGCCCTTCGCTGCGCAGCCGATTTGCACGCGCCGCTTCCTCCTCCGCCAATGCCGCCTGTGCTTCCGCCTGTCGGCGCTGGGCTTCTGCTCCTCCCGTGGCCACCACGACGGCCGCCCGTTCGGCGGCATTTCCTTGCTCATCCGACTCGACCTCGGCACGAAGCGCGGCTAGCTGCGGCGCGAGCGAGGCGCGATGGACTCGCTCCTGTTCGAGTGCGAGTTGTTCGCTCCGGTTATCTAGCTCGACGAGTACATCGCCGGCACGGACTTCTTTGCCGAGAATTAGTTGCGAAGCGGTGAGCCGGCCGGCGGCTTGCGACTCGATGGGATATGCCGCGGCGTCTACTTCGAGCCGTGCTGAATCTGATACCTCATAACGGACTACTACTGCTTTAAATGCCCACACTAGCCACGCGGCGGCTAGGGTGATCGCTACGGCGAATGCGGTGATGGACCACATTCCTCGATCGAGGCGAAGGGACTGACTGGTCCGATGGAAGCTGCTGGCCATGATACAAGAGGAGGGAGCTACAAAAATAGAGTGGGCCGCGCGCCTAAAAAAGCGCAGCGGCCCGCTCGACTATAACATCGGCAGTTGTGTGCCGATGTGGGAATCAGGGACCCCAATAGGTGCGACCGGCACCGACACTGCTCTTAACTTTCATGTGTACTTTTCTCCTTTCCGAGTTCCCGTTTGCAGACGGGAACTCGACTTCCTTCTTCCGTATGAATCACGGACCCCAATAAGTGCGACCGGCACCAACACTGCTCTTAACTTTCATGTCTACTTTCTCCTTTCCAGTCGAGTTCCCGTTTGCAGACGGGAACTCGATTTTCTTGTCTGATCTTCTATGCCTTTGCCGAACTGCTTTACCTGAGAACTCTTAGAAGTGCGTCGTAAGTAGGGCTACTTGCTTTATATCGAACTTTGGAGGTTTTACGCAGTCAGATTAATCTGTAGTCGGTATGCTCAGTACTACTCCGAGCCCGGCGCGTAACGGCATAGGGCCTCTCTCAGCAGTTCTCGCTCTTGTCGCCGGCGCCCTCATCGCCTACTCGCAAACGCGCGCATTTGTTTGGGATGAAGGCTTTCATCTGGTTGCCGCGGCGCTGATCGCGCAAGGCAAAACTCCATATGTAGATTTCTGCTTTCCCCAAACTCCCCTGAATGCCTATGCCAATGCCGGCTTGATTCGCCTCTTTGGCCAGAGCTGGTATGCTCCTCATCTCTTGGCCGCGCTATTCGTCGTGGGCGCCATGCTGTTGACTGCGCGCTTTGTGCTCACGCATCTTCCCGCGGGCGAGCGCCCGAAGTGGGATTGGCCGGCGGTCATCTGCGCCGCCGTTTTTGTCGGCCTCAACACGACCATCCTGCAATTCGGAACGGTCGCGCAGGCATATGGCAGCGGGTTGTTTTTCAGCGTCGCTGCATTTTGCTTGGCTGTGGCCGCGGTGCGTCGCACATCCACGCTGCTTGCGTTGGCCGCCGGTTTGCTCTCGGGCGTGGCCGCCGGCTGTTCGCTCTTGACGGCCCCTGTTGCGGCAATTCTGCTGGCGTGGATGCTCTGGAGCGAGCAGGGTGCGAATCGCTGGCTCAAGGGCGGGGCGTTCCTCGTGGGCGCGGCCATCCCGTTCGCCCCTCTAATATGGCTCTTCTTCAAGGCGCCACAGCAGGTTTTTTTCAACATCTTCGAATACCAGGCGCTCTATCGGCGTGCGAATTGGCCGGGGGCTACGCTACATGACCTGGGCGTAATAACGGCATGGCTCAATTCCACGCAGGCACTGCTCATAGGTGGGCTTGCGTTCCTGGGCGTTCGCCGCGTCTACCGGAACTCCGAATGGGGCTCCGAATTCCGCCTGGCAATGTGGTTGAGTCTCGGGCTGGCGCTATTCAATGCGTTGACCCATCCTACATTCGAGCGATACTTCGTGTTCGTAGTTCCATTCGTGAGCATTCTGGCGGTGGTGGGACTATCTGCCATTCGTTCGCGCCGCTTGGCTGGCGTGGCGGCCGTTCTCGTCGCACTAAGCTGCGCGCAGGCGCTCTTTGACGATCGCGACGCCGACACATGGAAAGACTATGAGAACGTGGCGCGGAAAGTCGCCGAAGTCACGCCGCCCGGAGAAACGCTCTATGCCGAAGAGCCGGTTTATTTCCTCTTGCACCGTACGCCGCCTACGGGTCTTGAATTCTCCTACGCACGCAATATCCAATTGCCGGCGGAAAGAGAAAAATTTTTGCATGTCGTCTCGCAAGGCGAGTTCAAGAAGCAGATCGAAGCCGGCCGCTTCCACACCGTGCAAAGCTGCAAGGACGATTTGATCGACTATTACGGGTTGTCCACCCTATTCCCACATCGGACGGATGTGGACGATTGCAGCATCTTTTGGGGAAAGGTGAAAACGGCCAAGTAACAGCGGACAAGGGCGATGCTATACTTTGCCCAATCTATGCTGAAGCTGGCTGCTCTAGGGGCTTTGAGCGCTGCGCTCTTATCCGCCCAATCCCCCGATGCCCCATTCCCCAATATCAGTGGCGTCTGGAAAGCGGATCTTGGCAAGAGCAAGCTGGCGGGACCGCCGGGTTCGACCCCTACAAACTACCTGTTAATCATCGAGCGCAAGATAGCGACCTTCGATGCCCATACGAAAGAACAAGCGCCGCAGTTCGTCGAAACCACGGGCATCTGGGGTCAGCATGGCGAAGAGCGTTCGGTGCTCACGGTCTTCCTCAACGGCAAAGCGGCCATCCTTTCCTATATGGGCGTTCCCACACGGCTTATTACCTCATCCGAAGGTAGCGTCTTCACGGTGAGCGGCGAAACCGCCGGCCGTCCCAATACTTTCAAGCGCACCTACGAACTTTCTTCGAATGGCCAGACTCTCACCTTGCATTCGCTCTCAAACAATAACGGCAAAGAGGCGGAAAGCAGCATAGTTCTGTCAAAGCAGCCGGACACCGCCGCCGCTCCGCTCCGCGCGCCGGAGGAGACCGCCGAGAAGCGTTTCAAGAACGTGAAGACGCCGCTCAAGGATCTTCCCGCATCCGAGTTCATCGATTCCATGCGGTATTTTGCATGGTCGCTCGGCAAGAATTGCGAGTTCTGCCACGTCCAGCACAAGATGGACCTGGATGACAAGAAAGAAAAGAAAACCGCCCGCAAGATGATCGAAATGGTTGCCTCTATCGATGCCGAGCATTTCAAGAATCATCCGGCGGTTCGCTGTTTCACCTGCCACGAAGGCCACGAACATCCGCTGACTCATCCGTTATTCCCGGACGAGGCCGCGGCCGCAAAGGCTGCTCAACCCCCACAACGCTAGGACGCTTTTGTCCCGTCTCACTCTGTTTCTGCTCGTCGCCGCCGTGCTGGGCCATGCCCAGGACACAGTGAGGATAACCACCCCCAAAGAAGCGCTCGGTTTCAATCTCGGTGATGACTATCAGGTGGCGAACTACAGCCAGCTTGACGCCTACTGGCACAAGCTGGCCTCTGAATCGGATCGCATGAAACTGATCGATATCGGGCCAACGGCCGAAAATCGCCGCCAGTATATGGCGATTATCAGCGCGCCCGAAACAATCAAGCGGCTGGATCATTACAAAGATATTTCCCGGCGGCTGGCCCGTGCCGAAGGTCTGACAGACGAACAGGCCCACGCTCTGGCTCGCGAAGGCAAAGCGGTCGTTTGGATTGACGGAGGCCTGCACGCCACCGAAACCGTCGGTTCGCAGCAAGAGATGGAAGAAGTTTACGAGATGGTGAGCCGTACCGACCCGGAGACTCTGCGGATTCTGAATGACGACATCCTGCTCTGCGTGCTGGCGAATCCGGACGGCCAGGAACTGGTGGCGAACTGGTACATGCGCGAAGCCGACCCGGTGAAGCGCAGTTTGCGTGGCTTGCCAACCCTGTTTCAGCACTATATCGGCCACGACAACAATCGCGATTTCTACATGTCGAACATGCCGGAGACCACCAACATGAATCGCCAGATGTTTCTCGAGTGGTTTCCGCAGATCGTCTACAATCATCACCAGACCGGGCCGGCCGGCGCGATAATCTTCATGCCCCCGTTTCGCGACCCCTTCAACTACCACTTCGATCCGCTCATTCCGCTCGGCGTGGAAGCCGTGGGCACGGCCATGCATCAGCGCTTGGTGGCGGAAGGCAAGGGCGGCTCGGTGCAGCGCTCTGGCGCGAACTATTCCACCTGGTGGAACGGGGGTCTGCGCACTATCGCCTATTTCCACAACATGATCGGGCTGCTCACCGAGATCATTGGTAATCCTACGCCGATCCAGATACCGCTGGTGGCGGAAAAGCAACTGCCAACCGGCGACTGGCCGCTGCCGGTTGCGCCGCACACCTGGCACTACCGGCAATCCATCGAATACGAGATGAGCAACAATCGCGCGGTGCTCGACTATGCCTCGCGCTACCGCGAGACACTCCTCTACAACTTCTATCGGATGGGCCGCAACTCGATCGAAGACGGCAGCCAGGATCATTGGACCATCACTCCCGATCGCATCGACGCGCTGCGCTCCGCTGCACCTTCTAAGCCGTCGCACGAATTGCCGCCAGGGCTAACGACAGGAGGACTCGGAGGCGCCGCCTTGCCCGTGGACTTGTATCAATCTGTCCTGCACAATCCACGCCATCGTGATGCGCGCGGCTATATCATTCCGTCAAATCAACCTGACTTCCCCACCGCGGTCAAGTTCGTCAACGCTCTCCTTAAAACCGGAATCACCGTCCGGAAGGCGGCGGCCACGTTTCAGGTGAACGGCAAGACCTATCCAGCCGGTTCCTACGTCGTGAAAACCGATCAAGCGTTTCGTCCGCATGTGATGGATATGTTCGAGCCGCAGATTCATCCGAACGACCTCCTCTATCCGGGCGGGCCGCCGATTCCGCCGTATGACAGCGCCGGCTGGACGCTCGCGCTGCAGATGGGCATCGAATTCGATCGTATCCTCGATGGCTTTGACGGGCCATTTGTCTCGCTTGACGGCTTGCAGGACCCGCCACCGGGAGCAATTCTGGGGGCCGGGAAGCCGGCCGGTTATCTGATTAGCCATCGCACGAATGATTCCTTTATCGCGATCAATCGCCTGCTGCAAGCCAATTGCCCGGTGTATTGGCTCGCGAACGCACCTCCGGCCGATGGCGAGGACCTGGGGACCGGAGCCATTTGGATTCCCGAATCGTCTGTTGCTCGCGAAATTCTGGAGCAGGTCGCGAGCAAGTACGGAATCTCCGTGCACGGTGTAGCGGCGGCGCCCGCTGGTCAATCGTTCAAATTGAAGCCCATTCGCATTGGCCTCTACGATCAGTACGGCGGCTCGATCGGCTCCGGCTGGACCCGCTGGCTTTTTGAGCGCTACGAGTTTCCGTTCGAGGTTGCGTATCCTCGAACGCTCGATGCCGGGAACCTGAATAGCCGCTTTGATGTGCTGTTGTTTCCGGACGTGGGATCCGACGGCCCCGCGCAACCGGCCCCCGAGACGGTCCCCGAAAAATACCGGCCGTTATTAGGTCATCTGACCGAAGAGACCGCGGCGCCGCAGCTTAGGAAATTCATCCAGGCCGGAGGCTCGATCGTCACTGTCGGTAGGGGCTCCACGAGGATGGCGGACTGGCTCGATGTCCCCATCGAAAGATACATTACCGCGCCACGCGAAAAATACTATGTTCCGGGCTCGTTGCTTAAGGTCGAGATCGATAACCACAATCCGCTCGCCTATGGGATGCCACTGGAAGCGGTAGTGTTCTTCGATAACAGTCCGGTTTTCAAGCTCCGCCCGAACGCGGCAACGCAAGGCATTTCCGCAGTCGCTTGGTTTACCGGCACAAAACCGCTTGTGAGTGGGTGGGCGTGGGGCGAGCAGCTGCTGGACGGTGGAACGGCCGTTGCGGAAGCTTCGCTCGGCCGGGGCAAACTATTCCTGCTTGGACCCGAGGTTACGTTTCGCGGTCAGAGCCACGGCACGTTCAAGCTGCTGTTCAATGCGCTGTATGCGGGAAGCGCTGAGGCGGCGACGATTCCGGTTTCGCACTAAAGGACAGTCATGAATCGATTGAAAAACAAACGCGCCCTCATCACCGGGGGCACTAGCGGCATTGGGCTTGAAACGGCTCGGGAGTTCGTGGCCGAAGGCGCACGTGTTGCGATCACCGGGAAGAATCCCGCAACTCTCGAGGCGGCGCGCAAGGAACTCGGAGAGAATGTGCTCGTCATTGCTTCCGATGCGAGCGATGTAGCGGCTCAAAAAGTCGTGGCGGAAACGATCCACCAGGCATTTGGAGGGCTTGACGTTCTATTCCTCAACGCCGGTATTGCGGAGCTGCGGCCCATCGAGCAGTGGGACGAGGCTGGGTTCGACCGTTCCTTCGCGTTGAACGTCAAAGGACCGTACTTTCTGATTCAGGCGCTCTTGCCGCTCCTGGCGAATCCGGCTTCCGTTGTGATCAATGCCTCGGTAAACGCCCGCATCGGCATGCCGAATAGCAGCGTCTACGGGGCCACTAAGGCCGCGATTCTTTCGCTCGTACGCACCCTTTCCGGCGAGCTGATCTCGCGCGGTATCCGCGTGAATGCCGTAAGTCCCGGCCCGATCGTTACTCCTCTTTACGGCAAACTCGGCTTCTCCGAGGCCGATCTCAAAGCGGTCTCCGCTTCCATTCAGAGCCAGGTCCCGGTCGGGCGCTTCGGAAATCCCAACGAAATTGCCAGCGCCGTGGTCTTTCTCGCGTCGGACGAATCCGCATTTACGGTCGGCGCCGACATCCAGATTGATGGCGGGATGGGAACGCTTTAACCGGACGATATGCTTGACGTATGAAAAAATTGCCTGGCAAAACGAAACCGCCAACACTCACGTTGAAGCGAGGGAAGAATTCCTCCACTGCGTCTGCTCCCGCCGCTCGGAAGGCCAAGGCTTAGCCCTGACAACCGCGGCCTGAATGGATTATCAACTCAAAGGAAAGCTGTGTTTTGTTACGGCCGGCGCGAATGGTATCGGCGCCGCAATCGCTGACACGCTAACCACGGAAGGCGCGAGTGTGATCGTAGCGGATCAAGACGCGGCAACGCTCAAGCGCAAAGCCAATGCCTGGCACGGAACCTTCGCCGCCGACCTCAGCACCGCTGCGGGAATCGAACAATCGGTCGCGCTTGTGCTCCGCACTTTCGGACGAGCGCCCGATATTCTCGTGAACAATTTGGGCGTCGCCGATCCGCTCCCGTTCGAACAAATTTCAGACGAGAGATGGCTGCGCTCCATGAACGTAAACCTTTTGGGGTGCATCCGAACGTGCCGCGCTCTGCTTCCCCGTATGGCTGAGTTGGGCTCGGCGGCGGTAGTCAACATCGGGTCCGATCTCGGGAGGCAGCCGGAGCCGGTGCCAATGGACTACGGGCTCTTCAAAATCGGCATTCTGCACCTCACGAAATCCCTTGCCAAGGCATATGCCCCCAAAGTGCGAGTGAATGCCGTCTCCCCCGGGCCCGTATGGACAGGTCTGTTTTCGCGGCCCGGAGGAATCGCCGATCAGATCGCCACCCAATTTGGGCTCGATCGTGAAGGAGCTGTGAAGAAGTTTCTCGAAGACCGCTACATGCCGCTTGGCTTCGGTGAACCGAACGATGTCGCCAACGCGGTCGTATTTTTGGCGTCGCCTCTGGCGAAGTTCATAACGGGAGCCAATCTCGACCTCGGCGGTACTTTGCGCGCGGCTTTCTAGCGCCGCGTCCAGCGATACGCATGGAGCGAGTTCTTCCAGTGGATTTTTTCGACCGACGCCGCATCTTTTGAGGAAAGAAAATCCTGCGACAGCTGGAAAATCTGCGGATACGACGCCCACTGCGCACTATTGGGCCAGTCGCTCCCGAACAATAGCCGATCCGGGCCGAATATCTCCCAGATGTGGTCCAAACGGTCGCGATAAAAGTTCAAATCGAGTGGCACGCGCCCGTCCACGCGCCGCACAATCCCAGAAATTTTCGCAAAAACGTTGGGCCTCGCCGCAAGTGACCGCAGATCGGCGTCGCACGCTTTGCGCGCAGCTGGATCGTCCGGAAGTTTCAATTCCGGCATGTGATCGAGAACGATTCTGAGATTCGGGACCCGATCCGTCACTTGCACGGCCGCTCGCATCAATGCCGGTGTCGGGTTCGCAGTGTCGAGCACAAGACCGGCATCGGCCAACAGTTTCAATCCGGCTACAAATTCAGGCTTCGAGATCTCGCTATCGAGATTGCGTCCCCAAAGGTTCCCATAACGTATTCCGCGAAAAAGAGGATTCTTGTGAAGACGTTCCAAGTGCTTTCCAAAATCGGATCCACCGGGTTCAAGATTGCCGATAGTCCCCACAATGATCGGCGCATCGCGTGCGATATCCAGTACCCATTCGTTGTCGGCTGGCCACGGGCTGCACTCGATTGCAATTGCACCAGTGATGCCGTACGGCTCAGCCAGCTTCCGGTAGCCTTCCGGCAACGAGCTCTTGTAAATCGGACTGGTTTTCGGCGGCCAGGGCACGCCCTGAGGGCGTGAAACGTCGAACAGGTGAATGTGGCTGTCGATGATAGAGTGTCGTTGCGGCGGGGCTGCGGAAAGGCTTGCACTGTAGGCGGCCGCCCCGCCAAGAAAGGTTCGGCGATTCACGCGGGCATTATATAAGCCCTACCGATGCGAGGCCGATGCAGTCTCCGCTTCCGTTCCTTCTGCTTCCGACGATTCCGACGCGGTGCCGCGCAGTCGCCGGTCAATGACTTTCACAATGCGTTCAGCATCTCTGCCGACGCCGTGAATCATTGTGGACGAAAATGCATAGATAAATGGCAGACCGACGAAGTAGAGGCCAGGCTCGCCCGTAGCCACGCCGCTCTCATGCCGCGGCACTTCATCATCCCCGAAGACCGGCAAATCGATCCAGGAGAAGCCGGAACTAAATCCTGTACACCAAATCACATTCGTCACATCGAGAACACGGCCGTCTTCGAGCACCGGCAGTCCGTCCTCGACGCCGGCCATTTTCGGAACGCGCTCGACCCCGGCTGCCTTCAGATCCGCGGGCTTCAGCCGAATCAGCGGCCCGCCTTGGGAAAGTACTCGCGGCCGCGCCTTTCGGCCCATCGGCGTCTTGACCGTCAGTACCCGATGGAACACGAAGCGAAGCACAAAACGCGCCAGGAACAATCGTGCGGGAAGCCCGTCGATGCGAAACGGAATGTGCCCCGTGTCTCTTCCGGACATCCACGTGCGATGATGGCGCGCGATCTCTACCGCAAGTTCGGCCCCTGAGTTGCCGCCTCCTACCAACAGGACGCCGCCCTCTCGCAATTGCTTCGGATTTCGATAGGCGCTTGAATGCAGTTGCACGATATATGGATCGAGTTCCCAGGCCCAGCGCGGCACCCGGCTGGTCTGATAACGGGCCATCGCTACCACAACTTGTTTGGCTTCGAACCGCTGCTGGCCGGCTGTTACGACATACCGATTTCCTTGCCTCGAGAGCCGGTCCACGCGCACTCCAGTTCTGACCGGTAAGTCGAACCGCCTTGCATACGATGCGAGATAATCCGCCATCTCGTCCTTCGTGGGGAACGAGTGTGCGGGTGCGGGGAACGGCATTCCGTCGAGCCCATCGAAACGTGCGGGCGTGAACAGACGCAGTGAGTCCCACCGGTTCCGCCAAGAATCGCCGATTCGCTGGTTGGCGTCGAGAATCACGAAAGGGAGACCGCGGCGGCGCAAGTGATAGCCGGTTGACAGACCCGTTTGACCGCCGCCGATGATGAGAGTCTGAACTCGTTCGGTTTGCATCTGCTGTTTCAATTCACACCTCGCTCGCTTTGGAACGCGTAAACTCGTTGGGAAACAGCTCACGCATGACCCTCCACCCGAAGATTTCCAGCCCACGGCTTAGTCTGTGGCCGCTCTTACTTTGCGCGTGTGTCCCCATGGCATACGCGCAGCCAGAGACCGTTTATCAGATCGCCTCCATCAAAGACGTGATGGTGCCGATGCGCGACGGAGTGAAGCTAGCCACCGACATCTATTTCCCGGCCCAAGGCGACGTGCGCGCGGAGGGCAAATTTCCGGTCGTGCTCGAGCGCACGCCCTACGACAAGTCCGCCGGATCGGTCGCCGCGGCACATCTCGTTCCCCATGGATACATCGTGATTTTTCAGGATGTCCGCGGCCGCTATAAATCAGAAGGCCGCTGGCGCCCAATTCGCGACGATCCAAACGACGGATTCGATACCGCCCGGTGGATCGGAGCGCAGTCTTGGTGTAACGGCAGCATCGGCACAATGGGGAGCTCCTACGGCGGCGCGACTCAGCATGCTCTTGCCATTGCAAATGCGCCGTATATCAAGGCGATGGTTCCGCGCAATGCGATGTCGAACTTTGGACGCTACGGAGTGCGCCACAACGGCGCTTTCGAGTTGCGCTTCTTCAACTGGGTATTCACTCTTGGAGTCGCCACCGAAGAGCCAAATAGGTCGGCCGCGGCATTGCGCGCGGCGGAACAGCCGGCAGCCGCACCCGCGCTGATCGACATGGGCGCTCACGTTCGCGATTACATACGCGGTTTGCCGCTGCGCCCCGGCACGACGCCTCTTAAATTCGCTCCCGACTACGAGGCTTGGCTGATCGAGGCCATGAGCCACGGCGATTACGATGACTTCTGGAAAAATTCCGGCTCGAGTGTAGTCGATCACTTGGAGGAGTACAAGGATGTTCCCGCATACCACACAACAGGCTGGTATGACTCGTGGGGCACTCAGGTCGCAAATTTGAACTACGTGGAACTGCGGAAGGCCAAGCACAGCTTGCAGAGGCTCATCGTCGGACCCTGGATTCACAGCGCGGAGAATCACGACTTCGCCGGCCAGGCACAATTCACCGAAGATGCCGCGCTTGATCTCTGGGCATTCCATTTGCGCTGGTTCGACCACTGGTTGAAAGGAATCGATAACGGCGTGGATCGCGAGCCGCCCGTTCGAATCTATGTCATGGGCGGCGGAGATGCTCACAAGACAGCGGAAGGCCGTATCTTCGTCGGCGGGCATTGGCGCAATGAGCAGGAATGGCCGTTGGCACGTACACAAGCCACGCCGTATTACCTGCATTCCGGCGGCGTGCTCTCGCCGGATGCGCCGGCTGCTGACACTCCGATCCATTATTTGTTTGATCCGCGAAATCCCGTGCCCACTTTAGGCGGCAACATCTCCTCGCAAGGTACGATCATGTTCCAGGGCGCGGCCAACCAGCGCTGCAATCCGGATTTTTGGCTGTGCACGGATTCGCGGCCGCTTTCGGCGCGCAACGACGTTGTCGTATTTCAAACTCCGCCGCTGGCTAACGATATGGAAGTCACGGGCCGTCTTATCGTGAAGCTATGGGCGGCTTCTAACTCGCTCGATACCGATTTCACCGCCAAACTCATTGATGTATACTCGCCGAACCACGATTTCCCGAGCGGTGTGGATCTGAATATAGCCGATAGCATTGTGCGAGCGCGCTACCATAACGGCTTCGGCAAAGCCGAGTTATTGACGCCGGGCCAACCCTACGAATTTACTATCGAAATGTATCCCACGTCGCTTGTCTTCGCGCGTGGCCATCGCATTCGCCTCGATATCTCGAGCAGCAATTTCCCGCGCTTCGACATCAATCCGAATACCGGCGAACCGCTGAACAACAATCGCCGCTGGCAGATCGCCGAGAACACGATTTATCTGGACGCGCAACACCCGTCGCACATCGTGCTGCCGGTAATTCCAGCGACTCGCTAATGGCTCATCGCATAAACAATGTAATTGACCCCAATGCGCACACCCAGCGCCGAATACTGCTCCGGATAATCCGGCGAATCCGCCCACTCCCATGAATCGCCAATATCCGAGTTGAAAGAAGCAGCCACCATCAGGCGGCCTTTGTCATCATAGATGCCGCGCCAGCGCGCTACAAATCCGTCGAGCTTGTGGCCCTCAGCCAGATGTTCTCGACCCACAATCTGGTAACGCTGGTTGAGATCGTAGACCGTGTGGAAGATCGCATCAGCATCGGGAATCTCGACGATATGGCGATCGGGAAACACACGCTGCATGCTCTCTTGAAAAACCTGCCATTCGACCGTCCCATGAAAATCGTCCGCCATGAAGAAGCCGCCGCGCAGCAGATAGTCGCGCAGCTTCTTCGCCTGATCATCCGTGATTCCCCATTCGCCAACCTGCACGGCATAGAGCCACGGCCAGTTGTATACCTCCGGGCCATCATCCAGATTCACTATCTGCTCCACAGAACGCACATCAATCCGAGTTAAACGGCGCACCGCCAGCGAGAAGTGGCGATCGGCGCGCGGAAAGTCCTGAGTCCATAGAGAAATTCCCTCGTGCCAATCCGCCTCACGGCCGATGTAGCCATCGTTCGGGCCACCCGGATACATCAACCGCGCAAAAGTCCATTCCGTCCTCGCCTGATAGTCTGGCGGCAAAGGAATCGATCCTACTCGATATTCGATGCCCGGAAATTCGCGGAATGCGTGAGGCAATGTGCGGTCGATTGCATACGCAGTGCCGAGGAAGAGTGCCGTCAATCCAAGAAGTGCACAGGCCGTGCGGGAGTTCATCCGGGCCGCCTCGCTCCGAGAATAGCACTGCGAAAATACCGGCGGAAATGATAAATTCAGGCAGAGCTGCGCGCCCTAGAAAAAAGCGGAATCCCGGAGAATAGTCTTGAAGATCGTTTCGCCCGCACCCGCCTCGATATTCCAGGTCACCGCCGATTCCGTCTGGCCGGCGATTCTTTTTTCGACCGCGGACGAACTGCAGGATGGTCAGAAACTGACCTGGAACTGGCAAATTCAATGGCGCAAATTTTCGAAGAAGGGAACAGTCGTCACAACCACCAACACCTGGGATGCAAAAGAGACAGTCGAGGGTCTCGGCGGCGCGCTGACCGTAAGCGTTGCCGGACCTGGCGGAAGAGCATCGATCTCGGTTCGCATAGCTGGTACGGACCCGGCGGCAGCGGACATTCTTGCCCACCTGGCAACGCGGCCGGACAGCGCGGGTTTCGACAAAATACTGCAGCACGAGACCCAGATGACCCACTTCGATTCGAAGGGCCAGCCGCGCGCCTCGTTCGACTCCGGTTTCGGAATGTGTCAATTGACTATACCGGCGCCCAGCTTCGAACAATGTTGGAACTGGAAGCTAAATATCGACGCGGGCCTCGCGCTATACGCAATGAAACGCCAGGCGGCGGTGCGCTATCTCTCGCAAAACGGGCGCACCTTCACGGACGATCAACTTACGCGCGAAACAATAGCCCGCTGGAACGGCGGCCCCTACCATGTCTGGGGCAGCGCACAGCAAGCGTGGATCCGCAACCCCGACATTCTTTGCGATTCGAAGACCGGCAACATTGGCTGGGACTTGACTAAGCCTGAGAATCGCGGAAAAAGCGAAGGCGCACTCCATCAGCGTGACGCCGCCCAATACCGCCACCCGCCAGGCCAGAACGACTGCTGGGGATATTTCGGCGTTTGTTATGCGGATCGTCTTCTCTCCTAGGGCGATTCTTCCTGCCCTTTTCGAAGAGACCACCAGGTTTTTAGTAACACTAGTTTTGGGAGTCATTGTATTGGCCGGACAGCAGCCACAAAAGTCGAAGTCACAAATAGTACGCGGTCACGTCCTTGCGCTTGCTTCAGGAGGCACACTTCGCTATTCCACTGACCACAATCGCACCCTGGTCGAAATACGTCCCGCAAAGGGAGCCGGTGAGAAGATGCAGGTGCGGTTGTCGCGCGATGAAACCGTGGCACCCGGAAGCCGCGTATTGGCATTCGAACTCCTGGCCGAGAAGCCGCCTGGCGTCTACCTGGTAACGGACCGCTATGCCTCGCGCCCGGGACCCATGTCTTACTGCCAGGCTGGACAAGAGCAGTTTGTTCGCGTCCTGGCGCGCGCTCACGGCTTGAAAGGTGGCTTGCACGAGACGTTCTCCTCGAAGGTCGAGAGTTGCCGGACGAATCTGGAACTCGGCCCGGCAGGCCTTTCTTGGGACGGTGCTTCCTCCACGTTGACCGTCGACGGCGACCAACTCAAGCGTTATCGGATCAGCGAAAACGGTCTGGTTACCCCATACTAGGGGCATGCGCATCGGCATTACCTGCTATCCCACCTACGGTGGTAGCGGGATCGTCGCCACGGAGCTCGGTCTCGAACTGGCGCATCGCGGCCATGAGGTCCACTTCATCAGCTACGCCAATCCCATCCGTCTCGATCCCGACACGCCGGGTGTCTACTATCACGAAGTCGAAGTCTCGAACTACCCGCTGTTCCACTATCCGCCGTATTCCCTCGCTCTCGCCTCGCGCATGGCGGAGGTTGCTGAACGCCAGCGGCTCGATCTCCTGCATGTCCACTACGCCATTCCGCATTCGATTTCCGCGTTGCTCGCGCAACAGATGACCACCAGCCGGCGCCTCCCGTTCATCACTACGCTGCACGGCACCGACATCACGCTCGTGGGTGCCGACCGGTCTTACTTTCCGATCACCAAGTTTTCCATCGAGCGATCCGACGGCGTTACCACGATCAGCGAGTTCATGCGCAGCCGCACGGTCGACTTTTTTGGAATAACCAAGCCGATCGAGGTGATTCACAACTTCGTCAATTGCGAGCTCTATCACCCCGACGAAGAAGCGCGCCGCAAAGGGCGCAAACGCATTCTTCACATCTCGAATTTCCGGCCAGTGAAGCGCGTGCTCGATTGCGTACGCGTCTTCTCCAAAGTGCGCGAGCAGGTGGATGCCGAGCTGATTTTGGCTGGGGACGGCCCGGATCGCGGCCCAGCCGAGCAGCTCGCCTATGAACTTGGCGTATCTGAAAACACACGTTTTTTAGGCAAGCAGGATCACATGGAGCGGCTCATCCCGCGCATGCACGCACTCCATTTGCCCAGCGAAACGGAAGCATTCGGCCTGGCGGCTCTCGAAGCTATGGCTTGCGGCGTGCCCCCGGTAGCTACGCGGGCGGGTGGCCTGCCCGACCTGATTACCGACGGCATAGATGGATTCATGGAACCGGTGGGCGACATCGATGCGCAGGCACAACGGCTTGTCAAGCTTCTCACGGATACTCCCTTACACGCGAAAATCGCGGCCGCCGCGCGTCTCTCCGCCGAGACGCGCTTTACGACAGACCTGATCATTCCCAAATACGAGGCCTACTATCGAACCGTCCAGGAGGGAACCTTATTAGCCTCGGCGGTGTCCAAATAAACAGACAATAGATCCAGCCGCAACTAGCGGTAAAATGCTAAGCGATGGCGCAATCCCTTTCGGGTGATACGAGTCGCCTGTCCATCCTGGCGGGCGCCCAGGCCGGAGTTTCCGAGGAAGATGCCCGCATTTTGCGTGGGCTGAGGGCCGGAATCGAAGAAGCCTACGAAGAATTGATCGAACGTTATGAGCAGCCAGTATACGGAATGGTGTACCGCTTGCTAGGAAATCAGTCGGACGCGTCCGACGTCGTGCAGGAAGTCTTTCTCAAGGTCTTTCGCGGTGTGAACTCTTTCCGGGAGCAAAGCAGTCTGCGTACCTGGATCTACCGCATAGCGGTGAACGAAGCACACAATCATCGGCGGTGGTTTGCGCGGCATTGCCGTCACGAAGTCTCGATGACGGACGGCCGGGCCGAGCACGGCGGCTCGCTTGAATATGCGCCCGACCGCGGGCTTTCCCCTTTTGAGCAGACGCTCGAAGGCGAGCATCGAACGCTCATCGAGCATGCCCTTACAAGGATTAATCCCGCTTTTCAAACAGCGGTAGTGTTGCGAGACATTCAGAACCTGAGCTATGAGGAGATTGCCGAGATATTGCAGGTGTCGCTCGGCACAGTGAAATCGAGAATTTTGCGCGGCCGTGAGGCTCTGCGCCGCGAGCTGACGCACAGACCGGACACCGGTCTTGCGGAAGCTATGGCCTGAGAATTGCAAAGAATGGAACGTGCATGAACTGCCGGAGTGCTAAGCGCGGTCACAACTGCGTGGATGAGATTGTGCGCGATGGGGAGCTGTCCCAATTAGAAGCGCACCAGCTCGAGTGCGAAAGCTGCGAGCTTCAATCGTCGGACTTGCGCGCGATCCGCTCTGCCCTGCAAATGCTGCCGCCCGCGTCGCCGCCCAAGGATCTTCGCACGCGTCTGCGTGTCACCGCTTCGCAGGAACGCCGATTGCTGCTTGAGGAAGATGGCTCGCGGCTTCTTCGGTTCTGCAGAAGATGGAAATTCCGTCTGAACGAGATGATGCGGCCGTTTACCATTCCGGCCACCGGCGGTTTGGCATCGAGCTTTGTTCTCTTCAGTGCGCTGGCATTCACTATTCTGAGCTCTACAACCGGCGTGGCCTATGAGGTGCCTGTGCTGGGCGCGGGCGGCATCAACGCCAACCTGGTTCCTGTGGAATTGCGCTCGGCGGTGGTTTTGTCGATGAGCTTGGATTGGAATGGGCGCATCACGAATTATGTTGTCAGGGACGGTTCCGGTTCGTTTGTCGGCAACCCCAACCGCCTTGAGTCCAACAACATTTCTCTGCCGGAAATCCCCAGCGTCCTGGCCATGGCGCAGCCGGTTTCGAGCGACATTCGCATCTCGCTCACACCAATCGTTTACCGTCAATAAAACTTCCCTCCCGTCCTGCTAGTTGACGGAAGCTCCCCGGATGAGCGAAATTAGCACCCATGAACAGCTTCGTGCGGCTTGGTTTCATTCCACCCAACTACGACCTGGGGTTATTGGTCATGCGGGTATGTTTAGGGTTCAGTTTATTTCGGTGCCATGGCCTTTCGAAAATTATCGGATTTTCGCAGATGTCGACACACTTTGCCAACCCACTGCATATCGGCGTCCAGATGAGTCTGATGCTCGCGATCTTCGCCGAAAGCGTCTGTGCGCTGCTCGTGATCCTCGGCCTCGCAACGCGCTGGGCCGCGCTGGTGATCGTTATCGACGTGGGCGTCGCCTTTAGCCTCGTACATAAATTTCGCCTTACGGGGCAAGGCAGCGGCGAGCTCGCTTATCTGTACTTGACCATGATGATCGTGTTATTCATTTGCGGCGCCGGCAGATACAGCGTCGACGGCAGGGCCTGACAACCCTAGCGGTACGCTGCTGCCTGAATTCGATACAGCTCAGCGTACCGGCCGCCCTGCGTCATCAGCTTTTCATGTGTTCCCGATTCGACCACGTGCGCCCCATCGAGCACGATGATGAAGTCCGCCATACGCACTGTGCTGAAGCGGTGCGACACGAGGATCGTGATGCGGCTCGCCCCATCGGGTTCACGCGCCGCCGCGGCGTAGCGCTCGAATAAAGCGTGCTCTGTTTCGGCATCCAATGCCGCCGTAGGCTCATCAAGCACCAGCAGCAGCGGATCGTCGCGCATAAATCCACGCGCCAGCGCGAGCTTCTGCCACTGTCCAAAGCTGATCTCGACCCCCGCCGGCCAGCTTGGCCCCAACTGCGTCTCGAGGCCCGAGGTGAATTGTTCTACCACGCTGTCCGCCCCGGCTCGCTCGATCGCCGCTCCAATCGCTGCCAAATCGTCGACACGGGGCACATCTCCTACGCCCACGCTGTGGCGCACTCGAAACTCAAATTTGAAGAAATCCTGGAACGCCCCCGACAGTCGTGTACGCCACGCATCCGGCCGCATAGATGCTAGATCGACACCGTCTATCAGTATCTGCCCGCTCGTCGGCCGGTACAAAGCACAGAGAAGCTTCACCAGAGTCGTCTTACCCGCGCCGTTCTCTCCAACGATCGCCACCACCGATCCTGGATCGAGACGTATGTTGACATTCTCGAGCACCACGCGTCCCGTGCCAGGGTAAGCAAACGAAACGTCCTCCATGCGAATGCCCTCCCGCAATCGCTCCGGCACCTGTGCGTCTCGGTGCTCGACTAAAGAGGCAGCGTAGTCCTCGAGCCACGCCAAGCGTTTTGAACCATCGAGCCAAATCCCCCGCAAAAATCCGATCTCGCCCACTGTAGCGGCAACGTAGAATGAGAGCCGCGCGCCGGCAGCCAGCACAAGCAGCACGTCGCCGGCGCTGGCCCGAAGCACCGACGAAACGAAAATCACGGCTGTCACATATGCGGCTCCGAAAACCAGCCATCCGAGCGCATGCCACGCCGCGCTGTTCCATCGGCTGGAAGCGACCGGCTTGTACCAGCGCTCCCACGCCTCGCGGCGTTCGCGAGTCAGGCGTGCTCCGATACGCGTCACGCGTACTTCCTTGCCCGGTGGCGCGGTCGTTGCCAGATTGAACAAATGCCGCGCCAGCCGATTGGCCGAAGCCCCTCGCTCCTCCGCCGCGCGCTCCACACCGGGTCGCCACGTCGACGTCAGCACCGCAGGTAACGCAAACACCGCGAGCAGAGCGAGTGCCGGATGAATGGCGATCAGCAGCGCTATCGTTACTCCCAGCCGTAGAATCCAGCCGCCGAGCGTAAACAGCGACCAGTACATGTGATCGAGCACGAAAACTTGATCACGCAGCACCGCCAGCCTGTCCAGGTATTCGGGCCGCTCATGGTGCTCGATGGTGGCGACCGATGCTTGCAATTGCGCCACGTGCGATTCGAGCGCGATCGTCAACTTTTCACGGAACCTCCGCTGTGTCCGGTCGCTTGTGACCCGCAGGAACCAGGTGGCCGCGGCCGACACTCCTAGGCCGAGAGACGCTCCGATCACAAGTCCTCGATGATGCTCAGCCACACCGTCTCCCAGAAACTTGAACCAGAGGGCCAGCAGCGCGTCCGGCACTGCCGCTAGCAGGCAGAACCCGAACGCCGCTATCAGCAGATGGGGCTCCGCTTGATAGCCGCGTTTGAGCGCCCGCCACATCGAGGACAATGCAGGCGGCAGATCGTCATCGGCGGAAGGATGTTTACTCAAGGGCATCGAAACCCGCTCCTGATTCGTCATCTCCTGGCTCGCCGTCCTCCCCGAAACGCGATGCCTGTAAATCGAACATCGTCCGGTAACGCCCGCCGGCGGCCATCAGTTCTTCGTGAGTGCCAAGCTCCACGACTCTTCCGTGCTCGAGCACGCAAATGCGGTCGGCATGCCGGACCGTCGAGAAACGATGCGAAATCAGAATGCTCGTGGCATGCCGCGTGGCCGCCAGAATGCGGTCGAAAATTTCCGCTTCGCCGCGCACGTCGAGTTGCGCCGTTGGCTCATCGAGCAGCACCAGCCCCGCGCCCGAACGCACCGCACACAGTGCCCGCGCCAAAGCAACGCGCTGCCACTGCCCGCCCGAAAGATCGGTGCCGCCCGGGTAGCCGCGTGCCAGCACCGTATCGAGCGTCGCCAGGCCCTGAGCACCGGCATCGGCGAGCGAAGATTGAATCGCCGTCGTCCGGTGCGCCCGCCCGGAGCCACATTGTCACGCAGCGGAAGTTCGAAGCGGATGAAGTCCTGAAATACCGCCGTCACACGCGAACGCCAATCATCGATGTCGAGCGCACGCAGATCGACTCCATCTACTTCGATGGCGCCCTCCTGCGGATCGTAGAGCCGGCAAAGAAGCTTGGCCATCGTTGTCTTCCCGGCGCCGTTCTGGCCGACGATGGCGAGCGACGAGCCGGCCGGAATGGTGAGATCGAAACCCGCGAGCACCGGCTCAGCTGCTGGTCGGATACGCGAACGTGACATTGCGGAATCGGATCTCGCGCGCCGGCATTCCCGCTGCCGCCCGATTGCCGCGCTCCAGCGCACCTGCCGGATTCATCGCTTCCTGAAGCCGCAGCACCGCTGCCGCCGGCGCGGCTGCGCCATCGAGCGCCCACGAGAGGCCGCCGAAGGCAATCATGCTCGTGCTCACCGCCGCGCTCGCGAATGTCACCAGCCTCCCCAGAGTGAGCGCGCCATCCGCTCGCGCGCGGCGCCCAGCGACCAGAACACCACGATGTTCGCCGCGAGCACCAGCAGAAGACTCCAGATCACCGGTCGCTCGCGCAGCCGCGTCGCTTCCCAACGCAGCTCGAAAAGCCGGCGCCGGCGCGCCCGGAAACGTTCGATGACCCAGTCGGCGAGCCCGAACAACCGCAGCTCTTTGGCGGCTGGCGGCTCGACCGCGAGCCGGTACGTGTAGTCGGCATGCCGCTGCGCTTCGCGTACTTCTTCGGTATTGCGATCTTTCCAGACGGCGCTCTCGCGCAACAGCCAGTGCGTAGCCAGCCATGCGCCGACGAGCAGTAACGGAGCCCACCACGCGTAGGCCGCAAGCACCAGCTGCCGATGCCAGGCCGCCCACCATCTCCACCAGCCCGCCGGCGATGAAGTCCATCGAAATCGACAGGGGTGGACCGCTGATGCCAAGATCGAAGTCGCGCGCCATCGTCAGGTCGCTCGTGAGCGTCGGATTTTCGAGATGTCCCATGCCCGGCGGCCGTGACACATGCGGCGGTGAGCCGGTCGTAAAGCCACGCCGACGTCCGGCTTCCCAGATTGGCGCCGACCGCCTGGTGAATCGGCGGCAACACCTGCAGGAGCACAAACACCACTCCCACAATTGCCAACTGCGTCGTGAGTGACTCTGACGCTCGACCGCACCCACCAGCGCGCCCATCGCCAATGCAAATAGTGCCGGCAACAGCCCCCGCAGGATCAGCAGCGTCCACCACGTCGACGCGAGCCCGCGATCGGCTCGCAGTAGCACACCCGCGAATTTCCATTCGTTGCGGGCCCGAAGCCGTTCCATCCGGCACTCCTCCTAATTGCGCGTGCGCAGCGAGTAGTCTTCCTGATTGCGGGTCAGATTGGGATTATAGAACGGATCGTGTGCGATCGTTTTTCCCCACTTCAAACGCATCGCCGCAACTTCTTTCGGGTGCGGAATCAGATCCTTGGATGTTTTCGAAAGGGATTCGTGATGATAGAGGACCGCATGCGGTGTGTACAAGTTCTGATAGCCGAGGCTGCCGAGGCGCAGGCAAAAATCCACGTCGTTGAAGGCCACCGCGAACTCATCTTCGTCGAATCCGTTAGCCTGCCGGAAAACGCTGGCTCTTGTCATGAGACACGCCCCGGTGACCGCGCTCACGTTGCGAATGACGTCCGTGAAGTCGAAGTAATGCGGCCTCGAACCGTCCAGGCCTTTGAAAGCGTGCCCGCAGTTGTCGTAAAGCCCCATTACTACCCCGGCATGCTGGATGGCCCCGTTCGGATATAGCAGCTTCGCCCCGACAGCGCCCACCTCCGGACGCAGCGCCAGTTCCACCATTGCTTCGAGCCAACCCGGCGCGATCACGGAAGTATCGTCGTTCAGAAAGAGGAGGACCGGCGAATCACATTGCCGTGCCGCGGCATTGTTGATCGCCGAAAAGTTGAAGGGCTGTTCGCGCGAATCGATATAGCGCAGATTCGGCCGTGCCGTCTGAAATTCGCGAACCAGCCGTTCGATCGCCTGGCCCTTGGAGTTGTCGGCAATCACGACTTCATAGTTGCCGAAGGTCGTCTTCCCGAAAATGCTCTCGAGATTGGTGCGCAACACGTCCAAGCGGCCGCCCGAAGCGATGATAATGCTCACGCGCGATCCATCCGGAATCGGATACCGCACCCGCCACCGCCCTAGGACCGCTCCGGGTTCTATCCGTCCGCGTCGCTCAAGCGACCGTTTCTGGGCATCGAGAGCATATTGCTTGTTATCGATGCCGGACGCCGTCGAGGCCGCTCCAGCGCGCCAGTGATACAGAATTTTCGGAATATGCACAATACGTTGTGCCTGTTCCGTGGCCCGCAAAATCAGGTCGTAATCCTGGCTGCCGTCGAAAGCCGGATTGAGCATGCCGGTCTTTTGCGCCAGGTCTCGTGCGATCACCAACAGATGGCAGACGTAGTTCTCAGACAGCAGCAGATCGGGCGACCAATCCGGTTTGAAGAATGGATCGAAACGTTCACCCTGTGGCCCGATTTTGTCCTCGTCGCTATAAAGAAGATCGACGCCGGTATTTTGACTGAGCGCCTCGCAAACATATGCCAGCGCGTGCGGAGCCAGCGCGTCGTCGTGATCGAGAAAACACACATAGTCGCCCGTTGCCATCTGCCAGGCGGCGTTGGACGCTCTTGAAATCCCGCTTTGCTCTTCAGTGCGTGTCACTTTAATGCGGCTGTCTCGCGCCGCGAACTCCGCGAGAATTTCGCGAACTTCCACGTGATCCGAACAATCGTCCGCGATGCACAGCTCCCAGCGCTCATATGATTGGCTAAGAACCGATTCGATCGCAGCCGTCAGTTCCGCCGGAACAGTGTTGTACACCGGCATAACAATGCTGATTAGCGGCTGCTCCCTGATGCTCTTGAGCTTCAGTTGAATGAGATCTTTCTCCGGATTTTCGAATTCTCGGATCCAGCGGTCGTATGGCGAAGCGAACCCCTTTTCGTGATCTATCTCGATAAATGTTCGGGTCTCGCGTACTATCTCGCCATGCGAAAGCAAACGAAGAGAAAGCAGGTGCCGTCCGTGTGAAAGCGGGGCGGAATCGAATTCCATCGCGAAGCCCGCCCGGCCAGTGGCATCTAGGTTGGGGTGCGACTTCTTCACGTCCGGCCGCGGGATCGATGGCTTTACTTCTATCGCCGCGAACCCCGGCCCTTCTAGTCGTACGGCGTCCACTCCGCCTTGTGCCAGACACCAGCCGCGCACCGTAATTACTCCACTGCGCGGCCTCGTGTCGGTCGGGCGCGGCTCATCGCAAACCAGGTAAGTATTTTTCTGCCCGGAGCTAAAGGAATCGTCGCGCTGCCCCGCCGGAAGAACTTTTTTCGCAATCTCGCCGGCCGCGCGCAGCGTGCGCCATACTCGCCCCGTCGTCAGGTCCATAAAGTTACGATCGAGGCGAGCAATCGAGGCCTGTTGTGCCACGATCTGTGTCTGCTGGCCGTCGAGTAGTTCCAGGACGCGCGCGAGGTGTCGTTCCGAGGCCCGCAGCTCCTCCCGAAGCTGCTGAACCTCTTCCCGGATCGTCTCTAATTGCGCTTCGGCTGGATCGAGCTGGCTCATTCCTTCTTGCACGATAGCGCAAGGCTACACTGGATCTTGGCCCAAAAATTTGGGCAGCACTTCCTGGTTCGGGACACGATTCTGGAGCCCCTGGCCGCTGCCTGTGGCGAACAGCTGACACGCACGATTGAAATCGGTCCTGGCCGTGGCACGCTCACCCGGCACCTGCTGCCGCGCACCGCCGAGTTGCATGCCATCGAGATCGATAGCGCTCTGGCCTCCCGTCTTCGAACCAAGTTTGCCGCTGAACCCAAGCTTCATGTTCACGAAGCCGACGTGCTTTCCACCGATCTCAGTCAGTGGGGTGAAGCGGTCGTTACGGGCAACCTGCCCTACTACATCACTTCGCCGATCGTTAAAAAATTCCTGGCCCTCGATGCACGCTTTGAAACTGCCGTGTTCCTGGTCCAGTGGGAGGTGGCGGAAAGGTTGGTGGCGTCTCCCGGGACACGTGCGTTCGGGTATCTTTCCGCGGCGGCGCAGCTCGTCTGCGAGGTAGAACTTCTGCATAAAGTGCCGCCCGAGGCCTTCGTGCCGCCTCCTAAGGTCGACTCAGGCGCGGTGCGTTTCCGCCGCAAAAAAATCCCGCCTCAAAATCTCGACGATCTCTTACTTTTTGTGGGCCGCTGCTTCACCCACAAGCGGAAAACACTGCGCAACAATTTGCGGCCGTTCTACCGCGATGGAATCGATGGCTTACCAGAAGCAGGATTGCGAGCCGAACAGCTCACCCTCGTGCAATTTATCGAATTGCACGCGCGATTAAAGCTAAACCAATGAAGCTTTTTGGACTTTGCCGTCGCGAATGCACGAAGTGCAAACACGAACTCGCTTCCCCGCCCCTTTGATCAGGGCGTGGACGCTCTGGAGATTCAAATTCCAGCGCCGCTTCGACACATTATGGGCGTGGCTGATCTTATGTCCGAATTGCGGACCCCTGCCACAGATTTCACAAACTTTTGCCATGACACACTCCGGCTCAGCACGGGCTAAGCGCGTAAACCTATAATCTAGCACGCCATTCTTTTTATACGCCTGCCTCGCGGAGTCTGCCTTCCAGATCGTCCTTCTCGAGGGCCGTGCTGATAAACAGTTCCTGCCGGGCGCCCGCGCTTAACGCGATTGCTTTCCAGCCATTCTTCGTCGGAACCGTCACGTGAATAGTAGGGGCTCCTCGTGCGTCGCGCACTTGCCGGATCACTCCGGGAATCACGGAACGAATCTCGGGATTTGCGCGCAGCAGCCGCTCGAGCACCGGACGTAAACCGTCAATGATACTGTGCTCGATCTTGAGCTTGTTCTTTTCCGCGCGCAGCCTCATCGCATCACTTGAAGCGTTTCTTATATAGAAGGTCGATCCCGAATTCGCCGTTATCGTCCCGCACCGCCACCACCGAAAATTGTCTGTCGAGCGCCCATTCAAAGCGAAATATCTGTTCGGAAGTCTGGGAAAGATTTGTGATGTACATCACGGTAATATCTCGCGAGATCTGCTGCTCCAGTGTTAAGCGCGCCTGCGGCGTGTTCGAAATCCCCTGCACCAGCGGATCGATCTTGATGTTCGTAATACCAAACAGCCTCGATAGCCGGTTCGAAACCGGAGACACGGCGGCGCCCAAAACGGAGTTGGCTCCCGCTTGCAATGTATTGGTGTCGTTCGTGGCCGGCGACCGATTCGTGTTCCCCGACGCATCCGGCGCGCGTCCCACCGTCAGCAGCGCGATGATGTCTCTCGGCTGCAGCGGCGGATCCGAACGGTACGTGATACTCAGCTTACCCAGCGTTCCCGCGATCGTAATATCCACGGTGATCCCGCGAGTCTGCGTCTCCAGATCCAGGTCCAGCACAGGCTCGATCTTTACCGAATTGAAAAAGCTGATTTCGCCCCGATTGATGCCGTAGCGTGTGCCGAATACCCGGATATCGCCCTGGTTGGCCGCCAGATTTCCGAGCAGAATCGGGTGATCCGGTGTGCCCCGCAGTTGCAAATTGATCTCCGCCTCCACGTCACGGCTCAAGGATGTGCTGAATTGCATATTTGGTGCGCTCTCGATGGCGATATCGAGATGCAGTCCACTTAAAAAACTGCTGTCACTCGGTGGCGTAGCTGTCGCGTTGCTGAAAGAAGCCAGCAGCGGTCCGACGTCGGCATTCGCGTTGAAAACCACACGCGAGATGGTGAGCGTTCCCGAAAGAATGCTGCTGTTGCTCGTTCCGCTGAGCCGAAGCGAAGAGTTCGCGGTTACGCTAATACTGCCGCCATAACGCACACGCACTTCCTGCGCTTGTCCTTCCAGGTGATAAACCAGCGGACCGTTCCCGCCAAAACTGATAAATCCGCCGAGCGACATCTCGCCACCGCCCGATTTCGCCGTCATTTTCTGCAGCGTGGCCCGATTGCGGTTAAAGACTACGGTCCCGTTGACGGCGGTGAGACCATTCGAAAAACTTGGTATGAAGAACGACCCGTTCTCGATAGCCAGCGTTCCCTCGACTGTCGGATTGCGGATCGTACCTCCGATTGCTGCCGAGATGATGGATCGGCCGGACGATTCCACATTCGCATCGAACATGTGAAAGATCCGCAAATTAACTGATCCGGTCAATTTCAGATCGGCGGTGTCGCCGGTATTTTTTCCGAGATAGGGAACGGAACCGGCTATAGCTACATTGGTTTCGTTGCCCTCGAGATTGAAACGGCGTACCCGTGCCATTCCGCCCGCGGCCTCGATGACAATCGGGCCCGAGTTCTTCAACGCCAGATCGGGCGCGCCCGCTTTCGCTGGGGTTTCCCGTTGGGCGCGCGAAGCGATCTCCAGCTGGCTGATTTCAACGGTGGCACTCAGCTGCTCAGGCTGCGCTAGCGGACCTTCGAAGCGAATGCCACCTTCGATCGCCCCTTCCGCAAGATCTTTCGCTGGCGCGCCCGTGAGCGCCTGCAGCGTGGCTAGGCTCATCCGGTCAAGATGTACAGCGCCTTTCGCGGGTATTCCTTCGACCAGCTGCGCCTCGGCCGTACCGTGCAGCGGAATCTTGTCCAGGTCGCCATTCAGAATCGCGTGCAGCACATTGTTCTCGGTCGTTGCATTCACGACCACATTGCCGTAGCGAATGTCGTTGCGCCTGACGTCGTGAAACTCTACCCGCCCGGTTGCGCCCGTAGGCTCTACGCGGTCTGCGATAACTCGCGCCGAGCCGGTCATATGAATCTGTGCCTGAGCGTCCAGACCGGGTTCGTACCTGCGCATATGGTCGAGGGTCGACAAAGCGAAAACATTGCTGTCGAGTTTGAAACGAACTTGCCCAACCGGCCGGTATTCGCCCGAAAAGCGAAGCGCTGCCGGCCCCTTCTCCCAGCGGCCGTTGGCGATTCCCCACAGGTCGTTCTCGAAGGTTGCATCGAATTGGGCCCGATCGAAATGTTCATCGTAGAGCGTGCCCTTTTCCACCAGGATGTGAGCATTGCCGAGCGGCCGATTGAGGGAACCGGAAACCTCGAGCGAACCGGATGCAACACCGGACGTAACCGGCAGTTTTGTCGGCAGGAGTTTTTTGTCGCGAACGAGATCGATCCCTTGAAACTTCGCGTTGAGCCGCATCGGCCCATCCATCGAGAAGGAACCGCCCCTCCACCCTATACTTCCCGTGCCTGTCGCACGCAAGCCGCGTTTGCGCAAATCAAACGCCGCTGCATCAAGCTTGTCGGTATCCGCCCGGAATTTGGAGTGAAACTCATCCCACTGCTCGCCCTGGAACAGGAAATGTGTCAGCGAAGTTTCGCCGTCCACCTGTGCGCCATGCAATACGCCATCGAAATGCGCTGTCCCGCCCGCGCCCAACACTGGCAACAAATCCGCCGGCACGCGCTGCGGTAGCATACTCAGCGCGGCTCGCAAATCGTCCAAATTCGTACTGTCCACCGTGAGCCGCAGCTCTCCTCCGGGGGTCCCTAAAAACGACGCTCGGCTATTGGGAAGCTGCAAACGAGAATTGCCGAACTCGATCTTGTTGCCCCGCTGGTGGTAGGAGAGTTGAACTTCCCCGGATATCGGAATTCCTCCCGAAGAAGGAGTGATTCGGACGTGCGTCTGAAATTCATAATCACCGCGCGACGTTCCAAGCGTGGCCGTTGCCTGCACGGGGCCTTGCGCCACACCGCCCCACGCCAGCGGCTGGGGAGTGAAGTAGCGGGCCACTCCGCTCAACGGCAAACCGCTAACGTTGCCATCCACCCGCAGCGCCCTATATTGCCGGATAGTGGCTTCTCCCGTTAGTTTTGCACCACTATAGGTCGCCACCAGCTGCTTCAGTGTCATATCCTGCCTGGAACCGAGAACGTCACAATCGATATTCACATCGCGCCATCGCTGCGCCCCGGCCTGATAGGCCATCCCGTGCGCTGCAACGTGACCGCTGAAGGTCACGCCGGCCGTTGGTTCGTAGCGGCCCGTTCCATGAAACGATACATGGCCCGCTGTGAGTCTCTCGAGCCCCGCGACCCGCTTTAATTCGCCGGCCGCGAACACTCCATCCGCTTGAATGTCTACCTTAGGTTGGGCGAAGTTTTGAACGGTTCCACTCGCCTGCACGCTCGACTCGCCGGTTGTGACCGTGAGTTGCCGAAGCGCCAATAGATTCGCTTCCAGCACAGCGTGAGCGCTCAGGCCGACTGCCGGTGCGCGCAATTTGGCGGAATCGATCCCCAGCTGCTCCGAAGACAGTTCAATTTCATAACGGGGGCGCGCCCGCTCGTAGCGCGCCAATAGTCGGATACCTTCCGCGCGCACATCAAATGGAATCCGCCTCTGATCGACCGTCACGACCCCATTCGAGAGTTCGAAGTGCCGTACTTTTAGATCAAGCAACGCCTTTGCCGGATTTCCGCGATCCCGCGCCGGCAAGCGAAGAGCTGGAATGTTGGTCGTCCCATCCCGCACCAGCAGATGAATCTCCGGCCGGTCTATCGCCAGAGAAGCGATACGCACATCCCGCGTCACCAGGGAAACGATCCTGAGCGTGATGCGCCCGCTCTCGACTCGTAAGAGGGGAGGCTGTTCGCGGGATTCGGTCCCGTGAACCACGAGACGTCCAAATTCGGCCGTTAGAGCGCGCCAGTCGTATTGGAAATCGCCGAGTTCTACCCGACCGCCAGTGCTCGCTTCGATCTCAGAGACAATCTCGTGCCGCACCGCCTCGCGCAACCAGGTGGATTGAAGAATCCACCACGTGCCTAGAGCCGCCACAGCGACAATACCGCCGAATACAATGCCGGCTGTTAACAACATGCGCGGCGGGCGTTTCATTGCAGGCTCTTGTCCAGATACACGATGTTGATCTGCCGCCGGGTTTCTGCCAGCCAGGCGTTCAAAGCAGCGTCCGTACGTTCCTCACTAAGCATGGCTCGAATCGATTCTCGCGGCGTTTTTTTATCGGACGCCTGGCGCCGGTAGGCGGCTTCAATGTCTTCATCGGAAACCGTCGCATCCGGCTGAAAACGGTATTCAATAAAACGCAGCGCGACCAGCTGTGACTCCAGATGCTGTCGCAGCGTGCCCTCCGTCACATCGTGCGTGGCGAGCGCTTTCGCAAGACCCGCCTGGCCGCCATTCTGAGTGCGAATCTGCTCGACATATTGGTTGACTTCCTGCTCGCTTGGCAGAGGATACCGGCTTTGCTCCATCTCGCGGCGAATAAGCAATTGTTCCACCAACCGGTCGGCGGCCGCGCGCCGGGTCTCTGCATCCCTGGCGACCGGCCGCTGGTTCAGCAGAGCGGTAACACGGATTTCCTCGTCAAGCTGCAATTGGGTGATGGTTTGTTGCCCCACGATAACCGCCATCCGATCCACAATCGCGGCCCCCAGCGGACAAATCAGACAAACGATCATGTACAGAATTTTCAAAACGCCTGCCCCAACGAGAAGTGAAATTGAAACGCACTAATTTTCTGCACCGTGGAAATAGCCGTCCCGTTCAGCAGATCCTCCTCTGTTCCTTTCAGCCCATAGAAGCGCGGCGCGTTCGGACTAAACGAAAAATCGATACGAATCGGTCCAATAGGCGTGCGGTAGCGAATTCCGATTCCGGCCGATTGCACCATGTAGTTAAAATCCTGAAGATTCCGTTGCCGAAACCGAAAGCTGAATTGATTGAGTGAACTGTACACATTTCCCGCGTCGTGAAACAGCACGCCGCCCACATTATCGCCAAATAACGGGAAGCGCAGCTCGAAAGTATTAGTAAATAGTACGTTGCCTCCTATCGGAAATCCTGTTGTTGGATCGCGCGGCCCCGCCTGGAAGTCCGGAAAAGCGCGCAGTGAAGTGGAACCGCCGGAATAGATGCGTTCAGCTAGCGGAATGCCCGGCCGCCCCCCTGTCCTGCTAATCAGGCCAAATTGATTACTTCGCGCGAACACCCAATCCCGCCGGAACAGGTGATAAGTAGAGTTGCGAAACAGTTCACGGGAGAAATGAGTTTGCGAGCCTAGAAAACCCGCCGCGTAACTGAGATCGATCGAAGTAAATATCCCGTGATGAGCATCCGATGGATCGTCGCGTTTGTCTTGGATGATGGAAAAGCCGCCCAAACCGACGGATTCCGGCTGGGACAGCAGAGGCACCAGCAGCGGCTCGATCTTCAAATTCGACAGTGAGACGTTGCGGAATACCAGGCGATACTGGAGCGTATAGGCGCGCGAGAGCTGCTGCGATAGTTGAATCGATCCCTCGCGCCGATGCGCGGTGTACGTTCGTACGTCGTTCGAGTTTTCGATCAGCGCCGTTGTCGTCAGACTCAGCCTTTCATTCGAAACAAATTGCGGAATGAAATACGTGAGCGCTGCATGCTGGTCGATGGTGGATGCCGCGGTCTGTAAGCCCAGGCTCTGGCCGAGGCCAAAAAGGTTGATCCGAGTCACGCCTACCGCGACGCGCGGTGCGAACCCGGCTCGTCCTGCGGGGTTATCCAGACTGGTAACACCGCCCCCGATCCGCGCAAGCTGCGCGCCCACTCCCACGTTCAGAGAATAGTGTCGCGCTTCATCCATATCGTACAGAACGTTCTTGTGCTCCTCGTCTCCCGCCGGGTTTTGAACTGCGGTGTTCACACGTGCGAAAATCCCCAGATCATAGAGTCGCCGCTGGCTGTCCGTTTCCTTGGATAAAGAGAGCGGCTCGCCGCTTCGCAGTTCCAACCGGTCGTAAACGAGCCTGGATCGTGTGGTCTCGAGTCCGCTTACCAGAACATCCCGGACGTACTTACGGGCTCCTGGCCGTAGCAGGTACCGTAGGTTGAGATGGTGGGGACGTTCCGCCGGCGTAGCGTCATAGTCGAAGGTCGCATTCAAGTAGCCGCGGCCGTAGTAATAGTTCAGGAAATTGTCCCGGTCGTCGGCAACGCTCGCCTCGCTGAAGGGCTGATTCTTGGATGAGGCCAGCATACCTTCCAGAACCTGACGGTCGCTCACCGCCGCGCCCTCGATCGATAAGTTCGAAACAAACCACTGCGGCCCTTCTTCAATTTGGATGAAGACGGCCAAATGACCCTCAGCGCCGCCGTAATCGTCTTCAATACGCGAAGTGACCTTCACGTCGCGAAACCCGTTCGAAGCATACAGGCTGCGGATGGCCTGGACGTCCTGCTGTAAATAGGCGTCGTTGAAGCGTCCGTGCGGAAAGCGCGGAAGCCTCGCCGCTTCCATGAACAGGCGCTCGCGAATCGTCTGCTCCGAAAAATAGTGATTGCCGTCAATCTCCAGATGCACAAACTTGTGCCGAAGCCCTGGATCGACCGCATAAGTGATCGTGCGTTCCTTAGAGTTGGGCGCGCTTGCCGCCGAATGCGTGACTTTTGCTTCAAAATAGCCCTCCGACTGAAAATGCTGCGTCAGGTTGCGGTCGCCCTCGACCAGCAAATCCGGGTCGACCGAACGCTCTTGATAGATGGGAAGCACTTGCGCTAACTTGCCCCGGCCGATTTTTGCCCCTTCGACACGCACGCTGACCCGTGGTCCCGCCACAATGTCGAGTGACGGCTTTACGCGGTTTGTCTGCTCCTCGTAGTCCAGTCTGGCCAGCGTTACCTTCGACTCGAGCAAGTCTCGTTTTTGATAGAAGTGGCGCACGTTATCGAGGCCCTGCCGCACGCGCGCATCCGTCACCTGCTGCCATCCCAGCAGCCCGTACAGCCTCTTCCAGTGTGTTGCCCGGACGATCGCCTCATCCGGTCGCTGAGGATCGCCGGCGATAACAGGCTGATCGAAACGTGCGCGATCCCCGCTCGTGATATTGAAGGTGAGATTCGCCTGTTCGGTCGATTGCCGAACCTCTACCTTTGCGCTTATATCGGCATGATAGAAGCCGTTCTCCCGAAGGAGATTTCTCAGCGCCTCAATCGCCTGGTTCTTATCCGATTCAACGAAGGGCAGTCCTAGCCGCAGCTTGGTCACGCTCGTCAGTTGGCCGCTGTTCGGCGGCGGGGACACGCCTGAGATTTCCACGTGCCCTACAAAGTACGCGTTCTGGGTGATAAAGCGTATTCCCACGCCGCCCGGCGTTCTCTCGGCATCGACCGCCAGATCTGCGAATCGGCCTGTCGCAAAAAGACTCTGAATGGCATCGCGCAACTCCCGCTCGTGAAACTCCGAGCCCACATGGAACGGTAGTCGGGCCTCCAATTGCGTGCCCGTGAGCGGCTGGCTCGCAGGTTCAAAGCCGATACTCGTAATCGCCAGGCCTTCATATTGAAGTGCTTGTTCGATCGGCGAGTCGTTTTCACCCTGAAATCCCGCGCCTGGAATCGCAAACAGCAGCAGCGCTGCTACGGCTGTTAGGATCGTCGTATATGACGCCGGACGATAAGGAACGGTATTCCCGGCAGATTCTTTTTTCGGGCATAGGGGAGGCTGGTCAAGCCCGCATTCAAAACGCCGCCGTAGCCATCGTGGGTTGCGGCGCCCTTGGCAGTTTTCAGGCGGAGGCCCTTGCGCGCGCTGGCGTTGGCCGGCTTCGCTTGATCGACCGCGACTCCGTGGACTATACAAATCTTCAAAGGCAGTGGCTCTATGACGAAACCGACGCAAGCAATGAATCCCCGAAGGCCATAGCCGCGGCGCGAAGATTACATCAAATCAATCGCCATGTACTGACTGAACCGCTGGTCACCGATCTCTCGCCGTCGAATGCCGAGGAATTAATCGCCCAATGCGATCTGATTCTGGACGGCACGGACAATCTCGAGACCCGCTATCTCCTCAACGATCTTAGCGTCAAGCTCAATATTCCCTGGATCTACGGCGCCGCCGTAGCCAGCTATGGCGTGGTCATGCCCATTGTGCCCGGCCGCGGTCCCTGCTTTGTGTGCGTCTATCCCGATCCGCCTGCCGGCGTGCAGCCGGCCTGTGATGTGAATGGGGTGCTCGCCGCCGCCACCGCCAGCGTGGCAAGTTTGCAGGTTGCGATTGCTCTGCGCCTGCTAGTAGGTAACGAGACATTTTCTGCGACGATCCAAACGCTGGATGTCTGGAACGGTGCGTTCCGTCAGTTGAGTGCCGGCGAGCGCGATCCTTCCTGTCGCGTATGCGCCGCACGCCAATTCGACTTCCTCGACGAGCGCCGCCGCGTACCGGTCAGTCTGTGCGGCCGCAACGCCGTCCAGTTACACGAACACACCCGAGCCTTGAATTTGGACGAACTCGCCACCCGCCTGCGCCCCCTGGGTGATGTGCGCGTAAACGAGTTCGCCCTGCGTCTCTCGCTCGAAAAATACCAGTTGACGTTCTTTCCGGACGGCCGCGCCATTGTGAAAGGAACCACCGACGTAGGCGTGGCGCGCGGTGTCTACGCGAGGCTCATTGGTGCCTGATTCCCGCAAGTCCATGCGAAGATAGAAAAGCCGACCTGGGGCGGTTAGCTCAGCCGGTTAGAGCGCCTGCCTTACAAGCAGGAGGTCCACAGTTCGATCCTGTGACCGCCCACCATATAAGCCCATGGCGCAGTTAAAACTAGGAACAGCGCGGCTCCAAGTGACTAATTTCGCAACGACGCCGTGCGAAAACTTCTGAGCTAATCCGTTGGCGATCTTCCGAAGCTTAAACCTGTCTATCTTGGTCAGGGGGAACATCATCGCGAAGGCGCAAGTCATCCATTCTTTCCGTAGTTCTTCTTGAGGATCGCCGCGAGAATGAGCAGGGACGCCAAGAGCCTGATGGCATAAATCCATGGACTACTTTCGTTTGGCCGCGGCTGAAACAGGACGGCAACTCGACTCAAACCTTCGATAGTGAAAGAGGCTGCGAAGGCCAGGAAAAAGGAATCACGAGTCTCTATCCAGAATCTGAGAAAAAAGACACCGGCGGTGACGAACATCGTGGCCAGGACGCCTAGCAGAAACGCCTGAATCATAGATTTAGTACCGCTCCCAAATAAGGCCGTACAGCAGAAACGCCATTCCAATTATTCCCATCGCGAGCCGCCATAGGAAGAGATCGACTGTGGGCACCAAGACCAGGTCTATGAATACAAGCACATTGGACAGGGCCAACCCGCAAAAGCACAAGCCGCTCCAGAGCAGCAAGCGCTGCTTCCCGCGGGCATATCGAACTAAGAGCAGCATGGCGCATAGCAACGTCGTCAGCGCACGAAGAGCATAAATCGTCGCTTCCATTTCAATCCCGCTCCTTTGTAAATTTGAAAGCGTTCGCAAAGTCCCGTACGGCCGAGGACGTTTTCGTATGAATGAAGGTGGATACGCGAACCAGATCGTGCCGATACGTGGCGGCCACCACTTCGATCAGGCCGTCTAAATCTTCAGACTTCGATTCGTAAAAGTACTGTCTCGCCGATTGTGCTTCTGCGGCGAGCAGCCGGCGTCGCACCAATTCTTGCATGATGTTCCTGACTGTGTCGGTGCCGACATACAGCCGCTCCGCAATCTCGTTTTCCGCCCACCTTTTGGGGCGGCTCTCCCAAACCAGCAGCAACGCTTCCATCTGTGGTACCGAATCGATCTCGTTGAGGATAAAGCGGTAGACTTCTTCCTCGCCTATATTCATTTGTGTTCTGGCAAGGTGAAATGAAAGGTGGCCCCAGCTCCCAATTGCGACTCGACCCAGATTCGTCCGCCATGACGAGCTACGATTTTTTTACAGATGGCCAGCCCGATTCCTGTCCCAGGATTGTCCCGGCCGTGCAGCCTTTTGAAAATGCCGAATACCTTTTCGGCATATTGCGGTTCAATGCCAATGCCATTGTCCGTAATGGAAAAAAGCCAGTCGCGGCCGCTTAAACGGGCAGCTACACGAATGAGCGGAGCCTCGTCCGGATTCCGATATTTAATTGCGTTACTGATCAAATTCTGAAAGAGACGAGTGAGCTGAATCGGATCGCCTTTCACCTGCGGCAGAGGGTCGTGTGTGATCGTCGCAGCGTTCTCTTCGATGCTCGTCTTTAGATTTGCAATTGCTTCGTTAAAGCTGCTTTCGGAACTGACAGAGGTTAGTTGCTCGACGCCGGGACAATCGATCTGCGAGAATTGAAGAAGGTCCCTGATAAGGTATTCCATCCTCTGCGCGCTTTCCGTTATGAATTCCATGAACAGTGGCGCATCACCCTTAGCATTCAGCACGCTTCCGTAGTGCTTGGCGAGCAACTGAGTATAAACGGAGACGGTTCGCAGCGGCTCCTGTAAATCATGAGAGGCGACATAAGCAAATTGGGCCAGTTCCTCATTGGACCTGCGTAATTCTTCAGTGCGCTCTAAGACGCGTTCCTCCAAATGCCCGTTTAACTCCTCCAGGTGCGAGTTCAGGAGCCGCACTTTTTCCTCTGCCTTGGCACGCGCCTGCTCCGCTTTTTTTCGTTCACTGATGTCCCGAATAGCACTCGTAATCAGCAGGCCTTCATCCACCTCGAGCGGGCTGGCGCTGATTTCAATCGGAATGCTACGGCCGTCCCGGTGGACCGCGTTCAATTCCTGGGGGGCCACGAGCGGAACCGGATCGGCAATGGTGTCCTCATCGAGCGGCCAGGGTAAATCATAGGTCCACTCGGGTACAATCAGCCGAATGTGCTGACCGAGCAGTTCTTCGCGAGAATGGCCGAGCATTGATTCCGTTCGCGTGTTGACGAGGACTATTTCGCCATTCTCACGGCAAATCACCATGGCATCCGGAGCGGCCTCGAGCAGTCGGCGGAAGCGCTGTTCGGCTTTTTGCAGGGTGGCAGTTTGGCCGGCGAGCAGTTTCGCCTGTTCTTGCAGTTGATCCGCACGCCGGCTAAGTTCCACAAAGACAGCCACCTTGCTTCTGAGCACCTCGGGTACGATCGGCTTGAAGAGGTAGTCGACCGCGCCGAGATCATAACCGCGAAAAAGGTGCTCCTCGTTCTTAAATCCCGTCAGGAAAAGAATCGGTGTATGTCGCGACTTTGGCCTGCTTCGGATGAGTTCCGCGGTTTCAAAGCCGTCCATGTCGGGCATTTTCACGTCTAGCAGAATGGCGGCGAAGTCATCTTCTAGAAGGTGCCGCAGGGCCTCCTTGCCGGATCGAGCATAAACGAGCTCTTCGCTAAGAGTATCGAGCGCCGCCCCCAGGGACACCAGATTGTCCGGTGCGTCATCTACAAGCAGTATCTTGACCTTTTTTGCTGTCGAGACCGGAACTTCGTTTTGCGCGCGTGCGGGAATGACTGGCATACCGATCGATCCCTCCCGTTTCATTTAATTAATGCGCATAAGCCTTTCCGTTAGCCGATCGCTCGGGATCGCGATCGTTCATGGTTGCGAGAAATCCATACACGCAGCACAGAAAACAAATGTTCCAAATCCACGGGCTTGGTTACATAGTCTGATGCTCCTGCCTGTAGGCACTTCTCACGGTCGCCTTTCATGGCCTTAGCGGTTAGCGCAATGATCGGCAACGAACGGAACTCGGGAATCTGGCGGATGGCGCGGGTGGTCTCGTAACCATCCATTTCCGGCATCATGATGTCCATCAGCACGGCATCCACGTCCGGTGTATTGCGCAAAATCTCGATGCCGGCTCGTCCATTTTCAGCGTGAAAGACGTGCAGCTCGTGTTGTTCGAGTACGCTGGTTAGGGCAAAGATGTTGCGTAAATCGTCATCGATGACGAGCACCTTCTTGCCCACCAGGGCGGCGTCGCTGCTGCGCACTCTAGCTAAGACATCGCGTTGCTCATCCGAGAGATCCACGTTCGCCCGGTGAAGCAGCAGCGCGGTCAGATACAACAAAGTCTCTCGCGATTGAGCGTGCCTAAGAGTCATATCCCGCTGTAGGCGTCTCACCTCTACTTCCTCCTTCGGGGTGAGCTTACGTTTTCCGTAAAGAATGATTGATAAAGGCATCGGGTCCACTGCGGCTCGCATCTCCTCCACCAATTGGATTGCTGGAATACCCGGAAGCCGCAGGTCAATGATCACCGAATCGAGATGCTGCTGCTTCAGAATCCCCATCGCTTCTCCGGCGCTGGAAGCGTCGAACATTTCCAGATCACGAGCTTCGATCAACTGGCGCATGTTCGTGCGCCGCATGTCGTCGGCGGCGACCAAAAGCAGTTTCTTGATCTGCCGCCGGGCTGATTTCTCAATGGCTATGAATGCCCGTTCCAGAAATTTCCGGTCTGTCGATTTCTCAAGATAAGTCATGGCGCCAAGCGCCAGCCCTCGACGCCTATCCTCATCTCCGGAAATGATGTGCACTGGAATGTGTTGCGTAGCCGGATCGTACTTCAATCGATCAAGAATCGTCCAGCCCCCCATATCCGGCATATTAATGTCTAACGTTACTGCGCCGGGCTTGTATTCTCGAGCCAATGCCAGAGCCGCGCTTCCACGCAATGCAATCAACGCCTTGAGATTCTTCTCATGCGCCAGATCGAGGAGAATCCGAGCAAAGGTAATGTCGTCTTCCACAATAAGTAGCACCGGATCGCCAGGCTGAATAACATTGCGGTCGTCGTCAATCGCAAGATCTTCGACGAGCGCGGCCGTTGTCGAGAGAGGTGTAGGAAGGATCACGTCGAGCGCAGTTTCCACCGGTCCTGGATCCGGAAAATCAGAGGGCAATGTGCCCGGCATTGCTATCAAGGCCCCTGAGATTTCAGCAATAGATCCACTGGAGCGGAGCATATCTGCCTTTCCGACCTGCGGAAACGCGGCGTAAACCTGCGGTAAATACAAGGTAAACGTGCTGCCCATTTCGGGCGCGCTTTGCAGCCGAATTTCGCCGCCCAATAGGCGCGCCAGTTCTCGACTGATCGATAATCCCAGACCCGTACCGCCGTACTTGCGGTTTGTAGTTCCATCCGCTTGTTGGAACGCTTCAAATATAATTCTCTGTTTTTCTTGCGGAATCCCGATGCCGGTATCGGCTACCGAGAATGCAATAACGTCTTTCGCGCGATTAAGCACCGGATGGCTCCCACTCCAACCGGCACTGGCATGCTCCACGCGGAGGCGCACGAATCCCCGTGCGGTGAATTTCAATGCGTTCGATAACAGATTCTTAAGTACTTGCTGGAGGCGCTTGGCATCGGTGTGGATGCTTTCCTGTGTGACGCTCTTGTCCAAATCAATTGTGAATTCGAGATTTTTACCATCGGCTACGTGTCGGAATGTCCGCAGGCAGTAATCACGAAGATCTGTGAACGGTACGCTTCCGATTTCGACATCCATCTTGCCCGATTCGATCTTCGAGAGGTCCAGAATGTCATTGATCAGAGCTAACAAATCCGTACCCGAGCTGTGAATCGTCTCGGCATACTTCACTTGTTTTGGCAGCAACTTCTTCTCGGCATTCTCAGCAAGCATTTGCGCGAGGATCAACAAGTTATTGAGCGGAGTGCGAAGCTCGTGGCTCATGTTTGCCAGAAATTCGCTCTTGTATTTAGAGGTGAGCGCCAGTTGCTCTGCTTTCTCTTCAAGCGCGGCTTTCGCCTGTTCCACTTCCTGATTTTTGGTCTCGACCTCCGTCTTCTGTTCTGCGAGGAGCTGCGCTTTTTCTTCCAGCTCTGCGTTTGTCTTTTGGAGTTGTTCCGCAAGCGCCTGGCTCTGCTTCAGCAATTCCTCCGTTCGCATGGTCGCCGCGATCGTATTGAGCACAATACCGAGGCTTTGAGTCATCTGATCGAGAAATGCCAGGTGAATGTCGCTGAACTGCTCGAATGATGCCAACTCAATCACGGCCTTCGCTTCGCCTTCGAACAACACCGGCAAAACGACAATGCTGCACGGGCACGCTTCGCCTAAACTTGACGTAATGCGAATGTAATCCTGGGGAACTTGGTTGATGAGGATACGCCGTTTTTCCTGTGCACACTGACCGACCAAACCTTGGCCTATCTTGAACTGGATGCGTGTCCCTTGCGTTTCGTCGTACGCATAGCCAGCCATCAGCTTCAAAGCTGGTTGGTCCTCAGCCGATTCGGCGAGATAGAAGGTGCCGTGCTGGGCATCCACCAGTGGTGTCAGCTCAGACAGCAGAAGTCTCGAGACCGCTAGCAAGTCACGCTGGCCCTGCAGCATGCCTGTGAACCTCGCGATATTTGTCTTAAGCCAATCTTGATCTTTGTTCTGGCGCGTGGTTGCCGCGAGGGTCCCAATCATTTCGTTGATGTTGTCTTTCAGTGCCGCGACTTCGCCCTGCGCTTCCACCGAAATAGAACGGGTCAGGTCGCCGCTTGTGACCGCATTTGCCACGTCCGCGATGGCACGCACCTGAGTGGTGAGATTGGCCGCCAACTGATTGACATTGTCCGTCAGGTCGCGCCAAATACCGGCAGCACCAGGCACGCGGGCTTGTCCTCCGAGCTTACCTTCTACACCAACTTCACGCGCCACCGTCGTTACCTGATCGGCAAAGGTAGCGAGCGTATCAATCATCCCGTTAATTGTGTCGGCCAGCTCCGCGATCTCACCCTTCGTCTCGAGAACCAACTTTCGCTTCAAATCACCCATGGCTACGGCCGTCACAACCTTCGCAATGCCACGAACCTGAGTCGTGAGATTAGCCGCCATGAAGTTGACGTTATCCGTCAGGTCCTTCCACGTGCCGCCTACTCCTTTCACCTCTGCCTGGCCGCCCAGCTTTCCATCCGTTCCGACTTCCCGAGCGACGCGAGTGACTTCGCTAGCGAATGAGTTCAACTGGTCCACCATTGTGTTAATCGTGTTTTTCAGCTCGAGGATCTCCCCACGTACATCGACTGTGATCTTGCGGCTGAGATCGCCGTTTGCGACTGCCGTTGTGACCTGCGCAATGTTCCTCACCTGGGCGGTCAAATTACCCGCCATGGAATTGACGCTTTCCGTCAAATCTTTCCAGGTACCCGCGACGCCGTACACATCGGCCTGTCCGCCGAGTCTCCCCTCCGTGCCCACCTCGCGAGCAACACGCGTGACTTCGCTTGCGAAGGACGAGAGCTGATCCACCATTGTGTTAATGGTGTCTTTTAATTCCAGAATCTCGCCGCGCGCATCCACAGTGATCTTTCGCGAAAGATCTCCTTTGGCCACGGCAGTGGTCACTTCGGCGATATTGCGGACCTGATTTGTCAGATTACCCGCCATCCAGTTAACGCTTTCTGTTAGATCTTTCCATGTACCGGCCACGCCTTTCACTTCGGCTTGTCCGCCCAGTTTGCCCTCTGTACCCACCTCCTTCGCAACCCGAGTTACCTCGGACGCGAAGGCGTTGAGCTGATCGACCATGGTGTTAATCGTGTTCTTGAGCTCAAGGATCTCGCCGCGAACCTCGACTGTGATCTTGCGGGATAAGTCTCCCTTTGCGACAGCCGTTGTAACATCGGCAATGTTGCGGACTTGCGCCGTGAGATTCCCTCCCATCGAATTGACACTTTCGGTCAGGTCGCGCCAGGTGCCGGCCACGCCTTTCACATCGGCTTGTCCGCCCAGCTTGCCTTCCGTACCTACCTCCCGGGCAACGCGTGTAACCTCGGATGCGAAAGAGCTGAGCTGGTCGACCATGGTGTTAATCGTGTCCTTCAGTTCAAGGATTTCGCCCCGCACCTGAACGGTGATTTTGCGCGACAAGTCACCTCTGGCAACCGCTGTCGTAACCTCCGCGATGTTTCGAACTTGGTTCGTGAGATTGGACGCCATCGAGTTGACAGAATCGGTTAGATCCTTCCACACTCCGCCGACGCCTTTTACTACCGCTTGGCCACCCAGCTTGCCCTCGGTTCCTACTTCGCGCGCGACGCGTGTCACTTCGCCGGCGAAGGCGTTGAGCTGATCGACCATGATGTTGATCGTGTTCTTCAGCTCGAAAATCTCACCACGCACATCGACTGTGATCTTGCGTGACAGATCGCCGTTTGCCACGGCGGTAGTCACTTCGGCGATGTTGCGGACCTGAGCCGTCAGGTTTCCGGCCATCGAGTTCACAGAGTCGGTAAGGTCTTTCCAGACGCCCCCCACTCCTCGCACATCTGCCTGACCTCCTAGCGCGCCTTCCGTACCTACCTCGCGTGCCACACGCGTCACCTCACCGGCGAAGGCATTCAACTGGTCCACCATCGTGTTGATGGTATTTTTCAATTCGAGAATTTCTCCGCGCACATCGACGGTGATCTTGCGTGAGAGATCGCCGTTTGCAACGGCGGTAGTCACTTCGGCGATGTTACGAACCTGGGCCGTCAGGTTTCCGGCCATCGAGTTCACGCTCTCTGTAAGGTCCTGCCACACTCCCCCGACTCCCTTTACGTCAGCCTGTCCGCCCAGTTTCCCTTCAGTCCCAACCTCGCGCGCCACACGCGTGACTTCACTTGCAAACGAGTTCAATTGATCCACCATGATATTGATCGTGTTCTTCAACTCGAGAATTTCACCACGCGCATCCACGGTGATTTTGGTTGACAGATCACCCTTGGCCACTGCTGTGGTAACACCGGCGATATTGCGGACCTGATTCGTCAGGTTTCCGGCCATCGAATTGACGCTCTCGGTCAAATCCTTCCAAACGCCTGCTACACCCTTCACATCCGCTTGGCCGCCCAATTTCCCTTCCGTGCCTACTTCTCGCGCCACGCGCGTGACTTCGCTCGCGAACGAGTTCAACTGATCCACCATGATGTTGATCGTGTTCTTCAACTCCAGAATTTCGCCGCGGGCATCCACAGTAATCTTTGTCGACAGATCACCTTTGGCCACTGCTGTGGTAACACCGGCTATATTGCGGACCTGGTTCGTCAGGTTTCCGGCCATCGAATTGACGCTCTCGGTCAAATCCTTCCAAACGCCTGCTACACCCTTCACATCCGCTTGGCCGCCCAATTTCCCTTCGGTACCCACTTCTCGGGCTACGCGGGTGACTTCGGAGGCAAACGATGAGAGTTGATCGACCATGGTATTGATCGTGTCTTTCAGTTCCAGGATTTCGCCACGGACCTGAACAGTGATTTTCCGCGAAAGGTCCCCATTGGCAACGGCGGTCGTGACACCGGCAATGTTGCGAACCTGCGCCGTCAGGTTTCCGGCCATCGAATTGACTGAATCCGTAAGATCCTTCCAAACCCCACCAACGCCCCGAACATCGGCTTGGCCGCCCAGAATGCCCTCGGTACCTACTTCCCGCGCCACGCGCGTCACTTCCGACGCGAATGAGGAAAGTTGATCGACCATCGTATTGACTACCCGGGCGGTATGCAGAAATTCACCTTTGAGAGCTCGTCCATCCACCTCAAGCGCCATAGTCTGCGAAAGATCTCCTTTGGCCACGGCACCGATCACTCGCGCGACTTCGGTCGATGGCTGGACGAGATCACCGATCAGGCCGTTTACCGAGTCGACGCAATCTGCCCATGCTCCGGATACCGGCCCAAGGGAGGCGCGCTGGCTGATTCTGCCCTCCTTTCCTACCGCATTGCTGATCCGAGCGAACTCGCTCGCCATTCGGGCGTTCATGCGGAAGATCTCGTTCAGGGTGTCGTTGACCTTCCCAGCCAGTCCCGTCTGGTCGACCGGCATCCGGGCACAGAAATCACCTTCTTTGAAGGCGATAAGAGTGCTAAGCAGTAGGCTCGGGTCGAGTGTTTCTGAGGCGAAATCAGCGGTCATACGTAAGCTCCTCTCGCACGAACAAATGTGCAGGAAATAACTAATGGGCTAGTTGCGCAGTTCCCAACAATACAATAGTGTTGATTCGGGGAAAACGCCGAAATTCTTAGTCCGAGCCTAGCGTACGCGGTCCCGAACTAATTCTCTGGAATCGCTATCGACGACGCGCTAAGGACTTCCCGTATCACGGCACCGACTGCCATGAAGTCATCCAGCAACGACGGCTTTCTAACAAAGCGTGTGACACCGAGGTGAGTGGCCGAAAGACGATCAGCCGGTGAATCTGACGAAGTAAAAACAATCACAGGTACGTCCGCCAGCTGGCGATCCTGGCGAACGTGTTGCAGAACCTCCATGCCATCGTGCCGTGGCAAATTGAGGTCTAGCAAAATCAGATTCGGTCTGGGCGCGTCCTGGAACTTGCCCTCTGCTTGGAGGAACGAGAGCGCCTCGTTCCCGTCGAGCGCTAGCTGAAGGAGACAATGAACGCTGTTCTCGGCCAGAGCCCGCCTAATCAAATAGACATCGGCCGGGTTATCTTCGACCAGAAGGATCCGGATCGGGGTCGAGTCTCCCCCGGTCATTCTCCGTCCTCTCTTCGCACTCTGCGGATGAATTGCGGCCAGAACGACCGTTCATGCACCACGCTATTTAGTGAAGCAGTTCTAAATTGCCTCGCCACGTATACTCTTCCGGAAGGACCTTGCCGGTACCATTGAAGTTGAAGTTAAGAATATACGATAGAGATTACCAAATTCCGACAGCCTCCCAAAGATTTAGGTGAAATTGCGTTTCGTTGAAGGGTGACTTTCGCTCCGCCCCTGTGGTACTGCGCCCCGCACGTCTCGAGTGCAAGTCGCGATCATCCGGCCGGCCTGATTGTCGGCGCCATGCTGCATCTGTTCCTCCGCCGTTTCGAAAATTGAAAATTCCGGGCATGACTTTGGAAAAATACTTTTCTACACGCTTGTAACCGCCAGGGCCGCTCGGTGGAAGACCCCTCCCTGAGGTCTCTGGGGCTGACCGAGCGGGCATCGCGAGCTTTTGTAGCTCGTAACTCGGTCAGACCCGCGAAATTCGACCATCAAAGCGAACGTAGGAAATTAAGGATATCCTGCTGCTCTGAAGCTGAGAGATTTCCAAAGTTGGAGATGATCGTGTTGGCTTCAGATCCAGAGCTCTGATGCGCTTGAACCGCTTGCATCAGGTCAGTGGTCCGTCCATCATGCAAGAAGAAGATGCGTTGACCGAGTCCCCACAATGGCGCTGAGCGAAATTCGTCCGGTCCAGCTGTCCCTTGCGTGACACCATCTGCCAAACCAGTTCCCATATGATGCACGGCCAGGTCCGAAAAAAGGTTGACGGGTTGCTGGCTCAGAGCCGCTGTGGACGAAGGTCCGGTCATGAGGGTTTCGGTGTGGCAGGTGAAACAGCCGATCTGAGAAGCCAGGGAATGGCCATTCTGAATCGAAGACGAGCATTCGCTACCCGTACAGGCAGGCTTTGGGGGCGCGAGGAACCTCATGAACACTCTGAACGCCACAACGTCGGACGGGGTACTGCTTCCGACCTCCATGTCGGAATCGCTTTCGGGAGTGGCATTCGTCGCGCATTTAGGATCTTCCTCACGCTCATTCGGAAACATTTCGTTAGTTACGCCCTGCTCGACGTTATACGCCTCGCCCCCGAAAACTGTTAATGATTTGTTCTGAGCTTTCCAGCCGAAGCGGGTAATACCGCCGTCGTTGGGGTTCGTATTGACTGTCCCACCGACAAAACCGACATTGAGTCGACCCCTGACGCCATTCCGAGACTTTCGGCCGGAAGTATCGGTCTGCAGGTTGTCACGAATGACGTAGTCGGGTATGGATTCGATTAATCCGGCGCCGAAAATCGGTGTAGGGATCCGGAAAACGATATTCGAAGTGTTGGAGAAGTCCGGTTGAGCAATGGAGCAACCGGAGGGCTTGTCGCTCCTGCCGGAAATGGTGAAGAGGTCATGCACTCCGCCGTCGGGCGTACCGTCGCTGTTATTCACAAATCGCGCTTCCCGGATCGGACCCTGCCGCGAAAGAAAGCTGGGAATTGTGTTACCTGGGGCCATGTCCGCCAAGTGAGTAACTTGAGGATTAAGAGCAGGACTTGAACCGCCCACTGCGGGGAAAGCATGACAACCCGCGCAAGAATCCAGATTGAACCGCGGTCCCAACCCCTCGGCAACAGTGTCTACCTCACTAAATACCGGTTGTCCGACCCGAGTAAAGAAGTCGAGTTCGCCGAGCGTAAGGCCAGCAAGCGGTTGACCAGCTGCTGGCGGGCCCCCGCGAACGCCCGGATCTCTCGGCACTGAAGAATTCCCGGTGCCTGAGCCATTTTGGGGTTGGGCCCGTGAGCTCATTGCGAAAACAACAAGAACGAATACCGCCAGAAAGATAAGCAGCTTTTTCGTAACTTGTTGGGCAGAAGCATTGCGCAAGCTGCCACGTTTGTTCCGATACGAAAACATTCAAATCTCCTTATAAACGTGTTTTGTTTATGTACGAAGTAAAGGCACACCTCAACTGCAGGAAGAGTGTCTGGATTTAAATAGGACAGCGAGGGGCTGAACTGACGAAAATAACCCGTTCCGTATTACCCGCGAAGTGCTGGTAACGATCTCAAGAAAAATGAAGAGTCAGGCGGCCATTAAGGCCGCAAAAGCGACGAGTGGATCCTGCGCTCGAAATCAGGCTCATCTACTCGGCCAGAAATGCGAACCCGGTTGTTTGTTCTTATGGGATCAAATCGCAAAGTTGCATGTCCGTTCCTATAGGCACTTTTGTGTGTGCTTTCCCCGCTTTCCGAAATTCCCTACACAAGGGCTCTTATACTTCTAAGTGAGTTGCTATAAAAAAGCAATAGTACCTTTCAAAAAATTTATGGCGACGACTGTTACGACTTATAACTAGGACTGCCTCGCCGGCTAACCGGGAGTGCTAAATCTTTTCGAACGTCATGCCAAATTACTCGCAAGTGTTGGGAACTCGTAGGTTTTCTTGTTTTTCCGATTTCAGATCCCTTTCGTCGGAGGCATGCGAATTGGTCTAGTACTAATCAGCTTTGGAGCCCTATCATTTCCCGAACGAGTTAGCTTGAGGGTAAGATTGCCAGCTTTCTTCATTGCCGCTCCGTACACCGCCAGTTTTTTTGCCTTGTTCGCCGTTATGCAGAAGCGAACAATCCGAGCAACAGCGAAAAGCCCTGAATATGCAAGCCGCAATACGTTACAAGCCGGGGTCCGCGGTCCGATCCCGTGACCGTCCACCAAATATCCGCGGCCAAAAATGACGTAAGCTAGGGTCCAGTGTGAACCGCCTGTTCTCTGTTGCCGCATGGATCGCGACCATCGTCCTCACGGCGCAGCCGGAGGACCTCCCACCGGATGTCCTTGCCGTTGCTCGCGCGACCATGATTAACCGCGAGCTCGTGAAGCATGTGGCGACCTTCACCTGTCTCGAGACCATTCGGCGAGCGGATTTGGCCAGGAATCAGCGAAAGATCAAGGCCCAGGATGTTGTCCAAGTGGAGGTAGGCGTTGGCGGCGGCCAGGAAGTCTTCTCATGGCCGGGTAAAAATAACTTTTCCGACAGCGAACTGGGTGAGATTGTCGGCCATGGCCTGATTGCCACCGGTTTGTTTCAATCGTTTGCGAATACCGTTTTTGCCAGCAATGCCGCGATGATTAAGCTGATTGAAAAGAGCACTCTTCATACCCAACCCGCTTATCACTTCAGCTACAAAATACCCTCGCTTCAGAGTCGCTGGGCCGTGAATTGGCTGGGCGCTCGCGGCAACGTAGGAGAAGAAGGCGAGTTTTGGGTCGATGCTTCGAATTTCACATTGCTCAGGCTCGTGGTTAGCGCGGTAGATGTGCCGCCCGCCTTGCCGCTTAAAGATCTGCGGATAACGATCGACTATCGACCCGAATCCACCGGCGGTGGGAAAACGCTGCTGCCCGAATTAGCCGCCGTCTTGGCATCTGAATGGAGCGGGGCACTGCATCGTGCTGAAGTGTCGTTCTCGCATTGTCGGGTCTTTGGCGCAGAATCGGCTCTCGTGCTCTCAAGCGCCGAATTGATCGAAAAAGTTTCTGAATTTCAGAAAAACCGTGAGATATTGCCCCCCGGCTTAACGCTATCGCTCAGCCTGGAAACGCCCATTGATTCCGACACCGCGATGATCGGCGATAAGCTTCGCGCCAGATTGGAAAAGCCCCTCACATTACCCTACAATTCAACGATTCCTAAAGGAGCCGTTGTCGATGGGTACGTTCGCGAATTGGAGAGAATGGATGACGCCTCATCCTATTACCAGGTCGGATTAGAGTTCGATCGGATTCGCTGGTCCGATCATTCTGCCGATTTTTTCGCGGAGGCGATTGCGCTCGACCCAATAGCTAGTCCCGATCACGCCCTTCACACCGAGCACAGGACTGAACTGGTGGGACAATCAATCAATCGAATACCGCTCCGACACCTTTCGCCCGCTGCCCCTTCCAGGCGTTGCAAACTTCATACTGGATGGAAGCCATGTTCGTGTGCCCAAGGGCTTCCGAATGCTCTGGAAAACACAGAGTCCGGCCCGGTCCCGAAATCAGATGAAGTAATTTGCGCTTAGCCTTTGCCGGCGGCTGTCTTTAGATTTAGCACCCACCGAATCACGTCGCGCAGCGCACGCGCATAGCGCGGACCAACACCTACCAAGCGGAATGAAGAACTCCCCATATCCGCACTCCGATTGATCCAGGATATGAGAACTTCTTTGATTCGATAACCTGCTGCAATCGACTTCAAACTAGTCTCGGCATTCGCGGCAAAATGATGCTCGGTGTTTCCGGATTCTTTAGAATCTCGCCCCTGTAAAGCTTCAAATTTGTATGAGACTCTATTCTCCCCGCGGAAATAGGCGTACTGAACCGTGCCGCCTTCAACGAACCGACTGATTACGCTCGCTATTTTTGGACATCGCGCGTAACGCTTCTCGCCTTCTCCGAAGACTGCTGAATAAGTAAGCGCCTTTATAAAAAACGCATTGCGATGTATGCGCTCTGCGCCTTGAACCCTCTTCGCCGCTCCCTCCTGCGCTGACCACGAAAACAGCGTCAGATTCTTCTGACCCAGAAATACCTGCCGAATGCCGGACATAGTTGTCGACCCATGTCTAAATTTAGGGTACGTACGTTATTGTTCGTTACAGGGGCCGTTCTCGCATCTGTGTCAATCGGCTCTGCGAAGAAGATTCAGCTTGCAGTCCGCATCTCCAACGTGAGTTGGAGTGCATCTGCGACGACGGTACAAGTTACTTGGCAGACTTCTGCTGCCTCGGACTCGCTTTTGCAGTGCGGGTATGCTGCCGGCAACTACGCGTTCAATGGTGTCGATAACGGAACACAGTTGCGTGTGACCTCACATTCCGGTATCGTTGCCGGACTTAAGGCGGGAATGGCGTATACCTGTCAGGTGCAATCCAGGACTGCGAACGGCTCCTCGGAATCGGCGATTCTTAACGTGATGACGGCCGCAGAGCCGAACACTACGCCGATTACAGGGCTTTCCGTAGGCGGATTTACGCCCTACAACGTAAACGGTCAGCAAATGGACGGGGACACGTTCTACAACTGCATCAGCAACGATGGCGTTACGTACCTGACTCTAGACGATTCCAATGGATTCGGATTGGGATTACCAGGCGGTTCTAACCAGATGCTAGGGAAGCTGATCAGCGAATCCCCGGTGTTTGGTGCCGACGTGAATTTCCTCCCTTGGTACGGCATTGCCGGCGGACATGCGGGAAGCGACAATTTGGGCGCCAAGGCTTCGGGGCTTTACTGCCACGGCGGAAACATATATATGATCACCGAGCGCGTCGGCTCCTATGCCGGTAACGGCGCCGTCCAGCATCTGAGCGCCCAGATCATCAAATCGGCGGATCATGGTCAAAGCTGGAGCAATTTCCTGAATCCCTATTCTTACAACGTGAACGGAAGTATTACATATCCGGCGAATGCAACCATGTTTGGGTCTCAGACATTATTCGGGGCCTCGGCTTTTGTAATTTACGGCGCGGATGACGGGTCAACTGGCTACCGCGTCGATAATGCCGATGCGTACGCGTACATCGTCGGTAACGACGGATACTGGAATAACGGCAACGCGCTGTACCTCGCGCGGATTCCGAAGGCTAAACTTCCGGACCTGAATCCGTCCGATATCGCCTATTATGCCGGGGGCGACGGAAATTCTGACGCGGCATGGACTCCATCAATCGCGGGAATTCAGCCGATCTTATCGGCCGATGGCCGCTTGAGCGAGCCTGCCGTTCAATATATCCCGGCACTGAACCGCTATCTCCTGTTCGAATGGTACTACCCAAACAACATACAATCTTCTTCGGCCTACAGCGCGAACTCACAATGGATCACCTATGAAGCGCCGCACCCATGGGGGCCGTGGAAGCTGATCGATAGTCGCAACTGGCCGACGCAGGGGTACTACAATCCCGTTCCGTTGCAGCGGAGCGCCTTCGACGGAACTACACTGACTCTGATGTCAACCGGGAATTTCAGTGCGGACTGGTCTGCTTATCCGAATCTGTCGACTGCCTTCACATATCAGATGTACACGTCCCCAGTCGAAATCCTGACCGCCTTTTCGTCGGCTCCAGATACTCCATTTTCTGGTGTTCTTGATATGCCCGGAGTTCCGCAACCGGTTGCGGCGTACTCTCTACGCAGGCTCACCGGCAGCTACGGTGGAAGTCTTATTCGGGTAGTTCGCTGGTCAGACGGAACATCGGCCGACATTGGCTTCACGTCGGCTGGCGACCTCGACCTGACCGCTCTGATGAATTTCTGTGTCGGTTCAACGTGTTCTGTTAGCAAGTGGTACGACCAATCAGGGAACCGCGCCGAGGCTACCCAAAAAGTGCTTTCGAAGCAACCTATCGTTGTCGATTCAGGACAGTTAATAAAAGGGGGCCTGCGTGATATGCCGGCGCTCGGGTGGAAACCGGGTACGGTCGGTTTGATCGCGCCGGCTTCCATTACCGGCCAGAGGCTTGAGGCAGTGATGCTCGCGGCGCTTAGCCCCAAATCGCCGTCGTGGGCCGTAATGCTTGAGGCGTGGGATGAAAGTGCAAGCAGCGGAATAGCGAGCCTGAATAATGCCGATGTCCTGCTTCGGACTGCCGATTCGAATCGGGTCAGCAACATACGATACGGAGCTGAAAACGATAGCGCAACTATTCCGATGGACAAGCTGACCTGGATGGACTCGCAGTTTACAGGAGCGACAATGAATCTGTACGTCGGCACGGGCGCCGTCGTTTCCAGCCCGAGCGCCGGGAATTTCGCAGCGAACGCGTTGATCATCGGTTCCGCAGACGACGATAGTACAACTTGGGCCATGCAGGGCACTTTGTCCGAGTTGCTCGTTTTTACGACGAATCTGTCAGGAGATACGGGCGCTGCCCTCTATAGCAACCAACTAAATTATTATTCCTGGTAGTCTCCCGCTTGTAGCATCCGCTCCCGCCACCCGTCCCGCGAAATCGGATTGGGTGGTCTGCGGTGAAAGCTGACTGGCTTTACTCTTTCGCGCCGCCGGCGATCTTTTTCGTAGCGCCGGCTTTCAGATCGCGCATCCACCAGATCACGTCGCGCAGCGCGCGCACATAATGTGGACCTACATCGAATAAACGGAAGGAAGAGCTTCCCATATCAACCGTCCGGTTGATCCAGGAAACCGGAACTTCCTTGATGCGATAGCCCGCTGCAATCGACTTCAAACCAATTTCGGCATTGGCGGCGAAATGATGCTCTGTGATCTCGAGATTCTTCAAAATCTCGGCTTTATAGAGCTTCAGGTTATTCGAGATATCGTGAAATCCGAGACTCAGCGATCTCCTCGCCAGGAAATGAAAGAGGCGGTTGGAAACGATCTTCGTGAACGGATAATTCACCATGATCGATTCTTGGGTGAAGCGGCTGCCAATTGCTCCGTCATATCCCTCGGCAACCGCGTCAAATAGATCGCGCATCTCCGGCACTATCTGGACAAAGTCGCTGTCCATCGTAAAAATGTACGCGCCTGTGGCTGCCGCATAGCCTTCTCTCAATGCTCTCCCTACGCCATTCGGAGGTTTTCGGTTTATCACCCGCACTCTCCGATGTTGGCGGGCTATCTCGCCGGCCACCTCGGCGGTCCTGTCCTTGCTGTTGTCATTCACGATTACAATCTCATGAATGTAGTCCCTATAGTAATTCGTAATCGCCGTCACCAGTGGACCAATGGTTGTCTCTTCGTTGTGACAAGGCACCACGAATGATACTGCCTTATAAAACTGGTTGTGCTCGGCCAGGTTCACCGCCCGGCGAGTCCGTGCACCGCCCGGTTTACGCGCCCAGAGATAAAACGTGCCGCAAAGATCTCGCAGAATTGGGGCATGTTCCACAATGAATGCGGCACTCTGCACCGCGCTAAGCATCCGTTTGGGCAATAAGGGATGGATGATGTCGTAGGGTATAGCTTCTATATCGGTGAAACCCTGTTGGGCCGCACTCTTCCGGAAATCGGTCTTACGGATACCGATCTGACATCGTGCATTGCCACTCCACCGGCCGATCGCTGGAATAAGGCTCTTGATAAGAACCTGCGGGTTGCGAAGATTCTGTTCAAAAAACAGTATCTGGCCTCCGGGTTTAAGAAGCCGATAAATAGCCTTCAGATTCTCTGCGAAACGGTTGTGGCAAAGGATCGCGGTGCCGATCACGTAATCGAATGATTCAGCCGGCAATTCTTCGAGGCTTTTCACCACACGGCGGTGTACGTCCCGGATAGCAGCCCAGTCCTTCCGATTCCGCAAGGTCACCGTTGAAAATCGCCGCTGTGATCTCGTTTTCAGCGCGAAACACCGCAGCCAGTTCCCGCGTCCAGATTCCACCGCCGGCACCGACTTCCAATATTGATTCGCCCGGGAGAACATGAAAGCTATGGCGAACAGTAAGGGCACGCCATCTCAATTTATAAGGTGAACTCTGCGGATAGGATCTCCAATATTGTTCGCGCGTCCGCTCCATCTCGCAGAGATTCTGCTCGAGTATCGTTTCAGCACTGCTATGAATCAAATGTCACCCGGAAAATTATGGGAAGGTGTCTCCACCACGGTGGCCTTGTGGAGGTCCGATGCAAGATTGTGGCAATTCGTTTTTTGTCCAAGCGCACGCAACAAAGGGACGCTCTTCGTTCGGATGAATTACCATTGGAGACAGTGAAATTAGACCGTTTGGTACTTGTAGTACGGGATTACCCAATGTGACGTAGGTTAGGTAACAAAGCGCGTGGTATGTTCAATGGACACTCGGCATGCCATTAACCGATCCGGCAAGCAATGAGCGCCAAACCATTCTCACCAGGATTGATAGATTAGCCTCCATCATCGAGAACAAGGCTTGGCCCCTCGCGATTTTCCTCGCGGCTTATCTTCCACTGACAGCGCTCATCGCCCGCCACAAGCTCATCTGGGACGACGAATTCTTCACCTTATATATCTCGCGGGCAGCCAGCATGGGCGAGATTCTGAAAGCGCTCGCCACCGGTGCCGACCAGCACCCACCACCTTTCTATTTCCTGGTTCACCAGGTGATGGCCGCACTCGGGCCAAGTCATCTGACCTTTCGACTACCCGCCATATTCGGATATGGACTTTTTTGCATTTGCGTTTTCTTTTTGCTGCGTAACCGGACCTCCACCCTGTGGGCCATGGCAGGCATGCTTCTGCCGTTGGTTGCGACTCCCGCTTATTACTATGCAACGGAAGCCCGCGGGTATAGCTTGGTGCTTGGCTTTTGCTCGTTAGCCCTTTTGAGCTGGCAGAGAGCAGCAGTTCTAGAGAAGCGCTTCGGCTGGTTGTGTGTTCTTTTTTGCGCACTGGCTATGGCGACAGCGAGTCATTATTACGCGGTATTATTCCTAATACCGCTGTGTATAGGTGAACTAACTCGCACTTACTTATTAAGGCGAATCGACGTTACCATCTGGATTTCGTTCTTTGGCATAGCCGTCCCACCGCTCCTGTTCCTGTCTACTATCACACACGCAAGGCATTACTCCTCGCATTTCTGGGCGATTCCTTATTGGAGTAAAATCGTGGAGTTTTATCCCACATATCTCGGAGCGTCCGCCACAATTTTTTTGTTGGGCCTGCTTGTGTATTTAATTATCAGTTTGCGATTGGCTCCGCAATCCTCCGCCGTTCACGGCGGCGATGCTGTGTCTTCTCCTGCCCCTATATGGGAAATTGTGACGTGGATCGCAATAGCGGCCATACCGCTCTTCGCCATGGTGCTGGCGAAGCGGGTAACTCACGGATACGTAGAACGATATGCGATCCACGCCCTCATAGGCGCCGTCCTGATCATTTCTTACGCTGGTTTTCGTGCTGCCCAGCGATCCCGGACGATTCCGTTTCTTTTGTCCGTGATGTTTCTTTTTTCCATTGCGCTGCGAGGGTATTTTAGTTATGCGGATACATTCCATAATTTTGACCGTTTTGATCGGCGATATGGTTGCCCTCGCCCCACATACCGCTCAATCACTCGCTATATCGGATGTCACGGTGTTTCACCAGGTATCGTTTTACGCGCGTCGAGACTTTCAGCGAAACTTCGCGTATTTGTGCGATCCGGATAACTCCGTTAAGTATCTCGGCCACGATACCGTGGACCGCGGCCTGTCTAGACCTTAGGCCGTGGTTTCCACTGAATGCAGTAGAAACCACTCGCTACCTGAACGAACATCCTCGATTTTTAGTGTATGGTTCCATCGATGAATGGAACTGGATCACATATCTCCTTACACCGCCTGCCTACAATACGGAACTATCGCTTAGAAACGGTATTAGGCTTTTGCTAAGTGTTCAGAGGAGTGAGGCGATCGCCGAATCTTCTCGAGCCGCTTGCTGCTCATGCCAGTAAGGAAGAAGATTTGTTTGACCGTACTAGTAAGACCGGCCCTTCGTTATGTGAAGCATGGTTTCGTGGCGATAGCCTTTGTCTCACAATCGAGCAGAAGCTCAACGAAAGGTTTCAGAGGACGCACTGAAGCGCGACGCTTCGCCTAACCGGAACCCGCCCAGGAAATAGAAAAGCAGCACGATTAACAGGATAGTTCCGAGACCAATTCCGGCGCCGCCGCCATAACCCCATCGGCCATACCCGTAATAACCACCACCTCCGCCCAATAGCAGAATCAGAATGATCAGTAGAATGAGCACACTATATAGATCCTAAAAGGACCGAATCCGTTTCCGGTGCTTCATGCCCTGTCGAGCGCACGCTCGAAATCATGCAGTAAGTCCTGCCAATCTTCAATGCCAAACGATACACGCACCAAGCCTTCACCGATTCCCGCTTCATCCAGATCTTTCGCGCTCCAGGCCGAATGCGTAGTGCTCCGAGGATGACAAGCGAGTGTCTCCACGCCGCCGAGCGAAACCGCATTTCGGGCAAGCTGTAGATGTCGCAGTAGGTCGAATGCCGCGCGTTTGCCGCCCGCCAGATCGAAGGACACCAAGCCGCCCGGATGTGCGCATTGTTCCTGATAGATGCGCGTTTGCTCAACATCTTCGAACAGCGTCGGATAATAAACCCGCCGGATCTTTGGATGTTTCGCTAGCGCCTCCGCAATTCGCTGCGCGTTCTTACTCTGCCGGTTCATACGTAGGTGAACGGTCGGTAGCCGCGTATCTAGCAGCCAGCACTCGTCCGGCTGGAGGATATTGCCGAACAGACTACGCTTGCTCCGGATCTTACTCATCAGGCCGATATCCTTACTAAGCGCCACGCCTCCGATGATGTCGCTGAAGCCGCCCAGATACTTCGTGGCCGAATAGAGCGATACGTCTGCGCCCAATGTCAATGCATGTTGGAAAGCCGGACCCAGAAAAGTATTGTCGACCATCACGAGAGGCCGCTCTGCCAGCGTCGAGCAGGTCTTCGAAACGCGCCGGATGTCGGTCATCACCATCGTCGGGTTCGCCGGCGTTTCGATTAGCACCACCCGCAGGTTCCGCGCCGCACGGATCGCCGAATCGATCGCCTCACCCTGGCCGCCCGCTACCGCCACACCTCGGACTCCAAAAGGCTCGAGAAAACTTTGGATCAGGGTCTGCGTGCCACCATAGATGGGAACCGTGTACACGACACTATCGCCGGGCCGGAGAACCGCCAGCATTGCGGTCATGATCGCCGCCATACCGGAATTGAAGGCCGCCGCCGCATTGGCGCCGGGCTCCAGCGGCAGTATCTGCTCTTCGAGAATCTGCGCGTTGGGATGATTGAACCGTGAATAGACTAGATCGACGTTTTCTTCCGCCGTACGCTCGGCGCGGCCGCCCATGATGTCAAAGGCGCGCTCTGCTGCTTCTGGACTGGAGAATACGTAAGTGGAGCTACGGAATACCGCGGGACGGGCAGAACCCACCGATAGACTGGGATCGAAACCGCGCGTAAGCACGTCGGTTTCCGGCCGAAGTCGAGCCGGAGGCGGGGAGTCAGGCACGCAGAGCACCTCCGCTTCAAGTTTAAAGGATGTGTTCGGTTTATCTGAAGCGGCGAGACGAGCCCTTTCGGGCGCCAGGGAGGTGTTGCTTCAGGGGTCTTTCTATGAGGTTAGTCTCGCTTTGGTGGGAGTTGCCTCCCTGGCTGTACTTCCAATATTAGGATATGATTTTGTGGAACGCAAGGCTTTTCTCTACGAAAATCAAAATTTTTTTTTCTACCCCTCCACCATACTACTGGAATAGTCCCTGATCTCGAGGCCTACATTTGCAGATAACTATATTAGGATCAACAGGATCGATAGGTTCCAGCACGCTGGATGTCGTGCGCCGATTGGGCTCTCGTTTCGATATTTATGCACTAGTGGCCGGCAAAAATACGGAAGCCCTCCATTCCCAAATTTTGGAATTTAATCCCAAAGTAGTAGTTGTCGCGGACGAAGCCGCCTTGGCGCGCGTTAAAAAGCCGTCTTTCCGACTCCCCTCTGCCGCCCAGCCGTTGGCCTGAGTTAGCCTTCGGACCAGCCGCGCGTGTTGCCGCCGCCGTCGAACCCGGCGTTGGGTTTGTCATGTCGGCGATTGTAGGCGTGGCCGGTCTCGAAGCAACCTACGCCGCTATCCGAGCCAGGAAACGTATCGGTCTAGCCAACAAAGAAGTTCTGGTCGCCGCTGGCCAACTCGTAATGCAAGCGGTCCAGGAGACCGGCGCCGAACTGATCCCGGTTGACAGCGAGCACAATGGCGCCCATCAGTGCTTTCGCGGCGGTCGTAGGAACGAAGTAACCCGTTTGTTGCTCACGGCTTCCGGCGGCCCGTTCCGCGACACTCCAGCCGCCCAACTCTCCCGGGTCACGCCGGTCGAAGCCCTGAACCACCCAACCTGGAAAATGGGTCCCCGCATCACCATCGATTCGGCCACCCTGATGAACAAAGGCTTCGAAGTCATCGAGGCTTGCTGGCTGTTCGACCTCCGGCCCTCGCAGGTGCAAGTGGTGGTGCACCCGCAATCCTCGGTTCATGCCATGGTCGAGTACAACGATGGCAGCATCCTGGCGCAAGTCTCCGCCACGGATATGCGAATGCCGATTCAATACGCCATGACCTATCCTGACCGGGAGCGCGCTCCGGTGGCCTGTATGGATTGGAGCGAGCCGCGAACCTGGACTTTCGCCGCACCGGATGTCGAGAAATTTCGTCTACTTAGATTGGCGTACTTAGCGCAGGAGCGGGGTGGATCAGCCACCTGCACGCTGAACGCGGCGGACGAAGTAGCGGTAGAGGCTTTTCTTGCGGGCCGGATTTCGTTCCCCGCCATAGCGAACACTGTGGAAGAGACTCTGGAGCGGCAGCCGGAAAGCGAACCGGCGACAATAGAAGAGGTCATTGCGGTGGATCTGTCCTCGCGCGAGACGGCCGCGCGGATTTTGCGGGAAAAAGGGTAACGTGGATTTTCTTCATAAGATTTTCTGGTTCGTCGTCATGCTCGGTGTGATGATTATCATCCACGAGTTGGGCCACTTCTGGGCGGCGCTCTCGGTCGGTATTAAGGTGGAAACGTTTAGCCTTGGTTTCGGCCCTAGGCTTTTTGGCTTCCGGCGCGGCGACACGGACTTCCGCGTCTCGGCAATCCTATTTGGCGGCTACGTCCGCATGCTCGGAGAACAGCCGGGGGACGAGAAGGCGCTCGATGCCCGCTCCTTCCAGGCGAAGGCCCGTTGGCAGCAGGCGATCGTCATTGTCGCCGGACCTCTAATGAATGTGATTCTGGCGATCGGCTTGGTCACCGGACTTTACATGTACGCCTATCCCAAGGAGCCGGCGTCGGCGTCTCGCACCCCGGTCATCGCCGCAGTCATCCCCAACTCCGCTGCCGCTAAAGCGGGACTCCAACCCGGCGACAAGATCATCCAGTTGGGAAGCAAACGAGATCCCGATTGGGAATTCTTGCAGACTCAGGAAGCGTTCAATGCCAACCACGCTCTTCCTCTGGTCGTGGAGCGCTCGGGTAAAATGCTCAACCTTTCGATCACTCCTACGATGGACTCGAAGGAAGGCGTAGGCACAGTCGGCTGGATCGCCGAACAGGATGCTTGGGTCGGAGCGGTAGCGGCCGGATCGCCTGCCCAGACCGCCGGCCTTCGAGCAGGAGATGTTTTTGTAAACGAGAAGGGACAGACGCTACCTACCGGTAGCGTGCAGGGTGTGATTTTGAGTTCGGGCGGTAAGCCGGTGCAATTAACAGTCCGCCGCGCTGGCGCTATCGAGAAGCTCACCGTGACACCTGCCGCAACCAACGATGCCGGGACTCCCTGGCGCATCGGCGTCCGATTCGGCGGTCCGCCGGTTCAATTCGTCAAGCTCGGCTTTCAGCCGGCCCTCGCGCAGTCCTTGCGCTTCAACCGGCAAAATGCGCTGATGATTTTCAAGTTCTTGGGAGGTCTGATCCAGCATCGTGTCTCTCCCAAATCGCTCGCCGGACCCATTGGCATTGCACAGATGTCCAGTCAGGCGGCCGAAGAGGGCCCCTGGACCTATCTGCTCTTCATGGCCTTCGTGAGTCTGCAACTCGCCATCATCAATCTGCTGCCCATCCCAATTCTCGATGGCGGCACGCTGCTGGTGCTGATCATCGAAATGCTGCTGCAGCGCGAGGTAAGCCTCCACGTAAAGGAAACCGCGCTCAAGCTAGGCTTCGTGCTGTTGATGATGCTGATGGTCTTCGTAATCTACAACGACATCAGCCGTATCTTCACGCGCGGCTAGTGCCTCAGGGCAATCGGATACTCAACAGCTCCGACAAGCTTACATAGTTATCAAGCCAAGTCTGCGCTTTCGCGTCGCCTCGCTGAGCGCGCCGCCGCACTCGCGGATACAGTCTTCCCTGGATTGCGTACACGTGGTTCTGCACCGCCCACAAGTTCACCGGAAAAGGCATCTGCTTAACGATCGTCAGGCACTTGTGTAAGTCGATAAGCCTGGTCAAATTCGATGGATCGCTCGCAAAGCGTCCGGCGAGCGCGTCGACTTTCTGGCGCAAAAGAAACTCCAGCGTTGTCCTGTCGAGTGTCAAATTGCCGGCCTGCGCTTCTCGCAATAAATTGTGAATGCGTTCAGCGTCCAACTCATCTTTCAAAAAGTTGCGCCGCAAAAGGCTATTGATCGCATATTCGACGGCCGCCGTAAATTCGCGAGGCATGGGCGTCCCGAGCGTCGTCAGAAAGCGCATCAGCGCCGCGTGACGATCGTAAAGCTGCAGGTAGGCCGCCTCGGCTTCAGCCACCGTCGTCGACAGAATAGTTCGTACGATGCGCCGTTGTTCGTCTCGAAAAAGCGAGCGCAGCGAGTACGTCTTCTCGCCAAACCGCCGGTCGAGCAAGCGAACCACTTCGGGAATATCCACCCGCTCAAAAGCGCCGCTGATACTTGCGAGCATGTCCTGGTACGTCCCGCCGGCGTCTCCTTTGCGAACGCCTCCGGCCACATTGTGATCGCCGAAATGCACCACCCAGAATGTCAGGATCTCGGAGTCCTGTGTCACCTTCGAAGTAAAACTCGCCTGCCCGAGTGCCATGCGCAGTTGCCCGGCCTCGCCCGTGTGATAATCCAGGCGCTTTACTTCATAGGAGAAGACATCGGTCCGCTCACTATATGGTGTAAACAGCGAGCTGATCGAGTAATGAGCGCCGACCTTCTCGAGATCGACGATCGATGGCTTAACGTAGCGGCGATAAATGTTTGCGCCGTCTCCATACTCGGGAAGATTACTCTTGGCCGCTGCCAGCCGTTCCAGAAACGGCGATTCGAACGCATCCAGAAACATCTCTGTCGCAAGCTGCACCACGCGGCCCGCGTATTGAATCACCTGCACAGTCTCGATGCCCGATAGCTCGTCAAAAAACCAGCCGCAGCTCGTATACATGAGCATCGCGTTGCGCTGCAGCTCCATCAGCTTCCACACCGTCACCTGTTCCGCGTCGGTGAGCGGGCGCGAAAAGTGTTCCTGCCCGAAGCGTTCCCTCGATTCGGGTGAGCGGCTCAGGATCACGCTGATGTAGGCATCGCGCGCCGCCCACGGATCGCGCAGCAGCGTGGATCCGAGCGCTTCAAAACGCGGGTTGATCGCATCCCGAAGCCAATCGAGCGCTTCCCGCAAGGGCTTGCGCCACTCCTGGTTCCATCCCGGACGGCCGGCGTTGCATCCGCAATTCGAGCGCCAGCGCTCCACGCCATGAATACAGCTCCAGGAGGTATTCTCAAAAATCCGAGCCTCCCAGACTGGTGGGCTCTTCGCCAGAAACTCGCCGTAGTTGGTGATCCGAGCCCACTTCTTGGCCTCGATCATGTCGAGTGCGTAAGCCAGCGCCATTTCGCCGTGCCGGTGGTGATGCCCGTACGTTTCGCCATCGGTCGCAATGTGCATCAATTGTGGCGGCCCAGTCGGCGATTCGGCGAAAGCCCCAGTCAATCGCGCAGCGAAGGCCTCGCCATTGTGCAGCAGCTTCTCGAACGCTACCGCTTGAGAGATCGGCCCGTCGTAGAAAAAGATACTGATAGACGCCCCGCTCGGCGTTCGCAATAAGTAGGGACGCGTGGGATCCACCTTGCCGCCGCCGACGTCCTGCCAGTCTCCTCCGCCCAGTGGCCGTACCGCACTTGCCTGATGCGGTGCAAGCACCGTGAACAAAATTCCCGCACGGGCCATCAGATCGAGAGATTCCAGATCGACCGCCGTCTCCGGCAGCCACATTCCCTCGGGCAGCCGGCCGAATCGGCTCCCAAAATCTTCGAGGCCCCAGCGAATCTGCGTCGCTTTATCGCGCGAATTCGCCAGTGGCATGATCATGTGGTTGTAAGCCTGTGCCATCGCTGAGCCATGACCGGAAAACTGCTTTTGGCTATGCCGGTCTGAATCGATGATGCCCTTGTACACGGCGGGCGCCTGTTGGGCGGCCCACGACAGTAAAGTTGGCCCGAAGTTGAAACTGATTCTCGAGTAGTTATTGACGATGCGCGCGATGCGATGCTGTCCGTCGAGAATGCGCGCTGCTAGGTTAGGCCCATAACACTCGGCCGCGATCCGTTCGTTCCAATCGTGATACGGGTATGCCGAATCTTGCAACTCTATTTGTTCGAGCCACGGATTTTCGCGCGGAGGCTGATAGAAGTGACAATGAATGCAAAGATATTTCATCCAATAAGGTTTCGATGCGAATCCTCTTATGATAAACAGGCCGTGCCGCGAAACCTAGGAGAATGGATGCGGCGTGATATCGGCGTCCACTAGCCCAAGGGCCCATTTGATCGCGCCTACGTACATCTTCTGCACGCGTGGGTCATCGAGACTTGTTTCCTCATGGCCGAAGGACGAATACCATACCCGGCCCTTGCCGTATTGTCGCGCCCAGACAATCGGCATATCGCCATCGGCCCGCCGGGCGGCGGCCGCTCGCTCGAAACCGCGCCGTGCGCGATCAATGCTGGCGCCATTGTTTGCTACCTGGCGCGCCTTTGCTTCGTCGAGCTTGCTCGCATCCAGGCGCATGATGACATGGTCGACATCGCGTGAAAAGTTTGGCCCCACCACCGTGAACTGATCTTTGTACCAGAACGTTCGCTCGAAGCCATCGACTCCCGGAAATTTCGTATCTTCCAGGATCACAGGTAAATCGGTAGTGGGAAATTCGGAAACCAGGTTACCGCCGATCATTTCCGCGTATTCCGGCCATAACAGCAGGTGGCCGCCGTTCCCCGCATGGCCCGCAACGAACCCTTTGCCATCATCGTGCACGAAAGAAAGCAGGTTTGCCTTCTGGTCGTCGGTGATGTCCCAGGGGCCTTCGCCCATATAGAAGATCCCATCGAAATCATTCAGACTCCGGGCGTTCGTGCCTGGCAGCTTGCCCTTGCGAAGCAATTCCATGTCGGTTCGGATGACGGTGATCCAACCTCCCGACTCCCGGCCGAGCTTCTCCACGGTCGCAAGAGTGTGTGACGCGGAATCGTGATGATAGTTGACGTGGCCATACCACTCTTGCGGGTCCGCGATCGCCAGGAGTTTCTTCTTTCCCAGCCATGAAGCCGGTTCGGTTTGCGAAGCGGCCTGCCTGGCGTTGACCGGCAGAGTGGCTGAAGCCAGCAATGCCATTGCGCCGCGGCGAGTGATTCCAGAAAAGGCCACCTTCATTTCTCTCCCTGCGGCAAAGTAAGCTTGTTCGGTAGTGTAAACGCGAACCAGGCATCCTTCGCCGCAACCAACAGATATTGCTGCCCATCGAGTTCATAAGTCATAGGTGCGTTGGTTACGAACTGATCCAAATGGGTGTGCCAGAGAGTCTTGCCGGTTTCCGGTTCCATTGCAAGAAAGTTACCCACCGTATCTCCACCGAATAGTAATGCGCCCTCAGTGGAAAGCAAGCCAGAAATCAGGTTACCGCTTTTGTCGCCGAGTTCGTGTGTCCAGACGACCTTTCCAGTCCTATAGTCAATGGCCATGGTCACGTATTGCACTGGATACGCCAAACGCCCATATCCAACGGGAGTAAGGAACGCGAAAGTACGTGATGCATTGACAAATACCAGTCCCGTATTCGGATCATAAGCAGGGGACCACCAATTCGTCGCTCCCAGCGCATAGGGAGACGTCAGAGTCCCTTCCGGCCTGGAATCCTTCAAATAGTTCGGGATCGGATGTCCATATTTGTCGATGCCTTTGGCCCAGTTGGTCTCCGGCATATATTTGGTGGTTAGCAGATGCTCACCGGTCTGGCGATCGAGGAGGAAGAAATACCCGTTTCGTGATACCTGCGCGAGCAGTTTACGCTTCCGGCCGGCGAACTCGCCGTCGAAAAGAATAGGCGTCTGGGCGGCGTCCCAATCGTGATTGTCGTGCGGCGTCGCCTGGAAGTGCCACGCGAGTTTTCCAGTGTCCGGATTCAGCGCCACGATCGACGCCGTGTAAAGGCTGTCCTCCCCTTTGTCATTCGGATGCGGCGCACGCTCTGTTGGCACGCCGTTGCCCGTGCCGGCGTAATACAAGTTCAACTCCGGATCGTAGGTTCCCGTCAGCCACGGAAAGCCGCCGCCTTTCGCCATTGTCTCGGCGTCCGTCCATGTTTCTGAGCCGGGCTGTCCGGGCTCCGGTGTTACCCACCACTTCCACTGCAAAGCGCCCGTTTCTGGATCGTGCGATTCCATAAACGCCCGAATATCGTCGTTGTTTCCAGGTGCGACGATCACGTGATTGCCAATAATCATCGGCGCGATCGACGCAAAGAAATCCTGATTCACATCGGCCACTTGTACCTTCCAGCGCTCCGTTCCATCGGAGGCGCGAAGAGAAACTAGCCAGCAATCGGGCGTCATATAGTACAGCCAGTTTCCGTACATGCCGAGCCCGTGATTTGCCACATGGATAGCGCGATTGTTCGGCCACGTCCAATGCCAGAGCTCTCGCCCCGATCTGGCATCCATGGCCCAGACATTATCGGTAGTCGTGAAATAGAGCACGCCTTTTACCAGCAATGGCGTCGACTTGAGGCGGTGTCCCTCATCCGCCTGTTGCGCGTGCGACATCTGCCCCATATCCACATGATGTGTCCAAGCCAAACCCAACGTATAAACATTGGATGAATTGATTTGTTTCAGGACGCTGTGACGCTGACCTGTGTAGTCTCCGTTGTAAGTAGGCCACGTATCCGTAGGTGGTTTGCGAAACGCGGCAGGATCAAGTAATTGGAATGCCGAGACAGCAACCGGCACGAGCAGTGACAGAAAAATTCGGCGAAGTCTCATTTCAGAGTGACTAGATAGGCCAAGAGATTATGAATATCGTCATCCGAATACAGCGCGAGCTGTTTCTTATGCGCAGCTAGTGGGTCCTCGATGCTGAGTGACTGGAGTGTACTTCGGGAGAAACTTTGATATCCGCCTGACGTGTCGTGGAATGACACGAAGAATTCATCTGCATAGGCCAATGCCCCGGTGAGCGTTTCTCCAGACATTAGGACCGCTTTCACCTGAATGGGTTGGGGGCGTGGAGTAAGAAATGTTGTTGTCAGCACAAATGGCGAATACTTACCCCCGACTCCTTTGAGGTCTCCCGTCGGTGAATGACATTTAGAACAATTGCCGGCGTCTTTGAAATATGCTTCGCCGGCCTTGGCGTTACCGACGAGCAGCCGCTCTTCCGGAACCCGCGGCCCACGTATCTCGCGGGCACGTGCATGAAGAAATGAGGCGATATCCATAATTTGCTCGTGGGTTAAGGACGGAAAGGCCGGCATGCCCTGTGACGGCCTGCCGCCTTTGATAATTGGCTCGAGCACCTCGCCGTTCTGATCCTGACTGGTCAAGCGGTTGCGCGCCAGTGGGGGAGCTTGCTCAGTTCCCATTGCTTGTGGCCCATGGCAGAAGCCGCAGTTCGAAGAGAATAGTTCACGCCCATGCTGGATGGTTGTAGGATCGGAGCGCACCTGAGCGATCGCGGAACAGGCGGCGATGAACAGAGCGAATGAAGTACGCACAATCTTGACGCAAACTCTTTCTGGCCTGGTTGAACCGGGTGCCTGCAATTCCAGAGAATCGGCTTCCTCTCTAACCGAACTCTAGTTCACTGGGAAAGCTACTGGGTGCGAGCGGGTATCTTCACCGGGGGAGTCGGGACGTCCGGTGCCTTTACGTCACCGGTTGCCGCCCATTCCACGGCGCGCGTGAAAGCTTTTATGAATCCTTGTTGGGTCATCGCGAGCAGGTCATGTCCAAGCACGGTCGTAACTGCTCTCCCTTGGCCGAAGGGAACGGTCCAGATTACCGGTTCGTCTTTACCGGTTCCGCCGCCGCCGCCGGGAATCGCCGGGTCATCGTAAGCGGTGGCGATCACGTGTGCGTTGGGCTTCAAGTCGATTCTGTGATGGAGTTCGTCATTTGCCAGAAAAACGGGCGGTAAGCCCTTTGCAATCGGATGTTCGCGATCCGTCCACTGGACCGGATATACGTGCCGTCGCGTGTGACCGATGTTCTCTATCTTCCAGTCCATTCCCACCATCTCCTCGAACGCCAGCCACGGCTCGCCTTCCATCCGGCGCTTCGGCTCCTGCGGGTTTCCGCCAGCTTGCCCGAAGAAGGGTCCATAGTCGGTGCCGTGAATGGCCACCATGCCCTTTCCTCCATGGACGAAGTCTTCAATTGCTTTCTCGGTTACGTCGCCCAATCGCGGACCATAGTAATAGTCGACCAACACGTCGTAAGTGCCGAGCGTGGCAGATGTGATCCCGCGTACCTCTTCTTCCACTCTCACGTCGAACCGGCCAGTGTTGTTAAGTATCTCGCGCAGAAACGGAACAGTCGGCTGCCAAGGATGCGAGTAATCGGAATTTCCGGTAAGAATCATGACCCGGATCGGATCCGCCGCATCCGTGAAGATCGCCGTAGCAAAGGCAATCGCGACAAGTAGATAAAGTCTCTTCACGTCGAGTGCAATGCTATATCACGTTCAGACGGGGAGTCAAGTGGCAAGGTTGTTGACTGGCAGCGTCCGCCAGTGAGCTCGAAGATATCATTCGCGCGCTTGACAGGGCACGAGCCGAGGCTTATAACTAGCTAACCCGTTTAGCGGGCGAGGGTTTCACAATGTGAGAATTCCGCTCGCCAAACATCCGCACACCAAAGGGGGGCGTGCCATGCGTATAAGTTTCTCGATTCCGATTTTTCTCCTTGCCGCGATTTCCGCCTTCGCCCAATTCGACGCTGGCCAGATCTCCGGCTTTGTGCGCGACAACTCCGGCGCCATTGTCTCCGGAGCTAGCGTTTCAGTGGCCAATCAGGCGACCGGTGAAATACACAAAACCGCCACGAACGCGGAAGGCTACTATGTCTTTCCGCAGTTATTCGTAGGTCAATACTCGGTCACGGTCGAGAGAACTGGCTTCAAAACCTTCGTCCAGAACTCGATCACGATCGACGCCCAGGCTAAACGGAGCGTAGATGTGACCCTCAGCCTGGGTGCCGTCAGCGAACGAGTCGAGGTCGAAGCGTCCGCCGCCCAGGTGCAAACCGATTCGGCAAAAGTCGGTAGCACCGTCGAGAACAAGCAGATTCAAAATCTGACGCTGAATGGCCGAAACCCCATCTATCTGGCGGCGTTGACGCCGGGCGTCGTGGGAAGCCAGGGCATCGGAACGTTCGATCCCGATAGCGTGAGTAATGGTTCTTTCAACATCAACGGCGGGCGCGCTGATGAATATGTCGTTGCTGTAGATGGCGCCGTGGCCACGCGCACACGATCGTCTGGTTCCATGCTGGGCGCACTCGACGTCGACACGGTGCAGGAAGTTCAGGTCTTGACGGCGAACTATTCCGCCGAATACGGTCGTTCGTCCGCCGGGCAGATTCGCTTCGTCACCAAGAGTGGCACCCGTAATTTTCACGGCGACTTGGTCGAGAACTTTCGCAACTCGGCGCTCGACGCCAACACTTGGACCCGCAATCACAGCGCCATAGCCGAAGTCGCGGCGGGTGCTGCGCCCTATCGTTTCAATCAATACGGCTTCGACGTCGGCGGTCCGGTGTTCATCCCGAAACATTTCAATACGGACCGCAATAAGTTGTTCTTTTTCTATGCCGAAGAATGGATCAAAAGGCGCTATGAGACCACCAACACCGGTGTTGTTCCCAGCCTCGCGATGCGCAAAGGCGACTTCAGCGAATTGCTTAAATCGACCAACCCCTATTTCGGCCGGGTTCGCATCATAAACGACACAACCGTCGGCGCGCCCTTCTCCGGGAACGTGATCCCGGCAACCCGGCTGAGCCCGAATGGCTTGGCCCTTCTCAACGTCTATCCGCAACCAGTAAATGGATTTCAGCAAGGCTCTTCCAATTGGATCGGCACGAAATCCACTCATTCGGATCTCCGCAAAGACACATTCAAGGTTGATTACCTCATTAGTGAGACCGAACATCTATCGGTCCGAGGGACCAACACGCCTTGGCATTTCAATGCGCCTTTTGAGGACACGTTCGGCCGCATGGAAGAAGTCTGGTCGCGTCCCAACCAGATTGGCGCTGTCAGTCTTACGAGCACGATTTCACCCACCCTTCTGAATGAGTTCACATTCTCCGCCAATTCCGATGGCAAAGGCACCATTGATTTCGGTTCGTACTGCACGGCCTGCCTGCGCAGCACTTATGGTGTGAACTATCCATACCTGTTCCCGGGCTCCAAAGTCGCTCCGGAAAAAGTTCCGAGCCTGCGCGTGCAAGGGCTCACGACACTGGATGCCGGGCCGTATCCCGGCGCATGGGCCGGCTACGTCTACGGCTGGACCAACACAACCACTAAAGTCCTTGGTACGCACAACATCAAATGGGGCGCCTATTTCGAGCACTCCGGCCAAAACGATTTCATTCAGGGAACTACCGCCAGCACCGGAACCACCGTAAATCAGAATGGCGATTTCACTTTTAACGACACCGGAAACCCGAACACCGCCGGTCTCGCCATCGCCAACGTCGCGCTCGGAAATTTCGATTTGTATTCCGAGTTCGGTGCAAAGGCGTACACGCCCTATGTTGCGAACGCCCTGGATTTATTTGCGCAGGACAGTTGGAAGGCGACCCCCAAGCTCACGGTAGAGTACGGCTTGCGCTGGTCGCTGTGGCCGCAATGGCACAGCAAGTGGGGTAACCTCTCCGAATTCCTGCCGCAGTATTACAATCGCGCAGCCGCGGCAGTGATCGATCCCAAAGGCGGATTCGTCATCAGCGGCGATCAGTATAACGGCGTTGTGTTACCTGGCAATGGCGTGCCGGATGCCGAGGGTGGACGAATTCCCGCACTCCACAGCGGCGAGTTCGACCGCCTGTATCATGGCCTCCCCGACGGGTTGTCGCCGACGCAATGGAAAGTTTTTCAACCGCGTGTTGGCTTGGCGTATGCGTTTTCGCCCAAGATGTCGCTGCGGGTTGGTGCGGGATCGTTCGCCAATCGCGTCATGATCAATCGCGATACTTCGCTCGGCGGCAACGCGCCATTTCAGCTTCAGGAAAGCGTCGTAAATGGACGTGTCGATACGCCCGGCGGCGCCACCCAGCGCGTCTTTCCTTTCACGCAAACGATTCAGGATCCGGTATTCAAAATTCCTACGGCCTGGGAGTGGAACGCGACATTTCAACGTGAGGTTTTCGGCGGTACCACGGTTGAGGTCGGCTATGTAGGCCGCCGTGGCCTTCACAACCAGATCAAGCGCAACATCAATCAATTGCTGCCCGGCACCATTCAGGCGAATTCGGGAATCAACGCTAACTATCTACGTCCCTATGTAGGCTACGGAGTAATCAACATTTCAGAGAATGCCGGAACGTCCCGTTACGACGGCATGCAAGTCAGCGTGCAGCGGCGTTACGCTTCCGGCTTGCAGTTTGGTGTTTCCTACACCTATTCGCGATCGGAAGATAACGGATCCAGTTTGACGGATGTGCTGCCAAATGCCTATGATGCGCACGCCTACTACGGCCCGTCAGATTTTGATCGTCCGCAAGTACTGGTGCTGAATTATATTTACGAACTACCATTTTTTAAAACGGGCAACGCCTTCTTGAAGACCGCCTTGGGCGGTTGGGAAATCTCGGGTATCAATCAGTTCCAATCGGGTGTGCCCTGGTCGGTTCGAACCAGCGAAGATATAGCTGGCGTTGGGCTGGGAAGTGGCAACCAGTTCTATAATCTTGTCGGCAGCGCCTCGATGGAGCCTACGCCATTCACTAATTTCGCAACTTGGTTCAACGCGTCGGCCTTTGCCAAGCCTGCCGTTGGGACTTTTGGCGTCCAGCCGCGCAACACCTTGCGCGGTCCGGGTTTCCGCGCCTGGGATATGGGCCTTCGCAAAAATTTTCGAATCTACGAGGCACAATCTCTGCAGTTCCGTTTTGAAATGTTCGACATTTTGAATCACCCGAACTGGAGTAATCCCAACGTCGATCCAACCAGTGGCTCGTTCGGTCGCGTTACCGGCAAATCGAATGACTCGCGGCAGCTTCAACTGGCGTTGAAATACATTTTTTGACGCAATTCTGTGATATCATCGACCGCCTTGAGTTCAAACCCCGATCGCCCCATACCGCGAGCCAACACCGGTTCGGCGTTCTTGAACTGGATGGCCGATGCATCGACGGCGCTGGTGCATTTTGAACGGCGGTTCGACCCGTTTTTCCGGCCTGTCTTCGACGCACTGTTGCGTGATCCAATTGCGAAGTTGGTTACGGCCCTGATCAATACTAAACGCACGAACGAAGGCTTAAGAATTGCTGAGGAAAAGCCCCAGCCGGATGAAGAGGCGCACCTGGATTCGATTATCCAAAGTTTCCAGGCGCAGTTGCGCGGCCTCTGGCAGCCCGGCCGTTACGAGCGCGGGGGAAACACCAAGACCCACGGCATCGTGCGCGGCGATTTCATCGTGCACGATAACCTGCCGCCGGAGTTGCGTCACGGTATCTATGCCAAGCCGCAGACCTTCCGAGCCTGGGTCCGCTTCTCCGGTCCGGGCCCCTATATCACTCCCGATATCGACGATGTGGGCTTCATGAGCATCAGCATCAAGCTAGTGGGCGTACCCGGCCCAAAGTTGATGGAGGAAGAGAGGTTCACGCAAGACATGTTTGGCGTTTCCACGCCGACTTTCGTCACGCCCGATACGAAAGCCAACGCACAGCTGCAGATCGAGAGCCTCAAGAATACGCAGATCTACTACTTCGTCAATCTCCATCGGTCGCACGTACTTGACCTGATCATGCAGTCATTGTGGATTAAGACTCAGAGTAGCCCGTTCGAAGCGCCCTATTTTAGTTGCGTTCCGTATCTTCTTGGAGAAGGTCAGGCTATGCAATATTCCGTTTGGCCTCTCTCGAAGCGCCGCACATCAATACCGCGGCTCCCGTTTCGCCCTCCCGACGACTACCTGCGCGACGCCATGGTCGCCGCGCTTGATAGAGAAGATGTCGAATTCGATATTCGCCTGCAAAGGCAGACGGACTCGCATCGCATGCCACTTGAAAATAACGCCGTACTCTGGCCGGAAAGGCTTTCTCCGCGCATCTCGGTGGCCACCTTACGTATCCCTCGGCAGAAGTTCAATTCGCAAGCGCAATTGGATTTTGCCCGCCGCCTCTCCTATAATCCCTGGCACTCGATCCCCGAGCACCGCCCGCTGGGCAACCAAAGTCGCGCCCGCCGCAGAATGTACGACACGCTTTCGAAACTACGCCACACCATGAACAAGGTTCCTTTGTATGAACCGACTGGAGATGAAACCTTCGAGTGACCAGACGTAATTTTTTTGAACTCGCCGCCGCCGGCAGCATGATGATAGCGGCCGACACCGCCAGTAACCTTCCCTGGTATCGAACCGCGCTCCGTTGGGGACAAACCAACATTACCGAGAGCGATCCTGTACGCTACGACATTGCCTGGTGGCGCGAGTATTGGAAGCGCACCGCGATTCAGGGCGTAATCATTAATGCTGGTGGAATCGTCGCGTACTATCCAAGTAAATTTCCGTTGCAGCACCGCGCCGAATTCCTGAATGGCCGCGATTTATACGGAGAGCTCGCCGCTGCGGCCCACGCGGATGGCTTGGCGGTCGTCGCCCGCATGGATTCGAACCGCACCGCCGAGGATTTCTTTCAAGCTCACGCGGACTGGTTCGCGCGCCAGAAATCCGGCGAACCATATCGGGCGGCCGATAAATACGTTACCTGCGTCAATAGTCCGTATTACGACGAATACCTCCCTGCCGTTCTGAAAGAAATCATCGACCGTACCCATCCGGACGGATTTGCCGACAATAGCTGGAGCGGTCTCCCTCGCGAAAATATCTGCTACTGCGAGAACTGTGCGCGCAAGTTCAAAGACCACGCTGGTGAACTGCTTCCGGATCGCAAGGATTGGAACAGCACGGTTTATCGCAAGTGGATCGAATGGAACTACCAGCGGCGGCTCGAAGTGTGGGATCTGAATAACCGCACTACCAAATCGGCCGGTGGACCGCATTGCATTTGGATGGGAATGAATAGCGGCTCGATTACCGCCGAAAGCCATTCCTTCCGCGACCTGAAGGAGATTTGCGCCCGCTCGGAGATGCTGCTGCTCGATCACCAGTCGAGAACGGAAACTACCGGCTTTCAGCAAAACGGCGATGCCGGCAAATTGGTCCACGGACTCCTCGGCTGGGACAAATTGGCCCCGGAATCCATGGCGCTTTATCAGGCTCCCAGCCGCGCGGGCCAGATTTCATTTCGCTTGGCGGCGAAGCCCCCGGCCGAAGCGCAAATGTGGATGCTCGAGGGCATCGCTGGCGGTATTCAACCCTGGTGGCATCACGTAGGCGCCTATCATGAAGATCGCCGCGCCTATCACACCGCGGAACCTGTCTTTCGCTGGCACAAAGAACACGACCGCTACCTGGTAAATCGCCAACCCATTGCCGCCGTTGGCGTAGTTTGGTCACAGCGAAATACCGATTACTTCGGGCGCGATGAGGCCGCAGCTCTGGTCGATTTGCCTTATCGAGGAATGACGGAGGCGCTGATTAAGGCGCGCATCCCGTATGTACCGGTAAACGCCGATCATATCGCGCGAGATGCCGGCCAATTCCGCGCGTTGCTTCTTCCAAACGTCGGCGCACTCTCCGATGCGCAATGCGCCTCTATTCGCGACTTCGTGAAAAAAGGCGGATCGCTTCTGGCCACCGGCGCAACCAGCCTCTATGACGAGTGGGGCGATTCGCGGAAGGATTTCGCCTTGGCTGATTTATTCGGCGCGCACGCTCCTGCGCCCGATTTCGGAAGACATGTCGCCGCGCAATCGGTTCATAGCTATCTACGGCTAACGCCCGCCTTGCGAACGCGCGTCGGTCCGGTACTGCGCGGATTCGAAGAGACGGAAATTCTTCCATTCGGCGGCACGCTCGAGAACATGCGGCTCGATTCTGGTACGCTCGTGCCGCTCACTTTCATTCCTTCGTTTCCCATTTATCCCCCGGAAACCGCCTGGATGCGCACTCCTAAGACTGACATTCCGGCCCTGGTTTTGAACGGACGTGTTGCCTACCTGCCCGCGGAAATAGACAGCCGCTACGGCCGCGACAACTTGGCCGATCACGCGCAATTGCTCGCGAACCTCGTGCATTGGGCGGTAGGAGATGCAATGCCGCTTGAAGTCCGCGGGCCCGGCTTCATCGATTGCCATTTGTATCGTCAGAACGCGCGGCTCATTTTGCATCTCGTCAATTTGAGCAATGAAGCTGCCTGGCGTGCCCCCATCGAAGAATGGATTTCGGTAGGACCTTTGCATGTGAGGGTAAAATTGCCGCAGGGTGTTCATGCCGCGAGCGCCCGAGGGCTAGTCTCAGGCGCCCCCATGCCGCTGACGGTGACGGACGGCTGGGCGACCTTTGACGTGAAATCGATTCGCGATCACGAAGTTGTATTGGTCGGCTGACGCAATAACCCGCTAGCGCTCTTGCGGCGGCAGAACGATTGTAAATACCGCGCCCTTCGCCTGCCCGCGATTAGCCGCCGCCACACTTCCCGAATACTTTTCGACGATCGAAGCGACAATGTGCAAGCCAAGCCCGGATCGCGAACGGCTCGTCTTGGTCGACACATTGGGCCGGAACATGCGCGGCAAAATGTCCGCTGGAATGCCGGGGCCATTGTCCGAAATCGTGATTGACAGACCGCCATCCACATATTGTGCGCCGATGTCGATTCTGCCGGGCTTCTGCATGATTTGAGCGGCGTTTAAAAATAGATTGATAAAAACGCGCTCCCAATCTTTCGAAGAGCCGGGTAGCCGCGCTTCGCCCGGTAGCTGCCTCACAAAACGCACTCTTGGCTTGCGTGCTGCGATGCAGTAATCCGTGACCGATTGAATAGCGCCGTCCACTACGCTTGCCAGGGTCGAGCTGCTGTCGGGAATCGCTCCCAGCAGCCGTTTGCCGCGAGTCACGCTGCGCGAAAGCGTTGCCGCCAGCGTTTTCCAACGGCGGTCTGCGCTCAATAGATCGGCCGCTTCGGTGATCGTCTCAAAAACATTATTGAGATCGTGAATCAGCTCTTCATGGGTGAGATCGGCGTCTTCCATGGGTTGTCAGCGGGCGATGTTGCTCAGGGTTGTATAGAACTCAGGAAACGAGACGGAAGCCGCCTCCGAATCTTCGATCATACAAGGGCCGTCAGCAGCCAGCGCCGCTACGGCAAACGCCATGGCAATGCGGTGGTCGCCCCGCGATTGAATTTGGGCGGCGCGCAATTGTTGGCGGCCTGGAATTTCCAGACCGTCCGGTGTAGTGTTCACCGTCACCTGCATGCGCCGCAAGTTCTCCGCGATCGTTTCGATACGGTCGGTTTCCTTCACACGGAGCTCGGATGCGTTGCGCACGACAAGCCCTTCCTCGCTCATTGCGCCAAGCACGCTCAGCACCGGAATTTCATCAATCACCGCGGCTGTCGTAGCTCCTTCAATCGTCCCGCCGCGGATGCGCGAAGTTAGGATTTGCAGATTGCCGACTAACTCGCCATTGGCCTCCTCGAGGTGCAGCAATTTGATGTTGGCCCCCATACCGCGCAATACATCGAGTAGCGCCGTGCGCGTAGGATTCAATCCGACGTTCGTGATGATGAGGTCGGCTTCCTGCGCAACGAGCGCAGCAACCAGGAAGAATGCAGCGGAAGAAAGATCGCCTGGAACAAAGAGCGCCTTGCCCTTCAGCTTTGCGCCGCCTTTTAAACGGACTAAGCGCGGTTCCATCGTAATGTCCGCACCCAATTCGCGCAGCGCAAGCTCAGTATGGTCACGCGTTACAATCGGCTCGCGAACCACTGTCTCGCCCTCGGCATAGAGCGCGGCCAGAAGCACACAGCTCTTCACCTGCGCGCTAGCCACAGGTAGGGGATAATCAATCGCGTTCAGCTTGGAGCCGTGAATGGTCAGCGGCGGAAAATCGCCGCCCGTTGCTTCGATATGCGCATTCATCTGTGCAAGCGGGGTCATGATACGCCGCATGGGACGCTTCACCAGCGATTCATCACCTGTGATTTTTGTCGTAAAAGGCTGCGCCGCCAGAATTCCGGAAAGCATGCGTATGGTCGATCCTGAATTCCCCGCATCGAGAATTCCCGAAGCCGCCGACAGGCCCGCTGCTCCCTTGCCGTGAATCGTCAGCGTGCGCCGTCCATCCTGTTCACCGGCTGTATGCCCGATTCCGAGCGCTTCCATGCACGCGAGCGTCGATTGGCAATCCGCGCCGGTTGAATAGTTGAAGATCTGCGAATCGCCTTCGGCGATGGAGGCCAGCATCGCGTAGCGATGCGAAATGGATTTGTCGCCCGGAACGCTCACGACCCCATGAATCGCGTGAGCGGGCAAGACTTGCTCGGTCATTGAATTCGTATTGTACGATTGCTACTCAGCCGGATGTGGTACAACCACGAATCATGATGAACCGGCGTGAATGGATTGCCAGCTCGGCCGCTCTCGGAGCGGCCACAAACTCGGCTGCGGCAAAACAGATTGGAACAGGCGGCAAACCTGTAGTCGTCTCTAGCGCCAATGGCCGTGCCGCCTGTGCTAAAGCGATGGAAGTGATACGCTCTGGCGGTGACACGCTCGATGCCGTGATCGCCGGCGTGAATATCGTCGAACTCGACCCGAATGACACATCCGTAGGCTACGGCGGCCTGCCCAACGAAGACGGCGAAGTCGAACTCGATGCCTGCGTCATGCACGGTCCCACGCGCCGCGCTGGCTCGGTCGCGGCCATCCACGGTATCAAGACGCCTTCGAAGATCGCCAAGCTGGTGATGGAAACGACCACCCACGTCATGATCGTCGGAGAAGGCGCGACGAAATTTGCCGAAGCCCATGGCTACAAGCGAGAAGACTTGCTGACCGACAAAGCGCGTACCGCTTGGCTTGTCTGGAAAGAATCCTTGCGCGCGCCCGCTGGCTTCAACAACTGGACGTCGATGGATCAGAACTTGCGTTCTGATGCAACCTCTCCCTGGCAGCGCTTGAAAGAACGATTCCCCGGCGTGGATAACCCAACGCTCGCCTGGGCTTGGGAAATGGCGAGCCATCCGACCTACGGAACCATCAATTGTATGGGGCTGAACGAAAAGGGTGAAATTTCCGGTGTCACCACCACCAGCGGCCTTGCTTGGAAAATCCCCGGCCGTGTCGGCGACTCGCCCATTATCGGTGCCGGCCTCTTCGTCGATCCGGATGTAGGCGGCGGCGGATCCACAGGTGTCGGCGAATTGAATATTCGTGTAGCCGGTGGTCACACGGTAGTCGAAAGCATGCGCCGTGGCATGACGCCCAAAGAAGCCGTCCTCGAAGCGCTAAAGCGTGTCTCTCATCTCTACAACGACGACCGCAAAATTCTGGATAAACTGGACATTCAATTCTATGCGCTGCGGAAGGATGGCCAGCATGCCGCCGGTTCACTGTGGGGCGGACAGCGTACTCCTAAAAACTACTCGGTGAACGACGGAGGCGAAAGCCGCCACGAGCCCTGCGTGTTCCTTTACGAGAAGTCCGCATAGGCATCACCCTCCGGCTTGCCTTTAACTTCGGTAAATCAACTTCTTATCGGCAAATCGTGGATCGTCCTGCAGTTCACCGGCGAGGGAGACGAGCGTAATCGGGATCTGCGCGGCAAAAAGAATCAGTGACATGAGCACATTAGTCGCATCGTCCGCAACTTATAGAAAAGCTTGATATTTCTCGCGCATTCGCTGATCCGTTTCGTTCGGAAACGGCAACCGTGCCAATGAACCCGATGGGGAATCGTTTCAAGCTGGAACGATCCCCCACCGCCAAGCGAGAATTCCTAGGAACAGCCGGAAGTGCCGCCGCAGTTCTCGCACTTGAAGCAAGCGCCGTTGCGAGTCATGAGACTGCCGCATTCTGAACAGAAAGGAGCGTCGCTCACGACATTGGCTTCGAACGGCAGAGCCTGCTGAGGCTGTGGCTCGGTCGGTCGCAGCTTCGGCGTCTCCCCCGCTTCCGCCGCTTCGGTAATGCCCAGGAATCGGGCGCCCAGCCAGCGGAAAATGTAATCAATGATCGACTTGGCGTAAGGGACCTGCTGGTTACCGGTCCAGCCGCTTGGCTCAAAGCGCACGTGGCTGAATTTGTCCACAAAGAACTTCAGCGGTACGCCATACTGCAAGCCATAGCTGATGGATGTTGCAAGCGTATCCATCAGGCCGGAAATCGTAGACCCTTCCTTAGCCATCGAAATGAACACTTCGCCAGGTGTCCCGTCGCTATACAAGCCGACAGTAATGTAGCCTTCGTGTCCACCGATGGAAAACTTGTGTGTCACCGATTGCCGCTCATCGTCGAGCTTGCGGCGAACCGGCCTGTATACCACTTTCTCCACCGTCGCTGGTGCGAGCGCAGTCCCCTTCTTCTCGCCCTTTCCGGTTCCCGAGCTCAGCGGCTGGACACGCTTTGACCCATCGCGGTAAATCGCTACCGCTTTCAGACCGAGCCGCCAGCTTTCGATATAGGCGTCCATGATGTCTTCCACCGTGGACTCTTCCGGCATGTTGATGGTCTTCGAAATCGCCCCGGAAATAAACGGCTGCGCCGCTGCCATCATCCGAACGTGACCCATATGGTTAATGAAGCGTACGCCGTTTTGCGGCCGGAAACTGCAGTCGAATACCGCCAGGTGTTCCGGCTTCAAATGGCTGGCGCCTTCAATCGTCCCGGTCGAATCGATGTGCGAAACAATCTGCTCAGTCTGCTCGGGTGTATACCCGAGTTTGATCAACGCTTGCGGGACGGTATTGTTGACGATCTTGATAACCCCGCCGCCCACCAGCTTTTTGTATTTCACCAGCGCCAGGTCGGGTTCTATGCCCGTGGTATCGCAATCCATCATGAAGCCGATCGTTCCGGTCGGAGCCAGCACGGTGGTTTGTGCATTACGATACCCGGTGACCGACCCCACTTCATAAGCCTCATGCCAGCACGTTTCGGCAGCTGAGAACATCGCTGGCGATACCCGCTTGCTATCGATACGGCTCACCGCGTCCCAATGCATGCGGATTACATTCAGGAACGACTCTTCGTTCTCGGCATAGCCGGGGAACGGGCCGACTGCTTCGGCGATGCGTGCGCTGGTTAGATACGCCTGCCCGCACATGATCGCTGTGATCGCGCCGGCGTAATCTCGGCCTTGGTCGCTGTCATACGGAATGCCGAGCGACATCAGCATCGCGCCTAGATTCGCGTAGCCCAGTCCAAGCGGTCGGAAATCATGCGAATTCTTGGCGATCTTCTCCGTCGGATAGCTGGCGTTGTCAACAAGGATTTCCTGCGCCAGGATCACCGTATCGACCGCCTGCCGGAATGCCTCTACATCGAAAGTCCCCGCTGGCCCGACGAACTTCATCAGGTTCAGCGATGCCAGATTACAAGCCGAATCGTCCAGGAACATGTATTCCGAGCACGGATTCGACGCATTGATGCGTGCCGTCGCCTTCGACGTGTGCCAGCGGTTGATCGTGCTGTCGAACTGCATGCCAGGATCGCCGCATTGATGCGTGGCCTCGGCAATCTCGCGCATCAATTCGCGGGCTTTGTACCGCGTCCTCTTTTCGCCGCCCACCACACTGCGCGTCCACCAATCCGTATCCGTCGTCACGGCTTGCATGAATTCATCTGTGGCACGCACGGAATTATTCGCATTCTGGAAGAAGATGCTCCCGTACGCATCGCCATCGAGCGACGAGTCATAACCGGCATCGATCAACGTGTGCGCCTTCTTCTCTTCCTTGGCCTTGCACCAGATGAATTTCTCGATGTCCGGGTGATCCGAATTCAGAATCACCATCTTCGCCGCGCGGCGCGTTTTCCCGCCCGATTTGATCACGCCGGCGAATGCATCGAAACCCTTCATGAAGCTGAGCGGACCAGAAGCGCGGCCGCCGCCCCACAAGTGTGCGTCCTCTTCACGAATCGCCGACAAATTGGTGCCCGTTCCCGAGCCCCACTTGAACAGCATCCCCTCGGTCTTCGCCAGATCGAGAATCGATTCGAGCGTGTCGCCGACAGAATTGATAAAGCACGCCGAGCACTGCGGGTGGTTCTCACCCGGCAGGAGCTTCTTAGTTACCTGCTCGGCTTCGTCGAAATAAAAGCCGTACCCGCGCGATTCTGTCACCCCCACGTTGAACCACACCGGCGAATTGAAGCACGCCTTCTGCGTCAGCATCAAGTGCGCCAGCTCGAGGCGGAAATTCTCCCCGTCTGCCTGAGTCTTAAAGTAATTGCCCGCGATCCCCCAATCGGCGATCGTATCCACCACGCGGTGCACGAGCTGCCCCACGCTCGACTCGCGCTCCGGCGAGCCCATGCGGCCATGAAAATACTTACTGACCACGATATTGGTTGCGGTCTGCGACCAGTCGGCAGGCACTTCTACGTCGCGCTGCTCGAAGATCACGGAACCTTTGTCGTTTCCGATGGTTGCTGTTCGTAGCTCCCAAGTGATCTGATCGTAGGGGGTGACACCCGGTTCTAGCTTGCTGGTGAAGAAGCGGGGGAATGACACGCCGGTCCGCTCTTCTCTCCGTAAGGAACGGTGTAACTCTTTGACTTTACTGGCTAAATGAACGCTGAGCTGTCCCATGGGTAGTTCTGTCCGATTAAAACGGGGTTTATTGAGGCGACATGAGCTATTGAACACCCATTCTTTAGATGCGTCAATACGGATTTTTGGCTGCACGACGAGATATTGTGGATTTCGTGTGCAGAACCCCTAGATAAAGTGGTTGATGAGAGAATTTAGCGCTTAGTACCACTAGATCAAAAGATCTATACCGCCTGGAACGAAGGGCTAGAGTAAAGGGTATGAAGCGCACTGGAATCTTGCTCTTACTGGCCTCCATGCTGGCTTTCTCAGCGGATATTGACCAGCAGTTCCAGGCGATTCGAAAAAATCCACTCGAACTTTACGCATTCCTCTACAGGATGCCTAAAGGCGGTGACCTCCACAATCATCTCATTGGCGCCGTTTACGCCGAGAGTCTACTGAAGGCGGCCGCCGAAGATTCGCTTTGCATCGATGAAAAGACCTTCTCCCTTACCGAACCGCCCGCTGGCGGGCACTGTCAGGTCGACGCGGGCCGCGCGCAAACCGATAACGCGCTTTTCAGTCCTCTGGTCGATTCCCTGTCTATGCGCGATTTCGAGCCAGGACGCGACTCGCCGCCCGACCATTTTTTCAACGCGTTCTACAAATTTGCCGCCATTTCCCCGAAGCACTGGGGCGAGTTCGTCGCCGAGGTGGCGGGCCGCGCCGGCGAACAGAACGAATCGTACCTGGAACTCATGGCGCTTGTGGGTATCGGGCCCATCTCCGAACTAGGCAAGCGCGTCGGCTTCGACGGCAACTTCGAGCAAACTGCCGCCCAACTCCGTGCCGGTGGCATCGCCTCACTCGTCGCCGGCCTCCGGGCGCAGGTGGATCAGATGGAGGCGCAGCGCATTGCCGGTCTCGGTTGCAAAGAGAAACCGGATTCCGCTCCCTGTGAGGTGCGAGTTCGCTATATCTATCAGGTCCTGCGCGAATTTCCGAAAGAGCAAGTCTTCGCCCAGGTGTTTGCCGGTTTCCAGCTCGCTGATTCTGATCCCCGGGTCGTCGCCGTTAACTTCGTTCAGCCCGAGCACGGCCTCACGGCCATGCGCGACTATCATCTGCACATGCAGATGGTCGATTACATGCACCGCCTCTATCCACGTGTACACATCACATTGCATGCGGGCGAACTGGCGTCTGGATTAGTGCCTCCCGAAGGTCTGCGCTTTCATATACGCGAAGCGATCGAACTCGGCCACGCCGAGCGGATCGGTCACGGCGTTAGCGTCATGTATGAGAACGATGCGCTCGGCTTGCTCCGTTTTATGAAACAGCGGCACATCCCTGTTGAGATCAACCTGACCAGCAACGATCTGATTCTGGGCGTGCGCGGCCCCGATCATCCGCTGCCGGTTTATCGAAAATACGGCGTGCCCGTCGTGCTTTCGACCGACGACGAGGGTGTCTCGCGCTCTCATCTGACGCAGGAGTATCAGCGCGCGGTTTTGACTTACAATCTGGCTTACCCGGATCTGAAATCGATCGTGCGCAATAGCATCGAGTACTCTTTCTTACCGCCCGATGAAAAAGCGCGCATGCAGGTCGATCTGGAGAAACGATTCCAGCGTTTCGAGCAGACTTACTAAGAGATATCTATGAAGAAGCTTCTGGTGTTCCTATGGTTATCGTGTACCCTTCCGCTCTTCCCGCAGAAGCCGGGCAAACCCGGGGAATTCGATTACTACTTGCTCGTCCTTTCCTGGAGCCCTGAGTTCTGCCACGGAAAGCCGAGCGCTGCCCAATGCAAAGAACATCGAAACTTCGTGCTACACGGCCTGTGGCCGCAAAATAATGACGGCAGCTATCCGGTAAACTGCGCAACGACGCAACCCGCGCCGACGGATCTTTCGAAGATCAAACAAATCATGCCATCCGAAATCGTCGCCCATGAATGGCAGAAGCACGGCACATGCAGCGGCCTGAGTGGCGATGAGTATTTCCACCTCGCCGAGACCCTCTTTGAATCAATCAAAGTCCCGGCCGACCTCGTCGCGCCCACGCGTACAGCAACGATGCGCCCGTCTGAATTCAAGAAAGACCTAGAAAACGTCAATCCAGGCCTTGCTGATCAGGACATCGCAATCGAACTCAGCCAAGGCTACCTGAATGCCGTGGAACTCTGCTTTTCGAAGGATGACCATCCCACGTCAACGGCGTGCCTGCACCTACCCGACGCCAAGAACCGGACGTTCAGGATCCCGCCGGTGAGATAGCACTGCTGGTGCCGGCGGCAGGACTCGAACCTGCGACCTACGGATTATGAGACCGTCGCTCTAACCACCTGAGCTACGCCGGCGTACCTTAAAATCATTGCACGATGGCTGAATAGATCCGGTCCAAATCGTCCTGTGAGTAGTATTCGATCATCAGGCGTCCCGCGCCCTTCGCGCCTTGCAAAAGGTGCACCTTTGTTCCGAGGACCCGTTCCAACTCTTCAATCGCGGCCCGTACGTTGGGGTCGACGCGCTTTTCTTCTTTCTTTTCAGCAGCTTGGGTCGGCTGGGTCGATTGTGTAAGACGCTTAACTAAAGCCTCAACCTCTCGAACGGAAAGCTTCTTAATTATGATTTGGTCGCAAAGTTCAGCTTGCTGCTTTTCATCCGTGATGTTGAGCAGTGCGCGGGCATGACCGACGCTGATTTTGCCCATCTTCAGTTCAGCCTGCGCACGGTGGCCCAGTTTGAGCAGGCGAAGAAAATTCGTAATCGTCGAGCGATCCTTGCCAGTTTGCTCCGCGATTTGCTCGTGGCGAAGGCCATGCTCGCTTTGTAATCGTTCGAATGCGGTGGCCACTTCGATCGGGTTCAGGTCTTCGCGCTGGATGTTTTCGATCAGCGAAAGCTCGAGTAGCTTCTCGCGTTCCACGCTGCGGACTAGCGCCGGAATCTCTTTCAGCCCGGCCATTCCGGCGGCCCGCCAGCGCCGCTCCCCGGCAATAATCCGATAGCGGCCTTTCGAAGCCGGATCGCGGTAGACGACTATCGGTTGCAAAATGCCATTCGCCTTGATAGATTGCGAGAGTTCCTGCATCTTCTCGAAATCGAAGACGTCGCGCGGTTGTTCTTCGCCGGGTTGAATTTGATCCAGCGGCAGACTCTGAAATTCTTCGAAGTTCTCGGGTAGTGGCACCTCAGGAGCCGGAGTGGCCACGGCGGCTGCGGGCATGGCACCTCGATTGGGGAGAAGGGCAGAAAGCCCTTTACCCAACACTTTGCGCGGATTGCGGTCTGGCTCTCTGTTCATGCGCCAAAACTTCCTTTGCTAATTGAATATAGGCTTCGGCGCCGCGCGAGCGCGGGTCGTACGCCAGAATGGATTTGCCGAAACTGGGCGCTTCGGCGAGCCGGATACTGCGGGGGATTACCGTCTTAAAAACCTCCGATCCGAAAAACTCACGTAAATCGGTTTCGACCTGTTTGGTCAGGTTCGTCCGGTCGTCGTACATCGTAAGGAGGACGCCCTCGACTTTGAGATTAGGATTGAAGGCCGTTTTCAGCCGATCAATCGTGTCCATCAGTTGGGAAATGCCTTCCAGCGCGAAAAACTCACACTGAATCGGGACAAGGACAGAGTCTGATGCCACCAAGGCGTTGAGCGTAAGCAAATCCAGGGCTGGCGGGCAATCCACTATCACGTAGTTATACTTGTCTCGCACGGAGGCCAGGGCCTTTTGCAGGCGTGATTCACGCTGTTCCTGGTCTACAAGATCCAGATTCGTGGCTACCAGGTTCTGATCTGCGGGGACAAGGTCCAAATCGGCAAAATCCGTTTTCTGGATTGTATCTTCCAGAGCGGATTCTCCCAAAAGAGCATCATAGAGCGTCTTGTGCTCGGGGGCTTTGGTAACGCCAACGCCGGTCGTGGAATTTCCTTGTGGATCGGAGTCGACGAGTAGAACCTTCAACTCGCAAGCGGCAAGTGCGGCCGCCAGATTGATAGCGGTAGTGGTTTTGCCGACCCCGCCCTTTTGATTTGCAATAGATATTACGCGCGCCACGTCACGAGCGATTCTAGCAGGCTAATGTTTCACGTGAAACATCCGGCGCGAGATTTAGGTAAATATCCAGCACCGCGACGGCTGCGGGGGTAACTCCGGGGATTCGACCAGCTTGTCCGAGTGTTCCGGGCCTTACACGCGTCAGTTTTTGGCGCACTTCGTTGGATAATCCAGGAATTCGTTCGTAAGAAAAGCCCGCTGGGATCGCACGGCCTTCCGATTGCGCTAGTTGCTGGATCTGGCGTATCTGTTGCGCTAGATAGCCCTCGTATTTTAATTCGGTCTCTACCGTCGTCAGGACGCCATGCGCCAGGTCTGCGCCGATTCGTTTCGTAATCCACGGTTCCAACTGCGCAATTTTGGCCTCCGGCCTCCGCAACCAGACCGCCAAAGTCGGATTGTCCGTCGCCGCATCCAGTCCCACAAGCTCGGGAACCGTACGGGTGCGCACTTTTGCCAGCAGCTCGGCAATCTGCACCTTTTGGATTCTCTTTGCGCTCAAACAACCGCCAGCGCTCATCCGAAACCAAGCCGATCGAGCGTCCAACAGGAGTCAGCCGCTCGTCGGCATTGTCGATTCGCAGATGCAGCCGGAATTCGGCTCTCGACGTAAACATCCGATACGGCTCGTCCGCGCCTTTATTGATGAGGTCATCGATCAAAATTCCGGCATAGCCATCGCTGCGGCCTAGCTGGATCGGAGGCAAGCCTTTGATCTTTGCCGCCGCATTCAGGCCCGCCATCAGTCCCTGGCAAGCAGCTTCCTCGTAGCCGGACGTCCCATTGATCTGCCCGGCCAGGAATAATCCTGGAATAGTTTTGACTTCGAGAGCGTGAGTCAACTCTCGTGCATCCAGCGCGTCGTACTCAATGGCATAGCCGGGCCGGATCATCTCCGCGTTTTCCAAACCCGGAATCGACGCAATCATCCCGGCCTGCACGTCGATGGGCATGCTGGTTGACATACCGTTCACATAGATTTCGTGCGTGTCGAGCCCCTCCGGCTCGAGAAAGATCTGGTGGCGGCGCTTCTCGGGAAACTTGACCACCTTGTCCTCGATGGAAGGGCAGTATCGCGGCCCAACCCCTTCGATTTGTCCGCTATACAACGGCGAGCGTGGAATGGCCTCGCTCAGGATTCGATGTGTCTCCTCTGTAGTGTAAGACAAATAACACTTTATCTGTTCGCGTTCGATCTTCTCGGTTAGGAATGAGAACGGAGTCGGGACCTTGTCACCGGGCTGTTCTTCAAAGCGTGCCCAATCGATCGTCCGTCCATCCAATCGAGGTGGCGTGCCGGTTTTCAGGCGCGTCCAAGGCAGACCTAACGTCCGAAGCTGAGCGCCCAACGTATTCGACGGCGGCTCTCCGTTCCGTCCGCAGGCGTATTTTTGTTCCCCGACATGCGCGAGACCATTCAAGAAGGTCCCGGTCGTGACGACCGCCGCCTCAGACAGCAGATCGCGGCCGTCTTTCAACCGAACCCCGGCTATCTTACGGGAAACAATTAATAATTCGCCTACCTCGGCCTGCAGGATGCGCAGATTGGGTTCGTTTTCGAGCCACTCGCGCATACGAATCCGATACTGCTTCTTGTCGCATTGTGCGCGCGGCGACCAGACGGCTGGCCCACGGCTCGTATTTAGAAGCCGGAACTGAATGCCTACGGCGTCGGTGAGTTCGCCCATCACGCCACCCAAGGCGTCGATTTCGCGCACCAGATGCCCTTTGGCAATTCCGCCAACGGCAGGATTGCAGGACATTTGCGCGATCAGGTCCAGATTCATGGTAACCATGGCGGTATTCAGGCCCAAACGCGCGCACGCACGAGCCGCCTCGCAACCGGCATGGCCGGCGCCCACTACGACGACGTCGTACTTTTTGTGCATGGCATTATTTTAGCTGGGGAAAACGATCGTTGAAGATTTTGATAGTGGGCGGCGGCGGCCGCGAACACGCGCTCGCCTGGCGGCTCACTCAATCGCCGAGTGTTACGAGCATTCTAGCGTCGCCGGGCAATCCCGGCATTGCTCAGATTGGCAAATGCGTCGCGGCCCCCGCCACGGTGGAAGCCTATGCCGAACTCGCCAAAGCACATGGCATCGATCTCACAGTAGTGGGTCCCGAAGCGCCGCTGGTCGCAGGCATTGTCGACGTATTCCGGCGGCGCGGACTCAAGATTATCGGCCCAACGGCAGCGGCAGCTCGCATCGAAGGCTCGAAAATCTTCGCCAAGCAATTGTTCGAACGCGCAGGCATCCCAACGGCTCGTACCCTTTCCGATATAAAGCGCTTTCCTACTGTAATTAAAGCCGATGGCTTAGCCGCGGGTAAAGGTGTAGTGATCGCCCGGGATCGTGCAGAAGCGGATGAAGCAATCGCAAAGCTCGGGCCGAATCTTGTCATCGAGGAGTTTCTCGAGGGCGAGGAAGTGAGTTTCATCGGCCTCAGCGATGGCGATAATCTTTGGCCGCTTGCGCCGGCGCAGGACCACAAGCGGGTCTTCGACGGAGATCAGGGACCGAATACGGGCGGCATGGGCGCCTACACCGATCCGCACATTCTCACGGCCGCGCAATCGGGCGACATTATGGAGCGGATCATGCTGCCCACGTTGCGACAAATGCGTAAAGAGGGATCGCCGTTTACCGGATTTCTCTATGCCGGTCTCATGTTGACCGCCGACGGCCCGAAGGTGCTCGAATTCAACGCCCGGCTCGGCGACCCGGAGACGCAAGCGATCCTGTACTCGTTTAACGGCGATTTTGCTGCGTTTCTGGAGCGCGGCGAACAGCGGCAATCCGGCTGTTCAGTGTGCATTACGCTGGCTTCCGCTGGCTATCCGGATTCGCCGAAGGTGGGGGATACCATAACTGGGATTGTAGAAGCCGAAGCGACAGGGGCCACCGTCTTTCACGCTGGCACGCAACAGCGGGATGGCGATCTGGTCACGGCTGGTGGCCGGGTCCTGGGTGTGACGGCGGGCGGTGAGAGCTTGCCGGAAGCGATTGACCAAGCCTATAAAGCAGCCGCGCGGGTGCATTTTGACGGCATGCACTATCGCAAGGATATAGGCCGTAAAGGTCTACGCCGCTGGTAGACTGCAAAAGAAGAGGCGTGGGGACGTAGCTCAGTTGGATAGAGCGGCCGCCTCCTAAGCGACAGGTCGGCAGTTCGAATCTGCCCGTCCCTACCAGCAACTAGTCCAAATCGGACGAGAGTTCTTGAAACGCCGAGGGCGCGTGCGCTATCGTTAACAAAATGCGCAGCTACCTCGTTCCGTTGCTGACTCTTCTTCTGCTTCCAGGTTCCCTGTTCTCGCAAGAACAAGCCGGCGGAGAAGCGAACCTCGTCCTGCCAGATCTGAGTCAGGCGAATTTCTTCGGCGGCGCTATCGGTGGCCGCACCCTATTGCTCTATGGTTTGCTCATCGTGGCTCTCGGGCTGTTGTTCGGGTTAGTCATTTACAAGCAGCTCAAGAACCTGCCGGTCCACAAATCGATGCTCGAGATTTCGGAGCTGATTTACGAGACTTGCAAGACGTACCTGGTCACGCAGGTGAAGTTCCTGGTCATTCTAGAAGTCTTCATCGGAGCGATCATCGTTTTCTACTTCGGCGCGCTCCAGCATTTTGCCGCAATCAAGGTGCTCATCATTTTGATGTTCAGCGTGATAGGCATATGCGGAAGCTGCGGTGTGGCCTGGTTCGGCATTCGGGTCAACACATTCGCCAACTCGCGCACCGCCTTTGCGAGCCTGCGCGGCAAGCCGTTTCCGTGTTACGACATGCCGCTAAAGGCGGGCATGAGCATCGGCATGCTGCTGATCAGCATTGAACTGCTGCTGATGCTGTTTATTCTGCTCTTCATTCCGCGCGACTACGCGGGACCATGCTTCATCGGATTCGCAATCGGCGAATCACTGGGCGCGGCGGCGCTGCGCGTGGCCGGTGGCATCTTCACCAAGATCGCGGATATCGGCGCCGATCTAATGAAGATCGTATTCAAGATCAAAGAGGACGACGCCCGCAATCCGGGTGTTATCGCCGATTGCACGGGCGACAACGCGGGCGATTCAGTGGGGCCGAGCGCGGATGGTTTCGAGACCTATGGCGTGACAGGTGTCGCGCTGATTTCCTTTATCGTGCTGGCCGTCAACAGCCAACTCGTTCAGAGCCAGCTGCTCGTCTGGATCTTTGCCATGCGCGTGATGATGGTGATTTCATCGGGCCTTTCGTATCTGATCAATGCCGCGCTGGCGAAGGCGAAATATGCTACTGCCGACAAAATGAATTTCGAAGCGCCGCTGACGAGCCTGGTGTGGCTCACTTCGGTGGTCTCAATCGCGCTGACCTACCTCCTCTCTTATCTCATGATTCCGGATCTAGGCGGCGATTCAACTTTGTGGTGGAAGCTCTCTACGGTGATCACTTGCGGAACCCTGGCGGGTGCGGTGATACCTGAACTGGTGAAAGTCTTCACCTCCATGGATTCGGCGCACGTGCGCGAGGTGGTCTCTTCATCGCGCGAAGGGGGAGCTTCACTAAACATCCTTTCCGGATTCGTAGCCGGGAACATGAGCGCCTATTGGCTCGGCCTTGCAATTCTTTTCCTAATGGGCATTGCATACGGCGTGAGCACACTCGGGCTCGAAAACATGATGGTAGCGCCAGCGGTTTTTGCTTTCGGCTTGGTTGCCTTCGGATTTTTAGGGATGGGGCCGGTGACGATTGCGGTCGATTCTTATGGCCCGGTGACGGACAATGCGCAATCGGTTTATGAGCTTTCAACGATCGAACAGATTCCCGGTATCGAAGCGGAGCTGAAGAAAACCTATGGCTTCGATGTCAATTTCGAGCGGGCCAAGGACCATCTCGAGGAGAACGATGGAGCGGGAAACACTTTCAAAGCAACGGCCAAGCCGGTATTGATCGGCACGGCGGTGGTCGGTGCGACCACCATGATCTTCTCGATTGTGGTGGCGTTGACGCACGGATTGCGGCCGGACATGCTCTCGAATCTTTCGATCTTGCATCCACCATTCCTTCTTGGTTTGATCGCGGGCGGCTCAGTGATTTATTGGTTCACCGGCGCATCCACGCAAGCGGTGACGACGGGCGCCTATCGCGCGGTGCAGTTCATCAAGGCGAATATTCGCCTGGAAGGCGTGACGAAAGCTTCCGTTAGCGATAGCAAGAAAGTGGTTGAAATCTGCACGCGCTATGCGCAACGCGGTATGTTCAATATCTTTCTGACGGTGTTTTTTGTGACACTGGCATTCGCATTCGTAGAGCCATACTATTTCATCGGCTACCTGATCTCGATCGCGCTGTTCGGCCTGTATCAGGCGATTTTTATGGCAAACGCCGGAGGCGCATGGGACAACGCCAAGAAGATCGTGGAGACGGAATTGAAGCAGAAGGGTACACCTTTGCACGATGCCACGGTGGTAGGCGATACGGTGGGAGACCCGTTTAAGGATACTTCGTCAGTCGCCTTGAACCCGATTATCAAATTCACCACGTTGTTCGGGCTGCTGGCGGTAGAACTCGCCGTGTCGCTTGCGAACGAAGGCGGAGCGATGCTCGAACATGTGCTGGCGGTGGTGTTTCTGGTCATTTCGATGTATTTCGCCTGGCGCTCGTTCTACAGAATGCGCATTGGCGGCACCGATGCCTTGGAGTCAGAAGTGACCGAAGGCGTTGCAGCCTGATTCGCGCGCCAGCCGGACCGCGCTGCGTGTCGCGATGCGGCGTGCCGCCCACCAGGTGCTCGATGCCGATCCGAAAGTCCTCGACGATCCGCTCGCGGTATCAATCGTAGGCCGCGAAAACCTAGAGGCGGGTGATTCCGCTGTCTCGCGATCGATGCGGGCATTCATGGTGGCACGCAGCCGGTATGCGGAAGACAAGCTGGCGGTAGCCGCAGCGAAAGGCGTGCGCCAGTATGTAGTGCTGGGAGCGGGACTCGATACGTTTGCTTACCGCAATCCTTTTTCGGACGTGCGCGTGTTTGAAGTGGACCATCCGGCAACACAGGCCTGGAAGCGTGAACGATTGCAGGCCGAGGGAATCGCGATTCCGTACGGATTTGCTTTTGTCGCAATCGATTTCGAGAAGCAGACGCTGAATGCCGAACTCGTTGCGGCAGGTTTCATCACATCGCAACCGGCGTTTTTCTCCTGGCTGGGTGTGACACCCTATTTGACTAGGGAAGCCTTCGAGGGGACGCTACGCTTTATTGCCGCCATGCCGACCGGAAGCGGAGTGGCATTTGATTTTGCGGTACAGCGGTCCGCGCTTGGATTTATGGAAAGGATGGCGCTCGACGAGTTGTCGCGGCGTGTCGCTTCCGCCGGCGAGCCTTTTCAGCTATTCTTCGATCCCCAAACGCTGGCGGAAGATCTCAGGCGTATGGGATTCTCCGATGTGGAACGTCTGAGTTCTGACGAAATCAATACGTGCTATTTCGCTAATCGTTCGGACAAACTGCGAGTTCGCGGCGGCTTGGGCCAGTTGATCAGTGGCTATATCTTTTGAGCTTTCCAAGCGCCGCGGCGGAACAACACGAAGGCGATGAGCGTAAACGTGACGTCGGCGATGGGGATGGCTGCGAAAGCGCCGGATGGCCCGTAGGAATAATGGATCGCTAGCACGTAGGCCACCGGAATCTGCACGATCCAGAACGCGAACAGATTGATCAAGGTAGGTGTGAGCGTGTCGCCCGCTCCGTTGAAAGCCTGCGTGAAGATCATGCCCCAGGCGTAGGCGATGTAGCCGAAGCTCAAAATACTGAGACAGGTCACGGCTGTGCGGACTACCCTGGGTTCAGAGGAGAAGATTGACACCAGCGGTGCAGGAAAAAGAGAAATGCGCCTGAAACGAGCAGCATGTAGACCATGGTGTAGAAGCCAGTGCGATATACGGCCTGTTCGGCGCGCTGGGGCTTACGGGCACCCAGATTCTGACCGACCAGCGTAGCGGCGGCATTGCTCAGCCCCCAGGCCGGCAGAATGGTAAAGATAATCATGCGGAAGGCAATGGTGTAGCCGGCGATGGCCGTGCTGCCGAAGAACGAAACGATACGGACGAGGCCGAGATAGCTGCAAGTGACGACGAGAAACTGCAGGATACCGGTAATCGAGACCCTCAGAAGTTTCCATAGAACCGGGAGATTCACGCGCACGTGGCGGGGGCGCACGACAACGCGATGCTTGCCGGAGTAAAGCTGCCAGAGCTGAAAGAAAACGCCAATACTGCGTCCGGTAGTAGTAGCGACGGAGGCGCCGAACACGCCGAGGCGGGGAAATGGTCCCCACCCATTGATGAGGCAGGGATCAAGAATGATGTTGATGCCGTTTGCGATCCACAGAGTGCGCATGGCGAGCGAGGCGTCGCCGGCGCCGCGAAAAATGGCATTGATCAGGAAGAGAAGAAAGATGGCGGCGGAGCCCCCGAGCATGAGTTGGGTGTAGCGGGCATTGGCTTGGATAGCCGGACTCGCGCCCATGAGGCGCAACAGGGCGGGCGCCTGGCTGATGCCTATAGCGGCTACCACAGCGGAAAAGACCAAACCCAGCACGATCGATTGCACGGCGGTTTCGGACGCGCCTTCCGGATCTTTTTCGCCAATGCGCCGAGCGACAAATGCTGTGGTCGAAATGCTGAGGCCGATAGCGACGCCGAACACAATCGTCAGTAGGGACTCGGTGAGACCCACGGTGGCGACGGCATCCGCGCCCAGACGCGAGACAAAAAAGACGTCGACGACTCCGAAAAGGCTTTCCATCGCCATTTCAAGAATCATGGGAATGGCAAGCAGCACGATACCGCGACGGAGATCGCCTTCGGTAAAGTCTTGATGCGTGCCGAAGAGTGCTTCCTTGAGCATGCGGGGAGATGCCCCATGATAGCGGTGCTATGCTCTCGGTCGATGCAGTCGAGGCGGAAAATTCTGAAGGGAGTAGCGGGCGCGATGGCATGGCAGGGCGGTCCGCCAAAACAGGCGAAGGTCACTTCGAGCGTGATGCTCTGGACCCTAAAGGGAACATTCGAAGAGAAGGTGGCAGCGGCGGCTGAGGCTGGGTTGCAGGCGGTGGAACTAGTCGATGAGCAGAAAGCCTGGTCCGATGTGGACGTGGCAAAGTACAAACGGCTGCTCGAATCTTACAGATTGCGGATGGACACCGTTGTGGGCCAGACGGATTGGACCAAGCGGCCGGTGACGATGGTGAATCCGGCCCACCGCGCCGGCTTCCTGCAGGATGTGAAAGCGGCGATCGATTGGGCGAAGAAGCTGGATGTGCCGCAGGTCATTTTGCTGAGCGGAAACGAGCAGGCGGGCCTTTCGCGCGAGGAGCAATACGCGAGTCTGGTGGAGAGCGCCAAACGCGCGACGGATCTGGCGGCTGCGGCCGAAGTGACGCTAATTCTTGAAAATCTGAACAGCAAAGTCGACCACAAGGGATATTTTCTGACCAGTGCGAGAGAGGCGCTACGAGTTGCGAAGGAAGCCAATAATCCGCATTTCCGTTTGTTGTTCGATATCTATCACGAGTACGTGCAGAACGGAGATCCGATCCCGGTGATGAACGAAGCCGAGCCTTACACGGCCGTTTACCATGTGGCGGACGCTCCAGGTCGGCACGATCCGGGAACGGGCCAGATGAAATGGTACGACATTTATCGAGCGATCGGTAAGTCGAGCTATGCGGGATATCTGACGCTTGAATATTTGCCCGTAGACGATCAGGTTGCCAGTTTGATCAAGGCGGTTACCGAGATGCGCAAGGATCTTAACCGCCCGACTGCTCCAAGCTGAAAGGCGCCCGGATTGAAAGCGGCTTACTGTCGAATCGATCTTGATCCAAACAGGCTTTTATTGGATTTAGCCTCTGCGGTGCGCAAGAATTCCGTCAAGCAGAGAGCCGGTGCGATGGAGTTCGAAACGAGCGAACCCGGCGGCTTGAAGCAGTCGTTCATACTCGGTCGAGGTACGTTCCTTGCCGTCCGTGCAGACCAGCATATTGAGATCCTGCAACATCGCGTATAGCGGGCCGGAGTGGTCTTCATCTATTAGCGTTTCAGTGATTAGTAGATCGCTCTGGATTTTGGACAGCAGGGTTCGGATCCGGATGTCGTCCCAATCATGGAGGATGCGGCCAAGGCTGTAGAGATCGGCGGGCGGGAGATCGTCGCGAAAGAAATCGGCAGCTAGAAATCCGATGCGATCCGTAAGGCCGCTTCGCGCAATAAATTCACGGGTGTAGGGCTCGACGCTGGGCAGGTCCAGCACGGTAGCGCACAGGTTGGGATAGGCGTGGCAGGCGGCAATAGCAAGATGGCCGGTGGCGCCGCCGAGATCTACCAGGTGCTTGTATTCTGAGAGGTCGAATGCGCGCACTACGCGATCCGATGTGAGTTGTCCCGCGCCGTGCATGCCGGTGAGGAAACTGCGCATTGACGCCGGATCGCGGAAGTAATGATCGAATAAGGAAGCGCGGTCGCCGAAGACTTGCGCCCAACGATTTGTGCCTTCGCGCACGGCATCCTCCAGCCGGCCCCAAAGAGGATACAGCGATCGATCCGAATGGAGTATGTAGCCTACGAGTGAATCTGGACTATCTGTTACGAGCGCGTGGGAGGCCTCCGGAGCGTTTCGGTAAAGGTCGCCGTCACGGGTCAAGAGCCCGAGAGGCAAGCAAGCGTCGAGCAGACGGGTTAGTGCGCCAAGGTTGAGCCTCCCATCGTTTGCTAGCTGCTGTGCGGTTTGCGGCGCGGCTTCGAGGCGATCGAAAATACCCAGGCGGACGGCGGTGAACAACACTTTCGAGCGGCGGAATGCGTGGATCAGTTCGAGGATATGTGTCATGCAAAGTGGTCGAAGCCTTTGGGCGCGAGTGGCCGCCCGTCGAGGAGAACTTTTTGGAAACGCGTGATGCGGCCTATTTCGGTTGCCAGTGATCTTGGAATTTTTAGTTTGGGCGAGGCAGTGAAGAGTAGCTCGTAATCTTCGCCGCCGTGAAGAGCTTGGTCCAGAGTAGCGCCACGCGCGATGGGGATAAAAGAGAGCTCCGCGCCAGCGTTCGACTCACGGCAAAGCCGGGCCAGATCGAGCGAAAGACCATCGCTCAAGTCCATGGCGGCTTTGACGCCGAGACGGCGTAAGGTGAGTCCGGCGGCAATGCGCGGCTGCGGGCGATGTCTCGGTTTGCCGAGTTTGCCGGTGACATAAATCAAGTCTCCCGGTTTGGCGGAGCTGCGCAACATGGCTTTGCCGCGCGGGACGCGGCCGCAGCAGATTACGTCGGCGAGGACTTTGTCGAAACGTGAGAGATCTCCACCGGCGAGTGTCATTTCGCATTTCCGGGCGAGGGTGAGCAAGGATTTGAAAAAGCGCTGCACGGCGAAATTTCGGGGCATCGCGAGAGAGACCAGGCAGAAGACCGGCTCGGCGCCCATGGCGGCAATGTCCGAAAGACTGCGGGCGAGCGCCAAGTGGCCGATGTCGGCGGCGGTGTGCGTCTTGAGGGTAAAGTGACGATCCTCGAGAGCGAAATCGGAAGTGAAGACAAGATCTTCGTTGAGTCGGGGCCGGAAAATAGCGCAATCGTCGCCGATTCCGCGGATAAGAGGAGAATGTCCGGCCAGGCGCCGGATACGATCTACCAGATCTGTCTCACGCATTGGCCAGAACCAAGCCGGCCGGAAGCTCTTCACCGAAGACGCGGCTGGAGGAGGCGAGGTCATCGGCTTCGCCCGCGAGTTCACGGAGCAGATCGGCAGCGCGGGGGCTGGCTTCGCAGGCGCGGCGCACGGATTCAATAGTGGCAGGAGGAAGGTCGCGCGCGGTGTCGCCGGTTTGCCGTGCGATTTGCACTGCGGCTTCGAGCAGTGCTGGAGTATGCGGAAGGCGCAGCAGGGCTTCGAGCCAACGGGTGGCGGCCGCGGGAGAGAGCACGAGATTGATAGGCCCGCTGAACAGTTTGCGCGCGCCGAGCCGCGAGAGACACCAGGTGGCGGCTTCGAGCATTTCACCGCGCTTTACAATTTCGAGCAGTGCCTCGCCGAGTTGTGTCTTGGTTTGCTGCGGCAACAGCTCCAGGCTCGAGGCGCTGCGCCACATTTCGCGATAGAGGCTTTGGTTGAGGCGGCGTTTGTTCTTTTGTCTGGGCAGGAGAACGGGCGAGAGGCGCTGGAATATGTCGGCCTGCTGATTGCGATTGAGGCCACCCGCAATGCGACCGCAGAAGATCCACCAATCGATTTCGCATTGCACCTGATTGCCAAAGGTGAGGCCGCTCGCGTAGATGCGGCGTGCTTGTTCGATGCGGAAATCGTCGCCGGGGAAGCCAAAGCCGGGACGCAGACAGAAGCCGGTGAGGTTGAGCCAGCGGACTTCGTGAGGCGGATTCTTGCGGCGGCCGTCGGCGGACGCCAGAAGCTTGTCGGCAAAGGCGCGTACCGTTGCGAGCGGCCAGGACATGCGGCCGACACCAAGCACCTGCTCGAGACGCGCCGGGAGCTGCTCCGGCGGGGGCCCGTCTCCGGACTTGCTGAATACCTGGACGATCAATTCCTCTGCATGCGCCTGCGTCTCGGCGCTGATGACAGCGCCGGGGCGGATGGCCGGTGCATCGGCGGCCGGCTTGCGCAATTGAAACTGCAGCCGCCAATGGTGCTCACTTATTTTCGATTCGGCCCAGGTTTCGAGGGTGCCCACTTCGTTCAGACGCGCACCGAGATTGACCGGAACCAACCGTTCGCCGCCTTTTCCAAAGCGTATTACCGCGTGCAAAGGGGCGTGCAAGCGGACGTCATCTTCGTTTGCGAAAGTGACGACATCGCCGACGGCGTCTTCGGTGCGGCTTAGCGAACTGTACAGACGAAACGCAACGGGCGTGTTCGCGAGAAGCTGCAATTCGGGCTGTTCGAGCTTGATTTCCTGGCCTTCTTCCGCGCCGCGGGGCATGAGACAGACGGCTTGAGAATCCTGCAAGCCAAGGAAGTAGGCGCGAGGTAAGCCGCCACGAACGAGCACGCCGCTGCCGGAAGAGCGGACGTAGGAATAGTACGCCGCGCCGATAGCGACGGCCAGATCGAGATCCTGATTTTCGAACAGCAGGGGAGCGCGGCCGAACCAGTGCTCGACGACGTCGCAGACGCGCTGGCGAAAGATTTGTGGAATGAAGAAGCCGCCATTAAACAGGATGGCGTCGACGCCGCGCTCGGCGGCGGGTGAGCCTTGCAGAAACTCGGCAAGGTGGCGGGTGACGGCAGGATCGGAGACGTAGGGCAGGCCAAGTTCACGAAAGACGCTTTGCTTTTCCTGCTGCGGTTTGTCGGAAAGCTGGCAGGGCGGCAGGAATCCTCCAAGAGACAGTTCAAGAATCTCATTCCGCGTGATGGCGGCTTTGAGAGTGCCGCCGATGAGAGAAGCGCCGCTGCCGGCGACGGTCAATTCGACGCTTTCGGGGCCGCCCGGGGCGAGAAGCAATTCTTTCGCGGCGGAACACTGACGCCGTAGGGCGCTGCGCTGGCGCAGCGAGAGTGGCTTCCCGATTTTTGATTCGGCGAGCCAGGAGATCGTGAGGTCGAGATTGTCGCCGCCGAGCAGAGAGATGCCGGCCGACCGTCGTACGGGTGAACTGGACGCGGTCGCCCTCGCGATCGACGCGAACAAGAGTGAAATCGCTGGTGCCGCCGCCCACGTCGCAGACGAGCACTGTCTGCTGATCGAACAGTTCCTTGTTCGACCGCGGCGAGGTGACCAGCAATCCACGCGTAGAAGGCGGCGGCCGGTTCTTCGAGCAGCGTGAGATTGTCGATGCCGGCTGCGCGGGCCGCTTCGACCGTCAGCTCGCGCGCTTCTTCGTCGAAACTGGCGGGCACCGTGAGCACGACTTGCTGTCCGGCGAGCGGCTTGTGCTTTCGCGCTGATCCCAAGCTTCGCGCAGATGGGTCAGATAGCGGGCGGAAGCCTCGACGGGCGAAAGAACGCGGCCTTCTTCCTGTGAATCCCAGGGCAGTATCTTCGCGGTACGATCGGCTTCCGAATTCGAGAGCCAGGATTTCGCCGAGTGAACTGTCTTGGTGGGAAGCAGCGCGCCCTGGTCACGGGCGTAGGCGCCGACTACCGGAGGATCGCTCAGGTACAGAAACGACGGAAGCGTGCGCAGCGTGCCCTGATGCGATTGGCGTCCACCTGCTGCGGGATGGGCAGAACGTGGATCGGCGGGAAGTCGGCTTCGGCCGCTTCCTGCGGGATCGATGTAGGCGAGAGCGGAATTGGTGGTGCCGAGATCGATACCGACATTCATGCGGCGGCTTGGGCGCGTTCCCGCACGTTGAATTCGAGTTTCCAGCGGCGACCGTCGGCGGCTACGCACCAGAGCTCGAGCATTCCCGTTTCGGTCACATTGCTCTCTAGGGTAACGGGTACAATCTCCTCACGGGAGTCTGCGCCGTGCGGCGGCAGAAACACCTCTATCGGCGAGAGTTCCTCGAGATCGCTCGGAATCTCTTCGAGCATGCTTCGCCGGCGCATCGTGTTTTGCGAGTCAGGGAAGAGAAGAAGCGGAATTCGGCGGGCTCGCCGACGACGAGCGCGAATTTGCGCTGCGGCAGTTCCACTTTCGAGCCTTCCTCCAGACCGAAGGGCACGACGGTCAAGGCCTTCATAGGCGCGGGAAGGCCGGGCACGGCGGGCAGCGAGCTTTCGATACCGACGTAATACGTGCGAGGAACGCCGCCGCGAATGCGCACGCCTTTACCGGCGCGAGCGAGGCCGTAGTAGGCTGCGCCGTGCGCGACTGCGTGCATCAGGTCGGCCTGCTTGGTCTGCATTCCGGAGCTCGATGATGGGTGGTGCGCCGGATTCGGCAAGCCATCCATTTAATACGTCAAAAAGGCGCTGCTCGATGGCGGCGGCTTGCAATACGCCGCCATTCAGCAATAAGTGTGTAGGCCGGGCGGAACCGGCCCGTCGGAGGAATTGCGCGAGATGACTGGTGACGGCGGCATCGCTTGCGTAGTTCAGACCGACTTCCATCAACGCCGCACGGCGGCTGCGCTCGGGAGTGGCGGCAGGAATCGACAATCGGAAAAAAACCTTCGAGGAGGATCTGACCGCACTTCGTCGCGCGCGATCTTGCCGCGCTTGGTCCCGCCGACTAAGCCGGTGCCGCGGCCCAAAATGTTGATCGGGTGGCTGGCTGGTGCCCCGTTCCGGCGAGCAAAGCCTCTTTGGCGGCGCGGGCTCTGCTGCCAGAGAGAATGAAACTGTAGAGCGTCGAGTTGTGCCTGAACTGGCGCTCAGCGAAGCGAGCGAGGGCAAGGTCCATGTTGTCGCCGCCGAGTAGAAGATGGTCTCCGACCGCGATGCGCTCGAGTTGCAGCTCACCGGCGCTTTCGGTAACTGAAATCAGCGTGAAGTCGGTGGTGCCGCCGCCGATATCGATGACGAGAATGAGATCGCCAGGTTTCACTAGTTCGCGCCAGTTCGGATTGCGCTCGATCCAGGCGTAGAAGGCGGCTTGCGGTTCTTCGAGGATGGTTACTTCGGGAAAGCCCGCGAGTTTGGCGGCGCGCTGGGTGAGGTCACGCGCGGCGGCATCGAACGATGCGGGAACGGTAAGGAGCACCGGCTGGTCTTCGAGTTTTGCTTCGGGATGTTTCAGGTTCCAGGCTGAACGCAAGTGCAACAAACATTGCGTGGAAGCATCGAGCGGGGAAATTTTCGGAACGCCTTCCGGTGCGGTGAGGGGCAGAAGCGGTTGAGTGGGATCGGAGCTTTGATTTGATAGCCAGGATTTGGCCGAGGCGACTAAGCGACCCGAATTTTCTATGCCGCGAAGCCAGGCGAGGCGACCTGTTACGAAAGGTGGTTGCGCATTCCAGGGAAGCGCAAGGGATCCTTCTACGAATTCCTTTTCGCCGGGTATGTACAGCGATGACGGGAGGAGATCGAAGTCGGCCAGTTCGCCCGCATTGGCGAGCTGAGGAATTTGAAAGAGGCTGACCGGAGATGGCTCAGCCAGCGGCGCATAAGCGAGAGCGCTGTTGGTGGTGCCGAGATCGATTCCGATGACGTACTGCGACATGATTGCCGGAGCGTGCTACTCGACTTCGATTTCCGCAGGCGCGAGAATCGTGAGTTCCTGCTTACCGATCGCGGGAAGATTGATGGAGGAGACCATCCAGCCGCGATGGCGTAGCGTTCCACTCGGCGGCTTGCCGCTTGCCGGTACGTTACCTATCAGTTTGATCCGCGCCGGGTCCGGGGCCTTCGACGTGTCGAGCTTCTGAGGCGTGCCTTCTACGCCATCGATGACCGGGACAAGCGTCAGGTGGCGAATGAGACTGTCGCGGCAATCGCCGTGGACCCCACGAACAGCGGCGCCCACTTGATCGTCGCCGTAAGCGCCTATGTCTTCCATGAGAAAGTCGATCAGGCGTGAATCGCGCTGGAGAATTTGCAGAATCTGCAGCGCTCCGTCGCTTGCTTTTGGTACCTCGACCACGGGCGCGGGTTTTGGTTTGACATAGCCATGGGCCGTAGCGATGTCTTCAGGCAAAATGCCCGAGAAGAGAAGCGAAAAGAAGCTGCGAAAGGCAGCCGAGATTCGAGACAAATAACTACCTCTGAATAATGAGGATATCAGCCAGGGAATGGTTCTCTCGCCGGCCGGAACGGGACCGGCGTACCCAGTACTTCTACGGGGCTCGCTGTTCACATTTTTTTTACTTTTGAGTTTGTCGACCCTTCCTGGTGGGTTGCATCGAATTGCGCAGCAAAGCAGCAATAGGGGATGTTCAGCATGATAACGATTGCACGAAAAGGCGTATTATTCGCACTCTGCCTGATTCCATTCAGAAGTGGGAGAGGGGACACGACCCCGCTCACGCTTCTCGATCCCAATCTTCAGGTGACTACCTATGTAGGCAGTAACCTTAGCCAGCCAATCGGAATTGTTTTTTTGGGGCCGGGCGATGCGCTTGTATTGGAAAAGGCCTCGGGCCAGGTCAAGCGAGTGATCAACGGTGTCGTCCAGCCGACGCCAGCGCTCGACCTAGCCGTGAATTCAAATTCTGAGCGCGGTCTATTGAGCCTTGCGCTCCATCCGAATTTTCCCGCGACACCGTTTGTTTACATCCGTTGGACGGAAAGCAGCACTGGCGCGGATAGCGCCGTGGTTTCCGAGGTTGCGCTGTTGGGTAACCGAGTGGATCGCTTCATATGGAACGGCTCAACTCTCGTTTTGGACAAGAACCTGATCCAACTACGCTCGCGGCAGACCGACAATGTGGCGGCGCCGGGGCATCCGGGCACGACGAATGCGGCCGAGCAGGCCAATCACAACGGCGGCGTCTTGAAGTTTGGGCCGGACGGAAAGCTTTACCTGTTCATGGGCGACCAGGGTCGTCGAGGCTGGCTCCAGAACCTGCCGAATGGCCCGTTCCTTTCGGAGCCGTTTGTGGACGACACATTTGGCGGCCCCGCGCCGGACAATGCTCATCTGACTGGCGTAATTTTCCGGCTGAACGAGGACGGAAGCACGCCCGCGGATAATCCGTTCTTCGCGGCGGGTGCCGCGATTGGTGGAGATGTAGGAAGCAATATTCAGAAGATCTATTCGTACGGGCATCGCAACGGCTTCGGAATGGCGTTCGACCCGGTGAGCGGCAGTCTGTGGGATACCGAGAACGGCGACGACGCCATGAGCGAGCTGAACCGGATTGTGCCTGGGATGAACGGCGGCTGGGTCCAGTTAGCCGGCCCGCTGAGCCGGATCGCACAGTTTAAGACGATCGAAACCACGTTGTTCGGCAGCAACCTGCAGCAGGTCCGTTATCCTCCGACGCGCGTCGCCTACACAGGGGCCCTAGCCACCTCCCGCATGTTCATGTTGCCGGGAGCTGTGTATAGAGACCCCGAATTCAGCTGGCTATACGAGGTCGGGCCGGCGGGTACCGCTTTTGTGCAGGGTGCCGCGCTGGGATCGGAATATGATGGCACGCTGTGGATCGGCTCGGCGCGAAGCTTTCAGCAGGTGGGCGGAACCGGCGGCGGCTTGTATCGCTTGCGTCTCACGGCTGATCGGATGCATGTTGACGTGAGCGCCGATCCGAGGCTGGCCGACCTTGTTGCGGACAACCTCTTTCGCGCGACCAAATTCGACGGTACCGAGAGTGAAACGCTACTGATCGGCCAAGGCTTCGGAACGACACCCGACATCGAGCAGGGCCCAGACGGGAAGCTTTACGTGGTGTCGTTGACTGACAACGCCATCTACCAAATCAGCAGGAAGCCATAGGGGATGAACGAATGACGAATCGTACAAGACTATTTATCAGGCTTGGCGCGACCCTTTGCGCGCTATCTTTGGGTGCGCCGGCGGCCTCCATCAATAACGGCGGCTTCGAATCGGGGTTCGCGGGTTGGACAAGGGCCAATCAAGTCGGCAGCGACGGGACCTTCGCATTGCAAACTGGGGCGGTGAGTCCGGTCAATGGGACAGCCGTGCCCGCGCCGCCGGGAGGGTCAACGGCGGCGATGAGTGACGCGCAAGGACCTGGCAGCCATGTGCTCTACCAGACCTTCACGGCGACTGCGCCCGTTCCCCAGACCGTGCTGAGCTTTGACCTGTTCATTGGAAACCGGGCGTCAGCTTTTTTCACGCCCAACAGTCTCGACTTTGCGACGCCCACTCTCAATCAACAAGCACGGGTAGACATTCTTACGGGAGGTGCGGATCCGTTCAGTGTGTCGACGGCCGATGTGCTGATGAACTTGTTCCAAACCACGACCGGAGACGCGTTGGTGTCCGGATATAGCCACCATGCTTCCGACATCACTGCCCTGCTGAATGGTCATCTGAATACGCCGTTGACGCTGCGCTTCGCTGAGGCGGACAACGTGTTCACTTTTCAGTTTGCGGTCGACAATGTTGACATTCAGGCGACCGCTGCGGTACCGGAGGCATCGTCCACCTGGCTATTGGCCGGGGCGCTGTCCATAATTGCACTGATACGCCGGCGGTCCGGTTGAAATTCATTCGGTTGAAACCTTTTGTTCGCGCGCGGACATCCCTGTTGTGAAGAGACAACATGGCAACCAAGAAGAAAACATCTTCGGGCTCGACGCCAAAAGCGAAGAAGACCGTTAAGGGAAAAATGAAGCGGACGATGGATGAGTACAAGCATCACAAGCTCAAATCGGGCCGCAGTGGAAAGAAAGTCAAGAGCCGGAAGCAGGCGATTGCGATTGGATTGAGTGAAGCGCGGCGCGCGGGGGCCGACATTCCCAAACGCAAAGGCGCCAAGAAAAAGGCAAGTAAGCGGAAAACCTCGAAGAAGACCTAGGATGCCAACACCGCGTACGTGTCGTCCATCTCATGGAGGGCGATCAATTGTGGCTGAAACAAAAGAAAAGCCATTGAGTGCAACTAAGCCCCGGAGTGGGCTCAGCATTAACGACACCATTGCGTCGAACGCAAATCTCTCGACCGGTGCGACGGGAGTAGATACATCAGGAGTCAAGGCGGGAGCGGGGGCCGGAGCAGGCTCGACGTACGTAACGCCCGCGACTTCCGGGAGTTCGCCGGCGCCGACTATCGTTTCCGGAGCGCGTGGAAGCGGAACTACTCCGCGCGGAACCGTAGGCACGGATCAAGATGCGACCGTTCGCGTGCCGAATTCAGACGAAATCTCAGCGCGCGCTTATGAGCGGTGGCATAAGCGTGGATGCCCGCATGGATCTCCGGAAGTGGATTGGCACGAAGCGGAAGATGAGCTGAAGCTAAGTAAGAACTAGGAGATTTGAAAGAAAAAAGCCCGCCTGACCATTGTTGCCAGGCGGGCTTTCTGTTTAAAGCGACGTCGATGGATTAGTAATCCATCTCCGGCCCGTGGCCTCCGGGAGGTCCGGCAGGGGCCTTCTTCTCCGGGATTTCGCAGATCATCGCCTCGGTTGTCAGCATGAGTGCGCTGATGGAAGCGGCGTGCTGCAGAGCGGAACGGGTCACCTTGGTAGGATCGATAACGCCCGACTTGACCAGGTCTTCGTACTGGCCGGTCGCGGCGTTGAAGCCGAAATTGGGATCGGAGTTGGCGCGAACCTTCTCGATGATGATGGCACCTTCGAAGCCGGCGTTGCCAGAGATCTGGCGCAGCGGCTCTTCAGTTGCCTTGCGGATGATGTCGACACCAATGTGCTCATCGCCTTCGGACTTGAGGTCTTGAAGAACCTTGCCAGCGCGAAGCAGCGCAACGCCGCCGCCAGGGACAATGCCTTCTTCGACCGCAGCGCGAGTGGCGTGGAGAGCATCCTCGACGCGCGCTTTCTTTTCCTTCATCTCGGTTTCGGTGGCAGCACCGACCTTGATGACAGCAACGCCGCCGGCCAGCTTGGCGAGGCGCTCCTGGAGCTTTTCGCGATCGTAATCGGAGGTAGTCTCATCGATCTGAGCGCGGAGCTGCTTGATACGCCCTTCGATGGCCTTCTGCGAACCGGCGCCATCCACGATGGTGGTGTTGTCCTTGTCGATGGTGACGCGCTTGGCACGGCCCAGATCTTCGAGGCGAACACCTTCCAGCTTGATGCCAGTCTCTTCCATGATCGACTTACCGTTGGTGAGAACGGCGATGTCATCGAGCATCGCTTTGCGGCGATCGCCGAAGCCCGGGGCCTTGACGGCGCAGGCGTTGAGCGTGCCACGCAGCTTGTTGACGACGAGAGTGGCGAGCGCTTCGCCTTCCACTTCCTCTGCAATGATCAGGAGGGGCTTGCCGGTGCGCGCGATTTGCTCGAGCAGCGGGAGCAGATCCTTCATGTTGCTGATCTTCTTTTCGTGGATCAGGATGTAGGGATCTTCCAGAACGGCTTCCATGCGATCGGGATCGCTGACGAAGTAAGCCGAGAGATAGCCGCGGTCGAACTGCATACCGTCGACGGTCTGCAACTCGGTGACCATGGTCTTCGACTCTTCAACGGTGATGACGCCGTCTTTGCCAACCTTCTTCATCGCTTCGGCAATGATGTTGCCGATGGTGGAATCGCCATTAGCGGAAATGGTACCCACCTGAGCGATGGCGTCGCCGGAGACGGGCTTCGAGAACTTCTTGACTTCTTCAACGACCGCTTCAACCGACTTTTCAATGCCACGCTTCAGCGCCATGGGATTTGCACCCGCGGCTACTGACTTCACGCCTTCGCGGAAGATGGCCTGGGCCAAAATCGTGGCGGTTGTGGTGCCATCGCCGGCGATGTCGGAGGTCTTCGAAGCAACCTCGCGCACCATCTGCGCACCCATGTTTTCAAGCGGATCCTTCAGCTCAACTTCTTTGGCTACCGTGACACCGTCTTTGGTGATCGTCGGGCCGCCGAATTTCTTCTCAAGAACGACGTTGCGGCCTTTGGGGCCGAGCGTCACTTTCACGGCGTCGGCGAGCTGGTTCACGCCCCGCAGAATCGCCTGACGCGAATTTTCGCTGTAAATAATTTGTTTTGCAGCCATTTGTCCTTTTTAAGCCTCCGTTACTTCTTTCCCGACTTACCGTTGCTCGTGATCACGCCGAGAATTTCGTCCTCACGCATAATGAGGTACTCATTGCCATCGAGCTTGATGTCGCTACCGGAATATTTGCCGAAGAGAATCCGGTCGCCGGGCGCAACGTCGCAGGGAATCACTTTGCCGTCATCACTCTTCTTGCCTTTTCCGACTGCAACCACTTCACCTTGTTGCGGCTTCTCTTTAGCAGAATCCGGAATATAGAGACCGCCTTGCATGGTCTCGCCTTCTTCGATCCGTTTAACCACGACGCGGTCGTGAAGCGGACGAATATCCATACTCAAACCTCCACTGGGAATTGAAATTAACCTTTGGTTCGGTTGTAGGCCGGACTAGTCTGGTGTCCGGTTACCCAGCGACAGTTTTAGCACACTCTGGGCGAGAGTGACAAGAGATCTTTTTAACTTGTTGATAAGTAACAACTTACTGAAAACATATTAGCCTGGATCCAGACGTGGCTGATATGCTAAAAGCGGCCATCCTTCATGCGGCGAATCTCGGTACTTCTGGCGGGCGCCGTAATTCTTCTTACGTTTGCGGTCGCCTATACCTATAAGCTAAGCGTGGATCGAGCCCGGCACCATCATGCAGTGCCGGTTCCCCAGATCGCAAACAAATACAAGGGCGAAGCGCTGAGCGGATGGCGCTACAACACGGACGATCCACAGACGAACAAGCCCGTAGTGCGCGCGACCGCCAAGTCGTATCATGCCACCGATAGTCCCTCCACGTTCGAGATACAGGAGATGGGTTTGCGGCTTTATGACAAGAAGGCCTCTGCGTATACGTACGTCAAGAGCGACCGGGCCGTGCTCGACGAAGGATCCGGGCAGTTGAAATCATCGGGGCAGGTGACGATTGTGATGAACGTGCCGGCGGACAAGGATGTCGAGGATAAAGCGGAGTTGGCGAAGCACGTTCACGTGACAACGACGGGCGTGACGTATGAGACGAAGACCGGGAAAGCCTCAACCGATCAGCCGGCGACGTTCGAGTTTCCGAACGGCGGCGGTAAAGCGGTGGGCGTAGAATACGATCCCAACACAAGAACGCTGCATTTGAAATCCGCCATCGCGATGGACTGGGTGGGCGACGGACCCGTAGAGAACAAGATGCATGTGGAAGCGGGCGACCTGGTCTACAAGGAGTTGGAGCAGAAGATCTATCTTTCGCCCTGGTCGAAAATGCAGCGGCAGACGTTGACGATCCTGGCCCAAGGTTCGATCGTGACGCTCGAAGACCAGCGATTGCACCAGATCGATTCCGAGCATCCGGTGGGAACGGACGATCGAGACGGAAGGAAAGTAGAGTTCCGATCCGAGCAGATGACGGCGCTGTTCAATGAGGACGGAGACCTTGTGCAGGTTCTCGGGAGCAGAAATGCACGGGTCACTTCAAGCAATGATGCGGCCCGGACAACGTTAACAGGAGATAAAGCGGACCTGCGATTCGCACTGGACACCGAAGAGGTGAATGGCGAGGAAAAAGTTTCGAGCGATCTTCACCTGGTGATGGCGGATGGCCATGGAGAAGCAGTGTCGGAGCCGCTTGCCGAGGCGAAGGCGGCGCACCCGACGAGCGTGGCGGAAACGCGTATTTTGCGCAGCGAGCATATTGAACTCGAGATGAAACCGGGTGGACGCGATGTGCAAGAGATTCGCACGTCGAGCCAGGCGCAACTGGAGTTCAAGCCGAATCGGGCGGATCAGACGCATCGGGTTTTGGACGCCTCGCGGCTACGGATCCTGTATGGCGAGGGCAGCTATGTGGACACGTTTCTGGGATGGAACGTAGCGACACGTACCGATAAACCCGCAACCGAGAAACCCACAGCGAACGCGGCAGCGTCGCCGCCGGCTCTGACGTGGAGCGATCAGATGACGGCGAAATTCGCGCCGGATACAAATCAGATCGCGACCATCGACCAGCAAGGGAATTTTCGCTACCAGGAGGGGGAGCGGAAGGCGCGGGCGAACAAGGCGTTTCTCGATCAGGCCGTGAATCGCATCACGCTGACGGAAAAGGCGGAAGTGGCCGATGACTCGGGAGCGGCGCGAGCCGATCGGATTGTGATGGACCAGACGAGCGGCGACATGGACGCGACCGGGCACGTGGTCTCGACGCACGCGCCGGATAAGAATCAAAAGCCGGGAACGTCCATGCTGGATACGAGCCAGCCGATGCAAGCGTCGGCGAAAGAAATGCACACGCGCGGGAGCAACAGCCAGGTCGCCTATCGCGGTCGCGCGGTGATGTGGCAAGGCGCCAATCGCATATCGGCCGATCGGATCGACGTGGACAGGGACGAGCAAACGTTGCATGCGGTAGGGAGTGTGGTCAGCGAGCTGGTGGATAATAAGGCCGGTGCGGATCCGGTCTTTACGTTAGTGCGCGCGCCCGAGCTGACCTATCGCGACGACACGCGAGAGGCTTTGTACACGGGCGGCGTGACGCTGGTGCGCGGGAAGATGACAGTGACTTCCAAGCAGATGCGCGCTTTCTTGACTCCTAAAACGGCGAGTGATAGCGATGATTCCTCACTCGATCATGCTTTCGCAGATGGCGCTGTGATTGTCACGGAGATACTGCCCAGTAGTAGAAAGCGTTCCGGCGCCGCTGAGCACGGTGAGTATTACACCAAGGACGATAAGGTCATTCTGAACGGCGGCGACCCACAGATTGTAGACAGCATGAAGGGGATGACACGCGGCCGCCAGCTCACCTATTTCACCCAAGAGGACCATCTCATCGTCGAAGGCGAAAACAAGAATGTGGCCTTCACACGGATGAAGAAGAAGTAAGTCCGCCGCTTTGGGCAAGGCCTTCGCGGGTTCGGACCAAGAGGCTGAGCAGGCGGCGTTCGGAGGATGTGCCGAGGCGGGCTATGGTAAGGCATCTGCCGGTCCCCTCGGTGGCATTGACGCCCTGAAAACATAGCTCGATTCCCGACCGATTAAAAGGAAAAAGTAGCCCCTATTTAGAGGCCATTTTGTGATAAATCCTACAGAATCGTGTACGTCCGACGAGTTCATATTGGAGCAGCCACTGGCGGATCTCGGGGAAGGCGCGCGGGTCAAGCGCCCGGTTCAGCAGGCCGAGGCCATCGACGAAGAAAGTCGGACGCGCTTGTTGGACAAATTGCGCGCGATGGCGGGCGGCGGAAGGGCCCAGGATGTTTTGGCTTTCGGTCAGGTGGCGGTCGGCGGGAACTCCGGTGAGGGGTTGCGAATCCCAGAACGGGTCACTGCAAATGCGGCGCGTGTAGACATAGAGATCGGGACGATAGCCCCAGACGAACAGGGTGTCACCGGGAAGGGCCGATTTTTGAACGATCGTGGCGGCTTGGCGGCTATCGCGATCGAGCGCTGTGTCGGACCAATTGGGATCGCGGTCGAGCGCGACGGTGGCGTAGCGCGGCCCGAAGCGGAGAAAGGGTATTAACAGGAGTACAACCAAAACTGGCAGCGCGCGGGGCTTCCAGGCAAAGCCGCGCGCGGCTGCGACAGTCAGCGGAGGAAGAAGTTGCAGAAAGTAGCGCGGGGCAAAGTGATTGCCAAAGCAGACGGCGGCGAAGGAGAGCGCGATCCAGGCGGCGAAGCGTAGGCGGTCTTTTTCCACCTGCAGGAAAAATAACGTCGCACCCAGGAGCAATGCGGCGTGAAAACCAAGCCAGTTGAGGATGCGGGTAAGACCAAGTTGGAACGGATGTGGGACGGGCGCGCCATGGGAGTAGAGAATTCCCCATTGCCAGACTTGCTCGTAGAAGCCAGGCCAGGCGCCAGTCAGAACGAGCGCCAGCGCAGCGACAAGGAGAGGAGCCGCGAACCCCGCGGCTAATAACGGCAGTTCGGCCATCAGCCAGAAAGCGCATACAGGGAGTATGAATGCGGCTTTCAAGTTGATCAGAAGGCCGACGCCGCAGCAGGCCCCCGCCCAGAACGCACGGCGTTGTATGGCTAAATAGACGGCGGCCAGATGGGGCACTATTAGCAGGGCGTCAGGGGCAAACGGAATCACGGCCGCCGGCAGATAAAAGGCGAGGAAGAAAGAGAGTAGAAACGCGGCCATTCGGGACTGTGCGAGCCGGTAAATGAGAAGGCAGGACAGCAGAACATAAGCCGCATCCAGAAGGCGCAACGGCCAGCCTGAATAGCCGCTTATAAACAGGTAGTAGAAAGCGGCGAGCGGCGGTTTGTCGTACCAGAAATCCCTATACGGGATTTGGCCGTGGAGGATTCGAATAGCGGCCGCCAGATGATAATCTTCGTCGGACCAGAGCAAGCCGACGTGGCACAAACGGAGACAGGCAAGGGCAATCACCACGAGCGCCCAAAAGTAGGTTGTACGAGATTTGACGGACGTGATCAACGCGTATCATAAGACTAAGACATAGTGCAATGAGAACGTTGCAGACTGTGGAGATTTCGAAGTCGTACAGCGGACGCCGCGTTGTGGACAACGTTAGCGTGCGCGTAGAACAGGGCGAAGTGGTCGGGCTATTGGGGCCGAACGGCGCGGGCAAAACGACTTCGTTCTACATCATTGTGGGCCTGATCAGCCCCGAATCGGGCCACGTGCTGCTCGACGATCAGCCGATCACGCAATTGCCGATGTATTTGCGCGCGCGGCGAGGCGTGAGTTATCTGCCGCAGGAGCCTTCGGTATTTCGCAAGCTCAGCGTGGAAGACAACCTGATGGCGATTCTGCAGACGCTGCCGATCTCCGGGCGGGAGCGTCGCGAGCGCATGAAGAATCTGATCGACGATCTAGGTCTCGAGACGGTGCGCCACAGTAAAGGGTACATGCTTTCGGGCGGCGAGCGGCGGCGCGTTGAGATTGCTCGCTCGCTGGTGCTGCAGCCGGATTTTATTTTGCTGGACGAACCGTTTTCGGGCATTGATCCGTTGCAGGTGCTCGAGCTGCAGCGCATTATTGGAGACTTGAAGCGGCGTGGAATCGGTATTCTGGTGACGGATCACAACGTGCGGGAGACGATGGCGGTGACCGACCGCGCCTACATCATCAGCAATGGACGGATTTTTCGTGCCGGCACGCCCGATGCCCTGGGCAGCGATCCAGACGTGCGGCGGATCTATCTGGGCGAGAATTTCTACTTCCCGCCAGTGCTCGCGAGCTAACTAATTTTTGGAAAATTCACCGGAATTAGGGGATTTTAACGCCCCGGAGGCGGTTCGATTACGGTGTTAAACTGAAAGCCGAATGGGCTCGCTGTCGCAACGGCTACACCTCGGCGTTCAGCAGAAACAGATACTCACTCCCGGACTCGTGCAGATGGTCACGGTCCTGCAGCTCAACCGGTTAGAGCTGAAGGACATGATCATGAACGAGATTGCCGAAAATCCGGTACTTGAGGAAGCTACCGACGCGGGCGAGGAGCTCACCCCGGCCGAATTGCAGTCACTGCTCGAGCGGGAGGCACGAACCGACCCGGCCGACGCAGCGATCCTGGAGAGTACGGGGCAGCGCGAACAGGGAGGCGAGAGCGAGCCCACAGCGGAGGGGGCAGTACCCGAAAGCGGGCCGGACGGGGTTGCAGATGGAGCGATCACGGCTCCGGATCAGCCCAAGAGCGAAACCGATCCGTTCGACGAAATTGATTTTGGAAGTTTTTTTGACGACTATCTGGATCCCGGATTCAAAAGTCCGGCATCCGAGCTGGTCGAAAAACCATCGTTCGAGACTTTCCTGTCATCGCCAGTCACGCTCAGTGACCACCTGCAGTCGCAGTTGAGTGTCTCCGTGCTTCCTGAAGGAGCGCGGGAGGCGGCCAACAGCATTATCGGCAACCTGGAGGAAAGCGGCTATCTGACCACGCCGCTCGAAGAGATTGCAGTAGCCGAGGGTCTGGACCTAGCCGACGTGCAGGAAGGGCTGAAGGCTGTGCAGGCGCTCGACCCTACGGGCGTGGGTGCGCGCAGTTTGCGCGAGTGTATGTTGCTGCAGCTGGACGGCCGGGGCGCGCGCGATTCGGTGGCCTGGAAGATCGTGAACGATCACCTGAAGCTGCTCGAGAGCCGCCAGCTCAGCCAGATCGCGAAAGCACTCAGCCGGCCGCTTGAACATATTCACATTGCGGTCAACGTCATTCGACATCTTGATCCGGCGCCGGGATTGCGATATTCGGGCGCGGGCGCCCGCCAGGTGGAGCCTGACGTCTACATCTCGAAAGACGGCGATGACTATGTAATTACTTTGAACGACGACGAAATTCCGCAATTACGGCTGAACGGCGAGTATAAGCGGATGGTCGATCGTGAGCAGGAGCCGAACAAAGATATTCGCAACTATGTGAAGGAGCGCTACGCGTCGGCGCTGCAGTTGATCAAGAATATCGAGCAGCGCAAGCAAACGATAATGCGAGTGTGCCATTCGATCATCCGGCGGCAGACGGATTTCCTTGAATCGGGCATCGATTTATTGAAGCCGATGATGATCAAAGAAGTGGCGGAAGAGATCGGCGTGCATCCTTCCACCGTAAGCCGCGCGGTCGCTAACAAATATGCGCATACCCCACAGGGCGTTTTCGAGCTGCGCTACTTTTTCTCCGAGGCTGTGCAAGGGCCGAGCGGCAGCGCAACTCCGTTACTGATCGTGAAACGGCGTGTCAAAAAGATGATTGAAGACGAGAATGCGGCGCATCCGCTGACAGACGAGCAGATTACAGCGCGGCTGCAGGCGGAGGGCATTCAGGTGACCCGGCGGACTGTGGCGAAATATCGGGAAGATATGAAAATTCCTTCGACACATCAGCGTCGCGCTCGCGACTAACCTAGCGAAGTTCCGGCCTCAAGGAGGGACAGATGAAGCTAATCGTCTCGGGAAAAACACAGGAGTTTACTCCTGCACTTCAGAAAAAATTCGACACGAAACTGAGTAAACTGAGCAAGTTCATCGAGCAACGGGGAGAGCGCGAGGCGCACCTGACGCACCAGGTGGAGCGCCATCTCCACAAGATCGAATTGAGCGTGAATTTTTACGACCATTCGCTGGTTGGGGAAGGAGCAGATTCCGATCTGGACACGGCCCTGTGCCAAGCGGTGGAGAAAGTAGAAAAGCAGGTCGTAAAACTTCGCAACCGCTGGCGGGACACGCACCGTGACGCGAAGGCGGTCCGCTCCACAAAAGAAAGTTGGGAAGCAGAAGCACCCGAACCGCCGGTCCCTGAGCCCGCCAAAGGCCGCAAGAACAAGCTGACGATGAATGGGCAAGGGAAGAAGCCCAAGATTTTCCGTGTGAACTACGGGGAAGACAGCAAGCCGATGACGATCGAGGAAGCAATTCTCGAAATGGAAGACGGCACGAACTATGTGGTGTACCGCGATTCGGATCGCGATTGCCTATCAGTGCTGCTGCGCCGGCCCGATGGCAATTTCGATTTAATCGAATCGTAGCGGCATCCTAACGAACGCTACACTACACTGTAGTCATTTGCCCAAACGAAAAGAAGCGGCGCCTCCTCCGACAGCGGCTCTGGCGACGGCCGATCTGGTCATCATTACCGGCATGAGCGGGTCGGGTAAGCAGACCGCGCTTAAGGCATTCGAAGACTTGGGATTTTACGCGGTGGATAACCTGCCGATCGCGTTCGTGCCCAAGTTTGCCGATTTAAGCCGGGACACTAAGACCAGGCGCCGGGCGGCGCTGATTATCGACATCCGCGAAGGCGCGGTGCTTCAGCAATTCCCCAAAATGTTTCGGGAACTCAGGAAGCGGCTCGATGTAAAGCTCCTGTTTCTGGACGCCGACGATGAGGTGCTGAGGCGCCGCTTTAGTGAAACGCGTCGACCGCATCCGTTGGGTGCGGAGGCGACTGTCCTGAGCAGCTTGAAGGATGAACGCGAGCAGTTAAAACCCATTCGCCGGCTGGCCGATCTTTCGATCGATACTTCGAAACTCAATGTGCATGAGCTGCGAGCGCTCATCTCGGCGAATTTTCAGGAGGCGCAGGAAAGCAACAAGATTGTCGTCTACGTGAACAGCTTCGGCTTTCGCCACGGGGTTCCGGCCGACAGCGACCTGCTCTTCGACGTACGATTCTTGCCGAACCCGAACTATATTCCTGAATTTAAAAAGCTTACAGGGCGGCATCCGAGCGTGGCACGGTACATACGATCTTTCCCGCAAACGACCGAATTCATCAATAGAATTTCGGATCTGCTGATTTATTTGCTACCGCATTACATACGGGAAGGAAAAAGCTATCTCACGATTTCGTTTGGCTGCACGGGCGGGCATCACCGATCGGTTCTGATCGCGGACGAAATCTACAAACGATTGAAGAAAGCCGGCTTCACCGTGAAGGCGCATCACCGGGACACCGGCAAAGCGTAGCCGGGAGGAGTTTGGCGCATCCTGGTCGTAATCGGACTGACTAGTGCGTTCGTCCCGGCCTTGCCATCGCGACGGTGCTGGCACTAGCAGTCAATGTCTTCACTACGCGGGAATGCATAGGGATCACGCTCCTCAGCCGATTCGTTCACGCACTCTAGATCCTTCTCGATGGTCACCTTCAGGTTGGATTCCCGGCCGGGAAGGTCAAAATACAGGCCGATTAAGTCGTTGGCGGCCCAATCGCGAAGCATGGATTCGGGGACTTTTACGCAGATGATCCCATCTCGAAAGGAAGCTTCTGGCGTAGAGGCGGGAAAGGGTTCGAGCGTATAGATGAAGCTGTTGCCGCCGGGGAACCGCACCCCTTCGGAGAGCGCGCGGCCGGCGCCGAGCGCCGCGACTTCGCGCTGATTCACGCGCAAACGGACCGAATTGCCGCGAAGTCTCAGCTTCATTTTCTTTCTTTCATGAGTGTATGCGCCAATCGCCCGAATATATGTTGAACCGGGCGTCGCGAACGAAACCGATGAGCGTCATCTGGCAATCCCGAGCGGTCTCGATGGCCAAGCTGGATGGGCCACCCACGGTGGCTAGGACCGGTGCCCCGGCGGCCGCCGCTTTTTGAACTAACTCGAAGCTGCCGCGGCTGGTGAGGAACACGATGCGATCATGCCAGGGAAGCGCGCCATTCAGCAGCGCCCAACCAATGAGCTTGTCTAAGGCGTTGTGGCGGCCGATGTCTTCGAACACAGCGTCAATAGCGCCGTCCGCAGTGGCGAGCGCGGCGGCATGCAGGCCGCCGGTAGCTTGAAAGCCTAGTTGCCACTCGCTCAGTAGTGCAGGAAGCGTTTCCACCAGTGATGCGTTCACCACGAAACGGTCGTGTCCACTGAGTGGACGCGCCTGAGCGATTGCCTCGCGGTTGCGCTTTCCACACACGCCGCAACTGGAAGTGAGCAAGCTACTGCGCGCCGCGCGCCAGCTTTCGAAATCGACCTCTTTCGCGAGAACCGCCAGCATTTCGTTCGACGGCTCGCCGCCGAGCGCGCGCAATTCGAGCAGGTCTCGGGCCTGCTGAACAATCCCTTCGGCGAACAAAAGACCGGCCACCAATTCCCGATCGTTTCCGGGCGTGCGCATGGTGACCGCGAAGTTCCCGGCCTGCATCACATCTTTGAACCAGTGGGCGACACGGATGGAGAGGGGCTCCTCCACGGGGACGTCGTCGAGGACGCGTTCGGGCGCGGACCGGCCGATACGTCTCACGTTTACGCGCCGTACCGCTACTGTCTCTTCCATACGCTCACTACCAGCGTGGCATGTGGCCTCGGGCTGTTGAGATTATGGAATGAGGCCGCATGGCAACCGCAAGCATTTCTTCAGAAGCAGATCGCGGAAGAAGCATTCCCTGGTACCTGTGGTGTGTAGCGCTGGCCGTCACATCCGTCACTATTGGTGCGCACTGGGATGTCTCCTGGCACCGATCCATTGGGCGGGATACTTTCTGGACACCGGCGCACATGGCGATGTACTTGTGTGGAGTCCTGGCGGGCATCTCGTGCGGCTACCTGATCTTCAATACGACCTTCCGTCGGCCGGCGGAATTTGTGGCAGCGTCGGTTGGCGTTTTCGGCTTCCGTGCGCCGCTTGGAGCATTCCTGGCAGCGTGGGGCGGCGTCGCCATGCTCACTTCCGCGCCCTTCGATAACTGGTGGCATGATGCCTACGGGCTGGATGTGAAGATTGTCAGTCCACCGCATACGCTGCTGATAATCGGCGTGTTCGCGATCGAGATCGGTGCATTCTTCCTAATAGCAGCGGCGATGAACCGGGCAGACGGAGAACGATTCGTGAAGCTGCAATGGCTGCTGCTCTATATGGGCGGCCTGATGCTCGTGCTCGGGATGTTCTTCCGCATGGAATACACATGGGACATACGACTGCACCGCTCGGCAGCGTATGTTTCGGTTGCGCTGGGAGTGCCGGCGTATCTGGCGATGTTTTGGGAATGCTCGCGCCATCGCTGGGCCGGAACGTGGACGGCCGCAATTTACACGCTCTTTCTCATCGGTGTGATTTTGATCCTGCCGCTGTTTCCCGCTGAGCCGAAGCTAGGTCCTGTTTACCAGCCCGTACAACAGTTCATTCCGCCGAAGTTTCCACTGCTGCTGGTTGTTGCCGCGTTTGCAATGGATTGGCTGCTTCAAAGAACGGAAACCTGGAAATTGTGGCGGCGGTCCCTGGTGGCGGGGCCTTTGTTCATTGGTGTCCTGGTTGCAGTCGAGTGGCCTTTTGCCAGTTTCCTGATGACCAACGCCGCAAAGAATCGCTTTTTCGGAGCCGGCTATCTCGATTACGGCGAGCCGCCGCAATCGCATGACGCGCTGCGTGAATTCTTCCGGCCCGAGCACGGTCTTGTTCTTTGGGAAGGCCTCGCCATGGCCATGCTTTTCGCTGCGCTCAGCGTTTGGATTGGTCTGGCGCTCGGCCGGTGGATGCGAAAGATACAGCGATGACGGGGCCGGGTGTTCGATGCGCGCTGGGCTGCTTACTGGCGCTCGCATGCGGCGGTCGAATGGAAGCGCACGTCGGCAGTCCCGATGTATACGCCGAGGGTTCGGCGGGTCCTTACAAACTTTTTGTAGTAGTGCGGCCGCCACTCGTGATTCCGGGCGTTGCGGATATCGAGGTGCGGTCGAGCACGCCCGGCGTGGATAGCATTACAGCTGCTCCAATTCCGCTGGCCGGTGAAGCATCCAAGCATCCTCCGACGCCCGACACGATGGCGAAGCCCTCGCGCGACGCACAGTTTTTCACCGGACATCTCTGGATCATGCGGACCGGTTCCTGGCAGGTCCGTTTTACCGTGAGCGGGAACCCGGGCCGCGGAGTGTTATCGATACCTGTTGCGGCGACGGCGACGGGTACGCGCAAGATGCAGAGCGGGTTGGGAGTACTGCTGGCGGGACTGGGCATAGTCCTGATTCTGGGCATGGTGGGGATTGTGGGCGCGGCGGCTCGCGACGCACAGACACCCCCCGGGGAGACTGCTCCGGCAGCGAGCCGAAAGCGCGCACATATCGGCATGACGATTGCATTCTTAGTTCTCACGCTAGGCGTCGTGTCTGGCAGGAAGTGGTGGAATGCGGAAGCGGCGGACTACGCCACAAACATTTACAAGCCCCTAGAGATGCGCGCGACGGTCGAAGCGGACAATGTGCTGGATCTCAAGATGACGGATCCGGGCTGGCTTAGCGTGCGCAAACTGGATGACTTTATTCCTGACCACAATCACCTGATGCATCTCTACGCCATTCGCTGGCCAGCGATGGATATCGTTTTTCACTTGCATCCGGAGATGGTGCGGACGGGCAGTTTCCGACTCACGCTCCCTTCAATGCCCGCGGGCGGCTATCGGCTGTACGCGGACGTAGTGCATGCCAATGGATTTCCCGAGACGTTGGTTGCTTCCTTGACGCTGCCCGAAGTTCACGGGCGTGCGCTTACAGGCGACGACGCCGAGGCCGCGCCCGGTACGAGCGTCCAGACTAATTCGACCTACAAGTTTTCGGATGGGTACAGCATGCAATGGAAACGGCCGGTGGCGCTCGTCGCCAAGGCGCCGGAGGCGTTCGCATTCCAACTCCTCAATCCGAAAGGGCAGCCGCCCAAAGACATGGCTCTCTATATGGGGATGGCCGGACATGCGGCCTTTGTGAAGAGCGATGGCACGGTATTTGCGCATATTCATCCCTCGGGCACCGTGGCGATGCCGGCGCTGATGATGGCCGAGGCGCAGAATGGCACGGGCGACATGGCCGGAATGGACATGAGCGAAGGTTCAGCGATACCAAACACCGTCAGTTTTCCGTATGGGTTTCCAGTGCCTGGGAAGTATCGAATTTTTGTGCAGATGAAGCACGGAACCGTTGTCGAGACAGGTACGTTTGACGTGTCGGTGCAATGATTCTAATCAATATTCGCGAAAACGGGTTTAGAGGGCGATATTACCGAATTTCAGGGGGCACGCCGTTGAGCCGGCTTCGTTCGAGTAATGATCATCCTCGATACCAACGTGCTATCCGCGCTTATGCGTGAAAAAGCGGACACACAAGCAATCGAGTGGCTCGACAAGCAGGCTAGAACGTCGATTTGGACGAACTCGGTAACGGTGCTAGAGATTCGTTTCGGTCTCCAGATTCTCCCTTCCGGCAAACGCCGTTCGGTGCTGATGAACGCATTTGAAACGCTGTTGGCCGATAAGATCGGCGGGCGGATAACGTCATTCGATGAAGTGGCCGTTCGGCATTCCGCAGAACTAATGGCCTGGCGGCATTCGAATTGGTCGGCCTGTGGATCTGAGGGATACTATGATCGCTGGAATGACGCTCGCCTGCAGTGCCAGCCGTGCGACGCGGAATATAGCGCATTTCGGCGACCTTTCCGTACCGTTTGTTAAGCCTTGGGTCGCGTAGAGGACGACAGAACAACTTCCAGGGAGCGATGATCGCTCGCGCGGGAAAGAATCAAAAAGATTTGGTTGCGGGGGCAAGATTTGAACTTGCGACCTTTGGTTTATGAGTTCAATGCTTGATTCCGGATGGATAGCCGTAATGCGAACAATCAACAAGATACAGTCGGTTGTTATTTGATGTTCTCGGGTGTTTCTGGCTCTCTTGTTAGCAATCTGTTAGCATTTTTGGGGTCCGCAGCCGACACGGCTCAATCCCCAATAACCGCGTTCCGAGCGCCGGCCGGCTCACCCCCGCGCGCCAAATTCCCGCGCGTTCCAGTTCAAGGCGCTCGCCGCTACTGGCCTCCGACCCTTGGCCTGCGAGCGAGGCGGAACTTGGGCGCCTTTTGCTTTCTCGCGCAGAGCTTGCGCGGTCCCGGTGTTCGCAGAAGCTCGGGCTGCTGGACATTAGCCCTTACCATGCGCGACGACACTTTTGAACCGGATTAGAACAGGACCGTTCCCCTTCGGCCTTCCGCGGCCTCGTGCATAGGGTCCAAAAATAAACTGGCCTTCGAAGTTGAATCTCCACGGGTCGACCCTCGATTCGGACGGATCGCATGGGTCACGTCGGAGGCCAGTCCGCTCAAAGTCCTGTTCGTACCGAAGCCTTGATCGTCGCAAATGATTTTGATGCCGCAAACGCCGGCCGCACGATATAGCTTCCGACTGCTGCCGGAACGACAAACGTTTCGGCAAAGTGAACATGCATAGGTTGGAATGCGCCGCTCGGGCTCTCGACAACGATCTCACTGCCCTCAACCAGATTGAGAACGTTCACGCTTCCCGATGTATTGTGCCGGACAGCGCCTGAAAACCAATGCCTGCGCGTTTCGATAAACTCTCGCTCGTGAAGACCTGTGCGTTCTTCCTGCCAGTCGTTGCTTTGCGCAACCTGTTCGACCCGGTTAACTAGCTCGCGCTCCACCCAGGCAGTTGTTCGATCCCACTGGACATTCTGAATTCCATGTTCCAAATGGATCGGACGAGGTCGCCCGTCCATCCCGAGTCTTCCCCAATCCCAGAGCTTGAAAGTGAAAATATAAGGTGTCGCGCTGATTTCCAGTACTACGCAGTTTCGGCCCGAGCAATGAATAGTTCCTGCAGGAATCAGGAAATGATCATGTTTTTTTGCCGGCCAAACATTGACATAACGCTCGGCTGAAAAAGTGTTGCCTGGGTTTTGGGCCTGTTGTAATTCACGGATCATCGACTCACGATCCAATTGCTCTTTTAGGCCAAGGTAAACACAGGCATCATCGCCGGCGTCCAGAAGATAGTAGCTTTCATCCTGCGTGTAATGCACGCCAAATTGTTCTTGGATGTATTCCGTCAAAGGATGCACTTGCAGGGAAAGATTACCGCCCTCCATTGTGTCGAGAAAATCGAAACGGATCGGAAACTCGGTTCCGAACCGGGCGTGAACGGCATCACCCAAAAGCTCGCGCGGGTGACTGAGAACCAAATCAAGCGCGGGAACTTCGATCGTCACGTTTCCAAAACCGAGAAGCAAGCTGTTCTCTTCGGGAACACAGTCGAAACACCAAGCGTAGTTTGGGGGTTCACTTGGCAGGCAGCAGGTCTTTCTCAGCCACTGGCCTCCCCACGGACCTGGATCGAAAAACGGCACTACGCGAAAGGGCTGCCTCACAGCCGCGCTTAAGCCTTTCCGTAACATTTCACCCGAAATCATTTTGGGCTCGTGCCGTTTGTTGGTATCGAGGAGAAAATCGATCCGCGGAAGGAGGGGCGCTTTAAAGCGGTCAGCTACTCGCCAGTCGACGAAGAATCCGCGTTTGTATTTTGCCGAAGGATCGGCGCTTTCATTGGTAGCTCCCAGATTCGCAACTTCATTGCGGCGCTGGCGTTGCTGAATCTCCCAACGGGCGAGGTCGGCGTAAACGAGAACATCTGGTCCTTCACACAGTAAAGTTGCACCGGTGCCAACGACAAACGTCGGACCTGGCACCGTTTTCTGTAGTGTCTCTTTGAGATTCTCGAGCCGCTCGTAGGCAAGAAAATCCTTCAACTCTAAACATGTGAGATGACCAAAGACAGGGTCATCGGTTAGATCGCGGGCCAGCAGTGCTTCTATCTCGGCAGGTGTTTTCAGCGCGCAGCGACTCCGGATAATGCGAGCAGATAGGTCGAGGTCTTCAATGGCACGACAGATGTCGTCCTCAAATACCCCGGGATAACATTCAATGCAAATGATTCTTCCCCCAGCGAAACGATAGAGGCGAGTCATGATTGCTCCCCATCCGATTTCGCAGCCCGTCGAGCCGGGTGCAATCGCGACATATGGATACTTGTCGTAATCGCAATTCATCTTTGGGACAAGTGTATCTGGAGCAAAGGAACAGCGCCAACGATTGCGGCAGTTTCGCCTAATTGGGATTGGCAAAATCGAACGTGGCCCCATGGTGTCCAGGCGTAGGAATCTACATGCTGTTGAATCGCGATGAGAATCGGAAACGAACTCTTCATGACGCCGCCGCCCAGTATGAACAATTCCGGATCATATGCGTGAACTAACGATAGAGCGCACGCTGCCCAAATGCCGACACATCGGTCACGAACTGCGGTTGCTACAGAATCGCCGCGGTCAGCCCAAGAAAACAACGTGGCAAAATCGAGTTTCTTCTCGCGCGAAAGCGGACCGGTTTCAAAACCGGGCCAAGTTCCGCAAATCTCAGGTAGCGCATAAGTAGATGCCTCGGCCTCAAAACAGCCTTGCGCCCCACACGAGCATCGGCGACCGCCGAGTACCACGGTAAAGTGTCCCCCCAGGCATCCCGCTTGGAAATGTCTGCCCCGTACCAGAGTGCCTTCCATGATGGCGGCACTCCCGATTCCGGTGCCCAAGGTAACCATCACGACGTTATCGCTGCCGCTCGCTGCACCAGAATGCCGTTCACCCAGGAGGGCCATTCGCGTGTCGTTTTCGAGGACCAATGGCAATCCGAACTGCTCACGCGCCCAGGAAGTAACGTCAACCGATGTAGCATCGGAATACTTATGATTCGTGGAAACGACGCGCCCGGCTGTCGTATCCACCAAGCCACAAAAACCGAAGCCTATCCCCACAAAGTTGCCGCCATGCCTTTTTGCGAGTTGCATCAATGTCTCAGCCAAGACTGGAAGAAGATTCTTGAGGCTGCCTTTGCCATCAGACTCTATTGAGACAACTTCAAGTAGTGTCCGATCGTCAACCGCGCCGCAAGAAACGTGACTGCCGCCCACATCGACTGCTAGCACTCTCATGCGGCGAGGCCTTTCTTTGGATTCTTCAGCCAAATTTGGCTGATCTCCTCGAGTGCATAGCCCTTGGTTTCTGGGACCCATGCTAAGACAAAGACAAAGTTTGCCACGGCCATCGTAGAGAAAAAGAAGAAAGTGCCGTGACTTCCAAGGTGCTTCTGCATCACCGGGAAGAACTGGTTGGCCAGATACGCAGAGATCCAGAGGGCAGTGGTCGCGATCGACATAGCGGTCCCGCGGGCCTTCGCCGGAAAAATTTCCGAAATAATAACCCAACAAACGGCGCCATTTCCCACGGCATGACCCGCTACAAAAAATACGATGCCGATCAGTATGCCTGTCCCTCCGGCGTGAAGGTAGTAAAGGAGACCCACAGACGCCAGGGCCACGGCCTGCATCGCCGTCCCCGCTAGGATCAGCGTCTTGCGTCCGGCTTGGTCTACCAGCCAAATAGCCAAGCCCGTAAAGACTACATTTACGACGCCAACCAAGACAGACTGGAAAAAGGAATCCTGCACATTTTGGCCAGCGCTCTTGAATACTTCAGGCAAGAATGAAAGCAAGGATGTGATCCCGCTCATTTGTGAGAAAGCCGCCAAAACTAAGCCGACAATAAGAGCCCGACGGAAGGGTCCGGCGAAGAGCTCCGATATTCCGCCTTGTTCCTTCTCGAGAAAACTGTGGATGGCCTCCACTTGTGCGAGTGCGGACTCCTCTCCGTTGATCGCCGCGAAGACTCTCTGGGCTTCACGCTGCCGGCCTATTTTCAAAAGCCAGCGTGGGCTCTCCTTGCTCAAAAGAATCATCGCACCGAAAAGAACCGCCGGAAACACACCCACCGCGAACATCCAGCGCCATCCGCGTTGAAGATTCCAGCTCTCGTCCCCAGACTTCTGTATCAGGAGATTGATAAATACCGCCGCGAGGATCCCAAACACGATACCGAGCTGATAAAGCACAACAAGCCGGCCGCGTATGCCGCGTGGTGCAATCTCCGCGATATACATCGGCGCCACGATTGAGGCTGCCCCGATTCCAAAACCGCCGGCAATACGCCAAAGAACGTACTGAGTAAAGTTCGGGGCCAGCGCGACACCGAAAGAAGAGACTGTGAAACAAAATGCACACAAATACAAAGATTTCTTCAGACCGAACCTGTCGGCGATTCCCCCTGCCGTCGCGGAACCGATCAAACACCCGACTAATGCGCAGCCAGCAGCCCAACCAGTGCCAACCGGGTCCAGGCGAAAAAATTTCGTTAAGAATCCGATGGCGCCGCTTATGACGATGTTGTCGTAACCGAACAGAAAACCAGCCAGCGCGGAAACGAGCGTCGAAATAATCAATACGCTGCGAACTTTGCCCGGACTTGTCGAACTGTCCACTAGCCAATCCACTTCTCAATGAGCAGTCTAGGATGCGATTTTGCGTATTGACATAGTGAGACGTTCACCCATAGACTTTATCTTGACCATGAACAAAGTGTCAAGACCTATGACTCGAAGCGTACTTTTCCTACTGGGAATCGTATTGATCTGGTCAATGGATGCCAACGCTAGAAGTATCTGGCAGATCGGTAAGTTCGACCAGTCTCCGGTCGAGTTTCTGAGCCCTCTCAAAGATTCGGTCACCTATGCAGCCGATCAGGGCAACTGGCGAAACGATTGGCCTCGCAGCCAGAGCATCGGTCACCCCTATACGATTTTGTTCGCTATAGATTCGGTACGCGGGCTCTACACGCTCCGAATTAGTACCCTGATTGAGCGGCCCAGAGTACCTGTATTACGAATCGAAGTGAACGGCCACCGCGGGACTTTTTATCTGCGTCCCAAGCTGAGCTACTCACGGAGCGACTTCTCGTATGCGTTTGACCCACATGAATCGCAAAGTGAAGTAGCGATTGCAATTCCGGAGCCCTTTCTTAAAACAGGACAGAATGCTATCAGCATCGCTTGTATCGACGATCCGCCCTCCAGCCCCGAAGAACAGAAGGAGTCCGGTATCACCTTTGATGCGCTCAGCTTGGAACAAGATCCTTCCAAGGAGACCAACCTTGCTGATATTTCGGCCGGACTCGAGCCGACTATTTTTTATCGTCAAGCGAAGGGCGGACTGGTTGAGATCGTTGACGCCTTCATACGGACCAATCGACCGGTAAGAGGAGGAGTGGCTGAATTGGAGGTCGAAGGCCGGCGCTATCCAGCAAAGCTGTCTGATCTTACGGATTTCGGAGAACAGCGAGTTTCCTTTGAATTGCCGGAATGGAGCGGAACAGTTCCAGCAAAGCTAAAGGTAACGGCCGGGTCGCGACGTGTTCTTGATTTCAATTTGACAGCGGAACGGAAATGGACAATTTTTGTTGTCCCGCACACGCACCTGGATGTCGGCTATACGGACTATCAGGGGAAAATAGCGGAGACGCAACCGAGAGTTCTGACTCAAGCGGCTGAATTGATTCGCGAACATCCCGACTTCCGCTTTTCGATGGATGGCTCATGGAATTTGCAGCAGCTGCTGGACACCAGGCCAGAGGGGAAACGCGAAGAGATTCTGGAACTCATACGTAACGGGAAGATGGCGATGCCGGCGCAGTACTGTAATTTGCTCACCGGCTATGCTTCGCTCGAAACCTTGTATCGATCGCTTTATGAGTCGAAGGAATTGGCGAAACAGTACGGCCTGCCGTTCGAATATGCGAATATAACCGACGTTCCGACCTATTCCGGCAGCTATCCGTCCATATTGGCTTCGAGTGGAGTTAAGTATTGGACGGCGGCGGCCAACAACGATCGCGCTCCGATTTTTTACTACGATCAGTGGAACGAAAAATCGCCGTTCTGGTGGGAGGGACCCGATGGAAAGAAGGTATTGTTTTGGTACTCGCGTCACTATATGCAGGTACAGACGCTTTTCGGTTTGCCACCGCAGCTAGCCGCAGTCCGGCAGTCGCTGCCCATTTATCTGCAGGCGTATTCTAAACCCACTTTCAAGCCGGATGTTGCGCTGATTTTTGGAACACAAGTCGAAAACACAGATCTCTTTCCGTCTACGGCGACGTTTGTCGACGAATGGAACAGATCTTATGCGTATCCGAAACTGACGTACTCAACATTTCCTGGCTTCTTTCATTACCTGGAAGAACATTTCGGAAAGGACTTGCCGACGTACAAAGGAGATGGAGGACCCTATTGGGAGGATGGCATCGGGAGCGATTCTTACTTCGCTGCGGAAGATCGCCAAAACCAGAATCGAGCTCTGTCGGCCGAAATTCTATCCAGCGTTACTCATTCAATTGATTCGAATTTGAATCCGCCTGCCGGGCTGTTCGCGGATATTTGGCGGAACATCATTCTTTTTTCAGAGCACACGTGGCTCTCTTACAATTCCGTCTCGCAGCCAGATCACGATCAATCAATAAAACAGGCACGAGTAAAAGACGACCGGGCCGAACGTGCTTCGCTCGAAATTGAGGATGTTATGAACCGCTCTTTGAGCCAACTCGCCGATCAAATTCATATTCCGAAGAATACGCTAGTAGTCTTCAATTCCCTCAATTGGACCCGGGATGCGGTTGTGGAAACAGATTTGTTTGCTCACCCGAAGGTGATCGATCTCAGTACCCACGAGGATGTTCCGCTTCAAGTCCTGTATGAGAAACAAAAGTTTTTGCACGTCCGCTTTATCGCGAAGGGCGTGCCTGCGATTGGCTATAAATGCTTCAGCATCTCTTATGGAGAAGAAGGGTCACCCAAAACAGGGCGCAAGGAGCTACGCGCTATCGAGAACCGCTACTATCGCGTCGAACTTGATGAAAACGCGGGCTCGGTATCGAGTATCTACGACAAAGAGTTGAAGCGGGAGTTGGTGGATATTCATAGCCCGTACAAATTCGGACAATATCTGTACGTCACCGGGGGCGACGGCGACACCCAGATGATCAATCCGTTCCCTGGGCTTCCACCGGGCGAACTAACCGTTCATCATTCATCCCAAGGCAAATTGTTGGGGGTCGAAGAGTTTCCATGGGGACAGTCCATAGGCCTCAGCAGTTCGACCGTAAACACTCCTAAGATTCAGACGGAGATTTTGCTCTTTAACGACCGTAAAAACATTGAGTTTCGCTACCATCTGCACAAAAATTACACGAACGACAAAGAAGGTGTTTATTTCGCGTTTCCGATCGGTATAGCGGCTCCGAATTTTGCGTATGCAACGCAACAGGGGTGGGTGGATCCGGCGCGCGGTCTTATGAAAGGCGCCAGTTTGGAGTGGTTTAACGTTCAAACCTGGATGGCCGCGCACGACTCCAATATGTCGGTCGGAATCGTGCCGGTTGACGCTTTCTTGGCGAGCTTCGGCGACATTAACCGCGGGAAATGGCCCGGCGAGTTCCAGCCGAAGTCGGGAACTATCTTTTCGTACGTAATGAACAACTACTGGCATACGAACTATCGCGCAGGCCAAGGCGGAGATTTTGAATTTCGATATGCTCTCACAAGCGCTGCGAAGATGGATAGCGCCGCGCTGACCAAGCTGGCAGCCGAAGAAATGAGGCCGGCTGAGCTCAATTACGTAGTTAATCAAGATAAGGTTGGCAACCCGGACCGCCTACTGCCGCCGGAGGGGAAAGGATTTCTCGAAACGTCCGCGGAGGGCGTCGCGCTCGTAACTTGGAAGCGAGCGGAAGACGGGAATGGCTCCATCCTGCGGCTCGCGGAAACAAGCGGAAATGCGAAAGATACCAAGATTCGCTTTTTGCACAAAGCGCGCATCCAGTCGGCGCACATTTGTTCCGGCGTCGAAGATGACCGGGAGGCGCTACCCATTGAAGGCAACACCGTCTCACTCTCCTTCAAGCCATTTGAGGTTTTGACCGTTCGAGTGGTCGACGAATGACTGTCCCCGAGAGCGCTTTGCTTTTGTTATTGCGAAAAATGCTTCGTAGCGCGAGAGGAATAGCGCCGAACATGCTGGGGCTCTCTACGCTTGCTCGTCTGATCTCCGGGAGCGACAGCCCTTGTATAAGATACCCGCTGTGAAGCTCATCTTTCAAGACGGGCTCAATGAGTGACCAGGCTTCTGTAATTTGTCCGCCGACTACGATAACTTCAGGACTAAGTCCCTGGGCAAGACCGCGGATGCCCCGGCCGAGTAGTGTCGCCGTGTATAGCAATTGCTGACGAGCCTCTTTGCCGCCGCTCATCGCTAGACCCACCATATCGTGGATAGACCGGACGCCGGCGGCGAGCGTCGGGTGCTTCTTTTGAAACCGGCTGATTGTCGCTTGGTCGGATGCAAGAGCTTCCCAGCAGCCGATATTGCCGCAACTACACCGCGGACCTTGTGGATCCATCGGTATGTGCCCGAAGCCACCGGAGCCCACGCTCGATCCGATGTGCAATTCCCCGTTATGAATGAAGCCGGTGCCAATGCCCTCGACTATCAGTACGAAGAGCAAACTGTGTGCGCTCGAAATTTCCATCGGACCATACCAAAGTTCAGCCAATGCCGCCACATTGGCATCATTTTCGATTTCGACTGGTAGATGCAATTCATGATTGAGTAGTCGCCTGATTGGCACATCCTTCCACCCGAGATTGGGCGAAAACACAATCGTCCCCTCCGTCCGATCCAAAAGGCCCGGAACACTAACGCCCACGGCTGAAAAGTGGGCTTTCCCGTAGTTACTTTCAAGATGAGCACTGATGTCTTGTGCCAATTGCTTTAAGAACGAATCGGCATTGCGGCTTGTCCGGAATGTCCGTTGACTCAGGACTCTGCCATTAAAATCGCTCACCAAGTAAATTGATTGGTGAACGCCTATGCTCAGCCCGACTGCATAAGCTTTTTCCGAATTCACCTGAAGATAGACGGCGCGCCGGCCGCCTTTCGAAGGCGCTTCTTCCGCTTCGTAAACAAAGCCTGACCTCAGCAGGCGGTTCACAACTACCGAAACTGTTCCCGGACGAAGACCCGTCTCCTTGACAACCTCGGTTCTCGACACAGGCTGACGATCTCTAATCAGATGCAACAATCGCATCTCGTTGGTGTCTCTGACGTCTTCTACACCTAGAACGCGAAGACCTGGCCTTCCCGATTTGCGCATATCTCTACTGAAGCAAATGTCTCGATTCTTGCGGTGAAAAACTTTTATTTAGGCATGAAAAAAGTCTTGACAGTGGATTCAAACGGAACTATATCTGTTCATGCGGGTCTCTAAGGCCCTCGCGGTTCGCTCTAATCTCGTCGCGCGAGCTCGCCTTGAAGGGGGTAACAAGAAATGCAGCGTCCCAGACCGAGCTGTCTTGTCCTGGCGTCGATCTTAATCGCGAAGAGCCTTTCGGCGCAAGCGGTTACCGGATCCATTAGTGGCACGATTATCGATCCATCTGGAGCGGCTGTCGGCGGCGTTCAAATCGAAATTACAAACCTTGAGACGGAGCTGCGTCGCACGGCCGCTAATTTGGACAACGGAACTTACACCGTGGCGCAGTTGCCTCCTGGCACATATGATGTCTTGATTCAGAAGCCAGGATTTGCGAATCAGGTGCAACGAGGCGTCCGGCTTCTCGTGAATCAAAACCTGACTCTCGATTTCAAGCTCTCACTTTCGTCTGTATCCCAGAATATAGAGGTCACAGCGGCTCCCCCGGCCCTCGAGACTACTTCCGCAACTTTGGGGAAAGTTGTGGAGCATGACCAAATTGTAGATTTACCGCTAAACGGTAGGAGTTTTACGCAACTCGTCTTGCTGACACCGGGCGCCGCGCCTGTCCAATCGGGTCAGCAAGGATCGTTTACGGTTCGCGAAGGCGCTGGCGGTATCAGCCCGTCCGTCAACGGCCAACGCGGACAACAAAACAACTTCACCATGGACGGCGTTTTGAACAACGCAACTTATACGAATACCTGGGCGATCAGCCCGCCACCGGATGCATTGCAGGAGTTCAATGTGCAATCCCATATCACGGACGCGCAGTTTTCGATTTCCTCCGGCGCCAATATTAATATCGCCACTCGCTCCGGCACCAATGATTTTCACGGAGCCGTTTGGGAGTTCTTCCGAAACGACAAGTTAGATGCGCGAAACTTCTTCGATCAGCAGAAACCGCCTTACAGGCAGAATCAATACGGCGTGTATTTTGGCGGGCCCGTCCGGCTTCCATATTTCAACGGAAAAGACAATACATGGTTCTCCGCTTACTGGGAGGGCTTTCGATCGCGCCAGAGTGGAAGTTATTTTGCCAGTGTTCCGACGCAAGCCATGCGCCAGGGCGACTTCTCTGCCGTTCTCGGGCCACCAGTTGGCGTCGATAGTCTCGGGCGTCCTATGCTTCAGAATCAGATATTCGACCCGGCCACGAGCCGGTCCGATCCGGCAAATCCCGGGAACACCGTCAGAGATCCGTTTTCTCGCAACGTGATCCCTACGAGCAAGCTCAGTCCGGCTGTTCAGTTGGTATTGAACAAATACTATCCGTTGCCAAATTTGGTAGTAGGGCCTAATGTGCTGCCGAACTATCAGTTCGTGCAGTCAACCGCAACGAACAACGATCAAACGGGGATTCGAGTCGATCACCGTTTTGGCGACAACGATAGTATCTACGGCAGATTTAATCGAACAAATCCTACAATAACCCGGCCCGAGGCCCTGCCCACTTATCAGCAAACGCTTGGTAATTTCGCACGCACAGTGGCGGTCGGTTTCACCCATCTATTTAGCCCGACAACTATTCTGAATCTGCACTACGGCTATACATACACGAATTTCGGGCAGCTTGACGAACCGTCGGGCACTGAGTTTCTGCAGGCGACTCATTATGATCGGATCAATCCAGAGCGCAATGGAGTGCCGCTCGGACCGCAGATTGGCCTCTCCGAAGGCTTTACAGGGACGAGCCAATTCGCCATCCCGCTCGGTCCATCGACGAATCATGATGGCCATGCCGATCTATCGATGGTGCGCGGCAATCACACGATCGGCGTGGGTGGCATGGTCTATCACATTCACAGCTTTGACGACGGCTGGGGGTTGAGTAGCAGCTTTACAAGAAATGCCACCTCACAGGGAGGTGTTTTCAACAATACCGGCCTGGGTGCTGCCAGCTTTGTGATGGGCTTGCCGGACAGTCTATTCGGTTTTCTCGGCGATACGTCGGCGGACACCAGCACATTTTGGTATGGCGGTTATATCCAGGACAAATGGCAAGTCTCTAGTAAGTTGACCATCACAGTTGGTTTACGTTATGACTTCGTGCATCCGCCGGAATACAAGAACAATAAGGTTTCAGGCCTGGATGCGGATACGGGTGCGTTCTTGATACCAACGGCTTTCCCGCCCTTGTTTCCGTCGCCTACCGTTCGAAAGACCTACTTCGATCCGCGCTACAACGGTTTTCAACCACGCTTCGGAATCGCTTACCGGGCCACTTCTAAGACTGTTTTTCGCAGCGCTTTCGCTATGTTCGACGATCACAATAATGTGCTGGTGCAAGAATCGCAGGACCCGCGAATCTCATGGCCGCAGGGGTATGGTGTCTCCGTCGCGAATCTGAATAGAGGTCTACCGGATACTTCCTTCGACAATCTACCTCTCGCCTCATCTTTCCTGGATCCGACCCAGCCGAAGGTTGCGTTCACGGCAAATCCACGGAACAAAATTCCATATGCCATGGAGTACAACGCCGGCATTGGGCAACAGCTTACCAGCTCGCTGGTGCTGAGTCTCGACTATGTTGGATCTTTGGGAAGACATCTTTTCATTCAGCCGCAAGTTAACACAGCACCAATTCCCGGGCCAGGATCGCTAGTCAGTCGCGGCCAGCGATTCTCTCAGTATGCCGGCGGCAGTATCTCGAACAGTACCAACATTGGCACATCAAGCTATAATGCCATGCAGGCAAAATTAGAAAAGTCGCTCTCATCTGGGTTGACCTTTCTCGCTTCCTACACATGGTCAAAATCTCTTGATCTGCAGTCTGAGGGTCAATCCGGCTCTTTAGAGACCGAGTACGACCTGCGTCGAGATTGGGGGCCGTCCGACTTCGACCGCAGGCATTTAGTTACAATTAGCGGAATTTATGCACTTCCTTTTGGGAAAGGCAAAGCACATTTAGCCAATGCGAACGGGTTGACTCAGGCTTTGCTTGGCGGATGGAATCTGGGTGCGATCTACACTTATATTTCTGGTGCGCCTTTCAGCATCGTAGCAGGCGGCGACATCGCCAATGTAGGTGGCGGCAGCCAGCGTGCTCAGGTCGTGGGCAATCCGAACAGCGGATTTACCCAAAGCCGTCTGGAATGGTTCAATACCGCAGCGTTTGCTATTCCCGCAAACTACACGTTCGGCAATGAGGGAAGAAACAATCTTGTGGGGCCCGGCCAGACCAACATCGATTTCTCAACCTTCAAAGACTTTGCCATATCGGAAAAGATGAAGTTTCAGTTCCGTGGTGAGTTTTTCAATATCGCCAATCATGCGAGATTCGGGGTGTCTGGCGGTTTACCTGATAACAATGTGCAAGATGCCGCATTCGGCGTCATCAGCAAAGCCGGATCTCCCCGCGATATTCAACTTGCATTAAAATTCTTGTTTTGATGATCGCCGTATTGGCCCTCTTCGTACTTGTGGCCTCGGGATGTGACGAAAACATAAAACCTGCTGCCGCTGCTTTGCAACGCAACGATTTGCAAACAGCCAACGCAATTCTCGAGTCCGCGCGATCACAGTGCGGACAATCCGCCTGGTTCTACGAATTAGTTGGCGTAGCGCGCCTACACAATAACAACGCTGTTGAGGCAATAAAAGCGCTGGAGCAATCCGCGGCGATTGATCCAGCCGATTCGCGTGTCCTGTTTACGCTGGGCACGTTATTAGCGCAACGCGGGATGTATGCCAAAGCGGTGGAATATCTGCGAAAGATACCGGATGCCGAAGCGGATGAGGCGGCTTACTTCAATTTGGGCTTGGCGTATTCGCACTTAAAACAGTTTGAAAACGCAAGAAGATCATATTTTCGGGCAATCGACAAGCAACCAAATCATGTTGAGGCCTATTTTCGAGTAGGGCTGGACTATGCGGCTACTGGAAATTCGAGGAAGGCTGTGCCGTGGTTGTTTCGCGCCAGAGAACTGAATGGAGACCGGCCAGACATAGCCTATTCCTTGGCCGAACAGCTCCTCGCTCTGCGATATTTTAAAACCGCTGGCGAAGTCGTCGGCGCCGGTCTCGAAAAGAACCCGCACGATCCTTTGCTCACCGTTGCCAGTGGCGACGTAGATCAAAAAATGCAAAATAGAGCCTCCGCCGCGGCGAAATATAAGGAAGCGCTCGAGCGCCAGCCAGGCCTGGTTGCGGCTCTGGTCGGGCTGGCCCGAGTTGCGGCCGAGGAGGGCAAGGAGGACGAGGCGCAAAAATACTTGCTTGAGGCTCTGAAAATCGAACCAGCGAATCCGTTGGCAAATGGTGAACTGGGCGTAATCCTGCTTCATCGCGAGGATTGGGATTCCGCTACAGCTCACCTCAAAATAGCCTGGGACGAGGATCGCTCGAACGCTTCTTTCGGATTAGAACTTGCTCGTGCGCTTAGGCATGCCGGACGATACCCCGATGCACTTCGCCTGTTAAAGACGATACAACCTGCAACGGATGACTCTACGCCGCTCCACCTCGAATTGGCCCAGGTCTATTCGAAAATGCATAGACTTTCTGACGCACAGACAGAGCGAGAGATAGTTGCTCGACTAGAGGAACGATCGCATGATGGATTGCGCTTTGAGACTCCGCAAGTTTATGTCCATTGACCTCGTCCGGATCTCGATTTGCCTGATGGCGTGCGGTTGCGGCCTGCTTGCTCAGACCCCGGAGGCTCCTCCGGGCTGCAAAGGCGCAGCCGACTTCACGCGGGTTGAGCGGCTACTGCAGGGCAAGCAGTACGATGAGGCAGCTCGAGCACTGGACGAAACGCGAAATTGCGACAAGCTCTCCGCGATTGAAGCATTTCAGTTGGGCTGGTTGTACGGTAGAGCACGCCGATTCAATGATGCTCTCAAAGTGTTTGAGACGGTTCCGGACGACGTGCCGGATCGGGTTAGCCATCAATATGCTGTGGCTTTAAGTTATTTTGAGCTGGCTAACTACGGCAATTCGGTAAAAATATTAAGCGCACTTGACGCTTCTGGTTCATTGAGTCCGGAATGCGCAAATCTCCTCAGCGTCTCCTACTCTAAGCTCGGTCTTTACAAGCAGGCTGAATTGACGCTTGTCAAAGAAATTCAGAGCCATGCGAACGACCAGACTGCACGCTTGAACCTGGTTACCTTGTACGCAGATCAAGACAGATTTCAAGAAGCTGCCAAGGTGGCCTCAGAGACGGCAGAAGCTTTCCCAAACGATTCTAGGGTTCTGGTTGTTCGGGGAGCGGCCGATACCTTGATTGGCCAGCTAGATAGAGCATACGCCGATTTTTCAGCAGCGGCAAAACTGGATCCGGCAAACTCAGACACGCAATTCTTTCTGGCACTAACAAGATACAAACAAGGACGATTTGCCGATGCGATTCAATCGCTCGAGGCCGCCAATAAATCAGGAATTATCGATTCCGACTTGCACTACTTACTGGCCGAGTGCCTACTCAAGGTTGATGCGTCCGGTACGCGGGCTGCCATGACCGAATTGAATAGGGCTATTGAGTTGAATGCCAATTCTGTCTCCGCCAGAACGGTGCGGGGCAAACTGCTGCTTATGGCCCGCCGCGCAAGCGAAGCCGCAGCGGACCTCAAGATCGCATATCAGCACGACCCAGGTTCGCGAAGCGCCGCTTACAATCTAGCGCGAGCATATCGGGCAATGGGGCGAACAGAGGAAGCACGGCGTTTGTTCGCGCAGCTTCGTAGTCAAAAAACAGATTCACTTGGCGAATTAAGCCAGCGAAGACTGAATGAGGTCTTAACTCAGAAGGAGGCGGACCGTTGAGGCTCGTCCTTATTGTTGCCATAGCATGCTGCCTGCGTGGTGAGCCGATACATGTCAAGTCTGCGCTTGCCGCAGTCAGCGCGGCAAAATCTGAGATAGAGAACAAACATTTTGAGAGAGCAGCGGATTTCTGCCGGAAAGCTGTTGAGATAGAGCCAACTTTTATCGAGGCTCACGAGTGCCTAATCGGCGCCTATCTAAAATCCAACCAGCGTTTGGAAGCGGCCGCCGCTATCACGCGATTTTTAGAAATTGAGCCCGAATTACGACGGTATCGCCTCATACTTGCTCAGATATTGTTTGAAGAAAAACAATTCGAAAGAGCGCTGGCACAGTTCTCCCTGGTGCTGAGGAGTGATCCGTTCGATGCCGACGCGTTACTGGGGTTGGCAAATGCGTCCAGCCAACTCGGCATGGGAGATCGGGCAGCTCAAGCGCTCGAGCGCGGGAGGAAACGCTATCCGCTTGATAGTCGCTTCAAACCTTAAGTGCCGTGGGCAGGCCCGAGTAGGCTCGTGATCTTGTTGGTCTCCGGTACTCGGGACATCGGAACGCTGCTGCCGCGTTTCTGAACCTCTTGCAGCGCCGTGATAGAAGGTGCTCCGAAGGAACGCCGCCACTGGATACGTTTGGAGGCGCGTTGTCAGAAAGTTCAGCGAGCAAACTGGCCAAAACCGTCAGAATCGGGCTATGTCCCGCGCCGCTCGAAGATCGCAGGTATCGCATCGCCGAGAGCCGCCATCCGAAGTAATCCGGATCCGGTCTGGCGCGGTCCTGGTCAACACAAGGTCAAAAGGCCAAAATACCAGGCGTAGTCCAACTATGGGCGATTAAGACCTTTAGAATCATGGTGCGGAGAGGGGGACTTGGTTGCCCGCTAGCCCTCAAGCTAATGGGGTGCTGAGTTGGCCCTGTATCCGCAACTCGTTAATTAAGATTTGGTTGCGGGGGCAAGATTTGAACTTGCGACCTTTGGGTTATGAGCCCAACGAGCTACCTGACTGCTCCACCCCGCACTCTGATCGTAACATCCGGGGTTTAGAGTAATAAGAAGGTCCCGCACCAACGTCCCTCATGTCCACCGCAACGCCCGAACCACCCAAGAAATCGCCGGCAGGAGGACGCGCCGTCGGGGTCCGGTTGGATTCCCCAGATCTGTATCTTAATCCGCATTTGAGCTTGCTGGCGTTTCAGCGGCGGGTGCTTGAAGAGGCCCAGGACCGAGCTAATCCGCTGCTCGAACGGGTCAAGTTCGTTTCAATACTCGGGTCGAATATCGATGAATTTTTTATGGTGCGCGTGGCGGGTCTGTGGCAGCAGATCGAGACCCGCACCACGGAGATCAGTATTGACGGGCGGTCTCCTCTCGAGCAACTGGAACTGATTCGCCACGAGATCACGGGGATCATCGGCGAGATCTACCGGCTGTGGCGGGAGGAATTGAAGCCGGAGCTGGGCCGGGCGGGGATCCGTATCGCGAATATCGAGGAACTCGATGCGCAGCAAAGAACGTTCGTCGATGAATATTTCCGGCGTGAGATTTATCCGGTACTGACGCCGCTCGCGGTCGATCAGGGGCGCCCTTTCCCCCACATTTCGAATCTGAGTCTGAACGTCGGCGCTTCCGTCTGCAATGGAAACGGCATCGAGCGATTTGCAAGGATCAAAGTGCCAGGCACGCTGCCGCATCTTTTGCCGGTGCCTGCCGATTTGGGCGAATTGGCGTTCGTTTGGGTGGAGCAGGCGATTATTGCCAATCTGCGGATGCTTTTTCCAGAGATGGAAATTGTGAAGGCCGATGTCTTTCACGTCACGCGCGATGCCGAGCTGGCGATACAGGAACTCGAGGCCGAGGACCTTCTCGAGAGCATCCAGGAAGCCGTCTGGCGCCGCAGATTTCGCGATGCCGTGCGCCTGCAGATCGAAGCCGGCATGCCACAAAAGCTCATTGATACGCTCACGAGCAATCTGGAGCTGGATCAAAACGATGTATATCGCGTGGATGGGCCTGTGGACATCGGCCGCGTAAAGGCGCTGCTCGGTATCGACCGACCCGCGCTCAACGACAAGCCGTTTATCCCCTCGACGCCCAAAGGATTTACCGGACCGCGCAGCGAAATCTTTGCCACTATTCACGAAGGCGACGTCCTGATGCATCAGCCGTTTGAATCCTTCCAGCCGACCATCGATTTTCTGCGCGCAGCGGCCGATGATCCAGGCGTGCTGGCAATCAAGATGACGCTCTATCGCGTAGGCCGCAATTCGCCTGTCGTCGAAGCCCTCCTCGAGGCGATTCAGAAAGGCAAACAAGTGGCGGTGCTGGTGGAGCTGAAAGCACGCTTCGATGAAGAAAGCAATATCGAGTGGGCGCAAAAGCTGGAGCGCGAAGGCGTGCACGTGGTCTATGGCCTTCCGGCCGTCAAGGTGCATTGCAAGATGGCGATGGTGGTACGGCGTGAGGGAGACTCGATTCTGCGCTATCTGCATTTAGGCACCGGCAACTACAATCCAGGCACGGCGCGCAGTTACACGGATTTGGGATTGTTCACCTGCAACGCGGAGATCGGCGCGGATGTGAGCGACCTGTTTAATTATCTGACCGGCTATTCGGCCAAAAAATCGTATCGCAAGCTGCTGGTAGCGCCGCATGGCTTGCGCAGTGGCCTGGAGCGTCTGATTCGGAATGAAATGAAACGCCACGAGGAGCACGGCGACGGCCATCTGATTTTCAAAATGAACGCCCTTGAGGACGCGGGCATGATCCGGCTGCTTTACGAGGCATCGCGTGCGGGCGTGGAAATCGATTTGATCGTGCGCGGTGTCTGTTCGCTGCGGCCGGGAATACCGGGCGTCAGCGAGACCATTCGCGTGCGCAGCATCATTGGGCGGTTTCTGGAGCACAGCCGCATTTACTATTTCCATAACGGCGGCGAGGAGATTGTCTATGCAGGCAGTGCGGACTTAATGCCTCGCAACTTGAACCGGCGCGTGGAAGTGCTTTTCCCGATCGAGAGCCCGCGCATCGTACGCCGCATTCGCGATAGGATTCTGGCTAAATATCTGGCCGACGAAGCATGTGCGCACATCATGCAGCCTGACGGGCAGTATCACAGAGTGAAGACTCGGCCTGGCAAGCATCCAGTTAATGCACAGGACTGGTTTTTGAAGCACGAAGCCTAGCGGGCCCGCGGCCATGAACAGAAATACCGCCCAGAGACTAATAGGCGGCTGGTGTGCGCTGATGCTCTCTGTTCCGGCCGCGTTTTTCTTGCTTCGGCCGGATTTTGCGTCGGGCCGTGAAATAAGCGCCTTAACGAAGCTCTTTGTCGCGCTTGCGACGGTGAGTGCCGCTGGGTTGGCGATCTCTTATTTGATTTCGCGGCGATGGGCGCAGCGGACGCGGCTGCTTCAACAATTCGTGACTGCTTTGCCGGCTTCCACGCCCGCGCTGTTGGGGCGGGGACCGGAGGAACTGGAGAGCCTGGAACGTGCCATGCGCTCGATGGGCAACCGCGTTCAACAGGTGGTGGAACGGGCCAACCTGGAGCTTTCTCGGCGCGAAACCATTCTTGCGTGCATGGCCGAAGGAGTGCTCGCCGTCGACCAGAATCTTAAAGTCATCTTCTGCAACGATGCATTTGCGGCGGCCTTCGGCACGCGCACGCCGGTCGCGGAAGGCCGATCGCTCTATGAGGTTGTGCGCGAGCCCGCGCTCCGCGACATTCTGGAACGGGTGGTGAAAGGGGGCGCAGCGGAAAAAGACCTGCTTCGCCTGCCCAGCGCTGCGGGACGTTCCTTTGAGGTTCGTGCGCTTTCGCTCGGAGAACAACCGCGCCGCGGAGCCGTGATCGCGCTTCACGATGTGACCGATATCGAGCGGCAGGAGCAGGCACGTAAGGATTTTGTGGCCGACGTTTCGCACGAGCTGCGCACTCCGCTCGCCGCGATCCGCGGCTATGCCGAGACGCTCCTCGATGGCGCTCTCGAGGATCAGGCCAACAACCGGAAATTTGTCGAAATTATTCTGGCGCATTCGGTGCGCTTGAACAATATCGCCTCCGACCTGCTAGTCTTATCGGAGCTCGATTCATCCAGTGGCCATCCCACGCCACCTGAGTCTGTGCGCCTTCTGGACGTGGTCGAGTCGGCGTTCCATACCGTAAGCAGCAGCGCCCATATACGCGGAGTGCGCGTTGTGAAAGATCGATGCCAGGATTGCGTGGTAATGGGCCATCGATTCCGGCTGGAACAGGTGCTGGTCAACCTCCTGGACAATGCGGTGAAGTTCAATCGTCCTGAAGGTGAGGTTTGCGTGGAATGCGGTCAGGTGGAAGAGGGATTAGTGCGAATTTCGGTTGCCGATACGGGCATCGGCATTCCAAGCGACGATCTCAAACGGATTTTCGAACGTTTTTATCGGGTGGACAAGGCACGCGCACGGCGTGCCGGGGGTACCGGGCTCGGTCTGCCTATCGTGAAGCAAATGGTGGAGCGGATGGGAGGAACAATCTCAGTGGAAAGTCAGTTAGGGCGCGGATCGAAGTTTACGGTTTTGCTAAAAGGGGCGCAAGAATGAGTTTCGCGTCGCTGATGCGGAATATCTGGGTTTACTTCTTACTAGCGGCTTCCTCGCTTCATGCGCAGACAAGCTCTTACGTGCTGAAGGCGGCGCGATTGTTCGATGGCAAAAGCGACCGGCTGGTGGAACCGGGAGTGGTCGTTGTCTCGGGCAACAAGATCCAATCCATTGGCGGCGCGGCACCGGCGAACGCCACCGTCATCGACTTGGGCGATGCCACGTTATTGCCAGGATTCATCGATGCACATACGCACCTCACCTACGAGTTCGATCCCGACTACGATGGCGCGCGGCTCCGAGGGTTCAGCAGGACCGTAGCGGAAAGCGCCATTCGGGCGTCGGCGAATGCGCGCAAGACCTTGCTTGCCGGATTTACGACTGTGCGCGATGTCGGATCGGAAGACTTTCTGGACGTCGGCCTGCGTAATGCCATCAACGCCGGTGTAGTTCCCGGTCCGCGCATGCTGGTCGCGGTGCATGCCCTAGGAGCCACTGGCGGTCATTGTGACGACGGTGCGGGCCTGCGGTTCGGACTGCTCAACCATGAAATGGGGCCGGAAGACGGTGTGATCAATTCGTCCGACCAGGCGCGGTTTGCCGTTCGATTCAACATCAAGTATGGAGCGGACGTCATCAAGACGTGTGCCACGGGCGGTGTGTTGTCTCCGACCGACGATGTCGATGTTCCGCAGCTTTCGCAGGCCGAACTGGACGCGATCGTCGGCGAGGCACACGAATTGCGCCGTAAGACCGCCGCGCATGCGCATGGAGCGGAAGGCGCCAAACGTGCTATTCGGGCCGGAATCGATTCGATCGAACACGGGACGTTTCTGGATGACGAAGCGATGCGCATGATGCGGGAACGCGGGACGTACCTGGTGCCCACACTCGCCACGCGCAGCGGGCTCGCTGAATCGAAATTTCCTCCGCGAGTTCAACAAAAAGCCGATCTCGCCGTGAAGGCCCAGGATGGAATGGTGCGGCGTGCTTTGCAGATGGGAGTCAAGATCGCCCTCGGCACGGATGCCGCAGTGTATCCGCACGGCAACAATGCGCTCGAATTTGTTTTGATGGCCGCCAACGGCATGACGCCGGCCCAATCTTTGCACGCGGGCACGTCGGCAGCCGCCGACCTGCTAGGTCTTGCTGATAAAGTCGGCACGCTTGAGGTGGGTAAGCTGGCTGATGTTGTGGCTGTTCCCGGCAATCCATTTCAAGACATTCGGGTTACACAAAGCGTACTGTTTGCTATGAAAGAAGGGGTCATTTACCGGAACGATCGTGCTCCTAAGCCATAGTTTCGCCGTCCCATTCATATCTCTGTAACTTCCTTTTCGTACCGTGGATTTTGGAGATTAGTGTGTCAATTTTACTGAGAAGCTTCGGCGCACTCGCGCTGGCATTTCCCTTGGCGGCGCAGGTAACGCTGACAGGCGCGGGTGCGACCTTTCCGGCGCCGATTTATCAACGCTGGTTCGCGGCATACCAGTCCATTGGAAAGGTACAGATCAACTATCAGCCAATCGGATCGGGAGGGGGCATCAAGTCGGTTACCGAAGGGACGGTGGATTTCGGTGCCAGCGATGCGCCACTAACAGACGCCCAACTAGCGGCATTCAAGTCTAAGAACAAGCATGACGTTTTGTTGTTTCCCACGGTTCTCGGCGCCGCTGTGCCGAGCTACAACGTGCCAGGGGTGACAGGTCAGCTCAATTTCACGCCGGAATCCTTGGCGGGAATTTATCTGGGTGAGATCACAAAGTGGAACGATCCGAAAATCGCCAGCGCAAATCCAAAAGTAAACCTGCCCGCTGCGGATATTCTGGTGATCCATCGATCCGATGGAAGTGGCACCACATACTGCTGGACCGACTATCTTTCGAAGGTGAGCAACGAGTGGAAGTCCAAAGTGGGCACGAACACCTCGGTCGAGTGGCCTGCGGGGGTGGGCGGCAAAGGCAATGATGGAGTGGCTGGCTTGCTGAAGCAGCAGGAAGGCGCTATCGGTTACGTCGAGCTGATTTATGCCGTTAAGAATCAATTGCCGTATGGCCGCGTGAAAAATAAGTCCGGCGAATTCGTGAAAGCGGAGTTGAAGTCGGTGACGGCCGCTGCCACGGCGATGAAAGAAATGCCGGCGGATTTCCGTGTTTCCATAACCGATGGCGCGGGCGCAGGCGTGTATCCCATCTCCACATTTACATGGCTGCTGGTTCCTGCTAAATACAGCGATTCGGGAAAGGCTCAGGCAGTAAAAGGCTTTTTGAAGTGGGCCATCACGCAGGGCCAGGAGCAGGTCGAGTCGCTCGAATACGCTAAGCTACCTAAGACGGTCGTGGCCCAGGAAGAAAAACAGATTGCCAGGATTCAATAGGCAAATCTCAGCTCGTCATTAGGTTTCAACGGTTGCCGCATGGCGAGTTCAACTATTGCTAGTTCCCTTCGTCATCGCGCGAATCGGGGGGTGCTCGCCCGGTTGCGCGGCGGCGACGAAATCTCCTATCTGGTGACGCTCGCTTGCGCGGTGCTGGTATTCGTGGTGGTCGCGCTCATTGTTGCGAAGCTTTGGGGCAACTCCCAGCCAGCGATCCACGCGTTCGGCTGGGAGTTTTTACATACCTCGCGCTGGGATCCGAACGGTGGAAAGTTCGGTGCGCTTCCGTTTATCTATGGCACTTGTGTGACGTCTGCGATCGCGTTGATCATTGCAGTGCCGTTAGGCGTGGCCGCGGCTATTTTTCTTGCGGAGATGGCTCCTCCCAAATTGTCTAACCTTCTCACGTTCCTGATTGAATTGCTTGCTGCGGTTCCCAGCGTGATTTACGGTCTGCTGGGCATTTTCGTCCTACTTCCGATCATTCGAAGCTATCTGGTGCCTGCATTGAAAGGTTCGCTGGGATTCTTGCCGTTGTTTCAAGGCAGCTTTTACGGAGTCAGTCTGCTCTCAGCGGGTTTGGTGCTGGCGGTGATGATTGTTCCGTTTATCGTCTCGGTGTCGCGCGAGGTGCTGTTGGCTGTCCCGGCCGAGCAACGGGAAGCGGCCCTGGCGGTTGGCGCCACCAAATGGGAGACCACGTGGGACATCGTACTTCCCTATGCGAGCACAGGAATTTTTGGGTCCGTGTTCCTGGCGTTGGCGCGCGCCCTCGGCGAGACGATGGCGGTCACGATGGTCATCGGCAACACACCGAAAATTACCGCGTCGCTGCTATCGCCGGGATATTCGATTGCTGCGGTGATTGCGAACGAATTCGCCGAAGCCAGCGGCGATCTGTACGTCTCTTCTCTGATTCTCGCGGGCCTTGTTCTTTTCGGCTTGACGATCGTCATCAATGCGCTGGCGAGAATTCTGATACTGGCCACATCGCAGAGGGCGGCTACGCCGTGACGATGGGCATTTCACCCGGCCGCAAGATTGTGAGCGCTGTCATGCTTTCGCTTTCCGGCGTTTGCACACTGCTGGTGATCGGTGTTTTGTTTTTCATACTCGGCTACCTGTTGATACACGGCGTGAAATCGCTCGATCTCGACTTTTTCACGAAGCTCCCCAAGCCGTCTGGGGAAACGGGTGGAGGGATGGCCAATGCCATTGTGGGAAGCGCCAAGGTGCTGATGGTGGCGACGCTCATCGGCGTGCCCATTGGCTTTCTAGCGGGCGTCTTTTTAGCTGAGTATAGCGGTAAAGCTTTCGCCTTCACAATTCGCTACGTGGTGGACTTGCTCAATGGCGTGCCTTCGATCGTGGTTGGCATTGTGGCTTATGCGCTCGTGGTGCGGCCCATGCGGCACTATTCGGCATTGGCCGGGGGTGTTGCGCTCGGCATCATGATGATTCCGATAGCCGTGAGAACCACAGAAGAATTCCTGCGCTCTGTACCGAATTCGATGCGGGAGGGTGCCATGGCACTTGGCGCCACCAAGGCGCAGACGATTTTCAGCGTAGTAGTGCCGGCTGCAATGTCAGGGCTGATCTCGGGAATGATGCTAAATCTGGCGCGCGTGGCGGGCGAGACCGCGCCTCTTTTATTCACTGCGCTCGGCAACATGTTTTGGAGCAGGGGATGGCTGGAGCCGATAGCGACGCTTCCCGTAATGATCTACAACTACGCTATCGCCCCGGAAGAAGATTTGCACCAGCAGGCGTGGGCCGCGGGCTTCGTGCTCCTGATGCTCGTGCTCACGATCAACGTAACCGCTAGGATGGTTATTGACCGGGGACCAGCGTCCTCGAGGAGATAGGGCTAATGGCTTCTCCGCAGCAACAACAAATATCGAGAGAACACGTGACGCTCCCCGCAGAGACGCGCTCTTCCAAAACACCGGGAGCGGCATGCAAGCTTACTGCCAGAAACATCAACTTCTTTTACGGCGCGTTTCAGGCGCTGGACGGGATCAGCCTGGATATTCCCGTCCACCGAATCACGGCGTTCATCGGACCATCCGGCTGCGGCAAATCAACGTTTTTGCGGACCATCAACCGCATGAACGAAGCGCTGCGGAACACCCGTGTAGAAGGACAATTGCGGCTGGATGAACGAGACATCTTTTCCATGGATGTGACCGACGTGCGAAGGCGCGTGGGGATGGTCTTTCAGAAATCCAACCCGTTTCCTAAAAGCATTTTCGACAACGTCGCATATGGCTTGCGAGTAAATGGAATTTCGAAAAAGTCTGTGGTGGAAGAGGCGGTGGAGCGCAGTTTGACGCACGCGGCGCTTTGGACGGAAGTCAAAGACAAGCTGCACAAGCCCGCGTCGGCGCTCTCGGGTGGGCAACAGCAGCGGCTGTGCATCGCGCGTGCACTGGCGGTCGAGCCTGAGGTCCTGCTACTCGACGAACCCTGCTCGGCGCTCGACCCGATTGCCACCCGAAAAATCGAGGAGCTGCTTTTCCAGTTAAAGGAAATGACGACGATTGTTATCGTGACGCACAACATGCAGCAGGCGGCGCGAATCGCGGATTTCACCGGCTTCTTTCTTTTGGGAAAGTTGATTGAAATCGACGACACGAAGAAAATTTTTCAAAATCCCGGAAAGAGAGAGACCGAGGATTACGTCACGGGACGTTTCGGTTAGCCGAGGACAGCGTGCTCCATTTTGAACAGGAATTAGAGAAACTCAAGAGCAAATTGCTCGAGATGAGCGCTCTGGTTGAGAGCGCGGTCTACCACAGCGTGCAGGGCGTGGTGGAAAAGAATGAAGAGCTGGCGCAGGCCGTATTGAGAAACGAGGCGCGAATCAACCAGCTCGAAATCGAGATAGACGACCTCGCCATCAGCCTGCTAGCACTGCAAGCGCCGTTGGCCGCGGATCTGCGGTTGGTAACAGCGGCTATCAAAATCAACAACGATCTGGAACGTATGGGCGATTTGTCGGCAGGCATCGCGCAGAGCGCTATGGCCCTGATCAAAGAGCCGATGATCCGGCCGTTGATCGATATTCCGCATATTGCGGGCCTGGCCCAAAGCATGGTTCGCAAGGCATTAGACGCTTTCGTAAATCGCGACGCTGAGATGGCGCGCAGTGTACTCGCTTCCGACGACGCCGTGGATAACATGCGTACCGCCAGTTACCACGAACTCATCAGTTTCATGGAAAATAATCCGTCACACATTCCCCAGGCTCTCTATCTCCTTTCGGTCGTACGAAACCTGGAGCGTATTGCCGATCATTCCACTAACATTGCCGAAGATGTGCTCTTCCTGGTGAAAGGGATCGATGTCCGCCACCACAATGAGCGCCGCGAAGCGGTAATACAAAACTAATTCCTGGGAATCGCGAGCTGCCCCACGTTTACTAGCCCAGTTTTCGTTTCAGCACTTCATTCACAGCCGCCGGATTTGCCTGGCCTCGGCTCGCCTTCATTACCTGGCCCACCAGAAATCCTAATACTGTCGTCTTGCCGCTCTTAAACTGCTCCACTTGCTTGGGATTCGCGGCGATCACCTGATCGGCAATCGCTTCGAGAGCGCCGGAATCGGAAATCTGCTTCAAACCCTCGCGCTCCATGATCACGGCAGGCGCGTCGCCCGTCTCGAACATGCGCGGCAAAATTTCTTTGGCAAGTTTCCCCGAGAGTTCGCCTTTATTAATAAGCACCACCAATTCGCCGATGTGTTCGGCCGCCACCGGCGAGTCGGTAATGTCGTTACCGGCGGCTTTTAACAAGCCCATCAGATCGCCCACAACCCAGTTGGCCGTGGTGCGTCCATCGCCGGAGACTTTGGCGGCGGCTTCGAAGTAATCGCCGGTTTCGCGGCTGAGGGTCAGAACCTGCGCATCGTATTCGCGCAGGCCGTAGCTCTCGACGAAGCGCTCGCGGCGCGCCGCCGGGAGTTCCGGCAGCCGCGATTGCACTTCATGGAGCCAGTGCTCGCTGACGCGCAAGGGCACGAGATCCGGCTCGGGAAAGTAGCGATAATCGTGTGCGTGCTCTTTGCTGCGCATGGCCGCGGTTTGTCCCGAGTCGACATTGTAGAGACGGCTTTCCTGCGCCACCTTGCCGCCAGATTCGACAATTTCCACCTGGCGCTCGATTTCGTATTCGAGCGCGAGTTTCACGTAGCGAAAAGAGTTCAGGTTTTTGACCTCGGCTTTAGCGCCGAACTCCGGAGCTCCCTTGAGCCTCACCGATACGTTGGCATCGCAGCGTAACTGGCCCTTTTCCATGTCACAGTCCGAAACACCCAGGTATTGCAGCACCTGCTTCATTTCGGTGAGGTAGGCGTGTGCCTCGTCGGGTGTGCGCAGATCCGGCTCGCTGACGATTTCGATGAGCGGAGTGCCGGAGCGGTTGAGATCGACGTAGCTGTAGCGATCAGAATCCTTGAAACCTTCGTGGATGCTCTTGCCGGCGTCGTCTTCCATGTGCACACGCGTGATGCCGATGCGTTTCTTACTGTCCTCCACGCCCGGAATGTCGAGATAGCCGTGCTCGGCGAGTGGTTGGTCGTATTGCGAAATTTGGTATCCCTTGGGCAGGTCCGGGTAGAAGTAGTTCTTGCGGGCGAAGCGCGAAAACGGATTGATCTTGCAATGCAGCGCAAGTCCGGCACTGATCGCCAGTTCCACTGCTTGCCGGCTGAGAACGGGCAATGCCCCGGGCAGGCCGAGACACACGGGGCACACGGCGGTATTCGGAGGCGCGCCAAACTCGACCGGACAACTACAGAAGATCTTCGTCTTCGTGCCGAGCTGCACGTGCACTTCGAGCCCAATGACAGGCTCGTATTTTGTCAGGATGTGCTCGGCGATGGCGGGCATTTTCCGATTGTAGCTTTGCGCTTCTTTGGGCGGGCAACGCTATGATCGTGCTTGGAAGACCTTTCATGTCGACATTGACTGAGCGCAGACGGCGTGGCGAAGATATCTGCAAAAAGTATCGCGGTATTAGCGGCACCGATTCTTATGCCTGTGCCGCAGACGCAATCGGCGATATACTGCTGGCGGTGGCCAAAAACGAACAGGAGGCAACGCGGCTTCTGCATTCGGCCGAGATCGATTTCCGGAATGCGGCCGAGGCCGAAAGTTTTCTGGCGGAAGGTTAAGCGGCGTCTCTTAGCGATCAGGCAGCGTGTCGCCCAGTTCGCCAAGAATTTGCGGCCCTTCCGGGCTGTCCAGTTCTGTCTCGAGACGGCGGAGCGCGAACCCCACGACGTCACGATGATGTAACTTCGATCCAAGGGCATCGCTGGCGCTCAATCTGAGCCAGAGATCGTGCAAGCGATCTACATCCTCTGGCCAGAGGCGTGGCGGATGCGGCCCTAAGTTCACGAACGTCGACGGTCTCTCAGGGCAGATGATCTCCAGAGAGAACGGATGGCGCGGCTCCGGCAGGCGCTCCCACGCGAGTCCGATCCGGCGTGCCAATTCGTCTGAGCTCATGCGCTCGGAGACACCCGTAATCAGGCGTGAAACCTTCAACCGATTGGCCGTTTGCACTACGGCGTCGAAAGGATCCGTAGCGGGAACCACGAGCAGTTCGACCGGCTTGCCTTCCTTTTCGGCCATATTCACCACCTCGGTGAATAGCGCCTTCTCGTCTGGGCCGAAGACCTGATCTTCCTTGAGATCGTACTCGCTGTCGGCGCCCAACGGGCGCACAGTCATTACTACGATGTCGTTGCGCCGCAAATTCGTCCGCTGCAAGGTGCGCCGCAGATGCTGCATGTTGTTGCGGTTTCGCACGGCCACCAGCACGCCTCCAGGACGCGCATGTAGTGATTTCGCTTCCACTTGCGCTTGCTGCTGCAAATTGAACTCTTCGAGCGAATGTGTGTGGACTTTTCTATGTCTCGCGATGTTGATTCGCTCGGAAATCGTGAATACCAGGAAAAAGGCCACCGTAAAGCTGACGCCATAAATGGTGGCGTATTGCTTGGAGAACAGGTTGACCACTGCGGTGACCATAAGGACCATCGTGGTCGCGGCCAAACCGACTGGAATTTCTTTATCGCCGATGCGGATGTTGCCCGGGACTTTGTATTCCTGGTCATGGCGTTGAAAGCGAAGCGCCAGCACGCCAAGCGCCTTGAGGGCGAAGCTCCAGACCACGCCGAAGGCATACGCCTCGCCCAGGAGATAGACATTCCCGCGGCTGAGGATGATAGTGGCCACCTGCAGCAGCGTGATGAAGTTGATGATGCGATACGTAGTCCCGAATTTGCGGTGTGGCTTGCGGAATTCTTCAAGGAGTACGCCGTCTTCGGCAACGCGGTTCAGAACACCGTTGGCGCCGATCAATGAAGTGTTCACGGCTCCCGAAAGAATCAGAACGCCTACGACTACAACAAAGATGTGGAACGCCAGGCGCAAGATTGCGGGACCCGCCAGGTTCATTGCCAGGCCGCCTAGCAGATTGTTGGCATAGCCTTTGCGCACGCCGTCGGGAATGATCATGGTTGCGAAGAGGGTGATCATACCCGTGGAAACAATCGCGTAGCAGCAGACAATGGCGGACGCAATTCTGAGATTCTTGAGCTTGGGCGACGCGATCTCGCGATAGACCTGCGCCAGGGTTTCGAACCCGCTCATCGAAAGCAATGAGTGCCCGAACGCAATGATGATGGCCACCAGCGGAATGGCCGGCCAGTGCGTTCCCTTGAACCACCCCAGAGATTCATTGGTCAGCGACAAATGGCTCGGCGCCGGTGACGGTGGAAGCTGCCATGTGCCGTGCAGCAGGATCGTGAGCGGACACCAGAGTAGAAATGCCACCACCATCACGGTGGTGATTTGCATGATGCGCAGTGCCGCCGAACTCGATTCCTGGATGCCGCGGAGGTTGCTTCGCCAGAAGTACAGTGTGACGAGTACGCCGAAAAACGCGGCAAACGTGTTCGGATCCAAACGCAGGCTTCGGTGCGTCAGCGCGAGCATCTCGTTCGCCAGGAATGCCAGATACTGGCCGGCGCTCACACAACTGATAGGGCCAGTGAGAATGTAATCGAAGACCAGGGCCGAGACCGAGACCTTGGCCATCAAGGGGCCCATGCTATCCAGCACTACGACGTACACACCGCCGCGCACAAACATGCCGCAGCTTTCCATGTAGACGGCGCGTACCGCGAAGCTGAACAGCATCACGCCTAACACGTACCAGGCGGCCGGTTTGCCGATCGCCAGTTCCGCAATGCCCCCGGCATAGAACATCGAGGAGGCAAGGTCGCTCAGAACGATTGCAGCGCCGCGCCAATAGCTGATAAAGGAAAGCGCAACTGTGGTAGCAACTACGACCTTTGCGCTGCTGAGCGCCTTATCGGCGGGCGATTGCGTCGTGTCCATTCAAAATCGCAGAGGATCGCCCAACGGGATCGCCCAGCGGGATCGGCCCATTCGCGCGTCCGGTCCAGTGGGAAGCTTATTGATCGTTACGTATTGCAACCGAAACCCGTTAACACCTCAAATTGTAGCGAAGAATCCAACCTCGCGCCGTTATCCTGAACAAATGCGGTGGTTGATCGTATTTATGGCGGCGGGGCTGGCGGCCCAGGCGGTGGAAGTACTTCCGGAGCAAGTGCACAATGGTGAGACGCTGAAGCTCACGGCGCACGGCCCGGCACGGAAAGCGCGCCTCGCTGGCCGCACCATCGAGCTCTTTCCTCAGGAGGATGGAGGCTCATTCGGCCTCATGCCAATTCCAGTGCTCGAAAAGCCGGGTGTTTACAATCTCGAGCTCTTAAACGATAGCGGTGCGGTCGTGGAGAACCGGCAGATCCGCATTGAAAATGCGCACTACCCCTCACAGAATCTTGTAATCGCCAAGGCCATTGCCGGGCTGAAACCTTCTCCTGGTGAACAACAAACCGTCAGCGCGTTCCGTACCACGGTTTCGTCGGTTCGTTACTGGAAGGAGCCGCTCGATCCGCCCGTTCCGGGGTGCCTGACTTCGTTATTTGGGGTGCAGAGATTGCATAACGGAAGGCCGACGGGTGACTATCATGCCGGAGTCGATCAACGGGGAGCGGCAGGGACACCGATTCATCCGGTCGCGGCCGGCGTGGTGAAGATCGTCGAGAAGTGGAATCTGCGCGGCGGCACGGTGGCGGTCGATCACGGGCAAGGTATGGAATCGATTTATCTGCATATGTCCGGCTTCGTTGCTAAAGAAGGTGAGCATGTCGGGATTAAGGATGTTCTTGGGTACATCGGCTCGACGGGGCGCTCCACCGGTCCACACGTTCATTGGACCCTTTACGTGAATGGCGTGCCAGTCAACCCGGGACAATGGATGACCCTCAAAGCGTGCCCAGCCGTGCACAATCCACCCAAAGCGACGGCAAAGTAACCGCCGGGCATGCAGATCGGCCTCGATTTTGGTACGACGAACAGCTCTGTCGCGCGATTAACCACGCCAGGAGAGCTGGAATTGGCCCGCTTCCCTCAACGCGATGGAATCACGGAATCCTTTCGATCGCTACTCTATTTGGAGCGCCTGCGCGAGGCGGGCCGCATCACTATTAAGTCTTGGAGTGGGCCCTCCGGAATCGAGCACTATCTTGGCGCCGAGGACAAAGGCCGCCTCATTCAATCTCTGAAATCGTTCCTTTCGAGCCGCAGCCTGAAGACCACCGAAATTTTCGGACGTCACTTCAAGCTCGAAGATCTGATCGCAAATATTCTGCGCGATTTGCGTGAGCTGGCCGAGAAACAATTTGGGGCGCCCGTGCGTCGCGTGATCGTCGGCCGCCCCGTAGTCTTCGTGGGGGCAGAATCCGCCGAGGACAATCGCTACGCGAGTGAGCGGCTCAAGCTGTCATTCGAAAAAGCCGGTTTTGAACAGATTTTCTTTGAATACGAGCCCGTGGCAGCCGCGTATCACTATGAATCGACCCTCGATCATGATGAGCTGATCCTGATTGGCGACTTTGGCGGTGGAACCAGTGACTTTTCGCTACTGCGCGTTGGTCCTTCGCGCTCCCGAGCGGGCGGCGATTCTCCCGGCGTGCTGGGCAATGAAGGGTTGCCGCTGGCGGGCGATGCGTTCGACGCGAAAATTGTTCGCCATCTGGTGTCGCCGGCGCTCGGCGCGGGCAGCCTGTTGGATTCTGCCGGCAAACTGCTTCCGGCTCCGAATTGGGTCTATTTCAAAGTGGAACGCTGGCACTATCTCTCGTTCCTGAAATCCCGCGAAACGCTGAACATGCTTCGCAGTGTGAAGGCACAGGCCGTCGAGCCGGAAAAAATCGAGGCGCTCCTTTACCTAATCCAACACGATCTCGGCTATCAACTCCATCGCGCGGTCCAGCAAGTCAAGATCGGACTGTCACAGCACGAAGAAGAAATGTTCCGCTTCGAGGACGGCGACGTATCGCTGGAAATTCCGGTTGCACGAGGCGAGTTCGAAAGCTGGATTTCAGAGGAACTGGCCGCTATCGAACAAAGTGTGGCGGCGCTGCTTGCTAAGACCGGCATTCACGCGAAAGACGTAGATAGAGTGTTCCTTACGGGCGGCTCCTCGTTCGTGCCGGCTGTCCGACGCATCTTTGAACTGCAATTTGGACCGCACAAGATTCGTACGGGCGATGAATTTACGTCAGTGGCTCGTGGTCTCGCTTTGCGTAGTGCCGAGGCCCAGCTTTCTTAGAATGGTGATGCGATGAGGCATGCGGCCGGTAGAAGCATACGGAATGCGTACGCGCGCGCGGCCAGGCTTTTCGAGCCGAAACCTCCATCTCCTCCTCGTCTGTCTTTTGAAATCGGCGTGCCGTGGGGGCGTGGGCTTTTAGATGGCATTCACGTCGATCTCTGCGGCCTGGTTCGGATCGAAGGCCGCTGCAAAGTGGTCTCCGGCGAGGAACTCCCGGTCATTTCTTTCGATGGAGTGCAAATACCCTTTCTGCAGCACTATCGTTTTAACAGACTGGAAGTACGCCCGGGTTCCGAGCAGCCGTCCACTCACAGCGCGCTGGCGCTCGAGTATCTTGTCCCAGAAGCGCTCGTAAGAACATTTCAGGTCCTTGAGATCGGTGTGAATGGCCGGCGTCATCGATTCGAGTCCTCCTTCGCTTTCGTGAATCCGCATTACAAGGCATTGCTCAATTCGGACGCGGTTTGGCATCGAGCCGACGTTTACGGCTCCGGGCCTCCGAATTCCATACCAGACGCCGAAATTCTCGAAGTCGTGAAGGAACTGCCGCCTCCGTTACTGGATTTTGGATGCGGCAAGGGTGCGCTCACCCACCGGTTGCGCGAGCTTGGCATAGACGCCTATGGCATCGAACTCTTTTCGGACGATCTGCATGCGGCGATTATCCCGGAAGTCTACGACCGAATTACCTTTTACGACGGTACATTCCCTACCATCTTTGCGGACGGTCAATTCAATTCGACCGTCTGCTCGGAAGTCTTAGAACACATCCCGGACTACCGTGCCGCCATCGCCGAGATAGCGCGCGTCACACGACGGTCGGCTCTTTTCACCGTGCCTGATGCAAGCGCTATACCTGCCGGCTTCCGCCATAGCGTTGTTCCCTGGCACCTGCTCGAAGCGACGCACGTGAATTTCTTCAATCAAACAAGCTTGACCATTGAATTACGGCGCTACTTTAGCCAAGTGGAGATCGGCAGGTCCGGCGCTACGCATGTCAATGACAGTAGAGCCTTCGCTTCTTTGACTGCACTGTGCTCCAAGTGATTTATGGCCGCAGGCCGGTAAGGATGAGGCCGGAGCACGCCTCCACAAACGCATCGGGAGCCATTTCCGCCGTGAACTGCCTTTCTAGTTCGAGAGTGCTGATGCCGTGTACGATGGCCCAGGCGGCGGAGGCGAGTAGCGCGGAATTGCCGGCTCGTACATCGCCCGTCTGCTGCCCGTCTCGAATAGTCTGGTGCAGCACCTCAAACGCGCGTTCGCCCGCTTCGCTCCGGTAGGAAGCATCGGCGAGGCCCGCCGGACCAAACATCACTTCAAAATAAGCTGGATTCTCACGGGCAAAGCGGATGTACGCTACGCTCAGTGCCTGCATACGGGACGTGAAGTCCTCTCCCGCGGTGAGTCGCGTCTGTTCGAGCGCATCCGCGAATCGCTCGAAGCCCGCATCGCGAATAGCAGCCAGCAGCGCAGCGCGGTCTCGAAAATGCCGGTATGCTGCCATCCGCGAGACACCCGCCCGTTTGCCGAGTTCGCGCAGGGTAAGCGAGCGCGCCCCTTGTTCGGCAATCAGTTCCAGTCCGGATTCGATGAGCGCCTGGCGCAGATTTCCGTGATGATACGTACGTTTACGAGTATGAGTGGCCAAAGCCAAATTCTCGCAGTTTATGTTGACATTGTCAACATGCCGGGATTATGATGTGGACATAGTCAACATGCTACGGAAAATTTGGCCCCACAATCCCCCGCTCGCCGCCACCAGTCTGCTGATGTTCGCGGCCTTCTTGTGTTCGGTAGCGGGTATCTATCTCGATCCCCGTGTCATCACAGGTGTTCCGGCCTGGCTTAAGCCGGCCAAATTCGGGATCTCGACAGCCATCTATGCGGGCACGCTTGCTTGGCTATTTGGCTACATCACTGTCTGGCCGCGTTTCAAACGTGCCATGGGCGGGGTGATCGCAGCAGTCTTGATCGTCGAAGTAGCGATCATTGACATGCAGGTGGCTCGCGGCACCACCAGTCACTTCAACGTAAGGACGCCACTCGATGCCACACTTTTCGCCATTATGGCAGGATCAATTCTAATCTTGTGGCTGGCGAATATCGGCCTGCTGGTGGCGTTATTTCGTGAGCGCTTCGCTGATCCGGCCTGGGGATGGGCACTGCGGCTCGGCCTGTTAGTCACAATCCTCGGAGCGGCAATAGGTGGTGTCATGACTCGGCCCACGCCTGCACAAATGGAATCGCTCAAGCAGCACGAACAGGTGAGGGTTATCGGTGCTCACACCGTCGGTGGCCCGGATGGTGGTCCCGGCTTGCCAGCAGTTGGGTGGAGTTCGCGGTATGGTGACCTCCGGGTGCCGCACTTCTTCGGGCTCCACGGGATTCAGATTATCCCGCTCTTCGCGTGGCTGATAGGCCGGCACCGTGCGCCTGCCGCAATAATTGCTTTCGCTGGCGGCTACCTGACCCTCTTCGCCCTGCTTACATGGCAGGCGCTTGCTGGGCGGCCGCTATTCGGGTAAGAGCATGAACGCGGAACAAATCTTTTCACTTGCCAACGCCCTCGCCGTTCTTGGTTGGCTGCTGCTGATCTTTGGCGGCAGGACTCGTTGGCGGCTCCCATGGTTGCGGGCGCGGGGCTGCCATTGCTGTTCGCGGTCATATATTCCGGATTGCTGGTCGGTCATCTTGTCGGAAGTAGCGGAAACTTTCAGACATTGGCCGGTGTCAGCGCACTCTTCGAGAATCGCTGGCTGTTGCTCGCTGGTTGGGTGCATTACCTGGCTTTCGATCTGTTCATAGGGGCTTGGCAGGTGCGCGATTCCCGAGCTCGTGGAATTTCGCATCTGCTGGTAGTTCCCTGCCTGGCGCTCACCTTTCTGTTCGGCCCGGCAGGGTTGCTCCTGTATTTCTTGATCCGTGTCGCTCACAAACATAGGAAGGGCCTTGTCATCGAGATTTAGGAGTGGGCTGCTACAAAAAGAATATGTCCCGCTACGCGGCCGTCGATATTGGCAGCAATTCGGTCCGTATGATGGCGGCCGAAATTGGTCATGGTGAAACACAGATCCTGGCAGAGGAGCGGCAGGTCACTCGATTGGGCGAGAGCGTGTTCCGCGAAGGACGCATAAGCAAAGCTGCGCTCGATTTTCTCTGTACCACGCTAGCTAAAATGGCGGCAGTTTACGGCCAGCTGGATGTGGCGGGTGTACGCGCGGTAGCCACTAGTGCGGTTCGCGATGCGAGCAACCAGCCCGAGTTTCTAGAACGAACAAGGCGCGCGCTTGGCACAAATGTCGAAATCATATCCGGCCAGGAAGAGGCGCGCCTAATCCACCTCGGCGTGAAGGCGCGTTGGCCCCGGCCGCGCGAGCGGACGCTCGTCATTGACGTGGGCGGCGGAAGTGCCGAATTGATCTTGAGCCAAAACGGGCAACTGATTGACGCGGTTTCGAAGCCGCTGGGTGCCGTCCGTTTGACCGAAATGTTTCTCAAGTCCGATCCACCGCTTCCGGAGGAGTTGAATCGGCTGGATGGGTATGTAAAGGAAAAGCTTGTTCCCTTCCATAAACGGCACGGCGGCGAAAAGTTCGACCGCACCCTGGCGACGTCGGCCACCGCGGCGGCGGTCGTCTGCGCTATTAACCAGATTCCCCGTATGAAAAGGGAGCAAGCGGACCGTTCGCGTGCATTCACCGGGCAAATTCGCGACTTGTATGCGACCCTTACCGCGAGCGACGTTGCCGCTCGGCGCAAACTGCCGGGTATTGGGCCCAAACGAGCTGAGATCGTAGTCGCCGGCACTGCGGTCTTCCTACGTGCGCTCGAGATTTTTGGGCAGCGTTCACTGTACTATTCTGCCGCGGGGGTACGTGACGGCATTATTGCCGATTTGGCGGCACGGCGCGTAGGCCGTGAGTTGTCACAGCTCTCGCGTGAGCAGCGGGACGTCGTCGAAAAGATGGCCCGCCGCTATGGCGTGTCGCTCTCCCATGCGCGGCACGTTGCCGGCTTGGCGCATCGATTGTTTGAAGTACTGCAACCCGTGCACCGGTTGGCTCGCGCCTCCGGCAAGCTGCTCGAAGCGTCGGCCTACTTGCATGACATTGGCCATTTTGTGAGTGGCACTAGCCACCACAAACATTCTGCTTACTTGATCGCCAATTCTGATCTCCCGGGCTTTACAGCCGATGAGCGCCTGACCATTGCCGCGCTATGCCGTTTTCATCGAAAATCCATGCCGCAGCCACGGCACTCGCACTTTCAGGCGCTCCAGGCCGATGCCAAGCGCGCGGTCGCGTACCTGGCGCCACTGCTCCGAATGGCCGATGCGCTAGACCGCGGGCAGAGCCGGAAAGTGCGTGACATCTCTAGCTCTCTCCGCGATGGCAACCTGCATCTGCTGGTGGAAGCGGCAAGAGATGCCGATCTCGAAATCTGGTCGGCCAATCAGACCGCGGAAGCCTTTCGAGAAAGCTACGGCCAGCCTGTGGTCTTCCAGCGGGCCCGAAAGCCCTAAGCGGATTTCAATACCTTCTTCACGCCCCGCGCCACAGTCTTCCAGTTGCCTCGGACCTCGGCAAGGCGCTTTTTTCCTGCGGGAGTAAGACGGTATAGCCGGGCACGGCGGCCATTTGGCGTCACCTGCCATGACGCCGTGACCATCTTTTCACGCTCCAGCCGATGTAGCGCCGGATACAACGAGCCTTCTTCGATCTGGATGAGCTGCTCGGAAGCGGACTCCACGTGGGCGGCGATCCCAAACCCATGATTCGGCGTGGTTTCCAGAGTTTTCAATATCAGGAGCTCTAAACTGCCCTGTAGGTTGTCACTACTCTTTGCCATAGTAGCCAAGTTGTCTAGGGTAGACGTCTTGGGTAGAATACCCCTGCGCCATTTTTTTGTCAATTTATTGGCTCAGTTTTATTCGCTGGATGAGAGCTAGGCTGTTGCCTTTTGACCGGCGAGTACTAGAGGATTCTCATGGCCCCGCGCCGTGACTGGTTCAATGCCCACGACCCGGCCGCCTCGAACCATCAACGCCTGATCGAAGTTGTTCACCGTGGGGCATACATGGCGAGGGATCAAATACAGTTTGCTGCCGATGGCCGGCACCTCGGCCCCCGCGGCGATCTCGATCGGCAGGTGTTCTTCGCTCGGCTTTAACGGCTGGTATTCGGGATGACCTATGACAGCACATGTTGGAACGCCTGCGTCTGCCGACACACTCTTGTGGCCGGCGTCGCAAGTAATCTGGCGCTCAAGTGGATGGCTGATTACGCTCGCAAGCACCAGCGCCGCCGGTCGATAATCGAATCCTTCCAGTTGCCGTAGGCTGGACATGTCGTTATACACTACGGTTCCCGGAGAAACGCGGTGTCGGAATTTGGCGTTTGCAAAACCCGGATACGAAATGCCGGATGCCGCCGCCGGCGTCCCGGAAGTAATTACTTCGCCGACCGGAATCCCCGCGGCTTCCACAGCATGGACGACGGCAAGCAGCCGCGCGTATCCTTCATGCGCCTGCTTCTCTCGCTCGGCGGCCGACGGATTCGAGATCTGGCCGTCATACCAGTGGAGGCCGCGGAAGGCAGCTCCCAAATCGCGCGCCAGCTGGATCACGTCCGCCGTTCTCTCGTCGGAGATTCCGGTCCGGTTCATTCCTGAATTTATGTCAATAAAAACGCCCACCCGTGTGCCGCGCCAAGCGGCCATTTGCGCCGGGGACTCGACCAGAACGGAAATCTTGGTCTTCGGAAATTGGGTGGCGAGCTCCGCCACTCGCAGCGCATTGCCACCGCTAACCGCAAGCGCGAGTAGCACATCTTCGGCGCCGGCCCGGCACGCCGTCAGTAGTTCGAGCGTGGTCGCACATTTGAAATTATGGATTCCCTGCTCGATCATCTGCGCGACCACCGCACCCAGTTTGGCGGTTTTGATGTGGGGTCGCCAGCGCTCCGGATCGTTCTCCACTATGGCCAGCGTTGTTCGAATGTTGTCATCGACAAGATCTGGATAGATCAAGAGCGCGGGCGTGACAATCCCCGTAGTCTCTTCAAGCGCGTAGTTGGAAAGCGACAAACCCATATCAGGACGCTTCGTCCGCCGAAGGCCCATATAATCCCGGAACTGGAACGTCGTTCAGACGCAAATATACCGAAAGCTGGCCGCGATGGTGGACTATGTGGTTGAGCACAAATGAGCGCAGCACAGCTAGCCGCGGAAGACTGAAAATCTCCTTGTCACCCGCTAGCAGCCTCCAGAGTTTTCCGTAAGTTTCGTCGCTGGTTTCGCTGACGGCGGCGCGCGCAGCCGCGGCATTCTTGTCAAACGCCGCGAGGAGCTCCTGGTTCGAGCGTGCGGGATCTCGTTTAAAAGGCTGCGTACCATCGGCTGGAGCCACGTCGAACGAATCCTTTTTGAGGGTGTCGCATGCCCACTCAGGCAAGTACGCGATGTGACTGGCCAACTCAGCCATCGTCCACGACTTCGCGTGGGGCCTCCAGCTGAACTTGTCTTCCGGGCAACGCTCCAACACTTTTCGCGTCGATGCCATCTCCTGATCGAACTCCGGTAATAATGCATCGCTGATTTTCATAAGAACCTCCAGAGGGCAGTATTCGCCATTTGTTCGCCACAGTCAACGACAGATTTTTCTATTCCGGTTTGCGCTTCCGCGGGCGCCGATTCACGCCGCCTCCTGGGGAAACACGCTTGCGCGGCGCGGCCTTTTTCGGCTTGGGGGGCGGAGGATTCGGCTCGAAGATAGTGGGCTGGCCTTCCACGATGGGTTGCGGCTCGTCTTCTTCCTCCTCTCGCTGTTGTTCCACCGGAGGCGGCGGCAATGCCGGCGGATAGAATTCCGCGCCGAGATGAACGATGAGCCCGCGCTCTTCGTCCGGCTCGGTGCGGACTACGGTCTTGTCCTGCGCGTAATTCAAAAACTCGGAAAACCTTTGGAAGCCGAGTCGCGACAGGTTGAAATCCGGATGCTCGGTCTGCATCCATTGCTCCAGTTCCTCGCCCGTAGCGCCGCCTTCCTCGAGTTCCATGCGGTGGGTTTCGAGGACGTCGCGCAACGTCGGCAAGGCCTCTTCCGGACGGGCCGCCACTTTTTCCGGGCCTCCGCTTCCGCCACGCCGCTCGATGATGTACCGGCCGCCCGATCCGCTCACATTGATGAATTCGGACTTCTTGAGCTTCTCGACAAAGTCGGAGAAACTGCCGGCGCCATAGGCGCGCTCGCTGAACGCCGGATCGAGTTGCAGCATGGTGCTTTTCAAAAGTCCCAGCTGCGGTTGGACGGCCCGGCGCTCCAACACTTGCAGGGCGCGCTCGACCAGCGGCATGGCTTGTGAAAGTTCAAGCGGAGCGGGCCGCGGGCCACGGTCCTTCTTGTCTTTCCGGTCTCCCCGGTCATTGCGGTCGGGTCGGTCTCGCCGGTCTGGCATGGGCTGGGGCACGATACGGTCGCCGTCTTCGAGCAGCGATTCGTAGCTTACGAACTCATGGCAATTCTGCTGGAGAATCGTGCTGGTAAACGCCTTTCCGCCGACCACGAAGACGGTCTTGCCGTATTCCTTGAGCTTGTTCACCAGCGGGATGAAATCGCTATCGCCGCTGATAATCGCAAATGCGTTCACGTGCGCGTGCGTAAAGGCCATCTCGAGAGAATCGAGCGCCAGGTTGATGTCGGCGCCGTTCTTGTCGCCGCGCGGGGAGGGAATCCGCTGCACCATCTGTACGGCGTTCTCCGCCATCTGGCGCGTCGCGCCTTCCTGCCGGCCCCAATTCGCGTAGGCGAACTTGGCCACGATATCGCCTCTCTCTTTCAAGGCGCCTAGCGCCAGCGCTACATCGAATTCCCTGCGTAGTGTCGACTTCACGCCAATTTCAATGTTGTCGTAATCGACGAACACGGCGATGTTCAGTCTGTCTTGCATCAATTTCCTTTTCTCGTTTGCCGCACCGAGCCTTGGCTCAGGCAACTTGTTTTACCGAATCGCGAATGAAGTCGACGATTTTCTGGAGCGAGGCGCCTGGCTGGAAAACCTCCGCCACACCCAGCTTCTTCAACTCCCGGGCATCTTCGTCCGGGATGATCCCCCCGGCCACGACGAGCACGTCGGTCATCTCCTTCTCGCGCAGCAGCTCCATCACACGCGGCACAATCGCATTGTGCGCGCCTGAAAGGATCGATAATCCGATAACCTGGACATCCTCCTCCAGAGCCGCATTCACTATCATTTCCGGCGTCTGCCGGAGACCCGTGTAAATCACTTCCATACCCGCATCACGCAGCGCGCGTGCAATCACCTTCGCGCCACGATCGTGTCCATCCAGGCCAGGTTTGGCCACCAGGACACGTATGGGTATGCTCATATCTACACTGTCCAAATTATAGAACGCTCGCGGGACATTATGAGGAAGACGGATTGAGCGAGCGGGCTTTCAACGAGCCGCGCATCACGCAAATCACCCTTACGGAAGAACTCTTGCACCTTGACACTCAGCCGGCGTATTGGCTTCCATGACGCGGTAATGAAGTCCCGCGAGGTTCGGATGGAATATTGGTGCATACATAAAGCTCCTCTGACCTTTTCCCAGCACGCAAACCGCCTCGCCATCATGCGGCGGCATAGCAGACAATTTCCCATCGACACCCCACATCCTGGAGACCTGTTGCACGCTCCATCCGTTGGTCCGCAGATAGGCAAACCCGGTAGAACACAGCACAAAGATCATAAATGCCGCCATCGTGCCGAGAAAAATAATCCGCGCGTATTTCGTTTCTTCAAGCAGTTGAGTAGTCAGGAACAGATTGACGCTGATCAGGCACAGCAGCCAGTACATCAAATAGCGCAATTCTTCTGCCCCGGGCTGAAACGCTGTGAGTACGGTTAGTAGACATACAAAGTAAGCTGGCTTTCGGCCGAAACGGTCCCGCAGCCTGGTCTGCAGAAGCCCAAACCAAAGTATGTTAAACAGGACAATCGGCGAAAAATAGCCACCCATACGCAATGCTGGGGACGTGAATGGCACGTCTCCTTGCGAGTTGGTCCAGAGGGGCACCCGTCCTTCGAACGCCCTGTACTCCAAGACAGAAAGTAGCCATCGCGCAACACGTGGAGCGTGTTCCAGGTAAGCCGGTTCTTTCACCGAGGCAATCTGGGTGTTCGCAATCTCGCCGCGAAAGTGAATGTGGCCAATCCGCATGTCGATCGGATAGACCGGATTGTGAAACACGAGAGCGTTCTTGACTTCATTCACGAAGCCCAAGCTAACCAGAGCTAGAACACCCGCAATCAGAGCAAACCGAGCGAAGCTTGTCGCGTTATTCCATTGCACCTTCAGAGTCGCAAGCTTGTCGCGTTGAAAGTACAAAATCGCTGCAAACAGCAGTAGCCAAAACGGAGCAACGGGAAGATAAAGCATCTTGATATTGAGCACCACGCAAAAAAGCGCCACAACCAACAAGATCTGTTTGACCGATACCCTTTCTGGCCACAGCCACGCCGCAAGAATCACCATAACCATGCTTCCTAATACACAATTCCCGAATAAGTCTATATAGGTGCTTGTGCTTTGAATTAGCACGACCGGAATACAAAAAAAGCAAAACAGAGCATGAACCGGGGATATCCGAAAGACTCTCTTCAGAGTTGCACTAAAAAATGCCAGACCAAAGATTCCAAGGAAATTTGTGGCTTGCACACGGCCGGTAATTCTCCAGAGGAATCCCTGAAAATAGTCGGCCAGCGCGGAATAGCCTTGATGGATGCTGTTGATGCGCGCGGACAAATGATATTGTTCTGGAGAAATGATGCCAGTGCGTAGCGCCGCCAGCGGGAGATGGTAAGCGAAGGAATCCCAAGCTACATCCACATCGATCCAAGCCTTCCGGATCAATGCTCCAAGCAGAACGATCACTGGAATGAGCAGCCAGCGAATAGATAGGTCAACTTCGGATTTCACCTCCGGCAGATGCGTAAACGAAAATCGCGGATTACTCACCCTAAGAAGTGTACTCATTCTAAGACGCGGTCCTTTTTATGCGGATCGGAATTGGGTTCGAATGGCAAAATGCCTGAGTAAGCGACTTCGTTTCGCAAAAGAGGCCGTAGTTTAGCCATGACCTCCCGCCTTCAGCCAATTTTTGCCTTGTGAAATCCATCACTTAGAGGCCGAGGGCCTTTGACCAGACGTCCAGCGGAAGGAAGATTGTATGCGTCGCGAGCAAATTCGGTTTGAATCATAAAATGCCGGAGGGATGATTTCGTTTCGTAAAAACGCTATTTCTTCGCCTTGTCACATCGCGCGTCGATCCTTGCGCCACAATAAGGAAGACGCATTGAGCGAAAAAACTTTTAACGAGCCCCGTATCGCGCTCAACAGGATTTACACCCGCGCCGGCGATAGCGGCGAGACGCGCCTGGTTGGTGGGCAGCGTGTTCCGAAAGACAATGCCCGCATCGATTGCTTCGGAGTGGTCGACGAGCTCAACGCGTTTCTCGGCCTGGCACGGACGACCGTAGAAGAACTTTCCGGGCAAACGCCCGCCCTTGTCCCGTTTGCTGTGATACTCAAGCGGGTGCAGCATGAGCTCTTTAACCTCGGTTCCACTCTTGCCACACTGCCCGAGGACATGCACCCCAAGCAGCCCCGCATCACGACCGCCGAAGTGCAGCGGCTCGAGCAGGAGATTGATCAGGCGAATGAATCGCTCGCCAGCTTACGTTCATTCGTGCTCCCCGGCGGCAGCCGCCTCGACGGCGAGTTACATGTCTGTCGCACCATCTGCCGCCGGGCCGAACGCTTGCTGGTTTCGCTCGCCCGCTCGGAAAGCGTGCCGCCCGAAGCGCTGACTTACCTGAATCGTTTGAGTGATGCGTTTTTTGTCTGGAGCCGTTGGGTAAACCATATCCTCGGCAGCTCCGAAACGCTGTGGGCGCCGAACGCTGCCAGTGGGGCGGAAGGCTGATTTTGGCAGCGCGGCACGAGGAATATTGGTCAACTTCGACCTACCCTTCCTTGGCAAGCTGTCCGCCTCGGGTCGGACCCGCTCGTCGAACGTCCGACCTAAATATTCACACCAATCTGCCAGAGCACAAATCCCACCGATTGCCGGAGGTACAGCCAGCGAAGCTGCGCCGTACTACGCCCCCCCCCTTCGGGGCGGGGCGAGCCATAGACGCGTATACCGCGCGATTCGAGCAGGCGCTTTACGCGATAGATGTGATAGCCGTCGCTCACGACGATCGAGGAGTGCAGATTCATGCGGTGCATGGTTTCGGCGGCTGATTCCAGGCTCTCCGCAGTGGTCGCGCCTTCTTCGGTAATGATTCGCTCGGAGGCTACGCCGCGCTGGGCGAGATAGGCGCGGCCCACTTCGCTCTCGGTAAATACCGGATCGCCGCCCGCACCGCCGGTCGTCAGCAAATAGGGAGCGAACCCCCGCAGATACAGAAGTAACGCATGGTTTAGCCGGGCCTGCAGCACTGGTGAGGGCCTGCCGCGGTATTGTGCAGCGCCGAGCACGATGATGACATCGGCGGGCCGCGCTTCATCGAGCGTCGACTGCCGCTCGATCTGGTCAGAAACGTAGAAAAGGTAGCCTATTAACAGAAGCGTAAGCAGCGCAGACAGCGCTGCGACGGCCCGCTTCACGCGGCTGGCCTCATAGCTGGCATGTGGTTTTGCTCCTAGTCTACGCCCGATGCCTCAGAATGTCGCTAAGTTAACCAGCGCGAAGAATCCGTTTCTCGAAAGCGTACGGCGAGCCGCGCGGGCGGGACGCCCAACCGAAGATGGCTCGTTGGTCATTGAAGGTCCGCATCTGGTTGCCGAGGCGCTCCACGGGGGTTGCGTCATGCGCCGTATCGTCACCACGGAGCGCGGCCGGGAACTCTACTCCGGGCTGCTCGGGCAACTGCAGGCACAAATCACCGAAGTCTCCGCGCGTGCTTTTGCAGCGACCGCGTCTACGGAAACTGCGCAAGAGATTCTAGCGTTGGTCGGTTGGCGTCCCGCCAGCTGGCGCAAACTGGCCGGACCGCAGGCGCTAATCGTGGCGCTGGACGGCATGCAAGATCCCGGCAACGCCGGAACCATTGTGCGTTCGGCGGAAGCTTTCGGCGCCAGTGGCGTGGTGCTGCTCGAAGGATCGGTCCGGGTGCCGAATGGCAAGTTCCTCCGCGCTACGGCGGGCTCCATTTTCCGTCTGCCTTTGCTCGAATCCGTCACCCGAACTGAGTTTCTCGAACAGGTACGCTCGCTCGGCTTGCCGCTTTATGCCCTTACCTCTCGCGACGGAACGTCATTGCGTAAGGCAAATTTCCGTGTGCCCTGCGCGCTGGTGGTGGGTGGCGAAGGAAACGGTGTGTCCACAGAATTGCTTGGCGCGGCCAGTCCCCTCTCGATTCCGGCGCGCAACGTAGAATCGCTTAATGCCGCCATCGCCTGTTCGCTGGCACTGTTTGAAGCGGCTCGGCAAAGAGAAGACAGAGAAGGCATATGAGCCTGTTCGACAATGCTCCGCTCCCGGGGGCACCGGAATCCGGCGACGACGATCTCGCCGGGCGGCCGCTTGCCGATCGAATGCGGCCGCGAAGTCTCGACGAGTATTTAGGGCAGGACCATATACTCGCTCCCGGCAAGGCACTCCGCACCCAGATCGAAAACGGCCGGCTGACCTCGCTCATCCTGTGGGGACCCCCAGGGTCGGGTAAGACCACGCTGGCGGCGTTGATGGCACGGCGGGCCGGATCCGCCTTCATCCCGTTCAGTGCGGTGCTCAGCGGGATCAAAGAGATCAAATCGGTGATGGCCGATGCCGAAAGGGCCCGCCGCGTGGGTCGCAAAACCGTATTGTTCATTGATGAGATTCATCGCTTCAATAAGGCACAACAGGACGCTTTTCTGCCTTACGTGGAACGCGGAGATGTCACATTGATCGGGGCGACCACCGAAAATCCCTCATTCGAAGTGAACTCGGCACTCCTGTCCCGTACGAAGGTGTACCCCCTGCGGGCGTTAGAGACTTCCGATGTAGTAGTGCTATTGAAACGTGCTCTGGCCGATTCAAAACACGGATTGGGACATCTGCATTTGGCAGTAGCGGATGAGCTTCTCGAACAGATTGCGGTGGCCTCGAGCGGCGACGCACGTGCGGCGCTACATACACTCGAGATTGCTGCCGAAGCCGCCGCCGATGGTGTCATCGACCGCCAGATCCTGGCCGATGCTCTCCAGCGCAAAGTCTTGCTCTACGACAAGTCGGGTGAGGAACATTACAATCTGATCTCGGCGCTGCATAAATCGGTGCGCTCGAGCGATGCCGATGCGGCCCTTTACTGGCTGGCGCGCATGCTGAAGGCCGGGGAAGATCGCCTGTACTTGGTCCGGCGCCTGACACGGATGGCCATAGAAGACATAGGCTTAGCCGACCCGAGAGCACTCGAGCAGGCGATTGCCTGCATGCAGACGGTGCACTTCCTTGGCATTCCAGAAGGTGACCAGGCGCTGGCGCAGTTGGCCATTTACCTGTCGCTAGCGCCCAAATCGGACGCAGCCTACCAGGCGTTGAATCAAGCCGAGGCTACTATTGAATCCACAGTGGCTGACCCGGTTCCTCTCCATTTGCGCAATGCCCCGACACGGTTGATGAAGGAACTGCACTATGGAGAGGGATATAAGCACGCCCATAAAGAATCCGATGCCACTACCGATATGGAATGCATGCCCCCTTCCCTCTCCGGAGTGGTGTTTTACGTACCTTCCGGCCGGGGTTTTGAGGAAAGGCTGCGTGAACGGGTGGAGTGGCTAAAGAAACGGCGCCACCAAGCCAAGCCGGAAAATTAACTCGGGTATATGCGTAAATATTGTGTAAGCTTAAAGATCGGAGTTGTGTAATTGTGGCCGAAACTTCTATGACTCTGGGCCGGCGCCTTGAGGTTCCGGAGGTGGGCAACACGGAACGGCGTCGTTCCAGCCGCTTCCCAATCGAGCGCGAGGTCCGCTATAAGACGTTGAATCAACGTGCGGAAATCCTTGCCGGCAATGGCAGGACTCTGAATATCAGCAGCTCTGGCGTTCTCTTCACGTCCGACCATGATCTACCGGTTGGAACGCGTCTGGAAGTATCAATTAGCTGGCCGGCGCAACTAAATGAAAAATGTCTTCTGAATTTGGTCGCGCGTGGACGGGTCATCCGGCACACTAAAGGCCAGCTCGCGCTGCAAATTCAGCAGTACGAATTTCGTACCCAAAGCCGTCCCGGCAAAGACAAATAACCCAAATATATATTGGGTGTCTCGTTCTTTAATTTCGAATAGTCGTCGCAGGTTTTTCCTTGAGCGGGCCTCTCTCTTGACATCCGTTTTTGTCCTGACACGCGAGCAGATTAGGCCGCGAGCGTAGATGCTGCAAACTTGTAGGCTTTCGGCTGCACGGGAAGTGCACCCCGAGGGGCCCATTTGCGTGTAAACTAATAAACAGGTAATTTATTTGAACCATTTCTTTTCCGTTCCCCTGGCGCGGGTCAGCGCCGTCCGTTAGCCCGGCATGTATCCACCAAGAGGTCTCCCGCCCCGCCGGCCAAAAGTTCGAGAAAATGTAAACGAAGCGATTCGTGCCCGAGAAGTTCGCGCTGTCTTTCCGGATGGCTCGGTAGAAGTCATGCCGACTCCCGCCGCAGTGCGCAAAGCACAGGATATGGGACTTGACCTGATCCTGATCGCACCCACGGCCGAGCCGCCCGTAGCCAAGGCCATGGACTATGGGCAATGGCGCTACGAGCAGAAAAAGAAACAGCACGACGCTAAGAAAAAACAGCACGTGATCCAGGTGAAGGAACTGAAGTTCCGGCCCAACACGGACGATCACGATTACGATTTCAAGAAGAACCACGCTATCCGGTTTCTGAAAGAAGGCAACCGCGTGAAGGCAGTGGTGCAGTTCCGCGGCCGCGAGATTGCACACGTCGATCTGGGAAAGAAGCTGCTACTGCGGTTTGCCGGTGATCTCAGCGGCGTCGGCTCGATCGAAGGGCAGCCCCGGCTCGAAGGCCGCAACGCGCACCTGATTATTAGTCCCGTAAAAGCCAGCAACGCCCCGAAAGAGAAATCCGAGAAACCGAAACCGCCGACGGGCAATGAACCCGGAACTCCCACGGCGGCTCTGCAGACCGAAGCCCCTTAGTCGGAATAAAATAGGTATTTGCGCCACTGATCGTCGCTGCGGCCGAGTAGCCGCATCAGATGACGGCTGGTATGCAAGCTGAAGGGCCGCGGCGCACGGAGAAGCTTCATGCCCGCTTCTTCCGGGGTGCGATTCCCCTTGCGGTTATTGCAAGAGTGGCAGCACGCGACCAGGTTTTCCCAGGTGGTTTCGCCGGCACGCGAGCGGGGAATCACATGATCAAGCGTCATTTCGCCGGACGGTAGCGTGCGGTGGCAGTATTGGCAGCTATAGCGGTCGCGCATAAGGATGTTTTTGCGCGATAGGGCCCGGGTTTGATGGGGGATGCGACGGTATTCGAGCAGCCGGATGACAGAGGGGACGTGCAGGGTTCGGCGCGCGGAGTGGATTTGCGCAGGCCCTACTTCTTCGGCGGATGCCACGCCTTTCAATACCAACACGAGCGCGCGGCGGGCAGCGCAAATGTTGATCGGTTCGTAGCTCGCGTTCAGAACGAGAACCGGCTTATGAAGTCGATCCGGACTAGCCATCAGGTACCCCTCCCAGAAGTCCCTAACTCAGACTCGCTAACTTTAGATTTCCCGACTCAGACTCGTTAACTTATTCCAGACCCGCCCGAGACTCCCTGGCGAGCGTCGTTTTCGGCCAACGCACGCCCCAAAGGGGCCAAGCCGGTCGAAAAAAAATCTGTATCCAAATTCATGGCGGCGGGTGCGCGTCCGTCCACTCTTGCGAGCGTGAGAGCAACTACCCGCGCGGCTCCCGCGGACTTAAGGGACGCAGTGGCGGCGCGCAGGGTGGTGCCCGTGGTGAACACGTCATCTATGAGCAACACGCGCTTTCCGGCGATCTCATTCGGCCGCACCACTGCAAAGGAATTCTTCAAATTCTGCCGTCTTGCCGTCTCGCGAAGGCTAGCCTGTGACGCTGTGTAGCGCTTCCGGCGAAGGTTGGTGGCGAGCTTCAGCCCGTAGCGCCTGGCAACGGGCCGGGCCAACAGTTCAGCTTGATTGAAGCCGCGTTCCCATTGCCTCCGCCAGTGCATGGGCATAGCAACGATCACATCGAAATTCTGATCCCGTGGCACAGCGCGTAGGAGGAACGCGCTGAGCGGGTCGGCGAGACTCTCCACTTTGCCATATTTGAAAAGCTGAATCAGCTTCCGTAGAGGACCTTCGTAGCTGCCAAAGGCGAATGCGAAATCGAAGTTTGCGGTGTTCTCGCGGCATATCGCGCATTGGCCATCATGGTCCAGGGGGTAGGGGCTCAAGAACGGCGTCCGGCAGGTCTGGCAAGCGAATTCGGCTTCGAGTGGCCGAGGCAGGGAAAGGCAGGAGGGGCAGACTGGGATACGCGAAATGTTGAAAAGTGGCTGCTCGCAAAGACGGCAGTCGTCCGGGAGGACCAGGTTGAACAGAAATTGAGGAACGTTTCGAACAGCAGAAATCCGCGACTTGGCTAGAGAGGCGCCAAGGCCCAAGGTACTGGGAGCCGCGAAACTAGGGAAGACTCACCCCCACTAAAGCGCAAGTATACAACATGCTAGAGATAGAGTAAAACATTCGGCATTAAAGTTGCTTACGAATTTCGCCGATGGTTGATATATGTTCGGGGGCTGATGTCGGGGATGAGTAAGACCGATATACATGCATTGCGCTTCTTGTTGATCCATGGCGATCCCGGGGGTGCCGACCGCCTCGCTTCCTTGCTGGCAGCCGCCCACCATGTCGTCGTGGCGACCCCAAATCTCGCCGAAGCCACCGAAGCTCTGTGTATAGAACGCTTCGACGCAATCGTCCTGGATGCCGCCGCTCTGCCTTTGGCTGAAGTAGCGGAATTCGCTGCCGGTCTCAGGCGAATTGAGGAGAGGCAAGGCCTAGCCCGCATTCCGATGATCTCTATTTCGTCTGAAACCGCGGTGAATTCATCGGTAGAACCGGATCACGCCGCCTGGGACGCATGGTTGCAGGAGCCTCTGGATCCCGCCGCGTTGACGGAGGCCGTGACACGGCTGGCGCAGGCCGTTGGTCATCCTGCGGCGCAGCCCGCTGCGGCTGCCAGTGAATCCTCGGTTCTCGAACCGGAGGAATTCGAAGAACAAATGGGCGGGGATCGCGAGCTCATGGTCGAAATCATCGACCTGTTTTTCGAAGAGCGGCAGCGTCAGGTCACCGAAATGCGTCATGCGCTCGCTAGCGGCAACTTTACTCAGCTTTCAAGGCTCGCGCATACTATCAAGGGCTCGCTAGGAAGTCTGCGGGCCACTCGAGCGCGCTGGGGAGCTCACGAACTCGAATCGGCGGCTTCCGGTGGAGACGCGAACCGATGCCGGGAATCATTTTCTAGCTTTGAACAGGATTTGACAGAACTCGAACCTGAGCTACGGCTGCTGCGCGAGCGCGTGGCCGGGCAACTCCCCACCTTATAAAGCGGCTGTTACACTAGGGGGTTCCCGCTTCCCCTAGTTGGATATGACCGCTCCCCAGGTACTCGAAATAGTTTGCGCCCATAGTCCCGATTCCGACGACGCTTTCATGTTTTACGCCATGGCGACCAAGAAGGTCCGCTCACGGTTTCTGAACTTCCGTCATGTGCTCGAAGACATCGAGACACTCAACAAGAAAGCGGTCCAGGGGCTCTACGAGCTTACGGCGATTTCTTATCACGCCTATCCGTATGTGGCCGACAAATATGTGTTGTTGGCGAGCGGTTCCAGCGTTGGGGACGGGTACGGCCCGCTGGTAGTCAGCTCCCGGCATATGCAGCCGGAGGACCTGAAAGGCAAAAAGGTTGCGATTCCTGGCACCATGACCACGGCGTTCCTGACGATGAAGCTGTTCCAGCCGGATTTTCAACAGGTCATCCTGCCGTTCGACCGGATACTCGATGCCGTCAAGAATCACGATGTCGATGCCGGGTTGATCATTCACGAAGGGCAGCTGACCTACGGACACGGCGGATTGCAAGCGGTGATCGATCTGGGTAAATGGTTCAAGACGCAATATGGCCTGCCGCTTCCGCTAGGGGCGAACGCGCTGCGACGGGATCTGAGTGCCGAAGTGCGAGCAGAATGTGCGCGTCTCATGCGGGAAAGTATCCAGCATTCGCTCGATCATCGCGAGGAAGCGTTGAACTATGCAATGCAGTTCGCCCGCGATCTCGATGCCGCCTCAGCCGAACAATTCGTGGGTATGTATGTGAACGACCACACGCTGGATGGCGGCGAGATCGTTCCGCGCGCGGCACAGAAATTATTGGACCTGGGATTCGAGGCTGGTCTCATCCCTCACAAAACGATTGTTGAAGTTGTCCGCTAACCCCGCTACCTTCAAATCATGGCTTGGTTATTCTTTCGACGGGCGGCGCTTGCTTTTGCGCTCGTTCTTCCGCTGCTTTCGCAATCCGCGCCCGGCGACGCCAGCGGCACCGTCAAACAGCGCATCTCTCGCGTCCGCGATTTAGGCAAACGCGACACGTCAGCCCTCGCGGATCTGGCGCCCTACCTGCACGATTCCGATCGTGATGTGCGCCTGGAGGCGATCAAAGCTGTAGTCCGTATCGACACGAAAGCCAGCCTGGACGCCCTTATAGCGGGCACGCGCGATAGCGATCCGGAAATTCGCATTCGTGCGACTGACGGAATCGTGAACACTTATCTGCCCGGTTATCTTGCAAACAATAGTCTGAGCGGCAATTTCACTCGCGGATTCCGGCATATCAAAGGCTTTTTCTCCGAGCGCAACGAGCAAGTCGTTGATGCCGATGTGGTGATACGTCCCGACGTCGCGCAGGCATTGGCGGATGAGATCAACGACGGGTTCAGCTTCGATGCCAGTTCCAATGCCGCTCTGGCCGCCGGTATATTGCGTGCCCGTCCCGCTGTTCCCGCCTTGGTGAAGGGGTTGAAGTCCAAGGAAAGCGACATGATTTTCCAATGCCTGGTCGCGCTGCAAAAAATTCAGGACCCTTCGGCGGGACCGGCGGTCGGTTTTCTTGCGCGCGATTTGAACGAACGTATTCAAATCACCGCTCTCGAAACCATCGGGCGTTTGCGAAGTTTGGACTCCGCGCCCGACGTACGCGCGGCATTGAAGAGCGGCAAAAATTTAAAAGTTCGTCGGGCTGCTTTGGACGCCCTTGCCATGCTGGGTGTCCCTGACGACCGCGCGACGTTTCAGCAGGATGCTCAGAGCGGCGATACTGAGATGCGCGCGGCAGCCCTTGAGGGCCTGGGCCGAATTCGGGAGCCCGAGGACTTCCGCCTGATTAAGGCCGCCTACGATGAACCGAACGCGGATTGGCATGTCCACTTAGCCGCCGCTTTTGCGCTCGCGAATCAGGGCAAAGTGGATACCGAACAATTCAGCCCACTGCCTTACCTAGTGGAGAGTCTCCAGACCAGCGGCCGCGCCGATACCGCCAGCGCCTACCTCAAGGAACTCGCGCAGCATGAAGATGCGCGCGCCAGCCTGGTCAAACTACTTCCGGAGACGACTAAAGAGCAAAAACTGAAGCTCTGTGCGGTATTTGGCGAGAGCCACAGCGACGACCTGCTGCCGGCGCTTAATAAGCTCTCGAAGGATGGCGATCCCGACGTGGCGTTCGCCGCGTCGAAAGCCATACGCATACTACAAGCCCGCGGAACTTCTTAACGGAAGCCGCGGGCTACAAAACGAAAAGGTTGAGAACTACTTGGCTTTCTTCTGCTTCTGCTGACCGACGCGGATCTTGAACTGCTGCTGTTTCGCGTCCAGGAACGCCTTGTGGTCGTGACGGTTCACCGCATCTTTCAAATATGCGTCCACATCGGTATCCTTCGGCAGAACGGCCATCAGGGTGAAAGTTTCGTTGCAGGTCGAGCAGAATGGCCGAAAGCGTTTTACATTAGGGATGGCCATAACAGATTCAGGATAGCAAACTGGCAAGCGCTCCTGCCAATTTTGGCCGTTCGAAGTGGAATCCTGCCTGCTCAGTAGCCTGAGGCAGTACCCGCAAGCTGCCGAGAAGCAGGCTCGCCAACTCGCCCAGCGCCAGTTTCAGAACTACCTTGGGGACCGGGACAATCGCCGGGCGCCTTAGCGCGGTCGCCAGCGTGCGCGTAAACTCGGCGTTCGTTACAGGCTTGGGGCTCGAAGCGTTCAAGGCGCCGTGTACCGTTCGATTCTCCACGGCGAATAGGACAAGGCGCAATAGGTCGTCGATATGAATCCACGATATCCATTGGCGCCCGTCGCCGAGTTTGCCTCCCAATCCCAGCCGGAACGGAGCCAACATTTTTGGCAGCGCGCCGCCTTCGCGCCCCAGCACTGTAGCAAAACGCGGTGTAACGACTCGCAGCCCGAATTCGCGGGCGCGCAATGCTTCGCGCTCCCAATCTCTGCACACATCCGTCAAAAAGCCGTTGCCCCAGGCGCTACGTTCGATTAGCGTCTCATCGCCGCGATCACCGTAGTAGCCGATCGCCGATGCGGATACCAGCACGGCGGGCTTGTGTCGTAGTCTTCCAATTGCTGTCACGAGTTGGCGTGTTCCTTCAACCCGGCTCGTGTAGATGCGCTTCTTTGCGGCTAGCGTCCATCGTTGCGCAATCGGTTCCCCCGCCAGATGCACGATTGCATCCAGCCGCGGCATGCTGTTCAACGGCGGTAATTCCTTGAGGTTGCTCCAGGGATGATACGCAACACGCGAATCTAACTGTGAGCTCCGCTCGCGGCCCAGATAATTGACGGCGTCGCCCCGCACGAGCAGTCGGTGCGCCAGTTTCTTTCCAATGAATCCGGTCGCCCCCGTAATCAGAAAAGTCATTCTAATTCGCGGATCTCATCGATGTAAGTCTGGGCATCAGTCTTGCGCCGCATGCCTTCAAGAGACATGTAGCGCATTGTTCCAAAAATCTTTCGTTCCGGCCACGGGCGGTCGTGCAATCCGAAGCACCAAAGAACATTCGCGTACGTATTCGGGTCGCGCCCGTCCAGCGCATATCGACCATGAATATCGATCATGAAATCGGCCGCCTCCTGATACGTACGAGCCCATTCAATGATCTTCTTGCCCCAGTACATGCGGTAGTAGCCGTGAATTTGGCCGGTGACCAGCATCTCCTTTTGGGTGGCGTTCCACAGCTCATCGTAGCTTTTCGCGTGCTCGAGCCGATAGCGTGAATATTGCGGGTCGCGCTTGTCCTTCAGGTGCTTTCTCATGTTTTTCTGGCACCAATCAGGTAAGTTGTTCAAGTTGCCAGGATCTTCGGCATGCCTGGCATAATTAAACGCGAGTTCCCGCCGCACGATCAACTCTTCCAGGTACTCATGGGCCATCAATTTGTGGCGGCCGGCGTATTCCTTTACGGCGAGGGCGATTTCAAGCGAAGAGATTTGTCCGAAATGGAGATACGGGCTCATGCCCGAAGTCGCATGCGCGGTCGGCTCGTTGCGGCTCCCGGCATAGCGCTTGAGATTCTTTTTTAAGAAATGTATTAGACGCCTCTTGGCCTCGAGCGAGCCTCCTCGTGTCCGGTGCACCGGCGCGATCGAATGGTCAATCTCGCAGGCCCCAACCAGTCTGGCGATGCTCTTTTCGTTTACCTCGGTGTGAAAATCCGGAATAGCCCCGCGAAACGGTTGTTTGACCCTTAACCGGTCCGGAGGCACCAGATATTTGAGCAGCAGGCGATTGATTTTCGGCCGGATTGTATATGCGCCGTATTGCCGTTGCGGAATCTCGTTCATCGGAACAATGCAACTTGAATCCACCACGTAGTAAGCCACATCGATCTTTTGTGGAACGCGCTGGTTATGGGCGCGCGCGATGAATACGGGATAATCGTCCGTTACTACGGCAGCTGCCCGGCTGGCCAAAACGTACAGGGCATCATTCCGCGATTTCTTGGTTTTGCGTGCGTAGAATACATATCCAATCCCCGCTTTCGCCAAACGCCTGGCCGTTTCGGGAACGGCCTCGAGAATAAAGGTGTGCAGACGGTCGTTGGCGTATTTATAAGCACAGGTTAGCCCTTCGTAGAAGACCAGGGGCAGACTGTGTCGATTGGCCAACTCGGCAGCGTAAAGCAAACCATGATTCGCATCGACGCGCCGGTTCATCTGCGCCCAATACAGCACGTATTCGCGCTCCGGCTTTTCCGCCGCCCTATTCAACTTGGTGATTCGTTCAGGGTCAACAGGCATCAGAGCGCCGGGAATCAATCCTTGGGTGCGATACCGAGCGCTTTCATTTTTCTGTACAAGTTACTCCGCTCGAGGCCCAACAAATCAGAGGCGCGTGTAACGTTGCCGCCCGTCTCATCGAGTTTGCGCAAAATATAGTCGCGCTCGGCCGCTTCTTTCACTTCCTGCAAACTGCCCGCAGTCTCACTTGGCTTACTGCTCTGAGTTTTTCGGCCGGTATCGAGCGCAAGGTGTCGCACGTCGATACGCCGCTGCGGATGTAAAATAACGAGCCGTTCCATTAGATTACGCAGCTCGCGCACATTTCCGGGCCAACCGTATTTCATCAGCGCATCGAGCGCCTCCGCACTCACCTCTTTCGGTTTGCGGCCGTACGCCAGAGTGAATTCATGCAGGAAGTGATCCGCAAGCAGCGGCACGTCCTCAGCGCGATCGCGTAGCGGCGGCACCGTAAAGGGGATTACATTGAGGCGGTAGAACAAATCCTCACGGAAGTTGCCGCGCTCGATCTCTCTCTCGAGGTTCTTGTTAGTCGCCGCAATCACCCGGGCGTCCACTTGTATGGATTGGGGCGCTCCAACCGGTTCAAAACGGTGTTCGTCCAGAGCGCGCAGCACCTTAGCCTGCGTCTTGAGGCTCATGTCGCCAACTTCATCGAGGAAGAACGTTCCACCGTGGGCCTTTTGCAGCTTGCCGATCTTGTGGTCGGCTAATCCATCGCGGTTTGTGCGCCGATGACCGAACAGCTCGCTTTCGATTAGCTCTTCCGGAATCGCTGCGCAGTTGACTTCCACAAATGGCCCATTCGCGCGCTGGCTGGCGCGGTGTATCGCCCGTGCCACCAACTCCTTTCCGGTGCCGCTTTCGCCATAAATCAGCACCCGGCCATTCGTTCCGGCCATCAGCTTCAGTTGCTGCCGCAGTGCTTTCATCGGCACACTGTCGCCGATGATCTCCGGCCATTCCGTGTCTTCCCTCAGCCTCTGCAGTTCCAGGTCTGTCCGCCGCTGCTGTACGGCGTTCTTTAGAACTACGCTGACTTTTTCGATCGTGAGAGGCTTCTCGACGAAATCGAATGCGCCCAATTTAGTGGCCCGCACCGCCGTTTCGATATTGCCGTGCCCCGAGATCATGATCACGGCCGGGCGCGTTCCCGTCGGCAACTCCTGAATGCGGGAAAGCGTGGCGAGGCCATCCGCGCCGGGAAGCCAGATGTCGAGCAGCACTGCTTCAAATGATTCGCGCAGTAGTAGGGCGAGACAGGCCTCACCGCTTTCCACCGCCGTGCAATCGTAATTCTCGTCACCCAGCACGCCGCGCAGGGATTGGCGAATGTTCGCCTCGTCGTCGACGATTAATACTTTAGGTCCGCGTGCCGGCACAGGAACGAATTACGACTTTAGCGCGGGCGCGCTGTCCGCCATCTCCACGGTCGTGGCTGAGTCGCCGTTAGGTAATCCGTTTAGCTCGACAATGAAACATGCACCGCGCGGCTGGTTATCCTCCACCCGCACTCGGCCATGGTGCTCGTTCACAATGTGGCTGACAATGGCGAGCCCGAGGCCCGTTCCCCGCCCTTTGGTCGAAAAATACGGCAAAAACAATTTCTCCTTGTCGGCGCGAGAAATCCCGCAGCCAGTATCGGTGACCGAAACCTCTACCATGTCCACCGATGGCTGTGAAGTTGAAATGAACAGCTTGCGTAACGGTGAATCTGTCATAGCTTCGGCGGCATTGTCAATCAGGTTCACGATCACACGCTTCATCTGCTCCCGGTCGGCCATCACCGGAGGAATTGCAGGGTCGAGGGTAATCGAGACGTCGATATCGTCCAGGCGGCCGCCGAAAACCGTTATGGCGCTTTCTACAATCTCGTTCAAGTCCGCCGGAACGGGCTGGGCACTCGGGAAGCGTGAAAATTGCGCGAACTCGTCCACCAGAGTTTTCACGCTCTGCACTTCCTGCTGGATGGTCTGCGTGCATTCTTCGAGAATCGCCCGCGTATCCGGGGGGAGTGGCAGACGGAGCATCTGCCGCGCGATACGGTCCGCGCAGAGCGAAATCGGAGTCAGCGGATTCTTGATTTCATGCGCTATTCGTCGCGCTACTTCCTGCCAGGCGGCCGCCTTCTGCGCGCGCAGCAGATCGCTCGTGTCTTCGAGCACCATTACGATGCCGCGATTCTCTTCCAGCGAAGCCGCAGTCACCGCCAGGTGCAATACGCCGCTCGGGCGCTGCATCTCCAGCTGACAAGCCGCCGCGCCCGTGCGCCGAGCGCGTTTCAGCAAATGGCGGATTTCGGCCAGATCTTCCGGTCCAAAAAGATCGGAGAGGCGGCGTCCCGCATGCGCCCGCTCTTGCGGAAAGATGCCAGCCAGCGCCCGATTCACACGCTCGATACGTTCGTCGCTTGAAACCGAGATTACACCCGTGGGAATGCTCTCGAGAATCGCTTCCGTGAAGCGGCGGCGCGCTTCGAGTTCGCGTGCGTTCCCTTCGAGTTCACTGGTCATTTGATTGAACGCGCGCACCAGCGTAGCCAGTTCGTCGATTGCGCTCACCCGCACTCGATAAGAAAGATCTCCACGCCGCACTTGCTCGGCCGCGCCAAGCAGCGCCGAGATCGGTACGCTGATCTGGCGCGATAGAATCTGGGCGGACCAGGCAGCGAAGAACAAAACAAATAGCGTCAGAAGGCAGATTAAGAGGAAGTATGTGTCGTGATAAAACTTTTGTCTGCCGCCCAGCCGCTGCTGGTCGTTCAGGAAACGCTGGATCTCGGATTCCTTTTGTGCCGGGTCATCGCTGATCGCGCTGATCAGCGTAAGGTGGCCGGACTTCCCTGCGCCATACGTGAAATCGGCGTCGGCTTTCAGGGGTGCAGCGTTCGATGCCCGGAAAAGCTGATAGAGAAGCAAGGGCACACCGCTTTGCCTCGCCAGGAGTAATTGCCGGATGCCATGCTTTTCGCACAACGCCTTGAAAAATGCGGAATTAATACGCCCGCTGTCGGCCGCATCGTGGGTCTCCGGAAGCAAGCTGATCCAATTCACTTGAGCTTGGGCCCGGTCCTGCGCTTCTCTGCGGTAGGACTTGTCGAGATCTTGCAGGTTCATCACGATCCCACGCTGCGGAAGCGTGAACCATTTCTCCAGCGTACGGTTCAGAACGGCGTAGTTGAATAGCGCCGAGAACAGCGTTGGCGCAATAGTGAGCGCGAGGGCGCCTAACAAGAGCTTGGAGCGGATGCGCGAGCCTTCGCGGTTGCGTTGCCGGTCGATGTATAGCTTTACACCGGCACGGAACAGCATGAACGCCAGTATCACCCCTAGCACAAAGATGAGCATCGAGACGGCGGAAAACAACATCGTTTCGGTCGGGTCGGCCGGGTGGAACCAAAAGCTGAAGGATCCTTGCCAAACCATTAAGGCCAATAAAATCAGTAGCCCTAGCGCGGCCGACACGTATGGGAGGCGGCGTTTCACGTCACTGTCATGGTAGCCCAAAAACAAAGCACGCGCCTGCCGCGGCCCATGAACCCGTTACACTTTGTAGGCAATGGCCCGGACCATTCACGCTACCCGGTATGTAACTCCCCTCCGGGAAGGCGGGTCGTTGCCGGCCATTGTCGAGGCCGAGGACCTCGGCCTCTATGTGCTCAAATTCCGCGGCGCCGGGCAGGGTCCGCTCGCCTTGGTTGCCGAGTTGGTCGCCGGTGAAATCGGCCGGGCTCTTGGCCTGAAAGTTCCCGAGATTGTTTTGGTTAATGTCGATGCCGCACTGGGCCGCAACGAGCCCGACTACGAAATACGGGAACTGCTAACGTCCAGTGCCGGTCTGAACCTTGCCCTCGACTATCTTCCAGGCTCCACGATGTTCGATCCGGCGGCGGGCGATCGTGCCGACGCGGGCGTTGCTTCCACAACAGTCTGGTTCGACGCCTTTGTTACGAACGTCGATCGCACAGCGCGCAATCCCAATCTGCTCTATTGGCACAAGTCGCTCTACTGCATCGACCACGGCGCGGCGCTCTATTTTCATCACAACTGGAAGAACATGGAGCAAATGGTCGAGTCTCCATTTGAGGCGATTCGTCATCACGTGCTTTTGCCGTGGGCCTCCAACATCGAGGAGACAGCGTCCATCGCATGCAAACGTCTGGGTCCGGATGTTTTCGGTGGGATTCTCGATCAGGTGCCCACCGCGTGGCTGCCCGTGGATTTGCGTGCCGTCTATATCGATGTGCTAACCCGGCGCCTGAGAGCTTCCGCTAACTTTGTCCAGGAGGCTTTGCGTGCCCGCGCCCACATCGTTTGATTATGCCGTCCTGCGCGTCGTTCCCCGCGTCGACCGCGAGGAGTTCGTAAACGCGGGTGTCATCCTCTTTAGCGCCGAACAGCGCTTCCTCGACGCTCGCGTGCATGTCGATGAGGCACGTCTAAAGGCCCTGTGGCCTGCACTCGACGTGGATCTTGTGCGCCAACACCTGGAAGCCGTGTCCCGAATTTGCACCGGCGACCCGTCCGCCGGACCCATCGCGCGTCTCGAACTCCGCGAGCGGTTTCACTGGCTCGTTTCGCCGCGCAGCACGATGATTCAGGTCTCACCTGTCCACAGCGGCCTTTGCAAAACGCCCGCGGAGGCGCTGGACCGCCTCTTTCACCAATTGACTTCGCACGAGGAGCGATCATGAGTGAACAGATAGCACAGCGCGTCGCTCGTGACGTGGAAACGCCGGACCTAGTCGAGCTTCTGACCCGGCTGCCGGGCTCGGACTTACATTCGTTATTGTTGGCCGTTCTGAAACGCCGGATTACTGGGATGGAGCCGGCACAATTCAAGCGTCCTAACGCGGTCAGTGAAGCCTCAGATGTCGACGGCCGGCTTCTACACGAAATCGAGCGCTCCGCATATTTCAGTGCGAGCCAATTCGAAGCCATTGAGTTGTCGCCGCTCGATCCCCTGGGCGCCCTGGGCGTGCTTACCGGACTCGATCAGGCCAATGTTGTGAGTACGGTGCGCGCCTTCGAATGTACGTCCGACCCGACGCTTGGCATGGCCATTGAATGCGCGCGCCGCCGTCAGCGGCCGATCGACAGGCGATGCGACATACGGCTCTGTTCGAATCAACGCGTGACCCGGTTCCCACTGCCGCGGAAGCCAGGCATGACCGCTCACTTCAAGCTATTCAGCCTGCTCAGCGGCGGTCGCGATCAGGGCTCTTTTTCCTTCGAGATTCGGGCTCTGCGGGAACACATCGGTGTATACCTCTCGTTTCTCGCGAGTCTGAAGACCATAGGGTTTGTCTTCGAAGACCTGACAGTCGAGATTTCCGATACCCGCGCTGTGGCTGCGCTCTGCTCCAGATTTGGGGTCGACCGCGAGGAAATCCGAGGATCGGTGAAAGCACGTGATCCGGGGAGTTCGGATCGAATGTTGGCGCGGTACGGTCATACCTGGCCCGGTCGAATTGCTCGGCCGTCGGAGGATTTGGCGGGCCTCGATCTGCCCAAACACCTGTTGATCCAATTGCAAGGGATGGAGCAGGAAGTGTGCGCCCAGCTAGCGGCGGAGCACCCGACCGCGCGTTTCGGTTTCAATATGCACCGCTTGAACGGACTCGCTTATTACAACGGGCCTTGTTTTCAGATTGCTGGAGCCAGCTCTTCCGGGGAATCCTATCCGATTGCCGACGGTGGTTTCGTAGATTGGACCAGGCGCATGCTTCTTGACGAGAAAGAACGCCTGATGACCAGCGCCATAGGTATTGAATTGTTATGCCGGATATTCCGGTCCTGAAATCGTCAGCGCGCGCTCCGTTCTCAAGCCTAACCTTGCCGCAAAAGCGCGACCACGTCATCTACCGTGATTACGCCAAGCAGTTCTTCGGACTCACTCACCACGGGCAGAGTGAGCAGATTGTACTTGTCAAATACTTCAGCAACGCGGTCCTGCTTCTCGTCCGGTTGAATCGAAAGCAACGGATCGACGGCAAACTCTTTTAGGGGTGTCTCGCCGGCTGCAAACAGGAGCTTAGCAAGCGGAACTGTAGCGCGCAGCCGATTTTCCTCGTCCACAAGAAAAATGTCGTGGAGACTCTCAATGGATTCCTGGTTTTTCTTCAGCTCGTCCATTGCCTGCGCCACGGTGGAACATTCAGGCAACGCGATAAAGCCTGGGTCCATCAGTCCGCCGGCTGTATCGTCGCGGAATTCGAGGAGTTCTTCCACTTCCTCTTTGTCCGCTTGCGCCATCTCCTCGAGAATCTGTTCCGACTGCTCTTCGCCCAGTTCACTGAGGACGTCCGCGGCTTCCGATGGCTGCATTTCCTCAAGAATTGCGGCGGCCTTGTCGGTCTTGAGCGATTCGATGATGCTGGTCTGGATACCGGGATCGACTTCACTGAGCAATTCCGCCGCCGTCTCAGCGGTGACGCTATTGAAGATGGAAACCCGGTCTTCATGGCCCAGATTCTCGACGATGTCGGCGAGGTCGGCTGGGTGCATTTTTTCGAGCAATTTGTTCGAGATGTTTAACCGCACGCGGCGCTGGGCGTCGGCCTCCAGCATGTTGCAGAATTCCCACCGGATGGAATGCGGCTGGATGCGATTCTGTAGCGCGCGGATGATCGACGGGGACACTATTCCGCGCAGCACGCGGCGCAGCATGGAGCGCACCCCGATGTCAATTTCCAGAATGTGCAGGACATCACTATCGTCTTCCCGCTCCTTCAGAAAAGTGATGTCGTTGATGCGGACAACCTTCCGGCCCTGCGCGTCGATGATCTGCTGATCGAGCAGGTCGCGCACCATACGAAGCATGTACTCGTCGGAATGGTATGGGGTGAGAAGCTCATCCTGAAGGTGGATGCCGTCGTGACCAATACTCTTCACTTGGTCGTAGCGGATGCTGAGCCAACCGGGACCGGCGCCTACCAGAAAACGGTCCACCCGCACCGGATCGATCAACGGAACCAGCGCGGCATCGCGGAGCGTGCCGATGCCGCGGCCCTTCAAGTCATAGACCTTCAGGCCGATCAGTTCGGTCCAGTAAAGAATTTCCTCCGCCATACAAAGCGCGCCTATCACCTACTGTATGCTGTTGATGTAGCGGTGGGGTTCGCTTAACGTCGCGCAACGCGGCCAATGACTCCTGTGGCGGAATCGCCTCGGGAGATTTTTGCCCTCTTCGAGCGGTTGACCCAAAAAAACAAATAGAAAAAAGGCGGATGAGGAGGTCCGGCGTTGAGTCGTTACATCATGGTGTTGGCCGGCGGGGCGGCCGGATCTCTGGTGCGATACGTGGTTGGTACGGTCATCATGACCAGAACCGGCGGGCGCTTTCCACTTGGAACCATCTTCATCAATATCACCGGCTCATTTTTGATTGGCCTCACCATGGCTCTATTGACGGAACGGCTGCGGCCGCACCCGAACTGGCGTCTTCTTCTCGTGGTCGGATTTCTGGGCGGATACACCACATTCTCGAGCTTTGAGTGGGAAACGCTGAGTCTTGTGAAGGACGGGGCGCGTTGGCTGGGTCTACTGAACGCCGTTGGCAGCGTGGTAGTAGGATACGGTGCAGTCTGGTTGGGCGCGATTGCCGGAGGTAAGCGATGATGGATACGCGTATGCTCCCCCGAGGCGTCGCCAAGAAGGCAACGATCTACCTGAATGAGGACACGCAGCATCACCTCGGCCCGCTATACGAATCTATTCTGACTTACCTGATGCATAAGGGTGTAGCTGGAGCTACTGCCACCCGAGCGTTCGCGGGGTTCGGCGGCCATAACGTACTGCACACCCCAAAAATGGAAGCGCTCGCCGAACATCTTCCCATTCGAGTAGAATTCATCGACAGCGCGGAGAAGGTGGAGGAGGTTCTTCCGACTCTTTACGATATGGTGACCGACGGTCTGATCGAGGTCCAGGATACCCGCGTCGTCAAATCCGCGATGAAAGAAAAGCCGCAACCTGAGCCCAAGCCGGCGCGCTCCCGCGAGGCGGCGAAGGCAAAGCTGATGCAGATTTTCTTCGGTGAGGCGGATCGCTGGCACGAGGAGCCCCTATACGATGCGATCGTCAAGAAGCTGCGCATGATGGAGATTGCCGGTGCCATCGTCCATCGCGGCGTCGATGGGTATGGCGCCAAAGGCCATAGCCACAAGAAAAGCTTTTTCCATGTCTCGCGCGATTTGCCGGTGATGATCTCTGTGATTGAATCGGCGGAAAAGTTGGGCCCAGCGGCGGCCGCCGTCGAAGAAATGCTCGACGACGGACTCATTGTGATTTCCGACGTAGACATCGTTCGACTCGTCCATGCAAACCTACCAACCAGCTAAGCTGCTCCGCTTGTACGTTACCGAAAGCGATCGCTACCAGGAAAAGGCACTGCATGAGGTGATTCTCGAAAAATGCCGCGAGCTGAAAATTGCCGGCGCCACTGTGTTCCGCGGCGTCGAAGGATACGGCGAAACGGCGGAGATTCATCGGGCGCACCTTCTTGGCCACGATCTTCCAATCGTTATGCAAATCGTGGATACGCCGGATAACATCGAGCGGCTGTTGGCGGTTATCGAAGGCCTGTTAGACAAAGGGCTCATCGCCATTTCCGACGTGAGTGCTTTGAGAATCCACAAGTGAAAAGGTCTGCGCCAATCCTGACGCTGCGGAGCTTTTTTGGCCGTAACGGAATTCTGGCGGGATCTCACCCAAATTTCGAATACCGGCCGGGCCAGCTCGAGATGGCTGAATCAGTCGCCTCCGCTCTCGCTGAGCGGCGGCACTTGATCGTAGAGGCGGGGACCGGGACCGGAAAGACGCTCGCTTATTTGTTGCCGGCGATTCTTTCCAACAAACGAGTCGTGATCTCAACGGGAACGAAGGCGCTCCAGGAACAGCTCTATTTCAAAGATCTGCCGTTTCTCGAATCATTACTCCCGGGGCCGGTTCGAGCGTGCTATATGAAAGGCCGCGCGAACTACCTATGCCGGCAAAAGCTATATGACGCAGAACGGGAGCCGATCCTCAGCGGCCTCGCTGAAATCAACGAATTCCGGCTGATTCGTGATTGGGAAAGAGTGACAACCACGGGAGACCGCAGCGAATTGCGCGAACTGCCGGAGTCCAGCAGCAGTTGGTGGAAGCTCGATGCCCGCGCCGATGCTTGCAGCGGGCAGAAGTGCCAGCAATTCGAGCGCTGCTTCATCACCGAGATGCACAGAAAGGCGCTCGCCAGCGACATCATCGTGGTGAATCATCATCTCTTTTTTGCTGACCTCGCGATGCGCGACCAATCGTTCGGCGCGATCTTGCCGGAATACGCGGCAGTGATTTTCGATGAAGCGCACGAAATCGAAGATGTTGCCGGCCAATACTTCGGAATGAGCGTGAGCAATCTGCAGGTGCAGGAACTCGTGAAAGATACCGCCGCGGTTTCACGCCGCAAACTGTTCGCCGCGCCCGAATTGGACCGCTGTCTGGTACAACTCGGTGAGCGCAGTGAGGATCTTTTCCGGCTCTTCCCGCACGAAGGGCGGCAGGGTTTTCCGGATCGGGAAGGATTTCTTGCCCGGCATGAAACCGAATACCGTGAATTTCTGCTGGCGCTCGAGACACTATGCGGCCGGCTCGAGTTGGTGGACGGCGCGACGGAAGACACGTTGCCTCTGGTGCGCAGAGCCAGGCTGATTCAGCAGGGCGCGCAATTCTGGATGGAATCGACCGACATGGCAACAGTGTATTGGGTGGAGGCGCGCGGACGAGGACTGTACCTGCAGGCGACCCCGATCAATGTCTCGGAGGTGCTGTCGGCGCGTCTCTTCGACCAGGTGGAGTCGGTCATTCTCACGTCTGCAACGCTCGCAGTTGCGGGCGGCTTCGAATATACGCAGACCCGTCTGGGGCTGCCGGAGGCCAGAACGCAGCGCGTCGAAAGCCAGTACGACTATGCCAATCAGGTCGTGCTCTACGTTCCACGACATCTGCCGGACCCGCGGCAGCCCGATTTTGCACGGGCGGCGAGCGACGTCGTTGAGCAGGTGCTCGAAGCCTCCCGTGGGCGGGCATTTGTCCTGTTCACCAGCTACCAACAAATGCGGCAGGTGCATGAACTGGTGAAAAACCGGCTCGATTATGCGTTGTTGCTGCAAGGCGACGCGCCTCGGACTGCGCTCATCGAGGCGTTCCGCTCCACTCCCGGAGCTGTCCTGTTTGGTACATCGAGCTTCTGGCAGGGGATCGATGTGCAAGGCGATCAGCTGAGTTGCGTCATCATCGACCGGCTGCCCTTCGCCGTGCCGACCGATCCGGTGACCGCGGCGCGTATGGAAGCCATCCGCCAGTCGGGAGGCAACGCATTTTACGACTATCAAGTCCCGCAGGCCGCGCTGGCGTTGAAACAGGGCTTCGGAAGGCTGATTCGAGGAGCCAGTGACCGCGGCGCGTTGGTGCTCCTGGATAATAGAATTATCAAGCTGCCGTATGGGCGTATCTTTATCGACAGCCTGCCGCCGTATAAGCTGACCGCCAAACTAGAGGATATTCAGAAATTTTTCGATGTATGAAATTGTCGTAGAGCACACGTTCGCCGCCGCCCATGCGCTGCGCAACTACAACGGCAGATGCGAGAACGTGCATGGACATAATTACCGCGTGCAGGTGGGTCTTGAAGGTGCTTCCCTTGATGAAAACGGACTGCTGTACGATTTCACCGAGTTAAAGAAGCGCTTGCGGGCGACCAGTGAGTATCTGGATCACCATTTCATTAATGAACTCAAGCCGTTCGACTCGACCAATCCGACCGCCGAGAACATCGCGAAATTCATTTTCGACGAAATCCAGCGCGGCATCGAGCCTGTGGCACTCGCGTTTGTGCGTGTTTGGGAGACCGATACCTCCTGTGCGATCTATCGCCGTTAGTGCCTGGCTGCTTGCCGCGGCGCTGCACGCGCAAGTACTCGACGTTCTGATCAAAAATGGATCTGTAATCGACGGTTCCGGCTCGAACGCGCAAGCGCTGGACGTGGGCATCCTCGGCGATCGGATTACTTTTCTCGGTAAGGGCGCGAACATTCGGGCATTGCGTGTAGTTGATGCTTCGGGACTGACCGTGGCTCCCGGTTTTATCGATCCTCATACGCACAGCTTGGGCGATCTGAACAGCCCCGAGCGTCACGGCAATGAGCCCTATCTCATGCAGGGCGTTACTACGGTGGTAACCGGAAACGATGGCAGCAGTCCGGTCGACATTGCGCATGCTCTCGCGCATTGGAAAGAGGCAGGTATAGGAACCAATGCCGCGTTATTTCTCGGGGAGGGTAGCATACGTTCCGAAGTCATGGGCATGTCCGACCGGTCACCCTCGTCGGGACAACTGGACCGCATGAAAACGCTGGTGGCGCGCGGTATGAAAGCCGGCGCAGTCGGAATGTCTACCGGCCTCTACTATGCGCCGGGCAGCTTTGCCTCTACAGAGGAAATCGTAGCGCTCGCCAAAGAGGCTGGCGCCGGTGCCGGGATCTATGACACCCACATGCGGGACGAAAGCACTTATTCAATCGGGTTACTCGCAGCGGTAAAGGAGACGATCCGGATCGGGCGGGAAGCCGGTCTGCCGGTGCACATCTCGCATATTAAGGCGTTAGGAAAAGACACTTGGGGCATGAGTCCTCAGGCCATTGAACTGATTCGTGAGGCCGTCCGGGAAGGCATCCGCATTACGGCCAGTCAATATCCCTACAACGCATCAGGGACGAGCGTGGGTGCTTCGTTAATTCCGCGTTGGGCCGAGGCAGGAGGCAGGCCCGCGCTTCTCGCGCGTCTTAGCGATCCTTCGGTTCGACCGCGATTGATGACGGAAATGAACAAGAATCTGGAGCGCCGCGGCGGTTCAGAATCGATTCTCATCATCGACGCTCGCGATGACTCGCTTAAGGGCCGCACTCTTGGAGCGGTAGCCAAAGAGCGTCATGAGTCGCCGGTCGAAGCCGCGATCGAGATCATTCGGAAGGGGGATGCCGGAGTCGCTTCTTTCAATATGCGCGACGATGACATCAAGAACTTTATGCGTGAGGATTGGGTTATGACCTGTTCGGATGGCGTCGAAGGCCACCCGCGGAAATATGGCACCTTCCCGAGGAAGTTGCGCAAGTACGTGCTAGACGAACACGTCATCTCCATGCCTTTCGCGATTCGCTCAAGCACTTCTCTTCCCGCCGAGACGCTGGGGTTCAAGAATCGCGGCTTGATCCAAACCGGATTTTTTGCCGACATCGTGATCTTCGATCCCACGACGATCCGCGACACGGCTACGTATGAGCATCCCCAGGTTCTAGCCACGGGCGTTCGCTATTTGTTCGTTAACGGAAAATTGGCCGTCGAGAACGGCCGGCGGACAAATATCCTGGCAGGCCGCACCTTGACGCACCTGTAGCGGCCCATCCAGAAATTGGTCACTAGTTTTCTTAAAAGGGTGCTTGCTAGCGTCCAAAAAACGCCGCGTTCTTTTGCGCGAAATCGGCCCATTTCTCGGGCAGATCGTCGAGCGCAAAGATGGCGGAAACCGGACAAACCGGTACGCAGGCGCCGCAATCGATGCATTCCACCGGATCGATGTACAACATCGTTTCGCTCTCGAATTTCTCGGCGTCCTTTTTCGGGTGGATACAATCCACCGGACATGCGTCCACACAGGCAGCGTCCTTGGTTCCGATGCAAGGTTCTGCAATTACGTAAGCCATCTTATTTCACTTATTCCTCTAGCCTTTAACTTTTAGGAGTAGCACACCCGCGCCAAAGGCAACAGAGGAACAACGGTGGATGGTAATTTTGGGCCTTTTAACGGCGAGAATATCTGGGTAGAATATCTACTGAGATGTGGTGGCGACGCCCCATCGGTTATGCCGGTCGCAGTGATTAGTTTCGGCTATTGGCAGAGCCACTTTACCGCTGCTTCCACCGTCATCGGCCAGCGCATTTCGCTCAACGGAATCGCGTTCCCGGTTGTAGGGATAACGCCACCGGGCTTTTTTGGATTGGAACTTGGTAATCCTCCCGAGATTTATGTCCCGCTGAGTCTTGAACCGCGGCTTAGACCCGCGAGCGAGGCTCTCCGGGCGCGGTTGCATTGGTGGTTGAACACGATGGGCCGTTTGCGGCCCGGGTCTCCGAGCGGCAAGCACAAGCGAACCTCGACCGGATCTTTCCGGAATTCCTGAGAGCCACCATCGCGAGCGTGCCGCTTGGCGGCTCGGAGAACCGGAAGACGGCCTTCCTCCGCGCTCGGGTCGTTGTGGAGCCCGGGAGCAAAGGCTCTTCGAATTTGCGCAAACAGTTTGCACGGCCGCTGCTCGTGCTCATGGGCATCGTCGGGCTTGTACTGCTGATCACCTGCGCCAACTTGGCGAATCTTTTACTCTCGCGATCGGCGGCGAGAGAGCGAGAGATCGCGCTGCGAGTCGCGGTGGGGGCCGGGAGGGGCCGCGTGATACGCCAATTGCTGACAGAGAGCATGGTTCTTGCCGCATTCGGCGGAGCAGCCGGGCTGGCACTGGCGCAGTGGAGTATTCAATTTCTTCCCCATCTGCTGGGCGGGGACCTCATCCATTTGCACCTCGATCTACATGTGGTTCTGTTCACCGCATCGCTGTCGCTGCTCACCGGACTCGCGTTTGGCGCACTGCCGGCATTGCGGGCAAGCCATGTCGAGATTTTGTCGTCTCTGAAGAAAGTAAGCCGGGCGCCACGTCTGGCCGCCGGCCGCTCGCTGGCGGTGTGTCAGGTAGCGCTTTCGATCGTGGTTCTGGTCGACGCGGGACTCTTCATACGAACGTTCCAAAACCTGGCCTCGGTCGACTTCGGCTTCACGCGAACCGAGACGGTGCTCGTCTCTGTCAATCCGGGCCGCAGCAGCTTCGGTGGAGTGCGGCTGCGGAATCTCTATGCGGAGCTTCTGATGCGGGTCGCGGCTCTCCCGGGTGTTTCGAGCGCGAGCTTTTCGCAATCCAGCCCGCTCGACGGCAACGATTCAACGACTAAGATTTCAGAATTCGGCAGCATCCTGGCCGTTCACGAAAATAGCCATGCCCATCGCAACATCGTCTCGCCCGGATTCTTTCGCACGCTGGGAATACGCTTGCTTGCGGGCCGCGATTTCGCGGAACGGGACCGCGAATCCACACCCAAAGTTGCTATCGTGAACGAAACATTTGCCCGGCAATTTTTGGCCACTCGAATGGCGGTTGGAAGGATGCTCGGTTATGGCGCCAGCCAGGCAAGCGGGCCTGTAACGATCGTCGGCGTCGTCCAGGACACAAAGTATAACGATCCGCGCGAGCAGCCTCTTCCGATGGTATTTCTTCCTTACTGGCAATTCCCATCCATTTCAGGAATGACGTTTGAGCTCAGAACCTCCGGCGAGCCCTCCGCACTCGAGCGCGCAATTCGTGCACAGGCTGGAGATGAGTTAACGATTCTCAACATCACGACCATAGGTCGTCAAATCGACGATTCACTTCACCCGGAGCGTGCGATCGCAATGCTGGTATTGCTCTTTGGCCTCGTAGCGCTGCTATTGGCCGCGGTCGGGCTATTTGGAGTTGTGAACTATTCGGTCACACGGCGCACGACTGAAATTGGTATTCGGATGGCAATTGGCGCAAGACCGCCCGAGATGTTGCGAATGGTTGTCGGCGAAGCCTTGCGGCTTGTCGGCTACGGTCTTGCGATAGGAATTCCCGCGGCCTGGGCCGCTGGGCGTCTGGTCGGCAGTCTTTTGTATGGAGTTGCGCCGGCCGATCCGTACACACTTTTTGTGGCGGTTGCTGCCTTATCGACGACAGTTCTGATCGCGGCATTCCTGCCCGCGTATCGCGCCGCGCGTGTCGATCCGGTCACCGCCCTACGCCACGAGTGAGAAGAAGCCTCTTCTGGGATACTGGCGGATGATGATCCCAAAGGTACGCAAGGCGGTGTTCCCGGCGGCCGGACTTGGCACGCGATTCCTCCCGGCGACAAAAGCCCAGCCGAAAGAGATGCTGCCCGTAGTGGATAAGCCGCTCATTCAATACGGTGTCGAAGAAGCGATTCATTCCGGCATTCAGAACATCATCGTCGTCACCGGGCGCGGCAAGTCTTCGATTGAAGATCATTTCGATGTCAGCTTTGAGTTAGAGCAACTGCTTGAATCGAAAGGCAAGAGCGAATTGCTTTCCATGGTCCGTGCGATTTCGGACATGATCGATATTTCCTACGTCCGGCAGAAAGAGGCCTTGGGCCTGGGGCACGCCGTGCACCGCGCCAAAGAACTGGTCGGTAACGAACCGTTTGCAGCGATCTTATCGGACGATGTGATTTCTTCAGAAACGCCCTGTGTGCGGCAGTTGCTCGATGTGTACGAGTACTATGGCGCGTCAGTGCTGGCGTTGATGGAAGTGCCGCGAGACCAGATTTCGGCCTATGGCGTGGTGGACGCCGAACCGGTCGCGGACAACGGGGCGGGCAATCGGTTGTTTCGTATCCGCAATATGGTGGAGAAGCCGAAGCCTGCCGACGCGCCGTCTAATTTGGCTATCATCGGCCGATACATTCTCACGCCCGAGATATTTCACTGTGTGGAATCAATCGAGCCGGGCAGCGGCGGCGAGATCCAACTCACCGACGCTCTGAAGTACATGCTGCGCAACCGGCCGATCTACGGGCTGAAATTCGAGGGTACGCGTTATGACGCCGGAGACAAGCTCGGATTCCTAAAGGCGACCGTCGAATTTGCGCTGAACCGGCATGACCTCGGGCAGCAGTTCCGCGAATATTTGAAGAGTTTGTGTATTCAGTAGGCACCCGCTGGCTGGCCGCTCTGCTGCTGGTGGGCATCGCGCGCGCACAGGACATTCCAAAGGATTATGGTCAACCTGCGGTCCCACGTGTAGTGGCATACGTGCGCGTGTCTCTTCGGAATGGCGATCTCGCTTCGGCGGAAGCAATGGCTAAGCAATTCAGGCGACTGAACGGCGATACGCCGGAGGCACTCGAAGCGCTGTCGTGGGTGGCGCGCGGCCAGTTGGCAGCCGGGCGTGTCGATGAGGCGATCCAGCAAGCCGAAGACATCGAGCGCAGCAGTCAGGCCGCTTTGGGAACACGAACCCTGGATTCCGAGCCGCATCTGCCGCTGGCTTTGGGCGCAGCCTACGAAGTGCAGGCTGAAGCGCTTTATTCGCAACACAAACTTTCCGAAGCCATTCAACTCTTACAGTCGGCTTTACGAAAGTTCCACAGCACGTCGCTCGTCGAGAGGCTACAGAAGAACATCAATTTGATGACACTCGAGGGCAAACGTATGCCGCCGCTTCGCACCACAGAGTGGATCGGCGCGAAGGGCAACGCCGCCGCCTGGCAGGGCAAAGTATTACTTCTGCTCTTTTGGGCGCATTGGTGTGCCGACTGCAAAATCCAAGTGCCGGTGATTGCCAAGCTGGCGGCGGAATTTGGATCGAAAGGATTGGTCGTTGTCGCTCCCACTGAGCGCTATGGCTACACCATGGACGACGACCAAGCGCCGCCCGCGAAGGAGACCGCGTTCATCCAGAAGGTCTTCGAGCGTTACTACTCGAGCATTCCGAACGTCCGCGTTCCACTCGATGCGGCCAACCTCGAGCACTTTGGCGCAAGCACGACGCCGACCATTGTGCTGGTGGACCGTCGCGGCATCGTGAAGCTGTACCATCCCGGATTGATGGACGAAGCGTCACTGCTTTCTGCACTTCAGCCGTTGCTGCGATAATTTCAGTATGAGGATTCGAGCGACCCTGCTCGCGCTCTTTTTGGGATGCTGCGTGAGTACACCGGCTGATTCGCCGGAAACGGTTATTAAAGTGGTAGTCTCGAACGAGTTCGATAAACCCGTTCCCAACGCCGAAGTGATGCTGGATTTCCTTGGCTCTCACGACATTAAGAAAGCCGGAAAACGAAAGCGAATTCACTGGGAAGTACGCACCAATCAGGAAGGCCGGGCACACTTCCCACCGGTTCCGGAAGGCACTGTTCAGTTGCAAGTGAATTCGAAGACGTACCAGACCTTTGGAGAGAAGTTGGATGTTTCCGGAGAAGAAAAGCTGGTCGAAATTACCTTAAGCCGGCCTCAAAAGCAATACAGCGCCCATCCACCTCTAAAGCCGGCAGAAGATCCGCCAAAGAAATAGCTTTACGGCTTTACCTGACGGCAATCGCTTCAATCTCGATAAGCACGTCGCGCGGAAGGCGAGCGACCTCGACCGTGGTGCGTGCCGGCGGCGTTTTCGGAAAATAACGGCCGTAGGTTTCATTCATCGCGGAAAAATCGCCGATGTTTTTTAAGAAGACAGTCGTTTTCACAACGTCTGCCAGCGTGAGCCCGGCGGCATCCAGCACTAGTTCGAGATTCTCGAGAACGCGTGCGCACTGCGCTTGGACGTCGCCGGTGACGAGTTGCCCTGTCTCGGGATCGACGGGAATTTGGCCGCTCAAAAACACCCATCCATTCGCGCGCAGCCCTGGTGAATAGGGTCCGGCGGGCTTGGGTCCGTTTTTCGCTGTGATGCTTTCTTTCATTGTCTTATTTTGCACTGGCTGGGAAGACGCAGCGTTCCTATGAGGTCGTGGATGGAAGTGGCCCCTAAGCCACGGACCACGCCTTCGAGTTGACGGCCGATAAGCAGCGGTGCGCGTGGATCGACAAAGGTGGCGGTGCCTACCGCAACAGCGCTTGCTCCCGCGATCAGAAACTCGGCCGCGTCTTCGCCTGTGAGAATGCCACCCAGGCCAACTATGGGAATGCGCACTGCTTGCGCCGCTTCGTAGACCAGGCGAAGCGCGATCGGCTTGATAGCTGGCCCTGAAAGACCGCCGAAGCCTGCGCCTATACGGGGCGCCCGCGTCGCTACATCGATTGCGAGAGAGACAAATGTATTGATGAGCGAAATGGCATCGGCACCCGATCTCTCCGCGGCGAGCGCGAACGGTTCGATACGCGCCACGTTTGGTGAGAGCTTCACGATTAGCGGACGCTTTGCGACACCGCGTACGCGGCCAACCAGATCCGCTAGCAGTGTCGGATCGCTCGAAAAGAATATGCCTCCTTCCTTCGTGTTCGGGCAGGATACATTCAGCTCATAGGCGGCAATTCCTTCGGCGTCCTCCAGCCGTTCGACCACCGCGAGATAGTCTTCAATCGCATAGCCGAATACATTGGCGATTACGGGCACCTCATAAGCCCGGAGGTTGGGAAGTTTGTCACTGACGAAAGCGGCGACGCCTACGTTTTGCAGGCCCACGGAGTTGATCATGCCTCCTTCCGTGTGCCACAAACGAGGCGCAGGATTGCCGGCTATAGGCTCGCGCGATAGGCCCTTAGTGACCAAGCCGCCGAGTTCGTTCAGATTGACTAGATTCGCGAACTCGATCCCGTATCCAAAAGTTCCCGACGCTGCCAGTACGGGATTGCGAAGCCGGATGCCGCAAAGTGTCGTCTCGAGCAGATCAGGCATTCAGACTCTTAGCTTTTCGCTGGTCTTCTGGATAAGTTCCCAAGTGTCGAGGATATCGGTTTCATTGGTCTGAAAATTGCCGATCGCGAAACGCAGCACAAATTTGCCATGGAGCACGGTGTGCGACAGAAAAGCTTGGCCGCTCGCGTTGATTTCCGCCAGTAGCCTTCGATTGAACTCATCGCCCGCGCGATGACGGAAACAGACGAGGGATAGTGGCACCGGCGCCGAGAGTTCGAAGTCGCTGTTCGATTCGACCAGCGTTTTGAGCAGTTGTGCCAGACGCAGCGCTTCGCGGAGCAGCGCGATCACGCCGTCGTGGCCATAGTAACGGAAAACGTACCAAAGTTTCAGGGCGCGAAAGCGGCGGCCCAACTGCACGCCGTAGTCCATGTAGTTGACGACTTGGTCGTCCTCGGTAGTCCTGAGATACTCCGCTCCGAGCGCCGATGCCTGGCGGAAAACTTCAGGAAAGCGCGTATACAAAACGCTGCAATCGATCGACACATATAACCATTTATGCGGATTCAGGATCACCGAATGCGCACGTTCCACGCCGTTCAAAATGTGCCGCATCTCTGGCACTACCGCCGCGGGACCCCCGTAGGCAGCGTCTATGTGCAGCCAGATTTGGTAGCGTTCAGCGACGTCGGCGATTTCCTGGATAGGCTCGATCGCGCTGGTCGAGGTCGAGCCCACGGAAGCCACGATACAGCATGGCCGCTTATTACGAGCCAGATCGTACAGGATCGCCTGTTCGAGCAGGTCCGCGCGCATACGAAAACAATCGTCCACTGCGATCTTGCGGACGTTCTCGCGGCCGAATCCGAGCGTAATCGCCGCTTTCTCGGCGGAAGAATGTGTGTGTTCGGAAATGTATACGGTAAGTCCCGGAGCCATGCCCGTTTCGCGGATGCCAGGGTCGAGCCACTCGCGCGCCGCGCCAATGGCCTGCATAACGCCTACCGAAGCCGTGTCGTAGATGACGCCGAAGAATGTCTCGTCAAGTAATAGCCATTTCCGCAGCCAGCCGAGTGTGACTTGTTCCAGTTCGGTTGCAGCCGGAGCAGACTTCCACAGCATGGCGTTGACGTTAACAGCGGCGGCGAGAAAATCGGCCAGCATGGAAGGCGGGCTCGACGAAACCGAGAAGTACGCGAAGAAGCGCGGATGGTTCCACAACGTCAGCGCCGGGAATATCATCGATCGGAAGTCGGCAAATATTTTCTCGATGGGCTCGCCCTCTTCGGGCGCCGCTGCTGGCAGCTTTGCGATCAGATCGTGCGGGGCGAACGCGGCAGCCACCGGATAATCACGCACATTTTCCAGATAATCGGCGACCCAATCGGCGTGCCGGTAGGCCGCCTGCCGGAACTCGTCGGGAGACATATCCACTAAGCTCTCATGGACCCGATTCGCGCAAGACAACTGGCAGCCATTCGCGGAACCACTGTTCGAAGACGCTTATTTGGGCGAGCGTGTTTTGGTCGAGAGGAATGCGCGCGTGATCCAGTTTCCAGCCGCGCATACAAGCCGCGCGCTTGATGGCAAGCGTAGCGGGAAACTTCTCTACCCAGGCTATAAACTCGGCCAGCCGCGTGTTCAGTCGGAGCGCCTTGTCCGGATCGTTCATGCGGAGAGCCCGATCGAGGGAAACCATCAATTCCGGGACCGCTCCAGCTACGCCTGAAACCACGCCGTCGGCCCCCGCCGGAAGGGCTCGTATATAGAGGCTGTCGCTTCCCACGAGCAATTGGAAAGGCAATTTCGTGTGCAAGATTTGCAAAGCTTCAAACATCTGCCAATCGCCTCCCGAATCCTTGATTCCGGCAAAAGCGCCCATCGAAAGCAGCCGTGTGGCGAGGGAGGCAGAAATCGGATTCGTGAATTGCGGAATGTTGTAGAGATACAGCTTTGCGCGCCCATCGATCGCGGAAACAAATTCGGAATAAAAAGCAAAGATCTGCTCTTCGTTGTAGCGGAAGAAATACGGTGGCATGAGCAGTAGGCCGGCCGCGCCCGCTTCTATCGCGCAGTCGGCGAGATCAAGCGCACCGTCCACGCTGGAATGGGACACGTTCACCAGCAAGGGCACACGGCAACGCTTGATAGCCAGTGTCGCGACGCGTGTACGATCCTCTAGTTCGAAATGCACGAACTCGCCGGTGGATCCGAAGAGAACGACGCCATCGACCTCTGCGCGCACGATTCCGTCCAGATAGTCGAAGAGCGCGGCTGGATCCACTTCGATAGAATCGGGCACCCGCGGTGTTGCAACCGCCGCGTAGACGCCGCGGGCCGAACTCATTGGCTCACTTTTCATTCGGCCCATATTTCGGCCAACGCGTAGAGCACGCGTTTCTGCCGTCTACGAATTGTACTGTGGTGTGACCGTGCTGGTGGGCGTGAGGAACTAGTGGACGTGCATGCTCTCGGACTTATGTCGCTGCATGGCTTTCTCAACTAACTCGCTGGGATCGAGCAAGTGTTCCGGCCGGTAGTGCTGGCTCGACCAGCGGCATCCCTCCGCGAGTTCCACGCCGAGGAAGTAACCGGTCTCCTGATAACGACAGTAACGAATGGTTCCTACAAGCTGCCCGTCGCCATAGTGCATGGCGATGTCTGTTCCTGCCGGAATAGGACTCTCCACCTGAAGGCATATGCCCGAGAGGGAAATGTCTTCCAGGTTGGCAACTCGTCGCCGCGCGCGCCCTGCTTCATCCTGCCACGTCAATTCCACCAGTTCGGCACACAGCAGCCGATTGTCTTCGCGCCGGTTTTGCATCTCCTGCATACATATATTATCGGTTCGAACAGCCCTACGGTTAGGATTAGATTGTTCTTCAGACGATGGAGCCGCCGTCCCTAAACCCGCAGTCCCCAGCCCCGCCGACTCCAACACCGGACACCCCAACCAAGGACTCAAGGCTCGGAACAGTTATCCGGGTGGCCTTCTTCGTAGCGACAGTGTATGTTTCCGTCAAGTTCCTTACTTCGGCCCTATATATGGTCTTTGGGGTCTTGGTGGCGGGCACACTCGGTCTCGGCGCCACCGGCTTGCTCGCCAACCTGCTCACTATGAAGATTTTCGACCGGCGCCCGTTTACCGACATTGGCCTACAACTGGGCCGGCTGTCGGCCCTGAATTTCATCACCGGAATTCTGTTCGGTGGAGGTGCTGCTGCCCTGATGTTGCTCGCGCCGCTACTCGCCGGCACTGGGCATCTGGTTTTGCGCGAAAATTCCTCGTTCGCCTGGCCGAGCCTGCTATTTTTTCTCGCGGCGTTATGGTTTGCCGCGGCCGGCGAGGAAATGATTTTTCGCGGCTATGCGTTCCAACTGCTGATCGAAAAAATGGGGCCGTATGCCACTGTCTTGCCGGTGGGAGTCATATTTGGTTTGACGCACATGTCCAATCCGTACTCCTCTCCGCTCGCTGTTCTCAATACCATCTTGTGGGGCATTTTGCTTGGGTATGCTTTCTTGCGCAGTCATGATTTGTGGCTGCCGCTTGGCCTGCATTTCGGCTGGAATGCCGTCTTGCCCCTATTCGGAGTCAACCTGAGCGGGCTTACAATCGAGGTATCGAGGTACTCTTACCGATGGGATCTTTTGCCTCTCTGGAGCGGCGGGGATTACGGTCCGGAGGGTGGGCTGTTGACCACTATTTTTGCCGTCGGTCTGTTTTTCGCGCTAGCCAAGGCTCCGGTGTGCACGCAAACCGCAGCCATAGCGCAAATTCTCAACGAGCCACCCTTGTAGCACTACTCCTCTTGGGATTGGTTACGACCGCCCGCAGCGACAAGCTCAGCATGGATGAGCGCGTCGAGATAGAGCGGGGATTGGTTGCGGAGTTCGCAACTGCCAAAGTGATTCTGCCCGTCTCGAAGAAGCCGCTCGTCATTCAGAGCACCGGTCAGTACGACAAGGGTATCTGGGAGCGGGCCCTGCAGGACAATGGTCCTGCGGCTCGGCTGGGAGATCAGATCCAGATAACCCAGGTGCAAATTGAAGACAAGAGGATTGTGCTTGAAATCAACGGTGGCACCAGAACGGGGCACTGGTACGACCACGTTCAGATCGGCATGGGTGGGGGTGGCTCCACTTCCCCTGTCCCAACCAATCAGAGCGGCCAGGCGTCGCGCGGGTCTCGTATCGCGCTGGTGTTCCCCGGACCGGTGCCTTCCTTGAAGGCAGCCGAAATCCGCCAGATGTTGGCGCCCGTTTTCGATTTCGAAAAGCACTCCGCATCGGAGCAGTATGTAGATAAGCTGCCGGAGCCCATTAAAAAAGCTATCAAAGAGCAGCATGCGATCGAAGGGATGGATCGCGATCAGGTGCTGCTCGCAATGGGTAGACCCAGGACTAAAAGCCGCGAAACCAATCGAGATGGCGATGAAATCGAAGACTGGGTGTATGGAGAACCGCCGGGTAAGATGACCTTTGTGAAGTTTAACGAGACCAAGGTGGTATCGGTTCAGGAATCGTACGCCAATATCGGAGGAACAACCGCACCGCCGTTGCCGGCTCCACGCTAACCAGTTTCGAATTCCACGTCACCTGTCTTGCTCAAGGATCGTGCGAGTCGATCGAGCGAAGTCACTTCGGTTTTCGGATCGATGCGATACGGCTCTTGTCCGGGGTAAACAACCAGTCGCCGCGTGGCTTTCACGTCATCCGATGCCAGATGAAACCCCTTGCTCGGACTCGGGTTCGCGAGAGAACGCTTCACTTCGATTGCCCAACGCCCTGCCGGACCGAGATCGAGTAGAAGGTCGATCTCCGCGCCTTCCGCGGTTCGATAGAACCACGCTTTCGATCCCGCGGGCGCTGCGGCGATCAGATTCTCGATGACAAAGCCTTCCCAACTCGGGCCCGCGACCGGATGACCTAATAGGGTCTCCAAGTCCGGAATTGTCAGCAGAGCATGCGCGACTCCCGTGTCACGCACATAGACCTTTGGAGACCGCACCAGTCGCTTCGACGGATTAGCGGTCCACGGCGGCAATCGTCGCACCAGCAGGAGATCGACCAGTGTATCGAGGTATCTCGCCACGGTCTGTCCGCTTACTCCAAGTCCGGACGCCAACCGGGAAGCGTTCAGCAATTGGCCCTGGCTATGTGCCAGCATCTGCCAAAATCGGCGTACCGTTTCCGTGGGCAGACGCGGTCCCAGCGCCGGCAAATCGCGTTCCAGATAAGTCTGGATGAACGCCTGCCGCCAATCGAAGCTGCCTGCGTCATCCGGGGAAAGGTAGCTATCCGGAAATCCGCCGCGCACCCAGAGCCGATCCGCGACCCTTGGTTTTTCCCCATCAAGCTCTGTGATTAGGAACGGCGTCAGCTCCAGATACGCGATGCGGCCCGCCAGGCTCTCGGCGGATTGCTTCAACAAATCGATCGAGGCGGAGCCCAGAAAGAGGAACTGTTGTGTACGTTGCCCCTTTCTTCTGCGGCGGTCGATTATACTGCGTAGCGTTTGAAAAATGCCGGGAGCTCGGTGGATCTCGTCGAGAATGACGAGCTGCTTCTCGTGAGCGGCGAAATACAGTTCGGGGTCGGAAAGCTTGGCTCGATCCGAGGGAAGCTCGAGATCGACATACACGGCTTTGTGACCGAGCTCATCCGCCACTTCTTCGGCGAGAGTGGTCTTGCCGACTTGACGGGGTCCCAGGAGGGCAACCGAGGGAAACCGGCCCAGAAGAACCTTTAACCGATCGTGAGCCTGCCTTGCAACGACTTTCACCCTGCTATTTTACCATTGCATAGAAGGTTTGCAGGGTAGCAGCTTTTTATCCGTAAAATGAGCAGTATATGCCAATAAAGGTAGGAATCAATGGCTTCGGCCGGATCGGTCGCAATGTAGTCCGCGCCGGATTAGGTAATCCGGAAATCGAATTTGTCGCGGCGAACGATCTGACCGATACCAAAACGCTGGCGCACCTGTTGAAGTACGACTCCATTCTCGGCCATCTCAAGCATGAAGTGAGGCCAGAAAGCGATGGCGTACACGTGGCCGGCAAAACTATCAAGGTCTTCGCCACCAAGGACCCCGCGGAGATCGATTGGCCCAGCCTGGGCGTGCAAGTGGTGGTCGAATCCACCGGCCGGTTCACCGATGCGGTGGATGCCAAGAAGCACCTGCGCGGCTCGGTCAAGAAGGTAATCATTTCCGCACCGGCCAAAGGCGAAGATGTGACGGTGGTGCTTGGTGTTAACGAAAATACCTACGATCATGCGAAGCATCACGTCATTTCGAATGCTTCCTGCACGACGAATTGCCTGGCGCCATTAGTCAAGGTGCTGAACGATTCCTTCGGTATCGAGAAAGGCTCGATGACGACCATCCACAGCTACACGAACGATCAGCCGGTGCTCGATTTTCAACACAAAGACTTGCGGCGTGCACGAGCGGCAGCGCTCAACATGATTCCCACCTCCACGGGCGCGGCGAAAGCCATCGGCCTCGTCGTGCCGGAGCTGAAAGGCAAGCTGGACGGCTACTCCATGCGCGTCCCGACGCCCGATGTTTCGGTAGTGGATTTTGTAGCAGTACTCAAAAAAGATGTGACTGCCGAAGCGGTCAACGCCGAGCTGAAAAAGGCGGCTGATGGTCCTATGAGAGGCATTCTGGCCTACACCACCGATCCAGTAGTATCGACCGACATGCTACATAATCCCAACAGTTCGATCGTGGACGCGGAGTTGACGAAGGTACTCGGCGGCAACCTGGTAAAGGTTGTCTCCTGGTACGACAACGAATGGGGTTACTCGAATCGCGTCGTCGACCTGATTGCGTTTGTTGGCAAAAAAGGTCTGTAGTCAACCTTTGATCGCTTTCACCACGGCGTCCGTGAATTCTTCCGTGGACGCCGTACCGCCTACATCGCTGGTCAAACATTTGCCCGTGCGATAGACAGCTTCAATCGCGGTTTGCAGCTTGTCGGCCGCCGCTTTCTCACCGAGGTGAACCAGTAGCATGGCGGCCGAAAGCATGAGTGCGGTGGGGTTCGCTTTGCCCTGCCCCGCGATGTCCGGAGCGCTGCCGTGTACGGCTTCAAACACTGCGTGTGTCTCGCCCATGTTCGCGCCGGGAACGGTTCCCAGCCCGCCCACGAGGCCGGCGGCTAGGTCCGACACGATGTCTCCGTAGAGATTCGGCAATAGCAATACGTCGAAAGTCTCCGGACGCATGACCAGTTGCATGGAAGCGTTATCGACGATCAGTTCCTTGTATTGAATTTGCGGAAACTGTTGGGCGACCTCGCGGCAGCAGCGAATGAAGAGGCCATCAGAAAGCTTCATAATATTCGCTTTGTGAATAGCAGCCACACGCTGCCTACCATTTTTCTGCGCATACGTGAACGCATAACGGGCGATACGCTCCGACGCGGTGCGGGTGATCACCTTGAGACTTGTCACTACGTCCTTTACGATTTCGTGCTCGAGGCCGGAGTACAGGTCTTCGGTGTTCTCACGAAAAACGACCATGTCGATGGCGACATCGCTGAAGCGGCTTTTGATTCCCGGCAACGTCTTTACTGGCCGCACGTTGGCAAACAGATCGAGCGTCTTTCGCAGTGCTACGTTGACGCTCTGAAAGCCCTCGGCGATAGGCGTCGTTACAGGACCCTTGAGCCCTACGCGCGTCTCGCGCAGCGAGTCGAGCAGATACTGGGGCAGCGTCTTGCCGGCTTCGAGAATGATGGCTTCGTTCAATTCCGCGCGGCGCCACACGAGATCGACGCCGGTCGATTCCACCGCGCGCACGGTAGCTTGCGCGACTTCCGGACCGATACCGTCGCCGGGAATGAGCGTTGCATAGTGGGGCACGATTCAATTTTATTCATGTAAGCGAAAATGAGTGTTTATGCCTCGAATCGAGCGGGCGCTGCTGAGCGTAACGGACAAGACAGGATTGCTGCCATTTGCCAGGCAGTTGCACGAGCTGGGAGTGGAGTTGATCTCTACCGGCGGCACGGCGAAACTGCTGCGCGACAATCAAATCCCAGTTCTGGAAGTAGCCGAAATCACGGGATTTCCAGAGATGCTCGATGGCCGTGTGAAGACGATCCATCCACGCATCGCCGGCGGGATCCTGGCGATTCGCGCCAATCGCGAGCACATGCAAGCGCTCGAAGAGCATGGCATTCCGCCCATTCAGATGGTCGTGGTGAACTTGTATCAGTTCGAGAAGATCGCCGCAAAGCCTGGCGTCACGCGCGAGGAACTCATCGAAAATATCGACATCGGCGGCCCGACTATGATTCGTGCGGCCGCCAAGAATTTTCAAGATGTCGCCGTGGTCGTCTCGCCGGATCAATATGAGCAACTCATGACGGAGTTGAAGACCGGCGAACTGAGCGCCGCTACACACTGGCGTCTGGCGCAGGAAGCGTTCTTGCATACGGCGGCCTATGATCGGGCTGTTTCGCGTCGATTGCTCGCCGTGGACACGCCCGCAGCGGCGCTGCCCGAGCCGCTCGACATTTCTGCCGGCCGTGCGGCGGTTCTTCGCTACGGCGAAAATCCGCACCAGCGGGCCGCGCTTTACACACTCGCGAATGCAGGAATTGCGCCTGCCGAGCAACTGCACGGGAAAGAACTTTCCTACAACAACCTGGTGGATCTCGATGCGGCGTGGCAGCTTATCCAGGAATTCGAGGGTACCGCCGCGGCCATCATCAAACACACAAACCCGTGCGGCTGCGCGGAGCAAGCGACTCTCAAGAACGCCTATCTCAAGGCGCTCGAAGCAGATCCCGTCTCGGCCTTCGGCGGCGTACTGGCGTTTAATCGCGAGCTGGATGAAGATACCGCTGGCGAGGTCTCAAAGCTTTTTGTCGAGGCAATCGCGGCCCCGGCGTTTTCCGAAGAGTCGCTCACGATCTTGCGAGCCAAGAAAAATCTGCGTCTGGTGCGGGTAACGCCGACGATCCAACCGGAGCTAACGATTCGCTCTATCTCGGGAGGGCTGCTTGCGCAAACCGCCGATACGGCATCGCCGGAGATATCGATCAAGAGCGCGCGGCAGCCGACGGCGGAAGAGATGCGGGCATTGTTATTCGGCTGGAAGGTGTGTAAGCACGTCAAGTCGAACGCCATTGTCTATGCGCGCGACGGGCAGACGATCAGCGTGGGCGCAGGTCAGATGAGCCGCGTCGACAGCGTAAAAGTTGGTGCAATGAAGGCCGTCTTGCCGCTGGCGGGCTCCGTGGTTGCCTCTGACGCATTCTTTCCTTTCCCGGATGGAGTGGAAGAAGCGGCCAAGCACGGCGTAACTGCGTTTATCCAACCGGGTGGGTCGGTAAAGGATGCTGATGTGATCGCGGCGGCGGATCGACTAGGCTTGGCGATGGTGTTTACCGGCGTTCGCCACTTCAGACACTAATTCCGGCCGGCCATTGCGGATGCCCAATCCGCAGGCAACGTACCGAGCGGCAGCAGTTGTCCTTTTTCCAAATGCCGGATAGCCTCGGCAAATCTCGCGGCGTGCGGATCGTGCGTCACCATGACTATGGTTTTGCCGAATTCGCGGTTCAGGCGCTTCAACATGGTGAGCACATCTTCGGCTGCCGCCGCGTCCAGGTTGCCGGTAGGCTCGTCGGCAAGTATGAGATCCGGGTCCGTGACAATCGCGCGTGCAATGGCAACGCGCTGCTCCTGGCCGCCTGACAATTGCTTCGGCAGATGACCCATGCGATCGCCGAGACCCACGAGCTTGAGCGCAGTTTCAGCGTGTTCGATCCGTTCTTTCTTGCCAAGTTTCGTAAGCTTCAGCGGCAGCTCCACATTTTCGAGCGCGGTCAACACCGGAATCAGGTTGAACGACTGGAAGATGAACCCAATGTGCTCGTTGCGCCAATGCGCGATTTGTTTATCGCTCATCTGGCGCAGATTGGAGCCGAGAACCTGTATCTGGCCGTCGCTCGGCTTATCCATTGCCGCAATGAGATGCAGCAGCGTGGACTTGCCCGAGCCGGAGGGACCCATTAAGGCCACGAAATCGCCCTTTTGAATGTTGATATCGACCGCATCCAATGCCACGACATGAAATTCGTCGCGCACATACTCTTTGCTCAGCTTGCTGGTGGTTACGACCGTTTCACTCATATGATCCTGTTTCATTGCTTTACTTCTACGCGCTGTCCATCCTTCAGGTCGGCCGGCGGTCCCAGGATGAGTTCTTCTCCGCCGATCAATCCGCTCTCGATCATGACGCCCTTATCCGACGAGCCGCCGGTGGTCACGGCGCGCTTTCTGGCATGGCCGTTCACTACGACAAACACGCTGCCGTTCTGCACAGCCGAGGTGGGGATAACGATGACGCGCTTGTTTTCGGCTGTTGACTCCGCCGGGGCATCGTTGTAAAAATTCACCGTAGCATTCATATCCGGCCGCAGATAACCGTCCGGATTTTTTACCTGCACTTTCACTTGCACGGTGGCCTTCGACCGGTCGGCTTCGGGTGAAACCTGCTGGATCGTGCCTTGATACTTGCGGTCGGGATAGGCGTCTGTTGTGACGATTCCCTTCTGTTGTGGACCAAGCTTCGGAAAATCACCCTGCGTGATATCCAGCTCCACCTGAAGATCGTTCAGGTCGGCCATCGTCACGATGTAGCCTTTGGCTCCCTTGTCGCCTACGAACCCGGTCGTAATAAATTCGCCCTTTTCGATATTACGATCGAGAGCGGTGCCGGTGATCGGCGCCCTGACAATGGTGTTATCGAGTTGAGTCTGCGCATAGGCCAACGCGCCGCTTGCCTGCTCGATCTGGCCCCTTACCTGGTCGATTTCTTCCGTCCTCGGTCCCAGCACAGCCAAATCGAGAGTGTGCTGCAAGCTGGCTACTTTAGCTTCGTTGCCATCGTATTTGGCTTGCGCATCGTCGAGCGCCTGCTTTGCGAGTACGCCTTCGGAAACAAGCTTGCTGGTACGATCCAACGTAATTTTGGAGTTGGCCATGTCTGCTTTGGCCTGGTTGACGTCGGCGCGGGCCTTCTGGATTTCTTCCGGACGCGAACCGTGCTGCAACTCGGCCAGCTTGGCCTGCAGGTTTGCGAGCTGGCCCTTCTGTTGCGTAACTTGGGCACGGTATTCGTCATTTTCGAGACGCACCAGGGGCTGCCCCGCCTTGACCTTATCGCCCTTGTCGACGCCGATCCAAGCGACTCGGCCGTTCACTTTGGACGCGACTTCGATCTTATGGGCCGCGATGATGTAGCCGGTAGCTGTAAGGATGACCTGCTCGCCGGCCGCGGAGACGCTCATGGGCGATTGCACGGTCTGGGTGTGGACCGGAGTGGCGGCGTTCAACGTGCGATAGGCAATCACCGCGCCGATAGCGGCCAATGCCACGATCGTTGCGATTACCAGCAGACGCAGAACGGGCTTCGGCTCACGCTCGCGCCGCGCCGATCGATCGATTCGAAGACCTTTTAACTCTGTTTGAGTATCCATTGTTCTAGACGTCGCGAAGCGCCGTCAGGATCTCTTTCTTGGCGGCATGGCGCGCCGGCAGAAATCCTCCCAACGCTCCCAGAATCAAAGAAAACACCAGGCCAATCGCCATCACTTCGGGGCCGACACGGAAATTGAAACTCGTCTCGCTGAAGGTCAAAAAGTTGCCCATGCCGGTTGTCACGCCGTTCAAAGGCAAAGTAATAAGGCAGGCCAGCAAGCCGCCGAGCAGCGACAGCAACAAGGATTCAATCAAAAAGCTAAGCGTGATGCTGCCGCGCGTGAATCCAAGAATTCGCAGCGTGCCCACTTCTTTTGCGCGCCGCGCTACCGCAGCATACATCGTGTTCATGGCGGCGAAGCAACTGCCGATCGCCATAATGATGCACACAAAAATGCCAAGAAACTTGACGGGCTGCGCCGAGATCATCTGCGCTGCGTAGTATTCCTTTTCGCTCATGACCGTGACATTCAAACGCCGATCGCCCTCGAGCGATTTCCTTAGCGCCGCTGCCGTCACTTCGTCGGTAGCCTGCAGCAGAGCCGAGCTGTATGTGTCCGGACGATTGAAGTCGCTGGCCACCTGCGCGCCATCGCCAAAAATTTCGCTATCCACCGCGCCGCCGCCGCTGTCCATGATCCCGACCACCGTCCAAAGACCTTTGCCAAACCTTAATTGTTGACCCAGTTGCGCCTTGGGGTAGCGCTTTGCGGTCGCCTTGCCGACCACTATCTCGCGCTGACCCGGCTGAAACCAGCGTCCGGCAATCAGCTTAAGATGGCGCATTTCAACGCCGCGCGTCGACAGTCCGCGTATAGTGATATTCATTCCATTGGGATTGTCGGCATTCGGAAGATTGGTGACCGTGACAACTTCTAAGGATGCCAGCGGCTGACCGTCGTGGCTGGCTGCAATGCCTGGGAAATTCTTGACGATCTGGAACTGCTGCTGAGTGAGCAAGCTGGTCAGTTCGGCGTTGCCACCTTTGCGCATCACGAGCACATGAAGCGGGTCGCCGGTCGACGCAAACGCGGACTGTAGACCGGAGACGAGTCCAAGAACGGCCAACAGTACGGCCACTGTCATCGCAATACCCGCCGCCGTCATCACGGTGGTAGTCTTGCGAACCACAAGGTTGCGGAAATTATAAGAGAGCGGAATTGCCATACTTGCCTATCCTGCGTAGCGGAGCGAGTCCAAAATATTGGTGCGCGCCGCATTCCAGGCCGGAATAAATGAGCTGACTACGCCGATCAGCAGGGCGATGCCGAGCGCGATTAGGGCCGTGGTCGGGTCGATCGTGAGATGGCGGAGCTGCGGCATGAAATTAGCAGCAAACTGTCTGACTAGCAGCGTTAATAAGGAAGCGAATACCAGCCCGATTACTCCTCCAATCAGGGCAATGCTAATGGCTTCGCCGATGATGATCCCTAGAATAGTATCGTTATTGAACCCAAGCGTCTTCAACACTCCGACTTCTGCGATTCGCTCACGCACCGACATTGCCATCGTATTGCCGGAGACCAGCAGGATAGTAAAGGTGACCGCGGCGCAGATAGCCATAAGGAAGAGTTTGACGTTGCCCAGAAACGAAACAAAACTGAGCGCGAACTGTCCTTCGGATTCAGTCTTAGTTGGATAGGCGGAATTCGCGGACATCTCGTCGATGGCTTTCGCAATATGCGGGACATCCTGGGGGCTGTCAGCGAGGACCGCGAAAGTTCCGATGAGGTCCCGGCGTCCGACGGGCAGGGTGTTGCGCAGATACTCCCAATTGAAGAAGAGCGAGTTGGTGGCATCAGGATCCTCGAAGATGCCCACGACCTTCAAGTCCAAATTACCCGGATAAATGTCGCCAATTAGATTAATGCGGTCGCCTACCTTGAAGTTAAACTTATTAGCCAGATCGCGTGACACGAGGCATCCCGTGCGATCCGTTACCCACGCGCGCCGCTGCTCTTCGGGCATGGAGAGCTGAGTCCTCTCAGTGAGGAATGGCTTGGGCTCGACGCCGAAGCGAGCGAAGAAATTTCTTTGATCACGAGCATCTTTATACGTTCCGCCATACCAGTTCCAAACCGTGATCTCCTTTACGCCAGGTACTCGACGGATTTTTGCCTCATAGGCAAAAGGAAGCGCCTGGGTAAGTGAAACGCGGTGCCGCACCACTAGTCGAATCGCTTGTCCGGGAGTTTCCTCACCGTAAAACAGTGCGTGATACATGGCAATGAGGATGCCCAGCAGGCAGAGCGACACCGCGATACTCGAAATTGTGAGGGCGCTGCGACGGCGGTTGCGCAGGCTGTTTTTGAAAGCTAAGGAAAAATACCGAAACATCACAATCCCCTTTTGCTTAGGGTACCGTAGGATACGAACGCTTGAATTCCGAGGTTCAAACATTTTTGAATGGTTCGTGGACCAGCGCGGACTGCGTCTGGATGCAGAAAGCGCTTGCACTCGCAAAGCGGGCGGAGGCGGAAGGGGAGGTCCCCGTCGGGGCGGTGCTGGTTGTCGATGGCGCTCTTCGCGGCGAAGGATGGAACCGGCCGATTCAAGCGAACGACCCCACTGCGCATGCCGAAATGGAGGCAATACGGATGGCGGCCGGCGCGCTGATAAATTATCGCCTGCCGGGCAGCACTTTGTATGTCACGCTGGAGCCCTGCGCCATGTGCGCCGGAGCGATTGTCAACGCCCGAGTGGAACGGCTGGTCTTTGCCGCACGCGATATTCGTTTCGGGGCGCTGCGCAGTGTGTTTCGGCTGGCGGATTCGGAACTGCTCAATCATCGTGTCCGAGTGGAGGAAGGCCTCCTGGCTGTTGAAGCGGCCGAGATGCTGAAGCGATTTTTCGAGCAGAAACGCTAATGCGAACGCACAACCTCATACGGCCGCATCATTTCAAAGTCTTCGTGTTCGAGCACGTGGCAGTGCCAGACGTAGCGGCCGGCGAATCCTTCGAAGCGAACGATGATGCGGGTGACCATTCCCGGATCGGCGCGCACTACGTCCTTCCAGCCGGCTTCGTTCGCGTCCGGGGGAACGGCCGGCGCTGTGTAACGTAGTTCCTTGTCGTTCAAATACGTGAAGACATCGAACGGGTGGCGGTCGAGGATTTGAAATCGCACGAGATGGAGATGGATGGGATGGGAATCGTCCGTTGTGTTGATCAGGCTCCAGATTTCAACCGTATCGAGCGTGGGACTCTCGGTGACCGGGTCATGCCAAAAAGCTCCGTTCAGCAGCATCGGCATTACCAGTGTCGGATCGTCCGAGTCGCCTCCGTCGAGTGACAGCAGGCGCGTTCTTGCGGCCTCGTGCTCTTCGATCTTTCGTATTGCCCGGAGTTGGCTGGGAATCGGCACTGCCGCGGCGCCGGATGTGCTCGAGACGCGAAACTCGAGGACGGTATATCGATCGCTGCTTAGAACAACACGCTGGCCGCGCACGACGGAAAAATCGAGGAGGAGATCAGCGCGCTCCCCGGGGGCTAGCGTCAGATGCTCGAGCGCGACGGGCGCGGAGAGCAGGCCCTGGTCCGAACCGATCTGCCAGAACGGCTGCCTGCTCGACAGCGACAGGTAATAGAAGCGGCTATTCGAGGCATTGAGCAGACGAAAGCGATACTGGCGGGGCTCCACGTCCAGAAAGGGAAAGAGCGTTCCGTTTGCCAGGATAGCTTCGCCGAAAAACTCGGATACCCAAGGTTTGGCGGGATCGCCAGAGACGGGATAGAAGAGTTGGCCGTCGCTGCGAAGGCTTCGATCGTACAAGATCAATGGGATTTCGTGCTGGCCCTTCGGAAGATGCAGCGCGTCTTCTTCTTCGTCGCGGATCAAATAGAGCCCGAAGAGACCGGCAAACATATTCAATCGCGTGATCCCCATGGCGTGGTCGTGATACCAGAGCATGGTGGCGTCCTGCCGGTTGGGATAGAAGCTCGTGACGGACTTGCCGGGAGTGTACCAGTTCTCGGGATATCCATCGCTTTCCGGCGGTACTCGGCCGCCATGCACGTGGACGATCGTTCGCACCTCGGGCACTTCTGGACCGGCGCCGTGAAGGGAATGATCGATGGGTAAGAAGTGTTTGTCGGGCAACTCGTTCGCCCATTCGACAAGCAACGGTTCGCCGCGGCGCGTTTCAATCGTCGGGCCGGGCGATGTGGAGTCGAATCCCCACATACGGGCTGGCGGCAGGTCGCGATGGACCTTTCTCTGTATCGCCCGCATTGGGAGACGATATTCGGGAATCTGGCGTCCGGGAGCAAATGGAGTTGTCTTGAATCCGGCGCGTTGGGCGAGAGGGGGAATGCTCAGGCGATCGACAAATTTCGGCAGCCGGTTCGGATCGAGCAGGTCGGCTGGCGGCGCCAGTAAGGCGCTCGCCAGGCTCGCTTCAAGAAATTCTCGCCTTGTCATTACGGAAGAACAGTGGTGGAGCAGGCCGGACGGGGACGTCCGGCGCGGGTCAGGAGACCCGCCCTACAAAAATCCTAGCGCGGCGATACGATCTCTCCGGTCGCTTCGTTCAAAATCAGCTTACTCAGGCGCGGCGCGCTTTTGAAGTCGAACATGCCGGTGATCGAGTTCGATATACCATCGAACGATCCCTTGCCCAGCCGTTTTCCTTCAAGCCAATTGTCTTCGATGAAGGTGATGATGGAGGCCTGATTGATGAGTGAGTGGTCGACGAAGTTGACCCGCGCCCAGGGCGATATCACAAGCAGCGGCAGGCGCGGACCGAATCCGCATCGGCCTTGAGCATGTTCATTCGATGCGTCCACGCCAGGCAAGGCCCCCGATCCGTTACCACAGCTTCCCGGGCCGGTCAAGGCATCCGTACTGCCGGTTGATTGATTCAAAATCGGGCTCATCTGGTGGTCGTACCAGCCGTCCGAATCGTCATAAGCGATGACCACCGCCGTGTCTCGCCATTCCGGCCGGCGCTGCAAAAAGTTGATTACTTGGACGGCAAATGTCTGTTCATCGAGGGGATTCGAATATCCGGCGTGGCCATCCTGATAAGCGGGAGCCTTCAGGAAGCTGACAGCGGGGAAGTTACCGGCCTTGATGGCGTCGTAGAAATCGTGCATGTCGTACTGATGGTTCGCGCCATCGTTGGCATGGCCGATCAGCTTGAGCGATGACGGCCGCGTGTGATCTGGATTGGCCGTTGACGGATAGTACTGGAAGGGCTCGTGGTGCGGCACGTAATCCAAGACGGGCCTGGGCGTCAGCGGAGATTGAGAAGTCCGTTTGCAATCCGTGGTGCCGTTCTTGTTGGTGATCGTGCGATCAAATCCTCCGCTGAACCAACCCCAGGTAACGTTTTTTTCGTTCAGAAGATTGCCGATGTTGGGGCCGGACATGGAAACGAGCATGTGCGTCGTGATCGAGCAAACGTCTCCTACGGGGTCGGGATCGCTGATGAGTGTAAATGAGCCATTGCCGCCATCGGCAAGACCGCCCTTGCCATTTCGGATGTCCACCACGCCGTTCGTCTGTCCGGAGACCAGGTTGATTGCGCCGGGCGTTGATGGTCCAAACGTGGAGCCGAACGAATTGTCGCTCATGGCAAAGCGCTGGGCGTAGTTCCACATCGCGGTAACGGTGTTGCCATCGAAATAGCCCATCGTGAGTCCGGTTGTATTTAGTGGCGTGTGCGGACCGGCTGCGGGCTTGTTACCTCGCCCCACCGATTTGGGGAAGAGATCCATCAGCCCGGCGTGGAATGCCATCTGTTCCGGCGTGTAGGCGTGAGACTGGTCGGCGGTCGCTGCCTGGCTGCGATCGAGGCGGAATGGATTGATTGCACCTTCACCATTGGCCGGATTCGCTGCGTTCGCGTTGCGGGTGAGAAGAGCCGTGGTCAGGCCGTTCACCATCGGCGTGTTTGGCGAGGCGACAAACTTCGGCTCACCGGGCGGATTCGTCGCGTGGGGATATGTGCCGAAGTAGTGATCGAACGAAATATTCTCCGGGAAGATTACTACTATGTGCTTGATTGGTGTAACCGGCGGCGCGGCGGTTGCCGGCACCTGCAAGAGCAGAAATGCGGAGAGACAGGATAGAAATTCTTTCATTGTGCGAAAAGGTTTTGGGGAACAGGGCTGCTCTGGTGAGGCAGGTGAACCTGGAGAAGCGTCGCAAGAATCGGTGCGACTTGCAGATTCTTAATTTCACCTAGCGAAAGATGCCGGATGTTGTAGCCGGAAGCAATGAAGATGGCGTTCATATCCGGATCGGTATTGAGGTAGCCGTGGGCTCCTGCAGGAGCTTCTTTCGTGATCACAACCGGGCCGCTGGCTTCCGGCGAATCGCCAAACGCGTAGTCGTCTTTGGCGTATAGTACGAGGTCGGGCGCTTGCGTTTCTTTGGAGGGATCGGGTAGGCCCAAGCCAGGAAAATCGGAGCGACCAGCGATCCGGGCGATCCCTTCGGCGCCGGTGAAAATCTTGCGCACCTGTGGTATGAGATCCTTTGCGGCGGATTTTTCCAGGTAGATCATGGCGCTGCCACCTTCTGGAATGACGAATGCCCGTTTGCTCAATCCGGCGGCGTTGAGCGCCAGCGTTGGCCGGATCTGTTTGTGAAATTGTTTGAAGCCGTGGTCGGAGACGACGATTACCGTAGTTCGTTTTTCAAGGCCCGCCGCGCGGATGGTATCGAGAACACGGCCCACGCAGCTATCGAGAAAGGCGATTCCGTCGTACGCCGCCAGAGTCTTGGGACCGTAAGTGTGCTGTGTGGAATCCAGTGCAAGCAGGTGGAGCAGCAGCAGGTTCGGCTTGTGCTCACGAATAACGTACTCGGCCGCCCTGGTCCAGAGCTGATCGCGCCATAGGATGGTTGCCTTGGGCGGCTGGTCGACATCGTTCGCGGTAAGCACTCCGCGCCCGATCATTTCTCGAACTAGGGGATCTTGTGGGGTCGCCCGCTCCGGAAAATCCCAAGTGATGGTTGGGGCATTATTGATGGCAACCCAGTCTATCTGTGCTGTGGTCAACCCGGCTTTATGCGCCAGGTCATAGACCGTGACAGCGTGGACCATCTTTTGCTTTTCAATGGAATAATCGATCTTCACCGGAGGCCAGCCGCCGGTGCGAACAGCGGTTCCGTTGTAGAAGAGTCCGTGTTCGGGTGGAAGTACGCCCGTCACCATGGTGGTGTGATTCGGCCATGTCACCGTCGGGTTGACGGGAACCATGCGAGTCGCACTCGCCCCCGTCCGCATGAGCTCCCGCAAATGGGGCACAGGCAGCTTCGGATCTTCCAGGGCATACGCAGGGAATCCGTCCAGGCTGACCACCACGACCATTCGCTGGGCAGCCGGCAGCGTGGCGCCATAAAGAGATCCATATCCCGGCCAAAGCGAAACCGCAATGGCGGCAAGGACCGAAATAGTTCGACGCAAGATTTCAGTCTAAAACAGGAGAAGAATCAGCTACTGGAATCTGGCTGCCTGATTTCCGCAGAGGAAGAATCGCCCTGGTCACAACTTCAGTTCCAGCTTGTATCTTGGCGCAAGCTCCATCAACCGCCGGATGGTACTGTCTCGATCCGCCGGTAGCAATGAGGAGTGCTGCGAGGCAGAAAGATGAACTCCCCTTTACCGAGAGTTTGCTCCTCGTCCCCCCTTCCAGACTTTTATCTCTCCGTCAATTACATAGAGGGTCTCGTCTTCGTTCCGATGAAGGTGCGGCGGTGGCCCATGTTCCATCGTGCTTTCAATCTTCCAGAACGGAGATCGATCTCCCCGAAATGCAGGAAGCTATACCGGTCGCCGAGAACCCAAAATACTTGTACGTCATTCATTACTGGAACTCCAGATTCTCGTGTTGAGACCATAAACTCACTACTTGAGACGACGGAGATGGACGTTACCTTGATAAGACGGAGTTAAATGCGCCAGACAAGTCCACGAACAAGGTCGCCGGGACTGTGCGCTGCTGCTGTTCCTTCACAATATGGGTGCCCGACTCGTGGGATGGTGCGCCCGGACAGATTCGAACTGCCGACCTTCTGGTTCGTAGCCAGACGCTCTATCCAACTGAGCTACGGGCGCAGCAGACCACAGTATAACAATGGCCTTAGACTGCGGCCTCAGGCCGAATTCAGGGCGGATTGTTCGAGCGTGAGGCTCCAGATGCGGTTGCGTCCGTTGGCTTTGGCTCGATATAAAGCCTCGTCGGCGACTCGTACAAATAGGTCCGGGCTGCGCTCGGAGCCGTCGGAGATGGTAACGCCGAAGCTCGCAGAGACCTGCAGTTCACTACCATCTACCAACATGCTTGTCTCATGCAAGCGGTGGCGCATGCGCTCCGCTTGATTCGCGGCTTGTTCCAGATCGCAATTGGGCAAAACTACCAGAAATTCCTCGCCACCATAGCGGCCTACCTGGTCGTAGGGTCGCATGTTGCTGCGTAAGCGCGCCGCAGTCTCGCGCAGCACCGCATCGCCGGCGAAGTGCCCCAGTGTGTCGTTCACCCTCTTGAAGTGATCGAGATCCAGAAGAATGATGCCTACCGTGCGGTGGTCGCGATGACAGCGGGCGATTTCGTTCTCGAGCGTGTGCGCAATGGCGGACCGGTTCGGTAGCATTGTGAGCAGGTCTTTGCTGGCTCGCTCGCGCAACTCCTCCCGGGCCTGCATGAGGTTCAATTGCAGGTCGATGATGCGCTGGCCGGCACGCAGCCGAACCTGGAGCTCATGCTGATCGAAGGGCTTGACGATGTAGTCGTCGGCGCCGGCTTCCAGCCCCTCTACGGTTTCGCCTTTGGTGTTCTTGGAGGTCAGCAGCAGGATGTAGGTGTAGGGCTCACGCAGGGTTTCGCGGACGCGCCGGCACACTTCGGGACCGGTCAACTCAGGCATTACCCAGTCGAGGACAGCCATTGGCGGCGGATCTTCCGTCGCCAGAATGTCCAGAGCTTCCTTCCCGTTCTCGGCCATCACCACGTCATAGCCCCAGCGGGTAAGCGCGCTCCGGAGCATTGCGCGGGAGGTCGCGCTATCGTCGGCTATCAACACCTTCATAGTTGCCCCGGCCTACCCCTGCTATTCCTTTCGTCGGGTGAGACCCAAAAAATTAGCCTTTGGAGCAATAAAAGATACGCCCGCAGGATTGCGATTGGTTCTTAGTCATTCTTATCGATACGCGAAAGGAGGGTGTTTCCTAATAATATGTGAGCTCTATCCCCGCAGGTCAATAGCGATAGCCCTGCGCTGTAACCCTGTCTGTTCCGATCTCCAATCCTATACTAAGGGTGTGCCGCCGCGCACTCCATATAGAATGGCCCTGTCAGGCGGCGCTTGGCCGGCGGCTTGGTAGTAGAAGGAGAGCTTTGGATGAACAATTCCGTACTCGTGCCCATGGTGGTCGAGCAGACGTCACGTGGCGAACGAGCCTACGACATATATTCCCGCCTGCTTAAGGAAAATATTATTTTCCTGGGAACTCCCATTGACGACAACGTTGCCAACCTCGTCATGGCCCAGATGTTATTTCTGGCCGCGGAGGACCCGGAGCGCGACATTTCGCTGTACCTGAATTCGCCGGGCGGCTCAATCACCGCGGGCCTGGCGATTCTCGACACCATGCGGCTGGTGGAACCGGACATCGCAACCTATTGCGTCGGCCAAGCGGCCTCGATGGCAGCCGTCTTGCTGGCTTGCGGTACCAAAGGGAAGCGGTTCAGCCTGCCGAATTCGCGCATTCTGATCCACCAGCCGTCCATGAGCGGCCTAGGTGGACAAGCGACCGATATCGATATCTATGCGCGCGAGATTTTGCGCATGCGCCAATCGCTGAACGAAATTCTCGCGGACGCGACCGGCCAACCCGTAGAGAAGATCGCGCGCGACGTGGATCGCGACTATATTCTGGAGCCGCCAGCGGCGCTGGAGTATGGCATGATCGACCGGGTGATCTCGAGCCGGCAACCGCAGCCAGTACCGACGCGTTAGGTTGTATTACTTCCAATTTCAGTAGCGGGAAGGCGGGGATTCTTTTCCAAAAAGGGCTGACGGCGGCACCGAACAGCCAGTCAAAGGGTTGATTTTAATCGGCATAAACCGTACTCTCCAGGCGGTCTGGTGTTCTGCCGATAGGTACTGTATAGGAGCAACCGAAGCTCCCATTTTTAGAAGAGTTGTGACCGGTTCCGACTTGACCTTGGGCGCGGCCCTGGGTTAGAGTGATGCTTCAGTTACAGCTCGGATAAACTATAAGAGACACTTATCGAATCATGATCAAATTCCGCGCGGCGATCACTGGATTTGTCATTCTTTCGGCCGTTTCCGTTGGCGTTTCTCGAGGCGCGGATAGCGACGCCATGCCGGAGATTTCCCCTACAGCGGTAGACGGCGGGTCGAACCCGACGGATGCATTACAACCTTCGAATTCAAAAGAAGCGGATGACTGTCTGGGCCGGGCGGACCGGCACTTCAGTGCCGGGCGGCAGTTTTATTTCCAGGGCGATCGGGCAAACGCCCGTCATGAATTCGATGAAGCCGTAGGCACGCTGCTTGCGGCACCGGAGGGCATACCGGGTCACTCACGCATCGAGCGGCGGCTCGAAGAAATCTGCGATCTAGTGTATCGTTTCGACGTGGAAAAGCTCGGTGCCGGGCAAAGGGTCGCGGACGCGCAGACAGACGGTTTCGATAAAGCGCCGATCGATGAGATCAGCCACATGACCTTTCAGGTCGATCCAAGCCTGTCGCCTAAACTCGCGAGCGAATTGAACCAGACCTCTTCCGGGATTCCTCTGGATCTTTCGGATCCGGTGCTTGGTTTCGTACACTATTTCTCCACTCCCAAGGGGCGCAACACGCTGATATCCGGCTTGCGGCGGTCGGGACGTTACCGTCCCTTGATCGAGCGCATTTTCGCAGAGGAAGGTGTGCCACAGGAGTTGGTGTATCTGGCCCAGGCTGAATCGGGATTTCTACCGCGCGCGGTGTCCTACAAAAAGGCCGTCGGGATGTGGCAGTTTATCGCAGATACAGGCGCTAATTATGAGCTGGAGCGGACGACCTCATATGACGAGCGCTTTGACCCCGAGAAAGCCACACGCGCCGCCGCCCGGCTGTTAAAGGACCTGCACAATCGTTACGGGGACTGGTATCTGGCAATCGCGGCCTATAACTGCGGTGCAGGTGCGGTAGACCGCGCGGTGGAGCGGACCGGGTATGCCGATTACTGGGAACTGCTGAAACGGCGCGCGCTACCGCGCGAGACCGCCAACTACGTACCGATTATCGTTGCGATGACGATCATGGGCAAAAACCCCAAAGACTATGGCCTGGAAGATGTCGTTCCTGACAGCCCGATTGAATACGATTCTATTCACCTGACGGCGCCCACAAATGTGAATTTGGTGGCAGATGCCACGCTGCAGCCGGTCTCGGTGATTCGCGACTTGAATCCGGCATTGTTGACGACGGTAGCTCCGGCCGGCTACGAAGCGCATGTTCCCAAAGGCTCGGCCGAAGACGCTCGTGCGGCGCTTGAGACCGTGCCCGCCAACAATCGGCAGGCCTGGAGACTCCATCACGTGGAAGCGGGCGATACGATCGCCACGATCGCCAAGTCGTATCACCTGACCCCGGAGCGAATCGTCGCCGTGAATTCGCAAGCCGACAGCATCGAGGCCGGAGACACGCTGCTGATCCCCGCCGTATACCACCCGGAGATAGCCAGACGCACAGTGAGTCGGCGTGCTACCCTTACCCATGCCGCCGGGACCAGCACGAAAGCAAGGTCGAGCAAGACAGCGACCACGCACCACACCACGCACGTAGCGACTTCGCGGCGCGTACCGGCGCGGGTTCTGCACCGGCCAGCCGCTGTGCACACGGCCAGTGCGGCGCACTGAACTTCAACCCCATCCCTTCTTTTTTTGAGTTCCCGCTTGCGAAGTATGCGCAGCGTGTGAAATCATTTGGCTTCTCGCATCATCTGGATGCATAGTAAAGGATGTGCGAAAGGAGGATTGCTTGATTCTCAATTACCGGCTTAACCCAGAGGATGAAGACGACGATTTCGACTATGAGGACGAACACGTCGAACTCGAATCCGAAAAGGACGAGTACGACGACGAGGACGATGATGAGGAGTTGGAGCAGCCTCAAACCTCTCCGCTGGCACCGACCAGATCCGAAGGCCCCGGCGAACGGCCGTTGAGCCGTGACGATCTCGGCGAACCGGCAAGCGGGGACAACACCGACCGTGCGGCAGAACCGCCGCCTGCGCCGAAGAAGCGCGCGCCGCGTAAGCCTCCTCAGAAGGCGTCGGAGCCGAGTGCACCGGCCTATAGCGAGCCCGTCCAGACGCCGCCGGTGAAGAAGGTGGCGCCCCTTAAGAAGAAGGCGCCTGCCAAGAAGAAAGCTCCAGCTAAGAAAAAGGCCCCGGCCAAGAAAAAAGCTCCCGCCAAGAAGAAGGCTCCGGCTAAGAAAAAAGCTCCCGCCAGGAAGAAGGCTCCGGCTAAGAAAAAAGCGGCTAAGAGAGCGCCTGTAAAACAAGCCGCGAAGAAAAAGGCTCCGGCAAAGAAGAAGGCCGCCAAGAACGCTCCTGCCAAGAAGAAGGCAACCAAGAAAGCCGCCAAGCGACGAAGATAACGATCGCGTTCCCTGGGGCCGCGATTGCCTGGCGGCCCTGAGGGATCGGAGAGCTATTTCGGCTCTTTTCGAATGACGGTGCGGCAGCGATTAAATAGTTCCAGAAGAGACTCGGCATACTCTTCCGCCGAACGGGATCCCGATGCCTTTCCTGCAAAGCCTGCGGTCGGGGTGCCTTTCCCATAACCGGTGGTCACCGCGATGAACTTAGTCAGTTCCAGCGCGAGTTCGTCCGGGCCCTTCGAGACGGGTGTCTCCGTGTCTTCAGCCATTCTGATAGGATGCTCCTTCTTTATTCGAGGCAAGATTCAAGCCTGATCTGATCTTCTCATTCCGTTCCGCACGATGCCCATCCGCGCCCGAACTGCGATTCGAAAGATGCGAGGCGGTGCGCAGGCTCACCTGCTCGAAGGCGAGGACGGGGCCTATTACGTCGCCAAATTTACGAACAATCCGCAGCATCGGCGCATCCTGATCAACGAGTGGTTGGCGTGTGTGTTTCTACGCTACCTGCAGATTTATGTGCCGGAAACGGCGCTGGTCGAGCTGACGCCGGATTTCGTCGAGGCGAACCCGGAACTGTATTTTTCCATCGGTTCGCGCCGGGAGCCGGTGAGACCCGGGCTACATTTTGGCTCGCGGATGGCCGTGAATCCGGATCGAGTGGCGGTGTTCGATTTTCTGCCGGACAAGTTGCTTGGCAAGGTCGAAAATCGGCCAGATTTTCTTGGGATGCTGGTCTTCGATAAGTGGGTGGGAAACGCCGATTCGCGACAGGCAGTGTTTTTTCGAGCGCGCGCCAAGAATTGGACGCCGCTCAAAGGAGAGGCGCCGGCGCGGATCGGCTTCTTCGCGCAGATGATCGATCACGGCTTCGCCTTCAACGGCCCGCACTGGGGTTTTCAGGATTCCCCACTGCAGGGCCTCTATTTTCGAACGTCCGTTTACGATGAAGTGCGTTCACTCGATTCTTTTCAACCGTGGCTCGATATGGTGGCCGATTTCCCGCCGAACGTGGTCGATTCGGCGTGGAAGGAAATCCCGCGGGAATGGCTGGAAGAGGATGAGGAGTCGCTTGAAAAGCTTCTGGAAGCTCTGCTCAAGAGGCGGTCGCAGGTGCCGCGTCTCATTCGCGAAGCACGCGGCGGGCGCACTAGCGCTTTTCGAAATTGGCGCTGATCTCTGCGGCGAGATTTCGGCCTGTGACAGGCGCGAGCAGGATGCCGTTGCGATAGTGCCCATAGGCGAGATAGAGCCGCCCGCCCGCGCCGTACGCGCCGGTGTGCAGCGCGTCGCTTGCCGGCCGCAAACCCGTCCAGGCTTCCATGGGAGTTTCGCCGGCGAGATGTGGCAGAACGAACGCCGCACGTGCCGCGATATCACGAACAATTCGCGCGTCTATGCTTCGGTCGAAACCTACATGCTCTTCTGAACTTCCCGCAATCAGCAATCCGGTGCTGCGCTGCAAAAGATAGGTGTGTCCATGGCGCAGGATCGTGCGGTACCTACCTGGCGGCTGCTGGTAACCAATCAAGTGCCCTTTTACCGGCTCGGCTGGCGGCAGTGCGCCGGTCGAAATTTGGCTGCTCCAGGCGCCGGCGGCCACCACCGCGGCATCAAAAGCTCCGAGCGAGTCGAGACTCTCTACTGCGCGATTCTCGATCAGCGACACGCCCAACGCCGGACAAATCGAACGCAATGCGGAAACAATTTCGCGCGGATTGACAATGGCGTCACCGGCATAAAAACGGGCGCCCTCAAGCCCGGCCGTCCGGATGTGCGAGCAGATGGAAAGCGCACGGCCCAGGTCGAGCGCCTCAGAACGAATTCCAAGGGCAGCCTGATGCACGGCTCTTGCTTCCAGGCCACGCCACTCCTCGGCCGAGTAGGCCAAATCGAGAGCGCCGCATTCCTCGAAATCAATTCGCGAATGGGATGCTTCTTCTAGTTCGCGCACGAACGACGGATAGATGTTGCGCGCTTCGATTGCCAAAGTGGCGATGGGGGACGTCGCCAAGATCTCGCCCCCGGGGGCCAGCATTCCGGCGCCGGCCCAGCTCGCTTCGCCGCCCATTACGCCTTTGTCGAAAACCGTAACCGGAAAGCCACGCTGTGCCAACCGCCACGCGACCGTAAGCCCGATAATTCCGCCGCCGGCGACGGCAATGCTCACGCAGTTTCCTGGATTGGACCTGCTTCGACGCCTCCGCGCCGTACGACATCGAGAAATGCTTTCGCGGCGTGGCTCAGGGCGCGGCGCGCCGGATAAGCCAAGCGGATCTTTCGCTCCACATTCAGCTCTTTTACGCGGATTTCGCGCAGCAGGTCTGCCTTGATCTCCTGCTCCACACACATACGCGGCAGGAACGCAACTCCTTCGTTGTCCTGCACCAGCCGGCGAATGGTTTCGACGGTAGGCATCTCAACATCCATATTTAAGGGGACTCTCTGCCGCTGAAATTCGCGCAGTACCGCTTCGCGATATGGCGAGATGACATTGTGAGCGATGAACGTCTCCATGTCGAGCTCGGCGATCGAGATATCTGTGCGGGCGGCAAAGCGATGTTTCGGGGAGACGACAAGGGCCAGCCGATCAGTGTAGAGAATTTGCGTCAACAGATGATCGTCGGCCGGATCGTAGCTCAGAACGCCCAATTCGAGTTCGCCATCGAGGAGTTGCGATGGAATTTTACTCGATTCCGAGCGGCGTACCTGGACCTTTACTTTAGGGAACAGGCGACGATACTGTTCGATATGTGGGATAAGATACAAAGCAGCAGTTTCATTGGCCCCAATTGACAAACGGCCCGCGTAATTGTCTTTTAGCTCACGTAGTGAATTCTCGAGTTCGCTTTCCAAGTTTTGAAAGCGCTTGGCGAACTCCAAAACGACCCTTCCGGCGTCGGTTAGAAGCAATTCCCGACCCGACCGGTCGATGAGCTTCTCCTTGAGATCACTCTCTAAACGCTGGATAGCGATTGAGATAGCTGGCTGAGTGCGTAACAGCTTCTCGCCAGCACGTGAAAAACTGCGTTCCGTCGCAACCGTCAGAAAAACTTTTAAAGGATATAGCTCCATAACGGCAACCCAACCAAAGTGTTTATGGCATGATTATATCTAATAGTAGATGGCAATAATATAAATTTGCATAATCGACAGTACCAACATAGTATGGGAAAGGTTTTCTAACCGGCAAGGACACCACGTGAGTCGAGTCTACATCTTCGACACTACCTTACGCGACGGCGAACAGTCTCCAGGCTGCAGCATGACGATGCCAGAGAAATTGAAAATGGCCGAAGTGCTGGTGGCATTAGGAGTGGATATTCTGGAGGCGGGTTTTCCGATTGCATCGGAAGGCGATTTTGAAGCGGTCGATGCCATAAGCCGGCAGTTCCCCTGGGTACAGGTGGCTGCGCTGGCGAGGGCATGCACGCTCGATGTGGAGCGCGCTGCCAAAGCTTTGACGAAAGCCAAGCGGCCGCGGATTCATATCTTCATCGCGACCAGTGATATTCATCTGAAGCACAAACTCCGAAAAAGCCGACAGCAGGTTTTGGATGATGCGGTGGCTGCTGTGAGCCTAGCACGCAATTACACCGATGACATAGAATTTTCGGCCGAAGATGCCACGCGCACGGAACCGGATTATCTGGAGCAGGTGAGCCAAGCCGTGGTGGAAGCGGGCGCTCGAACGGTCAACTTGCCCGACACGGTTGGATTTTCGGTGCCGGATGAATATGGAGAGTTGATCGCGCGTATGGTCAAAGTGCTGGGGGATCGAGCCATTGTTAGCGTTCACTGCCATGACGATCTCGGGCTGGCGGTGGCGAATTCGCTCGCGGCGGTGAAGGCCGGTGCAAGGCAAGTGGAATGTACGATCAATGGCATCGGCGAGCGCGCGGGCAATGCCGCGTTAGAAGAAGTTGTGGTCGCGATGAATACGCGTCCCGACAAGCTGCCATTCGAGACTAAAGTGCACATGGATAAATTGTTTGGCGCGAGCCAGATGCTCACGCAATTCATTTCCTTTGGGCCGCAACCGAATAAGGCGATCGTGGGCGAAAATGCATTTGCGCATGAAGCGGGAATACACCAGGACGGCTATTTAAAAAATCCGGCGACTTATGAGATTGTCAGTCCGGCAAGCGTGGGGGTGCCGGCAGGCCGGCTGGTGCTGGGGAAACACAGCGGAAGGCATGCGTTGAAGGATCGCGCCGAACATCTCGGGTACCGTCTGTCGAAGCAGGATCTGGACGTGGTCTACCAGCGGTTTACCCAGCTTGCGGATAACAAGAAAGGTGTGCGGAACGAAGAGATTGCTTTGCTGATCGAAGAAGTGGTCGGCGTGGTCGCGCAGGCGACGGTTACGAAATAGCGCATGAATCTCTCTGTATTGATCCTGCCAGGTGATGGCATCGGCGTGGAAGTCACGCGCGAGGCGGTGAAGGTGCTGCGTCAAGTGGCCGAAACGGGCGGACACAAGCTCTCGCTCAACGAAGGTCTATTGGGCGGTATTGCGATCCAGCGCACTGGAACTCCTTTTCCGGAGGAGACGCGGGAACTGGCGCTGGGTGCGGACGCCACTCTGCTCGGCGCAGTGGGATTGCCCGAATTTGATAATGCTCCGCCGGAAAAGCGACCCGAGCGCGGGTTGTTGGGAATTCGCAAAGCGCTGGAAGTGTATGCGAACCTGCGGCCCGTGCGATCGTACAAGGCGCTGATCGATTCCTCCCCTCTTAAGAATGAATTGGTGGACGGAACCGACATGATCATAGTCCGCGAATTGACGGGCGGCTTGTATTACGGAATGCCGCGTGGCATTTCGGGAACGGGCGCCGAAGAACGCGCGGTAAATACGATGGTCTATACGCGCCCCGAAATCGAGCGGGTAGCGCACATGGCGTTTCAACTGGCGCGCAAGCGGCGGCGCAAAGTGACAAGCGTGGATAAATCCAATGTGCTCGAAAATTCGCAGTTGTGGCGCCGCGTAGTGACCGAAGTGGCGGCTGGCTATGCGGACGTGACGCTCGATCATGTGCTGGTGGATAACTGCGCGATGCAGCTTGTGCTCAGTCCCAAGCGATTTGACGTGGTGTTGACGGAAAATCTGTTCGGCGACATTTTGAGCGACGAGGGGGCCGTACTGGCCGGTTCGATCGGGATGCTGCCCTCGGCATCCATAGGCGCAAAGCGGCCGTCTGGCGCCTGGACGGGATTGTATGAGCCGGTGCACGGATCCGCTCCGGATATCGCCGGCCAGAACAAAGCGAACCCGTTAGGCGCGATCGGATCGGTGGGCGCGATGTTTGAATATAGCTTTGGTCTAGCGGAAGAAGCGCGGCGAATTTACGGCGCGATTGAAGAAGTATTGAACAGCGGGCGCGTGACGGCCGATTTGAAGCCGGTCGGCAAGCCCGCTCAAACGAACGAAGTGGGAGACGCGGTGTGCACGGCGTTAAGCGCCCGCGCCGTATCGGCGTAGTAGACAATCATGGCAAAGACAATCATTCAGAAGGTTTGGGACCGCCACGTAGTTGCGGAAAACCCCGGCGCACCGGCACTGCTCTATATCGATCTGCATTTAGTGCATGAAGTGACTTCGCCGCAGGCTTTTTCAGGCTTGCGCGAGCGCGGTTTGAAAGTACGCCGGCCCGACCTTACCTTCGGTACCACCGACCACAGCATTCCCACGCACGATCGTTCTTTGCCGATTGTCGATAAGATCGCCGAAACGCAGATCGCGCAATTCGAGAGAAACTGCCGCGATTTTGGTATTCCGTACTATGGCCCTCACAGCGCGAAACAGGGAATCGTACACATCATCGGACCCGAGCAGGGGCTGACGCAGCCTGGGATGACGGTGGTTTGCGGCGACAGCCATACAGCGACGCATGGAGCTTTTGGCGCCCTGGCGTTCGGCATCGGAACGAGTCAGGTGGAACACGTACTGGCGAGCCAATGCCTGCTGCAGACTCCATCGCAGTCCTATGAAGTGCGAGTAGACGGCAAATTAAAAAATGGCGTGGGCGCGAAGGACATCATTCTGAATCTGATTTCGCGCATCGGGATTGGCGGCGGCACGGGTTGCGTTTTCGAGTACACGGGTTCGGCAATCCGTGCTCTCTCGATGGAAGAGCGCATGACCATTTGCAACATGTCCATCGAAGGTGGCGCGCGTGCCGGAATGATCGCGCCGGACGATACGACCTATCAATACCTGTCGGGACGCCTGTATGCGCCGAAAGGCGCCGATTGGGATCGAGCGGTAGCCGAATGGCGCAGTCTACCGAGCGACGAGGGCGCGAAGTATGACAAGCGCATTGATATCGATGCCAGCGCGCTCGAGCCGATGATTACGTTCGGCACCAATCCCGGAATGGGCATACCGATTACGGCGGCAGTACCCGACCCGGCTTCCATGAAGGATCCCGTGGAGCGCGACACGCTTGGCAAGGCGCTGCGCTACATGGATCTGCCTTCGGGCAAGCCGCTGCTGGGCCATCCCATCAACGTGGTTTTTATCGGAAGTTGCACGAATTCGCGGATCTCGGATTTGCGCGCCGCGGCCGAAATATTCAAAGGACGGCACGTGAATCCCGAAGGTACGCGTGATGGTCGTTCCCGGATCGCAGCAAATCAAGCAGCAGGCGCAGGCCGAAGGATTAGATCGCATCTTCAAAGAAGCGGGCGCGGATTGGCGTGAGGCGGGCTGTTCGATGTGCATTGCGATGAACGGCGATCAACTGCAGCCGGGCGAATACAGTGTTTCGACCAGCAATCGCAATTTTGAAGGGCGGCAGGGTAAGGGCGGCCGGACATTTTTGGCGAGCCCGCTCACGGCCGCGGCAAGCGCGATCACGGGTGTCGTCACCGATGTGCGCACCCTGCTTGGTTAGCAACATGGAAAAATTCACGACATTCACCGGCCGTCTGGCTCCGCTCGTGATCGACAATATCGATACCGACCAAATTATCCCGGCGCGCTTTTTGAAGACTATCTCGAAGGCGGGCCTGGGTGACCAATTGTTTTACGATTGGCGCTATGACGCATCGGGTAATCCGAAGCCTGATTTTCTTTTGAATAGGCCTGAAGGACGGCAGGCGCAAATTCTGCTCGCCGGCGACAATTTCGGCTGCGGCAGTTCGCGCGAGCATGCGCCGTGGGCCTTAACGCAATATGGGTTTCGCGCTGTGATCAGCACTTCCTTCGCGGATATTTTTCGCGGCAACGCGCTTAAGAACTCGCTGCTGCCGATCGTGATGCCCGCCGAAGATCACAAGAAGTTGCTGGCGGCGGTGGCCGCGAATCCCGGCGCGACGGTGACAGTCGATCTGGCGCAGCAAAAGCTCACGTTGCCGGATGGGACGAGTGTTTCATTTCCAGTGGACGCTTTCGCCAAGGAGTGTATGCTCCAAGGCGTCGATGAATTGGGCTACATCCTGAAGCAGGATGGCGCGATTTCGGCGTTCGAAGCGAAACGAGCCCTCACGATCGATACGTTGAGCGCGGCGTAACCACGCCGGTAGTCATCGTTTTCCGGGCATGCCAATAAATTCAGCGCGATCTTTGCGCTCCCGTGGGGCCTCTGAGGATCCCAAAATGCCCGGACGGAATTCGTGTTTTTGCATGTTATGGTGTAGCTAGTGTCATCGCCCTTGAACTTCTACCTCGAGCAGTACGAGGGGCCGCTGGACTTGTTGTTAGACCTGATCCGCAAGCAGCAAATCAACATTTACGACATCCCGATCGCGCAGATCACGACGCAGTATCTCGACTACATGCAGAAGGCGATGGCGCTTGATATCGAGATCAGCTCCGAATTCGTCTATATGGCGGCGACGCTGATTCATATCAAGAGCAAGATGCTGTTGCCGCGCGATCCGGAGCTCGACAAGATTGCGCCGGAAGAAGATCCACGCCAGGAACTCGTCGATCGTTTGCTCGAGCATGAGCGCTTCAAGAACGCCGCGGAAATGCTGCAACAGAAGCGGGTAATTGAAGAAGCAGTCTGGTCGAATCCGCAGATCGAGCAGTTTTTGGCCGAAGACGAGGGGCCGGGGCTCGCGGTCACGATTTTTGACCTAGTGAAGACATTTCAAGGTGTGCTGGAGCGCACCAAGAACCGGCCGAACTATGAAGTCGGTCAAGAATCGGTAACGGTTCCCGAGATGATCGACTTTCTGCGTGACCAACTCGGGCGGTCGCGACGTCAGGGTGGGCTTTCCGCCACACGGCTGTTTGAGCGCCAACGTACCCACCGCGCCATGATTTGCCTGTTTCTGGCGATTCTGGAACTAGTGAAACGGCAAGCGGTTGCGCTGACACAGGGAGAGGCCTTCGGCGACATCGGGCTCGAGCGGGGTGCGGCGTTTGACGATGATTCGCCAGAAACGGCGCACGAGCTGGCGGCGGTCGAAGAGGAATATCGTTAACCCTTAGCATGGAGCAAGTGCAGGACACCATTGAATCCGCGGAAGAGCGGACTGAAGCTGCGGTCGAGTTGCCCGCGGAGCTAAAGGCGGTCATCGAGGCCGCGATTTATATCACAGACGAACCGCTCAGTGCCGAGCAGATCGCCACAGCGGTGGAACAACCGCTTGAACAAGTCAAAATCGTATTAGACCGGCTGGTAGCCGAATATGCCGCGCCCGATCGCGGGCTTTCGATCCGTGAAATCGCGGGAGGCTACAAAATGGCGACCAAACCCGAGCATCACGAATCCATTCGCATGTTCGTGAAAAAGCTACAGGCGCCCTTGAAGCTCTCGTTGGCCGCTCTGGAGACACTGGCAGTCGTGGCCTACAAGCAGCCCATTACGGCGCCCGAGATCATGGAAATTCGTGGCGTGCAGGGTGCCGGCGTTTTGAAGACGCTGCTCGATCGCAAGCTAGTGGCCTCCGCCGGACGCAAAGACGTTTTGGGCAAGCCGATCCTCTACAAGACCACGCGTGACTTTCTGATTCAGTTTGGACTTAGCTCACTTGCGGAGCTTCCCACCCTGAAAGAGTTTGAAGAATTGGGCCGGCTGGCGCTGAGCGACTCAGACGATGGCGAAGTGCCCGCGGAGTCAGAAACTCCGGCAGAGGCAGCGGCGGAAAACGGCGGCGAGCCGCAGCAAGCCGATGCCTGAGGAGCGTCTTCAGAAGATTCTTGCGCATGCCGGAATCGCCAGCCGCCGCAAAGCAGAAGAGTTGATTCTGGCAGGCCGCGTCTCGGTCAACGGCGCCACCGTTGTCGAACTTGGCTCTAAGGCGGATCTAGCGGCCGATAAAGTAAAGGTCGATGGCCAAGTCCTCAGCGCTCCGAAGCATCATCTTTATGTAGCGCTGAATAAACCGAAGAATTGCGTGACCACGGTGCACGATCCGGAAGGCCGCAAGACCGTCATGTCGTTTTTCAAAGGTATGCGCGAGCGGATCTACCCGGTGGGCCGGCTGGATTATGCCAGCGAAGGCTTGCTGTTGCTGACTAACGACGGCGAATTCGCAAACCGGCTGATGGGACCCGCCGGCCACGTGACGAAGACCTACTTGGTGAAAGTGAATGGCATGCTGACCTCGGAGCAAGAGGAGCAGTTTCGCCGCGGTATTCCGTTGCATGGCCGACGCACCGCTCCGGCGGGGTTGAAGCGGATACGGGAAGGCAAGAATCCCTGGTACGAAGTGCGGCTGGTGGAGGGCCGCCACAACCAGATTCGCATCATGTTTAAGCATTTCGACCGGCTGGTAGAAAAATTGAAGCGGGTCAAGATTGGATTTCTGGAAATTGGCGCGCTCAAACCTGGCGCCTATCGCACGCTGACCAGAAGCGAAGTGGCACGTTTTCAGAAATTGCTGCAGCTCGTATGAATGACGCGGAACTCACCCAACTACTGACCGACGCCAAGACCATCGCGGTCGTGGGTCTTTCCAGCAAGCCGGCACGTGCGAGCTTTGGAGTGGCTCGTTTCCTCCAGCATCACGGCTACCGCATTATTCCCATCAATCCGGCCGAGACCGAGGTTCTGGGAGAACGTGCCTATGCGTCGATCGTGGATGTGCCTGAGGTAATCGATATTGTCGACGTGTTCCGGCGCTCGGAAGCCGTGCCCGATGTGCTCGAAGACGCCCTTCCGAAGAAACCGCGCTGTTTCTGGATGCAGGAAGGTGTAGTGCATGAAGAGGCCGCGCGGCGTGCGGAAGCGGCAGGGGTTCGCGTAGTGATGGACCGCTGTATCTTGAAGGAAATCGCGCGTTTGCTCCCATCGAGATACGATCGATAGAGATTTCCAAAGTTCATGTTCCGGTCATCGCTGTTTCTGACCGTGCTAGCCGGTTTCTTGCTTTTGTATGGCTGCGCGGAATCGCGGCAGTCACTCGGCGAAGCATACGTGGCCCCGGCGTCGCTGAATGTCCGGAGCCAGCTTTCTCAAAAGAGCACCTCAGTCGTGACGCTCAAACATGGCGACGCCGTCTCCATCCTCGATGTGATGCGTCGCATGGTGAAAGTCAGGACCCCGGGCGGTTTCGAGGGCTGGGTAGATTCGCGTGAACTTTTGAGCCGCGAACAGATGCAGCAACTGAAGCACGAACGTCAGGAGCAGGCCCGGCTGCCCAGCGAGGGAACGGCCACGGCCTTCGAGCCTCTGAACATGCATATCGCGCCCAGCCGCGGGGCCGCCGCCTTTGCACAAATACCCGAGGGTGGATCCGTGACGATTCTAGGGAGGCAAATTGCACCAAGAATTCCTCCCGCGGCGCGGCCTTCCACGTTGTTTGCTGAAAAACCAGCAGTTCCTACACGCAAGTCACGAAAGGAGGCATTTGCGCGGCAGAGTTTCCGGCTCCCGCCCAAGCCGAAGCCGCCTAAGGCCCCCGCAAACTGGCAAGAGCTGTCGACTGAGCGCATCGGCGGAGAGGAACCCAAAGTGATGGCGCCACCGCCGCTGCCTGCTCCCGAGAAAAAGGCCCGGCCGGTGGTTATGGAGGACTGGACCCTCGTCCGTACTCCAAAGAGCGAGATCGGCTGGGTTCTTTCCCACAATTTGCTGATGTCGATTCCCGACGAGGTGGCGCAGTACGCCGAAGGAAAGCATATTACATCTTTCTTCGAACTTGGCCACGTGAACGACGCGCAAAAGGGCCTCAAGCATCACTGGCTCTGGACGACTCTGTCCGGGTCATTGCCTTACGATTTCGATTCCTGGCGCGTGTTCTTGTGGAACGGGCGGCGCCACCGTTATGAGACTTCGTACCGGCAACGAGACCTCGAAGGATATTTTCCGGTCCACGTTGACCGCGCTGAAGCGGGCCCAGCCGGACGGACATTCGAACTAATTACCAAGGACCACGATGGCAAATTGCGAAAACGACGATATTCTTTCGATGGGACGCGGGTTCGCCTGACGGGGACGGAAGACTATGCGCAAGCCGTCGCCGTCAAGCCTGCAAACAGCGTTCTGGAGGGCCAGAAACTACAGCCCAAAGTTTCACGGCCCAACTGGCTGCGGCGGCAATGGACAAGCTGGAGGCAGCGGCTATCCGGCGGAAATTGATAGCATGAAGACGAGTGAAGCTCGCGGACGCCATCAGAATAGCGCGGACAACCAAGGTTGACGACGCTAAGCGGTTTGCCCAGCATGTGGTTCCGGAAGTGGTGCGGCCGGCCCGCGTGATCTGGAACCAGGCAATTGGCGCCTTGTTCCTGGTGCTGGCAACGCCGGCGCTTATCAAGGCGATCCAGCTATACAGGACCCTCGAAACGGATCCGCAGGGCAGTTTCCGGCTCGCCGTGGCGCTCATTTTCGTCGCCGTGATGGTGTTTTTTGGCATCAACTCGTTTCTGAAAGCTCGCCGCATCGCGTCGCAGGTACGCCGGGCCTAGGCGCTATTTTGCCGACATCGGAGCAGCCCGGCGAATTCCCGTTCACGCGTGGGATTTATCCCGGCATGTATTGCGATCGCCTGTGGACGATGCGGCAATATGCCGGATTTGGCACAGCGGAGGAGAGCAACTCTCGCTACAAATTTCTTCTCTCGCAAGGGATTACCGGACTTTCCGTGGCTTTCGATCTGCCGACGCAGATGGGCATGGATTCCGATCACCACCTGGCCGCCGGCGAAGTCGGTCGGACAGGAGTGGCGATCGATTCTTTAGCCGATATGCGGGCGCTTTTTGATGCGATTCCGCTCGCCGAGGTAAGCACGTCGATGACCATCAACTCGACGGCAGCGATTTTGCTGTGTCTGTATGTGCTGGTCGCCGACACTCAGGGAGCGGATCGCAAGAAACTATCGGGGACCGTCCAAAATGACATTTTGAAGGAATACATCGCGCGCGGGACTTATATATATCCGCCGCGTCCGGCGATGCGGATTATTACCGACCTGTTCGCATGGGCCAAGGATGAGTTGCCAGAATGGAACACCATTTCGATTAGCGGGTACCACATCCGGGAAGCAGGCTCGACCGCTACTCAGGAGGTAGCGTTCACGCTGGCGAATGCGATTGCTTACATCGAGGCGGCGATTCACGCGGGTCTTGATGTGGATTCGTTTGCGCCGCGACTGAGCTTTTTTTTTAACGCTCACAATGATTTTTTCGAGGAAATCGCCAAGTATCGCGCCGCCCGGAGGCTATACGCGTGCCTGATGCGCGAGCGCTTTGCCGCGAAATTGGATCGCTCGCTCATGCTTCGCTTTCATGCCCAAACTGGCGGCTCAACCTTGACCGCACAACAGCCGGAAGTGAATGTGGTCCGCGTGGCTTTGCAGGCATTGGCGGCGGTTTTGGGCGGCACGCAGTCGCTACACACCAACGGGCAGGATGAAGCGCTGTCGCTGCCGAGTGAGAAGGCGGCCGCGATTGCGCTGCGGACTCAACAGGTGATTGCCTACGAGAGTGGCGTGACTCGAGAGCCCGATCCGCTCGGCGGCAGCGAATACTTAGAGCGTTTGACAGCCCAGATTGAAAAAGGCGCCCGCGAGTATATCCGCGAGATTGATGCGATGGGCGGAATGCTGCGAGCAATCGAGAGCGGTTTCGTGCAGAACGAAATTCAGACGGCGGCGTATCACTACCAGAGAGCCGTAGAAGAAGGCCGGCAGATCGTAGTCGGGGTGAACAGATTTCAGACTGAAGAGGCGGAACAGCCGAAGCCGTTTCGCGTGGATCCGGAACTGGAACGCCGGCAGGTGGAGCGGCTGCGGGCGGTGCGGGCGGGGCGTTCGGAAGTGGATGTCGCGGCTGCTCGCCAACATTTGGAGCGGGCCGCGCGAGGGGCAGAGAACTTGCTGCCGCGAATTTTGAAATGCTGCCGCGCGCTGGTTACGGTCGGCGAAATTTCCGATACGCTACGGACGGTTTTCGGGACGCATAGGGAAGGTTTCTAGAATTGGGCTTGGAGCCGATTCACATTATTGGCGCGGGTCTTGCAGGTTGCGAGGCGGCGTTCCAAGCGGCAGAAGCGGGCGCCCGGGTGGTGCTATACGAAATGCGCCCTCATAAGCGCAGCGCCGCGCACCGGACCGATGCACTCGGGGAACTGGTTTGCAGCAATTCGCTCAAGAGCGAACAAGAGCACTCGGCGCCATGGCTGCTGAAGCAGGAAATGCGGAGACTGGGCTCGCTACTGCTGCGGGCTGCCGACCGGGCTCGTGTTCCGGGCGGGCACGCGCTTACGGTGGACCGTGAGATTTTTTCTCGGGAGATTATGGAGGCGATCGAAGCGCATCCGTTGATAGAAATCCGACGGGAGGAAGTGACACGGCTGCCCGAGGGTACAGTTATCGTGGCGAGCGGGCCTTTGACTAGCCAGCCGCTGGCCGAAGAGATTTCCAGGCTAACCGGAGCCGATAGACTCTACTTCTACGACAGCATCAGCCCGATTGTGGCGGCGGATTCGGTCGATATGTCGATCGCGTTTCGTGCCTCGCGCTACGGAAAGTCTCTCGACGGCACGGACGACTACATCAACTGTCCGTTGTCGAAAGAGCAATACGAGGCTTTCGTTGCGGCGTTGATTCAGGCGGAATTCTATGAGCCGCACATCGCAGAGGACAAAACGCCATTTTTCGAAGGCTGTTTGCCTGTGGAAGAGATTGCGCGGCGCGGACCTCTGACGCTCCGATTCGGACCAATGAAAGCGGCGGGTCTGCCCGATCCGCGGACCGGCCGTTGGCCTTACGCGGTTGTTCAATTGCGGCAGGAGAACCAGCGAGCCGACAGCTATAATCTGGTCGGGTTTCAGAATCACATGCGCTTTGGCGATCAGGCACGTGTGTTCCGGCTGATTCCGGGGCTCGAAAATGCCGAATTCTTACGATTCGGCCAGATGCACCGCAATACGTACATCAATTCGCCGGCGTTGCTGCGTCCGACGCTGCAACTCAAGGCGGAGCCCGGGATTTTCTTCGCGGGACAGATCTCGGGTGTGGAGGGGTATGCGGAGTCGATTGCCACGGGTTTGATTGCGGGCCGGAACGCGGCGCGAGAGCCGGTAGTCTTTCCCCGCGAGACCGCGCTGGGCAGTTTGTGCCACTACATCACTCAGGTGGATCCTAAGAATTTCCAGCCCGCGAATATTACGTTTGATCTGCTACCGCCGCTCGAATGGAGAATTCGCGACAAGAAAGCGCGGCATGCGGAAGTGTGCCGGCGAGCGAAACAAGCATTTGAGGAATTTCTTCATGTCCACGATACGAGAGTCTGCTGCGAAGTATCTGGCTGAACTGGCGCGGCGCGGCGCGTCGGCACACACGCTGCGGAACTACGGCTCGGATCTGGAGCAGTTGGCCGTCTACTTTGAGCCTCCCGGGGAAAGCGGGCCGGCCATGGAGCAGGTTGACCTGGCGGTGCTGCGCGAGTGGATGGCAGGGCTCTACGACCAGAAGCTGAGCGTCGTGAGCGTGCGCCGGAAGCTTGCCGCGGTGCGGGCCATGTGTAAATTCCTGCTTGCGGAAGGCCTCATTCCGGCAAATCCCGCGGCGCGCTTGCGGACTCCCAAGGCGAAACAGCGGTTGCCGGATGTCATGAGCGCCGAGAAGACGAATCAAATGCTCGATGCGGTCGAGCGGGGCGAAGGACTGGAAAGGCCATCGCGCGAGCGCGATATAGCGTTTCTCGAGTTGCTTTATGGGTGCGGGATCCGGGTGAGCGAACTGGTAGGCATCAACCTGGAAGATATTGACGTCCGCGGTGGCTGGCTGCGGGTACGCGGCAAAGGTAACAAGGAACGGCAAGTTCCAGTGGCGGGAAGAGCGGGCGCTGCCATCGAGCGATACCTCGAGCAGCGTTCGGCGCAGCCGGAGGAGCGGGCGCTGTTCCTCAATTCAAGAGGGGCGCGATTAAGCGACCGTCAAGTCCGGCGGCTGGTGAAACTCTATGCGCTAATGATTACTGGCGACTCGACCGTGCACCCGCACAGTTTTCGGCACGCCTACGCGACTCACCTGTTGGCGGACGGAGCCGATCTGCGGGCGATTCAGGAACTATTGGGACACGCCCGCCTTTCGACGACACAGAAATATACGCAAGTCTCGCTGCGGGATCTGCAGCGCGTCTACGACAGCGCTCATCCGAAGGCGTAGCGGAACCAAATCCTACGCATTCGACCCTTCGGCTGATGTCCAGATCACAAGCTGCGCGAGGCTTGGTGGATCGAGGCCCCAGGACTCTTCTGATGACTTTGGGCGAGATCACGTACAGCTATGTGCTGTCAACGACTGCTGTAATAACCAGACTTGATCCTGCGCTGCGTCCTGTTTGATGAAGTTGCGATTGTTAGGTGACCTTCGCAAGTATTCTCAACTCAACTCCCGGATTGCCCGGTTGTTCCGGAGCAAGTCGATGAATCACACAAATCACATCCCCGAGATGCCGACTAACCGGACAAGTGAAATTGCCTCGGCATGTACATCTGCGTTACGGCGGATTCTGGACTGTCGAGGTCTATATATCAGCGAGGTGTGGTTCCCACCAAATGTGCCAGTGCACTGCCCAGACGCTCATTGCGCCGGCTCGATTCCGAGCCAATCGATTGAACACACGCGCAGGTGCTGCCAAGCAAAATGTTTTGCGTCCCTTTGCCCAGTCTCAGCATCTTCGCGTATAGTCGGTACCGGAATCCGCCGGGAATCGCAGGTGAAATAAGGAGGCGGGATGGCAATAGTCAGAGTTTCCCCGATCCAACGCATCAACGCTCTCCTCCGGCAGGCGCATCAGGGATGACATACCTGCTTAACCAGCCGTGGCTTTTTGGCGTGTTGGTCGGGATCTCCTTGGCGGCCGTGACCGAACTCGGACGGCTAACTGGCGCCTGGTCAAAGATCCACGAAGACACACACCGCAAAGACCAAACGGTCGCCATCCGCGACGGACTCTTTGTTCTTGTTAGCCTGTTGCTCGGTTTCACTCTGGCGTTGGCCGTGCCCCGCTACAACGAGCGCCGAAGCCGGCTCGTGGAGGAAGCCGTCTCGATTGGGGCGACCAATCTCCGCGCCGGTACGCTCCCCCAGCCTTATAGGGATAATGCCCGCGACCTCTTGCGCCGATACGTCGATGCCCGCATCGATCTCGACAACGCTGGCTTCGACGTGACCCGTTCCAACGAGGCGGCGAATCGTTCCAAACATATCCAGCGTCAGCTTTGGGCGGATGCAGAAGCCCTTGCAAGAATAGACCGGACCGCCATTACCGCCACCTACATCAACTCACTCAACGAGACGATTGATCTCGATGAAGAGCGCATCGCAGCCGTGGAGAACCGCATTCCCGTCTCCATTTGGCTCCTTATTCTCTCTGTGTCCTTGATCGCAATTTTCAGCCGTGGCCTGACACTGACGCGCCGCTTCTGGCTTACACTCATCCTAGGCCCCATTACCATCGCAATCGTAGTTGCCTTGATCGCCGATCTCGATACGCCTAGCAGCGGTTTGCTTCGTCTAGATCAACGTGCCATGCAACGCCTGCAATCCGAGTTCAAATCAGAGCCATAGCGGCGAACGCAGTATTGATCGCCCTGCGTCGGGACTGGTTATTGCGAGTCGTTTGCAAGGGTTTAGGAATGGTCCGTGGATACGCCGAACTCACTTGGATGGGTTCCGCCCGAGCCGTAGAACTGACGTGTATGCGGATTGTGTCCGGACGATCGGCAATCCGTTCAATTGGACCTGACGGCAGCCCGGAGATTTCCACTTTCCGGCTTGCCCGTAATCCTGCCACTTGATGGCATCCAATAATCAAGAGCATGAATGCGGCAGATAGCTCGACAGATCTCTCTCTGTAGAGGCGGCTCGGAGGGTGTGGTATGGTCGCTTCGATTCGCCACTTGGTCCTGGTAGGTGTGTTTAAATCGATGGTTGTCGCGTGGCGTCAGCATGGTCGCACTGTCGAGAACGGTCCTACTACCGGTAATGAGCCCGAGACTCGGCCTCCAAAGCTTGGATATCGATCGTCATCTCTGAATTTCTTGAAGCGTACGTGGATGAAGAAATTCGTGCGCAACGGACCTCCATTTGCTTGGCTTCGGCATTCCGATGCATTCTCCGCAGGAGGATGGCATATGGATTCAGTACAGTCGCAATTCTCGGGCTGTCTGGACCGAACACTCTCTCAAGGGAGCCCAGGCACTCTCGGTATAACAGATCCGCTTCCCGGTACCGCCCCAACTCAGACAAGACAACCGCGCGGTTCTTGCGCGTAACAATGAAGTTGAGATCATCCCGGCTGACTGCTGTCTCTAAGATGCCGATCGATGTCTTGTAGAGCCCATCTGCTTCGAGGAGCTTTCCCGTCTTCTGCTTTAAGACGGCCATATTGTTAAGAGCATAGGTCAGTTCTACGGCCTTCCCGCCCTTGTAGTCTTTGAGGATACTTCGAGCCTTTTGCAGCATCGGCTCGGCTTGTTCGTACCGGTGTTCCTCTAGTAATACACTGGCTAGATTGGTAAGCACGGTTGGGAACTGAGTGGGCTGTGTTCTCAGCGTCTCAGCGTAGATCGATGAGCTATGTCGCAGCAACCGCTCTGCCTCGGAGTACCGTCCAAGCTGCCCAAGCAGAATAGCCAGAGTATTCTCGACAGCTGCGGTGTTCGGGTCGTCATCGCCAAAAGCTGCCTTGCAGCCTGCCAGAGCCTGCCTGTATAGGCCTTCCGCTTCGTTAGACTTTTGTTGCTCACGCAAAACATCGCCCAACATCAGTAACGCCTCGATTTTTCGAAAATTTCCTGGGTCGAGGTGGGCCACATTGGCGAGGGCAGTTCGGCAGGATGCCTCACGATCCGACATCGAAGATTGTGCGCCGCGGTGCTCAACGGGCGAGGCGACAGACTGCGAAATTGCTTCGAAGATCAGCAAACAGAGAACGACAAGCCCCGAATAAATCGCTCGTTTCATGGCTCCCGCCTCCGGAGCGGAAGAATGAGTGTTGTGGCGGAAACGCTTCTTTTGCAATCCCAAATGGATCATCGAGGTGTCAAACGAGCAGCACGCGCTAATCACCTCATTTACAAAGAAAATTCAGAATCGTAGTGGCTTATTACACGAGCTAAATTACGGTGGTAAACTGCCCGTCTATGAACCCGCAGTCTGGCTCTCTGGGCGGGTGTTTGAGATTCGGCGCCTTTGAGCTCGATATCGAAGCGGGTGAATTACGCAAACACGGGATCCGGATCCGGCTTCAAGAGCAGCCATTTAAGGTGCTGCTCTATCTCGTCCAGAACCCCGGCGTTATCGTTCCCCGGCAGGAGCTTGCCGCGCAACTCTGGGGCGAAGGTACATTTGTGGATTCTGAGCATGGTCTGAGCGTCGCGATGGCCCGGGTCCGGCAGGTGCTGCGGGATTCGGCCGAGAGCCCTCGATATATCGAAACAATCGCCCGTCGCGGATACCGCTTTATTGCTCCGGTGACAAACACGACAGTTTCCGAAGCAGCGTCGCTACTAAAGGGGAGCGCTTCGCGCACGCGGTTCTCTCCTACGCGGATCCAATTCCGGCTTGCATTGGGAGTGGCGAGTATTCTCGCCATCTGTCTGGCGGCTCTTTTGATCTTGCTGCGAAATCGACCGCCTTCTTATTATTCGGCGGTGCCGCTGACGAGTTTTGTTGGGGCTCAGCACTGCCCCTCCTTCGCTCCCGATGGGGAGCGGGTAGCCTTTAGCTGGCAAGGAGAGCGCGAGGAAAATTTTGACATTTATGTCAAACAGTTGGGCGTTGGACCTCCCCTGCGGCTCACGACGGATCCAAAGCCAGACCTTAGTCCCGCCTGGTCGCCTGATGGGCGTACGATTGCATTTCTCCGTTTGGTGTCAGATAGCACAGCCGATGTGCTTCTGATGCCTGCATTGGCGGATGGCGTGGAGCGGCGCGTTACCGAAGTTGCACCTCCTGATTCCGGCTATCAGAACCTTAGATCCCTAGCCTGGTCCCCGGATGGCAAGTCGCTCGTTATATCTGACCTGGATGCCGCTCATGGCGTTTTCGGCCTCTCTTTGGTCTCAGTAGAGACTGGAGCGAAACGCAGGCTTACCCTCCCGCCGGCCGGATATGACGACTTTGACCCCGCCTTCTCGCCCGATGGGCGACGGCTAGCATTTGTGCGCCATTCTGGAAACACGGCAAGTGACCTTTATTTTTTGGAGTGCACGCGAGAGCTGCAAGCGCGAGGAGAGCCGCAGCGTCTGACCTACGACCATCGGCCGACCAGTAGTCCCGTCTGGACCCCGGATGGCCGGGCTATTCTCTTAACGCGCTTCGGTCTTCCAGGGCGACAGAGTCTTTGGAAGGTCACCCTTTCTCCGAAACGCCAGGAGCCGTTGCCCATTGCGGACGACAATGCGTTCGCTCTAACGCTCTCCACCCCCGGGGATCGTCTCGTCTACACGCGCCAAAGAAACAATACCAACCTTTGGGCTGTGGACCTGCCGATTCCATCGTCAGGGAAGAGTACGGCCGCAGTGCCAAGGCCCTGGATTAGCTCCAGCCGGGACGACGTAAGTCCTAGCTTTTCGCCAGATGGCCGGCGCGTTGCATTCCAATCATCGCGCTCGGGATGGGGCGAGATCTGGATGGCGGATCGTGACGGGTCGCACGTACATCAAGTGGCTCAGCTACGTGGATCGGTGGCGGGTTTTCCTCATTGGTCCCCGGATGGCAAGCGCATCGTCTTCCACTCCCGGCAACAGAGTTATGCTCGACTCTCTATTCTGGACTTATCTACTGCGACACCTGAGCCCGTTGCCTATCAAGCAGTCAATGAAATCATGCCCACCTGGTCACACGACGGGCAATGGATCTACTTTGTATCACCACGCAGCGGAGAACCACAGGTCTGGAAAATAGCGGCAGACCGCACGGGCGCAATCTTGCAGGTGACAAAGCACGGAGGTGCTGGTCTGCCCTTAGAATCGGTCGACGGTAAGTTTCTTTTTTATACGAAAGCGGCTGGTTCTGATCTGTGGCGTATGCCGCTGGCCGGCGGCGAGGAGCAACGTTTTTTGTCCGGTCCGGTCGCTGGAGAAGGATTGAATTACGCTCCCGCGAGGAACGGAATCTATTTCATTCGAGAGGCAAGCGCCAAATCCAAACAGAGCCTAGTTTTTCTACGCTTTGCCGATAAGCAGACCATCACGATTGTGGAGATCAGCCGTCCGGCTATCATGGGCCTCGCGATCTCGCCGGATGAGCGAACGATTCTGTACGGCCAAGTCGACCATGTCACAAGTGAACTCATGCTGGTAGACAAGTTTCGTTGAAGCGATACTCGTGCGCTCTCCAAAAGGAACATTATTCCGCGCCGACTTGGCATAGGTGCCATGCAGCTTGGGTGGAGGGTTCTCCCACAAGTCTTGAGACGCTGGTGCCATTTATAGCGCCGATATAGCGCGGAACTCGCGCTTCACGCGGTCAACTGGCGGAGCATCGGGCTGGGGTGGCCCGATCGGCGAATAACCGGCCCATACAAACGTTTGTAACCGGCGGCTTGGGCCTAATCGACAAGCGTTAACAAATTGGAACGGCGTGGCGCCGCAGGTTTGCCAAAAGGCGGCAGCTTGGCAGAACATCGTGAGTGGCTTGTCGGCAGTCCTTCCATTACTCATGGGTAATGGAAGTGTGGCCCGTTGTTCGCCAGGCACGGCCATTCTTCAGAACGCCGTTTTGTGTCGATCACTAGCGCGAGTGCTAGACTGCCGGGCGTGGTGAATGTTTGGGCAGATCGGCAATGGAAAGGCACATGATTAAGCCAGACATCTCCGGCATTGCGCCGTTCTTTATCGTGAATCATGTCCCGACCGCACTGGCGTTTTATCGTGACCGTCTCGGGTTCGACATCACATTTCAAGGGCCCGAGCCTAATGACATCTTCTTCGGCATTGTCCGGCGCGGCGCTGCGATGATCATGTTTAAGGCCGTCGGTGTTGATCCAGTGCCGAACTACACACGGGACGTTCAAAAAGGCATCGCCCGCTGGGACGCGTACCTCCATGTCCCCGAGCCAGACGGGTTGGCGGCGGAGTTCTCGTCGCGCAATGTCGAGTTTTCTGAACCACTCAAAGATACTGATGATGGCTTGCGTGGATTCGAACTCAAGGACGCTGACGGCTACGTTTTGTTCTTTGGTCGTCCTCGTTCATGAACGGTCAAATCAGATTGGGATTCGGCTCGCCCAGTTTTTCTCGAAGCTGACTGGCCGTAGTGGACCTCGCGGTGTTGCGTGATCTCGGGCTGAGCACACACCATTCGGACGTTGGCGGCTAGCCAGAATTCAGCCTGTGGGGAGTTTGGGTGATTCCGTCCGGACGGTCGGCCACTCGGAAAGTGTCGGCGAATACGGACTGAAGAGTCGCCTCCTGCCTTCGACCCTCGTGCGGCCAAGCTGACGGAAACGCGCTATTGTTCCTTCTGGCGACTGCAAGCCTTAAGCGGACGACACGCCGGAGCATAGGCGACGAGACGGCCAAGTGAATGTGCGGAGCCCAGACCAGTAAAGATGTTCTTCAATTTGCACAAGCTTTTGCTACGAAGCGGACACGAACCCAGTGCTGAAAAAGCCCCTTTGAGCCGTTAAGTTGCAACCAATCCTTGAAACGTTGAATTGCTTGAGTTCAGGATCTCCTGACAGACGTTGCAAAACTTACCCTTTATGAGATACGGCCCGAGGCCTTTTCTTGACGCGTATAGCGGATTGCACGCAAGAGATTATCGAAACTGTTCGGCTTCCACAAATCAATGCGGTGAAGGGAGGCGAGTCTATCCGGCAGTTTGCATTCTTGGAGCCGCGCGGGAATGATGGAGGTCGTCCCTTCCTGTTTTTCATCGGCTATGTCGAGTGCGACCTTGATTTCCTTCTGCACGTAGCCCGATTTGGTGATGGACGATTTTAGAGATGAAGACGATCACGGCATCGCTATGCGCCTTCAACGGCTTTTAGAACATGCTCGGCTGTTCCTTCGAAAACACTGCCACTAAATCCTGTGCACGCAAGTAATTCCCCGTTCCCGGCATTTACAAGGGCGACCCCGGGGTTTACCGCATTTAGGAATGTGGGGAGTCGTCGTTAGAGCGGGAGGCAAGGGAGCCTTGGGGTGAAGAGCGACCTGGTGTCCGAGTTGTTCCAGGCGATGCACTAATCGGCGGGTGGTCCGTTCCGGATGGAGCCGGTCAAAGTAATCGCCTCCCAATTCTTTGTAAACGACAGGCTCAGCCAGCAGGAAATAGGCGATCACGGCAATCCGATGCGCGACTGCGACCACGGCCTTCTTGACGCCACCGCGTGAGGCCACACGGTAGAACAGGGCGGTCAAGTAGGTGTCTTTGCAGTGCGAAGCCGCCCAGGCGGCCTGACAGAGACCGCGCCGCAAATAGACGTTTCCCTTCCGCGTTCGGCCGGTCTTGCGTTTGCCCGCGCTCTCGCAATGACCGGGACACAATCCTGCCCAACTGGCCAGATGCGCCGCATCGGCGAAAACGCTCATGTCCAGCCCCAACTCGGCGATCAGCGTCCACGCCGTAATGCGTTCCACACCGGGAATGGTGCATAGTCTTTCGATCACCTGCATGTGTGCCCGGAGGCGCCGTTCGATCTCCGTCTCCAGCCGCGCAATCCGCCCTTCCAGAAAAGCCAACTCCTCCAGCAGTTCGCTCAATACAAAGCGGTGATGCTCGCCGAGGTGGCCCTGGAAAGCGCGCACCAATTCGTCTTTCTTCAAACGCAGCGTGCCCCGCGCGTAATCGGCCAGCCAACCGGGATCGGTCTTGCCCCGCACGATCGCTGCCAGCATCGCTCGTCCTGAGACGCCGAACAGATCCGAGACCACGCACGAAACTTTGATGTTGGCGTCTTCTAAAATACGATGGACTCGGTTCCGCACGCGATTGACCTCTTGCTTCAAATGCACGCGCAGGCGTGTCAGATCGCGCAGTTCACGAATCTCGCGGGCAGGAATGAAACTGGATCGCAGCAGTCCATGCTGCAGCAGTTCGGCAATCCATTCACTGTCTTTTTGATCCGTCTTGCGGCCCGGCAGCGCCTTCATGTGTTGCGGGTTCACCAGTAGGATCGTGAATTTACCTTCCAACACATTCCAGACCGGCTTCCAGTACACGCCCGTCGATTCCATCGCTACGTGCGTGACGTGGTTGGAGAACAGCCACAGCATTAATTGCCGTAAGTCATCGGAAAATGTGCCGAACTCGCGCTTCTTCTTCGTCTTCTGGCCTGCTTCGTCGAGCAATAACAAACACGCCACTACCGCTCGCTTATGCACATCCAGGCCGCAGCAACGGCGATACACTACCTCCATACAGTCTCCTTCTGCCGTCGAGCGTAGGGACGCCTGAAAATCGAGACTATCCTTCGCGTACTCTCTACCTCACGGCAGAGGTGACAAATCGTTGTGCCAACGTTGGGCCTGGGCGTCCCGGATCACATTCACAACCGGGCTTTCTGCACCAACCGAGCACCGACCTCTTCTGCTCGTCGGCGTTCCGAAGTCTATCCCTTTTGTCCCCCGTTTTCATTCCTCGTTGTCGGCCCCCAAAGAGCCGGTGGACCATTCACAAAACAATAAAAAATTCTATCGCCCGCGCCCTGAATACTCTACCGACTCCCGGCGCCTGGCTGCGCACGCCTGTTAGCGAAACTCGCGCACAAAGAAGCATTCTCAAAATGTCAACCGAATCGCAACTCGAGGCAAATCGCGAAAACGCGAAGTTATCCTCCGGCCCTAAGAGCGAAGCCGGAAAGGCCATCTCGGCTTTGAACAACACCCGCCATGGCTTGACCGGAGCCTTCCGCGTCCTCCCTAATGAATCGCAATCCGATTTCGACGCGCTCCTCGCCGCCTTTCGTGAAGAGCACCAATCCGAGACCCTGACCGAAACCACGCTCATCGAAGCCATGGCGCAGCACTACTGGCTCCGCCGCCGCGCCCTCAATCTGGAACCCTCCTGCTACGATCCCGCGACTGGCGCAGTTAGCGACGAAAAACAACTCCTTCTCTACCTGCGCTATCAAAACACCCACGAGCGCGCCTTCCACAAAGCGCTGAACGATCTGTTAAAGCTAAGAGCAGCAAAGCGGAAGGAGGGAATTGGCTTCGAATCGCAGCAGCGCGCCGAGCGCGAGGAAACCCGCAAACAAGAGAAGCACGATATGCGAAAAGAACGCTACAAATGGGAAATTCTCCTCGCTGAAGTCAAGGTAGATGGCCAGCAGCTCCGCGATCTCAACCGCGACATGACGGAATCCGAGCGTTTGCACGCCTTCATGAACTCTCCAAAAGCCGCCTAGTTACCCCGGCAGCCAAGCTGTGCTTAGTCAACACAGTCAAAAATCGCCAAGCCTCGCGCAGCCCTCGCCGAACTATTACTTAGAAGCCGGCCCAAAGCCGAATTTCGCGAAAACCGCCTGGCCGGCCGGGCTGGTCAGGAATTGCAGGAACGAATCGGCATCAGCCTGGTTCTTGCTTTCTGAGATAACGCCGGCTTTCTGCACAATCGGCGCGTGCCAGTCGGCCGGGATCAGGTCGGGTTTGCGGTCTTCGACAAGGGAAAGGGCGGTGAGGACGACGTCGGCATTTCCGCTATCAAAAAGCTGGAGCGCCTGGCGCACGTTCTCGCCATAGACGATCTTACTTTTGATAGTGGGCCAGAGGCCGGCGTGTTGGAGAGCCTGTTGAGCGGCTGCACCGTAGGGAGCCAAACGTGGGTTGGCTAATGCTACGAAGCGAACCCAATTTTGCGTTAAGTCGCTGACAGGATGCGATTTCCTGTCCTTCCAGAGAATCGCGACTCGGCCGGTGGCATAAGTTCGGACCGAATCCGGGCGCAACTTACCGTTCGAAGCCAATCGGTCAACGAACTGGGCGTTGGCTGAGAGGAAGACATCGTAGGGAGCGCCGTTGTCGATTTGCTGGGAAAGTACTGAGCTGGCGGCATTTACGAAACGAATCTGGAGGTTGGGCTGGGCCTTCTGGAGGTCTGGCTGGACGGGGATGAGGTCCGAGGCGGCAGCGACAGTAAGGACCAGAAAGCAACTTGACAATGCAAGACTCATATTCGATACTGGGAGGGAGCTAAGGCAGACACAACAACATGAGCAAGATAATCGGCATTGACCTGGGAACTACTAACTCTGTAGTAGCGGTGATGGAGGGCGGGCAACCCGCCGTAATCCCCAACCAGGAAGGCGGCCGCACGACGCCGTCGATCGTTGGATTTACGAAGAACGGGGAGCGCCTGGTCGGGCAGGTGGCGAAGCGGCAAGCGGTCACCAACCCGGAGAATACCATCTATTCGATCAAGCGTTTCATGGGGCGCCGCATCAACGAAGTCAACGAAGAGATGAAGTTGGTCCCGTATAAGGCGGTTGCCGGGGAAGGCAACGACGCCCGGGTCGAGATCCAGGGGAAGAAGTATTCGCCACCCGAGATTTCCGCGATGATTTTGACGAAGTTGAAGGAAGCGGCCGAGGCCTACCTGGGCGAGAAGGTCACCAAGGCAGTGATCACCGTGCCGGCGTACTTCAATGATGCGCAACGGCAGGCGACGAAAGACGCCGGGCAGATCGCAGGGCTGGAAGTGATGCGCATCATCAACGAGCCGACGGCGGCGGCGTTGGCGTATGGGCTCGATAAGAAGAAGGACGAGACCATCGCGGTCTATGACTTCGGTGGTGGCACGTTCGATATTTCGATCCTCGAAGTCGGCGACGGCGTAGTCGAAGTCAAATCGACCAACGGCGATACGCACCTGGGCGGCGACAACATCGATCAACGCATTATCGACTGGCTGATTCAGGAATTCAAGAAAGATCAGGGCGTCGATGTTTCGAAAGACCAGATGGCGCTGCAGCGCATGAAAGAAGCGTCGGAAAAAGCCAAAATCGAGCTTTCGACGCTACTCGAGACGGAGATCAACCTGCCGTTCTTGACGGCGGACGCGAGCGGTCCGAAGCACTTGACGATCAAGCTGACACGGGCGCGGTTCGAGCAGATGGTCGACGACATTCTGCAGCGTTCGGTCGGCCCCTGCAAGCAGGCTCTTCAGGATGCCGGTGTGACGCCAAAGGATATCGACGAAGTTGTCCTGGTGGGCGGTTCGACCCGTATTCCGAAGGTGCAGCAGATGGTCCGCGAATTGTTTGGCAAAGAGCCGAACAAGAGCGTGAACCCGGACGAAGTCGTAGCGGTCGGCGCGGCGGTACAGGGTGGTGTTTTGGGCGGCGAAGTGAAAGACGTCCTGCTGCTCGATGTGACGCCTCTGTCGCTCGGTATCGAAACACTGGGTGGCGTGTTCACCAAGCTGATCGAGCGCAATACGACCATTCCAACGCGGAAGAGCGAGACCTTTTCGACGGCGGCGGATTCGCAGACCTCAGTCGAGATCAAGGTATACCAGGGAGAGCGCACGATGGCGCGGGACAACCGGCTGCTGGGAGTATTTCAGCTAGTCGGTATTCCGTCGGCTCCGCGAGGTGTCCCGCAGATCGAAGTGACGTTCGATATCGACGCCAACGGCATCTTGAATGTGTCGGCGAAGGACCGGGCGACCAACAACGAGCAGAAAATCACGATTACGTCTTCTTCGGGCTTGAGCAAGGAAGAAGTGGAGAAGATGGCGCGTGATGCGGAAGCGCATGGGGCGGACGACCGCAAGAAGAAGGAAGAGATCGAAGCCCGGAACCGCGCGGACGCGATGACCTATAACGTGGAGAAGATGCTGAAGGAGCATCGTGACAAGATTTCGGATGGGGATGCCCAGCAGGTGGAGGCGGCCCTGGAGGAAGTCAAGAAAGCGATGGCCGAAGGCGGCATCGACAAGATCACCTCGGCGACCGATAAATTAACCACGGCAAGCCACAAGCTGGCCGAGGCGATGTACAAAGCGCAGAGCGCTAGTCCGAACGGCGCGGGTGCTCCGGGAGCGGACGCGGCAGCCGGCGCGACGAGTGAGGGCGACAAGCCCAAGGACAATGTGGTGGATGCGGAATTTGTCGATGTGGACGACAAGAAGTAAGTAACCCAATGTCCAGCTAATGAATTGAACGGCGGCCCGTTGGGGCCGCCGTTTTTTGTAAGAGAGGATGAATGCCTTCCACGGCGAGAAAAGATTATTACGAAGCTCTTGGGGTAGCGCGCGGCGCGGATGCGGATGAAATACGCAAAGCATACCGAAAGCTCGCGCGGAAATACCATCCTGATCTGAATCCGGGAGATAAGGCGGCCGAAGAGCGGTTCAAAAAAGTTCAGGAAGCGTATGACATTCTGAGCGACGAGAACAAACGGAAAGTCTACGACCAATACGGCTTTTATTCGGATAATATTCCACCCAATGGCGGGCCTCCACCGGGTGGATCGGCGGGCGGGCCGAATTTCGAAGGATTCGATTTTGCGGAATTTCTACGGCAGCAACAGCAGCATGGCGGCGCAGCCGGCGGGGCCGGTTTTGAAGAGACCGAGCGCGGCGGAGGAAGTTTCCGCGACATTTTCGGGCAATTTTTTGGCGGGGGAAAAGCGCGGCAGGCGGTGCAGCCGGAGCGCGGGGCCGACTTAGAGTACGGCTTAAATGTAGATTTTTGGCAATCGATCCGGGGAACGCAAGTCAAACTGAACATCTCGCGGCAGGAGACTTGCGAAACGTGTCACGGCACAGGCAGCGCAGGAAAGAACGTGGCGGTTTGTCCGGAGTGCGACGGAAGCGGTACGGTGACGCAGATGGCGGGCGCGATGAAGTTCAATCTCACGTGCAACCGCTGCGGAGGGACGGGGCGGTTGAAGAATTCTTGTCCTACCTGCCGTGGAGAAGGGACATTGAGCCGCACGGATGCGGTGGAAGTGAGAATCCCACAAGGTGTGACTTCCGGATCGCGTCTGCGCGTGGCTGGAAAAGGGAACGCCGGGATAGCGGGCGGAGCAGCGGGCGATTTGTATATCACGATTCGCGTCGAGGAGCATCCGTTCTTTAAGCGTGAAGGCGACAACATAAACATTCAGGTTCCGCTCACGGTGAGCGAAGCCGGTTTGGGTGCGAAGATCGAGGTTCCCACAATCGACGGACGCGCGCTGCTGAAGATACCCCAAGGAACGCAGAACGGGCAAAAATTCCGGCTGCGTGAGAAGGGCGTGTTCAGCGGGAAGAAGAACGCACGCGGCGATGAAATTGTGGAAGTAATTTTACAGGCGCCGGATGTGAGAGATGAGCGGACGCGTGAGTTGTTACGCGAGCTGGCGCAGGTGCATACCGAGGATGTGCGGTCGGAAATCTGGAGTAAAGTACAGCCGGCCGCATAGGGTGGAGCGGAGAAGGAATGACAAAGAGCAAGAGCAAAGCGGCGTATATGATCTCGGCGGTAGCCGAGCAGTATTCGATTCACCCGCAGACGCTGCGGCTATATGAGCGGGAAGGCTTGCTCGCGCCATCGCGCAGCGATGGGAACACGCGCCTCTATACAACGGAGGATCTGGAGCGGTTGGAAGTGATTCTGAAGCTCACTCGCGATCTTGGGGTAAACCTGGCGGGCGTGGAGATCATTCTCAACATGCGCGAGAAGATGGACGCCATGCAGCGGCAGATGCAGGGATTTATCGACAACCTGAATCAGGAGCTATCGGAGCGTGTAGCGGCCAAGACGCCGGTGGAAAATCGTTCGCTGATGCCCGTGATTCAGATGCCTTCCTTTGGCCGAGGCGAGGGCAAGCGGCGCCGCTAACTTTCCGGCTGTTACCATGATTGGTCAGCATGAATCGCCGTGAATTTGTGGCGCTTGGCGCCGCGGCTCCGCTGGCCGCCGCGCAGAAATCCGATCTAAAGCCGAAGCTCGGTATCGATCTTTTCAGTCTCCGTACGCAGAAGTGGACACCGATCCAATACCTGGATTATTGTGCCGAGCGACATGTGCGAGTGGTGCATTTTTCCGAGATCCGGTTCATTGGGAGTCTGGAACCGGAGAATCTTCGCAACGTTCGGGAGCACGCCGAAAAACTAGGCATCGAAGTGGAGATCGGGATGCGCTCGATCTGCCCGACTTCGACCATGTTCGATAAGTCCCAGGGCACAGCGGAACAACAGCTCACACGTATGATCGAAGCGGCGACGATCGTGGGCTCGCCAATTGTGCGTGCGGTGCTGGGGAGCGCGGAAGACCGCAAGCAAGGAGCCATCGAGGCGCACATAGAGGACACAGTGCGCGTACTAAAGAGCGTGCGCCCGCTCGCGACGGATAAGAACATCAAGATCGCGATCGAGAATCATGCAGGCGATATGCAGGCCCGCGAGCTGAAGAGTCTGATCGAGGGCGCGGGTCGGGATTTTGTCGGTGTGTGCCTCGATTCGGGGAATCCGCTGTGGACGATCGAAGATCCGCATTTGACGCTGGAGGTACTGCATCCTTACGTGCTCACGAGCCATGTGCGGGACAGCGCGGTCTGGAACGTATCGCAAGGCACGGCGGTGACCTGGGTCCAAATGGGCAGGGGCAATGTGGATATTGCCTCCTACGTGAAGAAGTATGCCGAGTTGTGCCCCGGCAAAGCCATTTCGCTTGAATCGATTCTGCTGGGGCCTCGAATTTTCCCGTATCGCGAGGCCTCATTCTGGGATGCGTACCGGAAGACACCGGCATGGGAATTTACGCGGTACCTCGAAATTGCCGACCGCGGGAAGCCTTACCAGAGCGAAGCGTGGGAGACCAAGGACCAGGCACAACGTGAGCGCGAGGCGTTGGAGGAGAGCCTAGCCTACACGAAGAAGCTACTAAATCTGTGAAGACACTCGGATTATTTCTTCTGCTGGCGGCGGCTGTGGCGGCGCAATTTACCTCCGTTCCCGAACAAGGGCGCTCGATGGTGGTGACGAAGTACGGCATCGTGGCAGCGCCACAGTTCTTGGCCTCGCAAGCGGGCGCGCGGGTGCTCGAAGTCGGCGGAAATGCGGTCGACGCGGCGATAGCGGCGAACGCCGTAATGGGCGTGACGCAGCCCTACGTGAATGGAATGGGCGGCGATCTGTTCGCGATCGTCTACCAGGCCAAGACCGGGAAATTGTACGGCCTGAATGCGAGCGGCTGGACCCCGAAAGCGCTGACCATCGAGTATCTGAGGGCTCACAACATCACCAAGCTCGACCCGATTTCTGTGCATACGATCACCGTGCCGGGGTGCGTGGCGGGCTGGGACGCGCTGCGCAGCCGTTTCGGCAGTTTGCCTTTCCCGAAGCTGCTGGCATCCGCGATCCTTTATGCCGCGAATGGGTTTCCGCTAGCCGAGAAGAATGCGCGCTATTGGGTGAGCAAGAAGTTGCTCGAGCAGCCGGGCTACGCCGAAACCTACACTCCCGGCGGCGTGCATCCAGGGCTGGGCGACGTATTCAAGAATCCGGCGCTCGCCGAATCGCTCCAGCAAGTGGCGGCGCACGGGCGCGACGCGTTTTATAACGGCAAGCTGACTGAGGTAATGGTCAAGTTTTTGCGGTCGCAAGGCGGTACGCACATGGTGGAAGACTTTGCAGATTCCAGCCGGAATGGGTGGAGCCGATCTCGACTACTTACCACGGCTGGACGGTGTACGAACTACCGCCGAATGGACAGGGCATCGCAGCGCTTACGATGCTCAACATCATGGAACACTTTCCGCTGGCGAGTTACGGGCAGAATTCGGCGGCCGCGCTGCACGTGATGATCGAAGCTAAAAAGCTGGCCTACGCGGACATGATTCACTACGTCGGTGACCCGCGATTTGCTCCGGTACCGGTGAAAGAGATGCTGTCGAAAGAGTTGGGGTCCGAGCGCGTCAGGCTCATTGACGAGAAGCGCGCCGCCTGCCAGGTAGTGCCATCGGAAATCAGCGAACGGCTGAATTCTCACGGCAGCGAAACGATCTATCTATCGGCAATCGACAAAGACGGCAACATCGTTTCGCTGATCCAGAGCAATTACGCCGGCTACGGAACCGGCCTGGTGGCGCCGGGAGCCGGATTCTCATTCCAAAATCGCGGCGCGGGATTCGAGCTGACGCCGGGGAAACCGAACTCTCTCGCCGGACACAAGCGGCCGCTGCATACCATCATTCCAGCGTTCATGGAAAAGGGGGATATCCACATCGGGTTCGGCATTATGGGCGGCTGGAACCAGGCGCAGGCGCATGCGCAATTCGTGTCGGATGTGGTCGATTTTGGAATGAACGTGCAGGCAGCGCTGGAAGCACCGCGCTTCAGCAAGGGGACGTTCGAGGGCTGCGACGTGGGAATTGAATCGCGTATTCCGGCGGCGGTTCGCGACGAGTTGACGAGGCGCGGGCACATTCTCAAGGTGGCGGAACCCTTTTCTTTCGGAGTGGTGGGGCAAGGTGAAGCGGTGATGCACGATACGAAGCGAAACGTGAATTTCGCGGGTTCGGACCCGCGCTCGGACGGGGAAGCCATTCCGCAGAGTCCCGTCAGTTTCTGATCCACTAATTTGAGCTATACTCGGACCAAATTAGGAGGTTCCATGTTCTATCGGAACAACCGTCGGCTTTTTATCCTGCTACTGGCCGGGTTGGGTATTTTAGGCGAGAACTTGCTAGCGCAAAGGGGAGGCACGCAAGGCGGAGGCGGTGGGGCCGCCACGCCGCCGAGCACCGGAACGCCGGGCGCCGGATCTCCGGGACGCGGGACCAATAATCCGAATAATCCCAATCCTTCTTCGATTCCACAAAATAATCCGAATGATACGAACGGTCCATTCGCCAATCGGCCCATCTTTCTTTCGGGAAAAGTAATGTTTGACGACGGCGCGCCCACCAACAGCGACATCCGGATCGAGCGAGTGTGCGGTGCGACCCAACACCTCGAAGCACATACCGATTCGAAAGGACGGTTTTCGTTTCAGTTGGGTGGAAACATGGCGCTAGACACGGATGCATCCAATTCGGGAATTGGCAGTGGTTACGGACAACAGCGGCCCGGCTCAAATTCACCGTTTTCGCAAGGCAACCGGCAAGGACTGGATGGTCTATTCGGTTGCGAAATTCGTGCGTCCTATCCCGGCTACCGCTCCGATAGTGTTCCCCTGGCGAACCGGCACGCGCTGGACGACCCAGAGTTAGGTACGATCGTTCTGCATCGGCTTGCTAACGTGCAGGGGTCGACGATTAGCCTGACGACGGCGGCGGCGCCGAAGGCGGCTCGGAAGGACTACGAGAAGGGAATGCAACTGGCGGAAAAAGGCAAATTTGAGGAGGCCGAGAAGCATTTCCTTCAGGCGACGGACACCTATCCGAAGTTTGCCGCCGCATGGTTCGCACTAGGCCAGGTGCAGCAGCGGGAGAACAAGCCGGCCGAGGCTCGAAAGGCGTATGAGGCGGCGATCGAGGCAGACAAGAAATTCGTTAGCCCGTACGATCAACTGGCGCTGTTGTCAGCGCAGGGCGGCAACTGGGAAGACACTGCGAAGTACAGCCAGAAGGCGATCGAATTGAATCCGGTGGAATTTCCCAGCGCCTTCTGGTACAACGCAATTGCCAACTACAATCTGAAAAAAACCGGTGAGGCCGAGAAGAGCGCGAAGGCTCTGCAAAAAATGGATACTCGCCACAAGTATCCACAGGTGGAAAGCATGCTTGCGCAGTTTGCCGTCAATCGCGGGGAATATGCGGATGCAGCGACCCATTTGCGCGCCTATCTGACGATGGTTCCTAACGCTAAGGACGCCGATGCGTTGAAAGCCGAGTTGCAGAAGATAGACGAGGCCACTGCGGCGAAGAAGTAGGAAGTGGCCGCTTAATTGTGCACAGCTAGATTTTTAGCAGGGTGCGCAGGCGGCGCGTCTGGATGCGGCTGACCGGTATCTCGGTCTGCTTCTTGTCATCCATCTTGAGCTGAAAACTGGATTTGAACCAGGGAATGACCTCGCGGATCTTGTTGATGTTGACAAGAAACGAGCGGTGAACACGCCAAAACAGGTTGGGATCGAGATTGGATTGTAGCTCCTCAATGGTCCGATAATTCGACTGGCCTTCGAATTGCGCGGTGACCATCGTGATAGTGCCGTCGTCGATGGTCGCGTAGATCAAATCCTGGGCATCGATGATGAGGTTGCGATTGTTGGCCCGCACCAGTAATTTGGTGCGCTGCTGGGGAGCGATTTTTTCCTGCTCCTGGTCTTTTTCTTCGAGCGTGCGGCGCGCGCGAGAGACGGATTCCGCGAGGCGTTCCTTTTCGACCGGCTTCAACAGGTAGTCGAGCGCCTGAAGGCGAAATGCTTCCACGGCATACTGATCGAAGGCTGTGGTCAGGATGAAGTGGGGTAAAGGACCGCCCTTTTCACGCAACTGCGCAATGACGGCCAGACCGTCGAGACCGGGCATCTGGACGTCCAGAAAGACCACATCCGGCTCGAGCTGCTCGATCAGTTTTACGGCCTCGATGCCATTCGAGGCGGTCTGGAGCACTTCGATATCTGGGATGTCCGTGAGAAGATAAGATAGCTCCTCGCGAGCTAGCTGTTCGTCGTCAACAATGAGGGCCGAGATGGTCGCTGCGACACTCTGCGGCATCGTTGTTAGTATAACTTAGGAGCGCAGGGCGGTTACGACCGGTGGATCGTTCCAGCAGTAATAAAAAGCACTCCCAAAAATTCGAAGAGCCAGTCGAGAAGCGGATTCTGGTTATCGGCGGGACGCACTTTATCGGCAGGCTGCTGGTCAGCGAACTGCTGAAGGCCGGCCACGAAGTACACCTCCTGCATCGCAAGCAGCGGCAACCCTTCGGCAAGCGTGTGCATAACCTTGTGGGCGACCGGAACAATGCCGCGAGCATTCAAAAAGCCGTAGGCTCGACCCGGTTTGATGTGGTATTCGATACTGCTTACGACTGGGAACGGGGTACGACGGGCGCAGAAGTGGCTGAGACCGCACAGATCTTCGACGGCAAGGTGGGCCGCTACATCTTCATGTCGAGCGTGGCCGCCTATGGGGATGGGCTGAACCACCACGAAGGCGATGCGCTTGCGCCTGACGATCATCCCAATCCCTACGCGCGTAACAAGGCGATGAGCGAACGCGCGCTGTTTCGTCTGCACCAGCGAACGGGTTTTCCGATTATCACGCTGCGTCCGCCATTCGTGTACGGCGCCGGCAATCCGTTCTATCGGGAGGCATTTTTCTGGGACCGATTTCGGGCGGCCCGGCCCGTGATTGTGCCCAGCGAAGGGCATCGGCTGATGCAGTTCATCTATGTGAAGGATCTGGTGGAGTTGGCTCTGCGCGCCATGGATTTGCGCAGCACGATCGGACACGCCTTCAATACGGCCAACCCACGGGCCATCACGCAGCATGAACTGGTGATGCATCTGGCGCGGGTTGCTGGGGTGAAGGAACCACAACTCGTTTCGCTTCCGCGCGAACTGATTCAGCGCGCGGGCGGACAGGCGATCGGAGAAAAGCTCTATTTTGGCTCGTACTACGATCTGCCGGCGATCACGCAGATCATCACGAAGGCGCAGCGGATGCTCTCCTTCAAGCCGGTGGACTTTGACGTCGGACTCAAGGCGGCATACCGGGCTTATTTGAAAAAGCGCGGGTATCCGAAGCCGGACTATGCATTCGAGGATGAATTGCTTAACCGGTTTTCGCCTCTAACCCACACAATACGCTCGGCTTAGTGCGACAGATTAAATCCGACTAATGCAGTCACTTCAGGCGGTCGGGCGAGTCTACGTAAATATAGAAGAGAGCCATGAAAACGGGAATACTTGCTATTGCATTGCTAGTTGGAAGCTCCGCAGCTTTGCCGGTTTACGGCCAAGTCGAGCAAGATCTTAAGGACGCTGGTAAGAGTACAAAAGACGCCGCTGAGACCGGGACAAAGAAGGCAGCGAAGGGTACTAAGAAGGGCGCCGAAAAGGCTGGACACGAAACGAAAAAGGGTGCTGAAACCGTCGGAAAAGAGACAAAGAAGGGCACTCACAAAGCGGCCGACAAGGTAGCCGACAAGACAGACGATACTTCGAAAAATTAGAGTTAGTTTCCCGTTTGCGCACCCAGCCACGCATTGACGCGTTGCTCGAGCACATCAAGAGGGATAGACCCGGCGCCAAGGACGACGTCATGAAATTTTCGGACGTCGAAGTTGGCGCCGAGTTTTTGTTCGGCCAGCTTACGTAATTCGAGGATTTTTAGCTGCCCTATCTTGTAGGCATCGGCTTGTCCGGGCCATGAGATGTAGCGGTCCACTTCGACTTGTATGTTTTGGGCGGTGAGCGCAGTATTTGCCGTCATAAAGTCGATGGCTTGCTGGCGGCTCCAATGCATCGAGTGCATGCCGGTATCGACGACCAGGCGGCAGGCACGCCACATATCGTAGCTGAGCTGGCCGAAATGGGAATAGGGGTCCTGGTAAAAGCCCATCTCGTAGCCAAGACTCTCCGCATAGAGACCCCAGCCTTCCGTGAACGCGGTGGGCTCGAGCTGTTTGCGGAATTCGGGGACACTTTCAAGTTCATGCTCCAGGCCGATTTGCAGATGATGGCCCGGAACCGATTCGTGCATGGACAATACTTCCATTTCGAACTTCGGCCGCGAAGCGAGGTTGTAAGTGTTCACACGGTACGTACCGGACTTGCTGCCGTCGACGGGGCCAGGCTCATAAAATGCGGTGGTCTCCGATGGCGCATTATAGGCGTCGATTTCTTTCACGCCGTAGGGTGTCCGGGGCAGTTTGCCAAATAAGCGGGGGAGTTCTCCGTCGATCCGTTTGCAGATATCGCGATAGCCAGTGACGAGATCTTCGGGCCGACGATAGTAAAAACGCGAATCGGTGCGCAGGAATTTTACGAATGCTTCGAAATTTCCTTTGAAGCCGGTGGCCGCAATGGTCTTGTCCATTTCAGCGCGGATTCGTTTTACTTCGCGGAGGCCTATGGCGTGGATTTCTTCGGGGCTGAGTTCGGTGGTGGTTTGGGTGCGGAGGCGATAGCGATACCAGGCGGCCCCGTTGGGCAGATCGGACAGGCCGATGGAGTCGCGGCAGTTCGGGATGTATTGCTTTTCCAGAAAGTCCCGGTATTTGCGAAAGGCCGGGTAAACGACGCCATCGATTTCGGCGGCGGCGCGGCGGCGCAGGCGTTCCCGGTCGGCCGCGCCGATACTCGCCGGAAAATTCTTGAACAGATCGAGCAGGACACTCTTCGCGGGCTGGGTATTCAGAATCCGGTCGACTTGGGCGGGGATGTCCCGCAAGGCGATCTTGGGCTGCGTAATGTGATGGTCCAGGCCGGCCTGGAGCAACGCGATGTTTTGGTCGACGAGCAGGGGCACGGTGTGGAGGCGTGCAAGAGCATCTTCATAGTCCTTCAGGGTTCGGGCCGGCGCCTGGTTCAGGACTAATGGTACCTGGCCGTGAACGCCCCCATCGAGCGGGTCGATTCGGAGATAGTCCGAGGGAAACGCAAGACCATCGAGATCACGCTGCGTTTTCCATAGGAACAGATCGTAGTTCAACTGGTCCTCGCGGCTGAGCTGAGAGCGATCGATTGCGTGAAGCGCATCGAGATTTTCCTGTGGATGCCGGCGGCGCGCTTGGAGGGCGGCGGGTGACAGATCTGTCCAGCGATTGTTTTGGCCGGGATATCCCGAAAAAGTCGCCATTTCGGGGTATTCGTGCATTTGCCAGGTCCAGTCACTTTCAAAGAGCTGGTGGAGGCGTGCGGCATCCCCAGCGGCATATACGGGGCAGGTGAGACAGAGTAATGTCACAAGGGTTTTACAGTTGGGGGGTATCATAATGTCTTGTCTCAGTACGATCTGATCGTAATCGGTTCGGGTCCGGCGGGCCAACGGGCCGCCATTCAGGGAGCCAAGAGCGGAAAGAGAGTAGCGCTAGTCGAGAGACGTGAAGTTATTGGCGGCGTTTGCATCAATACCGGTACTATCCCGAGCAAGACGATGCGGGAAGCCGTCCTGCATCTCTCTGGATATAACTACCAAAATATTTACGGCGTAAGCTATCGCGTCAAGGAAAAGATCACCATGGCGGACCTGGCATTCCGGGTGCAGCACGTGATCAAGACCGAAGTGGACGTGACACAGGCGCAGCTTTCGCGTAATGGGATCGAAGTTCTCAACGGTGTGGCCAGTTTCAAGAGCCCGACTTCGGTTCTCGTAACGGGCGCGCGCGGGGCAACGGAGATCGATGGCGACACAATCGTTATCGGGACCGGCACCAAGCCGGCATGCTCCTCCAAGGTGCCGATCAATGGGCAGACGATCGTCAACAGCGATCAGCTTCTCGACATGCAGACGCTGCCGCGCACGCTGATTGTGGTGGGTGGTGGTGTGATCGGGGTCGAGTATACGTGCATGTTCGCCACGCTGGGGGTACGCGTGACGCTGATCGAGAAGCGCCCCCGGCTGCTTGAATTTGCCGATCAGGAAATCGTGGAAGCGCTGTCCTATCACCTGCGGGACCACCGCGTAACCATGCGGCTCAACGAAGAAGTGGAAAGCGTGGAGGAAACTGCGGCGGGTGGTCCGGTAGTGGCTTTCCTGGAGAGTAAAAAGAAGGTGACGGGCGACTCGCTGCTCTACGCAGTCGGGCGGCAGGGCAATGTGGACGAGTTGAATCTCGCCGCCGCCGGGATCGAGTCGGATTCGCGCGGGCGCATCATCGTGAACGAGCATTATCAGACGAAACAGCCCAATATTTATGCAGTTGGCGACGTGATTGGATTCCCAAGCCTGGCGTCGGTATCGATGGAGCAGGGACGTATTGCAGTGGCGCACGCGTATCACAAGCCGATTTCGTCGAATCCGAGTTATTTCCCATTCGGCATCTACACGATTCCGGAGATTTCTTTTATCGGAAAGACAGAAGAGCAGCTTACCGATGAGGACGTGCCGTATGAGGTGGGAGTGGCATATTATCGTGAGATTGCGCGCGGCCAGATCCGCGGCGACACGACCGGACGTTTGAAATTAATTTTTCACCGGGACACTTTGGAACTGCTGGGTGTGCACATCATTGGAGAGGGCGCATCGGAATTGCTACACATCGGGCAGGCTGTCATGATCTTGAAGGGCAAGGTCGATTATTTTGTCGATACCGTTTTTAACTATCCGACGCTTGCGGAATGCTACAAGGCCGCCGCTTTTAATGGGCTCAACAAGCTGTCCCGCTCCTGACAGGTGAACATGGCACAAGGTATAGGCATTGTTATCACGGAGCGGATCGCGCTGGCTGTGGTGTCAGGCAACGCGATTTGCGGAGCGTTGCGGGTTCACCCGGACGACGGCGCTATTACCGATTCCCTGCGCGGCGTACCGGCGGAAACGATTGTCCAACGCATTGTAGAGCAGGTGCAGCAACTGGATGTGGAGGGACGGCTTGCGCACGTGGGAGTCGGAATGCCCGGCATATTACGCTACGGGGTTGTGGAGGATTCGCCCAACCTGGTTCAGTTTAAGGGCATCAATATGCGCGAACTGGTAGCGAATGCGTTCGCTCCACAGTTTGGGAGAGTGCCGGTTTCCGTCTTCAACGATGGCGATGCCATGGCGGCGGGGATTGCCGCGGTGCGCGGGCATCTTGACCGGTTGACCCGCGTCTGGACAATTGGCACCGGCATAGGTTATGGCCGCTATCCATTCCAGGATGGAGTTTGGGAAGCGGGGCATTCGGTGGTGACGCTTGATCCCAAGGAGCAATTCTGCGGGTGCGGCGGCAGGGGCCACCTCGAAGGCATCATGGGGCATCGCGCGATGCGATTACGCTTCATGGACCTCGAGCCAGATGAAGTCTTTGCGCAGGCCGAGGCTGGCGAGGCCCGCTGCGTGGAATTCGTGAAGCTCTGGCATCGCGCGCTGGCGGCGGCAACGGCCACGAGTATTCATCTGGATGGGCCGGGCAAGTTTTTTATCACCGGCTTCAATGCGCGCTTTCTGAACTTGACGCTACTCAACGAATATCTGCATGAAATGGTGAAGCTGAGTCCTTTGCAAGGATATTCGGCAGAGGTTGTCCCTGGCGGCGAGGCGGTGGCGGCGATTGGAGCGTCGGTGAATGCGTCGCAGGTTGCGCGGAGCGCCGGCGGATAGTTATTTCACGCCGCTGCCGATTCTGGTCTTGAGAAACTCATCGCCGGCCTTCCAGGTCGGCAACGCCGGGACATTTGCAATCTTGACTCCAAGAGCGAGGCCGAAGTCGGCCATCTGTGTCATCCCGGAAAAGTCCCAATCTGCGTGATATTCATCGGAAGGCCGATGATAGTGATCGGTGTTGTATTGCTCGAATACAGTCTTGCCGAAGTTAGCCGGCTTGCCGATATAGTTGCTTCCCTGCGAAATCGAGAAGGCCGGGACACCTACGCGGGCGAGCGAAAAATGGTCCGAGCGGTAGTAGTGGCCCTGGCCCGGCTCCGCGTCCGGCTCAATAGTCAGATTGAATTGTCTGGCCACCTGCTGGACCAATGGCCAGAGAGTTGTTCGCTCGGCTCCGGTGACGGAAACATCTTTGGTTTTGCCGAACGGATAGAGCGCATCGTAATTTAGATCAACAGCGGTCTCGCCGGCGGAGACGATAGGATGTTCGCCGTAGTAGCGGGAGCCGAGCAGGCCGGCTTCTTCCGCAGTCACGAATAGGAACAGAGCGGAACGGCTCGGTTTCTTCGGCATCGCTGCCCAAACACGAGCCATTTCCAGAATGACCGCGCATCCGGTGGCGTTATCGACCGCGCCATTGTAGATTTTGTCGCCATCGATCGGCTCGCCAACTCCGAAGTGATCCCAATGCGCGGTGAACAGGATGGCTTCGGGCTTCGACGTGCTGTCCACGCGGCCAATGACATTGCGACTCGCAATCTGACGGAGCTTTGCCGGAATGTGACCCTTAACGTGAAAGCCCAGCGCCACAGGGCGGAACGATTTTCCGTTTGCCATCGAAAGCAATTGATCCAGTGATTTCCCGGTTTTGGCAATCAGCTTTTGACCGGTGTCTTCCGAAAGCCAGGCGGCTAGCTTCAGACCGGCTTGACCGGGCTCTAACGCCAGTTGCGGGTTTTCGCCCCCCCAGGAACTGCGGACTACAGCCCATCCATAGCCCGCGGTAGGTGTTGTGTGGAGGATCAGCGCCGCGACGGCACCCCGCCGGGCGGCTTCTTCAAACTTGTAAGTCCAGCGGCCGTAGTAGGTGAGCGCCGGACCGCCGAAAAACTTCGGATCATTCGAAGGCGGCTCGTTAGTAAAGAAAACCAGAACCTTGCCGTGGAGGTCCTGGCCTTTGTAATCGTCCCAGCCGAACTCAGGGGCCGAAATGCCGTGGCCGACAAAGACCGCTTCGGCGTCGAAATCGTTCTGCTCTTTCTGCGACAGTGCGGCGCCGACGTAATCCGATAGGAATTTGAGAGATGTATTTTCAAATGCGAGCGTCGCGCCGGGCGCGATGCTGGAGCCGACCAGAGGCACGCGCTGGAAGTAAGTGCCGTTGTCGCCGGCGGGCGCGACGCCCGAGGCTTTGAGCTGCTCTGCGATGTATTGGGTGGCGAGTTTTTCACCATTGGTGCCGACACCGCGGCCCTCGAGACGATCGGAAGCCAGATATTGAACGTGGGTACGGAGTTTGTCGCCAGAGACATGTAAGTCCTGGGCACCGAAGGCGGAAAGAGTCAGAATGGCGGCCATCCACACACGCACGAGCATGGTTCCAGTCTAACGGGGCGTCCGATACGCTTAAAGAACGATATGACTCCGGCGCTGAGGCGCGGCTTGGCGGCGATTCTGGTAGTGGCTGGCGTGGTGGCGCTCGCCTTGGTGTGCGCCTACATTCTGCACACGGGCGCCACGGTCGCGGCCATATTGCTGCTGCTCGTTGTGCTACTCGCCGGAGTTTATTCAAGGAGGACTGAGGCTGTAGTCGTTTCGATCGGCGCCACACTGTGTCTGGATTACTTCTTCGTGCCGCCGGCGGGCCGCATTACGATCGACGATCCGCAGGGATGGCTGATCCTGGCCGTCTTTCTTGCGGTTTCGCTGGTAGCGACTGACCTTTCGTCGCGGCTCCGGAGACAACGGGATGCCCTAGTTGCCCAGCAATTCGAGACAGAAAAGCTGCATGCCTTGAGCCGTGCGATTCTGATGAGCAGCACGGGTGAGCCTCTCCGCCGGTTGCTGGTCAATAAGTGCCTGGAGCTTTTTGGGTTCTCCGAAAGCGTTCTGTTTGAGACCGCATCAGGCGAATTCTACCGATCGCATATGGATGGATCGATTTCGATGGAGGAGGTGCGTAAGGCGGCGGTGCGCGGAGCGATGGAGCGGGGAAATGGAGTAACCATCATGCCGGTGGTTCTTGGGAATAAGATTTTTGGGGCCTTCGCATCGCGAGGAGTGGCGATGGAGGACGGTGTCTTGCAGTCGCTGGGAAATACGATCGCTATGGGCTTAGCGCAGGCGCAGGCGCAAGAGACAGCCAGCCGGGCGGAAGCAATCCGCAAGGGGGAAGAGCTCAAGTCGGTAATGATTGACGCTTTAGCGCACGAGCTAAAAACGCCTTTGACGGCGATAGAAGCTTCCGCGGATATGCTGCTGCATCCGGCGGTAGTTTCCAAGGAGCAACACGACGATTTGTTAGACGTGATTCAACAGGAATCGCGCGGGCTGCGGCGTCTGCTGGGCGAGGCAATCCATCTGGCGCGAATCGACGCGAAACGGATGAAGCTGGAGTGTGAGGCACTGCCGGTGAAGGAAGTCTTTTCGGAGGCCATGCATTCGCTAGGCGAACGGTTGAGTACACACACCGTAAGAGTGCAAAGCGGGGATTCTTTGTCGATTTTTGCCGACCGCGAGCTCATCGTGCAGGCATTGAAGCAGTTGCTGGACAACGCGGGCAAATATAGTCCACCCGGGTCGGTTATCCAAATAGAGGTTCGTGAAACGGATGGATTCGTATCTATCTCTGTGCGGGACCAGGGACGGGGTCTGACGGAATTGGAGCAGAGGCGTGTGTTTGATAAGTTTTATCGGGTGCGAGGCGACCGCTCGGCGGTACAGGGAACGGGCATGGGTCTGGCGATAGCAAAAGAAATTGCCGAGGCGCATGGCGGATCCGTTACGGTGGAAAGCCGGTTTGGCGAGGGCTCGGAATTTACGATGACTGTGCCGTCGTCGGCAAGAAACGCAGGCGTGGAGTCGCACACGGCATGAGCGGGCCAGGGTCGGGCCGCATTCTGGTGGTGGATGACGAGCCGCAGATCCGTCGGGTGATGAAAACGGCGCTCACGGCGCATGGATACGAGGCGTATGAAGCGAGAACTGGGGAAGAAGCTCTGGAGATGTTGCGGGAGAGCAATCCGGACCTGATCCTTTTGGATATGAATATGTCTGGGATGGGTGGCATGGCGGCATGCCGGGGCATTCGCGCAGTGTCGGAAACACCGATCATCGTGCTTTCGGTGCGGGACCGCGAGCAGGACAAGATTGCGGCTCTCGACGCCGGCGCCGACGATTATATGACGAAGCCGTTCAGCGTGAACGAGCTGATGGCGCGCATTCGTGCCAATTTGCGGCGCACTCCTGGGCAAGGCGGCGATGAACAGCCGATTGTGATCTCAGACCGGTTGCGGGTGGATTTCGGCGGGCGCCAGGTAATTGCCAACGGCCGCGAAGTGCGGCTCACGCCAAAAGAATTCGATTTGCTGCATTATTTTCTCGCGAACGCGAACAAGCCAATCACGCACCGCAAACTGCTGCAGACCCTGTGGGGCCCGGATTATGGAGACGAAGTGGAGTATCTGCGCGTGTTTGTCAGCCAGTTGCGCAAGAAGATCGAGGCTGACCCGGCGCATCCACGCTACATTGTTACTGAGCCATGGGTGGGGTATCGGTTTGCGCTTCCATCCAGGAATTTGAACGAACCCAAGTGAGTAAATCGGGAAAATTAAAGATATATCTAGGCTACGCGGCCGGAGTGGGCAAGACGTACCAGATGCTCGAAGAGGCCCAGATTCTACGCGCAAAGGGCGTTGATGTAGTGATCGGCTATTTCGAGCCGCATGGGAGAAAAGATACGATCGCCAAGACCGCAGGCATTGAGACCGTGCCGCGGAGGCGGGTGGAGTACCGGGGATCGGTCTTCGAGGAAATGGATACGGAAGCGATAATTGCGAGGCACCCGCAAGTGACGGTGGTGGATGAATTCCCGCACACCAACGTGCCGGGTTCTGCGCGTCTCAAGCGATGGGAAGATGTACTCGCAATTCTCGAGAACGGCATCGATGTGCTGACTACGATGAATGTCCAGCACCTCGAGAGCTTGAACGACCAGATGGAGCAGATCACCGGTGTAAAAGTGCGGGAGACGATTCCGGATTGGGTGATCAAGACCGCCGCCGAAGTGGTGATGGTGGATCTGACACCGCGTGCGCTGATGCACCGTCTCGAGCGGGGCGTAGTGTATCCACCGGAAAAGGCCCGGCGCGCGCTCGAGAATTTTTTCAAGGAATCGACGCTCGTGGCATTGCGCGAGATGGCAATGCGGCAAACTGCGCACGAGATCGAGGAGCGCCTGGAGAGCGACCAGGAAGAGCTGTTGGGTGTGTCGGACGCGCAGCCCGAGCGGCGCGCCCGCAAGCGGGACGATGCGGTGGTTATCTACATCAGCGACGATCCTTCGACGGCGATGCTGATCCGGCGCGGCAAACGCGTGGCAGACATTGTGCATGCCGATTGCTTTGCTATAGCGGTGGCCGAAAATAGCGATTTGCGTACGCTTACGGCCGCCAAGCGGGAGGCGATCGAGCGGCATTTGAATTTTGCGCGCAACCTGCACGTGGAAACGCGCGTGCTGACCGGCAGCGAGCCGGCTCAGACGATCGTGGATTTTGCGCGACTGCACAATGCCCGGCAGATTTTTCTGCCGCGTTTGGTGGGTAAAGGTATCGATCGCGTGCGCGGCAAGAGTTTTGTGAATCAACTAGTAAGCATGGCTGACGATATGGAAGTTACGATCGTGGCCGACCGGCGCCAGGGCCGGGCGGTAAGCTAGGACGCTGCCCTACTTGCCTTCCGATCGAAGCCCTGCACTCAAGAGCGCGCTGCCATTGCTGGCCACGGGAATTGCGGTTTTCTGTGCCGGCTGGGTCTTGATTCATATACGCCGTTACGGCGTTTCGATACCGTTCTGGGACGAGTGGGACTATGTCAGGACCATGCGTGCCCTGAGTAACGGGGAGCTGTCATGGCCACGTCTGCTGGTTCTGCGGAGCGGAGAGCATCAAATCTTTTCCATGTTTGCCTATTCCGCGGCGGCATGGTATCTGACGCACCTGCACCTGAAGACAGTCATGGTTTGGAATTGGTGCATTGCGGCGTCTTTCTGCGTGCTGGCGGCGTTGATCACCTGGCGCGGGTCGGCAAGCGATAAGGCGATTGCATGGTTTACGCTGGCGGCGAGTTCCTTTCTCGTTTTCAATCCCGGCGGATATCAGGTGATGCTCTGGGGACTACCGCCGGTCTATTCGCTTCTATCGCTTTCGTTTTTAATCGGAGTCTGCATGGCGCAGTCCACGCTGCCTGCGGGAATCAAGATTATCGGAACGGGTCTTGTTTGCTTGTTCGCTTCGTTCATTTTGGGCAACGGGCTTTTTTTCTGGATTGCGCTTCCGGCTATTTTGCTGCTGCATGACGATTTTCGGTATTTGCGCAAAAGCAGAGGTTCCCTTTTCGTCTTTGGCGTTTTGTTCGGCCTTGCCATTGCGGGATATGTTGTCGGCTTCGCAACTCATTCAGGATCGACACCAGGCGCATCCGGCTGGAACGTAATTGGCATCGGGCTGTTTTTTCTGGCTCTCACGGGTAATTTCGTTTCTTTGTCGACGATTCCGCAACCGGTGCACCTGGCACAGGCCGCTGGTGCGCTGATCCTCCTTTTGTTTGCCGTCGCCGCGCCGGCCGCACTGCGTGGGCGAACAATCGGGCAGCGAAAGATCGCACTGGTTTGGGTGATGTTTGGCCTGTTCTGGCTTCTTTCCGGTCTGCTGGCCGCTATCGCTCGTCAGAGCTTCGGAACCGAGTATGCGCTGGATGCGTCGCGTTATGTCACGGAATCTTCGTTCTTCCTGCTGGCGACTCTGGTGCTGGCGGCGTTAGCCTTACGGGATTCCCCAGTAAAGCTCAGTTCATTTCTCGAGCCGGCCGTTGCGATTTTGTTGTCAGCTGCGATTGTCTGCCGTTATCCGCAAACCTGGACGGCAAACGCGGCGATGGAGAATTCCTATTATTCGCAGCTCCTTGGAAAAACCGCTGCCGATGGCGCCGGGCTACTCGAGTTGCCGGCCTTTCGAAACATCTTTCCGGGCACGAACTTCGCGGAATTTGAAAGCGACGTGAGGTTTCTAAACAACCAGGGATGGCTGCGTCCGGCTATGTGGGACGAGCGCTTTCTTCGCCACTTGAGCGATGTCACGTCGAACTCTTTCTGCGGCAGGACGGATTCGGTTACTCGGACCTCTAAGTCGGTCAATCTGCAAGGCTGGGGCTACCTTCCCAATCGCTCGCAACGCGCTCATGCCGTTATCATCGCGGGGTTCGAGACAGGCCGGAATCCGAAAATTCTTGGAGTAACTTCAGCGGGCGGAGAGCGTCCGGACGTGGCGGCCGCGCTTCGTTTGCCAGATGCTCTATCGACGGGTTGGACGATCGATCTGCCGTTGGCGGCACTCGATACGCACCGCTATGTTCTGCAGTCATTTGCCTACGATGCGGAAACGGGTGAGACGTGCGAAATGCCGGGCGGGCACCCAGCGCCCTGAGTGGTTGGGCCGCGTGAGTTAGACTGAAGACTTCGGGCCGTGGCGCAGCCTGGCTAGCGCGCTTGCTTGGGGTGCAAGAGGTCCCGGGTTCAAATCCCGGCGGCCCGACCAAGCTAACCTATCTATTATCAAATACTTGCGGTTTTCCATCTGCCCGCGTGCAAACATGTGCAAACATGCGCAGCGATTCACGCCTGCTTTTTGTTAAGCGGCATCGTGACCACCTTGGGATTCGTGGCGCGCTTCATAGCGCTTTCCCACTTCTCGGCGGCGGTTGATTCATCGCTCGTCAGGGCATGCGCGTACACGGTGGCGGTCACGTAGACGTTGGTATGCCCGAGCCGCTTGGAGACGGCCGGAAGCGGGACGCCGGCACTGAGTAGCTGCGAACCATGTGAGTGGCGCAAGGTGTGGAGACTCACATCCTTCAGTCCCGCTTTCTTCGCAATTCGGCGAACCGCCTTCGTCACGGTATCCGGACGTATATAGCTGCCGTCCGGAGTGACAGAAGACCAAGTTGAGATCCGCCCGGTAGTCGGGGCCGAACATCGCACGCGTCTGCTCCTGCAATGCCTTCACTCTTTGCAAAGCTTCGATCGCCTCTTGTGGCAGTGGAAACGTGCGGACTTTGCGCCCCTTCGTTCCCTTTACTCGAAGACCCTTCTTCGTCTGCTCGAGGCTTTTGCTGATAATGATCGTTCCGGTCTCAATATTCACGTCGGGCCACGTGAGGGCAAGCAGTTCGCCGCGGCGGGCGCCACAGCAAACGTCGAAGACGATGAAGTCAGCAAGCCAATGCTCCGAGGAGGATTCCAATAGCCTCAGCGTTGCGGAAAAATCCAGCGCAACAGCCTCGCGTCTTGGAGCCGGCGGTAACTTGCACCGATCTGCGGGATTCGTCTTGAGTAGATTCCAATCGACAGCCGTCTCGAGGGCGACATGCACGGTGCCGTGAATATTTCGTACTGTCTTTATCGCAAGCGGCTTGCCGCCTTTCTTGCCCTCTTTGAGTAGCTTGTTGTAGACGTGCTGAAGCTGCAAAGTAGTGATCTTCGAGAGCGGGGCGGACCCGATTGCCTCGTGACATGTGACATCATCTCGCGATATCTCTCAGCGGTCTTCGGCGCGCAACTCGACTTCGGCGTAGTCAATGAGCCAAGCTTCGATGAATTCCGCAAACGTGCGTGGATCCGGCCTAATGAAATTTCCTTCGTTGCGATCATTCAGCAGCCTCGTAAGCGCAGTATCTGCATCGGCTTTGCGAGCGAATCCCGTTTTTTGGATCTGTCTGCGCTTGCCGGTCTCATCACGGCCGGCATCTATGACGTAGCCCCATGAAATCGTGCCTGAGCGACGTTTTCGTTTGAATACGCAGCCGGTCATTTGGTCTCCTTGCGGTGTTTTTCTGCTCGCTTAGGATGGCCGGCATTCAGCGATTCCAATGCAGCTGTTGAGCTGAGTTTCGCGAGGTAAGATCGTACTTGCTCGATGGCGTCAAGCGCAGAATCGGTCTCTTCCTTCGGGCGCATTCTGTCCAACGATTGCTCCAGTTGCTGGAGCTTTCCAGCAATCAGGGCTAGGTACATATCGTCCGAGCTCTCGCCGAGTTCAGCGATTAGCGCTTGTCGAAACATTCCGGTGACGTCGTCAAACTTGCTGTTAACGGCCAGCTGGTATAGCTGTGACAATGCCTTGCCACGCGGCCGCCGAGTGGTTTCATAGCGGATCGCCGTCGAGATTGCAAAGTTCAGTCTGGTCGCAAATTGTTGCTGCGTGTCGCCAAGTCGGATGCGGAGAGCCTTAACTGCTGAGCTCAGAGTTGGTTTCGCCTGGTCAAGACGTTTGACGGAATTTTTCTTGGGTGCCATATTATTTGCCACTTGACTACTCCATATCGGAGTAGTACATATTGGAGTAGTCCACTTTGGATTATAAAATATTCAAAATGACGTGGCAAGACAGAAAGCACTCACATGGATCAGAAGGTACTAGACGCGACGAAAAGGGTTGACGAGAATGCTTCTTTCACGGTTGACGAAGCGCACACAATCCTCGGAAAAGATAAAATTTCCCGGGGCGCGTTCTACGCGGCTATCAACCGGCGAGAAGTGCCACATATCCGTTTAGGCAGCCGCATTCTTATTCCACGCAATGCGTTTTTCCGCTGGCTCGAGTCAGCCGGTTAGGAATTTGGTGGCAGCGCGGTTTGAAGACACGAAAGGCGTCGGCCACTGAACCGACGCCTGAAGGGACTTACGAATGCTCGAACGGAGCAATTTAAAAGTACCACCATTTCGCCTAATTGTGCTCAGGTCCGGGGACATCCTGCGATTGCGGCGCTACTTGGCTGAGCTTGAAGCATTGGCTCGCGAGGCTCGGCGAACTCACAATCTCAAAGTGCTGCACTCGGCAGTCGCGGTGATTGCCCGGCAGGCGAAGGCACTGGGCGAGCTGTTCGGCGGAGGGGAACTGTGAACGCTGGCGCGATGCCTGCATTGCGCGGCGTACCTCTGCCGCCGTCTGACCTCGAGCAGTTGGCACGGACCGGTATTAGCCCCAAGACGGCCGAGCAAGCACTACTTCGTCGCGTCGATTCTTTTACTGGTGCAGAGATCGTCGGTCGCAACAGCTCCGGCGACTATGGCGGCATTGTGTTTCCCTATGTATGGCCGGGCGAAGATCACGTTCGCGAGTATCGATTGCGTCGCGATCACTCGGAGATGGAGCCGACAAGTGACGGCACCTTCAAAGAACGGAATAAATATCTTTCTCCGTCAGGCCGCAGCAGCCTCCTCTACATTTGCCCCAGTGCCTGTCCAACGTGGCTATCCGATCCAAAGTTGCAGATCATCGTCACAGAAGGAGAAAAAAAGACTCTCGCACTACAGCAGCTAGCTGAGCACGCGCTAGGCGATTCCGCCGAACGCCCGCGCTGGCTGGCCGTGGGACTCGCCGGCGTCTGGAATTGGCGCGGGACGATCGGCAAGACGATCGGACCCAATGGAGACCGGCGCGATGTGAAGGGTCCTATACCGGACCTCGACCGGATCACGTGGCAAGAGCGACAGATCTCGATTCTGTTCGATGCAAATGTCCACACCAATGAGAGCGTCGCCGTTGCGCGTAAGATGTTGGCCGTTGAGCTGAGGAAACGCGGTGCCCGTGTAAAGTTTGTCGACGTTCCGGCCGACGCTGGCGTGAATGGTGTGGACGACTTGGTAGGCCTTTGGGGTTCGGATCGCGTTCTCGAGCTGATTACGACCAGTCCTCATACTCCCGACGAAAAGCGCTCTGACACGAATGTCGACGAACTGACATTGGCCATCACTGAGGCCGATCGCTTTGCGAAGGACGCCGGCGGCCGGATGTACATATTTCAGCGTGGCGCATATAAAGCAAACGGAGAAGCATTTATCCGCACGCAGGTTAAGGCGTTGCACAAGACATGGGGACTCGCGCATAGCTGGAGCACAAAGAAGGCGAATGAAGTTGTCGAATACATTAGAGTCGATTGTCCCGAGTTGTGGCCGGAGGTGCCGGCCGACACAATCAACGTCCAAAATGGACTGCTCGATGTTCGCACGCGAACCTTGCGCCCGCATACTCCCGAGTTCTATTCATCGGTTCAGCTGCCCCTTCGCTTCGATCCGCTTTCGATCTGCCCGGCATGGGAGCAGTTCATTGCCGACGTGTTTCCCGCTGACTCGGCGGAAATGGGATGGGAGATCCTGGCGTGGTTAATGACGTCGGAAAACAGCATTCAAAAAGCGATTCTGCTGCTGGGCGATGGCGCCAACGGGAAGTCGACGTACTTGCGAGGCTGCGTTTCGTTTATTGGCAAGCAGAACGCGACAGCGCTGAGCCTGCATAAGATCGAGCAGGATCGATTCGCCGCGGCGCGACTCATCGGCAAATTAGCAAACATATGCCCCGATCTTCCGACTGCACATCTATCGTCGACGTCGATGTTTAAGGCCCTCACCGGTGGCGACGTCGTTTTGGGCGAATACAAATTCAAAGACAGCTTCGAATACGTGCCGTTCTGTAAGTTGGTCTTTTCGGCCAATAAGCCGCCCGAAACCGACGATGCCACTCACGGCTTCTTTCGACGTTGGCAGGTTGTCCCATTCACCAAATCCTTTGAGGAGGACGCGGAAGGAACAGTACGTCGCGACGTGCTCGATGCTCGCCTGTCGAATCCCACCGAACTGAGTGGCCTGCTGAACAAGGCGCTGATTGCCCTCGCAAGAATTCGCCGACAAGGATTCACACAATCGGCATCTATGCAGCAAGCCTGGGACGAGTTTCGGCGCGTCACCGACCCACTCAGCGTCTGGCTGGATCAACATACAATTCAACTGCCAACGGCGATGGTCGGCAAGGCTGAATTGATGTCCGCGTTCAACAAGAGCCTCCTGGACGCGAAGAAACCACCCCTCTCGAAAACCGCGTTCGGCCTGGCGCTGCGACGCGTCCGAAAGGACATCGACGAGGCTCAACGAACGTTCAAAGGGCGGCTCCAATGGGTGTATTTGGGCATCGCTTTGGGGACCGCGCCGCCGGAAGACGAAGAAAGGCTGTTCACTTAGTTCACGGACTTAACGGAGTTATCTCTATATGTTTATTTCTCTGTTCCTATCAGCTTCAACTCTCTTAGCGTGCGTGAATAATATATACGCAAAACTTAGTGAAGTCCGTGAACTACATGAATCCGGCCTGGCTCACCGGCTGAGCCACCGAACGGATTTTGAGTGATGCGCGAAGGAGGCACATGGAATGACAAACGCATCCGAAGGAGAAACCACGACATGGACATAACACCGAGTCCGATTGCATTCGAGGCGCTGCGTCGCGCCGCCGGAATCCCCGATCTCAGCGTGGACGATCCGCCTGGTCGCTTCATCGAAGCGATGTTTGAGCACCGACCTGAATTTCATGAGGCAATCCGGGAGCTTCACTCCACCAACCCACGCTGCCCGTGCGGAACTATGACGATGCGAGAGGCAGACACGCAGCGGCATCATTGCACACCGCGGTTCGGCCAATTACAACCTGTTCCACTGCGCGCGAAGGAGGCGCACTGAATGAACCCACTCCCAGAAAACTACGAACCGATCACGGAACGTCTGCGCGGCGTCCCGTTTGAACGTTGGACCCAAGAAGACTGTTACGAAGAAGAAAGGGCACTCCGCAAAGACGCAGCGGACTGTGTTCAGAAAGCTGAAACCGAGAAGTGGCTTATCGACGTTGTCGCACCGCTGGCTGCCGCGGCTCCGCACACGCCAGTGAGCGAGCTGATCAAACAGCTTCCTGAACCGGAGCGCACCATCGCTCACGACATCGTCTTCGCCAAAGTGCGATGGGCAGACCTCCCTGTGCAGCGCAGTAATCGTCAGGCGTGGCACGGCCGCATCGAGCAGGCCGTAGCCACGACGTTGAATGGCAATCAGCCGCGTTTTACTACGGACGATGTGCTTGACGAGGCGCTTATGTTCGGATCACCCGATCGATTGGCAGCGCGGAAGTACGCTGAGAAGATCTTACGTGCCGCCAATGGAAGGCGAATCGAGGCGTGAAGCATGGAGGACTGGGTATGGGCCTGATGGTCAGGAACGTTTTCGACTTTCTGATCCGTGCCCACTGTTTGCGTAAAAATCCGCAGGTTTTGATGTTTTTTGGTCATGACCGCTAAAAACGTGAAGAAGTCCACCAGAATCAGCAAGATAAGCGAAGCCGGCGCATCGTAGCGCAGGAACAACCGAAATTCGCCGGTATCGAAGAATGGCCGCTGGGCCGTCTCGTGCCCTACGCGCGCGATCCGCGCAAGAATGACGATGTCGTTGGGCGCATGGCCGGCGGCATTCGGGAGTTCGACTTCAAGATTCCGATCCTGGCGCGGTCCAATTGCGACATAGTCGACGGGCACCTGCGGCTGAAGGCAGCCCAGAAGCTCAAACTGGCGACTGTGCTCGTGATGCTGTGCGACGAGTGGACCGATGCGCAGGCGAAAGCGAAGGCAAGGACGAACGTGAAGCATGTCTCCTGATGGAGCAGCACCGCGCGGAAGAGAGAAGCCCGGTCCGGAGTGAAAGGTGCGTTTACTTCAACCATGGGGTGCTCCGGGCGAGGCACTCAATACTCTCACCACCAACCAAGAAAAGGAACCTACCTCAAATGTTGAATAAAAGTGACCCTCATCGGATACACCGGGAAACCAGTCGAGCAGAAGTACACTGCGCTTTTTCCTCATGAAATCATCAGAATTATGCTGGACAGTGAGATTTCAGGGTGAAGGCAGCCCTCACTCGAACTATGCAGATTGGCGACAAAAATGACTCGCCTATTTTGGCTTTACGACTTCTGACGGGAGAAGAACTAACCGTGAGACGGAACAGTTCTCAGGTCCTAAAATGCCGGGTATCCGCCACTACCCCTTTGGTGCCTTTTGAGGCGATGGGATGAAGGGTCTGAAGATTGTCGGATGCGTGTTCCTTACCATCGCCGCACTGGTGGTCATTGGAGCCATCTGGATCAAAGTGCGCGGATTTCGTGCATCCTCGGAACCGTCTGCGTTCGAGGCCACCATCGCGCGGGACCTGCGAAATTTTTCCATCCCTCGCACCGAGGTCAGCAAAAAGAATCCGTACGCCGACGATGCACTTTCTGTGCAGCAAGGTAGAGATCTCTTCTTGAGCCGATGCGCGACCTGCCACGGAATCGACGGGCGGGCCACAACAGCAATCGGGACGAGCACTTATCCGCGTGTTCCGAACCTGCGTGCAACCGCAACGCAGAGTTTATCCGACGGGGAGATTCACTACATAATCGAGAACGGTGTGCAAATGACCGGAATGCCCGCCATGCCAGGACTACGGTCTCCTTCGAAGAACGATAGCTGGGCTCTAGTTTCCTATATTCGTTCCTTGCGCTCCGCGACGGAACAAGATGCGAAGTTACAAACGGCATGGATGAGTTCTGCTCACTACCTTGGCTCCCAATCCTGCGAAAAGTGTCATGCTTCTATCTACGAACGCTGGAAGAAGACGCCGATGGCCAATATCGTTCGTGATCCTCGCGCGCATCCAGACGCGATCATCCCAGATCTCAAGACTAATAATGTAGCCAAGTTCTCGGCCGATCAGGTTGCTTTCGTCTACGGCAGCATCTGGAAGCAGCGATACTTCACCAAAGTTGGCGATGATTACTATCCGCTTCCTGCCCAGTGGGACATTGGCAATAAAAAATGGATGAAGTACCACGTTCCGGATACCGGCGGTGACTGGTGGGCAGCCTACTATCCTTCAGACAACATGCAGCGGCCAACCGGGCCAACGTGCGACGGCTGTCATTCCGTCAACTATGACATTTATACAAAGAAGGTGAGCGAATGGAATGTGGGATGCGAGCGTTGTCATGGACCTGGCAGCGAACATGTCGCGCATCCCACAAGTACGAACATTGCGAATCCTTCTCGAATGGATTCCTTTGCTTCGGATGATACCTGTATTCAATGTCATTCACAGGGACAGCCCAAAACCAAATTGATCGAGGGCAAAGCCTATGACTGGCCTGTCGGTTATCACGTTGGGTTGAAATTGCAGGATTACTGGAAACTCGAGGACATCACTCTCGGGAAGACGGATTTTCTGTACTTTGCCGATGGAACCGCGCACAAGAATCGCATGCAAGGTAACGATTTCATGCAGAGCGTGATGTATGAGCGCGGGGTTACTTGCGCATCGTGCCACGACGTTCACGGAACAGCGAACCAGTCTCAACTTCGCAAGCCAGCCGACAAGATCTGCCTCGACTGCCATGGCGTGAATTCACCGAACGGTCCGCACGTCGCGAGCCTCGAAGAACATACTCATCACAAGACGGATAGTCCGGGAAGCCAGTGTGTGGCCTGCCACATGCCAAAAATCGAAGGCCAAGGTGTTCCGGGTGCATTTGTCTCATCCCACACATTTAAGTTCATTACCCCTGCAATGACGGACAAGTACAAAATTCCAAATCCCTGTACCTCCTGCCATAAAGACAAGTCAACCGACTGGGCAACGAAAGCAATGCTCGATTGGAACAGCACGTCTCCATGGCGCGTGACTCAATGACGAAGAGTCTTGAAGAGTCAGAACGTAAATCGAGTTTGCAATTCCAGACGTCGGTTATTTGCAGATTCTGAAAATCCGGTACCGCCCACGCTGGCAGCACCATAGGGTTGATTGGCTGTCCCAAACAACGGTGAGCTAATATTTCCGATAATCGGACCTGGATTGTTGCGATTTAGAATGTTGCGAATTGACAGCGAAATGGTCAGGTTGTAACGACCAATTTTTGCTTTACTGGAAGCTGAAGACGTGGAGAATGGACTCCCGCCAGCCTGATTACTGCTGCTCGTCGCAATAAAGGCTTCTCGTGATCTACCAAACGTAAAGGCTTTTGAGATCCGAAGGTTCAACATCACGATCTCTGGACCGCGACCGAAGTTGCGAGGCAAAACGAATTCTCCGGCTACAGGATTTGGATCGAGCAAGCCATGGCGAGTTGGAATTAAACCGGGACGGCTCGAGTCCTCCGTCAGTCCTGGGCGACCGTTAAACAAAGTGTTTCCATACAGGTCTCGCCCCACCGTAATATTAAACGGAGATCCGGAATCTGCGATGAACAAAGGATTCAGACGCAGCCCCCACTTCAACGACAGCGCCCCTCCTAGATTCAGCTGATGACGGATGTCCGTTGAGGCAGGTCCATACTCGCCGACCAAGCTGTATGGATTTGCCGGGAATGTACCCACGCCGAGTCCTGCCCCGCTGATAGATGGGTTGAAATTTTGGTTCTGAGGTGTTGGTGAATAATCCGTATCACTCTCTGCGCGATTGAAGGCATAGCTGGCAAATAACGAAAAAGCATCATTCACTCTAGAGGTAATATTTGCGATCAGCTCATTTTGGTTGTAGCGGCCAGCAGACATGATCTCAAAAATGGCGCCAGGGCGGCCGGAAGGGTAAATGCCGCTACCGGGAATCTCCGGATTGTAAGAACCGGGAAAGGGGCCGTTAATGTCATTCGTGAAGAACTGGTGTACACCATGCGACCGTACATAAGTCAGTGCGGCGGTTGTGTGGCCGGGTAATTGTCTCTCCATTGCGATAGCCGAGTTGACGAGATAGGGCGCCCGTAACCGAGGGCTGAGTTTCTCGATTGTTTGCTGCGAGCCGGTGAGAGAAGGGATATCAGGAACGCTGGGAAAAAAGTCTGGATTGTTCACCACGTATTGCCACTGCGTGATTCCGTCATAACGCACTGCAGTAAGCAGATTGACTAGATCAAACCGCTGATAGAATAACCCGAAGCCCGCACGGACGACTGTCTTCGGATTCGTGCCACCAAGTGCCCACGCCAGTCCAATGCGAGGAGCAACGTCGCGGAAATCGCGGAGGTTTGTCTGCCATTCGTAGCGTAGCCCCATGTTGACGGTCAGACTCGGTCGCACTCGCCAGTCGTCGCCAATGAATGCTCCGACATCCTCCTGATGAATGGAGATAGACGGATTACCCGCGCCAATCGCGAACTGTGAAGCGCCGCCGCCCAACGCTCTAATCTGTGTTGCTGACAATCCTTCACGCTGGAATAACAACGTTCGACGATACGCTTCGATGGAATCGATATTGACCAATACTGGATTCCCACTGATGTCGGAGATTACGTTGTCCGCCGCATCCAGCGCAGGCGCGGTCCTGCCGCCAAATGTAAACGTCCCTCCAAAGTTGATCGGCGAGACATTTTCTAGCACGCCAGCGCGGACACGAACCCCGAAACGAATGGTGTGTGCCGGCCCCGAATGCGTCGTGTAATTCTGAAACTCATAATTCGTGAGCGTATTTCGCGATGTTCCGACCTGCGCGCCGCCTCCTATGAAGGAATTCAGTACATCAAGTTGTGGACTGGAATCTTCCGACACGCTCCGAATATCCGCGCGGTAGAACTGAAAACGAGTCTCGTTCAGCAGCGACGGGCTAATGACCAGCGTATTGACAAGTTGAGCAGTTTGGTCGGTCCCGGAATTGTGAATGCCCGTAGATGCAAGATTGAAGCCCCCGACTCCCGAATGAAGAATGTCCGCGTCTGAAAACGCGTAACGCATCGATAGTGTATCGCTCGGAGTTAGTTGAAAATCGATTCGCGGACTGACCCTGATTCTGCGTTGCGGAATCCCAAAGACCTGGGTAAAAGGATCGACAATGGTCAGGCTATGTTCGTCCAGGGTCGTTCCATTGATAATTGCTCCATTGTCGATCGCCGCCCGATCTACGGTTAGAAAGAAAGACGCTCGCTTTCGCAACGGACCTTCCACACTTGCGCCATATTCCTTAAGCAGGAAGGGCGCTTTTTCGGCAGCGTACGGATTTCTCGAGTTCCAGAAGCTATCCCCAAAATTGTAGTAAGCGTTTCCGTGGTATTTGTCGGCGCCGGGTTTCGTGAGAATTTCCACACTTCCATATCCAAGCTTGTCGTATTCGGGAGAAAACGGGTTCTGATTTATTCGAATTTCGCGAATTGCATCTTTCGCCGGGAGTTGTCCGCCGCTGAAGCCGTCAATGAAGACAGTTCCGCCACCGGGTCCGGCCGACGGGCCGGCGAGCGCCTGCAAATCTGCACTCAGATCCTCCGGACTGTTACCGAGCGACTCCAAATCTTTGCCTTGCAGTACGAGAGCGGAGGCGTTGTTTGACGCGTCTGTGCTGATGCCTTGCCCGGTTTCTTGTACCGTAGTCTGCTGCCTTATGGCCGCAATACGTAGTTCCAGCCGAATTGAGTTTGCCCCCGGGTGAAGCGAAACACGAAGCGGCTTCTCCTGCTCTAAATTTGGCGCATTGGCGACGATGTTGTATTCACCGGGTGCAATCGTAGCGACGGAGAACGAGCCATCGCCTTGAGTAGTTTCCGTAATCATCGCACCAGCCGAATCCGTCAGAGTAACCGTCGCGCGTGGTACCACCGCACCGGAGGGATCAACCACCCGCCCGCGCACGCTCGCTGTTTGCGCGAGGAGTGGCGGTGATGCCGCGAACACAAATATCGCCAAAACAACTGTGCGCTGGACTAGTAGGCACTGCATCGGACAAGGGAAGTCAGCTTCAATACTTCGCGATCAAAATCAAGCCTAGAATCATCAAGGCACAACCGCCGACGCGGCCAATACCCGCGGTATGCACCTCAAAACTGAGCCATCCAAAGTGGTCGAGAATGACAGAAGACACTAGTTGGCCCGTAATTACAAGCGCTGTCAGCCGCGCCGCACCAATTTGGCTTGCCAGGACAATAGCTGCTAAACCGTACACGGCACCCGCGACTCCGCCCAGCCAACCCCACCAGGGCGTGTGCATGGCTTTTCCGAATGAGAAAGCGCCCGAGTGCCTCGCTAAAGTGCAAGAGAGGACTGCGATAAATCCGAGCAAGTAGTTGACGAGCAAGGCCGGAAGGGGTTCGCCAAAGCCCTTCTTTAGCTCCGTATTACTACCAACCTGTACGGTAATCAATGCGCCAGCGACCAGTGCAAACAGAGAAGATGACCACGCCACATCCATAACGCTAGCTTGCCAGTCTGAGGATTTGATGAGGGCTTTAGTTTTGTCGTGGTGATGTGTCGAGGGGTATGCGCAGCCGGAATGTCGAGCCTTCGCCTATCGTGCTCTGGACCTGAATGGAGCCGTTATGCGCTTCTGCGATCCACTTTGCGATCGCTAGACCGAGACCGGCGCCACGCTGGGCGCGTGAGCGTGCCTTGTCCGCCCGCCAGAAACGGTCGAAAACGTGGGGTAGGTCTTCGTTAAAGATTCCTATGCCGGTGTCCGCTACACTTACGACGCCATCTGTTCCTTCTTCTCCCACCGAAAGCGTTACACGCCCACCTGGATTCGAATACTTGATCGCGTTGTCGATCAGTATGAGGGCGACGCGGCGGATACACTCCGCATCCGCCAACACCGGTATGGGGCTATTCGAAACGTTCAGGGAGAGCTGAACATTGCGGGACCCGGCCAACTTCTCTCCTTGTTCAGCCACGACTTGAATAACGCTGCGCAAATCTACGGAGGCACGTTCGATTGGTTCTTTATTGGCGTCGGTCCGGGCCAAAAGCATCAAAGTTTCTACAAGTTGTGATGTGCGTTCGGACTCCACAAGGACTTCATCTAGTGCGTCCAAATATTCTTCTGGACTGCGGCTGCGGTTTTGAACCGCGACCTCTGCCGTTGTGCGAATCAGAGCAATTGGAGCGCGCAACTCGTGGGACGCGTCCGCCGTGAACTGCTTGATGCTGCGAACTGAGGATTCCAAGCGCGAAATCATCTGATTTAGCGTTCCTGAGAGTCTTTCCAATTGATCACCCGTGTTCGTGACCGGAAGCCTCTCCGCAAGGTTTTCAATGCTGATACGCTGCGCTGCCGAGGCAATCTGATCTACCGGATTCAACGCTCGTTTGCTGAGCCAATAGCCACCAGCTGTCGCTAGGGCTAAGAGAATGGGCACGGCAAACGCAAGCATGAGTGCGAAAGCATTCATCGCTTCAAATGCTTCGTGGAGTGGAGAGGCGACCTGAACGGTGTACGGTTCACCATTCACAACGATGCGCTGCGAGTAGAAACGAAGAGGACGTCCTGCAACGGTCAAAGTGTCAAACCGTGGCGAGGCAAGCTGCGAGGGTTTTTCGATTCCTACGTTCGCGTTTTCCAGAGCAACGGACCGATAGAGCCACTCGCCCGCTTGGTTGCACACTTGAAAGAGATCGCCGCCAGGGCCTAGGACCGAATGCTCGCGAAATTCGTCGCGGATTTCAGGTACTGAAAGCGCCGAAATCTGCCTGTCCATAAAGTTGTGGACACCTTGGACCCGATCTCGCAGTTCGTCATCAAATGCGTGAAACAAACTCGCTCTCATGCCAAACCACGCAGCAATGCTGAAGAGCGCAAAACCTGCGACCAGCACGAGCGAGTACCACGCCGCAAGGCGGAAGCCGATCGAGCGTCGCTTCAAACGGTATCCTCCTCACGCAGTGAGTACCCAATACCGCGTACGGTGTGGATCAACTTTGCGCTTCCAGCAGGCTCGATCTTGTTGCGAATCTGCCGTATAAGTACGTCAACCGTGTTATTCTCCACTTCGCGTTCGCTGCCCCACACCACATCAATCAGCCTGGCCCTTGTGAGAACGCGCCCTGCGTTGCGCATCAGTAACTCCAGCATGGTAAATTCGCGGCGGGTTAGCGAAACAGCCATTGAACCTCTTTTTACCTCGTGGGCGTTAGGGTCTAACACTAAGTCGGCAACCTGAAGGGCGGTATTCGGCCGGACCTGCTTCCGCCGCCCAAGTGCGCGAAGCCGCGCGGAAAGAACCTTAAAGGAAAATGGTTTCGTGAGATAGTCATCGGCACCGGCGTCGAGGCCCGCGACGATATCTTCGGCAGAATCTCGTGCCGTTAATAGCAAGATCGGTGTGTTTGCTTGCTGTTTCCTCAAAGCGCGCACAATCGAGAATCCATCCAAACCCGGTAGCATTACATCCACGACGAGAATGTCAAAAATATCGTTTTCAGCTGCGTAGAGGCCATCTCGTCCGTCAAGCGTCAGGACAACCGACTGCCCTTGCTCTTCCAATCCTTTCTTTAGCTGTGCGCCCAGTTTGGAATCATCCTCAACGATCAAGATCCGCATGTGCGCTCACTAGTATTACCTCTCATTTCTGAGCAATCCATGAGGATGGCAGGCTTCCTCATAGAATCCTCAGAATGATAGTGCAAATTGGGTCCAGACATCGGATGTTCGGCATCGTTCTACTCTTGGTATTTCTCGGGTACGCATTTACCCGAACCCAAATCATGGGGTTCGATGATTCGCCGGTTGGAGTGCTACCGCGCGGGTGGACCGTTCAAATGACGCATACAGGTGCGCCGCCGCGCTGGGAAGTAAGCCGGGATGACTCGGCTCCAAGCCATCCGAATGTGCTTGCGCAACTGTCAGTCGACCAGACGGCAGGGCGTTTTCCGCTTGCCATTCTCGATGGCGTATCACTGAAGGACGGCAGCGTGAGCGTCTGTTTTAAGCCAATGAGCGGAGTGGTCGACCAAGCCGCCGGAATCGTGTGCCGTTATCAAAATCCAAACAGTTACTACATTGCTCGCGCCAATGCGTTAGAAAACAACGTGGTTTTCTATAAGGTCGAGAACGGGCTTCGAACCTCGGTCGCCCCCAAAGGACTCCCATCGCGGTCGTATGGCGTTAACCACCCCATTGCCAAACGGAAATGGAGCACACTTCGGATCGACATGCAGGGCACGCAGTTCACGGTGTTCTTGGATGGCGAAAAGCTCTTCGAGGCAGAAGACGCGACATTTCAAACCGCTGGAAAGGTCGGACTTTGGACGAAGGCCGATAGCGTTACGTACTTCGACAATTTTACCGTTTCCACGATTTCAGGAGAAAAGACAAAACAATGAAATTCAGCGTTACCCTTGCGACCGCAACCATGCTGAGCGTAACGGCTGCGTACGCCCAGGAAATGCCTCGCGATTACGCAGACGTATTGAATACCTTGGACCGAAAGGGAGACTACAAGGCTCAGGTTCTAAAAGTGAATATCCCGCGCAGCGATCTCAAAGTGACTATCGGAGGTATAGCCACACCCACACCGTTCGGTTTCGGCGGCTGGATCGCGATGACCAAAGCCGAAGGTGGGATGGACGTCATGATGGGCGACTTGGTCTTGCTCGAAGATGAGGTCAATCCAGTGATGTCGGCTTTGCTCGACAACGGCCTTGAGGTGACCGCGCTTCACAATCACTTCTTTTTCGAGAACCCGCGTGTCTTTTACATGCATGTTCATGGTCACGGGCCAGCCAGTCAACTCGCAGGTGAAGTAAAACCGGCGCTAGATTTGATCGGCCACGTTAAGACACAGCACAGCAGCTCGATGTCCGCCACGAACACTCCAATCTCCGCCGGCGATATGGATACAAGCCAGATCGCTCGGATTGTTGGACATCAGGGTGAGCAATCCGGAGCCGTTTACAAGATAACCGTTGGTCGTGACGATCTTAAAATGCGCGAAATGGGCGCAAGAATCAATGCACGAATGGGTTTGAACACGTGGGCGGCGTTTTTTGGCAGCAGCGCCAACGCTGAGATTGCTGGGGATGTAGCCATGGTTGCCAGCGAGGTAAATCCCGTACTAAAAGCCTTACGCGCTAACAATCTGAATGTCGTAGCAATTCATAACCACATGCTTTCCGGAGAGCAACCGGTCTATTTTTTGCATTACTGGGGAACTGGTCCAGCAGAAAAACTGGCCGCTGGATTTAGATCCGCACTCGATCAATTGGGCAAAGGAGACGGCTCCGCCACCAAAAAGTAGCCGAAGGCCTGAGAAGCCCACGCATGTGCCACGGCTACACCTTCGCTCTTCCGCTGCTCTTTGCAGGCAGTATCTTTGCGCAAAGCGGTCCGCCATTTCGCTCCGATGATCCCGGCACGCCTGGTAACCGACATTGGGAAATCAATATTGCCGGAATCGGCGAGCGGAATCCCATGCAAGGAACATATTCATTGCCGAACTTTGACATCAATTATGGTTTAGGGGATCGCATTCAGTTTAAGTACGAGATGGCTGCAGGGTTGCAGGAAACACGCGGAAGCAGTCCCCAACTTCTTGGCGGTGTCGGCAACTCCATTGCTGGCGTTAAATATCGCTTTTATGAGCATCTCGGTCCGGGCAGCAAGGAACCAAACTTTGCGCTGTCGATCTATCCGCAATTAGTATTCAGTACGGTCAGTGCTTCGGTTCGGCGGGGAGTATCCGATCCGGCACAGCTTTACCTGCCGCTGGAATGTTCCGTAAGAGTTCGGGGAGTGCTTATATCGGGAGAAAGTGGATACTGGCTTCCTCGAAAGCAAGTTCCGAGTGCATGGGTGCAGGCGGGAGTGATCGGCCGCAAAATTTCGGATCGATCCGAACTGTTTGTGGAAATCTATCATGAAATGCAAAAGCAAACCCAGTCATTCTCCACTACGCATGACGCGACGATCGGCATTGGAGGGCGGCGAGACTTAAATAAAAACGGGTCGGCGCGGCTGCTCGCAATGCTCGGGCATGCGATTCTTTCACCCGACCCCGCCGGCTCTCGACCTCAATGGGTCGGCTATGTCGGCGTTCAACTTCTCGTCGGACAGAACGGAAAATAGGAACAGCGGAGAGTGTCCTCTCCTCGCACCTATAGAAGAAACGGCATCGGCTGATGTTAATTCCCAAATCACAAAAAGTGGCGGTTGTGGATCGAACAAAAGGATCAGTATTGTCACTTGACGAACCGATAGTTCACCGGCATCCACATTACCCCGACTTGCAGCATTGCCATTCCGCATTGAGACTTAATCCGAAGTTCAGCCGCTAGATATAAAGTAAGGGACAGATTTAGCGATCGGACATTACCGACGATTCTGGCTCGCAGCGGACGAGCTCGCCACACTCGCAATAAGCTACGATGAAGCAGGTGCGATCGTTCCTTTGCATCTTTGTGAACCTGTCGCTTGCGCTCGCCTTTGTGCAAGCACCGTTTCTGCATGTTCATCAACATGAGAGCACAGAGAAACACGCCGGCGCCTTTATTCACGCCCATTTCCTGCACATTGACGGTCATCATTCGAGTAAACCCGAATTGCGGGATCTGGACCCAGACGACGATGCACAGTTTCAAAAGTGGTTCACAGTCGCGACTGGCGATTCGGCGCTTTCGCCTGTACTTTTGACCTCATTGTTATCTGTGGCACGCCCTTCAACGAGCACTTGTCCCGTGATCTTAGTCGAACCTAAGGCTCACGGTCCTCCAGCAGTACGAACAACTTCCCCACGCGCACCTCCCGTCTAACTCCCTCCCTGCCACAATCACGCATCCCGCGTGTTTGTTGTCGTTTTTTCTTATTTTGTTGAGGGAGAGATATGCCTTTATCTGCGCGGATTATTGCATCCGTTGTACTTTTTACGCCTGGCATTTGGGCTCAGGTGCGATTGAAGCTAGCCGATGCCATTTCAGAGGCTCTTGCGGGAAACCCACAAATAGCGACAGCGGGCGCTCGTGTCGGAGTAGCAGAAGGACTTCGCCGACAAGCGGGAATGGCGCCGAACCCGCGGCTCACTTTACAGTCCGAGAACGGTCGTTTTTGGGGCAGTCCGCCCTTTTCCTATTCACCCGACGCGGACAGCCTCGCCCTACTGTCCCAAACATTCGAAATGGGTGGCAAGCGAAAGCGGCGAGTGGAATCTGCGGCGGCGAACGTCCAACGTAGCAAGCTCGAAGAAGACGTCCTTCGGCGGCAGATCGCAAGTCGTGTCAGCAACGCCTACTGGACAGCATTGGGTGCTTCAAGAACGAAGGACCTGCTTCAACGGGAACTGGAAAATTTTGAGCGCGTAGTCGAGTACAACCGGAGCCGAGTGAAGGAAGGAGCTGCGCCGGAAGTCGATCTGCTTCGCACTGAAGTGGAAAGGGATCGGCTCACCAGTTCTGTGAAGATCGCGCAGCAGGACGCGGACCGGGCTACTATCGTGCTATTTCGCGAAATGGGGAAGACGGAATTCCCAAGTGTTGAACTTGTAGATTCGTTGGACGAGGTCCGTCCGGTACCGATCCTTCCTCTGGCACAAGTCTTGGACCAGCGGCCAGTGATGCAAGTTGCGCGCGAGGCCGTCGAGCTGGCGCGGGCCAATCTTCGCCTCCAAAAAGCCAATGTAAAGCCTGACCCGGACGTTGAAGTAGGATATAAACGCACCGCGGCGGTCGGTGTCGTGGCCAATACAGTCGTTGCGGTCAATACGCTCTACGGTTCGATCCAGATACCGCTTCCGATCCGAAATCGAAATCAAGGTCAAATCGAGGCTGCAGTGGCAGAGATCAAAGCCGCAGAGTCCTCCCTTGCCACAACAGAAGCGCTGGTTCGTTCAGAATTAGTCACTGCAGAGAAAGATTACAACTCGCGCAAACGGCTCCTTGAGGAGACATTGCGCCCGATGCGTGACCGCGCTCAGCAGGTTTACGACATTTCGGATGCGGCTTATCGAGAAGGCGGTACAGATATTCTCCGGCTTCTTGACGCAGAACGAGCCAGAATCGATGCGCAACTACTCTACATAAGAACCCTTACGGACTATCAATTAAGTGCTGTGAGCTTACAAACAGCGGAAGGATTGTTGCCATGACACGGTTACTATTTGTCACAGCCCTTGCTGTCAGCTTGTCGTCATGTGCGCGCCAAACCGGTTCGCAATCAAATGCTTCAAGATCCGCGGAATTGAATAAGGATGACGGAGCTGCAAAGCAAAAACGAGGCCTGATCACCATCGGCAAAACGGAACAGAAAGCCGCGCACATTGTTCTTGGGACCGTCCAAGAGAAGCAAGTGGCGCAGACAATTACCGCGCCGGGCAAATTGGTCGCCAACGAAGACCGTACCTGGCGCGTGGGTGCAATCGCACCGGGGAAGATCGACGAGGTATTGGTGAAGGTCGGAGATTTCGTGCATGCTGGCCAGATCCTGGCCAAGATCCATAGCCACGATGTCCATGAAGCGCGGGCTGCTTATCGCGAAGCCACAACGGAGCTCGACCGGGCCCGCTCGACCGTCGCATACGCGACACAGCATCGCGATCGAGCCAAGCGCCTGCTCGAATTGAAGGCCGGTTCTCGGCAAGACTTGGAATCAGCAGAAAACGGACTAGTTGACGCCGAGGCAGCCGTTGCGAAGGCGCTGGCTGAGGTGCGGAAAGAACGAATCCACTTGACAGACGTTCTCCACGTTTCCCTGGAAGCTGCGAATGAGACGGAACCGAACCAGCAGCAATCTATTGACGCAGAGGACATTCCTGTCTATGCACCGGCTTCGGCCCTCGTGTTCGAGCGCAGAGCCACAGTGGGAAGTGTTGTGAGCGCTGGTGACGTTTTGTTTGCCTTAGCCGACACCAGCAGTTTATGGATGATCGCCGCCGCTAACGAAACTGACCTGTCACTGTTACGCCCAGGACAGCGCGCAGAGATTCGTGTGCGCGCCTATGCCGGGAAGCTCTTTTCCGGGCGAATCCTTAAATTGGGCGAGGAATTAGCTCCTGCAACGAGAACGCTAGAAGTCCGCATTCTCGTTCCAAATCCTGAAGGTCTGTTGAAGCCGGAAATGTTCGCTTCGGCTGCGATTCTGCAGCCACAAAGGCGCGCGGCCATTTTTCTACCCGATAGCGCCATTCAAGACATCGATGGCATGCAGGCCGTGTTCGTACAGCGTACCGATACACAATTTGAAACTCGGAGCATCAAACCCGGCCAGCACGCGAATGGTGAAACGGAAATATCGGAGGGCGTCCGGCCAGGTGAAATTGTCGTTTTAAAAGGCGCATTCTTGCTCAAATCGGAGTTGCTGAAGAGCAGGATTCAGGAGGACTAGTTCGATGTTGAACCGAATAGTCAATTCCTCTCTCGACAACCGATGGCTCGTTTTGGCGGCGCTTGCAGCTCTCTTGCTGGGAGGCGGATACGTGCTCTTCCATTTGCCAATCGATGCATTCCCGGACCTGACCAATAATCAAGTCGTGGTTATCACCGAAGCTCCGTCGATGTCATCGACGGAAGTGGATGAGCTGATTACCTATCCGCTTGAGACTGCTCTAAGCGGCCTGCCGCGCATTGAAACGGTACGCTCAATCTCCAAATTGGGTCTGTCGATGATCACTTTGATATTCGACGACTCACTCAATCCCTATCTGGCACGCCAACTCGTAGCCGAACGCTTGCAAGATGCGCGTTCGCGCCTTCCGCCAGATACACAACCGGTACTAGGTCCGATGGCGACAGCATTCGGCGAAGTTTACCAATTCACTCTCGAAAACAAAAACGAATCGCTGATGGACGTGAAAACTTACCAGGACTGGACGCTTCGGAATGCGTTGCGAAGTGTACCTGGTGTAAGCGAAGTGAATGCTTGGGGCGGCCAAACCAAACAATATTCGGTGGACATTGATCCCGACGCACTGCGCAGGTATGGCCTAACGGTACACGATGTCATTCAGCGCGTAAGCGAAAACAATTCCAATTTCGGCGGAGGATACATCGAACACGCGGGTGAACAATACACAGTACGTGGGATCGGCCGCACGACCGATCTAGCCGATTTGAAAAATATCGTCCTACTGGCGAGGAACGGCGTACCCATTCTAGTTAAGGATGTGGCCACTGTGAACGAGGCCCCACTTCTTCGTTATGGAGCAACTTTGAACGAAACACATGAGGTCGTTTCGGCGACTGTCATAACACTCAAAGGCGAAAACGGCAGAAATGCCATCCGGCGCATTAAGGATCGGCTTGCTCAGATCCATATACCGGCCGGATATCGGCTCCGAGCCTTTTACGATCAATCAGAGATCATTAACGGCACCATCCACACAGTGCGGAGAAACCTCTTGGAGGCTGGTCTTTTGGTGACAGTGGTGCTGTTGCTGTTTTTGGGCGATTTACGTGCCGCACTGATCGTCGCAACGATGATCCCCCTTTCCATGCTCTTCGGTTTCATCGGCATGGCGCTATTCGGTGTTTCGGCGAACCTCATGAGCTTGGGTGCGATCGATTTCGGAATGATTGTGGACGGCTCAGTCGTTATGATCGAGAACTCGGTACATCGGCTGGAAACCTCGCGGGATAACAGGCGAATACGCGAATCCGTTCGTATGGCGTCTCAAGAGGTGGCTCGGCCTATTCTTTTCGGCGTTGCCATCATTATCGCTGTTTACTTGCCAATCTTGACGCTGCAAGGACTGGAAGGCCGGATGTTTAGGCCGATGGCCATTACGGTGTGCTCCGCGCTTCTGGGTTCGCTAATTTTGGCGCTAACTGTGGTGCCAACATTATCGAGCTATTGTCTAAAAATAAGGGGCGCCCACCGTAAAACCTTCAGCGAAAAGTGGTTCGTGAAATTGCGAAGGTTGTATGAGGACACACTAGATATCGCCCTGCGTCACAAAGCGAGCTTGTTGACGATAGCAGTTCTTCTCGTTAGTACTGCATTAATCTCTCTAACATTTATCGGTACGGAATTCATGCCCAAACTGGACGAGGGATCCATCCTGATCACGTCACGGAAATTACCTGGAATTTCTTTGACTGAGTCTATTGAGATCAGCAAGGAGATCGCGATTGCCATACGCAAATTTCCTGAAGTAACGGGCCTTGTGACAAAGCTTGGTAGGCCAGATGTCGCAACGGAAGCCATGGGCATTTATGAATCGGACTCTTATCTTCAGCTCGCCCCAAAGAATGAGTGGAAATGCTGCCGGAGCAAGCAGGAATTGATCGATAACCTTTCGAATGCGCTGGGAAAGATTCCGGGTATAACGTACACATTCACTCAGCCGATGGAGATGCGCATGGATGAGACGGTAACCGGCATCCGTGGAGATGTGGCCATCAAAATATTTGGAGACGATTTGAAGGTCTTGGATGAGCTGGGCAATCGCACGCTCACAGTCATTTCGTCGATACCGGGAGCCGCTGAGCCACAAATGGAGGTGACATCCGGTGTCGCCGAATTACAGATTGATGTGGATCGGTCGACCCTGGCACGTTACGGCTTAAATGTGTCGGACGTTCAGGAGGTGATCGAAAACCTCGTCGGCGGCAAACCTGTTTCAGAGATGATCCAGGGCAGGGCGCGGTTTCCCATTTCCGTACGGCTTTCGGAAGAGCTGAGAAATGATCCGGAAGCCCTAAAGCAGCTTATAGTTCGCGCGCCAAATGGCGAGCTCGTCCAGCTGGATCAGATAGCCCAGGTCCAGATCGTTCGAGGACCGGAAGTAATTTCCCGAGAGAACACACAAAGGCGCATTGCCATTCAGACCAATGTACGTGGGACCGATCTCGGAAGCTTTGTCAGATTGGCTCAGCAGAAGGTGAACAGTTCTATCCAGCTTCCGGCGGGTTACGAAATCGAGTGGGGTGGCCAGTTTGAAAATCAATCACGAGCTAATCGTCGGCTGATGATTGTCTTGCCAGCATCTATCGCTGTGATTTTTGCGCTGTTGTTCGCAACTTTTCATTCCGCGAAGCAAGCAGGTTTGATTCTCCTTAACGTTCCGTTCGCACTCGTCGGCGGCATTGCGGCCCTTTGGCTTCGCGGGCTGAATCTGAATTTGTCGGCATCGATCGGATTCATTGCTCTGTTCGGAGTAGCGGTCCTGAATGGCATCGTGCTGGTGAGCCACATCAATTCCTTGCGGCAGAAGAGAATGGAAATGCCTTTGGCCATCCGACAAGGAAGTGCCGATCGACTGCGCCCCGTGCTGATCACTGCACTTGTGGCTAGCCTTGGTTTCATACCTATGGCCGTGTCGACAGGAACGGGAGCCGAGATTCAAAGGCCTTTGGCAACGGTTGTGATCGGAGGACTTATGACATCGACGCTGCTCACCCTCTATCTTCTTCCGGTTCTCTATCCTTGGTTCAGTCCCAAAGAACTTAATCGGCCCTACACATCAGAGTCCGAGCCAAGTTCGCGCGTCGAAGTGAGATAAGGGCTCGTAGACTGGCGTCCAAGCATTTTTTCGCTCGCCGCAGAGGCCACCCCAGAAGTTTGTTTGCGTGCATTGCCGACTTCGTCGTGACATGGAAGACTCGTGTAGCGATCGTCGCATTCGCCATTGTTACGGACCGTCTTAGAGCGCCTTGACTTGGATTTTGCGAAAAGCGACTCTACCGGTATGCGTTTGCAGCCCGACAAAACGCGGGGACGCAGCTGTACTGGGCAGGCCGCGATCCGGATGTGCTGCATCCGATCCCGGCGTGAACGTAAAATCGGTAATGTTCGTGCCGTTGAGCTTCACCCTGTAGTGCTGCCCCTCCACTCTGATCTCGTATGCGTTCCATTGACCCAGCGGACTTGTGGGGATGCTGGTCGGTGCTTGGAAATTGTAGATGGCTCCCGTCTTGTGGACTCCAACACCATCCGGTTGTCCAAGCGAATCGATTTGCACTTCGAACCCGAAGTCTACCGCGACGAAGGCAGTGTTGTTGTAGTTCTTACCGTTGGGGTTCGGGAAACGCAGAAGAACACCTGAGTTGTCGTCCGCTTTCAATGTCCTCCATTCGAGCTTCAGGATAAAGTTGGGCGGTATAGGCGTCGTGTGCCAAAGCAGCCCCAGATCCGTTCCGGTTACAGCCTCAAGTGCTCCATCCAAGATTAGGAAGCGCCCAGGGTCATCGTGGCCCGGTTGGCTCCGAATAGTCGACATACGCCAACTGCTGAGTGAGTTGCCATCAAAAAGCATCGTGAAGCCGGGGTCTGGCACCGGAGGCGTGAACTGCGTAAGTTTGTCGGCCAGCCTGCGGGCAAGGGCAGTGCCTGTGAGCATCGGGTTAGGAGATCCTACTGTAGGGAAAACTGCCGGACCTGCCACGTAGCAGTTCGTAACTTCCTGGAATCTCAGGTCAGCATTCGTCACGGATTGGGCAGCAAGATCACCGCAGGCAAGCGTTCCTGCTTCATGGTGGGTTGTTCCCAGCCCATCCCGGCGTGGCGTTGCAAACGGCAGCACGGTCTGCGGTCGCTGACCTGCTGCGACCGCGACGAAGGAACTTCCGGCTAGGACTTCGTAAGGCTGGCCATTTGCGAAAGCGAGCGCCACATCATCGGATGCCGTATCCATGGCGTTCCAGAGATTGTTGTCCTCGGACGTGGGTTGAATGGTTACGAACGCTCTTGGCATGTGAAACTCATCTAGCTCGCCCGAAAGCGTCACCCGCGTGTTTGGATTATTTGGTCGCAACTCACCAATACCGCGGATTGTGATTACGATCTGGTTGTCGGTGATGTGCTTGAATCGCTCGTAAGTATCCACGTCCGGGATTTTCTTGAATAGCTCCGCTTCTGAATCAGCGCTCGGGGTATCGAGACCCGCCGCAGTGATCTGCAAGTGGAAATGACCGAATTGGTGATCCGTGTGGTCATGGCGGCCTTTGACGAAGAGAGCCGAGGCCTGCAATTCTTGGGTCGCGGCAGGCAGACCGGGAAGAGAGGAGCGAGGGATACGAATCGTGAGGTTGGATCGTAAATGCGCCATCAGGTTGGCGCCCATGCGTCCAGTACTCGGCAAGCCTGGAAATGAGATAAGCGCGAGCCGAGCGCTCTCGATGGTGCCGAGCGCCAAGACCACCACGCTTCCAGCTGCTACCGGAACGACGCCTTGATTCGTTTCCACTCCAACAACCCGGCGCGGATTGCCGGAACCATCGGTGATCAACCGCGTCACGTGACAGTTCGGAACGATCATCAAACGCTTTTTGAAATCGTCTCCTACCGCCTCGTTCTGCGCAAGCCTGGCCGTTTCGATCAGGAGCGGAACACTGCTGAATTTGTTGAAAGGAAAGAAGCCGGGACGGGGCGCGCTAGCCTGAACGGCCAAAGGTGCCTCGAGCTTGAATAGATTATCGTTCGGGACGCCGTTGAGATGCAACGGGAGCTGGTTAAGCGGTATGGCATCGGAAACTGCGCCGTTATCGATTCCCTGCCGAAGCTTTGCTCGCATCGCTTCGTGCATGGGCCCAAAGATAAAGTCGTTGGTTGCACTTGTTCCAATCTGATCGGCGGCTTGATCGAAATATCGGTTCGGTGCGGTCAGATCTGCTAGAACCGGTGCGGGCCAGAGCGCCGCGGGCGTTTCCGAGTCCAGGAGACGCGGCGACCAGCCGCCAAAGAAAAGCGAACGGCCGCCAAGGCAGTAGGCCAGCCCTGGGAATCCTTGAGCGACATTGGTGCGCCACGGGAGTCCCCACACTTCGGCACGAGGAACGCCGGGATCGTTGATGACGGGACCCGGAGGATTCAGACCCAGGACAGGCAAGTTCTGAACGTGCTCTGGCAGCGCCAGAGGCCCGGCTTCCAGGACAAGAGTGCGATGCTGATGCGCTACATCCTGGAAAAAAACGTGCTGTGCAACTACACCGGCGAAAGAGCCTCCACCAACGATGATGATGTCGAATGCACGAGCATCTGGCCGAATGCCTGTATCGGTGCTTTTGAATGCTTCATCCAGACCGTTACAACTGTAACGGCCAAGGATGTCGCGTGAAAAATCGGTGTTTTGCGCAGAGAGGCTGGTCATAACTCTTTTCCTCCTGGCGCCCCATTCTATTCCAATGAGGTCTCAACGGACGATCTTTTCAACATGCAAAACTAAAAATCCGCTAAATCCGAGTAAGCACTGATCAAACCGCCCTAGTCCCAGCTCCGTTACAGCATCACCGTAAGGCCGCCAAGTGTAATGTATGCCTCGGAACGCGCCGCGGCCTATACAGTAACCGAACCAAAAATCCGAAAGATATAACAGGTCGATAGGACTTTTTGGAAAAAGAAAAGAGACTCGACGTTCGGCCCTATGCACAAGAGGCTGGGGACCTGTGCGGGCGTTGCGCATCCAACCAAATGCCAATTGCGGCTAGACGCTACCACTCCAGTGGCTGGGTAATTAACCTCTGTAATTCTTGCTTGACGGTCGAGGAGCGAATAGTTCTGAATGACACTCTAGCCGACGCACTTTATCAATCGGGTTTAAGATAGTCAGCGTTGACCGTTGTCTTCGTGACGAAACCGAGTGGGTATCGACAAAGGCTCAGAATTGGCATCCACAAGCGCGCTATACAACCCATGCGCTGTGATGAAAGTCTTCTATTCACGGTTCTGGTCGGTTTATTTGCCTTGTGATCAAAGTAACTTGCGTGATCACCGTGGGGCCTGTTTACCTATCAACTGCTTAACCAGGAATGCAATCCGTTCAGCGATCGCGCGGCTTGCATTTTGGTAGTTCTCGCTTGGGGACGGGATATTCCAGTCCTGAAATTTGTCCGCCGCAAATGCTTTCGATGTGGGCAGCGCGCATCCGAGCGTAATGATGCGCTCGGCTTTCAGGGCATCGTCTTCGCTAAACCGTCTCGGCTGCCAACCGCGAATGTTCAAACCCTCGGCGGCCAGCCCGCTCACTATATAAGGCGGTACTTCCTTGTCCGGATGAACGCCCCGAGAGATTGCACGATACGGCAATCCGTTCCTTGCCGCTAGATCGTTAAACTGAGCGGCAGCAATGATACTCTTCGCGCTACCGTGCTCACAGACGAAAAGTATCGTTTGGGTGTGGACGCCCCCTCTTGGAGCCGGTTGGGCGAGAACGGAAACGCTTGGAAGCAGGAGCAGACTGCTAACCATCAAAAAGGACAGCGTGAGCCGATCCGTGTGCATGGTAACGTTCTCCGGCTGAGCCTCGAATTAGGGAGCATTGCAGACCTGTGTTCCTGACCCACACTGTGCAACACAATTCTGAGGATTCGATGAGTAAGCATCGGATACTCATCAATTTCTCAGAAAGCAGGACGATACTACAGAAGCAGTTGTCCACACGGACAAGGCTGTGCAATGGGCTAAGGACGCAATTCCAACCTTGCCAGAGTTCTCATCATGGCGCGTCGCTCGGTGACGTAGACCTTCGAGGAGGTTCGATGAAAGTGGCATTCCGCTCGCTTCGAAGCGCGCCCTGCTTTTCAGCCGTTACTATTCTGATCCTTGGGTTGGCGATCGGCGCCAATACGGCGATCTTCAGCCTCATTAACGCAATATTGCTCCGCCAACTTCCGTTCGAGCACGTGAAACAACTCGTATGGATTTGGTCCACGCGAACGGATCGAGATCGAGCGTTCTATTCATTGCCTGATTTCCTCGAGACTCAGCGAAGCGTGCGCATGCTCGATGGAATGGCCGCGTGTGCCAATTGGGGCGCCAGCCTCACGGGCGCTGGCGAAGCAGAGCGGATCTCAGGCGCAAGGGTAACTGCAAACGGATTCGCCTTAATGGGAATTCATCCCGCCGCCGGCCGGTTGATCGCGAAGTCCGATGGCATTCCTGGCGCGGAACGGATTGTCGTATTGAGTTTTGGCCTCTGGCGGCGCCGTTTCGGGGCTGAGACTCGACTCATCGGCCAGAAGCTCATCCTCAATGGCGATAGCTACACCGTCGCGGGCGTGCTGCCTCAGGAATTCTCGATGCCCGCGACAGACGCAGAGCTATTCATCCCGCTTCAGGTCGATTACCGACCCCCTACGTACCGACCACGAGACAAACTTCCTACGCGTCTTCGGACGACTCAAATCTTCGGTGACAGTTGATCAAGCGGCTGCAGAGCTTGCTTCCATCGAGCGACGTCTCCGAGAAACATATCCGGTATCGAATAGTAAGCACGCCGACCCCCGTGTGATCCCATTTCTCAAAGAAGTGGTTGGCAGTTACCAAGCGGCCCTGTGGGCGTTGCAGGCAGCGGTGGGCATAGTCCTCCTGATTGCGTGTACGAATCTTGCTGGTCTCCACTTCACGCGAGCGACTGGACGCGCACGCGAAGTAACAATACGTGCCGCCTTGGGCGCATCCCGGGAGAGAATCGTTGCCCAATTTTTTGGCGAGAGCCTCGTTCTCGCGGTCCTCGGCGGGATACTCGGAGTCGCGTTTGCCGCGGGCGCTCCTCGCGCTGGCTCCCGCGGACCTTCCTCGACTGTACGAGGTGCAGCTCGACGAGCCGGTACTGCTATTCGCTGCTGCTGGAACTTTGTTAAGCGTGTTGCTGTTCGGTCTGGCACCTTCAGTCGGTGCGGTAAAAACAGATATCGTTTCCGGGTTGAAGTTGGCCGGCGGGGGTTCCTCGGGGAGAGAGGGGATTCGCGGGATCCTCGCCGTCGCGGAGGTCAGCCTTTCAATAGTTCTCCTTGTCAGTGCCAGTCTGCTACTCAGGAGCTTTATTGAGACACAGCGAGTCAATCCCGGTTTTTCGCCGGAACGGATGTTGCTGCTCCATCTTTCTCTCCCGAAGGGTCGTTATCAAACGGCAGCATCAATCGGGCGATTTTACGATGGTCTTCGGAACCGCATTGCAGTCGTTCCCGGCTTGGAGACGGTTGCGCTGGCGTCGGTTCTTCCACTGAGCGGCATGAACAACCGCAGCGAGATTCTGGTTTCGGGCGCGAAGCCGGCGTCACCCGCCGATGTTCCGGCTGCCCAATACCGATGGGTCAGTCCGGGCTATTTCCAGGTGATGCGGATTCCAATGATTGCTGGGCGGGAGTTCACTGCCTTCGATAACGACGCGGTTGCCGGAGTTGCAGTCGTAGATCTGGCGATGGTGAACAAATGCTGGCCAGGTCGAAGCCCGCTGGGACAGCATTTCAACATGCTCGGGAAGGACTACGAAGTCGTCGGCGTCTCCGGAAATGTAAAGCACAACAATCTGGAGGAAGACCCAACAGCCACGGTTTATGCTCCTTTTCTACAGGTGCCGCGTACAAACTTGAGTTTCCTGCTGAATGGCTTCAGCCTTATTGTCAGGACACATTCGAACCCTGAAATCGTCGCGACTCCTATTCGCCGGGCGTTGCGCAACTTCGATTCGGAAGTTCCGGCTTCGAGTGTGAAGACAATGGACCAGGCGCTGGTAAAAGCTGTGGCACCGAGACGTTTCAACATGCAGTTGATGGGTGTATTGGCCGCCTCGGCGCTACTGCTAGCAGTCATGGGCCTTTATGGTGTGATCTCACATTCGGTCGCTCTGCGGACCAGGGAGATCGGAATTCGCGTAGCACTCGGCTGTACGCGTTCCGAGATCCTGCTGTGGACCATCGGGAAAGGATTGCGCCTGGGAATTATCGGAATTGCGATTGGTAATATCGCGGCATTTGCGGCGGCCCGCGCGGGAAGAAGTCTCTTGTTTCAGACCGGTGCCTCCGACCTTGTTCCCTTCGTCGGCGTCTCCCTGATCTTCGTGCTTATCTCGATCGCTGCCGTGTGGATTCCGGCGCAACGGGCGACCCGAATAGACCCGCTGTCCGCTCTTCGGATGGAGTAGCGAGGGTGTCGGGGTGCAGAGATGGGATCAGTTTTTGGTCGGCATGTGCCCTTAGCCCTTAGGTGCTTCATCCGTTCTTGATCTCCTCTTGCCCGAGATCTCTCCAATCCAACGAGTTGCTTAAGCGGGTTTAGAGCCTTTCGCATCTAGATTGTGGAGAATCAGAGGCACTGAGGAGCGGGCATGCAGCGTGTTCGCTGTTCGGGTCCCAGCGCTGGGCTTGCCTTACACGCACTAGGTACGGCTTGCGGTATTGGCAGCGCTACGTCATAACGCCCTAGATGTTCGAGAACTTCCGCCAGCAAGTAGCGGGCACGCTGCGTTTTCGCCTGGTCGGGTTACAGGCAGCCCAAAAACCATTCTTTTTCCTACGGCCCTGGGGGCGAACCGGCAAGCTGACAAATCAGCCGATGACCCAGTCTGACGCCTACCGAATGATCGGCCGACGGACCATTTCCTTCTCTCTCCAACAGTGTGCGATCAACTCGTGCACGGGGGTGTAGACCGATCGGTTCGCGGTGAGGAAAACGCGAGCGACCACGCTCCCGCTCGGATAGTGCTCGATCGTTAATTGTAGTACCACGTTGGACACGGATCCGTGGCCGTCAGATGAAGCGCGCATAGCTTCATGTGGGTCAGGTCTCCGGATGTGGCTGATTAGATGAGCGATCATCTCAAGTTCCGGTTTGTCCGTAATTCGGAAACAACCAGTTTCGTATACCCTTTGTCATGCATCACTCTAACCAAACGGATGCATAAGTCGAGTTGCTTGTACGTTGTATTCTCGTTGTGAAAAAACATGAAGCTGGAGGAAAGGATTGCGCATGGAACGGGACAAAATGCTTGCTGGCGAGCTCCTCGTCAACTTGCTCGAGCAGAAGACGCACATTCTCTCCAGGCGAACAGTTCCACGTCGCGCCTGCCGCTTGGCGCCGGTCAGCGCCGCACTGAGCGGAGAAGACGCGCGTCCACCGATCGACGAATTAGCGTTATACTTCACCCCATGGCAACTCGGTTGCGCCCTCGCCTGAAGACATGCCGTTCGTGTCATCGGCCTTTTGTCGTCGAGGAAGTAGAGGGCAGTGCAGAGCCCTACGATGCAGCCATCGTGTGTCCACATGTCGGCTGTCACGTGACGTTTGGACGAACCAGAACGCATGGGAAGGTTACAACCCGAGTACTCGACGCGCAAGAACGTACGGATTACAACGCGACTATGCGCGAGTGACAATGTGGTGCCTGCCCGGGTGGTTGAACGGCACCTACTCGGCCGATTTTTGAGTCTTATGGAACTCAGCCCAGCGTTTACGAATCGCAGCAGATTGTGGTGGGAGCATTTGGCGGGATAACCGCGATGCCGGGCTGTCAAGTTGACGCGTAACGGGCAAACCGTTTTCTTAAGACTGATCGGCGGGAGTTCTTCGCTCCTCGTGACCAGCAGCTTTGGCTGGACCTAAATGCATCGTGCTGCAGTAAGAATAGGACTATGCGAAAGAGGATAGTGGAGACGCACCTCGCCAAGCCATCCGGCGAATCGGACCAAGGCTGGCTTGATCTCGAACAGATCGCCACCGTGGAGGTGACGTCCGAAGATCCCAGGTTTCCCATTGAATCTGCGTTCGGTCCGAAACGCGGGCCTGGCTGGCGAGCTTCTCAGAAAGGTGAACAGCAGATTCGAATTATCTTTGATCAACCTATGTCGCTGCATCGCATTCAACTTCGTTTCCATGAAGCCGAGTGCGAGCGAACACAGGAGTTCACTCTTCGATGGTCACGTGCTGCAGGTGAGCCGACGAACGAAATTGTCCGCCAGCAATGGAATTTTAGTCCTACCGGCTCAACAACGGAAATTGAAGATTATGCGATTGACTTGAACGCCGTGTCCGTCCTGGAACTCGCGATTCAGCCCGATCTAGGCCGTCGCAAAGCAGTTGCGACGCTCGCCGCTTGGCATCTGCACTGATCCCATCGCCGCAATGCGGCTGACTTGAAGGGGTAATGTGGATCTGGTCCGGCGAACCTGCCGTCGTTCCGCCGTGATGCTCAGTGTCCAGAATTGGCAGGCTGAAGTGGGTTTGGATCCGCTGATGCATTTCGCAGACTCGCGCTTGCATGGCGGTTAGCGGAATCATGCTCGCGCTGGCAACAGCTCTGCGAAGCTAAGCTCATGTCCGTCCGGATCAAGGACATGAAAGAAACGCTCACCCCAAGGTGCATCTTTCGGCGGCTGAGGCTCTAGCCCTTTTTCCCGCAATACCCGATACTGCCCATCCACGTCATCGACTCGGAAAATGACTCTGCCCCACCACCTGTGCTCGTATTCCGAACTCGCGACCAAGTTGACGAAAGCTTCGCCAGCTTTCAAACTACTGAACCCCGCACGATCGCCGCCATGCAGCAACTCGAATCCAAGCTTCTCGTAGAACTCAATGGAACGAGCCATGTCACGGACGGCGAACGTCACTGCATTGCTGGATCGCCCGAGTCGTTTTCACAGCACAAGTATGAACCAGCATTAAACGTTTCCTCGCGCGCCGATCAGACTGACCAGCGGGCCGGCAGGCAACAGGAAGACTCGCCGACTTATCGTTCGAGTGGACTATTTGCGGGGCGACGAGCCGTCCAGATGCCTGTCCCACGGTGTGAAACGTGAAAGCCACCTCGGGACGTTCGCGCGGAAGACTTCGTACTCAGGACCAAAACTCGACTCCAGGGTCGGCTCTTCATAAAACAGCACGAAAAGATGAAACAGGCCCCAGACAAGCCCGCCGTATTCCGGCAGTCTTACGTTCCCGAAGAGTAAAGCTTGGCCGAGGATAGCGCCCACCACCGCCACGTACATCGGATTCCGTACATGACGATAGAGTCCCGTCACAACCAAGTGGCGTGTCGGAAAGACTGGCGCCGGCGTGCCCAGCCCCTGCAGCGCGAATCGGAGGAATGAATCGAACAGGCCGACAGCTCCGGCGACGATCAGAATGCCTCCGACAAACCGAAGAGGCTGCACTGCCAAGAAAGCAGCTTGGATGCGCCAATGGGAGATCCACCAGGGGACCAAACCGGCAACGAATCCCGGAGCGATGACCAGGAAAACCGACGAGCCAACCATCGCTGATAGCTTCCTCATCGCATGCTCATGTAAGCAAATCTGTTGCTCCTGCGCAATGGAAGTCCGCCCGAGCGAAGTCGATCTTCGGCGTCGGCTTCGGAGCAACGAACTTGGAAAACACATTCCATCTGGCCGTATCACGCGCAACCCGCCGTCGACGAGTACTTCACCAAAGCGGAGTCACCGGAGCGGGATGCCGACTTCTCGCTCGTGTGGTTTCCGTGTACGACGTTTTATCGGGACTGATCGGCGGCTTCGCGCAACAACTCAAGATCGCGGGTCTAATTTTCAAGATAAGATTCACCGTGCGTCCCAGCCATGAACAAAGTGAATGTTAGATATTCTTGAGCCTTGCTAAGCGTGTCTGCATCTCCGCCAACGGCGCGCGTGGATCGCCAATTCGGTTGGTCATCTCGTACGGGTCGTCCACCAAATCATACAGCTCGTCTGCGTCTGCAAGATCGCCGTAATGAATGTACTTCCATCGCTGGGTCCGTACTGCCTGATACCCCATATTCCGGATGCGTGGAAACACTAGTGTCTGAGTAGTATTCAATGAGAAAATCCTCGCGAGAAGGCGGCAACTCTTGCCGTAAGCACAATTGCGCCACGTCAACGCTAAGGAAAAACTCCTTCGGGCGTGAGCCGGGACCGAACAGGTGGGGATATCGGATCAGCATCGGAATGCGGATTGTCTCTTCGTACGCAAGGCGCCTCTCATGACCCAAGTAGTGCTCGCCATAGAAATACCCGTGGTCAGAAGTGAAGATGACGAGCGTTTGGTCCAGTTCCCGTTGCTGCTCGAGCGTCTCTAGAATCTGGCCAAGACTCTCGTCGACAGCCTTGGCCATCCGAAGCCGGTTCAGGATGGTTTCATCGTCGATCAGCGTTTTGGGGCCGAGCGGCTCTACGCCGGGAATCTTCTGCTCAAGCGCCGGCTGGTTATGCGGCAGGTGCGCGTAGTTCCCGCGACGAGGAGGTGTCATGCCGCGATAAAGTGCACGGTGCCGTTCGGCCGGAATGAAGTCTTCCGCGTCACCACCAAGCTTGCTAACGCTGCCATCCGCAAACTGCGTGACGTTAGGGTGCACAGCTTTGTGCGCCAGATACAGGCAGAAGGGTTTTGACCGGGGCCTTTTCAGGAACGCCACCGCGTGATCCGTCAACAGGTCCGTTATGTAGCCTTGTGTCCGCGCACTTTTTCCGTTCACATTCAGAACAGGATTGATGCACTCGCCCTGCCCGGGAAAGCTTACCCAGTGATCAAACCCGGGGCGTGGTGAATCGTCGTTGCCCATGTGCCATTTGCCGACAAATCCCGTCTCGTAACCCTGCTCGTGCAGGGTGCCTGGCCAAGTTATCAGCTTGTGGCTGGCTGCGGACCGGTCCGTATTGTCGATGATGCCGTGCCGGTGAGGATACTTACCGGTCAAGAAGCTAGCGCGCGACGGCGAACAGAGCGGAGTGGTCGCAAACGCATTTCGGAAATTGACCCCTTCGCGCGCCAACCTGTCAGCGTTTGGCGAGATGGCAAACGGATGGCCGGTGCACCGCAGCTCGTCCCAACGCAAGTCGTCGACAAGAATGAAGACAATGTTCGGTCGACTTACAGCACCAGACAAAGGAAGCGCCGCAGCCGCGGACATCCATTCTCGCCGCGTCAAACCAAAGCGCTGCGTCGCCATCCCGACAAGTCTATCCCGATCCGCGTCCTCTTGAGTTCGCCCAAGAGAAGGCGGTCGTTTGGGGACCACTCATCGGCGGCGGGTGCCTTTGCCGCAATGGATGATGGCAAACGGGTAGTCACTTTGCCGTATAACGCGCATCTCGTACATTGAAGCTCTCCCGGGAGGATTAGACCTTTGATCAGGTTCCGCGGTTTTAGCTTCACAAATGCCAATTGTCGAAGGTAAACTCAGCGATTCCGCCGATTGAATTCCGACACCCGCAAGCTTTAAGCGGACCGCACAGAGGAGCATAGCCGACTATACGGCAAAGTGGGTTAGTAAACGCGCTAGTCGGAGAAGTGCTCGACACAGATAGGTCCTGAAAGATGCCTTCCCGTCTGGCTGGAGGCGGCATTTCGATCCGCCCCTCTAGGACATTGGCAGTGCACTCAATTGACCATGATGAATCGGGCGATCATGGCATTGATTTGGTCGGGTACTTCGATTGGTGAGAAGTGTCCTGACCCCAGTGTGCGAGCGATCATAAGTTGTGTCGTGAGACTTTGAAAACGGGGTAGGTCGAGAAACGGCATGGTCGACAAGATGTATGCGATCGGAATACGACAGGCACTTGCAGCCGCGGCAGCATCGTAGTTAGTAGTGTGATTTGGAATTGCGGATGCCAGGACGTGCTTCCGAACTTGTAGCGAGGAGATTAATTGTGCCGATCGCGTGTCTGTTGGAAGGCACAGGGCTGAGAGCGTCTGCTGATATGCAGCAAGGTAATGTGGTTCCTGCAATGCTTCAATGAGCGGGTGCAGAGTATTGAGCAGTCCCTGCGGGGGAAGCATAACCGAATCGATCATTACAAGAGAAGAGGGGATATCTGGATATCGGGCTGCCAATTCCAACGCGACATTTCCTCCCATGCTATGTCCCACTATTACCGGCCTCGTTAACACAAGCTTTGTACTAAGCCACACAAGATCGTCGGCAAAAGCTGCCATCGTGTAGTCCTGATGCGGGGCGTCGCTTTCGCCGTGCCCGCGAAGATCGACCGAAATGACGCGGTGCGAGTCACGGAAGAACTCTGCCTGGGGCGCAAGTGAGCTATGATCGCAACCGCAGCCATGGACAAGAATCATCGGGAGTAAATCAGTACCGGTGTCTTCATACTCTAAGGCGACATCATCTTTTTTCAAGACGTCCATGTTCATCCTTCTGCAGAGCCCTTCCCGGCTGGCGGAGTGCTCCGCGTCCAACCGTTCGCGCGACTATTTTTTGTGCGTTTCTACGGCGGCCATCATCCCCACACTTTCCGGTTCGCCCCAGTGGGATTGTCTCTGCGTCAGCAAGAGATAAATGATAGCTAGCAGCATCACCATGAGAGCATCCACAAAGAACCAGCCGTATCCCAATACGAAAATGTGACTGAGAATTACGGCAGTCATCCACACAACAATCAATCCCGCTCCCAATCTGGCTGTCTTCGGAATCAGCAGCAGAACCGCCACCACCGTTTCGAACAGCCCTGACCCTAGCCGGAATACCGGCTGAGATACCAACCCGTGGACCGCTTGCGACATCTGCTTGAACAGGGTCACCGAATCTGGCACCCCTGCAAACTTGAGAAAGATGGCGGCATACAGGAGGTTCAACGACACCAACAGGCGAATCGCCAGTAGTGCGAGTCTTTTACCCATAGTCTCTTGCCCCCTTGTCGACCGCGAGCCTGCCGATGCTTCGCGAAGGTTAGTATTCATTTCTGTGCCTTCATGAACTGACCTACAAGCGCCGCAATTTCGTCCGCTGCCGTATCCAGCGCGAAATGACCACCATCGACAATGTGGACTTCAGCACTGGGTACATCTCGGCGGTAGGATTCCGGCTCCGAGGAGTCAAACGATGCCTCATACTTACCCCAAATCACCAGCAGGCGCGGCTGCTTCTCACGCATCCAAGCTTGCCACCTGGGATAGTTTTCGACATTGGTGCGGTAGTCATAGAAGAGGTCGCTTTGAATATCCACCTGGCCGGGCTGGCTCAGAAAGGCAAATTCATCGGTCCAGAGATCCGGGTCATACCGTTCGACATTAGGATCGTTCCCGACATGGCGTATCCGCGTAGTCGCCAGCGACAGCAGATTTGTCCGAAGCTCATTTTCGTTACCAGCGCGATCGGCCCAGAAGGCCCACCGCGGTTTCCAATTCACCCCGAGCCCTTCGTTGTGCGAAACGGCGTCCTGAACGATTAGCGCCTCAATCCGATCCGGATGCGCCAAGGCCATGCGAAAGCCGACGGGGCCGCCGTAATCCTGCATATAGAGCGTGTAACGCGATAGCCCGAGCGCCTCGATGAAGCGATTCATTATCTCGGCGTAGTGATCGAACGTATACGCGAATGTTTTCGGGTCCGGCCAGTCGCTGTGGCCAAACCCCGGATAGTCGGGCGCTACCAGGTGATAGCGATCGGAGAGCCGAGAGAACAGGGGCTCGAACATTCGGGATGAGGAAGGAAGCCCGTGCAACAACAAAAGCGTTGGTGCGTCTTTCGGTCTGGCTTCTCTGTAAAAGATGGAGAGTCCGTCTAGCTGTATCGTGCGATAAAAAGTCGGGTGTTTCACGGGACGTTCCTTTCCTTGGGCGTGGGCCGGCAGTCGAAGTATTGCAAGCATCATAGAAACCATCAGCACCACACAAGAAACCTTCAAGAAACGGTGCATCGTCTACCTTGGCGCTAGAAGTCCTGCGCCGTGGGCCGGACGACGATCTCATCAATTTCCACATCGGCTGGTTGCTCGATGGCGTAAGCAATTGCGCGCGCGATTGAGTTGGCAGAAATGGCCATTTTCATAAACTCGCGCAGATTCTTTCTGGTTGCCTCTTCCGAGCTGCTTTCCGCGAGCTCGGTGGCAACCGCACCTGGCGAGATCATTGTGCACCGGATATTTTGGGAATGTAGTTCCATCCGGAGCCCTTCAGTCAACGCGCGTCCCGCGGCCTTGGTCGCGCAATAAACCGTTCCACCCGGAGCGAACACTTTGATCCCGAAAACGGAAGTGATGTTAATGATGTGACCGCTCTTTTGCTTCTGCATGTGAGGCAGGGCAGCGGCAACTCCATAGAGAAGCCCTTTGATATTGACGTCAATCTGCCGATCCCACTCCTCTACCTTAAGGGCCTCGATCGGTGCGATGGGCATGATACCGGCGTTATTGATGAGCACATCGACGCGGCCGTAGCCGTCGACGGCCTTTTGGATGAGTGATTCCACTTCTGCTCGCTTCGTCACATCGGTGGCAAATCCGATGGCCTTGCCGCCCGCGGCCGAGATCTCTTGAACCACGGCCTCGATCCGGTTCGAACGCCGCGCTCCCAGTACAACTTTTGCTCCTTGTTGAGCGAGAAGCTTCGCGGTGCTTTCCCCAATGCCGCTGCTGGCTCCGGTGATGACTACAACTTTGTCGGTGATATTTGACATTTCCCTTTTCTCCTATTTAAGAATTTGCTTTTCACTGCTAGCCGCGCTCCACTGACTGATGGGCCCCGCGATTTCAGAAACCTTCTCGACCAATGAGGTCAAGAAAGTCAATACGTCAGTACAGGTAGAAAGATTGGCACTTTGCCCAGCCCATAGGGGCAAGAGATCCGATCGGCTCGCAGCCTCTGCCGGGATCGCGAGGTTTCTGACCAGTGTTCGTTGCAAGGGATAAGGCAGAATCGCCGTGCCCTCGCGGTTCAACTCCTCCACGAATCGGTTGTGGATTCCCCGCGCGAGCCTTCCGGTGAAGCCCCGTGTCAGCGCGGTGTGCCCGGCTTTTTTCCCTCGCAAGACCTGGCGATGAAGCGGGCTGGCGCCGGACTCCTCGCACGCCAGGAATACCGTTCCCATTTGCACGGCCTCTGCGCCAAGAACCAGGGCGGCGACTACGCCGCGGGCATCCGCGATGCCACCCGCAGCGATCACAGGCACATCGACGATGTCGACGATCTGAGGGACGAGTGAGAACGTGCCCGTCAATGAATCCTCCGCAGCGCGGAGGAATGAACCCCGATGTCCCCCGGCTTCGAAGCCGGAAGCGACGATGGCATCCACGCCGGCGTCCTGAAGTGCTGCACTCTCTTCGGGTGTGGTCGCCGTGCCAATCGTCACGATGCGTTTTGCCCGGCACTCTTCCAGGATTTCGCGTGGTGGAATCCCGTAGATGAAGCTGAACACGGGTACCCTTTCATCCAGCAAGACGCGGGCCTGATCCTCAAATCGCATCCACGAATAGGGTTTGTACTCTGGACGCGGCGCTCCCAAGGCGGCGATATGGGCAGCAAGAGGTGCAAGGCTTCTGTTGAACGCGTTTTCATCAGATATTCGAGCACCTTCGTCTTCCAGCGATACCCACAAGTTCATTGCGAACGGTTTCGATGTAAGGGAGCGAATCTCCGCGATCACGTCTTTGATCGCACCTGGCGACAAGCCGTGCGCACCGAACGATCCGAGTCCGCCAAAGTTGGAGACCGCTGCCGTCAACTTTTGTGATGACAATCCGCCAAGCGGACCTTGAATGACGGGATAGTCGATCCCGAGTTTCGCAGTGAGCCGGTTCTTATTCCAGCGAGGCGGCATTACGCGGATACCTCGAAAATCAACTCAAGCTCGACCGGCACGCCGAGCGGAAGGCTGGCTACGCCGTAGACGAGTCGAGAAGGATTCTTGTCTTTTCCAAAGACGTCCTGCAGCAACTCTGAAGCGCCGTCAGCGATTTTCGGCTGCTCCCGGACATCTCCCGAAGTGGCCACCAACACGCCGAGCCGGACGATCCGCGTGACTTTGTCCAGCGATCCCAAATGCTGCCGCGCGACAGCGAGGGCGTTGAGCGCTGCCAAGTAGGCGGCCTGCCGTCCTGTTTCGACGTCGAGTTCCGCGCCGACGCGCCCGATGAATTTCGCTTCGCGGCCTACCGTGGGAAGCATTCCGGTGAGAAAGAGCAGGTTGCCCGTCTGCACCACTTCCGCGTAGATGCCGAATGGCTCAGGCGGCGTTGGAAGCTTGATGCCAAGTTGTCTTAGTCGCTTCTCGGCAGTGGCGGGACGAGAGCTATCGACGCCTGAGAGTTTGTCTTTCGAACCCGTATTCATTTATCTCGCTCCGTGTTCAGCGGCCATGCTGTCCGACGAAATCTCCCAAACGATCTTCTGCATCGCCGGGTTTGCAAAAGCCCCGCCCAATCAACTCCTTGATCCGCTCCTGTGTGGCTGGTCGTGCCATCGAAGCAACGCACGCGTTCCACCCGGATTCGATTTCGATATCAGGCGGCAAACTAGCGACGTTGACAAGGCGCCTGGTGTCCATGATTGTCCGCTTGTCGAAGGAGGCGATTCGGGTGGCAAGCGCATCGACAAATCCGTCAAGATCAGCATCTGGCAAGGACCGATTCACGTAACCATAGAGCTCGGCCAGGTCGCCTGGGATGTCGTTTGCGCTCAAAATCACTTCCAGGGCGCGCCCTCTTCCCATAAGACGCGTGAGTTGCGCCATGGGGCCACCGCCAGGCACCAGACCGGCGCCAACTTCAAACTGCGACAACATGGCTTTTTCACGACTGGCAAAACGCATGTCGCAGGCAAGGGCAAGCTCACTTCCCATACCAGTCGCCCGCCCGCGAATCGATGCTATCGATACGACAGGAGCACGACTCAGGCGCACCAGCATCTCGGGCCATGGATGCAACCCTGTGGGTCCAGGGGGAAGATGCGCCAAATCGTCAAGTTTTGCTAGAAAATCCAAATGAATCAGAAAGAACCCTTCAACGGCACTATCAAAAACCACCACCTGAACCTGCTCGTCAGTTTCGAGTGCTGTGATGATCTCGTTCACTTGCGGAAGCATTTCCGGAGCGAAGATGTTGAGCGGCGGGTGGTCAAACGTGACTCGCCAATACTCGGGCGAGCGCTTGGTCACGTGTATCTGAGTATTCTTTGTTGCTGCGAAGTTTTGATCTTTCATGCTGGTTGTCTCCTTATCATTTGGTTTTAGTAGGCGCGTTCGTCGCACGGCTTCGATGAGGTGGTCCCACATAAGGAAACTCCCGTAACAGATCGCCGTGGGGCCCTACGCTATCTCCCGTGACCCTTCCATTTGTGAGAACGCGCATGAACCAATCGAATGCATCGTCGGTGAGTGTCCGGCCGTTATCGGGAAATGACGCCGGGCGCGTAGGGTCATAAGGCATAACATCTGGAAGCAACGTCCCCGCCACACGCTTCGCCTCAGCCGGCGTATATCCACCCGTGTGCTCCAGAGCGTGCGCGAAGCCGGCAAGGAAGCGCTCATCATCCGCAGGTTCAGCTCCGAGGTAGGCATCTCTTTCTTCAACAAGCACGACAGCCTGCGCAGGCCGCGCTCCGCGCTCCACTTGGATCCAGCCGCCGCCCTCACCTGGCGTAAGCGTTCGCGCCCACAGGCGAACCTCTTTTGCCCCCAAAGCAGAATTAGGCAGTTCAAGAACGATGCTGCATACATCTTTGTCAGCGAAAAAATCGGCGCTCGTGAACTGGAAATTGTTCTTCGCGCCTTCCACGTCGCAGAAGAAAGGATCGCTTCGCCAGCCGGCAAAGAAGCGGATATCGCCTGCCTCTGTAACTCTCGACTCGCGCCCCATTGAAACAGGTGCCCTTTCAACGATCACTCGTCCGCCATCGTCGGCGCCGGCGGCTTGCTGGCCATCAACGCAATAGAGAATCGCGGTTTGAGCGCCGAGCTCAAAAGCCGAAAAGCGCACCCGGTACGCGATATCGGCAACCCCATCACCATCCGTGTCAATCTTGAGCTCGTACAGTGCTTCGGGTGCGAAAGGCTCGGTCGCAGTAGCCCCAGGAGGGTTTTCTCCGGCAGACGGATGCACGTTCATAATCAGAATGGATTTCCCAGCGTCTCCAGGTTTCGGAAATGCATATAGATCAGTGAAGTCTACTCGGGCGTCCCCTTGAGGAAAGCGGAAGTCAGGGCCGGAATAATGATGCGACATAGATTCTCCTTTGCATCGGTTCGCGGCGCAAATCAGCGAACCAGGTGGATACGGACGGCCTATTGACCGCGTGATCTGCGTTCATGACTTCAGACGTTGTAATAGTTCGTCTCTAACTTCAGAGCCCGGCGTACCAGTCGTAGCCCCGCTCGGCCCAAAAGTCACGTGGACGCTCGTCTGTGAAAATGATCCTGCCGATGCGCTTAATCGACTTAATTCCATACTTCACTGTCGTTACAAGCCTCAGCGGCGCTCCATGCTCCATCGACAGGGGCTTTCCGCCCATTTCATAACAGAGCAACGTCTGCGGATGCATCGCGCTCGGCATATCGAGTCCGACGTAGTACCCGCCGTCGGGCGTTTCCAGGCCGACATAACGAACAAGGTCGCGCGGCCGGTTCCGAAAGTCTAGTGGCGTCCCATTTCGCGTTGCCAGGTTGTATGCTGCCGCGAAATCGCTCAAGCGGGCACCGGCCCAGTTGACGATAGTGCTCCAGCCCTCGATGCATTTGTGCTCCGCCGTCATCTCGACGCGCCGCAGCCGCTTAATGTCTTCGAGTGTGACGGTTCTCGCTTCGACCGCGCCCCTTACCTGCAGCCGCCACGTTGAAGGGTCGAACTCGGCGGACAAGCCGTCGTCACCATCTACGCGCAGCTCACTAGCCATTTCACGCGGAAACGTCGGCGTCAGGCGGGCTCCCTTGAAGTAGCTCTCTGCCAACTCCTCGTTGAATTCAAGCGTGCGACGCAGCGGATACGAAATTTCGCCGGCTTGGGGCCGCGTCGTAAGCCATTCCCACCCGGCGATTCCGGCTGCCGCGCCGATGCCCATTACGAGGAAGCTGCGCCTGGATTTGCTGCGCATCATCCGCTCGATGTTCAGGTCATGTTCGTCGACAGGTCCTTGATATTTATTCGTCATAACGTCCCCTTGGCGAGCACGCTAGGATTTGGTTTTCCGATGAAGACTGGCCTGTTGCCGCGATCTCATAGCCAGTGACCATGGCGCGGAAGTTGTTCCAGCCCGACTTTACAACCTGCAGAAAATGAATGACGAAAAAGATCACGTAGCCGGCGGCCAGCCAGAAGTGCTCCCAGCGCGCCCATTGATAGCCGCCAAGCAGCGCTGTGAGCCAGGCGAACTGAACGGGTTTGTAAATGGGAACGCCGGTGACAAGCGATCCAGCGCCCATCAGGATCACGGTTGTGTAGGCAATTTGCTGCGCGCCGTTGAATTTTCGTGGCGGGAGATCGATTTTGCTCAGATGCAAATCGTGAAGCACGACCCGAATCGCGTCCCAGAATGAATGGCGGTTCGGCACCAGATAGCGCCACTCTCCGGAAACGAACGTGTAGGCAACATAAAGCACACCGTTGATGACAAAGAACCACATGAAAAAGAAGTGCAGCGACATGCCTTTGGCCAATTGATAAGGAATTCCGAGTGCCTGGAAGAACCGCTCAGGGAAGAAGGTTAACAACGTGTAGTTCCCGAGCCCGATGCGATAGACCGCGTTGCTCCAATAGATCAGCAGCCCGCTCCAGATCATTAGGAACAACACCGGAAAGTTGATCCAATGAAACCAGCGGATGGCGAGCGGGTGTTTTTTATTCAGCGTTTTCATCGGCGCACTCCTTCACTCAGCCGTCGATTACATCGGCGGGATTAATCCGTTCTTGCCTGCCAGCACACGTTCTGCGATCAACGAGCCCGCGGCGTCCCGGGTTGCGATGGCGAAGATGTGCACACCTGGCTGCAGGTCTTGCGACTGCCCTGGTTCGATGGCAACGATGGGAACGCCAGGTGGAATCTTAATCGTCTGTGAGCCGCCAGAGGCATCGTCCTTGTACTGAACCGTCAGTGATGATCCGCCTACCTGCGTTGTGGCAATTCCGTTCGTCATTTTTGACTTTGATACGGTGCCATTCGTCATCTTTGAGGCTGTCCCGTTGGTCATCTTGGCGCTCCGTGAAGCACCTGGCCAATCCCAGCCATAACTGCCTTCACCAGTCCCGCGCATTGCTTCGGGGAAAATATGGACTTCGACAGCTCGCCGCGAACCATCGGATTCCGTGATGGAGGTGATCCCGAGGAAGCTCCCGTCGGTGATATGCGCGCGATCAGATTGAACGACTGCCGCGACACGCGTTGATGGCTCCAACCGAACGCGCACCGATCCAGCCGACGTTGCAACCGTGAGAACTTGGCCATCCAGGTTCTGAATCGCGCCGCGGATATGTTCCCGATTTGTCGACGGCAAGGATTTGCCGCATGCCTGGAACAAAAGCGCTATACCGAGCAATGCCGGAAAAACTGTCGACCGACCATCAATGTTGTGCATTTTTCTATTTCCCTTTGCTGTCGGACTCGGTCGCCGACTACGACTTCCGCTACAACGGCTTTGCGAGTGCAAAATGAACGCAGTTGCAACACATCCCTCCTGCTTCCTTGTAGCGATCGGTTCATTGTCGAGTTGCACGAAATGGGCACAAGGACTCTCAACGCTACTGCGCGGTGTTGGGAGGCTGCGCCTTAGCGATGAAAAGAATCTTGTCCGTCGTGAGCGGCCCGTTGGGCTGCTTGGTGGTCGCAACGTATATCGTGTCGCCCTGGGTCAGGGTCATCTTTACCGGTGCAGCTTCTGTCACCGGAACGTTTGGTGGCACGGAGATTGTCTGCGCACCATCTTGATAATGGACCACTAGCGTGGTGCCACCGCCCTTTCGCACTGTTCCATTGGTCATGCGCGAATTTGATGCCGCCGGGCGAGCTACTGAACCATTCGTCATTCTGCTGTGAGTAGTCGCGTTCGGAGCCGCGTCGATCATGAAACTACCTTCAGCCGCACCACGTAGTTCCGTAGGGAATATCATGATGTGCTTCGCTAGCTCCATTCCATTCGTCTGCTTCACTGACGTGATGCCCACGTAAGTACTGGAGGTGACGTGATTCAGATCCGAGGGTACTTCTCGATAGATTGTGAGAGGCTGCTTAATCTCAACGAGCACCAAGGCATCCTTTGTTTGGATTTCAATCGACTTGTTTGTAGCTGCATTGAGCTTTCCAACTACTCCGGGAATTGACGGAGTAGCATCGACTTGAGCCCAGGCTGTCACCGATCCTGACGCCACTGACAACAGCCATACGAATGAGAGACGTAATAACGGATACTTCATAAAATAATTTCCTTCCTTACAAGATGTGGAGCGGGTTTCGCTCTCGTTAATGAAGCCACGGGAAAGGGCTTTCTCCGGCTATCGGCTTCCAGCTTTGGCCGCAGCTTGCTCGATTAAGTCCGCGACTTCTTTCGGGTGAGAAAGCATTGGCACGTGACTAGACGGAACAGTGATCGAAGTAGCCTTCATCGCCGCCGCTTCGGCCTTCTCAAGCTCCGGCGGAACAGCGCGGTCGTTGGTCGCAATCACGCACCACGATGACTTGATCTTCCAGGCGGCGGTCGTGATTGTGGCCCCGAAAACGGCTGCTGCTGTGGGGCCTTGTGTCGCCGTCAACAGCTGTTTTTCCTCGTCTGGCAGATCCTGGGCGAAGTCTTCAGCAATTCCCTTTGGCGTCACCGTCAGAAAACCTTCAGCATCCGCCCGGACTTCGCTGCCTAGCGGAGCGGGTGGAAACGGTTTGGTGACCGACGCAACGGACTCACCCGCTGACGGCGCGAGCGCAGCCACATAGACCAACCCGACTACCTTTGGGTCGTTTCCTGCCTCCGTGATAACCACTCCCCCATAGGAATGGCCAACCAGCAGTACGGGGCCATCCTGGAATGCGATGGCGCGCCTGGTGGTGGCAACGTCGTCAGCCAGCGAGGTCAATGGGTTCTGTACGGCGACCACATGCAATCCCTTGGCTTGAAGCAGTGGGATCACTTTGGACCAGCTTGATCCATCGGCCCATGCACCGTGAACAATGACAACGTTTCTGACCCCTTGAGGGGAGTTCGACTGTGCGGCCGCTCCCGTGTGAAGCACCGCTGTCAGTAAGAATCCTGCGGTCAAAGCACGTCGGCATGTTTGCGAGAGTGTCATATTTGTGTCCTTCGTTGCATCAAGCGTCTGCTCTAGATCCGGATCAACGGCGATGCAGGAAGTCGACGACCAGGTCTGTCGTCGCCTGGGGCTGCTCTTCCGTGATCCAGTGCCCGCAATCCTGGATGATCACATCTTGGACGTTATCGGCGACACACCGCATCACTGCGCCGATCATAGGGCCGAATGTAGCTTCGCCACCGAAGGCCAAGACCGGCATCTGAAGCTTGCCCTGCGCAAGGAACGTTTTGTTGTCGGCCGCATCCTGGCTGAACGCCAGGAACTGGGCAAAGCCCGCTCGCATTGCGCCGGGTCGCGCATAGAGCGCCGCATAATGCTGGCGCTTCGCTTCATCAAACCGCTTCTGGTCCCGGGAAAGTTCGTTCCAGAAGCGGTCGAGATAGATGCGCTCGCGGCCGGCGACCAAGCGCTCCATGTCCTGACCACCGAAGCCAAAGTGCCACATGGCCGGATCCTGTTTGATCTGATCCCAGGGTCCGACGCCGGGCAGCGGCGCGTCGATCGCCACCCATCGGCTCACGCGCTCGGGGTGGGCGGCGGCAAGTGCGAATCCGACCATGATGCCGATGTCGTGCGTCACCAATTCGGCCGTACGCACACCCAGGGCGTCCAGGACGCCCGCCACGTCCGCCGCCTGATTCTTCTTGTCGTAGCCACCATCAGGCTTCGACGAGAGGCCCAACCCACGCAGGTCGGGCGCGACAATCATGTGGTCTTCGATGAGTGCGCTCGCCAGATGACCCCACATGTCGCCCGTTGTGCCGAAGCCGTGCAACATGACCACTCCCGGGCCATGACCGCCGACCCGCACATGGATGGCTGTACCGTTGGTTTCGATCGTCCGCGTCTGCATCACAGCCGGGAAGGGATAAACCCCATCTACGTGGGCATGCTCGCTCATCTTGTGTACTCCAGGTTTGCTTCTAGTTGGGGGGATTCGAGGCGGTGCCGGCGCGGCCGCTCCCGTGCTCAAATCACGTTGAGCGTAACCTCGACGTTGCCCCGAGTAGCGTTGGAATATGCGCAGGTCTCGCCGTGCGTCGCGTCTACAATGGCCTTGGCGACTTCGTGCTCAAGGCCCGGCAGACTGACGTTAAGCCGTGCTCTGAGGAAGTAAACGTCGCCAGAATTGCACAGGTCTATTTCGGCATCGACAGCCACATCAGTCGGAAGTGTGACCTTCATTTTGCTGGCCACAAGCCCCATGGCACTAATGAAACAGGCCGACCAACCAGCCGCAAACAACTGCTCCGGGTTGGTACCACTTCCAGGAACTCCGGGAGCCGAGAATTTAACATCTAAGCGGCTGTCATCACTCTGAGAGACGCCGCCACGCCGACCGCCCGAAGTATGGGTCTTGGCGGTGTACCGCACCGTGACGCCCTCCTGGGCCGAACCAGCGGGTACATCGATTTTTTGATGAGTGGTCATTGTTATTTTTCTCCGTGCGCTATTCCGATTACCATTTGCCCGCGTGCGCGCCGCCATCCACGTGCAGTATTTCTCCTGAGGTGAACGTGGCGTCGGTCAGAAACAAAGCTGCGTCGACGACTTCTTTGATCTCACCGATCCTGCCGACCGGGTGCAACCCTTTGAGAAAGTCATGAGTTTCCGGTTTGTGCATAGGAGTATTGATCACTCCCGGCGCTATGGTGTTTACGCGAATGCCTTCTTTCGCGTATTCAATGGCGAGGGCGCGTGTCACCGCATTCAAGGCGCCCTTCAGCATAATTTGAACGGCCGCTCCAACACCTGCGATCGGTTGGTCAACCAGGGTAGTGGACACGTTGATGATGCTGCCCGATTTCCGCCGCAACATTTGCTTTACGGAGAGCTGTGACACGTAGAGAAAGCCTGCAAGCGTCGTGGAGACTAGAGCGTTAAAGTCTTCAGTCGTGTATTCGGTGAAGGGCTTCGGAATAAAAATACCCGCGTTGTTGATCAGCACATCGATCCGGCCAAATCGCGATACGGCGGTATCCACAATCTTTGCGGCCGTGCGCGGGTCGCCGATGTCTCCGTCAACCAACGCAACATTCGCAGCCGCTGCGAATGGATTTGCTTTGGTAATGTTTCGCGAGTTTGCGACTACGCTGTAACCTCGTTTCAGAAACGCTTCGACGAGTCCCGCTCCGATCCCTTGCGAGGCGCCAGTAACAATTGCTGTTTTCGTCATGTATTTGCCATTTGTAAGTTCCCTTTAACATCCAGCTCCGCGCGGACCGTAGAACCTGGCTCAGCCTTTTAAGGGTGTGCTTGCAAGGATCTCCACTTTTTCCACCTGCGGAGGAACCGCAAATAATTCGCTGGCCCGCGCCCCCAATGCCTTCGCAATGTCGCCACTCAAGTGGGCATTGCGGCCCGCTTCATTTGCAAAGGTGTCGAAGATGCCGAACTTCCCCGGCCCGAGCTTGATCGCATACCACTTCAAGGTCCCTTTTTCATCCAGCGCGAGTGGCTGAGCTGACTTTAGAAATGCCTCGGCATCAGCCTCCTTACCTGCGCGTGCTTCGAGCGTGACTAACAATCCAATTGCTTCCATTGACTTTCCCTCCTGTGTTGAATTAGTTCCGGCCGGCAAGCGATCATCAGTTGATCTTGGTGTCCGATTTGTTGACGCCGTGCTCTGCTCACAACCTGATTAAACTGCACATCGGAAACGGACTTGTGCGGATTTCTGCTGGATGGTCGGAATCTTGCTAAATTCATGCTCCCCGAGAGAGAACTCCAACGACTTACACCTGAGTCTGGGGTTTGTCTTGAGGGAACGACGACGAGAGTTCGAATGAGCTACGGCGTGGCCGAGTCAGAATTGTTGACGGAGAACACAGTGCTGAGGCGAGTGCGAGGAGCGATGAGTTACAAATTCCGGATCGGGCTGGACGTTAACAAGGAAGTGAACGGCAACGCGTGAGAGTCAAGTTCTGGCTGCGAACCACAAATCACCGGGTGTGGCGTATTTTCGGAGCAGATTTCCGACGCGCAAGTCGCTTCGTAGCCCAGAAAATCCTGGCGATACCCTGTCGGGCTAATTCCACAGACATCACGAAAGACCTGCGCAAAGTGCTGCTGGGTCTTGAAGCCACAGGCCACGGCCACGTCCAATACTCGCGCATCGGGAGCACGCAACATCGCCTTAGCACGCTCAAGCCTTTGGCGCAGAACAAATTGATGCGGGGTCTCGCCCGTTGACTTGCGAAACATCCGCGCGAAATGAGCTGTGCTCAACCCCACCGATTGCGCCATCTCGTCGAGACTCAACTCGTCTTCCATCTTCGCATGGACCAACTCTCTTATCCTTCGCAAGCGCGCTGGGCCCAGTCCGCCTCGGGATATCTGCACAGGACGGTGCCTTACTGCATGACCATTGACCAGGGCTACGGCCATCGCCTGTTCGACAGAATCCAGAAACAGCCGCCCGCTCGGAAACCCAGCCACCATCTCGGCATGAACGGCCGCAACCAGCGCACCCAGGCGGGAGTCTGCAAACTTGCGATGAGGGCGCAGTTCGACCTCGCCATTCGGTTCGTCAGAGGCAGCCATCAGTGCCGCATCGGAAATACCGAGCTGCAGATGCGGTACGTTCATGAGTCCGACCCACTCTCCCTCATGACGATGGCACAGTGCTAAGTCGGACGCCGCGTAGTCGAACTTTTCCAGCGCGGAACGCTTCGAGCCCCACTCAATTGAGCCGGGCCCCAACATCATTGCGAAAGCCTGATCATGCCGTACCCAATGACGCGGCTCTGTGTCAGAGTCGGGTGGAAAGAGTTCAACTCTCATTCTTTTGCTCCATGCCGTCGTTTGGTGGATATGGCCGAGGGCTCTCCACGCCCTGTTCAAAACCCGTCGATTTGATGTATCTCTGCGGCAAGGCGATACATGTATCTCGATATGAAGGTAGGCTTTCAGACAAGTTCTGGCACGCCACCTGGATAGATGTCTCCATCGACCAGTGCAAAATTCCCGGATGCCGCGAATGGATTGGCGTTGGTGATGTTTCGTAAGTTGGCCCACGCCATAATCTCGTTTCAGCAGCGCTTCGACGAGCCGTCCCGATCCCTTGCGAGGCGCCGTAAAGGCCATTTTCCAAGGTTTAGTTGCATAGATCCGCCGGGCGTCTTCGGAACGAATGCCAGCGCACTGATTGGCATTCAGCCTATTGGCTGCCCTCGAATCAGTGACTTACAGCATTTAAGAATGCGATTACTGCGTTAAGCAGGGCTGACAAAAGTTATGATTGGCGGCGTTGGTCTTTCCGGTGCAGCCATCGGAGGGATCGGCTACTCTTCCCTTGGGACCGCAACGGGTCGGAACTCGGCCAAGTTCTTGTTTGCGGTAACGCGACGGAAGCCTCCCCGACGTCTGAACGCGGTCGTCCCCAGGCATAGTCCGTCAACCTCGCGCGCCGCCGAGGCTCGATGCCGAAGGTAACCGGCACGCGATCACAATCTTCGTTTACGATCGAGGAATGCCGGTCTGCGTCAACGTGCAGACTGTTCACCCTCGCAAATTGGCCGCAGTGCGGCGCGAGGTCGCGCCGGGCGCGGTTGGCTCGGCTTGGGGGCCGGCCCTGGGCAAGGTCTGGGAGTTCATTCGCAGCCAGCCGGCCTGCGGAACTGAGGGCACAACATTTTTCTCTACCGCCACCCCAACCAGCCGGGCGCGCCGATACTGTGCGACTTCGGCGTCGAGGTCACGCGCACATTTGAAACGGCGGGCGAAGTGTACGCGACCGAATCGCCAGGGGGCGAGGCTGCCATCGCCGTCCATCGCGGCCGTACAATCGCATGAACGAGGCGCGCGACGCGATCGCAAAATGGATGGCGGCGAATCGGAGGGAGTCCGCCGGGTACTCGTGGGAGATATACGGAGATCCGACGCCGGATCCAGCCGACACTGAGACGATGGTCGTGTACCTCTTGAAGTAGCGTTCACACGCTTCGGGAGAGCCGTCGGCAAACCGGACAGAACTTGTTTTGCTGACATAGCTCCGCTGTGGTCGCCAAGTGTAGAGTAATGTTCCGTCACCTGGTCGAGTAACGCGCTAGTCACCGATTGGGCGATTTGGCAGGCACCGCGGTCCGAAATCTACTTGTGGGAGATTTACCGCGACCACGGGCCAGTATTCACGACTGTCCCTGAATCACTCGCTGAAAAGTCGGCGTTATCGGACAAGGGGAAAACAGGCCGAATTCCTGATTCGCTCTTAAGTTGACTCTGATGAGGTTGATGACCTCGGATTTGAGTGTTACAAATGGGAAAGCCCATGGGACGGCGAGGACCGGCGCCAAAACCAACTGCATTACGCGTGCTCGAAGGCAATCCGTCGCGCCGTCCGCTGAACGCTCGCGAGCCAAAGCCACGTGCCGGCGAGCCGGAGATGCCGCGGCACCTCGATCGCGAGGCGCGGCGGGAATGGAAGCGGCTGGTGCCGATCTTGCTCGGCATGAGGGTGCTGACGGAAGGCGACGGGATCGCGCGCGCGAATCTCTGCACGAGCTATTCGCTGCTGATCCAGGCGCAGAACCTCATGTTGAAGGCGGCCAGGGAAGGCAAAAGCGGGTTGCTGATAAAAACGCCGAATGGCTTCCCAGTGCAGTCGCCGGTGCTCGCGGTCATCAACGCGCAGATGGAGACGGTAGGTCGTTTGCTTCGCGAATTCGGTCTGACGCCGGCGGCGCGATCGCGGATCACTGCTGCGGTCGACGAGTCTGATGCGGTCGATGCACTGGAGAGAAAGCTGTGCGGCGATCTTTAGTCGGGTCGGACAGCAAAAACATTTGCGGAAACAATTGTTTAGCACTATTGTCGAGATAAACGGGAGATCCGTTGTCGATGACAATTTCAGAAGCACGTAAAGCCAGAGCCGCCGTATCAGCACGGATGGCTGTACTGGCAAGCCAATCCTTCACCACCGCCACACGCGCCTGAGTTCGAACTGCTGGACTCTGAGCAAAGACGACTAAAAGACCAAGAAAAAAACCTTGAAGGCGCGGACAAGCCAACACGCGAGCAAAGTATCGCGCGTTCTGCCAATATCTGCGGTTTGGTCTGAGCCAAACTGAGCGCGAGCCTGGGATCAGCCCGGAGGAGCGCGCGCTGGTGCTCGAATCGAGCGACCTGGGCACCGGAGGTCAAGCTGCCTATCCGGGTGCGACTGCTGGCTTTCTCGCGGTCCTGTTCGCTGATGCCGTGGAGTCGGCAAAGAACTTTGCCAGCGACTTCTTCATCTTCTCGACGATCATTCCGACGGTCACCGGCACACCGCTGCCATATCCCAACGTGGATGACACAAGCGTTGCCGGCGAGCAAGTTGGGGAAAATACTTCGATGAGGACGAATGCCGCTGATATCGCGAGCTCGTCGCAGATTGTTCTCTTCACATACAAGTACTCCGCGAAGTCGCCTGCCGTCAGCATGGAATTGGCTCAAGACGCTTACAACTATTTTGATTCTTGGCTCGTTGAGCAGTTCGCGATTCGAATTGCGCGCGCTGCGGCGCCGAAGTTTTTGTTAGGCAGTGGGGACCGGCGAACCGATGGGGCTGCTAACAGCCGCAACGAATTCCGCCGTTGTTCCCGTCGGAAATGACAACGCGCCGAGTCCCAATCCGCGCACGCAGACAGGCGTCACAGACTTAATCGCGCTCCAGACATCCGTCGACGTCGCCTATCGCCGCAAAGCCGGGTGGCTCATGCACGCGACCACAATGGACTTCATTCGAAACTTACGCGATACCGTCGGCCATCTGCTATGGGGCGGCGGGCTCGGCCAGGACGTGATTGACTCAGTGACAGGCACGAGTCGGCCCTGGCTACTCGGCAGTCCTGTGTTTTGAGTGCGGACATGCCAACGCTTGCGCCCGGCGCCAAGGCGATTTTGTACGGCGATTTGAGCAAATACATCGTGAGGCACATGCGGGCGCTCACGGTACTGTGCAAGACCGAGTTCGCTATCGAGCGAGGCCGGTGCAGTACGTCGCCTTCGACCGACTCGACGGCAACTACTCGCAGCGGGTCACCCGGTGAAGTACCTGCAATTAGCATCTTAGTGACTTGCTTTCGCTGAAGTAAGTCACCGTTGATCTCAGGAGTAAATCATGGAGAGAAAAGCACAATTTGACGACGCCAAGCGCGAATTCCGGGTGGCTCGTTTACTGAACGAATTAGAGCCGACCGAGGAGAACTGGAAGCGGCTGAAGCGGGCCGAAGCGCAGTTGAGCGACCTGGCGGACAGCGTCGTTCGAGGACGCGGCGCCAGGCCGGGGTACCAAACGGCAGCATTTTAAGGAGGAACGGTGGCTAAACAAAAAGATGAACTGAGCGACGAGCGGCAGCAACTCGAGAAGATCGAAGCCAGGCGCACCGAGCTGGTCAACGCGGTGTATGTGAAACGAGCCGGGTTGCTGACCAGCGAGCAAGCAGTGGAGCATGCACACAGCCCAGCCGGAATCGCCCGTATGTCCGATTCGGAGATCGAAAACGCTCGAAAGCAGCTCCGACGCGCGCAACAGGAATTGACGGTGGCCGAGAATGCGCCCCAGGAATACGACCGCGGCCCGGCAAAGGATTTGGCGGTGCGCCTCCGCAACCTGGCCGGTCAAGAGAGTGCGGATCTGATCGGCCAGCACAAAGCGCTCATTGGACAACAAATCGAGCTTGGACGTCAGTTCCTGGAGCTCCAGCGCTAGGTCCGTCACCTTGCGGAAGCGCTGGCGCGCCGGCACTCGTGTGGCGAACAGGTCGAGCTCGATCACTTCGGCACGTTGTTTCTTTCTTTTTTCGGCGGCGGCTCTTTTTTCCTGGGCATGGCTCCAGCGAGCGTATCGCAACGACGACGAGCCCGCTGGCCCGGTTCAGATTGTCGCTATGCGAATAAAGCTGCAAGCGAGCTACAGACTTCCACGAACAAGAGCACGTCAAGTTCGGCTTTCCAGCCGGTCTGTTTTTGGAAGTCCTCGTAACAGAAGACGCGCGGCTTGATGAAATGGCGGTATGGGTTACCGTCGTCGTTGCTGTCGAGCACAATATTGCGTGCATGGACAAGTTTGTTGCAGGCTTCGCGAAGAGGAAGAGGTTCTGAGGCGGTTTGGTTGCCGCGCTTGAGTAGCGAACCCACCTCAACTTCAAGGGCCTCCCTTTCTGACCGCGTTTCGTCGGCATGACCGAAGCCAATGAATCGAACCATCACAGCAGTTTGTAGAAGTATCCGAATGATCTCCGAATTCTGAAATTCGTCTCGAAGTTCTTGCCAAGGGCAAAAATCAAGTCCATCGGACAACTTGGAAAGATACTCGCTTGAGTGGAAGTGGCAGATCAACCTGTAGAGATCAAGGCGGATGATTTGCCCTGGAATATGAAGACCCAAATTTTCCACACGAAGTCTTATTTGGCGATACATCTCATCAGCCTTCTTCCTGTTTGCAGGCGGCTTCTTCTGTTTCGGCATAATCGGCAAGATCGTATCGCAAACGAAGACGAGTCGAGCGAGACTAACTGCATCCGATCAAAAGATGACTGGTGGCTCGCAGTTGCCGTCGCCGTCGACCATGTCCGTGCAAACATCGCGCAAACATGTCAGCGAGAACCGTCGATATTGCGTGGACAGCGGCCCCGAGACGGCCTTTAAGGGTCAAACACTTAGCATTGGTCGTTACCGATCGGTATAGCAAGGGGCGGGTTCAAATCCTGGCGGCCCGACCGATTGCAGCCCGCTCGGGATTTCTCAAGTACACTGGCAACGTGCTACTTCGGCGATGCGCGGCTTTCTTCTCCATTCTTCTTCCACTTGCGGGACAGGCGGCGAAACACCCGGTCCGCGAACTTGCGCCAGGTGTATACGAGTGGCAAGGCGACCGCGAGGCCAGGGAGCCGGCTAATGCGCTTTGGATTGTCTTTAATGATTATGTTTTTCTAGTCGACGCCAACTTCCCTTGGGGAGCCAGGGAACTTTTGCCCGCCATCAGGAGTACCACGGACAAACCGGTCCGCTATGTCTTCAACACGCACTATCACGGTGACCATAGTTTCGGGAATTCCATCTTTGCAGATCTCGGCGCGACGATCATCTGCACCGACGGTTGCGGGACTGAAGTTGGTACCAAAGGATTGGCCAGTTGGGCGAACTGGAAGGATCCTAACCATAGTCTCGAAGGCGCTCATCTTCAGGCCCCGGGGATTACTTTTTCCGACAGACTCGTATTCGACGACGGTACGCAGCGCGTGGAACTCATAAAGCTAGGACCGAGTCACAGTAAGGGAGACGGAGTGGCCTACTTGCCAAAGGAAAAGGTTGTCGCAACGGGCGATTTGTGCGTGACTTGGCCGTATGGCAACAACGTGGGGGATGCCGATGCAGATTATGACCGCTGGGTGCGGGTACTTGAAGAAATTGCGAGTTGGGGGCCGAAAATCGTGGTGCCTGGTCACGGGCCCATTTCGGATAGCAGCGCTCTATTGGCAGATCGGGATTACCTGACAGACATGATGAAGCAAGTTAAAGCCGGAATGGAGGCAGGAAAAACGGCGGACGAATTGGCCGCGCAGATCAATCTTTCCGCTCACGGAACCATCGCGACAGATGCGGCCGCTAATTCTGCGTCGGTGCGCGCGATGTATAAACACTTCTCTCGTAAATAACGGGTTTCACAATAAGAGACTGTTCTTGACACACTGGTAATACCTCTGTATCATCTACCTACCTTTCATTAAGGGGGTGAAGCCATGCGCGTGCTGCGCTGTGGTGTCTATCTTGCCTTTGCTCTAGGGACGCCTTTCGGGATCGAGGCACAACTACTGCAGGGAACGCTCGACGGCAACGTCGCTGATTCTACTCAGGCTGCGATTGCGGGAGCCAGCATTACGGCGACGGATGCGGCCACCGGTTTCTCCCGAGATACAACGGCGAACACAAGCGGCTTCTACAGTCTGTCCGGCCTGCCTCCGGGGGTTTACAACGTCAACATAAATGCGACGGGCTTTCAGGCGTCGACCCATACAGGCGTCTCCATCACAGCTCAAACCGTGACGCGCCTTGATGTGACACTGAACATCGGGAGCGTGAATGAGACCGTGACGGTCTCGGCGCAAGCGGCTGAATTGCAAGCCGACCGAGCGGATGTGCATAGCGAGCTGGGTGCGAAGACCTTGCAGAATGTGCCGGTGCCGATCGGCCGCAACTACCAGATGATCTTCACGACGATACCGGGTGTTTCGCCGCCGCAGACCTCGCACTCTTTTAGTGCCAACGCCAGCCGCTCGCTCGCGTTTACCGTTAATGGCGGCAACGTAAATGCGAATGACACTCGTATCGATGGAGCCGGGACGCGGAACTACTCCGCCTCGGACGTGATTCAATATGTCCCGGCTCTCGAAGCGATCGAGACTGTGAACGTAGCGACTAATGCCTTCGATGCGGATCAATCATCGGGCGGGGGGTATATCAACGTAACAGTGAAGAATGGAACAAACGCCGTCCATGGGTCGCTGTTCGAAGATCATTCCGATAAGTCGCTGCAGGCGTATCAATGGGCCGCGAATCGCAGCTTGCCGAAGCTCCAGTTCATAAATAACCAATTTGGAGGTACGATCGGCGGCCCGATCAAGAAAGATAAACTGTTCTACTTCGTTAGTTACGAAGGGGTTCGTATTGTACAGGGCAACGCCGTCCAAGCTCAAGTTCCGACCGTTGCCATGAAAGGCGGAAATCTTTCGGCGTCACCAACCGCCATCTACGATCCGTTGACGGGCGCTGCAAATGGCACCGGCCGTATGCCCTTTGCAGGCAAAATTATTCCGGTGTCTCGCATTGATCCGGGTGTCGCGGCTTTGATCAGTACCGGAGTTTGGCCGAATCCGAATCAGGCGGGAACCGGCGCGTTTGGTCTAGGGCAAGATTTCTTGTCCAATGGGAATCAAGGGAACAGCGGCGCGAGCCGCGACCAATGGGACTCTAAATTGAACTGGAATCCCAGCGCCAAGTTGAGTGGTTTCGTGCGCTTTGGAATGAATAACGGCGACTGGTACAACCCGCAAATCTTTGGGCTGCTCGGCGGGCCTTCGGTGAGCCCTGCAAATATATCTGTTGGGGTCGGCGGCGCGAAGGTTTATAACGCGACGGCGTCGGCTACTTACGTCTTCAATGCCCATCTGATTATGGATGCGTACTTTGGTTATTCACGCATAGACATGTACAGTAATCAGCCCAACCAAGACAAGAACTTGGGATGGACACTCCTTCAAATTCCCGGCTTATCGACCGCCGGTCTTTCGAAGCAACGACAGCTTGATCAGGGCGGATTGCCGCTTCTTGCGGTCGATGGATTTACGAGTTTGGGACCAGCGAACACATTCCAACCGCAAAATTACGCCGACCCGGAAAAGAATATTGTGGCGAACGTCAACTGGATGAAAAGCACCCATAACATCCGTGCCGGCTTTGAAGTGGACCTGCAGGATTCTCTGGAGACCCAGTATCAAACTTCGAGCAATAGTTTCATCACCAGCTCAGGCGGGTTTCATTTTGCGCAGGGCACGACACAGTTAAACGGCGGCCCGGCGGGGAATGATTTTAATGCCTTCGCTTCGTTCTTGTTGGGATTTCCGCAAGATTCAGGAAAGATTTATCAGGTTCCCGATAGTTACTCCACGCGCAACCAAACCTACAGCGCCTATGTTCGCGATCGTTGGGCGGTCACGCCGAAGCTAACGATGAGTTACGGACTCCGGTTCGATTATTTCCAGTTTCCTCGACGTAATGATACCGGACTCGAATACTACAACCCAGCAAATGCGAATATGTTAATTTGCGGCGTCGGATCTGTTCCCGCGGATTGCGGAATTACCGGGGATCGGCTGCATTTCAACCCGAGAATAGGATTCGCATATCGGGCAACTGATTCCACGGTTGTTCGAGCGGGATACAGTATTGCCACAAATCCGATTTTGTTTCTGGGATTCACGAGCTTAGGAAGCCGAAACTTTCCATATATTCTTGCACAAGTTATACAACCAAGCAATAGCTTTTCGTATGCAACAACGTTCCGCAATGGAATTCCCGGCGTAACATTGCCGAATATCAATGCTGGAGTTGTTCCTGTGCCGGGTTCGACAGCGGTGAACACATACGACAACTCCAACTATGTGCGCGGTTACATTCAGACACTGAATTTCACTGTGGAGCAACGAATCAAGAGCTTGCTCGCATCGGCAGGTTACGTAGGTTCACGCGATGTGGATGCGCAAAACAATCTGCAGGCCAACTGGTCTCCGATCAACGGCGGCGCTGCCGGTCAAATCTTAAACAAGCTGACCGGGCGGACCGCGTCGACCCAATACATTGGCACTGCAGGAACAAACACATATGACTCGATACAGACGCGAGCACAGCTGAATCTGCCTGGTTATCTCTTAAGCTTCACGTACACGTTCGGGAAGGCGCTTGGTTACGCCACGACTCCGGCTGTACAGATTCCGCAATATTATGGATTGAACCGGGGACCGCTGACGACAGACATCCGGCATACATTTGGAGCGAGCGCTGTGGCCGATCTGCCATTTGGCAAAGGCAAGCGCTGGGTGCAAAACGGGTTTCCCTCTAAGTTGGCGGGCGGGTGGCAATTGAGCGCGATTATCACAGCGCACAGCGGATATCCGTTCACAGCGACAGCATCTACCGCCACTTTGAACGCCCCATTCTCAAGCCAGTTTGCTGATTGCATCGGTTCTCCTCAGCAAACCGGGAATATATTTCAGTGGTACGACAAGTCCACTTTTGGCACGCCGTCGGCGGGACGTTTCGGAACGTGTGGCACAAATAGCCTATCGGGGCCTGGGCTTTTTAACGCTAATCTCGGGGTGAATCGGAATTTTCATGTTACAGAGCGATTCACGCTGGCGCTGCGTGCGGACATGTTTAACGCCGCGAACACGCCCCATCACGTTTTGGGCAATACATCCATTAGCACGGGCACTTTTATGCAGGCAGTGGGCATTCTGAACACGGGCGTGGATGGCATCGAGCAACGCGCGGTGCGCCTTTCTTTGCGGCTGGGCTGGTGAGCTACTGCCTGTTTAGATATTTGCCTAAATAGGCAATGACTGCCCGCATTTCGGCTTCGCTGCCGTTTGCTCCGCGCTGCTGCATATCCGTGACGATGACGCGCCATTCGGGGCCAGTCATTCGCATCCGCGAGAAGGTTTCGACACCGTGGCATTGGCTGCAGACTTTCACCACGGCTTGCTTGCCATCGCCTTCCGGCAGGTTGCTGTTGACTGCGGTATTGGATTGGCCGGTGGGGGGCGGTTGCGATTGAGTAATTCTATTCTCGTCCGGAGCGCCGCCGTTCAGCGAGAAAGCGATTAGCGAGTCCCCGCCGTTCAGTGAATTGCCTACATTGCGCAGGTGCGCGGGGCCCCCTGCGGCGATGACCACATACTGGTGGCCACTCGTGCCTTGAAACGTCATTGGAGAGGCATTCGCTATGGCCTCGAGTTTGCTCGACCATAATTCTCTGCCCTTACGGGAATCGAATGCCCGAAAGTAAGAATCGTTCGTCGCACCGATGAACAGCACCCCGCCGGCGGTAGCGAGTGAACCACCCACATTAGGGGAGCCGCCGTGCTTATACGGTTCGGACGCGAGTTCATCAAAGCTGCCGAGAGGAACTCGCCAGGCGATATCGCCGGTATTCGCGTTTACCGCGCTGAGTTCTCCCCAGGGTGGTTGCTGGCAGGGATATTGGTCCTGATCCAAAAAGCGGGCGTAGGCGCTTTCGTTGCGATAAGGGGCTGGCGATCCGGCCGGGGCCGGCACTATGTGGCCGATACCGCCCATGTTGGAGGTGTTGACGAAAATGTAGGCGAGCTGCGGGTCAAAAGAGACACCACCCCAATTACCGCCGCCCATCGCACCGGGAAAGACGAGGGTCGGTTTGAGCCCAAAGGGTGTATACAAGTCCCCGTGCTGGTAGCGATCATACTGTTCGAGGCAGTAGCGTTCGGCGGCCGGCGTTCGCTTGCTGATCTCATCTCGCCGCAGCGTCGTCCGGGCTAGAGGAGCCGGTTTGATGGGGAAAGGCTGTGTGGGCCAGGTTTGCTCTCCAGGAACATCGCTAGCCGGTACCGGACGCTCCTCGACTCCAAATATGGGTTGGCCGGTCATCCGGTCGAGGATAAACAATAGGCCCATCTTTGTGATCTCGGCGACGGCGGGAATTCTTCTCCCGTCCTTGTTGACCTCGATGAGCGCTGGCGGACCAGTGACATCGTAGTCGAAGATGTCGTGATGTACGAGTTGGTAATACCACCGCAGCTTGCCGGTTGCGGCGTCGAGCGCTACGACCGAATTAGCGTACAGGTCTTTGCCTTTACGGTCCGCGCCATAGAAGCTATCCGTGGGATTACCGACGGGCAGGAAGACCATGCCGTTGGCGGAATCGACCGTCATTTCTCCCCAAAGGCTCGGGCCGGCGCGATCTTTCCACCCATCCGGTCCCCAGCTTTCGTTGTTGAGTTCACCCGGTTGCGGGACAGTATGAAACCGCCAGACGGGCTTCCCCGTGCGGACGTCGAAGGCACGCGGATCGCCGCTTGGGCCACGACTGCCGTTTTCCTGGGTGCTGGGCGCAACCAATGCCAGATTTTGATAGATCGCTGGTGGAGAGCTGAATTTGTATTGAGCTTTCGGGAAAGATTCGGTGATGCCGGTGCGGAGATTGACCACTCCGTTATCGCCGAATTCCACCTCTGGCTTGCCCGTCTTCGCATTAATGGCGAGCAAAGTGCCGTCGCCGGTAGTCAGCAAGAGACGAGGGCCATGCTCCCGGTCGCCCGCCCAGTACGAAATGCCACGATTTTCGACGGCGCGTGTAACGTGTGGATCGAAGGTCCAAACCTCACGACCCGTTTCGGCCTCCAGAGCGATGATGCGCGAACTCTGGCTTGTGAAATAGAGAAGATTCCCCACCAGTAATGGCGTAGTTTCAAACTGGCGGCCTTTTTCGCCTGTATGGTAGGTCCAGGCGCGCGATAAGCGGGATACATTTTGAGGCGTGATTTCCGCCAGAGTCGAGTAGTGGGCGCCAGTTGAATCCTGAACCTGGCCCAGCAAAGCGACGGGAAGAAGGCTAGCGAGCAGGACACGCATATGAACTCGCAATAGAGAGTAAGTGAGATAGGGATGGACTGTCAAGGTCTTGCTAGAGTGAGGGTGACGTGGCAAAACGAGCGTTAGTCACCGGTTCGTGCGGATTGATTGGTTCGGAAGTCTGCCTGCACTTGTCGAAGCACGGTTATAAGATCTTCGGGGTCGACAACAATGAACGGGCAGTCTTCTTCGGTCCTGAGGGGGATACGCGCTGGTCGCTTCAGCGGCTAAAAACACAGATACCGAATTATATTCACTTTGACATCGATATTCGCGATCGCGCCGGGATTATCCGGCTAGCCGCGGAAGTGCGGCCGCATGCCATTGTACACACGGCGGCGCAGCCTTCGCACGATCGAGCGGCGGCGATTCCGTTCGACGATTTCGATACCAACGCGGTGGGGACTTTGAACCTGCTCGAGGCGGCGAGGCGGGCCTGTCCGGAAGCGCCCTTCGTGCACATGTCGACAAACAAGGTGTATGGCGATTTGCCGAACACTATCGCGCTGCGCGAACTTGCGACGCGCTGGGATTATGACGATCCGAAGTTCGTCAACGGTGTTCCGGAAACCTTCTCGATCGATCAATCGAAACATTCCATTTTTGGCGCATCGAAAGTCGCCTCCGACGTTATGGTGCAGGAGTACGGCCGTTATTTTGGAATGCCCACGTGTTGCTTGCGGGGCGGATGTTTGACTGGACCAAACCATTCCGGAGTGGAGTTACATGGCTTTCTGAGCTATCTGGTCCGCTGCAACATCGAAGAACGCGAGTACAAGGTTTTCGGATATAAGGGCAAACAAGTACGTGACAACATCCACTCGGAGGATGTGGCTAATTTCATAGTCGCTTTCAGTGACGCACCGCGATGCGGTGAGGTGTATAACATCGGAGGTGGGAAAGACAACTCGTGTTCGATATTGGAAGCCTTTGCGATGGTGGAAGAATTTACCGGCAAGAAACAGAGGTACGTCTACCTGGAACAGAACCGGGTGGGCGATCACATCTGTTACTACAGCGATCTCCGCAAGATGAAAGTGCACTATCCTGGCTGGACCATCACGCGGCCGCTCCGGGAAGTGTTTCGCGAAATCGCCGGTTCTTGGAAGACCAGGCTAGTTCCCGCCAGCGCCAGCGCCCGTGCTTAGCGCTTTGAGCGCGGCCTGCACCTGTGGATCGCGCTGAGCGAGAACCTCATCGCCCTTATCCACACCGCGTGCCTGCGTCACGATTTCCTCTTTGAGCCGCGATGCCACCCAAGACAATGTGTTGCTCCATTCGCCGACGTTCGGTTGAATTTGGTGGGATGACAGGAAGACTTTGAAATCATCGAGAATGGCGGGAGTGATCTCGAATGGCTCCGGCAGAGGGGAATGTCCGGAGAGAAACTGTGTCGCGAACGAAGTGACTGCTCCGCTCGCATCCAGCACGCTCTCAAGGCGTGTCAGGGCCTCGGGGTTGACGGTGACATCGGGTTGGATGCCGCCACCGCCCACGACCTTGCGGCCGTGGTCTGTCTTGTACGAAGGTGCAGCGGCCGCTGGATCGTTTGCAAACGTGCTCGACAGAGCGGAATTGTGTAAAGGCCGCTGGATAGTGCGGCCGCTGGGTGTGTAGTAGAAGGCGGTGGTGATGGCGAGTCCGGCTCCGTCGGAGAGCGGCATAACGCTTTGGACGAGGCCCTTGCCATAACTCGGTTCGCCGACGATGGTGGCGCGATCGTGGTCCTGTAACGCACCCGCGAAGATTTCCGACGCGCTAGCGGTCTTTTCGTTCACCAGAACGGCTAGCCGGAACTGGTAGGGCTTGGCGTTGGGTGGCACGTCAGCGCTATCCACTTGCTTCGAGCGGCCTCGAGCGGTCAGAATCCGCTGGCCAGGGCTGAGAAACATGGCGGCCGCTTCGAGGGCTGTTTTCACTACGCCGCCTGGATTGTTCCGGAGATCGAGCACCATTCCCTGCAGGTTATTCGCCCCGAGTTTTTCAACGGCATCGTGCAATTGCTTGGCGGTCTGCATATCCCAACTCGTGATGCGAACGTAGCCGAGGCCCGGGCGCAACAGGAAGGCACGGTCCACGCTGGGATTGTCGACCAGTTCCGGCGTCAGGGTGAACTGCAGCACGTGCGAATCGCCCTGGCGTCTCACGAAGGCCGTGATTTTCTGCTGCCTGGCCTCTGTGAGCAACTGGATGATCTGCTCGGCTGGGAGCGACCGGATCGCGATGTTGTTGATGGCGACCAGTTCATCGCCCGCCTGGATACCGGCTTTGTTCGAGGGTGTGCCCGGGAGCGTCTGCAGAAAGATGACCTGGCCGGGAAGCACGGAGACGACGCTGCCGAAGCCTTTTTGCTCGGAGTCCTGCATTTGCTTTAATTGCTGGAATTGCCCGGGGTCGAAAAACTGGGTGTGCGGATCGAGTTGCCGCAGCATGGATGGAATCGCTCCCTCGTAGACCATCTTGTCGACCGAGGGCGCAGTTGCCGCGTGCGACTGGACGGTGGAGAGAACGTCGATAAACTGCTTCAACGAAGGTTCAAGGCCGCTGGCCGGGTCTGCCGGGGGAGCGGCCGCAGGAGGCGCCTGGGCAGCCAGCATGCACGCGATCAATAGCAGGGGACAAACCTTCATCGTGAATACTGAGTTTGCCGACGGCTCTCGGCACGGCGTAGGGCGGATTCGATCAGCATGTCGAGCAACTGGGTGTAGGGAATGCCGGAGTATTCAAACATTTTCGGGTACATGCTGATAGAGGTGAAGCCCGGCATTGTGTTTATCTCGTTGATGTAAATCTGACCAGTGGCGATTTCCATCAGGAAGTCGACTCGCGCCAGGCCTTCGCAGCCGATAGCCTCGAAGCAAGCAACTGCGAGCCGCTGGATTTCGGATGTCTCTTGGGCGCTGAGCCGCGCCGGGAGCTCAATGCGGGCCTTGTCGAGAAGGTATTTGTCTTCGTAAGTGTAGAACTCCTGAGAAGGGATGACTTCACAGGGAATGGATGCTTTCGGCTCCGACACAGCCAGCACGCCGCATTCAAACTCTCGGCCTTCCACGCCCTTCTCGATCAGAATCTTGCGATCGTACTGGGCCGCATGTTCCAGGGCTGCGGTGAGCTCCTGGCTATTCTTCACTTTTCGAATTCCGACCGATGAGCCCAAATTGGCTGGTTTCACGAACATCGGAAAACTAAACGGTAGTTCTGGAACGCGAGAAGTACGCGATGCGACAACGTGCGGCACAACCGGGAGGCCCGACTGCAGACAAAACTTTTTGGTTACGGCCTTGTCCATCGCCGCGGCAGAAGAAAGCACATCGGAGCCGACGTATGGTAGCCCCGCGAGTTCCAACAAACCCTGTACGGTGCCGTCTTCACCAAACGTGCCGTGCAACATGGGGAAAGCGACATCGATGCCGGGATTGGCGCCTGGCTCGGGCGAAATCGGGCCCGGATGCCACTTTCCTTCTTTATCAATGAAGTACTCCGCCAGGCTATACCTGGCGGAGTCGAGTGCTCGTTTGATCGAGTCGGCGGAACGAAGGGAAATCTCGTGTTCGCCGGAACGTCCGCCGAAAATGAGGGCTACACGAATTCGTCCTGATGGTCGCAAGCTCTATTGTCGCTCGCGAATCTCAGACCGCCGGCGCTACTTCCGCGAAGAGAGACGATCGAGGGTGTGGATAAATGGGCGAGCAGAAGCCGGCACAGCCATGTTCGAATTCAGGATTTCCTTGTTGCTGATCTTGTGGCCGTACAACTCGGCATTGGCATCCTCGTCCGCAGTTACTGCAGCGCCACCCAAATCCAGGCCGCCAAAAACGCCTCGCGATCTCGAGTAGGAAAGAATTTGCGCGTGCATCATTGCATCGGTCATGGCTGAAGAATCACGGCCGACTGGGCCTGCGGCTGCCGCAGCTTCTCCACCCAACTGGAACTTACTACTTAGTAAATGCTGCATGCCATCCCTGTTCATTACGAGCATAATGACGTCGGTTTCTTTACCGCCGATGAGGAGGCCAAAATTACCGCCAGTGATGCGAAGAGAGCCGGGAGCACTCCAGCCGACACCGCTGGTTTTGCGGCAGGTGAAGAAACCCTTTCCATATTTGGCGCCTACGATAAACCCGCCGGCCTTCAAATTTGGAACGACTACCACGCACGTTGCCTTGTTGAGCAAGTCCTGTGGAATGCCCTTGTCGGAAGCATTCATCATCTCGTTCAGAGTTTCGGTCGCGGCCTGGAGCCTGGCGTCGGCGTCCTTTTGCGCGAATGCCGGAATAGAAATGAGCGCGGCCAACAGCGCTCCTGTAAGAATCCTCATCTTTCTTCTCCACCCTCACTTAAGTATTTCTTATCTCAACAGTTAGACGCAGCGGTCAATAACTCGTTTCGATATGTCTTGGGCACGACGGATACAATCCGGGATGCCTACACCATCATAGGCGTTACCGGCTAGATGTAGTCCTGGGTATTGTTCGAGTAACTGCTTGATCCGTGCGTAGCGCTGCGAATGACCCACAACATACTGCGGCATGGAATCGGGCCAGCGATAAATAGTTGAGAAAAGCGGTGCGACGCTCGTCCCCATCCAGCGCGAGAAATCCTTGCGAACGAGCCCGATAATATCTGCGTCGGGCACCTGGAGCAGACCGGTAGCTTGGGGATCTACAACGAAGCCGCGTAGAACGGCCAAATGAGAAGGGGCTCTAATAGGAAACTTGACGTTCACCCAGGTAGCCGCGGCGAGAACGTGGCGCTCGTGCGCGGGGACGAGAAAGCCGAAGCCATCGAGCGAACGCTCGAGGGCAGCGCGTTCACATACAAGCGTCACTAGAATCGCGGACGAATAGGGAATGGCGGACAATTCTTCGGCGAGCGGCGCGGCGGAGTTTTCGAGCAGCCGTGCGGACGTGTGCGCGGGACAGGCCAGGACGAGATCGGGCGACGAAAGCGTTTGTTCACCTGTCCCGACTTGCCAGACCGAGCCGGACCGTCTAACCTGCGAGACTTCGGCGTGGACCACACTGAGTCGGCCACCGGCGGCGCGGGCTAGCGAATCGGTCAGGAACTGCATTCCGTCGCGGAAGGATTGGAAGAGTGGTTCGCGGCTTTTCTTCTGACGCAGTTCGCGACGGGCGCCGCGGATCAGGCTGCCATATTCTTTTTCATAGGCGAGGAACCGGGGCAGGACGCTCGCCGCACTCAAGGCGGCAGTATCGCCGCCATACACGCCGCTGAGGAGCGGTGCGGCGATGAGTTCCAAAACCTCGTCGCCGAAGTGATCTTCGACCAGCTGGCTTACGGAAATGTCTTCGGCTCGCTGGCGTGGCTTGAAGAAAATTTCCTGGAGAAGACGCGTTTTGGCGCGCGCACTGAGAAGCTCGGAACGGAGAACCGGCGGCCATCTGCCGGGCGCCATCATCACCATGCCGGTGGGGAGTGGGACAAGACGGCCGGCACGCCCCACGAAGACGCGGCGCGCCGCATCGTTTGAGCTTATGATTTGTGACTCGAGCGCAGGCAGATCGCGCGCGAGTTCCTTAATGGCCGGTTTGGCGGCGAGGTAACTATCGGGACCGGCTTCGAGCCGGCAGTCCTGAATGAGATCGGTTTGAATAAGGCCACCGAGGCGTCTCGCTATTTCGAACAGAACGGATGATATGCCAGCTTGGGACAGATAGTAGGCGGTAGATAAGCCGGAGACGCCGCCGCCGACTACGAGAACGGGATCCATTCTTACCGGTGAAATTCACGCACGATCTGGACGACCGCCTTCACGTTTTCTACCGGCGTTTCGGGAAGGATGCCGTGCCCCAGATTTACGATGTGGCCGGGCCTTGCACCAGTGCGGCGCAACAGGTCCGTCACTTTGGCGCGGAGTTCGGGAAGGGAGGCGAATAAGGCAACCGGATCCAAGTTCCCCTGGATAGCGGCGCGATAACCGATGTCCATCCAAGCCTGATCGATGTTGATGCGCCAGTCGACGCCGAGTACGTCTCCACCGGCGGCATGCAACTCACGAAAGAACCCCGCCGCGCCGGTGCCGAAGTGGATTACTGGTGCGCCGCTTGCGCGGATGCGCTCGATCAACGCGCGCGAATAGGGCTGAACGTAGTGCACGTAATCTCCCGGCGTCAATGCGCCCACCCAACTATCGAAAACCTGGATCGCACGCGCGCCGGCGCCGATTTGCAAGTCCGCGAAGTCGCCGAGCACGTCGACGAGCTTTCCCATGAGCCGTCGCCACATGGTTTCGTCGCCGAACATCAGTTTCTTGGTCTTGAGGAAGGTGCGGGAGGGGCCGCCTTCGATCATGTAACTGGCGAGTGTGAACGGAGCCCCGACGAATCCGATTACCGGAATGCGTCCGCCCAAGGAGCGTGTCACCAGTTGAATCGATTCGGCAACGTAGCCGAGATCGTCCGTGCGGTTGGTGGAGAGGGCGTCGATGTCTTCCGGCGCAGTGATCGGATTGTGAATGGCGGGACCTTCTCCGGTGATGAATTCGAGTTTGAGGCCCATGGGCTCGACAGGAAGTAGCAGATCCGCGAAGATGATCGCTGCGTCGACGTCCAGAATCTCGACCGGCTGAAGTGTCACGGCGGCAGCCAGTTCGGGATTCTTGCAGATCTCTAGAATGCCATGCTTTGACCGGATGTCACGGTAGGGCTTTAGGTAGCGGCCGGCCTGCCGCATAAACCAAACCGGGCGGACATCCGTATTGCGACGCCGGCAGGCATCGAGGAAGCGGCCGCTCAACGGACCCACGCGCATGTAGCCCCCGGTTTGTCCTCGCACAGTAGCACTTCGAAATCACGCGGCTTTTGGCTGCGGGTCCAGTCGCGGCCAAGAATGTAATACGGTTTAGCCCAGACTTCACTATCGAGAGTTTTGGGAGACATTACGGAGACCGAGAGCATACCCTCCGCCGGGAAGCCGGTGCGTGGATCCATGATGTGACTATAAAGCTTACCCTCTGCCCAGAAAAACTTTTCGTAGTTTCCGGAAGTAGAAAGAGACTTGTCACGCAGGTAGATTTCTGCAGCGGTTTTCTTTTCGTCTTTGGGATCGCGGATGCGAACGTACCAGCCGCGGGGATCATCGGGCGGTGCGCCGATGCCATAAATGCTGCTGCCGCCGGCCGAAATAAGGGCGCAGGTAATCCCGTTTTCTTTCAAGACGCCGACCATCTTGTCCACCGCGTATCCTTTTCCCACGCCGCCGGGATCGAGATTGATTCCATGGTGCGTAAAGTGAACGGTGCGGCTGGTCGGATCGAGCTCGATGTTCCGGTATCCGATCCGGGTTAGGGCGGCCGTCACTTCAGAGCGATGCGGGAGGTGTCCAGAATCTTTGTAGAAGCCCCAAACGTTCATGAGGGGCCCGACTGTGATATCGAACGCACCTTCGCTCGCGCGGCCGTAGGCGACACATGCCGTGAGCAGGTCGAACAGTTCCGGGGATATTTTTACCGGACCGGTAGCGGCGCGTTCGTTCACCCGGCTGAGCTCGCTATCCGGTTGGTAGTTCGAAAGCATCTTATCGATGCGAGCGGCCTCTTCGAGAGCGCCATCGGCGGCGGCCTGCATTATGCCCACTTCGCGGCCGTAGATGTCTATGGTGAAGGTGGTGCCCATTGCCGGCGCGGAACGCTCCAGGCGCAGCAAAGCCTGCCCGCCGAGGAGCGGAATGATTGCGAAGAGTAAGAACAGTGTCGCGGTGAGGTTCCGCATCAACTCGGTGGTTGCGCCTGGTCTCGTGGCCGCCCGCGGCGAACGCGTTTGAGCAAGTGGGACATTTTGGCGGCCGCGGCCCGTTCGACATCCGCTTCAAAGTGCAGCTCTGGTACGCGGAAGAGATTCAACCGTAGGGCGATCTGGCGTTTCAGGAAGTGGCGTGCTCCTTCAAGCGCCTGGAGAGTTTGCTGCTGGGCGGCGAGGTCCTTGTCCATGTGCAGGCGCACTTGCGCATGCTTCTTGTCGGGTGACACCAGGACCTCCGTAACAACCGCCTCTCCGATCCGTGGATCGGAAAGCTCATAAGAAATCATTTCACCGAGTTCCTCGCGCAGGGCTTCGGAAACCCGTTCGGCTCGATGCTGGTCCATTTCGCGTCTCTTGTTCCAGTGTAGAAGGTAACCCTCAAAAGCAACAGATTGGGCTGCCGGATGTTAAAATGTGAATAATGCCTATCTAGAACAGGCAGTTTCCCACCTAGATGGCTTCAGAAACCAAAGAAACCAAGGCTCAACGCGCCGAACGCCTGAAACTCGAAAAGAACCCGTGGGAGTGTCTCGAGGAAATCCGGCAGTTCGCGCGCACCGGCTACGATTCTGTCAGCCCGGAGTGGCGGAGCAACTACCTTCGCTGGTGGGGTATTTATCCGCAAGGCGATGGCCTGGGAGTGTTGGGCGGCACAGGCGGCGAAGGGAAGTGCGTCCCGTATTTTATGCTTCGCATCCGCGTTCCGAGCGGATTATTATATTCTCATCAAGTTCGCACAATCGCCGAACTGGCGAAGCAGTATGCGCGGGGTGTTGCCGATATCACGGTGCGGCACAACATTCAGCTGCACTGGATCACCATCGAAAGTCTGCCTGACATCTTTGAGAGATTGTGGCGCTGTGGTTTGACAACGATGGCCGCCTGCGGAGACGACACGCGCAACATCACAGGATGTCCACTGGCTGGAGTCGATGCGGACGAGATTTGCGATGCATCTTCTCTGGCGATTCGTGCAACTCACATGCTTGTGGGCAATCCCGATTTCTATAATCTGCCACGCAAGTATAAGATCTGCATCACGGGATGCCGCTCGTGGTGCTGTTATCCGGAAATCAATGATGTTGGACTGACGGCTACCAAACGAGTGCGGGGCGGCGAGGAAGAGATCGGTTTCTCTTTGCGCGTAGGCGGTGGGCTCTCAAGTGAGCCTTTTTTTGCAAGACGCTTGAATGCTTTCGTGCAATGGAACCAAGTGCCGGCAGTGGTAACTGGCGTTACGCGCATCTTTCGCGATGCCGACGGCTTACGTCAGCATAGGGAACGCGCGCGGTTGAAGTACTTATTCAAGCATCACGGCTGGACGGACGAGAGCTTTCAGGCCGAGTTAGAGCGGCAAATCGGGTTCTCGTTGGATCCGGCGGAGCCAGAAGACGCACCCGCCGACGTATTCCGCGATCATGTAGGAATTCATGCCCAGAAGCAGCCCGGATATTTTTATGTTGGATCTTCGGTGCTTCGCGGCCGTATCACGCCCGACCAACTGCTTCGGGCCGCGGAGTTGTCCGATTCGTTTGCGAGCGGCGAGCTCCGTACGACTACTACCCAGGGTTTGATCGTTGTCAACGTGCCGGAACGCCACGCCGATACGGTGGCCCAGGAGCTAACGGCGGCAGGCCTGCCGGTGGCCGCTTCGGCCTTCCGACGCGGGGCGATCACGTGCACAGGCACCGAGTTTTGCCGTCTTGCGATCACAGAGACGAAGAATTTCGCTCGTTGGCTGGTCGAGGATTTGGAGGAGCGTCTCCCGGGTTTCGAACAACATTTGAAGCTGCACGTCACCGGATGTCCGAACAGTTGCGGCCAACACTGGATTTCCGATATTGGCATCGAGGGTAAAAAGGTAAAAGTCGATGGAAAGTTTGTCGACGCATACTACTTCTGTGTGGGGGGCGCGGTCGGGGCGTTCCAATCCATCGCGCGCCCGCTGGGATATCGTTGTGCCGCGACGGAAGTGCCTGCGGCTATCGAGAGATTACTGCAGGCCTATCTGAGTGAAAGAACTCCAGACGAGAATCTGCGATTGTTCTTTGCGCGGCACACGGATGCAGAATTGCGCGCCTGTCTCGCAGGGGCAGCAGTTAAGCCGGTAGAGCGAGATCTGCCTACGGGCAAAGTTCCGGTTGGCGTTTCCGGCTGAGGCTTTATGAAGTTGCCTGGCGGCGAGGCGGTTCACCGAACCGGTGATGCCCAATGTGAAAGTTGCGATGCCGGATGGCCGCAGCAACACTCAGAGGTCGCTGATCATTGTTGTCCCGGTTTTATCCATGCGGAGATTCGTGAAACGGGAGTCGTTTACTACTGCGACGTTTGCGATGAAGACGATCCGTTCTAGGACGTAAGCGCCAAAGGCTATAGCCATTCCACGCTGCTGCCCGTCAAGGCGCCGCCCAGAACGCTGGCCGCGTGCTCTTCCACGGCGTTCAGAATTTGAGCGGCGCGCACTTGATCGTTCGAGACCGTGACCGCGGCGACTACTGAATGTTGCCAGGATTCGAGACCGTCAATTTCGGCGACTGAAACGTTGAAGTGAGCGCGCAGGCGGTCTTTCAAGCTCTTCACGACGTGACGTTTCTCTTTGAGCGAATGCGAGTCCTCAACGTGAATGTGCAACGTCAAAACGCCAATAGTTGGCGTGGTCATCGGGCCAGCGTGCGGCTCTATTGGGCTACGGGTTGCGGCATCTCGGCGGCAACACGCTGCATGCTAAACGCCTCGATTATATCGCCCACTTGCACGCCGTTGAAATTGGCGAGCGAAATTCCGCATTCGACGCCGTTCTTGACTTCGCTGGCGTCGTTCTTAAAGCGTTTGAGAGCTTCGATTTTACCCGTATGGATGACTTCGTTTCCGCGCTTCACGCGGACCTGGCTGTCGCGGCGGATCAGGCCATCTGCCACATAACAACCGGCGACCGTGCCCACCTTGCTGATCCTGAAGGTCTCGCGCACTTCGGCATGGCCCTGGATCGTCTCTTTGTAGACGGGATCCAGCAGTCCGGTCATGGCCTGGGTGATTTCATCTATCAGTTCGTAGATGATGCTGTGAAGACGAATGTCCACCCGTTGTTGCTCCGCGGTGGCCTGTGCATTCCGCTCGGGACGCACATTGAATCCGACAATTAGTGCTTCTGATGCAGAGGCCAGCAGCACGTCGTCTTCGGTAATGGCGCCTATGCCGGCGCGGAGTACCCGCACCCGTACCTTTTCGTTGGAAAGCTGTTGCAGTGTGTCGGAGAGCACTTCCGCGGTGCCCCCGACGTCGGCTTTAATGATGAGGTTGAGATCCTTGAGATCGCCTTCCTTGAATTGCCGTGCGAGCGAATCAAGAGTGGCAACACGTGCACCTCTCGCCATGGCGGCGTCCCGCGCCTTGGATTCGCGATAGATCACGATCTGCTTGGCTTTGGAAGTATCGGAAACAACCTGGAAGTTATCGCCCACCTCGGGTAAGCTCTCGAGCCCGATCACTTCAACCGGCATCGACGGCTCGGCTTCCTTCACAGGATTGCCGCGATCGTCGAACATGGCACGCACCTTGTTAAAGAGCGCGCCGCAAATAAAGAAGTCGCCAGTCCGCAGAGTGCCGTTGCGTACCAACATGGTGGCTACCGGGCCGCGACCCTTGTCCAGTTTGGCTTCGAGGATCGTTCCAACGGCCGGACGCGCTGGATTGGCCTTCAGATCCTGCAGGTCGGCAACCAGCAGAATCATCTCGAGCAGTAAATCGAGGTTTTGTTTGGCTTTCGCCGAGACCGGGACCATGACAACGTCTCCGCCCCAGTCTTCGGCCAGCAAACCACGGTCGGAAAGCTGCTGCTTCACGCGATCGGGTTGTGCATCCGGCTTGTCAATCTTGTTGATCGCGACTATGATCGGCACGCCGGCAGCTTTGGCGTGGTCGATCGCTTCGAGCGTCTGGGGCATCACGCCGTCATCGGCGGATACAACCAGCACAACAATGTCCGTTACCTTGGCGCCGCGCGCGCGCATACGTGTGAAGGCCTGGTGGCCTGGCGTATCGATGAAAACGATTTTACGGCCGTTGCGCTCGATGTAGTACGCGCCGATGTGTTGCGTGATGCCGCCGGCTTCCCTGCCGGCTACATTGGTTTCGCGAATCGCATCGAGCAGCGAAGTCTTGCCGTGATCGACGTGCCCCATGATGGTGACCACGGGAGCACGCCGGACGAAATCTTTGGTTTCCTCGGCCTGCTCGACTTCCTGGGTGCTTTCCTGCTCGTAGCTGACCTGATTGGTCGAAGCGCCGAACTCGCGCGCGAGTTCTTCAGCGAGTTTGACATCCAGAGTCTGGTTGATGGTGGCGAAAATCTTTTTCTCGACAAGCTTCTTGATGACCAGATTGGCTTTGACGCCAAGTTTTTCGGAGAGTTCCTTGACGGTAACGCCTTCGGCGACGGTAATTTCGCGATCGATGGGCGGCGGCTCGGCGATAGTCGGGCGTTTCGAGACTCGCTCGCGAAGATTTCCTTCTTCGGCCTCGCGACGACGGCCGGTTTGTCGCGCTCCGGGCTTGGCCTGATGACGACGCTGTTGCTCGGCGGGCGGAGGCGTGGCGGTTTCCGGGCGCAAGCTCGTCGGATGCATGGAGCGCAGACCGCCGGGACGGCGCAGGCCCGGTTGTGACGGTCCGAGCGGCTGGCCTGGACCACGCATGAGCGGTTGTCCGGGACGGATGGGCCCACGGTAGAGAGGCTGCCCAGGAGCCGGAGAAGGACGCGCCGGAGCGCCCGGCCGCGGCATGGCCGGAGCAGCGGGAGCGGGGCGGGCCTGTTGCTGTTTCAACCGCTGAACCAGATCCGGGCGGGGCGGCACTACTGGTCGAACCTGGGGCTGGCCGACGAGCGGACGGGCGCCCGGTGGACGCGGCGCGATAGGAGCGCCAGGAGTCAGTCCGGGAGCCGGGCGAGAAGGGGTAGCGCGCGGGGGTATCGGCGCGCCGGGCACACTCGAGGCTGCAGGAGCCGTCGGCGCACCCTGTACCGAAGCGGGCGTCGAACCAGCGGCCGGGCCAGGTGCCACCACGTGGGTTGGCGGTATTTGCGCAGGGCGGGGATGAGACTGTGGGGGGGCGGGTGCTGCCGGCGCCGGAGCGGCTGCTCCGGGGGCGGGGCGCATCGGGCGGTCCAGAACAGTGCCGGCAATGCGTGGCGGCGGCGGGGGCAAGGGTTGCCGGGGCCCCATAGGAGCCGACAGCCCGGGGCGCGGGCTGGGCGGCAGAGGCCGGGCAGGTATAGAAATATTTCGATTCACCGGGCCGGGCGTGAGCGGCTGGCTAGCGGGCGGCGCAAGTGGCGGATGAATCGCTCCACCGCTCGTTAATGGCGGCCGAAGAGGCCTAAAGGTAGGCACAGGACGCTCTGTCTCTGCGGTGGCAGCGACGAGCATAGCCGGAGCTTCGAGCTCGGCTGGAGGTAGCGTGGGCGCCGCCGGAGGTTCGGGCGTCTGCACCGCCGCTTTCGCGCTTTCCGTCACTTGTGCAGGTGCGCCGACAACCGGCTCGGGCTGCTCTTGCACTACTTCCGGCCGCGCTGAGGGCTGATCTTGTGGCGTTGTCCGGGCAATAGATTCAGATTCCCGATCACTCTCGTGATCGCTGTCATAAACGTTCCCGTTAGAACGTTCCTCCGCCGTGCGAACCGAACCCTCGGCAACCAGACGCTGCCGGAGTTCGAGTGCGACGTCCTCGTCGATCGAGCTGGAGTGCGTCTTTTTCTCCTGCACGCCCAAGTCAGGCAGCATGTCGAGAATGACGCCCGGTTTCACTTCAAGCTCCCGCGCCAGCTCATTGATCCTGATTTTCTTCATAGAAGAGACTGCTAGCTAACTCCTTACAGCACCGCAATTTGTGGTGGATCAGTCGATTTTTTCCATGGTATCAGATACGATCGCTTCCTCGGTTTCGCGAGGAGCGGTCGAACGTAGTGTCGAGGGGGCGCCCGACAATCCTTCCACGCGCCCCAGATCTAGCGTTTCGCCGTCTTCGGTTTCTTCGAGCAACGCTGCCTGGTGCGTCGCTAAATCGTGTTCTAACACCCCGGTTTCGATGTTTTCGAAAGGGTCGCCGCTCTCCGATTCGAGCGAAGCCATTCCCGCTCCGGGAGTTTCACTTGCCTCAGTTTCGATCGGAACAGCTTCCTCATCATACTGGCCATAAAAAGCGACAACAGTCGCTTGAATCTGGCTAACGATTTCCTCGTCGATGCCGGGAATCGCTTCCAACTCCTCGGGCGTCATCGAGCCCAGCCGCTCGACAGTTCCGATGCCGGCGCCGACCATTTTTTCCACAATGCTTTCGGCTAGACCATGATCGATCAGCACCGAGACAGGAGCTCCCGAGATCACCATGTCGCCCATGCGCGACTCGAGCTCACGGCGCTTTTCTTCTTCGCTCTTGATATCGATCTTCCAGCCAACCAGCTTGGCCGCCAAGCGAACATTCTGCCCGCGCTTACCGATGGCGAGTGAGAGTTGCAGATCGTCGACGACCACTTCCATGTGTTTCTCGGTTCCGTCGAGTATGGTGACGCGGGATATTTTCGCGGGGCTCAGTGCCTTTGTCACATACTGAACTGGATCCTCGGAAAATTCGATGATATCGATCTTCTCGCCGCGCAGTTCACGAATAATCGATTGAACGCGCATGCCCTTCATGCCAACGCATGCACCCACGCTGTCTACGTCGCGGTCGCGGCTGGCCACCGCGATTTTTGTGCGCTCACCGGCTTCACGGGCGCAGGCCCTGATGGTGACAGTGTTGTCGTAGATCTCAGGCACCTCCTGCTCGAAGAGCCGCATGACCAGTTCCGGCGCGGCGCGCGACACGACGACTCCTGAGTTCTTGCCCCCGCGTTCTACACCCTTGATCACACAACGTATGCGATCGCCAACACTGAAGCTTTCGATGCGTGACTGCTCTTTCTTGCCGATGCGCGCCTCGGTTTTCCCCATGTCGACGATGTAGTCCTGGCCTTCCAGTCGTTTAATGACGCAGTTCACGAGCTCGCCCTGGCGGCCTTGAAATTCCGAATAGACGCTATCGCGCTCGGCTTCGCGCACCTTTTGGAGAATCACTTGTTTGGCGGTCTGGGCCGAAATACGGCCCAGCACATCGGTAGGTTTCATCTCGCGAATTTCGCCGCCGACCACTACACCGGGGTCGATTTTGCGCGCTGCCTGAAGACTGATTTGCTTGACTGGGTCCTCGACAGCTTCGACTACCTGCTTAACGCTGTAGATCTGCAGATTACCGGTTTCCCGATCCAGATCGGCCATCAAATCTTCCTGGGAACGAAAATGTTTGCGCGCTGCCGCGAGCATGGCGTCCTTCACGGCGTCCAAGACGATTTGGGGATCGATACCCTTTTCTTTACTGAGCATTTCGATGGACTGATAGATCGAAGCCATGTCAGAACCTCTTCCTTCAAACTGAATCTTTCTTTAGCGCGAGGCGAAAAGCGGGAAGCTCACCACTCGAACTTCAATTTCGCTTTTTGGACTGCTTCGAGCGGGATCTGTACCGGTTTTCCCGGTGCAACCTCCAACTCCAAGGTCCCATTCGCGAAATGCGCGAGTTTGCCTTCCAGGCTGGTACGGGATTCGCCAGGGCGTTGAAACGCCAGCCAGATTTTCTGGCCGACTACCCTTTCAAAATCCCTCGGTTTTGATAACTTCCGTTCGACGCCTGGCGAGCTGACTTCGAGCGTGTAACTCCCGTCAGGGACGAGATCCTCTTCGTCCAATAGCTTGCCCAGCCTTTCCGAGATCAACTCGCAATCGCCGTGCGTAACTCCTTCAGGTCTATCGATATACACACGCACCAAGCGCCCGTTCCCCGCCCCACGCACCTGAACTTCGGCGATCTCGATGCCAGTACCCAAAGCGGCCCGCTCGCCCAGTTCGGCGATCTTGCCCGTCAATCCGCTTTGTTCCATTACGATCATGTCCCAAAAAACGCCGGACAAATAAAAAAGTGGGCATTAGGCCCACTTTTGATCCGACAGTACACTCCTATTAAAGCACATCTCGAGAGTGAATGCCGCCTCATCTGCGCTCGTAGAGTTCGACGCGGACGATCTTGTCCAGAAGTATTCGGCGTTCAAATCCCAGATCGGACAGGTGCACTTTCCATTGCTTTTGAAGGGCAGCCGATTCGTAGGGACTGATGGCAGTAGTAAGCGATCGCACAGTCTTCAGATCGGACGGACAGGCACGGCTACTGGCATCCGGGTTGAAAAATTCATATAGATGGACGGAATCGGAAGGCAGGAAAATCGCGCATCGTCCTCGCCGGGCTTCCTGTGCGAGAAGGTTCGCCGGCTGCGCCCAATCCTCACGTGGCCCAGACAAAAAGCGAATGTTCCGGTAGACAAGAGTCACCATCAAAAGGCATCCGAAGACGACGGCGGGTCTGGGCCAGCGGTCCACGAGAACTTCCAACCCTGCGGCAAACAGAATCGCTAACGGCGCCAAAAGGAAGATCATCTGCCTGATGGCAACGAAATAGCCGAATACCGCGTCCGTAAGTAAAGCGAGCAGGACGGGACAGACAAGTTGAAGGATCCAAAAGAGCGCATCCGGGCGGCGCCTGAATTTCACCGCTAACGCAGCCCAAGCGCTCACCAGAACCAAAAGGGCGCCCGGATATCCGGCTCCGATAAGCTCACGCACTATCATCAGAGGAGTTTTGAGATCCACCGTAGAGCGATAGTGGCTGACCTCAATCGATTCGCGCCAAAACTGGTGAGCATAGGAGTACCACGGTAGGAATGCCAAAGCTGCGAGAAACAGCGCGGAGCCCGTGGTCCACAGCAATCTCTTTCGGATTGGATTACCAGGCGACAGAATCGCCCAGCCAAAGTGCGCAACTGCCACGAAGACGCTGTAAGGCTGTGTGTACAATCCCGTCGCGATGCAGGCCCAATACACTAAAGATCGCGTCCATGTTGGCCTTTCGCGCAGTCGCAGAAATGACAGAGTCATAAAGACGCTGATGGCAAGTGCTTGAGAATATGGTCTAGCTTCGAGGGCGTATCGGAATTGGAGAGGAAACAGGCAGAATGCGGCTAGAGCCAGCAGCGGCCAACGCAAGCTGAAGCGTCTTGCGAGCAAGACGATGCCTATAGCTCCCAGGATGCTGAAGACTGGGGAGGGAAGCCGTCCCGAAAAGGTCGAAAAGCCTAAGATGCGGACACTAGCCACCTGCGCCAGGTAACCCAATGGCACGCCCCCTGAATTGGTAGGGATGTACCGGATCAGCCCGGGCAAATCGTAGAAGCGAACACCGATCAAGTCTAAGATTTCATCCAGCCAAAGCGACAGCCGAGGTACCAGGGACAGTAGGCAGATGAAATAAAGCGCGAGGAAGACGCTGGCGGGGAGGAATCGGGAGCGGCGGGCTGATTCCAAGCCGCTAGTATAACGGCGTCTAGCAGGATTAGCTGGAGTCTATTTGCTGATGCGACGTAATGTGAGCGCATCGGGGCGCAACGTGGCGTTGCCCAGTTTCTGCCAGTCGTCGGTCACATGAATCAGCTTGCCCGTGATGTGATTCGACTGTTCGGACGCAAGGAACGAAATGTGCGCGAGCTGCAATTCCGGCGATACTCCGCCCGTGCGGCGCGTTTCTTTGGCTGCAGCGACGACGGGGGCTTCCAAACGCGCTTCGGCGCGAATGATTTCGTCGGTGAAATTGGTGTAGGCCGGTCCCGGATCGAAGCAGTTGGCCTGGACGTTATGGTCGAGCACCTCCGCGGCGAGTGCTTCGACAAAGCGGACCACCGCGGTTTTGGAGGTAGTGTAGGCGGAGAAATTGAGTTTGGGCAGAGTGTCGCTATCGCAAGTGAGGACGATGATTTTTCCAGCGCGTCTTTCGATCATTGACGGCAGAACGGCGCGGCAAGAGTGCGCCACGCCTAGCAGATTGATCTGAATCGCATCGGTCCAGGCTTTCACTGGGGTTTGCAAAAACGACTGCAGCGGGCCGGCGGTTGCCGCAGCGCAAATCAGGATGTCGATGGGACTGCCGAACGCCACACGTGCGCGATCGACCGCGAGCGTCATCTGTTCCGGATCGGTGACATCGCCGCGAATACGCAGTGCATTGCCGCCGGCCTGCTCGATTTCGATATGCGCCAGGTCGATTTCAGCCTTGCTGCGGCCTACCAGCGCAATTTTTGCTCCCAGTCTCGCAAAGCCGAGCGCGAACCGCTTGCCGATCCCGCGTCCGGCGCCAGTAACCAGAATGTTTTTCTTCTTGAATTCGACGTTAGGCGCTGCCACGCTGGCTCCGACCTAAGGGTAGAACAACCGGGCGGAAGTTTTCTACAGCAGGGGTTCAAGCGCGCGGTATACTTTCCGGTAGCGAATTCCGGCCCTGACGAGCCGCGCCAAATTCGCATATTAATTTCAGGGGGCGGATGAGTAAAGAAGACAGTATTGAGGTCACCGGGACAGTAGTGGAAAAATTTCCAAGTGGACTGTTCAGCGTCCAATTGGATCAGGATCGAACGGTTCTCGCTCACCTTGCAGGAAAGTTAAGACGCAATCGAATACGCGTCCTCGCGGGTGATCGTGTCACTTTGGAGATGTCTCCTTATGACCTCACCAAAGGGCGAATCACCTATCGTCATAAGTAAGACGTCTCCTTCATCACACCAGCTCAAACAACGGATTCTAGTGGTCTTCGGTACAAGACCAGAAGCCATTAAACTGTGTCCGCTGGTCTCCACTCTTCGCAGCGAGCCCTTTTTTTCGCATCTTGAAACCATCGTTTGCGTGACCGCGCAGCACCGGCAAATGCTTGACCAGGTGCTCGCGGTATTCGATATCGAGCCGGATTACGATCTCGATCTCATGCGGCCGGGCCAGACGTTAACGGCGTTGACGAGCCGGCTACTGACAGGGTTAGAGACAATTTTCACCGAATTAAAGCCATCGCTGACGCTGGTGCAGGGAGATACGACAACAACACTGGCTGGGACGCTCGCGGCATTTTATGCGAGGGTGCCGGTGGCTCACGTAGAGGCGGGCTTACGCACCTTCGACCTAGATTCGCCTTTTCCGGAAGAAATGAACCGGGTCATTACCGGTCGTCTGGCTACGCTCCACTTCGCGGCGACAAAGTGGGCTGCTGACAATCTGGCGCGCGAGGGCGTGCCGGCGGATTCGATTCAGGTGACGGGAAATACCGGAATCGACGCGGTATTGACGATTCGCGACGCGCTGGAAGCAGGAAGATTGACCGGATTTTCCGGGCCTCACAATAACAATCAAAAGCTGATCGTGGTTACCGCCCACCGCCGCGAGAGTTTCGGCGAGGGCTTCGTGCGGATCTGTGGAGCAATCAGCGAGTTGGCCAGCCGGCCAGGGGTGCAGATTATCTGGCCGGTCCACCCGAATCCCAACGTCCAGCGTGCGGTGGACCTAATGCTGCGCGATAAAAGCAACGTGATGCTGATTGAACCGCTGGAGTATGTGCCGTTTGTGGACCTCATGCTCCGGGCCCATCTGTTGATTACGGATTCCGGGGGCGTGCAGGAGGAGGGACCATCGCTCGGCAAACCCATCCTGGTGTTACGTGATAAGACGGAACGCCCGGAAGCTGTGGATGCCGGTACGGTAAAGCTGGTCGGGACGGTGCGCGAAACGATTGTGCGCGAAGCGATTCGCCTTCTGGAAGATCAAGAGGAGTACGATCGTATGGCGCGTTTGCACAATCCATACGGGGACGGCCAAGCCTGCGGCCGGATCGCTGCGCGCGTTTCGCGCTATCTGAAGCAACACTCCGGTGCGACGGGGCGTCCACTACCATAAAGAGTTGTCACTGCTCAGTTCAGTCCGTGAGACAAACACGCCGCGTCAAAGCAAGCATTGGCCACAGATCTATTTCGGCGTGGCCGCCACTTCGCTCGCCACCCTCCTGCTCGAATTGGCGTTGACCCGGGTTTTCTCGGTCGTCTACTTCTACCACTTCGCGTTCCTGGCCATTTCCATCGCGCTATTCGGCCTGGGAGCCGGCGGCGTGTTTTCTTATGTGGTCGCGGGCTGGAGCGGAGCGCTATATCGAAAGCTCGGTGTTTTGGCCGCTGTGAATGCGGTCGCGGTAGTTATCTCGCTGGCCTACCTGCTAGACGGCGCCGGCGATCTGTCGATTCCAGCGATGGGCCTCGCTTATCTAGTGGCAGCGGTTCCGTTCGTGCTTTCCGGCACTATTGTTTCACTCGCGGTTGCGGACACTATCGAGCGTGTGAATCGCGTGTATTTTTTCGATCTTGTCGGAGCGGCTGCCGGTTGCGCCTTACTCGTGCCGCTACTTGATCGTCTCGGCGGACCAAACACAATCCTGGTTGTAGCGGTGCTCCTGGCGGTCTCCTCCGCAATATGGTTTCATCTGGCCCATGCCGCGAGCGGCCGCATTTGCGCGGTGATACTCGGCCTGTTACTCGTTTGTCTTATTACTTATAACTGGAAATCCTCGCTGATCGATGTGCACTACGCCAAAGGGCAACGAATCAGTGGCGAAGAATTTGTTCGCTGGAACGAGTTTTCGAGAATTGCCTTGAAGCAGGAACCGGGCAGGAGTGCGATGAAGAGCATCATCATTGATGCGGACGCAGCCACCGGTGTCGCGCACTTCGATTTTGAGCACCTCACGCAGCAACAGCGATTCGAGCTGAAGTACGCGGGCCCGGGATTTGCCTACGTGCTGCGTCCTGGAGCGAAAACGCTGGTGATTGGCCCAGGCGGCGGTTGGGATATATCGCGCGCGCTTGCCTCCGGCAGCAAGGACGTTACGGCTGTCGAGATCAATCCGATCATTGCGAAGGTCATCATGCGGGAAAAGTTTCCCCAATACAGCAATCGCCTGTACTTTCGTCCTGAGGTAAAAATCGAGATCGAGGATGGGCGGTCTTTCGTGCGCCGCTCACCGGAACACTATCAGGTGTTACAGGCGACGTTGGTCGATACCTGGGCATCCACCGCGGCGGGAGCCTTCGCGCTCTCGGAGAATAATTTATACACGGCCAACGCTTTCGTCGACTATCTGTCGCATCTTACGCCTGATGGAGTCATGTCGTTTACCCGCTGGGGCTTCGATCCACCTCGTGAATCGCTTCGTGTAGTCTCACTAGCGGTCGCGGCGCTCCGGCAATTGGGCGAAAAGAATCCGGCGCGGCATATTGCGGTTGTGCGTGAAAATCTTCAGAAGCTGGAAGGCTGGGGCGCGCAGGACACTATTCTGGTGGCGCGGCAGCCATTCACGGCGGCAGACATCACGTCGATCGAGCAAACGGCCGCGACCGCGCGGATGGAGGTTGTCTATTTGCCGGGAACAACGCTCAACACGCCTTTCCGCAGTCTGCTTTTGGCCGCTGATCCCGCTAGTTTTTATGGCTCTTATCCTTTCGATGTACGCCCGGTCAGCGACAACCGTCCGTTCTTCTTCTACACTGTGCAGCCGCGCGATCTGTTGAAATTTTTGCGCACCGCTTCGCGCGAGAACGCGGATTTCAAGGTCAACAAGGCCGTGCCGGTATTGTTTGGGCTTGTGGCGATCAGTATCGTAGCCATGCTGATCATCATCTCGCTCCCACCGCTGGTTTTGCGTCATGGTCTGCCGCGGGGTAAAGGGGTCGCGCCGGCGTTGCTCTTCTTCTTATTTATAGGAGCGGGTTACATCCTGATTCAGGTCGCGCTGATTCAGAAGTTCGTACTCTTCTTGGGGCATCCCACGTACGCGTTGACCGTGATTATTTTTTCCATGTTGATTTCGAGCGGTTTAGGGAGCTTCTGGAGCAAATCGCTGGTGCGCGCCGATATTTCCCGGCTGTATGTGGTCCTTTTCCTGGTGGCCAGCGCCATTGTGGCTCTCGCCATAATCGTCGGACCGGTCGCGGAAAGCGGTGTCGCTCTGGCGCGGCCACTCAAGATCCTTATCTCGATCCTATTGATTGTCCCGGCCGGTTTTGCGATGGGGATGCCGTTTCCGACCGGACTGACCTTGCTCGAGAGAGTCATGCCGTCCGCAGTGCGTTGGGCGTGGGCTATCAACGCCGCGTCGAGCGTACTCGGTTCCGCCGCTGCGATATTTCTCGCTATCTACCTTGGCATTCAAGCGACTCTGATCATCGGTGGAGCGTGTTATCTGGCGGCCGCTTTCAGTATCGCCAGTTCGGCTTTGAACTATCGAAAGCGGGAATTCGCGGGCCAGTTTGCCAGAGCTGTGTAGAGTAGGCTGCGCCGCTCGGGAAACCTCGGCCCAAAGAGCTAGCGCCGCGTTGGGGCCTGCGACGAAGTACGCAGAATACGGAGGGCTTCTTCGAGCGCTTCCGTAAAAAAGTATTCGCCCCACATCACAGACTCGTCCACCCCCAAGCTTTTGTGGAGATGGTAGACGCCGCCCTTTAGGACGCCCCCCCACTTGGGGTCGGAGACAGCCAGGTAATCGGTCGAAAGCGTGCGCAGGATATGAATGGCGGTCGACCAATAGAAGTGGCCCTTCATGGGATCGCCGGCGTGCCGGCACAAGCGCAACAAACCGGCAGCCGCAATTGCCGCCGCCGAGGAATCGACGAGCGATCTATTCTCGTGAGGGGCGTTATAATCCCATGGCGGAACACCGTCGGCCGGAGTATGAGTGATGTAGTAGTCGGCGCAGGCTTCGGCGGTGTGAAGGAAGCGTGGGTCGCGGCTGTATTCATAGGAAGTGGTGAAGCCATAGAGCGACCACGCCAGCCCGCGCGACCAGCAGGAATCACCCCGAAATCCTTGTTGGGTCGATTGCCGCAGAAACTCACCGGTTTCCAAGTCGAAGATTCCTTCGTGCGCGGTCGAACCGTCTCCGCGAACTAGATAGCGGCGTGTCGTGATGCAGTGCCGGACGGCCACATCGCGCAGCCGCTTGTCGTTCGTCTCGCGAGCGGAGTAGAAGATAATGCCGACGTTCATCATGATGTCGATAAATATCGAGTCCTCAGCTACGAAGGAGCGTAGATACTGACCGTTATCGTTGAATCGTTTGGCTAATGTGCGGCCGGCCTGGATGAGCACGTCGCGGAGCGCCGGATCTCTAGTCATTCGGTACCAGCGGTAATACGTGGAAAAAAAGATAAATCCGAGGTCGTGCACGTCGCGATCGTTTTTGCGCGGCTCGAGCGGCTTGCTATAGCGGATGGCTTGTTCGGTCCAGTAGTCGGACTCGGGATTGCCGGAGCCCAAGTGACGCACGAATAACCACATCATTCCCGGCAGAAAACCGTCGCACCAGTGGGTCCACGCCGGTCCGGCGTGCTTCCATGCGCCGCCGGCCGTGTACATGGGATAAAAGTCCGGATACGTTTCGATCAGCCGTTTGACTTGCTTTTGAGCGAAACGAAAAGCGCTTTCGAATAGCTCTTTGTCGGACTCGTAGATGAATTGAATCACTTATATACCTGCGATGACAATTATAGGGAACTAACTTGCACCCTTTGCTACCATCGGGAAACATGCCCGCGAAAGTCACCATATTTAACAATGGCCCCATTCGGCTCGAGGGTGAGTTTGTCATTCAGGATGCCGAGGGGAATGCGTACGGGCTGGCCGGTCGAACTGTAATCTCTCTTTGCCGCTGCGGTATGGCTGAAAATAAGCCGTTTTGCGACGGATCACATGGCCGTAATGGGTTCTCTTCTTTGTGTAAGGCGAGAAACCTGGATCCACCCAAACCCAAGGTGTAGTGGTTTGCGGAAACCCCGCGTCGTCGCGCACAATCCAATCGGTAAGCAAAGCGCGGCATGGCACCTCCTTCTCAACTAACGACTCCGGGCCAGGAAGCGAAGCCGGTTCACCCTCCAAAACCGCCCGGTGGGCGTCTGATCGAGCTCGATATCCTGCGAGGGTTCTTGCTGCTATGGATGACGCTCACACATTTGCCCACAGCCGCTAGTATCCTCTCAAATCAGACTTTCGGTTTTGTTTCAGGCGCCGAAGGGTTCATTTTCCTCTCAGCTTTCATGGTGGGACAACTTGAGCATCGAATAGAGGAAAAACGAGGCCGGCTCGGGGCGTTACGCGATTTGGTCAGGCGGACCGTGAGAGTTTATCTGTATCATTTCGCGCTGCTGGTCGTTGCTTTCGCGCTGCTCGCGCCGATCGGGGTGCACTTTCATCGGCTGGCGATACAGAATTTGCTGTCGTACTACCTGGCTGACCCAAAGCACGCGCTGATTGCGGCAGTGATACTCGAATACCGACCGTCGCTGCTGGACATTCTGCCTATGTATGTCATTTTCATGGCCCTGACGCCGGTGGCTCGCGAAATCGCACGCCGCTGGAGTTGGGAGCCGGTTGTCTACACGAGTTTCGGGCTGTGGGCGATCGCACAATTCGGTTTGCGTGCCTGGGCCTACCGGCACGCCAATCTGTTCGGGTTGAATGTGCCTGAAAGTTCGACCGGCGCCTTCGACCTGTATTCCTGGCAGCTTTTGTGGATCGTAGGGCTGGCGCTCGGCAGCATTACTTTTAGCGCACTGGCTGAACCCGGCCGCCGGCGTATTCCTGACCGGCTTTGGAAAATCTGTTTGCCGCTTGCCATTGTGTTCCTAGTCCTGCGCTACAGTCCTTTGGACCACTGGATGAACCCCGACGTCTACGGCTGGCTGATCGACAAATGGCACCTAGGGCCCGCGCGCATCATCAATTTTTCGGCACTCGCGATTCTGGTGGTGCGGTTTGGCGCACGGCTTGCCCACTTGCCGTTCATTTCGCCTCTCTATCTACTGGGCCAGGCTTCGATCGAGGTGTTCAGTGTGCATGTCTTGTGTTGCTTAGCCGGGCATGCACTTAGTGAAGACGCCGACCCTATACAGCCTTGGTGGCAGCAGACTATATTGCTGATTGTGACCATTTCTGCCCTGTTTCTGACTGCGCTTGGGCATCGCACATGGGTGAACAAACGCCGTTCTCCCTCATGACCTCGGTCTGGCCGCTGCTTTTCTCATTGGTCTTGGGGTACGGCCTGCGGATTGTCCATACCTATCCGCACGATCGTTCTTCTTTTACTCAGGGTCTCGAGTACCACGACGGGCTACTTTATGAAGGGACCGGGCTGAAGGGCCAGTCCAAGCTGCGTGTGGAGCGGCTGGAGACCGGACAGATCGTCCGGCAGATGGACGTGCCGGCGGAATATTTCGGCGAGGGCATTACGGTTTTCGGCAACCGGATCTTTCAACTCACCTGGCAATCGCAGGTAGGCTTCGTGTATAGCCGCTCGACATTCCGGCTGTTGGGCCGGTTCCGCTATACCGGCGAGGGTTGGGGCCTCACGAACGATGGCAAGCACGTCTACATGAGTGACGGCTCGGCGCAGATCCGATGCCTCGATCCGGTGGGTTTGCGGGAACTGCGGCGGATCACAGTGCATGACGGGAGCCGCGCAATCTCCATGCTGAACGAATTGGAATGCGTGGGCGCGGAGATTTATGCGAATATCTGGCAGACTGACCGGATCGTTCGTTTCAGGCCTTCCGACGGAGCGGTGACGGGCTGGATCGATGCATCCGGTTTGCTTACAACCGACGACGAACGGGAACCGGTGGATGTGTTGAACGGAATTGCTTATGATGCCGCGGAGAAACGTTTGTTTGTTACGGGCAAACTCTGGCCAAAGTTGTTCGAGGTGCAACTGATCGGCCGCTAGACGCTGAGTACCCGGATGTCGCTCAGGTTTCGATAGTCCTCAGCAAAGTCCAGTCCATAACCCACCACGAATTCATCGGGTATTTGAAAACCGATATATTTCACTTCGACCGGTTGCACGCGGCGCTCGGGTTTGTCGAGCAAGGTGGCAATCGCCAGCGATTTCGGATTGCGTTGCTCAAGCAGTCTTTTCAAATAGCTGAGAGTCACCCCGCTGTCGATAATATCTTCCACAATCAGAACGTCGTGTGCCTCGATATTCACATCGAGGTCGCGGGTGACTTTTACCTGTCCGGAGCTTGTTTTCTGGTCACCATAGGAAGAGATCGCCATGAACTCGATCCGCACAGCGGGCCGAGAGATGGCGCGTGCCAGATCAGCCACGAAGACAAAAGCACCTTTAAGGACGGAAATCAGGTAGACGGGCCCTTCCGGGTAGTCGTGCTCGATTTCCGCCGCCATTTCCCGGATTCGTTGCTGGATCTGATCTGAAGTGATAAGGATACGGGAGATATCACCGGGCATGTCTCGTCATATTAGCTTGAAAACATAAGCGTTTGTTATACTTAAAGAGCTTTTATGGGTTCGAATGGCCGCCAGAAGAAGATTATCCTACTGAAACCGCGGGGGTTCTGCGCGGGAGTGGTGCGCGCCATCGACGTGGTGAAAATCGCACTAGACCTTTATGGGGCGCCGATTTATGTCCGCAAGGAAATCGTCCATAACCGGCATGTGGTGGACGAATTGCGGCGCGCCGGTGCCATCTTCGTCGAAGAGTTGGCGGAGGTTCCTGAAGGAGCACGGGTCATTTTCAGCGCCCATGGAGTGTCGCCTGCCGTCCGGGAAGAGGCGAAACAACGAGAGTTACAAGTTATTGACGCCACCTGCCCGTTAGTAACCAAAGTGCATCTGGAAGCGGTTCGCTTCGCCAAACAAGGGCATACGATCGTCCTCATCGGACATCGGGATCACGATGAAGTCACCGGCACCCTGGGCGAAGCGCCCGAGAGCACGATTCTGGTTTCAGACGTTGCGGATGTGGACAGGCTTACGGTCAAAGATCCAGAACGGGTAGTGTACTTAACCCAGACTACGCTTTCGCTCGACGAAACAAAAGAAATCGTCACTCGGCTCAAAGAGCGGTTTCCCAAGATCATGGGCCCGAAGACGCAGGATATTTGCTACGCAACCGAGAACCGGCAATTGGCCGTCAAAGCAGTAGCGCCGCTGTGTCAGGCGCTCCTGGTGGTGGGGTCGAACAACAGTTCCAACTCGCGGCGGCTTGTCGAAGTCTGCGAAAAAGCCGGCGTACCGGCCTATTTGCTCGACGATTCCGGCGAAGTGCAGCCAGCGATGCTAGAAGGCGTTTCTACGGTGGCAGTGACCGCCGGAGCATCCGCACCAGAACATTTAGTAGAAGAATTGATTGCGCATTTAAAGGCGCAAGGGTATTCTCATCTGGAAGAGGCGGAAATCAAAGAGGAGGATGTGCGGTTCACATTGCCGTCCGATCTCGAAAACTTTACTCCCCGATTGCACACTGTTCGTGTTTGAGGTGGTAATTCGCGGTGCTTGAACGATCTGGTTTCGACATCTCGGATGCGTTGAACCTTGACGCTGGCGATATTGGTGCTGGCGATGCGATTCGCAAAGCGGCGGTTTCGCTAATGAGCCGCCAAACCCGAGAGGGTTTCTGGTGGGCGGATTTGAGAGCCGACTCGACGCTCGAGTCCGACTACATCATGATGGAGCTTTGGCTTCATCCGCCCGTGGATGGCGTATGGAATCCACCCTCACGTTCCAAGATTGAGCGGGCGGTAGCGGCCATCCTGGCGCGTCAACTCGAAGACGGCGGGTTCAATATTTATCGCGAGGGTCCGGCGGAGGTCAATGCCTCCATCAAAGCGTATTTTGCGCTGAAGGTGGCCAGCGTGCCGGCTTCCGATCCGCGCATGCTTCGTTTGCGCGACCGGATTCTCGAACTAGGCGGCCTGCAGGCGGCCAATAGCTACGTGCGCATCAATCTCGGGCTGTTTGATTTGTTTCCGCGCGAGGCATGTCCCTCGATACCGCCCGAAACTATTCTCCTGCCGTTCCACTTTATCTACCAGATGTCGTCGTGGACGCGCGCGATTGTGATTCCACTTTCGATCGTGCATTCCTCGAATCCGCGGCGGCCGGTGCCGGCCGGGTTCACGCTGGAGGAACTGTATTTGCCGGGCGCGCCGATGCACCCGGAAAAGGACTTGGGGCTTTTCAGTTGGCGCAATTGCTTCCTTGCGTTCGACCGTTTTCTGAAAGTCTGGGAGCGGGTTGGCTCACGCTTTATCAGGCGCTATGCGCTGGCCAAATGCAGCGAGTGGATGATCCGGCATTTTGAGAAGTCTGACGGATTGGGCGCCATTTATCCATCAATGCAGTATGCCGTGATGGCCTTGGATGTCCTGGGTTTTGACGCGAAGCATCCCTATCGTGTGGAAGCGGAAAAGCAATTCAACGCCTTAATGGTCGACAGCGCCGAAGACGGCTTCTACATGCAGCCTTGCTTTTCGCCTATTTGGGACACGGCGCTAGCGGCTTTTGCATTGGGGGAAATGGAAAATCCACCGGTTGCAGTACTGCGTCGCACGGCCGACTGGATGCTTTCCAAAGAGGTACGCCGCGAAGGCGACTGGTCCATTAAGCGGCCGGGCGTCGAACCGTCCGGTTGGGCGTTTGAATTCAACAACGAGTTCTATCCCGACATAGATGACACGGCCATGGTTCTCTTGGCATTTGCCAAGGCGCGCGCTTCTGACGAAAGTAAACAACGCGCTTGTGAAAAGCGTGCGCTGAACTGGCTGCTTGCCATGCAAGGCAAGGACGGAGGCTGGGCGGCCTTCGACGTCGACAATAATTGGGGCATTTTGAGCCATGTTCCATTTGCGGATCACAATGCGATGCTCGATCCGTCATGTCCCGACATAACCGGCAGAGTACTCGAAGCGCTGATTCGCTCGGGTCTGCGCTCCACGCATTCCGCAGTGCAGCGGGGAGTCGACTATCTGCTGCGCACGCAGGAGCAGGACGGTAGCTGGTACGGGCGTTGGGGTGTGAATTATATCTACGGGACGTTCCTGGCGCTGCGCGGTCTGCGCGCCGCCGGCTTAAGCGAAAACGAGCCGGCTATCCAGCGCGGGCTTGAATTCATTCGCGCGTATCAAAACCGAGATGGAGGCTGGGGAGAGAGTTGCGCCAGCTATGACGAAGGACGTTTCGTTCCCAATCCCAGCACACCGTCCCAAACCGCCTGGGCGTTGCTGGCGCTGTTGGCGGGAGGCGATTTGCGCACCGAAAGTCTGTTTAACGGAGTAGATTACCTAGTGCGCACGCAACGGCCGGATGGGACCTGGGAGGAAAATTACTCAACCGGAACCGGTTTCCCACGCGTGTTTTACCTGGCATACACTGACTACCGAAATACTTTTCCGTTGCTTGCTCTCTCGACGTACCGGAAAGCAACCGCCGTCCGGGAAGAGTCGGTGGCGTGAGCCCTCATATACGAACTTGGCTCTTACGCTCGTAACGGGTGCTAGCGGTTTTCTCGGCTGGCACGTGGCTCGCATCCTCACGGAGCGTGGCTATAGGGTGCGCGCGCTCTGCCGTCCCGCGAGCCAGATTCGCGAATTGGACGTGGAGCGGGTTACCGGGGATTTGCGAGACTCCGATTCGCTACGGCGGGCTGTCGAAGGTTGTGACCTTGTTTTTCATGTTGCGGCGGACTATCGGCTTTGGTCAAAAAATCCGAGCGATCTCTATGCTTCGAACGTCGATGGCACGCGTAACTTGCTGGATGCGGCGGCGCGGGCCAAGGTCTGGCGCGTGGTTTATACGAGTACGGTGGGCTGCATCGGTTTGCCACCGGGAGGCAGCGGAGATGAGGAGACTCCAGTTTCGATCGATGCCATGGTGGGTCACTACAAGCGATCGAAGTGGCTCGCCGAGCAGGTGGCTCTCGAAAAGGCTGCAGCCGGGCTGCCCGTGGTGATCGTGAATCCCACAGCACCGGTGGGCGACCACGACTGGAAGCCCACGCCGACCGGGAAAGTGATTGTGGACTTTCTGTGTGACCGGCTTCCCGCGTTTGTCGACACCGGGCTCAATCTCGTTGATGCGCGCGATATCGCCATCGGTCATTTATTGGCGGCGGAAAAGGGACGCCCGGGAGAGCGCTACATCCTAGGGTGCGAAAACATTACGCTGGAGCAGATTTTGGGCCGGCTCTCGGCATTATCCGGCAAGCCTGCTCCGACGAGGAAAGTTCCGTTTGCCGTGGCATACGCAGCCGGTGTAATCACTACGGCGCTCGCGCATGTGACAGGCAAGCCACCGCTTGCTCCGCTCGAGGGAGTAAGGATGGCCCGCAAGAAAATGTTTGTCACGCATGCTAAGGCGCAGCGGGAACTCGGCTTTGCCCCACGCCCGGTCGAGGATGCGCTGAAACGCGCCATCGATTGGTTCCGTGCGAACGGATACGGAAACAACTAGCTCGATGGCCATTCTTTACGTAGCCTCAGAAGCCGTCGAATTAGAACCCATGGCCCGGTTGCTCACGGGAGTTCGGAAATTGAAGTGGCCGCTGGCGTACGCCTACGAGGGTGTGTTGGAAGGACGCCGCCTTTTGTTGGCGGCCAATGGAGCCGGTCCGAAACTGGCGACACGTGCGGTGGAAGTGGCGATTCGCGCGATTACGTCGGCGGAACTCTCCTCTTCGAGGCTCGACGCGGTTGTCAGCACGGGCTTTTGCGGCGGGCTCGACCCGAGCCTGCGCGAGGGTCAAATCGTGGTTGGAAGCGAGATTCTGGACTGGACGAACAAAGAACGCTACGATTGCGTCCAGATTATCGGGGGAGGCGCGGCGGTTTCGGGATTGGTAGTGTCGCAGGATCGAATCGCTATCGACGGAGAAGAAAAACGTGCTTTGCGGGATGGCGTCGGCGGCTTGGCGGTCGAAATGGAAGCGGCCGCAGTAGCAGCACGGGTTAAACGCGCCCGATTGCCATTCTGCTGCATCAAAGTGGTATTGGATCGGGCCGAGGAATCCTTTGCGATCGACTGGAACCGGATGCGAAACGCGGAAGGAAGGATCGCACGTGGGAAAATTATGGTTCATGCGCTTGCCCGGCCGAATTTGCTTCCCGAGCTATTTCGTCTGAAGCGCCGCTCGGAAGAAGCGGCGCGGGTATTGGGAGAGTTTCTTGTCAGCAGCCGAATCAGTCCAAACGCCAACAGCGCCCGAGTCGAATGAGGAAATACCGCGCTCGATGCGGGCTGCGGTCTATCTGGGGCGAGGCCGCATCGCGGTAAAATCGATTGACACACCCACCATTGGCCGTGGCGAGATCCTGGTTCGCGTCGAAAGCTGCGGCATCTGCCACACGGATCTCAAAAAGATCGAATACGATCTCCTTTCTCCGCCGCGTGTGTATGGTCATGAAACGGCCGGCGTCGTGGTGGCAAGCGAGTGCGTGACGAGATACTCGTTGGGCGACCGAGTCGTGGTCTTTCACCACGTTCCGTGCCGCGATTGTTTCTTTTGCCAGCGCCGCTTATATGCGCAGTGTTCGTTGTATAAGAGAGTGGGGGTCACAGCAGGTTTTGAAGCGGCTGGAGGTGGCTTTTCGCAATATGTTCGCGTCATGGATTGGATCGTGAACGAAGGTGTCGAGCTAATCCCACAAGGAGTGTCGTTTGACCAGGCTTGTTGGGTAGAGCCGGTGAATACGTGTCTAAAGGCCGTACATATGCTGGCATTTGAGCCAGGCGACGTGGTGGCCGTGGTGGGGCAAGGTTCGATCGGGCTGATTTTCACGATGCTTGCGAAACGAATGGGCGCGTCGGTGCTGGCCACTGACACAATTGCGAGGCGGCGCGAACTGGCCGAGCGTTTTGGAGCGTGCGCCTATGATCCTTTCGAGACCGCAGCCGATCGAAGTTTCGAAGCGGCTGTGAAGGCTCGTACGGAGAACCGTGGCGCTGACGCCGTTATTCTAGCCGTCAGCGCTCCAGGCTTGGTGGAGCAAGCGTTGCGCATCTCGCGGCCTGGCGCGAAGATTCTTCTTTTCGCTCAAACCTCTTCCTCGGAACGCATCGAAGTTCCGGGCGTCGATATTTGCGTGGGAGAGCGAATGCTGCTGGGCTCCTACAGTGCCGACATCGATCTGCAGCGTGAATCCGCGCGCCTAGTGTTTAGTGGAGATTTACCGCTCGAACAGCTAATTTCCCACCGCGTGTCACTTGCCGAAATCGAACAAGGAATTGCTTTGTGCCGACGTCCGGGGCCCGAGTCGCTGAAGGTTGTGGTTCATCCTCAGGAGCAACTCGCATGGCAGTAGCGGTGGATGTGAACATGCAGGCGGCCATCCTGTATGGCAAAGAGGATGTGCGGCTTGAGTCGGTTCCAATCCCGGAGATCGGGCCTGGCGAGTTGCTGGTGCGTGTCCGCACCGCGCTCACCTGCGGGACCGATGTAAAAGTTTTCCGGCGTGGCTACCATGCGAAGATGATCCGGCCGCCGGCTCTGTTTGGGCATGAAATGGCGGGCGATGTAGTGGCGGTCGGTGGGGGCGTAACCCATTTTCGTCCCGGCCAGCGTATTGTAGCCGCGAATTCGGCTCCTTGCGACCGTTGCTTTTTTTGCCAGCACGGGCAGCAGAACCTTTGTCAGGATCTCCTTTTTAATAACGGAGCGTACGCCGAATTTATTCGTCTCCCAGCGCGCATCGTCCAGAAGAACACCTATGTGATTCCGTCGAGTCTAGGATACAAGGACGCCGCACTCGTAGAACCACTGGCCTGCTCGGTGCGCGGCCTGGATGAGAGCAATGTGCACGCAGGCGATACGCTCGCGATCATCGGATTGGGGCCGATCGGCCTCATGTTCGTGCAATTGGCGAAGTACGCCTACGGAGCGCACGTGATTGCAGTGGCCCGCCGCCAGGAGCAGGTAGATCGTGCCATGCTGTTGGGGGCAGATGAAGGACTTTTAATGGGTAATCACGCCGAGCTGGCGAGCGAATTGAAATCGCTTACCGGCGGGCGTGGCGCCGATGTCGTGATCGAGGCCATCGGTCATCCAGAGGCGTGGGAACTGGCGACCCAGCTGGTGCGCCGCGGCGGCACCATCAATTTTTTTGGCGGCTGTCCATCGGGTACGAAAGTGGGACTCGACACTGGATTGCTGCATTATTCGGAGATCACTTGCAAGGCCAGTTTTCACCACACGCCTGCGCATATCCGCCGTTCTCTGGAATTCTTGGCTCAGGGCAAAGTCAACGCGAGCTTCCTGGTGAACCACGAGGAGCCACTCAGCCAATTGCCACAGGTCTTACATGATTTGGCACACCGCCGGAATGGCCAGATCAAGACCGCCATCATCCCCTGACAATAAGAGAAGTGGCCGTCGCTCGTCTACAGCCGAAAGAATACGTTCTCCGCCGGTCTCAGGACACTACGGCCTATTCGGAGAGGGAGGTTCGGGAGTACACGCGGTGGCTCGCGACGCATCACTACGAAAATTTTCACGTGGTGAGCTTTCTGCTGCCACGAAAGCTGCATCAAGATTTCTACAATATTTATAGTTTTTGCCGCTGGGCCGACGATTTGGGAGACGAGATCGGCGATCCGCAAGAGAGTCTGCGGCTGCTTGCCTGGTGGCGGTGTGAGCTCCAGGCAATGTATCGAGGGGAAGTGTCGCATCCGGTATACGTAGCCCTGAAGGAGACGGTGCGGCGGCACGCGATTCCGATCGAGCCGTTCGATCGCCTGATCCGCGCTTTTGAACAGGATCAGAACACTACGCGCTACCGCACCTTCGAGGACGTGTTCGGCTATTGTGTGAACTCGGCTAATCCAGTGGGTCATTTGGTTTTGTACTTGTGCGGCTATAGGGATGCAGATCGGCAGCAGCTCTCCGACTACACCTGCACAGCGCTGCAGTTAGCCAATTTCTGGCAAGACGTCGGTATGGATCTTGAAAAGGGCCGCGTCTATCTGCCGCTGGATCTGCTTGCCAAGCACGGATACACGCTCGATGAACTGCTGCGGCTTGAAGAGAACGCGCGTTCCCGCGCAGTGCTTGCCGAAGCAGTCAGCGTCGCCGAGGATCTGTTTAAGAAGGGCCTTCCCTTAATCGGAAAAGTAAACCGCCGGCTGGCAATCGATCTCGAATTGTTCAGTCGCGGAGGAATGAAGATCTTACAAAAGATCAAGATGCAGGACTACAATGTGTTACGGCAGCGCCCGCATATTTCGAAGTCGGAACGCGCCTGGATCCTTTTCCAATGCCTAGCCAGGCTTCTTCCGTTTTGACGTCCTCGGCGGTTGGCGAGTCCTATCGTTATTGCGAGCAGATTGCAAAGGAGCGCGCCAAGAATTTTTACTATTCGTTTCTGCTGCTCGAAAGACCGCGGCGGGAGGCGATGTGCGCAATTTACGCCTTCATGCGCCATTGCGACGATTTGAGCGACGACCCAGCCATCCGGGAATCGGGCCGGTCACAGCAAAGCATCGCCTTGTGGCGTGTGGAACTCGATCGGGCGCTGCACGAGCAGATTGGCGAAAATCCGATCTGGCCGGCTTTCGTCGATACGGTCCGGCGTTATTCGATCCCGCATCGTTTTTTCCACGAAATGATCGATGGAGTCATGTCGGATCTCCAGCCCCGCCAAGTGGAAACATACGAAGAGCTGTATCAATACTGCTATCGCGTCGCTTCCGTGGTTGGGCTGACAATCATTCATATTTTTGGTTTTGAGTCCGTACGCGCGCTTCTACTAGCGGAGAAATGTGGGGTGGCGTTCCAACTCACCAATATTCTGCGCGACGTTCGTGAAGATGCCGAAGCCGGCCGTGTGTATTTGCCGTTTGAAGATTTGCATCGCTTTGGTGTCCCGGCCGAGCAATTACGGGTAGGCATGGAGAATGATCGTTTTCGCAGCCTGATGCAATTTGAAGCCGGCCGCGCCCGAGCCTGCTACGAAGAGTCCGCCGCGTTAATGGGCTTGATCGAAAAGAAGAGCCAACGCTCGTTGTGGGCGCTGCGTGAGATTTACTTGCGCTTGCTAGCGCGGATTGAAAAATCGCACTACTCGGTGCTGACGCGCCGTATTCAAGTTCCCAAGCGCACGAAAATGGCGTTGCTTCTCCTGGCGTTCCTACGCTGAGCGAATGGCGGTGGCATCTAAAGGCTCGTCTGCGGCGTAGGTCAGGATCCATTCCGAGTCCCCGGTAATTGTGAACTCTTCCGCTTGAGCCGGAACCATCCAGGCTTGTCCGGCGCTATAGGCGGAGCCCGCGATGCTTCCGGAGCCTCTTGTCGAAACCAGCAATAGATAGTGCGGCAAGCCACCTCCAATGGCAATGGCGCCGGGCAAGCGAACGCGCTCAATCCGAAAATAACGGCAAGCGGCCAGTTGCTCACGTGCTTCGGAGAGAGCTACTTTTTCCTGGCCATGGTGATGGGGTCCGAGGTGCGAGACATTAACGCCGTGATCGAGGTGCAATTCACGCGGGCGCCCGTAGTCATAGAGGCGATAGGTGATATCCGAGTTTTGTTGGATTTCACAAATGGTTACGCCGGCGCCGATGGCGTGAACGGTTCCCGCCGGAGTCAAAATTACATCGCCCGTGTGCACTTTTCTCCAATCGAGTAGGTTTTCTATCTCACCGCTTAAGGCGCTCCTCTTCAGTTGATCTGGTGTCAGGGTTTTTCGGAATCCGACCGCGACCTCGGCGCCGGGTTCTGCATCGAGCACATACCAAGCCTCGGTTTTTCCCAGACAATTGTGGTGATGCCGCGCATACTCGTCGTCTGGATGCACCTGAACGGAAAGGCGCTCGCTGGTAAACAGCAGCTTTATCAGAAGCGGGCAGATTCCGGGGTGCGCCGTGTTTGCGGCGGTCCCCAATATCGCGGGGTGAGTCGCGATCAGTTCACCTAAGGTTCCACCGAGCGACGTACGATTTTCCTCAAAAGTGAACCAAGCTTCGCCGATACGCTTTATGCACTGCGCCTCGGGAAAGTAGGGTGCAAGGCTTTCGCGGCCCCACACGCGCTCGCGGAACAGAGGGAAGAGCTGAAAAGGTCGGTTCGGAGAAATTTGCATGGTTACGGTTGTCGCGGTCACTGTCCTTCTTGGAATATGTGCTTTATTTCTATTGGAATATGGTGATTCTCATGCGCGGATCGCCCGCCGGCTGGATGCGCTTCAACTACCCGAGAAAGACGCAGTCGAGAACCCGGTTTGCGTACCCTTTGGACCGCCGGCCACGGTGCGCTCATCCAAATCCGACGCGTTCTCTGAACTAAGTTTTACTCGCTCTCTTCTCGCCCTAAGTAAAGTTCGCTCACAAGATCCTTATGGTTCTCGAGCACCTGAGCGCGCCGAATCTTCATCGTTGGTGTTAGTTCACCCCGTTCAATCGCAAACTCCCGATCGAGAACTCTAAAACGGCGAATCCGCTCGAAGTCAGCGAGCTGTTTGTTCACACGCGTAACAACGTCCTTTACTGCCTTCTCCTTTTCCGCACTCTGATCCGTGCGTATATTCGCCGCATTGAGCGTCAGGATGGCTGTCATGTAAGGGCGTTTATCGCCAATTAATACAACCTGGCTCACTACAGGCTCCATTTTGAAAAGGCTTTCGATACGAGCCGGATAGATCTTCTTGCCGCTCGAAGAGACAATCAGCTCTTTCTTACGGCCGGTGATAAACCAGTAGCCATCCTCGTCCACTTCCCCGATGTCCCCGGTGGAGAACCAGCCGTCTTCGCTGAGCACCGAACTCGTCGCGGCCTCGTCCCGATAATAGCCCATAAACAAGCAGGGAGAACGAACCTGCAATTCGCCGTCTTCGGCGATTCGCATTTCAACGCCGGGAAGCGCCTTCCCGATGCTACCGGGCTTCGGACGGTCAAGCGGATTGAAGGACAAGACGCCTGCTTCGGTCAGTCCATAACCCTCGATGAGCGGCATACCCACGGCGGCAAAAAACTCGGCCAGCTCTTTGCCTAGGGGCGCGGCTCCTGAAGCGGCGATGCGCAACCGCCCACCCAGGCGTTGACGGATTTTTGAGAAAACGAGTTGGTTGGCCGCCTTCAGGGTACGCACCATCCACTTTGGAGCGGGCTTGCCTTCTTGTCTGTAACGCGCCACCTCCAATCCCAATCCGAGAGCTCCATGAAATAATTTGCGCAAGACCGGCGGGCGTTTCTTTACTTCGCTCGTAATAGTCGCGTACATCCGCTCCCAAACGCGCGGGGGGGCCAGGAACACAGTGGGTCGTATCGATTTCAGCTCAGAAGGTAAACGCGTGAGGCTTTCGGAAAACCAAACCGGCATGCCCATGCGTAGCGGCACCATCTCGAGGACAATGCGTTGGGCGATGTGGGCGGAAGGCAGGAACACAACCGTGGAATCTTGTGGTCCGACGGGCAACACCAGGGGCGCCATGTCAACATTTGCAAGGATCGCCGCATGGCTGGTTAAACCCATCTTTGGCTCGCCGGTCGCGCCGGACGTCAAATATAAGATGGCAGCATCGCTGGACGACAGCTCCTCTTTCATGCGCGATAGCGCCGACGGATCGCGCTCCTGAAGCTGGCGGCCCGCATGCTGGAGTTCGTCAAGCGTCGTGCGGCCGGCCGGCTCTCCAGTCATCAGTACGATGTGCTCCGGCAATGTCACAGCTTGTGCTTCTGACAAGGCAGCCAATTCCATCAAAGACGTGGCATTCTCCACGAACAGAAAACGGGGTGCGATCGATTCGATGTTGCGGAGCAAATCGGACATGGGATAGGCGGTATAGAGCGCGGCCGCCACTCCGCCCGCGGCCATGATTCCCACGTCGATCAGATAAAGCTCAGCGCGAGTTTCCGACAGAATACAGGCGATCTCACTCTTTCGAAGACCGAGGGCCCGCAATCCGAGCGCGATTTCCGTCGAGGTCCGAAGCCATTCGTTCCACGAATAAGTCCGGTAAGCGCGTCCCGCCTTTCCGCCGCTCGGTTGGTAGAGCGCCACCGCATCGCCATACTGCCGCGTGGTGTCCTCAAGCGCGGTAAACACGGTACGAGCCGGCATGGCCGAATTTTAACAGTCCTCTTTCTGAAGATGCCTCGCAATGCGACAATCGGGATTTGTCGTCCGAAGAAGAATCCGCGTTGAACTCCGGCGGCGAGGAGTCATTACGCCGGCCGCTGGCCTATCGTGAAGAGGCGTTTCTGCAAAGCGCCGAATCGCGCCCACTGCGAATCCTGTCGGAATATCTCTGGCCATTGACGCATTTTCAGGATGAAAAGATCCAGGACACGATCGTGTTCTTTGGCTCGGCGCGAATCGAGGAGAATGGACCGCTCGGGCGGTATTACCAGGAGGCGCGGGAACTCGCGGGACTGCTAACCGCTTGGTCGGCCACGATTACTTCTTCGGATGGAAATTCCGAGCCGCGCCGCCGCTTTGTAGTCTGCTCCGGGGGGGGGCCCGGAATCATGGAAGCCGCCAATCGAGGCGCTAGCGAGGCCGGTGGCAAGACGATCGGGCTTAATATAGGCCTGCCGTTTGAACAACGCCCCAACCCCTACATCACACCCGAGCTGTGCTTTGAATTCCACTACTTTTTCATGCGCAAGTTCTGGTTTGCTTACCTGGCGAAAGCGTTGGTGGTTTTCCCCGGTGGCTTCGGGACGCTCGATGAACTGACCGAAATACTGACGTTGGCGCAGACTCAGAAGCTCGAGAACAAGATCCTGATTGTGTTGTATGGCTCAAGTTACTGGCGCGAGATTTTGAATTTCGACGCACTCGTGAAATACGGCACGATCGCCGAAGCGGATATGAATCTGTTTCGCTTTGCCGATACACCACAAGACGCGCTCGCGATCTTGAAGGATGGCCTGACGCGGTACTATCTGGAGCCCGAAAGCGCTCTGCAGCGGCCGAGCGAGGAAGCGCCGGAAATCGCACGCTCCCGGACTTCTTAACTCAATGCCAGTTTTTTGCAGGCCGGAACGAGACCCGGCACTCCCATATCGTCGGCGGGTGTCGCGGGCAGTTTGAGAGTCTTCATGCTGAAGCGCTCCGGATGTTCGATTTTGCTCTTGAGCAGCGGAATTGAACACGTTTCCGAACGAGCCCGTTGCGGGCAGTCTCTTGGGTGGGAGGTCAGGAAGCGTCAGCAGGGCCGTCGGCTCTTTCGGACGTTTCCCCTGGACAGGGCCGGCGATTTCGCGGCCCACTGATTCTCGCGCAAGCTGTTGCAGGCTCTTGCCAGCATCCGGGAATACAGAGAGATTCGACCCTTTGTCGCTTGCTAGTAGAGCCATCGAAACCGTTGAGCAGGTCGCGATCATAACCAGCCGAAGGATCATGTGAGTTCCTTTAAAGAGATCATAATTCTTTGCGGACGCGGATTCCACGCGAACAGGCGGATCCGCCGATTAAGTTTTCATCCGCGCCATGAAATAAAGCCCGGCAAAAGAGAAGATTATGTCCGGCGACCAGGCCGCCATTATTGCCGGCAACTGGTTCATGTCGCCGACCTGCTCAAACAAGGTCCCCACCGTCCAATAGGCGATTGCGATGCCGAAGCTGATGCCAACGCCAGTCATCGCGCCCCGGTTGCCCGCTATGAACGCGAAGGGAACGCTCAGGATAGCCATGATGAGGGCGAACAGAGGGACAGAGAATTTCTTGTAGTACTGCACGCGCAAGGGCGTCGTGTCGAGCCCGATCGCGCGCAATTCCTTTATGTAGCGTCCCAGTTCCTCAAAATTCATCTCCTTGTATTCTTTTTCTTCCTTGACGAACCAGGATGGAGTTTCCGTGAGCTCCGGGAAGGTGACCGAGGTTCCATGGAACTGGCGGTAGTTATCGCGCCCTTCTCCTACCTTCTGATCCATGCCATCTTGAAAAATCCAGGCATCGGCGTGGGCATCCCAACGGGCTTTCTCCGCGGAGATCTGGTGGACGATGTGAAATGTTTTCGGATCCAGTTCAAAGACGTTCACCTTGGACATGGTCGCTTGCTTTGGGTCCAAATAACGAAAATTGTAAACACGCGAGCTCTGGCCATAGACCCATTGGCGATCGGCGCGCAGATAGGTGGCTACGGGCTTTTTCTTGATTTCGGCGCGCAGCATTTCCTGGCGGCGATTCGCGTCCGGGATGTAGTAGTGATCGAATCCGAACAGCAACAGGCTGATCGTCAGGCTCATGAGCAGGACCGGAGCGGCGAGTCGGTGTACACTTACTCCGCCAGCCTTAAATGCCGTCACTTCGTTATATTTCGTAAGCACGCCAAAGCAGATCAGCGATGCGACCAGCGTCCCTATCGGGGTTAGTTGGTAGATCAGGCTAGGCGCCAGATGCCAGAGATAGTCGAACATGGTCGACATTCCGATATCGTTCTTGATCATGTCGCCGAGCAACTCAAAAAAAGTGAAGACTTCGATCAGTAGCACAAGCGAGATCACCAGCACGGAGAAATAAAAAAGAAACCCATTCAGAACGTAACCGTCGATGAGCATCGGCTTAAAGGCGAAGCCGCGCTTCGGCGCCGTAGCCGGCCGGTTTGCCAGCTGACGCAATTTCGCCAGAATCTGCTCGCCGCGTGTTTTGAGCCAAGCAACGAAATCACGGTCGCCGGGAATCTCCAGGCGCCAGAGCAACAGCACACCAGCGACGGCGAAGATTGCATTGGGAGTCCAGACGGCTATGGGTGCAGAAAGGGCCCCCTTCGTCGCGAGCCCGAGTAATGTGGTATAGCCCAGATAGTAGATGAACGCCAACAGTACGGTAAGCACAAATGCCGCCGATTTACCGCCTTTGCGCGAAGAAATGCCGAGCGGGATGCCGACTAACGCCAGCAGAATGCAGGCGAGCGGCAGGGCGAAGCGTTGATGCAACTCGATCGAGGCTTCTACGTAGTCATGTCGTGACAGTTTATTCCCCGCGGCCACGCGTTTGTAGAGAGGGCCCGTATCCATCTCACGCACCGTTTTGTTTACCTGCAGCTCTTCCTGCTTTTGCGCCTGAAGCACTTCGATCTGGCTTGGGGCCGCAGTGGTAATCACTTTCCCGTCCTTATCGCGGTAGCTCGAGCGGAAATTGCGCATGTCGAGAACGATCCGGTTGTTGACCGCGTCCGGATGCGGGATCGCTTCTTCTGCGACCAGGATGCGCGGGCCGTCGCCACGGCTCTTGCCCGTCTGAGCCAGTTCGCTAGGGGGCGTCACGTCGGCAATAAACACCTGGCGCCAAATTACCTGCGTTTCAGTGGTCTCCACGTCGCCGACATAGAGCACGCTGTTCGGAAACTGTTCATTGAAGATGCGCGATTCGATATCGCCGGTAAGCTGTGCGGCTGCAAACGTCCGAGCGGCGCGGCTTTCAAGACGCAGGGAAAGCGGCGTGAGCCAAAGCGCTGAAAGCGCGGTAACGATCAAAGCCAGAAAGGAAAATACCAGAACCGGTCGCGCCACGCTAACACTCGAAATTCCGGCCGCGCGCATGGCCGTGATCTCGTTGTCGCTCGACATGCGGCTCAAGCCGATCAGAATTCCCACCAACACGCCGAGCGGAAGGGCAAAGGGGAGCGTCGAGGGGAGCGCGTATAGCAGCAGCTTGGCGACCACGGACGCCGGAGCCGAACTCTTTACCAGCAGTGCGGACAGACGCTCGATGGTCCGCAGAAACAGGACAAAGACGAACAACAGGGTCCCGAATGCCGCCCCGACGAACACTTCTTTAAAGATGGCCCTGCTGAGAATCCGCATCACGGCCTACTGTTGCGCAACGAGCGCCGGAGGCGCGACGCTGGGCGGCTTGCCGGGCTCGTTTTCAGATCGGACGAGATCGAGACTATCGAACAGCAGGGAAGGGCAGACCACCGTGGACGAAGTCGCGTCGCTTCCACTGTCGAGGTGATTGAATCCGGAACCGTTGTTGATGTAGTTCAGAACGAACGGGCGGTCAGAAGCCGCCGCGACGTCACGCAGCTCTTTTGCGCTGAAGTCTCGAAATCGAAGGCCGCGCAACAGTTCCTGGCGCCCATCCGGGTAAAGACGATAGGCGAGCAGTGGAGAGTTCAGCGTGCGCGCGTACCCACTTTTTTGAAGTTGACGAGCAATGCTAGTAAGTTCTTCCAGGCTTGCGGTGGAAGGAAAGTCGAGCCGCCGGATCACCAGGCCGTATTTCAAGCCGGATGCCTTTACCTTTTCGAGCAGCCTGGCCTTCATCTGCGATTCGGGGACGGCTTGGTCTGTCTGAACGAACAAATTGCCAATGACGGCGGCCTCGCTTCCGTAGCCACCCGGCAATCGCCCGTGTCCGTTGGATGCACTGAATTCGCGTACCGGCTCGCGGCTCGCGAGAAAACCTTTCAGCATGCCCTTGTCCACCAGCAACACGCGCTCCGCCGGGACGCCTTCATCGTCCACCTGGTAGTGTCCAGCGAGCGGCGCGCCTTTGAATTGCGCTTGCAACGGATCGTCGTAAATCGTGAGCCATTCCGGAACGACTTTCGCATTGAGCCTCGCCGCCCAGACGCTCTCGAGTACTTGAGGGCTGTCTCCGCCAGGCGGCGCAAGCGGCTTGCGGTGCAGCCGCAGCGCATCGCTGAGTACCGAAGCCATCATCTGCGCGGCTGCTTCCTGCTCAAAGAGCACCGGTCCGCTGTAGTCGCTTTCGAGGGGCGCCTTCGCGAGTTCACTGGTCTCGGCGGCCACCGCCTCGACGATTTGGCTGATTTCGGCCGACGCGGGAAGCTGAGAGGGGTGCAGCACGGTCAGGAGCCGGTGGTTCCAGACCCGGCTGCCATCGGGAGCCAAGGCGGCTGCCCGCACCAGCAGGTCGGTTAATTCCTGTGGCACGCGGATGATCGTGCCCTCACTATTCACCAGGCGATAGGTGGACGAAATGGCGCGCAAGCGGACCAGCGAATCGATCAGGTCGGGGTACCCGGTGAAACGGCCCGAAGCCCGCCGTAAGTTGTCTTCCCACGACTTTCGATCGATATCGAGCTTGGCCGGCGGTTGGATTATTTCCACAACTTTGACGGGCGCGAGATCGGGGGTCTTGTCGGGTTCGGCGATTTCCCGCAGGGCATTACGCTTGCGCGTAATCTGCTCGGCGGACGACTTATAAAGCGCGTCCGTGGCCATCCAAAGCTGATTGCGGAATACCAGGTAATCGTCGTCAATCGGCAGCGATCCGAAACGCGCTACGCGGGTATAGATCGAATTCGTATTGTCGAACTCGTAGTCACCCACCCGGACCGCGAGCTGCGCCGGCCGGAATCTTCCCCGAGTGGAGCTGGTGATTCCTCCCAGGCTCGCCGAGATCAGAAGCTGCTCCGTGTCGCCGATCGCATATTGAATGAAATACGGTTTGTCGAGATTATTGAGTTGAAGAGTTTTCGAGCGCGCCAGCTCATCGGACATCGCGCGCAGCTGGACGTCGTTGCGAGCCGGGGTCTCGGCGGCATATACCAGCACAGCCACCACCACGCCGGCGAACAAGACGCGTTTCATTCAGACTCCGGCCGCGGCAGCAAAGGCGGCTTGCGTTGGGAATTCTGCTTCTTTTGCGTTTCGATTTCGGAAACCAAGATGGCTGGCGAGATTGCCGACACAGGGACCTGGCCCGACTCCGCGCCGCAATATCCGTTGAAGACCTCCGAAGTGTCGGAAGTCGCTAGTATCTTTTGAAAGCTAGCAAGCGGCGTGCCGACGATATCGACGCCGCGAATCAATTCATCCGGGCGGCCGTCGGGGTATACACGATAGACCACTAAAGGCACGACCGTAAATGCCTGGAGCCCGCGGCGTCCGGTAGTGGTGTAGCCGCTGGACACTTCCTCGAAATACAGGCCGTACGGCTTCGATTGCCGCTTGATCTCAGCCACCAATTGTGCCCGCAGTTCGCGGCTCGGAACCTTCTTTGAAGATTCAACGATCAGATTCGATTGCCGCGAGACGATCTCATTACCCGATTGTCGGCGGCCATGACCGTTCGAATGCAGGAATTCACCCACCGGCGAACGGCTTAGCAAAAACGTTTTGAGTACTCCGGCATCGACCACTTTTACCGGCCTCGCCTTCACGCCTTCGTCGTCGTACTCGTAGTAACCGAGTAGGTCGGTGCCTTTATAGCTTGTGAGCGTCGGGTTGAATTCCACGCTGATGAAGTCAGGCAGCACTTTGCTGCCTAGCATTTTCGTGAAAGTCTGGCCTTCGGAAATATCCTTTTGCCGATGGCCTTCCACCCGATGACCGAAAATTTCATGGAAGAAGACGGCGGAAGCGCGACCTGAAAGAATGGCAGGGCAAACGATCGGTTCGGCGGGCGGTGCTGCTACCAAGCCATCCAGCTTGGCTGCGACTTCCCGCACCTTCGCCTGCACGACATCGTCGGCCGGCAAGTGAGCCGGGTCGGAGGCTTCGATCGAAGCGAAAGTTTCCACATCCATCCCGTCCGGCGCAAGGGCCGCGCCTTCCACCTGCAGACGGATCAGGTTGCTGCCCTGTTGCACCTTCGAGCCGTCGGTGTTGACGAAAGTGCGAACTTCCCGCTGCGCCCGAACGCTTACCCCGGAGCCGAGAATTTTGGGATGACTCTTAAACTCCGCCGACCAAGCGCGGACCTTGCTCGCCCACCGTTCCGTATCGAAATGAAAGTCTTCGGGTAGACGTGAATACTGGACCGCGGGTTCGGTCGAAAAATCCGCGTCTTGGTCGCTTTGTTCGGCCAATAACTGATTGTCGGTCTTCAATTGCAGCAGGCGACGTGAGGCCAGGCGGTATACCCGGTCGGATTCTTCCCAAAGAGCTCGCTGGATTTGGTTCGTGTCATTGTCGAGGCTAAGCGCGGTGAATCTCGTGAACTGAATACGTGAGCCCTTGAAAGGATGATAGTTGTCAAACTTTTCGGACCCGACGCGGATGGTCGTATCGAACCCGCGCCCGTGATTGTGGCTGTCACTCGCGAGTGCTCCGAGGGTAGCCGATTCCGAGTCCGTCCGCTCATCAGTGACCGCATACGCCATGTAGTACGGCGGTGGATCCCCTTTGTCTTTCAACGCGGCGTATTCGCGGCCCAGCTCATCGGTCAGAATCTCGATTAGGCTCAGGCTCGCCGAGCGTCCGGCTACCGGTGCACGGGTCGCCCATAACTCGCTGGCGGCGCAAATCGAGGCAAGCACGGCAATCCATGCACGTGCTCGCAGACCAGATGTTGGGCGCAAACTAAAGAATAACAACCGGGCGGCAAGATGTAGTACGCTAGGCGCAGGAGATCACGTCCGACGAGTCTACCGCGCCGCTCCCTGCAATCAACCATTTCCACGGAACTTCCCAACTGGATGCTGGCGGCTCGCTGCGCTGAATCCAAGAAAGCCACGGGCATCAAAGTTCTCGACCTTCGTGACATCACATCGTTCACTGATTTTTTTGTAATTTGCACGGTCTCGAACGCGCGTCAGGCGCATGCGGTTTCCGACGAAATCGAAAAGGGATTGAAGGAAGCGGGCGAGCTTCCGATGAGCATTGAAGGCTATGATTCCGGCGAGTGGATCCTCATGGACTACGGCGATTTCCTAGTGCACGTCTTCTCGGACGCGGCGCGCTCGTTCTACGATCTCGAGCGGTTGTGGCGGCATGCCACGCAAGTCCTGTAGCTACTTTACCTATTGACAAGCACGGGCGGATCCGGCACGCTTTATAATCAAGACAAGAGAGTAACTTAATTGTCATCTCCAGCCACGCCTGAGGACACATGAGCGCACTCTCGCCTCGTCATTTTCAGGTACTTCACGCAGTCGTTCAGAACTATATCGACACGGGCGAGCCAGTCGCGTCACGGGCGATAGCGCGCAAATACCCCATGAGTCCGGCTTCTATCCGGAACATGATGGCGGATCTCCTCGAGGCGGGTTATCTGTCACAACCCCACACTTCGGCGGGACGGGTGCCCACTGGGGCAGCCTATGAGAGTTACGTAAAGACGTTGTTCGGCAGCCGCATCGTGCAGGCCGAATTGGACCGCCTTCATCTGGAGATTCAGGGAGCAGGCAGCGTGGAGGCGCGTATCGAGCGCTCCTCGAAGTTGCTCACCGAAATCACACGCAACTTTAGCATCGCGGCGGCGATTCCTACCGCGGATCAGACCTTGGATCGCGTAGAACTAGTGGGTCTTCCCGAACGCCGCATTCTGATGGTGGTGATCACACGCGACCGCATGGTGCGCAACAAAGTGATTTCTGTGGACGATCAGATCTCGCAAGACGAACTGGTTTCCATCCGCAATTACATCAACTACAATTTCGGAGGCTGGATTCTTCCAAATATCCAGCGAGAACTGAAGCGCCGGCTCGAACTCGAGAGCGCTACCTACGACGCAATTCTTCGACGAGTAGGCATTTTTTATTCGAAGGGCTTGCTGGATCTCGGTCAATTGCCACAGGTGCACTTCGAAGGCGCGGAAAATTTGATCGACATCGATATACGCATGACACGCGAGCGCCTGCGTGACCTGTTCCGGGCGCTCGAAGAAAAGAAGCGCGTGCTCGAGCTTCTGGAACGCTTTCTCGAACAGCGCGATGGCGAGGTAAGGATTCAAGTCGGTTTATCCGACATACATCCCAGCATGAGCGAGCTATCGCTTATCGGTGTGCGATTCGGCATGCCGAACGGGCTGCAGGCACATGTCGCGGTGCTCGGCCCAATGCGGATGAACTATAACCGCGCGGTATCGGCCGTCCTACACGTGGGACGAGCCTTCTGCAACGCCGCGATGCAATAGGCAGCGCTACTCCGTCAGGAACTGAAAAATCGTAACGCTGTGGAAGCGCTGCTCGGCACGCAGGACCGTGCTCGGGAAATTCGGTTGGTTCGGTGAATCCGGATAGTGCTGGGTTTCAAGGCATAGCGCCGAGCGATGTGTGAATGGGCCGCCGATGCCGCTCACTGAACCATCGAGGAAATTGCCGGTATAGAACTGAATTCCGGGCTGGTCCGTATGCACTTCGAGAACGCGGCCGGAATCCGGATCCTCCACGCGCGCGGCGATCGCCGAAAGGTTGCCGGGATGATTCAGCACAAAATTATGATCGTAGCCGCGACCGAACTTGAGCTGCTCGTCGTCCTGACCGATGCGCGAGCCGATCTCCATCGCCTTGCGGAAATCGAACGGCGTTCCCGCCACCGGTTCAATCTTCCCGGTTGGGATGAGCGTGCTGTCCACCGGAGTGAAGCGATCGGCGTTGAGCATGAGTTTCTCATGCAGAATTGAAGCGGTGCCCGCGCCTCCCAGATTGAAGTAGGTATGGTTCGTGAGGTTCAGTACCGTGTCTTTATTCGTCGTGGCGCTGTAGTCGATGTGCAGCGCGTTCTTGTCGTCGAGCGTATAGCGAACGGTGACTTCGAGCTTTCCCGGGTAACCCTCCTCTCCGTCCTGGCTGGTGTAGCGGAGTTCCAGGCCCGGGCCTGCATCGCTTGAAACCTCCTTGGCACGCCAGACGCGCCTGTCAAAGCCCTTCAGACCGCCATGCAAACTATTGGGGCCATCGTTCACCGGCACATTGTAGGCATGCCCGTTCAGCTTGAAGATGCCTTTGGCGAGGCGATTTCCGTAGCGGCCGATAAGTGCCCCGAAATGCCCGGTATTGCTCTTAGCTGTGTATCCGTCGAGATTATCGAAGCCCAGCACCACGTCGGCGAATTTCTTATTGCGACCCGGCGCCTTAATCGAGGTGATCGTTCCGCCGTAGTTGGTGATCTTGACCTCCATGCCGGACGTATTGGTCAACGTGTACAGAAAGATTTCCTGCCCGTCGGCAGAGCCGAACGGCTGCTTGGCGGTTTTGGGAACTGCCATGGCAGAAAAGGTCAAAACGGAGAGTGCGAGTAGGGTTTTCATCATCGGGACCGCTTTTTAGTGTATGTTGATCTGCTTGTGGAGGACACGCGTGACCACGTCGGGATGATCTTTCGTCCCGCCAATCTCAAGCGGTACCTGGAAGCCTGCGCCATCCTTTTTAAATAGAGGATCAAACGGCTTCAGCAGCCAGTGCTTTACGCCGGACTGCGTATCTGAGAGCGTGGCGTGCATGCGAAACAAGCCCTGCATATTCATTTTTTCCGAACGCAGGTCATAGGTGCCATTCAGGCTGATGAGGGCTCCGGGAACCTGAAAGGACAGACGCGAGAACGATGCCAGGCCGTTGCGGAGCTTGAATCGTCCACGTAGGTTCGAGACCACGGTCTCCGCCGACTCCTGGCCCTCCTCGGCCTCCTTTTTAGAAATTCCTTGCGCACGATCGCTCAAAGTCTCTACACGGCTCTGAATCTGTGAGTTGGTGAAATTTGCCGAGTGGAGACCGAACTGGCCGTCGAGGCCTAGTTTGTGGAGTACCTCTTCGGGACCTGGAGGAATCTCGATTGTCGATCGGAAATCGACGCCGCCAGTCACGATCGGCTTGCCGCCCACTACCAGCCGCAGGATGTCTTCGATACGTCCGTGTTGGGCGAGGACATCCAGCGAGACGGTCTTTCCCTTTCTGCCGGGCAAGTGCACCACACCGCCCTTACAAATAAACTCCGAGCGCAGGAAGGTTGCATCGACGGGATCGAGAATTGTGTCCCCATTCGTTCCGTCCACGACCGAGTGGAAAGTGGTCTTCAAGTGAATCGTATCGCCACCGGCTTTCAGGCCGAAATCGGGGGTATCCGTTTCTCCATCTACGGTGATGTGCTGGAGCACGCCGCCATACTTGCCTTTTGAGGACAAGACTCCATGGATGCCATGAAAGGCGCCCAGATCCGCATTCCGAAAGTTGTAATTGCCTGAGACGGCCGTGGAGCGCGGATCGTCGCGCTGCCAGGGTCCGAAGAGCCCCGTCGTGTCGATGATTCCGGGCGGTTTGGGATTGGTGAGCTTCGCGGTGAATGTCATGGCCCGTCCGGGACCGATCGAGTGCATCGTCAGCTCTTTGATCTCGAATTGCAGAGGGTCTTTGCCTTGCTTCTTGGGTTCGATCTCGAGTAGCGTTCCATCGGCCACGATCTTCTCAATCAGAAAACGAAGGTGTGTGGTGTCGTGCCCCGGCTCGGAGCTAGATACTTCCTGGTTCACCTCCATCCCGTGAGCCATAGTGGAGCGGCCGCGCGGCGGGATGTGGATTTCCAGTCCTTCAAGGCGCACTATGTGAACCAGGTTGCGGCGATCGAAGATGGTGAGAAGATCGGGGGTCGCGTGAAAGTGGCGGATCCGAATTAGAGGCTGCGGATCGTGCCATTCTTTGTGGCGGATCGTGAGTTCGTCACCGTCAACGGAGGGCTGCGGGAACAGACCGACGCGGAGCGTTTTCAACTCCACGTCTGCGTCGAAGCGGTCCGAAAGGGCTTGAAGGGCGCGGTTTTTGAGGCGCGGCGTGAGTGTCCTGAGGTAGAAGAACGCAGCTATTCCCGTTCCTAGTAACAATACGAACCCCGCTAGCGCCCCGTAGGCAAGAACCTTGCGCATGCAACCTTGCTAAGTTTAAGCCATGAAACTCCCACGGGTGATGCTCTTGCTTGTCGGCTGCTCGCTGGCTGCGGCCGCCCAGGACCAGCCCTCCCGGGTGCATTCCATACGCGCCTCGGGCGAAGCCACGATTCGCGCGAAACCGGATCGGGCTCAGATCTCGATCGGTGTGGTGACGCAAGCGCCCACGGCGCAAGCGGCGGCGGCACAAAATGCTACGCAGACATCAGCGGTGCTCGATGCGTTGAAGCGCTCCCTCGGCACGAATGGCGAAATCAAGACCAGCGGCTACTCGATTTCTCCGCAGTATCAGTACGTCAGCGGAAGACCGCCCAAAATTACCGGTTACCAGGCGAGCAACTCTGTTCTCACGACCCTGAACGATCTCTCACTCACCGGCAAAGTCATCGATGCGGCGAACGAAGCCGGCGCTAACGATGTTACCGGCATTTCGTTCAGCCTGCGCGATGACAACGTGATTCGTGCCCAAGCGCTCGCTGAAGCCGCACTCAAAGCGCGTTCCGCCGCCGAGGCAATTGCAAAAGCTTTAAACGTGCACATCACGGCGGTACTCGAAGCGGATACTACGGAAGCACCTATTGTACGGCCGATGAATAAGGGATTCGCCATGATGGCCGAAGGCGCCGCGCCGCGCGCTCCTACTCCCATTGAGCCCGGCGATCTCGACGTGCACGCGTCGGTAACCGTTACTTTCGAAGTGCAATAGCAGAAATTCTCGCCAAAACGTTTCACTCTGGCTACAATTGAAAACGGACGGGACGTTTCCAAATGGAAGATTTGGCCACACAATCTTTTGTAGACCCCGAAATCCCGAACAAGCTCTATTTCCGCATCGGCGAAGTCGCAAAGCTGGCGGCAATCAAGCCGTATGTTCTGCGTTTCTGGGAATCCGAATTCAGCGGTCTGGGGCCGAAGAAATCGGGCACGGGTCATCGCCTGTATCGCCGCAAGGACGTCGAATTGGTGCTCGAGATCAAGCGCCTGTTGTACGAAAAGCGATTCACCATCGAAGGCGCGCGCAAGGTACTCGAATCAAAGCCCAAGCGTGAGACCGCTCTGAAGCCGGTGGCGGTTGCCCGACGCCAGGGCGAGCTGTTTTCGGGAACCTCGGCCTTCTATCAGGAAATCAAGCGCGAATTGGGTGAGATTCTCAGCCTACTCAAGCGATCCGAGGCGTAAAGCGCCTCCTCACTGTTGAGGCTCTATCGTCGGTTGCAGCGACTTAAGCTGATCGATGAGCCGCGTGGCGGCCTCTTGACTGGCTGCCTTTTTCGACCTGCCAGTGGCCCGGCTGGCGAACTGGTCTCCCACACGGGCCTCGACCGTAAACAATTTCGCGTGCTCGGGGCCGCTGGTTTCAACGGTTGCATAGCGCGGAATGGGCAAACCCAGCGACTGCGTCCACTCCTGGAGAGCGCTCTTGGAGTTCGATGTCTCGAAGGATTCGTCGTCGAGATCCTCCAGTTCGCGAAGCACCAACTTGCGAATGAACGCCCGCGCGGGGCCCATCCCTCCGTCCAAATACACTGCTGCAATGACCGCTTCGAGCGCATTGGCCAAAAGCGTCTTCCGTTCGCGGCCGCCGTTTTGTTCTTCTCCCCGGCCGAGCAGCAAATACTCACCCAAATGGATTGCTTGCGCGCAATGATGAAGGTGGGCAGCACTGACCAAATAGGATTTCCAGCGGGAGAGCTGCCCTTCGGTTGCTGATGGATGCTTCTCGACCAGCGCCTCGCTAACAACGAAGCCGAGAACAGAATCACCCAGGAACTCGAACTGCTCGTTGTCGCCGGACAATCCAGCACCGCGCTCCGCCGCCCGTGAGCTATGTGTGAGCGCCCGCACCAGCAATTCTTTGTTGACGAACCGGTATTCGAGCCCGTCTTCCAATCTTCCGATTGGAGCGTTCATCACCAATCGCCGTTACTTGGCCGGCGTCGCGGTCTTGAGCTTCGTCGCAGTCTCTTTCTGTTGCTGCGCGAACTGCTTCACCTGTGGCGGCGCTTCGTTCATCGCCAACACTTTGTCGGCGGTCGTGATGGCGTCATCGTATTGCTTGTTGTCGATGTACGCTTTCGCGAGCCGCGCATTGGCCACCGGAGACTCCGGATTCGATTCTATCGCGGATTTGTAGTTGGTGATGGCTTCCGGGTATTTCTTGTCGAGGGACGCTACCAAGCCGAGCGAATCGTAGGCCTGCGCCGTCAATTCCTTCTTGAATTGTGGCCATTGCTCCGCGGGGAGTCCGTTAGGAGGGGTGTCGGCGGTCTTCAGAAGAGAGAGTGCCTGGTTGGCGTAGTCATTCACCTTCTTGATGCTGTCCGCCTTATCCAGATCGTTCTCGCGTGTATGCTGCGCAATAGATTCAGCAAGAGTTACGCGTGCTTCGATGTTTTTTGGATCGGCTTGAATGGCGCGTTCTCCCCAGGTTGTAACCTGCACATAGTCGTTCTTTTGCTGAGCTGCTGCCATGGCCATGCTATACAACTGCGGCTTGAACTCAGTGTCGGCAAAATTCTCGAATACGTTATTGATGGCCGCCAGTTCGCCGTCCCAGTCCTTGGCCTGCTGCGCGGCTTGCACTTTCTGCAGCGCCTCTATTTCCTTCTGGCTCTTGGGATGGGGGCCTGCGCTCGGGGCCGGCTGTTGTGCGAGCAGCGGGAAGGACGCCAATGTTATGGCGGCGACCGCTACTAGATTCTTCACTTTCATTTCTGTTTGTCTCCTGAGGATGAATTGCTTTCCAATCCTTTTTCGGCGGCCTCCCGCGCCATGGCGGAAATGCCTTCGGTCGCGAGCGCCAGCTTGAACTGGTCCCCGGCCTTATCAGGCTTTCCCTCCGCGAGCGCCAAGCGGCCTAGGTAAACGTGCGCCCATGCCGTGATCGCCGGATTAGGATTATTCGCGGCGGTTCGCTCGAATAACTCAACCGCCTCGGTTCTTCTGTTCTCATGGACTGCTATACGGGCAAGCCCATAGTAGGCGCGACCCTGCAGCGCTTTGTCTGCCGTCTCTCCAAAGACTTTTTTGAATGTTTGCTGCGCAGTCTCGTATTGGTGCTGGTCGTATAAGCCTTCCGCCGCTTCGAGCGACGCTTCAGCCGGGCTCAATTCGAGCTTTGCCGGGGGTGCAATCACACGCGGAGGGACCGACTGCACATATTGCACGGTGCGCAGCCGTTTCTCTTCCTTCTTTACGTCCACGGCCGAGATCAGGTCCGGATAGTAGAGGCGAAAGGCATCCGGCTGTTTTTCATAGGCAGGCAGCAGATCGGCCAGCGCTGCCGTCAGAATGAATCCTTCGCGCATCGCTTGGTCGACGAAAGCCGCGCGCTTCTCCGCCCCGCCATGCATCAGACGGCTGTCAATCGCCTTGATCAGGCACTTAGTGACCAGAAGCGAGAAATCCTCTTTATAGGCCAGATCGAGCGCTGGCGCCTCTTCCGCGAATTTCTGCAGTGGCTTCTTGTCCGTTATGGCCTTACGGTATTTGAAACTCAAAGGATCGAGCAGGTAGGCGAGGTAAGCATCACGGATCTCATCGATCACCGGTGCGGTTGTCGGCGTGATGACGATAAAGCTATCGTCGCGATAATTGCGCACCTGCGCCTGGTTCGGCTCACCTAACAGATCGAGGTAGATTTGGAAGCGCCTTCCCAGATAGCCCGACGGGTTGCGCAGGTAGCCGTTGGCTTCAAAGAGCGTGCTTGATCACCGGCTCCTGATACTCGGCCATTGCGGCCGCATACGCAGGTTGCGCCCGGTTCCAAAGATCCGCGACGTTTGCCTCTTTATAAAAACGCGCCAGTAAATCGCTAAAACCGCGCAGCGGTTCCACATCGGGTGGTACCTCACCGGACGGCAAAGCGAATTTGGGCGCATCGCCCGCGGTTAGCGCAAACGAAATGTATTGGCCCAAATCGCCCGCGCCTGTCGGTTTCTTGTGTTCCTTATAGAAGGCCCGCAGTTCCGAAAGGCAATCAATCTGCCGGCTTGCGAGGATTTGCCGGATCTGCGTTCGCACCTGGTAGTGGGCATTCAAGGGAGAATCGATCCCGGCGTCGTATCCTGCGGCATTGATGGCGGCTAAGGTAACGAACAGAGTCTGGCTGACCCCAAATTGGCTCTCCCCGGTGTCCCTGGCAGAGCACACTTTTCCTGAGATGCCGGCGATCAAGAGGACTGGCAGCAGAATAGAATAGGCGTAGCGGCGAGTCAAAAACAACCTCAGGCGCACTTTCAGGCGAAGACAGGCTGCCTGCCCAACAGTGTAGCCTATGGAGGGGTAGATTGTTCTGCGCCTTTCGAGCCTTGAATATCCCATTTCACAGTGGGATATCGGACACCCGATGAATCATAATGCAGGGGTACGACATCCATAAATAGGAGAGCCAAAATGGCAGGAGATAATACAGTAAATTTCACCGACGCGTCCTTCGATAAGGACGTTTTAAACGCGGATGTCCCGGTTCTGGTAGATTTTTGGGCGGAATGGTGCGGACCCTGCCGTATGATGGCCCCAACTGTTGACCAGGTGGCGAGCGACTATGCCGGAAAGGTCAAAGTCGGCAAGTTGGACGTTGACACCAACCAGCAGACCGCATCGCGCTACGGGATTCGTGGTATTCCAACCTTGCTTCTGTTCAAGGGCGGACAGATCGTTGAGCAGAAAGTCGGTGCCATCGGAAAGCCCGAATTTCAGAAGATGCTTGACAAGCACATCTAAGCGAGATTTCCAGCTCATCTGTGTGAGCGCCTGTTGATAATCTGAAAAAATGGTCCGGCCCGGGGCGGTGCTTGGCATACTTGCCATTGGGCTAGTTGCCAGGCTGGCCACTGCGTCCGTCTCAGGGGACCGTCTACACGCGGCAGTCCGCGCCGGGAACGCGACCGAGGTGCGTCAGGTGCTCGCGGCGGGGGCGGATGTGAATGCCCTCGATTCTCTGGGTGGCACTCCGCTGCTCGACGCCGCCTGGTCCGGCAACCTCGAAATCATCAGTCTGTTGCTTGCTAACGGCGCTGATGTAAACGCCCGTCACACGGAAGCCGGTTCGACGGCGCTTGAATATGCCGTCCTCACCAGCCGGCCGGAGGTTGTGCGGGCACTGCTCGCCGCTAAAGCTCGGGTAGATATCCGCTATAAAGACGGGCAGACCGTGCTCCATGCGGCAGCCGCCAAAGGAAATCGTGAAATCGTGGCCAGTTTGATAGGCGCTGGTGCGCCCATCAAGGCGACGGACAACAATGACAATACTCCACTGGATGAGTCGGTGCTGCACGGGCAAGCGGATGCGATGGCGGTGCTGCTTGCGCATGGGGCCGATATTCGACGGGTGCATCCCAGCGATGGCCGCGGGCCATTACACGAAGCCGCCATCAAAGGATTTGCGGCGCTGGCGAAACCGTTATGTCAGGCGGGTGCGAACCTGACGCAACGCGATCGGTCGGGGCAGACACCGCTCGATCTGGCGCTGGCCTACAAAAACGGGCCAATGGTAGGCGTACTGCTGGGTTTAGGTTCACGGCTCGAGGATTCGGTCTCCGCGGCCAGCGAGGCGATGGAGACCGCAACGCTGCGCGGGCGCACGGAAATCGCACGCCTTTTAATCGATAACGGCTTCGATATCAACCAGCCGACAGCTAGCGGCTCTACCTACCTGAACGACGCGGCGCTCAAAGGCCAAGGGAAAATGGTGGCGCTATTACTGGCGCGCGGAGCGCATGTCGAAGCGCGCGGCGAAAATGGCGACAGCCCGCTGCACGATGCCGCGCTGGGCGGCAGCACCGAAGTGATTACCCTGTTGCTCGATCACGGCGCCGCAATTGATGTGCCCGATCGCGAATCCGGCGCTACTCCGTTGATGATTGCTGCATCTCTGGGCCGGGCGGGCGCTGTGATGGTTCTGCTCCGCCGCGGAGCCAACCCGCTGCTGCGCGATCACGCCGGACACACCGCGCTCGACCGTGCCCGCGAGGCCCAGAACGGCGACATCGTGAAGCTCCTCCAAAAGGGCTAGTATGCCCATTCCATATAGGCCCGCAGGCTTATCCCCAGCAATACCTTAGTTTTTTCCCAAAGCCCGATCGCGATTCCGCCGATAAGCCAAGTGATCGGAAGGATCTCTCTTTGACACGCGGCAAACGTACACATAAAATTCTGCTGGCAGATGCCAATCTGCTGTTCCGTCGGGGCTTGCGGACTCTTCTGTCGGCGGAGAGTGATCTAGACGTGGTCGGAGAGGCCTCGGGCGTAGCGGAAGCGCTGGGCACGGCGCAACAGGCCATGCCAAATGTCCTGGTCATGGATCTGGCGCTGCTGCACGTCGGCGAGCAGGGTCCTTTAGCGGTCCGGCAGATCGATTCCTCGATTGGAGTTTTGTTCTTGACACAAGAAGATTCACCCGAACAATTGGAACTCGCGATTGCGGCTGGAGCGCGCGGCTACATGCTGAAGAACAGCCCGCCGCGCCAGTTGCTGGCAGGTATCCGCCAAATCGCTACGGCCGACGATCAGAATCCCGGCAGTCTGTCTCGCCTGGTGCCGGATTTGCAGGCCTTGGCTCTCAACAACAAACACGCGCGGGCTTCCGTTCTCACGCTGAGGGAGCAGGAAGTGATGCGGCTGCTAGCAGAAGGGCGCACGGTTCGCGAAGTGGCCGCCGAACTTTCGCTAAGCATCAAGACCATTGAGGCACACAAGCTGAACTTGATGCGCAAACTGGATATTCATAATCGCAGCAGCCTCGTTGAATACGCCGTCCGCGCCGGCCTGATCCCAGGCCAGCCGGTCCATGTCGGCTGAGCTCCTCCTTAAATACAATCCATGCGCCTGTCGGAAACGGCTTGCGCTACGCTTCCTCTATGTGGAAGTTCCTGCTGGGAATAGCGGTTGGGATTGTGGTCGCGTTCGTGGGTGCGCTAATCATCGTTTTTGCGATGGGCCGTCTGTTTTCAACGAAGCAGGTTTCCATAGAAGGCAATTCGGTTCTGGTGCTGGCACTGACTGGCGAACTTCCCGAAGCTGCTCCCGTCGACATTCCCGTCCCATTTATCCAGGCGCAAAGCGTTCCTACGGTGCGCGATGTCTGGACCTCCCTGCGCCAGGCCGCTAGCGACAATCGCATCCGAGCCATCGTTCTTCAGCCGAACGGGCTCGCCACCGGCTGGGGAAAATTGCAGGAACTGCGCCAGGAGATTGTGACATTCAAGAAATCCGGCAAGCCCGTTTATGCGTTTCTGCAGAGTCCTGGATCGAGAGAATACTATCTCGCCTCGGTCGCCGACAAAATCTATCTGTCCCCCGACGACATGCTCGGTGTCAAGGGTTTTGCGCTCGAGGAAATGTACTTCAAAAACACGCTCGACAAGGTGGGTGTTCAGTTCGAGGTGGATCATATCGGGCGTTACAAGGATGCCGGTGATATTTTTACTAAGACCAGCGATGTCACCCGAGACGCGCGAAGTGCTGAACCAAGTCTTGGACCAAATCTACAACGATTTTTGCGCCACTGTCGGGCAGGGGCGGCACAAGACCGCGGCGGAAGTAAAGACACTAGTCGATGCGGGGCCGTTTCTCGGGAGTCAGGCGAAGGCCGCGGGATTAGTTGACGAACTGGGTTATGAAGATCAGGTGTACGGGGCTTTGAAGAAGAAACTCGGCGTGAGAGAGATTAGCAAGTCGAACATCCGTACGTATTTTCGGGCGGCGCCCGGAAAAGGCGATCGCATTGCCTTTCTAGCCGGCGAGGGAGATATTGTTCGAGGCGATCTGGACGACTCATTTGGCAACCCGACCGGTATTTCATCCGTCGGTTTTGCCAAGGTCATTCGGCGAGTGAGAGAGGACAAAAGCATCAAAGGAGTCATTCTGCGTGTGAACTCGCCGGGTGGCGATTCGGTGGCTTCCGACGAGATTCTTCACGAGTTGAAGCTGCTCAGTACTGCCAAGCCGCTCGTAGTATCGATGTCCGATGTCGCGGCTTCGGGAGGGTACTTCATCTCGATGACGGGTGATCCCGTGCTCTCCTATTCGGGAACCATCACGGGTTCTATCGGTGTGTTGTATTTGCGGCCGAATTTCAAGGGCCTGTACGACAAGGTCGGCATTCAGGCGAACCTGCTGACGCGCGGCCAATTCGCCGATCTCGATGTCGGTGTCGCAGCCTCTTTCCGATGCCGGCCGCCGTAAATTGCACGAGTCGATTGAAGCCACATATCGTTCTTTTGTCGGTAAGGTGGCTGCGGCGCGGAAGAAAAATTACGATCAGATCGATCCACTCGCCCAAGGCCGTGTCTGGATGGGAGGACAGGCCCGCCAGAACGGGTTGATCGACGAGTTGGGCGGGTTGGACCAAGCCATTGCGCTGATCCGGCGGAAGGCGAAGCTGTCCGCCACCGGCGAGACTAACTTGGTGATGTACCCTCCGCGGCGGACTCTCTTTGAGATGCTTGCTAATACCTCGCCCGAAGCGCTCGAGGGCGAGGCGGCGGAGACGCGGTTGCGCAAGATTGTGCCCGGTTTGCCCAGCCGGGCGCGGCTCCAAGGCGGCATGCTGCGCATGCTTCCGTACCAGGTCATGATTCATTAGCGATGTTTCCGAAAGGATTCAAAATGCCGCGGCCGACGGGATACCGCTGCCAGCGAGTGCGTTCTGCATTCGCTCGAGCGCGGACTTGTGGATTTGCGACACGCGGCTCTCGTTCACTCCCAAGCAGGCCACCAATTTCCTTCATAGTCAGATCCCGTTCGTAGTAGAGCTTCACGACCTGCCGGTAACGTGCGGGCAAGGTCTTCATCGCGCCCTGCAGTTTCTGGCGTAGTTCGGAGCGGGCGAAAACCTGGTCGGGTGCGGCCGCCGGAGCGCTGACCGCCTCGCAAGCCACCGTTTCCTCGCGATCGCCGGTATGCTGCTGCAATGCCGCCAGACCCAGATTCCGGAAGTCGACCATCAGCGCCTGCCAGCGGCGGGACGATAGGCCCATTGCAGCGGCGATCTCGGCTTCGCTGGGCGCACGTTCGAGCTTGGCTGTCAGTTCACGCGGTGACCGCTTCCATTTGCTTGTAGCGCTTGCGCAGATCGCGAGAGGCCCAATCCTGCTGCCGCAGGCTGTCGAGGATGGCTCCCCGGATGCGATGTTTCGCGTAGGTCGGGAACGCGACTTCTTTATCGTCGCGATATTTGGTGGCCGCGTCGAAGAGCCCCATGACACCGGCATGCACCAGATCGTCCAATTCGATGTGCACCGGCACGGACCGCTGGATATGCGCGGCGATCGCGGTGACCAGAGACATGTGCTCGAGTATGAGTTCGTCACGGCGATGAGCATCGCGACGGGCAGGTTGGCTGGACAGCGCGGGTTGGCTTGCGGCGTTCACTTGGTTTCTCCTGCCTGGAGAAAGGCACCCGCGCCACCAGCCGTCAGCGGTTCGCGCAATCGATTGTTTTGAAAAACTTTAGGAAAAATTTAAAAGGGGCGATCAGCCTCCCGAGCCATATATTTTTCCGTTCTGAAACAGGGTTTCGGCCAAGCTGATGTTCCGAGATGACATCGTGAGCCACTTCGGAACAGAGGAGCTGTCTGTAGCGCCCACGCGCGATCGCTCACCTGAGACTCAGATTTTTCTGTGTTGTGAGCGCTAGCGATTCTTCGATGCGGAGCGATTGTGCGGGCGGCGGCTGGATTCCTGGCCAGCCGGTTTCTTTAGGGCCGGAAATCCTGAGACGGAAAGGTCTACCCGCAATTCGTCGGACAATTCGCCTTCTTCAAACAAATGCAGGACGGAAATCCCCAGCTTCCATAAGAGGCGATCGGCGAGATCCGCGTGTAGGGTGCGGGCACCTTTCAAAACGTTATGCATTTGAGGCTGTGAAACCCCAAGGATTCTTGCGAGCCCACGCTCTGTATACTCACCGTTCTTGATGCGGCGATTTACGGCCGAGATGAGCCGATTTAAAAGCGTCTCGAAAGAGATTATCTCTGTTTGTAGCACCGATTCCACTGTGAAATAGGGTCCTCGGTTTTCCCAATAACTAGAGAGATTTTACCACCCTATTCGCTAACAATGCCCGCGCCATTAACCCCATTAGTCTTAGTCGGTTGTGTGGGATACACGTGTAATTCTCGGGGATCGATAAGGAAAAAATTCCACTAATTTTTGGACAAGTACTAGAAGTACTTCTATGTTGAATTCATAAGCGATGCAATCACCAACTAAAGCAAGCGAATTGGTGGACGAGGAAAGCAAGATGGAGTGGTCCCGTTCCGAGACACTGGCGTTGGCGCAGCAGTCTTGTAGCCACTGCTATGGGCTCGGTTTACGGCCTGGACGGGGAGGGGTGTCTACCCCGTGCAATTGTGTCTTCAGGGCAATCTTTCGCGCGTGTTATGCGCGTTTTCGACAATGTGCTTCGAAAGAAAAGTACATAAGCCGAGTCTCGTTGGAAGCGAATCCTGGCCGTCAGAGAAGATCGGTTTGGGGAATGAAAAATGAGGAATACATCGCCGATTTTTGCTTAATAAGCCGGCGCACTTTATCGGATTACGAATACACCTTATTTAAATTTCACTATTTGCTGGGCGCGGATTGGAAGCTGTGCTGCCGCAAAATGAAGCTCGATCGCGGGATGTTTTTTCATGAGGCCTATCGTATCGAGCAGAAATTGGGGCGCACCTTTCGGGAATTGAGGCCGTATGCGCTGTTCCCTTTGGATGAATACTTTAACGGATCCGGCCGGCAGCCCGTCGTGGCGAGCTCGGATTTCCGGGTCAAGACGGAACCAACGCCGATGACCCGGAAGATTTTTACGTTCCCCGTAAAGCGGGCAGCATAAGGGACGCACACACCCACGCGTTCTGAAGAAACAATTTTCGGGAGCCGGATACTCCTGTTTGGGTCGAGCTAATCGAAGGGGCTCGACCCTTTTTTTATTGGCTGCATATTTACTCTTCGCGCAGTGCCAATATCGGGTCGACGCTAGCGGCGCGATGTGCAGGCAAGCTCGCGGCCAAGGTGCCCGTTACCAGGAAAAGCCCGATTGCCGTTCCGATCACCAACGGATCCGCTACGCGTATTTCAAAAAAAAGAGACCGCAGCAGACTCATCGCCGCCAACGCGCCAACAAGGCCAATGACTAGTCCTCCATTGATCAGTCCGACGGCGTCTTTAGAACCAGCCAGATCGCTGCGGTGCGCCTAGCGCCTAGTGCGGTGCGAATGCCGATTTCTTTCTTCCGCCGTCCGACGGAATAACTTAGCAGCCCAAACAATCCGATGGCCGCGACGAGCAGGCCGAAGAACGCGAATGTCCCGCCGATGCCGGCGAGCAGCTTTTCGCGCAACAGGGTGTTTCCCACAATCGTTTCCAGCGTGGTGATCTCACGAATCCGCATCCCCGGGCCGGCGGCCCGCGCTTCTCGTTCTACAAGTCGCACCAACGGCCCAAAGGAGAGTGGTGAGCGGACGTATAACGTGAACCCATCGCCCCCCTGAGAGGGGAGATAAACGATCGGCTCCGCACCTCGGCGCAGGTCGTAATAGTAAGCGTCCGATGCGACACCCACGATTATTTTGCGTGGCAGCGAATTTCCGAAGGAATGTGCAAACTCACGCCCCAGCACATCCAGGCTGCCGAAGTACCTTTGCGCAAAGGCTGCGTTGACAATCGCGGGCATGGGGTCCGCGAGACTGCTGTCGCGAGGCACAAAATCGCGCCCTGCGACGAGTGGCGTTCGCAATGTTGTGAAATAGCCGGAAGAGACCTGATAGAAGACTTCCTGCCGTTCGGATGGCGCTTTGCCGGGTAAGATTATCCGCTGCTCCCAGCCGGCATCAAGGAAGATGGGCCACGCGGCAAGCGCTGCCGCCTCCACACCAGGCTGGCTTTCGACGCGTTGCTTGAGCTCGAACATCAAAGCGCGCTGCATCTCTTCCGCCTTTTTGCCGGCTTCGGTCGTGATGTTCAGCACGGCTACGTTCCGAGCATCGAAACCGGGGTTCACTCGAGCCAATTTGCCCAGGCTGAACAGAAATGCCGCGCCTGTTACCACCAGGCAAAAAGCGCAAGCCACCTGGATTGTTACGAAAATTCGTCCGAGTCGTAGTTTTCCCGCCTGCCCGGTGGAGCTTCGTAATGAAACCATCGGTGGTGCGCCTGAGGCTTGCCAGGCGGGAATCAATCCGAAGAGAACGGCTGAAAATGCGGAAACGCCTACGCAAAATAGCAGCACTCGCGGATCGATGGCTAGGACGAATTCCACCGGATTGTTCTCGATTGAAAGCAGTCTCACGAGAAGCGGGGCTCCAGCGCGGGCGAGGAGCCAACCCAACCCACCGGCCAGGAGCGAGAGCAGCAGATTTTCAGTCAACAATTGCTTGATCAGGCGTGTTCTCGCGGCGCCGAGCGAAACTCGCATCGCCATTTCTGTAGCTCGTGTTGTGGAACGGGCAAGCAGCAGGCTGGCTACGTTGGCGCAGGCAATCAGCAAGATTCCGGCCGCTACGGCAAAGACAATCCATAACGGGCGCGCAAAGATTTTTCGAAAATCCGCTACTCCCGTCGAGGCCAAGTGTACCTGAATCACACTTCGCAGAAGCTGCTGCCGGCTTGCCGCTGGCATCATCGGGTACATCTTTACTTGTTCCACCCGAAAACGATGGAACGAAGGTTGCAACAGAGCCTGCAGGCGCTCGCGAGAGACGGCGGGATTCAGTCGGCCGACAATCTGAAACCAGTTCCAATCCGCATTGACGAGCGCCTTCGCGTCGTAAAGTGACGCCGGCAGCCACACATCGACGAACCTGCCGGGCTCCACTCCGAAAAAGCCCTCCGGTGTGACACCCGCGATCTCGAATATTTTCCCGTCGATTCTCAAATTTGTTCCCAATACCGCTGGGTCCGCTTGAAAGCGTTTTTTCCAGTAGCCGTAACTCAGCACGGCGACGGCACGGCCTTGGGGCAGGAGCAGTCGGCCTGCGACGGGAGCGACGCCGAGTACCTCGAACGCGTCTTCGGACACAAATTGTCTGGTGATCTTTTCTACCGGGGCATGTGCTTCGGGGCCCTGCGCCTCTACGCGTAGCGGATAGCTGAACAGCGTCAAGCGCGCCACCGGCTTCGTTACCGCAGCGAACTGCTGATAGATCGGGTAGCTGAATGAGATTCGCTCCGGGGCCACAGGATCACCTGGAGCTGCCGGGCCGAGCCAAGATAACCGGAACAGCTCTTTGGGGGCGGAAACCGGCAGACTCCTCAGGATAGCCGCATCCACAATCGAATAGATAGCGGTATTCGCACCAATAGCGAGTGCCAGAGACAGTACGACGGTAACGGCAAACGCGGGCGAATTGCGAAGGCGCCTCCCGGCATAACGAAGATCCTGGAGGCCGCTGTCGAGCCCGGCCCACAGGCGAATCGCCCGACTCTCTTCTTTAAATCGAGTGATGTTACCGAAGCGCATATCAGCTTGCCGGCGGGCCTCGCTGGCAGACAGGCCCGTCGCTCGCAAGGCCGCTTCCCGGCGTTCGCGGTGATCCCGTATTTCATCGGCCAGTTCTTCTTCTAAGCGCCGAGAATTAACAGCATTTTTCAGCCGGGAAAACCAAGACATGAAGCCCTCCCTATGCGTGCCGCAACACGCGCGAGACCCCGGCCGAAAAACTCGTCCAGCGCTGCGATTCCGACTGCAATTGCCTCCTCCCTGCGTTGGTCACACGATAAAAGCGGGCACGGCGATTGGTTTCGCTCACTTTCCATTCCGCTGCGATCCAGCCCAGCTCCTCCATCCGATGTAGAGCGGGATACAGCGAGCCTTCTTCCACCCGCAGCGCCTCCTGAGACAGTTCCTCAATCGCAGTCGAGATTCCGTAGCCGTGCAACGGTCCCCGCCGCTCGACAACTGTCAATACCAGTAAGTCCAGCGCGTTTTGTGCGGAATTCGATTTTGTCACTTCGGCCAATACTCCGTTTGCTAGGGATAGCGTTATGATTATACACTCGTCAGATTGGACCGTGTCCGGCTATTCCGGAGCGAACTGCTTTCCTCGCCTTTAGATCAGGGGCCGGAGTGGCACCTCAAAGCTTAGCTCGGTGCCGCGCCGGCCGTTGCTCGCCGATTGAGAAGTCGCTCGGCGTTGAGCGCGCCGGCCGGGGTCTCCTCGTGCTTGAAGATGGCGAACGTGGGATAACCGTTGGCCAGATATTGCTCGGTGCGGTAACCGATGCTGCCTAGTTCTGATTCCGTATAGTCGGGCTTTCGCAAGCGCAGATAGACAAAATCGGCTGTCAGGACGTGCGGCGTTTCGAGGTTTTCATTCTCGGCCAGGCACAAGCCCGCATTGGCGCTGCGGAGCACCTGGTAGATCGTCTCATCGAACCATGTAGCGTTGCGAAACTCAAAAGCGATTCGCAGGTTCCTGGGCAGCAATCGCACAAAATTGGCGAGACGCTCGTGGTCGGCTTTGAAGGTTGGTGCCAGTTGAAACAGAATCGGACCCAGGCGGTTGGCCAGGCGCAACGGCTCGAGTGATTCAAGAAAGAAACGCGTGAATTCCTCGGCCGCCGCCAGCTTGAGCGAGTGCGTGATCTTCATATGCGCTTTCGGCAGAAACAGGAAGTTCGGGGGCGTTGCGGCGATCCACTTCTCAAATGTCGCTGCGGACGCAATGCGCCGGTATGTATAGTTGATCTCCACCGCATTCAGCCGGGTGGCATAATGCGAAAGGAATTTGCCGCTGGCGAGGCTTTCAGGATAGAAAGAAGGCTTCCAACTGGAGTACGCGAATCCGGAAGTTCCACAATAAAGTTGAGCGTCTGGCACGTATTAGAGACCTGCAAACCAATCGTACCCTTCCTCCGCCCAGTAGTCACCGGGCCTTTTCGCCGTATAGCGAATCAAACCGATTTTCTTGATGTTCTTGATGCCGTACTTGACGGGTATCACCAACCGAAGCGGCGCGCCATGCTCGGCCGTCAAGGGCTTGCCATTTTGCTCGTAAGCCAAGAGCGTCTGCGGATGTAGCGCGCTTTTTCTGTCGAGACCAACGTAATAATCTTCCCCGGGCGTTGCCAGATAGACGTAAGGCGGAATGCGCGAGACGGAGGGCAGGTACCTTTTTGTAAAGTCTGAAAATCGAGCGCCGGCCCAATGCGCGACGACGCTCCAGCCTTCTATGCAACAGAAGCGCGTGATCATTTCGACTCGCGGCAAAGCCTGAATATCGGCCAGGGCCAGATTTATTCCGGAAACCCCGTCGCCGAGTTCGAGGCGAAGTGTCCAGTCTTCGGAGGGATCCAGACCGATATTGCCATTGGGTTTCAAATAGCCGACCCGGTTGGACGGGTATGTGGGCATCAAATGCGAATCGCTGAGGTAGGCGTGGGCAAGTTTGCCGTTGAAATCGAGCAGTCGGCGCTGCGGCCAGGGAAGGGTGTTGTCTGCGCCCGCCGAGGTGATCCATTTATAGCCCGCGAACCCAGCGAGGGCACCGGCACCACCGACCAGGAAACTCCTTCGTGTCTTGCGCCGCAAATCATGCTCGACCTCGGCGTCAGTCACGTTGATTCACCACTTCGTATCCCATAACCATGCTGCGAAAGTTATTCCAGCCTGCCAGCACCACTTGCAATAAGTGAATACCGAAGAAAATTACATAGCCGGCGGTGAGCAAAAAATGCAGCAGTCGCGCCACGCTGTAGCCTCCGCACAAGGCAGTGAGCCAGGCCAACTGAGCGGGCTTGTAGATAGCGAAGCCAGTCACAACCGATCCGATACCCATCAAAATGATCGCGGAATAGGCAACCTGTTGGGCTGCGTTGTATTTTTCCTGGGGTGGAAGGTTCTTTTTGATGTGGAGGTCATGCAGCAAGACTTGCCATGCATCGCGAAAAGCCGCAGGCGAGCGCGGTACCAGGAAACGCCATTCGCCCGAGAAAATCGTGTAGGCAACGTAGGCAATCCCATTTAGCACAAAGAACCACATCACAAAAAAATGGAGCGCCATGCCATCGGCTAGGCGCTGATTGAGACGCAGCGCGCTGTAGAACCAAGCCGGGAAAAACCGAATAGAACCAACGCCATAGACCGGATAAGCCCAATAGATCATCAGGCCGCTCCAAGTCATCAGTACTAATAAAGGAAAATTAATCCAATGGAACCAGCGAATTGCGCGTAAGTGTTTGAGCCTGATCTCCATCTACTGTTTGTTTCGTAGTCCACGACCGGAGAGTTACGGGGATTGTTCCCCACATGCTATCAGGGGACGCGGGCGACGATGTTAGCCTGAGGAACAATGCGAGTTACGAGGGTAGCCGGCCTTTCGGCTGGCGCGTTATTGAGTGGTCTTTCCGCCGCCGCCGCGTATGGCAGCGTCGCGCGGAGTTCTCAGCTATTCGGGCCGACGGTTTACCGTGGCGTCCGCACCAGGGAATCTATTGCGCTGACTTTCGACGATGGGCCGAGCGAGAACACGGTCGAGCTTCTCGAGTATCTGGAACGAGAGGAAGTGCCGGCAACGTTTTTCATGTGCGGCATGAACGTGAGACGCTTGCCGCAAATTGCCGGACAGGTGGCCGCCGCCGGTCATCAGATCGGCAATCACACCTATTCGCATCCCAACCTGCCTTTTAAGTCCAAAGCGTTTATCGATCACGAATTTACCGAGACGCAAAAGATCATCCAGTTTGAAACCGGCGTGACGCCCATGTTGCTGCGCGCGCCTTATGGATTTCGCTGGTTGGGTATGCGGGAAGTACAGCAAAGACTTTCGTTGTTGAGTGTCATGTGGACAGTCGCAGGTTTCGATTGGCGTTGGCCGGCTGGACGTATTGCCGGGCATGTGCTCAGCCACTGCGCTCCCGGAGCAATTGTCTGCCTGCATGATGGGCGGGGCGTAAAGACGCGTCCGGATATCCGGGCAACAGTCGCAGCGGTGCGCCATATCGTTCCCCGGTTGAAAGACAAGGGGTACTCATTTGAAACGGTCAGCGGGGTTTTGCGCCCTGAATAAGTTGTACCTGATCGGCGCAGGGCCGGGCGACCCGGAGCTACTGACGGTCAAGGCTGCACGCGTTATCAAAGAATGCGACGTGGTGCTTTACGATCGGCTGGTAAGCCCGGAAATCCTGCGCTTGGCGCGGCCGGATGCGGAACGCGTCTATGTGGGCAAGCATGAAGGCGAACAGGAGAACACTCAGGGGAAGATCTTCGAGCTGATCCTGCGGCACGCACGTGCGGGCAAGACCGTTGGCCGTTTGAAAGGCGGCGATCCACTGGTCTTCGGACGTGGAGCGGAGGAGTGGGCGCTCGCGCTGGAAAATGGAATCGAAGTGGAGCTGGTACCGGGGATCAGTTCGGCCCTCGCGGTGCCGGGTCTGGCGAATATTCCTTTGACATATCGGGGCGTATCGCAGAGCTTTGCGGTAGTGACCGCGCACTGCCACGAAGGTCAGGAACAAGAATGGTCTCGCTACGCGCAGGTCGATACGCTCGTAGTTCTAATGGGCGTGAAGAATCGGGAATTCGTGGCGCAATCCCTCATCGCCGCCGGACGGCGTGCCGAGGAGGCCGTGGCTTTTGTTGAGCGCGGGACTCTTGAGAACGAAAGAGTCATAGAGAGTACGCTCGGGGCTGTCGCGGGGGGCAAGGTTGAGGCGGCCAGCCCGGCAGTATTTGTGATCGGCGAAGTAGTGCGGCTGCGCGAAAGGTTAACTAGCGTTCGATCTCCAAAACAGCCAGAGTTTGCGGGGCAAGCACGATCGGGCGATTGATCGGCGACGTCTGAGCCGGGGGCAACGCGGAGGCCTCGATCAGTTCCTTGATTTGAGCCGTACTGGGCAAGGAGGGGCTCCCCATTTTCTTCCATGCTTCGAGCGAGGATCCGTTGCCCGGGGACTCGAATCGCATCCGATATTTCTTTGCCCGCGCGCCTTTGATACTCAGCTCGAAAGTCTTCGGCCCAACATTCTCGCCGGGTTCGGCGTAATTCCACAAAGCGATCACCAGACGCCCGTCGGCACGCAAGGTGGCCAGCGCGTTTTCCGAATCGACGGACAGACGGCGGTCGCCCAAGATATGTAACAGCTCGAAGTCGCGATAGGCAGCTTTCGGGATGTTTCGTTCGGCAACCAGTCCATAGCCTCCGTAGAACGGAGTTTTCACCACGCCCTGCTCATCGAAGACATCCGAGAAGCACCAGCACGCCATGACAGTCACGAGGCCGTCGCATTCGCGAATGTTGTTGGCGAGCCACGCCCCATGAAGGCGCTGTCGGTGACTTCTTGCTGGTTCATGTTAGGTAGCGTTGTATTCGGACCAGATAATAGGCGTATTGGGTGCGGGTGAGGTCTTCACTTGGTCGTACACCTTTTTTGCGGCGCGCGCCACCATGTCGCGGCGCGGAATTTTCTCGTTGATGCCGAATACGTCCTGCGCGGTGTCATTGCCGTAGACATGTGTGGAAACAAAATCGAACGGAATCTCGTTTTGCAGCAGTGTGCGATGAATCGCTTACCCAACCTGCTTGGGCGGTGGCAGGGCCTCCGATGCGCAGCTTTGGATCTACGTTCTTGATTGCTTTGGCTGTGACGTCATACAAATCGAAATAGGTTTGCTGCTTGGGATCGCCGTTCCAGAAATCGATGTTCGGCTCGTTCCAGACTTCGAAATACCAGCTTTGTACTTCATTTTTGCCGTAGCGCGCCTCAAGGTGGTTGGCAAACGCTTCTATGAGCGCACTCCATTTGGCAGGATCGCGCGGCGGAGACGGCAGTGGTTTGTACCAAAAGGGATGCGGCGCGGCATTCAGCGCCAGCTTGCGGGGCATGAAACTTAGTTCGACGAACGGCTTGACGCTATTTGCCAGCAGGCCATCGTAGATCTGGTCGACATAGGAAAAGTTATAGATGGGTTTACCTTGTGCATCTTCGTCGTAGACGGCGATGTCGTCGTCCAGAATGTCGTGAAAGCGAATGTACTCGAAATGCGTGATGTCGCGTACGGATCGAAGGTCAATCCGGTAGCTGTCGCGCAAACTGAGCACGGCCCGGCCGGAGCCGAACATTTGCTCCCAGAAATGTGGGAACGGGTGAGAGGGAGAGGAGGCGTCGACGGTAATGTTTTCCGCGGATGCGAGAAAGCTGAACGAGAGAACCAGCGCACACGATAGGCGTTTCATCTCGTGATTTCAGCGTATCGGAGCGACGCTTCGCGGACGAGAATGCCCATCTTCGGATGGCTAGGTTCGAGAGCGGGCTGGAGACCGCATGCGTGCAGCGACTCGCTGCAAGTCGGGCCGATGGACGCGATGAAGATACGCCGCAAGGCCTTTACGGCTGCGTCGCGGTGCCCCAGGCTGCGGGCAAACTCGAGGAAGTGCTCGATTTGTACACCAGTAGTGAAGATCGCGGCTTGGAACTCACCCGCTAAAAGGCCTTTCAAAGCCAGGCCGAGTGGCTCGGTGTCGGATGGGAGGGCCCACTGGTAAACGGGAACGCGAAAAACGCTGCGGCCCTGTGCCGCCAGTCCTTGCAGCAATTCAGTATTGCCGCGACCGTATTCCTGCAGGGCGGCCGATTTTTCGGGGCGGTTCGCGATGGCCGCGAGCAGCTCGCGCCAGGTGTTTGGCTCAGGAACGGCGACCGTCACGCTCACCTGCCATTCGCGCAGCACGGCAATCGGCTTGGGCCCGCGCGCTACAACCGTTAGATTGCGAAGAGCCTCCCGGAAACGGGACTCCAATTCACGTACAGCGAGAATTTGGCCAAGCAGGCGTGCACCCACTCCGGTCAGAAAAATCACCATGTCGAATTCGCCCGCGAAAAGGCGGCTGGCAAAAGTGAACGCCTCGTGGTTATGGTCGAGCGGAACTTCCGTCAGTGCGGGTGCGACAAACGGCTCGCCCCCGTTGATACGGATCAGCTCGGCCATTTCTTTGGCCCGCCGGCTCTCGAAGGCCAGCACGCGCGCTTGATCAAAGGCCATGATCACGAATCGTAGCGCAGTTAGGGCTGCTACGATAACGAAGGTAGGACAGACGAGCCATGAAGCGTTTGGTTTTGGTGGCAATTTGCGGGGGCGCGACCGTCATGTTGGCCCAGCAGCGGCAGGATTCCACCGCTACGAAGCCTCCCGAAGTGTTCCTGGACAATCACCGGCCGTTGGTTGAGAAGAAAGGCAAAGCACCCACCTCGAGAACGGTTAGCGGGCAAGTGGTGGACGATTCAGGTACCCCACTCGAAAATGCGGTGGTCACGCTGACGGACGGAAAATCGAATGAGAAGCGAACGTTCTTCACGAAAAAGGATGGCCGCTATAACTTCGAGGACCTGAGCTTTACGATCGACTACAAACTGCAAGCGCACTGGAAAGCGCTGGTTAGCGATACCCGGAACTTGAGCCAGTACGATCGGGCACCGAAGATTGTTCGGATCTTGCAGGTAGCAACTCCGGAAGGCAAACCTGCTCCCACGGCGACCGCGAAAAAAGACGATCCGAAATAACTAGCGTTTGCACAGCTGCGGATACTGCTTCTTCAGCGCCGCGAGCTTCGGCAGATCGTTGTACACGATGTAAGGATAGGTCATGTTGTTCTCCAGAAAGTGCTGGTGATACGCTTCGGCAGCGTAGAAGCCTTTTAGTGGAACAACTTGGGTTACGATCGGGCGCGAGAAAACGTGCGCATCCGTCAATTGCTTGATGTAGGCCTCCGCCACTCTTTTCTGATCGTCGTTGGCGTAAAAGATCGCGGAGCGGTACTGGGTACCGGTGTCCGGACCTTGGCGATTGAGTTGGGTTGGGTCATGGCCGACTGAGAAGAACACCTGAAGAAGCTGCCCAAGGGTGATCTTTGAAGGGTCGAACTCCACCTTTACGGATTCGGCATGGCCTGTGTCGCCTTCGCTCACCCTCTCGTAGTGTGCTGTCGATTTCTGGCCGCCAGCGAATCCAGAAACGGCGCTGGTCACACCCTTAACCCGCTCGAAGAGCCCTTCGATTCCCCAGAAACAGCCGCCTGCGAGAACGATGCTCTGCTTCGCCGATCCGGCGGAAGTCGGCATATCCACTGCCGCCTCCGGAAAACGGTTTTGAGCCGTTAGGGCTACTGCTGCTAACAAAGCCAGACCAAGAAAACGCATGACGCACTCCTCTATTTACATGTTCGCGCCAACGAGCCGGAAGTTACTATTTCCACTCCGGGTTCTTGCCGGCACTGACCAGATTCGCCAGAATGCGATAGGCGCCCGGGACGCCTGATGGCAGTTGGCGATAGAGCGCAAACGCATCATAAATATAAATCCCTTTGCCGTAGTGCGCAAGCAATAGGCCGCCCTTCTGCGGCCCCTGGTCTGGATCGTGGGTTTCGACTAGCGGTTGGTAATGCGCATCCCACTTCTCCATGAAGCCGTGACCTCGCTCCTCTTCCCAGCCGCCAAAGTCCGCAGCGGTGATTCGGTTCGGCCACGCGAAGGCGGGACTGTTCGGGTCGACGAATTTGACTTTGGAAGCCTCATCGACAACTTTCTCTGGATTCGAACCGAGCGTAAAAGGATAGGGGCCGTAGTCCCGATCGAAGTTCTGCAGGTTGTATTGAACGATGAGCACACCGCCGTTCTTGACGTAATTTAAAAGACGGCTATTGGCAGCTCTCAGATCGGGGCGAACTGCATAGGCGCGGACGCCAAGCACGATTGCGTCGAAGCTGCTCAAGTCGCCGGTCTCAATATCGGAGCCGGAAAGAATCTGCACATGCAGGCCGAGGTCTTCGAGGGCGCGCGGTACGTCGTCTCCGGTGCCGGGCAAGAATGCCACCCGGAGCCCAGGGGCTGTCTTCACGTCGACGCCAACCGCTTGATAGGTTGCCGGCCGATAGTACGGATAAGGCCGTATACCGGCATAACCCACCAACCTGAAACCTTCTTCATAGGTCTTACCCGCGTAGTCGGCAACCGCGCTGATCTCGTACTTCTGGGCTCGCATTGCATGCGGGCTGATTTGGAATGTGAACGTCTCGCCATCGCCGTCGCGCGCAAACGAAAACGGAATTTGGGCAGGCGCCGCTTCCCAGCCAGTAGGCAGGCGCAAGCGCAAGGTTCCCTTTGCCGGACCCTTTACATTACTGCGTAGGGTGCACGAGAAATCGAACGATTTGGAGCCGAGCGGCACGGCCCCTGCCGACGGGGAGAGCGAGACCGAAATCGCGGGAGACATCAGGAGCGGATTTTCAAGAACGCCGATTCCCTCAACACGCTGATGTGTCTGTACGACCTGCTGCAATTGAAATGCCGTACCGTGATATTCGAGCCGGACCGTGGCCGCCAAAGGATACGGCGCCAGAGAAAGACTGCGAAACCGTTCGTCTGCCAGATCGTAATAGGGCTGCTCGCGATCGCGGCGCGTGAAATAGGCTTTGGTGAGCCGTGCGTCCTCCGGCGCGGTTACCGAAAATTTGGTGCGGGCGTCGTGTCCGCCAGCGACAGAGGGCTCGGGCGGTTTGGGTGCGTGGATATTCCAATGCCGGCCATCTGAGGCTGTTAGCTCCACGCCAGTAACTGCGATGTTCTCAGGTCCCCCGTTGATGAGCTGCGCATCGACCGAAAATGATTGTCCCGGGATCGCCAACGTGAAGGTCGGTGACTGCCCTCCTCCGAATCGCCGTTCCGGCTCACGTTCAGGCGCAACGGAGGTATCCAGCGATAAGCCCAGAGCGAGCGTGAGCGCCTTAGTCAGCTGTTCTTCCTTGACGTGCAATTCGAAAGCGACATCGCCTTTCCCCGGTTCGGCCATTCCGCTAGACTCAACCCGCTCGACCAATGAGCGAGTCGCTTTCAAAGCATCGGCCAGTGTGGGTGCGATTGCTGCGGGGCTGCCCGGCCGGTAGCGGTCGCATGCGTCGTCGGCCAGTTTTGAAATCTGCTCCAATCCTGCTTTGAGAAACGTTGTATCGCCTGTGGCCAGACTGGCGATGCCGGCAAGCGAAATATCGATGCCGTCGTAAAAAGAACTTTCCTTGGCGGCAGCGGTAATGCGCGAGCCATAGCGGTGATAAGGAGCCGCGTAGCTCGATGGCTGCGGCGTTGTATTGCCGCCATTCTGGCTCTTCTGGTAACCCCATCCGGTCCGGCTAATTTGCAGAAAGGTCAGACCGGCGGCGGGGTCGAGGATCCCTTCCTGCACTTCGAGAGTCGTGGGAGGCCGCTCAGCAATCCAGGTTTTGTTTACGTAGTCGTAAAAACGGATTGGAACATATTTGTTAGTCGCGTAGTCGAAAATCGTTTTCTCTTTAGTGGGCGCAAAGAACGGCACTCGCGCATAGACTTTCAACGGCGACCAGGGCCGCAGGCCTTCGCGAAACTGTTCCGGAAAGCGCTTCGGATCACCTGCTGCGACGTATGCCTCCTGCGCCATCTGCCCAGCCACCTGGTGGTTGCCATGACCGTCAGTGGGTGCGCCGACGAACACCGAAGTAACGATCAGCGGCCGCGTGATGCGAATCACCCGGACTACATCGGAAAGCACGCGCTCATAACCCCATTTCTCGAGCGCTTCTTCGCGCGTCTTCGAGAAGCCGTAATCGATTACCGTACCCCAATACTGATCCACTCCGTAATAACGCCCGGCGCGCAGCAGCTCCTGCGTACGAAGGAGTCCCATCTCGTCGTAGAGGTCCATCGACATGGCGTTCTGGCCACCTTCGCCGCGATTGAGCGTCATGAGAGTGGCGCGCGTACCGCGTCCGCGGGTCTCGGCGGCAAGCATGCCGCCGTCTTCGTCATCCGGATGCGCGGTCACCATCAAGATGCTGGCGCGAGTGCGAATGGCCGCCAGCCAGCGTGACAGACCGGCTGCTCCGCGATCTACTTCGATCGGCGCGGCGTTCGGATCAATGCGTGCCGCATCCTCCGCTACGCCGGCCCAAATGCTTACCGAAAGAATTCCGGCGCCCGCGAGTAACAGAACGTATCTCATCAGCTTATTGTTCATAGTACGCTAGCGTCATTCCTACTAAGTCGATCGGCTTGCTTGACGGCAGGGCAGTGTGGTGGTACAAGAGTCTCATCTATGAGGCAAGCGATTCGATGGAGTTTGACGCTGGCGATTATCGCGCTATCGAGTCCTCTTCCGGTTTGCGCGCAGGTGCAGGCGATCAATGGCAGTATTCGCGGCCGTGTTCTGGACCAAACTGGTTCTCCGCTGCCGCAAGCTGCCGTGACGATCGAAAATGCGGAGACCGGTTTCTCCCGGTCGCTTGCGACGTCGGACGATGGCTACTACGTTGTTCCTAATCTGCCGCTAGGCACTTATTCGGTTCGTATCGAAAAAAGCGGATTCGACACCCAGCGTCACACGGGAATAGTGCTCGATGCCGGAACGGAAGCGGTGATCGACGCCCAACTGAGAGTCGGTGCGACCAGCACTTCGATTGAAGTCTCCGGGGGCGCACCCATTATCGAGCCTTCGCGGACCAGCATAGGACGCACCATCACGCACGCAGAAGTGGATAATCTACCGCTGACTTCTCGCAATCCCTACAACTTCATCGTGTTTCAGCCGGGCGTGAGCGGCCATCCGAATCCGGAACTCGGTATCCCTCGCACCATCAATACGAACGGCCTTCTCGACCGCATCAACTACCAGATGGACGGCATGGTGGATACCGAAACCGACCGTTATGGCTTGCGGTTGTTTCCAATCGCAGATATCTACGTGCAAGAAGTTCAAACAGTATCGAACAGCTTTGCTCCGGAATTCGGCTTCACGGCGGGAGACATTTATAACGTAATAACCGGATCAGGGACGAATCAGTTCCACGGCGAATTTCAATACATTGGCCGCCCGACCGATGCGAGCGCACGTCCGATTCTGTTGTCGGCTACCGCGGTCAAACCGGATCTGACGTTGAACGACATTTCATTCAATGCCGGCGGTCCGATCGTCAAGGACAAGTTATTCATTTACGGAGCGTATGAGCATTTGACGCGCGGTCTGCCCCAGCCCAATACGATCAATCCGGCGAACGCCGCGTTGATCGGATTGCCACCGAGTCTGTTGGCAACGGCCCCTTCGATTCAGCACGCCCAATTTGTCGATCTGCGTGCCGATTGGCAGATCACACAGAAGCAGCAGTTCTTCGTGCGTCTCAATTACTTTCGCAATACTTATCCGTTCAATACGCAGGTCGGCGGAATCAATGCGTTGGATGCAGCTTCTGATTTTCGAGACCGGGCCTACATCGCCGGTGCGCAATTACTCTCCAGCTTTTCGCCCACGATTCTGAACGAACTGCGGCTATCTGACCCGTATCGCAATGAGCGCCATGAAGCCAATCCCCTGACTGGAAAAGGTCCCGCGATCACGATTTCCGGTATCGCCACGTTCAATGGCTCGATCAGCGTGGGCGACGTGTTCGATGAGAAGATTCCGAGCCTGAGCGACAATTTCACAGTCATAAAGGGCGCGCACACTATCAAGGCCGGTGGTTCCGTGCAACAAATTCTGGATGTGCAGCTCGCCGATACATTCAGCCAATACACGTTCCCCACAATTCAGAGCTACCTGGATGCGCAGTCCGGAAAGAACCGTTTTGGCTATTCCTCTTTCCAGACCAGCATCGGCACGGTTGGAGCCGGGTACCACTCGCTCTTCTGGAACCTTTTCGCGCAGGACAGTTGGCAAGTACGGCCGAATCTTCTGATCACTTACGGTGTGCGCTACGACAAATTTCAAGCGCCCACTCCGCCGGCCAACGAGCCGTTCGTGTATTCGCAGAGCTTCCGCACTCCCGGCGCGAATTGGTCTCCTCGTTTGGGAATCGCCTGGACCATTAGTTCGAAGACTGTCCTACGTCTAAATTCCGGCATGTTTTATGAGGCGCCGGCGACGAACCTTTGGTATAACGCGCTCAGTAATAACGGCTCGAGCGAAGCATTCACGGCGCAGTTTGGTCCCACGGATCCTTTAGCGCCCGCTTTCCCGCAGGTGTTTAGCGCGCTTGCGGGATCCATCTCGCGCCCGCCTCCCAGTATCGTTACCCTCACGCCCACTTTCAAGAATGCTTACACATTCAATACGAGTTTTCAAATCGAACAGCAGTTATCGCAGAACGATTCGCTGACGGTTGGCTACGTGAATACCAATGCGCGCAACATGACATTTTTGCGCAATATGAATTTGATCAATCCGACAAGTTATCTGGCCGATGGACGGCCGGTGTTTGGCGCGGCGAGCGCGACTAGCAGGCTTTATCCGCAGTTCAATAACATCGCGCTGCAGGATATTGGAGCGATTTCGAGTTATAACGCGCTGATCGTGAACCTTAAGCATCGGTTGTCGCGCGGATATCTGGTGAGCGCTTCGTATACCTGGTCGCATTCGATCAGCGATGCCCCGGACGCCAACAGCTTCGAACAGAATTTGCCGATTTCAGATCCGACCAATCGGAGACGCGACCGCAGTGACAGTATCGTGAACCGGCCACACGCCTTCACATTGAGCACGGTGATGGCGCCGACGTTCCACTTCAGAAATGGATTCTTGCGCCAATTGGCAAATAACAACCAGCTAGCCGCGCTCGTTACGCTCGCCTCGGGCGATCAGCAAAACATCGTAGCCAACCTGAACTTGAACCAAGACACGATTGCGAGTGTGAGCCGGCCGTTATATCTGGCGCGCTACGCGGCGCGTGGTCCCAATGTGTATCAGTTCGACCTGCGCTACACCCGAACTCTTTTTACGCTTTGGGAGCGCGTACGGCCCAAATTTATCGCCGAAGCCAATAATATTTTCAATCACCCGAACATCACAACTTTGAATGCGACGGCGACGGTAAATACGGCCGGTCTGATCACCAAGCCGGCTACGCTGGCTCCGCTCTCCACCACTCTCGAAGGCCGCATTATTCAATTAGGCATACGCGTTGATTGGTAATACTGGACCAGTAATACTGGCTGGTAATACTAACTCGTCTGAAGGCGTTTTAATTAACAGGCGCGCGGTTGCAGTATCTTTCCGCTGTTGATTTGCGTCCCATCTGTTAGGAACGAGGAGGTTGCACGAAATGCGAGCAAGAGCAATTGGTTCAATTGGACTGGGGGCCATTTTGTCTGTGGCTTGTCTGGCGCAACAGCAATATCCGCCGCCCCAGTATCCCCCGCAACAACAGCAGTATCCGGCACAGCAGCCGCAATATCCGCAGCCGCAGCAACAATACCCGCAGCCGCAGTATCCTCCACAGGGACAATATGCGCCTCCGCCGACGATGGCGCCTCAGCAGCTGGATCAGCTTGTCGGGCCGATCGCGCTGTATCCGGACGGATTGCTGGCCCAAGTGCTGACGGCTGCGACATTTTCGAATGAGATTCCCGAGGCTGCCACCTGGGCGAATCAGCATGCTTTTCTGCAAGGCGACGCGATCGCACAAGCTGTCCAGCGCGACAATCTTCCGTGGGATCCCAGCGTGCTAGCGCTGCTCCCGTTCCCGCAGGTATTGAGTTATATGGCGCAATACATGTCGTGGACGCAACAACTCGGCAATGCGGTGCTGGAACAGCGCGGCGATGTGATGGACGCGGTGCAGCGCATGCGGCAGCAAGCTTATGATTACGGCTACCTGCGCGACCCGCAATTCACGCAATACCAACGCGTGCAAGTTCTCGGGCCAGGTAACATTGAAATTCTTCCCGTATATTCGGGCTACTACTACGTGCCGTACTATAACCCGGTGGTGGTCTATTCGCGTCCCCGGCCTGGTTTCGTGGTGAGCGGCGCCTTCCGCTTTGGACCGCGCATCGCGATCGGCGCTTCTTTTGCTCCGTTCGGATGGGGCGGCGTAGGCTTTGGTTGGCGCGAGCACAATATTCTGATCGACCACCGTCCCTGGGTGCGGACGTGGTCCAATCAACGTGCGTATGTGCATCCCTACGTCACGCCTTATCACCACGCGCCGGGACCGGGGATCGAACATCACGAACATGCCCCGGCACATTACGATCACGGCGATCATGGTCACGACGGACATCACGACGATCACCATTAGATAATCTGGATAGTTGAAACTCTATCTGACGTCTGGCGGATATTACATCCAGGAGCAATCCAGGTTCTTTCGTGGCAAGGACGACTGGAATGAACTGCTCAATCGCGACGATCTGCACGACTATCTGACCAGCGCGCTGGATCCGTTGGCGTCGACGGATGGTCCGGCCGAGAACGATCTGGTAGCGCCCGTCGCCACAGGGCAGGAAATCTGGGCGGCGGGTGTTACTTATTACCGGAGCCGTGATGCCCGCATGGAAGAATCGAAATCGGCGGGCGGCGGCGATTTCTACGATCGGGTCTACTCAGCCGAACGGCCGGAGCTCTTTTTCAAAGCTACGGCGCGGCGCGTCGTAGGGCCGAACGACAGAGTGTCGATTCGCGACGATGCCTCCTGGTCGGTGCCGGAACCTGAACTCACTCTAGTCATTACACGGTCGGGCAAGATCGTCGGCTACACAATAGGCAACGATATGAGCTCGCGCGATATCGAAGGCGAGAACCCGCTCTATTTGCCGCAAGCGAAAGTCTACGATCGGAGCTGCGCCATCGGGCCATGTATTTTGGTGCCCCCTGCTCCGCTGCCACCCTCGACTGAAATCCGGTTGGAGATCCTACGTGACGGTAAGGCGCATTTTTCGGGTTCGACCAAGCTCTCGGAACTGAAGCGCGATCCTCTGCAACTCGTCAGCTACCTTTATCGCAATAATTCGTTTCCAGGTGGCTGTTTGCTCTTGACTGGGACAGGCGTGGTGCCACCAGACTCCTTCACGCTCCAGAGGGGCGACGAGATCCGCATCAGCATCCCGCCGATCGGCACTCTGATCAACACGGTTGGTTAGCTTTAATTTCGTCCAGTCCTGCGACGCGGTTAAAGAGCATTTCAAGGGCGAGCGCTACGAGATCCGGCGGGACTTGTGTAGGATCGATGGCCTGCGTCAATCCTAAGCCCTGCGAGATGGAAATCAGGCCCAGCGCGACAATTTCTACTGAATACGGCGGCTCCTTGCCGATAGCGGCATAAACATCCCTCGCCTGCTCGATCACCAGTTCCCGGTCTCGTTTGAGCCATTCGGCTACCCGCGGCCGGATTTCGGGATTCTGCAGAGAATGGAGCTGGACGGCCAGCGCAAATGTACAGTGCTGGCTGTCGGAAGCGAGATTGACGTAATATTCGCGTATCCGTTCGATGATCTGATCGGGCCGAAGATTGTCGCCAAGAATTGCTGCGATATTTTCCTTGGCCTGCTCCATTTTGCGACCGAGGAGCGCCAGCAGTAGATCATCTTTACTTTCGAAGTTTGAATAAAACGCTCCGCGCGAATAGCCTGCCGCCTCGGCGATCTCTTCAATTGAGGCCGCCTCGATACCATCACGGGCGAAAACCGCAAATGCCGCTTCGAGCAATCGCTCGCGTGTCTGGGCTCGGCTCTCCACTCTCGTAAGGCGTTTGCGAGCTAACGCTTCCTGCATGTTTTAGAGGATAGCGTACGCACCTAAATACGAGATTGTATTGGAAAACACATTAGTATTCAAACACTAGAAGTTGTATAGCCACAATATCTATGGAATCCTGAATGGGCAGCAGGGAGGTAAGAGATGCCGTGCGATCCCGAGATTCTACGCAATGTCCCGTTATTCGCTTTGCTTGACGACGAAGAAGCTGCGGTTTTGGCTGGGCAGGTCGAAGTCCGGAATTTTGCCGTCAGACAACGCATCTACAAAATGGGCGATCCGAGCGGTCGCGCCTACATCCTGGTTTCCGGCAGTGTTCGGGTAACGACTGTCGATGAGGATCATCAGGAAGTGGTCGTGGACGAGCCAGCAACAGGAGAGTTTTTCGGCTTCGCTTCCATGCTCGATCAGACGCCGCATCAAACCAATGCAACGGCTCTTGAGGCTACGGTTTGCATCGAAATGGACCGTCACGATATTGCCGTGCTGCTCGAACGGAAGCCACATGCGGGGATGGATATGTTGGCTGTGCTTGGCCGCCAATTTCACGGCGCACAGCAGCTTGTACGTCTCCGATCTACCCGGAACCCTAACGAAGTGATCGAAAAAGAGTCGACGCTAGGCGAGCGAATAGCGGATTCGGTCGCCCGGTTTGGCGGTTCCTGGGCATTCATTATCACGTTCCTGGTGGTGCTAGTCGTCTACAGCGCAGCCAATATCGTGTTGGGGAGAAAAGCCTGGGATCCGTATCCGTTTATCCTTCTCAACCTATTCCTGTCGATGCTGGCCGCGCTTCAAGCTCCTGTCATCATGATGAGCCAAAATCGGCAGGACACGAAGGACCGTGTGCGTGGTGAACTCGATTTCGACGTGAACCGGCGCGCCGAATCGGAGATTCAAGGCCTGTCGCGCAAACTGAACTTACTGGACGAAAAAATGGGTGACATCGAGGATTTCCTGCGTGGAAATCAGGCGCCAGCGATTTCGAAGATCGCCTCCACTTCGACGGCGGCTCCAGTGGGAAGCGATGCGAATCCGAGCGCGCTGCGGGCGTGATAGCCGTCCGTCTGCTTGCCGAATACTTCGTGGAGCAGATCCGACGCGCCATTGATTACCAAGTGCTGCTCCTCGAAATCCGGCGTGGAATTCACGCAGCCAAGGACTTTGATCACGCGCAATCCGCTCAGTGTGCCGTACGTGTTCCAGACCGACTGCAGAACCTTGGTGGCGCATTCGCGCGCTGCACCGCGGCCTTGCTCCGTCGTCAGCTCGCGGCCGAGTTTGCCTTTCAAGCCGCTCACGTGCCCGGAGGTGAGGAGCTGCGATCCCGACCGAATGCAAAGATTCAAATAGCCGGGAGCGATTTTTTCAAATTTAATTCCAAGGCTTTCAGCCTTTTGTTGCGCGTCCATAAAGGATCATCTTAGCGGTTCGCTCTAAACCGGTGTGCGGAGCGGAAGCGACACGGCGAAGATCGAGCCGCCATGCGAAGCCGGCCGCAATTCGATAGCTGCGCCATGCTGGGCAACGATTGTTTGAGCGATGGCCAATCCCAGCCCGTGGCCGCCGGATTCTCTGCTCCTCGATGGGTCCACTCGGAAGAATCGCTGAAATACCTGGCTACGAGCATCCTCAGGAATGCCGATGCCCGTGTCTTCCACGATCACAGTGGCATGCCGGGAATGTGGCTCGAGTTGGATGGAAACGGCGCCGCCTTCAGGTGTGTACTTGATGGCGTTATCGAGAAGAATCACAAGCATTCGGCGCAGAGCTGATGAACTTCCGACAACTTCAATCGGCCGGCCGGCGCTCGTCTGGCTGAGGGTCACCGCTTTGGCCTCTGCCAGAGGAGTCAAGTCAAGACGCACAGAATCGATCAAGGCTTCGAGGTCGACGGCGCCAGTCTCTCCGGCGCTGTGATCGAAGTCGGCGCGGGCGAGGAACAACAAGTCCTCTATCAGGTGCGTCATATTTTCCGATTCCTTCTGAATCTTTTGGAGCGCCGTGCGGTATTCGGCTTCGGAACGCGTCCTGCGGAGCGCGTTCTCCGCCGCCAGGCGTACAACGGCAATCGGAGTTCTCAATTCATGAGAGGCGTCGGCGGTGAATTGGGAAATTTTCGCGATAGCTGATTCGAGTCTGGCGAGCATGGCATTCCATGTTTCGGTCAGCCGCTGCAATTCGTCGTTGGTATTGGGAACAGGCAAACGTTCCGAGAGATTGTTCAAGCCGATGGTGCGTGCCCGCGCGGTTATTGCGTCAACCGGCCGCAACGCTCTGCGGCTCAGCCAAAATCCACCCGCAGCCGCGCATACAGCAAATAGCGGGATAGCCGCCATCAGCAGGACGCCGAGTAGATAGATGGCCCTGTCAGTGGGCTCAGAGGAGATGGCAAGAAGCGTATGGACTCTTCCGTCTTTTAAAAGCACTGTCTCGACGACGGCCAGATACGCGTGCTTCTTCCAGCGGAGTTTGTACGGTTTGCTGACGTCTTGTGAGCGAGTCAAACCGTCAGGAGTCTCGTAAATGGGCTTTTCATTGGCATCGAAGACAGCCAGCAGATGGTTCTGCGGCATGGATTGTGAATACTCATCGATTTCTTCGGGCAGGCTGACCCCGAGGTCGTGATCTTCGATCTGAAGATACATATTCAAGCCTCGGGCCTGATCGACGAGCGCCGATTCGAGATCGGCATACAGGAAGTGGCGTAGTGCGAACCAGATCGTGCCGCTAAATAGGATAAGCCCAATACAGAGGACCGCCGTGTACCAGGCCGTAAGCTGCGCGCGGATCGATCCGGTTTTCACGGCTCGTGTTCCGTGAGAGAGTAGCCGATTCCACGAACGGTGCGAATCAGCCGTGGCGCGCCGGCGATCTCGATTTTGTTGCGCAGCAGGCGAATAAATGCGTCGAGCGTGTTTTCCTCAATCTCCGTGTCGAACCCCCAAATCGATTCGACTATCAGGGAGCGCGACAAGACCCGCCCCTTGTGGCGCATCAGCAGTTCGAGAAGACTATGCTCGCGCGGTGTGAGAAGAATCTGCTTGCCGTTCCGCGTCACCTCGCGTGTCGCCGTATTCAGGCTCAAGCCGGCTGTCTCGAGGCAAACCGGTTGCGGGATGTCGCCGCGGCGGCTTACGGCCCGGACGCGAGCCAGAAAGACTTCGAGCGAGAATGGCTTGGTGAGATAGTCGTCCGCTCCGGCATCGAGCGCCGCCACGATATCTCGTGAACGGTCCCGCGCCGTCAGCACGAGGATCGGCGTCTGGATGTGCGCGCGTCGCAGTTGCCGCGCCACTTCAAACCCATCGATACCGGGCAGCAGAAGATCGAGCACCAGCAGGTCAAAGCGGCCGGTGTGCGCCAAGGCGAGAGCTTGTTTTCCATCGGACGCGAGAGTGACCAGATGGCCCTCGTCAGAAAGCGCGGATCGGAGCAGGTCCGCCATGGCCGGTTCATCCTCAACTGCCAGAATTTGCATCCGTCGCCTAAATCTTAGATCTGAAACCTGAAGATTCGATGAACACCCATATGAGCAACCCACAACAGCCTTCACCATTTTTTCAGTTTTCGCTGCTTCAATGGGCTAGGATTGCGCAGCAACGTTCTAATACTTTTCACGCTGGCGGTCTGGGTGCTTCGGCTGCCGGCCCAGAATTTGACGATCGATCTTGCGGACGCGCTCGCGCGGGCTCAGAAATTTGGAGCGCAAATCGAAACCGCCAACATTGTCGCTGCGCTGGCCCGAGAAGACCATGCGCAGGCGAAAGCTGCGACGCTGCCATCGGTAAACGGCTTCAATCAATTCATCTACACGCAGGGCAACGGCACTGCATCAGGTGTGTTTGTGGCGAATGATGGCGTGCATGTATATAACGAGCAACTGCAGGCGCACGAAGAGCTGCTGGCCTTTGTAAGGCGCGGCGAAGTCCGGCTGGCGGCTGCCGCCGAGGCGGTGGCGCGCGCCAGAGCGGACGTTGCCGCCCGCGGCCTAAAGCTTACGGTCGTCCAGGACTACTATGCGATCGCTGCGGCACAGCGCAAGACGGCAAACGGTGAGCGGAGTCTTGGAGAAGCCCGGCAGTTTCTTGATATCACCAGCAAACAAGAACTTGGGGGCGAAGCGGCGCACGCGGATGTGATCAAGGCGCAATTGCAGGTGCGGCAACGGGAACGCGACGTTCAGGATGGCCAACTGGCCATTCAAAAGGCGAAAATCGCACTGGCCGTTTTGATGTTTCCCGCATTACGCGTCGATTACGCGATCGTCGACGATCTCTCCCAACTGAAGATATTGCCGCCGCTGCCTGAGGCGACCGTTGAGGCCCAGACCAATAGTCCGGAAGTGCGGGCCGCCCAAGAAGGCGTGACGCAGGCACGCTTGGGCGTTACAGTGGCCCGGTATGGATATCTGCCTTCTTTCGGGCTCGACGTCTTCTACGGCATCAATGCCAATCAATTTGCCGGCCAGACGAACTATCCCACACCGGAGAGCGGCCGCAGCACACAGCCGGACTTTCTGGTGCCTTTCCGCCAGAACCTGGGCTACTCTGCGCAGGCCACTCTAAATATTCCGCTCTGGAACTGGGGCGCAACTCACAGCAAAGTGAAGCAGGCCTCGTTGAAGACCCGTCAGGCCGATCTCGACTTGACCGTTGCGCGGAAACAGCTCGAAGCCGACCTTGCCTCCTCCTACCAGGAAGCGCAATCCGCTTTTGGGCAAGTAGAATCGCTGCGCTCGTCCTCGGATCTCGCGGCCGAAAGCCTGCGGCTTACCCTACTGCGTTATCAGGCAGGCGAAGCCACCGCGTTGGAAGTGGTCGACGCACAAAGCACTGCCAATCTGTCGCGAACTGCTTACGACGACGGCTTGCTGCGTTATCGGGTAGCGCTGGCCGCCGTACAAAGTCTAACGGGAGTTCTATAGTGAAGCCCATCGTATTGCCGCTCGCCATGCTGTTCCTCCTTTTGGGCTGTTCCAAGTCGAAGGATGGCGAAGAGAGCGCGGCCGTTACTCCGGTGGAAGTGGCTGCCGCGAAACGGGCGCCTATTCAGGCGGTGGTCTTGGCGGAAGCGGTTCTTTATCCGCTGCGCCAAGCCAATGTCGTGCCCAAAATCAGCGCTCCCGTTGCTCACTTTCTCGTGCAGCGGGGCGACCATGTGCGGGAAGGGCAGTTGGTAGCAATTCTCGAAAACCGTGACCTCACGGCCGCCGCCCAGGAAAGTAAGGAACTTTATGAGCAGGCGCAAGCCGCCTATCAAAATATGGCTGCGGCGACGATGCCGGACGATCTGACCAAAGCCAAAACCGACGTGGCGTCGTCGCGCCAGGCAATGGAGGCTGCGCAACGGGCTTATGACAATCGGCAGGCGCTGTTCGCGCAAGGCGCCCTGGCCCGGAAACTGGTGGACGACGCAAATGTTGCGCTTGTGCAGGCACGCAGCCAGTTCGAAACGGCGCAACAACACTTAGGATCGCTCGAAAGGGTGGGGCAGGTGGAACAGTTAAAGGCGGCCAAGGCACAAGTGGCCGCGGCCAAAGCCCACTACGAGAGCGCCCAGGCACAGGTGGCGTATGCCGAAGTGCTCAGTCCACTGACGGGGGTGGTTTCTGACCGGCCGCTCAATATTGGCGAGATGGCGAGCAGCGGCTCAGCCATCGTGTCTGTGGTGGATTTATCGCGCGTTGTCGCTCGCGCCAGCATACCTGTGGGGCAAGCGGCTGTCATCCGTTTGGGGCGGCGGGCGGTGATATCGAGCGGCGGCGTGGAGCTACCAGGTAAGGTCACGGTTGTCAGCCCGGCCGTGGACCCCAATACAACGACGGTTCAGATCTGGGTGGAAGCGCCAAATACGAGCGAGCGATTGAAGCTTGGATCTACTGTTCAGATTTCGATTGAAGCCGAGGAGATTCCGGATGCGCTGGTAATTCCCACGAGCGCCATTCTTTCCTCAGACGAGGGCGGCGAGAAGGTAATGGTTGCCGGCGATGACGGGCTGGCGCACGAACGGGTGGTGAAGACCGGAATTCGCTCCGGCGACGACGTGCAGATTCTTAACGGCATCGGCCCCGGGGATCGCGTCATCACCCAGGGAGCCCTGGGCCTCGACGACAAGGCCAAGATACAGATCGGGCAGGGGGAGAAGTGACGTCGGAGCAGGCAGAAAGCGGCCATTGGACCGCGCGCTTTCTCAAATCCATTTTATTTATCAGCATCGCGTTGGCGCTGTTCGGAATTTATCTCGCGTTCAATATTCCCGTGGCCGTATTTCCCTCCACGAATTTTCCACGAATTGTGATCGCCGTGGACAACGGTGTGATGCCGATCGATCAGATGCAGGTTACCGTTACGCGGCCGATTGAAGAGGTCGTGAACTCTATACCCGGTCTGGATCGCGTTCTCTCTATCACGAGCCGCGGGTCAGCCGAAATCGATCTCTTCTTCAATTGGAAGGTCGACATGTTCCAGACGCTGCAATACGTCAACGCGGCCGTTGCGCGGGTACAAGCGATTCTGCCTGCAACCGCAACGTGGAACACCAACCGGCTGACTTTCGCAGCGTTCCCGATCATGGGCTACAGCATGACATCGGACACGATTCCACAGACTATGCTGTGGCAACTCGCCACGTACAGCGTGAAGCCGCAACTCAATCGTTTACCCGGAGTCTCCATCGTGGTCGTGCAAGGCGGGCAGCAGCCCGAGTTTCAAATTCAGCCGGATCCAGGAAAGCTCGTGCAATTGCAAATTACCGTTCCGAACATTTTGGACGCGATCGCCAAGAGCAATTTGATTGATTCGCCGGGACTCTTTGGACAGAACCATCAACTGGTTCTGGGGCTTGTGAGCGGCCAGGTGCGTAACCCGGAAGAGATGGGCAGCATCGTGGTGAAGACAACGGCTTCCGGGTCGCCAATCAGAATCCGCGACTTCGCCTCGGTGAGCCCCTCGGTGAAACCCGTCTATACGGTTGTCACTGCGAACGGCAAGCCGGCCGTTCTGCTGAACGTTTACAGGCAGCCCGACAGCAATACGGTTTCCGTGGCAGACGAAGTTCACAAGAAAATCGCGCAACTCGAGCGGACGCTGCCGGCCGGAGTATCTATCAAACCGTTCTACGACCAGTCCCAATTGGTTAGCGATTCGATCAAGAGCGTTCGCGATGCCATTGTAATCGGAATCGTTCTTGCCGCCATCATACTGGTTTTCTTTCTCCGCGATTGGGGAACGTCGGTAGTCGCGGGCCTGGTCATTCCGGTTACGATCGCTGTGACGTTTATTGTGCTGCGCGGCATCGGGCAGAGTTTCAACCTGATGACGCTGGGCGGCTTGGCCGCGGCCGTCGGCCTGGTGATCGATGACGCAATCGTCGTGGTGGAGAATGTCGTGCTGCATCGCGACGCCGGTCAAAGCCGCTCGGAGGCAATCCGCAAAGCCATCCGTGAAATTCGAGGACCGCTGATCGGATCCACTGTAACCCCGATTGTTGTATTTCTTCCGCTGGTAAGCATCACCGGCGTCACCGGCACATTCTTTCGAGCACTGGCTGTTACGGTGAGTGTGGCGCTCGCGACTTCCCTTGTCCTTGCGCTCACGTGGACGCCGGCATTGAGCCATTTGTTGTTGCGTTCCCGAGGAAAGTCCTCCGAGACCGCCGCCGGCGGGCGGCTCATGCGGCTTTACGAGCGCGCACTCACAAGAACGCTGGCGCGCCCTTTTATTTTTACCGGGGGTTGTGTCTTACTGATCGGTGCATCGTTCCTTTGCTATCGGGCCCTTGGCTCGGATTTGCTTCCGGAAATGGATGAGGGCTCCTTTGTGCTGGACTATCTGATGCCCGCCGGCGCTTCGCTGACGGACACAAATCGAGTGCTGGTAGGGGTGGAGAAGATCCTGAATTCTATTCCCGAAGTGCAGAGCACGTCGCGCCGTACCGGCTTACAACTCGGCTTAGCGGCGGTCACAGAAGCAAATACGGGCGACATCTCCGTAATCCTGAAACAAAAGCGGAGTCGTGGAGTGCAGGAAGTGATCTCGGAGGCGCGGGAGAAGGTAAACAAGCAATTTCCGCAGTTGGACACGGATTTCTTCCAGCTTCTTGAGGACATGATCGGCGACCTCACGAGTTCGCCTGATCCGATCGAAATCAAGTTGTTTTCTGAGAATCTCGATTTGCTAAAGGTTTGGGCTGCGAAAGTCGGCGATGCCATAAAAACCATCGGTGGCGTGACAGACGTAAAAAACGGCATAGAGAACACGATCAGCGGTCCGGCGATTACGTTCCGGGTGGATCAAAGCGTGGCGGCGCGCGCCGGGTTTACTCCGCAGGAACTCGAGCTTGCCGCGAGCGCGATTTTTCAGGGAGAACCGGCTGCGGTGCCCGCGGTCATCCAAGATCGGCCCTACACGCTGCGCGTTACGTTTCCGCCGGAGAGCCGAAGTTCGCTCGAAGCCATCCGGAACACCGTGCTCGTCAGTTCCAGCGGAAAGATCGGTACGCTCGGCACTTTGGCGAAGATCGAAAAGGATCCCGGCCAACTGGAATCCCGGCGAGAGAACCTGCAGCGAATGGTCGCGGTCACCGGCCGTCTGGAGGGTGTGAGCCTCGGCACAGGCGTTGGCCTGGTTCAAAGAAAAGTGGCCAGCCTGCATTTGCCCTCTTCGATTCGTGTGGAGTACGGCGGTCTCTACCAGCAACAGCAGCAGTCCTTTCACGATCTGCTGTTCGTTCTCGCGGCCGCTGTGGTGCTCGTCTTCACAGTGCTGCTTATCGAGTTCGGAGGATTCGCCGCGCCAATTGCGATCCTTTCGTCTGCCATTCTGTCGACTTCCGGAGTCTTCTTCGCGCTATTTTTGACTGGAACGACCTTCAACATCGCCTCTTTCATGGGCCTGATCATGGTGATCGGGATCGTGGCCAAGAACGGGATCCTGCTGCTGGATGCAGACGGGAAATTTCGCTCAGAAGGGGCGAGTCCCAGGGACGCCATGATCAAAGCGGGCGAGCGGCGGCTACGACCCATCGTGATGACCGCCCTTGCCACGATGTGCGGCATGATCCCGCTTTCGCTCGGCTTGGGCGCCGGATCTCAAATGCTGCAGCCGTTGGCTATTGCGGTGATCGGCGGCATTCTTGCATCCATGGTGCTGTCGCTGCTCGTCACTCCCGCCGTCCACTACTATTTCGCTCACAAATAACGAGCCGGCGGACTGCGGGAGTCATAATGCGTATGGGCACTCTGCTCACACAATTCCAAAATGGATCGCAAACCGAACGGCAGTTCTCCCAAGCAACAAACGCCATCGATTCAAAGCCTCGATCGAGGTTTGACCATATTGGAGGCCGTTGCAAGGTCCAGTAATCCTGTTTCGTTGGGCGAATTGACCGAGCTTATGGAAATCGACCGCAGCAGCGTTTTTCGCCTGGCCGGTACTTTGAAAAGGCGAGGATTTCTGGCCTATCCGGCTGGGCGCAAAGACTACATCCTCGGGCCGTCGCTCTGGCGTCTTGCGCACAAGTACGATTGGGGCAACATGCTGATCAAGGTCTCGCACGAGGAACTGAAGCTCCTCGCTAGCGAGACCAACGAGACGGCACAACTCGCGGTGCGCGAAGGCAAGCACGCGTTGTTCATCGATTCGGCCGCCACCAACCAGGTGATTTCAGTTTCGGGCAGAATTGGCGAGTTGACGCCGCTCCACTGCACGGCTCACGGCAAAGCGTTGCTGGCCGATTTCGCGACGGCCGAATTGGAAGCTGTCTTCGGCAATGAACCTCTGCCGCCACACACGAAACGCACCGTTGCCTCAGTCAAGCAGCTAGCCAAAATATGCGCCGAAACCAAAATGCGAGGCTTTGCTACGGACGACGAGGAATTCATGGAGGGTGTGCGTTGTGTCGCCGCGCCCATCCGTGCCGAAGACGGGCAGATCATTGGCGCTATCGGGGTGTCGGCCCCACTGACGCGCTTTCCTGCCGAACGCTACCGCGTCTGCGGCGAACAGGTTTCAAAAGTGGCGGGGCAAATCAGCGCCATACTTACGAATCAAACTGCTGACGAGTAATGCTGGCAGTCATCATCGGCGGCAGCGGCCACATCGGATCCTATCTGACGCCGCGCTTGGTCGAAGCAGGGTTGTCGGTAGTGAATGTAAGCCGGTCGCAACGAGAGCCGTACTATCCGCATCCCGCCTGGCGCCAAGTGCGGCAAATCATACTCGATCGTGCAGCGGAAGAGAAAGCGGGAAGATTCGGCGAACGGATCGCGGAACTCGGGCCCGATATCGTTATTGACCTGACCTGCTACTTACTCGAGAGCGCTCAGTTACTGGTCGAACCTCTGCGCGGGCGGGTCAGCCATTTTCTGCATTGCGGAACCATCTGGGTCCATGGCCCAACAGTGGAAGCGCCGATGACGGAAGAACAGCCCCGCGAGCCATTTGGCGAGTACGGATGCCGGAAGGCTGCTATCGAAGCCTATCTTTTGTGTGAAGCCCGGCGCAACAGCTTTCCCGCAACCATCCTCCATCCCGGTCATTTGGTTGGCGTGGGCTGGACGCCGATCAATCCAGCTGGCAATTTCAACGCGAACGTTTTTTCTGCCTTGGCGCGGGGCGAAGAGACCGCGCTACCGAATCTGGGAAGAGAATGTCTGCACCATGTGCACGCCGATGATGTTGCGCAAGCCTTCGTTGCGAGCTTGACCAATTGGTCGAGCGCGGTAGGAGAGAGCTTCCACGTGGTGTCCCCGGCAGCGCTGACTCTTTATGGCTATGCGCGGGCGGTGGCGCGCTGGTTTGGGCACGATGCGCAGTTGAAGTTCTTGCCTTGGGATCAATGGAAGGAGACGGTTTCCGAGAAAGACGCGCAGATCACCTGGGGGCACATCGCGCATTCTTCGAATTGCAGCATTCGGAAGGCGCAGCGGCTACTCGGCTATCAGCCGCGCTATACATCGCTCGAAGCGATTCGCGAGTCGATATACGATCAGTTCGCGGGCCAATGCACCATCGGCAGTCCGGCAACGGGCGCGCGGAAGTAAGGTATCCGCTTGCCCTTGAGAGATCCGATATAGGCCGTGCGCAGGTCCTTACCGCCGAAGGTCACGCTGGCCATCCAGGGAGCGATGCCCTGGCCCGTGGCGAATAGCACATCCTCGGTAACTTGATTGCGCTGGACCGCTTGCTCGAGCGCGGCCACCTTTTGCGGATCGCCCTCATCGAGCAGCACGCGCAACTCACCTTCCGGAGTAATGACGAAGAGCTTGTCCGAATACACCATGGTGCCCCACAAATTGCCGTAACTATCGAATGCGATGCCGTCCGGCCAGGCGCCCTTACCTAAACTCGAGGGCCCGAAAATCTCGCGGCCGCCGAGATTTCCCTGTTCGTCCACCCGCAGCCGGCTGACGCAGCCCCCTGTCGTCTCGACCACATAAAGAAATTCTTCTTTGGCATCGAACCGGATTTCATTCGTGAAATGAAACCCCTCGGCGACGATCCGAAAGCTGCCATTCTCGTAGCGCGCTATGTAGCCATCGGCAAGATCCGTTCGCAGCGCGTGCATCCAGTTCTTAATTCTGGTGGAAACCGTTATCCAGATCCGGTCCTTTGAATCGCGCAGCACGAAATTGACCTTGCCGACGGGCTTTCCATCGATTTTGTCTGCCAGGACCCTCGAATTGCCGTCACGAGACATCACTTCCAGGCAGTCGGTACCGAAATTGGAGATCAGGAAATCGCCGTTCTTCGCGAACGCCAGCCCGTTCGGCAGCGTTCCTTCCAGATAACGCGTCGATTCGCTGCCGGCGTCTGAAAAATGCCCCGAGCGTTTTTGGGTAACGATTTCCTGCGTACCATCTGGTTTGATGTTGACTACACCGCCTCTGGCGTCGGCGCTCCATAGCGTTCCGTCCGGCTCCGCCAGAATACACTCCGGCCGTTGCAGATCGTGGCCAATGTATTGAATGGAAGATTTGTCGATTTCAAAATCCAGAATAGGGTTCTTGGTCACGGCGCGGGGAACTCTACTCCTTCGTAGAACTTGTAGTTGTCTAGATTCGTGGCGGGAGCAAAAAAGCAAATCACTTTCATCTCCCGCTCGCTCGTGTTCTGAAGCATGTGCACTTCTCCCTGCGGAAAAAGAACGGTGGTGCCTTCTCTGACGGCATCGACCTCGCCGTTTACGAGCACGCGTCCCGAGCCTTCGATGATATGGATCGCCTCTTCTCCGTTGGGATGTGAGTGGGCCGGCCGAACCGTGGCGCCGGGAGGCACGCGAATCATGCAGACGGACATATGGCTGGCGTGAAGAAGCTCGGGCGTAATCAGCCAGCGCAAATTGCGGCCGGGAAGATCGATTCCGGCGGCATCCTCTTCGTGTATCAGACGTACGCTCATTGTTTTATTCGAGAGGCGATTGTACGGGCCAGTTGCGACGGCGAAAGACCAAACGCCCCGATCAACTCCTCATAGGTTCCGGAATGAATAAACTGCGGACGGCCGTTAGCATCGAGCGTATTCACGGTCATAACTCGATCCCATTCGCAAGAGATTCCGCGGCGGTAAAGAATCTTCAGGAAATTCTGCCAGATATAACCATTGTTCTGCTCGGCGAAGCAAAGCAGTTTGCCTGAGTCGTAAAGACGCAAAAGAAGGCCTTCGTCGATCGACGGCATATCGGCCACGGCGGCGGCCACCTGTTTGGAGGCTGCCAATGCCTCGTGAACTCCGCGGCTACTGCTGACGATGACCGCTCTGTCCTCCGGGCTCTCTCGAATGATGTATCCTTTGCCAAATTCAAATACGAATTCGGGACCATAGAGGACTCCGGAAGGGGCGCGCATGACGCGCAGGTAAACCAGTCCCCGGTTTCCATCCATTACCCACTTCATAGCACCCAGCAGTTGTTGCGGGCAGGAGATATCAATGATCTTCAAATGAGCGATGCCATCGAAGACAGTGATGTCGTCGTTGCCCATGTGCGTGGCGCCGTTCGTTCGAGTCTCGAAATTCGGTCCCGTAGCAAGCATCGTTAAGTCCAGACCGTGCCCCTCGCTGAGCCAGCCGGTTTTGGATTGAATTGCCTCTAACCGTTCCTGATAACCGACGGCCACCCGGCGCAATACCTTCCAATCGTAGAAGGGGCAAAATGTGCTGATCCAAGCGTTGAAACCGAGGGCTGCAAACGCCTCACCGATGCCCATCATGTTGGCTTCGGCGACGCCGACGTTCAACGCCCGCTTTTGATCGACGGCTGCGACGCCGGCTTCGAGACCGCTGGTCGAGCCCAGATCCGAATCGATGGACGCTACCGAGGTGTCGCGGGCAAAGATTTTCATGGCGCCGGTAACGATATCGCTGGCGCTATATTCTTTGCTTTCATCAATGCGCGGCAGCAAGGAGGCGTCGTAATGAATTCGCTTGTTTCGCGGCGGTGCGCGCTTGGTCAGGACCGGCCCCACCACCGGCGCCAAGTCGCCCAATGAATCGCGGCCTGTGGCCAAATGCATCTGTCGTGCGGCTGTGAGCACAGTCTGCTGAATCTGCCTGCCTTTTGGGTGCCGCTCCAGATTGAGATAGAAGCCGGTAAGCTCCTCGACGCGATTGCGCCGTAGATCGCTTTGTAACGCCAATTCCTGTTCGATGAGCTTGTCGGTTACCGCTACTTTGTGCTTGTTTAAGAAATCTGAAAACGCACCATGGCCTTTCGTGCTGTGGCACACAATAGCAGTTGGCTTGCCGTTTCGGGGGCCGAACTTGAATTGTTCGAGAGCCGCGTAAATGCCGCCATAATGCGTGGCATCCACGCTGTGTGCCTGCCAGCCGAAAGATTCGAACACCGATTCCAGCCGCGGCATCGGAAAGACCATGTGGCTCGCGATATCGAGCTGGCCGTTGTTCTGGTCGACGAGCAGACAAAGATTATCAAGTTGCTTTGAGCCCGCGTACATCACCGCTTCCCAGATTGGCCCTTCCTGCAGTTCGCCGTCTCCGGTCATCGCATAGGAATCGAAGTGCGGGCTGGTTCGTCCAGCGATCGCGAACCCCTGGGCCACCGAAAACCCCTGACCCATCGGGCCGGTAGCAATCTGAATTCCAGGCAAAATGGGGCCGGGATGGCCATTCAGAATACTTTCATAAGAACGCGAATTGCGTAATATCGAACGGTCGAAGTAGCCGAGTTCCGCATAGATGGAGGCTAGCGTCGCGACAGCGTGACCTTTGCTTAACGTGAACATGTCCTGCCCGCGTCTGGTGGGATCTGCCACGTCGATATCGATGAAGCCTCCATAGAACAGTGTCACCAGCGGAATTACGGCCGAAGCAGCGCCGCCGGAGTGCAGCCCTTTATCGACCGCGTCCCTGCTCTGCTCGAAATTCAAAATGCGAATGTCCGAGTCTTTGATTTCGAGCAGCTTTAAGATTGCTTTACGCAGAAGGACCGCTTCGCTTGCAATGGTGTCCTGCAGCGTGAGATTAACCTGCTCTGAAAGTTCCGGCGAAACGCTCATCCAATCTCCGTGCTCTCCTGTATGCGGGCCAGACTCCTGACATAGGCCGCGATTCCCTGATCCGGAAGGTTCGCCCAAATCGGCGTGCAGTTTGCGTACTTTTCGCAACTGCCCCAGTATTGCGCGTTGGGAAAGCGGTCCAACATTCCTTTAGCGCAATCCCCTACCACAATCACGTCGCCCTCCACGTTCTTGATTTCGTGAAACTGTAGCCCGGTGAAGACATGCAGCGGCCGCTTCAATTTTTCGAGCGTACCATCAGCCTGTAGTTGATCCAACTGAATGCGCAGGATCGCCCTGCAGCCCGCTTCGCACGTGTTTCCCATTGTGATGTTCACGTTAGGAAACTGCCCCTGCAGCACGTTATTCTGCCGCCGGAAGCGCCGCTTTACCTGGGCCAGCGGCACGCCGGTAAGCTCAATTTCCTCCATGCGATTCGTGCCCAGACCTTCGGCTGCTCCCAACACCGTCGAAGGTACGTTCGTGCCAGGACTTTCCCAATCCATTAATGCCTCGCAAATGGTATCAACCGCAACTGGATCGGGGCCGCCGCAAATTGTATTGAAGTCTTTAATCAAATCGTCGCGCACGGCGCTGAAGGGCCCATTACCTTGGCATGCATAAAGCGAGTCCATGATGAACCACTTCGGATTGGCCGCGCGGGTCAAGTTCACTATTTTCTGGTAAATGTCATCGCGGTGACAGCGCACCATCCAGTCATAATCCGGCAGATTTCCGAATTGCAGCTTCATCGCGCCCGTGAAGGTCGTGTGAAGGTGGACTTTCATTTTAGGCAGGCCGATGTAGACGTCCGCTTCGCGGACGGCGCGTGGCACTGGAAATTCGTTGAAGCTGATCGGCCGGTCGATCTTGTACATATCGAACGGCGCGTTATCGAAAGGGTATAACTCCGCGCCGGTGCGTGCGGCTACCTCGGCGATGCCACAGACCTCCATGGCGTGCCGTGTATCAGCGCCCATGGCACAGCGTTCGCCAATTTGGATGCGGGAAGGATTTTGCTCCTTGACCAATTCGATCAGCGCTTCGAGCATGCGCGGATCCGTAGTAAAACCTGCATTGGCGGCGATCGGGATAACGGTGTTGATTTTGATCAGTACTTTGTCGCCTGGCTTCACGATGTGGGTCATTCCACCCATCGTTTGATCCGCAATCTCCCGGATCAGACCCTTTACCAAGTCGAGCTGCTCGCGTGAGCATTCGGCAGGTTTGCCAAGATCGGCGTCGCTGTGAGCAATGCCTATGGTTGTCTTTTTTTCCATCTTTGTTTTTCCTACTTAGGCGCGAAGTGTGTAGGCGTTTGCCCGTAGATAGTCGCGCTTGACGGCAGTCCCTTTCGTGGCTGGAAGAGATCGAGGGCGGGCGGTTTTTTCGAGCACCGGCCCGAGGCCACCTTCCGATTCCCAGCTTTCAATCACCTGGCCGATCGCCGGCCACGCCCCGCGCGAACACAAAACGGCGAGTTGGGAGGCAAACTTCATTGGACCAGATGTTGCTTATTATGCAAACACAATTGCAAGAAGATAATATCAGCACAAAAAATGCCCGTCAATGGATTTGCTTTTTCCGCTTCGCCGCTTCGGCGCGTGCGTATTCTTCCCGGGCACTCTCGGTGTGGCCCTGTGCGGCCAGGAGGTCGCCCAGATCGCTGTGGGCTTCAGCGGAGTCGGGGGCGAGTCTCACCGCTTCCCGCAATTCGACGGCGGCCTTGTCGTACGAGCGCATCAAAATTAGCAGCAAACCGTAGCCATGATGGGCGTCTGCGTAAGCCGGGTCGCTCTGGATCGCCCTCTCAAAGTGGTACTCGGCCTCGGGATAATTGTCGGCCCCGGCTACGAGGTTGGCGAGGTTATTTTGCGCCGCCGCCAGCTCCGGCAGAATCCGGATGGCCTTGCGAAAATAGGTCTCGGCGTTCTTTGTGTCACCGCGGTCGAGACGGGCGAGTCCCAAAAGGTTCTGCGCCTCGGGAGCGTCGGGGTCGAGTTGCAGCGCCTGACGCAGAGTTTGCTCCGCTTGGTTTAGCTTGGATTGTTGCAAATAGGCATTGCCTAGATTCGTCAGGATAATTGCATCGGCCGGAGCTCGCTCGAGCACGCGGATTGCGGCCTCTACCTGCCCGGTAGCGAACAAGGCGACGACGAGTTGTTTTGTCGCGGCCGGATCACCCGGCCGCCGGCGCAAGGCCTGTTCGTACCAGCGGATCGCGTCTAGACTCTTGCCGGCCCTCAGATAGGCTTCGCCCAATTCGAAATAGAATTCGGGTTGCGCCGGCTTATATTTCTCGATACCTTGTTCGAGCCGTGCAATGCCGGGGGCATCCTTGGCCCGCGCGACGGCCAGATATAGCTCGTTCTCCGGCGTATGTGGAAGCTGCGCCGGGTAGTAGAGTGTCACGTTGCCCGGATCGCTTTCGAGTTGCTCTTCCAGCGGCGCCAGCAAATCGCCCTGCGGCTTGTGCCGCTGGATGTAATGATCGGTCATCACCACGTGAACTGCGTCTTGGGCACGGCGCTTGGGCATGTGGCACTCGACGCAATTTGCTGAAGCACGCTTTTCCGCTCGATGCACGGCGGCATGACAAGTCAGGCATACAGCTTTGTAGTGCTCGACTGCCTGCTCGCCGCGCAGCGCCTGATGGGGATCATGGCAAGTAGTGCAAGTCATCTGGCTAGCGCGAAAACAAGCGGATTTGCGCAGGCGGTATGCGGCGTGCGCAATTTCAAAGCGATCGTCCCGGTCGGCGTCGCCGTGATCGAAATAAATCGCGTAGTCCCCAAGCGGCTGTCCCGGCCGATACGAAAAAGGGTTTCGATCGTATCGGCGAATTGAATTGGGAAAGTAGCGGCTCGTCGTTTCGAGATGGCATTGCATGCAGACTTCAAGCTGCCGGTCACGCTTGAGCCGCGCGGGATTTACGATGGCGCGTCGTATTATTTCCGTTGTCGCCTTGCCGGAACTGGCGGCCGTCACGTGCGCGCTTCCGGGCCCGTGGCAGCGCTGGCAATCAATAGCTGCCGGCTCGTTTGCCTTGGCGCTGTGGCAAAACAGGCAATCTTCTGGAACGACGCGGCGAAAATCCTTCTGGTCCGCGCGATCATAGCCGGGACTCATCGCCCAGTGGCCGCCATTTTCCGCATACCAGCTTACCGGCAGCTCCGCGAGTTTTCCGTCCGATGTGCGATGTACATAGGTGCGCGCATGATCACCGGAGCCGATCACGAAATCGGCCTGCGTCTCGACCGTGTTGTCCTCTTTGCCATCGAATCCGATTTGAGCGCGCCGTTGATAGAATTTCCCATCGCGCTCGGTCATGGTGTAGTGACGGCCAGAGGGACCGTGCTCCACCGTATTGTGATCCCGATAGTCCTCTATGGTATTTTGCGCGGCAGGGCGATAAGCCGACCGCCCCATGCCCGTCTGCCTGAAGTTACGAGCTATTTCCTGGTGGCAACTACCGCATACTGCGGAGTCCACGTGTTGCGCCTCAGCGACTCCGGTGGTGAACAGGCAGGCTACCAAAAACCCGATGGCCTGCCACACCTTTAGAAAGCTAAACGCAAGGCCATTTGCATGAGCCTTGGCTGGTTGAGTTGCGACGAAATTACGCCGAAGGTGGAATTTGCCGCCGTTGTGTACTGAAGGTTGGGCTGGCCGAATTGCACGCGATTGAAGATATTAAACGCCTCTGCGCGGAACTCGAGTTTTAGGCGCTCCGTAATGGCCGTTCGCTTGAATACGGCGAAATCGTAGTTGGCGATGCCAGGGCCGCGCAGGCTCGGATCTGTACGGCTTTCGTTGCCGAAAGTGTAGGGCGCCGGCAGGCTGAAACAGGATGTGTTGAACCACTGATTGATTCTCGACTGCGCGGAGCCTGAGACGGCTTCCGCGCATCCTGCGGACACGTTGGGCCGCAGCCCAGTGTTCAAACCAGTCGTATTCGGCGTTGCGGTGATGCCCAGCGGGAACCCTTTTTGGAAGGTCGTCAGGCCATTAATGCCCCACCCCGAGACCAGCTTATCGGTTAGCCCCTGCACGCCTGGCAGGAACTTTTGCCCTTTCCCAAAAGGAAGATCGTAAACGTAGCTGATCGTCAGGCGCTGGCGCGAATCGAAACTGGATAGAGCCTTCTCGCTCTTCAGGTCGTACCAGTTCTGGATACCGGCAACGCCGGTGGGTGAATCGAGCCAGGTGGTAAGTGTCTCGGCATTTGAAAGAATTTTCGAAAAAGTATAAGCTCCGAGCACCGTGCCACCGGAATGAAAACGCTTCTCGATCTTCACCTGAAGCGAGTGATATGTACTGTCACCGCTGAAGTCGGCCGGAGCGGAGACGCTGGTGTATTGCGGATACGGGGATAGAAGCTGGCCGTATTGAACCAGAGGTGCGGACAGCGCGCCAACTGTAATCCTTCCGTAGAAGGGATTTGCGACCATCGATTTTAATTGGCTCCCCAATGCCAGATACTGCGGGTTGATCTGATTGTACTGCCGCCCCAGCCCAAGATGAATTCCACGTAGTCCGGAGTAACCGGCTTCGATCGCGATATCGGATGGGAGCTGGTGTTGGAGCGTAAAATTCCACTGATACGTGTACGACTGGTTGGAATAATAGGGATCAGCGTGTCCGCCCATAGATGTGCCGAGGAACAATTGCTGGTATACCGGATTGCGGCCGGGGGCTGCCTGGATTCCATTCGGGAACGGATTGCTGAGCGTGCTGGCGGGGGTGACAGAGCTGTCCAAGGTGCCTACCACCGGGTTCGTGAAGTAATTGGACGGATTGCCGTAGGGCCCTTGGGGGAAAGCAATCGTGGCAGGACTATAAAAGATGCCGCCGCCCGTGCGAATCACCGTCCGGTCAGAAAGACGATAGGCCAGACCGAGGCGCGGCGCAAACAGATTGTAGTGTTCAGGATTCAACCCCTCTTCTGGATGATTCGGCGTATTGACGAGATCGAACGCGCCGAGCACCGGCTTGCCGTTCACCAGCACTCCGTTCAATGCGGGATTAGGCTCGGTGAAATTGAAAGTGACTTGGCGATTGTATCTTTCCCGGTATACTCCCGGAATCTCCCAGCGGAGGCCCGCTGTTACGGTTAGCTTGTTTGTCGCCTGGAACGTGTCGGTAACGAAGTAGCCCTGGTAGTACAACGTTGTGAATGTGTATAGCGAGGTCTGCAGAAGGCTGCTGGCGTTCGGAAGGCCTAGTTCTAAGGATGCTAGGCCACTTCCGGACGCACCGGAATTCAAGGCGTTTTGTGAAGTGAAGAGATTGTCGAACTGGAACGAGCCTCCCGGGCTGTTGTTCTGGAAATAATTGAGCTCGTTCTTGTGTATTTCCGCTCCGAACTTGATTGTGTGCTTGCCGGTGATCCAGGTCATCGTGGGTGTCAGAGCGTAGGTGTCGTCCTGGCCGCGGAGAAGGCCTGTGCCGATGGCATTGTACGTCGGCGAAGATATGCCGATGGTCGGTAGAGTTGTCGAAGGTGACAGGCCATTCAGAACCGGGACGGTGGAATAGTAGGGTGGGAATCCTAGGGTTGCAGGGTCTAACCCCAGCGTTCCGGGAATACGCGTGTAATACCACCGCGTGAACCCGCCGCGAATATCGAAGATCTTGTTCGGGCTGAACACATAGGTGTCAGCTAGAACGGCTTGCGTGGTAACGAAATGCTCAGGAGAGTACGGATCCCCGTTTCTCAGGCCGTTGCCGTAGACATCCACCGGCAGGTTCGATGAACTCCAGCGAGTGAACCGCGCGAGCAGACGCTGTTTGTCGCTGAGCTGATAATCTCCGCGAACGTTGATCTGATCGTTATCTCCGCCCGTGCTAGCGTTCCTGGCATAGTTGAAGTTATTCGTGTAGAGTTGGCCGGCGGTGTTGGGCAGGCCATACTCGGGAAATTTCAGGAAATTCGCCGCCACCGGATTGATCCGGCTCGCCGGAATCTTGTTACCCGGGAAGCGAGCACGCTGCACTGTCGCGGATCCGCAAGCGGCGTTGCCATACGCCCCGCACTGCGTCAATGGGTCGTAAATCGGGATTTGCGCTCCCGAGGCGTTCAGAAAACCTGAGAAATCGCCGCTCAGTTGGGGTACGGTGGGCACGGTCTCGGTAAACAGAACGCCCTGACGTGCACGGAATCCCTCATAAGAGAAAAAGAAGAAGAGCTTATCTTTCAGAATCGGGCCGCCCACGTTCGCACCAAACTGATTCTGAACGAAGGGCGCCCGTCCGGCTCCTGTCTTATTCGCAAAGAAGTTGGCCGCGTTCAGCTCCCGATTGCGCAAGAACTCGTAAGCGTCGCCGTGAAAGTCGTTGGTACCGGATTTTGAGGTCAGGTTGATGACGCCGCCGGTGAACCGCCCGTATTCAGCGGTGTTGTTATTGGTTTGCACGCGGAACTCCGAAACGGCGTCCTGTGTGGGCACCAGAGCCACGATGTTGCCATAAGTAATATTCACCGGCACGCCATCGAGATAGGTAGCGCTTTGGTTCGCGGTCCCGCCGCCCACCTGAAAGTTACCGGCCGAAAAAACGTTCTTGCCGGTCAGGTTGCCGTCCGCCGAACCCTGTAGCACAACGCCCGGAGAGATCGCTGCCAGGTTGAGGACGTTTCGCCCGTTGAGAGGCAGTTCCTCCACCGAGCGAGCTCCTACGACTTGACTCAACGACGCGTTCTCCGTCTGCAGCAGGGGAGTCGCAGAGGTAACTTCGACCTGCTGGCTGATATCGCCGAGCTGCATGGCCACGTCGATGCGCACCGAGGCTTCCACCGCCACGCCGATACCATCGCGGCTATAGCGTTTGAATCCCGTTTGCTCGACGTCGATATGGTAAGTGCCGGGGATCAGGTTCACGAAGCGATATCCGCCATCGTTCCCGGCTGTCGCGTCTCGGCGCTCGCTGGTCGAGTTATTGGTGATAGTCACCTTGGCGCCAGCCATGTTCGCGCCGGAGGAATCGGTAATCGTTCCTAGAACGGAACCATAAAATGTCTGCGCCATCGCCGGAATAGCCAGGCTCACAAAGCCACCGGCAAGAATCACGAGTGTCCGCAATACGAATCTGCAACTTGGCATACAGGATCTCCCACCTTTTGTACTTCATCCCACGGCGTGTTGCACATTATGCAACAAGACTTGCGCACTGCTGGGAGGAACGTTATCACGGGTGAGGAACGAAGTCAAGAGCGGACCAGAGTTTGATGTGCGTTTGGTACAACGTTGGTCGGGGCGCTCGAGTTTGTTTCGCAAAGTATTGGTAGCCAATCGGGGCGAGATTGCCGTTCGGGTGATCCGCGCGCTGCGGGAGATGCAGATCACGAGCGTGGCGGTTTTTTCGGTAGTCGACCGCAAAGCTTTGCATGTCTCCATGGCGGATGAAGCGGTCGCGATCGGGCCCGCCCCGTCTTCGGAAAGCTATCTCTCGGGCGAGCGTATTGTGGCGGCAGCTTTGCGGGTTGGGGCCGATGCTATTCATCCCGGTTACGGATTCCTGAGTGAAAACGCGGGATTCGCACGCCTGTGCGGCGAAGCCGGCATTAAGTTTATCGGTCCCCAGCCGGACGCCATTGAGCGCATGGGATCGAAAACGGCGGCGCTGCGCGCTGCCAAAGAAGCCGGCGCCCCCGTAGTTCCTGGGTCGGAAGGTGCCGTGGATAGCGAGGCCGAAGCGCGCCGGGTGGCCGCGCGGATTCGATATCCGGTGTTGCTCAAGGCTTCGGCCGGAGGCGGTGGGAAAGGGATGCGCCGTGTGGATAGCGACGTGAATCTTGCTTCTGCCATGCGCGATGCCCGAAGCGAAGCAGAGAGGTCCTTCGGCTCGAGCGAGATTTATGTCGAAAAGCTCATTCAACGACCTCGGCACATCGAAGTCCAGGTCCTGGGCGACCAACACGGGCATCTGATTCATCTGGGCGAACGGGAGTGCTCCATCCAGCGCCGGCACCAAAAGGTTGTCGAAGAATGCCCTTCGCCTTTAGTTCGGTCGCGACCTGAGTTGCGAAACAAATTGGGGGAGGCGGCGCTCCAAATCGCTCGCGCGGTCAATTATTCGAACGCCGGAACGCTGGAATTTCTGGCCGATGATGACGGCAACTTTTATTTCCTGGAGATGAACACGCGCTTGCAGGTGGAGCACCCCGTGACCGAATGGGTGACTGGCATGGACCTGGTGCGTTGGCAGATTCGCATTGCCAGCGGGGAACCGCTGACCGTCCGCCAACAAGACATTCGTTGGAGCGGCGCGGCGATCGAGTGCCGCGTCTATGCGGAAGACCCGGACAATAATTTTCTTCCTAGCCCGGGTCAGATTACGCACTACACGGAGCCGGGCGGCCCGGGGGTCCGGGTGGACGGCGGGGTGTATGCCGGTTGGACGGTTCCACTCGAGTATGACCCCTTGCTTGCCAAGTTGTGCGTTTGGAGCGATACGCGTGACTCGGCCATCGAACGGATGCGACGCGCGCTTGCCGAGTACCGCGTGCTGGGTATTACAACCAATCTGCGAATGTTTTCACGCCTGATGGCGGACGGGGCCTGGAGAGCCGGTGAACTGCACACCGGCTTGCTCGATGAATTTCAAACCCGCCAAACTCCGCAGCCGCCAGAGCCTCACGCGCAGATTGCGGCGATGCTTGCCGCCACTCACGTGGGACGGAAGCCCGTCGTCTCTCCATCGCAAGATGGCCAAAGCGCGTGGCGGGTTGAGGCGCGCCGAGGGCTTCTGCGTTGAAGGTCCAGCTCGATGTCGACGGCGCGACCTATTTTCTGGAACTCGAAGCCGAAGGCGACCGAACGCGCTATTTGCTTGACGCTTCTCAGGGTGATGCATCGGTTGTAGAGACCATGCCGGGGGTGTTTTCCGTATTGCTGGGCGATCGCAGTTTTCTGGTAAGCGTCGGATCGGGCGAGCCGGCCCGCGCCGATTTTGAAGTGTGGGCAAACGGGGAGCAACGCTACGCGATCTCACTGATGGACCTACGGGACCGCTCGAGCCGCAGGGCGAAGTCTTCCGGAAATGGACCAATAGAAGTGCGCGCGCAGATGCCCGGAAAGGTTATCAAGGTACTGGTAACGTCGGGAGCGAGCGTGGAAGCGGGTGAGGGACTGGTCGTAGTGGAAGCCATGAAGATGCAGAATGAAATGAAGGCACCCAAAAGCGGTTGTGTCACGCGCATCCATGTTAAGGAAGGCGCGACGGTGACGGCGGGGGAACTGCTGGCGGTTGTGGACTAAGAATGGCAAAATCCGACTGTAAGAAGTGTGGCGGCACTGGATGGCTGGTGACCGAAGAAGACGGCATTTCTTTGGCGGACCGCTGCGAGTGTGTGGCGGAATCGCGCGCCACCGCATTAGAGGTCGAGGCGCGAATCCCGGGCGGTTATCAGAACGCGTCGTTCGACAACTTTTTTATTCCCCACGACAATCCAATGGCCAGCACTGGATTGAGCAAAGCGATGAGTCTGGTGAGAAGCTACACTCGCCAATATCCGGCACTCGCGAAGCCGGGACTGCTATTGATCGGCCCTCCGGGAGTCGGTAAAACGCATCTTGCCGTGGCTGCGCTGCGCCTGCTCATCGGGCGCGGACATGAAGGCATTTTTTATGACTATCAAAATTTATTGGATCGCATTCGTTCTGGCTTTAATGAAACCCTGGGCGGAAGTAATCGCGAGGCCTATCAATCCGCTCTCGAAACGGAGTTATTGCTGCTCGATGATTTAGGTGCTCATCGTGTGACCGAGTGGGTAGAAGACACAGTGACTTCCATCATCACGTATCGCTGCAACCACAAAAAAGCCTTCCTGGCCACCACAAACTTGCCCGACCCCGATCTGGGTGGGGCGCTGGCTGAAAAATCCGCTGTTCCCGGTGCACATTCCTACCGCACAACACTGGTCGAACGAATCGGAGAAAGAGCTCGCTCGCGCCTATTCGAAATGTGCACAGTTATTCCGATGTGGGGTATCAGCGACTATCGCATGCGCGGGCGTTAGGCAGCCGCTCCGGCGCCAAAGCTTTCGACCGCTTTCTTTTCGTCTTCAAAGGCTGGGAAGATTGTGTGCAGTTTTGTGATCTGCATCAAATCCTTCAGCTTGGTTTGTGGATGAAGGAGCTTTACAGCACCGGCTTGATTGGTCGCCGTGGTGTAAGCGCCTACTAGCTCGCCCAGGCCGGCGCTGTCAACATATGTCACGCCCGCCATGTTCAAGATAATCTGCTTGCTTCCTTGAGAGAGGAGCGACCGCAGTTCATCCCGCAGGATACCCGTGCTTTCGCCCAAAGTGATCCTGCCGTTGAGATCGATGATTGCGACGTTTCCTACCCGCCGCGTCTTTGCTGTAAGCGCCATGCTTTACATAGTAGCTATTTCTTGCGGAGAATAGCGCGCGCCGGGGAACCGTCGCAGTCGGCGATGCGAAGCGGCAGGCAAATCAGCTCGTACTCACCCTCCGGCACCGCAGCCAGATTGAGCCCTTCCAGAATCCACATACCAGAGGTTAGGAGAATATGGTGGGTCTCCACGCCGTCGCCTTGAAACAGACCGACTGAAAGATAGTCGACGCCGACGAGCGGAACACGGCGGTCCGCGAGAAAGCGCGCGCCCAAAGCGTCCACCGCGACAAAGCCCGTATCAAAATCCTGATCGTCCCAGCGCCGATTGGAATTCCGGGTCTTGATGAGCACGCGCTCACCGGGCTGAATATTCTTCGATTCCAGTTGCGCCCGGCCCAAAACGGAAACATCAGGAACCTCGATAACCCTGGCTGGCCCGACTGCTAGTTCGAGCGGGAATCGATCGATACCATTCTGCCCGTCCAGAAAATGGCAAGGCGCATCCATGTGAGTTCCGGTATGCGCCGTCATGCGGCACATAGTGACGTTCGCCGCCGCGCCTTGCGCGATTTCCGATATTCGTTCGAAGCTGGGTTCCGGATCGCCCGGCCAATGCACCATGCCACTGCGCAGTGGGACCGAGATATCGATCCAGTTCACGTCGTTCGGTGTTGCCATAGAAGTTAAATGTAGTATCCTACATAGGTGCGACGGCTACTGCTCGCAAGCCTCTTGCTCGCGTCTCTCGACGCACAGATTACCACGTCGCAATACGATAATGCCCGCACCGGCGCCAATATTCACGAGACCCTTTTAAATCCCCGTAACGTGGATGTGAATCGCTTCGGCAGGGTATTTCGACTGCCGGTGGATGGAGATATTTACGCGCAGCCGCTTTATCTGCCGAACCTGGCAATTCCAGGAAAGGGAGCACACAACGTAGTATTTGTGGCCACCGAGCACGATAGCGTCTACGCCTTTGACGCTGCAGGGGCGCCGCGGGAGCCGCTGTGGAAGGTGAACTTTACTGACGCGGCGAGGCGGGTCACGACGATACCACTCGAGAACGTGAGTTGTCCATTTCTGAATCCGGAGGTAGGCATCACGTCGACGCCTGTGATCGATGCGCAAAGCGGAACGCTATATGTATTGGTGCGAACGAAGGAAGCTGGTCGCTTTTGGCAGCGCCTGCACGCCTTGGACGTGCGGACCGGGCGGGAAAAATTGGGCGGCCCGGTAGCGATTCGTGCATCGGTAGAGAGCCGCATCAAGAGTCTTTTTGGGGTCGGCCCGGCACAGATAGTTGAATTTCTTGCGTTGCATGAAAATCCGAGGGCGGCATTGCTACTGACACGAGGGACGCTCTATTTAACCTGGGGTTCCTCTTGCGACGTCGGCCCGTATTATGGCTGGGTTCTCGCCTACGATGCGCAGACTCTGCGCCAGAAGGGCGCGTTGAACACCGCTCCAGAGGCGTCGCTGAGCGGTATCTGGCAAAGCGATACGGGCCCCGCGGCGGATGAAGAAGGAAACGTGTATACGATCACTGGCAACGGAGTGTTCAACGCGGCGTCAGGCGGACGCGACTTCGGAGATAGTGTCCTCAAACTCGGTTTCACGAATGCTGGTTTCGCGGTGAAGGACTATTTCACGCCTTTCGATCAGGAACAGCGCAATCGTACCGATGCGGATTTAGGCTCCGGAGGACCGCTGCTGGTGCCAGCTCAACCAGGTTCGAGTGTACGGCTGTTGATTGCCGTCGGCAAAGGTCGCGAGTTGTTTGTCCTCAATCGCGAACGCATGGGCAGGTTCCGGATGGGCAACAACCGGCATGCCATCCAGACTGTACGGCTGGACGGCGGTGTGTTCGGAGCACCCTCTTATTGGGAAAGGCACGTCTACGTGGGCGCACAAAACGATGTGCTGCGAGATTTCGTCATCGAGGAAAATCATCTGGCGCCCGCCTCGCAAGGCGAGATGCGGTTCACGAATCCCGGCGCCGTGCCGACCATCTCGGCAAATGGCTCGACGGACGGAATCGTCTGGCTGATCGAAACCAGTCGAGGGCACACGAGCGACATCCCGGCTGTGCTGCACGCCTACGATGCCGGGAACGTCGCCCACGAGCTATTCAACAGCCAGCAGAATAGTGACCGCGACCGCGCCGGAGCTTCGCTGCACTTCACCATTCCCGTCGTGGCGGATGGGCGCGTCTACATACCTGCTTCTCGCGAACTGGATGTCTACGGCCTGCTGAGTGCTGCTGGTCGCAAAACCGCAATGAGACAATAAAACAGATCGCCCAATTTGTAAGTAGAATTGTGGCTTCCTACCCGGTCTGTGGTGAAAACAACAATTCAGGAACTATATGAGCGCGAGGGACTCGTCAAACTGGACGGCGTTTTCCTCAAGGAGTTATGCGGGTCGGCGCCGGAATTGCACGAGCGGCTGCTTGCCGCCCGCGAAAACCCGCCGGCGGCGCACACTAAAGCCGGCTCCGAATTAGTCATCGCTCTGGCTCCGTATGTCGAAGATTTCATCGGTAAATTGTTCGACATTGAGAGCGATTTAAAGCGCTTGCAGAGCAGGCATTCGGAACTGGCGCCGCTCTATGCAATCAAGCGGAAGTTCGTGCAGCGCAAGGCGCTTACGGGTTTCACAGTGGAGTCTGCGAGTGAGATCGATGGTTTCGCGGTGGGTGCCGAGCTTGAAACATTAATGGCGGGGCCGCTCACCGAGTTGGGTTTTGCGACGCATGTGGCCAGGTGGCTCGAAAACGAAACGGCGTATCACGAACATCTTCGGGTTGCGACGCTTTACGCAGCCTGGGCAACGCTGTCTCCCCAGGGCAAGGCCCGACACGGTCATGGCGTCCTCTTCAAAATTCCGCACAAGCTCGATATGCATCACTTGGTTCCGGTGGAATCGCTGGCGGACGGCGGGTTGGTGCGCTTTGAACTCAATAGCGGCCACCGCCGCCATCGCGAAGGATTTCAGCTCACCGATCCGGGTACCGACTTGACCGGGGCGCTGGATCAGGCGAACTACTGCATCAAGTGTCATAACCAGGCGAAAGATAGTTGCGCGACCGGTCTCAAAGAGAAAACCGGCGCGTATAAATCGAGCGTATTCGGTGTCCCGCTCGCTGGTTGCCCTCTCGACGAAAAGATTTCGGAAATGAACGTCGTGAAAGGCCAGGGCAACCCGATCGGCGCCCTGGCGATTGTCGTGATCGATAACCCGATGGCAGCAGGCACCGGGCATCGCATCTGCAACGATTGCATGAAGTCCTGTATTTTTCAGAAGCAGGAGCCGGTGGATATCCCGCAGGCAGAGACGCGCACATTGAAAGATGTGCTCGAACTGCCCTGGGGCTTTGAGATCTATAGTCTGCTCACGCGTTGGAACCCGCTCAACTTCGCGCGTCCGTATCCGCGGGCGGCGACCGGCTACAAAGTGCTGGTGGTCGGGTTGGGGCCGGCCGGCTTCACCCTGGCCCATCATCTGATGAACGATGGTCACACCGTCGTGGGCGTGGACGGATTGAAAATCGAGCCGCTGCCAGAGAACATTTCGGGTGTGGATCCGTACGGCAAACGGCGCCCGTTCGAGCCTCTGCGCGACATCACCGAAATTTACGAGCGGTTGGACCAGCGCGTGATGGCCGGATTTGGCGGTGTGGCCGAATACGGCATCACCGTGCGATGGAACAAGAATTTTCTGAAAGTTATCCGGCTTCTGCTAGAGCGGCGGTCGGAGTTCAGCATGTTTGGCGGGGTTCGGTTCGGTGGCACGATGACCGTGGACAGCGCTTTTGAAATGGGCTTCGACCATATCGCGCTATGCGCGGGAGCGGGTCGCCCCACGGTAATTCCCATGAAAAATGGCTTGGTACGTGGCGTGCGCCAGGCATCGGATTTCTTGATGGCGCTGCAGTTGACTGGCGCTGCGAAGAGCGAATCGCTGGCCAATCTGCAGATCCGCCTGCCGATCGTCGTCATTGGCGGAGGCCTGACGGCCATTGATACCGCGACCGAGTCACTTGCTTATTACGTCGTGCAGGTCGAGAAGTTTCTGAAGCGCTACGAGTTGCTTGCCTCCGAACTGCCCGAGCGCGACTTGGCGGCGCATTGGACCGGCGAAGAAGGTGAAATCGCTAAAGAATTTCTCGAACATGCACGCGCCATTCGTGCCGAACATGCAGCGGCGAGCCGTGAAGGGAGAAAGCCGCGCCTTGCCGAACTCCTGAATTCCTGGGGCGGCGCTACCATCGCCTACCGGCGGCGGATGATCGATGCCCCAAGTTACACCCTCAATCACGAGGAAGTGGCGAAGGCGCTCGAAGAAGGTGTCCGTTTTGCCGAGTGTTTGGCTCCCGAGGAAGTAGAGCTCGACAAGTATGGAGCCGCCAAAGCTTTGCGACTCGAGAAGCAGCGCTTCGACGACGCTACCGGCGCCCTGCTGCCCACAGGCGAAAAGGTCGTGCTGCCGGCGCGCGCCATTCTGGTGGCTGCCGGTACCCAGCCGAATACCGTTCTGGCGCGCGAAGACGAACACAACTTCAGGCTGGATGGACGCTATTTTCAGGCGGTCGATGAAAACGGGCAGCCGGTGAAACCCGAACGGATTGCCAAGCCCGCCCATCCGCAAGTATTGATTTCGCTTCGGCCGGACGGAAGGGCTATTAGCTTTTTTGGCGACCTGCATCCCTCTTTTTCAGGCAATGTCGTCAAGGCCATGGGTGGGGCCAAGCAGGGATATCCCGTCGTTTCACGAGTGCTGGCGCGGAGAAAAGCCGAAGCTCCGGTACCTCAAAAATTAATAGGCCGGCTCAATCAGGAATTGCGTGCCGTAGTCGAAGACGTAATTCGGCTGACGCCGACCATCCTCGAGATCGTCGTCCGCGCTCCCATCGCCGCTCGTGCTTTCGAGCCCGGCCAGTTTTACCGGTTGCAGAATTATGAATCGCTGGCGGCACGCACCAGCGACACGGTGCTTGCAATGGAAGGGCTCGCGCTCACCGGCGCCAAGGTCGATCGCGAGAAGGGTTTGCTCTCGACGATTGTTCTCGAGATGGGCGGATCGTCGGACCTGTGCACGTTATTAAAGCCAGGCGAGCCGGTAGTATTGATGGGTCCCACAGGCAAACCGACGGAAATGCCGGCGAAGGAAATCGTTCTGCTCGCCGGCGGTGGCCTCGGCAACGCAGTTCTTTTTTCGATTGGCCAGCAATTGCGAGAGGCTGGCTCGCGCGTGGTCTACTTCGCTGGCTACAAGAAAATTATCGACCGCTACAAGGTCGAAGAGATCGAAAAGGCCGCCGATGTCGTCATCTGGGTGTGCGATGAGGCGCCTGGATTTACTCCCGGGCGTGTGCAGGACAGTGCCTTTGTCGGCAACATTGTGGAAGCGATGGCGGCCTATGGCCGTGGCGACCTGGGCGATGCCGAAATTCCTTTAAGCTCCGTCGACCGGCTCATCGTGATCGGGTCGGACGGCATGATGCGGGCGGTGCAGCAGGCGCGGCATTCGGTACTACGGCCGTATCTCAAACCCGATCATCAGGCAATCGGCAGCATTAATTCGCCGATGCAATGCATGATGAAAGAAATTTGCGCACAGTGCCTGCAAATGCACAAGGATCCAGTGACAGGCAAGGAAACCGTGGTGTTCTCCTGCTTCAACCAGGATCAGCCGCTCGATCATGTGGAGTTTGCGAGTCTTCGCTCACGTCTGAGCCAGAACGGAGCGCAGGAGAAGCTCACGAAATTGTGGGTCGATCATTGCCTCCGCACGATAGGGGCAAGAGGCGAATTGGTCACAACAGCTTGAACAACCCCATATAATTTCAGAGATGAGACAGCCGATTACGCGCCGCGAGATGGGCATGGCTTTGACTGCGGCGACGGTGGCCGCGCCCAAATACACGGGTGCGCTGGACAACGTGAGTGACCAAGTGGACCGCGCAGAATTCGATCCCGTTCATTGGACTTTGGAACGGTACAAGTCGGCGCCGCTCCGGCTGACCTTTCGGGCCAATACCAAGGCGGAAGCCGAGTCGTGGCAAATCGAGCTGCGCGCCAAGCTGACAAGCCTGCTCGGCGGTTTCCCCGACCGAACACGCTTACGATTCCAGACGCTCGAAGTTCGTAACTATCCCGGCTATCGGCGCGAGAAATTTGTGTTCGAAAGCCGCCCCGGATTGGGAGTGCTCGGATACTTGCTGACGCCCGCCGAAAAGAAAGCGCCGCACGCCACCGTCGTGTGCGTGCCGGGTCATGGTCGTGGCGTTGATGACATTGTAGGCATTGACGAAACCGGAAAGGACCGTGTTAAGAAGTCGTTTTACGAGTACGATTTTGCGATCCAGGTCGTCGAGCACGGCATGGCGGCGGTGGCCATCGAGCCAATGGCCTTCGGATGCCGCCGCGATGCCATCAACAAAGCCAAGGGATTGACGCAAAGCGCCTGCCAACCGTCCGCCGGAGCAGCGTTACTGCTTGGCGAGACTATGATCGGTTGGCGCGTGTGGGATGTGATGCGCACGATCGATTGGATCGAAACGCGGCCCGAGCTCGATTCTAAGAGGATCGGCTGTCTTGGTATTTCAGGCGGGGGAACATGCACGCAATTTTCGTCGGCGCTCGATTTGCGCATTAAGGCTGCCTTCGTAAGCGGCTACCTCAGTACGTTCCGCGACAGCATCATGAGCGTGTCGCACTGCATCGATAATTACGTACCGGGTATTTTGAACTGGGCTGAGAATTACGATATCGCCAGTCTGATCGCGCCACGATTCTTCTTTTCAGAGGGCGGCACAAGAGATCCCATCTTCCCCGTGCATGCCACAAAAGAGGCATTCGCAAAAGTGAAGCGCGTGTACGAAGTGCTGGGGGTACCCGCGCACGCCCAACAGGAAATCTTTGAGGGCGTGCACGAGTTCCACGGAAAACAGGGCCTGCCGTTTTTAGCGCAGGCCCTCGCCTAGAATCGTTAGAACGTAATCTTGGCGGCCAGGACGATCGTTCTCGGGTTGCTGGAGAACGCCAGATCCGGCCGGTTGAAGCTGGACGTGCCGGGAGTCAGCATATTCAAAACGCCACCGGATTGCAGGACCGATACCAGGCTCGGATTGCCGCCATCGACGTGATTCAAATAGCCACCAGTAAATTGCGGATGGTTCAAAGTGTTGCTGAATTGTCCCAGCACCTCAAACTTGACTCTTTCGGTAATAGAGAACCGTTTCATCAAGGTCAAGTCCAAATTGTTGGTTGGGCGCAGCGGTAAAGTATTGCGGCCTGCCGTGGGTATGGTTCCGGGACCGGCCACCACATATTTCGCGGTAGGATCGTCGGCGACATAAGCGGCAATGCTATTCAGGTCTGCGTTAGGATCGTTCATGTCGACGGTTCCACCGGCCGCATTGATCGCGTGGATCCCACTACCCGTTGTTCCGCGGCCGTTCGGATTGATCATGACCCGATCGGCTGCCGGGTCGCCGTTCAGATTCGCATCGGTCGTGGTGCTCTGCACGGTTGCATATTCCGGACTCTCATACGTGTAAATCGGCGCGACCTCCCAGTTGCCCAAAAGGTTCTTAACGAACCAATTGTGGTCGCCCTTAAAGAATGGAACGTCGTAAAGCGCAGTGATCGTAAGGCGATGACGGCGATCTAACGCAGACGACGATCGGTCGGCTCGTAGATTTTGGAAGTCTTGCGCGCGGCGCGGAGTCAGAACGGTAGTGAAAAAGTCTGCCGTGCTGTCATCGATGTTGTGGCTCCAGGTATAGGCTCCAATCAGCTGCAAACCGTGAGAAAATCGCCGGCGTAGCTCCAACGCCAAACCGTTGTAGGAGGAGTTTCCGATCGGCGCGTTTTCGACGATGCCGTTCAGGAAGCCTGCGGCGGCGAATTGCGGGAGCACATTATCTGTCGGAATGTCCCCAAGCGTTCGAGTGAGGCCCGCCAGTTGGCCGGCGGTCGGTTCTGAGAAGAATGTCGGCAGCGCGTTTCCGGCAGTGACTGGAGATGAGATGTTCATTCGCTGCTGCACATCCAGATGGACACCACGCGTGCCGAGATAGCGTGCTGAAAACGTATAGTCGTTGGCGAACTGGTGCTCAATCCCGAAGTTCCATTGAATGGAATATGGCAGCTTCTGGTCAGGAACATACGCCGCTGTGGCCGCACGCGCCTCGCTTTGCGACAAAGCTCCCGTTTGCGTGTTTGGAGCAATTCCTCCGTTTGCTAGGAAGTTCGGTCCAATTCCATTCGGGTTGAAGGTAAGCAAGTCGACCGTGGTGCTCAGTTGCGGCGGAAGGTTGAGAATTCCGATGTTGTCGTACAGCACGTCATAGTTCATCCCGAAGCCGGCTCGGATCGACGTCTTGCCGCTCGAGCCGGGGGAATAGGCGAGCCCTATCCGCGGCGCAAAGTTTTTGTATTGAGGCTGCGGTTCATTGAAGCTGAGGAGGCCAGGAACGCTTGAAATGCTATTCAGAGTCTGAAGCCTTGTCGAATACGGCACGCTCGTAAATTCCCAACGCAAACCGAAGTTCAAGGTCAGGTGTTGATTCGCCTTCCATTGGTCGTTGGCGTACAAATAGGTGGCAATCTGGTCGCCGTAGTAAACCGGGTTACCGAGCGACCGCGCCGCTACCTGGTCCGGCAGATTGTCGAACAAGTAGGTCGAGAGATTGGAATATTCATAGTCGCCCCGGGCTCGTTGCGTAAAGGTCGACGGAGCGATGTACTTACGGCCATCAAATCCGAATTTGAAGGTGTGCGCACCTTTCGTCCAGGTCAGGTTGTCGGTGAACTGGTAGGTGTTCTGGATCGTAAACTGCGGCGCCTGCTGATTGGGCCCGAGCAGCAATCCATTTAGATCCTGGAACCCAAGATTTGGAAATACATCCAACCCCGGAAAGCTGAGGTCCGGCACCGGGATTTGCTGATTGAAGCGCATGTAGCCAAGCCGCACCTCGTTCGTCATGTTTGGCGTGAAAGTGTGGTACTCGCTCAGTGTGGCCAAATAGCTGCGATTTCTATCAAGGTCGAAAAACGCCGGCAGCGTGCCCGCCGTATCGATGGTGTCTTGCTTGTTATATAGAAAGCGACCCCGCAATTGATCGCGGTCGGATATGTTGTAATCGATCGACCCGACGCCGTAGTAGTTGTTCTGGTAATTCGGAGCCGCAACTGGAAGGACTCCGGTCGGTATCGTCGTCCCTCCCACATTGACGCTGTCGCTTGCAGCCGGGGCCGGCGCCAGGTATTTTTTCAGGATATTCAGATTATTTTGAGAAATTCCCGCCATCGAGGAGAGCTGTGCATAACCGTCGGTGGTCGGCGAAAAGATCGGCGATGTGGGCACCGAGGCCTGTCCGGTCGGGTTGAACTCGAACAACGCATAGTAGAACAGGCGGTCTTTCTTGATGGGGCCGCCGACGGAGGCTCCCAGCCGGTTCTGATCAAATCGCTGCACGCTTCGAAAACCAGAGTTGTAGCTGGCCTGATCAAGCGCGTTGAAGTTGCGATTGTTAGCGTAATCGTACAGCGCGCCATGAATCGAGTTTGTCCCGCTCTTGATGTTCGTGTTGAACTGTCCGCCAGACGAGTGGCCGAATTCGGCCGAGAACTGGTTTTGCAGGAGCGTAAATTCGGAAACCGCATCGTTCGGCACGTAGATCAATGCACCGGTCACGGATTTTTGGTTGTTGTCCACGCCTTCGATGGTGAAGTTGTTGTTGTATGGACGCTGGCCGCCCACCGAGGGGCCTTCTCCGATACCCACGCCGCCGGCGTTCGAAACGCCCGCTCCCAGAAGCGAAAGGTTCAGCACTCCACCGCCGGCCAGGCTCGCGACGGGCAGGTCCGCCGCCAATTTCGAGTTGAAGTTCGTTTGAATCTGCGCGGTAGAGGTGTCGATGCTCTCGGCTGCCTCCACTACCTCAAGAGTTTGCGAGACCTGGCCGATGGTTAGGCTGACATTCTGTGTGGCAGTCTTATTCAGCTCGATGGCCACTGCTTTCAGCGTACTGGCGGCAAAGCCGGTCGCCGAAATCGTTAAATCGTACTTTCCGATTGGGAGATTGTTGAAGCGGTATTGGCCGTTCGAATCGGAGGTTTGTGATGTGCGCACACCAGTGGATTCTTCGACGATCTCAACCTTCGCCTGGGGCACCGCAGCCCCCGCAGGATCGGTAATTGTACCTACAAGATCTCCGCTAGTGAGCTGCGCATTGGCGATCGGATTTACAGTAATTAGCGCCGCCAATAACGAAAATGCGGCGGTCGAAATGAACCTTGCGGCCTTATTGATACTCATTATCTATTACTCCAAGGAGAACTCAATGGCGATTTTTGGCGACACATAGCCTGCCAATTGCCTGTGAAAACTGTTTCAGTGCCGAACAGTCACTACGCGTACGGCTACTGGCCCAAATGGATTAAGCTCAGCTAACCTCTCTATCGGCAACTTTACCCGGAATTTATCCGATCGTCATCTAACCTGTGGCTGAATAACGGCAATAACGTGCCAAAGCGCACGTCATATATCGGCACTAATTCCAATCGGATTATACCATTAGGCCGTTATCTAATCATCCCGGCTTTAGGACAGAATAGCCTTCTGAATTTCCACCGGTCTGCTAATAGTACGTGCGAAATCGCTTCGCCAAATTCGCTTGTTTTCTGCGCTTTAGTCTAAAAAATTACGAAACGAAATCAAAGAATGTGAGAAATGTTACTCTTCGCGTAGCGCTCGGGCCGGATCGACGCGGGTCGCTTTCGCGGCTGGTGCGAGCGACGCGGCCAAACCGGCGATCGCGAGGACAATCGGCATCAGGACAAAGGTTGCCGAGTCGAGCGGTGTCACGCCGTAGAGCATCGACTTTAGATATCGGGTAAGCGCCCAGGCTCCCCCAAGACCTACGATGGTCGCCACCATCACCCAGCCGAGACTCTCACCCAGGACCAGCCGCAGGACGTGCTCTATCCCGGCGCCGAGAGCCATACGAATACCGATTTCGTGGGTCCGCTGCGTAACCACATATGCGACGACCCCGAAGACACCGATGGCGGCCAACAGCAGAGCAACCCCGGCGAATGATCCGATCAGCAGCAGGTGAAAACGGGGCGTAGCGAGCGCTGCGGTCAATCGGTCGTCCATGGTGCTCACATCCGTAAGCGGCTCATTGCGGTCCACGCTGCGGATCTGGTCTTCGATCAGGCGGACCATGGGCGTGGGATCGCCGGTTGTTTTGACGAATAACGCCAGGCGCGTGAGGGCTGGATTGCCTCCTTGGCAATTGCAGTGGTAGACCAGCGGAGTTGGCTCTGCGCCGAGAGAATTAGCCCGAATGGAGCCCACCACCCCGACAATCGTCCAACCTGACGGGGGTCCGCCGCTTGTAAGGATGCGTTTCCCGACCGGATCTTCATTTGCAAAAATCTGTTTTGCAAAAGCTTCGTTCACCACGATGTTGTCCGGCGTCGCGATGCTGTCTTGCCGGGAGAATATGCGGCCGGCTTTCAGCGGAATGCCCAGCGTACGAAAGAAATCACGACTTACGAAGGCGACGGCCGTCATGGGCTGTTGTGCGAGCGGCAGAGGGGGCCGCCCGGCGGGTTCAAACGTCGAACCCCGGTAGGCGTGGTCACCCGTCAACGGAAGATCGGTCGCAACGGCAGCGTGTGCCACTGCGGGAAGCCGTCGTATACGCTCGAGCACGTCATCATAAAACTGCAGTTGATTTTCCGCTTTTGCGTAGCGAGATCCGGTGAGATTAAAGCGCAATGTCAGCAGCTTCTCCGGCACGAATCCTAGCGGCACATTGGCCAATTTCACGAAGCTTCGACCGAGCAACCCAACGCCGATCAGCAACATCAGTGACAGGCCAAGCTCCGCAATGACCAGCGCGCGCCGCAGCCGCACGGCACGGCGTCCGCTGGTCTGCGCATAGCCTGAAGTTTTCAAAGCCTCCTGAATACCGACGCCGGTGGCCGTCCAGGCGGGCGCTAATCCAAAGAGGAGGCCGGTAAGGAGCGTCAGCACGAGACTGAAGGAAAGCGTAAACGTATCGAGGGTGATTGGCGGATAATTGCGAAGCACGAAAGGCTTGGATGCGTTCAATGCCGCGACCGAGACAAACGCGGCCAGCGTACCCGCCAGGCCGCCGGGAAGGGCCAGCACCAGGCTTTCGGTCAAGACCTGCCTGACGATGCGCCCGCGCGCTGAACCGAGCGCGAGGCGGACCGCCAACTCGCGCCGCCGGGTGATGGCTCGCGCGAGCAGCAGGCTTGCCAGGTTAGCGCTCGCGATCAACAGCACCAGTGCAACGGCTCCGCTTAGCACTAGTAGTGCCGGGCGCAAGTCGCCCGTGATGCGCCGTGCCAGCGGCGTGGCAGCGAGCGTCATACTACTCAGAAAACCTGAGACCACAAATCCCTTTGGATATTGCCGGTAGATTGCCTGTCGCAGCCGGGCCATTTCGGCGTCCAGTTGCCTTGCGTCGACGCCGCCCTTCAGTCTGGCCAGTATGCTCACCAGGCGCATCGGCCGAGTCGTCAGTATGGGGCGTTGCGAGGACTCGTCCATATCGAGGGGCCGCCAAATTTGCCCACCCTTCGGATAGTCGAAGCCTTGCGGCATGACTCCCACGATCATGTGCGGAAGACCATCGAGCATTATCGCTTTGCCTACGGCCTCCGGATCACTTCCCAGGAGGCTTCGCCAGAAGCCATAGCTCAGGATGACCACGGCGGGCGCTTTTGGTCCTTGTTCATCCGGAAGCAAAGACCGGCCGAGAAGGGGCTGCGTTCCCAAAACTTTAAAAAACGATGGCGTCACCTGCGTGGCGATCACTTGCTCCGCTTTTTCAGGCGCAGCCCAGTTCAGCACCTGTCCATCCCAAGCGGCGATATCTTCAAAAATCCGATTTTGCTCGCGCAATGTGTAGTAATCCGCGCCGAGGCTGATGTCCGTTTGCGTCTTTCCCATGCGCTCGCTGAGCCAATAGAGGCGGCCCGGCTCAGGATATGGCAGCGGCCGCAGAAGCACTGTGTTCACGACGCTGAAGATAGTTGTATTTGCACCAATGCAGATCGCAAGCGTCACGAGCGCCACCAGCGCCAGGGCCGGATCGCGGCGCAAGCAGCGAGTCGCGAACCGGAAATCGTGAAAGAAATTCTCGAGGAGATGGCCGGCCCTTTGTTCGCGGCAGTTTTCCTTCGTCGATTCGATGCCACCGAATTCAAGCCGGGCGCGGCGGCGTGCATCTTTCGGATCTAGACCCGCAGCGAGATGCTTGCGCGTTTGCAACTCGATATGCGCCTCGACCTCTTCGGCGAGATTTTCTTCTGCTTGCCTGTGATGCAGCAGATCGCGCCAGGTCATCTCACGCTTCCTCCAGCACTCGCCCAATAGCGCCGGCTAACCGTGCCCAATCGCCGGTCTCGATCTCCAACTGCTTTCGTCCAGCCGGAGTTAGGCGGTAAAAGCGCGCTCGCCGGCCCAACTCGGATATCCCCGTTTCGGCTTTGATCCAGCCTTGGCGCTCCAGCCGGTGGAGCGCCGGATAGAGAGAGCCCTGGTTGACTTGCAGGACGTCCCGCGAAATCTGCTGAATTCGCTCCGAGATAGCCCAGCCATGCCGCGGCTCGGTTTGAAGCGTTCGGAGGATCAACAGATCCAGCGTCCCTTGCAGAAGGTCGAGTTTGGATGTGCGGGCCATGATGTCGATTGTCTACATTATCGCGCGATGATGTCGATTGTCAACATCAAAAAATAAGAGCGGGCGTCCGCTACGATGAAACTAACCCGATGGATGCTTCCTCCGTTGACCTGAAAAATACGGTCAACCTGCCCAAAACCGATTTTCCGATGAAGGCGAGCCTCGCCACCCAAGAGCCTAAAATACTCTCGCAATGGGAATCCGCGGGCCTCTACCAGCGCATTCGTGAGGCGCGTACTGGGCGACCACGTTACGTCCTGCACGATGGGCCACCGTATGCCAACGGCAACATCCATCTCGGCACGGCGTTCAATAAAATTCTCAAGGACTTCATCGTGAAGTCCAAATCCATGGCCGGTTTCGATGCGCCCTATGTGCCGGGCTGGGATTGCCACGGCCTCCCGATCGAGATCAAAGTCGATCAAGAATTGGGCAAACGCAAAGCTTCGATGACGGCGGCGCAAATCCGCGGCGAATGCCGGGCATACGCCGCTAAATTTGTCGACATTCACCGCACGGAATTCAAACGCCTGGGCATTCTCGGCCGTTGGAGCGATCCGTATCTTACGATGAGCGCCGATTATGAGGCCGTCATCGCACAAACGTTTGTCGACTTCCTCGATAAGGGCTACGTCTACAAAGGGCTGAAGCCGGTGCACTGGTGCATTAAGGACCGTACGGCGCTCGCTGAGGCTGAAGTCGAGTACGAAAATCATCTCAGCCCCTCTATTTACGTACGCTTCAAGCTGGCTAGCGATCCTGCGGCGCTTGATCCGGCCCTGGCCGGGCGCGAGGTTTTCTGTCTGATCTGGACCACTACGCCCTGGACCATTCCAGCTAATCTCGCGATCTGTTTTCATCCGAAATACGAATACGTCGCCGTCGATACGCCAGATGGCATCACAATCGTTGCGGAAGGATTGCTGCCGCAGGTAGCCGAAGCGCTCGGCTGGGATAAGACTGTTCTCGCGCGTTTTCCGGGCACGAAGTTGGAAAAAGCAATTTTTCGCCATCCATTTCTCGATCGCGACTCAATCGGGCTGCTGGCGGAACACGTGACCCTCGATCAAGGCACAGGCGCCGTGCATACCGCGCCGGGTCACGGTCAGGACGATTTCGCGGTCGGCCAGCGCTACGGTGTTCCGGTGTATTGCCCGGTAGATGCCGCTGGAAGGATGTTTCAGGCCGAAGGCGCGCCAGGAGCACTCCCGGAAGAGTTACTCGGCAAAACTGTTTGGGACGCAAACCCGCTGGTGATCGGGCTTCTCGAACGAGCCGGAGCCTTAGCGGCACAAGCCAAGGTCGAACATAGTTACCCGCATTGCTGGCGCTGTCACAATCCGGTCATCTTCCGCGCCACGGAGCAGTGGTTCATCGGCATGGAACGTGAATCGCTTCGGACTAACGCGCTCGCCGCGATTCGCGCTGTTAAATGGCACCCCGCCTGGGGGGAAGACCGCATGACGAACATGATCGCCATGCGGCCTGACTGGTGCATCTCGCGCCAGCGCGTCTGGGGCGTTCCGATTACGATCTTCTATTGCGAGGGTTGCAGCGAGCCCTTCACTGAGAAGCGCGTGCTGGACCGTGTGGTGGCGATGTTCCGGGAACATACCGCCGACATCTGGTATTCGAAAACAGCGGCCGAACTGATGGGAGCGGACTGTAAGTGCTCGAAATGCGGCGGGTCATCCTTCCGCAAGGAGACGGACATTCTGGACGTGTGGTTCGATTCCGGATCGAGCCATCGCGCCGTGTTGACGGCACGCAACGACCTGGCGTGGCCTTCGGATATGTATATCGAAGGCGGCGATCAGTATCGTGGCTGGTTTCATAGTTCCCTGCTGATCGGCGTGGGCCTCAAAGGCATCGGCTCCGTATCGCGAGTGCGCCACGCACGGCTGGACGCTCGACGCCGAGGGCCGTGCGATGTCGAAGTCACTCGGTAATAACATCGAGCCGGAAACCATCGTCAAGCAGTACGGCGCGGACTTATTACGGCTGTGGGTAGCCTCCGTCGACTTCACCGAAGACGTTCGCCTCTCCGATGTCACGCTAAAGCGATTGTCGGAAGCCTATCGCAAGCTGCGCAATACGTTCCGGTATCTGCTCGGTAACACGGGCGACTTCGATATGGCGGCAGATGCCATTTCAGGCGAGCGACTCCTTGCGCTCGATGCTTGGATACTGCTGCGCGCCGAAGAACTGGTTCGGAAATGCCGCGACTGGTACGCCGAGTATGCCTTTCATAAGGTCTATCGCGCACTGTACGATTTCGCCGTTACGGATCTCAGCGCTATCTATTTCGATATTTTGAAGGACCGGCTGTATACGGCTGGCCCCCCATCGCCCGAGCGGCGCAGCGGACAAACGGCGCTCTACCGCTTGAACCTAGCGTTGACACGCCTGCTCGCTCCGATTCTTTCGTTCACTTGCGAAGAAGTTTGGAAACACACGAAACATGCTGCCGCGGCTACCGGCGGCAGCGTGCATGTGGATCTCTTTCCCGAACCTGGCGAACTGGTCGCTGGTATCAGTAACGAACAGCGCCAACGGGCGGCGGAGTGGGAGCAGCTCATTCCCGTAAGGGAGCACGTCCTCAAGGCGCTCGATGCGGCACGCGAAGACAAAGTCATCGGCGCGTCGCTCGAGGCAGCCGTCACGCTGGCTGCAAATGGAGAAATATTTGAGCGACTCCAAAAATTCGCGAGCGACTTGCCAGCTTTGTTCATCGTCTCTCAGGTTGCTGTAGAACGCGGCGACGGAGAGTCGATTGAAATCAAGGTGGAGCGTGCCCGCGGTGACAAGTGCGAACGCTGCTGGAAGTACACGACAGATGTGGGAAGCGATCCCGATTTCCCGACGGTATGCGCCGCCTGCGCTCGTATACTGAGAGATTATTTTTAACGCGTGCCTCGCTCATTGAGTTTCGCCGTCCGTTCAATGCCGGCGGCCGTGGCGCTTTCGATTGTGCTCTTGGATCGGATTACGAAAATACAGATTCGGCACAGTTTGGGCGATTTCGACGCTATTCCGGTAATTTCGGGCTGGCTGCGCATCGTGCACACCGAAAATCCAGGAGCCGCATTCGGCGTGCTCGCAGATGGCAACCCGCTGCTGCGCAGCGTCATCTTAATAGGTGTGTCCACCGGCGTGTTGCTTTTCGTGGCGTGGGCGCTGTGGTCGCATAGCGCCTCTTTCTCGACCCTCCTCACGCGAGTTGGCCTCTCGATGATTTTGGGTGGGGCGCTAGGCAATCTGTACGACCGGATCGTCCACGGCACAGTAACGGATTTTATTGAGGTGTATCGCGGGGGCTGGTCGTTCCCCGCGTTCAATGTGGCCGATAGCGCAATAACGGTAGGAGCATGTCTGCTCTTGGTCGATCTGCTTTGGCCGCGCCGCCAGATAAAACATGCTTCCGAAATTAATTAGCATCGGTTCGTTCTACATTCCGACGTATGGCGTGCTGGTCGCGCTCGGCTTCTTAGCGGGGCTAGGCGTCACGCTGCGCCTGGCGCGGCGGGCCGGCCTGCCGGAAGAGAAGGTCACCAACCTGGCTGTTTATTGCGCCATCGCTGGTCTGGTCGGCGCCAAGCTATTCATGTTCCTGTTCGATATCGGCGACTACATACACAATCCTGGCCGCATTTTCACGTTCGAGACATTGCAGGCGGCGGGCGTCTTTCACGGCGGTTTCATCGGCGCCTTTCTGATGGCGCTGTTTTATATGCGCTGCCAACAATTGCAACCGATGAAAACGCTCGACGTGTTTGCTCCCGGAGTTGCAATTGGACAAGCAATTGGCCGGCTGGGCTGTTTCGCGGCGGGTTGCTGTTGGGGCAGGGAGTGCGATTTGCCCTGGGGCGTGCGCTTCCGGTCCGATTTTGCCGCGCCCGTACCGCTCGATAAGACATTACATCCGGTGCAGCTTTACGAATCCGCCGCCGACCTCCTGATTTTCGCCATCCTTTATAAGCAAGCCTCTCGCGAACATCGGCCGGGTCAGGTGATCGGCTGGTATCTGGTTCTGTACTCAACAGCCCGTTTTGTGATCGAGTTTTTCCGCGTTCACGAACAAGCGCTCGTCGGCCCGTTTTCGCTCACGCAATGGATCGCCATGGGTCTGCTTATACTGGGTGCGGCGATTCTGGTATGGCCCGGTTTCAAAACACGGCCGGCGGCGCACAGCGCGGCATAACCCTCTCGAATCGACAGACAGGAGATTGCATATGTTGAAGCGGCTTGCGCTGCTCTCGTCCGCGGTAGCTGTTCTTCACGCCCAGCAACAGTGGTACCCCCATGAGGGCGGCTTGTTGAAATATCGCGTCAACATCCGCTTTGGCGAGGAGCCGGAGGACACGATGCCGAACGGCTGGAAGTTCGGTCGTGTTTCCTCCGTCGCGACGGACTCCGCCGGTAACGTCTATGTATTCCAGCGCGGCAAGAAAGCAGATCCCTTGATCGTTTTCGATTCGAATGGAAAATATCTGCGGTCTTGGGGTAAGGGTATGTTCGGCAATCCACACGGTCTGCGTATCGATAAAGACGACAACGTCTGGATAACCGACAATGGCGATCACCAGGTGATGAAATTCACCAATACCGGCAAATTGCTGTTGACCTTGGGTATAAAAGGCAAGGCTGGGACCGATGACAAAACCTTCAACCGTCCAACTGATATTGCATTTACCGCCAATGGCGATTTTTATGTTTCGGACGGTTACGGCAACTCGCGGGTGGTCAAGTTTTCAAAGAACGGCAAGTATCTATTTGCCTGGGGCAAACCCGGCAAAGGCCCCGGTGACTTTCAGGTTCCACATTCGGTGGCGGTCGATTCCAAGGGCACGGTCTATGTGAGCGACCGCGAGAACAATCGCATCCAGATTTTTGATGCGAAGGGAAAATTCCTTCGGCAATGGACCCATTTGGGATGCACCCAGAACATCTTCATTACGCCGCAGGACGACATGTGGATCATCACACATCGGAACAACATCGAAAACCTCACCTACGACACCTTGGCCGGGCGGATCATGCACATCGATCTCGCAACCGGCAAAATCTTAGGCGCAATGGAAAGCCCTGGTCACTGGATCGCAGTCGCGCGGAATGGCAACATTTTCATCGGAAGCCTCACCGGCAACGTGTTTCGTTGGTATCCAGGATGGTTGGAACACGGACTCGGTTCGACAGAAGGCCTTCGGCCGGCGAACTAGAGCGCTACTGAGTTACCTTCACAGTGCGTCCGGTCTTAACCGATTCCTTTGCCCAATCGATGATGTGAATCACGTTTACGTTGATGTCGATCGCCGTCAGACCTTCAATCGGCTTGTCAGCCTTGATGCGTGAAACCATGTAAGCGACCGGTTCGGCTTCCTCTGTCGGCAATGGCTCGATGTCCAATTTCTTCTTTTCCCGACCGCGGCTGAGTTCCACGTCCGCATGTGTCATTGTCAGGCTGCCGGGTGGGTTGCCATCCGGCCGCCCGAAGACTTCCAGATCCTGAAAACTCCGCGGCAGGTCCCAACTTCCTTCAAAAATGCCAACTGCGTGCGGATAGCCCAACACGAGCGTAGCGTTGTCCTCCACCTTCGGGAAGCGCTCCGGCCGTAGATGTTCGACCGTGGCATACACCGTCGAGGGCATCCCGAGATACCAAAGACTCCAGAGCGCGTTATAGCAGCCGAAATCCATCAAAGCCCCGGCGCCGTTCTTCACCGGGTCGGTCAACCACTCGAAGAAATACTTCGAGCGCGCACCGGTCGAACTCGGTCCGCCATGTCCAACAATCCCGTACAAACGATACACCGTCCCGACATCGCCATGATCCACGGCCGCTTTGGCGGTGTAGTTGGAAGGCCACCATGCCATTTGGTAGTTGGTCATGACCCGGATGTTGTATTTGGCGGCGAGCGCCGCAATCTGCCTGGCATCTTCAAAGGTGCTTGCGAGCGGCTTTTCGAAAATGAGATTGATGTGCCTGGGCGCGCAGGCGTTGGCAATTTCCAGATGGCGGTTGTTCTCGACGAATGCCCAGACAATATCGGGTTTTGTTTCGTCGAGCATCTTCAAGTAGTCGGAGTAGATGAGACTGTCGGTGACGCCGGCTTTTTTGGCTTCCGCGACTAATTCTGGATTCGACTCGGCCACGCCAACCAGGCGTGCGGTTTTGCCTTCCACCATCGTCTTGAGATGTCCCCAAACGTGGGAGTGTACTAGTCCTACGACAGCGATTTTATAGGTGGCTGGCTGTTGCGCGGACAAAGGAAAAGTGAGAAGAGAAAAAAATAAAGCAATTCGCGCCGTCGCGCGCAATCTAAATAGGTCCACAGGGCGATCATATCCGACCCACTTTAACCGGAGTAGTACGTGCTGATGAGCGCGGGTCGATCCATAAATGATAGAGTAGAGAACCAGTTTGGGGGACGGATCGTGATTCTCAATTGCAGGGAAACCTTTCCCGTAGTTCGGACTTTACTGTTCCTGGCGGCCTTCGGGGGGCCGGTATTCGGGGCCGACACGGATCTCGAAAATCGCGTCGCGCAGTTGGAATCGAACGGCGATCTGACCGAGGCGCGCTCGTTGTTGACCCAGCAAGCCGCCAGTTCCAACGACAGCACAACCGCGCAAATGCTGGCCGAGTTCTTGTGCCGCCACGCCGACCGGAGTTGCCGCGACGCCACCGCAAAGTGGGCGGCCGGCGAAAGCGAGCCGGTGAAGAAGAAACTGGCCCTCCGGGAAGTGACGCTTCTCGACTTTATGCAGGGCAGGGACACCGACCTGGCAAGCGATTTAGGACAATACCGCGCTGCCGGAGGAACGGATCTCGACATGCCAGTCAAGCGCTCCCGCGGCCGATCGTATTCGATGGTGACGATCCCGGGACCTCTGGCGTCGTTCGCTCGCATGGCGGCGCTTTCGCCCGATCTTGCGCCGGTGGATCTTTTGCCGGCGCTCGCGCGTAACGTAGTGACTAACGGCTACGAAGCCATCGGTAACGAAGCGCTGCAGCAAACCGAGTATCTGCGTCTGGTCGTTCGTTACATCAGTCAGGCGCGTGAGCTGCAGGCCATGGCGAACAAGGATCACAAGATCGTAATTCCCACCTGCGACAGCGAAGAAACAGGAGCCCTGATCAAGATTCTCGGATACCGCATGCGCGGCTCGTGCGGCGGTGACATCGTACTGGAGACCGTCAATCCCACGCGCGCGTTTCTGACCGTCGATTCTGCTTTCCCATTGACCCAGCTGGAGCAGGATTTGCGTGCCAATCATCGCTTCGAGTTGCCGTACGCTCCCACCCAGGTTCCGGTCCTCTATGACGGAGCGTACTGGCTCACCGCACTCGGCCGGGGCAATCAGAATGATTTCCTCGATGCATTTTTGTCCGATCCATCTCTTTGCCGGCTGTACCTGGGCCTTTCTCACGTGGATCATGCCACTGCGGAAGCCCTTCGCAAGCAGGCTCCCGCCGTCAAGCTGAAGGTGTATGCGCACGTGCTCGATTTCTTCGGCGGTATGTTCGAGATCCGCAACGGCGCCGCGGTCGTGCCTGGCTCGGCCAAGTCGTGGGCCAGCCTGACCGGTGTTTCGCCGAGTAATCCGGGTGCTTTCTTTGAGAAGTTGATGGCCCAGGATGACGGCTGGCTGGCCAGCTATTTCGATGCTCTGTCTCGCATTGATGGACCCACCCTCGCCTATCTAACCCAACCGGATCATCTGAAACGCTTCTATGACGCCTTGCGCGGCAAGATCACCAGCCCGGGACCGGCACGTCCCGTATTCCGTTCGAGTACCGAATTAATGCTGCTGACGCATTCGCTGCGCATCGAGTCCAATGGTTCACCGCACGTGCCCGGCAACCTGGACGTATGGCGCACGCTTTTCGTCAAGCATCCTCACGGGAAGTACGATGGCAGACTGACGCGGGCGGCCACGAGTTGGCGCACCAACGACGATTTGATTGAGGCGCTCTTCGCACTAAGCCGCAAATCGGTCGAAAACGAACCGTTGAAGATATTTCTGGCGTTGAACGATATCGACCGGGACCGCGCCAAACCGATATCGGGTGAATTAGCTGCGCGCTTGATCGAAGCGCATCGCGCATATTCGGCCCAGTACGTGCTCTTTGCCGACTCCCCGAATCTGAGCGAGGCCGCCATTACCAAGTATCTGGATTTGTGTGCGGAAATCGGCAAGAACCACGATATGCTGCTGCGCTCCGATACGGCCGGTACGCTGCAGGCGTTGGTCGAACTCTGGCGGATTCTTTGCCGCCAGGATTCTATTCCGCCCGAGGCGCGCGACGTCACCTTCGTCAAGCTAATTCAGCCGTTTACCCAACTAAAGCAGGAAGCCGACCTTTTCAATGCCGGACGTGCCGGCGTCGAGACGCTACTAGCCGCTGCTGAGCCCCAAGCCTCGGGATCGCGCCAGGACCGGTTGGTAGGGTTGCTGGTGGGCGCGCGGCACGAATCCAGCCATATGACGCCGGCCGAGTACTTCTTGCGTATCTTCGATGCACAGCGGCTGGTGACGCTCGACGGTCTGTTCTTTGCGGCTGACAAGGTCGAGAAAGGGACCGCCGACCCCAAGGCGCTGAAGGCCGTCACTGATCAATTGCGGCGCTTGTCCGAAACCGAATCGTTGCGTGGTTCACTCTCTTCCGATGAAAAGAATTCGCTGTCGGTCGGCTATTGGAGTGAGCGCCACATTGAGCAACAGCGGAAGCTTAATGTGGATGCGTTCTTTAAGGGCGCGGAAAAGAAGGAGCCGCGGGCCATTCTGGCGCCGCTGTTGAGGGATTCGCTTGTGGGCATTCTGTACAGCTATTACGCCCCTCCGGGCGCGCAGTTGCTCCTGACCAATCCGCTGTTCGTTCGCAATCACGATTTTATCGGTCCCGAAGGCACGCCCATGACTTGGCGCCAGACCGAACTCGCCGGTTCCGGATGGCCTGAAAGCGCAGGTGGGAGGATCACTGGTTCGCTCATTGCGCTGCCCTACGCGATCGCCGAAGCCGAACAGAATTTTTTGACGCCCAACCGCGAACAGGCGTTGATCTGGGCTGATCTGGTGCCGCAGATGATTGTAGGCGTCACCGTGAACCGCTGGCGGGGCATTACGCCCGAGCAGGTTCGCTGGGTGTCGCTGCACGTAGCCCGCGGGCGAGCGCTGCTGGCCGCCTCTGCACTGGATTCGAAGCTTGCGCCGCGCGTCATGGATTGCCTTCTCCGCTACCTTCCGCCCTCGCGCGTGGAATGGGTCGACGATAACCTGCGCGACGGTGGTTTCGAAAATGTAGCACTGCAGGTTCCCACCGCGGTTTTGTACTCCCTCGGCGCCGATCCCACGCTGCGCGACGCCGAGCCAGACGTCAACTCCGTCGAGATCTCGGCGCTCGAGGGCCGCCATGCTCCGGATCTGGCTCCGGCGGCGATCGCCCGGGCTTTCGGAACACCCAAACCGACGCTCACCCATTCGTATCGCCCGGGGCTGCTCTATCTGCGTACGTTTCCAGCCCTGATGGGTTATTCCAGCCGTATTCTGGCCGAGAGCTGGGAGTCGAATAATCTGTACTACGCTGCTCTGGCCGACGAGGTCGGCGTACCCGCCTCGCAACTAGACTCCTATGTGCCGCAGTGGAATAAGGAAGCGATCGAGAATATATTTGCCACTCATTTAGAGGACTGGCCCGCGCTGCTGCGATCGCTGCAATCGATGGCAACCAGCGTCCGGCGACATAGTGCTCAAAGCGTGGCGATGACTACCACGGGAAATTAGGAAAGAGCTTGTGAAGAAAACTCTGCGCATTCTCTCGATGACTACAGTGGCCCTGCTGATTGCGGGTTTCTGGCTGCACGCCCAGGAACCGGACGCGGCGATTTTCCACGTCAAGGTCGACATGGTGGTCCTTGGTTTCACGGTGACCGACCAGAAAAGTAAATATGTGAACGGTCTCAAGCCGACCGATTTGAAGGTGTTCGAAGATGAGATTCCGCAGAAACTGGCCACTTTCGCCGAGGGCGCGCGTCCCCTCCAGCAAGTGCTCGAAAACGGCGAGACCAGACCGCTGCGCTCGGCGGAATCCGCGCCAACGGGACCCGGAGCCGTCCCAAATCCCGACGCCGTAAATCTACGCGCCGAAGCGACCGGGACAAACGTCTTCGTTCTCTTTGATACGAGCAATTATATGTATCGCGGGTTTGTCTACGCGTCCGACGCGATCGCAGATTTCATTCGTGGCTTGGACCGTGCCGATTCGATCGCAGTCTATACTTACAGCCGCAACTTGAGCCGTGGTGTTCCCTTGAATCGCGATCGGGGGGTGGCCATCAATGGACTGCGAAAAGCAGTCGCTGGCGATGATTCGGCGCTGTATAACTGCTTGCTGCTTACGCTCCGCGATGCAGCAAAAGTGCCAGGCCGCAAAGTTGTGATCGTCTTCTCGAACGGTCCCGATAACGCGAGCATGGTCGCCCCCGACGATGTGCGTGCGGTGGCCGAAGACGAAGGCATTCCTATTTACGTAATTTCGACGAGCGAAGTGACCAAAGATCCCATTTCGAGCAACATCTTCAAACGCATTTCTACCAATACCGGCGGCAAAAGCTATTTCGCCAAGACCTGGCAAAAACAGGTGGAAGCATTCGAGGCCATTCGCGAAGACTTGGGCAACAGCTACACCGTTACTTATTATCCGCAGCCTAATCCGAACGAGGGCTTTCGCAAGATTCGTGTGGAACTCACCGGCGAAGCGATGAAGAAATATAAAGTGCGCGCCCGGCCGGGTTATCGCCCCCAGCGCGGATTTTAAAGCGCATGAGGGCGTTTGATGCCCGCTTGTGCGTGTTCAGAAAATTCAGGATTTCCGCTTCACCGCCAGCGGCCCATAGGCCTGGCAAACCGGCATGAGTTGGATGTGGTTTATGTTGACCCGCGCCGGTCGGGTAACGATCCAATGGATCGTATCCGCGATGTCCTCGGATGTCAGCGGATCGGCGCCCTCATAGACGGCGGCGGCCCGCTTCTGATCGCCCTTGAACCGGACCTGCGAAAACTCGCTTCCCGCGACCATGCCCGGTTCGATGTTTGTGATTCGGACGGGCGTACCCAGTAGATCGGCGCGAAGATTGTTGCTGAACTGATGGACAAAAGCCTTCACCCCTCCATACACGTTCCCGCCCGGATAAGGGAATTCACCCGCCACGGAGCCGAGATTCACAATGTGTCCACGCCCGCGGTCGATCATTCCCGGTAGGAGCAGGCGCGTGCAGTATACAAGACCCTTGATGTTGCTATCGATCATGGCGTCCCAATCGTCCAGGTCGGCCTTTTGCGCAGGGTCGAGCCCAATGGCGCCCCCGGCATTGTTCACGAGCACATCCACGGCGGCGAAATCGGCGGGCAGGTTCGCGATAGCTTGCTCCGTCTGCTTGCGATTGCCCACATCGAAAGGCAACGGTAAGAAATTAGTGCCCAGTTCACCGGCGAGCTTCTCCAGACGATCGGCCCGCCGGCCCGTGCCAACGACCTTCATGCCATCCTCGGCGAATCGCTTTGCGGTGGCCAATCCAAAGCCGGCGGTTGCGCCGGTGATGAAAACAGTCATATGTTCAGAATAGAATTAAGGGAAGGATTGCCGTGGCTAGCGCAACGTTCGTGCCGCTCAGCGAATACCTCGAGACGAGTTATCGTCCCGACCGTGATTATTTGGACGGCGAATTGCTGGAGCGAAACGTGGGCGAATGGGATCACAGCCGGTTGCAAATGCTGTTGAGCCGCTATCTTTCAAATCGTGAGAAAGAATGGGGCATCCTGGTGGTACCCGAACAGCGCGTCCAGGTAAAAGCACGCCACTTTCGAGTCCCGGACATCTCGGTGCTGACTGGCCCACCGTCCAGCCCGATTCTGACCGAACCGCCCTTCTTATGTATCGAAATTCTTTCCAAAAGCGATCGCATGGAAGAAATGCAGGAGCGAATCGACGACTACCTGAATTTTGGCGTTCACTACGTTTGGCTGATCAATCCCCGCAAACGGCGGGCCTTCATCTATCGCAGCGAGGGTGTCCAGGAAGTGAAAGATGGAGTCCTCTGGACGGCCAACCCGGACCTTCGCGTCTCCCTTTCCGAACTCGAGTGACTGCCGTGCTGCTGTGTTAGCCTGAGGGAGTTCTCTTGGGAACTCGCCGAGCCCGCTTTGCGGGCCGCTACGACCTTTTTAGTCATGTCGCTGCAAGTCTTTTTGCAAGCTCAGATTGTGGGAGCCGAATTATTCCTGGTGACCCAATCTCCGGAATGCCAGGATGCCGCGGCTGACTTGGCGGGCCGTTGCGCTTGGCTCACCCTTATCTGCGAAGTGCTTCCCAGGGCTCTTCTCGCGGAGTTGAAGCTCTCGCGTATGCTGCTTGGTTCGAGCAGTGCCGAACAATTTCTGTTGGTGTTGACAGAAGAAGATATCCCTCGCGCGAATGAATTTCTGGCGCGCGAAGCGGATGCCATTGCACGGCTTTCAGGTGATACCGTGCGCCTGGTTTGGGCCAGCACAGAGAATCTGGGCGCTTGGCCGCTGGTGCGCAAGCGTCTCGATGATGCTCTAGGTGCGAAGAATTGTGCGCCGCTCGGAGGAGGTGACGATTCGTCTGGAATTTTCAAACCTTTCACTCCGGAGCCTGCCGCGGGCGTCGATCGGTACTTCGAATCGTTCGCGCACAATCTTCCCACCGCCACAAAGGTCGGTTGGTCGACGGAGAAGCCGGGCGAATTGGCCTGGGATGGTGGCGATCACTCCTGGCTCCTGACCGAGCAATCCACGCTCGATGACGACGCTATTCTCTTTCCGCGGCGCTTCGCCCCGAGCGAAACGAGCAATGATCCTGGTTCTCCGATTGAACTTGGGGGCCGCGCGGAAGGCGCGGCGAAGTGGGGAATCTTGCGCGGTGATGTGGATCACTTCGATCCGCAACTGCGCCAGGTTAACTCGATCGAAGAACATATCCATCTATCCGTTCTGTTCAAAGAATTTTTCGCGGGTGAGCTGGCCGTGCTCTGCACGTTGCCGGATTTCTGGCGCAAAGTGAGCATTCTCTATCGTGGTGGCGACGATTTTGCGGTTATCGGTGCCTGGGACGCGTTGGTGCTGCTTGCGCGCGAACTCGAACGGCTCTTCGAGAGATTTGTGGAACAGAATGCGGCGTCGTTCCCGGGCCTTGCCGGCCGCACCGTTAGTATGGCGCTCGCGATTGCATCCGACCCCTCCACGCCGCCAACCGCGGTATTTCAAGAGGCCGGAACGCAGTTGCGCAACGCGAAAGCAAGCGAGGTCGGAGCCTTCCAGCTTTTTGACCGTACGCTCGAGTGGAAGCGTCTCAATGACGCCGAAGAATTGAAGGTCGCCCTCGTCCGCCTGGTGCGGGACTTCGGCTATTCGCCGAACTACATACATGACTTGGCCGCAGTCTATCGCGAGGCTTCGTCGAGTCGGGCGCTGCGCCGCGGCAAAGCCGTGCGCATCGATAAACCGTGGCGTACGTACATGCGGCTTTCAACCGTAATCCCGCAGCAACGCGGCAAGGAAGTAAACAACGTGCGCAATGCGGTGATCGTGAATTTGATCGGAAAGCGGACCGCCGGATTGAAACTGCGTCCTTCGGGACGGGTCGGACTGGAATGGGCCCGCTTAGCGGCTAGCCGCGATTAAGAGGATTTAAAGCAATGCCTGAAACGGAAGAGAAAAAGACAGAGGAGCGTCGCGGCGATAGCCGACCTCCACGCGACAATCGCGGTGGCCCCAACCGTGGCAACGATCGGGGTCCTGAACGCGGACGCGGCCCTGGTGGTGGTCCGGGCGTCCGCGGACCCGGCGATCGCCGTGGTGAGGGCGCCCCCGAGATGGACATCGAGAAGCTGATCGCTGATCCGCTCTACCTCGATAATCAAGCGCACGTTGTGGTGAGCCGCATGCGCGATATGGATTCCGGAACCAAAAGCCAGTTGCGCCGGCTCTACAATGCTGTTCGCCGTGCTACACGCGCTCCGGAGAGCGAGCGTCAGCACGAATTTGTGATGGTGCGTGCGCGCTTGGCGTACACGATCGCTCGCCATTCTTTGCGCAGCCTCGATGCGCTCGAGCGTTTGCTGCTCCAGGTTACACGCAAAAACGACACGCGCGGCTACGAGCGTTTCCGCGATCTGTTTGAGGCGATCATCGCCTACAACGAGTAGCTTCGAGGATATTCACCAATGAGTTCTCATACCGCGGACACCGCGCTCACGTTTTTAGGAAAGCTGATTTTAGAAGGCGAAATTCAATGCCAGACTGGTCTGCACATCGGCGCCGGCAAAGGATCGCTTGAGATCGGCGGCGCTGATAATCCGGTCGTCAAGGATGCTTTCGGCATTCCCTACATCCCCGGCAGTTCGCTGCGCGGCCGCCTACGCTCGCTGCTCGAACAGACCCTCGGGCTCGCGGTTCCAAGCGAACTAATTTATTTATCCAAGCGCAAGGGCCAGGAGGTACGCATCCATCAAAGCGACCGGCCCGACGACGAAATCTGCATCCTGTTCGGCCGCAATCCCGGTCGTGTGGAACGCGTCAGCGGCGAAGCCGTGGAATCGCCGCGTGCTACGCCTGCGCGCCTCACAATATATGACGCGCCGCTAGTGGTGGATAGCATTACGCCGCAAATGCGCGAAAACCTCGATGACGAGTTGACCGAAGTAAAGAGCGAAAACGCCGTCGATCGCATTACATCGCAGGCCAACCCGCGTACGCTCGAACGTGTACCGTCGGGCGCCCGTTTCCGGTTCCGCATGGTACTCGATGTGCTCTGCGAGGAAGATAAGCCGCTGCTGGCCCGTCTGGCCGAAGGGCTGCGCTTGCTCGAAGACGATGCCTTGGGCGGCGGCGGCAGCCGCGGCAATGGCCGTGTTGCGTTCAGCGCCTTGAGTCTTGCTTGGCGCGGCAAAGAGTACTACGCCAAAGGCGGCGCCGAGAACAGCCTGCTCTCCGGAGCCGATCTTGCCGCCCTGCAGCGACTCGCCGCCGCCGAGGATTTCGCGGCGAAGCTCGCCTGAAATGCCGCAGCCTGCGCTACTGATTCGCCTGCGTCCGCAGGGTCCCTGGCGATATGGCCCGGACGATGGCGGCCACGATCGCGTCGACACTCTGTATCGCAGCGACCGTGTGTATTCCGCCTTGACGCTTGCCATGAGCCAACTCGGATACTTGCCTGAATGGTTGGAAGAGAACGCTCATAATCCGGGAATCGCGCTCAGTTCGTTGTTCCCATTTCTGGCGGACTCTTTATTGGCGACTCCTCCGTCCTCGTTGTGGCCGCCGCCAACTTCCCTGCTGACTACGCCTAGCCCGACTTTCCTCGCCAAAATCCGCTGGCGCGATGCTCGTTTTGTACCGCTGAGCCTCATAGATTCGCTTCTTACGGGACAGCCAATCCTCGCCGATCAATGGCTGCTGGATCCGGAAAGTGGCTGTCTGTTGCGGCGCGATCGGCCGAGCGCAAGTCCTTTTCGTGCCGCCGTTCGAGTAGGCGCGCCGGTCGATCGTATCTCCCGCCGCGGGGGCGAACCACATTCCGCCGCGTGCGTCGAATTCGAACCCGGCTCCGGGCTCTGGGCCGTTGCACGCTTTCGTGATTCGAATGTGGAATCCATTTGGGGTGGCCGTCTCGAAGCGGCTTTCCGCCTGCTGGCGGATTCCGGCTTTGGCGGAGGTCGTAGCAAGGGCTGGGGGAGGGCCCATCCACCCGAGTTTCAGCGCGGCTCATGGCCCGGCCTGCTGCTTCCCAAAACCGGGCGCCTGGAACGGGACAATCCGGCCAACGGCGGAACAATTTCGCTTTATTGGCTGCTCTCGCTTTATTCACCTGCGGCAAGCGATACCGTGGATTGGTCGGCCGGCGATTACCGGCTCGCCGTTCGCTCCGGGCGCACGGAGAGCGCCACCCAAGCCGGCGCGCTCAAGAAATCCGTGCGTATGGTGGAAGAAGGCTGTGTTCTTGCTGCTGCGACCGAACCGGTCGGAGCCGCTGTGGATGTAGCGCCGGAAGGGTTCGCGCACCCTGTCTATCGTTCTGGCTTCGCCTTGCCGGTACGCCTCCCGGTAATCGAACCGCGTCTGGAGGAAATGCCGGCGGAAGTAGAGGTAGAAGTAAAAGCGGAAGAGCCCGTGGTGGCTCCGGAGTCCGAGCTTTACTATGAAATATAAAGTCACCGCCCTCACTCCCTTGCTGGTGGGCGATGGCCGTGAGCTCTCGCCGATCGATTACATGGTCTGGAAAGATCAGGTAAATGTTCTCGATCAAAACCGCATCTTCAAGCTGTTGGCACGCGGTCCACGCCTCGACGGATATCTCGCACAACTCCGCCGTGCTACTAAGCTCGATTTTGCGTCTTGGGGCGGCTTTGCTCAGAATTTTTCGCAGCGCCGCATACCCTTTGAGAACGCCGAATCCACCGTCATCTGGAATGCCGCCTCATCGGAATTGTTGTTTATCCCTACGTTCGCAGCAAGCCAGCGCGGCTTATATTTGCCGGCTTCGGCCCTCAAAGGTGCGCTGCGCACCGGGCTGGTGTTCAGCCGTTGGTCAGCCTCGACCATTGACCGTGTGGCGGCATCCATTGAAGGCGACCGTCTTCCGCGTCGCTCGGGGGAGACCGCCGAGGGAGGTGTGCAGGCTTCGCAAATGCGATTGTTCGGTTTGGCTGACAGCGATTCAGTTCCCACCTCGGCCTGCAAGATTTTCCTGACGCGGACCGCATCGCTCGATACACGCCAGGCGGATCGGCCGCAACTGGTCTGGAAAGTAGCGGGCCGGGGCAGCGTTCCACCCACGCGCATAGCAGATTCCACTCCCACGTTTGCCGAGATGGCGGTTCCCGGAACGGAGTTTGTCGGCAGCTTCACGGAACACAAATTTCTGCGTGACCCGGAAATAGTGAAAGCCCTTGGCTGGCGCTCTGCCCCAGACCTCGAGACGCTAACGTCAGCCGCCAATCAGTATGCCGCCGCCCAACTGGAGTTGCAGGCAAATTATGCCCGGATGGCAAATCTGCCCGCCCTCGACGCCACGGTGCAGAAACTGAAGGGTGAACTGGAAGAGGCGCGCGGCGCAAGCCCGACTTGCCTCCTGTGCCTCGGGTGGGGCAACGGCTTCCTCGGTAAAACGGCATTCTTGGACACCGGGAATGAAGCGTACCGCAAAATTCTCCGCGCCATTCCTCCCATTGCCAGATCTGTCCGCGACAATGTGCCGTTCCCTAAGACCCGGCGCATCGTGTTCGGCAACGGACAGCCGTCCACGCTTCCCGGTTGGGTGAAATTGGAACTCAATTAGCCAGTGACGCCGCTGCCTCCTTGTCGCTTCGCGCAGAAAGGCTCAAAGTTCGGCCCCTAAACTGCCGATGTTTCCTTAGTGAGTATGATAGGAGCTGCGAAGGTTTCCGCCTGAACTCTCAAACCATGCCGCGTGCGATCTATAACCCGTACTTCGGGTTCACGGATAACCCCTTTAATATCAGTCCCGATCCGGAATTCTTGTATCGCAGTCCCCAGCACGAAGAAGCTTTGGCGAACCTGATCTATGGCGTGCAGAGCCGCAAAGGCTTCATCGTACTCACCGGCGAGGTCGGGACAGGTAAAACTACGATGCTCGAGTGCCTGCGGGACTATCTGGATACCATTCGCACGGAATTCGCTTTTATCTTCAATTCGCGGCTCACCCCCGATCAGTTCTTTGAAATGATGGCCTTCGATTTTGATCTCGATTGTGATCGTAAATCGAAGACCGATGTGCTGTTCGCATTGAACAACCTGCTTCTGCAGCAAGCCGAGCGCGGCCGGACCTGCGTGCTGATCGTCGACGAAGCCCACAATCTCGAATGGGACGTTCTCGAGGAAATTCGCCTTTTAGGGAATCTCGAAAATCGGGGTGGCAAGCTGCTGCAGATCATCCTGGCCGGTCAACCGGAACTAGACCGCAAGCTCGACGCACCCAATCTGCGCCAATTGAAACAACGTGTGGTATTGCGCTGCTCGCTCGATCCGCTAGAGTCCGACGAAGCCAGCGCTTATGTTGAGAGTCGCATGGCGCGCGCCGGCATGCCGAACCAGACCGTGTTCCGCCCCGAAATCCTCGAACAGGTCTTTAAACGCTCCCGAGGCATTCCGCGTGTCATCAATTTGATTTGCGACAACCTTCTGGTCACCGCCTTCGCTATGGAGCAGAAGATCGCGACGCCTGCGATGCTCGATGAGGTCTGCCGAGATTTGCGCCTCGAATGGCCGGGCAGCGCCCGTGAACGCCGCAGTCGCTCCCGCCACGGTGTCGAAGAAGCCACTTCGCCGGTAGCGCAGCCGTAGTCCTCAAAAAACAAACTTTAAAGCGAATTGCAAAATTCGCGGATCGTTCGCCGAGAGCACACGACCGAAATTTTGACTCGACTGCGTTGTGCCGGGATTCTGAAAGGTCGGATGGTTCAGCACATTGAACGCTTCCGCCCGAACCTCAAAATACTGCGCCTCGTGAACCACGATACGCCGCATCACGGACATATCCATGTTGAAGCTGCCGGGACCTTGGATCGAGCCGCGTGACGCGCTCCCGTAAGCGCCAGGCGCATTCTGCACAAAGGCTGCCGTGTCGAACCACTTTGCGAGCGTCGGGTTCGACAGAATTGGGTTGCCGACGGCGTTGGGCCTGTCTGCACCAACACCGGTAAACGAACTGTCGATGCCGGTGCCGGGAGTGACCCAGAACCCGGTACGCGCCGTCGCGATAGCCGATAACTCCCAATCAGCAGCCAGACGCTTGATCCAGTTGCCCCGGAAATGCGGCACATCCGTCACCAGCGACAAATTAAAGAGCTGGCGCACGTCTGTGTAGCAATTCCCGCGGCTACCCTGCCGATCGTTCGGATCCTGGTAACCGCCGGTGATCTCCGATTGCACGTCTCCATCGTTGATGCAGTGCGACCACGTGTAGTTAGCCAGCACGCTGAAATGCCTGTCGAGGCGGTGATTGACTGAAGCAAGCAGCGCGTTATAGGAAGAATCGTTACCGTCATCCACTTGCACGAGGCTGCTAAACGCCGCGCCGGCACTCGGGTTCAATCGAGATAAAACGCGCCGGCTATTCGTATTGGCAACGGTCGATGCACCCGGTATATATACGGCCGGATCTTTTTGCGTAGTCAGCCAGAGATGGGTTCCCTTGTTTCCCAGATAGCTAGCCGAGACAAGCCAGCTTGCGCCCAACTGCTGCTGCAAATTGAAGTTCCATTGTTGAAAGTAAGGCACTTTGACGTTCAACGGGAAATTCACCCATTGTGCGGCGCTTGGAAACACAACATTGGCCGGTGGCGGTACCGGTTGCGGAAACGGATTGCCGCCCGGATAGCCCAGGTACGGATTGCCGAAGCCGCCCACCGGATTGTTCAGCGTGATCGCGCTTGCCCAGGGTGGGCCGAAACCAAAACGATCGTAATATTGCATCGGCGCCATGTCGTAGAGCACGCCGTATCCCGCGCGGACCACCGTGCGGCCGTTGCCGCCGATGTCCCAGACCAAACCGGCGCGCGGAGCGAAATTCGCCAGATGCCGATTGGTTCCACCCTGCGGAAATCCGGGGTCGCCCGGAAACGTCACGCCTGGAGGTGCATTTTGAAAGACCTTGGTATGCGCGCCAGCCAAGTAAGACGCAAGCTCGAAATGAGTGGCGCGGCCGGTTGTATCGTAAACCGGCAGATAGGGTTCCCAGCGCAATCCCAGGTTCAGGCTGACCCGCGAATTCAGCCGAATCTTGTCCGTCGCGTACAAGCCAATGTAATTCTGAATCATTTGCACTTGTGTAAGGTTGCCTTGTGTAAACGAGTTGGGCAGGCCGAGGAACAGATCGCTCAAACCCAGGCCGGTGATCTGCCCGCTGAAGCTGAAAGCAGGGTCCTGCTGCGTCGACGTGTGATAATCCAGATCGCGTCGAATCCATTCGCCTCCGATCGACAACTGATGGCGTCCCTTGATGAACGAAAAGTCATCCGCGAATTGTTTGCTGCCGGAGTACACGGTTGCCTTCGAGCACGTGCCGCAGAACGTACTGAAGAACCCATTCACCGAAATCTGTGGAAAATTGCCTGGCGAAGGGGCAACGTTCAAGCCAATATCGGAGATACTCGGCAAATTGTCGGCGCCTCCGCGGTTCACCCGTTCGCGCGTCCATGTCACATGAAAAGCGTTGGTGGCGTTCGGCGAGAACGAGAATGTATCGCCGAGAACCGCCGACTGCACGGCGTCGATCGTCCCCGGACGTGTGGTCAATAATGCGTTGTTGTCATTGAAGACCGCCGGATTGTCTGCGCCTGCATAGAAATAGCGCCCGAAGATCGAATGACGCTGCGATTGGATCCAGTCCGCTCGGCCCAGATATTGGTTCTCGGTTGAATTATTGGGAATCGAATAGAGAACCTTTCCGCACGGATCGGCGCTTACCGGAATGTACTTGAGCAAGTTCAGCGTCTGCGGGCTGAATCGCGAAACCGGAATCTGATTGCCCGTGAACGCCTTGCCGGTTGCTGGATCGTTGACGGCGCGTACGCTGCCGCAGGCACTGGATGCCAGCGTGTTGAAGTCGCCTGCCAGCGCCTGCTGCGTGGGAACAAACGATGTCGTCGTGGGCGGTGCCGTGTGGGTGATGGTGCCTTGATAGCCGCCGAAGAAAAACAGCTTGTTACGCAAAATCGGCCCGCCCAACGTGCCGCCAAATTGGTTGCGTTTGAGCTGGTCCACGCTCGAGGCAAAAAAGTTCCGGGCATTTGTCGCGCCGTTGCGCAAAAACTCGAACGCATCGCCGTGGAAAGCATTTGAGCCCGAGGCCGTCACGATATTCACCACACCGCCGGCGCGCACGCCATATGTAGCCGGAATCGAATTGGTCTGTACACTGAACTCCTGGAGTGCATCCGGGAAGGGAACCGGGAGGTTGATCGCGCCGAATGCGTCATTGTGGTCGGCGCCATCCAGCAAGTAGTAGGTTCCATTTGCCTGCCCTCCCGCTACTGAGATCGTTGTGGAAGATGGATAATTCTTGCTGCTCGCCAGATCACTCGGCGGCGAAACGACTGCCGCGCCCGAAAGCAATACGAGCTGCGTCGGCTGGCGACCGTTCAACGGAAGATCCACTACACGCCGCTGATCGATGACCTGTGAAATCCCGCTTGTCTGCGTCTCCGCCATCTCAGCCGCCGCGCGAACTTCCACCGACTGAGTCAGTGCGCCGACCTCGAGAACGACATTCACGGTCGGATTGGTATTGACCTGAAGAACAATTCCGTCTCGTGTATACGACTTAAACCCCGATGCGCTGGCTTCCAATCGGTACGGTCCGATCGGAAGGCTGCTCAGCACATAGGCGCCATCGGCGGCGCTAGTCGTCTCGCGGGAGAAACCGGTGGAGGTCTGAGTGGCCGTGACCTTGGCGCCCGCCACCGCGCCGCCGCTTGCGTCCGCGACGGAGCCGGTAATCTGAACCACCGCTGTGGCCTGAGGAAACAACGGTGCGGCGCACAGAAAAACCACGGGAAGGATGACGTAACGAAAGCAGCTCACAAGGTGCCCCTTCAGTCAGTTGTATATCAGGAGGCCTGGTAAAGCAAGAAAAATCGAAACGTTTAGAAAGTCAACGTTGTTTTCGATAAGGCCTGTTTGCCGGCGGATGCCGCTTCCTCAAATCGTGTCGTCGAGTGCCGTATGCGCAATTCCGGCCGTAGCTGCACGCGTTGGCATTCCGCCGTTATTGGGCCGCCTTCGATGCGTGAAAGCAGCAAATGCATGGCTTGTCTGCCGAGTTCCCGCGCCGGTTGCGACACCATCGTTAGCGGCGGGTGAAAGCTCTCGGTCCAAGTGAAATCGTCGAAACCCACAACGCTGATATCGGCCGGGCATTCGAGGCCAGCTTCGGCCAGGGCGCGCATGAATCCGAGCAGCACTTTGTTATTGCTGCAGAAAACGGCGCTGGGAGGAGTCGCCAGCCGCACCAAAGCCCGGCCGAAGCGATACCCGGTCTCTACCTGCATGCCGCCTGTCCGGCAATATTCGTCTAATACAGGCAGTTGTGCTTCCTGCATGGCTTTTCGAAAGCCCTCCAGGCGCCCGGAATGTGTCGACAACTCGGTCCGTCCGGCCAGAATCGCGATCCGCCGATGTCCTAGCTCGATCAAATGGTGGGTGGCCTGATAGCCTCCCGCGAAATTGTCGGTGGCGGCGGCGTCGCCTCGAAAACCCTCCGGGATGCGATCGAAGCAGACGATGGGGAAGCGCCGGTTGAGCAGCCGATCTACCGCGACCGCAGGGTTCGAGCAGGCAATTAAGACGCCATCGACTCGGTGCGAAAACAACGCGTTGAGTTGTCGCTCCTCCTGGGCCGGATCTTCGTTGGCGTTGCAGAGAATCACCGAGTAGCGGGCGAGAGCCGCGACCTCTTCGGCGCCGAGAATTACTTCTGGATAAAACGGGTTCGTGATATCTGGAATCACTACTCCTACCACTCTCGTACGACCTGTTTTCAGGCCGCGCGCGATCTGGTCGGCATGGTAGTCGAGGGCTTCCATGGCCTTCTTGACCCGCGCTGCCCGCTGAGCGCTTACCACTGCCGTACCGTTGACGACCGCCGATACCGTGGCCACGGACACGTTTGCAAGACGTGCGACGTCGCGCATCGTCGGCGTGCTCTTGTTCGACGTCGGTCTATTTTGCACTTGCCTTGCTAATTTACCAGATTTCGAATCGTTTGGAATGGCTTCATACTTTACACAAACGGCCCGCAGGCATATGCTGATTGAGTGCTGTCCGTAACGTTTCGAATAATTACTGGCTTGGCGGTCTGCGCCCCTTTGTTCGCCGGTCCGAAGGAATTTGGCGAATCAGAGCTCGCCCGCGCCATCCAAGACCGCGGCGTTGTCTTACGGTTCGACGCCCAGGTTCATTCGGGCTCGACTCCCGCCGAAGGTTATCAGATATCCGGCAATCGTCTGATTTCGAACGACGCACGCGGCCTGATGTACGGTTTGCTCGAAGCGGCCGAGCAGATTCGCCGCGATGGGCACCTGACCGATCGCAAGGAATCGCCGCGCGTTGCCATGCGCGGCATTCGCGTCTTCATACACAACGAAGAACTGGAACGGAACTGGTATTACTCGCGCGATTATTGGAACGATTTTTTTGCTACGCTAGCGCGCGATCGTTTCAATCGGTTCAATCTCGTCTTCGCGCACCAGACCGACTATCTCGCTCCTCCCTACCCGTTCTGGGTCGACGTTCCTGAGTTTCCTGGCATTCGTGCCCGCAAGCTTTCCGCTGAGCAGCGCCAAAAAAATCTCGAGATGCTCCAGTTCATCTCGCAGGACGCCGCCGATCACGGCATCGACTTCACCCTGGGTGTCTGGGAGCACAATATTCAGAGCTATCGCAAGCCACCCATGGTCCCGATGACGGAGGGACTCACGCGCGAAAATATCGGACCGTATAGTTACGCGGCCCTTAAGAAGCTTCTCCAGCTGTGTCCGGCTATCACAAGCGTGCAGATGAGAACCAACAACGAGTCCGGAATCCCGAACGATCAGCAGGTTGATTTCTATCGCAACTATGTGTTTCGGGCCATTCACGACGCGGGCCGGCCTGTCGTTCTCGATCTGCGCGGCTGGGGCATGGCTTCAGGCATGCTCAAAGTGGCTTCGGAAGCCGGCATTACCGCGCGCCTTTCCTCAAAATATTGGGCCGAGGATATCGGCCGACCTTACCAACCCGCCGCAACGTACGCGGGCTACAGCTATCTCGATTTTCTAAAGAACTCGCGTCCGTACAAATTCTATTGGGAATTGTGGGCACTCGGCTCTAACCGCCTTCTGCTGTGGGGCAGCCCAAGCTATGTCCGCCGGGCCGTTTCGACATTCGGGCTGGGCGACGCGGAAGGCTTCGAGATCGATCCGCCGCTCGCGCAAAAGGGCTTCGGAAACGCGCCCGGTGAATGGGGCATCTTCGCCGACGGCCAGCAGAAGCGCGTCTCCTGGAAATGGGAATTTCAGCGCTATTGGCTGTTCTATCGCCTATGGGGACGTCTCAGCTACGACCCCGCAACATCGGATGCTGCCTGGATGAACGACATGACGACACGTTTCGGCACGGCTGCCAAAGACGTGATGGAGGCGTACGAAAGCGCCAGCCAGATTATTCCGGAAATCGTCGCGGTCCACTTGGCCGACCCGAACATGTATATCTGGCCGGAGATCAATCCCGGCGGGCTGGTCGATTCCTATCGGGGCATTTTGCCGAGTGATTGGCAGTACGTGGCTTCGATCCCGGAGGCGGTGCACGACCGGCTGGCTCATGTTGCTTCGGCCAAACAAACGGCGCCCGAAACGGCGCGGCGATTTGACACCCTGGCCGCGACGGTTGAAGCTGCTCTCGATCGGGCAAAGTCACACGTGAAGGCCGGGCCTGAATGGCTGTCGACCGAGCCCGATCTGCGCGTGCTGGCCCTGATGGCGCGCTATCACGCGCAAAAGCAGCTAGCCGCCTATCATCTCGAATTATTCGATCGCACGGCAGATGCCGGCAGCTTGCATCAGGCCGGTCAGGAAACGGCGGCGGGCCTTGCCATCTGGCAAAAGCTCGTGGCACTGACCGACGGCCTCTATCCGGCCGAAATGTCGTTTGGCCCCGACGATAAGGGCGATTGGAAAGACAAGCTGCCCTATGTCCGCGAGGATGTCGAAATCGTCCACGAGCGCGAGGCGATTCTCCAAAAGTTCGGCGCTTTCACTGCGGGATTCGATTTTGGCGGTGCGGTCAAACACGAGAAGAAGCCCGGCAGTGTATCGTGCCAACAATTACGTACTGGCAAACAACGTAGCCCCACGCTTCGAGCCCGTCGATGCCTCGACGCCTTATGACGAGCAAAAGGGATATGGCTGGCTGGCCGAAGGCCAACGCGAAGAGTCGGCGATTCCCCTCACACCCTATCTAGAAGTGCGCGCAGCAGCCAAGGATCCGAAGGACCTGCCGCACGATGTCTTATTCCGCGATTTCATTCGTGGCACAGGCCCCCAAAAATTCGGTGTAAAAGTGGCCCCCGGCAATTATCGCGTTGTGCTACTACATCCCGATCACACGATTTCGGAGCTGAAGCTCACGGCCTCAAACGATCGTCTCGAAATTCCAATGCCAGATGGAGACTGGTCGATCAGCGGAGTCGTGGTGCGCGGCGGAAAGCCGCTCTCAGGTGCCGCCCGACGCCCAAAGCATTGCCCCGCCCGAGCTTTCGTCACGACCCTCCCGCTCAAGCCGAACCCGGCCAATCTCTGACGCTTCAACTCGTCGCTTCCGGCGCCCACGTCCACGCCGTTCGCCTCCACTACCGGCCGCTCAATCAACTGGATCAATTCAAGACCATCGAGAAAGCACCCGGCGAAGAGTTCGTCATTCCCGGCAGCGACATTTCGAGCGACTATGACCTGATGTACTACTTCGAAGTGCTGAGTGACAACGGCAGTGGCTGGTTTCAGCCCGACCCGCTCACTCAAACTCCCTACTATGTAGTTCAGACCTCCGCCAAAAAATAAGGCCAGCCCAAAAGGGCTGGCCTCTCTGACTAACCTCTTTGAACCGTCAGAAATTGTACTTCAGCGCAAGCTGCACATTACGCGCGCCCTGCGAAGAAGTGATGACCCCCAAACTCGAACCAAGCGTCCGGCTAGGTGCATTCAGGATAGGCGTATTCGTGAAATTGATGAACTCGCCGCGCAGTTCGAGGTTCTGATGTTCGGTGATGCTGAAGTGCTTCGCGACGCTCAAGTCGACGGTGTGAAGACCCGGCCCGCGGACCGTGCCTACCCCGCAATTTCCGAAAGTTCCTGTAGTCGACTGGGCAAACGCATTGGGATCAAACCACAGGAAGCCACCGCCCGTCGCGGCCGGCCCATTACGTTCGCCAAATATTGCCGCCGGAGACAGGCAGTTCGCGCGTGACGAACGAGCGCCGGTACCGGAGCGATCTACGCCATTGACCGTAAGCGGGAATCCTGTGTGGAAGGTGCCGATCACATTCACTTGCCAGCCACCCACGACGGCGTCTACGACCTTGTTCATATTTTTCCCAAATTGGCGATTGCGCCCAAACGGCAGATCATAAGTCGCATAACCGTTGAATCCGCTCTTTACGTCGTAGAAGCAAGGGCCCCATTCTGACTGGCGGTTGTAGAGGTTCTGTACATACGCGGACTGAGGAGCGGATTGAGAACCAGAGCCGTAGTAGCCGATCGAGTCAGACATGCATTTCGACCAGGTGTAGTTTGCCTGGAACGATAGCCCTTGGGATAGACGCTTCTGGAAGACCGCCTGCAGCGCGTTATACGACTGGTTGCCGCTTGAAGAGGTACCCGAAATCTGGCCGATTTGGCTCACTAATCCCGGATTGCCCGCCAGATATGGGCTTGGCGCCACTGTGCCGTTGGCAAGAAGCCGTCTTTGGAAGTATGGTGTCGCCACCATCAGATGCGTCGTTCGTTGTCCTACGTATCCGAGTTGGAAAGTGCGAGCTGTTGCCGAACTGGCGCTGCACCGTGAAATTCCATTGATTGGAAAGTGCCGGCATCACGTTCGGATCCCAAAGGCGCACGTTTAGACCCTTGACGCAAGACGGCGCGTTGGCCAGCAACAAGGCCGGTGGTACAGCTCGCTCCTCGCATTCACCGGGATGTAGCCCTGATCGAGCGTTGTCGTTGGATAAGCGAGCGGCGTGTAGTCGGCGTTGTGCTCCGACGAAAACGGCGGATTGATGGTCAAGCGAAGGTTGGTGCCCGTTCCCTTCGAGATAAGTCGAGAGAGTATAGGCTCCCCGAATGACTGTCTTTCCATCACCAGGACTATAGGCAAACCCGACGCGCGGCTGCCAATTGCCGATCCCGTTGTAGGTGTTGTAGAGCGCACGCGAATTCCCGTTTTGTCCTGGCTGCTCGACCGCGCCTGAAAATAACCCGAAGTTCGTTTCCCGATCTTTCACTTCGACCCACGGCGTATGAATCTCATAACGCAAGCCCAGGTTCAGCGTCAAGTTGTGCGCCGCGCGCCAGTCATCCTGCACAAACCCGCCGAAAATATTGGCGCGCTGTCCCCAGGTGCCGCCCGACGTGCCAGTGCCAATTTCGCTCGGCAATCCCAGTAGAAAGTCGCTTTCCGCCCGGCCGCTATATTGACCGTTGAACGTAAACGTTCCGTTCAGCCCGTTGTTACCCGAGTAAAACGTGTTGATGCGCTGCCGAAAGCCCTGAAAGCCCATCTTCAAAGTGTGCGATCCTTTCGACCAGATCGCCGTATCGCTGTACTGGATCACCGTGTCCGCAAACAACTGATAGACGTTTGATGTGCCAATATCCGAAGCGAAGTTATTGTTCGAAAATGCCATGCCCGCTAGCGCGCTGGTTGGCACTCCGGGAATCCCGAATTGCTGATTCAAATCCGGCAACGTAGCTATCGGCTGAACCGTTGTTGATCAGCACATAGTTCACGCCGATGCGCGCGTCGTTAACGAAGCTTGAGCTAACCGAGCGTGTCCAGTCGATGCACCCCGCTCTTAGTTGGATCGGTATTGAAGCTGTTATAGGTCAGCGGCTGGCTCCGGATTGTTGGGAAGTCGAGTGTCGCTCATCGAGTAGCGGCCAAAGATGTGGTCCTTGTCGCTCGCCGACCAGTCGACGCGCGCGTCTCCCTGATCCGCGGTCGTTGTCGAATTGCTCAGATTTCTTTGATTGTTCGCCAGATTGCCGTTAATCGGATGCCGGATAGTACGACGAATTCACGATTCCCGTTGCGGCCGGGCTCAACCGGGTGGCTGGAATCACATGTTCCCGCGAACGGTAGTGCCGTTCACCGGATCCTCTGATCGATCGAAGGTTCTGCGCGAGCAATTGCGAAAAGTTGCCCTGGCCGCTCGAGAGACGTCAGCACCGTGAAATTGGCTGTGCTCGGCGTCAACCAGCCGCTCTCCTTGATAATCCGCGAAGAAGAACAGCTTGTTGCGCTTGATCGGACCGCCAAACGTGCCGCCAAAATTGTTCCAGCGAACGATCGGCTTCGTACCGCGGTCAGGTTGTTCTGCCACTGATTCGCATTCAGCTTGTCGTTGCGGAAGAACTCGAACACGTTCCCGTGAAACTCGTTGCTACCCGACTTGATCGAAGTGCTGACAATCCCGCCCATGAAGTTTCCGAATTCCGCCGATGCGTTATTCGTAATCAGGTTGAACTCCTGAATCGCGTCCGGGCTCGGCGTGTAGCCCACCGTGTTGTCCGACACCTGGTTGTTGTCGACGCCGTCCAACATGAAGTTGTTCGTCTGCTCGCGGTTGCCATTGATGTAAGGCCTGCCGCTGTTTCCGGTCGTCTGCCCACTCGTAAACGATCCCGGATTCGGATGCACCGCTCCGGGAGACAGCAGCGTCAACTGCACGTAGTTACGCGTCGCGAGCGGCATCGTGCTGACCGCTCTAGAATCGATAATCGTGCCGAGTTGCGTCGATTGTGTCTGTAGCAGCGGAGCCGCCCCCGTCACTTCGACTGTCTCGCTGACATTTCCGACTTTGAGCTGAAAGTCAATCTTTGCGATCTGGTTCAGCTGCAATTGGACCGGCGATTGCACCGACGCCTGGAAGCCTGGGTTCTCGACCCGCACCTCGTAGTTGCCAATTGGCAGGCGAGGGAAGGTATAGAAGCCTCCGTCATTGGTTGTTGTAGTGGACGCTGTTCCCCGGTCCAGGTCCTTCACGGTCACCTTGGCATTGGCAACGGCAGCCCCCGAAGGGTCGGTTACCGTGCCGTTTACTGCTGCAGTGACTTCCTGGCTGCGGGCCGGCATCGCCAGAAACAGAAGCAGAGCGAACGCAACCATTTGCGACAGCGCGCGCATGCTTCGAAAACACGAAAACATAGTGAGACTCCTCATGAGATTGACTTCCTTTCGCGAGTACTAGGCGGGACCGCGTAACCCGATCGGCATATTACGGCTTTGGCTGAATTCTAAACGCTCGTGAAAAGGGCTGTCAAGGAAAAAAGCAACAAAACGAAAGCATACAAAAACTCATATTGTTCTTTGATTTCTTTCGTTTTTGGTAAGGGCTTCGCTTTAAACGGATTCAAACAATCCAGCTGCCCCTTGGCCGCCTCCGACACACATGGTCACTACGCCAAAACGGACTCCCGGCCCCCGCGCCATTTCGTTCGCCAGCGTACCCACAAGTCGCGATCCTGTCATACCGAACGGGTGACCGATCGAAATCGACCCGCCATTCACGTTCAGTTTCTCCATCGAAATCCCTAGCCGGTCCCGGCAGAAGATCACCTGCACGGCAAAAGCCTCGTTCAACTCCCAGAGATCAACCGCAGAACTAGATAAATTGTGTTTCTTGAGCAGTTTGGGCACTGCGAATACCGGACCGATGCCCATCTCGTCCGGTTCGCAACCGGCTACTGTATAGCCGCGAAAGAGCACTTTGTAAGGAACACGTAAGGCATCGGCCCGTTCCCGTGACATTAGTAATGTGGCCGATGCGCCATCGGAAAGCTGCGAAGCATTGCCCGCCGTCACCGAGCCGGCTGGATCGAAAACGGGCTTGAGCGCCGCTAAGCCCTCAAGCGATGTGTCCGGCCGATTGCATTCGTCGCGATCGCAGGTCACTTCCCGTGTGCCGTCTTGCGTCTTCATCGTGACATGCATTGGCGCAATTTCCTCTTGGAAAAAGCCTTCCCTCTGCGCCCGTGCCGTCCGTTGCTGGCTCGCCAGTGCGTATTCATCCTGTGCCTCTCGGCTGACGCCGTAGCGCCGCGCCACCACTTCTGCGGTAACGCCCATTTCCATATAGAGGCCGGGGTGATTCTTCGCGAGCGCCGGATGCGGATCCACGCTGCGCTCTACCGTGCTGATGCTCTCGACGCCCCCCGCCACAATCGCGTCGGCGCCTTCATGTGCGATGGCGTGGGCGGCCATCGCGATCGCCTGCAAACCGGAAGCGCAAAAGCGATTCACGGTAACCCCGGCTACCGAAACCGGTAATCCGGCCAGCACCGCCACCCGTCGCGCGATGTTCAGGCCTTGCGGCCCGTGCGGCTGCGCACAGCCGAAAATGACATCTTCGATTTCCGCCGGATCGAGCGCCGGCGTTTTCCGCAACACATCCCGAATGCAATGTGCGGCCAACTCTTCCGGACGGGTCATATTGAAGGACCCGCGAAAGGACTTCGCAAGGCCCGTACGCGAACTGGCAACGACTACAGCTTCTCGCATGCTGTCATCATAGAAGCAAGCGCACAGGATGTTTGGTGGCGGTTGTGCGCGTTTTAAAAAGCTTTTTATGGCTGACCTAGTGCGTCTCGCACGGCAGGACGATATTGCCGTGATTACCATCGATAATCCGCCTGTAAACGCCCTGAGTCCCGGCGTCCCGGAAGGAATCGAAACGCTCCTTCACGAAGCCGCGCAGGATTCCCACATACGCGCCATTGTCATTCTCGGGGCAGGGCAAACTTTCATTGCCGGCGCCGACATCCGCGAGTTTGCAAAGATTGTTTCGGGCGAGCGCCCACGCATCAGCCTCCATCCATTCCTGCGAGCAATCGAAGATTGCCCTAAACCGATTGTGATGGCGATTCACGGCGCTGCGTTCGGGGGCGGCCTCGAAACAGCCATGGCGGGGCACTATCGTGTCATTGCATTGGATGCCCAGGTAGGTCAGCCTGAGGTGAAACTGGGTTTGATTCCGGGAGCCGGTGGTACGCAGCGACTCCCTCGATTGGCTGGAGTCGTCAAGGCCGTTGAGATGTGCGCGGGCGGCCAGCCAATTCGAGCGCAAGAAGCGCTGGAACTTGGAATCGTCGACCGCCTGCTCAAAGGCAGCTTGCTCGAAGGCGCCATCGCGTTCGCTCGTGAAATTGCTTCCAAGGTGCCGCGCAAGACCCGTGAGCGCGACGAAAAACTTCGCGACGCAGCCCCGGCGATTTTTGGGTTTGCCCGCGAAAAAGCTCGTAAGTTGGGGCGCGGCATGACCGCGCCGTTGGCCGCTATCGATGCCGTGGAAGCTGCGACCCGCCTGTCATTCGACGAAGGTTGCCGCCGCGAAGCCGAGCTGTTTGACGAGTGTCTCTATTCCCCGCAGTCCCGCGCGCTCATTCACGCCTTCTTTGGCGAGCGCACGGTAGCGAAGATTCCGGGCTTGCCGAAAGACGTGAAACCCGCTGAAATCCACCGAGCCGCGGTGATCGGCGCAGGGACCATGGGCGGCGGAATCGCCATGACCTTTGCTAACGCCGGTATTCCCGTGATAGTCAAGGAAACTGCTGCAGACGCTCTCGACCGCGGCATGAACACCATTCGAGGGAACTACGCGAAGTCCGCCGCCAAAGGCCGTCTTTCGCAGGCCGATGTGCGAACAGCGGCTCGGCGCGGATTACGCCGCAATTGACCTACGAAGGCTTCGAGCAGTCAGACATCCTCGTCGAGGCAGTCTTCGAAAATACCGCGGTCAAAAAACAGGTGTTTGCCGAAATCAGCAAAATCGCCAAGCCAGGCTGCGTACTTGCCTCGAACACTTCGAGTCTCGACATCGATGAGATCGCTTCCGCCACTGCTCGTCCCGAGATGGTCATCGGCACGCATTTCTTCAGTCCGGCGCACGTCATGCGGTTGCTCGAAGTGGTGCGTGGCCGCGGGACCGCCCCAGGCGTTATCGCCACCGCCATGGCGCTCGGCAAGAAACTAGGCAAAATCGCCGTACTTGCCGGAAACTGCCCCGGCTTCATCGGCAATCGGATGGTCGGTCCGCTATCTGCGCGAAGCGCAGTTCCTAGTCGAAGAAGGTGCTTCGGTCGAACAGGTGAACCAGGCTCTCTACGATTTCGGCATGGCGATGGGTCCCCTGGCTATGGACGATATGGCGGGCCTTGACATCGGCTGGGCCATCCGAAAGGAATTCGCGCGTTTCGAAAAGCCAGGAGTGCGTCGGCCTCGGCTTCCCGATCTATTATGCGAACTGCGCCGTTTTGGACAGAAATCGGGCCGAGGCTGGTCGCTCTATGACGCCGATCGAAAGTCCTCACCCGATCCCGAGACGGCAGCGCTCGCGGAAAAGACAGCGAAAGAATCCGGAATCGAGCGGCGCACCATCCTGGACGAAGAGATCGTGGACCGCTGCATCTACGCGTTGGTGAACGAAGGCGCACGCATTTTGGAAGACGGTATTGCGCTGCGTGCTGTGGACATCGACATCACTTATATATACGGCTACGGGTTCCCGGCCTGGCGCGGCGGTCCGATGTTCTACGCCGATACGGTCGGACTCAACAATGTCCTGATGCGTATCCAAGAGCTGCAAGGGAAACACGGCTCTGATCTGTGGAGCCCGGCGCCACTACTTGCGCGCCTCGCAAAGGAAGGTCGAACCTTTGGCAGTTTCGATAAACAGCGAGAATCCGCTGCGGGAGCCTGAATCTTCCCCTACCCGCCCTGCACTCTCCGCTCTTTACCCTGCCAGAACGCCTCACGCAGTTCACGCTTTAGAATCTTTCCGGTTCCCGTTTTAGGCAAAGGCTCGTCGCGAAATTCCACGATACACGGCAGTTTGAATTTCGCGAGCCGCGGCTCGAGAAATGCCGTCAACTCGGCGTGAGTTAGTGGTTGGCCCGATTTAAGAGTAATGATCGCGGCCGCTACCTCGCCCCATTTCGAATGAGGTGCGGCCACAACCGCGCATTCGAGCACCGCTGCATGCGCTGAAATCGCCCTCTCGACTTCGATCGAAGAAACGTTCTCGCCGCCGGTAATAATGATGTCTTTCTTTCGGTCGACGATTTGAACATAGTTCTCTTCGTCCCAGACGGCCATGTCTCCGGTATGCAGCCAGCCATGTGACATGGCCGCCGCCGTAGCGTCCGGTTCCTTGAAATAGGCGTCCATAACGTTGTCTCCGCGAATGACCACCTCGCCAATTGTAGTCATGTCGCGGGCGACATCCTGCAGGTTCGAATCCACCACCCGAACTTCATTGCCCAAAATCGGCCAGCCCGCCATCGCGGCATGCAGCAGGCGGTCTTCTTCGTCTGGGTGTTCGACCGTCGCCTTGGGCCGGGAAGAAGTCGCCACGGGGGAGGTTTCCGTCAATCCATACCCAGCCATCACCTGACAACGAAATGCTTTCTCCAGCCGCCCGACAAGTTCGGGAGTGGCGGCGGCGCCGCCCAGGTGGATGTCTTCCATGCTCGAAACATCAAACTTATTCAATTCGGGAAAGTTCACGAGCGCATTCGCCATCACCGGTACGAGCGACATTCCGGTGGCGCGCTCGTCCTGGATGAGCTTCAACACATGCCCCGGCTCGAAGCGCCGCACCATCACTTGTTTGGCGCCGTTCATGATGGCGGTTTGCGGTCGTCCCCAGCCGTTGGCATGGAACAAGGGAATCGTGTGCAACTCTACGAAACGATCGTTCTGTGTGATGCTGCCCGTCACCGCCAACGCATGCAAATAGAGAGTACGATGCGAGAGTGCCACGCCTTTGGGTGAGCCGGTGCTGCCGCTCGTATAGAACAACTCCGCGATTTCGTCTTCGTCGAACGACAAAAGATCCGGCCGTTCGAGCCGTCCTGCGGCGAGCAGTTCTTCATATGTCAAATCGGCGGCCGCCTCGGCGCCGTCGATTGCTACGTAGCGGCGGAGGCTCGGACAGCTTTTTCTGAATGTCTCTACCTGCGGCGCGAATTCATTTTCAAATATCAGAACCGCCGGCTCGGCATGATTCAGAATTTGCACCAGTTCCGTCGCGGTGAGCCGCACATTCAGTGGCATCACGATAGCTCTCAGCAAAGGCGCGCCATAGTAGCCTTCTAAAAGCTGATTGTTGTTGTAGCTGAGAAACGCCACCCGATCGCCCTGGCGTATACCTTCCGCGCGCAATCCAGCCGCCAGCCTTTCGCAACGCTCCCCGAATTCCTTGTACGTATACCGCCGGCTGCCCGAAACGACTCCCAGTTTCTTGCTATACAGATCGACTCCCCGATACAGGCAGCGAATGGGAGTAAGCGGCAGCTTCATCTCTAATACCGTCCCTTGGTGAGCAGCCCTTCCGCTACTTTGCGCCGCAATGCTACGGTATTCAAAGGGTTATACTCGGCGAGCCGCCGCAACGCCGTCATCTGCGAGCGAAGGTCTTCTCCCTCCGTGCAGGCACCCAGTACGTTACGCGCCGATTGTTCGATCCGCGCCATGGCATCCCGCAAGAATACAGCGCACATTTCTGGCGCTCGGCCGGTCTTGCGAGTACGCAGCCAACTCGACTCCATCGCGAATACTTCCATGATGATGTCCGCCAGATTCATCAGTATCTCTTGCTGCTTGTCGAGAGCCGTTTGATATTTTCCGAACGCCAATCCGAGCGTCAGCAACGCAATGCGTTTCGCGTTTTGAGGCAGCCTCGCTTCCTCGTCCCCTGCCGACTCGGCAGGCGCGCGGTTCAAGTTGAGCTTGCCGCGCGCCGCGCGCTTCAGCAGCATGCCCGGGATCAGCAGCCGGTTGATCTCGTTCGTTCCTTCGAAAATGCGATTGATTCGCGAATCGCGATAGAACCTCTCCACCTCGTAGTCCTGATGAAACCCGTAGCCTCCGTGGATTTGAACGCCTTCGTCGGCGGCATAATCGAGCACTTCCGAGCCGTAAACTTTGACCATCGAGCACTCGACGGCGTATTCTTCAATGGATTCGAGCGTTGATCCGGAAGCGCCCTGAATGAAGCCCAACCGTTCGCCACGCCATCGATTCCGCCGCGAAGATACGGATCGCCATTTCGGCCAATTTGTGCTGGATGGCGCCAAATTTCGCTATCGGCGAGCCGAAGGCTTGGCGCTCTTTCGCGTATCGGATGCTTAGTTCGAGGATGCGTTTGGCGCCCACTGTCGCCAGCGTCCCCAGCTTCAGCCGGCCGATATTCAAAATGTTGAAGGCGATGATGTGGCCGCGTCCGATTTCTCCCAGGACATTAGAAACAGGCACCTGAACATTCTCAAAATAGACCGCCGTTGTCGAGCTGCCCTTAAGGCCCATCTTTTTTTCTTCCGCGCCGCTCGTCACGCCCCCGAATTCGCGCTCGACTAGAAACGCAGTGAGCTTATCGCCACCTACCTTTGCGAATACGGTGAATAAATCGGCCTCACCGCCGTTGGTGATCCACATTTTCTGGCCATTCAGGATGTAGCCGGCTCCATCGGAGGTCAAATCGGCGCGTGTGCGAGCGGCCTGTGCATCCGAGCCGGCCTGCGGCTCGGTCAAAGCGTAGGCAGCGATTATCTCCGCACTCGCCAACCGGGGCAGATATTTTTGTTTTTGCTCTTCGGTACCGAAATACAAAAGCGGAAGCGTGCCGATTCCGCAGTGCGAGCCGTGCCAAGCCGAATAGGAAGCATCTCTTCCGACTCCCTCCGCTGCGACCAGAGCCGATGCCAAGTCCAGCTCTAATCCGCCGAATTTTTCCGGAATCGAGACGGCGGTGAGGCCCAACTCAGCCGATTTGCGCAGCAGGCGCCGTCCCAGGCCCGGTTCCTGATGGAGAAGCGCCTCCAGGTTCGGCGCGATCTCTTTACGAAAAAACTCCTCCGCTGTCCGGCCTATGGCAAGGTGTTCCTCGCTCAGGTCTTCTGCGGTGAAGATACTTTCGGGTGCACTCTCTTCAACCAGGAATGCTCCGCCGCCCAATCATCACCTCCTAATCGTCCAAAACAGTTACAGCGTTCTGGAGCTTTGTTCGCAGTTCGTCGGGTATCCGGATAGCGCGCTGCGTTTCCCCGCTCATACAAGCGATCACAATCACCCCCGTAGCTGCTAGTTCACCGTTCTTCAAAGTGCGAAACTCCAGCCGGGCCGACGATCTGCCAAGCTTTGTCAAGAATACTTCAATTACGATTGGGTCATCGTGCAGTAGGGCGAGCTTGAAATCGCATTCGACATGGACGCGTGGAAACGTAAAATCGGAGCGCCCATACACGATTCCCAGCGAGCGCATCCATTCAATCTCCGCCGATTCGAAATAGCGGAACATCGCCGTATAGTGGATTCTTCCGCTCGCATCGGTGTCGATGAAGCGAATGCGTGTCTCGAAACGGAAAGGTTCGGCCAGTGGCATGCCTTCATTCAGCATGCCACCCCTAGGCAGCGCGCGTTGGGGCCTTATTTCAAAACGCGAATTGCAAGGACATGTGGATCATGCGTAGCGAGCCTGCGATCAGATTTGAAAAAAGCCTGTCAGATTTCGGAATAGCCGGGAAAGTTGGGAGATGTCATGCGCCCCTGCGGACGGAGCGCAAGCTTTCCGTTTTTGACAAACTCATCACCGCGTTCCGACAAATGCTCGATGAGCCGGTTTCGCCACTGGCGAAGCGTTGCTTCGTGACCTGAGATCCCCGCCAGGTCCTTCAGCTCGTTCGGATCCCGTGTCAGATCGAAGAGCTGTTCTTCGCCGTTCTGTGCATGGAAAATATATTTCCAGCGCCCATCGGAAAGCCCGTTCCAATGGTTCGAAGGGTGATAGCAGATGTTGTGCTCCAGGTCGATCCATTGCCGCCATCCCTGGCCTTGGTTACGCAGAAGAGACAGTAGGCTGTGGCCATCCATTTTCTGAATCATTTCCTCGGCTTGCGGAACGGAGCCCGCCTCAAGAAACGTTGGAAAAATATCTCGCAGTTCAATCGGCTCTGAACGCTTTTGGCCACGCTCGGAAGCGATCAGGCCAGTCGGCCAACGCATAAGCATCGGAATTTTCGCAGAGGGCTCGTAGGCGTATGTCTTACGCCACATATTGTGATCGCCGAGCATGTCGCCATGGTCGGCAGTAAATACGATCAAGGTTTCGTCCAGCAAGCCCTTCCGTTCAAGCGCCTGAAGGATGACGCCAACCTGCTCATCCACGAAACTGACATTGCCGTAGTATGCTTCGCGCGACTGGCGAATCGTTTCCGGGGGCAGCTTCCCGTGCCAGATGTCATTACTCGCGTCGCTTCTCGGCGCGTAGCGTCCCGCCCAGTCGCCTTCAAACGCCGGCGGAATAGCGGCATCCTGATATTTCTTCATCCACCGGCTTGGCGGATCGTATGGGCTATGAGGGCGAATGAAGGAAACCTTCAAGAAAAACGGCTCGGAGCGCTCATACGTGTTCAGAAAATTTACGGCAGTCTGGCCGGTCCAGTGCGTTGCGTGTAAATGTTCCGGAAAAACAAATGGCTTGCCTCGATAGTCGTTCCAGCCGAGACCCGGTAGCGTGGGGATTGGCTGTGGGCAGTTGCGACCAGAACCAGGCTTCGTAGTCACAGCGTTCTTCCGGAGCAGCTGGGCCGAGCTTCCCGCGCTCTTGTTTGTCGAACCAATACGAGCAATGTTCGTCCAGCACCATCTGGTGATAGCCGTGGGAATTTCGAATCGGGTAAAAATGATTCTTACCGGCGACCGCGGCATAGTAACCAGCGTCCGCCAGCGCTCTGGGTTTCTCGACCGGATAGCGCGTGGCCATTCGGACCATTCCCAACATGCCGTGATGCCAGGGTGCGAGGCCCGTCAATAGAGCGGAGCGTGCCGGCGTACAACTCGGCACGCAGGTATACGCATTCGTGAAGGTGACGCCCTCCGCCCCGATCCGATCGATGTGGGGTGTCTTTATAACTCCGTTGCCATAGGCCCCCAGGCAATCGGCACGAAGCTGATCGGCCATGATCATCAGAATGTTGGGCCGGGATTGCTTTGGCCGTGGTTTTTGCCGGGCCTCGCTGATCTCGGTTGCCGCTTGCGGCAGCGCGCTCGCGACACCCAGCCGAACAAAATTTCGCCGATTCATTTACCTTAGGTGGTCCTGCATTCTAGCCGACCGCGAAGCAGGCAGGCGTCCGTTACGGTAAACCCACCCATTATCCATTGTTATCACCACCACCATGATCTCTGACTGCGCTCCGCCCGGGCTTGTCACCTGGCACGGGTGAATTGTCCGCGTGGGAAAGTCGTGAGTCTCGAGTTTCGTACGAAAAGCTTGAACTTGGGCCGAAAGGATTTCACATCGTCCTTTATTCCGACGACGATATTGCGATGCCAACACTCGCGGCGGAGTCGAACTTGTTCGCCAGCGTGGCAGCGCGCGATGCGAGCGCGGATATTCGTGGGATTATGATGCGCGCGGTGTCTGGGTAGACCACGGTTGTCAGGCAGAATTCCGGCTTTACTGATCAGGGCTCGATTTTAAGTTTGCAACTGCGCTACAGTTTGGGCCCTGTTTCCGTTCCAGTTGGTATCGAAAATCCTCTCCTGAGTACGCTATAGTCAATAGACTCCTATACCTATGGCGCGGCCCGAAAACGGCAAGATGGAGAAATTGCAAACGATACTGGATTCGGTGCTCGAAAGCGTCGACAAGGCGGAGGAATTCGTAATTCAGGAAGCTGGCAAAGTGGGCTTCGATGAGGACGAACAACACCAAATCGGCATGGCGATCCGGGAATGTACCGTCAACGCCGTGGTGCACGGCAACCGGTACAGCAAGACCAAGAAGGTTCATCTCGACATTGAGCGCTCGAGCGGAGCGTTGACGGTGATTGTCGGAGATGAAGGCGATGGCTTCGATTTAAATTCTCTACCCGATCCTTTGGCTCCGGAGAATTTGTTGCGCCAGTCCGGCCGAGGCCTGCTGCTGATCCGCACCTTTATGGACGAGTTCGACTTGCATCCGCGGCCTGGTGGAGGCACCGAAGTACGCTTGGTTAAGCATTTGGCGAAATCTTGAATTGGTCCACGGGTATTCCAACTATTTGAGGAGGCAGAAGTGAGTGCTAAATTGACCTCTCGCCAAGTCGGCGATGTCACCGTAATCGACGCAGCTGGACGCATCACCCTGGGTGATGGCGCCAGCTCTTTCCGCGACACCATCCGTGATCTGGCGGCTAAGGGTAACAAGAAGTTGCTGTTGAATCTGGCGGATGTGTCTTATATTGATAGCTCCGGTATCGGCGAAATGGTCTCCGGGTTCACTACCGTCACTAATAATGGCGGCCAACTAAAACTGCTCGGTCTGTCCAAACGGGTGAAAGATTTGCTGCAGATCACCAAGCTCTACACGGTTTTCGAGGTGTTCGACGACGAAACGTCGGCCATCCGCAGCTTTCACTAGTACTATCTGACCGTTCGCCGGGACTAGGGTGGGGTGAGATTAGTCTGACCCGCTAAGCACATGTATAGCAGCAATACGCCTCTCTACAATGCTTATGTCAGTCTCCGCCACCCAAAGCGCCGTGATTCCCTATTTGGAACAGGGTCCCGTCGATGTCCTGCTCGCCGACGAATTGACACTCGTTCGTGAAGGTTTGGCCGCGCTCTGCAATTCCATCGGTGGCTATCGTGTGGTGTCCCAGGTCGGTTCTGCCAGCGCGGCACTCAATGAGATTCAACGGCTGCAGCCGAATTTGGCTCTGCTCGATCTGGGCCTCTCCGACCTTGCGGCCACGGAAGTTATCCGCAAGGTGCGCGAGTTGCATCTTGTCACCCGTTGCGCCGTATTCTCAACGCGGAAGGATCGAAAAACCGTGCTTGAGGTGCTGCGCAATGGCGCTTGCGGCTACGTTCTGAAGAGTTCCACTCCGGAACAAATGGCCGAAGCGTTAATGCAGTTCGCGCGCGGCGGCATCTATGTCTCTCCTCAAATCGAAGTGATGTCGCTGTTCGGCGAGAGATCCGGCCGCATGCAACTAGACGATCCCCTGGATACGCTAAGCAGCCGTGAATTTCAGGTATTCTCGCTTCTCGTCGAAGGGGTGCGTGCGAAGGAGATTGCGGCGCGGCTGTCTCTGAGTCCGAAAACGGTGGACACCTATCGGTCAAGCCTGATGCGCAAACTGGATATCCACGATGTCGCGGGTTTGGTTAAGTTCGCGATAAGACGGGACTTAGCCGACGTGCAGGCCTGAGCGTCCAGTGTCTTTGTGCGGTTCTCCAGATGTGCTACGCTACAGGTTGTTTTGGATGGAAAGTAGTGGTACGTCTTGACCCGGCATGAATTAAAAGACCAGCTTCAGCACGATCAGTTTACAGACGCTGTTTCCGGCGCCCTCCAATACGCCACTTCTCACCGCCAAAATGTGATTCGCTGGGCAGTTATCCTGGGCGTGGTGCTCCTTCTCGCGGGCGGGGGCTACTGGTATTATTCGCATCAAAAATCACTTCGCCAGCAGGATTTAGGGGCAGCTCTCAGCGTGGTCGACACTCCCGTTGGTCCCGCCAACGACTACGGCAAGACTTTCCCCACTGAAGAGGCCAAGCGAAAGGCTGCTCTTCAGGCGCTTTCCGGCGTGGTCATCAAGTATCCAGGCAGTCGCGAGGGCTTGATCGCTCAATATTATCGAGGAACACTCCAAGCCCAAAGTGGCGATACAAAGGCTGCGGAGTCGGACCTCCGTTCGGTGGCCAGTTCGGACAGCCAAGCAGCGCCGCTGGCTCGAATTGCTCTTGCCCAGGTGTATCTCGGCGAGAAGAAAACCGCCGAAGCGCAGGCGCTGTTGCGGGCGATCATCAATGCACCAACAAGTCTGGTTTCGAAGGCTCAGGCGCAAATTCTTCTGGCGCAGGCCGACGAGTCAGTGAATCCCGCCGAGTCGAAGAACATCCTGAAATCTATTGATAAATCCGACCAGGGGCGACCTGCCGTCTCGCGAGCGACCGATCAGCTCTCCTCCCAACTCGCAAAATAGTCCCGGTGCCCGCATGTTGGCCCGGCTCCGTCTCAATCCGCTGTATCTGCGTGGTCGCCGCTATCCGGAAGCTCCTCACCCGTACCGTAACGATTTGCAGCGCGATCGCGACCGCATCATTCATTCGCGCGCTTTCCGCCGCATGGAGGGGAAGACGCAGGTTTTCACGGCCGGCCTGTCGGATCACTTTCGGAATCGCCTGACCCATTCGATCGAAGTCTCTCAGGTCGCTCGTACCGTGGCTGTCACTCTCGGGCTCAACGAAGAATTCACCGAGACTCTGGCGCTCGCCCATGACTTAGGCCATCCGCCTTTTGGCCACGTCGGCGAAAAAGAGCTCGATCGCAAAATGCGGGCTTTTGGCTGTGGCTTTGAACACAATCGCCATGCTCTACGCATCGTCGACCATCTGGAACGCCGCTATGCCCGGTTCGACGGGCTGAACCTGACATTCGAGGTGCGTGAAGGCATCGTCAAACACTCACGTGAAATCCAGAGTCCGGCCGATCCGGAGCTGCAGGAGTTTCTTCCTGGTAAGCGGCCGCCGCTTGAAGCCCAACTGCTCGACCTAGCAGACGAGATTGCCTACAACACGGCCGATCTCGACGATTCCTTTTTTGCCGAGTTGTTTCCGGTCGAAGAATTAGCCCGCGTGATTCCGGTTTTTGGCGATCTTGCCGAACAGGTGGACACCCAGTTCCCCGGCGCGCCGGGCCCCGTGCGCTTCTGGGAAGTCCAACGCCAGATCATGAACTTCCTGATCGGCGGTTTAATCGACGGCACGCTCCGGGCTGCCGAAGCAGCTGGTGTAGAGACTGTAGAAGATGTGCGATCACTTGACTACCGTTTGGCCGGATTCACGCCCGAGGCCGCCGAAATCAACCGTCAGTTGAAGGGGATGCTGGTGAGCCATGTCTATGCAGACGTGCAGTTGATGGAAGATCGCGGTGCTTATGTTGTCAAGCTCGGTGACTTGTTCGATTACTTAGTCAAGCATCCAGAATGTATGTCTGCGGGCTACCGTGAACACCTGGAAACTACACCAGTCCACCGCGTCGTTTGCGACTACATTGCTGGCATGACGGATGCTTACTTCACACGAATTTATCGCGAATTGTTAGGCTGACTATTCTCGGGCGACCGCGCTCGACAGTTCCGCCGAGCGGACGGCGTAGTTCTTTTCGAGCTGCCGGCAGATCTCGCGGGCGACTCGTTCCGGGGTCTCGTCCTCGTCCAACTCTACTTCTACTTTGATGTACAGATCGATTCGCTGCATTCCTTTGATCCGATAATACTCGTAGCCAATGTCTGAGACGACCCTATGCAAGTTATGTGGTAAACGGCGCGCGCGCCGGCATTGTCCGGCTATCCACGGTGACATCTGCACCATTTGCTGCGGAACGGAACGGGAAGTATCGCTCGCCTGCCCGCTCGAATGCGAATTCTTGCAGGAAGCTCACCGGCGCGAAAAGCCCATACCGGTCAACGAAAAAGAAGTGTCCGACCCGGACATCACAGTCACCGAAGAATTCATTCGCGACCATGAAGAGCTCCTTCTGTTTTGCATGGTTTCGCTCGTCCACGCTGCTTTGCGCACCGACTCGGCAACCGATGCGGACGCTCTCGAAGCCCTCGAAGCGCTGATCAAGACCTACCGCACCGCAGAGGCGGGCTTGCTCTATGAAACACGACCTGTCAACGCCATTGCGGCAACCTTGCAGCGCGCCTTCGCAGACTCCATCGCGGACTATCAAAAAGTGAGGGCCGAACGCGAAAGTTTGTCCTTCCGCAATGCAGAAATTCTCGGTGTTCTGGTGTTTCTGCGGCGTATGGGCCAGCAAAACCAGAACGGCCGGCCGCGCGGCCGGATGTATCTGGATCTATTAAGGCAAATGACTCCGGCAACGGCCGGCGACGAGAGTGCCCCAGGCATCATCGTATAAGTAAAAGGGGGATGTTCTGAAGGCGAAATTGCTGAGCTGGAAAGAATTGGCGCCGGAGGTGCACCACTTCGATTTCGAAGTTCCGGGGCGACGCGAACTGGCCTTTACGCCAGGCCAGTTTGTCTCCGTACTCGAGAAGGTGGATGGCAAAGAGATCACGCGCGCCTATTCCATCGCCTCGCCGCGCGGGGGCAACCAGTTCGCTCTCTGTTTGAATCGCGTTCCGGACGGCCTGCTCTCGTCTTACCTGTTCACACTGCGTCCTGGCGAGGAAGTGGAAATGCACGAGCCGCTCGGCTACTTCACGTTGCGGCATCCGGGCCGGCATGCTGTGTTTGTCGCCACTGGGACGGGCATTGCGCCGTTTCGCTCCATGCTGCTCGATCATCTTCCTAGAACGCAGCCGAACATTACTCTGCTGTTTGGCACGCGTTACGAACAGGGCCTGCTATATCGCGAAGACATGGAACGTCTCGCCGGCGAATTCAAGACATTTCAATTTCTACCCACTCTCACCCGTCCCGGCGACTCCTGGAAAGGCCGCACCGGCCGTGTGCAAGCGCATCTCGATGAGGCGCTCGCCTTGCGCACTCCGGAAGAAATAGTCAACGTCGACGTCTACGTGTGCGGCCTGCGTGAAATGGTCGACGAAGTGCGCCACGAACTCAAGCGCCGCGGCTTCGACCGTAAGCAGATTATCTACGAGAAATACGACTAAGGTCAGACCGCCACGCGCGTGGTCTGAGTCTGCGGATAGAATTCCTTGGTCTGCTCCAAATTGGCCAGCGTAATGCCCGGGAGTTTGGCGGATGCCGTGCCGGCCGCTACGCCCCAACGGAGTGCCTCGCTAAGCGTATCGCCGCGCGCGAGCGACCATACCATCGCGGCCGCCATGGCGTCCCCAGCTCCAATCGGACACACTGCGTCAATGGGCGGAGGAAGCACCTCCAAAATACCTTCTGTGGCGGTAGCCGCGATCAGGCCGCGCGCTCCCAGAGAAAGCACCACCGATTTCGGTCCTAGCGACTTGATTCGCCGCACTGCATCGATAAGCTGCGAGCGTGTAATCAGAGCCGTATTCAACAAACGCTCTGCCTCCGATTGATTGGGCTTCACGATTGTAGGATGCCCTTCCAGCCCATGCAGCAGTGGATCACCGTCTGTATCGAGCAGCGTTTCGACCTTGTGTTTGTTTGCCAGGTTCACCAGCTTGGTATAGAAATGCAGGTCCACGCCAGGCGGAAGGCTGCCGCACAGCATCAGCCAGGAGGAGCCCGGCAGCCACTTTTCCGTGGCCTCGATGATACGCCGCTGCTCCCCCGCTGACAGCGTCGGGCCGCGCTCATTCAGCTTGATGGACAATCCCTGGCGATCCGAGATCGTCAAATTCGTGCGAATCTCGCTGCGTATTTTGACGATTTCCTTGTCGAAGGTGTCGTGCTGCAACTGCTCTTCAAACCGGCGTCCGATTTCACGTCCCGCGGTTGTAATCGCCACCACTTGCGCGCCCAAACTGGTAAGAACACGCGCTGCATTGATACCGCGGCCACCCGCCGCTTCCGTCGTCGATTCAATGTATCCGCGGTCTTCGAACACCAGGCGGTCAACGGACACAATCCGGTCCAGCGCGGGATTTACCGTGAGCGTGAGGATCGGTTTGTTCATCAAGAAGGACGGCCATTTCGCGCCTGCATACGCGCGGCAAGCATGCCGCCGAAAGCTGCCGAAATGGTCAGAATAAAGAAAGAGGGAATGAGACCCTGGGCCAAAGCAACCACCACCTGGTGCGGATCGTCGACGATTTTAGCCAATTCCGGCATCTTCGCACTAAAGGCCCGAAGCACTTCCCGGCCCTCCGGCGATCCGATCCAGACGCTGGTCATCGCCACACACACCGCGACCATCAGGAACAGCCAAAAGCCGGTCATCATCCCGAGCGTGGCGCCGTTGAATGGCGTGAGCGGCTCGGCCATACGGCTCTTGTAGAACTTGGCAGCCGCGAACCCCGCCCCACACAACACCAGTGGCACCAGCAAGGGGGCCACTGCGCAGGCCACCGATAGCCCGACCAGCGAACAGGCCGCCACCGCTCCCGTAATGCCAACTGCCCGCAGATTGCCGAAGCCGATGCGACCTACGGGCGCCAAGGCTGTCACAGCCGGCGTAGAAACGGCAGCCGGTTCCATGGCCTGCTCGTTCAGCCGCGCGATGTCTTCTTCGTATTGCGGCTTCCCACATTTGTGACAAAAACGGGCGTCTTCCGGTAGAAGAGCGCCACAACTACAACGCGGTTGCACAACTCCATCGTACTGCTAGCAGCGCTTTTAGCGAACATACCCTCGCTAAGATGGCTGGTGAGCCTCAATGTCCAAACCGAACCTACTGGTTGTCTCTCCGCCCGATCACTACTCTCTACGCAATCTCTCACAAATCAATGACCTGGCTGCTATTTCCATCAGTAATGACGAGGCTGAAATCAAAAAACTGGGCAAAGATGCCGACACGCTACTCTACACGAGCCTGACCGGCAAGACCGTCGCCTTTTCGAAGGTATGGCCACACACTCCGAAGGTGCGGTGGGTGCACTCCCTGTCAGCCGGCGTGGAGAAGGTGCTGATTCCTGATTTCATAGACAGTGCGGTGCCTTTAACGAATGCTCGCGGCGTCTTCAAGCGTTCTTTGGCCGAATTCGCTGTACTCGGCATGTTGTATTTCACCAAACGTGTGCGGCGTCTGGTCGAAAGCCAGCGGGCGCACAAATGGGACGATTTCTCGACCGAGTTTCTCGAAAACAAGATCATGGGCATTGTGGGTTATGGCGAAATCGGCCGCGAGTGCGCGTTGCTCGCTAAACCGCTTGGCGTGAAGATCTACGCTGTGCGCCGGAATCCTTCGCGCTCGGCAAATGATCCGCTGCTCGATAAAATTTTCGCGTCCGCCGATATATCCAAGATGCTGGGCGAAATAGACGTGCTGGTAGCCGCCGCGCCGCTGACGCCCGAAACGAAGCACATGGTGGGTGAAAGCGTCTTTCGCGCGATGAAACCCTCGGCCATCGTCATCAATGTGGGCAGAGGTCCTGTGGTCGACGAAGAAGCATTGGTCTGCGCTCTGGCCGAAAAGCGGCTGGGAGGAGCTGCGCTGGACGTTTTCGAGACCGAACCCCTTTCCTCCGGCAGCCCGCTCTGGGACATGGAAAATGTCCTTATCTCTCCGCATTGCACCGATCGTACGACCCATCCGGATTGGCTGGATTTGAGCATGCAATGTTTCGTCGACAATTTTCACCGCTACGTGAAAGGCCAGCCGCTCGAGAACATCGTCGACAAAAAGGCCGGCTATTGATGGAGATCGCGCTCGCAGACATTGAGGCGGCACGAGATCGTATCCGAGATCTCGCGCAAAAAACGCCGGTCGCGCATTCTCGTCTGTTCGACGCGGCATCTGGGACGGCGGCCTATTTCAAATGCGAAAATCTGCAGCGTGGCGGAGCCTTCAAGATTCGCGGAGCGCTCAATTTTTTGAGGTCGCTCGATCCCGCTGAACGCGAGCGTGGTGTCGTGACGTTCTCCTCCGGAAATCACGCGCAGGCTGTGGCGATGGCTGCTGCCCATTTGGACGTGGAGGCGACCATCGTCATGCCTACCGACGCGCCCAAGGCCAAGCTTGCTTCCACGCAGGCCTATGGTCCGAAGATCGTCTTCTTCGACCGTGAACGCGAAGACCGCGAAGCGATCGCCCGCCGCATTGCAAACGAGACGGATGCGGTAATTTTGCCTTCTTACGATCATCCGTGGATTGTCGCGGGACAAGGTACCGCTGCCTTGGAATTGCTCGAAGAGAAGCCGGAACTAGATGCCATTGTTGTCCCTCTCGGAGGAGGTGGACTGCTTTCGGGCACTTTGATAGCCGCCAAAGCGCTGCGCCCTGACATTCGAGTCTTCGGTGTTGAGCCGGAGATGGCCGACGATTGGTATCGATCGCTCAAGGCCGGCAAGCGTATCGCCATCGCTCCGCCAGCCACCATCGCCGATGGCCTGCGAACTCCGGTTCCGGGTGAGATCACGTTCCCAATCGTGAGCGCCTTTGTAGAAGGTGTAATCTGCGTGTCCGAAGAAGAGATTAAAGCCACCATGCGGTTTCTTCTCTCGCGCATGAAACTACTCACCGAGCCCAGCGGAGCCGTAGCCGCCGCCGCGCTGCTGCACAATAAGCTTCCAGCAGATCTCAAGTCGATAGGCGTTATTCTTTCCGGAGGCAATGTCGACCTCGACGTGCTGGCTCAAATCTGTGCCTGAAAATCCGTGGAAAACGAAATCGAGCCGGATTGCCTATGGCAACGCCTGGATTCGCGTGCGGGAGGATGAAGTTGTGCGGCCGGATGGCGGCGCCGGCGTATACGGAGTTGTTGAAATTCGCCCCTCGGTCGGTATCGTTGCCATCAACGACTGCGACCAGATCGTGCTGGCCGGGCAGTGGCGCTACGCGCTGGGGCGTTATTCCTGGGAGATTCCGCGCGGTGGGTCGAATCCGGGCGAAACGGACATGCAGAAAGTGGCGGAACGCGAGTTGGCCGAAGAAGTCGGATTGCAAGCGGCCGCGTGGAAAGCCTTGGGGCCGGTAGATGTGTGCAATGGCGTCAGCGACGATGTGCAGAGTCTGTTTTGGGCGACCAACCTGTCTCCCGTGGCCACAGATCCCGATCCGGAAGAAGAAATCACTGTAGCATGGAAGCCATTTGAAGAAGCCGTCGCCATGGTGATGGATGGAAGAATCACGGAAGTCTGCAGTGTTGCGGCAATTCTCCGGGTCGCCTGGTTAAGACGTATGGCCGAGGCGCAATGAATAAAGGTTTCGGCCGGTATGCCTGGGCGGTGCTTGCCTATAATCTGCCGGTGATTCTCTGGGGCGCCTACGTCCGTGTTTCGTTTTCGGGTGACGGTTGCGGAGCGCATTGGCCCACATGCAACGGCCAGGTGCTTCCGGGGCAGATGACCGCCCCAACGCTGATTGAATACACGCATCGTATGATGACAACCGTCGATACGATTGCGGTCGTTGCATTGTGTGTTTGGGCCTTTCGCGCCTTTCCGAAGCACCATGCCGTGCGGCGCTACGCTGTCCTATCTCTGGTGTTTCTTTTGATCGAGGCGGTGCTGGGCGCGGGCTTGGTGCTCCTCCGGCACGTGGCTCGCGATGCATCGGCCGGGCGCGCCTGGTATTTGTCGGCGCACCTCGTCAATACCATGCTGCTGCTTGCCGTCATGACCGCCACCGCGTGGCTCGCGACTAGGGCCGCTGCGCAATTCCGCCTGTCGCGCATTCCACCGATTCTTTGGGGCGCACTTGCCGCCACCGTCGCCGTCAGCATCACTGGTGCCATCGCCGCGTTGGGCGATACTTTGTTTCCGGCTGCATCGCTCGCCGAGGGAATGCGCCGCGACTTTTCGAGCACTTCGAGTATGCTGCTGCGTTTGCGGCTGCTGCATCCCGCGATCGCGATTCTGGGTGTGGCCTACCTGGTTTGGACGGCGGCCGCAATGCTGCGAGGCAAGCCTGAGGGTGATGCAATGCGCACGGCGGGGGCCCGCGTAATCGCGTTGGCCCTCCTTCAGCTCACCCTTGGCGCGGTCAATCTTTCATTGCTTGCGCCCGTATCGATGCAGCTCATTCATTTGCTGGCGGCCGATACCGTTTGGATTTCGGTGGTAGCGCTGGCTCTCGAAACCGGGCGGACGGTATCCGGGTTATCTGCCCAGCCTCTGGCCGCCGCGACCCAATCGATTTCCTAGCCGATCTGTCGGCTCATGGCATCGTTTGTGTCTGTGCCCATCGCGTCGATCTCATTGAAATACACACGGCGATTTTCATCCATCGCCAGGTTAGAGAGCATCACGGCGGTGGAATCGGCGAGTCCAACTTCCACATCTGCGCGCGGACGGGCGCCCGTCTTGACGTCATTCAGAAAGCTCTCGAGTTCCGTGTCCACCGGGTTCCGGTCCTCCGTGGGAAGCAGAATGCCTTTGTTATAGAGCCAGCGCCGGGCCAATTTCGATTCACGGGTCAGAAACGAATCGTTCTTCCAGTCTACTTGCGTGTCCGGCGTGAGAATGGGGATTCCAATTTGCGGACCCGCCTGCGCAAAGGTGGCGCCTGCAGTAGTCTCGGTTTTCTGCGTGCCGGGCGAAATGGTGGTAGGTGTGGGTTCTCGAAACCAGAGCGCCGTAGGAAGCGCATTGTCGCTGCCTAAGGTCATTTCCACCGCGCCGGCCGTGCCCATGACGACGATGCCAAACTCTGGGCGCTGCGACGAGAGTATCGGCAAATGCTGGCACGTCGTAATGGCGCTGTATAGCAGCTTTCGGCCATTGGGATAGTTGTAGATGAGCTGAATGTTGTCGTAAACTTCGCGCCCATCGCGCCAGGTATCCAGGCTTCCCAAGCCCAGTACGAACTCCGGTGAGCTGCCGAAGAACCAGTCGGCGACGTCGACCTGGTGGGAAGCCAGCTCCGCCGTGAGTCCGCCGGAAAATTCGCGGAACAATCGCCAGTTCTTGGGATTGCCTTTGCCTCCTGGCTTCATGGTCCAACCGGGGTTGCGGTGCCACTGGGCGTGAATATGCGTCACATTGCCCAGCACGCCGCGATCAATCATGCTCTTGACCGACTGGAAATAGACGCTGTAGCGTCGCTGCAGCCCCACCTGCAAGGTCTGTTTCGGATGCGCGGAGGCGAGCGCGCGCAGAGCATGCAATTCATCCGGTTTGAAAACCAGGCTCTTTTCGCAAAACACATGCTTGCCCGCGAGCAGCGAATCGCGCGTGACGACAAAATGCCGATAGAGCGGCACCGCGATGACGACCGCTTCTACGTCTTTGTCGGCTAGTAGTTCGCGATAGTCCTTGTATTTCTTGGGACTGCTCTGGAAAATATTCGCGGCGCCGTCGAGAGCTTCCTGGCTCACGTCGCAAACCGCCGTGCAGCGGCCGCTATCGAGCTTCGCAAGATGGCTGAGTAGGTAAGAGCCGCGGCTTCCGGTACCGATCATGCCGAACTTCACCTGCTCGCTGGCCGCGTAGACGCTTCCGGCAGCGGGCCCCGAGGCAGCCGCGACCGCCGCGCCTAGCTTGATCACGTCGCGCCGGGAAACCGTATCCATCGCCGCATCCTTCCTTAACAGGAATTTCTATGAATTCAGTGTAGTGGAATTTCGTCTTGCGGTTCTTCGAGGGATTCAATTTTCACGCGCGCGGACCATTCGGCGCCAGTCAACAGGATGAGCGTGGCCATGAACGACCACACCACGATGCTGATCGACTGTACGAACGGTGGCACTTCCCGCTCAAGCTTGGCCCGCAGCCACGGCCAGGTCAGGACGTTGAGATATTTGGAAATTTCGAGCAGGATTGCCACCACCGCAGATGCTGGAATCAGGCGCTTCATGGGAATCTTTCGATTCGGCAGCCGCCAGTAAATCAGAAAAATCATGAGCATGGTGGTGGGCAATGCCACAATCCGGAATACCGCAAATTGAAAAGTGGCCCTCGACAGGCTAGACCCGAACTTTTCTCTCAGGTACGGCACGTTGAGCGAGGTGGCGCTGACGGACACCAACACCAGAATTCCGCATACAAAAATCAGGCCAAGACCGATCGCCTGATTTCGCCAAAAACTCCGATTTTCCTTAATCCGCCAGATACGGTTGAGTGCCACTTCAAGCGGCGTGAAAATGCCATTGGCGGTGAACAGTAGCAGAAAGACCGAGAGCCAGCTGAATTTGTGATACGAAGCCAAGTAACCTCGGAAATTCACCCCAAACCCCTCGGGGAAGTAATTGTTGACGGTTTGAATAATCACGTCAACGCCGGCTTGCCAGTGAAAAACGGACCTGCACAAAATAATCATCGCGACGAGAAAAGGAAAGAAAGAGATAAGAACGTTCACCGCCACCGCGAACGAGTAAACGTGTACTTCGGTCTGGAGCAGGAAACACACCGATGCCCAAAGGTTCGACCAGAGCGCTGTCCAGCTGCGAATGTGGACATGCGGACTCGGGTGAAATGCATCTTTGGGGGTGACGTGCGCGGCCTCGGTTTCCACTCCACAAGAGTAACTGTCGCGGCAGCTGGGTGGTTCACCTGAACGCAAAAGGGGCAGCGCCAGTAGCGCCGCCCTTTTGTCTTACTGAGTTGTTTTAAGAAAACTAGCTTCTGCTCGTGATCCGCCCGCAGAAAGCCAAACCGCCGCCGAGCAAAGCAAAGCCTAACAGGGCTATGCTCGAGGGCTCAGGAACCGCTGTGCCGAAGAACGCGAAGTGTGACACTCCGTCTGCCGAAGCCGTATTCGAGGCAAAGCTGGTTGAGGAAGCAACGTTGCCGATCAGGACAAAGTCACCCCCGGTGTGAATGTTGCCGGTCCTTGCACCCCCGCTGAGAACAGGTGAACCGGGCCGCCCCCTACGAGTTGCCATCCCAATGAATTTGCGGCTGCCGAAATCGAAATCGCCACTTGCTCGCTTACAGTCCCTGTGACCGAGAAGTAAACGTCATTTACCGATGTGCCGGTCGCGTTTGCAAGATATTGATCTCCAGGTGCCAGTCCCACGCCGCCGTTGATCGCGCCACCACCATAAATTGCGAAACCAACGTTCATTCCGCCCGCGCCATCAAGCGATGAACTATTCCAGAACGGCGTCCCGGCAAGACCAACCGCGCCGGCGCCTGTATTCAATGCACCCGCAGCCGACTGATTGAGCCACTGGCCCATCGCTGTATGAAGTGTAAGATCTGTGCCAGTTATGGAAAATATTAGGTCATTATAATCGTAGTCGGCACCCGATCCACTGGTATCTTCAAAGCCGCCATAATTAAGTTGTGGCAAAAGCTGGGGACGTCAGCAAGGCCGCTGCCGCCCCAACTAAAATCCATTTCGTTAACCGCATAGTCCTCCGAATGAGAATCTGGATGGCACTTTCACCTAATTTTCGCGGTGAAACAAAACGAGGGTAGCACGTGTTATTACGGGGGAATATTTCTACCAGTACTGGTAGTTTTTTCAACCAGGGATTCTTCCTGGGCAAATTATGTGATAGGTCTTACGTTATGCCACTGCCCAATGTGTGGTAAAGATTTCACTGATATCCCGGATATCGACTATAATTTCGCAAGGATATTAAATGGCAACTACTTCCCCTGACCTCCCAGTGGGGCAACCCGAGAGTTTGAGTAGCGGCCTATTGGGAATGCCTAGCTTCCTCTACGATCCTCCCAAAGCCGCCCATTACGTTCATAATAAATGGTTTTGGGTGGGTCCGTTGGTCGTGTTCTCCATCGTGTCTATGGTGGCCGGATTCCTCATGATGCCTATCGTCCAGCATGTTCTCGAAGTATCCCCCATCCCGGATGGCGTCACGCCCGAGCAGTATCAGCGTGGTGTTGCCATTGGCACCATGATTCAGAAGGTCGCCATCTTCCTGGCTCCGGTGGCCGTGGCGGTAATTTTTTCCATACAAGCTGCGGTCCTGCTCGGCGCGAGCTCGGTATTTTCTGCCGGAGCGAAGTTTCGGGCGCTGTTCAACCTCGTCGCCGGTTGCGGATTGATCCAGGCAATTGCCGCGATCGCTGCAATCGTCGTTCTCAAGTCCAAAGATGAAATTTCGAGCCGTGCCGAGTTGCGGCCCGCCCTCGGGTTGGACATTTTTCTTCCGGAGGGCACGAATCGGTTTTTGACAGCGTTCCTCGGATACTTTTCCGTTTTTGAGATTTGGTGGATCGTGATGCTATGGCTGATCTTTGCGGCGGCTTTTCGCGTAAGCAAAACGAAGGCGTTGGCAGTGATCCTGCCGCTAGTGTTAGTCAATCTCCTGTGGCGTATCGGGGCGGCTGTATTCCAGCGTTAAGCATTCGGGCTACAATGGAAGTGTCCTAACCAATAGGAGTGCCGAATGAGATCGCTGGGCGCGCCCGAGATACTGATTATCGCTTTAGTCATCCTGCTGCTTTTCGGCGCCAAGAAGCTGCCGGAGTTAGCAAAGGGCCTGGGCGAAGGAATAAAAAACTTTAAGAACTCGGTGAAGACCGACGAAGAACCGAAAGAGAAGAAAGAGGCCTGAACTCCTCTCTCGAAAAAAAGCAAAACCCCCGCGAATAACATCGCGGGGGTTTTTGCTTAGGTCTTCTGTTTAAACAAGAGACCGGGTTACTTCGCCTTCTTTGGTGGAACGATCGAGTCCTTCACCGATTTGGCGATGCGGAATTTCACAACCTTCTTGGCGGGAATCTTGATTGCCTCGCCGGTCGCCGGATTGCGGCCAATCCGCGCCTTTCGATCAGCCCGCACTAGGCGTCCAATGCCCGGCAGGATGAATATGCCATTCTTCTTGGTCTCGCGAACGGCGAGTTCGGCGAGACTTTCGAGATATTGCTTGGAGACCCGATTGTTCACGCCGGTCGATTCCGCCAGTTCCCTGATAATCGCAGTCTGAGTCAGTCGTTTGATTTCAGCCATCTCAATCTCCTATGGTCTTGGTTTGATTTCCGAAGAGGACTTCGCATATCGCCCGTCCCATACCGGGGGATTTCATAAAACAGAACGATGCGGAAATGTTTCGAACCCTTCCAGTCAATCCGATCATACGGGAGAGCCTTGCGCTTGTAAAGAAGAAAACGCCCGAAAATCGGCCTTTTGCGGTATTTTTTGCAATTATTTCCGCTCGAAGGCCCGTAAAACGGGGGGAATGCGGCTAAAGCGTGGTCAAAACCCTTGTTTATGGGCTTCTAGCGGTACGTCGGACCGGCTAGTGGATAACCTCGTTTCACTCGCCATACACTAATGTGGTGAACCGACGCGATTTTTTGGGAAGCACTCTGGGCGCCACCCTCGCCGCCAGCGCCTACGCGGAAGAAAAGAAGCGGCGCGTGGGGCTGATCGGCTGCGGCTGGTACGGCAAGATCGACCTGCTGCGATTGATCCAGGTGTCGCCCGTCGAAACAGTGTCGTTGTGCGACGTAGACCAGCACATGCTCGAACACGCCGCCGGGTTGGTGGCCGAACGGCAAGCCTCGAAAAAGAAGCCACGCCTGTTCCGCGATTATCGCGAGATGTTAAAGCAAGGCGATCTGGACATCGTGCTGATTGGCGTCCCCGACCACTGGCACGCGTTGATCATGATCGAAGCAGTGAAATCCGGCGTCGACGTCTACGTGCAAAAACCGATCAGCGTCGACGTTATGGAAGCCGCCGCGATGTTCGACGCCGCGCGCGCCCACAAGCGCGTGGTGCAGGTCGGGCTCCAGCGGCGCAGTACGCCGCATCTGGCTGAGGCCAAGACCCGCTTCCTCGATGAAGGCAAACTCGGCAAGATCGCCCTAGTTGAAATTTATTGCTACTACCATATGCGGGCGACGACGAATCCGCCGGACGCTGCTCCGCCCTCCTGGTTCGATTACGAGATGTGGAGCGGCCCCGCACCCATGCGCCCCTATTGTGCATTGACACATCCACGTACTTGGCGCGCCTTCATGGAATACGGCAACGGCATCGTCGGTGACATGTGCGTGCACATGTTGGACATGACGCGCTGGATGCTGGGACTCGGCTGGCCCACGCGCGTGGCTTCCACCGGTGGCATCTTCGTGGATAAGGAAAGCAAGGCGAACATCACCGATACCCAAACCGCGACATTCGATTTCAACGACCTTCGAGTCATATGGCAGCACCGTAGCTGGGGAGACTCCCCCGACCCGAAGTACGCCTGGGGCGCAACGTTTTACGGCGATAAGGGCACGCTCAAAACCAGTGTCTACAGCTACGATTTCATCCCTTCCGGCAAAGGCCAACAACCGGTCCATCGTGACGTCACGTACGAATTCGACAAATATCCGGAAGATCGCACCGAAAAGGATCTTGAAACCCATGTAGCGCCGGCGGTGCGCTACCACATGAAGAATTTTCTGACGGCGATCGATTCCCGTGGCCATCCCATCTCGGATATCGAGCAGGGCTATATATCCACTGCATCGTGCATCCTGGCAAACAATGCCATGAAACTGGGCAGGACACTCGCATGGGACCCGCAAAAGCGCACAGTGATTGGCGATCCGGAGGCCAACGCCCTATTGCGCCGTCCCTATCGCCAGCCTTGGAAACGGCCGGATGAAATTTCCTGACGCGGTATCCAGCCGCTGGCGGTAATACAATAGTCTCGCCATGACGCGAAAACAACATAACAGGCGCCGCTTTCTGGGCGCCGTCACGGGCGCTTTGGGCCTGAGCTTTTGGGACGATCGCACGCTTGAGGCTGCCGTTCAGCACGTGAACGGAAACTCCAAGCCGTCTGAGCTGAAAATCACCGATATGCGCGTGGCCACCATCAAAGGCGCGCCCATGACCGATCCGATCATTCGCATCGATACGAATCAAGGTATCTACGGTCTAGGTGAAGTCCGCGACGGTGCGAGCAAAACCTACGCGTTGTTTTTAAAAAGCCGGATTCTGGGTGAGAATCCTTGCGACATCGACAAGATTTTCCGCAAGATCAAGCAGTTTGGTGGCGATTCGCGCCAGGCCGGCGGTGTCTGCGCCATCGAAATGGCGCTATGGGACCTGGCCGGCAAGGCCTACAACATTCCCATTTACCAGATGCTTGGCGGTAAGTTTCGCGACAAGATCCGCTGCTACGCCGACACGACCGAATCGGACGATCCAAAGATTTACGGCGACCGTCTGAAGAAGCGTAAGGAACAAGGCTTTACCTGGCTCAAGATGGACCTCGGCATCGACCTGATGAAGAACATTCCCGGTACCATCACGGCGCCCGCGGGTGTTTCGATCGGCGGTGGTGGTAATGTGCAGCACATGTTCACGGCCATTGAACTGACGCCGAAGGGTATCGAGACGATGACCAATTTCGTAGCGACTGTGCGTGAGTATGTCGGCTACGATATCCCGCTTAGCTCCGATCACTTCGGACACATCGGCGTGAATTCGTGCATCCGCCTGGGCCGCGCGCTCGAAAAATACAATATGGCGTGGCTTGAGGACATGGTTCCCTGGACTTATCCGGATCTTTTGAAGGAGATCAAGCAGTCAATCAACATACCGCTGTGCACCGGAGAAGACATCTACTTAAAAGAACATTTCATCCAATTGGCCGAGCAGCACGCCGTCGATATTCTGCATCCCGATCTGGCGACTTCCGGTGGAATTCTCGAAACGAAGAAGATCGGTGACTCGATTCAGGAATATGGCGTTCCCATGGCGATGCATTTCGCCGGTTCACCGGTATCCTGCATGGCAAATGTGCATTGCGCCGCTGCCACTGAAAATTTCCTGGCTTTGGAGAACCACTCGGTCGACGTGCCGTGGTGGAGCGATCTGGTCGAAGGCGTCGAAAAACCCATCGTCAATCACGGATTTATTACGGTCCCGAACACTCCCGGATTGGGCATCACTCTCAATGACGAGGTTATGAAGCAGCACTTACTGGAACCCGGCTATTTCGAGCCGACTCCCGACTGGGATAAGGAACGTTCACACGACCGGCTCTGGAGCTAATCTCATGAAAAACGTATTTCTGATCGTGCTCGCCTGCGCGAGCAGCCTATTTGCGCAGCTTGGGATGTTTACCAAGGAACAACGTACCGAGCTTACGCGTGAATGGAAGGGCGAGCGTTTTGAGGACGGGCGGCCGAAGGTCCCGGACGAGGTTCTGGAGCGGCTCAAACACACCACGGCGGAGGAAGCCTGGGGCACCTTGCGCCGCCACAAATACTTTCTGCAGTTCGAAAACAATTGGAAAACTCTTAATGTGAAGCCGGGCGAACGTCTGGTCGGGCGGGTTGTCACCGCGCAGTTCATGCCCCTGCGCCCCGATGTCAACGATATGATCAACGATCACGCCAAACAGGAAGGCCGGCAGGGCCACGGGCAGAACTCCTGGGTCATCGCAAGCCTGGTGAAGGGTGACGTTATGGTCGTCGATCTATACGGCAAGATCAAAAACGGCACCATCATCGGCGATAACCTCGGTACCTCGATCATGACGAAAACCGGCACGGGCCTGGTGGTGAACGGCGCGGTGCGCGATCCCAGCGGCATATCAGAGATCGAAGGCTTCAAAGTCTTCACGCGCGGCTTCGATCCGAGCGCCATTGCCGAGACGACCCTTATGGGATGGAATATCCCCATCCGCATGGGGCAGGTGACGGTGCTGCCGGGCGACGTTGTATTGAGCGATCCGGACGGACTGACCTTTATCCCCGCACAACTGGCTCAGGAAGTAGCCGACGATAGCGAGCTGACGCAACTGCGCGACGACTGGGGGCACACCATGCTTCGCGAGCAGAAATACGGCCCAGGTCAAATCGATGCCCAGTGGACCCCGGCAATGATTCAGGAATTCAATAAGTGGGCGGCCGCGAAGGGCTCAAAACTCAGCATAAAAGCGCCCCAGTAATTGCGGGGGCAGGTTTGCCGTCTGAGGCGATTTTTCTATAGCGCCTTGACAGGAATCGTAAAAACAACTGTGTTCACGACTCCGCTTCGCTGGAACTGAGTCCAAACTCGGTACAGCCCCTCGCGCGGAAAAATTACATTGAACTGGATAACGCCGCCTGTCACCAGAAAAGGATGCGTATGAATCAGATCGATCAGGTCCTCGCTGGCGACCAGCATGTGCCCCCAGGCGCCCAGATACTTTTCAAGACCTTCAGAAGGCTCGAGCGTGAAATAGAGCTTTGTCTCGAGGCCGGCTAACGGCTGTTCGGGATCGAGGCGCAGCGCCGCGGTCAAATTGGCGGATCTGGATGGTGCGAGCGCCGGAGAGAGTCTTGCCGCATCGCCGTGGCCGGCCACAAACAATGTATTGACGGCAAGCTGCGGGACGGAGCCTGCTGGATAGAAGTCGGCGAGCAGGCGGTACATGCCTCCGTACGGCAGTTTCACCCTCAGTCGAAAGCTGCCATCCTCTTGCGGAACGGGATGGTCGTGCAGAAAATATTCCAGATTTTCACTCACCAGAAAGAAATGCATCAATTTCTCGTGAACGATCTCGAAACGGCGAACCGCTTGGTTGGTAATCGGGTCGAGCACACGCAAAATGAGTGTCGCTGTTTCGCTGGGACGCAGGGCATCTGGTGCCGACGTCACTTCGAGCGGATACTCCACTCGATCGGGCACCTGCAGCACCAGCGTCATGCCGCAGCGCGGGCATTTTCCTGCTTTTGACGCGTGAACGTCCGGGTCCATCGGGCAGACCCATTCGTCAGGGGAATCGGAAGTGCCCGGCGGCTTTTGTTGGGCAAACAGACTTGCCGCGGCCATCCAATGACCCAAGAACAGCCGACGGGTTAATGGGAATTCGCTAGACTGGAGTTTCATGGCCGAACAGAAGCAAATACCGGCGAAGGCGGCACACGCCAATTCGCCCAAGATTAAACAAAAAGAAAATATCTACGCTGCCGAATATCTCGGCAGCGGTACATTTCGCATTGCGAAGCCGAAGCGCAAGAACGCCAAGCGCCGACAATCTGCGCTGAAGGGTACGACGCGCGGCGCCCGCAAATAGTTTTCATAAAGTCTGGGTCACCTTGCTGAGCGTCCTGGGCTGATCGGGATTGAGCCCCTTCACCTTGGCTAAGCTCGCAGCCAGCAGTTGCGCCGGAATAATGTAAGGGATAGGCGTATACAGTTCCTCAGGTAGCGGGCCTTTGTTTGACAAGTCCGCTGGTATGGTGAGCTGTAGTTTGGCCGCGCGCTTTTCTGCAGCCGCGTCCCGATTGCTTCGATCCGTAATCGTCAGCGTGTCAGCTCGCAGAGATTCGAGCTTGGCGAGCATCTCGCGCATCGATTTCCACGTCTTGCCTGGAGGACAAAACAGGAAAGCGGGAAACGATGTCTCGAGCATCGCTATCGGCCCGTGCATAAGATCGGCCGAAGAGAAGCGCTCGGCGACGACGTAGCAGGTCTCCATCAGCTTCAAGGCAAATTCGAAAGAATTCGAATAATTCAGTCCGCGGCCTATGCACACCGCATGCCGCATGAAACAATAGCGCTCCGCTCGTTCGCAAATCTCGTCTTCCAGCTTTAGCGCCGCGCCGCACCAATCGGGCAGCCGCTCCAGATCCGCTAGCTCAATGGGCGCCCCGAACGCCCGTGCTAACAGGTAGAAACAGGTGAGCTGGCCGGTATACGTTTTCGTGGCAGCGACACTCTTCTCTTTGCCCGCCCGGACCAATAACGTATGCGCCGCCAGCCTTGCCAGAGTGCTTTCGCTCTCGTTCGTGATGCCGACCGTAAGCGCGCCCGCCGCTTTGGCCCGTTCGAGCACCAGATTGGTATCCGTCGATTCGCCCGACTGCGAAATGGCAACCACGGCCGTGTCTTTCAGGGCGAGCCGCGCGCCGTACAACGTGAATACCGACGGCGCGGCGAGCGAAACCGGAATACCGGTCGCTATCTCGAGTAAGTAACGGCCAAATTGGGCGGCATTGTCCGAAGTGCCGCGAGCGGCCAGGACTATGAGCCGGACCGGATGGCGGGCGAAATACTCCCGCAGCTTCTCGGCTTGCCGCCATTCGCTCTTCAGCGTGCGTTCGATGGCCGCCGGCTGCTGACGGATCTCATCCCGCATGGTTGACATGCTGTGAACATAACAGACAGCGGGATTCCGTCGAAATCTCGGAGGCCCAAGCTCAAAGGATGACGCGCTCGCCACGCAGCGGCCCGAGCAAATATTGCGGCGTCACAGTATCCGACATTGGCAGCCGGGTAATCGTCGGCTTGATCACCACCAGCGTGCTGCTGCTCTCTTTCATGCGTTGGTTTTCGCTGAGCGCCTGGTTGACGCCCGGAATGTCGGAGATACCCGCGATTCCGTTCCGTGTCAGGGTGGTGGAGCTTTCATCCATGCCCGCTATTACCGCCCACTGGCCTTCACGCAGCACTACGTTGCCGCTGAATTTCCGCTGCGCCACTCCCGGTACTGTATTGAAGGTTTGGCCGGATAGCGCCTTGAATTCGGCATTCACATCCAGCGAAATATTGCCTTCACCATTGATATGCGGAACCATCTTAAGAATGAGACCGAGATCCTCTAGCGTTATTTGCGCAGTAGGATTGTAGATCGATGACGCGGATTGCTGAAATCCGGTATAGAGCGTCTGCGGAATCGGATACTTTTGTCCTACGTGCAGATTGGCGGTCTGGCCGTCGCCGGCAACCATCACCGCATGATACGAGGCATGCGCGAAGTTTTTCGAATACGTGGCCCACAGCGTCGAGTCTCCGATGACTATTCCGAAGAGTGTCGATCCGCCGCCGAAAAGGGCGATATTCATGGCGCTTGAAATCGAAGGGAAGATTGACTGGAAATTGCCTATGTGCCCGAAATTCAGCAGTTGGAACGAGGTGGGTAGGGCCAGCCCGTAATGGTAATTTGTTTGCGAATCGAGCGTAAGAAATTGAACTTCAATAGAGACTTGCGCCTTAGGTAGCAGCAGCGCTTCCAGCAGCGACCGTGCCACGCGCGCACGCGTGGCGCGGTCCCTTACCAATACGGTGCGGTTTGCGGAATCCCATCCGAAGGATCGCAAGCCCAGTACCCCGCGCACTGCGTTCGCTGTCTCGACCACGTCCTGCTCGGTTAGCGCCTCCGGAACGGTTGTGGTCAATAGAATCGTCGGTTCCAGTTCGTTGCGCTTCTCCTCGGTATCGCGCGCGAAAAAAAGAGTGTGCGGGGAAATCGGAAAAACAAACGTGTGAGTAACCGCCGTCAGGGCCTCGAGCGCAGTCTTCCAATCGGCATCGCTCAAATCGAACCGGATGTTTGGCTGGCTGGTAAGCTGTGGGTCCCAAATTGCCTTCAATCCGTAGCTCGATGCCACGTTTTGAAACAGAACAGTCTCGTTCGCGCGCAAGGCGAATGTCCGTTCGCCGGCATCGGCTTGAACGTGCGGAATGGGTTCGAGCTTTTTGCTCCAATCCGTCTCTGACGCCGGCTCGAGCGGCGATGGCTCTGGATTATTGGCGGCCTGTTCCGCCTCGTGTATGTCGGCCGTGACATCCGCCGAGTCGATGCCATTGTCTCGCATCAGTTTGGCGGCAGTCTCGAGCGAATCGCGATTCGCTCGATAAGTCGGATTGTGCGGATCTCGTTTGGTTGCTTCGGCAAAAAGCAGGTACGCGCGTACCGTTTCACCCGACATTTGAGCCTTGAGCGCTCGTGCGGCAAGCTCGCGAGCTACGTCCTGGGGGCTCGCCGCCCAGCAGGTGGCTGCGATCACCAGGCTAGCTAATACGCGAAAGACCAAGTAGATTTGACGTGCGCGTCGGGGGAGGCGTTGAGAGCGGCGGCGCACAAGACTCTTGCGCCTAGTGGCCCGGCGCGACGTAGCCCGGCGGATGTGCCGCGCCTTCGCCAAAAAAATACTCTTCCATCTGCTTCAGAATAAATTCCTGAGCTTCCGGAGTTCCGAGGTTCAAACGGTACTCGTTCATGATCATCTTCATCTGCTCGACCCACATGGCCCACGCATCTTTCGAAACGTTATCGTAGATGCGTTGGCCCAGCGGATGTCCGTCAAAAGGCACCTCGGCAAGCCCCGGTAACTCCTTTTGCAGTTTCACGCAGAAGACATTACGTTCAGTCTTCGGGGCCGGCGCGGAATTGCTACCCATGGCTATTCTCCTCTTTTTCTAACCTTGAGGATAGCCCACCACGCACGTAGTCTCTTAAGCTGCCTTCGCCGCGGCCAGCCGCGCTTCGTTTCGCGCCGCCAGGAACGGTCCTAGCCGCGGCGGCGCCAACGCACCCTCGGCCTGCTGTTGCTGCACAAATTTCAAATACCGCCGCAGGAGGTCGGCTCGAGCAGTCTTTGGCATTCGCGACAACTGCAAATCGAGCAGCAAATCCAACTCCCATTGCGAAAAGATATGACGCCGGATAACACCGCTAATGAGCTCCTGAATGAGTTGGCTGAACGACAACCATTCCGAATACGAGCTTTTCACCACAACTATGGTGCCTTCGTTTGTGGAAAAGTCTACAGATTTCTGCGATTACCGGGAGGCCAATACCACCTTTTGAAATGGGACTAAGTCGCTCGTAATCGTGGCATCCTTCGTGTTTTCTTCACTCTGGCCCTGGCTGTTTGGCACGCTGGCGGTGGCCCTGCTAATCAGTGGAATCGACGATTTTATTCCGGTCCTGATCTGTCTTGCGCATCGCGGCCGTCATCGAAAGACCGCCCCGCCCCGGACGGTCGCCGGCGCCGCCGAGTCGCCGGCCATCGAACGCCGCATCGCAATCTTTGTGCCTTGTTGGAAGGAATCCGACGTCATCGGAAACATGGTGCGGCACAATTTGGCTGCCATCCGCTACCGCAATTTCGATTTTTTCCTCGGCGTGTATCCGAACGACGAGGCCACACTCGCGGCAACCACCCAGCTCGCCGAGACTTTTAACAACGTACATGTGGCCGAATGTGCCAAGCCGGGCCCCACCTCGAAGGCTGATTGCCTCAATTGGGTCTATCGCCGCATGCTGCGTTTTGAGGAGGACCACGGGACGCGCTTCGACACCATCGTGCTGCACGATGCCGAAGACATGATCCATCCCGAAGCGCTTGCCCTCATTGATCGCGAACGCGCCGACTACGCCATGGTGCAAGTGCCTGTATTGCCATTGCCGACGAAGCTCAATGAAGTGACACATGGCGTTTATTGCGACGAATTTGCCGAATTCCAGACTATCGACATGCGCGCGCGGCAATTCAGTGGCTCGTTTGTCCCCTCAAACGGCGTGGGTACAGGTTTTGCACGTGAAATCCTCGAGCGTCTGGCTACCGAGCGAGGTGACGTGTTCGATGCCGACAGCTTGACGGAAGATTATGAGATTGGCGTGTACATTCACGCCGTCGGCTATCCGCAACTCTTTGCGCCGCTGCAAGGTAAGGGTCGTGAATTCGTCGCCACCCGCGAGTACTTTCCCCGCACCGCACGTTCTGCGATCCGGCAGCGCACGCGCTGGATCACCGGTATTGCGTTGCAATGCTGGGAGCGGCGCGGCTGGCGCGGCAACTGGAGAACGCGCTATTGGTTTTGGCGCGACAGAAAGGGCTTGATCGCGAATCCCATCAGTCTGCTGACGAACGTCCTCTTTCTTGCAGGCATCACAAGCTGGTGTGTCTCCGCGGTGCAGCACCAGCCTTGGCCGCTGGCGGTGCAGACGCCCCTGCTAGTGGTCTTGTGTTGGTTCACACTGTCTTTGCAATGGCTGCGGATGGGCCTGCGGATGCTCTGTGTCGCGCGAGTCTTCGGCACGACTTTCGCGCTTGCGGTGCCGTTGCGCTCGTTTCACGGCAATCTGATCAATTGTTCCGCCACGCTGCGCGCCCTGTGGCGATATGCGCATGCCCGATGGCAAGGAAATACACTCGTGTGGCTCAAGACGGAACACGCCTATCCCACGCACGATGCGCTCGCGCAACACCGCGGCAAACTGACCGATGTCTTGGTGAGCTGCGGGTTCGTTTCCCAGCAAAAATTAGTGCTCGCTCTCGCCGGCTTGCCGCCCGATGCGAATCTGGCCGAACATCTTCGTGCCAGCGGTGTGGTGTCCGACGACGACCTCTGTAAGGCTCTCAGCCTGCACACCGGGGTTCCTTCCTTGAAAATCGATGCGCGCCAGGTCAAGGCGTTCATAGCGCGAAGCCTGCCGGCACACCTCGAAAAGCGCCACCGTGTCGTACCGGTCCGTGTGCACGCCGGCAAGTTGCTGGTAGCCGGACAAAACGTTTTATCTCCGGGTGCCCTCGAAGAGTTGCAAGGCTTCACTTCGCTGCCGATCGAGTTTCAACTAGTCACGCGGCGCAATTACGAAGAACTGCAAAAGCTACTTTGAAAATCTGGGGGCTCAAGGCTTCTGCTGGGGATCAAACAGCTCCACCGGTGAAAACTCCAGAATCTTCCATTTTCCGTCCCTCATTGCCAACCGCACATGCACGGTGGAGTTCCGGTTCCGCGCGTAGCCGGTCTGCTCATTCACCATGGTCAGCGTCCACTCGAGTGTCAGCATTGCCGTCTCGGAAGCATCTTCCTCTTCGGTTATTTCCAACTGATTTGTGAGCTGATAAGCGTTGGTCAGGCCGCTAAAATAACTGCGCAATTTCTCATAATCGGCGACCGATCTATCGAAAGGAGTCATCGCGTCGGAGGCATTGCCCGCGGTGAGCGCGGAAGCAACGTAGCTCACTCGCTCACGCGGTGTCTCCGCTCGGAGAGCGGTCGCAGCCAGCACCAGCAAGCCAACGATTGAGCTATGTCCGATAGCTGCCATTGATCTGAATGTAGCCCTCCGTGAGGTCGCAGGTAAAGAACCGCGCTTGTCCTTTACCACCACGTCTATGAACGATATCGATGTCGACTTCCGCGGCATCCAGTTTCGCCTTGAGGGTCGCCTCGTCGTAATCCGCCGCCAGGCCTTTGCGGCACACAGACGTTTGCTGAAGCGCAATGTCAATATCACTCGGATCGAAGATCGCGCCTGAATATCCCGCGGCGGCCAAGATCCGGCCCCAATTCGGGTCGCTGCCCGCAATGGCTGTCTTCACTAGCGGCGAATTAGCCACCGCGCGCCCAATGCGTGACGCTTCCTTCTTTGTGCGGAAACCCGATGTGCGTACTATAATCAGCTTCCGTGCGCCCTCGCCGTCCGCGGCAATCTGTTGCGCAAGTCGTTCCATCACCCGCGTCACCGCCTCCGCCAGCAAATCACGCTCCTTGCCGCGCGGCCTGACATTCGCTGCCCCGTTAGCCAGCAATAGGAGCGTGTCGTTTGTCGAAGTATCGCCGTCCACCGTCAGCGAATGAAACGAGCGCTCCACCCCGCGTGTGAGCATTCGATTCAAATCCTCGCGCTTTACCACGGCGTCGGTCATGACAAACGCCAGCATAGTTGCCATGTTGGGTTGGATCATGCCGCTGCCTTTCGTCATGCCGACTACTTGTATGGGACCTCCTTCGCAGGAGACTTCTTCCCACGCGATCTTCTGGCGTGTGTCGGTAGTAAGAATGGCGTTGGCCACGTCCTCAAAGGCTTTAGGAGAAAGCTTCGCGGCCAGTGGTGCCGCTGAATCGGTCAACAATCCCGGATCGAGTTCCACGCCGATGACGCCGGTAGAGCAGGGAAGCACGTTTTCGACTCTGCATCCGAGCGTCTTCGCCATCGCCCGTGAACTGAGCCAGGGCCACGCGATCTCCGGTCCGCGTCGCACAATTCGCATTGCCGGCATTAATCAGCACCGCGGCCACTCGGCCTTTCGAGGCCGCAAGATGCTTGCGCGCGAGCCGCACCGGAGCAGCCTGCACCATATTGCGCGTAAAAACCGCCGCAGCCCGCGCCGGCGGCGTGGATACGATCAGGGCAAGGTCGTTTTTTTTCTGTTTGCGAATGCCGGCGTAGGTTGCCGCGTATGTGTAACCCATCGGAAATTTCAAGCTAACTCTCCCAAGGATTCGGTCTCCGTTACTTTGTAACCGTTCAGAAACGCCTCCGCAGTCATGCGTTTCTTGCCGGCCGGTTGCACTTCGAGAAGCTCGAGCACCGTCCGGTCGCGGCAACCCGCAAGCAAACGGCGCTTTTCGGCGCGAAGCCGGCCTGGCTCCAGGCCTGAATCTGTGGAAGCTGGCTTGGCGCGCGTAATCGAAAGCTGCTGGCCGCGAAAGCCGGTGTAGGCTCCCGGCCACGGAGTGAATCCGCGTAGACGATGGTCAATTTGCGAAGCCGTCATCAAGTGCCAATGGATCAGGCCATCTTCTTTCTTCAAAATGGGTGCAAGCGTCGCGTCGTCCGCATTCTGCTTCTCGCGGTGTACAGTGCCCGCCTCGATCTGCGCAATCGCCTCGCACAGCAGTTCCGCGCCCATGGGCGCCAGCCGCGCGCTCAACTCAGGCGCAGTTTCCTCCGTTCCGATCGGCATGCGCGCCTTTCCCAGCATGTCCCCTGTATCGAGGCCCGCCTCAATTTGCATAATCGTCACGCCCGTTTCCGATTCGCCATTCGCGATGGCCCACTGGATAGGCGCGGCGCCGCGATATTTCGGCAGTAGCGAAGCGTGCACGTTGAGAATGCCATGTGGCGGCAAATCGATAATAGCTTGTGGAATGATTTGCCCGTAGCCCACCACCACCATCAAATCCATCGCCAGACTTCGCAGCAATTCCATGCTTTCTGGACGGCGCACGCGCTCCGGCTGATAGATCGCGATCCCGAGCTCGCGCGCAGTGCTCTTTACCGGCGATTCCGCCAATTGGTTTCCGCGGCCCTTGGGCCGGTCGGGTTGCGTGAATACCGCTAGTACCTCATGGCGCGCGGCCACTGCTTCGAGCGATGGCACCGCGAACTCCGGCGTGCCCAGAAATACCACGCGCACGACGCTAGTCCCACTCGCCGGTTTTTTGTAGCTTCTTGATCTTCCGGCGGATGATGTCCCGTTTCAGAGCGCTGAGATGAGAGATGAAGAGAACGCCATTCAGGTGATCGATTTCATGCTGGAAGGCGCGCGCCAGCAACTCTTCGCCCGTCAACTCGATGGCTTCGCCCTTTTCATTTCGTGCCCGCACCGTCACTTTGTTCGCCCGCGTCAAAGGCTCGCGAAAGCCTGGAATACTCAGGCAGCCTTCTTCCCCCGTCTGGCTGCCTTCCTTCGATGAAATCTCCGGGTTGATGATCACAACCTTCTTGCTTTCATCCTCGCCGACGCTGATATCGATCACAGAGATGCGCTTCGAAACGCCGATTTGCGGCGCCGCGAGCCCCACGCCCTTCGACGCATACATCGTCTCCCACATATCGGTGATCAATTCGTTGAGCTCGGATGTGTCAAACTCGGTCACCGGCTCGGCGGCCTGCTCCAAAATGGGCTCGCCGTACTTCAATATTTTTCGAACCATCAATAATTACTTACCTGCGCCACATATCCTTCGTAGTTGCGCCGGGTTTCTCCCAAAGAATCGCCGCCGAATTTCGCAAGAAACGCCTCGGCGAGCACCAGGGCCGTCATCGCTTCCCCAATCACCCCAGCGGCGGGGATCACCGCGACGTCGCTCCTCTCATAAGCCGCGAGCGCCGGTTCGCGGGTCTCGAGATCGACCGATTCGAGCGGCCGCCGCAGCGTCGAAATGGGCTTCAACATTCCCCGCACAATAACATCCTCGCCATTGGTGATCCCACCCTCGAGTCCTCCGGCCCGGTTCGAGCCGCGATGGAACTCCCGCTTCGGTTTCTCGTAATGGATCGTGTCCTGCACGGCCGACCCATACGCCGCCGCGCCTTCCTCCGCCAACCCGATTTCGACGCCCTTGACCGCCTGGATCGAAACGATCGCCTGTGCGAACCTGCCATCCAGCCGGGTGTCCCACGCGATATGCGAGCCCAGCCCCGGAGGCAGCCCATGCGCCACCACTTCAAACACTCCCCCAACTGTGTCCCCGGTGCGGTAGGCGTGATCGACGGCTTCCTTCATTTTCTCCTCAGTCGGCGCATCGACACAGCCCAGCAGCACCTCATCTCGTTCGTTCAGCGCGACGATTTCTTCCCACTCCGCCTGCCGCTCGAGCCGCACCGGCCCAACACCGATCACATGGCTCAAAACGTCGATATTAAACTCTTTGAGAAAAGTTTTCGCCAGCGCCCCCGCTGCCACTCGCGCCGCAGTCTCGCGTGCACTGGCGCGTTCCAGAATATAGCGCGCCTCGGCGAAATTATATTTCAGGACACCCGCCAGGTCCGCGTGCCCCGGCCGCGGGCGCTGCAACGGCTTTTCCTTGCCTTCGACAGCGTCCTTCGCCTCCACCGGCAAAATGCCGGTCCAGTTTTTCCAGTCTCTATTTTCGATCAGGATCGCGATTGGGGAACCAATTGTCTTGGAGTGCCGGACACCAGAGACGATATGCACCTGATCAGTCTCGATCTTCATCCTCCCGCCGCGCCCGTATCCCTGCTGCCGCCGCCAAAGCTGCCGGTTCAGGAACTCAATCGAGATAGGTACACCCGCCGGCAGTCCCGTTATAGTGGCTACCAGGCACTCCCCATGCGATTCCCCCGCCGTTTCAAAACGCAACATTTAACCATTTATGGTAACGAACGGAGTAGGGCTTCTCTTTACTGATAAAGGATGGAACTGTCGGCGGTTGCGCGCCTGAAATTCTTGTTCTCCATTGAAACCGTAATTGTGCGATTGATGAAAAAAACGGCGTGCAGGCGAAACTCGGTCCCGAAACTGACCGGAAACCACACGCCGTCATCCACGCGAGAGTACTTGACGCTGAAGCCGAGGCCCGGCAAATCTGTGCCGAGGAGCGTGCGAACGAACAACGGGATGCGGCGCGACATCCGCGTGTAGACGGATATGGGCTGAAACTCCCTCTCATCGATGAGAGCTTCACCGGTCCAGGCAAATTGTTTGGTATCGATAGGACCGAAGCGGATGCGATAGGCGCTGCGGCCTGCCACAATCTGCTTTGCTACAGACTCGAACTTCAAATCGTTCTGCTCCTCTGTAGTCAGCGGGAAAAGGTTCTTGCCGATGCCGTCTTTGGAATCCGCATTCGTCAGGTCGTCACGAAAACCGGACGTCAGGCTCCCGTCAAGACCGCCGCTATCGGGTACTGGATCGCCGCTGAAATCGAGGTAGCGCCCCTTATGCCAGTAGCGGCCGCGAATGGACTGGCGCTTCTTTTCCGTACCCGTCGGCGTCGGCGTTACCAGCAGGTCGGTGACTTCCTCGCGAGCCAGTTTGCCGTTGGAGTGCCGCGTCGTAACCCGAATGTTCTCTTCGTAAATGAATCGCGCTCGCTCCTTCTGCTCGCGATCCTGATTTTCCGCGACCTTCTTCATAATGTCCGCGGCCGACGGGTCTGCCGCAAGCAAGACACCGGCGACGATGGCAAACAGAGCATACTTCATCGAATCCGCGCCTTCGAAACCAATACGAGAGCGGCGCGCTGTTCGTTCCTGGGCTTTTATTGCACGAGCATCACCGGCGCTTGCCAGAACGCCGCTTTTTGCCCGGCAGGATCCAGCACGCTCACCTGGCAGTGAGGGATTTCAACGTGGCGCCCTTTGCGGTAAAACGCCCGCCAGGCGCGAATCGAATCATCATCCCGCGCGCTCCAGGATCGCTCGGCTTGATGGACGCGACTTCGAATGTCGGTGGAGCCTCGGTCGCTGTCGGCGTCTGCGCTCGCAGCGGCGGAGCATGCAGGAGGCCGATAGTCACCGGCACGGCCAACGCCAATGCTCCCGCGCCCGCGAGCAACAGCTTCACGCTAAGCGTCAACTCGCGTCCGATGCGCCGCGCCATTATCGCCTCGATCCGCCGCTTGAGATTCGATCCCGTCACGCCCGCCGCGCAAATCAGCGGCGATTCCAGATAGTGTCTACAAACGGTCAAAATCCCTTCGGCATAGACTTGCGGCTCGCGGCCAGATTTCAGTACCTCTTCATCGCAGGCCCGCTCGCGCTCGTCCACCAATCGTGCACCCAGCCACCACACCAAAGGATGAAACCAGAAAATGGCTTCAACCAGCATGTGAATGGCCGCTGCCAGGTTGTCGCGCCGCCGCACATGAGATAGCTCATGTGCAAAAATTGCCTCCAATTGTGCGGGTCTCACCTCTCCGTGATACCTTCCGGCAAGAGCAGCACTGGCCGTCGAATACCGAATATCCCGGGCTCTAAAAGCGCCGGCGACGAAAGAATCTCGATCGATCCCAAAGGTGATCGAATAAAGGGATCATTCAGGCTTTTCCTTTCTCGCGATCTTGCGAAGTGCTTTCTCCGCTTCCTGCACATCGTCGAGCGTCAGCTTGCCCGATTCGATCAGATGCGCCATCACCGGCTGCGTCCTGCCGCCAAATAGCCCCAGCAAATCGTCGATCAACCGCCGCTGCGCGGCGTTGCGGGAAACGATGGCTTCAAAGATATGCGCGTTACTGATCTTTTTGGCACGCCGCACCGCCTTCTTTCCTTCCAGCCGGTATATGGTGGTCTGAACGGTTGTGTATGCTGGCCGGTCCCGCTCGGGAAACGCTTCCTGAATTTCGCGGATGGAGGATGCTCCCCGGGTCCACAGCGCCTCCATGATCTGCATCTCTAGCTTGCTTAGTCTCGGTAACGCCATCTGTCCTACTATAGCTGTTTGTAATTCTACTATGTGCGTATGACGTAAACCGGCTTGTTTTGGTAGGTCACAAATAGCATGGGATAATCGAACAGGCGGAAGAGCGTTTGCCCACTCCCCAAAACCCTCGCGCGAGCCGTGTCGAAGCGGTTGTCCAGTCCGCTTGGGTGCGCCGTCTTACGATTCTCTGCATCGAACAACTGGCCATTGCCGTGGCATTGATCTTCGGCGGTGGAATTCTCATGTTGTTGCTCGGCACACAGATTCTCGATTGGTACTGGCTCGTTCTTTTGGGTGTCGCCGGCCTCGGAATCGGGGCTTGGCGTGTTCGCGCTCGCGTCTTCGGACGTTATCGCGTTGCACAATTGCTCGATAGAACTCTCGGGCTGGAGGATTCGCTCTCGAGCGCCTGGTTTCTTCGTTCGCAGCCCGATCCGGAACCCGCGCCGCCTGTACATTTTCAACTCGAATATGCCGAACGGTTGGCCGCAACGGTCTATCCGTCAAGCGCCCTGCCCATCACTCGCGGCAAGACATGGATATTGGCTGGTGGCTTGGCCGCCGTGGCTTTTGGCTTATTTGCCGTGCGCTACCTGGTGACTGATAGCCTGAGCCTGGAACGTTCGCTGGTGCCGCTCTATCACGGCGACGTGTATGCGCGTCGCGAACCCGCACCGCCGCTCAAAAACCGTTCGCTCGACGATCCCTCCGGATCGGACAGGTCCCGGAAAGAGGCTTTTCCCACCGGCAACGCGCCCAAAAGTGACCGACAGCAGGAATCGGGCTCGAATGAAATAAAAACCGGCCTCGCGACGCCCGAGCAGGCGGCTCCTCCGCAGTCGCAGCTAAAGGCAGATAATGGCAGGTCGGATGGCAGCCCTACCGACAAACCGGGCAAGGCCGACCAAAACCACGATCGCGATCAGGGCACGCAGAAAGGGTCCGCCACAAAAGATCAGCAGACCGGTGACCAGCAGAGCCAGTCTGGCTTGATGGACAAGATGAAAGACGCTCTTTCCAGCCTGATGGCGAAAATGCGCGAGAACGCCAACGCACAAAAGTCGCAGCAGGAGAGCCAGCGCTCGACCGAAGGCCAGCAAGCCTCCGAAAAGACCGCCGGCAAAAACGACCCGAACGGTGATTCGCAAAAGAACGCCGCCAATCAGCAAGCCAGCCAGGACCAATCGGCGGACGGCCAGCCGCAAGGCCAGACCACGGAAAAAACCCAATCCGCCCAAGGCCGCAATTCCAATCAGCCGAGCGATAAGGAAGGTGCCGACTCGCAGTCAGGCGTGGGACGTCAGGATGGCGATAAAGCCGCGCGCGAATCCGAGCAACTCAAGGCAATGGGTAAGTTGGCCGAGATCATCGGCAAGCGCTCGGCCAGCGTGACCGGCGACATGGTGGTCGAAAATCCCTCCGGAAAACAAGGGCTGAAAACCGGCTACTCGCGCCACCTGGGCCAGCACGCCGACCTCGGCGGCGAAATCAACCGCGACGAAATCCCGTTGATGTATCAGCAATACGTCCGCGAGTACATGCAGCAGATACACAACCAGCCGAAGCGCCAATAATTGCGCGCGTAGCCGCGCTTAGTGGGTACCTACCTCTTATCCCGGCTCTCCAAAACCGACTTCGCGTAGTAATTCACGATCTTCGCCTCACTACGCGCCACCTCATAAAACGCCGACCGCAACATCTGCTGCTTCCCCTGAAATAGCTCCTGCCGGATCTCCTCTTGAACGCGCGGATCGCTTTGCTGCCTCTGTCCCGCCATCTCACGGGAAATCAGCTTGATCAACCGGTACCCTTCCGAAGTATGAATGATCGGCGAAACCTGGCCGGGCGTCATGTTGAGCACGAGTTTGCGCAGTTCCGGATTGGCTCGGTCGAGTGTCGATTCGGGAACGAAGCCGATATCGCCGCCGTTGGCCGCCCATTGATCCTCGGAATAACTCTGAGCCAGTGCGCCAAAGTCCTCACCCTGCCGTAAGCGCATTTCGATCATTTGAATCTTGGCAAGTGCTTCCTTATCGGTCTGCGCCTTGCTGTTCTTCAGGTTGCTCACGTTCGGATCGGGTCCCGGCGTCACCATGATCTGCGCCAGCCGGATCTTGTTCTCAGCCAAATTGAAGTTCGCTCGATTTGCCGTGTAAAAGCCACTGACCTCGGCGTCGGAAATTGTAATGTGCGATCCAATCTCTTTGGCAAACAGCTTCTCTACACTGAGCTGCCGGCGAATCTGTGCCTTCAGATCGGGAACTCCCATCCGCAATTGCTGCAAATGTTTTTGAAAATCCTCCTGCGTGTACGGTGCTTTGATCTCGTTGAACCGCGCGTCCACTTCGGCGTCCGACGCCAGCAGCCCCTCCTTCTCCGCGCGCTGCAGCATAATTTCATCGTCGATGAGGGCGCGGAGCGCCTCCAGTCGCAATTGCGTGGTCTGGTCCGTTGTCACTTTTCCGGAAGCATTGGGAAATTGCGTCGCCATAGCGCGATCGAGTGTCGCAAAGGTAACGGCCCTTCCATTCACGGAAGCCGCCACGTCCTTTGGCACGGGCTTTTCGCAAGCGGCCAGCAAGCCGAAGATGGCGCAACTCCCAACCACAAGCGCGCGATGGCGTAGCGGAGTCCGCATCTAACCTTTCGTCTTTCTGATCTCTTCCGCCAGGGCGGGCACGACTTCGAACAAATCGCCCACGATTCCATAATCGGCACTTTCAAAGATAGGCGCGGTCTCGTCCTTGTTGATAGCCACGATCGTTTTGGAACCCTTCATGCCAACCAGGTGTTGAATCGCGCCGGAGATACCCACGGCAATGTACATCTTCGGTGCAACGGTCTGCCCGGAACTTCCCACCTGCCGTTCCATGGGCAGCCAGCCATTGTCGCAGATCGGGCGCGAAGCGGCCAGTTCGGCCCCCAGCGCCTTGGCGAGGTCTTCTACAAGCGGCAGATTTTCTTTCTCCTTTATGCCGCGCCCCACCGAGACGATCACATCTGCGGCGCTCAAGTCGATCGAACGCTGCGCTTCGCGAAACGGCGCCTCTGGTTTGCTACGAATCTGTTCCGCGTCGAGCCTGACGGTAAATGGTTCGATCGGACGGTCTCCGCCGGACGCGGCCGCGGCGCGAAAGGCCCCCGCCTGCACCGAGATGAATTCCGGCTGATTGGCCGCTTTGATGTCTGCGCTCAATTTGCCCTGAAAAAGCTGCCGCACCAAACGGATCGCGCCATTTTCAATCTTCACGTCCACTATGTCGCTTACGAAAGTTCTCCCCAGGCGAGTGGCCAGCTTGGGTCCGTAATCTCGCACCTGATATGTGTGCGGAAAAATCACTGCTTCCGGCCGCACGCTCGCAATAATTTGGTCCAGAGCCGCCGTGTAGCCGTCCGCGGTGTAATCGGCCAGGAGCGGATGATCAGCTGTAATAATCTTCTCTACCGCGTAGCCCGTTGCCTCCTTCGCCAGCGTCTCGATACCGGCGCCGAGGGCGACTGCGGCCACTGGAACCCCGAGCGCTTGCGCGACTTTTTCGCCTGCCGCCAATGCCTCGAACGAGGCGCGATTCCATTTGCCGCCTCGCTGCTCGAGCATCACCAGGACACTCATAAAACCCGCGCCTCGAATTTTAATTTCTCCACCAATTGATGCGCCACCTGCTTAGCATCTCCCGATAGCATCTGCGTCTTCTTCGATCGCTCCGGCAGATAAACGCGCTCCATTTCGGCTTGGCTCGCCATATCCGCCCCCAGTTCGCGCGCCGCAACGGTCTTTACTTCTTTGGTCTTGGCCTTCTTAATACCCATGAGTGTGGCGTAGCGGAGTTTCTTGATGCCTGATTGGACCGTCAACACGACCGGCAGCGGCAGCACAACGTTCTGAAACCAGCCATCTTCGAGTTCGCGCTTCACCCGAACCATCTTGCCCTGCGGCTCCACTTCCATCACAATCGTCGCGTGCGAGTATCCAAGCAGTTCCGCGACCACCACGCCGGTCTGCCCGTACCCCAAATCGTCCGACTGTAGACCGGTAAGGACAAAATCCGGCGTTTCCGGCCCAATCGCTGCCGCCAGCAGCCGCCCCGTCGCCAGGGGATCGAGAACTCCGTCTTCCGCAGTCTCCACATGAATGGCCCGGTCGGCGCCTTTTGCCAACGCCTCGCGGATCGTTTGCGTGACTCGCGCCGGACCCGCGCACAAGACGATCACCTCGCCGCCCAGCTTCTCCTTCAACTGCAGCGCTTCCTCGAGTGCGTAAGCGTCGGGCTCGTTCATTTCATAGCTCAGGTCGCTCTCGTCCAGCCATCTACCCACGCTATTTAGGCGCAATGCCGAATCCCGCGCCGCCACCTGTTTCACGGACACAATGATTTTCATCTACGACAGAGTTCCTTTTCAGTATGCCGAAGTGCCCCGAGCGTTCCGGATCGTTATCCAAAAGTGTCTCCGTCGGCGTAAAGCGCGGGTGAAACGGTGGCACCGGCTGCTTTCACTACATGGCAAAGATCATAGTTTCGGAAATGGCCGGCCGCGGCCCTTCGTTTGCTAGCAGTTTACGGATCAGGGCTGACCGAGCTGGAGTGACCAATGGCAAGAGACGTCTTTGTAAGCTATTGCCGGGAAGACCAAACTATCGCGACTCGTGTTTGCGATGCGCTCGAGCGCCGCCACGTCGATTGCTGGGTCGCTTCCCGCGATATACCGGCGGGTGAGGACTGGTCCGAGGCAATCGCGGACGGCATTGAGCAGTGCCATACGTTCGTGCTGATCTTGTCCGAACACTGCCGGCAGACCCGTCAAATAGCCCGCGAGCTGGAACTCGCCGACGGCCACGCCCTGCGTATCGTGGCCCTGCGTATGCAAGACGTGCAGCCGCCTCCCCACCTGCTCTTCTTTCTAGGAAATGTCCAATGGCTCGACGCCTTCGGGGAGCGCTTCGATGCATCCATAACACGCCTAGCCGACGCGATGCGCCGTACCGATGGCTATCCCGCTCCGTTCACTCGCATTAATCCACGCGTTCATGAACTGATTTCTTCCGGCGTCGCGAAAAACAATCCTCGCGCTGGGCGCGGGCTTATGTTCGCCAAAATCGCCGCCGGCGTCCTGTATGCCGCCGGTGTGAGGCTGCTCTTCCTGGTCTTACCCTGGGTTTAGTTCGTTGGCCTTAGCTTTCGCTGTACCGCTTGAAAATCAGGCAACCGTTTGTCCCGCCGAAGCCAAAACTGTTCGATAACGCATACTCGATCTTCGTGGGCCGCGCCTGGTTTGGCACGTAGTCCAGATCGCACTCCGGATCGGGAAATTCGTAGTTGATGGTCGGTGGCGCAATCTGGTCGCGAATCGCCAGCACCGAGATGCCCGCTTCGAGCCCCCCGGCCCCTCCCAGCAAATGGCCGGTCATCGACTTCGTCGAGCTCACCGCCAGCTTCTTCGCGTGCTCGCCGAAGGCGTGCTTAATGGCGAGCGTCTCCGCTTTGTCGCCCAGTCCGGTCGAGGTCCCGTGTGCGTTTACATATTGCACCGCGGAAGGTTCGATACCCGCATTGCGCATGGCGTTGCGCATGACACGATACCCCCCGTTACCGTCTTCGGGCGGCGCCGTAATGTGGTACGCATCCGCGCTCATCCCATAGCCCACGATCTCGGCCAGGATCGGAGCGCCCCGTCGCCGCGCGCGCTCCAGTTCTTCCAGAATCAAAATCCCCGAGCCTTCGCCCACCACGAATCCGTCCCGTTGCTTGTCCCAGGGTCGCGATGCACGTTCCGGCTCGTCATTGCGCGTCGAAAGCGCGCGCATCGCCGCAAAGCCGCCCACCCCCATCGGTGTCACGCAAGCCTCACTCCCGCCGCAAATCATCACGTCGGCATCGCCGTATTGAATTAAGCGAAACGAGTCGCCGATCGAATGCGCGCTCGTCGTACAGGCGGTTGCCGTCGCCGAGTTGGGTCCTTTCGCTCCGTAGCGGATCGAAACATAGCCGCTCGCCAGGTTCACTATGCACGAGGGAATGAAGAACGGAGAAATCCGGCCCGGCCCCCGTTCCAGCAATGTCTTGTGCTCGCGCTCGATGATTTCGAACGCCCCAATCCCGCTGCCAATGTACACCCCGGTGCTTTCCGCATCTTCAGGGCCGACCTTCAAACGCGCCGACGCGACCGCGAATTCCGTTGCTGCCATGGCGAACTGAATGAATCGTCCCATTTTCTTGACGTCTTTTTTATCGACGTAGCGCAGGGGGTCGAAGTCTTTGACCTCTCCGGCAATTTGGCAAGCGAATTCGGAAGCGTCGAACTGGGTGATTCTACGGATGCCGCTCTTCCCGCTCCGGATCGCCGCCCAGCACTCTTCTGTTCCTGTACCGGCTGAGCTGAGAAGCCCGATACCGGTAACGACTACTCTGCGTGGCGCCATTCGCTCACGCGCTTACTTCTTTTTCGATTCGATGTAGTCGATCGCGTCCTTGACGGTCTTGATCTTCTCGGCCTCTTCATCGGGGATGTCGAGGTCGAACGCCTCTTCGAACGCCATCACCAGTTCGACGATGTCGAGCGAGTCCGCGCCCAGGTCGTCGACAAACGACGCGCTCGGGTCCACCTGGCTCTCGTCGACCCCGAGCTGTTCCACAATGATCTGCTTTACCTTCTCAGCTACCGCCATGAATTGTTCTCCTGTGCTCGCAAATACGTGCGCCGCAAACCTCTAAGCTACCTCATCGTCCTGGTGGTTTCGCAATCTCGGTTCGCAATCGCCTACTGTAGCAATTGATCCAGACCGTAAGATGATCCAGACCATTAAGATGTAGGTATTGTCCGGTCGCCCGCGTGTCCTCTATCTGCACGGCTTCGCTTCCAGCCCTGCCTCCCGGAAGGCGCGCTTCTTCGCGGAGAAGCTCCTCGCGCTCGGCTTCGCCGTCGAAATTCCCGACTTGGCCGAAGGCGATTTCCAGGGATTGACACTGACTAAACAGTTGGCTCTGATCGAACGCCTGGGCCGCCATGAGCCCGCTATCGTCATCGGTTCGAGCCTGGGCGGATACCTGGCCGCTCTCTACGCCGCTCGCCATCCGGAAGTCGACCGCGTAATCCTGCTCGCGCCCGCCCTTCGCTTCCATGCGCTCTGGACCGCCGAGTTTGGACCCGAAAGGCTTCGGCTCTGGAGAGAAAAAGGCAGTATTCCAGTCTTCCATTACGGAGCGGGCCGTCCACAGCTGATTGGCTATCAATTGATGGAGGACGCCCGCGGGTTCGAGGCCGAGCCCCAATTTTCGCAACCGTGCCTTATCTTTCACGGTGATCGGGACCCGCTCGTCCCGGTTACCCAATCGGTGGAATTTGCCGCCACCCGCCCGAATGTTCACCTAATCCGGCTCGCTTCGGGCCATGAATTGACCGATGTGTTGGATGAGATCTGGGGAAAATCTGAAAAATTTCTAACCGCCCATCCTGCGGTAAAATGATCAAATAAGCGTGGACTACGCTAGACTGGCGTACAGGTGCAGCGAAATTTGCAACTGTGATTTTTCATATCACGTCCAAGATTGCGGAGAGTAGCGTCGTATATGGGGAGTTCGTCGGCGGAGTGGACAGCAACCAACGAGCTGAAAAAGGAAGCCATGGAGCGTGATTCTCAGGTAGCTCAAACAGATACCCATCTCGATAACCTGTTGATAGCGAGCGACCTGGAAGCACCCTGGTACAAATCGATCGTACAGGGTATCCGTGAAATCATAAGTCCGCCGAAGCTCCCGCCGCTTGAGCTGACCTCTCTGCCCGGTGAAAGCTCCTATCTCGGGGCCTCTAGCAAGATCGAACTGCCCTGGTACAAATCTTTAGTCGCCAACGTTCGGGAGCTGATCAATCCTCCCAAGTTGCCTCCTTTGGAAGTTACTTCCAAACCCGTCGAAGTCGGGTCGATCTGGGGCGCATATGGCGGTGGCGGTACTCGCTCTGGAACCGCTTCGGTTTTGATCCACGTCGGCGTGGTGGTTTTGTTGCTCGTATTCTTCCAAACACCTACCGGAAGGAAAGTTGTCCAGCGGGTCACTGATATCTACTACGTCCCGCCTTACAAACTTCCTGCGGCAGCCCAGAAGGCGCAGGGCGGCGGAGGCGGCGGTGTGAAATCTCCTATTCCGATCAGTCGCGGCGAAGCCCCCAAACCGGCGCCCAAACAATTTATACCGCCGGCAATGGCTGTTCCAAAGCCCACATTACCGGTTACCCCGACCATTACGGCTCCCGCTCCGCAAATTGTTGCCGATCAATACGGCGATCCGTTGAGCAAACTCGACCAAAACTCCGCTGGTCAGGGCGCGAATGGCCTGGGTAACGGAAAAGGTGGCGGTCTCGGCAATGGCGACGGTGATGGCTTGGGCAGTGGCAGTGGCGGCGGCAGCGGCGGCGGCGCCTACCGCATCGGAGGCGAAGTCTCCGCGCCAGTCCTTGTCAGTAAGGTAGAGCCCGAATATTCCGAAGAAGCCCGCAAGGCTAAATACTCCGGAGAAGTTTTGTTATCGATCGTTGTCGACGCTACCGGCGTTCCCCGCGACATTCATGTGATTCGGCCTCTCGGCCTGGGCCTCGACGAAAAAGCAATCGAAGCCGTCATGAAGTGGCGGTTCCGGCCTGGCGTCAAAGGTGGCCGGCCGGTCGCTACTCAGGCGCAAGTGATCGTCAACTTCCGCTTGCTCTAGACCTTCTCTACTTGGCACTCGGTGCACGGGCAAATCTTCCGCAAATGATCGAACGAGTACATTCCCGTGCTATGTCCGTCGTTCCAGAATATGCGGATTGCATATTGGCCGATCGGCTCAACTGAATTCATCTTGAGCGAGGGCTTGTACATCGGAAACAACTCCTGCTTCCTGTAGTCGGAGCGCTGGGGCGGCGTGCCATGCGCTCCCGTGCACGTCGCGCAAGGACACTCATCGCGCAGATAGGCTAGCGAGTAGGCGCTGTGATGACCGTCCCGCCAATCGATCTGAATACCGGTCGATTTAGAGATCGCTATATGTTCCGGGTCTGCCGCCACAGATTTTAGTTCCACTTCTCCATCCCACTCCTCAAGACGCATTCTGCGCGCGCTCGATATCGCGCACGCCGGGAATTCGCCGAAATCCCGTGATTACTCGCTCGAGCTGCTTCTTGTCGCGCACATCCATGGTGATATCGATTACCGCGCTGTTATCCGTCCGGTTCTCGTCGCCACGCGCTTCGAGCGTTCGGATGTTGCTGGATTCCGCACTCAAGATCGACGTAAGCTGATGCAGAATCCCCGGCCGGTCGTCGGTATAAATGACAATCTTCACCGGCAGCGGATCGCTTCCGCTGCGGGCCCATTCCACCGCGATCTTACGTTCCGGCTCATACATCAGATTCTGCACGTTAGGGCATTGCGCCGAATGCACCGCTACACCTTTGCCCCGGGTGATATAACCGACGATCTGCTCCCCGCGTACCGGATTGCAGCACTTGGCGCGATACACAAGAACGTCGTCCGCGCCTTTCACGTGAATTGTTAAATCGCCATCGGCAGCCGGCGATCCCGGCGGCGGCATTCTCGGCAGAGGAGGCGGTTCTACCGCATCCGGTTCGCTAGTTTCTTCCGGCGCGACTTTCTGCAGCACTTGCCGCGCCGAAAATCGCCCGAAGCCCAGAGCCGCGTACAAGTCTTCCGCTTTGCTGACGCCGTATTCCGTCGCCACCGACGCTAAATCGTCGCTCGAAATGCGCCCCAGGCTCACGCCCCTGCGCCGCGCTTCCTTTTCGAGCGATTTCTGTCCAATTTCCACCGCCTTGGCTCGCTCCACCGCGTTGATCACGTGCCGGATCTTGTTGCGCGCTCGCGAGGTCTTCACCACCGCCAGCCAATCCCGGCTCGGTTGATGGCCCGCCTGCGTGAGAATCTCCACTACGTCCCCATTGCGCAGCGTGGTCTTCAGCGGTCTCATCGAGCCGTTCACTCGCGCACCCACGCACGTGTTGCCTACGTCACTATGAATCGCGTATGCGAAATCGATAGGCGTTGCATCGCGCGGCAGCACAATCACCCGGCCGCGCGGAGTGAACGTATAGACCTCTTCGGAGTAGAGATCCACTTTGAGCGTCGAAAGAAAATCTCCCGAGTCGCTCATCTCCCGCTGCCACTCTACAAGCTGCCGAAGCCACGCAATCCGCTGGTCGTCGTCTCCCGGACCCTTGCTTCCTTCCTTGTACTTCCAGTGCGCCGCGATGCCTTCTTCCGCGAGCCTGTGCATTTCTTCCGTCCGGATCTGCACCTCGAACGTCACCCCACCGGGCCCGATCACCGATGTGTGCAGCGATTGATACAGATTCGGCCGCGGCATGGCGATGAAGTCTTTGATGCGTCCGGGAATCGGATGCCATTCGTTATGGATCACCCCGAGCGCCGCGTAGCAATTCTTCACCGAGTCGGTAATAATCCGCACCGCCAGCACGTCGTACACCTGGTCGAGCGTGATCCGCTGCCGCTTCAGCTTGAGGTATACCGAATACGCCCGCTTCACCCGCCCATGCACCCGCGCTGGAATATCTTCGCGCTGAAGCTTCTGCTCAATCTGTGTCTTTAAAAGATGGAGCAGTTCTTCGTGCTGTGCATGCTTGGCGTCGATTTCGCGCATCAGGTCCGCTGCTGCTTCCGGTTGCAACGCCTTGAACGCTAGGTCTTCCAACTCGCCGCGCACCTTGCCCATTCCGAGCCTGTGCGCGATCGGCGCATAGATGTCAATCGTTTCCTGCGCGATTGCTTGCTGTCTGTCGGGCGATAAAGAGGTCAGCGTGCGCATGTTATGCAGCCGGTCTGCCAGCTTTACGATGATCACGCGGATGTCGGTGGTCATGGCGAGCAGCATCTTGCGCAGGCTCTCCGCCTGCCGGTCGTCCCGATTGCCGAAACTGATCTTGCTCAGCTTTGTCACGCCATCCACGCAACGCGCTACGTCTTCGCCGAATTTTTCACGCAGTTCGTCGAGTTTGGCGCTCGTGTCTTCGAGCACATCGTGCAGCAGTCCGGTTTCGATACATACCAGGTCCATCTGCATATCCGCCAGAGTGTGCGCCACCGCGAGCGGGTGCATGATATACGGCTCGCCCGACTTCCGCTTCTGCGCCTTGTGCCGCTCGGCGGCGAAATGGCACGCTTCTTCGAGTTTGGTCAGATCTTCCTTCGGGCGAAGTGCACGCACTTTCTCCTCGAGGCTGCGGTACAGTTCCTCCACTTGGGGAAGTTCCAGGACACCAGTGGACATCGGAGCTACTACTAGGTTAGAGCAACGCCTTATTAATCTGACCGTAGCAATTGCCCTCTATGCTGAATCTATATTCCATGTGCTTCGGGTCAAGATTCTTTCTTCTCGCTATTTCCCTCGCGGGGATCCAGCTATTTGCTCAATCGGAAGTCGGTACCACTGGCGTAAACGGCACCATCACCGATCCCTCCGGTGCCATCGTAGCCGGTGCAAAAGTCACCGCCACGAATACCGGCACCAACTTCACGCGGCAAACCACCAGCACCGCCGCCGGCTTATACAACCTGGGGAATCTGCCGGTCGGCGCTTACAACCTCAAAGTTGAAATGGCGGGCTTCAAGACGGCCGAACAAAAAAGTCTTGCGCTGGCAGTGGGCGCCGTCGCTACCGTAAACCTGCAGCTCGAGATCGGGACATCGAGCGAAACCGTCAGCGTGACCGGCGAAGCGCCCCTGGTCGAGACCAGTCGCTCGAGTACGAGTACCGCCATCTCTTCGCGTCAGGTACAGGACCTGCCTATCAACGGCCGTAATTTCTTGGATTTCACGTTACTCACCCCGGGCGTAGTCCGCGATCCTACACGCAGCGGCGACATCTCTTTCGGAGGGCAGCGCGGCACCTCAAACAGTCTGCTGATTGACGGCTCGGACGCCAACAATACTTTCTACGGCCAATCTACCGGCCGCGCGGGCACCGGCCGCAGCCCCTACTCGTTCAGCGAAGACGCCGTACAGGAGTTTCAGGTCAATACCAACAATTACGCCGCGGAGATCGGGCGTGCCGGTGGTGGTGTCATTAACACCATCACCAAATCCGGCACAAACGCCTTTCACGGCGACGCGTTCGAGTTTTATCGCGACAAAGCGTTGAATGCCAACAGCTGGGACAACAACGCCCTCGGTCGGCCCAAGCGGGCCTATCATTTCAATCAATTTGGCGGCAGTGCCGGTGGACCCGTCATCCAGAACAAGCTGTTCTTCTTCTTCAGCTACGATGGCCAGCGCAACACCACTCCCAATACCGTCGCGCCGGGCGCACTGCCCGCGGCCAACGATGCTGCCGGCCAGGCCGCTTTCGCGTCCCTGCAGCAATATTTTGTCTCCTATGCCAACAGCTTGAACAACAATGTGTATCTGGGAAAAGTGGATTGGAATCTCACTGATACTCAGCGCGTCAGCTTTCGTTACAACGCCAATCGTTTTCAGGGTGTCAACTATGAAAATTCAGGTCCCACCAGTGCGGAGGGCCACACCGGCAACAGCAACGTGTCTACAGACAATGCCGGCGCCATCTACACTAACGCCCTGAGCGCCAACACGGTTCTTGAAGGCCGCTTCTTTTACACGCGCGACTACGAGCCCGGTTTCGCCAATTCCGACGCTCCCGAAACGATTATTCAGCAGAATGGAACCCCTGTTATTTCGTTTGGAAGAAACAGCTTCAGTCCCCGTTCGGCCAATATCGATACTCTCCAGCCGACGGTGACACTTTCCGTCACCAAAGGCGCTCATTCCATGAAGTTCGGCGCCGACATGATCTTCCAGCAGATCGCCAACTTCTTCCCGGGCAACTTCGGCGGCTCCTATTCCTTTACGAGTTACGCCAACTACGCCAACAAAATCCCGGCGTCTTTTACGCAAGCCTTTGCCGGTCCGAATACCACCGGAGCGACCGTTTATCCCAACGTAAACGAATACGCGTTTTTCGCCGAGGACAGTTGGCGGGTATCGCGCCAGCTCACCCTCAACTACGGCCTGCGCTACGACTACTTCGATTACGCCCAGCCACCGGTGCTTAATCCCGATCCCTCGCTCGCTGCGATGAACATTCGCACGAATCGCATTCACATCGATCCGGCGGACGTCTCGCCGCGTTTCGGCTTCGCTTACTCGCCGGGCCAAGACAACAAAACTGTCATTCGTGGCGGCTATGGAATTTTTTATGCCGTTACGCCTTCTATCTTTACCGGCACTGCGTTCACGCAGAACGGCATCCAGGTGCAGTCCTTCACCTTCAATGGCACGGCCATTCCAGTCACCTATCCGAGTCTGCTTGCCGGCATCCCCACCACCAATCGCACGCCCAGCCTGTTTGTTTTCTCGAATGATTTCCGCAATCCGCGTACCCAGCAATGGAATCTCAGCTTCGAGCGTCAATTCGGTGCCAGCACTTCCATCACGCTTGGGTATATCGGCGTCAAGGGCGTCCACCTGCCGCGCACGCGCGATATCAATCTATTTCCAGCCGTACCCGTTACCGCGCCTGTTCAGGGTGGCGGCTCGTTCACTTTCTACCGGCACTCTACGCTCCGGCCGAATCCGAATTATGGTCGAATCTGGCTCGCCGACAGCGGCGCCGATTCCACTTATCACGGCGCATTCGCCCAATTCACCCGGCGCTTTTCTCGCAGTTTTCAAGTTCAGACGTCCCTCACCTGGTCGCATGCCATTGATGACAATCCCGATGCTACCGCCGTCGTCTTCGGCACCGACGACGCGAAACTCGTGCAGAACAATTTGCTGCCGAACCTCGATCGCGGCGATGCCAACGCAGATATCCGGCTTCGGTTTCTTTTTTCAGGCGTATGGGACATCAACTACGTGCCAATGACCGCCAATCGATTTCTGCGCGCCGTTGCGAATGGCTGGCAAATCTCTACCATCGCCACGCTGCAAAGCGGCCGCCCCTACAACTCGACCATTGGCTCCAGTTCAGACATCAATAACGACGGCAATCTGCGCAACGATCGAACACCCGGTCAAGGCCGCAATTCACTGCGCGGTCCGAATTACCTGAACGATGATGTGCGCGTCTCACGCTTTTTTCCACTGCTGACCGAGCGTGTTCGGCTGCAACTGATCGGCGAGGCCTTCAACATCACCAATCGCGTGAATTTCATCTCGCTGCGCACCACCCAGTACAACTACACGGGCGCGCTTTTTGTCCCGCTGAACACGGCGCTTACGCCCGCGCCCGGAAGCGCTGCCGCCGATCCGCGGATCCTCCAATTGGCCGCCAAAATCGTATTCTGATGCCCTACTATTCCAGAGTTTTCAGTAATTCCCGTCGTACGGGCCAACTCCCCAGAACTTCTTTCCGCACTCTGTGAAAACTCCCCGCCGCGATCAAGCCGGTGAGATCCGCCGGGTTGGGTTGCCGCTGCGCCCGTTGGAGCCCGAGTTTCAGCATTTTGGTCTCAATCTCGAGTTGTGCGCGCGCCGTTTCAGCGCTCGCTTCGATAGGAAAGGTCGCTTCAAGTTCGACCAGGAAGACTGCCTGTTTGTCGGTTGCTGGACCTAGCGACAAAATCAAGCGATCGGCTGACTGAAGAGAAATTGCAAGTATACGCACCGGCAAAGGCAGCGTATCCGGTTTCGTTAGCAGTGCTTTGGATACGCTCACCCAAACCGGATTAGCCGGAACCGGGTCCTTCACTGCGGGCGGTTGGCGCCGCAGAGTTTCAGCCGCCGCACTATTGGCGCTGATCGACAAGCCGGCTACGTCGGGCTGAACGCGTATCAGGTTTGCCCAATAGCCGGATTTGCTGGCGGGAACCACACAGGATTCCCTTTGGCACGTCCCGCCATGCGCCACGGAATACTGTTTCAACTTGTCCCATTGAAACCGGCCGTGTACCAGAAAAAAAAATTGCTCGCCGTCCGAAGCCCCGCCTAGTGCATCCACGTCCCGCGTGTAATCGAACTCCGTCTGCCGGACAAATTCTTCGTAATCCTTTTCTTGAATCGGACTCGCCCCAGTCAGCAAATGGAGCAATCCGGCTTTGCGCAGCGCCCCCAGATCGGCATAGAATCTTGTGAAATCGCCCGGAGGCAGTTGCTTTACCAGATCTATGCTCGATCGCACAAAGCGATGCCGTTGTGTGTCGACTACGGAGAGAATTGCCGCCCCGGCGAGCGCCAGTATTGCTACGGCGACCCAGATGGTGCGTTGCCGCATCAGGCCGGAGCAAGCTCCGCCACACGCGCCGCCTTCCACAACGCTACATAAGGCTTCAACTCTTTCATCAATGCACTGAACTGATCGAGAGTCAGCGATTGCGCGCCATCGCTAATCGCCTTCTCAGGATGCGGATGCACTTCCATGATCAAGCCGTCCGCGCCGATCGCCACTCCGGCGCGTGCCAACGCCGGAACCAGACTGCGTTTCCCGGTCGCGTGGCTGGGATCCAGGATCACCGGCAAGTGCGACAACTCGTCTAGCACCGGCACTGCCGTGATATCGCATGTGTTGCGTGTGGCCGTCTCGAATGTGCGTATGCCGCGCTCGCACAGAATCACGTCCGGATTGCCATGCGCCACGATATATTCTGCGGACATCAGAAGTTCCTTGATCGTTGAACTCAACCCCCGCTTCAGCATCACCGGCCGTTGCGCTTTGCCGAGCGCTTTAAGCAGTGCGAAATTCTGCATGTTGCGCGCCCCGATCTGCAAAATGTCGGCGTGTTCGGCGACCATCTCCACATCGCCGTCGCTCATGACTTCCGTGATGATGCCTAGGCCCGTCTCGCGCTTGGCTTTTTGGAGCAGCTTCAACCCTTCCAGTTCCATTCCCTGAAAGTCATAGGGCGAAGTGCGCGGCTTGAATGCTCCGCCGCGCAGGAAAGTGGCGCCATGCTTCGCCACGAAGTGCGCCGTCTCGAGAATCTGCTTCTCGCTTTCCACCGAGCATGGCCCCGCCATCACGACAAATTCATCGCCGCCAATCTCGCGCCGGTTTGCCACAATTCGAGACTTGTTCGGCTGAAACTCCCGGCTGACAAATTTGTAGGGCGCCGAAATGCGTACCGCTTTCTCTACTTGCGGCATCGCTTCGAGCGATTCGAGACACGCCGTCACGTCCCCCACGCCCACCGCGCCGATCACCACCCGCTCCTCCCCGGCAATCGAATGCACCTTGTACCCAAACTCCCGGATGCGGTCGCACACCGCATCGATCTCCTCTTTCTTCGTATGCAGTTTCATCGAAATGATCATTTGCCCCTCACGAGTGTTCGCATGAAATAAAAAGACCCACTCGTTTCCGAGTGGGCCTCCTTTTTACCGTTCGCCGCTGTCTCAGTATTTCGCGGACGCCCCTCGGCCCAATCCTGGCGATTGCCAAAATCGAAACCCAAAAAAGCTGACCGCGTACGCAGGCATGAATCTAGTAGTATCACACAGCCAGGATGTGCCACGTTCGGAAGTTAGACTGGAGAGTATGAGATGGGTTTGCGCCCTGACAGTCTTCGCAACGTTTCTAGTCACACTTCCCGCCGCCCCACCTGCACAATCTTCCCAAAAACGAACTACCGCCCATCGGAAGACCTCCAGAGCCAAACGAGGGCCCTCCTACCAAACTCACCCGGATGCGGATCGTTACAAGGAGATCCAGCAGGCGCTTGCCGACAAGGGTTATTACAAAGGCGAAGTGAACGGCCAGTGGGGCGATGATTCCATAAGCGCCATAAAACAGTTCCAGGCGGATCAGAAGATCCCGGATGACGGAAAAATCAGCGCGCCGACGTTGATTGGCCTGGGCCTCGGTCCCAAGCATGACGCCGCGCCTCCGGCGAAACCTGCAGAACAATAAACCTGTGGAAGAACACGAAGTCTACGCCGCCATCGGCGATCAAGGATTCGACCGGCTGATCGCGGCATTTTATAAGCAGATCCCCGACGACGAGATCCTCGGCCCGATGTATCGCGGGCGCGATCTTGCCGGTGCCGAAGAGCGCCTCCGGGGTTTTCTCATTTACCGTTTTGGCGGTCCGCAAACTTATATCGAAAACCGCGGCCATCCCCGCCTACGTATGCGCCACGCACCCTTTGTGATCGATCAGGCCGCTCGCGACCGCTGGATGCAGCTGATGCGTACCGCAATGCTCGAAACGAATTTGCCTTCGGAACCCGCCGGCGTTTTACTTCGCTTCTTCGAATCGACTGCCTCCGCAATGGTTAACCGGATAGAATAGCGACTGCAATGCGCATCCTCGCTCTTCTAGCTCTTATTTCACCTCTTGCGATAGCCTCTCCGATTGGTACAGTCAACCAATTGGTCGTCTTTGGCGACAGCCTTTCCGACAACGGTAATGCCGCAATTTTCGCAGCTTCCATGGGAATACCGTTTCCACCGCTCTCGAACGGTCCGCTATGGATCGACCAGTTGGCATCCAAGTTATCTCTCCCGGATCCACAGCCATTTCTCGCCGGAATGGGCGGCACAAACTATGCCGTTGCTACCGCACAAACGGGATCGAATGGACTGAGCGGCGTCTCCGATCAGTTGGCCGTGTTTGCCGCGAGCCATCCGGGTGGCGCGCCGGCCGACGCGCTCTACACGCTATGGGCCGGTGCTAATGACATCTTCAACGGCGGCAATCCCGTTTTGGCGGCTGACAACATCTTCAACAATATTCTTAGCCTCGCGGCGGGCGGCGGCAAATATTTTCTGTGGCTCAACCAGCCCGACCTCGGCCTCACGCCACGCGCTATGACAGCCGGCCAAACTATCCCGGCCAATCTTGCTTCCAGCGCGTTCAACGCGGAATGGGCGATCGACCTGGGTAAGCTGCAGGCGCAGGGAATTAACGTGGTCGGCGTGAATGTAGAAGCTCTCTTTGCCCAGATCGTCGCAAATCCAGGGGCGTTTGGCTTCAGCAACGTGACCGATCCCGGGCAAGGTCAACCGAATCCCAACTCCTATCTTTTCTGGGATGATGAGCATCCCACTACGGCGGGCCACGCCTTAGTCGCCGATCTGGCGTTTGCTGACCTTTCGGTCCCCGAACCGGCAAGCATTGCCTTCGCCGTACTCGGCCTCGTCAGTTTGGCTTTGTGGAAGCGGCGCGATAAGAAAGCGTGATGGTGCGGCGGTCTTCGCCCGCATGCTCGATCCGAATCTCCGCTCTTTCTTGCGGCATAAGTTCCGGGAAGCGCTCACCCCATTCGATCAGTGTGAGTGCCGGCCGTTCAAATAGTTCTTCGAGTCCGACGCGCCGCGTTTCTTCACTTGTATCCAGCCGGTAGAGGTCCACGTGGTAGATCCGTACCGGATCGCCATATTCGTGGATCAGCGTGAACGTGGGACTCGAAACTTCGTCCGCAGGGGCTGCGCCGAGCGCCTCCACAATCCCTTTGGCTAGCGTGGTCTTTCCGGCGCCCAAATTGCCGATCAGCAAAACCACTCCCTGCTGGGGCAGTAATGGCGCCAATCGGCTGCCGAGCATGCGCGTTTCCTCGTCCGAATTCGTATCAAAGCGCAGGACGGACTTCATTCATTGCCTGTGGCAAGAAATCGAGCAGGTCTGTTGCCATCGCCGCTTCTTCGCCCCAATGCTCGCCCGCGAGTTCTCCGCAGCGACCGTGCAGCCAGACGGCGGCTACCACCGCACGCCGCCAGTCTTTAATATGTTGCGCCATCAGACCGGCAACTATCCCGGTCAGCACATCACCTGTCCCGCCTGTCGCAAGGGCTGGCGAACCGGTCGGGTTTATCCAGGTTTCTCCATCGGGAAACGCGGTTACTGTATGATCGCCCTTGAGCACAATCGCAGCCCCACTCTCCCGGGCCAAACCCTGCGCTGTGCCCAACCTGTCCGCCTGCACCTGCTTGGTCGATTTTCCAATCAAGCGGCCCATCTCGCCGGGATGCGGCGTCAGCACACGAATCTTTTTCGTGGCCGGCAGCGCTCCGGCGAGCGCGTTCAGCGCATCGGCATCGAAGACGGCCGGAATCTCGGCCTCTTCGTACAGTCGTTTTACGAAACGAATTGTCGCATCTTCTGTGCCCAGGCCCGGACCGATCGCGAGGACCGTCATCTTTTTTATAAGTTCGAAGATATTGCCATCCAGAAATTCGGTCATGAGTTCCGGCCGCGCAGGAACCGGAGCGTCCTTTGGTATCGCTACCGTGACCAGACCAGCGCCGCTGCGATACGAACCCAATCCGCTCATGGCGGGAGCACCGCTCTTGCCTGGGGAGCCGCCCACCACGAGCACGTGCCCATACATGCCTTTGTTCGAGTCGCGGGGTCGTCTAGCGAATAAATGGCGAATATTGTCCCGCGTGGTCAGCCTGAGCTGATAAATTGGGTTCGTTTCGCAAAATCGGTCGGGCGTGCCGATATTAGCGACGACCAGCTTGCCGGTCCGCTCATAGCTCTTTACAGCCGTGAAGGTAACCGTGTAATCGGCCTGCAAATTCCCGGAGGGGACGTCGACCGCCACCTTCTTGGCCAACGGAAACTTCTCGCCGATCATGCGAATGCCGTCGAGTGCCCGCCCGCGCGGTTCTCCTTTGGATCCAGTGCCCAAAATGGCGTCCACCACGATCGTGGCGAAATTGGCTTCGAACGGTAATTCGCGCACCACCGGGCAGCCGCAGGCATCGAGCATGCGCCGGTTGGCCAGCGCGTCGCCCGCTAATTCCTCCACCGGAAAAAGCTCGAGAACCGTCAGCTCGCGGCAGAGCTTGCGCATGAAAAGCTGGCGCGCGACGACGAAGCCATCGCCGCCATTATTTCCCTTGCCGCACATCACCACTACGCGCTGCGCGGAAAGGGGAGCGAACGTCTCACCTAAAAAATCGACCACGCGGCAGCCGGCATTTTCCATCAGGATCAACCCTGGAATGCCGCTTTCGATCGTGAGGCGGTCCACCTCCCGCATTTCGGCCGCGGTTAGAATCTTCATGCCGTCTGTGTCTCCCTCGCCAGCAGCAGCGTCATGTCGTCCTGCAGTTCCGGCGTACCGGTCCAGCTGCGCACCGCGTCGAGAACGATCCGGATAATTTCATCGTCCTGATCGTGGGCATGTTTTTGTACCAGCTCGATCAGCCGTTGTTCGCCGAACATTTCGCCGTAAGCATTTTCCGGCTCAGTGATGCCGTCCGTATAGCAGACCAGAAGGTCACCCGTCGTGAGATCCATCGAGCTTTTGTCGTATTGCGAAAAAGGAAATGCACCCACCACCGTTCCATTCGAATCGAGCGGAACGACGCTGCCATTGCGGAACAGAAGAGGCGACAGATGGCCGGCGTTCGTGTAAGTGAGTTTGCGGCTTTCCTGGTCGAACATGGCGAAAAAGAAGGTAGCGTATTTTTCCGGTGAAGTATGCGCATAGATCTGCTGGTTCAGCTTCGAGACGACTTGCGACGCGTCGATTTCGGGAACCTCTCCCGAGATCTGAGCGCGTAAGGCGGCTTGTAGCGTCGCCATCAGCAGCGCGGCGGATATGCCTTTGCCCGCCACATCGCCGATGGCGAATGCAAGCTTTCCGCTAGCGACTTCCTGGTAGTCGTAATAGTCGCCTGAAACCATGCGCGCCGGATCGCATTGCGCAGTGAGCCGTAACCCGCGAATCGGAGCCGCGTTTCTAGGGTAGAGCTGATACTGGACTTCGCGCGCAATCTCAAGCTCCGTCTGCAGGCGCTCCTTCTCCTTTTCCACCGCAAACAGGCGTTCGAGATTGGAGGTCATTTGATTGAACGACTGGCCCAACTCGCCGAGCTGGTCGCCGGCCCGGACCGGAATACGATGATGAAAATCACCCAACAACACGCGCCGTGTCCCTTCGTAGAGCTGATGGACCGCGCCTGTCAGCCGGCGCGACAGGGAGATGCCAATGATCACAGCGACGAGTTCCACCAACAGGAACAGGATCGCTACGATGACAAACAATGTCGACAGGTAGCCGCGCAAAAATTCCGCTTTGGAGAAAAACGTCGTGAGGACTGCCGACGTGCGCGAATGGACCCACAGATAACAATCGAATGTGCGGTTCGGCGTGTCGAGATGGTAGCTGGGAACTGTGGATGGTAGAAACACCTGAAAATCCAGAAGGCTCATGGCAGGCGGAACACGGCCACGGCGGTGATTGCCGCTGGTGTAATCCGGATTCTCCGGCGATCCATTGTCTTTAGCGCGAAGAGAACCCGCGGTCGCCCCGTTTCGCCTGCCGGGCTCAAGAAGCGCGATCGCTCCCAGGTTAGGAACGAGTCCTTCGATGAATTCATCCGAGAGCGGGGCAAGCGCAGTCACTTGCACCTTGCCGCGGACACGGTGCGCCCAACCATAGAAGTGCCCGTTCCAAACCAGCAATCCATTCGCGTCCTTCCATCCGCCTGGTAGATTGAGCGGCGGACTGGCCGGCGGAAAACGCCGCGAGCCGTCCTCATCATCGACATAGAACGCAATGTCCGGAAACCCTCTGCGGAACGCCAGTTGCATCTCGGCCGCGGCTTCGGAACGCTGCGCGGGCGGCATGCGCGACAGGCTGTCGACCACGCCATTAATTGGATCGAGCCGCCGGTCCAAAGCGGTGCTCGCCAGATAGATGGCGATTTCGTTGGTGAATCCCCAGGCGCCCAGTCCAATCAGAACAAAGAGCAGCAGGATGGGAAGCGCGCCCATCAGACCATACACAAATAGCAGGCGATTGCGAACGCTCCACAGTAACTGGCGTTGGGTGAATCGCAAAGCTCGCACGGAAAGGATGATCGCAAAGACTACGATTGCGAGCAGCGTCAGGAACGCAAGCACTCCGTGGCCGGAGAAATAGAGCGCAAAATACAGCACGAGAGAGCCTAAAAAGGCTATCCCGGACTTGCCGAGGCGCTCCAGGGCTTCGCGAACACGCGACATCTTATCAAGAGTATCGCGGTAGCGCCGCCCGGCCTCAGCCGCCCGAACCTAGTTCAGAGCGAATCGCTGAGGCGATGCGCGAAGTCCACTTGTCCACATCTTCATCCGTCTTGGCTTCGATCATGACGCGTGCGAGCGGTTCGGTGCCGGAGAAGCGAACGACCACGCGGCCGTTGCCTGCGAATTCGCGTTCGGCCGCCTGAATCTCAGCCTGCACGCTCGCGAGTTCGGTGAGCGGGCGCCGGTGTTTCACACGTACATTGACGAGCTTCTGCGGAAAAGTTTTGATTTCCGCCGCGAGATCGTCGAGCGAACGGCCGGAGTCTCGCACGATTTCGAGCACGCGCAGAGCCGTAAGCAAGCCATCGCCGGTGGTGGCGTGTTGCAGAAAAATGACATGGCCGGATTGCTCGCCGCCGAGCACCCCGCCGCGCCGCAGCATTTCTTCCAGCACATATTTGTCACCCACCGGTGTGCGTGCCATTTCAATGCCTTGTGCAGCCAGCGCCTTTTCCAACCCGAGGTTGGACATCACGGTTGCGACTACCAGATCGCCCGGTAATTTCCCGGCGCGTTTGAGGCTCGATCCCGCCAGAAACAGTACGGCGTCACCGTCGACCACCTTGCCGCTCCCGGAGACAAAGAGCGCCCGGTCCGCGTCGCCATCAAAGGCGATACCCACGCGAGCGCCTGCTTCCGGCACGCGCTTTTGCAGCCGTTCGAGGTGCAGCGAGCCGCAATCCAGATTGATGTTGCGCCCGTCGGGCGCGCATCCGAGCCACTCGACACGCGACCCGAGCGAAGCGAACAAACGCGGCGCCACTTGCGCCGCTGAGCCATTGGCGCAGTCGATAACCAGATCCAATGGAAAGGAACCGCTGACGGTGCTCGCCAGATAGTCGGTATACACGTTGTCGAGAGTGGCATCGATGGTGAGCGCTTTCGGCGTTGCATCTTCACCGGTGGCCAGCCATTTGGCCATCAGACCTTCCAACTCGAGTTCAATGTCGTCAGCCAACTTGTAACCGGAATGGCTAATGACTTTGAGCCCGTTATCGTGATACGGATTATGCGACGCCGAAATCATGACTCCGGCAACGAACGGACCGGTCCGCGTCAAGTAGGCGACGCCCGGTGTCGTGATGACGCCGGCGAAGCGAGTGGAAACGCCGGCGCGGGCCAGCCCACCCGCCACCTGTGCGGCCAGCCACGGCCCGCTTTCGCGGGTGTCCATGCCGATGACCACTTCGGCGGCGCCATCGCGAAGGTCTTTGGGATGTGTCCGGCACGCCCAGGTTCCCAGGGCGACACCTAAGGCATGAGCGGTTTGGGGGTCCAGCGGCGGCTCACCGGCCACGCCGCGGATGCCATCCGTTCCGAAAAGATTTCTAGACATGCAAAGTTCTATTGTCCTGTATCTCTTATCGACTCGCCCGGCAACGCCCGCGCGGGGGCTTGGCGATCCTTTCATTGTGCTTGGCCAAGCACCGCTTGGGCTGCCGCGCTGGCTAGAATGTAGTGTTGCTGTTTCGGCTGCATCCTCTTCGGTTTTCCTTCGTAGCCCGCGAGCGGATTCATTTCCCGGCCGGAAAATCCTCAAATATCCTGCGAGGGGCGTTTGGCACAATCTTCCGCCGCATTGCTTGTGTGCCGCAATGCACCGGTGCGCGTGAATGCGAATGGCGGGCGGGTTGCCCGTATGCACGCCTGTTTGAACCCTCGGCAATGGCGTCCGGACCAAGCGGTCTGGCAGACTGGCCGCGGCCATTTGTCTTCCGTGCGACTCATCTCGACGACCGCACTGCCGAGGCAGCCGAGACATTCCACTTCGATCTGAATCTCTTCGATACAAGGCCCGACGCTGTGGCCCACCTAGTTCTCGCGTTCGCGCAACTCGCACGTGAAGGACTGGGTCCGGAACGCAGCCGTGTGGATCTGACCGGCGTGGCGCAACTCGATACAAACGGTCGCGAAGCAGAATCCGCATATCCCAAAGTTCCCGCGCCGGTCGCATTGGACCTGGCTCCCGACGCTCCCACCACGCGCGTGCGCGTCGAGTTCCTCACTCCGACGGAGTTGAAGAGTGGCCAGCAACTGGCGCCGCGGCCGGAATTCGCCATTCTCGCCGCGCGAATCCGCGACCGTATCAGCATCTTGCGTGAGCTCTATGGCGAGGGTCCGCTCGACATTGATTTTCGCGCCTTCGGCGAGCGCGCGGCGCTGGTGCGAATGACACGCTGCGAGGTGCAGCAGGTAGACGTACTTCGGCGAAGCAGCCGTACCGGCCAGGTTCACCCGATTGGTGGTTTTGTCGGTGAGGTCGAATACGAAGGAGACCTGGCCGAGTTTGTCCCCTATCTGCGGGCGGCCAGGTGGACCGGGGTTGGACGGCAGACCGTCTGGGGCAAGGGCGAGATCACGGTCAACGACCACGATAAGGTATGTACTGATGAAAAAACTGGGGCTGGTTCTGCTATCGGCGCTACTGCTGAACGGCGCCTCCCGCCCGAAGATCCCGGTACTGATCGTGGATGGGATCAACAATCACGACTGGCGCGCCGCCACGCGATCCGTCCGTAAGTTTCTATTAGCGACGCAGCGATTCACCGTCGACGTTTCCACCAGTCCGCCAGCGAATGCTCCGCGCGCCGAGTGGGATGAGTGGCTCCCGTCGTTTGAGAAATATAAGGTGGTCATCGTCAACTTCAACGGAGGGCACCAGCCGGATGGCGTCCGCTGGCCAGCGCCGGTAGAAGATTCCTTCGAGAAATATGTGCGAGGAGGCGGCGGCGTGGTGATGTTGCATGCGGCTAACAATGCATTTCTTAAGTGGCAAGCCTACAACGAAATGATCGGTCTGGGGTGGCGGGACCGCGATTTTGGCGAGGGCCTGGCGATCAGTGATATTGGTAAAGTCATCGTAATACCGAAGGGGAGTGGCCTGAATCCGGGGCACGGCCCGCGGCATGACTTCGCTGTTCACGTGCTGAATCACGACCACCCGATTACGAAAGATATGCCGTCCGTCTGGATGCATCCGTCGGAGCAGTTAACTCACGGACAGCACGGACCGGCGCAAGGGCTAACCATCTTGACGTACGCGAAATCGGAAATCTCCGGTCAAAATGAGCCAATGGACTGGGTCCGCACATACGGCAAAGGCCGCGTATATACGACGATGCTCGGCCATACCTGGGCGAATGAGCCGAATCCAGACATGGATTGCGCCGGTTTTCAGACGCTATTTTCTAGAGGCGTCGAATGGGCAGCCACCGGGGCGGTAACCCTCGGCATTCCCGCTGACTTCCCTTCTGCAGACAAGACGTCGGTACGGAACGAGGCTATTAGCGCTCGAGAGTAAGCACCGGCTTATGGCGTCGCCGATGCTAAGACTTCGATCTTGTGAATGGCCCAGGCGGCTAGTGCTGCGTCGGTCTTTCCGGAGTCGTGTATGGTTCGCAATCGGGCCAGCGATTCTGTGTCGTACTGCCACGCCACTATGCGGATGGCCCGTTCGCACAGAGCTTGATCGTCCGACTGCAACAACGCACGCACGCCGGGAAGAACGGACGGGCCAGCCTCAACGAGAATCCATTCCGCACGATTGGCAATAGTCGGATCCGGGGAGCCGAGCGCACGAAGCGTTGCTCGCGGATCAGCCGCCACGCGGTCCCAAAGTTGGTAGCCGGCTACAGGGCCCGTGGTAGAGGAATAGTCGCGGACGGAGCGAAAGGCTTCGTGTTCGAAGAATTGGACCGCATGCCGATCACGCAGCATGGCGCCCGAAGCGATTAGCTTCATGAGGGCGCGGTAATGCCCTACTGTCACATCGATCTCAGCCTGGGAAAGCCTGGGAGCGCGTTGATCGACGAACGGCGCATATTCCTTCGCAACAATCGCTTCCTCGCGCTCAAGAGCCTGCCGAACTAATTTCGCTGCGATCTCCGGCTGATGACGGGCCAGAGCGAGTGCCGCAGCCCCACGCACCAGCGGATTTTTATGCGCGAGAAATGGCTCGATACTAGCTGTGGAAATGGCGCCTGGACAACGACTGATGGCAAGCAGTGCTTCCGTCAGGACGCGATTGTCGTTGTCCTTGAGTAAAGGGAGGAACAACTCCGCGGCCACGTTTCCACGCCTGCCAAGAGCCCATGCGGCGTTCTTTCGAGCTGTAAGCTGGGGCACCCGCAGGGCAGCTAAAAAGGCCGAGTTCGGCACAGCGGGCCGCATGGTCAGCAGTCCTACGGCCGCGGCGCGCGAGACCTGATCCTCGTCATCCACGAGCCAATGACTAAACATACTTTGAAGAGGAAATCCCGGGTAGCGGCTCAATTGAAGGATCGCCTTGGCTCGTTCGAGTGCTGGACCGCTGTTCGCTTTCGCCATTAGGGCGCTGAGTTTTGCCTCTACCGGTTGGCCGATAGCGTCTGCGCCCAGCCGTGGATAATCTACGTTAATCCAATCGACACCGGCCGCGACCGCCGCTCGCATTCCGGCTAGATCCATTTCGTGACCGTTGGCCGAAAAATTCGCGATCACTGTCTTGGCTTGGCGATGAAGCTTCTCAACGTCATCACGTCCGACAGGGGGCTCAACGCTTACTACCAGGTCTTTGTTGGCGTTCGGATAGGCCTGTTTTACGTCTTGCCATTCTCCACCAAAGCGAACTCGTTCCAGCATCGATTCGCGTCTTAACTGGTCCAATACGGCGGGTCCCATCCCTGGGTCTTTGAAATCGAGAGTCAACCCGATTCCATATTTCTCGGCTACATGCAGAGCGTCAACGAAACGTGGGATTCTGAGCCTAGCAAACCGGCTACCCATCCACGAGCCCGCATCCAGTAATTGAAGCTCGTCGAAATAGCTTTTGTCGGCTTCGCCCATGCCGTCCGTCAAACGCTCCAGGAATCCATCGTGATTCAGCACGATCTCACCGTCCAATGTCATTCTTAGATCAATTTCGACAACGCTGCAGCCCAGACGTGCCGCGAGATCGAGCGAGTCCAGGGTGTTCTCGGGCATCTCAGTGTTCGCTGTTCGATGGCAGATCATGCGCGCTGACCCGCGGGTAAGAATACCGGCACGCGTCAGCGAGACAAACATTGCCGCAAGGAGGATGAGGCGAATCGAGTAGTAGGGGCGACGGTCGACGTGCGAAATCATCGCTAGAAGCTTAGCCGCTTTCGAGCGGACGCGGGCGTGCGGTCGCCGCCTTTTTACACGATGTTTACCGATTATTCGGAAGCCAGCCGCGTAGCAAGTATAATCTGCCCTTCCTGGTCCACACGCACCCCATAAGTCCGCAAACCGCAGTCTCCCATCAGCGCCTCGCCTGATCGCAAATCGAACTTCCACGAATGCAGCGGGCAAATCAGCGTAGTCCCGCCGAGCAATCCGTCCGCGAGCGGACCGGCTTTATGCGGACACTCAGCCTGCACGGCAAATAACTGCTCGTTTCTTGTCCGGAAGACCGCGACGCGCCCGCTCCCGACCGCGAACGTGCGGCCTTCTCCCATCGGAATACTGTCCAATGGCCCCAGAACGACCTCCGTCCCCGTGTCTGTCATTGGATCACCGGAAGCAGCGATGCGAATTGATTAGGTGTTGCAGGGACAAACGCCTCTTTCCATGGATCGCGATAAGCCGCCGTCGCTTTTCGTAACTCTTCGTCGAGACGTTCGGCTATACCTTCGCTGTCCTCCACTACAACTGCCCGTATCTTCTCGATCCCGACCCGCTGCACGAACCCATACGTTCGCTCCAGATATTTCGCATTCTCGCGATAGTACTGAATGAAGCGGCCCATGTATTGAATAACTGCCTCGTGGCTATCAACGACACATAGTATGTCGCCCTTGCGCACAGGCGAGCCGGCAGCGCCGCCGACATAGATTTCCCACTTGCCGCCTTCGACCGCAACCGCGCCCACGTCCTTGACCATCGCTTCGGAGCAGTTGCGCGGGCATCCCGCTGTGGCAAGCTTCAACTTGTGCGGGCTGTCGAAGCCCTGCAATTCCCGCTCGATCTTGATCGCGAGGGAGATGCTGTCGCCTACACCAAAGCGGCAGAATTCGGTCCCGACGCAGCTCTTGCAGGTGCGATAGCTCTTGCCGTAAGCGTAACCGGAGGGCATGTCGAGATCGCGCCACACCTTAGGTAGATCCTCCTTCTTGACTCCCAGCAGATCGATTCGTTGGCCCCCAGTGAGCTTCACCAGGGGCACCTGATACTTCTCCGCCACATCGGCGATGCGCCGCAACTGCGCGGGGCTGGTGATGCCGCCCGGCATCTGCGGGACAACGGAAAATGTTCCGTCCTTCTGAATATTGGCGTGCACGCGATCGTTGATAAAGCGCGCATCGCGCTCATCTTCATATTCGCCGTGCCAGATCGTATTCAACAGCGATGCAAGCCCAGGCTTGCTGGTGGCGTCTTCTTTGCCATCGGCCAACGACTCGAACACGGCCGAGACGGATTTCAAATTCTGCTCCCGGATCGCGCGAATCAACTCCGGCTTGGTCAGGGGCACGCCGGGCACGTAGTAATGCACGGAGGGATCTTCTTCCACCTCGCCGCCGCATGCCCATTCCACCAGTTCTGTGACTGCGCTCTTGCATGAGCCGCAGCCCATGCCGGCGCGCGTCGCATCCATCACCGCCTTGGCGCTGCGTTTGCCGCTTCTTACGCAAGTGACAATTGCTCCCTTGCTCACGCCGTTGCAGTTGCAGATCTGCGCATCGGCCGGCATTTCCTCGAACGTCACCTGCTTGGCGGGCGCGCCGATATCGAACAAGAGGGTCAGCCGTTCATCCGGCAGCGGCGTGTTGCGGTCAAATGCCTGCATCAGATAGGCCGCCTTGCTGATGTCGCCCAGAAGGATGCCCCCGATCAGCCGTCCATCGCGAATGATCAGCTTCTTGTAGGTCCCTTTCTTCGGCTCGGAGAACTGCACAATCTCATCGCGCTCGTCCTCAGGTTCGGTTACGCCCATCGAGGCCACCTCGACGCCCATCACCTTTAACTTGGTCGCGACCTTGGAGCCGTGATACGCGGCGCCCGGATCGCGTCCTGTAATCTGATCGGCCAGCACCTTCGCCTGTTCCCACAGCGGAGCGACCAGCCCGTAGACGTGTCCGCGATGCTGCGCGCATTCGCCGACTGCGTAGATGTCGCGATCGTCAACCGAGCGCATCTGATCGTCGACCACGATGCCGCGCTCCACTGTCAAGCCGCAGCGTTTCCCGATCTCCGCGTTCGGAGTAATGCCGGTCGCGATGACGACCATGTCGTATTCGAGAGTCTTGCCGTCGTCGAAGACAAGACCGGTGACACGATCTTCGCCTAATACCTCGGTGGTGTTCCGAAGAAGGCGAACGCCAATGCCAAGCTTCTCGATGCTCGATTTCAGAATCGCGCCAGCCGGTGCGTCGAGCTGTTGGCCCATCAGATGGGGCCCCCGATGAACCACGTTCACCGCGACGCCGAAGTTCTGCAACCCGCGCGCGGCTTCGAGGCCCAGCAATCCGCCGCCGATCACGGCGGCGCGGCCGCGACCCTGTGCGTACGCGGCGATCTCGCGGCAATCATCGAGCGTGCGAAACACGAACACGCCCGGCTTATATTGACGGTTCTCCATGGTAATCCCTTCCATCGGAGGAATGTAGGAACGGCTGCCGGTGGCGATGATCAGCTTGTCGTAGGCTTCGATCGTGCCGTCTGCGCCGAAGACGCATTTCGACCTTCGCAGAATGGAATCCGCCTGCACGCCAATGTGGAGCGTGATGTTGTTGTCGCGATACCAATCCAAGCGGATTCAGATAGATCTCGCTTTCGCGCTGGCTTCCGTTCAGCACGTTCGAAAGCAGAATGCGGTTGTAGTTGCCGGTAGGCTCATCGCCGAACATCGTGATGTCGAACTGCTGGTCGCCACCGCGCGCCAGAATCTCTTCGACGGTGCGGGCGCCTGCCATACCATTGCCGATCACCACCAGATTTTGTTTCTGCATAGTTTAAAATTCCTCTTCGGACGTGTCCTTTTCAATCCGAACCGCGCACACCTTGAATTCCGGCATGCGGGAAACAGGATCGAGCGCCGGGTTGGTCAAGAGATTGGCGCGTTCTCCTCCGGCAAAGTGAAACGGCACGAACAGCGTATCCATCCGGATGGCCGGAGTGAGCTGCGCCGCCATAGTGGCACTGCCCCGGCGCGTAGTCAGTCGACCTGGTCGCCATTCGCAATTCGATAGTGCGCGCCATGGACGGATGGATCTGCACGAACGCCTCGTGGAGCGAGCGCCATGCAGCTTTGGAACGCGCCGGGTCTGGGTTCCCGATTGATATTGCGCCATCACGCGGCCCGTGGTGAGATACAGCGGAAATTCATGATCGGGTTCCTCGGCATGCGCCGTGATACTCCACTGGATGAAAGCGCGCGCGCCCGTCGGTGTAGCGAAGCGATCCAGAAATAGTCGCGGAGTGCCGGGATGATCTTCGCTCGGGCACGGCCAGAAGACTCCGTCTCCCGCTCGATCCGGTCATAGGTGATGCCGGCATAGTCGGCCGCGCCGCCGGCGGACGCGCGGCGCAGTTCTCGAAAAACAGTGCTGCGGCTCAGACGAGAAAAATGAGCCGGAACCGAGCCGGTCGGCCAGTCCGGAGAGAATCTCCAAATCCGTGCGCACACCGGGCGGAGGCGCGAGCGCCCGCCGGCGATAGAGAACACGGCCTTCGAGATTGGTCATCGTGCCTTCCTCTTCGGCCCATTGCGCCGAGGGGAGAACCACGTCGGCGCGCTCGGCGGTTTCGGAGAGAAAGAAATCGGAGACAACCAGAAAATCCAGCGCATCGAGACGCTTCTCGATCTGGCCGAGCCTTCGGTGCGGACACCGCCAGATTGGAGCCGAAGACAAGCAGCGCGCGGACACCGCCCTCGGTTCCAAGCTGGTCGAGCATCTCATAGGCGGAGCGTCCGGCGCTCGGCAGATCCTCCTCGCGCAACGCCCCACACCTTGGCGATGTGCGCGCGATGCTCGAGGATTGTCGATCCTTCGGTAACCGGGCAACTGGTCGGCCTTCTGCCCGTGCTCGCGGCCGCCTTGTCCGTTGCCCTGTCCGGTCAGACAGCCGTAACCGCAATGGGGCCGGCCGGCTTTGCCCAGCGCCAGCGCGAGGTTGATGAACGAGAGCACGTTGTCGACGCCATGGCTCTGCTGCTCGGAGCCGCGCGCAGTCAGAATCATCGCGGTCGCGGCCGTTCCCAGAAGTCGCGCCGCCTCGAGCAATTGCGCTTCGGGAATTCCGGTGATGCGTTCCACGCGATCCGGCCAATAAGAAGATGCAACGCGCTCGGACCGACTCAAAGCCTTGCGTTCGTGCAGCGATGAACTCCTCGTCGAGATAGCTCCGCTTCATCGCGATGATGCAGAAGACCATTGGCAAGCGCGGCATCGGTCCCCGGCGTAATCTGCAGATGCAGAGTCGCGGCTGCGCGGTCGGTGTCGCGCGTGGATCGACCACGATCAGCGATCCGCCGTTGCGCTGCTGCGCATCGAAATACTGCATCACCGGCGGCATCGTCTCCGCCGGCATTGCTGCCGACCAGAAGAATCGTCTCGGCATGTGGAATGTCGGCGAGAGGAAACGGCAGACCGCGATCGATCCCGAAGGCCTTGATCGCCGCGGATGCCGCCGACGACATGCAGAAACGTCCGTTGTAGTCGATGTGCGACGTGCGCAGCGCCACCCGAGCGAACTTTCCGAGCGAGTACGCCTTTTCGTTGGTGAGGCTGCCGCCGCCGAATACACCCACCGCATCCGGACCAAAAGATGCCTGCGCACTGCGAATTTCAAACGTAATACGTTCGAGGGCTTCGTTCCAGGAGGCGGGGCGCAGCGCACGGCCTTTGGCGTCGCGAATGAGCGGCGTCATGAGGCGCTCGGGATGGTCGAGCAGTTCGGTCGCACTCCAGCCCTTTTGACAAAGACCGCCGCGATTCATCGGAAAATCTCGTGCCTTTACTTTGAGCCCGCTCCCTGCAGACGCCAGGTTCATACCGCATTGCAAAGCACAATACGGGCAGTGCGTAGCGGTTGCGCTAGACGCTGGCTGCATACACCTGCAGAGGTCTCCGCCGCTTCCTCCAGCAACCCGGCACGCCTCGCGGCGGAGGCCGGCCACGTTCTGCGCCACACACCTTTCAAATAGAACAACGCAGTGACTCCGCCCAACGCCGCAGCCGCGAGTACCACAAAGCCAATCCCGAAACTGCCGGTCGCTTGTTTGACCGATCCCAGAATCGAGGGCAAAAGGAAGCCGCCGAACCCACCTGCTGCGCCGACTATGCCGGTGAGAATACCGACACGATCAGGAAAGCGCTGCGGCACCAACTGGAAAACCGAGCCATTGCCCATGCCGAGCATCGCCATGCCCAACGCGAGAATCGACAAGGCCATAAAGGCTGGCGGCAGCGTGGCTACCGCCGCCAAACACAGGCAAGTAATGCCGAGCAGCACCAGTAGCATGCGGTAACCGCCCAAACGATCGCTCAGCATGCCGCCGACCGGACGTAGAAAACTACCGAATAAGACGACGAATGTGGTGAAATCGCCGGCCTGTACTTTCGTCAGGTGGTACTGATCGTGAAAGAAGATCGACAGGTAGCTCGACAGGCCGACGAAACCGCCAAAGGTAAGCGAGTAAATGAGGCAGAACCAACCAGTGTCGGCGACCTTCAGCACGGAAGCATATTCGCTCCACTTCCGGACGCTGCGCTTGCCAGGCGCATCTTTGGCGAGAAAGAAGAAGCAGAGCCAGACGATCGCGAGTGGAATCATGATCAGTCCGAACACGGGCCGCCAGCCGAACGCCTGTGCAATACGCGGCGCGAACAGTGTCGCGAGTAAAGTTCCAGAATTCCCCGCGCCGGCGATGCCCATCGCGAGACCTTGATGCTCAGGCGGATACCAGCCGCTCGCGAGCGGAAGAGCCGCCGCGAAACTCGCTCCTGCGACGCCGAGCAACAAACCGACAGCGAGAAATGCGCTGAAGCTATCGGCGAATTGCCACGCCAATAGCAACGGAATGAAAGTGACGCTCATTCCGATCAATCCGGTGGTGCGGCCGCCGTAGCGCTCGGTCAGCCAGCCGAGAATCGGCCGGAAGAGTGATCCGCCGAGCAACGGAATGGCCGTCAATAAGCCTTTTTGTGAGGCGGATAGCTTGAAGTTCTCGCCGATGAATGTGCCGAGCGGGCCCAGTATGACCCACACCATGAAACTGACGTCGAAGTAGAGGAAAGCGGAAAGTAGGGTAGGCGGATGACCCGCCTTTCGAAAATCGCGGAAAGACATGCAAAGCGCCTCTCAAGGTCGTTTTTCTTGGGTTTCGCGGGACTGGGCGAAGAGAGGCGACTTGGCAAAACCGCACCCAGCGCAAGGTGGGTACGTGTTCGCAGTGTAGCGAAACTGCGGAGTTTTACGCAATAGCGTTCGCCCTCGTTTCGCCGGGAGATAGAGCCTATAAGAAAGTTGAATTGCGTTTGGTTATCTGCCCAAACTAAGGTAAAAATGATCTTGCACGTCCGCACCCGCCTGTTTCTGCTCTGCCTGCTAGCGGGCGTGGCGCTGGCTCAACAGCCTAGCGCGGATGCGCCTGCCGCCATCGACCGAAGTCCTTCTGACTATCTGAACGAAAGACTGCCCTCATGGCTCGCCTTCAGCGGCGAATTCCGCTTGCGGTTCGAGTATTCAGGCAGCAGTGGCTACAACAGCCCGGAAGATGGTTATTTGCTCGGCCGGACCCGTTTCAATCTCGCGATCCACCCTCTGCGCTGGCTCACTTTTTTTGGCCAGACACAAGATGCGCGTGCCTATTTTCAAAACGTATCGCATCCTTCGTCGTCCTATCAGGACACCTGGGACATCCGCGAGGCTTATGTCCAGATCGGCGATGCCAAGAATGGCCCCATTGCAGTCACAGCAGGGCGGCAGGAGATCAACCTGGGAGAGGAACGCCTGGTCGGCAGCTCGAACTGGACGAACCCGGCGCGCTCTTTCGATGCCGCGCGGTTGTCTCTTCATCACGCGGGTTTGCGGTTGGACGCGTTTGCCTCCTCCGTCGTTGTTCAGCACGACCAGGAGTTAAATCACCATACGCAGGGCAACAATTTGCACGGACTGTACGGCGGTCTCGATTCCATTGTGCCGGGCGCGACTATCGAGCCGTATTTTTTGTGGCGCCTCGCACCGCCGTCTCTTTCCGGCGCGACGGAGCATGGAGGCCGCGGCAAGTTGAATGAAAAAACCAGCGGCGTACGTTTCGTGGGCAAGCTGCCGCACGGCTTTGATTACAACATCGAAATGGCGAAGCAGTTCGGCTCTTTCGGCCTGGATACGATCGACACCTGGGCAGGGCATTGGGTGATGGGCAAGAGATTCGCTTCTCTCAAATGGCAGCCGCGCTGGTTTCTCGAATACAACTACGCATCGGGCGATGCGAATCCGGAGGATGGAATACGAGGCACTTTCGATCAGCTCTATCCCACAGCGCACGGGAAATATGGCCTCGTCGATCAGGTGGGCTGGAAAAACATTCACGATGCTCACATTGGTTTAGAACTCAAGCCTATTAAGAAGCTGACGGTTTCCGGCGGCTTTCACGACTACTGGCTCGCCAGCGCCCGCGATGGCTTGTACAACACCTCGAGCACGTTAATTGCAATTTCACCAGATGGCAGTGCCGGCCGGCATGTCGGAGAAGAGCTGGAAATTTACGGCGCGTATAGCTTCAGCAAAACCATTTCATTCGGTGCAGGGTACGGCCAACTCTTGCCGGGCGAATTTCTCAACCGCACCACGAGCGGGCATGACTATCGTTACGCTTATACGACGGTGACCTGGCTACTTTAGGACACGCGGAAAGCGCCTACCCTACAATTCCTATCAGAATAGAGGACGACTCGGATTAGAATCGTATTGGGCATAGGATGAATATCTCGGTCAAGAGCGAATACGCGTTGAAAGCAGTATTCGATCTGGCGTCACAGACACTTGCCATGCCGCAAGGCGCTCCACCGAGTCCCGTCAAGATCGCCGACATTGCCAAGAGGCAGCAGATCCCGCAAAAATTTCTGGAGCTGATCCTGGCCGGACTGAAACAAAACGGATTCGTGGATTCGCGGCGCGGCGCCGAAGGTGGCTATTTGCTGGCGAAAGGCGCGGACGCCATTACTATAGGTGAAGTGCTGCGAGCGGTGGAGAACGTGAAGAGCAGCACGCGGGGTCAGAAAGAAGACCCGTTTTGCAAGATCTGGCAGCGGGTTGATTCCGCTGTATCCGAAGTGCTCGACCAAACCAGTTTTGGCGAGCTCGCCAGGGACTGGCAGGCGCGCCACTCACGTTACGTGCCCAATTGGGAAATCTAGGAGGCAACACTTGTTTTATAAGGACAACTCGTTCAGCATCGGCCGCACTCCGCTTGTGAAACTGAATCGCGTGATCGATGGCGCAAAGGCGACGGTGCTGGCAAAAATAGAAGGCCGCGGTCCGGCATTTTCGGTGAAGGACCGTATTGGCGCATCGATGATCTGGGATGCCGAAGAACGCGGCGCATTGAAACCGGGTAGAGAAATCGTGGAGCCGACTAGCGGCAACACCGGTATCGCACTCGCATACGTAGCGGCGGCGCGAGGTTATCCGATCACTCTGACGATGCCCGAGACGATGTCGCTCGAGCGCCGCAAGGTGCTCAAAATTTTGGGTGCGAACCTGGTGCTGACGGAAGGCGCAAGAGGAATGAAAGGCGCCATCGCGAAGGCGGAGGAAATTCAAGCATCGGATCCCAATCGATTTTTCTTGCCCCAACAGTTCGACAACCCGGCCAATCCGCGGATTCACTTTGAAACCACGGGACCCGAAATCTGGGACGATACCGATGGCCAGGTAGACGTGCTCGTATCAGGCGTGGGAACCGGGGGCACGATTACGGGCGTTTCGCGCTTCATCAAAGGCGAGAAGAAGTTTCCGATGGTCTCGATCGCGGTTGAGCCGACGGCAAGTCCGGTCATCATGCAGACCATGCAGAAGCAGGAACTCAAGCCAGGTCCACACAAGATTCAGGGTCTCGGCGCCGGCTTCGTTCCGAAGAATCTGGATATCTCGCAAGTGGATCGTGTGGAGCTTGTGACGAACGAGGAATCGATCGAGATGGCCCGCCGTTTAGCCAGGGAAGAAGGTATTTTAAGCGGTATTTCGTGCGGTGCGGCGGCAGTGGTCGCGGCGCGTGTTGCAAAAGAACCGGCTATGGCAGGAAAAACGATTGTGGTCATACTCCCCGACGCGGGGGAGAGGTATTTGAGTTCTGCTCTATTTGAAGGGATGTTTGACTAGCAATTCTACGGGAGCTTAACAATTTTTTCGCAAAGAGTAACCCCTTCGAGATAAGAATCGTTATCAAAGTACATCCCCGTAACGAATGCGGGCGCTTACCCCAGTTACCCGAAACCCAAGCGCCCGCATCCCCTAAACTCTTTCATTAGTTCTCAGTTCAACGTTAGATACATTGACAAATTACGGCGAAACTGTGGAGATGCCTAGTTCATGCTAAGTACGCCATTTGGCAATTTCCAAAATGATTTTGCCGACGTGGTTTCCACTCTCCAAACGCTCATGTGCCAATCGCGCATCGGCAAGCGGAAAAACAGAATCGATGAAGGGGCGGATAGAGGTTTTCGCCGACAACAGCGGCCAGATGTTTTTGAGCAACGCTTGCGCCACTTTGCCTTTCGCGGCTGTCGTGCGAACGCGCATGGTGGAACCCAAAATGCGCAAGCGCTTAGACATCACTTTGCCGATGTCGAGCGGCGCGGTGCGGCCGCCTAGCGTGGATACGACTACGAGGCGACCCTCGGTCGCGAGTACATCGAGATTGCGGTCGAGGTAAGGGCCGCCGACTATATCCAGTACGACATTGACGCCTTGGCTTGCAGCCACGAAGTCGGATTCTTTGTAGTTGATCGCACGTGTCGCGCCGAATCGCAAGCATGCTTCGCATTTTTCCTGCGTGCCGGCTGTCGCGATAGGGGTTGCGCCGATGGCGCGCGCGAGCATGATGGCCATGCTTCCGATACCACTGGTGCCGCCATGAATCAACACCGTCTCTCCATCGCGCAATGCGCCGCGCGTGACCAGGTTGTCGTACACGGTAAAGAGGTTTTCGGGAAGCGTGGCGGCTTCTACCGCGGACCAGGCGTCCGGGATGGGGAGTACCTGTACGGCGGGAACGGAACAGTATTCTGCATAGCCGCCCCCACCTAGAATGGCGCAGACACGATCGCCTTTCTTCCAGTTATTGACGTTGGCGCCAAGCGAGTGGACTGTTCCGGCGGCATCGAGACCCGGAATATCAGAAGCGCCGGGAGGCGGAGGATATTTCCCCTGACGCTGGAGTATATCGGGGCGCCCCACGCCGGCGGCTTCTATTTCAATGATCAGCTCATCGGGGCGCGGCTCGGGCTTCGGGCGTTCTACGAGTCTAAGAACATCGGGTGGACCGGGAGAAGAAATTTCGATCGCGAGCATGTTACCGCAACCCAGACTAGAACCCACATTACCGCTTAGCCCTTGTGCCAGGCAAAGAACGCAGCGATGCTGGACTAGGGGGACGCCATGAGTCGAAAGAATTGGTCGAATCTGTTTCTATTTTTGGCGGCTGTGAGTTTGATGCTGGGTGTGCTGCCAAGCAACCCGGTTCCCGCGCTGGCCTGGATCGCAATTCCCGTGTGGGTCGGACTCGGAACGATTTCACGACGCCGCATGGTTTAGAGTTCCCCCATTTCCAATATCCTTGCGATACTGTGCGCTTGCTCTGTACGCCGGTACTCCTGTTGTTAGCGGCGGGTGTGCTCGCTGGCGCCGACACAGTTCCTGACGAGCACTACGCGATTTATTCGGCGGTTCTCGCGAACATTCAATCTAGCCACACAGACAATCGCCAGATTTGATTCGTCTCAGCAAAGTTTTATTTAACGCGGAAAGGACTACTGCCCTCGTCTACGTGACGACGACGTGCGGGACGCTATGCGGCCTGTCCCAATGGAACATCGTCGAAAAGACGCAGGTCGGCCGGCGGGTTCTGTCACCTCGGAGCTGCGGAACCATGAGCTAGGGCCATCGCGGCGGGGAATTTGTCTTAACCGCTACAATCTTTCTTACGTCCTGATTGTCTATGAGCCTGGTCTCTTCTAGTCGTTTTTTACTGGTCTGCCTGTTGACAGCCGCTTCTGGTCTGGCGCAGGAGCGTCCTGAGCGTCCGGCGCCGCCGCCTTCCGAAGCGCCTCCGCCGCCGCCCGTGATCGCCACACCCAAACCGCCACAGGAGCCAGCCATCCTCGAGGATGGAGGATTTTCGATCGAGCCGTTTTACTGGTTCAGCACGCAACAGCCTGCGCTTTATGGAGGCAAAGACGCGCTCACCCCGTTCCAGAACCTTGACTATCCTGGAAATTCGAATAGACCGCTAGGCGCCGAGATCGGCATTCCCACCGGCCATTCCAACACGTTGCGGATTTCTTATTTCCGTGCGCAGGGCAATGCTAACACCACGGCCACCCAGAACTTGAATCTGTTCGGTGAAGCCTTCAGCACGGGCGATTATCTTACGTCAAACTATCTGGTCCAAAACGCCAAAGTTTCCTGGGACTATCTCTCCTACACCTGGCGGCCTTCGGCGGGCCACATTCATCTCAAGACCCTCTGGGAGTTCCAATACGTGGACATCGGAACCAATATCTGGGCGCCGTTTAAGCCGCCGACTACCGACGCCAGTGGGAATGTAGATACGAACACGGCGTCCGGTTCGAAGACGGTGTTTTATCCGACCTTTGGAATGGAACTGGAATCGATGCTAGGCAAGTATTTCCGCTGGGAGATCAAGGGTTCAGGCTTCGGAATTCCGCATCACGGCGATATCTGGGACGCCCAAGGCACCATTGCAGTGCGTTTGGGTCCCGTGGAAATTTTGGGTGGCGAGAAAGCCTATCACTTCAAGACCTCGCCGCAATCGGAGCAGTATTTCGTGCAAACTCTGTACGGCGCTTACGTCGGCATCCGATACTACTGGGGACAGAAGCAGTAGTTCATCGTTTTCTGCTTCTGCGCACCCATTTCGCGATGGACAGCGTGCTACCCACGGCGCAGACGATGACGAAGGCGATCATGGTCCAGCGGAAGGCTTGAGAGTTGGCGATGCTCAGGATCTGGCGGCCAAAGCGAATGGCCAGATAGCCCAGAATCAGAAAACGGGCGGCGCGCGATGCCGCAACCAGGGCGAGCAGCTTTTTACGCGGGTACCCAAGCGCGCTGGTGGTGGCGACCACCATGGTAAATGGAAATGGCGGTGGCGCGAGGCACCCAATGACGATCGCCCTGCCGCCCTTCTCCCCAATTTTTCTTTTCAGATATTCGAACCGCGAGTGTCCCGCTACTCTTTGAACACCGGCTTCGCCGGCTTTACGCGCTACGAGGTCGAGCAGGAATGTGCCGGAAGTGGCGCCGCAGGCGGCGCTCAGAACGTAAAGCAGATAGCCCCCATGATGGCGCGCGACTAACCCGGCCACGAGGAGATCGTTTCCGAACGGCAGAAAGAGAAAGGACGAATCCAGCACGCCCATTAAGAAGGGCCCAAAATAGCCGAGGCGGAACAGCAGCGAGAGGAATTGAAGCAGAATGGCCGCCACGCAGTCAGTCTACCCACACTGTGATATTTTCGTCTCGATGAAATGCTATCCCGTCGCTGTTTTGGCGCTCGCTTCGGTTTGCGCCGCGGCACAGGCTCCCAAGGAACCCGAAAAAATCACGATGCCGCCGAATCGCATGGCGCATATTCTCGTGGTGGGGCAAACCGAGGGCTTCGAACACGATTCGGTGCCGGACGCGATGGCTAGCATCTGGCGTATGGGGCATGACACGCGGCTTTGGGATGCCACCCTGCGCACGGACACGGAGAATATCACCAAGAAGACCGAGAAGAAGGGGAATTTCAAGAGTCTCAACTATTTCGACGCGCTAATTTTTGCCAGCACCACGGGTGAGCTGACATTGACAGAAGATCAGAAGCAGGACATGTTGTCGTTCATTAAGGACGACGGCAAGGGCTTTGTCGGTGTGCACGCCGCACTCGATACGAATTACAAGTGGCCCGAGTACGGCGAGATGATTGGCGGCTGGTTCGATCAGCATCCCTGGAGCACATTCAACGCGCCGATCATTTTGGAAGACCCGAATTTTCCGGCGGTGAAGCACTTCCCGCACGCCTTCACGAAGCGGGATGAAATTTATCAGCCGAAATCATGGTCACGTGACAAGGTGAACGTTCTGCTGAGTCTCGATCCTTCTAAGCTCAACTATGAAAACAATCCGCGGATTCATCGGACAGACCACGATTTCGCGGTGGCGTGGTCGAAGATGTACGGCAAAGGCCGGGTCTTCTATTCGACGCTAGGACACACGAAAGAAGCGTGGGATGATCCGGATATCACCAAAATGTATTTCGAAGCGATCAAATGGGTGCTGGGATATAGCGAAGGCAATACCACTTCACACGCGCGTCCATAGCGCTCGATTCAGTTAGCCAAGGAGACGAGATCGGGAGCTACCCGCTTCAATTGGCCGCAAGCGGCGAAAATGTCAAGACCGCGAGGTTTTCTGATGAAGCAGGGGACGGATTGCCGCACGATTTGCTGAAAGGATGCCACGCGCTCGGCCGCAGGAGTCTCGAACGGAATGCCAGGTCCGGGATTTAGTGCGATCAGATTGACTTTGCAATTGAGATTCGCAATGAGGCGCACCACGCGGCGGGCATCGGCATCCGAATCGTTCACGCCGCCGAGCAGCACATATTCAAACGTGAGTTTTTCCCAAGGCCGAAGCGGATAAACACTGCACGCTTCGAGCAGATCGGCCAGCGAGTACTTGCGCGTGATCGGCATCAACTCGCGGCGCTGGGCCTCGCTCGATGCGTTGAGTGAAATCGCGAGTTTCGGACGCACGTCGGCTTGACCCAACTCGGCTATTTTCGGAACGATTCCGGAGGTTGAAATCGTGATTCGCTTCGGCGAGAGGCCGATGCCGTACGGGTCGGTCAGCAAGCGCGTGGCTTTCAACACCTGCTCCAGATTCAGCAGTGGTTCGCCCATGCCCATCATTACTATATTGAGCCGGCTGCTTTTAAGTTCAAGCTCAGCATCCCTAACAATATAAAGGACTTGTCCAACAATCTCGCCCGCGGTTAAATTGCGTTCGAGGCCCATCAGGGCGGTCAGGCAGAACTTGCAATCGACCGGGCAGCCAACCTGGCTCGAAATGCAGATCGTATCCCGTCCGTCTTCCGGCATAAGTACTGCTTCCACGGTACGGTTATCTTCCAGACGCAGGAGATATCGGCGCGTTCCGTCAAGCGAATCGAAGCGCCTTTCGATTCCCGGTAAACCTATGGAAATGCTTGTAAGTAACTGATTTTTAAGGGATTTTGGTAGAACAGAAATGTCCGATAAATTCGCCACAAGTTGCCGGTACAAAGCGTCATATAGTTGTCTGGCACGATAGGCGGGCTGATCGGGCCCGAGGAGAGTTTGGATATCCGGAAGCTCCATCCCAACCAGTGTCTGGGCTTGGGTTGGCAGCATAATAGTTAGTGTAGCGATCATACACTTCAAAAGAGGCGCATAGAAATGGTTTCCGCAGTTACACCGACCCGCGAAATTCAGCGGGCCACCCTGCCGAACGGGGTGCGCATTGTGACCGAATCCATGCCGTACGTGCGCTCGGTGTCCTTGGGCGTTTGGATTGGCAGCGGTTCGCGTATTGAACACGGACCTGAAAACGGTATTTCGCACTTTATCGAGCACATGGTGTTCAAAGGTACGAAGCATCGCTCGGCGGAAGAGATTGCCCGCTCGGTCGATTCCGTAGGCGGCGGCCTGGATGCCTTCACCAGCAAGGAACTTGTAAGCTTTAACACTAAAGTGCTCGACGAACACTTGCCGTTCGCCCTGGATATTCTCGCGGATCTGGTGTTGAACCCTTTGTTTCGTGAAGGTGACATCGAAAAAGAAAAGGGCGTGATTCTGGAAGAGATCAAGATGGAGGCCGATCAGCCGGAGTTCGTGCTGCACGAAACCTTCATCAGTAATTTCTGGAAGGGCCACGGGCTGGGCAAACCAATCCTCGGTACGAAGGAGACGGTGAAGAAATTCGGTCAAAATATCGTGACCGACTACTTTAGTCGCGTTTACTCGCCGCAGAACATTTTGATCACAGCGGCCGGCAATCTGAATCACCAAAACATCGTGGATCTGATCGGCGAAAAGTTCGCCGGCCTGCCCAGCCGTGAAGCGCTGCCGCTGGATACGATTCCCAAGACACACGCGCCGTTTATTCTGAAAAACAAAGAATCGCTCGAGCAGGTGCATATCGCGATCGGCGTTCCGGCGTATCCGCTGGCGCACCAGTTGCGATTTCCGCTTTATGTGCTGAATACCGTTTTGGGTGGAGGAATGAGCTCGCGCCTGTTCCAGAACATTCGCGAAAAGCAGGGCCTTGCGTATGCCGTGTATTCGGAGCTGAATCTATTCAGCGATACGGGATGCTTCATGATCTACGCGGGCACGGCAGTCGAGACCGCGACGCAGGTCGTGAATTCGGTGGTCGAGGAATTCCGCCAGCTCAAACAGGAGCTGATTGGGGAAGAAGAGTTGCGGCGCGCCAAGGACCATTTGAAAGGCTCGCTCATGCTCAGCCTGGAATCGACGTCCAGCCGCATGTCGAACCTCGCGCGGCAGGAGCTATACTTCAACCGGTTTATGTCGCTTGACGAGATGCTCGAAAGCATCGAGGCCGTCACGCGTGATGAAGTGCAGCGGATTGCGCGAGAATTCTTTCGTGAGGAAAGTATTGCGCTGGCCATGCTGGGCCGTTTGCGTGACGTAAAACTGAAACGCAGCGATTTAGCGTGCTAGCCCTTGGCGACGGCGAGGGCTTTGAGTTTCTCGTCCAAAAAACCGAGAGAACGCTCGAGGACTTCACGATATTTAGGATTGACAGCTGACTCCAGGTCCTGCAAAACGCGAGTGCGGGAGAGTTCCAGGCTTTCACGCTCGCGCTCAAGGCGGATCTCCTCGGCAGCAAGCGCTCGGCGGTTAGCCAGCGAGGCTCGCGCCTCGGCCGCTTCCATCTGTGCCTCGACCGATTTGCTTTCCCAGCCGCGTGCCATGCTACCAGCTTGGCACAGCCATTTCGAGGAGTGACTGTTATCCTGATCGATAAGTCCCCCCGATGCCGCAATTGCGTTACACCACTCCCCGTGGAATCACCGTTATCCGCACTGCGTCTAAGCTAGCCTATTCGCGCGGATTGCGCCATATTCTTAAGCAGCTTGACCGGAAGCGCGGTGTGTATCTCTCTTCCGGTTATGAGTACCCCGAGAGATATTCACGCTGGGACGTGGCAAGCGTGGCCCCGTCGGTCGAGATCGTCGGGAGTGGACGTGAACTGGCGTTTCGTGCGCTGAATGAACGCGGGCGCGTGCTGCTGCGATTGCTCAGGCCGGTACTCGAGGGCCATTCGCAGTGGGAGTTCGAGACGGAAAACGCCGACTCGACAATGATCCGGTTGCATCCGCTGGCGGAACGATTCCCAGAGGAAGAGCGCAGCAAACAGCCGTCGCCGTTTTCCGTGCTGCGTGCGCTCATTCAGGAGTTCCGGCATCCGGATGATTCGCGGCTGGCACTGGTAGGCGCGTTTGGTTACGATCTCCTACTCGAATTCGATCCGATTCGGTTGCGCCTGCCGCGCGTGGACCAAAAGCATCTACATCTGCTGCTTTGCGACGACATTTATTTCATGGATCGCAAGCGGGAGGTCATCGAACGATTCCAGTATGATTTCTCCGGAGAGGCAGGCTCGACCGTCGGACTGGCGCGAACATCGCCCGAGGCGGCTAAGCCCCGGACGGCCGACGCCACGAACACCGAGATTGTCTCCGATCATGCGCCGGAAGAATACTGCCAGAAGGTTGAGGCGGTGCGGGAAGGCATGCGCCAGGGCAACTACTATGAGGTTGTTCTGCGCCAGACCTTCAGTGCGCCGTATACTCAGAGTCCATCCGAGCTCTTCCAGCGCATTCAGAAGTCCAGCCCGAGCCCGTACGAATTTATTTTGCAGATGGGCAATGAACAGCTCATCGGCGCTTCGCCTGAGATGTTTGTGCGTGTCGAGGGAGAGAAGGTAGAGACCTGCCCGATCGCGGGGACAGCACGTCGATCCGGCGATCCGCTGCGGGATGCCGAAAGCATTCGAGATCTGCTCAATTCGACCAAAGAAGAATCGGAGCTGACCATGTGCAGCGATGTGGATCGCAACGATAAGTCGCGCGTTTGCGTTCCCGGATCCGTGCGTGTGGTCGGGCGGCGGCTGATTGAATCCTATGCCGGGTTATTTCACACGGTCGACCATGTGCGAGGTACGCTTCATGAGAGTTTTGATTCGCTCGATGCGTTTCTGACGCATATGTGGGCGGTGACGATTATCGGCGCTCCCAAGAAGGCGGCGGCGCAGGCCATCGAGGACTTGGAGAAGGACGCGCGCGGCTGGTACGGCGGAGCGGTGGGCATGCTCAGTTTGAACGGCGACATCAACACCGGAATTACGATTCGCACTGTGCATCTGAAGAATGGTGTAGCAAAGTATGCGGCTGGTGCCACGTTGCTCTACGATTCGGAACCATCGGCCGAAGATCAGGAATGCCGGTTGAAAGCGACGGCGTTTTTCCGGGCGCTGCGTCCCGCCACTGCGACCGGGCCTGAAGTCCACCGCATCAAGCCGGTGGGAGAAGGTGTGCGGCTGCTGCTTGTCGATAATGACGATTGCTTCATTCACACGCTCGCCAATTACGCGCGCCAGACCGGAGCGAAGGTGTCTACGTTCCGCTCGAACGTAGCCCTCGATGTCATCGACGCGGAACGTCCCGATATTGTGCTGATTTCACCGGGTCCGGCACGGCCCGAAGACTTCGGTGTGCCCAACCTTGTGCGCGAGCTTGCAAAGCGCGGCATCCCAACGTTCGGCGTGTGCCTCGGGCTGCAGGGGATGGTGGAAGCGTTCGGGGGCGTGCTGGAGGTGCTTCCCTATCCGATGCATGGGAAGGGTTCGCTCGTGACGCATTCTGGAAGTGGTGTTTTTCAGGGGCTGCCCTCACCCTTTCGCGTCGGGCGCTACCATTCCCTATACGCCCAACGCGAGACGCTTCCGATGTGTCTTGAAATTACGGCGGAATCGGAAGACGGAATCATCATGGGTGTGCGGCATCGTGAGCTTCCCATGGAAGCGGTGCAGTTCCATCCTGAATCGATACTGACTCTCGAGCGCGATTGCGGATTGCGGCTCATGGAAAACATGATCCAGGCGTTCGCGCACACGACTGTGGGTTGAGACCTTGTCCCCCAATCCCAGCGTGGCGGTGGTCGGCGGCGGACTCGCAGGATTGTCTACGGCGCTGGCATTGGGCTCCGTCGGCTATCCGGTCACGGTATACGAGGCGAGGCCATTCCTGGGCGGACGGGCGACGTCCTATTCGGTAAACACGGCCGACGAGAGTGTCACTATCGACAATTGCCAGCACGTGCTCTTGCGCTGCTGCGCGAATCTTATCGACTTCTACCAGCGGCTCGAAGTGATCGAGCGCATTGATTTCTGGCGCGAATTCTATTGGATCGAGCCGGGCGGCCGGGTATCAGTGATGAAGCGCGGCCGGTTTCGTGCCCCGTTTCACTTGGCCGAATCGTTTGCCAAGCTTCGTTTTTTGGCGGCGGCCGATAAACTCAGCGTGGCACGCGGCCTTCTCGCCATCCGCAAAGAGTATGGCAAACGCAACGATCTGGAACGCATCACTATGCTCGACTGGCTGCGCGAAAGGAAGCAGACTCCACGCGCGATCGAGCGATTCTGGCGCCAGGTCTTAGTCAGCGCGATCAACGAAGATTTGGATCGCATGGCCGCGGTTCACGGTCTGCAGGTTTTTGCTCTTGGCTTTCTACCGAAGGTCGATTCCTATGAGATGGGAGTTCCGGCGGTCCCGCTGGGCGAGCTGTATTCGGACAAGGCCTGGGCACGTTATTTGTGTGTGAAATTGGCACCGCGCACGGCGATTGAGCGCCTGCGAGTGGAGCATGCGCGAGTGGAAGGATTAGAAGCGAAGGGGGAGTTGCTGAAAGCAGATGCGTATGTTCTCGCGGTTCCGTTTGAACGTGTTCCGGCGTTGGCGCCTGCGCTTGGTCTTGATTTTTCTTCCTTTGCTCATTCTCCGATCACGGGGATTCATTTGTGGTTCGATCGCCAGGTAACGAAGCTTCCACATGCCACTCTGCTCGATCGAACGATTCAATGGATGTTCAACAAAGACGAGGGGCGGTATCTGCAGCTAGTCGTCAGCGCATCACGCAATCTAGCCGAGATGGCTAGGGGTGATGTCGTGGAATTGGCTATGACGGAGCTGAAGGAATTCTTTCCAATAGTCGCTGAGGCCAAACTGGAGCGTTCGCACGTAGTGAAGGAAATGCGGGCGACGTTTTCGGCGGTGCCCGGCTTGGAGGAAAAACGGCCGAACACGGCGACTGATTTCCCGAATCTCTTTCTTGCGGGAGACTGGACGCGCTCGGGCTGGCCCGCGACTATGGAAGGGGCGGTACGCAGTGGTTACCTGGCGGCGGAAGCTGTGGCCAAGTCGTTTGGCAACCCGCAACGATTTCTGGTGCGCGGCTAGCGCTGGTTGGCCTTTAGTATCTTTTTTCGCAGCCGGATAGATTTAGGCGTCACCTCGACCATTTCGTCGGAGCGGACAAATTCAATGGCCTGCTCGAGGTTTAGAATTTTGGGCGGTACAAGCCGAATCGCCTCGTCGGCGGTCGACGCGCGCATATTGGTGAGTTTCTTTTCCTTGACGATGTTGACGTCGAGATCACTTGAACGCGAATTCTCCCCAATGATCATGCCTTCATAGATCTCGGCGCCGGGCGCGATAAAGATCACGCCGCGCTCCTGCAGATTGAAAATGGCGTAGCCCGTGGCGACGCCCGAGCGGTCGGCGACAAGCGAACCGGTGGGCCGCATTTCGATCTCGCCCTGCCATTCGATGTAGCCGTGAAACAGCGAGTTCATGATGGCGGTGCCCTTGGTATCCGTCAGCATCTCGCCGCGCAGTCCAATCAGTCCCCGCGAAGGAACGTGGAATTCGAGGCGGACGCGCCCCGAGCCGTGATTGATCATCTTCGACATCTTGCCTTTGCGGACGCCCATCTTTTCGATGACTACGCCGATAAATTCTTCCGGGCAATCGATGACCAGTAATTCGAGCGGCTCATGCAGAACACCATCTATATTCCGCGTGAGGATCTCTGGCATCCCGACCTGGAGCTCATAACCTTCGCGTCGCATCATTTCGATCAGAATGGCCAGCTGCAGCTCGCCTCGGCCCATCACTTTGAACGCATCCGGGCCGCCGGCCTCTTCCACTCGAATAGAGACGTTCGTCAACAGCTCTTTATCAAGACGATCACGCAGATTGCGCGACGTCACGAACTGGCCTTCGCGGCCCGCGAAAGGCGAGTTGTTGATCGTAAATGTCATGGCGATCGTCGGTTCGTCGATCTGAATCTGGGGCAGGGGCGCGGGCGTTTCGGCGCTGGTGACCGTCTCACCGATGGTGATGCCTTCGACGCCCGCGATTGCCAGCACATCGCCAGTCTTGCCAATGGTCTCATCCACGCGCTTCAAGCCTTCGAACGAATAGAGCTTAGTGATGCGTGTTTTATGCAGCGAGCCATCCAGCTTGACGATGGCCACGTCATCGCCGTGCCGCAGCGTGCCGTTGAAGACGCGCCCAATGGCCAGCCGGCCGAGGTAATCGCTGTAATCGAGATTGGCCACCAGGAGCTGAAGCGTTCCAGCGGAATCGCCCTTCGGAGCGGGAATCTTATGAACGATGGTCTCGAAAAGCGGCTCCAGATTGGCACTCTCATCGGCCGGGTCGAGCTTGGCGATGCCTGCTTTGGCATTGGTGTAGACGACCGGAAAATCGAGCTGGTCTTCGGTGGCATCGAGGTCGATGAACAGATCATAGACTTCGTTCAGCACTTCCTGGATGCGCGCATCCGGGCGGTCGATTTTGTTGATGACGAGCACCGGCGGCAGCTTGGCTTCGAGCGCTTTCATCAGGACATAGCGAGTTTGCGGGAGCGGTCCTTCGCTGGCGTCTACCAGCAGCATGACACCATCGACAATTTTCAAGGCGCGTTCGACTTCGCCGCCGAAATCACTGTGGCCCGGAGTATCGACAATGTTGATCTTGGTGCCGTGATAACGAACACCGGTGGTTTTCGCGAGAATAGTGATGCCGCGCTCACGTTCCAGATCGTTCGAGTCCATGACGCGGTCGGTCAGCTCTTCGTTGGCGCGAAAGATGCCACTCTGACGCAGCATGGCGTCGACCAGAGTGGTCTTTCCGTGATCGACGTGGGCGATGATGGCGATGTTGCGCGTGGCTATGGCTTCGACTTCTACTGGCATTGGGTAACCTTCATGGTCGCATGCTGTGCGAACCTGTTAGCGACATGGCGGCGGACGAGACATTACCGGTGGTTGTGATTGTGGGGCGTCCGAACGTAGGGAAGTCGACGCTATTCAACGCTATCATCGGGAACCGGCGGTCGATTGTGGGCGACGAGCCCGGCATCACGCGCGATCGCATTTACGGCGAGGCCGAATATCGCGGCAAACGTTTCGGGATGATCGACACCGGTGGGATTGTCCCCCACGACGCCGCTTTAATTCCAAGCGAAATCCTAAAGCAGGCGAGAGTGGCGCTCGACGTGGCGGCGCATATTCTGTATGTAATCGATGGACGGACCGAGATTACGGCTTCCGATCGCGACCTAGCAAAGCTGCTGCGCCCGCTGAATAAGCCACTAACGCTCGTCGTGAACAAGATCGATACACCGAAGAAAGAAGATCTGATTCACGACTTCTATTCGCTGGGATTGGGCGACCCGGTGCCCGTTTCGGCCGAGCACCGGCTGGGACTGGACGATCTGCTTGCGCATGTCACCAAGCCTTTTCCGTTATCGGAGACGCCCGCAGAAGAAGGAGAAGAGGAAGGTAAGGAGCGCCGCATCAAAGTGGCAATCATCGGCCGGCCGAACGTTGGGAAATCCACCATGCTGAACGCGCTGGTCGGGGCCGAGCGCGCAATTGTTTCGCCGGTGGCAGGCACTACCCGCGATGCTGTCGACGAGACGATTCACGAAGGCAACACCGCCTATCGTTTCGTGGACACGGCGGGCATCCGGCGCAAGGGCAAGACCACGGAAATGACCGAGAAGCTAAGCGTGGTGATGGCGCGGCGGCACATTCGCATGGCGAACGTGGTGCTTTTGCTAATCGATGCCGTGGATGGCGTGGTGGGATCGGACGCGACGATTGCCGGCTATGCACACGAAGAAGGCCGCGCCGTGATCCTGGTGGTGAATAAGTGGGATGCGGTGGAGGGCAAAAGCAAACGCGCTTTTACCGAAGCCATCCGTGACGAGTTAAAGTTCCTTGATTACGCGCCGGTGCTTTTTGCCTCAGCTAAAAATGCTGAGGGGATACGGCGGATCTTCTCGACGATCCGCCACTGTTTTGAGGCTGCCTCGAAGCGTGTCACGACCGGCGAGTTGAACCGATTCGTGGAGACGATCAAATTCGATGGCGATGTGAAGGTCTATTACATGACCCAGGCTTCCATCCGGCCGCCGACGTTCGTCGTATTTACCGACAAGGCGCGGAACATGCATTTCTCGACAGAGCGGTTTCTGACAAATCGCCTGCGTGAACAGTTTGGGTTCGAAGGAACGCCGATTGTGATCAAGGCGAAGCGGCGTTAGTGCTCGGAAAGTTGCCGCGCCACAACGTTGTCATTTTCGTCGAAAATGCGAACTGAAACGAGTTGCCCGTTGTCCGCCTGGATCTGGTAGTCGAGTGATTGCGAATCAGTCACTTTGTTGACCGGCTCGAGAATTGTCCAGTCGCCACCGTCGATTGAGTATTCGGCCTTGTCGATCCAGCTCAAGGCGTCTTTGGCGGTGAATTTGAAGATTCGCTTGGAGCCGGCCGCGGATGCCGCGACGTTCAGAATCTCAGGCGGCGTGTTGTCGATGGTGAAGGCGTCACTCTCAAACGAGGAGGATAGTGCGTTCTCGGGCGTGTTTCCCGGCGCATCGCTGGCGGTTATCCGAACAGAGTAGCTGCCGTCTTCAAAGGCAGTGCTGTCAAAGGCGTAGTACCGGTCTTGTAGTTTCTCTTTCAGCAACCGCCAACTCGTGTCGCCCTTCTTTCTGAGTTCGACCTTGAAAGCCAACGGGTCCCCGTTCGGATCGCTGGCGCCCCAACGCACCGTGACATAGCCTTTGTTGTACTGCAGAGTGGAAGTGCCGGTCGCCTCGATATTCGGCGTCACGGACGGCGGTCTCTTTCGTCCTACGGCGGGCAGGGTCAAACTGGTGGGGGAACCCGAAGCGACGACGGAGCGCTCCAGGAATTGATTGCTGGGCGCTTGTCGATAATTGAATGGTGCAAACTCAATCTGCTGCACTTTAGGCGCAACATTTTTCGGCAGATAAGCAATATCGACAATGCTCAGGTCCGGCGACTCGTTGGCCGGCGACTTCATCAGGGTCAGGCGGTACTGCAGAAAACGCGCCGGTGGAGATTCGATGGGACCGCCCAGCTCTGACACGGCTACTTTGCTCCATGGGCTCCAATTTTTTTCTGGATGATTCAAGTTGCCGCTGCGAGTTTCGAGTGATATGGCTCCGCCATGCAGCGTTGAGGTGAGATGCACTTTGCCCCAATACGCAAAATCGTTGGCATCCAAAACCTCGCTCTCGAGAGTTCCTGTCTTTTCCAAACCGGGACCGATCGAGTAGAGGTTACCTACGTTGCCGGTGGCTGCATACACGACGCCCTCCTTGCCCCTGAGGAATGTGGTGACCTGAGTGGGGGGTGCGTTCAGCAGTTGAGTCGAGAGTTGATCGGAGTCCACCCGGTAGACAATGCCTCGGTTGCCGGTCGCGAGCATCAGCTTGCCGGAAGCATCGAGTGCTTCGGCATATACGATATCCGTGGGCGAATTCCAGACGCGCTCGGCGAAACCGTCCTGCTGGATGCGATAGACTTCCGACCCGCCGGTCAGAGTGGCGGTGAGCGATCCGACGGCCGGCGGAAGACTGGGCGGAGCCGGCGTCGTGTGAGGCTGGCCGGCGGCATTCGCGGGCGGGGGAGCGGCCGGCAGCAGGGGAGCCGGACCTGTCACCGATACGCTCACCGGCTTGTTGCCCACGGCTGCCGCGTACACCACGCCCGCGCGCTCGGCCAGTGCAGTAACTTCCCGCTTGTTGGTTTGGTACAGAACGAAAGCGCGGCCTTGGGGATTGATACGGAGCACTAAGCCGCTCGGCTCGGTGCCGATGATCAGATTGCCGTTCTCTTCGAGGAGCATCGAACGCACATGCGTTTCCTCGGTGTCGAAAAACGGAACGCCCTTGCCGTCGCTGGTCACTTTGTAAATAATGCCGGCGTCTCCAGTAGCGACAAAAAGATTGCCAGTGCGATCAAAAGCGAGCGACCAGATATATTTCGATTTTGCGTCGAAGAAAAGCTGTGGCTTGCCATCGGCGCCAATGCGATAGATTTTTGCATCGGGAAGAACGGCAGCGTAGACGCGGTCCTCGCTATCGATTGCGAGCGCGTGAACTTCGAGGCCGGGCAATTCGGCAAGAACTTTGGGTTTCGCATCTTTCGCAAGCGAATAGACCTTAGTGGTTGCCCCAGTAGGCGCGCCGCCGGCATAGTAGAGCGTTCCCTTAGAGTCCTGGGCGATGGCCCAAAGATAGGGTACGTTGGTGCTATCCAGTTCCTTGAATTCCGGCGCCAGGGTGACGTGCCCGTCACTGCGTATCGAAAGCTTTTTGGGAGTGCCGCGCGTAAACTCAGCCTGTTCGGATTGTTCCCACAGGTGGGTATCCACGGCGAGGCACACGGTCGGGGCGGACGCCAGCAAAATCAGGGCGGCGAACTTTTTCATGTTGTGGAGGTAAGATCCTTCAGTTCACGTGGATTTTCAGTGAATAGTTGCCAGTGACTACCGTATCGAAGGGAACGGAGGTCTGCTCACGCGCGCTTTCCGGAGAGCTGACGAACTGATGGTTCGTCGCGCGGCCGCTTTGCATTACGTTCAAAACGGAAGCAGGCAAGCTTGGTAGAACTTTTTCGTCTGAGTAGATGGTCGGCTGCGCTTCGATGAGCGAGACATAGAGGCGATTGTTACTGCGCTCTTCGTTGAGCAGCGCTACGGTTTGCGGGATGTCCTCAATGCGATTGAGAGAGCTTGCGATATTTTGAAAACGACTAAGCGTCGCGGCGTCACTGAAGAGAATCTGGTGATCGCCGCGCGCGAGACCGGACGGAATTTTTACGTTGACGGTGCGCTCCATACGCTCGCCGTGAAACGGGCGCAGAAAGACCTTAACCGGAACTTCGGTGCCCGCAGCCACTTTGTTGTCACCGATCCAGGCGGATTCGATCTCCGCGATGCGGCGCTCGGGAAGCAGGTCAATCGAGACGCTGACCGCATCGAGCTTGGGCATTTTGCTCGAGTTCAAAAAAAGACGGTTGAACTTATCGCCCCACCAGCCGGCGAGCAGCATGGGAGTGGGGATGGGCGTTCCTGCGGGCGCCTGCATCGTGGTGAGTTCGACGCGATGATTTCCTGCCACTTGCAGTTCGCCGTGCAGCCGGTAGGTGGCTTCCTCGGAAAAGTCGTTCAAATTGGAGATGGAGTTGAACAGCGTCGCCATCATCAAATACGGGGTCCATTTATGATCGACGAAAACGCTGAAATGAAAGTCACGCGTCTTGTGAATGCTGTTATCGGCGTTGAAGGAGCGCACGTGCATGGTGACCGGGATCATTTGCGCGGTAGCGCCGAGCTCCCCCTGTATGGCGCTATGCCGGTCCTGCCGCAACGCACCCACCACCTCTGTGGCGTTGCCCATTTTGGTGGGCTGGTAGGAAGAAGCAAGCGTGGTGATGATTTCATCCTTGGCGATCGGCATTTCGACCGGGCCGAGATTGAACATTGGGTGACCGAAAGCCAGCACGCGTTTGCCGTCGTTGTAGGTGACGGTGCCGCCGCCGGTCATCGTCATGTCGCCCGATACCAGCACCGCGGCAATGCTCTCGCCGGGCTGCATGGAGGTGGCCCAATCTTTGGCGGGACGCGAGGAATCCAGCTTTCCCGTGGAGCCGCCTTGCGCGACCATCAGCCCGAGCTGGTTGAACACTGGCGAGAATTGGCGGACCGCTTCGTCGCTGAAGCCCGACATGGTGATGGGTGTGGCGATGGGAGTCATCATCGGCGTCTCCCCGAAATTGTGCGCGCCACCCGCCGCCATGACGCGCGCCAGCAATCCGTCGGGCAGCGGCATGGCATTCTCAGCCTGCTGAATCTTGTCCGGCGTCCGGCTGTCGGCGGGCCGACTCTTGTCGAATTCGCTGACTTCGAGCATCAAACGAATGGGGGTGATTCCGCAGATCGCGTCAGGGGAAAATACGCTCAGGCGGAGCGAAACGGCGCCGACCAGTTTTCCTTCGATGTAAACCGGGCTACCGCTCATACCTCCCGCCACGTTGGTGCGCGAAGCTTTACCGGTCATTTTGGCGACAATAATGTTCTGCTTGGGTCCCCAAGCGTTCTGCCAGATGCCGATGATCTCGATCGGCACCGGTTCCGGCCTCGTCCCCTGGAAAACCGTCCAGGCGACGGCTTTCATGCCGGGCCGCAAGGCGTCCTCTGGGAAAAGTTCTACCTTACCGGCCTTCGGGGGGACGGTCATGCCGGCGACGGCTTGCGCTGAGGCTGAGAAAGCGGCGGCACAAAAAAGAAGCAGACAGCGAAGGGACGCCTGTTTAAGCATGGCTAGGGATGATCCTTATTATCCCGCAACCGAGGAGATCGCGCGTTAATCTCCCTTCATGCTGACGCATTTCGTCCCGCAAATGCGTCCTAGTAGGGGACTGGGTTGTTAGACTGTAGGTCTTGGAGATTCCATGCTTCGCCATAAACTATTGACTGCAGGTTTCTGCATACTTTTCTCTACGTTGACGGTAGCGGTAGCGGCCAATCAAAAAGATGGAAGTACTGGAAGTAAGGGTGATGCCACGAAGGGCAAAGAGACCTTCGAGCAGTGCGCCATCTGCCACAACGTAGACACAGACGAAAAGAAGATGGGCCCGTCGCTCAAAGGCCTGTTCAAGCGGAAAACGCTCGCGAGCGGCAAGGCCGTGAACGACGCCAATGTGCTAGAGCAGATCAATAATGGCGGCAACGGGATGCCGGCCTATGCTGACATGCTGTCGGCGGACGACAAGGCCAACGTCTTGGCCTATTTGCACACGCTTTAGTTTCGTGGAAATTCCGCTATACGGCGGATTCATCACACTGTCTGTTACATTAAAGGGATCCCGCCCGGCGTTTCCGTCCCCATCGTCTAGCCCGGCCTAGGACACCGCCCTTTCACGGCGATAACAGGGGTTCGAATCCCCTTGGGGACGCCAACATCCTCAATTTAGTCTGATAGATGCAAATTGCCAACAGGCTAAGAAGCTCGTAGATATTGATCGGTCTTATTGATCCAGTCCTCGCGCGGGGGTGAGAAGGTGTCGATGGCGAGGCTGTCTTCGAGCGCCTCGGCCGAATGCGGCACATGCGGGGGAATCAGCAGGAGCTCGCCCGCACCGACGACGATCTCATTGCCCTCGACTACGAAGCGCAGAGTGCCGGACAGAACGTGGCTGATCTGCTCATGATGATGGCTATGCTCGGGAACCAGGCAGCCGCGCTTCATCGAAATACGGGCGACCATCACCTCGTTGCCCACGACATATTGCCGGTCGAAGAGTGGGTTTAGATGTTCCGGCGCTATATCCGACCAACGAACATGTTCTGCTTTGTTGGATCGATTCATTTCCCATCCTTTCGAATCAGATCGTTTCGTACGGCTTGTATGCGACGAACCGCCTCCTGCAAATTTTCCAGCGAGTTCGCGAAACTGAAGCGAATATAGCCTTCGCCATGCTCCCCGAACGAACCGCCATTCAGACAGGCGACGCCGGCGCGCTCGAGCAGGAAATCGGCGACATCTGTTGAAGCGGCGCCGGTCTCTTCGATATTTGCAAATGCATAGAAGGCTCCGCCTGGTGGAACACAGCGAAAGCCTGGAATCGTGTTCAGTGCCTGGCAGAACACGTCGCGGCGTTGCCGGAATTGGTTCACCATTTCCTCCACGGCCGTCTGGGGTCCCGCGAGGGCAGCGAGTGCTGCGCGCTGCGTAAAGCTGGCTGCACACGAATTGGAATTCACCATCAGCTTGTTCACGCCTTCGACCAGCCATTCCGGCATTACGCCGTAACCGAGACGCCAACCCGTCATGCTATACGTTTTCGAGAATCCATCGAGCAGGATAGTCTTCTCAAGCATCCCGGGGAGCGATGCGATTGAGGTTGGAGCTTCAGGCGTGTAATAGATGCGGGAGTAGATCTCATCAGAAAGCACCATGAGATCCCGCTCGCGCACCATGGCCGCAATCTCGCGGAGATCCTCCGCGGGAATCACTCCGCCAGTGGGATTCTGCGGAGAATTGAGGATCAGCAGCCGCGTACGGCTGGAAAGCTTGTCACGAAGGATATTGAGATCGAGCGAGAAACCGCGCGCCTCAAGCAGCGGAACAGGTACCGGCGTGGCTCCCAAATACCGGATCATCGAGCGATAAATCGGAAAGCCCGGATCGGGATAGAGCACCTCGTCGCCCGGCTCCAGCAGCGCCAGCATCGAAAAAAAGAGAACCGGTTTTGCGCCCGGCACCACACACACGTGACGGGGCGAAACGGAGATATTACGTGTGCGCGAGATGTATGCGGCAATCGACTCGCGCAGTTCCGGCAGACCCTGCGTAGGTCCGTAGCGGGTCCAACCCTGGTCGAGCGCTTGTTTGGCGGCATCGACAATGTTGGGCGGCGTCGGAAAGTCGGGTTCGCCGATTTCCAGGTGGACAATGCCGCGCCCCTTAGCTTCCAGCGCGCGAGCTTTCACTAAGACGTCGAAAGCCGATTCAATATCGAGGCGGGCAATGCGCTCCGCAAGTTTCATGTTCCGTTGGCACCGTCTTGGCAGCGAAAAGGGAACCTTGCGGTTCCCTTTAGTCGCGTCGATCAGGATCGACCCTGGAGTTGTGACCAGTTGGTCCCCTTCGCATCGGGGCGCCTCCCAGTATAGCGCTCGCCTCGTGGTGGTGAAGGTAGGGCAATTAAGCGTAATATGACAAACACATTACGATCAGAAATGACCCTACCCCTAAATAAACTAGTAATATTCCCGGGGGGAAGAGTGACCCTGGCAATATTCCTGAAACGCGGGGCGGGGTAAGGTAGTCTTATTGACGGTTAAGAGTGGTCGGAGTGTCCACGGAGGGTCGTGACATTGATCGCTAACAACCGTTGGGTCTAATATGCATCTCGCCGGCGCCATTAAACACGCCAGCGCAATATATCGGAGAAACTGGTGAAAACCTCATTTTTACTTCCTACTTTTGCAATCGCACTTATCACATCTATAGCCGCTAATGCCGACTCTGTTCCCTACCCCAATCCGGGTAGTGTGTCTAGCGGGCATCATTTTACTGCGGCAGCGTCTGGGGACCTCGTAGGCTATTTTTTGGATAGTTCCGCACTCTACGACAACCAACTTGGGGTTTTCGTCAACGGCACGCAGCTCGGGGGGTATTCCTTAGATGACCATACGTCAGTAGCTGGCCAATCTGTGAACTTCGGACACGTGAACGCCGGCGACACGATCGTATTTGCGTTGAACGTACTGAGTCAAGGCTACAAGTTGTACTCGGACACGGCATTGAACTCCGATGCCACGGACCATGTTTACGCGACGGCATTTGGTGGTCAATCAATTGGCGGCGTTACAGTCCCATCGGGCGTCTACCTTGGATTCGAAGACCAACTGGCTTCGATTTCGGACCTTGACTACAACGACGAGGATATGGTGTTTACCAATGTGGCCATGGTTGCCAACCCCGAGCCGATATCCTTCGTGTTGTTCGGCACTGGCTTGCTGGGTCTGGGGCTTTTGCGCAGAAAGAAATCCAATTAGCGCTCCTGCGCTTTCAGAGGCTCGAGATTTCATGATCGGGCCTCTATTAGAGTCGATAGAAGCTCCCGCACTTCGTTTCCAACCCTGAGAGTCGTTTGCTTTTTGGCTGATCGCGCTTAGCCCCTTCCGTTGTGAACCAGCTCGCGAACTAGTGGCGCGCCCGGAGAGGGGCGAACTTCCGACCTGATGATTCGAAGTCATCCAAAGGCACAAAATCGGCTCAGTGGTAACTCAACCGCAGCGTACGAACCGGTGTGACAGAAGCACGAGGCAATAATCCCTTCTCTCGAACCTTGGCCGCGGCGACGCTCTCCCCTCGCGCTCGAGTAGGCTGCTGACGAACCGCAAACCAACCCGCCGGCTTTTCTTATCAACACCCGCGGCTTCGTGACCATCGAGCAGATGTCCAAAGCGATGCGACACGCATCGGCGAAAGCGACCAAGTGCAATGCTGTCGTCGATTGTTGCAATCCCCAAGGCATTTGGGGCGCTAGCGCGCATCGGAACATTCAGGAGTTGCGTACTGTTTGGCCTGCGATCCGCACGCTCAGGCCGCATCGAATCAGAGCGGCATCGAGATCACTGCGAACCCGGCTTGACCCCGACGTTAGTCCTTGACTCTAAGACTACGCCGGAATGATCAGAATCGGCGCCCGTGCGCGGTGCCATCCGATTTGGTCCGCCGCTCTAACTACCGGCCGGTTTGCTCTTTGCCAAAGCCTTCTTGACTTTGTTTGCAAAGTCCTCGGCAGCCTGCTGGCGGGCACCTTCGTCAGCGCTGTTCAGTGCAAACTCATGCGACGCGATCACCTTTTTCCGTTCCACATCCCACAATTCCAGGCGATGCGTCTCCGTACGACCGTGCTTGCTCTTATAAAGAATCTCCGCATAGGCAGAATGCATTTTCGCGAGATTCGCCTTCAATTCGGGCTGTTTCTGCTCTTCGATGAAGTCGAACGGCAACTCCGCGTTTTGCAGCGCTTTCTCGACTTGGGCTTCTAACCCTTCCATTCGATCGACGTAGATCGTTTTGTGATCCTGCGCGATGGACGGCAAGACAAGAACCAGGCTGGCAAAGGCAACGACAAAGATCTTCATGCATTTAGACTGCTCGTGGCTTCACGCGGTTGTTTTTTATGCAGTTGTAGATTTCCGGCCGCGCCCCGCCAAGGCCTGAAAGCGTCGGAAAGACGGCTCAGTTGTTTGAAGGCGCGGAACTAAGCCGACGGAATTCCACTTGGCTGGCCGCACACGAGTCGCTTGAAACAACTATGAAGTACATCCACCTCAACAAAGTGGATCGTGAGACGAGAGTACCGGGAGGCCCGAAAGAAGATCGAATCAGAGTGTAAGGAGGCATGTGGTCATGCTTTTCGGGCATACCAACGAAGAGAACCGCGGAAGCAAAGTGAACTTAACAGCTAAGCCGAATGAATCGATGGATTTCTGGCGCGCCCGGAGAGGCTCGAACTCCCGACCTGATGATTCGAAGTCATCCGCTCTATCCAACTGAGCTACGGGCGCGCAGTGCCTACATTATACGGTGAGACAATCAGAAGCATTGGACCACGAAATCGAGGTTAAAATTCCGTTGCGCTCGAGCGCAGGCGTTCACGCGCGCTTGACGAGTGCCGGTTTCAAAATCTCCGCACAGCGCGGTTTTGAGGCGAATACGGTCTACGACAGCGCCGATTCTTCGCTGCGCAAACGAGATATGCTTCTGAGGCTCCGTCAGAACGGGCGTCAAGGAATTCTAACCTGGAAAGGAGCTGGAGTGCCTGGTCCACACAAGAGCCGACCGGAGTTGGAGACAACCGTTGGCTCACTGGAGACACTGCATAAGATTCTCGGCCAACTCGGCTATGATCCCGTTTTCCGATATGAAAAGTACCGCACTGAGTTCGAGTCCGCAGAACGCGCGGGTGCCAAGATTACCTTGGACGAAACGCCGATAGGTGAGTTCCTGGAACTGGAAGGGCCAGGTGACTGGATCGATGAAACCGCCCGGAAACTGGATTTCTCCCCGCAAGATTACGTGCTCTCCAGTTACGGAAAGCTCTACCTGGACCATTGTGTTCAGCGGGGTGTGCAACCGGGCCACATGGTTTTTGCGTCTCCTGATTGAGCCATCGCGGCGCGGCACTCCCGTAAAATGATTTGAAATGGCAGACATACTCAGCGCCTATTCGGCGGAGGTGGACCGAGCGACTGCGGAACTGACCCGCGTGAGGGAAGAGATCGCCAAGGTCATTGTCGGCCAAACCGACGTAATCGAGGGCGTCCTCATCTGCCTGATCGCCGGCGGGCACGTGTTGCTTGAAGGCGTTCCCGGGCTTGGCAAGACGACGCTCCTGCGAACGTTATCGCACGTTCTCGATCTCCGCTACTCGCGAATTCAATTCACGCCGGATCTCATGCCAGGCGACATCGTGGGCAGCATGATCATGGAGAACGACGAGCATGGCCACAAGAATCTGCGCTTTCAGCCGGGGCCGATTTTCGCCAATCTTGTGCTCGCTGATGAGATCAACCGCGCCACCCCCAAGACCCAATCTGCGTTGCTGGAGGCGATGCAAGAACGTACCGTCACGAGCGGCACTTCGAGCTATTCGCTTGAGCTTCCGTTTCTGGTGATGGCCACGCAGAATCCCATCGAAATGGAGGGGACCTATCCGCTGCCGGAAGCACAGTTGGACCGGTTTCTGATGAAGATCCTGGTCACGTATCCGTCGCGTGAAGACCTGAACCGGATTGTCGAGGTGACGACCAAGCGCGATGAAGTGAAACTGGAGCCGGTGATGACTCGGAGCCAGATTGCCGGTCTGAAAGCATTTTGCCGCCAGGTGATCGTAGCACCGCACGTGCAGGATTACGCGATCGAGTTGATTATGGCGACTCAGCCCGGCACGCGCGGTGCCGCGGAGGTCACCAACCGGTACATCCGCTACGGCAGTTCACCGCGCGGGGCACAGGCTCTGATCGAATGCGGCCGCGTAACGGCGCTGATGCGCGGGCGTATGCACCTGAGCATCGACGATGTCACAGCCGTGGCGCCCAGTGTGCTGCGTCATCGCATCATCCTGAACTTCGATGCGCACGCCGACGGCGAGACAACCGAATCGCTTCTTGAGAAAATTTTGAAAGGTGTCGCGTCATCCTCTTAACCGGCAGCCCCCGATCATGCCCGAGCCGCTGGTTGACCGTCATTTTCTCGAAAAGCTCGAACGCCTGACGCTCGGCTGGAACAAATCATTCCGCGGCCTGGTGGGCGGGCACAATATTTCGCGTTTTGCCGGGCCCGGGCAGGAGTTTCTCGATCATCGCAGTTTTCATCCGGGTGACGATTTGCGCGCAGTGAACTGGCGCGCCTATATGCGCTTCGACAAGCTGTTTCTAAAAATGTTCCAGGTCGAGCCGCGCGTGCCTGTACGTCTCCTGCTCGACATTAGCGCGTCTATGACAGCAGGGACCGGCAAAGACGGAGTTACCAAGTTCGATTACGCACGCAAGCTGGCCGCGGCTCTGGTTTATGTAGGCCTGGTGCGTCTGGATAGCCTGCTGCTGCAGCCCTTTTCGGCCCGCCTGTCCGATCCGTTTCTGGCGAGTGGCGGCCGCCACCGCTTTCAGCCTGCCGAAATCTACCTGCGCGAGTTGAAAGCGGGTGGCAAAACCAGCTATCTCGAGACCGCGCGCCAGTTTCTGAGTGAATATCCGCAGCGCGGCCTGGTGATCGTCGTTTCCGATTTTCTGGACGACGGCGACTGCTTTCACCCGCTCCAATACATCGCCGATTTTGGCCACGAGCTGTTTCTCGTCCAACTCTGGAGCGAAGAGGATCGCGAGCCGACGGGCGAAGGCGAATTGGAATTGATCGACGCTGAGTCTGCCGCGCTCGTCAAGATTACTGTGGATGAGGAAGCACGCCGCGCCTATACCCGCGCTTTCGACGCGCATGCGGCAGAAATTCGAAAGCTGGCGCTGCGTAATGGCGGGCGCTATTCCGGATTTTCAACGGCCATACCGCTCGAGGACGCTATTTTTGGACCTTTGATGATGGCCCCCACCGCCTAGCGGAGCACGCAATGTTCTTCCTAAATCTGACCGCGGGCGAATTTTTCGGGCTTCTGGCAGCGCTTGGCGGCGCCATTACCGCGCTGTATCTGCTCGATCGCACCAAACGCAAGAAGATCGTCTCCACGCTGCGGTTCTGGGTCGATGCCGGCCGAGTACAGGATCAACGCAGCCGCAAGCGCATGCGCGAGCCGTGGTCGCTTGTGCTGCAATTGCTTGGGCTGCTGCTTCTCCTGCTTGCCGCGGCCCAGTTGCAATGGGGATCGCGGGAACGCCGTGGACGCGACCATGTTCTGCTGGTCGACACGTCGGCCTGGTCCGCACAGCGGCTGGGCACGGAAAGTCTGCTCGATCGCGAGAAATCGCTGGTTGCCGCATACCTTCGAGCGCTGCCGGCGAATGACAGAGTCATGCTGGTGTCTGCCGACAGCCTGGCCACTCCGTTGACTTCCTTCACACTGGATCGAACGACGCTTTTTCGGGCTTTGGATAGGTGCGCGGCCGGGTATTCGGCGCTCAATCTACCGCAGGCGCTGTCGTTTGGCCGCCAAGCCCTGAGGTGGGCCGGGGGGCGCGCAGGAGAAATCGTCTACGCGGGGCCGCACCTGGTGAGCGGAGAACAGTATGCCGTGCCGGAGGTTTCGAATCTGCGAATTCTCGATGCCAAGGCGGATCGCGAGAATGCCGGCATTCGGCGTTTGGCGGTCAGACGAAGTGAAGAAGACCCCGGTTCCTGGGACGCGACCATCGCTGTCCGGAATTATGGATCTGCACGCAGACGATTGCGCTTACAAACGCAGTTTGCCGGCACCGCCTTTGCACCGCGCGTGCTTCAGCTCGCGCCGGGGGAAGAGGCAACCGCCGAATATACTTTTTCGACCAACACGGCCGGCGAGCTACGTGCAGAGCTGTCGCCCCATGACAATCTCGAAAGCGACGATCGGGCTTCGCTACGGCTGCCCACGAGCGGCGCTCTGCGCGTCGCTGTCTTTACGCAGCGGGCTGACTTGTTACGGCCGCTGCTCGAAGCAAATCATCGGCTCAGCGTGAAATTCTACACGACATCCGGCTACCTGCCCGATCCACACGCCGACGTGATTGTGTTAGATCAGTTTGCCCCAAGCGCCCCGCCGAAACCGGCCGCCCTGTGGATTGCGCCGCCGCGCGGCCGCTCTCCCGTGCCCGTCAAAAGCGTCGTCGAAAATACTGTTGTCAGAAACTGGCACGCCGATGCCGCGCTCGAAGCCGGCTTGCGCGCTAAGGAGACGCGCATTACCAATGCGGAGATTTTCCAAACTTTTGAGGGTGATACGGCCATCGCCAGCACTGCCGAAGGACCTCTCGTCGTGGTTCGTCCCAAGATCGCCGTTATCGGGTTCGATCCTTTGCAAGGCGATCTGAAATTTGAGCTCACCACGCCGCTCCTGTTTGCCGATCTGCTGAGGTGGTTGTCGCCTGAGGCGTTTCGTCTGCTCGAACTTGGCGCCGGGCAGGTCGGGGCGGCGAGCGTCCCGCTCGATGTCCGTGAAGCGACCGAAAGAATTCGTGTTATTGACGAACGTGGATTCGCTATCCCCTTTACCGTGCGTGCGCAGACGCTCGAACTGTTTACGAGTCGTCCAAGCGTTGTGCGGATCCTCTCTGACGATCGGGAAAGAGTTCTCTCGTTGACTCTTCCCGATGTTGCCGAATCGGAATGGACGCCACCCGCTCAACTAGCGCATGGCCTACCCGCATCTGGCCGCCTGGCGCCGGCGGCGGTGGATTTGTGGAAATGGCTTGCGATTGCAGGGGCGGCCTGCCTGCTGGCCGAATGGCTACGCTATGGGCGCCGACGAATTGCGCGATTCCAGGCGCCGCTTCGGGTGACGGCCTGAGCCTATGAGCTTTGTTCATCCTTGGGCCTTGTCGCTGATCCTGTTGCCACTGGGGTGGGGAGCTTATGCCTGGAGCACGAGCGCACGGCGCTCCAGGCTGCTTCTGAAAGCGCTGAGTTTCTGCGCCATTTGCCTGGCGCTTGCGGAGCCCAATCTGACGCTGCCCGAAACGAAGACGGGACTAGTGGTTCTGGTCGACACATCCAAGAGCGTTACGCGAGAGGATCTATCGCACGCTTCTTCCGTTGCCCGCCGCATTGAAAGCCGCAGGGGCGGAAATTGGGTCAAGATCGTTCCCTTCGCCGCCGCAGTACGGAATCTTGAAAAGCAGGAAGGAGAACGCGGCGCTCACTTCCTACCCACGTCAAACGAGTTGGGGAATGCCACTAACTTCGAAGCGGCGCTCACCAGCAGCATGTCGGCGGTACCCACCGGATATATTCCTCGCGTGGCCCTCATCAGCGACGGCAACGAAAATCAAGGCAGCACGGCGCGAGCGGTCGCGGAGCTCGAGCGTTTGCATGTTCCGGTCGACACCATTCCGCTTAGCGGCCGCTCGAGCATGGCGCTTCGATTGGAGTCGTTGTCGATGCCGCGTATCGCCTACGCCGGAGAACAGATTCCCATCGACGTCACAGTCAACGCACCCGAGCATACTTCCTCAACGGTCGAGATCGCCGCCGAGGGTAAGTCGCTGGGCCGTACCGCCGTCGAACTGGAGAAGGGTCTCAACCATTTGCGAGTGCACGCGCGCGTGAAGGCCAGCGGGGTCACTTCCATTTCGGGCAGCATTGGAGAAACCAGATTCGAACAAGCGGTTGAGCTGCGCCGGGCCAGAGTCTTATACCTGTCACAAGATCCAGCGGGAACGGAAACAAATCTTCTACAGGCATTCAGCGAAGCTGATTTTGAAGTAGTTCGCGACCCGACTCTTTTGGATAGTGACCTCACGGCTGTGCAGCTTGTTGTGCTGAACAACCTGGACTTGAACAGCTTGAGCCTCGCGCGCAAGAAGCGCCTCGAGAGCTACACGAAGAATGGCGGCGGTCTGCTGCTTATTGGTGGTGAGCGCCAGCTTTACAAAGACGACCAGAAGATGGATGCGCTCGATCAAGCCCTGCCGGCGAAGCTCGCTCCGCCGAAGACGCCGGAGGGCACTGCCGTCGTCTTGATCATCGATAAGTCCTCGTCGATGGAAGGCCGCAAAATCGAGCTGGCGCGCCTCTCGGCCATCGGAGTGATCGATCACTTGCGGCCCATCGACAGTATCGGTGTGCTGATTTTTGATAACTCATTCCAATGGGCGGTGCCAGTGCGGCACGCTGAAGACAAGTCTTTGATCAAACGCTTGGTTTCCGGGATCACGCCGGATGGCGGCACCCAAATCGCACCCGCGCTCACGGAAGCCTACCGCAAGGTGGCCGTGTCGAAAGGCACCTACAAGCACATTGTGCTCTTGACTGACGGGATTTCCGAAGAAGGCGACAGCATCGAACTCGCCAAAGACGCCGCGGCGCATCAGGTCACGATTTCGACCGTCGGCCTAGGGCAGGACGTGAATCGAAGTTATCTGGAAAAGGTAGCGGCGACTTCAGGTGGCCGGAGTTACTTTCTCAATGAGCCGCAAGGCCTTGAGCAGATTTTATTGAAGGATGTACAGGATTTCAGTGGATCTACAGCCATCGAGCGGTCGCTCACGCCTATCGTGGAGCGAAAGGCGGAGGTACTTGAGGGCGTCGGGATGGAGAGCGCGCCGCCTCTAAAGGGCTACGCAAAATTTGTGGCGAAGCCGGGCGCGGATACGATTCTTGCTATCAATAAAGACGGCAAGGATCCTCTTTATACGCGGTGGCAGTATGGGCTCGGCCGTGCGGCGGTGTTTACCTCCGATGCCAAGAGCCGCTGGGCGGAAGCGTGGGTGAACTGGCCCGGCTTCGATAGGTTCTGGATTAATGTGGCGCGCGATCTACTGACGCATACCGATTCGAGCGAAGCTAGCGCACATTTCGACTCAGCTAACGAAGACATCCTGGTGAGCTATCAGCTTGCAACCGGTGTCCCGGAGCCGCCGGAAATCCCACAGATTTTCGCAATAGGCCCAAACGGCTTCGAGAAGAGAATCTCGATTTCGAAGAGTACCAGCGGCTCTTATCGCGGCCGCTTGCATATTGGCCGGCTGAGCGGTCTGTTCCGGATTCGTCCACTCCAGGACTCAAACGCATTTCCTGAAATCGGTCTCTACCGCGACCAGCAGGAATTGCGCGACTACGGCTCGAACCCAAAGCTGCTTGCGCAGATATCGGCGCTCACGGGAGGCCGATTCAATCCTTCCCCCGATTCACTTTTCGACGCGCGCGGCGCCGCTGTCTACGTCACCTGGCAACTTTGGCCGATGCTGTTAGGCCTTGCCATAGCGCTGACCATCGCCGAACTGGTGGCCCGAAAGTGGAGCGGCTTGGCACAGGTCTGGCGACGGGCGTAGGGCGCCAGACTAGGAGCGCGAAGGCTTTCGGAAAGGTTCAGTTTCGGGCTCAGGCGATTCACTTAACCAACACACCGCACTTTAGCAATCCGCAGGGCGATTTTAATAACAGCGCCTTCGGCCGCGTTAACGGCCTGGCTAACACCGGCCGGGACGGAGGCGCGGACGCGCAGCAGTTCGAGTTCAATGCGAAATTGAGCTTCTGACGCCGGATTGCCGCACAGCAGCACTAGCGAATTTCCAAGTGCGCCACGATTTCGAAATGATAGGTCTGCGGAAACAGATCGATCAAGGTGAGCCGTTTGAGTCCGTAGGAGCCCGCAAGCAACGTCCGCAGATCGCGGGCGAGAGTGGCGGCGTCGCAACTGACGATAGTCAGACGCGGCGGCTTGAGATGAACGAGTTGATTCGTCGTCTCTTTGCCGAGTCCGGCGCGCGGCGGATCGGCAACCACAAAGTCAGCAGGTTCTTCGAAGTCACGTAGAAAATCTTCGGCTGCGGCACGTCTCGGCTGGAGATTTGCGGTCTCGTTTCTCGCGGCGTTCCATTCGAGATCGCGAAATGCCGGACCGCCGCGTTCCACCGCGTCGACCTGCGCGAAGCGCTTGGCGAGTGGTACGGAAAACAGACCTACTCCGGCGTACAGGTCGATCACATGCTTGCCCGCCGCGTCGAGAAGTGCCTCGTCGATCAGCGCGTCGATCAGAAAACGGTTTGTCTGAAAGAACGAGCCACGGCTGATCTGATAATTTCCGGCTCCAGTGCGGTATTCGATCGCACCCGCGGCAAAAGAAGGCAATAAGATTTTCAACCAATCAAAAAAACGCGCTGCGACGGGTCGCGTTGAGTCGACGACATTTATCTGCAGATCGTTTTCATTCGTGAATAGTTCGAGCGAGCGCAAAAACCGGGGCCACTCCGGCCGTTTCGCCGCTTCACGCAATTTCGCGATTACCTCCACCAGCAGCGGAGACGCAATATAGCAGTGATCGATCGAGCGCACCTCGTGCGAGCCAGCACGATGAAAGCCGACTTTGCCGTGCTCGAAATGGAGCTGAATACGATTCCTGTAGAACCAGGGCTCTCCGCTCACCAGGGCTACTTCGCTGTCGTAGCGTACACCGCCTATCCGCTGCAAAGTCTCGAGTAGAATGGCGCGCTTCTGTGCCAGTTGAAAATCGTACGCAGCGTGCTGCAGATGGCATCCGCCGCAATCGGCGAAATACTCGCAGCGTGGATCGATACGGTCAGCAGCCGGCGCGATAACCTCCGGCTCCGAACCGCGTAACAATCCGTTTTTTACTCGTTTCGTAGTGACTGATACAGTTTCGCCAGGCAGCACGTAGGGTGACAATACTACCTGGCCATCCATGCGCGCCAAGCCCTCGCCACCCTGCACCAGCTTTTCAATTTGGACGATGGATCTCATCGCTTAGGATAGAGGTTCGCTCATTATTTCGAATGAAAGCACGTGTTTTATCAGGAGTCCAGCCGAGCGGTCAGCTTCACATCGGCAATTACTTGGGAGCGCTCAAAAATTGGGCGGAAATCCAAACACGCTACGAAAGTATCTTCTGCATCGTTGACCTGCACGCCGTCACCGTCTATCAAGATCCGAAAGAACTCCTTGGAAAGATCCGCGAAACCGCGGCTCTTTTCATCGCCGCCGGTATCAATCCCGAGGAATCGTCTATCGTCGTGCAATCGAGCATTCCCGGACATTCCGAACTGGCTTGGCTATTAACCTGCGTCACGCCGCTGGGCTGGTTGCAGCGCATGACCCAGTTTAAAGCCAAGGCGGAGAACCAGGAAACGGTCGGATCCGGCTTGCTGCAATATCCCGTCCTAATGGCGGCCGATATTCTTCTGTATCAGGCGAGCGTCGTTCCGGTAGGCGACGATCAAGCCCAGCATCTCGAACTCACTCGAGATATCGCGCAACGCTTCAATACTCTCTATGGGGAGACGTTCACCATGCCCGCCACGCATCTGCCGACAATTGGCGCGCGCATCATGGGATTGGACGATCCCACACAGAAGATGAGCAAGTCCGCGACCGGCGCGGGCCACGCCATCGGGTTACTGGACGAACCCAAAACGATTCAAAAGAAGATCGCGCGCGCCACCACCGATTCCGAGCCAGCAGTGAATATAGAGCGAATGAGCCCGGGCATCGCCAATCTGCTGGCCATCGGACAGTCCTGTGACGCTTCGATTACAAAAGAGAGCGTGTCGGGGATGCGCTATGGAGACTTCAAGAAGCACATAGCCGAGGCTGTCATTACGCGGCTCGAGCCGATTCAGAAGCGTTTTCGAGAAATCACCGCCGAAGCCGGATATATTGACCACGTGCTGGCAACCGGCCGCGATCGCGTTCTGCCGATTGCCGCGGATACCGTGCGCAAAGCCAAGCAAGCCATGGGCCTGTATGTCCAGGGAATATGATTGATCGTGGGGAGAGACGTGCGGGAGACGGAGACAAGTGTCGAACGCACGAAACGGCTCAGGGCCTGGGCCATTCTCATCGTCACAAACCTTTTTTCGCTCGCGTGTATGGCCTGGGTCCTCAATGGAGCCGGCATTCAGCATATCTGGGGCGAAGTGCGGCACATGCGCTGGAACTGGGTGACTCTGGCGGTTGTTTGTGACGCCTGTGTCTATCTGCTGCACGGCTGGCGCTGGAAGATTCTGCTGCAGCCCGTCATGCGCATACCGTACCTCCAGTCCATCGAAGCGATTTACGTTGGACTGTTCACCAACGAAGTGTTTCCGTTTCGCGCTGGTGAACTCGTTCGCTGCTTTCTGCTGGCGAAATCCACCCGCTTGCCGCTTTCTGTCAGCTTCGCCTCGGCTTTAATCGAGCGCATTTTCGATGGTGTGTGGCTGATGATCTGCTTTTTCTTTGCTCTGCACATGGCGAGAATGCCGGGATTACTGCTAAAGGGCGGCTACATTCTCGGGATTCTGATCGTGATTGCGGCCTGCGTGCTGGGCTACGCTATGTATGCCAAGAAGCAGTCCTGGGGATCGGGCTTCGGCCTCTCGTGGCCGCGCTGGTTCAACACTCTGATTGAAGACCTCCACCTTATTGGCCACTCGCGCTACCTCTACTTCTCATTTCTGATCAGCGGTGCTTATCTGCTTTCACAGATTCTTCCCATTTACGCTCTGGTGCGGGCGAATCGTCTGGCCGTGCCCTGGACAGCAAGCTTCATCATGATGGTTTTGCTGCGCTTGAGCAGTGTTGTTCCGCAGGCGCCTGGCAACCTAGGCTCCTTTCAGGTGGTAGCGGCCCACACGCTGATCGTATTCGGGCTGGGCATCGCGCACGCTAAGCGCTTCTCCCTGATCCTTTGGGCCGTGGTGACGATTCCGTTAATCGTGATAGGCTTCGTGGCTGTGGCGATGGAGGGAATTAATTTGACTCATCTGCGCCGCGAGGCCGCCTCGGCGGCAGATGCGCGACTAAAATAGTAAACAGAAGGGTTTCGACTTTGCTCTGTCTCTTGACGTTGGGCATCGCGTTATTGGCACCCGCGGCCACCGCCCCACAGGCCGTCGGGTTGGCAGCGCTCGACCGCAAGGACTACCAGCAAGCCAAACAAATTTTCTCCGATCTTACGGCTGCCGATGCCAAGGACTACTCAGCCTTTTTCTATCTGGCTCTGGCCGAAACCTCCTTGAAAGAAGACGAGCAAGCGAGCACGCACTTTCGCAAGGTGCTCGAACTCAAGCCAGGTCTCTACGAAGCGGAATTGAATCTGGGGATTCTGGAACTGCGCCGCAAGCGGGCTGCTGATGCGGTCCCGCTGTTACGCGAGGCGGTGAAGCAACGTCCGAATCAGGCCCGTGCGCAGCGCTATCTCGGCGACGCGCTGCTGGCATCGGGAGATTTTGCGGGCGCCGCCGACACGTATCGTGCGGCACTGGCGATTGAGCCCAAGGCTGCTGTTGCGGAACTGGGATTAGGCCAGAGCCTCATGCGGCAATCGAAGCTAGACGAGGCGCTCGGTCACTATCGCCAAGCGGTGGCGCTCGACCCCGCGCTCAAGTCCTACCTGCTCGAAATCGCCGCCGCTCTCTCGGCCGCCAAACAAACGGATGGAGCCCTGGGACTGTTGAAGGAGTTTCCCGACGATCCCAGCGCGCGCGAGGAAGCCGGCCGCCTATACCTGGCCGCCAAACGGCCGGCCGACGCCGTTCCAGAGTTCCAGGCCGCGGTTGCTCTTTCGCCCACGGCCGCGAATCGGCTTGCTCTTGCCACCGCCTATCTCGAAAGCGGCCAAAGTGACGCCGCTAAACCCCTTTTGGAACAGGCGCTCGCCAGCAACCCGAACGATTTCGATCTGCGGATGGCGCTGGGGCGGATTTACCGAGATAAACGTGACTATCTCGCCGCGGCCAATCAATTTCTCGCTGCAGCCAATCTCAAGCCCGACTCAGCCGCCTCCTGGAACGAAGCGGCTAGCGTCCTGGTACTTGCCGAGCAATACCCCCAGGCGCTGGCGGCCCTCGATAAGGTGCATAATTTGAATGCAGATACTGCGGGCGATCTTTACTACCGCGCCATGGTGCTTGATAAACTTCACCAGGTGAAACCGGCGCTGGCCAGCTACCAACGTTTCTTGGAGATGAGCCAGGGCAAGCATCCGGACCAGGAATTCGTGGCTCGGCAGCGCAGCAGAATTCTGGAGAAGGAGGCCAGTCGTTAATGTCAACTTCAACTCAGGTGCTTGGACTCAGCACGCTGATTCTGGCGTTCGCCGCTTCCGCGTCCGCGCAGTCGTTTCTGGCGGAGCTCAAAATGCAGCACGATCCGGCCAAACGTTCGGAAATGGCGCTTAACTTTGCGACCGAGCTGTTTGACAATGCCAAGGATTCATACGGCAAGGGTCAAATTTCTAAAGGAGACGAGGATCTCGACAGCATGACCAAACTGCTGAACGCGTGTGTCGAATCGCTCGCCGATGCGAATAAATCGAGATCGTATAAAAAGGCTGAGATGAAGGTGGCGAATCTGCAGCGCCGGCTTTCCGATCTCGTGAACGACCTGGGAATCCAGGAGCGTGGCTGGGCCGAATACACAAGCCGCAAACTCGACGAAATTCATGACAAGCTGCTAAACGGGGTCATGCGTAAGTGAAATTTCTTCTAGTTCTCTTCGCGGCTGCCTTATGTCTGGCTCAGGACCACGATTTCCTGACGCCAAACGAAGTCGCACAAATCCGCGAAGCGCAGGACCCCAACGACCGGTTGACGCTTTACGTGCATTTTGCGCGTATGCGCATGGATCTGATCGAGCAATACCTGGCGAAAGAAAAGTCGGGACGCAGTGTCTTCATCCACGACAATCTGGAAGACTTCAGCCAGATTATCGAAGCCATGGATTCGGTCGCCGACGACGCACTGCGTCATAACCGGGCCATCGACAAAGGAATGCTGCTTGTGCTGGAAGCCGAAAAGGAATTCTTGGACAAGCTGACAAAAATTCAGGAGTCCGATCCGAAAGATCTGGACCGTTACAAGTTTGTGCTCACCGAAGCGATCGACACCACTTCGGACAGCCGCGAGCTTTCGATGGAGGATTCGGCTAAGCGAAGCGCCGAATTGGCCGCCCAGGACAGCAAAGAAAAGAAAGCGCGCGATGCGATGATGCCGGCTAAAGAGGTCAAGGACCGCAAGCAGGCGGCCCAGACCGAAGACGACAAGAAAAAGAAGACGCCATCCCTCTACCGGCCTGGGGAAAAGCCCCAAAATCCAAACTGAACTCTGTCGTACAGTGAAGGTAGAACGTGAGTCACCATTGTCACGACCACTCGGGCGCCACGGGCTGGATTCTTCGCGTGTCGCTGGGCGCTACTCTCGCGTTCACGATTTTCGAGGTATATGCTGGAGTGCGCTCCGGCAGCCTTGCACTGCTTTCCGACGCCGGCCATAACTTTACCGACGCTCTGGCCTTGTTTCTGGCGGCCATCGGATACTACCTGCAAGCGAAGCCGGCAGACCAGGTTAAAACATTTGGCTACCAGCGGGCCGGAGTAGTAGCGGCCTTTCTGAATGCGGCCACGTTGATCGCCATCGCTCTGGTCATTTTCTGGGAAGCGATCTTGAGGCTCATCCACCCGCAACCAGTAGACGATCGGACGATGTTGTGGGTGGCCGCAGCCGCTTTGATTCTGAATGCCGGCATTATGCTGGCGTTGAACCGGCGCTCACACGGGGATTTGAATCTCCGCGCCGCTTTTATTCACATGCTGGGTGATGCCGTGGGCGCAGGCGCCATCATTTTGGGCGCGCTCGCCATTCGTTATACAGGCTGGCTGTACATCGATCCGCTCCTTTCCTTTGCGCTCGGCATCCTGATTGCCTATACGGCTTGGGACATCATCCGGGAGTCGCTCAATATTCTTCTCGAGGGACTGCCACGAGGCCTCGAGTTGCGCGGCGTCACCGATGCGATGAACGAGGTCGAGGGCGTTCAGGATGTGCACGATCTGCACATCTGGAGCTTGGGCTCCAATACTCACGCGCTCAGCTCGCATGTGTTGATCGACGATATGTCGCATTCGGAAAGCGAAGCGATTCTCCGGCGCATCAACGAAGTCTTGTGCACCTTCGGCATTCGCCATAGTACGATTCAGTTCGAGCACATCCCTTGCGTTCTATCCGACAGCCCCTGCCGGATGGTTCCTGACCCCACCCATGTCCACGACCACGGGCGCTGACGCGCACGCGGGACGTTCGCTCGAAGACCTGCTGCGCTCGGTATTCGGATTTCCTTCGTTTCGTCCGAATCAAGAAGCCGTGTGTCAAGCCGTGACCGGCTCGCATGATGTCCTGCTAATTATGCCGACCGGTTCGGGTAAATCTCTTTGCTACCAATTGCCCGGCATCGCGCGCGGCGGCACCACACTCGTTATCAGTCCTCTGATTGCGCTGATGGAGGACCAGGTGGCAAAGTTGAAAGCCCTCGGTTTCGCGGTCGAAAGGATTCATTGCGGCCGCAGCCGACAAGCTTCGCGCCAAGCCTGTTTTGACTACCTGGAAGGTAAGCTCGAGTTCCTCTACATCGCACCGGAACGTTTGCGCGTCGCCGGGTTTCCCGAAATGCTCGCAAAACGCAGGCCCGGTCTCATTGCGGTCGATGAGGCGCACTGCATTTCGCAGTGGGGACATGATTTTCGTCCCGATTACCGCATGCTCGGCCAACGCCTTCCGCTGCTGCGTCCCGCACCGGTGATCGCGCTCACCGCGACTGCCACGCCGCGCGTTCAGAAGGACATCGTCGAGCAACTCGGCCTTCGCGAGCCCAAGTGCTTCATTCACGGATTCCGCCGCGCGAATCTTGCCATTGAGGTGGTGGAGGTTTCGCCTTCCGAACGCTCCTCACTGGTTTGTGCCCTGCTGCAAGATACAGCGCGGCGTCCCGCGATTGTCTACGCTCCTACGCGCAAGCAGACCGAGACTCTCGCAATGGAGCTAGGCGCGCAGTGCCCGGCTGCCGCTTATCACGCCGGGCTCGACGCCGCACATCGCGCGCGTGTGCAGCAGGACTTTCTTGACGGCAAGGTGGAAGTGATGACGGCGACCATCGCCTTCGGCATGGGAATCGACAAGCCAGATGTGCGCACGGTAATCCACACGGCACTACCCGGAAGCCTGGAAGGCTACTACCAGGAGGTGGGACGCGCCGGCCGGGACGGCGCACCGAGCCGCGCACTACTCATGCAGTCATACGCCGATCGCCGCACGCACGATTTCTTTTTCGAACGCGACTATCCGGAAGCGGATGTCCTGGGAAACATTTTTGCGTGTTTGTCCGGGCAGCCGATCGAGAAGGCCGCTTTGCAGCAACGGTTGATGCTCACTCCAGACCTGTTCGATAAAGCTCTCGAAAAGCTTTGGACGCATGGCGGTGCCCTGCTGGACTACGACGAAAAAATTACGCGCGGCGACCGGCGCTGGCGCGAGCTGTATGTTGCTCAGTTCGAGCACAAAGAGGCACAGGTCGAAACCATGATCCGGTATGCCGGCAGCTCCGATTGCCGCATGGCTAGCCTGGTACGGCATTTCGGCGACCGCACTGACCAACAGAATGCCTGCGGCATCTGCGATTTCTGTGCTCCTACCGAATGCGTGGCGCAGAAGTTTCGCGCTCCGAATGCCAAAGAACGCGCCATTATCTCTCGTGTACTGAAAACGCTGCGCAACGGAGGTCCGAAATCGAGCGGCAAACTACACGCGGAGGTTTGCACGGCTGACGAATGCAGCCGTAACGGATTTGAAGAAGTACTTGGGGCCATGGCCCGTTCGGGTTTGCTTCAGATCGTTGAAAGCGTCTTTGAAACGGAAGGCCGACGCATCCCGTACAAAAGCGTGCGGCTGACGCATGCAGGTGCTGCGGCGGAAAATGCCGCCACATTCGAATTCTTGATAAAGGACGCCAAGCAACCGACATCGGGAATACACCGCGTAAAAGAGAAGAAGAGTGTCAACGCGAAAGAGGAATGCCTGTCTACCGATATAGACCAAGCCCTTGAACAAGCGTTGCGCACTTGGCGTCTGACCGAGGCGAAAAAGCTTGCGGTGCCTGCTTTTGCGATTTTCAGCGACAAGACTCTACGCGCGATCGCCGCGCGAAGGCCGCTCGTCGGCGAGGAATTACTCGCTATTTATGGCATGGGTCTTTCGAAAGTGGATAAGTACGGCCCGGATATCTGCCGCATTGTGCGATCACACGGCTAACGCGATCGGCCGGACCGGAGAACCCGTGGCGCCTCGAATCTTCAGGGGTAGTGCCACAAAAAGAAATTCGGAGATGCCATCGGCGGCTATTCTTTCGAGATCGAGCACTTCAATCAGGTGAATGCCGCATTCGACGAGTAAATGCACGTGCACCGGCATGGCGGAGGGCACTTTTTCATAGGCCAGCGTATCGCTGCCTGTGGCGAAAATTCCCCGCGCACTCAACCAGCGGGCGGCATCGATCTCCGGACCAGGGCCGGTGGGTGCGTTTCCCTTGCCACCCGTTACGTACATTGCCGGATCCGGCCAATACTGCGCCCAACCCGTGCGCAGCAGCACCACGTCTCCAGCGCGAATTTCTATTTTCTGGCGGCGGCATGCCTCCTCGAGGTGCTTCGGCCCGATCGAAAAATCCTTGGGCAGACTAGGTACTCCTTCGAGGCGCGCGACATCGAGCAGAACACCGCGCCGGGATATTGGTGCGACCGTCTCCAGTCCGTGAACCGGAAGGCCCATTTCATGCGATTGCCCGGAGGTTGGCGCGCCGCCAAACAGCATGCCATTACAGGAGAAATGCCCGAGCCCATCAATATGAGTACCAACGTGTGTGCCTGTCGCGATCGCGTCAGCCGAAGAGCTCGCGATGCGGCCGTCGGCTAGTTCCGTGGTGACTTCGCCGTGGCGTTTGGTCAAGCCGAATACAAACGGCGGGTGCGTCGGGAAGTGAGGAACGCCAGGGTACAAATCGACGCCCAGGTCATACACGCGAGCGCCACCGGCCAGGGCCAGCAGGTCCTCGAGGGATTTATTGGGCATAACTATTGTGCGCTAGGAACCGGCAGATCCAGAATCGGCGAGCAGCATGGCTTCTCAACAGGCTTCGGTTCCATCAACTCCGCGCGCGTGAAGTTCGGATCGTACAAATTGAGCTGCCACTTACCGTCTCTGCCGATCTTGGGAGGCTGCGGCGGTTTTATCCCACGCACCAGTACGGCACGATAGCCGGCTTGAATGTCAGGCACGCCGAGCGCCAGGTGATGCATCACGCCAAGCTGCTTCGGACTTGGATTGTGTACGTTCAGCATATACTCCAGCCAATCCGTGCCTTCGGGAACGCGCATATCGACCCAACTTACTTCCGTGTCGGTTCTTCCGCCATACCAGGTCATTTTGAACCCCAGCATGTCCTTATAGAAGCGATCCGCCGCCGCGCGATCCTTGACCGTGACGCCGACATGAATCATGCGGGTTGAAACGCGATCCGAGCCGAGGAATTTTCCGAAGTTCTTGCTGAGCAAGGAACCAGGCATGTATTGAACGAACTCTACGTGGTGCCCATCCGGATCATCGAGCATCATGGTCAGGTTGCCGTCCGGATCGGGTTTCAGCTCGGCCGGCACGGAGACCGCGCGGCTGGCCAGGTAGTCGCGCAACTTCCGAATATCGGTAGTTTCGAACGCAATGTGGGAGAGCCGGTCTTGCGTTTCACTCTTCAAATCAGGAGAGACTTTGATGTATTGGTGATCGTTGACCTTAAAGAAGGCGGCATTCGTGACCTTGAATGGCTCCTCAAAGCCAAGGCCGGTTCCATAAAATTTCCTGGCGGCGGCCAGATCATCGGTCTCGAGAGCGATGTGCGCGACCCCGACAATCGGTGGACGTTGCACGGAAGCTCCGCCTTGCGCAAGCAGGGCCGCCAGGAGGAAATGGAAGGGCATAGATGCCCAGTATAGTGCTATGCGAGCCGCGGCCCGGCTGTGAGATTTAGTGCGTTGCCACCGGCACGTTCGTCGATTGATCTGCCATTTCGTTTGTCTCGGATTCCGGCGCATGGCCAAGCCGTGCCGTGAAATAGAATGTGCTCCCTTTGCCCGGCTCGCTTTCCACCCAAAGGTCACCTTGCATCATCCGGGCAAGCCGCGACGAAATCGCCAAACCAAGACCAGTTCCGCCAAATTTGCGAGTGTTCGACGCGTCGCCCTGCGCGAAGGCTTGGAAGATCGTGTCTTGTTTGTCGCGCGGGATGCCGATGCCGGTGTCCGTTACCGAGCAGTGCAACAGCACTCCGGACGTAGAAACTTCCTTGGCCGCCACTCGCATTGAGACACTCCCTTGCTGCGTGAATTTCACTGCATTGTCGAGCAGGCAGGAGAAAATTTGCTGCAGCCGCGCGGGATCACCCACCATACTGTCGGGAACTCCCGGCGCGGCGCTGATGCTGAGCAGTAATCCTTTTTCGCGCGCGCGCATGCTGCTCTCTCTCTCGACTTGCGCCAGGCACTCAGAGAGCAAGAAGGGCATTCGTTCGAGTGTAAGTTTCTGTGACTCCATCTGGGAGAAATCGAAGATGTGATTCACCACCGCCAGCAGCGAGTCCGTGGATGTCCGCACAATCTCCAGGTATTCGCGCTGTTCTCCGGAAAGATCGGTCGAGAGCGTCAGATCCGTCATGCCCATGATGCCGTTGATGGGCGTACGAATCTCATGGCTCATGTTCGAAAGAAACTGCGTCTTCGCGCGATTCGCCGCTTCGGCCTTTCGTTCCGCGATGGTCCGAGTCACGATCTCTCCCTCGAGAGAATGGTTGAGTTCGACCAGGTCTCGCGTACGCTCCTCTACACGCAGCTCGAGTTGATCCCGCGACTGTCGCAACTCCGCGGTGCGCTCATCTACCAGCTGCACGAGTTTCATCTCGCGCTCCCGCAGTTGCCGCACACGCGCGCGATGCAGACCAATGACGATCCCGCATAGAGCTAGCACTACCAGAAAGGAAAAAGTTTTCGTCTGATAGTAATGCGGGCGAAGTACAAAGGATAGCGTGGCGCCAACCGGCGTCCATGTACGGCCATCGGGACTGGCGAGGACGCGGAAGTTATATTCGCCTGGTGGAATGTTGGTATAAAACGCCGACCGATGACTCTCCGGCTGGCTCCAGTCTTTATCGAATCCATCCAGGCGGTACCGGAACTGGATCTTTTCAGGTGCGATGAAGCTCGGCGCGGTGAAGCGGAAGCTGAGCTTCCCGGCCCCGGGTGGAACACTGAACGCACTATCAGGTGGCCACGGTTTATTATCGACCACAACACTTTCCAGAAGAACGTTCAACCGCACTGTGCTCGATCCCATGTGGGCCGGATCCAGAATCGACGCGCCGGCGACGGTAGGGAACCAAAGCTTGCCGTCTTTCATGCGCCATCCCGCCGGCTGGAAACCCCCGTTGCACTCATGACTCTTCATGCCGTCCCGCACACCGTATGTCGTAGCTACGATCCTCTCGATCCGACTGGCATCGAACTCATCGAACTGCTTCTTCTCTACCGAAAAGATGCCCTTGTTCGAACTGAGCCAGAGGTTTCCACGGCGGTCGTCCAATATGCGCACAAATGTATCGTCCGGAAGACCCTGGCGCGGCCCGTAGTTGGTGAACTTCCCGTTTCTCAACCGGTACAAGCCGCCACCATCCGTGCCCAACCAGATGGTTCCTTCCGCATCTCCGTCTATGGACCACAACACCCTGCTTGAAAAACCGTCGCGCTCGGAGTAAGTGCGGAAGCGGCCGTCTTTAAAGCGGTTGAGCCCTCCGCTGTCCGTACCGATCCATAGTGTTCTGTCCGCGCTTTCAAAAATGGACTGTACGAAATTATTCGAAAGCCCATCTTTTGTCGTGTAAGTGGTAAAGCGTGTTCCGTCGAAGTGGCTCAGTCCCTGCCGGGTGCCGACCCAGAGATCGCCATCCTGGGTGGCGTATGTGCACATGACGAAACCGGGCGTCAGGCCCTTTTCGGCCCCCACGGCCACGAATCGGCCATTTTTCAGGACCGCCAAACCCCGGCGCGTCCCCGCCCAAATATTGCCATGCCCGTCCTCCGTCACGGAGAGGACCAGGTTGTCGGGCAACCCTTGCTCATGCGTGTAGAGCGTGGAGTGTCCGTCTTTCAGCCGTTCCAGTCCTTGATCCGAGCCAATCCAGACGTCGCCTTCCCTGTCCTGATAGACCGCTAAGACCTCGTCTGCCAGTCCTTCTTCTTTCGAAATGGTGGTGATTGGCCCGTCTCGTAATCTCGTAACACCGCCGGCCAATGTGCCGAACCAAAGATTGCCTTCGCGATCTTCGAAAATGCTCTCGATGCCCTCGGCGCCAAAGCTGCTCGCCTTTAATGCAGTCGGTTGACCGTTGACAATACGGTTCAGGCCGCCAGCCAGCGTTCCGGCCCAAAGCGTATGAGAACTATCCTCATAAAGCGACAAAACAGTGTTATTACTCAGCCCGTCTTTGGTGGTCCAGCGGACGAATCCGCTCGGACCCAGTTTGGCCAGACCGCCCTCATTGGTTCCTACCCATACCGTTCCTGCCCGGTCAACGTGGGTCGCCCGTATATCGTCTGAGCCCAGCCCGTCCGATGCCCGGTAAGAAGTGAACTTTCCGGCCGAGAACTTGGACAACCCGTTGTGTGTGCCGATCCATAGAGTGCCCTGCGCATCGCCATTTATGGCAAAGACCGTATTGTCGGCCAGTCCGTCGGCGGTTGTGAAAGTGTGAAATGAGCCTTTTTTGTACTGCGCAAGTCCGCCGCCTGAGGTCCCGATCCAGATGACTCTGCCCGCACCTTCGTACATTGCCAGGATGGATTCGGTAGGTAATCCCTTTTGGGAAGTAAAGCTCTGAAAGCGGCCGTGGCTATAGCGTGCCAAGCCGCCGCGTGTGCCGATCCAGAGATCGCCGGTATGATCCACTAGCAGACTGAAAATGAAATCGTTTCGAAGTTCGGGCGTGTTGCGTTTATCGAAGACCGTGAACCGGTCGCCATCGAAACGCGCCAAGCCTTCTTCGGTACCGAGCCACACATACCCGTCGGTGGTCTGCGCCACCGCCATCACGGTGTTATGCGGCAATCCCGAACCTGCCTGCCAGGTCTGGCGGACGTACTGCGTAATCGCCTTAGTGGGATCGAGGCTTGCCTGTGCGGTCCCTGCGGCCAAATGCACTAGGGCGGCAAGCGGCAGCAAGGAGATCTGCCGTGTCCGTGAGCGATTGAAGGTATTCAATAACGACAAATCGCTTCTTATTCCCTCTAACAGTCCATCGGACAAATGGGGACAAATGATGAGTGAGAAGGGGTACAGCCAGGAGCTTAAGGCACCCTACGCCGTACTTGGTGTATGGGTGGATGTTAAACTTTCGGTCTAATATCAAACTGCTAGCCGAATTCCGGGCCCGCTATCCCGAATTGATAGGTTTCGGATACCGGACGTATTCTCGATCCCCGATACATCCGAATCAAGGGGCGTTCGAGCTCAAATCCCGCAGTCTGAAGCGAACCGCTCCAGGCGTCGGACGCGTCGATCAGGAACGAACACGCCGGCTGCTGTGCCAGGCAGCGGGAAAGCAGGTTCAGCGCTGTGACTTCGCTGGTCGCTGTCAGCGGCCCAACGTGCTCATGGTGATATCCATGTCTTCCGAAGACGTAGCCTTGGAGAGCGGAACCGGTCCTCGCAACCCAGGCATATTCGGGAGCGCGGGCGAGAAACGAAAGCAACAGCCTGCGGCGATCAGACCCGAAGACTTTCGTGTCCAGATCGAAAATTTCCTCTAAGTCGTCTTGGCGCGTGCGTGTACACGACTCGTCATCTATCCAGGGAGGCGTTGTCCTTGTTTTACTGACCATCCGATTCAACCGGTATTCCTCCTCAAATCCTTCCCGGCGATAGATGCGCGCGCCCGCTTCTGTCGCGTCCAAGCGAACGCATTTCTCGTCTCGTAGGATCTCGAGTGCCTCCCGGATCAACTCCGTTCCGATACCCCGGCCGCGCATTGCCGGATCGACCAGTATCATCGCAATCCAACTAAATGCTTCCGCGAAGCGCAGCGTCGCCAAGGTTCCAACGACCTCGCTGCCATTCTCCGCAACTCGGCAAGCACCGGGGCTGAAGTGCAGAAAAGCGGTCCAGTCGTCGGCCACTTGATTCCAGCCGCTCAGACGGCACAACCGCAGTCCCGCGGGAACGTCATCGAACGTCATTGTGCGCATGCCCCTGGTAGAATACCTCCGCGTCTGAATGGCAGTATATGACCGATTCCTCGTCGTCGCGGTATTGGCCGTTTTGGCTGGCGCGCGCGGTCTAGCTCAGGACTCTGTAAAACGCGGCCAAACTCAATTTGCTCAGACCTGCGGATTTTGTCACGGCGCGGACGCCAATGGCGGCGCAGAAGGACCCAACCTGATGCGCTCGGCGCTCGTCCGACACGATGAGAAAGGCAATCTCATCGGCCCGGTGATTCGCGAGGGGCGTCCGACGAAGGGCATGCCGGCCGTTCCGCTCGATAACAATCAAATCGCCGACATCGTTGCGTTTCTGCACAAGCGGCTCGAGGAGTCGGACCGCCGAAGTCCACGTCGCCCCGATTATGCTCTCAAGCTTCTGCTGACCGGCGATGCCGTGGCCGGCAAAGCATTCTTTTTCGGCGCCGGTGGCTGTTCCAAATGCCACTCTCCCACGGGTGATCTTGCGGGAGTCGCCAACAAATACGCGCCTTCCGATCTGCAGGCCCGGTTTCTCTATCCTTCCGGTGTTGAGAAAACTGCCACCGTGACGACCAAGACCGGTGAGCATTTCAAGGGAAATCTGTTTTACGCCGACCAGTTTCGCATCGCGATTAAGGACGCTGCCGGCTGGTACCATTCCTGGCCCTATTCGGAAGTCAAGGTCCAGATTCGCGACCCGCTCGCCGCCCATCGGGAGCTTCTACCCAAGTACACCGAAGCCGAAATGCACAACATGTTCGCTTACCTGGAGACGCTGAAATGAAAAGCATCGCTCTCCTTCTGGCTGTCGTTGCGGAACTCTGTGCGCAGGGACTCGATCCGGCGGCCTTTCTGAAACCGCCCACCGACACGTGGCCCACATACAACGGTGATTACTCCGGGCGCCGCTATAGCACGCTCACGCAGATCGATAGAAGCAATGTCCGATCGCTCAGTCTGGCGTGGGCGTTTCAAACGCGTTCTTCAACGCTCAAATCGACGCCTCTCGAAGTCAATGGCATTCTCTATCTCGCCGCGCCTGATCAGGTATGGGCAATCGACGCGCACAGCGGCCGGAGTATCTGGCACTACAACCGTCCGTCGGAAGGCGATCACATCGGCCAGCGCGGCGTCGCGATGTACAAGGACCGGCTGTATTTCGGCACTCCCGATGCACATTTGATTTGCCTGAACGCGCGTGACGGCAAGCCGATTTGGGACGTCCAAATCGCGGATGTCAAATTCGGCTACTACCTCAGCGTGGCCCCGCTGGTGGTCAAAGACAGCGTGATCGTCGGCACCTCCGGGGACCAAGCAGACATCCCGCATTTTCTCGAAGCGATCGATCCTGAAAACGGCAAGGTGATCTGGCGCTGGAACAGCGTTCCGAAACCGGGACAGACCGGATCGGAGACGTGGCCAGACCCTGAATCCATGTCGCATGGCGGCGGTCCTACGTGGATGACGGGTACGTACGATCCCAGCTCGAACCTGATTTATTGGGGAACCGGAAATCCGCATCCGGTGCTGGCGGGCGTAGGCCGCCTGGGCGCCAATCTCTTTACCTGCTCGATCGTCGCATTAAATGCAGATAGCGGCAAATTAGTCTGGTACTTCCAGCCTTCGCCGCATGACACCCACGATTGGGACGCAGTAGAAACGCCGGTCCTGTTCGATGCCGAATTTCGCGGAAAGCCACGCAAGCTGCTCGCGCAGGCCAGCCGCAACGGCTACTACTTCTTGCTCGATCGAATTACTGGCGAGAATTTAGTCAGTGCGCCGTTTGTTCCAACGGATTGGGCGTCCGGCTTCGATTCGAAGGGTCAGCCGATTCCCAACAAGAAGAAAGAGCCGCAACTCGATGGCTCTTTGGTTGAAGCGGATCAGGACGGGGCCACCAACTGGGGTGCGTCCAGTTTCGATCCGCAAACGAAACTTCTTTACGTAAACGCGCAGCGCGGTTTTACGATCTTTTATCTGGATTTGAACGCGAACAATCAAGTCGAGGGCCATCAAGGCGGCGCGGCCACGCCGTTGTGGTCAGATAACGTGCTGGTCGCCATTGACTTTGCGACCGGAAAAATTCGCTGGAGCCGAACCGAAAACGAAGGCAGGAGTCATCCCGGCATCCTGACCACTGCGGGAGGCGTGCTGTTTACAGGGGATGCGTCCGGCAATCTACTGGCGCTCGACGCGGAGAACGGCCACGTGCTTTGGCATAAATATCCGGGAGGTTTTTTAGACAGCTCGCCGATGACCTATCAATTAGATGGACGCCAGTTGGTGCTGACCGCGGTGGGCGATGTCCTGTACGCCTGGGCCCTTCCCTAGAAACACGTCTCCTACTTGCGATCGGAAGATTTCTTCCATGCTCGAGGCCTCGCAGCGAATTCTCCAATAATTGAACGAAGATCAAATCCCGCTCGTTGAAGTGGATCTAGTGATGCATTCGTACAAGGAGTCAACTTGAAAAAGGCAGAGCTTCCGCATTCCAACTTCAATAGTCCGCCGACCCTCGCGGAAGCTCACCGTATTCGGCCAATCTGTTCGGTGCAAAAGGTCTGCCACCGGTTTTGCAGACTGGGCGCGCGGATGGAATAGTCACCGTCGATTCAGGTGACTCGTGGAGCCTGTCATCCTAAGCAGGAACTTGGACCTTGGCGGCTGTTCCGTGCATTTTCACGCAAGTGTATGTGGTCGCCGCGCCTGGAGTAGTGGGCGGACCTTGTATTGATGTGTGGCGTTCCGATTTGATAGCGATCGTATCGAAAGCCTGGTTTGACTCGCCGGCCTTATGTATAACGGGCGGCAGCAGCAGTGTGAACAACAGCGTTCGCAGGTCGGGCACAATGTTTAACGTTACGGTGTACATCTTTCCGAGAGCGCTGGTTTCCACTGTGACCTGTTGGCCTGAGAACGTGAACGTTCCCTCTACACCTTCGTATTGCAGTGTGGGTGCCTGCGCGGTAGAACCTTGCACAAGCGGACCATGGGTTTGCAGATTTAGCGTCACGTGTGTCTTCTTCTCGTGATCGCTGAGTTTGAATTGATTATCCCCGGGCGAAGCAACGATGGTCGCTGCCGGGGTGGTTGTGGGTGCTGACATAATCCCTCCCCGAAGCAACTCGCGAGCCACCCGTCTTTACACAGCGTATCTATCGCATCAGATGCGTTGTCACTATCTGTTCGATTCAATTGGGAAGTTTTCGGATATGGCGAAGTGCGCGTAAAGATAGTTCAGATTACCTTTTCGGCGATCGATTTTGCCTGCACGAATTGCAGCAAGTAATCCGGACCGCCCGCTTTGGAATCTGTCCCTGACATATTAAAACCGCCAAACGGATGAGCGCCCACCATGGCGCCAGTGCATTTTCGATTGATATATAGATTGCCGACAAAAAACTGCTGCCGAGCTTTCTCTGCATTGGCCCGATTAGTGGTGAACACCGCGCCGGTTAAACCATACTCGGAGTCGTTCGCCATCTGTAAGGCGTGATCGAAATCTGTGGCCTTCGCCACAGCTAGCACCGGCCCGAAGATTTCCTCCTGAAAAATGCGCGCCTTTGGGTCCACATCCGCGAAAATCGTCGGCTGGATGAAATATCCCTCGCCTGGGGCCGCCTCTCCCCCAGCGATCAGGCGCCCTTCCTGCTTTCCAATTTCGATGTAGCCGAGAATGGCATCACGCGCACGTGCATTGATCACCGGCCCCATATAATTGGGGAGCTCGTCCGATGGCCCTACTGTAAGCCCTGCCGCTTTGCTCTTCAGCTTCGCCAAAAATTCGTCGTAGATTGCTTCATCCACGATGGCGCGGGAGCACGCCGAACACTTCTGGCCCTGGTATCCAAAGGCCGAGTAAAGAACGCCCGTCACCGCTTGATCGATATCCGCTTCTCGGTCCACCACAATGGCGTCCTTTCCGCCCATTTCAGCAACCACGCGTTTGATCCAGAGTTGTCCTTTCGGGGTTTTCGCTGCCAGTTCGTTAATGTGCAGGCCGACGTCGCGCGAGCCCGTAAACGAAACGAACCGTGTCTTGGGATGCGAGACCAGCACGTCACCGATTGCGGCGCCGCTGCCTGTCAGCAGCGAAAAGCTGCGAGGTGGAACACCGGCGGAGAGCATCACCTCGGCGAACTTGGCTGCGATCGTCGGTGTATCGCTCGATGGCTTGATTACTACCGTGTTGCCGGTGACTAGCGCTGCTGTAGTCATACCTGCGAGAATCGCAAGTGGAAAATTCCACGGCGGGATGACAATTCCCACGCCCAGCGGCAAGTACACCATCTCGTCGCGTTCGCCCGAAAGCTGCACCAAGGGCTCCGGATTGGCGAGTTTCAACGCCTGATGTGCATAGTAGGCGCAAAAATCGATCGCTTCGGAAACGTCCGCATCGGCCTCCGCCCAGGTCTTTCCCGCTTCCACCACTAGCCATGCATCGAACTCCAACTTGCGCTCTCGCAAGAGAGCCGCGATGCGTAGCAGGAGATGCGCCCGCTGCGCCACAGGTGTCTGGCTCCACTCAGCGAAATACGTGTAGGCAGCCTCGACGGCATCGCGTGCATCCTGTTCTGAGCCTTTCTGGTGAATGCCCACTAGCTCGGACGGCCGAGACGGATTCAATGATTTAAGCTTTTCTGCGGATTTGCGCCGCTCGCCCGCAATCGCGAGATCGTATTCGCGGCCTAATTCGGAGCGCACTTTCGCAAGCGCCGTGCGCATCGCAGCCGCGTTTTCCTTCTGGCTGAAATCCGTATACGCTTCGTTGACGAAGGCGGTCATGCACGCTGCTGGATGGCTAGAAGCGTTCTTCGAAACTCTTCTCGGCCACGCGCCGGCCGCGCTCGAACATGTCGGAAGCTTCTTGGGCGATTTCGCGGCCGCGTTCAAACAGCTCACGCCCTTTGTCAATCGCTTCCTGGCTGGCGTTGAAAAAATTCTTGCGTCCCTTAGCGGCGTGCTTCGCCAGTTTGCGCCGCGTGGCTTTGCCTGAGCCTGGCGCCAGCAGGATCGCGGCCGTCACACCCACCGCCGTTCCAAATAAGAACCAGCCCAGGCCGCTGCCAATATTGTTTTCGCTCTCCATCCATCCCTCGCTTTAACGAAACGTTTCCACTTCCACTTTATCCCCATCGGTCCGGAAGGTGATCAGCCCGCGCTGATCGGTCCGCAAAATACCGGTGTGGTGCCCCGTGAGCCGCGCGAGTACGGCTGGATGCGGATGGTGGAACCGATTCAGGTAGCCGTCCGAGATCACGGCGAATTCGGGCGCGACTTGTTGCAGGAATTCATCGCTTGACGAAGTTTTGCTGCCATGATGGCCGACCTTCAGCAGCGTCACCGGCCGCAATTGCCCGCTCGAGACCAGATCGTCTTCAATCGGCCGTTCGGCATCTGCGGTCAGTAGAATGCCGCGGCGTCCATAACGGATTTCAAGCACCAAGGAATCGTCGTTCGCCGCGCTATCGCCAACGACATAGTCCGGCGCCGGAGCGAGTACACGGATTTTTGCGCCACCGATGGAGAATGGCGCTGAAGCACGGTTCAAGGCGACAATCGGTACATTATCCTCGGCCGCGGTGCGCTCAATCGCCTTCCACGCGGGCGTTTTCGGCTCAGCGCCAATCCACAGCTTCCGGGGCCGGAAGTTATTAAGGATGGCCGCCAGGCCGCCCATGTGATCGGAGTGGCCGTGAGTCAGCACTGCGTAGTCCAGCCGCTGTATCCGCCGGCTCCATAGATAAGGAGACACCACGTCTTCGCCGATATCGAGCTGCGGCTTGCGCTTCATGCGCTCGAAGCCTGGAAAACCGCCAGCGTCCACCAGCATCGTCTCGCCATCGGGGAAGACCGCCAGCAAACTGTCTCCCTGACTGACATCGATGGCCGTCAGTTCGAGCTGCGCCGGCCAGACCAGTGGCTTCCAAGGCTGCCAACAGATGAGTGTAAAGAAACCCAGCGAAGAGATTAGCGCCGGTGCTATCCAACGCTTGTATCGGATTGCGGTTGCCAACACCACCAGCGATGCGCCGAATGCCATCGAGAGGGCAAGGGGTATCGAGGCTTGCCGCCACGCCGGTTCATAGCGGACGTGCCACGTCGCGACGCCGACGGCCCAACCGAGCAGCAGTTTTGTTGTCCACGCCAGTGCGTGCCAACCGGTCACGACCGATAGAAAACCGAGAGGGACCACGAGCGAGAGGAGCGGGATCACGATGATGTTTGCCGAGAGTCCCGTGATCGAGAGCCGATGAAAATAGCTGACCATCGGCAGCGCCAAGCCGAACTGCACGCAAGCCGAAACAATCAGCGCTTCCAAAATGAATGCCGCAGAGCGCGTGGCGGCCGAAACAATGTACCGCGCATAGCTCGCCGGCAGGCCTGTCCAGCTGCGGAGTGTCTCCGCCAACAGACGCAACTCCACGCGCCACTCTGCTGCCAGGGCCTCTACTTGCGGATCGTAGTTGACCTCATCGAAACGCTTCACTGCCGCGCGCAGCGGCTCCGTCATCCGTTCCATCACCGGGATCGCAAATACGGCGATTGCCGCCGCCGACAGGAACGAAAGTTGAAAACTCGGGTCGAATAGCTGATCCGGGTCGAATAGTAAATAGAGCATCGCGACCACGGCGAGCACATTCAAAATGCGCGTCCTCCGAAAGAAATAGCTGGCGATGAGAAAGAGCGTGAATCCACCGGCAGCCCGCACCACTGGCGAACTGAAGCCCGTGATGAACGCGTACAGCCAACTCGTCAAGGTGGCCGCGGCTAACGCCGGGATGCGTCTCAGCCGCAGCAGTCGAAAAACCAGCAACAAAGTGAACGCTAAGACCGAAACGTGTTGTCCTGAGATAACCAAGGCGTGATATGTGCCGGTAACACGGAAGTCGCTTGTCCAGCGACGCTCCACGCCACCTGTTTCACCGAGCAACGTCGCTTCGAGCAATGCTAGGGTTTGCGGATCATCCGGATACAGTTTCGCGAGGCGATCCAGCGCTTGTGTCCGGATCGCATAGAGAGACTGTATGAAACGGGACCCACAGCGGCCTCCGCTTACTGTAATAGCGGCTGGGTCGGAGACGAAGCCAGTCCAATAGATATGTTGCGCCGCGAGATAGCCCGCGTAATCGAACGCATCCGGGTTCTGGAAGTTGCGGGGCGTGCGAATCTTCGCCGGAACTTCGACCTTCTGGCCGTATTCTAGGGGGAATTTTTCGTCCGGTTTCAGATTTACCGTGAGCCGAATCGACGCCTCTGGAGCCAGCCGCAGCGTAATTTCCTCGCGGTCTGCCGAAAAGACTGGCGGGTTGATCACGCACCCGCTGAGTACGACCGTTTCGGCGTCCTCGGCGGTCAACCTGGGCGTCCGTGCAGGACGATGGAGGATTTGAGTTGCCATGCCTGCGACTACGAGAGCCGCGCAGGCGGTGGCCAAACCTAGCCTGCGGCTGTCGCCAGACAAGGTGGCCAGCCCAGCCGCAACCAACGCGAGTAGCGCTGGAAGAATCAAATCTTCCAGCCGGAAAAACACAAAATGGCCTAATAGAATGCCTGCGGCCAAAGTGATAACGGGCAGTAGCAGCGGCTCGCAGCGCACACGGATTTAGTGGGAGGTCTGGATCAATGGTCTCGACGGCACTTTCACCTTGACAGCCTTTAGGAGGTACCTCATACTAAAGAAACTTCATATACTTTCAGCGGCAATTTTATTGAAGCGGATTTCTCCTCCAACCCACTAATCTGGCTGATCGGCCAACACCGGTCAGCCAATTTTTTTTTTGGGCGGCGATCCCCCCGCAGTTCTGGGACTGAAGGTCAGAAACAAAAGCCTACAGGATGATCTGTATCGATCCGCCGACGGACATCTCAGTCAGGAGCGATGCTCTGCGTAAGTTTTTGAAAATAGAGAAGAAATTTGGTTGGTAGCGCTAAGGGGAATCGAACCCCTATTTAAGCCTTGAGAGGGCTCCGTCCTAACCGTTAGACGATAGCGCCGCTGTCTCAGTATAGCGAGAGAGCTGGACGCTGCGTTACAGCGCGGCCGGCATCGACAGGCCGCATTTCATCAGCGCCTTCTCGATGAGCGAAATCGCCCCTGCTTCTGTGACCGCACGCGCGACCGACGTTTCCAGAATGAGCATGCTCCGCGCTCGCTCGAGCATCTTCTTCTCGCGAAACGAGAGCGGCTTCGACATCTGGATGATCAGCAGAGCCTTGAATACTTCCGCCACTTCGAGCAGGCTGCCGCCCTTCATACGGTCGGAATTCTCTTTGAAGCGGTCCTTCCAATCGTGTGGGCAACATGGCTGGCCCGCGGCCAAGTAGCTCAACACTCGATTGATTTCGCTACATTTAGTGACTTTCCGTAGTCCTACGTCACCCACGTGTGAAAACGGAACCATCACCGTCATGCGGCTCGGAGAAAGGCGAAGCAGGTAGAACCGCTCCGACTGGGCACCAAATGCTCGAGAACTGATGTTCTCGATCGTCCCTACACCGTGGTTTGGATAAACCACTTTCTCACCCACCTGGAAGGTCATTCGCGGACCTCTTTCCTCGCAAAAGTAAGCGCTCGTGTCTGTACCGGCCCGGGCGGCCTGAAACGAATAGTAAACCGACTGAAACGTTTCGTCAAGAAAAAAAGTGCGTCCACTACCGCGGGGGTAGTGTATAGCTGGCTGGCGCTAAATCCATGAATCAGAGGAAATAATCAGCACTATCCACCTGCTCGGAGTGTATCTCCAGGAATCAACGCAAATACGCTTCCAAATGGCTAAGGGCAAGTATTTCTACAGGATATTGGCCGACCAGCCCTCGAGAATCGCCTTTACCTTCTGACAAAATTGATCCGCCAGCGCACCGTCGATCAGGCGATGGTCGAACGTCAGCGCCAAATGCGCTTGGGAACGAATGGCAATCGCATCGCCCTCCACGACTGCGGGCACTTTTTCCACCGCCCCGACTCCCAGGATCGCGACTTGTGGCTGATTGATCACTGGTGTCGCAAAAATGCTGCCGAAGCTGCCAAAATTCGTAATCGAAAACGTGCCGCCTTGCACCTCATCGGGCTTCAATTGACGCGAGCGCGCGCGGGTCGCCAGATCGACGATGGCTCTCTGCAAACCCGCTACATTCTTTTCGTCGGAGTTCCGGATCACGGGCACGATCAAGCCGCCTTCGAGCGCCACGGCGATGCCGATATTGATGTCACGGTGGTAGACAATGTTCTTCCCGTCGATCGAAGCGTTGAGGATCGGGAACGCGCGCAGTGCTTCTCCGGCAGCCGCCGTGACGAATGGCAGGAACGTGAGTGAAAAGCCGTTGCGTGCCTGAAACTCCGCCTTCGACCGGTCGCGCAGCTTCGCGATCTTGGTCATGTCAACGCGATGCACGGTAGTGACATGCGCTGAGGTTCGCTTGCTCATCACCATGTGCTCGGCGATCTTCTGCCGCATGATCGACATTGGTTCAGTGCGTGTCTTCGCGGATTCAGCCAAAGGTAACGGCGCCGCCGGCTGAGCCGCTGCCGGTTGCGAAGGGGGTGCGCTCTCGTAGGTACGCGCAGCCTGCGATGACATGTAGGATTCAACGTCCTGCTTGGTAACGCGGCCGCCTTCGCCGGTGCCTTTCACGCTGCGCCAGATCGATATTGTATTCGCGGGCCATCTTGCGAACCAGGGGCGATAATGGTCCGTGCTCGGACAGGCTCTCGGCTTGCTCCGCCGGGACCGGTGCTGTAGCGGAAGGAGTTTGTGGCGGGGCGGCAGGCGGTGCTGCCGGCTTCGGCTGCGGCTCTGCTTTTTCTTCGGGCCGCGGCGCTCCTTCGGCCGTGGCGCTGCCGCGGGTTGTGCTGCCGGAGCAGGCGACTGCTGTTTTGGCGCTTCCGCCGTCTTCGCCCCGTCCCCGATGCGCGCCACCACGGCATTGATTGCCACAATCGCGCCCTCCTGAACGAGAACCTCGCTTAGCACGCCTTCCGACGGCGAAGGAATCTCCGTATCAACCTTGTCCGTCGATATCTCAAACAGGGGCTCGTCCCGTTCTACCCGGTCGCCAGGCTTCTTCAGCCAGCGTGTGAGGGTGCCCTCGACGATACTCTCGCCCATCTGGGGCATCACTACGTCGGTCATTGCGTCTCCTGCAATTGTTGGACTAATTCGTAATCGAAAATTTTAGCGAACGATGTGGTTATCGCACTCATGACCTCATCGCGGCGGGCCCCGCAGCCCAAGCTCCGTAGCGAACAGACGGGCTTGGTCAAGCCGCACGGGACGATGTATTGGAAATAATTCAGATCGGTGTCGATGTTCAACGCAAAACCGTGCGATGCGATCCAGCGGCTGATGTGAATCCCGATCGCGGCAATCTTGGCGCCATTCACCCAAACACCCTCATATCCACGTTCGGCAATTCGCCCTGCTTCTATTCCGAGAGTGGACAATCCATCGATCAACGCTTGCTCTACGCCGCGGAAATAGGCGTGCACGTCGCGCTTCCATTCTCGCAAATCAAGTATCGGATAGCCCACCAGTTGCCCCGGCCCGTGGTACGTGACATCGCCGCCGCGATCTGTTTCGTAAAATTCAATGCCGCTGCGCGCCAAAACTTCCGGCGACGCCAGTACATGCTGCTCGCGTCCGTTACGCCCCATCGTAACCACATGCGGATGCTCTACGAAGAACAGCCTGTCCGTTCCGTCCCCTTGCTTGCGCTGTGCCACCAGATTTTGCTGCACTTCCAATGCCTCGCGATAGCGCATGCGCCCAAGGTCAACGACGTCCAGTGGCCTAGATGTTGATTGCGAGGCCATGTACGTTCTGGAAAGCTTCCCCGATGGCTTCGTAGATCGTGGGATGCGCATGAATCGTGTTCATCATGCTTTCCACTGTGGCTTCCGATTCCATTGCCGTTACGGCTTCGCCAATCAATTCGAACGCCTCCGGGCCGATGATGTGGACACCCAGGATCTCGCCGAATTTTTCGTCCGAAACCACCTTCACGAAGCCTTCGTGTTTGCCGAGAATTGTGGCCTTGCTGTTGCCCACGAACGGGAACTTTCCGACCTTGACCCGAAAATTCTGCGCCCGCGCCTGCGCCTCCGTTAGGCCCACGCTGCCAATGCCGGGATCGGTATATGTTGCCGCTGGTATCCGGTTCCTATTGATTGGACGCACGGGCTTGCCCGCGATATGGCCGACCGCGACCATGCCCTCCGCCGTCGCCACGTGCGCCAATTGCGGCGTACCGGCCACTATGTCGCCAATCGCATACAGGCCTGGCTCGCCGGTGCGCTGAAGACTGTCGACTTTCACGAAGCCGCGGTCCAACTGCGCCTGCGTGTTCTCAAGGCCGCATTTCTCCGTGTTCGGCTTTCTTCCTACCGCAACCAGCAACTTCTCGAACTCCATCTCTTCCCGATTGCCATTGGCGAGCGTCACCGTGAGGCTCACACTGTTGGCGTTCTTTCGAATATTTTCGGCTTTGGCCCCCGTTTCCGTCCGGATGCCCGCTTTTCGAAAATGCTTCGCGAGCTCCTGCGAAATTTCTTCGTCCTCTACCGGGACCAGCCGGGGCAGCATTTCGAGTAGCGTCACCTTGGATCCGAACCGCTGGAAGATCGACGCGAATTCCACCCCGACCGCTCCCGCGCCAATAATGCCGAGCGTCTTCGGGATAGCCGGCAAATCCAGGATTTCAATGTTTGTCAGGATCAGCTTCGAATCCGGCTCGAGACCCGGCAGCATTCTGGCTTCCGAACCCGTCGCCAGAATGATATTTTTGGCCTCCACGGTTTGCGTGTTCTGATCGTTTTTGACCTCGATCTTCCCTCCGCTTAGCAAACGACCCGTTCCTTTGATTACGTCGACCTTGTTTTTACGCATCAGGAACTCTATGCCCTTTGAGTGCTTTGTGACGATTTTGTTCTTGCGGTCGAGAACCTGTGCGTAATTCAATTGCGCATCTTTACAGCTAATGCCTTCCGCTTCCGGGCGCTGAAAATATTCCCAAACGTCCGCCGTATGGAGCAAACTTTTGGTGGGAATGCAGCCGACCAGCAGGCACGTGCCCCCAAGCCTCGGATCCCGTTCAATTAACGCGGTTTTTAACCCATATTGGCCCGCCCGGACAGCCGTAGAATAGCCTCCTGGGCCACTGCCAATAACCACTACGTCGTATGCCATTTTCATCTCAAGCTTACCAGCGCGGCGGAAACCCCTCCCCTCAAATCCACGTATGATTGGAGTAGAGTCATGCGTGCGTTTGCCGGCCTTCTGTTTGTTTTCGCCCTGGTTGCCCAAACTGTCGCTCAGGCTCCGCCTCGCCCCGGAATTCTGCATGCCGTTACTATCAAGGGCAATCGGCTCTATTCGTCCGAAGAGATCGTCAAGCAGGCGGGCCTCAAGATCGGTCAACCCGTAAGCGCGCCGATGATTGAAAAGGCGCGAGTGAAATTGCAGCAGACAGAGCTTTTTACCAACGTGGCCGATCAATATCGGACGAGCGGCAATCCCCCTCAATATGACCTGACATTTGAGCTGGTAGAAAACGAACAGCTTTTCCCGATGCGTTTTGAGCGTTTGGGCGCTTCGCCAGAGGCGATCAGCGGCTATTTGAAAACTCACGTCGATCTTTATTCCGACCGTATTCCCGGCACACAGGGCGTGCTCCATCGCTATACAGCGGCAGTCCAGGATTTTCTTGCGCAAACGAGTCCCAACGTCAAAGTGCGTGCCGTCATTTCAAACGACGATCCTCAGCAATTGATCGTTCTCTTTACGCCCGACTCGCCCGCGCCCACAATCTCACAAGTGATCGTGAGCGGAAACCAGGCGGTCGATACTGGAACCATTCTTCGCGCTGTGAACGAGGTTGCCATCGGCGTGCCGCTGTCAGATTCGCGCCTGAAGGCTATTCTCGACGGCGCGATCAAGCCCGTCTACGCTGCCAAAGGTTACGCTGCCGTATCCTTTCCCAAGGTGGAAACCGAACCGGCGAAATCGAATCTCGGCGTCATCGTAAAAGTCGAAATCAAAGACGGCCCACTATTCAAATTTGGTGCGATTCACTTCCGCGGCAAGGGAATCGAAGAAGAAGAAATTCGCTCGAATATCACCTTTAAGCCGGGTCAGACCTACGACGCACAAAAAATCGACAACTTCCGTATCGATCTGGCGCACCGGATGAGAATGCGCGGCCTGCTGGACGCGAGCATCACGGCACAAGCCGAACCCGATGAAGAAAAGCGTGCCGTGAATGTGACGTACAACATCATTCCCGGCGAGACGTACAATTTTCAGACGCTTGACATTCAGGGACTCGACATCACGTCGCAGCCTGTCGTCGCCAAGCTGTGGGGAGAGAAGCCCGGCCATCCCTTTAACCCCGAATACCCGGAGTTTTTTCTCAAAAAAGTCCAGGAGCAAGGCCTCTTCGACAATCTCGGCGACACGCATTCAGACTACACGGCCGATGCCGCTTCTCACAGCGTTACGGTTCATCTCTACTTCAAGGGCGGCAAGTCCGCTAAGGATAAGGAGCGCGAAAAGCGGGAAGAGAAAGAGCGCCAGCAGAGTGACGGGAGCTGGAGTCCCAACCCGTAGTTCCTTTTCGCCAGAGTTCTCGCACTCAGCAGTCAGATGTACCGGACGTGAATTTATTTCCTAATCCGGCGGTCCAGTTCCGCTCGATGGTAATGGGTGTGGGCATCGCATCACTGTTTTGAGTATTGACGAGAAAGCCTTGTCCGTCGCGACTCGGCGCCTATGAATTGGCAACCGCCCGTACCTTGCGGCGGCTTAGGGACGAATCGCATTTAGCGCGGCTGGAATCGCTTGCTTGGGTTTCGCTTTTGCGTTTCTCGCCTTCGTGTTTGGATGGGTGAACTGGAGCCTGCCGCATGGGCCCAGTCATTACGTTGGCTCGCTCTTACTTTGGCTGCAGCGCAATCTGCATGCTCATGCTGATCATGCCTGTGCACCGTCCAAAGATCCGTTGACCTATTCGCCGAAATTGCCTATTTATGGAGCATTGATCAGGTGCAAATTCCGACAAGAGCTGCGATATCGTTCAGGTGAGTTGTGAACAGCAAGGCTTGAATGAAGGGAATCATCGCCCGAGCACCTGCGAGACCGGCTTTCCGGAAACTGCCACCACCGACTCTGAAAACGCTGCCCTGGTCTGAGCCGGACAGTTCGAGCGTCTAACATCCCCGCGCTCAGCCGTCGGCGGCCGCTATCGGAGCCCCGCCTGCGTCGGAGAAGCACTGTGCCTCTCATATTCAGTGACGAACTTGCGGGCGTGCTCCATCTGAACAAGTGTCGTATCGGCATCCTTCCAAGCCGCCAGAAATTCCTTATATTCCTTGGCGGCGGCTTCCCCATCGCCGGAGTTCTCCGCGCACAACGCAATTCCATAGAGCGCGAAACCGGACTTCGGCCGTTCCAGGAGTGCTCGTTCGTAAGCGTCCTTAGCCTGCGCCCAGTCTCCGGCCGTCATCATCGCCGCTCCTTCCGTCTCACGAACGGGGCGAATGTAGTTCGGAGGCTCATGATAACCCAGTGCTTTCTCCTCGCGCGCCGCATCGCTAAACAAGCTCTTCGCCTCCGTCATCTGCCCCTGTGTTGCGGACAGTGTGGCCCGCAGTTCCAGGGACATGATCGATAAATACCTCAGCTCCGGCTGGAGCATGGCATCCGGGAGCACTTGCAATTTGCATGTGCCTCCCTTCATTCGCGATTGCGGCGAGTCGTTCTTGGTCTGAGACACTCGCCATAGCTCGGCATCGAACTTATCTGAAAGCTCCTGCGCTCGGACCAACCCCCGCGTTTCCACCGCAAGCATGCCGCCCGCGAAGCGAACCAGCTGCTGCGCCAGAAACTCCAGGTGCGGCCGCTTGTCATCAGGTGCCCGGTTCCCTAGAAGCTCAAGAATCACTGTCCAATCGGCCGTGCGAAGCGCAACCGGCAACCGCGCGTTTAGCCGTGCGACAGAATCTCTTACCGAATAAGTATAAAGCGTTGATTCCAGCTCGCCCCGCGCTCCGCCCAGCTTCGCAGAGAGCGTCGTCGCCCGTGTGAGCTTTCCTTCCTCCATCAGGTTCGCTATCGCATACATAAGGTTATGTACATAGTTCCAGTCATTATCGGGTTGGACGTGCTGCTCCTTCATGTAGTGCTCATCCACCCGCCTCGACTCCGCAAACGCTCTCTCTGCTCGCCCATAATCACCCAAGCGGAAGAAAATATGGCCGGGCATGTGAACCATGTGTCCCGAGGCCGGCGCCAAACTTGCCAGGATCTCCGCGCTATGCAGTGCCCGCTCCGGGTGATCGCTTCCTTCGAGCGCATGGATGTAATAGTGATTGGCGGCCGAATCGTCCGGCTTGTCCCTCAACACTGATTCGAGCATGCGCAGCTCCGCTGGACCGTCGGCGTTTGCTGCGTAAAAAATTCGCGCCTGAGTATCTTCGGGATACTTCTGCATCAACTCGCGCCAAAGATCCTGCGAGTTCGACCGGTGCGAATCAGGTGCCGAGTTCTTACGAGCACTTTCGCCCGCCGCCGTTGCCTCCAGGTAGAACCGCTCACGCTCACTTGTGCGCGCTTTTAAACGCAGGGCCTTCTCTAGTGCCTCGTGCGCATAATCCTTCGCCAGACTGTGATAAAGCGACTCCGCCTGATATAGGCCCCAGTAGCACATCGCGCACTCCGGGTCCACCCGGACACTTTGTTCGAATGCGCGAGCGGACTCGTAATCCCAGAAATCATGCAGCAGGTTTAATCCTGGTTGAACCACATTTGCGCTTCCGGAGTCGCGGTGATTTGAATCTGAGCATTGCCGATTCCCGTCATTCTTTGTGGCGCCGGCAACTGCTCGGGCGGTGTCTCGGCCCGCATCTCCATCGGGTGGCAGCCTATCGTCATCTGTGCGAGCACTACTGGCGGACGTGCCAGCAGACACAACGCCGAGGCAATCGCTAAAGCGCTCGGAAACATGAATGCAGACACTCGCATCATCTAGAGGCTCCCAGGCGATATGATAGGCCCCCTAAAACGAAGCTTATCCTCTTTTGCAAAATGGTTGGCTTGCCAGGAACACTCATGATAAATTGGTCCGGTTGTCTCGCCCATCCGCCGGCACTCTCTCAAGTCACAATCGCGTTGCGGCTTGAAACCTGAACGGTGAAGATCGTCACCTTCAATATCAACAACATCAATAAGCGGCTGGAAAACCTCGTGGCCTGGCTCGAAAAAACTGAACCAGATGTCGTTTGCCTTCAGGAGCTCAAGGCGGAGCAGCAGGCATTTCCCGCACACGCGCTTCGAGCCCTCGGCTATCGCGGAGTCTCGGAGTGCGAGCGTTCCTGGAATGGCGTGGCGATCTTGGCGCGAGACCGCGATCCGGTGCTGACCTGCTCAAGCCTCCCTGGCAATCCTGAAGATCGCCAAGCGCGCTACATTGAGGCGGCGGTAAACGGAATCCTGATCGCTTCCATCTACCTCCCGAACGGCAATCCTCACCCAGGTCCGAAGTTTAATTACAAGCTTGCGTGGTTCGAGCGTCTGATCACACATGCGGCCGAACTTATGAGGGCCGGGGTGCCCGTCGTGTTGGCCGGCGATTTTAATGTGGTGCCGACCGCGCAGGACATCTATCCAACGCGATCCTTAGATAACAACGCGTTGATTCAACCGGAGAGCCGTCAAGCCTTTGCACGACTGCTAGCTCAGGGCTGGACCGACGCTCTACGCAGGCTTTACCCCGTTGGGCCGCTCTGGACGTTCTGGGATTACAAGCGCGAGCGGTGGCCGCGGGACAAGGGCATGCGGCTCGACCATTTCCTGCTCTCGCCAGAAATGTCGGAGCGACTCGTTGGCGGCGGTGTCGACCGATGGGTGCGTGGCGAAGAAAACGCGAGCGACCACGCGCCAGCGTGGATAGTGCTCGATCGTTAACAAGCTTCGAGGATTTCAGACGATAGGGTCGTGAGGTTGCTGGTTGTGCTCTAGATAACTTCTCCGCTCGCGATAAGGAAGACCACAACCGCGCGCCTGCTCCCCAAAATCTAATTGACCTATTTTCGCGCTGAATCCCGCAGGTCTTAGTGAGCGGCCATTTAGCGCGCGGCGCACTTGGCTGATTCGTCGGGAGCATGACGAAATGGATGTCAAACGCGGTGGCGCTGTTGAATCGAGGGTTGCTAGTCCGTTACTAAGTTCACTTTCAATGCCTGTGACGGCAATCGTTCTTCTGCTATTGCCCCTCTTTGCCGAAGCCAAGGAGCAACCTCGAGCCTGCGGCCTGTCTTATCAGATGCAGCAACCCCAGCTTCCTTCGGACATCGCCGTCAAAGTAGATTTCATGACGCTCGCCGCAACCAGGATCGCGATGGATTGGTGGACGGTTCGCCTCAGTACCCCGGCACGGCCCGTGACATGGCATGTCGTCGAGAATACAGATGACTGCATGATCTACATCCGCCATCAATGGGACAAGATGACGGCAAATAAATCGAAGGGTGGCTACACGCGCGTGCCCGATTCCGATCAATACGATGGAGTCGCAACGATAATCTTCATAAATCCCTGGGTGGTGGCGCATGAAATCGGGCATCTAATCGGTTGCAGGCACGGCGCTGGCATCATGCGCGAGACATGGGTGGACTATGCGGCGCTGTCGATTGACGATGATGCGCTGCATGTCGCACTGCTTGCCCGATACAAAGCATCTACTCTGCCAGATTCACGAACTCGCATCGCTGGCCGTGTTTCGCAGCCCCAATGAACAATCCGCAGCGCAAGATATTCCTGGCCGATTGCCCCCAGTGAATCGCAGCGACAACTAGGGTCGCGACCACTCGGCTCTCGGCGCATTGCCAGTCTGTGCCACCACGTCTCGCACGGTCACTCTTCGCGCGGCACGCGACGCTAAAAGCAGCACCAGCCCGCCCAGAACATAAACTCCCGCAGTAAAACCGATTGCCCGGCTGAGCCCTACGCTCTGCGACAGATATCCCACCGTGACGGGCGCGAGGCCGCCCCCGCAAAGCCACCCGATCATGTTCATCACACCGGCAGCTGTACCGCGCGCTTCAGCGGGTATCACGTCAAATATGGATGCGAAGATATTCGCGTCGTACAAACCTTTGAAGAGCCCCCAGGCAATCAGCGATCCTGCCAGAATGCCCGCCGATCGAGTCTGGCTGCAAATTAGCACAAAGGGAGCCCCGCAGAACAACGCCGCCGACTGCACCGCGATACGGCCTCCCAAACGCTTTTTCTGCATGGCGTCGGCAAGCCAGCCGCCGAGTGGCGACCCGCACATGCTGGCTAACTGGATGAACAATGTGGCGGAGAGTCCGGCAACGGCGACGCTCAATCCAAAACGATCGTAGAGGAACTTCGGCATCCAGGACAGCAGAACCATGGCGACAAAATTGGCGCAGCAGAAACCCGCAAGTAAAAGCAAAGCCGCCGGTGTCTTCGAAATATAGGCCAACACCTGAAGCAGTCCCGGTTTCGCCGTGCTCTCCGCTCCCACGGTGCGCGACCGAACAGGCTCGCGAAGGTATCGAAGAAGAACCAAGCCCAGTAAAAATCCGGCTCCGCCGAAGACAACGAACGACCATCGCCATCCGTAATGCTCACCGATCAATCCGGCGAAGAAACCGCCCGCGATGGTTCCGACATAGACGCTGGTCTGATGCAGACCCATGGCACGCGATCGCGTCTCGGGCCCATGATAGTCGCTCAGCATCGACATCGAAGCTGGGTAGTAGAGGCTTTCTCCCACCCCTTCCGCCGTCATGAATCCGAGCAGCTGATGAAACCCGCGCGACAGGGAAGTGCAGGCTGCAATCAGGCTCCACGCATAGAGTCCGCCCAGCACCGCTTTCTTCCGGGAGATTCGATCGACCAGATTGCCTGAGAACGGCGCTAACAATCCGTACATCCAGGCGAAGGACGAGCCGAGCAATCCAAGCTGCACCGGCGAAAGATGCATCTCGCGCTCTAGCAATGGAAAGAGCGTGAAGAGAGCCGCGCGATCGGCATAGTTAAAGAATGAAATGCTCCAGAGCATCGCGACGACGCGCCACTTGTAGCGGTCCAGCCTCTGGTCGATTGCCACTGTCTCTTCTTAATACATGGGCCGGGGGCCGACCGATGGACGCCACTTCTTTAGCGGAGTCAAATATGCCTGCGCGCCTGCAGCCATCAGATTGATTTCGGTTTGAGCTTGAAAGAATGTAAAACCTTCATCCATGAACTGCTGGTACCGTGCTGCATCCACCAGCGGCCGTCCCACAGCCTTCCCGGCCTTTCGGGCGGCCTCGACCACTTTGCGTATGGCATCCAGCAGCAGCGGATGATCCTGTTGCCCGCGCAGGCCCAGTGAAAACGAGAGATCGCTTGTGCCGATAAAGAGAACATCGATTCCGGGTGTTCCGGCAATCGCGTCGATGTTCTCAAGCGCCGTTGTGTCCTCGATATTGGTCACGACCACAATGTTTTGATCGGCGAAGTCATAATATCCGCCGGGCGCCGGCCAGCGGAACGTAGCGAGTCCCGCGCCCGAGCCCCGGAGGCCCTTAGGCGGATACTTGCAGGCTTGCGCTGCAATCCGCGCCGATTCTGGAGTGCTGACAAAGGGAAAGATCACGCCTAGCGCGCCCATATCCATCACACGTTTCGCCGTCCACAACTCCACCGCGGGCACGCGAATGAAGGGCATGGCGCGAGAACCGCGCGTGGCCAAAATCATGTTGCGTGCCGTTTCGAGCGTGATTGGCGAATGCTCCATTTCGATCCACAAGAAATCGAATCCCATGTCCGCCGCCTGCGCGGCTAGCTCGATGCTCGGTGTCGAAATCGTGATTCCGAACACAGGTTTGCCCTCGCGCAGAGCTGCGCGAATCGGGTTTTCCCACTGCGCTACAGCCTTGTCTTCTGCCATGCCTCTCTTATTTCCTCATTAGCCATACTTCACAGACCTGGCACCCACGTCCGTTTCCGCCCAGCCCCTGCTCCCGCGTCCATTCAAGAGCCAGTTCGCCATTCTTCGTGGCCTCGGCGGGTATATCGAATTCGAGCGGCTTCTGGGGAATCGGGCGGTCTATCAACCCGTGCACTTCCTGTGTTCCGTTAGCCATCAGCCGTATCTTCACTCGCCGTGCTTCGCCCGAGTAGACGACGCGGATTCGATACTGAGCCCGTGGATCGAGATCTTTGTATTGCATCCGGAACGGCGCATCAAACAAAGACTCACCCCAGCGTTTCCAGGCAATTGGCGCCGCGCTTCCGAGCTGGTCGGGATAGTTGTATCCGGTCAATACCGACGCCCGGAACTCCGGGTCCTGCTCGCTTCCCGGGCCGGGGATCACATGCGGGCGGTTACTTGGATTCCCAGGCTCGTCGTAGAAGCCTCCGGGCCCCGGATCGGTACGCGCCAGCAATTGCCGGATCGCCGCGACCTGTTCATTTGCGGATGTCATCTTCCGAATTTCCAGAATCCACGCCCGCAGCCATGGCACATCGGTAACCGGTGTTTCTAGCGTCTCGAGATTCGCGGCGCGATTTACCGCCTCCCCCTGGTATCGATCCACGGCAAGCTGCATGTGAATACTCTGCAGCAGTGCTTCGCCCAGTTCGCGAACACGCGTGCGCAAAGCGGACCCGGCCGGATTTCGTAATGCTTCTTCGAGAATGCGCTGCGCCTCATCTAAGACAATCTCCGGGTCGAGACCGTTCGGGGGTGCGGAACTGGGGTGCTGACCAATATTAAGAGGCACCGGCCCCCAGCCTATCTCTTCCACCCGGCCCAGCACGTCGAACGCCCGCGAAAGAGCGCCATTCTCCTGAATCAGGCGGCTTCGCACCGAGGCATCGTAGTAGGCGCGATAAAGCGCCTGCTGAAAACGCCAGTTTTCGAGCAATGCGGGCGAAGCGCTGTGTTCCATATTGCGGAAACGCGCCAGCGTAACGGAAACGCCCGAGTTGGTGGCAAGAGGGCCACGCCAGTTGTACTCGAGACTTTGCAACCCCTGGGCTATACCCTCAGCCGATGGCTCTCCGAAAAAGTAGCGCCCGAAATCTCTCAGGGCATCCATCACATGAGTCTCCGGATTCCAGCCAAGAGAGCTCCACACGAACTTGTTCACGTCGTCGTTGCAGCCTTCCGAATACGTAATAAAGCCGATCGTTTCGGAAGAGTATCGCCGGAGAATATTGGCTTGGTCTTGCGGACGCGGATTGATTACTTCGCGCCCTTCTGTCATAGCCAACGCCGAATCCCAATCGGGCACTGGATATTGGCACTCCACGCTGTGTGTGATGTCCGGATAGAAGCGAATCGGGTAATTCTTTGGTATGCGCTTGCGAAGGTCTGGCAGACTCAATCGCGATTGCGGACCGAACACGAGTCCGTCCAGCCAGGTAGCCGTCTTGCTGTCGTCCACCAGGTGAAAGAAATCGTCCATCCATGCGCCTCGGAACCCCTGTGGCGACATCCACATTTGGGCTTTGGGGTGGTAGCGGCGCAGACTCGTCTTCTGCTTCTCGAGAAAAGCCAGCATCGCCTTCGGTTCGGTATGCCCCGGATCGCCGCCAGGAACGAAGAGCGCATCGATTCTTGGCAGCACTTGATAGATGTGCGCCCATTCTTTCAGCGCGGACTCGACGGTCGCCGGATTGGCATAGTCGGGATCCATCGCCGGATACCAGATCCAGACGTCGAGCCCATACTCATCGCAGATGCGTGACATCTCGATCATCATCTGTTCGGGAGGAAGTGGAAAATGCGGGCTGTCCGGCTCATCATCCGTTCGCGGCGGCATCAATTCGATGGCGTTCGTGCCGAACATCGCCAGATCGCGAATATATTGATCCCAGGTCGCGACATCCCAGGCATCGTAGGCATTCGTTTTGGGCCGATAACCGAGTTGATGGCCCCGCAGCGGATATTTCGGCGCCGTTGCCCCGTGTAGCAAAGTTGGGTCTACCGCCGCCGTCTGCTTTCCAAACGTCGTCGTGCGCAAGAGCTTACCCACACCGAACAGCAATCCCCGCTCGTCGGCGCCCACAATAGAAATCCAGCGTCCGCTGCCGTCGCTGCCGCTCGCAATAGAAAATCCATCGGCCGAAAGACGCTCGCCCGCCTTCATCGACGCATTCATTCTCGATCCCAGCTTGCGCGCCGATGCGTTTGTGGCCAAATAGATCGCCGCGCCGGACCCGGACGGCGCTTTGCCCTGTACCGGCCATTTGAGCAGCGAGCGTTTCAGGACCTCTTCTGCTAGGACAGTCGCGGCCTTTCGTTCGCGAGCCGATGCGCCCTCCGCTGTCACGATGGTGCAGCCGGTAAGATCGAATTCGCCCGGTCCAACCGCCGCCTGGATCAGAGGCGAGATCCCTACCGTGGCGCCTGCCGTTTTAAGAAAGTTTCTTCTGTTCATCGCTTTAATGGAGAAACCTGCCGCGAAGGGACGAAGCCCGGAAATCATCCTGCCGGACAAAGTCGAGCAGCTTGCGCTCACTCGCTAATACCTGCTCGATCGCCGCCGCAAGGGATTCCCGCTTCTCTTCCGGAATTGTGACGATCCCATTCTCGTCGCCATGCAGCAACGCGCCGGGATGTACCGTCATCCCGAGCACTTCAACGGGTATGTTCGACCGCACAATTCGAAAATGCGCATGGCTCGAAACCGCGCCCCGGGCGAAATAGTGGAACGGCAGACGGCGAACGGCGGACAAGTCTCGAACCGCGCAATCCGTAACCAGACCGATGGCGCCCAGCTTCGTGAAAATTGTCGACATTACTTCGCCGCTGTGCGCCGCCCATCCTGGATTCCGTCCGATCTCCTGCATTACGACAACTGCCGGTTTTTGCGACGCTTCGACCGCCTCAAATAACTCGACAAACCGTTCTTCTTCGAGAGCGCTACCCGTCGAAACGGTTTCCACTTGAGCCGTAACCGCATAGCCGCACATCACTCCGAGTTCTGGAAATAGACAACGCAGATCTACGGACGGAAATCCTTCGGTCCGCGACCGGACTTTCAGCACTTCGATCGCATTCGCAACGGTTGGGGTATCGACACTTCTCAGGAAATCGAGCTCGTTCATTGATCGCCCGCCGTTTGCTCTAGCGTCTGGGGATCCCAAATGCTCGCTCCAATAAAACGTTCCTTCTGGCTGTCGTCATTGAAGTAATACACGGTAACAACTTTGCCATCCGGCCTCACTACGCTCCGTGTATATCCAAGGTCCCAGGTTCCTCCATCGTTTCGTAGCGTAATCGGCTTACTCCAGGTCTTGCCCTGATCCTTGCTGATTACCGTTCGGATGCTATATGGCTCCGAACGATATCCGTAAGTAATGGCTAGATTCCCATCCTTCAATTGGAAGAGGCGAGGAGGGTTCCCATGATGCGCGCCGGTGTCTGGCACAGGTCGGTTTAGAAATGTCCATGATTTCCCGTCGTCTTCGGAACGGTAAAGCTCAATCCAGTGAGTATGACGAATCGAGGTAAGAACCACTTGGGGCGAAAGCCGGATAGACGATGGCATGATCGCCATATCGTCCGCGCCCGGTTCCGGTCCCACGAAGCCGACCATTCGCCAGCTCTTTCCGCCATCCTGCGTGCGGACGCAAATCACGCGTCCTTCCTTGCCGTTTGATTTGGCGGCTGTCAGGAACATTGTCAGATCGTGCTTGCCGTTGATCAGATAGTCCGTTCGAGCCGCGATGCCTTTCTGTCCGAAGTTTGGCACCCGAAATGGCCCGCTCCAATTCTTGCCCCGATCGTAGGAGTAATAAAAGCGCGAAGGGCCGACGTCTACATCCTCCATGCGGACGGTGAATGCAAAGTTCGGGTTGGTGAAGTCGATGTCCCCAGGGCAGTCGACTACATCTTTGCCGCCCGGTTCCGTGTGGACGTTCGCGACCAGCACATTGGGTGGCGGCCGCAAGCTCGCCGGATGCTCGAGCGTCCACGTCTCGCCTCCGTCCAGACTCCGCGCCAGCACGTGTTCGGCGGGACGATCCCAATCGATCGAATGCCGGGAACCGCTGTATTTGAAGTACCCTCTTTCAAACCCGACAAGGATTTCGTTGCCCCAGATCCAAATGCCGTGGTTCGCTGGCCAGCCGCCATATCGGCCCGCCTCCCGATAGACCACTACGTTTCGCACGCCTTCGATGGCGGGGGGTGCGGCGACGGATAAGCTCACGCCGCAAAACAATAACAATCCAGCGGTTGCTCTCATATGTCCTACCAGTGCAGCCGCAGTGCGAACTGGATCTGCCTGGCGTTGGTGATGACCGTCGTGATCGTGCCCTGAGCTGCCGATCCGATACTCCCATTCGGCAACCCGAAGTTTGCCCGGTTCAGCACGTTGAAGAACTCGGAGCGGAACTGCAAGGCGAACCGCTCGGTCAAGGCAAAATCTTTGTCCGCGCCCAGATCCCATGTTCCGAGTCCCGGACCAATCAGAATATTGCGGCCCGCGTTTCCAAACGTATTCAGAGCGGGCGTCACAAAGCAGCTTGTATCGTAAAACGCGTTGATCGTCTGTTTGGAACTCGGCAAATTGCCGTTGCAAATCCGATTGGGTCGTGTGAACGTACCGGTGTTTGCCGTGGGAGTCGAGAGCGAGACCGAAAATGGCGCGCCGCTTTGCGCGGTCACAATACTACTGATCTGCCAGCCACCTACGAGCGCATCGGTTAACCTGCCCGCATTGGTCAGAAATTTACGGCCTTTTCCAAAAGGCATCTGATAGACGCTGCTCAACGTGAATCGCTGGCCGTAGTTAAAGTTCGAAAGACCATAATCGGCCGACAAGTTCCGCGGATTTTGAATGTTTATCCGCGATTCGCCCGTCGATGAGTTTCCGCCTGCCCCTTCATCCAGACTCCTGCTGTAGGTATAAGCCGCCAGAAATGAAACTCCCGAAGTGAATCGTTTCTCCAGCGATGCCTGCAGTCCGTTGTAGCTGGATGGACCGCGAGGTTCCCACGCGGAGATGGTTGCAACCGACGGATAGGGCCGCCTGGCAGGGACCGCGCCCGGTCCTGGAGCCGCCACGTTCTCATCCAGATTCAGGTTTAGGTGAGTTCCACGCGTGCCAACGTATCCCACTCGCGCTACCAACGATGTCGCAAACTGCCGTTCCACGGTGAAATTCCATTGCTGTACGTTGGGCGTCAGGTTTGGAATCGGCTGATAAACGTTCGTCGGCAGATTGTTTGCCGAGGGGACGTTCGGAATTCCAATCGAAGTGCTCAAGCACGGTGCGGTCGCAGCGCAACTAACCGCGTACTGCGCCGCGAACGGATTGTTGATAAACAGTCTGGTGGATCCGCCGGCGCCGACTTCATTGAAATAAAAGAGACCATAGGCCGCTCGAACGACGGTCTTGTCGTCTGCGCGATAGGCAAGTCCGATGCGCGGACTGAAGTCGTGCGTTTGAGTGTCCAATATCGACGCTGAATAGCCGTTCTGGCCTGCCAGCGCAAGCGTGCCCGATCCTAAGAGGTAATCCGACTGGCGGTTATAGCGCTCGGTGAGCGGCGTAAATAAGTCATAACGAAGGCCGAGATTTACCGTAAGCCGGTTCGTCGCTCTCCAGGTGTCCTGGATGAAACCGCCATATTCGGTATAGGTCTCGTAGGGTACCCCATAGGGCGCTGCCGATTTAGAGGAGCTTGCGCCCAGCCCTAAAAGAAAGTCCGCGAATCCGTTTCCACCTGCAGACGTCGCCGGGTTATTGCTATAGACCCCGGTAAACGAAAGCGACCCCGAGGGTGCACCGAGTTGGAAAAAACCGAATCCGTTGTGGACGATACTCGCTCCAAATCGGAGGGAATGTGCTCCTTTGGTATAGGAAATCGTATCGCTGATCTGCCATGTGTTTTGCGGAACGATCTCGGGAAGGTTGCTGGAACTGTATCCCTGGTAGCCGGAGATGCTGAGTGACGCCATCGATCCTGCATTCTCGCCCGTATTGGCACCCTGCAATCCGAGCTGCTGCGCAATATTAAATCCCTGATCGAGCGGAACCACTCGCAACGCAAATCGTGTATAACCCAGCGCCAATTGGTTCACCACCGACGGTGAAAACTGATGCACTTCCTGCAAAGTCGCCTGGTCGCTTGGAGCATGGTTCAGACGCAGCGAACCCGCCGTTGCCGTGCCTTGTGCGAACGCCAGAGGATTGATCGCGCCGTTGATCAGTACTGGCGTAGTGGGGAACGTAGTGTCCGCGTCGCCGTGTGTATAGCGGCCGAACATGCTATCGCGTTCGGAAAATGTCTGATCTACTCGAACGTCGTACTGATCCTGCACCTGGACAGCCAGGTTGTTCACTCGGAAGTTATTTCGATTGCCCGGAAGATTCGGTTGCGCAAATATGGCCAGGAGATTATTCGCGATGGGATCGATCCTGTTCGTCGGAATCACGTTCCCTGCAAACTGTTGTCGCGTGTTGGTCGCGGCGTTATAAGTGCCCGGGTCGTAAATCGTAGCCACCCCGCTGAAGTTACCGCCGCGCATCGCGTTTGTCGCCTCGGTCAGCACGGAGGTGCTAGCAGTGTGCACACGCAGCCCCTGGTAGTCGCCAAAGAAGAATGTCTTGTTCTTTCGGATAGGGCCGCCGAGCGCGCCGCCGAACTGATTCTGCTGGAACTGCGGCTTCGCGGCATCGAAGAATTGCCGCGCATCGAACGCGTTGTTGCGAAGGAACTCGAATGCCGAACCATGAAAGTCGTTTCCGCCGGAACGTGTAATCACGTTCACCACCGCGCCGCCGCCCGCAAATTCAGAACTGTAGTTGCCGATCTGCACCTTGAATTCCCCGATGCTCTCGAGATTCGGAAATACTTTCACAGTGCCAACCGATTGGTCCCGGTCGTCCAACCCATCGATCATGAACGTATTGAAGCTGCCTCTGGAGCCCGAAGCTACCACTTCCGCGCCGGCGCGCTGTGTCTCGTTCCCGTTCCCCTGCGTGCGAATGCCGCCCACAGGCCCCGGGTTAGTTCCCGGAGTTAAGAGCGCTAGCTGAGAAAAATTCCGGCCATTCAGCGGAAGCTGCTGAACCGAATGCTCCGAGAGAACGTTGCCCACTTCCGTCGATTCGGTGTTCAGTAGCGGCGCTCCCCCTTCCACCGTGACCTGCTGTTGCATGTTTCCGACCTGCAAAGTAAAGTCTGCCTGTACCACCTGCTGAATTTGCAGACCCACGTCTTTACGAACGGCCGTCGTAAATCCCGTCGCGCCGATTTCGATCGAATAAACCCCTGGCTTCAGCAGGGGAACTGTATAGTATCCATCCGGGGCGGTCTCCTTGGTCGTGACAATGCCGGTGCCTTCATCCGTTACCTTGACCTGCGCACGGCTTATGGCTGCACCGGTTGGATCGATGACCAGGCCGGAAAATGTTCCGGTCGCGTTTACCTGAGCATGCAAACTCGCTGTCGAGTAAAACAGGATGCACGCGACCCATAGCGCAAAGCGCAGCGGGGCTTGAACTTTCTGCATGGATGAGTTCCTTTCATAAGAGCTCCGGCAATAGCCGATTCAGCCGCGAGCGAAGCTCTTGCCTTTCTTCCGAATTGAAAACCGTTAGAGGCTCGGCAAGTGATTCGCCGCAGACGCCAAGCTGCGCCAGCGCTCCCTTGAGTCCTCTAAAATAACTTGTATTCGCAGGCCCGACCGAGTAAATCTCTTTCGCGATCCTCGCGATCAGCCCTTGTAACTCTTTTGCCTGCGACAGTTGCTTGTTTTCCATCGCGTCAAACAGCTTCACGTAGAGGGCGGGAAACATGTTCGCTCCGCCGCACACGCTTCCGTCGGCCCCAGCCTCCATCGCCGTCATCATGATCTCTTCCGTCCCCACCAGAAGAGAAAACTCCGGCCGCCGGGCTTTTACTTGGCTTACTTGGGAGGTGTATTCGACACTTCCGTTGCTGTTCTTCAAGCCCGCAACGTTCGGCACATCCGCCAGGCGTCGCACCGTGTCGGCTTCAAATTCCACGTGGGCGTTCTGCGGGATGTTGTAAAGAAAAACCGGTAAATCAGAGGCCTCCGCGAATTTCTGCGTATACCGCAGAAGATCTTCCTGCGTGACGGAGAAATAGTACGGCGGGCAAATCGCCACCGCCGTTGCCCCGGCGCCCGCCGCATGCCGCGCCAGCTTCAAGGACTCCTCGAACGACGTGTCCGATACGTTCACCACGACGGGAACGCGCTTCGCCGCCGCCCGGCATCCTTCGCTGACTACTTGTTGCCGCGTCTCTGTGCCTAAGCTGCAGAACTCTCCCGTAGTCCCGAGAAGAAATAATCCATGAACGCCGCCCCCGATGACCCGCTCGATGAGAGTCGAGAACGATTGGGCGTCGAATTTCCCGGTTTCGGTCAGCGGCGTAACCAGGGGAGGAACAATCCCTCGCAACGGCAACGGAAGCTTCAAGTCCACATCTGTCGACATCTGTCTATCGCAGTATACAGCCCCTCCGGCCACGATTTGTATACTGAATCTGGTGAAGCGCAATGGCTCCCCCCCAACTCCGCGCGGCGATCGCTCTGTTCGCGAGCGAGCCTACTTGCTGATTCAACAGAAAATCGCGCGCGGCGAGATGCGGCCTGGCAGCGCTGTTTCCGAAGTGGCGCTGGCTCAGGAATTGGGCAGCAGCAGAACGCCGATTCGCGAAGCTCTCGGGCAAATGGTCGCGGAAGGATTGCTCGAGCAGACTCCGAATCGCGGGACCGTCGTAGTGCAACTCCGGCGCCAGGACATCATTGATCTTTACGAGTTACGGGAAGCCCTTGAGGTGTATGCGGTAGGCAAAGCGGCACGCCAAACCAGTAGCCCCCAAGATCTGCAGCGTTTAGAAAGCTTCGCGGATGAGATCCTCCGCATAAAAAACGACCTGCCGAATACACCGGAGTCCACTCTCAATGAGAATCAAATGGCCCGCTTCATCGCGTGCGATCTCGGCTTCCATACCCTCGTGCTGCGGATGGCGGCGAACGCCCGAATCTTGAAGACCGTGAACGAAACACGGCTCTTAATGAGAATCTTCTCGATACACCGGGGTGGACATAACGCGGCGTTGCTGACTAAGATCCACCAGCAGCACCACGAGATGTTTGAAGCCATTGCCGAGGGAAATGCGGCCAGGGCGTCCGAACTGATGTCTAATCACATCCAGGAAAGTCAGCGGGAGCGCCTGGTGGAATACGACGAATGGGAGCATGAATCTTCCATGCGAGAAACTTTACCGGTGTTTTTGAATTTCCCAAGCCCCGTTGAACCCTAGTTTTCATTACCGTCTGATTAGGAAGTAACGCTCGGCTTGCCCCGTCGTCTAGAGTCGTGGGTTAGCACATGGCGACAATTCTGGAACACCCCGCCGTCCAACCGGCGCTCATTTCCCTGAACGTGAATGGCGAATCGAAAGCTCTTGAACTGGATCCGCGCACGACGCTTCTGGACGCTCTTCGCGACCATCTGGATCTGACCGGCAGCAAGAAAGGCTGCGACCAGGGCCAATGCGGCGCATGCACGGTTTTGGTGGATGGCCGAAGGGTGCTGTCTTGCTTGACGCTGGCGGCCGCCGTGAAGGATCGTGCCATCACCACCATCGAAGGTTTGGCACAGGCGGGCAAATTGCATCCGATGCAAGCGGCATTCATCGAATGCGACGGGTTCCAGTGCGGCTACTGCACCCCGGGCCAGATTCTCTCCGCCGTCGCGATGCTCGAAGAATCGGCAGGCGAGCATTTAAGCGATGCCGAAATCCGCGAGCGCTTGAGCGGAAACATCTGCCGCTGTGGTGCCTACCCGAACATCGTTGCTGCTGTACGCCAGGCTATGGGGACCCGCTGATATGCATCCGTTTCAATTCGTAGAGAGCCAGACCGTCGAAGGCGCGATCCATGCCGTCGCCGCCGATCCTCAGGCGGTATTCTTCGCGGGCGGCACCACGCTCGTCGATCTCATGAAATTGGGCGTCATGACCCCCGAAGCGCTGGTGGACGTCAACCGAACACTGCCGGATGCCATCGTAGAAAGCGGCGGGACGATCCAAATTGGCGCCAACGTGCGCAACAGCGATCTCGCGGAACATCGCTTGATTCGCGAAGGCTTTCCGGTTCTTTCCGAAGCCATTCTGGCTGGCGCTTCCGCTCAGTTACGCAACATGGCATCCACTGGCGGCAACATCTTGCAAAGAACCCGCTGCCCTTACTTTCGGGAAGTGCATGCCGCCTGCAATAAACGCGTTTCCGGATCGGGCTGCGATGCCATGAAAGGCTTCCATCGGGGCCACGCGGTGTTAGGGACGAGTGAAAGCTGCATTGCCACACATCCTTCGGACATGTGCGTTGCCCTCGCCATGCTCGATGCCGTAGTCTCGACACAGAAAGCGAACGGGGATACCCGCCGTATTCCGTTCAACGAGTTTCATCTGCTCCCCGGCGAAACGCCTGACCGCGAGACCGTACTGGAGCACGGTGAGGTCATCCTGGGCATTGAGATCGAGTCATCCCGGTTGAGCCGTCAGTCGCACTATCTGAAGGTAAGAGATCGCGCCAGTTACGAGTTTGCTCTGACCTCCGCGGCTGTCGCGCTCGACGTCGATGGTGACACGATTCGCGCCGCTCGAATTGGTCTGGGAGGTGTGGCCACCAAACCCTGGCGCTCGCCCGAAGCGGAGGCGGCATTGACCGGCAAGCCTGTCGCGAAGGACACTTTTCGTGCGGCTGCCGAGGCCGCCTTCGCGGCCGCCAAGCCGCGGCGCGACAACGCTTTCAAAATCGAGCTCGGAAAACGCACCCTCGTGAGGGCTCTGGAGGAATTGTGGCAGCGGCATTGATCGGTACGCCCGCCAACCGCGTAGATGGACGGCTGAAAGTCACCGGTGCGGCCAAATATGCGGCGGAATCGCTCTCCGGGAATACCGTGATGCATGCCGCTCTGGTCGGCAGTCCGGTCGCCGGCGGGCGCATCAAGACGATTCATGATGCCAAAGCCAAGGCTGTTCCAGGAGTTTTGTTGGTGCTTACTAGCGACAATCGCGGACCGCTAGGCAAGTTGCCGACCGGTCTCGGGCAATCCGGCGGAGCCTCCGAGGACCGGCTCCCACTCGACGACGATCGAATCCATTACGCCGGGCAGTATGTTGCGATGGTCGTGGCCGAGACCTTCGAGCAGGCATGCCACGCGGCCTCGCTGCTCGAAATCGAGTACGCAAAGGATCGCCACGCCACCGCGTTCGAGGAGGCTGCTTCGACGGCATACAAGCCTAAAGACTTCATGGGCGAAGACGTGCAATTGAGCCGCGGCGACGTCGAACGCGCCCTACGTGAAGCCAACGCCGCCATTGACGCGACCTACATCACCCCCACCGAGCATCCATGCGCCATGGAGCCGCACGCCACGATTGCCTCGTGGTCAGACGGCGCGCTTACCGTGTACAACTCAACCCAGTGGGTCAAGGGTGATGCCGGCGTTCTGGCCGCCGCCTTTGGGCTGGCGCCCGAGCAAGTTACTGTTCTTTGTCCGTTCACTGGCGGTATGTTCGGTTCGAAAGCTACTACTGGAGCGCATGTCATTTTGGCGGCGATCGCTTCGCGACGGTTAAACCGCCCCGTCCGCTCGGTACTCACTCGAGAGCAAGTGTTGACCACCGTTGGTCACCGGCCGAAAACCGTGCAGCGCGTCGAGTTATGCGCTCAGAAAGACGGAACACTCACCGGCTTGCGGCATCATACGACTTCGCACACAGCGCTCAAAGATGAATTCATCGAGCCCGTGAATATCACGTCGCGCCATCTCTATCCGATCCCGAATTTCACAGGTATTCATCATGCCGTCCGGGTCAACGTGATGAAGCCGGCCTGGATGCGTGCCCCGGGCGAAGCGCCGTGTCAGTTCGCGCTCGAGAGCGCTGTGGACGAGATGGCTTACGAACTGGCGCTCGACCCGCTAGAACTGCGGAGGCGCAATCACGCCACGCATAATCTGCACACCGGCAAACCCTATTCCGCCAAACATTTGCTTGAGTGTTACGAGCGCGGTGCTGAGCGTTTCGGATGGGCAAAACGACCGCCGAGACCTCGTGCCATGCGTGATGGAAACGCTCTGCTGGGCTGGGGCATGGCCACAGCGACTTACCCCGGATACACGATGGGCGCGAGCGTTCGCGTCCGCGTCGAGGGCAGCGGGTCGAGTATGCACGCAGTCGTGTCGACGGCAGGCATCGACGTGGGCACGGGCATGTACACGATGCTGGCCGTTACCGCGGCGGACCGGCTGGGATTGCCTATCGAGCGAGTGAAAGTTGAACTGGGAGATTCGCAGTTACCGCAATGCGCCGTTGCCGGTGGCTCGAATCTCACTTCGAGCACGGCGCCCGCCGTCGCCGATGCCTGTAAGAAGATCCGTCAAGAACTCCTCACGCGAACTGGTTCGGGCCCAATCGAAGCCGAGAGCAGCACTCAGCCGATCTTCGGCCAAAACGACAAGTTCGCCTTTCAATCCTTCGGAGCGCATTTCGTTGAGGTGCGCGTGGAGGAAGACATTGGCCGGATTCGCGTCTCGCGCGTCGTCAGCGTGTTTGACTGCGGCCGAATACTGAGCGCCAAGACTACGCGCAGCCAGTTTATCGGTGGCATCGTGTTTGGCATCGGTGCGGCCCTGCTCGAGCATCTCGTCTACGACCGCGAACACGGACGTGCCGCCAACGCCGACCTGGCGGGCTATCTCGTTCCGGTTCACGCTGATGTTCCCGACATCGACGTCTCCTGGATCGACGAGCCTGATCCGAATTTCAATTCGCTCGGCTGCCGCGGCGTCGGAGAAATCGGCATAACGGGCGTAGCCGCCGCCGTCGCAAACGCGGTCTATCACGCCACCGGAGTACGCGTGCGGGAGTTACCGATTACGCCCGACCGGCTGTTGGGACTTTAGCTCGCCCGGCCGCCGCGCTCCACGCGAGGCCGATCGCAAGCGCGGCGCCCATCGTCGAGAGCGACAGCGTCAGGTTCGTGTGCGCCACCATCAGGAGCACGATGCCCAGCAGAACGCTGAAGCGGAGCCGGATCGGTGTCTGCAATCGCGGATCGCTTACGAGTTCGTGGATCTGAGCGGAGGCGCGCCGTAAAGCCCGCATTCGCTTACCCGTGAAAATTCCAAGCCCCGCGATAAACAGCAGGGCAAAAAGCGAGACCCGGACCCAGGCCTGATCCCCAGCCCGAAGATGGATGCCGAGATAGATGCCGGAAATCAGCACGAGCACTGTCGACACGATAGCGAGCGGCGGAAGGATCGCCGTCGGCCGTATATAGGCTTGCGCCTCCTCGCGGGTCCCCGCCCGAGCCGTGTACCGAAGCAGGACCCACTCGATGCCCAAAGCCGTCACCAGCCCGAGCATGCCAAGAACGTGGAGGAACAGGATTGTTGAATAGAGTGTCATAAATTCAATATAGCTAAATATAGTTAATAATGCGCTAGCATTGTCAAGATGCCGGCTGGACAAAAACGCTCCTATCAATCTGCCGTGCGCGAGCGCCAGGCTGCCGAAACCCGCCAGCGCATCGCGGCTGCAGGCCGTCGCTTGCTGGTGGCAAAAGGCTACGCCGCCATGACCATCGACTCGATTGCCCGAGATGCAGGCGTGGCGGCGCAAACCGTCTATGCTGTGTTTGGCTCGAAAGCCGGCATTCTAACGGAAATTTTGGATCAAGCCCGCTTCGACGAGACCTATCAGGATCTCGTTCGTCAGGCTACGACCGCTCGGGAGCCTGACGAAAGGCTGCGTTACGCCGCGCGCATCGCTCGCCGGATTTTCGACTCCGAACGGCCGGTCCTCGACCTGCTCAGGGGGGCCGGCGTACTGGCGCCCGAACTGTCGCGCGTAGAACGGGAGCGCGAGTCCATGCGCTACGACCGCCAGGAGCCTTTGATCGAACACCTGGCCAAGAAAAAGCACCTGCGTCCTGGCCTTGGCAAAGCCAGAGCGCGCGAAATCCTCTGGGCCCTGACCAGCCGCGATCTGTATCGCATGCTGGTGCGCGAACGCGGCTGGTCTTCGCAGGAATTTGAGGAATGGCTTGGCCGGACGCTGGTCGAAGCGCTGCTCGGCTAACGGCCGTCTTTCAAATGCTCGTCGAAGAATGCCGTCATCTCCACGTATAGCGGCTTGCGAAGCGCGCCTGAAACCCCGTGCGTCTTCTGCGGATAAATCTGCATGACGAATCGTTTGTTCGCTTTCTCGAGCGCGTTCGCCATCTGCATCGTGTTTTGAAATAGCACGTTGTCGTCTTCGAAGTTGTGCACAATCAGCAGTCGCCCTTCAAGCTTTGCCGCGTTCGGCACGTTTGAGGCTGATTCGTAGCGCGCCGCGTTGTTCGCTGGAGTGTCCATGTAGCGCTCCGTGTAGATCGTATCGTAGTTGCGCCAGTCGTTCACCGGTGCGCCCGCCACGCCCACTTTGAAAACATCCGGCGCGAGCAGCATGCAATGGATGGTCATGTATCCGCCGTAGCTCCAGCCGGTGATGCCGATGCGCTCCTTGTCCACAAGACCCTTACTAAACAGATACTCGACCCCAAGCCGCTGATCGGCCACTTCCTGCTTTCCAAGCTCGCGATAGATCGGCGCTTCAAAAGCGTGGCCGCGCCCTTGCGAGCCGCGATTTTCGAGTTGCCAGACCAGGTAGCCGCGTTCAGCCAGAGCCTGCTGCCAACTCGGCGCCTGCCAGTCATCAAGGATCTGCTGTACACCCGGCCCCCCATAGACATAAACGATGAGCGGATATCTCACGCCCTCCCGAAAATTGGTGGGTTTGATCAGCCTTCCATAAAGCACCGTTCCGTCTTCTGCTTTTACCTCGGCGATCTCGGTCGGCGGGAACTGATACATTTCGAGCTGCTTCTGATCCACCGGCGTCACAACGGCAACCTGCTCGCCCGTCGCATTTCGCAGCACGGTTTCCGGCGGGCGCTTGGAGTTTGAGAATGCATCGACACAAAAACTGCCGTCGTCGTTTGCATGAATGCTATGCACTCCTTCCTCCTTCGTCAATCGCGTGCGCGCGCCTCCATCAAATCCAACTGCATACAACTGGGTCTCGAGCGGGCGTTGTTCCGATGACGTGAAGAAGACCATCCGGCGCGCTTCGTCCACCGCGGCGATGGATCGGACTTCCCAATTCCCGCTGGTGAGTTGCTGCAGCAATTCGCCCTTATCTGAATAGCGATAAATATGCCGGAATCCGCTAGCCTGTTCGCTGGTCCATAAGAACTCAGGACGTGACTTCAGCAGCACTAAGTTATCCGTCATGTTGATCCACGTCTTCGATTGCTCGTGCAGTACGACCTGCGCTGCGCCGCTCGAAGCGTCGCAAAACAACAAATCCAATTCGTTTTGCACGCGATTCATGCGTTCGACGGCAACCTTCGAAGAATCCGGTAACCAGGCAACTCGCGCCAGTAACGTGTTCGCCGTCTCGCCAACATCCATCCACTTGGTCACGCCCGAATCCGGCGAAACCACACCCAACCGGACATGCGCGTTCGGTGTGCCCGCTTGCGGATAGCGCTGTGGTTCGGTTGCCGCCCGTTCCCCCAACAAATCGAGTTGTGGATACGAAAACTCTTGGCTTACATCGAATTGGAGATAGGCGACCTCCCTCGAATTGGGCGCCCACCATGTTGCCGTGTGGATTTCGAGTTCTTCCGGATACACCCAATCCAATTGACCGTTCAGCAGCGTCTCGCTTCCGTCTGTCGTGAGCTGGCGGATTTGCTTCGTCGCGAGGTCCATCGTGTACAGATTAGATTTCGAGCGATAGAGGACGCGTTTGCCGTCCGGCGAAAGCTTTGGGTCTTCTTCGTTTTCGCTACTCTTCGTGATTTGTTCGCGCTCTCCATCGGCATGCACGATGAACAAATCGCCATCCTCGGCCGCTAGAAGATCCTTGCCATTCGGAAACCATTGGTACGATTGCGAGCTGACGCGGCGATTTTGCCAGGATGGATTCTTTGCAGATGTAGCCTTCGTTGTAAACCAGTGCTTCGCCTGCCGCTTTGTGACGTCATAAAGATAAACATCGTCCTTTTGCCGGTAGGTGAAGCTTTTCCCATCGGGCGCCCAAATCGGTGTCAGCGAATGGGCGGTGGGTTGCGACAAAAATTCATCTAGAGTGATCGTCTTCCTGCTTGCCGCGTGCATGGCGAGCGAAGCGCAGAAAGCAAGAATCAGGAGGCGCATCACACTGTCAGTGTAATCGGGCTCTACACTAGATCTTTCCGATGACGTATCTCTTACTGATCCTCGCGGGGGTCTTTGCCGGCGCCATCAACGCGGTCGCCGGCGGGGGCAGTTTCCTTACTTTTCCTTCGCTGTTGTTCGCGGGCGTGCCGGCCGTAATGGCCAATGCCTCAAGTACCGTTGCTATGGTGCCGGGTTCGGTAGCAAGCGCTTTCGCGTACCGGAGCGACATCCAGGAGCTCAACGAAAAAAATATCAAGTCCTGGTTCGTAGTAAGTCTTTGCGGGGGCGCCACGGGCGCCGCACTGCTTCTGTTTACTTCCGACAAAACCTTCCGCTTGGTTGCTCCATGGCTGCTGCTGTTTGCTACTTTGCTGTTCGCCTTCGGCACGCAGGTCAGCCTCGCTTTGCGCGGACGTCTGCACTCCAGTCATGGCGCAATGCTGCTGATGCTCTTCCCCATCTGTGTCTATGGCGGTTACTTCGGCGGCGGCATGGGAATCATGTTTCTCGCTGCCATGCGTTTGTACGGTTTGAACAACATTCACGGCATGAATGGCATTAAGACGGTTCTCGGCAGTTCATTGAACGCCATTGCCGCTGGCATTTTCATCGCATCACATCAGGTATCCTGGCGCCCCACGCTAATAATGATGGCTGCCGGCATTGCGGGTGGCTATCTGGGCCCGATTGGTGCCCGCCAGGTACCGCCTAAAATCATCCGTGCACTCGTCATTGCAATAGGTGCGGTGATGACTGCATACTTCTTCCACATCGCGCCGAAATAGCGCGATTTTACAATACCGGGCCAATGCGCCACGGCGCGAATTCGTGGTGACCCAGTTCTTCAGCGTGTGTGCGCTCTCCCGATGCCACGCGTAATAGTGTTTCAAAAATCTCCCGCCCCACTTGTTCGACGGTCGCTTCGCCATCCGCGATGCGTCCGGCGTTGATATCCATATTGCCCGTCATCCGGCGGTAGGTATTCGAATTGCTCGCGATCTTCAGCACTGGAATGCTGGGGAAGCCGATGGCGCTGCCTCGCCCGGTCGTGAATGCAATCAGATTCACTCCCCCGGCCGCAAGCCCCGTGATCGAAACCGGATCGTAACCTGGCGTGTTCATGAATACGAAGCCCGGCTTTCCAATTCGCTCGGAATATTCCAGGACGCCCTCGAGCGTACTGGTGCCCGCTTTGGCCACTGCGCCCAGCGATTTTTCTAAAATGTTCGTCAGCCCGCCCTCTTTATTCCCCGGCGAAGGATTGTCATTGAAGCTCCCGCCAAACTGGCGAAGATAGGCTTTATATTTTTCGACACATCCTATGAGTTCTCGGGCAACCGCCGCATTCCGAGCGCGCCGCATCAGCAGATGTTCCGCGCCAAAAATCTCGGTAGTTTCGGCTAGTACCACTGTGCCGCCTTGTTCTACGATCAAATCGCAGCAAAAGCCCAGCGCCGGGTTCGCCGTGATGCCGGAAAACGAATCCGATCCGCCGCAATTCAATCCAAGAGCCAGCTTGCTCGCCGGTGCCTCAGTTCGCTTTTCGGCCGCCGCGCGCTCGATAAATTCTTGAATCTGTTTGCGCGCCGCCTCCACTGTCCCACGCGTCCCGCCCGAAGCCTGCAGCGTTAGCCCGTGCAGAGCCGGCGACGTCGTGCCCGTGCCATTGCGCCCCAGATAGTGATCGATCTGATTGACCTCGCAACCTAGACCAAGAATCAGTGCCGCCGAGACGTTTGGATGATCCAGTACTCCCTCGAGCGTGCGCTGTAGCTGTTCGGTGTCCGGGCCCATGGCTTGTCCGCAGCCTTCGCCGTGCGGAAACGCAACGATGCCGTCCAGGCTCTCTGGCAATGCCGCGTCCGCGAAGCTTTGGGCAATCAGTTCCGCCGTATACGCCGCGCAATTGCTCGCCGCAACCACGGCAATGTAATTTCGCGTTCCAACGCGCCCATCCGCACGTTGGTAGCCAAGAAAAGTCTTCGAGGACACTGCCCGCCTGATTTTGGGTTTTTCTGTAACGGCCACCTCCGAAGTGTCGAGTTCTTGGTAGCCAAGATTGTGCACATGCACATGCTCGCCCGGCTGAATGTCGCTGATTGCGAAACCGATGACATTACCGTAGCGATATACTGGGTCTCCGGCGCGAACGGAGCGAATCGCCACCTTGTGGCCCGCGGGAATGGATGCGAGTGTTCGTACCACACCGCTGTTCACTTCCAGTTCCCGCCCGGCTTCGATACTTTTTCGTGCGATAGCTACCGTGTCGTCCGGATGCAGCAGGATGGTAGAGTTGTGTGCTGCCGGTTGGCGCTCGATTTCGTACAACATACGGGATACTTACCACTTTACGTCTTCTAATAGCCCCGGCCTCGAAACAATATCAGGTCTGGCATGTCTTACCTCAGGATGGCTCGGATTCCAGTCGCTACATATCGTCTGCAATTGCACGCCGGTTTCGGCTTCGACGCCGCGTCGGAGATTGCCGATTATATTCGCCGCCTCGGCATTTCTCATGTCTACAGCTCTCCTTATCTGCAAGCTGCGCCGAGTAGTCAGCACGGTTACGATGTCGTCGACCACCATCGTGTGAACGACGAACTCGGCGGCCAGGAGGCCCATACGCGCTTTTCCTCTCGGCTGGGCGAGTGTGGGCTGGGTCAGGTACTCGATATCGTTCCCAATCACATGGCGATCAGCGGTCGCCGCAATCGCTATTGGTGGGATGTGCTCGAGAACGGCCCTTCCAGTAGATATTCCTCTTATTTCGATATCGATTGGCAGCCGCACGAAGAAAAGCTTCGCAACAAGCTGCTGGTCCCCATCCTGGGAGATCATTATGGCCGCGTTCTGGAGCGGGGCGAAATTCAGCTAAAACGGCGCGGTGGTGAATTTTTCATTAAATATTTCGATCATGAGTTGCCGGCCTCCCCGCGCTCCCTTCCGGCGACATTGGCGTCCGCTGCCAGTGATACCGGGTCGGATAATCTGGCGTTCCTTGCCGATTCCCTCGCGCGGCTCCCTCACGCCAGTCTGACGGACGCGGCCAGTCTTACCGAACGCCATCGCGACAAGGCCGTGATCGCCGATTTGCTTGAGCGTCTTTTCAACGAAACCCCATTCATCGCCGAGTTGGTCGACAGCGAATTAAAAGCGATTGCCAACAACCCGGACCGGCTGGACGCCTTCCTCGAACAGCAGAACTATCGGCTCGCCTACTGGCAGACAGCAAAAGAGGAACTTGTCTATCGGCGTTTTTTCGACGTCAATACCTTGGTCGGACTGCGCGTCGAGGTTCCGCAAGTCTTCGCCGACACGCATGCGCTGATTCTACGCTGGCTGCGCGAAGGCACGCTCGATGGGATTCGCGTGGACCATCCCGATGGCTTACTCGATCCTCGTGGCTATTTCGAGCGCTTGCGCAGCGAGGCGGCCGACGTTTGGATTTTGGCCGAAAAGATTATCGAGCCCGGTGAGCACTACCGCCGCGAATGGCCGATCGACGGCACCACGGGCTATGATTACCTGAATCAGGCGGGCGGCTTGTTCGTCGACTCTTCAAATGCTGAAGCGTTGACAAAGATCTACACCGATTTCACTGGCGAAACCTCCGACTACGCGGCCTTGTGCCGCGAAAAGAAACACATGGTGATGCGCGATTTGCTCGGCAGCGATGTCAACCGGCTCACCAGTTTGCTCACCGCGATCTTTGAATGCCATCGCGACCGCCGTGACTACACGCGTTCGGACGCGAGCCGCGCCATGCGCGAATTCGTCGCCTGCCTGCCTGTTTACCGCACCTACGTTTCGCCGGACCGAGACGAGATAACGGAAGAAGACGAACGTTACATTGACTGCGCAATTGATTGCGCCAAGAAAAATCGTCCCGAGATTGATCCCGATCTGTTCGATTTCATTCGCGATCTCTTGCTCCTGCGGGTGCGAGGTCGGATCGAATCCGAGTTTGTCATGCGGTTTCAGCAATTCACCGGACCCGCGATGGCGAAGGGTGTCGAGGACACCGCATTCTACTGTTTCAACCGGCTGCTGGCCTTGAATGAAGTCGGCGGCGACCCCGGCCACTTCGGTGTCTCCCCGCGCGACTTCCATGCTTTCTGTTCAGAGGCGCGGCGCAGCCGTCCATACAGTATGCTTGCTTCGTCCACACACGACACCAAGCGCAGCGAAGACGTGCGGATGCGCCTCAGTTTGTTGTCTGAGATGCCTATCGAGTTGCGAGAAGCTGTCTCGCGTTGGTTCGCGTACAACTCACACTACAAGACCCACGATTTGCCCGATGCGAACACCGAGTACTTGCTCTACCAAACCATGATCGGTGCATGGCCGATCGGCCTCGATCGCTTATGGCCATTTATGGAAAAGGCAATCCGCGAAGCTAAGCGTAAGACCTCCTGGCTAGCGCCGAACGAGCAATTTGAGAGCGCTACGCGGCGATTTATGGAGTCGCTTTATACCGACCGGGAATTCTTAGCTGATTTGGAAAGCTTCGTGCAGCCGCTCGTCGAGCCGGGTCGCATCAATTCGCTCGCACTCACACTCTTGAAACTCACGTCACCGGGAGTTCCCGATTTTTATCAAGGCACCGAACTGTGGGACCTTAGCCTGGTGGATCCGGATAACCGCCGCCCGGTTGATTACTCGCTGCGTCGCCGCCTGCTCTGCCAGATGCAGCATCTCAATGTCCGTCAGGTTTGGCAGCGCATGGAAGAAGGCTTGCCAAAGCTGTGGACAATTCACCACGGCCTGCGCGTCCGTCGTGAGTATCCGCAATGCTTCGACCAGGCCGGCAAATACACGCCGCTGATGGCCAAAGGCTCCCGTGCCGAACACGCTCTGGCATATTTGCGCGGAGACGACGTCCTGGTTCTCGTGCCGCGTCTCGTAATGAAACTAGGTGGGAACTGGGCCGACACTGCACTTGATCTTCCACCTGGAACTTGGAGCGACGAACTTTCCGGCACTGTTTTTCAGGGTGGCAGCGTCGCCGTCGCCGATCTTCTCGAAGCCTTTCCGGTGGCTCTCCTCATCAAACAATAGACTTATGCATGAATTCGAAGTCTGGGCGCCGCGCGTCCGGGCCTTGGCTGTTCGCGTGAACAGTGAAGAGCACCCCATGCAGCCTGCAGGGGGCGGTTGGTGGAAGAGCTCCGTCGAAAACGCCAAGCCGGGAGCCGATTACAGCTTCATCGTCGATGGCGATTCGCTTCCCGATCCGCGCTCCCGGTATCAGCCGAACGGCGTCCACGGGCCCTCGCGCCTGTTCGATCGCGATGCCTTCCAATGGACCGACGCCGGTTGGCAGGCGCGCCCGCTTTCCAGCGCCATCATCTACGAATTACATGTCGGCACGTTCACGCCTGCCGGCACATTCGAGAGCGCCATCGAGCGGCTCGACTATCTGCGTGATCTCGGTGTTACGCACATCGAACTCATGCCGGTGAATCAGTTTTCCGGCGAGCGCGGCTGGGGATACGATGGAGTCGATCTCTTCGCGCCTCATCGGGCCTACGGCACGCCGGACGATCTGAAACGGCTGGTGAATGCCTGCCATGCCAAAGGCCTCGCCGTCTTGCTCGATGTCGTTTACAACCATTTCGGGCCCGAGGGGAATTACCTCGCGCGCTTTGGTCCGTATTTCACGCGTGCTTACAACACACCGTGGGGCGCGGCCGTCAACCTCGATCATAGAGATAGCTACGAAGTCCGGCGCTTTTTTATCGACAATGCGGTTTTCTGGCTCCGCGACTATCATTTCGATGGCCTCCGTCTCGATGCCATTCACGAATACTACGATCGCTCCGCGGTAACCTTCCTCGAAAACCTGTCGAGCGAGGTCGATGCACTCCAGGCGTCCCTCGGCCGTCGCCTGGTGCTGATTGCCGAGAGCGATTTAAACGATCCGCGCGTCGTCGCGTGCCGTGAAGCGGGCGGCTTCGGAATCGATGCCCAATGGAGCGATGATTTTCACCATGCGCTGCATGGCGTGCTCACCGGCGAAACCAACGGATACTACAAAGATTTCGGATCCTTGCGGCATCTGGCGACGGCGCTCCGGGAGGGATTTGTCTATGCCGGAGTTTATTCGTCCTCGCGCGGGCGCGTCCATGGCCGGCGGGATTCCGTTCTTTCCGGTCACCGCCTGCTCGGCTACTCGCAGAACCACGATCAGGTGGGCAATCGCGCTCTGGGCGACCGCCTGGGCCACATTCTCAGCCCCGGTCGCCAACGAATGGCTGCTGCTCTCGTTTTCACCGCTCCCTTCGTGCCCATGCTGTTTCAGGGCGAGGAATTCGGCGCCTCCTCGCCGTTTCAATACTTCACCGATCACCAGGATCGCGATCTGGCAACCAACGTGTCCGAAGGGCGTCGCAACGAATTCGCCGCATTCGGCTGGGATCCGCAACAGGTACCCGATCCGCAGGACGTCGCCACCTTCGAGCGTTCGAAGCTCTGCTGGAAAGAAGTCGAGAGCGAACCCCACGCCGCCCTGCTTGCCTGGTATCGGCGGCTCATTGCTTTCCGGCGCTCGCAACTATCGTTATCTGACGGACGGCTCGATCGGGTAGAAGTAACCTTCGACGAGCGCACACGCTGGCTCGTCATGCGGCGCGGCCCGATAGAAGTGGCCTGTAACTTCGCTTCCGATCGCCAGGCCCTCCGTGTTACAAGGCCCGCGGAGAACGTTATCTGCTCGGAACCGGACTGGCAAACCCGCCCCGGACTGATCGAACTCCCCGCCGATTCCGTAGCAATCCTCTATTAACTAAGTAAGGCGGACCTCCTGGTCCGCGGCCGACCTCCCGGTCGGCCACCCCGCGCTAGACCAACGATACGCGCCAGCCTGCCTCACCAACCCCGCACGAACCGGATTCAGCTCAATATAGGACCGAATCCTCTCCCCTTCCGCAGCGTCTCGAACCAAACGGTCATAACTCTCCTCCTGCCAGAAAGGGCTCCCGGTAAGCCCCAACATCTGATTCGCTCGCTTCGCGGTATACCCTTTCAAAGCTTTGGTCAGCCGCGGCAGCGAAACCAGCGGACTCACAAGGATATGAACATGATTTGGCATCACCACAAACGCATGCAAGATATACCGCCGCTGCACATCCGCCATATAGCGCAGAACATCCACCACCATTTCCGCAATCGCCCGATCGAGAAGATGAAGCGGGCCGGTACGCCCACCACCCAACAAACGATCCAGAGCAGCAAATGCCCGCCCGGAGCTTACATCGGAATCAAACACGCGACTCGCAGGCAAGCTGCCATAGAGACGCCAGGTTACAAAGACCGGCTGATCGCCGCAATACAAATGCGGAAGCCGTCGATGATGAAACGTTACGCAACAATAGTCAACTGAATGATGGAACTCTTTCTTCGACGGAAGAGCGCGCGGGAGCTCGCCTGCGGAGCCTGGGGCCAGTTGCGCAGCGGGAGCTCCGCCCTACTGCCTGCCCCTCTCAATCTGACCCTGCACTTGCTCCAGCGCCTGCCGCGCCGGCTGAAAATTCGGATCGATCCGCAGCGCCGCCTGAAATTCCGGCACCGACTCCGCTAATCTGTGTCCCCGTGCAAGAGCCACTCCCAGGCTCATATGAAGCTCGGCATCCGTGGTCCGATAAACCAGCGCCTCGCGATAGCGCGCAATCGCCTGCTCGAACTCGCCGGCTTTGCTGAACTGATCGCCCCACAGGAAGAGGACTTCGCCCAGATGTTGATGCGCTCTCGCGTCTCCTGGTCTTTCGGCCAGGACACGTTTGAAGTTGCTCGCTGCGTCCTGCCACAGGCCGCCTTCGGCTTCCACACTTGCCAGATCGAATCGCGCATCCGTGAATTTAGGATTCAATTCGAGCGCCCGCTTGAATTGCACGAGCGCTTCGGGCTGTCGCGAAGCCGATGCCAGTGCCACGCCCAGTTGTGTTACGGCGAGCGCATCGTTTGGCCGCGCCTTGGCCGCCGCGTCAAAGTGGGGCACCGATCCGGCCGCATCCCCACGGCTCAACAACAGATCGCCCAAATTGAAATTGGCGGAATAATTCTCCGGTTCATGGGCGAGCCGCTGCCGCGCCAGAGCCTCTTCCAGGACGGCACGCTGGTCGCCCGCTTCCACCGGCAGCACCTGCATCCATAGATTTCCCATTTCATCGTCGGCGTGGCTTCCCCCTCGTACACGTTTCGGTGGGCTGTTCGGATTGCGCACGTTCGCTGCCGAGTTGTCGTAGCGGAAACGCATCGAAATCACCGACCCGCGCGGCAGCACTACCGGCTCCTTGAAGTGATACACACCCTGCCAGCTCAGGTCCCAATCCGGAATCCGAATCAGTGTTTTGCGCGTGCCGTCCGGCAGTGTGGCGTACCCTTCCAGCAGCTTGCCCAAATAGTGTGCATGCGGATAAACCGCCAGAATTTTCACGTCTAGCGGAGTACGGAAATCGTCCGCGACGACGTAGTCGCGGTCGCCCGCCGGTATATCGATGGAAGCGTCGCGTTCGAGTTCCACCAGCATCGGAAACTTGCTTTGCGGCTTGTCGGTGAAATACAGGCCAATCTCCGGGTTCACAATCTCCGGCTTGCCCGAAGGTCGAAGATGAACGTTGAACACTAGGTCCATGCCGGGTGTCGCGCGCCACGCCATGCCGTCCGGTTCGGCCACGGGAATGTTGCCGGGCTTCCAGGCAAGAAACGTGCCGTCCGGGTCGAAAGTGGTCTCTTCGATTTCAAGATCCATCCCGGCGAATCCGCTGCCGGACGATGTCTCATGCCGGCGCGCCGCCTGCGAGCGATCCAGAATGATGCTCGCATGGTGCAGCACTTTCGCCGCGTCGGAGCCCGGCCGGATATCGACTGCCTTTACCCAGTGCGGCGCGGTAATCGGCACCGGAATGACAAAATTCCAGAAAATCTCCGGCCCGCCCGCTGGAAGCCGGTATGGCTTGGTGACCCGCAGCACCAGATCCGGCTTGCCCAACTGCCACTCCGCGGCGAATCTCGGCGGGGGCGGCGCATTCGCCGGCGACCCCAGCGGTGTTCCTTGCTTTACCCACTCGGCAATCGTCTCGATCTCGGCATTGCTGAGCCGCCGTTCCTCGGTAAATTCGCCATGCACCGAATCCGGCAGCCAGGGAGGCATAAAACGTCGTCGCGTCACATCCGCAATTTGCGAAGCGTGCCGTCTTACATCGTTGTAATTCAGCAACGAAAACGGCCCGGACCCGCCGGATCGGTGGCACGGCGCACAGTTTTTGTAGATAATCGGCGCGATATCTTGATTGAACGTCGTCGTCGCCGCTCCAACTGCCGGTGCGATTACGCCTAGAACCACTGCGATTTTGCCGGGGAAAAACAAAACTTTATATGTATTATTCACTACCGCTTTGGGTGGAGGAAGCGCTACTATATAAGCCTTAGGGGTGGTTAGAAAGCAAATGAAACAGCTTAGGCGGTCTTTCTTTATTTTTGCTTGTCTCTGGGTTGCTGCCGTTTGCGTATCGACGTCGGCATACTCGCAGGTGCTCTACGGGACGTTGGTAGGCACCATTACGGACCAATCGGATGCGGTCGTCCCCAAAGCGGAAGTCACCGCCACGAATGGTGCAACGAATCAGACATACCGCGCTGTCACGGACGATCAAGGCCGCTACAGCATCCCGGACGTCCTGGCGGGGAAGTACACGATCAAGGTATCGGCCACCGGATTCCGCTCTCTCGTGCAGAATGACTTCAACGTCTCCATCAACACTGTGAACCGTGCAGATTTGAAGCTCGCCGTTGGTCAGGTCTCCGAGCAGGTCACGGTCGAGGGTCAGGCCCTGATGCTGCAGACCGACAAATCGGACGTGCACTCCGAGATCAGTTCGGCAGCAATTGAGAACCTGCCGCTCACCAGATACAGAAACTACCAGCAGTTGATCAACCTCGTGCCGGGTGCCACACCGGCCTCGTTCCAGAATTCGATCACTGACACGCCGGGCCGTGCGTTGCAGACGCACATCAACGGCGCCAATGCCCAGAGCAATAGTACTCGGCTCGATGGCGCGCAGAACATCAACGTCTGGCTGCCGCACCATGTCGCCTATGTGGCGCCGTCAGACACCATCGAGACCGTCAATGTCTCTACCGACGCGTTCGACGCCGAGCAGGGCATGGCCGGAGGCGCTGCGGTCACCGTCATTACGAAGTCGGGTACGAATGATCTACACGGAAGTGCATTCGCCTTTTATGACAACCAGCACCTCAAGACGCGCAACTTCTTCCAAGCGCCCGGTACGCAAAAGCCGTTCGGCACCACTTTGATTACGGGGCTCACAGTGGGGGGACCGATTATCAAAAACAAATTGTTCTTCTTTGGAGGCTGGGAGCGCACCGATGATCGCAACGGAGCCGTTGTGACAGCCACTTTGCCCACTGCCGATCAACGGCTTGGCAACTTCAGCGCGTACAACACGAAGATTTATGATCCGGCAACCGGAAAAGCGGACGGCAGCGGCCGCACACAGTTTCAGAACAACATCATTCCTACCAGCCGCATCAGTCCGCAGGCTCTGGCAGTCCAAAACTTGTTGCCTGGAACAAACCTCGGCTCTGGGGCTACCAACAACTACTTCATTGGCGGCACGCCGAACATAGCGCGCAATCAGTACGACGTGAAAGTCAATTACCAGGCGACCGACAAGATGATGGTCTGGGGCAAGTACAGTCTGATGGACGCTAACGTCCTAGCGCTGCCGTCCCTGGGTGCAGCCGAAGGAGCAGGCATCGGCGGTGATGCGGGAACGGGCCACACCTTCCAACAACTCGCGACGATCGGATCCACCTACGTGCTATCACCCAACATGGTCCTCGACGCGAATCGTCGGTTACACGCGAATGAGTCAGTACGTGCTCGGGAGCGACTACGGGAAAAACTACGGCACCGATGTCTTCGGAATTCCGGGCACCAACGGACCCGATCCCCGGCAGAGCGGCATACCGCTATTTCTTTTTGCAACCAGCACATACGCCAGCATCGGCAACGTCAATTCCTGGATGCCCTTGTTCCGCACGGATGAAACCTACACCAACAGCGAAAACTTGACCTGGACGCATGGTGCGCACGAGTTCCGTTTCGGCTTTGACATGATTCGCTATCACTTGAATCACTGGCAGCCGGAGTTGGGCGGCGGTCCGCGCGGACAATTCACAATCAATGGCAGTACAACCGCTACCGTGGGATACTCGCCGAATCAGTTCAATTCCTACGCCTCATTCCTGCTCGGTCAGGCCGATGACGTGGAAAAGAGTTACCAGAACATCTTGATGACCGGTCGCGAGTGGCAGTTTGGCTGGTATGCGCGTGACCGCTGGCAGGTAAATCGTAATCTCACGCTGAACATTGGACTGCGCTACGAGTTCTACCCCCTGATGACTCGCTGCTGCGGAAAGGGACTGGAACGCTACGATCCCACCACCAACCTTCTCTATCTCGGCGGCCGTGGGACCACTCCAGTCGACGCCGGCTTTACAGTCAGCAAGAAGCTTTTTGCTCCCCGATTCGGTTTCGCCTATCGCTTGGGTGAGAAGACCGTGATCCGCGCTGGGTATGGCATCAGCTATGACCCGATTCCATACTCGCGCCCGCTCCGTGGTTTCTATCCCTTAACGATCAACAACGTCTTCGTGGCGTCGAACAGCTACTTCTCCAGTGCTCCCTTTTCGACCGGCATCCCCGCCCCCATTTTCCCGGACCTCAGTACTGGCGTGGTAACGCTGCCCGGTAACGTCACGGAGCGCAGCCCCTGGGGTGGGGAGATTAAGCGCGGTTATATCCAATCCTGGAATTTCACAATCGAACGTACGTTACCCGGAAAGATGATCGGAAGCGTAGCGTATGTGGGAACGCAAACAACCCATCAGCTTGCCGACTATGACATCAATTCGGGCGTTCCCGGTTCCACCAACGCGAACCTTCCCTTGGCCAACTATGGTCGTACCGCCGCCTTGGATATGTGGAGCGGTTATCTGAGCTCTCACTATCATTCGCTCCAAACTTCTGTGAATAAACAAGTCACCGGTGGGCTCTTCATCAAGGCTGCGTATACGTGGTCTAAAGCGATCGACTACACCGACGATGATGGCTGGGCGACACCGTCGCGCATGTATGGCTTTCAATGGAACCGCGCAGTAGCTGGCTACGACCGGACCCACGTCTTCCAGGCTGGTTGGGTTTATGAGCTACCTGTCGGCAAAGGCAAAGCCTATGTAAACAGCGGTACAGCCTCCCACATCTTGGGGAATTGGAAGGTGAACGGCACTCTCTCGGCGTTCACGGGTGTTCCGTTCAACGTTACCGCCTCCGGGACATCGGTGGCTGCTGGGCCAGACAACACTCAGACTGCCGACCAGGTGAAGACAAATGTCCAGCAGATCGGCGGCATTGGTTCCGGCCAGCCGTACTTCGACCCCACCGCCTTCGCCGCCGTGACCGCCGTTCGTTTTGGAACCAGCGGCCGCAACGTCCTTCGCGGACCCGGTATATTCAACTTGGATCTCAGTCTGTTCCGTGATTTTCCCATCAAGGAACGTCTGCATCTGGAATTCCGGACGGATTGCTTCAATCTAACCAACACTGCAAAATTCTCGAACCCGGCGGCAAACGCGAGTAGTCCGGGCTCTTTTATGCAGATTACGAGTACACTCTCCAACAGCACCGCGCTGAATACCGAACGTCAATTCCGCTTCGGCCTACGCATGGTGTTCTAAGCTGTGAAAAGGGCAGACCTTCTTTGAGGCCTGCCCTTTTTCTCATGTGGCTGTGTTTCCTTGCCCTCGCCGCGGCCCAGATCAACCCGCAAGTCCTCTATGAACGCGGCCAGCGTGATGCGGCTCTTTCCCGACAAGCGTTCGAAAGACTCCTGAAAATCGCGCCCGAATCCGCCTACGTACTCGCTCTCTTGGGCGAAGTAAAAACGCAGGACCGTCAATACACCGCCGCTCTCTACGCATATACGGAAGCTGCCAAGCGCATGCCGGCCATGCGTGGCGTGCGCGCAAAAAGCGCGGAGATCTACGACTCTCTCGGTAAGCCGGCCGAAGCCGCCGCCGCCCGCGCAGCCGAGCAAAAACTCGGCCCGGTAAACTGTACTTCCGAAAAACTGCAGTGCGATTTCGCCGCCGGCCGCTTCGAAGAAGTTGTCAAAACGGCTCAGACCCGAAACAACGCCGAAGGCTTCTACTGGCTCTCACGCGCCTATAACGAGCTCGCCGAACAATCCTTCGCCGAACTAGGCAAGCTCCCGGAATCGCCCGAATTACACCGCGTGAAGGCGCAAATCTTGAGCGACCACGGTCAATTTCGCGAAGCTGTCGAAGAATGGCGGATAGTGTTGAAATTCTCGCCGGGCGATCGCGATGCGCAGCATCAGCTCGCCACCGCTCTGTATCAAAGCCACGACTTCAAAGCCGTGCTCCCCGAGCTACGGCAATTCCTGAGCGCCGAACCCGATTCCGCAAATCTGAATTTCTTCGTCGGCGACAGCCTGCTTGAAACGGAACAAATCGAGCCCGCCGTTCCATATCTCGAGAAGGCTTTGCGGCTCGATCCTAAACTTCTTCCGGCGCACGCGGCTCTTGGCCTATGCTACGGACGCCTCGGCCAGGCCCAGAAAGCTATTCCACATCTGAAAACGGCCCTCAGTCTCGATAAAGACGGCGGCCTGCATTATCAGCTTGCCCGCGCTTATCAGGCGACCGGGCAGCCCACTCTCGCCAAAACCATGATGGAGGAGTACCAGCGCCTCAAGGCTCGCTGATGTCGACCACGCGGTTCACGGGCAAATGATTTAGTTTTTGTACCCGTCCGCTCGGCCAGCGAATTTCCACATCGTCCAGTTCCCGCGCTGCTCCCACGCCAAAATGCACCGGAACCAGACTCGCCGAGGCATAGCTCACGGCACTCGTCATCTCGTTCCACTGCTTTCCTACTCGAATCCGCGCCCCAATGCCGTCGCGATTGCTCTTCGTGCCTTTCAGGCGGAATGCCACCCAGTTGCCGGTGTTCGCAGTCGCGTTTCGCCATAACTCGGCTGGCTCGGCGAGGGAAGACACTACGAGATCCATGCGTCCATCCCCATCGAAGTCTCCAAAGGCCGCGCCGCGGTGCGCTCTGCGAACCGCTTTCATTGTTGGTGGCGTTTCGTCTGCAAATTTGCCGCCGGCATTGTGAAACGCCGTGTTGGCCTCTTTGTAGGTGTGTGACTCAAAGGCTTCGATCCGGTCGTTCACGTGCGAGTTGGCGGTAAACAGGTCCTTCCAGCCGTCGTTGTCCAGGTCGACGAACATATTCCCCCATCCGCTGTGGCCATTGCTCAGCGGACCGATCTTGCTCGCATAGGTAGCATCATTGAACATGCCCTGACCGCCGTTCCGGAAAAGCGGAAAGGTTTCTCCGGCAAGCGCCGTCACCGCAATATCGGGGAATCCGTCGTTGTCATAGTCCCGAAAGTCGGCGCCCATACTTGAGACCGGCTGTCCGCGATCCGGCAGCGCCACGCCCGCCAGCAGCGCCGTCTCTTCGAATGTTCCCTTGCCCCGATTGTGAAACAGAAAATTGGGCATGTTGTCGTTGGTGACGAAAATGTCCATCAGACCGTCACCATCGTAGTCGGCAAAAGCCATGCTCATGCCTCGTCCGGCATACTGCCCGATGCCTGACTTTTTAGAGACATCTTCGAACGTGCCGTCGCCGCGGTTGCGATATAGCGTCGAGGGCAGGGGATTGAAATATTTCGGGTGGCAATAGATCCGAATGTTGGTCTCGCGGTTGCCGCAAAAGCGGTCCTGCAGGGGAGTATCCGAATAGTGAACCACCAGCAAATCGAGCTTGCCGTCGTTGTCGTAATCGAACCATCCGGCCGCCACGCCCCAGTGATCGTCTTGTATCCCTGCCTTGGCCGTTACATCCTCGAATGTGCCGTCGCCCCGATTCCTATACAGAATATTGCGATTCACTCCTGCGACGAACAGATCCGGATGTCCGTCGTTATCGTAATCGCCCGCCGCCGCCCCCATCGAATAGCCTGCCCCTGCTACGCCTGCCTTTTCCGTTACATCCGTAAAGTGAAAGTGTCCGTCGTTGCGATATAGCCGGTCCCAGAACTTCGAATGCTTTTTCTCGAGCGAAGGAACATCGGCGCCGTTCGTAAAGAAAATATCCGGCAGACCGTCGCCGTTGTAGTCGAACACGGCAATTCCGCCTGGCATCGTTTCGATCATGAACTTTTTCGCCGTGGGACTGTTTTCGAGCACGAACGGAATGCCGGAAGTCCCCGCCACATCCGAGAACTGAAACGCCGTCCCGGCGGCCGCGGCGAGCATCAGTGTAAGATTTGACCAATGAATCGCAATCACTTTTTTGTCGCCGCTCTTTCAGTCTGCCTCTTTGCAGCCGCCGCGCTGTCCCAAGACGCTGTGAAGAAGAAGGCGCCGGGCGAAGACTGGGTATCTCTGTTCAATGGCCAGGATCTCACGGGCTGGACGAAGATCGGCAACGAAAGCTGGACCGTGGAAGAGGGCGTCATCCACGGCCGCGGCCTGACGAAAGATTACGGCTACCTGCAGACCGAAAAGTCCTACAAAGACTTTCAGCTCTCGTTGAAGTTTCGCTGTGAAGGCGACGGCAATAGCGGTGTATTCTTCCACACCGCGTTCAAGCCGGGCACCGCCGAGATAACCCAGGGGCTGCAATTTGAAGTGGACTGCACCATCGGCCACCACACGGCCGGCCTCTATGGCGACGGCCGGAATTGGATCGTCTGGCCAGCGCCCCAGAACGAAACCGTGGTCCGTACCGGCGAGTGGAATGAATATCTGCTCGACGTAATCGGCAATCGTTATCGCGCACGGCTCAACGGCGTCGAGATGGTCGATTTCACCGATCCCAAGCCGAAATCGTTCGATGGCCCCATCGCGCTGCAGCTGCATGCCGGCGGTCGCGGCAACATGAAATTCCGCGACATCATGATCCGCGATTTGTCGAATCGCTAACTCGATCGAGCCGATTTTCCAGAATCGCGTTCAATCGCCGGTTCACCTCTTTCAAATAAGCCGCGTCCCCCGCCGGAAGTTCCACGGTGGCCGTCCCCTTGTATCCGATGTCGTTCAGGGATGCGTAAATAGCGTGCCAGTCGATGTCTCCCTCGCCAAGAGGAACCCACTTGGCAACTAGCTTCCGCCATGAGAAATCTTTGATGTGCAGCTTCGCAATACGCGGGCCCAGCGTGCGTATCCAGTCCTGCGGATATCCGTACAGGACAACGTTTCCTACATCGAAGTAAGAGCGTATCCAGGGGCTCTCGAACTGGTCGATATATTTGGCGAATTCGAGCGGGCTCAATAGGAATTTGTTCCAGACTTCCTCGATCGCGATAATGATCTCCAACTCCTGGGCCAGGGGGACTAGCTTGCGGATGTTTTCTTGCGATCGTTTGTAAGCATCCCCATAGGATGTTTCCGCATTCACCACTGCCGGCACCAGCAAAATAGTATCCGCGCCCCAGAGTTTCGCGTTACGAAGTGACACCCGCGCACCGTCCAGGCTCTTCTCCACCACAGCCGGGTCCGCCGAGGAAAGCGGGTATTTCCAATGGTCCATATTCATTACGGAATGGATCTGAATACCTGCTGCTGCGGCAGACTCCTTCATCTTCTGCGCCTCCCCTTCATTGCGAGTGGTGGGGCATTCGATGCGTTGGAAACCGGCGTCTTTCGCCATCTGAAATCGTTCCGAAATCGACGCCGTTGCCGGAAGCATACTGTACTCAACCGACGTGAAGATGGGCAGGCGGTCGCTCTTGGCTGGGACGGCGGCAAACGCCAGCACGGATTGAACGAAGGTTCGGCGGTTCATCTAGCTGTTGTACCGCAAATCTTAGAACGTTTTACTGCTGTCACGCCTCTCGCACGACATCTGGACACAGAAACATCCCATCGCCTCGCGCCTCTTCCATCGCGATCAACTTACGCCAGGCCTCCACGTCGATCTGCCAGGAGGAGCGCGCACCCTCAGCCCAGCCGTATTCGCTCGGCACGCCATTCAGAAATTCATAAATGCGTGCCAGATTCGTTTCGGGCGCCCTATCCGCTATCACGCGGCGCAATTGTTCGTTCGTCGGATACACCCGTGTTGAGGCTTTCCCATCCGCTACCGTCACTACAACCCGCTGATACAGTGGCGGCGGTCCCCCGCTAGGCAGCTGGAGAGGCTTCTCCGCTTCCGTCTTCTTTTTCTCCTCCTTCGGCGTCACCCGACGCTCGCCCGCGCCTGTCCGCTGGCTCCGCACATGGGCCAAGTTCCGCAGCGCCCGCGCACAGGATCGCTCCGCCGTCGTCCTATACCGGGTGCGTAGGTCCAGCCGCTTCCACTGCTCGTCTGTCCACTTGGTCGAGTCCTGCTCCTCGGTGTACAGCGTCTGCTCGATCTCGTCATAGCGGCGATTGTTCCGTTCCAAGACCCACATCGCGCGCGCCGCTTCGACTACAAATTTCAGATCGAGTGTCGTCTCGGGCCGGTACTGCTCCCGCAGTCCCTCCAGTAACTCTTCCAATTCGGCCGGGTCCTCATCCGGCAGCAGCAGCCTGCTCGACGTGCAGCCGTGCTTCGTAGCATTCCATCGTGAGTCCAACAATTCTCGAGCGCTCTCGCTCGAGTATCCGGACCGGCACGCGCCGTCCGGCACCAAAAATGCCAGTATCTTTCTGATAATAAACCAGTTAATTTTCCAAGCCAAACCGTCACCGACTTTTTTGTAGGGCGGACCTCCTGGTCCGCGGCCGACGTCCTCGTCGGCCACCCCGCCGGGGCCGTTTCGCAAAATGCGCTATTCCTTCGCCCAAGAACTCAGCACGTTGTATCGCATAAACTGGAGAGAAACATGAAAATCGACAAAGTGGTCTCGGACCGGCGTAATTTCATTAAGGGAACTGCGGGGGCCGCGCTGATTGCTGGCTTTCCCGCGATCATTTCTTCGCAGACGGTCACAAATGCGATCAAGGTCGGATTAGTGGGTTGTGGCGGCCGTGGCACCGGCGCCGCTTCACAAGCGCTTCATGCTGATGATTACGCCGAACTGACCGCCGTTGCCGATATCGATCAGGCCCAAATCGATAAATCTCTGACGACATTGAAGGCTTATTCGCAGCTTCAGTCCAGAGTGAAGGCTGAGTCTTCAAACCAGTTTCTGGGCCTCGACGCCTACAAGAAGGTAATTGATAGCGGCGTCGACGTTGTTATCCTCACCACTCCGCCCGGGTTTCGGCCTACTCATCTTGCGGCTTGCATTGACGCTAATAAGCATGTCTTCTGCGAAAAACCGATCGCCACAGACGCACCCGGCGTGCGTTGGGTGTTGGAGACATCGGAAAAGGCCAAGCAGAAGAACGTCTCCCTGGTTGCCGGCTTCTGCTGGCGCTATAGCAACATGATTGAAGACACCTTTCAGCAGTTGCACGGCGGCGCCTTGGGCCGGTTGGTTGCGTACTACGCCACCTACTACACCAATCCGGTGAAACCCATGCCCCCGGCGAGCGAGCGCCCCGCGGGCATGAGCGATACCGAGTGGCAGATACGCAACTGGTACAACTTCGTTTGGCTCTGCGGCGACAGTTTGGTGGAACAGGCCGTGCACAGCGTCGACAAAGTCGCCTGGGCCATGAACGATGAGCCTCCGGTGAGCTGCGTCGGAGTAGGCGGTCGGGTCATTCCGGCCGAGGGCGGCAACATCTACGATCACTTCGAGATCAACTACCTCTATCCGAACGGCGTTCGTGCCTTCATCGCTAATCGCCAGATCGAAGGCTGCTACAACGAAAACTCCGACTACATCCTGGGTACCGACTCCACGCTCACGATCGGTCGTGGCCCGGTGCCGCGCATTGAAGGTAAGACGAACTGGACCTGGAGCGGCCAGAAATACGACATGTATCAACGCGAACACGACCTGTTATTCGCGGCGATTCGCAAGAATCAGCCCATGAACGATGGCAAGCGTATGGCCACCAGCACGCTGCTCGCTTTGATGGGCCGTATGGCTGCCTATACCGGCCAACAGATTACCTGGGATCAGGCTATGAATTCACAGGAAAAGATTTTCCCCGAGACCGTGGATTGGCACGGCAGCTTGCCGGTCGCGCCACGAGCGGAGCCAGGCATCACCAAATTCGTATAAGGCGCCATGCTGGGCGCTGTCCTACTCCACCTCTCGCTGGCGGCTCAAGTCGATTTTCAATCCACTGTCGCGCCAATCCTCGAACAACAATGCCTGCAGTGCCATGGTGCAGGTGCGCATGTCGATCTGAGTTCTCGCCAGCGTCTGCTCGATCAGAAGTACGTAACGCCTGGTAACCCGTCCGCAAGTCCGCTCTACACCAGCCTGGAAAAGGGTTCCATGCCGCCGGGTGGAAAACTTTCGGCCGCGCAGATTGCGGCAATCCGCGATTGGATCGCACAAGGTGCGGCATGGCCTTCGGGTGCGGCATGGCCTTCGGGTGCGGTGCTTACTGCCCCTAAGTCCCAGGCCCCTCCCGCACAGAACGCCGAGATGCAGAACGTCCGTGAGATTCGCGAGCGGATTCTGGCGCACCAGCAGCAGAAGCCGCAGCCCTCCAAAATCACCATTCCGAATACCACCGTGTCCTACGATATGGTGCCGATCGCTGCTGGCGATTTCCAGATGGGTTCGTCCGAGAAACCGGGATCTAACTCAGGTGCCCAGCCTCAACATAAAGTACGCATCGACGCTTTCTCAATGCAGGCGCACGAGGTCACCTGGGACGAATATCGTTTGTTCATGTTCGCCAATCAGGCCGGTGAGACTGGACACAAAGACGCCGCGGTGGATGCGGTGAGTAGGCCCACGCGGCCGTATGTGGAAATGAGCTTCGGCATGGGCATCAACGGCTACCCTGCCATCAGCATGACCCAGCACGCCGCCAACAAATACGCCGAATGGCTCAGCGCCAAAACTGGCGAGTTCTACCGGTTGCCGACGGAAGCCGAATGGGAATACGCCTGTCGGGCCGGCACGAGCGAGGATCGTCCTTCGGATCTAGGCGATTACGCCTGGTCTGCGGCGAACAGCAACGGCAAGTACGCGCTCGTCGGGAAGAAGAAGCCGAACGTCTGGGGCCTTTACGACATGTTGGGCAACGTCATGGAATGGACGCTCGATGCCTACGCTCCTTACGAGGCCGGACCGCAAACGAATCCCTGGGTACCCGCGACCGAGCCGTATCCGCAGGTGGCGCGTGGCGGCTCGTGGAACGATCCTGCCGACGCTATCAGTTGTGCTGTGCGCGTTGGATCCGATCCATCCTGGAAGCAGCAGGATCCGCAGCTTCCGAAAAGTATTTGGTACCTGACCGACGCGCAATGGCTCGGATTTCGGTTGGTCCGGCCAGCCAAAGTTCCTACCGCCGAGGAAATGTACAAGTATTGGAACAACGGCGTAGAACACGATGAGCACTAGCCTCGCGCTCGCGATGGCTCTATTGACCAATGCCCCGGCGCTGCATCTCTACGAATCCGTCGAAGCTCACATGGGCACGCTGGTTCGCATCCAACTGTACGCGCGCGATGAAGCGCAAGCGCAGAACGCATTTCACGCCGCCTTCGACCGCATCGCACAGATCGACGCCGCGTTGTCCGACTACCGGCCCGATAGCGAATTGAACCGCATAAGCCGCGATGCCGTCGGACATCCGGTACACGTAAGCAAAGACCTTTTGGAAGTAGCCGTGTCAGCGGAGCGGTTCGCAAGCGAGACCCATGGTGCGTTTGATATTACTTGTGGCGCGCTCACCCATCTCTGGCGCGAAGCGCGCAAACTGCAGCATGTGCCGGATGCCGCGGCCATCGATGCTGCCCGACGCCGCTGCGGCTATCGCAAGCTGCACGTCGATCTGGCCCGCCGTACCCTCGAGCTCGATTCGCCGGACATCCAGCTCGACGTCGGAGGAATTGCCAAAGGCTACGCGGCCGACCAGGCATTGGCAACGCTTTCGAAACTCGGCATCCGTAGCGCGTTAATCGCCGTCAGTGGAGATCTGGCATTCAGTGACGCTCCACCGAACGAGTCCGGCTGGAAAATCGGGATCGACGCGCTCTCCGGTCCGTTGCCGCTTAGCCGGGCGGCCGTCTCGACCGCGGGCAGTTCCGAACAGCATCTCGATGCCGAAGGCAAGCGCTATTCGCACATCCTCGATCCGAGAACTGGTATGGCGCTGAGTGCGGACATAACAGTCACGGTCATCGCCAGACATGGCATAGATGCTGATGTCGCTGACACCGCCATCAGCGTGCTGGGGCGCGATGCCGGTCTCGAGTTTCTTCGTCGCAGGCCGGATTTGGCCGCCCTCATTGTCACAAAGGATAATAGCGGACACTATGAGTGTGTTGCATCGCCGGGGTTTCCTCGAAACCACGATCGCCGCCGCTGCGGCAATTCCTCAGCAGGCCCGGGCCGCTAGTACACGGCCGCGTCTCGGAGTGACCATCAGTGTCGTAGGCAAAAGCACGCCTGCCGAGGCCATCGCGAAAGTTCACGCTTTTGGCTTGCCGACTTGTCAGGTCCACGTTGGCATGGCACCCGCGAGTCTTGCCAGTCCGTTGAAAGATGCGCTCGCCAAATATCAGGTCGACGCGACGGCCGTGATGACGCTCGGCCCGGGACGCATGGTGTGGGACTTCTATGACGGTCCCCGAACTATCGGCATAGTGCCCCCTGAGACCCGTACCGCGCGCATGGACGCGCTGAAACGCGCTTCGGATTTGGGAAAGATTTGCGGTATTCGCGCCGTACACACCCATTGCGGGTTTATTCCCGAAAACCCGAACGATCCGCTGTACTCGGAAACTGTGGAAGCTATCAGGAACGTCGCCAGCCACTGCAGGGGAAACGGCCAGATCTTTCTCATGGAGACCGGCCAGGAATCCCCAATCACCTTACTCCGCGCGATCGAGGACACGCATCTCGACAACGTCGGTGTCAATCTGGACACCGCCAATCTCATCCTGTACGGCAAAGGGGAGCCGGTGGGCGCGCTCGACGTCGTCGGCAAATACGTGCGCGGTTTGCACGCCAAAGACGGGCTCTATCCTACCGATCCGAAAAAGTTGGGTGAAGAAGTGCCCATCGGGCAGGGCAGAGTCAATTTCCCGGAAGTGATCCGCAAGCTGCATCAGCTTTCCTACACCGGCCCGATCACCATCGAACGTGAAACTTCAGGAGCGCAGCAGGAGGCGGACATTCGCGCCTCCATCACTTTTCTTGAGCGTCTAATCGCATCCTCTTATGCCTAATTCCATCAGCATCCGCCTTAGCATCATGATGTTCCTGAACTTCGTGGTTTGGGGCTGCTGGTACGTCACCATCGGTACGTATTTGACCATGACGCTGAAGTTTTCAGGTACCCAGGCCGGAGCTGTGTTTGGCACCACCGCGCTGGCGTCCATGATCTCTCCGTTCTTCGTCGGCATGATCGCTGACCGTTTCTTCTCGACCGAGCGCGTAATTCTCGTCCTGCACCTGATCGGCGCCGGTTTCCTTTTCGCTGTCACGCGCGTGACCAGCTTTGCAGCGGTATACAGCATCATGCTGGCCTACTGTCTGTGCTATTTCCCGACCATTTCGCTGACGACCTCGCTCTCTCTTCGCCACATGTCCGATGCGCGGCGTTTCCCGCTGGTGCGAGTTTTCGGAACCATTGGTTGGATCGTCATCGGCGTGACCATCGGCCGGCTGCGGATGGAAGCATCCCCGACGCCTTTTCTGTTCGCCGCGGCCGTTTCGCTTGTAATGAGCGCATTTTGCCTGCTGCTGCCGCACACGCCTCCTGAGAGTAAAGGTCGGGCAGTCACCGCGCGAGAAATCCTGGGGCTCGATGCGCTGGTCCTGTTAAAGGAACGCTCGTTTCTGGTCTTCATCGTGGCTTCGATTCTGGCGTGTATTCCGCTGACCTTTTATTTCTCTTTCACCAATGCGTTCCTGAACGAAGCCGGAGTCGTGAACGCGGCTGGCAAGATGACGTTGGGGCAACTATCCGAAGTCGGCATGATGCTATTGATGCCGTGGGTATTCCGCCGCGTCAGTGTAAAAGGAATCCTCTTACTCGGCCTCGGTGCGTGGTCGATTCGCTATGCGGCTCTGGCCTACGGAAATGCGGGCGATCGCATGTGGATGTTTTACCTTGCCATCCTGGTCCACGGCGTCTGCTACGACTTCTTCTTTATGACCGGCCAGCTCTATACCGACCAGGAAGCCCCGCCGCACCTGCGCAGCACGGCGCAGGGCTTCTACATGTTCGTGACCTACGGCTTGGGGATGCTGATCGGATCGCTACTATCGGGCGGAGCACTCGACTATTTCACCACCGCTACACAACCCGTTCTCGCCCACAATTGGATCGGCTTCTGGATGAGCTCGAGCGTCGCGGCATTCGCTTTATTTCTGGTCTTCGCGCTGTTCTTCCGCGGTGGTCGAATGATTCGGAGCCGTGAGCCCGATCTTCAATCGGAGAAGATGTTAATAGATCGTGAATAGACGAAATTTCCTCCAGGCTGCAGCGGCCGCGCCACTGCTTAGTCATCCGCCCGTCCCTGATTACCGGATCGTGACGCGCTACCACGCTTCCGGCAAAATGGGTTTCCCCGGCCTCTATCCCGGCATGCGGCTTCGTGTACATAGCGAGCGTGCCGTCGACGCTGCCGCGAACCGCATCAACGCCTCCGCAGTGAAGCTCATGCTGTCGCGCGGCATACAAGGGTTGACAGGCGCTTCCAACGACCACGACGCCTGGTCCCACTTCATTTCTCCCAGCGATACCGTGGGGATCAAAGTAAATTGCTCGGGCGCGCCGGAGATCAATTCAAATCCGGAACTGGTTTCGGCGATCATTGACAGCCTCATCGCCTTGGGTGTGCCGGCCAACCGTATCTATATTTATGACCGGTTCGACAATCAGCTCCGCATCGTGGACTTTGGCCCCAAGGTCGCGGCCGGCGTGAAAATTCTGGGCGCGGAAAGCGCGCGCGGCTCGATTCTCGGCTACGATCCCTACACCTATGTCGAAGCCGATTTCTTTGGTGAGGAAGATACCCGGTCTAACCTCATCCGCCTGGTTTCCGACACCCTCACCAAAGTGATCAACGTCCCCACGATGAAAGAACATCGCGCCGCCGGCGTCACGGGTTGCCTGAAAAATATCGCTTATGGCGATTTCTCGAATGTGGCGCGCTCCCACCAGAGAGAAAAATCAAATACCTATTCGTTCATTGGAACGCTGGCGTCCGTCGAGCCGCTGCGGTCGAGAACGGTGTTAAACATTATGGACGGCTTGCGTAGCCTGTGGCAGGGCGGTCCCTTCTTGCAGAGCCCGAAGTTCCTTTTCTTCCCCAAACAGATTGTCCTGGGAACCGATCCGGTGGCGCTCGACCATCTGCTCATCGACATGATTGAAGCAAAACGCAAACAGGAAGGCGCGCCTTCGCTCTTTGACCGCAGTCCTGAGCATTTGAAACGCGGCCCCGAACTCAACCCGCAATTTAACAGCTTTATTCGCGAGCCCGGACACGTGGAATATGCGTCCACGCTTGGATTGGGCATTTTCGACAAAGCCCGCGTCAAAGACAAGGTGATTGAGCTGTGAGCATCCTGCTTGCGGCTTTGTTCCTTCTAGCGTCCCCGCAATCAGGCGTAGACCGCATCACAGTAGCGGCGGCAGATGCCAATGTGGCCGGACTTTCCAAGGCAACGACGCCAAAAGTGACTTTTCGGCGGAATGAGGCGTCGGCCACGCGCGCGCCCTGGGTCGACTCGAACGGCTGGCGCTATTTGCGGCAGCCGGATGGACATTTTTATTGCGACGCTCCCGGCGCCGCCGCGGCCGCTCTGGCTGCGGCGGAAGCTTTCGCTTATGACGTTCACGTCGCGATCCATACCGATGATGCGGGGTCCGCACCGCTTGCGAAGATGCTGGCATTTTTGCGAACTGTGAAAGGCGACGATTTCTCACCGCTCGTGAACATCGGTTTCGTCGATGATGGATCGGCCGAATCGGGTGAGTTCATGAATCTGCTGGTCCGGCGCAATCTTCTTTTCCGGGTCATTAAACAGGCGGATCCCACACTCGATTTAACTGTCGTGCCGGGATCGGCCGAGTATCCGAAAGCGGAAGCTGCCAACCCGAGCCTGCTTGCCGAGAAAGTGCGCAGCAATTTGACGGATGCCAAGCGTTCCCTCCGGCTTTATGGCAGCGAAGTCGTCGTAGGACGTCTGGTGGGTCATGGTGGTGACGCGCGGCTTTATCTGACCAACTACGGCGCTGCGCGGTCGCCCGCGCAAGGCGTGCGAGTTCGCGTTTTGGGTTCCTTCAGCAAACAGGAAGCGGCGCAATTCGATGCGCCCGAAACCAAGCTGATCGATGTGAGCGTGGATTCCAAAGGAACTGAGTTTACGTTGCCCGAGCTGAAGACTTTCGCTATTATCAACCTTGCCAAATGAAACTCTGTATTGCCTTCCTTAGCCTTGCAGCCGCGTTCGCTGTAGCGCAGCCTCAATATGACCTCGTGATTCAGGGCGGCCATGTCGTGGACGCCAAAAACAGCGTCAGCGCGGTCCGGGATGTGGCGATCCGGGACGGCAAGATCGCAGCGGTTTCCGAACATATCGATCCGGCGACAGCGTTGAAAACAGTCAGCGCCAAAGGGCTATACGTAACTCCGGGCTTGATCGACATTCACGTCCACGTATACGCAAGCACCGGCGAAGCGCGTTCGTATGCCGGCGACTACAGCATTTTTCCCGACGGGTTCACGTTTCGAGTCGGCGTGACGACGGTGGCAGACGCAGGCTGCGCGGGCTACAAGAATTTCGAAGATTTCAAAGAACACGTGATCGATCGTTCGAAGACACGAGTCCTGGCCTTCCTGAATATCGTGGGCGCCGGAATGCGCGGACCGAAGTACGAAAACAACCTCGCCGATATGGATCCGCAGCCGGCCGCCGATATGGCAAAGAAGTATCCGGGATTGATCGTCGGCATTAAGACTGCGCATTACGCCGGGCCAGAGTGGACGCCGGTTGAGCACGCTGTCGAAGCCGGGACCCTGGCTAAGATTCCCGTGATGGTGGACTTCGGCACGAATCATCCGGAGCGGCCAATCACCGATCTGCTCGAAAAGAAACTGCGTCCGGGCGATATCTATACCCACTGCTACTCCGGGCTGCGGAACGAGCTCGATGTATCCGGACACGTGAATCAAGGAATGATCGAAGGCCGCAAGCGCGGCGTGATCTTTGATGTCGGCCATGGCGGCGGAAGCTTTGCCTGGCGGATTGCGGTTCCGATGACCAAACAAGGCTTCTGGCCGGATTCGATCTCTACAGATATACATACTTCGTCGATGAATAGCGGGATGAAGGACATGCTGAACGTGATGGATAAATTCCTGGCGCTCGGGATGTCAGTGGACGACGTGATCGCGCGGTCGACGTGGAATCCAGCCAAGGAAATCCATCATGACGAACTGGGCAATTTTTCAGTCGGCTCTCCAGCCGACGTTGCCGTCTTGCGGGTGGAAAAGGGCCACTTCGGTTTCACCGATATGTACGGCGCGAAGATGGACGGCAACCAGAAATTCCAGTGCGAAATGACCGTTCGCGACGGCAAGATCGTTTATGACTTGAACGGCATCAGCCGCCCTGAGTGGAACAAGCTTCCGTCCGATTACAAGATGGTGGGCGATCCGCGCTGGGACGGGTTAAACCCGGCCCGCCGACCGCAGTAAGACTTCGCGCAGGCGCTTCGCAACAATAACTTCTTCGCCGGACTGAAGCATCCAAACACCGACGACTATCGTGTTGGGCTCCGTAGTGATGCCGCGCGAATTCGCTTCTCCGGTCGAAGGATTCAGTTCGATGCTTGGGTTTCCCTGGCGTAACTGATCGGCGACCTCTTTGGCCGAAATCTTGATTTGAGACTGATCGTAGTTCAGCAGCAGGTGCGGAACGTGGTTGGCCACTTCGGGAATCACGATCTTGGCGCGTAGGCCGGGAACACCCTTTAGGGAGTCAGAAATCTTATCGGCGCGGCGGCGGAATTCCGTCTCGAGTCCTTCGTCGGTCTGGCTCAGAAACCAGTCGACGGCAGCGACCATCCCGACAATCTGTTCCTTCGACACCTTCATGCCGCGACCAATGGCTTCCGAGATCGGCATGTCGTTTTTGACGGCCGCTTCGATCAAATCTTTTCTGCCAAGCAGCAGTCCGGCGTTCTGCGGTCCGCGCATTCCCTTGCCACCCGAGAAGGTGACCAGATCGAAGCCCATCTTGGTGTAGTTCCAAAGATTCGAAATAGGCGGCACGTCGGCGGCGGCATCGTTGAAGCAGGGAACGTTGTGCTGGTGCGCGATGCGAATCCAATCCTCGCGGGTAATCTGACCCGCTTCGGCGGCATTGAAGAAATGCGCCATGACCGTTTTGTCCGTGAAAGCCCGCTGATATTGCTCGATGGTTTCGACTTCGACAAAACGGATGCCGCAATTCAATAGCGCCTGATCGTAATCGTAGCGATGGGCCTTTTGTACGATGACTTCGTTCTTCAGCCCACCTATGTCGTTGGGCATGCGGCGCGCGGCGGACGCGTCGGCGACCGTCATGCAGGCGGCGGTTCCCAGGGTGAGCGCCGAGGACGCGCCGGCGGTTACCAGCGCGCCTTCGCATTGCAATTTTTTGGCGAGGTACTCGCCCGCGGCCTTTTGCAGTTGAGCCAGCCGTACAGGATGCTTAGCCGCTTGCGCGACTGCGGCTTGCACAGCCGGAGGCATAATGGATGCCGTCAGAAACGTGTACGTGCCGGCAGCGTTGATGATTTTCGTTACGCCGAGTTTGTCGTAATAGTCTTCGCCCACTGGAGCCGCCGAAGCCGGCCTGGAAAGCGCCGCGCCAGCCCAACCCGTTCCTGCCCAGCCAATAAACCCTCGCCGTGTACCGCGCATATCCTACGCTCTGTTCCTGTACTGATGCCGCTCGGCTGTGAAACGGGCTTCGCCGTATTCACCCATGTTGACAGTCCCGGCCATCTTCTCTCCCTCGACCGTCCCTGTGAATTCGTACGACAGATGCTGGCCTTGAATTCTCTGGTGGCTGTGGAAATGCACCTGATTGGCGGTCACCTTGCCGGTAAGATCGCCCGAAACAAATTCACCGTGATGGGTGCCGACCAGATCCTGGCCATGCTGTTCAAGGACCAGCGTATGGTTGGCGGACCCTCGCAGGAAGGTGATTTCAGCTTGCCATTGTCCCGCTACAGTCGCCAGTTCGCCCTGTGGAACGGGCGGATTCTCGAACTTTGGTGGTTTGGATAGTGCCGCGTAGAGACGCTCTGCCACAATTTTGTCATCGCCCGGCATCATCATATAGGGCGTTACCGAGACAGAACTCTTCATATTCTCCGGACGGGAACCCGTTCCGCCGGCCAGCACGATGCGCGGCTCGCCATCGAGCAGAAGCTTGGCGACTTCCTGGCCGGTGATGCCGACTGTATTGGCGTCCCATTCGATTCGAAGCTGGGGCGTACGATTCGAGAGACCTTCTGGATCGTGCACGCGCGTGGTCACGCCGTTGACCCGTTTTACGCCGGAGGCAATTTCGTCGAGCCAGCCTTGCCACTTTTTCCATTCGGCGTCGTGGTCGCGCTTCTTCCACATCTCGACGGCAGCGAGCATGCCCATGATCTCTTCTTTGCCGACTTTCAGAGACCGGCCGAAAGCGTGATGCGGAGCGCTGTTGGCCCAGGCGGCTTCAAGCAGATTCCGGTCACCAAGAAGAAGACCGGCTGCCTGGGGTCCGCGAATGCACTTGCCGCCGCTGTAAGCGACAGCGGTTGCGCCGCGCTCGAGATGGACGTTGGGGATGGTGAGGATCTCGGCGGCGGCGTCGACGATGACCGGTACATTGTGGCGTTTCGCCGCTTCGGAGATGACTCTCGTGCCGAGGGGTCCGTCGTCGCCCGGCCCGGCAAGGATGTAGATGAGGGCCGTGCGTTCGCTGAAGGCCTTTTCCAACTCGTCGGGATTGGCAACCTCAATAATTTTCACGCCGACCATGCGGATGGCGTGGTCGTAAACATTGCGCGAGTATTCCGGGATGATGACTTCGTCTTTAAGGCCGGTGAGATCGGGCAGCCGCTGCATCCGTTCGGGATTTGCGCCCGCGATGCACGCAGTGGTGAAGTGGGTCAACGCCGCGCAGCAGCCTGCGGTCACGATGCCCCATGGCGCCCCAGTCAGTTCGGCGAGCTTCGGGCTGACGCCTGCCATGAGCTCGTCCATTTGTACGTAGCCGCGGGAGGCTTCGTCCATGGCGAGCTTCACTTCGGGAAGCGTCTGCGAGCCCGTGATGATGGTGAACGTGCCGCGCGCATTGATCACGGGACGCACACCAATCGATGTGTAGACCTCGCCGGTTTGCCCGGCAGCGGCCGGGGTGGCGGCGGGCACGGCCGCAGCTACGGGCAGCGATGCGGCAGCGGCCAGCGCCCCGCCTCGACGGAGCAATTCCCGGCGGTTGTAATGCTTATTCGGCATATGTATATTCTCGCGCAAACCCGCTTCAGAACAGGAATTTCAGAGCGAATTGAATCTGGCGGTTGTCGTGCTTGGTCGAAGTAATGTTGCCGAATGTCGTGCTGCTCGTCGCCACTAAGTTGCCGGCGGCATTGGGGGCCGGGAGGGACGGAGTAGGATTGCTGAAGGCTGGCGTGTTCAGCACGTTGAAAAATTCGGCTCTGAACTGAACTCTAGCCCGTTCCTTAATATTGAAGTTCTTGAACACCGAGAAGTCCACGTTGTAGAGCCCAGGTCCGAAGAGGACATTGCGCCCGAAATTGCCATATGTGAAGGTGGATGCCGTTGAACCGAACGCTGAGACATTGACACATTGGAATAGGTGACCGCTGCCGCAGTTGACCACAGGTGCACCGATCAGATTCGGCCGTTCGTTATTGCGTCCGGTATTGGCAGGATCGCCGGACTGCACAACGTTAAATGGAAATCCGGTTTGTAAATTGACGATGCCGTTGGTTTGCCAGCCGCCCAGGATCGAGCGTACAAAGCCGTTTGTGCCGGCCGAATTGAAGAACGGCAACGAATAGTTGAATTGACCAATGAAGCGGTGTCGGACATCCCAGTTCGAATTGCCATAGTCGCCGCGCCAATTGTACGGATTCATAGGAGCACCGCCGCCATTCGAGTCGGCGCTTTCGTCGAGAGTGTGAGCCCAAGTGTAACTGGCGAGAACGGAGACGCCGTGCGACATCCGCTGGCGCAGAGTCACGCTCAGACCGTTATAGTTCGCCGTCTCGTCGTTCTGGATGGTGCGAATATCGGCGAAGAGCCGATTGGGGCGCCGCGAAGCCACGCTAGCAGAGGTTCCGGTCGTCAACGGCGTGTTGTTGAAATAACTGCGATCCAGATGGACGCTCTGCGATCCAAGGTATTGGACATCGAGTGCACCGCCCGACCATATACTGCGCTGGATATTGAAACTCCACTGATTCATGTAGGCAGTAGGCAGATGCGGGTTCGGCGTGATGATGTTGAAGATGCTGGCCGTGCCGCAAATTGCGGGAGGAGCTGGATTGCTGAGCGAAATCACCGGCGAGGTAGGCGAGTTGCAGGTTGTGGTAGCACCTAACGGAGGATTCGCGCTTAAGAAGGTGAACGTATTGTTCTGGTTCGGATTGTAGTAGATTCCGTAACCGGCTCGAATGACGGTCTTATCACTCACGCGATAGGCGAGACCGACGCGCGGCGCGAGGTTTTTATGGTTCGGTTGAATGAACTCAAAGCCGGGCGAGGGAACGGTGGACGGGATGATCGCCGTTTGGGCAGCGTTCAAGATTGTGGCGTAGCCGTTTGCCGTGTACGGCACGGTCGGCAGCTCGTAGCGAAGCCCAAGATTCAGCGTCAGCTTTTTCGAGGCCTGCCAGTTATCGGCGATGAAGAAGCCGTCGCGCCACTGTGCGACTTTGTTGCGAATTTGCGGATTGGGCGTTAGGGACTGGGTGGAATAGCCCAGCAAAAGATCGGCCGCAGTGTTACCAGTGAAAGCGCCCGTAAAGATGAATTGACCATCGGCGGTATTGACGGCCGACCGGGAGGTAATCAGCTTGCGAAGCTCCGCGCCTAAGATTAGAGTATGCGCGCCTTTGGTCCAGGTGAAGGAGTCGGTGCCTTGCCACGTGGTGTCGTATTGGAACCAGTTGGTGGCGCCGTTGCCAAGGGTCATCAAGTTGGAGTTAGCAATGTACGGTATTCCGGGATTGTTAAAGCGCACGTCGCCGTCAAAACCAGGAATCCCGAGATCCTTCCCCGCCGTAGTGAGATTGTTCACGTACCAATAATTGAGCGCATCCGTGGTCAAGTTCTGCTTGCCAACGCGAACGTCGTTGACCATATTGGGGCTGATCGTCTGGGTCCAACCAACCACCCAATTGCGTGTTTGCACGGGGACCGTTGTAGCGTTGACCGGGTTGGTCGCGCCGGTGAGAAATTGTTCGTTGTTCCAGGCGTAGCGGAAAAAGAGGCGAGTGTTATTTCCGATGCTTTGATCCAAGCGATCGATCGTTTGGTTGTAGCGATCGTTATTGGGGTAGGAAGCGGCCAAGTTGCTTACCGTTCCGGACTGGTTCGGCAGCGGAAATAGCTGATAGAGGCGCACTGCCTGGGGAGAAAACAGGCTCGCCGGGATTCGATTTCCGGGGAACGAGATTCCGTTCACCGGCTTGAGAGTGGTGGGCAACAACTCCGAAAAGTCGCCATTGCGCATACGCGCCGTAGGAACGGTGTCGACTGAGCTAACGTTCTTCACCAAACGTAACCCCTCGTAATCGGCCATAAAAAACGTTTTGTTGCGGCCATCGTACAGTTTCGGGATATACACGGGACCGTCCAGCTCGAAGCCAAACTGATTCTGGCGGATGGGCGGCTTTTTCGCTGTAGCGGCAGTAAAGAAGGGGCGGGCGTCTAGCTTGTCGTTGCGGAAGAACTCCCAAAGAGCGCCGTGCAATCCATTGGTGCCGGTCTTGGTGATCACGTTGATTTGCGCACCCAGATAAGCGCCATATTGCGCGCCGTAGGTGCCGCTGGTTGCCGTCATCTCCGTGATCGCGTCAGGAGAAGGATGGTAGGGCACCGTCGTGATCAGATTATTCATGATCGCGATGCCGTCGAGCGAAACACTGTTTTGGATTTCGCGCGTGCCAGCCGCAATGTAATCTTCGCCCGGTGGCACGCCATTGGTGGCCTTTTGGCCGGGCAGGATGCCAGCAGAAAGAGTTGCCAATTGCAGCGGATTGCGGCCGTTCATAGGCGTATCGGAGATCGATTGCTGCGCCACCACTTCTCTCACGACTGCGTCGTCTGTCGTGATGGGTGGGGTAGTTGACGTTACTTCGATGTTCTGCGAGACCTGTCCGATTTGTAGCGCAAAATCGATGCGGACGGTTTGGTTTTGATCGACGGTAATGCCCGTCTTGGTAAGCGTTTGGAAGCCGGCGTGAGTCGCCTCGATGCGATACCCGCCGATTCTCGGGAAAGCGATGGTGTAGTTGCCGTCGCTGTTCGTGGTGGCCTTATATGTATCCTGAGTCGCGGTGTTGACGGCCGTGATCGACACGTCGGGCATAGCAGCCCCGGCGCTATCTGTAACGGTGCCAACAAGCGAGGTGGTATTGGCGAGCTGCGCGTAGATTGCGCCGCCGCCACAAGTCAAAGCGAGAAGAAGAACAATGTGGCGTTTAATAATGATCCAGCTAAACACGCTGTAACCGGAATGTCAATCGGCGAAGAAATGGCGTCGTTTACTAAGCAAAATCCCCTGGGACCGGGCCCGGAAGGGAGTCGCACAGGTAAGCCGCGCGCGGCTTGGCTAGCATACGGATACAAACATGGAAACGACTTTCGATATCCCTCAGAGCATTCTGTTTGGCGCGGGATCGCGGTTCCGCTTGAGCCAGGAACTGCGAAAGCTGGATGTGTCGCGCGTCCTGCTGGTGACGGATCAACGCCTGAGCGACACGGAGACGATCGGGCGTCTCTGCGCGCAGTTGAAGAGCGACGGCATCGAGGCGAGCGTTTTTTCGGAGGTTCAGCCCGATCCCACCGATCAAAATGTCTTAGCCGGGCTTGCCAGTCTGCGAGGCTGCGAGGCGGACGCGATTGTCGCGGTCGGCGGAGGCAGCGTCATGGACGCGGCGAAGATTATCGGGGTTGCCGCTACCAACAGCGAGTCCCTGCCTGATTTCCAGGGCTATCATCGGATCCCGAAGCGTGGACTGCCATTGGTCGCGGTGCCCACCACAGCGGGAACCGGCAGTGAGGCTACCAAAGTAGCGGTAATCACCGATACGGAGCGGCAGGTAAAGATGATGATCTTCGATCCGAAAATTCTGCCACGTGTTGCCATCGTCGATTACGAGTTGAGCATGAGCATGCCGGCCGCGCTTACGGCGTATGTCGGCGTCGACACGCTCGTGCACGGAATAGAGGCCTATGTTTCGAAGAAGGCCAACGGGATGACGGATCCGCTCGCTCTCTCCTGTATCCACCTCACGGCGCGCCATTTGCGGACGGCGCAGCAAGAGCCCGATAACCGAGAGGCTCGCGAAGCTATGGCACTTGCGGCATGCCACGGCGGAATGGCCTTCAGCAACAGCAGCGTTTGCCTGGTGCACGGCATGAGCCGGCCGATTGGCGCGGTTTTTCATCTCCCGCATGGATTGTCGAACGCGGTGCTGCTTCCGGCGGTTACGCGGTTTTCGATTGCAGGCGCGCCGGAGCGGTACGCACGTGTTAGTCAGGAAATGGGCTGGAGCGGGGGGCTGGTCGACGGGCTGGAACGCTTGAACGAGGAACTAGGTATTGCTAAACTCCGGGGCGCCTTAGGAATCGAACGCAGAGCGTTCGAGCTTCATCTCAAAAAGATGGCTGAGGATGCACTCGCATCGGGTAGCCCACAGAATAATCCGGTGGTTCCGTCGGTAGAAGAGATCGTGGATTTGTATCGGAGCGCCTGGTAACGAACAGCGCTGCTCGAGTAGCGCGAGAGCTCTCCTTTTATGGAGCACTCGGCAAAAGTGTACTGGTACCTTCCTGGATCGCGCTTCGGTCCGAGACGATTCTCAATGCCTCGTCGAAACGTGCCTGCCGCATGTTTTGCGAGAGTTGTTCCCAATGAACCCTGCCGTAGACGGTTTTCGCTTGGTTGTCCGCCAGACTGACCTCGCGCGCCCAGAAGCGCCGTTGAAAGTCACTGTATACGGGCACAGGCTCACTCCGATCGATCGGCTTACCCGACGATCCCAGCGTCAAGAAAGCCATGGCGTAGAACATGTGTGCGAGTTGTCGCATCAAATAGAATCGGGCTCTCTGGTACTCATCCGGCGCTTCGCCGAAATACTCCTGAAGATAGATCCTTTCCTCTGATTCATTGGTGACGATCATGTTCGCAACCACCGCCAGGTCGGCATACCGATCGTTCTGGAAAGCAGCCTCCCAGTCCACCAGCCACAGACGGTTGCCGTCGAAGAGCATATTGTCCGGCTTGAACAGGTCGTTATGACTCGGCGCCAGATCCGAATCGAGACGCGAGTACACCGCGGCCACTTGCTGGTACCGAGCTAAAAGTTCCTCGGTCTCGTTTTCAGGCAGAATGCTCGACGCGCGGAACTTCTGAAGGAATCCGTCCAGGGCAGGTCCTTTGTTCAGCAGGAACGTGCACGTGGTATTGAAGGGGGCTCCGGGAAATGGCGGCAGCGCGTGCAGCGTCCGCAGCACGGCGGGAATCCGAACCAGCGCGTCCGGCGCCGGTAAAGGTACGGCCTCCACAAAATCGGTGATGGAGATCCGATCCTCAGCGCTGGCATACCTGACACGCGGCGCCAAGCCTGCATCGGCCGCCGCCTGCATGCAGGTGAAGTGACGTGTCATATCGCCGGGGCGCGTGTTGATCCGCAGCAGGTATGCAGATCCTCGCACGATAATGCGAAAGGCCCGGTTCGAGCCGGGCCGCTCGGTCAGGTCGCGGATGTCTTCGAATTCGCTGACACCGAAAGTCTCATTCAGGCCAAGAGTCACGGCCGCGCTCTTTTCTTGCGGGATCATAAGCCTCCTCTGGATATTGGATTGCGGGTTGGTCCCTCAGCGATGTTACTCGAGTTTCGGGCCGCAGACCAGTTTTAAGTCTGGCTTTATTGCGCCTCTATCCTGCTTGTTTTCTGTGCGTTAGACTTCTCGATCGGGCGCCAGTTATCCTGGAAGTAGAACTGGAAGTAGAAGAGGTTGCAGCCCCTTCGTCCTTGCTCATCCGGGACCGCTCTCGTGCGGCGCCGACACCGCCGCCAAATGCCGCAACTTGTCCGGATTGCGCACCACGTACAGCGCCCGAATGACGTCGCCCTCAATCTCGAACGCCGCAGTCTGCACCGGTCCCTCGGGTCCGTCCACAATGACACCGGGCAGGCCATTGATGGTCGCAAAGCGCAGCGTGAAGTCCTCGCGCCACCCTTTGCGCGTGGCGCCAACCAGGAACCGCGCCGCGCGATCGGCGCCGTCGAGCACGTTCAGCGCCGCCGCCACCTTGCCGCCGCCGTCCGTCACGACGCGCACGTCGCTCGCGAGCAGCTGCGTCAGCGCATCGAGATCGCCCGAGCGTGTTGCCGCCACGAATGCGGACATGAGCTGCGCATGCTTCGCATCGATCTCGCCCGAACGCGCCGGCGGCGCGATGGTGCCGCGTGGTCGTACTGCGCGCACGTGCGCGCGTGCGCGGGCGGCAAGCTGCCGGCACGCAGCCTCGCTCCGCTCCAGTGTCGTGGCCACTTCGCTGAACGAGAAATCGAACACGTCGTGCAGCAGGAAGGCAGCCCGCTCCAGCGGCGACAGCCGGTCCAGCGTCAAGAGCAGCGCTATGGACAAATCCTCGGCCAGCTCCGTGCGGCTGTCGGGCGCGAGCGCTGCCGTGTCGACAACCGGCTCCGGCAGCCAGGGACCGACGTACTCCTCGCGCCGCGCGCGCGCCGACGTCAGCATATCGAGACAAATCCGCGCCGTCGTGGTCATTAGAAACGCTCTCGGGTCCGACACTTTGTCGCGGTCCACCGCATGCCAGCGCAAATACGTCTCCTGCACCGCGTCCTCGGCGTCAGCCATCGACCCAAGCATGCGGTATGCGAGACCGAGCAGGCGCCGGCGGTACGGCTCGAAGCTTGCGGCCGGATTCGACATCGCGCCCGCTGAGCTCACGGCGTATGCACCGCCACATCCGCCGGCGCCGGAACCCGGCCGTGATCGAACAGCACCGGCGTGCCGCCAACGACGATGCGCATGCAGGCCTTGCCGTGGCCAAGAGCGTACTTGACGGTTGGATAGATTCGCGCCGCGGTGATTGCAAAAGCCAAACTGACAAGGGCGAGCCGTCCCCAGCGCTTCACGATCGCCTCGCGATACTCATCGGCAGCAGCATCGTGCGCGAGCGTGGCGCGCGTGAATTTCCATACCAGTGCGACGTCCGGCGGCATGGCGTCGGGATTGTCGGCGAGCACTGCGCGCAGAACCGCGGGACTGACGCCGGCACGCTCCGCCATCGTGACGCCCAACTGCGTACATGGGCCGCAGTCCTCGTGGCGCACGGCGGTAATGCCGGCGGCATACCATGGCTCGATGGGGACGTCACGCCGAAACTGTCCGAGGGCGGCAGCGCGGGAAAACAACCATGCGGCGCGCGGACTCGCGTCGATCATGTCGCGCATATAACTGGCGTCGTATTTCCAGTCCCGCTCGAACTTGTCGATCGCTCTCTGAAGTACCCATTTGATCATGTCGTTCCTCCTGTCTCCAACGGTGAGACGGGATAGGGCTCGGAATGTGACATGACTGCCCGCCGCCTGAGTGGGATCGCACCGCTTCCTGATTGATATAGCAGCACTTGGCCGTCCAGATCGCCGGCACATTCTCTGCCCCCTCGTTGTGACAAACCCCTGAGTCGCGCCCCGCGGGACGCATGGGAGCGACGACGATTCGGAGCGAATCAATGACTCGAACCAGATGACGGCACCGCTCAGCCGACAACGCGATTGCATAATGCGGATATGCAAAACGATGACCAGAAAATACGCGACCTTGTTTCCACCTGGATGTCTGCAAGCAAGGCGGGTGATGTCGATACGGTTTTGTCGCTCATTGCGGATGATGCGGTCTTTCTGGTACCCGGCCGACCAGTCATGCACAAATCGGACTTCGCTGCTGCGGCGCGCGATCAGGTAGGACCCAATGCGCCCCAGTTTGACGGATCGACCGACATTCAAGAAATCAAGATTATCGGTGACTGGGCTTTTATGTGGACCAAACTCACACTTATCGTGACGTTTTCTAATGGTGCTGGCTCTGTAAAGCGCGAAGGTTATACTTTGACGATCCTCAAAAAACAAGACGGCAAATGGGTGCTGGCGCGTGACGCGAACATGCTGGTTCCCGTACCAGATTGATGGCCTAATTGCGAACCGATCGCAATAGTGGACGAAAACGTTAACTAATGTGTCTCCTGCATACGGGGCCAGTGTCGACGCTTCAGGTTGTCCGACTTGGCAAACAGGGCTAGCGAACTCCGATCCGTCGCGGGCCAATGTCCAGTTTGCCGACCACACTGGGAGTGCTACGGAAACAACACCGCCGCGACGTCAGCTTACGACAACCGGACTCTCCAACGACGACGCACCGTCAATAGTTCAAGCGCAATGCGAACTGGACGAGCCGCGGCAAATTCAATTGCGAGCTAATAACTCCAAATTGCGCGTTACCCTTTACTTCGCCGGGAGGACCAAACTGCACACGGTTGAAGATATTAAAGAACTCCGTGCGGAATTGTAGATTGAACCGTTCGGTGAGAGCGATGCCCTTAAATACCGAGAAATCGTAATTTGCGATGCCGGCGGTGCGCACGCCAGGGTAGGTTCGTCCCATGTTGCCGAATGTCGAGGCGGGCGGGGCGACAAAGCAAGCCGTATTGAACCAGCCAGTCAGCCGCGATTGTGCCGAGCCGGAAATGGAAGGATCACATCCGCCGACATAGTTGGGTCGCGAGCCGCCGCCAAATGAATTGGTCGAATTGCTGGAAGTTGTGAAGGTAAGTGGGAAGCCAGACTGGAAGGTAGAAATTCCGTTGATTCCCCAGCCGGAGATCAATTTATCGCCCAGGCCGCTCACGCCGCTGAGAAACTTCTTGCCTCGGCCAATCGGTAGGTCATACACGTAGCTGACGATGAGCCGATGGGGCACGTCGAAACCAGAGACTGCGCGTTCCTGCCTCAGGTTGTTGTTGTTTTGAATTCCAGCGAGAGGACCAGCCTCCAGCCAGCCCATTCCAGTTTCAATATCGCCGATATTTTTTGACCACGTATAGGCCGCCAGTATGGTGCCTCCCTGCCGGAAGCGCTTCTCCAACTTGATTTGCATCGAGTGATAGACAGAATCACGGTTGCCATCGTTTGAGGCGGTCACGCCTGTGTATTGCGGATAGGGACGAAGAAGCTGGCCGTAGGGTACGGTGGGAGCGGCTAGCGAACCGAATGGAATGAGGCCAAAGAAAGGGTTCTTGACCTGATTTTGCAGCACGCTCGAACCGAGCGGAAGGTATTGATCCGGGAGTTGATCCAGAACCGGACCGCCCACTAAGTGAGTACCCTTCGATCCGGCGTATGCTATTTCCAATGCCATGCCCGGTAGCAATTCGCGCTCTACATTGAAGTTCCACTGCTGGAGATAGCCGAAATGCTGGGCGGCGGTGCCCAGCACCGGAGCGCTGATGCTGGTTCCAAGTAGATTGGTCTGGTAAATCGGATTGCGCTGCGGCGGCTGCAGCAGGCCCGTCGGATAGGGATTGCTAAGAACCGAGGCCGCAGTGAGTTGATTATCAACGGTGGGCACCCAGGCTTGTGTAACCGAGGTCAGCTGGCTTCCGCCCGTCCCATCATTCTGCACATAGAAGATGCCGTATCCGGAACGGATGACGGTCTTTTCAGTGAGGCGGTAGGCGAGACCCAGCCGTGGCGCGAACAGCGCCAGATGTGTTGCCGCGGCATAGCGGCTCGGATTATCCGGCGAATTGACGAGACCCAGCCTGCCGATCAGATTAGGAATTCCCGACGCCTGTGCGATGGGGCTGGGCGCGTTGGGCAGTAAGTTCGTAAAACGGTCATATCTCTCGACGCTCGCAAAGGGAAGTTCCCAGCGTAGGCCGTAATTGACCGTTAGCTTCTTAGTAGCCTGCCAGGTATCGGACGCGTAGATGCCGGCATAGTAATTCCGATAGGAGTAAGGGCTCGGGGTGACGACGTTGCCATCGGAACCTAAGCCCAGCATGAAAGAAGCGAAACCGAATCCGGAACCGCCACCGCCCGAAATATACGGATTCTGAGAAGTAAACAGATTATTGAAGTTGTAGATCCCGCTGCCTACGTTGCTTTGAATATAGTTGGTGATCTGGCGCCGCAATTCCCCGCCAAACTTCAACGTGTGGCTGCCGGTGATCTTCGTCACGCTGGGATAGATTGCGTAGCTATCGTTGCGCTGGTGGATGGCGCTTCCGGGCCCCTGCGTGGTCCAGACATCACTGAAGCCCTGTACGACGGGCGTTGGAATCACCTGGAAGGAAACTTGGTTATTCAGATTAGCGGGCAGGCCGAACTTCGTCAGGTCGGAGCCCAACGTAACAGGAGTGCGGTCGTAGAAAAACCGCAACCACGAGATCCGAAGATCCAGGATAGTGGTGGGCGAAAGCGAATAAGTATCGCCCAGCACCAACGATTTGGTGGTCCATGTTTCGGAACAGCGATCCTGGCAGACGGCATTGTTGTAGGGTTCGACGGGAAGGCTTAAATTCGTCCAGTACGTGTAGCGGCCGAATATGCGCTGCTTGTCGCTGATGCTGTGATCGATGCGCGTGTTGAATTCGTCATTATTACCACCCACGCTCGCGTTGTTGCTGTAGTTATTCAGATTGGTGAAGGGAAGGCCAGGGCTATTGGGCTGGCCCCAATAGGTGGCGAGTATTTTGGCTGCGGGATCGAGCCGGTTCGCGGGAATGACGTTACCGGGGAAGGGGGAGCGAATGATGCCGGAGCCGCACGTGGCAGAGCCGGTGCAACTATTGGTTTGCGGATCGTAAATCGTGATCAGGGAACCGTTGGCATTACGGGTGTTCGAGAAATCGCCGGCGCGCTGCTGCAAGGTTGGAACGGCGAGCAGATACGGCTGGCCCTGGCGTTGTCGGAAGCCTTCCCAGGCAAAAAAGAAAAACGTTTTGTCCTTGATGATCGGGCCACCAAAGTTGGCTCCGTACTGATTCTGGGTGAAGGCCGGCCGCGGTTTTCCGGAGCTGTTATTGAAAAACGGGTTCGCGTTCAGAACTTTATTCCGCAGGAACTCGTAAGCCGCGCCATGGAACTGGTTGGTTCCAGACTTCGAAGTCAGATTGATCACGCCGCCGGCGAAGCGTCCATACTCCGGCCCGAGGCTGTTGGTTTGTACCTTGAATTCCTGCATGGCGTCCTGGGTGGGGATGAGCGCGATTAAGCTACCCTGGGCGACGTTCAAGGTGGCACCGTCCAGGAAGGTGGCATTCTGGCCGGCGATTCCACCGCCGATTTGATAATTTCCGAACGAGAAAATGTTCTGGCCGGTTGGGTTCTGCATGGATTGACCCTGGGCGACGACGCCCGGAACCAGCGTGACGAGATTGATCACGTTACGGCCGTTGAGCGGCATCTCCTGGACTTTTCGCTGATCGACAACGGTGCCCAGGGAGGACGTTTCGGTTTGAAGCAGCGGAGTTTGCGCGGTTACTTCTATGGTCTGTCCGACGTCGCCTACCTGTAGCGCCGTGTCCACGCGGACGGCGGCCTGCACTTGCACTTCGATGTCGTTTCGTGTGATCCGCTTGAATCCGGTCTTTTCGACTTCGACGTTATAGCGTCCCGGAATCAGGTTCACGAATTCGTAATTGCCATCCTGGCTGGACTGGGCGACGCGGCGCTGGGAAGTTGCCGGGCTGGTGAGAGTGACAGTAGCGCCGGGCACCGAGGAGCCGGAAGCGTCAGTCACTGTGCCGACGATTGACCCGTAGAAGGTTTGAGCTTCCAGGGCACCGGACGCTAGAAGGGCAACTAATACCGATCCCCACGCGGTCCTTAGTAAGGACTGGCGATAAGTATGTTTCATGCCGAACCTCTTTATAGAGTGGCCCGCTTTATCGCGTAAATTCGACCGAGTTACGAAGCGACCCACGAATGTTAGGAATCGTTGTATCACAAGTCACACGAGTTAGCGCAAAATTCGTGCGAAATTCGAAAACATTTTACAGGGATCGCTATCATTAGCCAAGCCGGGTCAGGAGACCCTGCGCGGACGAGGACGTCCGCCCCATTTTTTCGTAGGAGGAGCGGCAAGTTGAAATTGATATACGGACTTGGTTTGACGGCCCTGCTTTGGGCGGGCTCGGCGGTGGCGGCGGACGCGCCGCCGACATGGGCGTATGGCACCGATCCGGCGACGGCGCGACCGCGGACTCCGCAGGCGGCTCCCGATACGAGCCTGAAACATCTTCCCGGCAGCACGCTCGAGTTCACGCGGGCCCAGATAGGCGACCGATTCGGACCGGCGGACTGGTTTCCGGGCGATCATCCTGCGATGCCTGAAGTCGTGGCGCATGGGCGAAAGCCGGCGGTGATGGCATGCTCACTGTGCCATTACCCGAACGGGAAAGGACGCGCCGAGAATGCAGGTGTGTCGGGCTTGCCGGTCAGTTATTTCGTCGAACAGATCAAAGAGTTTAAAGACGGCGAACGGAAGAGCGCGGACGCGCGGAAGCGGAACACGGGCGTGATGTCGGCGATTGCCAAGGACATGACCGAGGAAGAGATCCAAGCGACCGCGACCTATTTTGGGTCCATGAAATGGACGCCGTGGATTCGGGTAGTAGAAACCAAGACGGTCCCGAAGACCTACACATCAGTTGGTCTTTACCTGCCGATCGAAGGGGAAGGCGCGGGAACAGAGACGCTGGGCGAACGCATCATAGAGGTTCCCGAAAATCCCGAGGAGACGGAGACGCTGCGGAATCCGAGGTCGGGCTTCGTTGCTTATGTGCCTGAGGGAAGCATCGAGAAGGGGAAAGGGCGGGCTGCCGGGTGCGGGACGTGCCACGGTGCGGATTTGAAGGGCCTGGGGCCGGTGCCCGGCGTTGCGGGGCGTTCACCAAGCTACCTGGTTCGGCAGATGTATGACATGCAGCAAGGGACGCGCAAAGGAACTTGGACGGAACTGATGAAGCCGGTGGTGGCTAAGTTAAGCCAGGAAGACATGCTCAATACGGCCGCTTATATTTCTTCACTTGCACCGTGACACTGGTCGCGCCATCAGGCGAGGATGGGTTTGACTACCTTGCCGGCTACATCGGTCAGGCGGAAGTGGCGGCCCTGGAACTCGTATGTGAGCTGCGTGTGGTCGACGCCGAGGCAATTGAGAATGGTGGCCTGCAGATCGTGCACGTGAACCGGATCTTTCACGACGTTGTAGCAGTAATCATCGGTTTCGCCATAGCTGACGCCGGGCTTGATGCCGCCACCGGCCATCCACATTGTGAAGCAGCGGCCGTGATGGTCGCGACCGTAGTCGGTGGCGGTTAGCCGACCCTGGCAGTAAACGGTTCGTCCAAATTCGCCACCCCAGATGACTAGGGTGTCATCGAGCATGCCGCGCTGCTTGAGATCTTCGATCAGAGCGGCGGATGGTTGATCGACATCTTTGCAGCGTTTGGGCAGTGCCTCGGGGAGGCCGGCGTGGTGGTCCCAATCGCGATGGTAGAGCTGAATGAAGCGGACACCACGTTCCGCGAGGCGGCGAGCGAGCAAACAGTTGGAAGCGAAGGTGCCGGGTTTTTTCACATCGGGACCGTACATTTCGAAAGTGTGCTCGGGCTCTTTCGAAAGATCGGTGAGGTCGGGTACCGAACTCTGCATGCGATAGGCCATCTCGTACTGGGCGATGCGAGCTTCGGTTTCGGGATCGCCGAATTCCTGGTGCTCCAGCTTGTCGAGCTTGTTGACGGCGTCGAGAAAGTGGCGGCGATCAGTTGTGTCGAAGCCTTTGGGATCGGAAAGATATAGGACCGGATCGCCGATGGAGCGGAACTTGACGCCTTGATAGCGGCTGGGAAGGAAGGCCGTGCCCCAGAGACGGTCATAGAGAGGCTGGCCTCCGCCGGAAGAAGAAATCATGACAACGAAGGCCGGCAGATCCTTCGTTTCACAGCCGAGGCCGTAGGAAATCCAAGCGCCCATGCTGGGACGACCGCCGAGGCGGAAACCGGTTTGCGCCATGGTCACGGCGGGATCGTGGTTGATCTCTTCGGTGTTGACGGCTTTGAGGAACGTAAGGTTGTCGGCTATACGGGCGGTGTGGGGCATGAGCTCGCTCACCCACGCGCCGGAATTGCCGCGCTGTGCAAAGGAAAATTTGGACGGAACGACGGGGAAACTGGATTGCGACGCGGACATGCCGGTGAGGCGCTGGCCGCCTCGAATGGAATCGGGAAGGTCGGTACCCTGGAATTCTTTGAGTCGCGGTTTATAGTCGAACAGTTCGATTTGCGAGGGACCGCCGGACTGGAACAGGTAAATGACGCGTTTGGCTTTGGGAGCAAAATTCGGAAAGCCGGGGAGACCCGGCTGGCCGCCTGCGGGCGGTGCAGCGCGCAGGTCGCGCTGGAACAACGACGCTAAGGCGGCGACACCGATGCCGGTCGATTGCAGGCCAAAGAAGTGGCGCCGCGTTATGCGCAGATCGTCATCGTGAGAATCGCAACAGCAGTTCACAGTATTTCCTTTTATTCTTTCGTTACGGTTTCATCAAGGTTGAAGATCAGACTGGCGACGGTTGAGTAGGCGGCCAAGTCAGCGGTATTGAGACGTTTGTTGCGTTCGGCCTCTCCGTAGCTCAGATAAGACTCGGCGGCTTTGGGGTCGGCGCGGTACTTGGCATCGAAATTGTTGAAGGTATCGAGCAACACCTGACGCTCGGCAGTTCGCGGCGCGCGGGCGAGAAGAAGCTCAAACCCGTAATCAATGCGGTTAGCGGGGGACGAGCCGCCTTGTTCCATCATGCGCTCGGCAAGTTTGCGTGAGGCTTCTAAAAATGTAACGTCGTTCATCAGGTCGAGTGCTTGCAACGGCGTATTGGTGCGGCTTTCGTAGACGGTGCAGACTTCTCGATTAGGCGAATCGAAATTCGCCATGAATGGAGGTGTTACGGTGCGCTTCCAATAGGTGTAGAGACTGCGCCGGTAGAGCGCGGGGCCTTTATCCTGCACGTACCCATCACCCCCGGCGAGTTCTTGCCATAGACCGGCCGGCTGATAGGGCTTGACCGACGGGCCACCCACTTTTTCGACCAGGAGACCGGAAGCGTCGAGAGCAGAATCGCGAATGACTTCGGGGCCGAGACGGATACGGGGGCCGCGGGCGAGCAGGCGATTGTCAGGGTCCTTCTGAAGCAGATCCGGCGTGATCTTCGACGATTGGCGATAGGTAGCGCTGGTGACGATCGTTCGCTGGATGGCTTTGACGTTCCAACCGCTGTCCATGAACTCGACCGCCAGCCAATCGAGGAGCTCGGGATGTACCGGCCATTCGCCTTGCGAGCCGAAGTCGTCAACTGTCTTCACGATGCCGAAGCCGAAATAGGATTGCCAATAGCGATTGACCGCAACGCGGGCCGTAAGCGGATTCGCCCGATCGACGATCCAGCGGGCGAGACCGAGGCGATTGGCCGGCCAATTGGCAGGAGGCTGCGGGAGGGAAGCGGGTACGCCGGGAGTGACGCGTTCGCCGTGCTTGTCATAAGCGCCACGTTCCAGAAGGAAACTTTCGCGCGGCGTGGCGCTATCTTCCATAACCATGACGGTAGGAATGGAATCGTAGAAGCGGTTGCGTTCGGTATGCGCGTCTCGGACTTGTGCGTACGCGGTCTTGAGAACGGGCGAGGCTCCGGTGGCCAGGAAGGCCAGTTCCACCTTTTGCAGTTGTGGGCTGGTGCGTGCGGTCTTGGGGAGTGCGGCGATTTCGGGTAGGGTCTGCGACACGGACACAGCCGCCGCTTCCTGCGAAGTCAGCGCACGCCCGTAAATGCGGAAGTCGCGGATGCCACCTTCAAAAAACTTGCCACCCGCCGCGCCGACGCGAATGGGAATCTTCTCATTCACGTGGAACGGCTCGTTTAACTGATCGAACAAGACGTCGGTTGGCTGGTCCACGCCGTCGATGTAAACGTGAATGCCGGAGGCTTGACGCTTGCCGTCGTAGGTGACGACTACGTTTTGCCATTCGTGGAGCTTTACCGGCGCCTTGGTTTCGAGGCGTATGCCCAAATCGGTCCAGCGATGAATGATGTGGACGCGCAGCTTTCCGTTTATCAGGTAGAGGCCTTGGCCCATCCCTTCGAAATAATCCTCGGAGCGGGAGACGATGCCGCCGTTGGGCGAGTTTGGATTGATCGAGACGCTGAATGTGAACGGATCGAGATAACCGAAGTAGGCGACCTTCTTATCGCCAGGCGTATCCACGGAATGCTTGCCATCGAAAGCGGGCAGGTTGGCTGGGCAACGGAATTGCAGACCTTCGGTGACGGTCCAATCCGCGCTGGCAGGGGGCAAATGGTGTTCCCAATGAGCTTGCTCTTTTTCGAGGCGGGCATGCAGTCCGGCGTAACGGGCTTCGGCGCTAACGATTTTCTGATCGAGCGCGGCTAACTGTTTTTTTTGTTCGGGCAACGGGGCTTTGATGTAGGGCTCCTCGTTGCCGTAGTTGTAGGAGAAGCCTTTTTCGTTGGGAATGTTGTTGAAGTAGGCGAACAGGCTGTAGAAATCTTTTTGCAGAAACGGATCGTATTTGTGATCGTGGCAGCGGGCGCAGCCAAGAGTGAGGCCCATCCATACTGTGGCAGTGGTTTGCGCGCGATCGGCGACGTATTCCACGCGATATTCTTCCGGAATGATGCCGCCTTCGCCATTGGTGCGATGGTTGCGATTGAAACCGGTGGCTATCTTCTGCGAGAGCGTGGCATCAGGTAGAAGGTCACCGGCTAGCTGGTCGACGGTGAACTGATCATAGGGCATGTTGCGATTGAAGGCGTCGAGCACCCAATCGCGCCAGCGCCACATCTCGCGTGGGCCGTCGGTCTGGTAGCCGTTGGTGTCGCCATAGCGAGCGGCTTCCATCCAGCGAAACGCCATGCGCTCGCGCGTAGCGCGGCGAAGCGAGCAGGCGATCGACAACCTTTTCGTACGCATCGGATGAGGAATCCGCGAGGAAGGCATCGATTTCGGCCGGTGTGGGCGGAAGGCCAGTGAGATCGAGCGTCACGCGGCGGATGAGCGTGCGTTTATCGGCTTCGGGCGAGGGATGCAAGCCTTCGCGCTCGAGCCGGCTCAAAATGAAGGCATCAACAGGATTTCGTACCCAGGCGCTATCTTTGACAGCGGGCATCGGCGGCCGCTTCGGGGGAATGAACGACCAGAAGGGCTCCCATTTTGCGCCCTGGGCGATCCAATCGCGTATGAGCGAAATTTCGCGGGCGGTGAGCTTCTCGCGCCCCAGATACGCGGGCGGCATGCGGACCGTTTTGTTGTCCGAACTGACCCGGCGATAGATTTCGCTGGCATCCGGATCGCCAGGGACGATGGAATGGCGGCCGCCGCGCAATTCGATCTTGGCCGTCGATTCGATGTCGAGGCGCATTTTAGTTTTGCGAGTCGCCGCGTCGGGGCCATGACAGGTGAAACACTTATCCGAAAAGATTGGGCGAATGTTGCGATTGAAATCGATGGTGGGCGGATCAGCGGGCACCGCAGGGGCGATGGCCAGAGAGGAAACAATCGTCAACAAGAACAGGCGCAACTCTACATACCCTTCATGGCAATGACCGTAACGTCGGGATCCGCAGCCTGCGCAGGCAACTTCAGAGCGACGCCCCGATCGTGTTGCTTGAATTCGATCGGCGCACCGGTCGCAAGCAAGCTGGCCGAACCGAACTTCGGCAGCGCCTCGGCGCTTAACTCCATTGTCTCCCCAGGCCATTCAAAAATGTGCACGAAAATATCCCGGCCTTTTGCCGTGGTCCGCACGGCGGAGACACCCTGAATGGGGCCGTAAGTGGTGCCGTAGATCGACTTGTGGTTGCGGTCCATCCATTTTCCGATGGCTTGCAGGCGTTCCACGAATTCAGGCTGGATGGTCCCGTCCGGCTGCGGACCGACGTTCAGCAGAAAATTGCCGCCGCGGCTCGCCACCTCGACCAGGCCACGAATCAAGTGTGCGAGGATTTGTAATCATGATCGTTCTTGTTGTAGGCCCAGGTATTGTTGATCGTCATGCAAGTCTCCCACAGCCGGAAATCCTCCGGACGCGGAACCGTGGTGGGTTTGAGTTGCCTGGAGACGTTTGTGGTCGATACCGGTAAGTCGCACTCCCTTGATCGGAATCGCCGTCGGAATGAACTGTTCCGGCGTTTCATAGTCGCCGTCGACGCCAAGCCGATCATTGACGAGAGTTGCGGGTTGCAGTCTCGGAGATCATCCGCAGCACGTGAGCGCCATCATATTTCTCCTGGTCATTGAGGCCGTCGAACCAGATGAGCGCAACGGGCCGTAACGCGTGAGCAATTCGCGCAACTGCAGCTGCATGTAGGCAAGGTAGCTCTGCCACTCAGGCCGCTCCGGCTGACCATGCCAGTTTTCGCTCGCGAGCTTACTGGTATCGCGGAATCCGGGGTGGTGCATGTCTGGAGGAGAGTAGTAAAACCCGAGCGGCATGTCGTCTTCATGGCAGGCCCGCACGAGTTGCGACACGATGTCCTTGCCATATGGCGTTCGGGTGATTTTGTAGTCGGTGTAGGCCGAGTCGAACATGCAGAAGCCGTCGTGATGCTTGGTTGTGAACACCATGTAGCGTCTGTCCGGCCTGGCGGGCGAGATCGACACAGGCATGAGGGTCGAAGGGGTGGGATTGAATCGTGTGGCGGCAAGCGCACGATATTCGGATTCCGTGATTCCGCCGGGATCTTTGACGGCCGCATGATGGGCCATGAGGCCTCGACACTGGCCTGCGAGTAAGGACCCCAGTGAATGAACATACCGAACTTGGCTTCCCGGTACCAGTCCGTGCGGTCCGATTCCGAGTCGGCTTGGGCAATCGAAGTGAGCAGCGGACTGGCGGACAGCACGGCCAATAATTGGCGGCGCGTCCAGATCTGAGCGCTCATGACGTGTTTTACTATATCACCAAATCCAAATGATGTATTTTGAGCGCTTAAATTGATTTTTTGGGAGTTAGCTTCGTGGGCGATCAGGGCGGTGGCGGCTGATAAGAGGACAAGTCCTGCGGCCATGCCCCATTTGGCGGCCGATGGCGCGCCTCTCCATTCGGCGGTGAGAAAGCCGGCGCAATTAGCGGTCATGATCATGAAGATTTGGAACAGGGCCCAGCCCGCCGAAGTGCCGAGTGGGCCGAGATAAACCGAGCTGACTCCATATACAGCAAAGGCTCCCATCCACAGTCCGCCCATGGCGATACCGCACCAGGCGTCGGATTGCCAGGAGGAATGGAAAGCCGACCACGTCCGGTTGCGCGAGAGAAGCCAGGCGGCGTAGCAGACGTTCGGGATCAAGCCCCCTAATAACGCGATGGGCCAAACGGCATAACCGGCGGCTTCGCTCGAATTGCCGAGGGCGACGGCCTTGTTTGCGATGCCTCCCCCGAAGGCGAAGGCGTAGTTGAGCATGGGGGCAAGCAGCCCTCACAAGATGGCCAAAGCGAGCGCCATGGCGTAGTTATTGCGGGAAGCGACTGCGTTTTCCCGCCGCCGTCCCGCCCAGGAAGCCACTGCGATTCCGAGCAACATGACGGCGACTCCGGCGACGACGCGGTGGCCGCGATCGCTGGCGGCGATGTCAGCGTGTTGCACGAAAAGCGGGATCAAGGTTCCGAGCAGCGCGCCCAAGCCAACGACGATGGCGTAGCCAAGCGCCATTCCGAGGCGCGCGATGGAAAGGCCGAATAGAATTTGCGCGATGCCCCAGCCGGCGCCGAACAGGATAGGCGTGACAAACGCGGAAAGAGGCAGAACGGTGTAGACGCCGGAGAGATTTTTTACGATTGCCAGCGCTAGCGCCCAGGGAAGGATGAGCAGCGAGACGATGCTGAAGATCAGCCAGACGTTTTCCCAAGGCCAGCGGCGGGCGAATTTCATGGGCAACATGCAGTTGCCGGCGAGCACGCCTGCTAGAAGTGTCAGCGCGAAACCGGTCCAAAGATGTTCAGTCATGCGCGCGGCTTGAGATCGCAGGATAGGCCAGGAGATTGGGGCGTGCGGTAAACGCCATCTTCGACTCGAGCCGGATGCACGAAATACTGGCGCAGATGCGGGATGTACTCGAGAAGTAGCGCCTCATGGCCGAGGACGATGTGGTTGAACAGAACAAGATGCTGGTGAATCTGGCCCATGTCGCCGACGTGGGGCACGACAGGCAATCCGTATTTGCGCGCGAGCAAACTCACGGTGAGGAATTCGGAGACACCGGCGAGACGCGTGCAATCGGCTTGTACGAAATGCATGGCGCCGCGAGCGAGGAAATTGCGGAATAGGACGCGATTGGGCACGTGTTCACCGAGCGCGATGCGCATGGGTGCAATCTGGGAAGCGAGCTTTACGTGGCCTTCGATGTCGTCCGGATGAGTGGGCTCTTCAATCCAGTAGGGATTCAGTTCACGCACGGCCTGGCAGACGAATGCGGCTTCGGGGACGGTCCACTGCTGGTTGGCGTCGAGCATCAATTGACAATCGGGACCGGCGAGTTCGCGGAGCAGGGCGGCGCGGCGGATGTCGCGGCTTGGGTCCTTTGAGCCGACTTTGAGCTTCAACGCGCGGAAGCCGTCTTTCAGCGCATGTTTAACATTTTCGCGGAGCTGCGCGTCGTCGTACTGGAACCACCCGACGGAGGTATCGTAGCCCGGATAGCCTTGCTCCAGGATTTTTTGGCGAGCTTCGCGGCCGGGCGAGTTTTGTTCGATGAGGCGGATGGCGGACTCGGGCGTGAGATCTTCTTCGAGGTAGCTGAGATCGAGCAGATTCACGATTTCGCGCGCAGGGAGATCGAGGAGCAGTTTCCAAAGCGGCACGCCGCGGGATTTGGCCCATAGATCGAAACAAGCGTTGGTGATGGAAGCGAGCGCGAGATGAACGGCGCCTTTGTGCGGGCCGAGCCAGCGAAGATTTGGGCTATCGGAAAGCTTGCGGCTGACGGCGCCGAAATCTGCCATCAACTCTTCGATGGGAACTTTTGGGAGCAACTCGGCGAGAGCGAGAATCAACCGGCACACGATTTCGTTTCCATTGCCGAGTGTGAGGACGATGCCGGAGCCGGATAGCGAGCTGTCGGTTACCAGGTGAGTGACGGCGAAGGCGTACTGGGCGATTTGGTGGACCGCATCGGTGCCCGCGCCTTCTTCGAGATCGAAGCGGCGATCTTCCGCCTCGACGCGCAGAATGGTGGGCGGTTTCATCGGCGGTAGCCCAACTCGGCTCCACCGCTCACCGGAAGTATGCAGCCCGTGAGAAAGCGCGCCTTTTCGGAGAGAAGGAATACGGCTGCGTCGGCGATCACGTCGCCGTGGGGGCAGAATCCGAGGGCGTGGATCTGATTCAGATAGTTTTGGATGGAACCGGGGTCGGGCTGTTCGCTGGCCCAGCGCTCGAGCATGGGCGTCCACACACCGGCGGGGCAGACGGCGTTTACGCGAATTCCGAAAGGGGCGTAGTCGAGCGCCATAGATTTCGTCAGCGTGATCATTCCGCCTTTGGTTGCGGTGTAGGCGGCGTGCATGGATTGTCCGATGAGGCCGACCATGCTGGCGGTATTAAGGATGACACCGCGTGTTCGCTTGAGCGTGGCGAGCGCGGCGCGGGTAGTCCAAAAGATGCTTTTGAGATTGACCATCATGAGACGGTCCCATTCCTGTTCCGAGGTTTCGTCGAGCGTCTTCGACGGATTGGCAATGCCGGCATTGTTGTGGACAGCGTCGATGCGGCCGAAGTGCGATTCGGCCACTGCAACCGCGCTCGAGACGGACGCGCCGTCGGCAACATCGCAGAAGAGGCCGATACTTTCTGAGCCCAACAGATGCGCCGATTCTTCGGCGCCCTGGCGGTCGATGTCGGCGACGATTACTTTTGCGCCTTCGCGCGCGTAGGCGGTGGCGCACTCCTGACCGATGCCGCTGGCTCCGCCGGTGACGAAGACGACCTTGTTGTCAAGCAGCGGCATGGCGGTGGGTTTCGGTAATGCGGGTTTGCATTTTCTCAAGCGCCGTGTCTATGGGAATTTGTCCGGTGATCGCAGAGCGCACGGTGCGCCACAAGATTTCTTCGATTTCCGGGTAGTACGCAAGCCGGGGAGGGATCAGCATGTCGCTGCCGATCACCAGATCGAGCAGGCTCCATCTTTCGGCTTCGCGCGGTTCCGCTTCCGCGCGCACCTGAGAGAGAACGGAGGGACGCGTGGGTACGGAGCCCCGACGTGCTTCGAGCAACTGTTGTTCGGGCGAGGTGAGGAAGCGAAGCAGCTCGATGGCGGAGGCGTGCTTTGCGCCACGGCGAGTGAGGGCGAAAGTATGCGAACCGGAGTAGGCCTTATGCACGCCCGATGGTCCGGCCGGCATGCGCGCTACCTGGAATGTATCGCGCACTTTTGAGTTCCGGTAGGTGCCGTAGTAGCCGGGCCAATCACAGACCATTGCCGCATGGCCATCGCGGAAGCAGGTGTGGACCTCATCGTAGTGCCAATTGGTGATTTCAGCCGGCACTGCGCTGGAACTATATAACTCGCGGAGGATCTGGAGAGCCCAAGCGCCGCCGGGGTTGTTTAGTTCCGGGGTGTTGGATGCGGGAAATAAACTGGCGCCGCCCATTTCGGCGAGCTCGAAGAACGCGCCAAACAGGCCCGATTCCATTCCGGTGAAAACGAATCCGTGGAAGCCGGTTCCATCTGAGAGGCGGCGCGCGGTCTCGACCAGCTCATCCCATTTCTGCGGCGGGGAGGGGACCAGGTCGGTCCGGTAATGGAGCAGCTTTACGTCGATGTTGCGCGGGATTCCATATAAGCGACCGTTGATGGTTGCCAGCTCGATCAGCGAGGGGTAGAAGCCAGGGATGTCGAATTCACCAGCTATATCATCCAGCGGCGCGAGAAGCGCTAATTGCGACGGCCCGTACTTGGTATGGGTGCTGACGAGATCGTAGGGAACATCGTGGAGCGAGGCAAGATGTGCATTCAGCGCCGGGTGGCCGCCCTGATAGGCGATCTCGACGGCGATTCCTGTCGACTCTTCGAAGCGTCCGAGGCTTCGATAGAGCTGGTCATACATTGGACCGGCGATGAACGCGGCGCGAAGCTTTCCGTCAGACATCGCCGGACTTGTATCTCCGCCGCCGGACGCGCTGATCCTGATTGTGGGCTTCGACCGAGCCTTCCTTGTTCTCCCAGACCTCATAGGCGGAAGCGGCGAAACGCCCGATGCACTGCTGGACAAACTGTCCGGCGAGGCTCGGATTGCCTTCGCGCATGATCTGTAGCATCCAGCGGTGATACTGCATGTCGTCGCCCCAGGCTTCGGGTCCCTGGCCACTGGAGAGCACTCGCATTTGGATAAATGCAAACAGCGGGAAGAGCAGCTTGCGGCCGACGTCGGCGAGCAAAGGATTGCCAGGCGCTTCGATGAGGCCCATGTGGAAGTCGAGATCGCTTCGAACGAGGGCTCGCATGTCGTGCGCTGCCATGGCTTTTCCCATGCGGTCGAAGGCGGCTTCCAACGGCGAAAGATCCGAGCCCTTGGCTGCGATCAGTTGCGCGGCCAGTCCTTCGACGGCGGCGCGGACTTCGTAAATGTGTACGATGTCCTGCTCCCGGTAATTGACGACGCGTGCGCTGCGGCCGGCGTCCTTGACCAGGAAACCCTCTGCAATCAGCAGATTAATGGCCTCGCGGACGGACGCCTGGGCGGCGCCGAACTCCTTGCCCCATTTGCCCTCGATCACGCGCTCGCCGGGGGTGAGGCGGCCTTCCATGATGGCCTGCTTAAGAGCCGAGGCCAAATGCTCTTTAAGCAATGCGCCTGGTCCAGATTGTATTGGATTGGGGGCGGTGGACATGAGCGCTCAAAATTATGGTACCCCCTACTGAAATCGGCAGCAATCGGTATGATGAGCGCTTGACACGGAAAAATAATCTAAATATACTCAACCAGAAGTTGTAGGGCAGGAGTCTATGAAACCGCTTTCACGTCTTAAGCTTTCTAGCTGCGCCGCGGCCTGCGCATTGTTGAGCTGCTTCGCCGTTCCCTCGTTTGGCCAACTTTCCACGGCGTCCGTCACGGGCGTCGTCCGCGATTCGACCGGAAGCGTGTTGGCGGGTGCAAAACTTACGCTCACGAATCTTGCTACTACCGTGAAGCGTGATTCGGTATCGAACAGTGCCGGCAACTATCTGTTGTTGAATATCCAGCCTGGCACCTATTCGCTCGAGGTAACCGCGGCTGGGTTTCAGACCTGGCAGCTGCCCAGCATCACGCTGGCGGTGAACCAGACGGCAACGCTCGACGTGGCTCTTCAGGTGGGCGCGCTGCAGCAGACGGTCACGGTAGAGGCGACTGGCGAATTACTACAGCAGTCGACGGCGGAGATTGGAGCGGTGATCGCCGCCAAGCAGGTGGTCGACCTTCCACTCAACGGGCGCAACTTCACGCAGCTTCTGTCGCTGTCGCCTGGGGTCTCGCCGGTGAGTGTCTCACAGAATTCGAACGGCTTTGGCAACGTGGCCTCGGGCACGGCCTTTTCTTTTCCGGCGATCAATGGCCAAACGAATCGCAGCAACCTGTTCATGACCGACGGCCTGATCAACCAGGGCGCGTTCTCAAGCACCTATGCAGTGCCGCCAATCATCGACAGCATCGACGAATTCAAGGTAAATGGCCATACCGATCTGGCCGAATTTGGGCAAGCGTTGGGTGGAATTATCAACGTGGCCACGAAGTCCGGAACAAACGACCTGCATGGCACGGCCTGGGAATATTTGCGTAACAGCGCCTTCAACGCGCGGAACACTTTCCTGCCAGGTGTCACGGTATTCCGCCAGAATCAATTTGGCGTATCTGCGGGCGGCCCCGTGATTATCCCGAAGCTGTATAACGGCAAGAACAAGACCTTCTTTTTTGGGGCTTACGAAGGTTTTCAATATTCGAAAGCGGCCAATTCGTTTCAGCACTTTCCCACAGACACCGAATTGGCGGGAAACCTGACGGGTGAACCGCAGGCCTTCGATCCGTTTACGACCCGACCAGATCCCAATAAGCCGGGCGGATTTATCCGTACGCCATTTCCCGGGAATCAGATACCCGCTAACCGGATTGACGGACGACTGGTGTCCTATGTGCAACAAATCCGGCCGCCTTTATCCAACACGGGAAATGGCAATAACAATGCAATCGACGCAACGCCTTTCGTTCAGCATCAGAACGAATTTACGACCCGCATCGACCAGACGATCGGCGCGAAGGACTCGTTCTGGTTTCGCTATAGCGCGATTTATTACGACACCTCCGGTTCAGGTGGTATTGCTAATCAGGCGCAGACGCTTACCGATAACCCGGCCCAGAATTACGGCGCGAGCTGGGTGCATACTTTTAGCCCGAGTCTCGTTCTCCAGGCGCAATATGGGCGCGCGCATCAGGAGACGAACAGTTTCAACGTATTGAAGAACGCGTCGGCCAACACCGCTGCAAATCTCGGCTACGATCCGAACTTCTCGGGCAACTTTATCGGCGGATACTCTCTTGTGCCACAGATCGGGTGGACGGGGTACAGCAATATTCCTCAAAACAGCAAATCGCTCAATCCGAATGAGACGAACGTCCACCAGTACAAAGCCAACGTATCCAAAGTATTCGGCAGCCATACACTGCGGTTCGGCGGAGAGTTCAATGCGAGCACATTTGAGTCGCTCTATAACAACGCGAATATCGCATACGCCGTGCAGCAGACAGCGGACCCGTCAAATCCCACCGCAAATCCCGGTAATGCGATCGCTTCATTCCTGTTGAACGTGCCCGATAACGCGGGCCGCCGTAACGTCCATGAGACTACGCGTCTAGGTGGCGTGATGGGATTCTACGCGCAGGATTCCTGGAAGGCGACTTCGCGGCTCACCGTGAATCTGGGGCTGCGCTACGACCGCACGTTCATTCCGCCTTATGGCCGCGAAGATACGATCGGACAAAACGGCGGCATTGAGACGGGATCCGTGAACTTCAATGATGGGACGTACGTGGTTCAGAAATTGCCGCCGTCGTGTACGGATAGGGGTCACGCCCCCTGTATTCCGGGCAACGGCACGCTGCCGGCTCACGTGGTGCTCTCGTCGACCGGAAAGATTTATCACGATACGACCACGAATTGGGCTCCCCGCGTCGGGCTGGCTTATCGAGCGACGCCGACGATTGCCGTGCGCGCCGGCTTCGGCATCTACTACGACAATTGGGCGGCAGTGACGCAGACTTCGCAGAACTATGAAGGATCTTGGCCTGATGTGGGGCAACAGCTCGCGAACAATCTGAATGTTCCCACACCGAGCCAGCCAACGCCGACCATCATCGGCCAGAATCCGTTCGCGGGCGGGGGCGGCGCTTTCCCGGCGCCCACGCCTTTCCAGCAGGTGCAGTGGTTCTACGATCCTTACAACAAGAATCCGTACTCGATGCAGTGGAACATCGGAGTTGCGAAGCAATTTAACAATTCGACCACGATGAACATAGACTACGTCGGCTCCGGCAGCCGGCGGCTGGATCTGGGCGGATACTACAATGTCGCGCTGACGCCTGGGCCGGGCGATCCGACGCTCCGCCAGCCCTACACGTATATCCATCCGACCTATTACGATCGCAGCATAGGGCGCGGGAATTACAACGCGCTGCAATTCCAGTTCAACCGCCGGTTTTCGGGCGGACTGGCGTACCAGGTCTCGTATACCTACTCAAAGAGCATCGACATTGGATCTTCAGGCTGGTACGGCGTGGAAGGGCAGTCGGTGCAAGACCCGTATAACTTCAACAACGACCGGAGTGTTTCGGGATTCGATCTCACTCAGGCGTTCAGCGTGAATATCTTGTACGAACTGCCGATCGGAAAGGGCAAGCGTTTCTCCACCGGAAATGGCGTGGCAGATTACATTCTTGGCGGGTGGCAGATCAACACGATTACCAGCGCCCGGTCCGGTGTGCCGTACAACCTTTCCGTACCGGGAGACTCGGCGAATACGGGGAACACGGGATATTTACGGCCGAACCTGATCGGAGATCCGGATCTCGATAATCCGACCCGGCAGAAGTACTTCAATACCGCCGCCTTTGCGGCACCTGGGGCGTTCTCATTCGGCAATTTTGGACGATACGTGCTACGCAGCTCGCCGGTCTGGAATATCGATCTTTCCATATTCCGGCAATTCCCATTCGGAGAGCGGCGCTCGATCGAGTTCCGGGCGGAGTCGTTCAACTTGCCCAATACGGCAATCATGAACAGCCCTACCGGGAACATAACCGACGCGAACTTTGGCAAGGTCACTTCGACGATTAACACGGAGAGATCGCTGCAATTAGGGTTGAAGATAATTTTCTAATCTAATCCGTCACGAGATAATGCGATGAGCATGCGCTTGTCGCTACCGAGGTTATTGTTAGGCGGCTTGGTAGTCACGCTTCGATTAGCCGCACAATCATCCAATGGTTGTGTGGTTCCACAAGAAGTTGAGGCACAGCGCCAGGGCAAGCCAGCGGTGGCGTTCGAGAATATAGCGGGCGCGTGGTTCGCTAAACATGGGCAGTTGCCGTGTGCCATCGCTTCCTTTGAATCGGCGCTGAAGCAGGAACCGAACTCGCTCGAGGCGCACTACAATCTCGGGCTCGCGTTGCTCGAAGACCGCCAACTTCCAAAAGCCGAGAAACAATTCAGACTACTCATTCAACGGTTGCCGAAGAAAGCCGAGCCGCATCTGGGGCTGGGAATGGTGCTCGAGGAAACGGGCGATCTGACCGGCGCGGAGCAGGAATTCCGCACGGTTCTCAATCTCAATCCGGACTCCATACCGGGGATGCGGCATCTGGGTGACGTGCTGATCCAGCAGAAGCACTACATGGCGGCCGTCACTCTATTGCGGCGAGTTGTTGAGCGCGAGCCCGGCGATGTGGGGAATCAGGCGGCTCTCGCGGAAGCTTTGTATGGCAATGGCGCGGCGGCCGAGGCGATTCAGGTACTAACGAAGGCGGCGGCGAGTCAGCCCCGCTCGGCCCTGGCGCAATCCAGTCTCGGGACTCTATATGCACGCGAGAAACGCTATGAGGAGGCGATCGAGCATTTTCATGCTGCGCTTGCGATCGATTCAGCCGACGATGGAACTCGTCGATTCGCTGGGTAAAGCCCTTCTGGGACTGTTTCGGTATCCGGAGGTGATTGCCACGGCGAGCGAGGTGATCGAGCGTCACCCGCGCGATTACGAGGCGCGTTATCTGCGTGGAGCATCTTACCGCGCTTTGGGCGAATACGAAAAGGCTGCGGCGGACCTCAACATCGCGGTAGAAGCTGCGCCCAATTTTTATCCGGCCCGATTCAATCTGGGAAGCGTGCTGGCAAAGCTCGACAAGCTCGAGCCGGCGAGGATTCATCTTGCTAAGGCCCGTGAACTCGAGCCGGATTCGGAGGAGGCGCAATTTCAGCTTGCCATGGTGCTGCGGCGTTTGAAGCAGAACGACACGGCACGGCAAGAGTTGAGTGAGTTCGAGCGCCGCAGGCGGCAAGGCGAGATGGAAAACCTGGCGAGCACGACGGCCACGCGCGCTAATCAAGCGTTGCTCGACGGCGATGCGCAGGCGGCAGTGGCCGGGTATCGGGAAGCGCTGAAAGTAGATCCGGAGAATGCGAAGACATACTACAATCTGGCCCTGGCGCAACTGAAGTTGAACGATACGGCGGGCGCGATTGCATCACTCGAGAAATCGGTTTCACTCGATGGGAAGGGGGCGCCCGCGCGCAGCCAGCTTGGTTTGCTGTACATGGGCTTGCAACGCAATAGCGATGCGGAGAAGCAATTTCGCGCCGGTCTGGCGGCGGACCCGCAATGCGCGGAGTGCCAGAACAACCTGGGTGTGTTGTACGGCCAACGTGGCGATTCCGGTCTTGCGGAAAAATTCTTCCGGCAGGCGATCGAGAACAGCGCGAGTTATGACCAGGCGCACGTCAATCTGGCATTGATTCTTGCCGGGCGACAGGATTACGCTGGTGCGCGCCGTGAACTCGAAGTCGTGCTCAAGACAGAACCAAACAACCTGAAGGCCCTCACGGCTCTGGGCATGGTCGAGAGCCGGATGGGTGACCCAACGGCTTTGACGACATTCCGCAGAGTTGTCGCACTCGATGCGGGTTCTTTCGACGCGCATTTGAATTTGGGGATTGCCCTGGCCGATGCAGGCCGATCGGACGAAGCGCTGGTCGAGTTCTCAGAAGCGGTGAGACTGGCCCCCGATCAGGCTGCGCCGCATTACAACAAAGGCCGTGTGCTGGGCCAGTTGCATCGCTACGAGGAGGCACTTCCCGAATTGCAGCGGACGGTCGCGCTTGACCCCACCTTGCCCGACGCATGGTATCGGCTCGGCATCACGCGACGCGAGTTGAAGCAATACGACGACGCCATAAACGCCTTGCGCAGAGCTTTGCAACTGGTGCCGGCGAATTCCGATGCGGCCTATCTGCTGGGGCAGTCCTATCAAAGCCTGGGAAAAATGGACGACGCTCTGGCGGCCTGGAGAGACTCCCTTCAAAGCGACCCGAATAATCAGCAGGCTCTGTACAGTCTGATGCGAGCGCTCGCTAAGAGTAGTCCGGCCGAGTCTGCTCGTTATCAAGCGCGGTTAGAAGGTTTGAAAACGAAGCAGAGCGAGAAAGAGCAAGCCGAGACGTTGAGCAATTTTGCGATTGCGGCGGCTAAAGAGAACAAGTGGGACGATGCGATCGCGCAGCTTCGGCAGGCCATTCAGGTTTGCGGCGGCTGTTCGTCGCTTGCGCAGCTCCACAAGAACCTCGGACTGATCGAGTGCCAGGCGGGGCGCTTCCACGATTGTGGAGCGGAACTGCGGGTAGCTCTTGGTCAAATGCCGGGAGATCCGGAGATTCTGAACGCATTGGAGATATTGAACAACATGGGATCGACGGCACGGTGAAGTCCTTCTTCATCTGTTCGTTCATTTTGGCGAATGTTTGTTGGTGTTCATTTGCCGCAAATATTCAATTTAAGAAAAGTCGTCTCACTGCCGCCGAAAAGCCCGCGGCTCCGCACGAATACGGCATAGTCAACCGTGTCCGGTACCGTTTCGATGCCGCCGCCGGGACGGTATACCGCGAGCCCACTCTGGCGATCAACCCGCAAAAAGAGACTCTTCGAAAGCCCGCAGTCGAGTCCGGAGTTCCGTGGATAGCGGAACCGGTTTCCGGTAACGGGCGCGACGCTCAAATGCTCGGCTGGGGAGACTTCGATGGCGATGGTAGCGACGAACTCCTGCTGGGTTGGCCGGCCGCGATCTGGAAAAGAAGCCCGAATGGCGAATGGGCCAAAATAGCTTCGGTCCCGCTCGCGCGCGGGGCGGGCACGCGACGGTGAGCGATTTCAATGGTGATGGCCTGGCTGACATTGCCGTCTCGGTCTCGACTTTCTATAGGAATGTCACGCATTTGGCCTGGCGCCGCAACATCATATCGGAGGCATTCAAGGATCAAACGGCCGTTGCAGCGAATTTCACGGATCACGGACGGATGGACGTCATTTCGGGCGATATTGACAACGACCGCAAGATTACGTTATTCGCCGCCCCCAATTGGACGCCGACAGTTCTACATTCCGGCATTCGGGCGATTCAAAGTGAGGCGCTGGACGTCGATCGAGACGGACGGATCGACTACATCGCGTCGCAGTATCGTCCGGGTTTGATCTTTTGGCTGCAACATCCGAAAGACGCTCTGCACGAGCCGTGGGTCTTTCATGGAATCGACGATTTCAAAAAGGGCGGGGCGGATGGTGTACATGGCCTGTTCCTCGCCGATCTGGACGGCGACGGCAAGCCTGAGCTGGTGGCTTCGAGTGGATGGAACGACGGTGATTTTCCGGACTCGATTGTCTGGTACCGCGTCCCGGCCGATCCACGTAAGGAAGAAAAATGGCCGCGTTTTGTCATTGCCGATAAGGACGCGCCGGGATTCAACCACTATCTGGGGGTCGGAGATGTGAACGGCGACGGCCGCCTGGACGTAGCGACCGGTGCCAAGAGCGGTCCGGACGGAAACTGGTTTGCGTGGTGGGAACAGCCGAGTGATATCACGAAGCCGTGGAAAAAGCACATGATTGCCACGAACCAGCCGGGAGCGACGAATATCCTGATTGCGGACTTAAATGGCGACGGCAAGCCGGATTTCGTGGCTAGCCGTGGGCACGGAACCGGCGTGGTTTGGTTTGAGGCTCCGTCCTGGACAGCACACGCGATTGACGACCAAATCATTGGTCCTCATGCTTTGGCGATCGCCGATATCGACGGGGATGGTGACCCGGACATCGTCATGTGCGCCAAGGATTCCGGGATTCTCGCCTGGTTTGAAAACGACGCGAAGGGGAATTTCACGGAACACCGCATATATGAGGATCAGTCGGCGTATCAGATCCGAATCGCCGACATGAATGGCGACGGCAAGCCGGATATTCTCGTGGCTGGTCAGGAGAGCCACAACGTTGTCTGGTACGAAAATCGGATTGCCCGATCCCGCTAACTCGCGCGCGTGAGTTCTTGACTTGCTTTCCCGCTCATGGAATACTGCTGTCACCCTCAGAGGGAGGACCGTGGTTCCACATCGTGGCACTCGTGTTTGATCTCCCTTAAAGTCAGGAGAGATGCCATGTCACGCAGGGGTGAGGCTTACTTCGCGGCCGGAGTGCTGCTCGGATTTCTTTGCGGTGGAAACGCTCTTTCTCAAATCAGTCAAGCGAGTCTTCAGGGAAGCGTAAAAGACAATACGGGGGCCCTGGTGCCAGGCGCAACGGTGACGGTAAAGGAAAAGGGCACCGGAATGACGCGTTCGGTGACGACGGGGGCGTCAGGTGAGTATGCGATCCCGAATCTGAACCCCGTGGAGTACGACCTGTCCGTGACCGCGCGTGGATTTTCGACCTACACGATCAATAGTCTGATTCTTCACACAGGCGACAACGCTACTGTGAACGCAACACTTGCTGTGGGCGGCACGACCCAGGAAATCACAGTCGGCGCCACGGTGCCGCTGCTCAATACGAGTTCGGCGGAAGTGAGCCACCTTGTGCCGCCGTCGCAAGTGGCCGCGCTTCCGTTGAATGGAAGAAATTTTTGGGAGTTGACACAACTGACCCCGGGTGCAACGTTTATACCTCGAGCACAGACGGCACAATTCAACGGAAGCGAAATTCGCGCGCGAGCGGTGAACGTCACAGTCAACGGGCAGAGCTACATTTTTACCGGCTGGTCGCTCGACGGCGCGAATGTCACCAATTTTGAATTAGGCGGAACACTTACTCAGCCCAATGTGGACGCCATTCAAGAATTCAGCGTTGCGGCTGGAAATATGTCGCCGGAATACGGGCACTCGCCGAACATGATCAATGCTTCGCTCAAAAGCGGAAGCAATCCGTTTTCACGGCACTGTTTTCGAATTTCTGCGAAACGACACGTTGGACGCCCGCAATTTCTTCCTGGCGGGAAAAATTCCTTTGAAGCGCAATCAGTTCGGCGGCACGATCGGCGGACCCATTTGGAAGGACAAGATCTTTTTCTTCGCGGACTATCAGGGCACACGTTTGAGACAAGGAACTGCGTTTAACAACGTTGTTCCCACCGCCGCGCAAAGGTCAGGTAATTTCAGCCAGCTTTTGCCTAAGACAATTACCGACCCGCTGGCACACGCGCCGTTCCCGGGGAATATCATCCCCACTAATCGTATTGCCCCACAGGCGAACACTCTTCTGCAATACATGCCGCTGCCCAACGTGGTGCAAGGCAGCACTAGCCGCAGCATATTCTCCACCGGAACGCCTATCAACCAGGATGAGGGCGATATCCGCCTCGACGCCCATGCGACGGACAAGGATTTTTTAATGGCCAGGTACTCCATAGCGAACAACACCGAGTTCAATCCGAATCCATATCCGGCGTTGAAAGGAACGGATCTCCAAAGCGGCGCGCAAGACACAACGCTTCGTTGGACTCACATTTTCGGGCCAAAGGTTTTAAACGTGGCGCAAGTCGCCTACTACAATTCACCGTTCCTGTTCGGTGTTGTCCTTCCCGGATTTGATGAAGCCGCGGCGGGAATTCTCGGCTTTTCGGACCCGGTGATCACGCCCATCCAAAGCTTTCCGAACATCAATCTGTCGGGTTACCAGGGCTACCAGGGGTCGCCTTCCGACCAGCGTCCCAAACACATCGTCATTCATACGTGGCAATATCTCGATTCGGTAACTTACAGCGTGGGCCGCCACGAGCTTAAATTCGGGATGGAATACATGCACCGCCGGGATGCGTTTAGCATCGGCCAGAATTCGAACGGCAATTTCAGTTTTGTGGGAACTTATACCGGCGACGCCTTCGGAGACTTTTTGCTGGGCTACCCGGACAACGCAACCCGAAGTCCCTTTCAGACACTACAGGGGGATGTCGACGCGTTCAAAGCATGGTATTTCAACGACAATTTTCACGTGAAGCCGGGGCTCACGATCAATGCCGGGCTACGCTACGAAATCAATCCTTTCTTTCAAGGGATTCTAGATACTCGCAGCGGCTTCGATTTCCAGAATGGAAAAGTAATTGTGCCCACCGGCACCCCACAAAACGCTCAGCCGCTCACGCCGAGTCTTTTACAGCTATTTGGCGACAGGATTGAGTTCACAAATCAGGTCGGTCTTCCGCCATCGGTCTCGCCTTCCGCGCATTACGATTTCGCGCCGCGGCTCGGTGTGTCGTGGAACCCACGGGGATGGCAGCGTACTGTTGTGCGCGCGGGTTACGGGATCTTCTATACATTTCCCGATACGAACTTGATCAACAATACGGTCGTCACCGTGCCTTTTGTGGACAACGTGAATCTGTTCAACGACCGGCCTCCCAATTCGCCAACGCGCACAATCGGAGATTTCTTCCAAGGGACGCCGATCGCGGCCTCGAACCCGAACCCCGGCCGGCCCTGCCCCTGGGGTGCGGTGCTGATCTCCTGTGACACGCCATCTATTACCTCTGCCCTGGCGCATCTTCACCAGCAATATACGGAGCAATGGAATCTTTCGATAGAGCAGCAGCTCGCTCCGCGGATCGCTTTGACTCTGGCGTATGTCGGTAATCGGACTCTGCACTTGCAGCAGGGGATACGGCGGAACGATCCTCCGCCGGGGCCGAATGCCATACAGGGCCGCCGCCCATTCCCGCAATGGGGGCCGATCGGGCTCCAGGAATGGGGCGGGAAAGGCAACTATAACGGCCTGCAATCGGAAATTGAATTTCGCGAGTGGCACGGCCTAACGCTGATGGGTTCTTACGTATTTTCCAAGTGTCTTGACGATGGTACAGATGAAGGCAGCGCACCCGCCACGCAATTGATCGGCGCCAATTACGCGGTCTGCGATTTCGACCAGACCAATACGGCAACGGCGAGTTTCAACTATCCGTTACCTTTTGGCAAGGGGAAGCACTTTCTGTCCGGGGCAAATTCGTTTGTGGACGGAATCATTGGCGGTTGGCAACTGGCCGGTGTGAACACTTTCAAGTCCGGCTTGCCGTTTACTCCGACAATTACTGTGGACCGCGCCAATACGGGCGCCGGCGGCCAGCGGCCTCAGTTGGTAGGGACACCGCAAGTACAGAGAAATGTCGGCTGCTGGTACTACACATCGTCCAACTCGAGTTGCGTGGCGCAGTTTTCGAGTACGCACGACGCCTTTGCGATTCCAGCCATTTATACATATGGGAATTCAGGGCGCAACATTCTTCGAGGTGACAATTTGAATCAATTCGATTTCACCGCCATGAAGGAGTTTCCCATCACGGAGGCGACGCGCTTGCAATTCCGGGCTGAGTTTTTCAACCTGTTCAATCACCCTGTCTTTGCGCTTCCAGGAGCAAGCATCAACGCTTCATCCGGCGGACAGGTCTCTTCCACTCTCAACAGCAATCGAATTATCGAATTCGTGCTGCGATTGAGCTTTTAACTGTTGAGTAGATGAAACAGATCGCGGCAGCGCTTCTTACATTGAGCCTTCCGGCCTTCTCCCAGCTGGGCCGAACCGCTCCGCCTAGCGCGGCGAATCCTCTCGCACTGGATGCAAAAGCAGTTGAGGCCGGCGAGCAACGGTTCCAACAACTCTGTACCGGGTGTCATGGGCGGGGCAGAGTGGGCGGGCAAGGTGAGGGACAAGGCCCGAATCTTGTGAATAGCTGGGAAGTTCGCCGCGCGTCGGATCGCGATCTATCCGGCTACATCCGGAATGGAGTGGCGGGAACTGCGATGCCGGCCTTTTCGCTTCCCGACCCGCAGATCCGCGAACTCGCCGCCTACGTGCGCAGCCTGAACGCCCCGGCAAACGTTGTGCCAGTCGCGGGCGATCCTAATGCCGGTGAGACCGTTTTCCTTCAAAAAGGCGGATGCTCCGATTGCCATATGATTCATGGGCGAGGCGGATATCTGGGTCCGGACCTCAGCGACATCGCGGCAACGCGACGATTGGGTGAACTGCGTGAAGCGATACTCGACCCCAAACGGCTCGCGATAGACGGCTACCGTCCTGTGAGGCTGCGCGACGTGAATGGCAATTCCTTGCGCGCGATTGTGAAACACGAATCGAACTGGTCGCTCCAGATCATCGATGAGAAGGGCGGATTGCACCTGCTGCATGGCGAACAAATGAAACAGGCTGTGCCCGCCGCAAACCAATGGATGCCGGGGGACTATGCCCAACGTCTCTCTACGGAAGATGTAGAAAATCTATTGGCGTATCTCAGCAAGCAATCGCTCCGTCAGCCGTCGGCCACACCGGTTCCTGCCAATCCGCGCGCGGAGAACGTAAATTGAAACGGTCGGCGCTTTTGCTTCTTTGCGTGTGCACCTGCGTTGCCCAAGCGGCAGCCCAAGTAGGAGATGCTGCCCTGCGCCGCAGTCCCGGCAACGATTGGTTGACATATATCGGCGACTACGCGGGGCAGCGTCATAGTCCTCTGACGGAGATCACGCCTGCGAATATCTCGCGCCTGGTTCCGAAGTGGGTCCGTCATTTTAACGCTGCAGGCGATCTGGAGACCGTTCCGCTGGTCCATGAGGGGATCATGTATGCAACGGATAGCAATCAAGTGACGGCGTTGGATGCGATCACGGGCCGCGAAATTTGGCACTACCAGGCACAAGGCGTGCGCCGCCGCTCTTCGAATCGCGGTGCGGCCATTCTGGGCGACCGCATTTTTTTCGAAACGGCGGATTGTCACTTGATCGCCCTCAACCGGAGCAACGGCGCTGTCTTTTGGGACCATGACTTCGCCGGCGGCGACAAATCGTTTTCGTGCACCGGAGCCCCGCTTGCGGTAAAGGACAAGATCATAGTAGGTCTCGCTTCATCGGGTAAGACCTGTTATGTGGCGGCGCTTTCTTCTGAGACCGGGAGTGAGGCTTGGCGGGTGCGCGCGGTACCGCGAAAGGGCGAGCCAGGATCGGAAACATGGGGTGACTTTCCGCTTGACTGGGGCGGAGGCCCGACCTGGACCACCGGGACCTACGATCCTGATCTGAATCTTCTGTATTGGCCGACGGGCAATCCCTGGACCGATTTTTCGGGCGGCAACCGCGCCGGCGATAACCTCTACACCGATTCCGTGCTGGCACTTGATGCGGACACGGGCAAGATGAAGTGGTATTTCCAATTTGTGCCGCACGACACGCACGATTGGGACGCGAATGAAACTCCGGTGTTGTTCGACACAGAATTCAAAGGGCGTGCCCGCAAGCTGCTCATCCAGGCGAATCGCAATGGCTTCTACTATGTGCTCGACCGCGAGACAGGTGAGTTTCTGCAAGCTACTCCGTTTGTGAAAAAGCTGAATTGGGCTTCCGGAGTCGATGCTAAGGGACGCCCCATTGTGGTGCCGAACACGGAACCCTCCGCAGGTGGCGTGCGAGTTTGCCCATCCGTGCATGGGGCTACCAATTGGTGGGCGCCCACGCTTGATCCGAAGCTCGGATTGCTCTACGTCGTGACTCTCGAAGAATGCGAGATCTACTATAGCTCCGCGCAGAAGCCTGTCCCCAATAGCGGTTATCGAGGAACCGGCCACACGTCCATTCCCAGCGAGCCTGGCTTGTTCTACCTTCGCGCGCTGGATGCGCGAACCGGCCGAATCGCTTGGGAGTATCCGATGCCCGGGCCAACTACCATGTGGGCCGGGACCGTCTCAACCGCCAGCGGGCTGGTATTCACCGCCGACGACGATGGCGATCTGGTCGCTCTCAATTCAAAGACGGGCAAGGACTTATGGCATTTCTACATGGGCAGCAATTTGCATGCCTCGCCCATGACATTTGCGGTCAGCGGCCGGCAATATGTCACCGTCGCTGCCGGAACCAATTTGTTTACATTCGGCCTTTCGTCTGACACCGGCTCGTCAAAGTAGTCGGAAGAGAGTTTCCCCAGTCGTCTTTTTGTAACATGGACTACGGGACCTTGAAGTGATCCGTATCCCAGTCCTTTTCGTTGTATCGGTAGTTGCTGCTCTTGGACAGCAGGTATCTTTCGACCGCGATATCCGGCCCATCATGTCGGATACCTGCTTTCGCTGCCACGGGCCTGATGCAAGTTCGCGCATGGCGAATATGCGGCTCGATCTTCGCGAAGAAGCGCTGAAGCCGAAAATGCATGGAACGCCGATTGTTCCTGGCGATACCGAGCACAGCGAGATTATCCAGCGCGTTTTTGCCAAAGACGGCCGCGTGATGCCGCCGCCTTTTGCGCACAAAGAGCTGACGGAAACGCAGAAGCAGACTATCCGGCGCTGGGTGGAGCAGGGCGCCAAATACGAAATACATTGGTCGTACGTGCCGGTGAACCGGACGCAAGTGCCGAATATCCCCGGCGTAGCGAATCCCATTGATGCGTTTATTCAGGCGCGTTTGGCGCAGGACGGGCTGAAGCCTTCGCCTGAGGCGGACCGCCGCACGCTTATCCGGAGAGTGACGCTCGATTTGACTGGTCTGGCGCCAAAGCCGGATGAAGTCGCCGCTTTTGTTTCCGACAATTCGCCGGGCGCTTACGAAAAATTGGTAGATCGCCTGCTCGCTTCGCCGGCCTATGCGGAGAAGCAGGCAGTGCGTTGGCTCGATGCCGTGCGCTATGCGGATACCGCCGGGTATCACGGTGATGTAGAGCGGCCGGCGTGGCCATATCGCGATTACGTATTGGACGCGTTTCGGGATGACAAGCCATTCGATGTCTTCACACGTGAGCAGTTGGCCGGCGATTTAATGCCGAACGCGACAGTGGAGCAGAAAATAGCGTCAGCGTACAACCGCATGGGCCGCACGTCGGCGGAAGGTGGCTTGCAGCCGAAAGAGTACTTGGCGAAGTACGGCGCCGAACGCGTGCGCACAGTCAGCAACAACTGGCTGGGTACAACGATGGGCTGCTCGGAATGTCATAACCACAAGTTCGATCCCGTTCTGACGAAGGACTTCTATGCGATGAAGGCATTCTTCGCAGATGTAAAGGAAACGGGCTTAGTGCCCGATTTTGGCCCCGACGCTTTTGCGCCGAAGATGCCTGTTTATAAACCGGGCGAGAAGGAAAGAATCGATGGTCTGAACCAACAGATTCAGAGCGCGAAGAGCGAACTCGACCGGAAGGCCGATGCTTTGGGCGCGGAGCGGCGGGCGTGGGAGAAAGAGATTCTGGCGCGTGCCAATGCGGGCTCGCTTGCCTGGAAGTATCCAATTCCGACGGCGGTTTCAGCAAAGAGCGCCGAGCTTACGGTACAGAACGCCGACGTGGACGAAAGCGCGGAACGTGCGAATCCGCTAGTAGTGACAAGCGGCGGCGCGGGCTTGATTGTCGTAGGCGGGCCGAATCCGGACAACGAAACATATAACGTAACTCTGAAGCCGGGGGCCGGTGTCTGGGCGAGTTTGGGCGTTGAGGTAGATACCGATCCGTCACTTCCGGGCGGTGATATCGCGCGCGGTTCGGATCGATTCGTCATCACCGAAGTGGACGCGGCATATTCGCGGAATGGCCGCGGCGCGGGCACGAAGACGCCTTTTGTCTTCGCATACAGTACGGTTTCCCCGACAGCAGGTTTCCCCGCTATGGCGGCAATCGATGGCGATTCGAAAACGGGATTCGGAATCGTGGGCAGGGCGAAAGCGCCTTTGCTGATTTTGCGTTTCGCGCAGCCGTTGCACACATCGGCAGCATCCACATTGACGGTTCGGGTACATCAGGATTCGGAGTCGCGGCAGGCGACGATCGGGCGATTCCGGATCGGGCTTTCGAGTGGAACGTATTCGTGGGATAACAATCCCCGGCCAAAAGCAGAGCGCGCACAGAACCAGGCGGAGCCTGCGGCAATTGCAGGACTGCCGCGAAGTTTGTCAAAGGCATTAGAACAACCGGAGGAAAAGCGTTCGGCCGAGCAGACCGCTCTTATTCGCGACACTTTTGAATCTTCGTCCCCGCAACTGTTTGCCGCCCGCCTGGCGATAGCAAAGCTCGAAACGGAGCAGAGCTTCCTCGAGGGCGCGGTTGCGGACGTAATGATTACCGAGAGTGCACCGCCGCGCGAAACGCGCATCCTTCCACGAGGGAATTGGATGGACGATTCGGGCGAGGTGGTTCAGCCGGCGATACCGGAATTTCTGGGCCATGTTGACAGCCAGGGCGGCCCGGCGACGCGCCTGGATCTGGCGAACTGGCTGGTCTCTCCCAACAATCCGCTGACTGCGCGAGTTTACATGAACCGCATGTGGGCGCAATTTTTCGGCACGGGAATATCGAAATCGGTCGAGGACCTGGGATCGCAAGGAGACTGGCCGTCGCACCTGGAGTTGCTTAATTGGCTGTCGGCGGAGTTTATCAATCCCCAGTACGATGCCGCGGGGACGCACCCATGGGACATTCGCCACATGGTGCGGATTATCGTTCTGAGCAATACGTATAAGCAATCGTCGCTGTCGTCTCCGGAACTGGATCAGCGCGATCCGGACAACCGGCTCCTGGCGCGTCAGAGCCGCTTCCGTGTGGACGCCGAATCAGTTCACGATTTGATGCTCGAAATTTCAGGACTGTTGGTGAATAAATTCGGTGGCCCCAGCGTACGGCCGTATCAGCCGTCCGGCTATCTGGCGGCGCTGAATTTTCCCAAACGCGGCTGGTCCGCGAGCCGCAACGACGATCTATACAGGCGCGGAATCTACACTTTCTGGCAGCGGACATTCCTCCATCCCACGATGATGAACTTCGATGCTCCGACGCGAGAGGAATGTGCGGTAAGCCGCGTCACTTCGAACACGCCTCTGCAGGCGCTCGATTTGCTGAACGATCCCACATTTGTCGAGGCAGCCCGTGTGTTTGGTGAGCGAATTTTGGACGAGGGCGGGAGTAACCTGCAGACCCAAATTCAATGGGCATTCCAGCAGGCGACGGGGCGGCGGCCGGAGAACGATGAAGTGCAATTGTTGGTCGACCTGCATGCCAAGAGCCTGGCCCATTTCAAAGCGGATCCGACGGAAACGTCTCAATACTTGAAAATTGGCGATTCGGTCGCACCGAAGAATCTCCAGCCCGCTGAATTGGCTGCGATGACCAACGTAGCGCGGGTCATTATGAACCTGCACGAAGTGATTACACGAGATTGACATGAACGGTATTCAAATAGACGCGCTAAAGCGCCGGGCTTTCCTGGGACAGAGTGCCACCGGCCTGGGTTTGATGGCGCTGAACTCTTTACTGGATCCAGCAGTCCTATTGGCTCAGGCCGATAACAAGAAGTCTTTGGGGGCGATAAATCCGCTGCACTTCGCGCCGAAGGCCAAGCGCGTGATCTATCTGTATCAGGCCGGCGGCCCATCGCATCTGGAGACCTTCGATCCTAAGCCCGCTTTGGCAAAGCTGAACGGGCAGGCGATGCCCGAATCGTTTACCAAGGGCCAGCAGTTGGCGCAGTTGCAAGGGAAAGCGCTGAAATGTTTCGCGCCGCAGTTCGGATTCAAACGGTTTGGCAAGAGCGGCATCGAAATGTGCGAGTTGTTTCCTGAAATCGGCAGCGTCGCCGATGAGATCTGCGTCGTTCGATCCATGTGGAGCGAACAGATCAATCACGATACGGCGCACCTGTTCATGAATACCGGTTCGATTATCGCGGGCCGGCCCAGCATGGGCTCCTGGTTGTTCTATGGACTTGGATCGGACAGCCAGGATCTTCCCGGATTCATCGTAATGCTTTCGCAGGGTCGCGGCGGCCAGATGCAGCCGATATCGGCGCGGCAATGGTCTTCCGGTTTCATTCCGAGCAAGTTTCAAGGGATCAAACTAAATTCGTTCGGCGACCCGGTGCTCTATATTGATAGTCCGCAGGGTATCGATAAGTCGCTGCAGCACGCCTCCATCGAAACCGTGGCAGCGCTGGATCAAAAGCGCTACAAGACCGTGCAGGATCCCGAGATTCTGACGCGCATTGCTCAGTACGAGATGGCATTCCGGATGCAGAGCAGCGTGCCGGAATTAGTGGACATGAGCAAGGAACCGGCGCACGTTCTGGAGGCGTATGGAGCCAAACCCGGCGATGGTTCCTATGCTTCGAATTGCCTGCTTGCCCGAAGGCTCGCGGAACGGGGCGTCCGGTTCATCCAGCTTTATCATCGCGACTGGGATCATCATGAGCAGGTCAAGAACGGGATTCAATACAAGGCGGAAGAAGTCGACAAACCCACGGGCGCGCTGATCAAGGACCTGAAAGAGCGCGGCATGCTGGACGACACGCTCATCATTTTTGGCGGCGAGTTCGGGCGTACGCCGATGTCGCAATCGGGCACGGGACGCGATCACCATATTAAGACCTTCTCGTACATGATGGCCGGCGGTGGTTTCAAGCGTGGCATCACGTATGGCGCGAGCGATGAGCTCGGCTATGCGGCGGTAGACAAGCCAGTGAGCATACACGATTTGCACGCGACGATCCTACGTACGCTCGGAATTGACGACAAACGAATGACAGTGAAGTATCAGGGATTGGATGCGCGCTTGTCGGGTGTCGGCGGCCAGGGGCAAGTCGTACACGACTTATTGGCATAGGACACGCCGCTGCGCGTGACCGCAACGGCGGGAACGCGGAGACAAACTCTATCTGGAGAGCGGCCATACCGGTAGTTCTTCTATGGCACTTGCTTGATCGGGTATCGAGAATCTATTTCTCATCCGTTCCGCCTGCTCCGACAGAAAAGTCATATGGCTGGCCGCAACAGTCCGCCAGTCAGCTCTCGTCCAGAGCCCTCGCATGATTCCCGAATCAGAGTGCTCATTGCTAGCCAGGAGCACGTGCCCGATCTCGTGCGCCATTGCATGCGCCAGTATTTTGGGCAATGACGCCAAGGTGTGATACATCACTTCCTCGCACCTGTCGACAAAAACGGTGACGGTGACGCCAAACCTAGCGCAAGGTAATGCATACCCGAGTGCGCCTGGGAAAGTACTCCGCGGCGTGGCCCTAAGAAACTGCAACTTGAGCTGTGAAACTTGAATTGCCCTTATGCACGAACCGGATGATAAGCCGTTGGCGGAAAAGTCCGTCGCAAGCTCTCGCGGGTTTCTGAGCGAGTCGTCACTCCAGTTAGTTGCGATTCCGGCTTCAGCGAAAATGACGGCCGCCACTAGCTCGGCTCGTGTGAGATCTCTGGATCCGACATCGGCCAAGTTGTAAACGTGAATATGCAAGACGGCGGATTGCAGAGGGGCCCCATCACCAGCCAAAAGCGGCAGATTCGCACTGGTGATCACGCTCCACCAGACCCAGCAGTACAAACATTTGTACATCCCTCGCTCCTCCTCGTGCGAGGTCCAGGCTAAGGAGGGAAGGGAGTTGCCTCAATGTGCCAGCGTTTATCGCTTCAACATCCGAACATGATCGGTTAAGTTGTTGAAGTCAGGGCTATTAAGGATTTAGTTCACCTGGCGCGAGCGGGTTTAGCCGCGAGTCTCATTTGGTGTTAGACTTGCCTCACTGTGTTGCAGGAACGCACTCCCGAGGCACCAGCTTGGCGCTTCGGCGTGTTCGAGGTAGATCTCGCCGCCGGCGAGCTTCGCAAGCGTGGAATCAGGATCAAACTCCAGGAGCAGCCTTATCGGGTCCTTGCTTTACTGTTGGGGCATCCGGGCGAGGTAGTGAGCCGGGAAGTGATTCGAAAAACGCTATGGCCTAACGACACCTTTGTCGAGTTCGAGCAAAGCATCAGTGCGGCGGTCGCCAAACTCCGTGTGGCGTTGGGAGATTCGGCTGAAAATCCCCGCTTTATAGAGACTGTTGCCAGGCATGGCTATCGCTTCATTGCACCTGTCTCACGCACCGCGGAATCCCGGCCCGTGCCCTCCCCCATACGGAACCTGTTCACGAAACCGGAGCAGGTCCGATACAGGGGCTGGCTCTTGGCCGGTACACTCATCATGCTTGCAGCGGCAACTGGACTTGCCGTGTTTACCTGGAAGACACGAACCGCGCGCCAGGCGGTCGAAACAGAATTCCGACCGACTCCTCTGACCAGCAATCCAGGAACGGAAGCCGGGCCTTCGCTCTCGCCTGACGGTACGCGCGTTGCATTTTACTGGGATGGCCTAATCAGGATAACTTGGATATTTATGTGAAGTTGATCGGCCCGGGAGAGCCCGTGCGTTTGACCCAGGACCCAGCCGAGGACCGCGATCCGGCATGGTCGCCGGACGGAAGCTGGATCGCCTTTCTTCGTGATCTAAGCGATACCGGACGAGCGATCTTTTTGGTCCCAGCACTAGGCGGCCCGGAGAGAATGGTAGCCCGCACGATGGTTGCCAAAGACTCGCTTGCTTTTGGGAACTCGCCGCTTCTTTCCTGGTCGGCCGATGGCAAGTGGCTTTTCACCCTGGACACGGAAAGCACAAATCCGCAGATTTCTGCAGTGATCCGCATATCAGTTGAGTCTGGCGGAAAGGAACAGGTGACTTTTCCGCCTGGTACAGAATTCGGCGATCGCGCCGTAGCGGTCTCCCCGGACGGAGGCACTTTAGCCTTCACGCGACAGACTGACCTATACAAGCTCCGGTTATCGGCACAATCGGTTCCGACGCACGTACCCGAACTTGTTTTGCCTGGTGCGTACATAGAGGGAATGGCCTGGTCGCCGGATAGCCGTGACTTGGTTTTTTCCGGGGATGTGGGAGGCAGAGTGGGCTTTTGGCGACTCGGAATGTTCGGGTCGAAAAGGCCTTACCGCCTCATCGGAATCGGACAGAACTCTGGTCGGCGGAAGCGAACGGGCCGTTATCGCGGAGTGAATCTGGCCATTTCGCGGGAAGCCCGACGTCTGGTGTACAGCCAGGGAATGTTTGACATCAATGTCTGGCGTATGGGCCTTACTGGAGGCGAAAGAGGCAAAATTGCGCGCTTGATTTCGTCAACTAGAGATGAGTTTCAACCGGCGTATTCGCCAGAAGGGCAAAAGATTGCATTCGAATCGGACCGCTCCGGATGCGAAGAGATTTGGGTCTGCAACGCAGATGGGTCCGCACCGTTTCACGTGACCAACTTCGGCACGGGATGGTCGGGAAGTCCGCGATGGTCGCCTGGCGGCCAATACATCGCTTTCGACCGAGCTGAGGGGGGGCCGCGGTATGCCGTTTATGTCGTCAACTCCCAAGGGGGAAAGCCCATCCGCCTGACGACGAACCAAGGGAATCATATTATTCCTAATTGGTCTCGGGATGCCCGCTGGATTTACTTCGCTTCTGATCGGGCGGGCCGCTTTGAAGTCTGGAAAATACAACCAACGGGCGGGCCGGAGATTCAGGTCACAAAGAATGGCGGTACCATGCCGCTAGAATCCGTAGACGGTAACTTCCTGTACTATTCCCGGGCCGGCGGACCACGCAACGTGGCGCTCTGGAAAATGCCGGTTGCGGGAGGCCAGGAGACCAAAGTGCTCGATCGTCTCCTGTTTCCACGGGCCTATGCTGTTGCCAAGCATGGCATCTATTTCCTCGAAGGCGCAGGGACTTCCTCGGCGCCATATGGCGACTCGCGCGATCCTGCGCCGCGGCTGCGCTTCTTCGATTTCAAGACGCGGCAGATCACGACGATTGGCTCAACTCAAGGACATAACTTAGCGGGCCGCATTACGGTCTCTCCTGATGAGCGTTGGATGCTATACGGGCACGATGACGGGAACGGCAGCGACCTCATGCTGGTGGAAAACTTCCGCTGATTGTAGGAAAACCGGCGCGCACCTACCCTAAGCGTGCAAGCAAAATTCCTCGAAAAGAAGCAAACAAACGGCGCTTGGGAACGACGAGCAGACGCGAGCGAGACGGATCAGGCTTCGGAACCCAACCGAAGGAGTTCATGAAGGTATCCGTGTAGACGGTCGGCGTAAGATTTGGAACTTTTCTGAACACGACCAACCTTGGTAGTTGGACCAGCGAGAAACAAGGGCATCGGAATGATTTACTTCGTATCCGATTTCCGGCGGTCGATTGGCTCGTTCACGGGTCGGCACTTGTCCGTGTCACGCGCTACCGTCGCTTGTGATGCCGAGAATTCCAGCAGCACGCCCAGTTCCGACTTGCCGACTAGAATGGATGCCGACTAGAATGTTCGCCGTTTCCTCGAAGATCAGATCACTCCTGCCGCAACGCCACGATCGGTTCAATCTTCATTGCGCGTCGCGCGGGGAAGCAGCAGGCCGCGACGGCGACCGCGATCAGCAATAACGACACCCCAATGAAGGTCAACGGATCCGTGGGGGTAACACCGAACAGCAGACTGGAGCCCGCCTGACCCAGCCACAGTGCTCCAAGCAGCCCGAGCATCAATCCGGTCAGGCTCAGTTTCAGTCCCTCACCGAGGATCATACGGAAAATCTCCCCGGCCTCGGCGCCCACAGCCATGCGGATTCCGATCTCCTGCGTGCGCGTCGCGATGGAGTACTGGATGAGCCCGTAGATCCCGACAGCGGCCATCAGCAGCGCCACGAGGGAGAAGCCGGTCAGCAGCGAGGTCTGAAAGCGACGCTGCGCTAGGTAGGTTCCGAACTGCTGTTCCAAAGGCGACACTCCATAGATCGGCGCATTCTTCTCCACGCGACGCACGGCCGCCCGAAGTGTCCCGGCCATCGCCATCGGGTCGTCCGACGAGGTTCGTATGAAAAGGTCCACGTTGCGCGGCGGAGGACTCTGCGCGAGCGACACGAACATCTGCGGGAACGGTTCGCGCTCCAGCCCCTGCCGCCGCATGTCGCCCACGACGCCCACGACTGTGTACCAGGGGTGGTCGGAATCCCGCGGGCCCAACTTGAACCTTCTGCCCACTGGATCGTGCCCCGGCCACGAGCGCCGCGCCATTGCATCGTTGATGATCGCGACCGGCGGAGCATCCGGCCCATCCCCGATCGAAAAGAAGCGGCCTCGGAGCAGCGGCGTCCCGATGGCTTTGAAGAAATCCGCGCTGACCTCGTCTCCTACGAACTGCAGGCGCTCGGACACCGTTCCGTCGTCCCGTTCGACCGTGATGACCTGTTCCCTGCTGTTAGCAATGAACAGATCGCCGATGATGCCGGTGTTCTCCACACCCGGAACCGCCTGAATCGTTTCGAGCACGCGGTGGTAAAGGTCGGTCCGTTGCGCGGGGATGCTGAAGGTCGGCGGGGCGGAGAGCTCCATCCCAAGGACCCGCTCAGGCCTGAATCCCGGATCAATGCTGTTCACGTACCACCAGCTTCGGACGAGCAGGCCGGCGCCTGCGAGCAGGACGATCGCGAGCGCAAAATCCGCCACCACGAGCGCGCGGCGGATTCGACGGGTGGCCGCTCCGCCCGAGACACTTCTGCCACCCTCCTCGCCGGAGGGACGCAGGTCGCGGCGCAACGTCGCAATCGCGGGCGACAGTCCCACCAGAATTCCCGCGAGTACAGAGATGGCCAAGGCCCAGCCGAGGACGCGGAGATCGAGGCTTATTTCATTCAGACGCGGCAAGGTTGCCAGGGCCAAAGGCGCGGATGAGGCGAATGCCTGCTAAGGCGAGCAGCGTGCCAATCAGTCCCGAGACGGCGGCGAGCAGGACGCCTTCGGTAAGCAACTGTCGCACGATCCGTCCGGCACTCGCTCCAAGCGCAGCGCGAACGGCCATCTCGCGCGCGCGGGCGACGCTGCGCGCCAATGAGAGGCTTGTGACGTTGGCAGCGGCGATGAGGAACACGCAAAACACGGTGCCGCCGAGCATCCACAATGCCAATCGCGATTGCGGTCCGACCATGTAAAGACTCAATGGGACGACGCTGATGCCCCGGTTCCTTTCGGCCGCCGGCAATTGATCGTTGAGGCGGCGGGCGACTGCGCTCATCTCCGCCTGGGCCTGGTCGAACGTCACGGTCGGTCGAAGTCGTCCAACGACGAACCACGTTTCTGCGCCGCGCACGCTCTGGCGGCTCGTGTGCGGCTCCCACACGTCTGCATCGAGCCTCGCGATCTGGAAATCAGCAGGGAGGATGCCGATGATCTGGCAAGGAAAGCCATTGAGCACAAGGGTCGCGCCGAGCGCATCGTGCGAGCCTCCGAATCGCGCTTGCCAGAAGCGATGACTGATCAGGACCAGCCGTTGCCGCTGCTCGGCTTCTTCGGTCGAAAAGCTGCGCCCCAGGACGGGCCGGACACCGAGGAGTGGAAGCAGGTTGGGGGAGATGCTCGCGCCGACGATCTGCTCCACGCCGTCAGCTCCGGTCAGCATCGTGGACACGGCATCGAAGGTGGCCATATCCGCGAAGCTCTGACTTTGACTCCGCCACTGTTCGACATCCCAAAGCGCCGATCTGCCCTCGCGAAGGTTCTGGGTCGGATCCTCGGTCCACAACATCGCCAACTGTTCCGGCGACCGATACGGAAGGGGCCGGAGCAGAACGGCATTCAGGACGCTGAACATTGCAGTATTGGCGCCAATCGCCAGCGCCAGCACCGCTACCGCGGTCATCGTGAATCCAGGACTCTTGCGGAGAGTCCGCACCGCGTAGCGTAAGTCCTGCGCCGTCGTCTCGACCAGCGCGAACGTCCTTCGTTCACGGTACGTTTCCTTCATACGCTCCAGGCCTCCGAAGCTGCGCATCGCCGCATATCGAGCCTCTGCCGGATTCATGCCGGCTTTGAGGTTGTCCTCAATTTGCATCTCCAGGTGAAATCGAACTTCCTCATCCAGTTCGCGCTCCAGCCGCTTGTGTTCAAACAGGCCACGCAGCCGGGCGGCAACCACGGTGGCCCAACTCATCCGCGCTCCTCCGCCAAGCTCCCCGGGTCAAAGCCAAGGAAACGTTCAATCGTTGACGACATGCGCCTCCAATCTTCGGTTTCCTTGGCGAGTCGTCTCCGCCCGGCAGCGGTAATGGAGTAGAATTTCGCCTTACGGTTCTTCTCCGAGGCCCCCCACTTGGAGGAAATCCATCCTTCCTGCTCCATGCGCAACAGAGCCGGATAAAGAGTGCCCTGGTTGAGTTGCAGCACGTCCTTGCTGATCTGCTCGATCCGGCGCGCAATGCCGTAACCGTGCAGCGGTCCGAGTGCCTCCAGCGTCCGCAGAACGAGGAGAATCAGCGTGCCCTGCAGAACATCCGCCTTATCTGTACGGTCACTTTTCATTAGGTAACCTACAGGAACAGTATACTCCCATGTTCCTGTAGGTTGTCAACAGGGAAAGAGACGGATTATCCTTTTGTTGGACTGTCGGAATACGGTGAACTCTGTTTCTGCATCCGTTACAGTTGGTTGATCGGAGCCGGGACGCACCTCTGAAAAGCGAAGCCTGTGATCGGCAGACCTCCGGAGCCGCTTTTCAAGCGCTACAAGAATAGGCTTACCAACGATATGGGGAAACTCAAGAAGCTGCGGCGTCCGGCTGCTGTTCTGATTCTGGTCGTTGGTGCTCTAGTCGCCTATCTGCTGCGTGGGGGTTTTCGCCGCTTCGAGATCACGCCGTATCGGGTTCCTTCCGCCGCATTCATGAACTGGAAGGATGTGCTGGCGCATCCAGGTGGCATTTCCTTAAGTACCCTGCAGACCGGCGTTGTCCATATGGACGCTTGTCTGAACCTCGACCCTGCGAGCCCCAGGCAAGCCGACTGCGATCATGGGCAGCGCGATCTCGCCGTGCTCGTTCACTGGATACACCATCCCCAACTCGGGGACTTCTTGATCGACACGGGTTTTGACGATTCTTTTGCGAAGCATCCGCCGTATGGCAACTACACCGAGGTGATGAAAGTGTTCAATTGGCTCAACCACGTAACCAACCGGCAGGAGCCGGGTGCAGATCTGGCCACGCAACTCGCGCGCGTTAATATTCACCCCAAGGCGGTGTTCTTCACGCATCTTCATCCGGATCACACCGCGGGCGTTCGCTCACTCGGGCCCGCGACCCAGTTCATTTTCGGTAAGGCCGAAGCTAGCTTTTTGGCGAGGGCCGCTGTCGCGAACCACTTCTCGGGCAAGTCGAAGTTTTCAAGCATCGATTTTTCGGCCGCACCTGCAATGGTGCCTCTCGGGCCCAGTGTAGATGTCTTTGGTGACGGATCGTTTTGGGCGATCTCGGTGCCCGGACACACCGATGACGACATCGCATATCTGATCAACGGCACCACGGCAGTTCTAGTGACTGGCGATGCGAGCCACTTCGCCTGGGCATTCAATGCCGGCGTCGCACCACGTGGCTGGAATAAAGCGGGAACTGCTCGCGGCTATGTAAGCTTGGAGCAACTGCATGCCTTTGCGAGAGCCTACCCGAGCGTAAAATTTATTTACGGACACGAAACGGAACGTTTCTAACTTGGGACGGCGACATCATTCTACAAAGAACCGAGGTGGCCCGGTCAATGCAGAAAGCGCCGGAACCACTGTGGCACAAGCACCGGCGCCGATATTGTGTGCGGAGTGTAGGACCCGCGGACAATGGCCTCCTTGCCACTTCGTCGTATAACGGGCTCGCCGTTCGATGTCAGCAACACCGACTGTGCGGCAAAGGACAGTCGCATTGGCGCTCAAAGAATCACCATAAGATGTCTATGGCTCGTTATTATCGATCATCATGGCAGTTAACAGTCAAGTTCTAATCGATGTACCGATGCCGATCCGTACTCCGCGCTTGACGATTCGGCCGAAAGAGGTTGGTGATGGCGCAATTACATCGGCTGCGGTTGCCGAAACGTGGGAAGAACTGAACCAGTGGATGCGATGGGCGGAAAACAGAGACGCGTTCACGGTCGAGTTGCTGGAGATCCGCAACCGGCAGGTTATGGCCAGCTTTCTGCTGCGAGAGACCATCGAGCTAATCGGAATCGAAACACAAACTGGAAAAGCCGTGGTCTGGTGTGGATTCCACGATATCGACTGGAAAGCTCGCCAATGCGACACGGGGTATTGGATTCGCAAAAGTGCACAACGTCAAGGACTAGCTACAGAGACGGCCAACGCGATGCTACGCTACGCTTTCAGTGCGCTTGGAATGCAGCGGGTCGGTCTCACCCACTCGAGCGGAAATGAACCAAGCCGTCGAATTGCTGAGAAACTTGGATTCAATTTCGAAGGAATACAGCGGAGGGCGAACATGCTGCCGAGCGGCAAATGCGCGGACAGATACTGCTATGCCCGTTTCGACCTCGCCGATTTACCTCATTTAGAAGTGAGCTGGGAAGGGCGTCAAGTCAAGTCGGATGCGTAACCCACAAACCGTCGGTGGCTTTCGTAGTCTTTTCGTCAGCCGCAAAGAGGGGGCTTACGTGAGCCTTCGGTTGCAGGATGTGCGAGAGGCCAGGGACTCCGAACAGAATGATGGCAAGGGCATGTTCCACGAGCCTAACCCTTGGTGGTGTCGTGAGGCCGTTCACTTTACGGCCCGTTCGTCCAGTGCCCTGGGCGCGCGCCGAAAAATTAGAACTGCCTTCCTCTGAATCGCGTCTTAACCCCGGACAGACTCGTGTAAAGGCAGTAAGTAGCCTTTCAGGTTGCTGCCCGAAACGAAAGACACTTTGGCTCAGGAAGCGAACCGGATGATTGCCCAAAATCAAACCCCAACACGGACTTTGAGCTCAAATGAGCTGAACGAGCGTGCAATCCACCGACGAGCAATTGAAGCGGTCATCTGGGGCATGCCGGCGGTCAACTACCATCTCATGTACCAGGAGATGGTCGGCAAGTGCAAAGGCGGCTTCAACCAGGTTCTCTGCTGGTCGCGCCTGCTTGACTGGAAGAACCAGACGCTCACGCCGAATCCCGACGTGATCTATCTGATGCCTTTCTTTAACACGAAGGATGTCGGCCCGGTGGTGCTCGAGATTCCCCCGGCCGACGATGGCCTGTTCAACGGCAGTATCATGAACTACTGGCAGGCCGCTATCGAGGATGTCGGACCAGGCGGTGTGGACAAAGGTAAGGGCGGCAAGTACGCGTTTCTGCCGCCTGGCTACGAGATGGACAAAGTGCCCCCTGGCCATATCGCCATGCCATCGGATACTTACCAGGGCTATGCCCTGTTGCGGTCGGTGCTGAAGAGTGGCAGCGATGCTGACGTCGCGAAGGCGGTGACGTATTCCAAGCGCCTCAAGCTGTATCCACTGTCGCAGGCCGCTAATCCGCCAGCGACGACATTCGTCGATGCGAGCGGCATCGAGTTCGACAGTACGATCCGCTACGACCTGAGCTTCTTTGAGTCGTTGAATGAAATGGTGCAGGCTCAGCCGTGGCTGGAACGAGACAAGGCGATGATCGATCAGCTTAAGACCATTGGCATTGAGCGCGGCAGGCCTTTCCAACCGGATGCAAAGACGAAGGAGATCCTTACCGCCGCAGTTCAGGAGGCGAAGGCATGGCTATACGAGAGATACGACATCCTTCCTCCTTTCTATGAAGGCGAGCGTTGGTTCTTTCCGTCCACCGCAGAAATGATTCAGAACGTGATGAAAGACTGGCGGGTCCCGGATTCCTATCCTGTCGATGCTCGTGGCACTGCCTATTCACTCGCCTTTTTCAGCGCCAAGCATTTAGGAGAATCCCAATACTATTTGCTGACAGGCAACGATAAGGACGGGAAGACGCTCGATGGCGGGGCCTCCTATCGTCTCCGTGTTCCGGCAAATGCCCCCGTCACTCAATACTGGTCGATGACCGTCTATGATCGCGAGACGCATGCGTTCATCTTGAACGCCGCGTGGGTGGGCCGCTCCTCGCAGACTCCAGGACTGCAAAAGAACGCTGACGGTTCGGTGAACATCTTCTTCGGGCCTTCTGCTCCGGCGGCCAAGGAATCGAACTGGATCCCGACCGATCCGAACGGCCGCTTCGAGGTGCTCGCGCGATTTTACGGTCCGCAAAAACCACTATTCGATAAAACGTGGAAGCTGAACGATATCGAGAAGGTGAGCTGAGACGATGGCCCAATCTGCAAAACAGCACGTACAATCCCAGGTGCAAACATTTCAGCCGCCGAACGATGTGGCGCCTTCACCAGGATGGGCGCACGCTTTGCGTACTGGCCCGGATACGCGCGTGAAGATCACCGAAGAGTACGCCAGGCATGTCGCGCGCGACGTCTTCTTCTGGGCGTGGCCTCTGGTCAACGTCTACAACAAACGATTGGCCGCCGAAAAATCGAAAGAGCTGGCATACTCCGGGCCAGTGCCCTCCGCGCCTCTCAATCGGATTGTCATGCTCACTGACTATGTCGCCGCGGATGAACGCATCGTCGCCTGCCCGAACCAGGACGTGGTCTATGGTGGCGGCTCGTTAGGTCTTGACCAATCACCTGTCGTGATCCAGGCGCCCGACTTCGGTGATCGCTTCTGGGTCTATCAGGCGGTTGATCTGCGCACCGATGGCTTTGTTCACCTCGGTAAGATGTACGGAACCACGCCGGGGTTCTACCTGCTCGCCGGCCCCGGCTGGCGCGGAGCAACGCCAAAGGGCATCACTCAAGTCTTTCGGTCTTCGACGAACACCGGCTTCATCGCGCCGCGCATTTTCCTGGACGATACGCCCGAGGATCGACAGGCAATCCAGCCGCTGCTGCGACAGATCATGCTGTACCCGCTGGAGGAATATGACGGCAAGATGAAGAGCATTGATTGGAGCACGATCGCGAGACTACCGAATGTGGCGACCGGCGCCGCGGAAATCGTATGGGTTCCTCCGCAGTCCTTCTTTGACACGCTGCCGGTCGTTCTTGCTGACGCGCCGCCGCTGCCCGGAGAGGAAGCGCGCTATACGCAAGTGCTCGCTGTCATCGAGGCCGCTAAGAATAATCCGAAACTCAAGGCGGTCATGACCGAGGCGGCTGCCGAAGCTGACGACAAATTGGTTAAGCCCCTCTTCGAGTTCCGCAACTATGGCCAGCAGCTCCCCCACCACTGGAGCACGATCTCGAACGAAGCCGCATTCGGCTACGATTATTTCACCCGGACCGCCGTCGCCAAATCCAACATATTTGTCAACGCGCCAATCGAAACGAAATACTTCTACCAGGACCTGGACGCGAGTGGCGCCCGGCTAAACGGCAGCAACCGCTACACTGTAACGTTCGCGAAAGGCGAGACCCCGCCAGTCTACGGATTTTGGTCTCTCACCTTATACAATCAGCATCACTTTTTCGAGCCCAATGAAATCTCCCGCTATTCCCTCGGTACGAAGAACAAGAGCCTGAAGTATGGTGCTAACGGCTCGCTCACGATCTACGTGCAAGCCGATCCTCCACCGGAACGGGACAACTGGCTGCCGGCACCGAAGGGCGGCGACTTCTCTCTCTACGTTCGTGCTTATTGGCCCAAGACCGCTGTAACCGATGGCTCGTGGACGCCGCCGTCGGTTAGTCGAGTAAGCTGAAAATCTGGCCGCCCACGTATTCCGTCTGTCCAGTTGCGCCGTATACACCGGCTCCAGAAAACCAGATCCGGTCGTTACAAACGCTTCGGGGCAGACCGCCCACGGGAGCTGAGCGATTCCCGGCTTATTTAAGGCGATAGTGGACTTCAACATCTGCCTGTACTGTGACGGCTTGGTTGTCCTTTGTCGCTGGAGCGAAGTGCCATTGTGAGAGCGCGGCGATTGCATTTTTGTCGAGTCCCGGGTCCAGACCTCTTACGACCTGGATGTCGCCGGGATTGCCGGCGGCATCAACGACGATCGAAAGCAAGACCGTCCCGCTAATCTTGGCATTTCGCGCTTCCTCTGTGTATTGCGGCTCTACTTTATAAATGACCCTCGGTGCCGACACGTCGCCGCCAATCTTGTACACCTGTTGCTGCGTGTCACGAGGAGGCGTATGATCGACCGTCGCCGGAACCATAACACCGGCCGCGGCCAGCAGGCCGGAAAACAGAACAATGGCCGGACGGCTCCAGCGTGAGGAGCAGCCGTTGGTGGGAGCATGGAGAATATTCATGATTCGACCTCTAAGGGGATGAGAGTGACTGGCCATCGCACAGCCGAACAGAGCCGGCGAGCGAAATCGACGGGAGATATCCAACAGAAAATCGGCGTATTCGGACCGCGGTGCCCCGGAGGAGAGGACACGATTGTCGCATGCGAGTTCGCGCTGTTCAGCCATCCTGGCTGACAGCCACCACACTAAGGGATGGAACCAATAGAGCGCCTGTGCGGCGAGGGCCAGCAGCGCACTCCAATTGTCCCGGCGCTCCAGATGTGCGCGCTCGTGAGCAATCGCGAAGCATCGACGTTCGATGGACCAATCTCGAGCCTCGAGGGGGAGGAGCACGACGGGCCGCACCCAGCCCCACAGGATTGGGGTTGAAACGGGCGCAAAGCGAATTTGCGTACCCCGCGCTGTATCATCGGACGCCACGCCACGCCGTGTCTGCCAACCGAGATAAATAACGCCGATAAGAAATCGTGCAAGCACCGCGCACAGGCCGGTAATAAATAAGAAATTGAGCCAGTGCGAGAGCGCCAGATGTGCTCGCGCGGCGCTGTCCACCGAGTTTACGGCAAACAGGAAGACACCCGGTACGCGCACCGGAGCATAAGGTGCAATAAACGGTGCAAGCGCGGACGTACCGAGCGTGATGGCGCAGAAGGCGTGCCTGGTTCCCGGTGTAAAGCGCCCCGAACACAGGTAGGCGGCCGTACCAAACGCGAGTACGATTGTGACCCTGACGAGGAGCAGTAACGAAATCATTTCGCCTCCTTTTTCGCGGACAAACTGGCGGCTGATTTCCGCTTGGCCTTTTCGATCAGCTCCGTCAGTTCATCCAGTTCGCCCGGACTGAGACGGAAGGCCTTCGGGTCGAGCAGCGCGGCCACCGCCTGCTGGGCCGATCCATCGAAAAACGTCTGCAAGACCCGCTGGAGCGCGCTCCGGCGAGCCGCTTCACGCGCCGCCACCGGCATATAGACATATCGCAGGCCCTCTTCGCGGTGCTGCACGTAGCCTTTTCGCTCCAGTATGCGTAGAAGGGTGCGTACTGTCGAGTAGCTGGGCGAATCGGGTAGCCGCTCTTGAATTTCGGGTCCGGTGGCGCGTCCAGCAGCAAACAGGATGTCCATAATTTGACGCTCTCGGCGGGTGAGTGAAGCTTCAGAGGAAATCTTCATACGGCGGCCATGCTAATTATTTCGCTACTTGTGTAAAAATTAACATTTATGACTATCAGTGTCAACAGCAAAATATTTGGAACAAGTACGCGTCTTGCCGACCGTCGACGAAATACTCCAAAAAATGCCGGGTTTGCAGTTGTCGCGCGAAGTTTACCCGCGCTCGCCGGTCTGCATGCGACGCCAGAACAAATAAGAGAGTGCCCACAGTACGCTAGTGATCGTCGAGGGGGCAAACGCCAGCGGGCGATCACTGATCGAGAAGTGGGCAATCAGTGCCGAGGCGAGGTTGATGGCGAAGCCCGCGTAAGCCCATTCTTTAAGCCGCGCAGGGATCAGGGGGACAAGCAGCGCGGCCACGCCCGCGACCTTGGCCCATGAAAGCTCCACCCGGAAATAGTCGGCGGGAAAGCCGAGGCGCGTGAACGCCTGCGCCGCCTGTGGCAGAATCATGAGCTCATAGTAGGCGGTGAAGCTCATCTCCAGGCAGAAGAGAGCAGTAAAGATCCAGAAGCCGATGACTATTTTTCTGGAGCGCGGCATGCGCAGCTCCGTGGGATTCAGCAAAGTGGATTCCATGATCTTTCTGGTCCTCCTCGGATTTAATGTTCTGGGGCGCTGGGCGGCAAAGCCGGGTTCTCAACACGAAATTGTCTGGCGTATTCCGAGTTCAGCTGCTGCCATCCGCCAAATTTCATCGCTTCAGGACCCGCGATGCGGCCAATGGGAGTTCCGCTGAGAAGGCGATCCAGAACATCGAAACAAATGTGCCAGCCCGCGGCACCCCACGAGATGAAGCGGCGATCGATGTTGTGCCACAGCGTCAGGCGCGTGCCGCCGCCAAAGGCTTCGAGCTCCCACTGGATATCGCCGTACTCCAGCACCGCAGGAACTTCAGCTCGCGTCACCGTTGTTGCCTGCAACCTGCCCGTTCCCATCCAGGTGAGATTCACCGTGGCTCCGACTGTGGCCAGGCTCTCATCGACCTCAAAGGGTGCCCACTCGCGCAGTTGCGCCGGATCCGTAAGTGCCTGCCAGACTTTTTCCGGCGAGTGGCGCAATTCTCTGACGAGAATAAGCGTCCACTTCTCTCCGGCCTTTCGTATCTGCGCCCCGCTGGCCGGACCCGGGGTGTACTGCTCGCGATTGGTCACTTTCTTCTCCTTGTCTCCTTTCTCGGCGGTGTGGATCGATACATGCAGTCGAAATGGTTCGAGGACACTCAGTGAGCGGACCAGAACCGGCCCCGCTACACCAATGTCCGGAACGGCCGCATTTAATGGCGTGCCAGTTGGGTGAGTTGAATGAGGTTGCCGACGGTGTCATTCAGCATCGCGATGGTTGCGAAGTGCACATCGGTGGGTGGCATTGTGAACTCGGCGCCGCGAGCCTTGATCCGCTCGTGGTCGCCCTTGACGTCGTCGGTGAAGAACATGGCCGCGGGCTTGTTCTGTTGAAAAATGGCCTGCTGATACGTTTTGGCCGCCGTATTGTCATTCAGCGCCAGTTGCAGCTCAGTGCCGTCTGGCTCCTCGGCCGATGCCACCGTCAGCCAGCGAAATGGCCCCTGGCTGAAATCGGCCTTCTTGGCAAAGCCAAGTACCTCCGTATAGAAGCGCAGGGCCTTGTCCTGGTCGTCTACGTATATGCTGGTCAGTTTAATTTTCATTTCGTTTCTCCTTTGTCGCGTTCGCGGTTTGGGCCGCGTCGTTTTCTCCTCGTCTTGTCCTTCGTTGGTGCGCCTTTTGTGGATGTGGGTTGATCCATACGGTCGAGGTGGCGTTCGAGAGCGTCTACGTGGGCGGACCAGAACCGGCGGAACGGAGCTAGCCAGGTGTCCACCTCCTGAAGCGGTTCAGGTCGTAGCCGGTAAAGACGGCGCTGTGCATCCACCGTGGATTCTACGAAGCCGGCATCGCGCAGCACTCGGAGGTGCTTCGATATCGTCGGCTGCGGCATACGAAGCTGACGCTCGATCTCGCCCACCGACTGTTGGGACAAGACCAGGAGGCTCAATATCGCGCGGCGGTTCGGCTCCGCAATGACTTCGAACACAGATTCCACGCTCTGTATATACCTCACTTGGCATATGCTTGTCAATGTATATTGTGCTCAGGCAGCGACTAACCGTACAAGTGAAATGACCTTTAGCTCGCCACTGCGCCGTCCGGACCTGTATTTGCCGCGCTCAGCCTCCAACATATGCAAGGAGGAGCAATAGGCGCAATTCAGAGAGCAACCATTTGCATCAGCATCCCCGATTCGAGGCTGATATAGTGCCTCTCAGCAGGATGGCTGCACAGGAGTCTACAGATGTACCGACGGCAACTTGCTTTCGTTGTTTGCCTGGTTCTGGCGACGATTACTACTGAGGCGCAAGTTGTAACTGCGACCCTCAATGGAAACGTAACCGACTCTTCCGGCGGGGCGATTCCGGGCGCGACCGTAACCGCAACGCAGCAGGGAACAAGCGTTGTCCGAACCACCACCACAAATGGCGAAGGTAATTACAATGTCCCGTATTTGAGTCCCGGGAATTACAAGGTCACCATAGAAGCACCCGGCTTCAAGCGATTCACACGGGACGATATCGCGCTGAACGTTTCAACGGTCGTGCGCGTAGATTCTATTCTGACGCCGGGCAACATTACCGAGACGGTTGAGGTAACCGGGGCGCTCGCCGCCGCTGCAGACTGACAGTGCCGAGGTGGCGCGCAATCTCGATTCGCGAACAATAAGGGAATTGCCGCTTGGCGAATCGTAACTTTCAGGCGTTGGCCGCGCTTTCGCCTGGAGTGACGCCGCCCGTGCAGAGTTTTACTTCGCTCGAGGATCCGCAGGGGACCACTTTCTTCAATGCCAATGGCCAGGGCAATTCGTCAAACAATACGATCGTTGACGGTGTCGATAACACGAATCCCACGCTCGGTCTGAGCGTCTATCTTCCGAATCCCGAATTGGTGCAGGAAGTACACGTGACAACCAGCAACTATGGTGCCGAATTCGGACGCGTCGGCGGCGCGGTAGTGAACGTAGTCACAAGATCGGGCACGAATGAGCTTCATGGCAGCTTATGGGAATTCAATCGCGTGGCCGCTGGAGCGGCGCGAGATTTCTTTAATACGCGCAATGCCAAGCCCGGCCTGACCCGTAACGAATTCGGCGCAGCAGTGGGCGGACCGGTTGTTCGCAACAAGACCTTCTTTTACGGCGGATATCAGGGCCGCTATATCCGGCAATCGAGCACCGCGACGAATACGCTGCCTCTGCCCGCTTTCCTGAATGGCGACTTCAGTTCGGTTCCCGGCCTGGCACTCTACGATCCGGCGAGCAGCTCGAATCCGAGCGCCCGGACGCCTATTCCCAATAACCGGCTTAGCGCATCTTCGATCAGCCCGATCGCGCAGAAGTTGAACGCGTACTTGCCAGCGCCGAACTTGCCGGGGATCCTGAACAACTACGTCAGCAACCAGCCTTATAGTTATGACGGCAACAGCTATGACGCGCGGGTGGACCATAACTTCACGGAGCAAACCAAACTATTCGGAAAGTTCGCGACTTCACATTACAACGTCACGCAGGCGGGTGTATTGGGCGATGCCATCGGCGAGAGTCTGGCCGCCAAAGACTACACCGTCACAGCAATTGCGAACCTCACTCATGGCTTCAGCCCCACCCTGCTGACCGAACTGCGCCTGGGTTATAACCGCTATCGAACCAATGTCAACGGCGTAGATCGGACAACGGTTACCAATCAGAAACTGGGCATTGCGAATCCTAATCCGGATGGAATTTCGACCGACGGTTTCGCGAATGTGGCGATTTCCGGGATGCCGGAAATGGGGAACGCGCAGGTCTTTTATCCGCTGGTGAATACGGACAACCTGATGACTGTTGTCGATACCTGGAGTAAGAGCCTGCGGAATCATACGGTGAAGTGGGGCGGGGAAGTGCATCGCAACCGAATGGACCGTTTCCAACCGCAAGGTTTGAACTATGGGCCGCGCGGTCTGTTCCGCTTCAATCCGGGTACTACTCAATTACAGGGCGGTCCCGGACTTGGACCCTTTGGCAGCTTTGTCAACTCGTTCGCATCGTACCTGCTGGGTGCGCCGGATCAGACCAGCCGCACGTACCAGACGGTGACGCCGACAAACCGGCAGACGCAAGTAGCCGGATTCGTTCAGGACATCTATCGGCTGACACCGGCGCTGACGCTGGATCTGGGTGTTCGCTACGAATGGTACTCGGCTGTGAAGCCTCGGTATAAAGGAGGCGCGTCGAATTATGATCCTATTGCAAATACGCTGCTGGTTGCCGGCTACGGAGATGTGGATTTGGCGACCGGTGTTCCGTCGCAATCGAGCGTGCAGCCACGAGTTGGATTTGCCTATCGAGTCGGAAGCAAGACGGTGCTGCGGGGCGGTTATGCCCTGAGTTCCTGGGTAGGACGTTTCGGTTTTACGGGCGGCACGCTGTCGACGCAATTCCCAGTGATTTATAACGTGCAGAATGGCGTCCAGAACGATTCGATAGTGGATGGCACCTTCAGCAGTCTGCCGCCGATTAGCTTTGTCTCCATTCCTTCAAACGGAAGAATCAGCCCGGCGCCGAATCAGGGCTTTTTCGTGATTCCCTCACACAATCCTTTGCCCACGATACAGACCTACAACCTGACATTGCAGCGACAGTTAACCGGGGGAATGACGCTGGATGTGGCTTACGTGGGAAATCTGGGAAGGCAACTGCCGAATAATCGGGAATTGAATGCGGCAGCGCCGGGAACAGGGACTGCGGGCTTGCCCCTCAAAGCCGCGTTCGGACGCGACGCCAGCACAAGCCTGCGTGGTCCGGGAGTAAACAGCAACTACAATGCCCTGCAAACGGTATTAACCCGGCGTTTTTCGAGCGGCATCAGCTTCCAGGCTTCCTATTCGTGGAGCAAGTCGATCGATGAGGGAAGTAATCAGCCAGGATTTATCGACAATTTGGACGTGCGGCGCCAATACGGTCCCTCCGACTTTGACCAGACTCATCTCTTGACCATTAGCCACGTATTGGAATCCCCATTCGGCAAAGGGAAGCCGTTTCTGAGCGGCGGCGGCAAAGCAGCGGCAATCCTGGGCGGATGGCAGTTGAATGGCATTTACCGCTTTGCTACCGGAACTCCGTTCACGGCGATAGCGGATTCTACGGCGTGCAATTGCCCTGGCAACACCAATTATGCCGATGTCGCTGGACCCCTCAACATTCTCGGAGGCATTGGTCCGGGCCAGCCCTGGGTGTCCCCCGCTTCCTTTGCAGTGCCCGGACCGAATCGCTTTGGCAATGCCGGACGGAACACCATTCGTGGTCCTCATCTGAACAACTACGATCTGTCCCTGTTCCGCACATTTGCCATGGGCGAGCGCTTCAAGCTGGAAATGCGAGGCGAAGCTTACAACCTGGCAAACTCGCCCCATTTCACGAATCCAAGTGGAAATACAGGTGGAAATATCAGTTCCGCCAACTTCGGAATCATCACCAGCACGCTGAACGGGTACGGTAACCGGCAGGTGCAGGTCGCTGCGCGGCTCTTGTTCTGACGAACGGACTACCTTATGCGGCGTACGCCTGTGTCGGCGGACGCATGACCGGCACGATTTGCAATATTGTCGTCGTGGCCAAACGCGCATGGCGTCACTTTGATCCTTGCAGCCAGATGCCAACCGTCAATGAGCGTTACCCGTTCGAAGAGCGAAGCAAGGCCAATGACGTGCGCGTTGGTGCTCAACCCGAAACTAGTTTCTCGGCCTCATGACCGCAAAAATCAAGTAGAACAAGGCTACTCAACCCGCAGCGCCACTATCGGATCAACCCGCATGGCTCGCCGCCCGGGAAAGTAGCTGGCCGCTACCGCCGTGACCGATAACAGAACGGTCACCGCGGCATAAGTCGCCAAATCAAATGGCTTCACACCAAATAACAGCGCCACAAATGAGTGCGACAGCGCCGAAGCACTCACCGCGCCCAACACGACCCCTGCCAGAACCGGTCCCATGCCCTGAAGGACAGTAAGGCGCAAAATACTCGCGCCGCTCGCTCCTAGCGCGACTCTCAATCCTATCTCCGCCGTGCGCCGGCCCATCGAGTAAGAAAGTACGCCATAAATCCCGGCAACCGCTAACAACAAGGCCAGGCCGCCAAAAATTGACAACACGACGGTGTTGAATTTTTGCGGCGACAACGACAAGTTGACAATTTCCTCAAACGAGCGCACGTCAGCGAGCGGTAAATTTGCATCGAGCTTTCTCAAAATAGAGCGGATGGGCGCGACGAAATTCAACGGGTTGCCCCGCGTGTGGACCACAAACTCGCTGGTGAGCGCATTCCTTCCATACGGAATGTAAACGGTGAGCGTATCGCCGGACTTGGGTCCTCGCTCGTGGCTATCAGCCACCACTCCTATCACTTCCGCGCTCCGATTGCTTTGTCCCTTCCAGACCATAACACTCTTCCCTATCGGATCGCTGTCAGAAAAAAGCATTTTGGCGAGGCGTTCGCACAAAATGACACGCCGCGCCGGCTCCGGCTTACCCGGCTCGGCCCACACCGACGGATCCTGCTCGTCGAAAACTCTGCCTCGCAGTAGCGGCAAACCGACCGCGCTGAAATAATCGGGCGTGACCACACGCCACGCGGCCCACGGCGGCGCGTGATTGACTCGCGATTCGGCTCTGCTGCTCGAATCGATAGTCATTCCTGGATCCCAACCTTCAACCGGCCGTGAGTTTACCCCGCCCACTGCCTCGACTCCGGGCAGCACTGCAATCCGCGTCAAAAATTGATCCAGAAATTGCTTGCCAATGCCTCTCTCGTAATAGGAACCCGGCATGCTTACCGAGAACACAAGCCGGTTCTCGGTTTGAAATCCGAGCTTTTCTTTCGCTAGCTGGCTGAAGCTGCGAGTCAGCAGTCCTGCCCCTGTCAGCAAAAGAAAGGAAAGCGCCACTTCACCCGTGACTAGTGTGGCGCGCAGGCGATTCTGACCGCGGCTCACCGTCTGTCTTTCGCCTTCGCGCAGTGTTGAAGCAATTCGCGTCGTGGGAGCGTGAAGCGCTGGAGCCAATCCGGCCAATACTCCCGTCGCCACCGCCGAGACAACAGCGAAGCTCAGCACCCACAGGTTCAGTTGGGCTTCGGCTAGCCGTGGAATCACTTTCAAATCGAGCTGTTGAATGGCCGGCAGGGCGAAGAATGCGCCCAGCAGTCCTGACACCGTCCCGCAAAAGCTGATCAACAGCGATTCCATCATCACGAACCGGATCAAGCGCCCGCGGCTCGCCCCTAGCGCGCTGCGCACCGCGATTTCACGCTGGCGCGCGAGGCCGCGCGCCAGCAACAGGTTCGCCACATTCACGCACGCAATCACCTGCAAAAGCACGACCGCCGCTAAAAGTACCCAAAGCGCCACGCGTGTTTCATTGCTGGCCACCCATCTGCGACTTGGCTCGAGACGGAATCCAATCCCTTCGTCTTCTCTCGCGTAGGCACGCCCCAACGCGCTCGCCACGATCTGCAAATCCGCCCGCGCCGATTCAACCGTGACGCCCGGTTTCAATCGCCCGATCATGCCGAACTCCCAGCTGCCACGGTTGGCGTCTGCGTGGTAGCCGAACGGCACGTACAACTGCTTGTCAATCCAGGGTTCTCCTGGCGGTAAAACGCCGACGATTGTATACACGTGGTCGTTCAGACGCAGAGTTTTCCCGACGATGTCTTGCTGACCGCCGAACCGGCTCAGCCAATACTTGTAGCCAATAATGGCCACGTGTGTGTTCCAGCCGGCCAGCGCGTCTTCCGCCCTAAAATCGCGCCCCAGGACCGGTTGAACTCCCAACGTCTGTAGGAAATTAGCCGATATCTCCAGGACCTTCACTTTCTCAGGCTCGCCCATTCCCGTCATGTTGACCTGATCATCATGGGCGGCGGCCACATCTTCAAGGCTTCGGTTGCGCGCCTTGACATCCCAAAAGTTGGCTTCGCTCGGTGACGCCTGATCAATACTCCGGTTCAGTCGCGTTTCCCAAATCTGCACCAAACGGTCCGGCTCCCGAAACGGCAACGGCCGCACCAGAGCGGCGTAGAAGACGCTGAAGATCACCGTACTCGCGGTCATTCCGAGCGCCAGCATGCCAATCCCAAGCAACGCCGTCCCCGGATTCCGCGCGAGCCCCCGCACTGATTGCTTCACTTCGGCCCAAAACGAATCAAGCCATGCTCCGGCGCGCACGTCACGCACCGCTTCCTTGATTTGCTCTTTCCCGCCGATCTCGAGCGCTGCATCGCGCGCCGTCCCTTTATCGTCCTCGAGCATTTGCCGGTAAGATTCGAGCTCCGCATTCAGATCATCTTCGACCTTCTGCTTCCTGGTCAGGTTGCGCCACAACATCCTCAATCGCATCGTGTTCTCCCCGCCTTTTAAATTCCCAGAGCGCTCGCCATCGCCGCGGTGATTAAAGCCCACTGCTCGGTCCGCTCTTTCAATTGCTTCCTGCCCGACTTTGTCAGTCGGTAAAACTTCGCCCGCCTGTTGTTTTCCGATTCGCCCCAGGATGAAGCGAGCCAGCCGGCCTCTTCCATCCGGTGCAGCGCCGGAAACAGCGATCCCGGTTTCACTTGAAACGTCCCGCCCGTTACCTGAGCAATACGACGTGAAATTCCTAAGCCGTGCATTTGGTCGAGCGCAAGAGCCTTCAATATCAGTACATCCAGTGTTCCTTGCAGAAGAGGTGTGTTCGGAGGCATTGGCGTTCCTATAGATAGTCTATATCAATTACGTATAGACATTCTATTCGAATACTTCAGAAAGTAGCATCTCTGATCCAAGTTGACGGAGGTCGGCCTTCCGCTCGAGCGGCGGTTCCGTTCGCTATGGTTCGATGCCTATGTGATCGTTCACGGCTCGGCGGATCCGCTGCTTACAGCCGAGATAACGTTCCGTCGTTTGCATGGACGCGTTTGCATGGACGCGTGTCCAGCAGGAATTGAATCTGATCCATTTCTCATCCGGCGGAATGGCACAGCTTCGCGCACGAGCGCCTCAGATCATGTGGGGCAACTGTTTCACTACGTGCCAGACCAGCCGTTCGGTCACTCCTCGACCCCGGTGTTTCCCGGCGCGACAGACACATCGAAACACCCTGCCGCCCGACAAGCCGGGTGCCGCGAGCAGAATCGCGGCGGGACCTTCATGTACCCGAACTTCTCTCTAGGAGTTTGTTGACAAACTCCGCTTCTTCAGAAAAACGCGATCCTAAGCTCCTTAATTCCGCGTAGCAAAATTTCGAAAAATCGCGTTTTTCATCAAGCTCCTAGAGCGGCCGCTCGTAGAACAGCAGGTCGGTCCAGCTATTGCCGCCGAAATCGCCGGCCACAATCTGATACCACGTGTTGCGCCAGCCGTTCTGCACCTTCAGCTGCGTTAGATTTCCGTCGCCGAGACCGCGATAGAACTCACCCCAGCCGGCGGTGCGATCGTAGAAGAGCAGATCCGATGCGCTGCCATCGGCGAAGTTGCCTGCAAGAATGAACGTCCAGCTTGTTCTCCAGCCGTCGTACACCTTCATTTGGGCAATGGCGCCCTTACCGTCGGTCTTGTAGAACTCTCCATGCCCCGACGCGCGCTCGTAGAAGAGGAGATCGGTGTGTCCATCGCCGCCGAAGTTCCCCGGCACGATCAAATCCCAACTCCCACGCCAGCCAGTGTTGGATTTCAAGAGCGTCATTCCGCCGGAACCGTCGGTGCTGTAGAACTCGCCGGTGCCGGCGCTGCGATCGTAGAACAGCAGGTCGGTATGGCCGTCACCGCCGAAATCGCCCGGGATGATGAGGTCCCAACTCCGGCGCCAGTTAGTATAGGTGCGCAGCTCCTTGATTGCGCCGCCATCGGTTGAATAGAACTGACCGGTGCCGGTTTCGCGATCATAGAAGAGGAGATCAGTCTTCCCGCTCCCGCCGAAGTTGCCGGGAACGATAATGTCCCAAGTGGTGCGCCAGCCGGGTTGCGCTTTGAGCAGCGTAATGCCGCCGGCATCGTTAGTGGTGTAGAACTCGCCGGTGCCGGCGTTCCTGTCGTAGAAGAGCAGGTCGGTGCGGCCATTGCCGCCGAAATCCCCCGGAACGATCGTGTACCAGCTGTCCCGCCAGTTGCCGTAGCCGCTCAGCCTGATGATGGAGCCCGCTCCATCGGTCGTATAGAACTGCGCTGTGAAGAGACCAGTCACTGTCCTGATCCAATCGAGGTGCTGGTAGACGTCGACCGCGGTGAACTCAATGTTCGGCCTGGTGCAGTCGTTGGCATTGGCCTGCGACGCGATTCCGGCTACCACGTTGGCGCCGCCGATCGACGAGATAAAGCCGGACCCGCTGTCGCCCGGACAGAGGGATGCCGTCGGCGACTTCGCGATGAACGTCGTCCCGCCGTTCAGGATGATCGGTCCACGCCAAACCGCCACTTTGCCGGGCGGCAGCGTTGCGGTGTGGCTGATGCTGGCGATGATGCCCGCTTGCCCGACAGCCGCCACGGCCGCCGGCAGCGCCGCTGTCTGGAGGAACGGATCGGATGCGAACGGCGAAGACAGTCGCACCAGCGCGAGGTCCGCGTAGGGACTGCCGGTCTTGTAGTCTGGATGCACGCTGACCGATCCGGCTGCCGTGCTCTGATTCCCACCGCTCACTTTTCCGGTATTGGGATCGGTACGGCTGTAAGAGACGCGAACGCCACCGAAGCTGGTCTCGACCACGTGCGCGGCGGTCAGCACCCAGTTCGGCGCAATCAGGACACCCTTACCAGTCAACGTGCCGCTGACATCGATAACCCACGGAAACTGAAAATCCGCCTCGATCGTTCCACCAACAACTTGCTGATCCATATGAACTCCATTCGCTTTAGGCCCGGATTTCCATTTTTTGAAAGCCCAGGGTGCAGTAGCAATTTGCATGTCTTCCGAACCGGTGCCCTCCGAAAGTTCGTGCTAACTATGCATGCGAGAATTCACACGAAAAATGGCGCTTTCTTTTTGCCGCTGTCCCTTGCAAGTGATACTGTCGTGCCAAACGGCCTAGGAAAAGCCCTCTTTGGACCCTTCCTGGATATTGTTCGCTTCTTAATCTTCGCGTTGGGCTAACGCGCATCCACGCGGGCGGATTGGGCGCGCACATGCTGCATATGCGGGAACCTATATACTTTCATCTCTGCTTTGGCTCCGGTGCGTTGAGAAGACGCGCCCCGATCAATGGGACGCAATCGGCGCTAAATTTGCTTTATAGGAGCTGCCGTCATTCACTTTGATCCGCGTAGTGCTTGAGCCAAACTTTACTCTCCGGAATTGAGGTTCCATTTCACTGAAAACTGGCGCCGTCAAAGTTGACGTTGATTGACTCTGCTCTGGAATGTATTCTTTTCCGCCAGTTTCAATGATCGAAGCCGACTTGTCATTCCCAATCCGTGCTAGCTGTTGGTCCTGCGCGGGCAAAGTCATAGGTATCGAAGCTGTCGCGAGTCAGGCGGTTCCGCTCGCATCTGAATGAAAACGCTATGCTCGGAAGAGCAACAAGGCCCGGCATGGACAACGCGAGAGTGTTCGGAATGGCGTTCGCGAGCGTATACCCCCATTACATCGCCAAGGCGGAGAAGAAGGGTCGCACAAAAGAGGAGGTGCATGCCATCATCCGCTGGCTCACGGGCTACGATGAACAGGCGTTGCAACAGCAGATCGACGAAAAGGTCGACCTTAAGACGTTCTTCGCCCGGGCACCTCGGATCAATCCGAACGTCTCCAAGATCACAGGCGTAATCTGCGGCTATCGCGTGGAGGAGATCGAGGATAAGCTCATGCAACAGATCCGCTACCTGGACAAGCTGGTGGATGAATTGGCCAAGGGAAAGGCCGTAGACAAAATCCTGAGGAAGTGAGCAGGGGGATGGGTCTTGTCATCATCAGCCCGCCATGAATCCGGCAAGCTGACAAGATATGGCGTTTAAGAATGCAAATTGCGCCACGTTGTCGGGAAACGTATCTCATTTTCGAGGCTCGAGGCCGACTTGCCGGTAGTAGTGTTTTAGGGGAATTCTGTCCGGATCGCCGACCATGCGAAACACTATCTTCGAGCCTCTTCTTAAACATGATCTTGAGCACTGAATCGATGCGATAAACGGCCTTTGCGGCGAGCCCAGAATGCCCAGGAGACTGTCGTTTCCGCAACCACCGTCGCTTGCAGAGTTCGCCCGGGATAGTCAGCTAGCCAGGATCCCCATGCGGATGCAGACTCACACCAATTGGCATGTCCAAGAATCCCGGTGCTGCAGACAAGGGCGCCCAAGCGGCATTGCATAGACTCGTCGTCTTCAGCAGCTGTTGAAAAACGAGAGCGCAGCCCAAACGGCTGCTCCACATCTTCACGAGTTCAAAAGCCTATGTAAAGAACTTGTCAACCTTTTTGCCCGGCCGGTTTTCGTCAGGAGAATGTCGCAGGTCCAAGTAGAGAGCTGCTGACGTATGACTGGCAGCCTCCCAGAACGCGGCCATGCCTTTGGGAATGTGGACCGTGCTCTTGCACAATCTAAGTCGAAATAAGGAGAAAGAAAAGAAGTGAACGACATTTTTAGTAAGAAATTCTGGAGCGGCGGGACCGCTCGCAGGATCATTCATGGCGGGTTGCTCGCGGTCACAGTGGCTGCTTCCGGCATCGCCTTCGCTCAAGACACCGATCAAGACAAAAAGGACGAGTTTACGTTTAGCCTGTTGCCGAACGCAACCACGCTTATGCCGCCGCAGGGAAATTCTGAATTTTTGGCGACCCACGCTGTGGGTACGCAAGGATATGTTTGCCTGCCCTCTGGGTCAGGAGCCTCCTGGACGGTCAACAATGCTCGACCCGAAGCTACGCTTTTCACAAACGCCTTCGGGGTGGCGTTCCAAATCATCACCCACTTCCTGAGTCCCGTTCAGAACCCGAACGATATCGGCCCGAAGCCACCGCGTTTCGGTGACGCAACGTGGCAAAGTTCGTTAGACAGCAGCAAGGTTTGGGCGCAAAAGACCGACTTCGTATCAGCCGGTACCGATGCGGCGTGCCCGAATACCGGCGCGATTGATTGCCTTTTGTTGCAGACAATCGGGTCGCAACAGGGACCGACAGGCGGCAGAATATTGAGCAGAACTACTTTCATTCAACGCTTAAACACGAAAGGTGGATCTGCTCCAGCTTCCGGCTGCTCCACATCCGCCGATGTTGGTAAGCAGACGCTGGTGCCGTACTCCGCCGACTACCATTTCTTTCGCGCCGACCAATAAGTCATTTCGTTTTATTCGCGAACGATCGAGCTGTGCACGCGAAGTCGCACCCGTAGTGTCCTCTTCGCATGCACTTTTTTGAATTGATTCATAGGAGACCTAACGTGTGTTTCGAATAAATCCTTTGATGCTGATTTTGAGTGCTGCGTTGGTGGTTGCGGCTCCTCAGCCGTAACCCTTTCGCCGTGCTCTGGTATTTAAACCCAATCGCGGTCAAGCCCCTGCGCCAGTGAAATGGCAAGTCTCTGAATCAACGGCTGCGGAAGCTTTCGCCGGATTAGTAAAGAAAAACGACCTTCTGTCAACCTACTCTCCAGATCGTCGGTCATCCAAGGCGTAAATTGCTCAAGTTCACTGCAACGAATTGAGCACCGGGAATGTGCAAGCTGCTCTCCCGCTCGCGAGCCTCCGCCCATCCATTCCGATATAAACTGATCTCTGCCGGGCTGGCCCAAAAGGGCCAACCTCCGAACCACCAGCCGTCATTGACAAGGAGCTGAAATCATGAACTCAAACAGACGCCGATTCGTTCAGACACTCGGAACAAGTTCAGCTGGGCTCACCCTCGGATCCGCGCTCACCGCGTTCCCGCAAGACGCCCTGGCGAAAGGCCACGCTGATGAGCAGGTGCTGCGGATCGGCGACAATATCGCGGTAGCGGATACGCAATACGGGAAGGTGCGCGGCTACATGCTCCGGGAAATTAACTACTTCCTCGGCATGCCATACGGGGCGGATACTTCCGGAGCAAACCGGTTCATGCCGCCGCAGAAACCCAAGCCCTGGACAAACGTGTACCCGGCTATCTGGTGGGGCAACTCCGCGCCTCAGGATATGGACAACCGGTATGAGAACAAATTCGGCTCATTCCGGGATCATTGGAACTACGACGACGTCAGCGAGGACTGTCTCCGTATCAACGTCTTCACCCCTGCACTCAACGACGGCAAGAAACGGCCCGTGCTGTTCTGGATCCATGGTGGCGGGTTCGTGAACGGCAACGGCATCGAACACGATGGCTACAACGGCGAGAACCTCGCGCGCTTTGGTGACGTGGTCTTTTGCTCCATCAATCACCGCCTCGGTCCCCTCGGATACTGCAATCTCGCCGGCGTGGGCGGGGAGAAATTCGCCGCCTCTGGAAACGTCGGCATGCTCGATATCGTGGCTGCCCTCGAATGGGTTCGCGACAACGTTACGAACTTTGGCGGCGATCCGGGCAACGTCACCATCATGGGCCAATCCGGCGGTGGCGCGAAAGTCTGCATCCTCACCGCTATGCCTTCCGCCAAAGGACTGTTCCACAAAGCTGTCGTATTGAGCGGCGCTTCTCGCAGATCCGGCGACAAGACCCAGACCGAGAATCTCGGCGCCGCCGTCGTGAAAGAAGCCGGTCTGACCGCAAACGATCTCTCCAAACTCCAGAGCATGCCCTGGAAAGACTTCTACGCCATCGCCACTCGAGCCCAGCGAGCCATGGCCCGGCAGCCAGCTACCGGTGGAGGAAGGCCGCTTGGCTTTACGCCCGTTGTCGACGGAAAAATTCTTCCGCAACATCCCTACGATCCGATAGCCGCGCCCACGGCAGCCGATGTGCCGATGATCATCAGCTCTGTTCAGAACGAGCAATCGCCCAGTTGGACCGACTCTTCACTCGAGTCGGTCACACTCGAACAAGTAGTGGAGAAAGTCAAGGAGAGAGCAGGCTTCGGCCGCGGCTTCGGAGACAAAGCAAAAGATGTAGTCGAGTCTTACGCAAAAGCGTTCCCGGGCAGGAAGCCGGTTGAAATCTGGTCGCTGGTCAGCAGCAATCGACAAAGCCTCGTGGCGTTAGCGGACGTAAAATCCACGCAACCCGCGCCGGTGTACGTCGACTGGTTCACCTGGCAGCCGCCTTTATTCGACAACCGCATGCGCGCCTTCCACACTGTAGATATTTGCTTTTGGTTCTACAACACGGATCTGATGCTCACGCATACGGGCGGCGGCCCCAGGCCCAGAGCGCTATCCACCAAGATGGCTGGTGCCTTGTTGCGGTTCATGAAAACTGGCAATCCGAATGGAGCCGGGCTTCCTGAATGGCCGAAGTACTCCACGGCGAACGGCGAGACCATGGTCTTCGACGATGTGTGCGAAGCGAAGAATGACCCCGACAGAGAAGCGAGAAAAGCGTTGCCGATATCGACCTAGAAACGACAATTGAACGGATTACTCCCCACAAAACGCCGATCTCAACTGGAACACTGATTGTGAGGTACTTGTCCGACGAGCAGCCGGACTGGTTTTTGTCGTTCCCTTGGGTAGGGGGGCGCCAATCGGCAGATGGATCGAAGACAAACTGGGAGTACTCTTGCTCTTGAACCCAAATTCCTGGTTGTGAGTCTACGAACGGGGAGAACTATGATACTTCGATCTAGCAAGACCACGTTGGGCATGTTGTCGATATTGTGTGTGTGCGTCAGCGGACAGGCCGCGACGATTCTGACCGCGAATATCACGAATGCTGCGGAGAACCCGCCCACCACGCCCACCACATCGACGGGGGCTCCGAGGCCAGCATCATTCGGTACAGGGACATTCGTGCTGAATGACGCGATGACCTCGATGACGATGTCGGTTACCATTTTCAATATTGATTTCACGGGCTTGCAAACGGTGGACGTCAATGACAACCTGGCAGCGGCTCACATCCATGCTTCGCCGACGGCCACCACCGTGAATGCCCCGGTTGTGTGGGGATTTTTCGGGTCGCCCTTTAACGACAACAATCCGAATGACACAGTCGTGACACCGTTTGCGACCGGCGTTGGCGGCATGATTACCGGGAAGTGGGACGCCCCCGAGGGCAACGGCACCACGCTAACGGCCCAATTGGCGAACATATTGTCAGGTAACTCCTACATCAACTTCCACACCACCCAGTACGGCGGAGGCGAGACTCGCGGTTTCTTGCAGATTGTTCCAGAACCTTCAACAGTTCTGCTGTTTGGCAGCGGCTTTGGCGGTCTTCTTGCGCTGGCGATGCGGAGGCGTCGAAGGACGGAAGCGGCAACAATCAAATCTAATTGAGATAGCAGACAAGCCATCGTTAAGCGGCTTTCTAAGAGTAAGAAGCCGCTGGACCAGACGGCCACGTCGCCATGAGTCCAGTAACAGTCGCGAAGAGTAGGTCTATCGGCTCTCAGGTTGACGTATCACGCGCAAACGGTTTCTTGACTCCGCGCCCGCGATAAGCACAGAGAACGGTAGCCGACTCTACGGATTGTTTCCGATTGGCGACCTTCGACCGCTAGTGCTTCAGCTTCTCTTTTGAGGCTCTCAGATCGCGAACACGAACTTCCAGTCGTTCGCGATGCTGACGATAGGCCATCCGTGTAATTTCGCCAAACGCTAGTCTGCGGGAGTGAACCGGAACGAAGATCTGGAGAACACCCGGTGCTCAGCCTGATCACTCACGGGCTACATCCGAATTCAATAACCGGTTGGCAGCCGGCGTCGTAAGCGACTCGGTCACGATAAGCTGTTGGACCCGCAATCGCTCGATCGTAAGATCTCAACGGAGACTGACTTCAGATTCGCCTCGCTGGTTTAGAGAGACACTCCTTTGCGCTCAGCCTGGCGTCCTCTCGCGCTCTAAATGAGCCTTTCTCTCTCTTCGTCTGCATCTTTTAACTGATTTTGTGTCCAATTTCCGCGCATATTACGCATGTAGAGAAGGAGGAAGAAATCTGTGCATCAGACAGCTTACAGAGTATTGTTGCTTGGGGCGGCCGTCGTTTCGACAGCTTTGGCCACCGTGACCACTGGAACAGTCACTCTCGACGGAAATACTATTCACTACCAAGCGTTCAGTGGGACTAGCGCCACCGACTTCCAGCAGTTCCTCGCGGGCGCAACCCTGGTGGACTTTGAAAATATCCCCGGCATTACGCCGTTACCTGTAAGTGCCTACACAACCGGGACACCGACTGCCGCAGCTAATCTGACGGATCCCACCAAGTCTGTGAATGGCGCGTTTCTTTCGGCAGGCGGTCAGACTCCCGGCAATCCAGCCAATGGTGGCACTCCTGCCGCAATCATCAATGTGAGTTCCTTGAACGGAGCGCATTCCGGTAGCAATGTTCTCGCGCCCACGGCGCAAGGCGATCCAGACTTACCTCTTAACTTCGGCGGCTTCATTTCTATCAACTTCGCCGGCAATCAACCGATTTCACGATTTGGATGGTGGACTAATCCGCAGGGCGGCAATGTTGCTTTTCCGCCTCACATGAACACATTCGATGCGAGCAATAGCCTTGTGGACCTTTCCTCCGGAATTACGTTCACCGCGTCGCCGGGAGACTTCGTCGCGTTCGCTTTCGACTCGAGCGTCATCAAGGAAGTGGAACTCTTCCAGGGTGGCCCGATGACTGTGGACGATTTCGCCTTCGCTAGCGACAACGCGCTACCCTTTGGCGGCTCATCTTCTGTGCCCGAGCCGGGTTCGGGATACTTACTGCTCACAGCAGCAGCCCTCGGTTTGTCCGCTGTTCGTAAAGCGATACGGAAATAGCTACTCCGCGGCAGCGCAAGTAAGGCCAGTGTCGGACTTACCCCTGGGACCAAGGAAGCTCGTTATCCTTGCCGAAACCCTGTCCCGGTCGCGTTTTCGAACGGATGTAACGCGCACGGCCTCGGAATCACGATAATTTAGTCGACCAAGCTCATTCGTTCTGGGGAGGAACACCTCAAGGGACGCTACAACTCCAGGACTCTACGGAGGCTGTCAGTGACTCCCTGACTTGCAATTTGACTTTCGGAATCTATATCCTTGCCGGATTTCAGGCGAGTGACGCCAATCGCAACTGGGGTGCCGGGCGGGTAAGTTGACGAAACGCGCAAACCGTTCGACTGGTAGGCAAGACGGATGCGCGGGGCGTTGTTACGACTTACACATATGACGCGCTGAACCGGCTGACGGGGAAAACGTATTCGGACAGCACGCCGGCGATGAGCTTCAGTTGGGACGTCTACCGGATCGGGAGCCTGGCGGAAGAGAGCGATGGCTACACCTATACGCTGTATTCGCAGTACGACGCTTTGGGACGCGTCACGCAAAGCCAGGTTGCCTTGAATTCCCAGAACTACACGTTTCAATACGCTTACAATCTGGCGGGATCGTTGACGAGCGAGACGTATCCGTCGGGGCGCGTGGTGAATACAACTTATGACACGGCAAACCGCCCGTATGCGGTGAGGGGCACGCCGCCGGGCGGTTCGCAGACGAGTTACGTGACGCAAACCGGGTACTGGCCGCATGGAGCGCCGTATTGGCAATGGTATGGCAACGGCATTTTTCCGGTGTGGACTTACAACAGCCGGCTGCAGCCGAACAACGTTTACGCATCGATTAACAATCAGGATGACCAGTGGCTGTTTCTGGAGCAGTTAGGATGGAGTGCGCCGAACACGACGACCAACGACAACGGCGTTCTGCAAAGCGCGGTGGTGTACGAGGGCGGGCCGTCTACGCGCCCGCAGATGGCAACGTTTACGCAAAGCTTCGGGTACGACATGGCGAACCGGCTGACGGCGGCCATCGATACGAACTGGGTGCGGACGTTCCACTACGATCCGTACGGCAATATGTCGGTAAGCGGCAACAGCGGGGCGGGGCTGAACGGGCTGACGCCGCTGTGGCAGAACAACATCGATCCGTATTACGCGAGCAACAATCAGCTTAAGTCGGGAAGCTACGATGTGGCGGGAAACCAGGCGGTGATGGGCTCGCTGTCGATGTGGCGGGATGCCGAGAACCGGCAATATCAGACGTGGGATTCGATCACGCACCAGCAGGTGAACTATCTGTGCGATGCCGAGGGGAACCGGGTGGAGAAGACGGTGGCGGGCGGCGCGACGACGTATTACGTCTACGACGCGCTGGGGCAGTTGGCGGCCGAGTACACGGGCGCCGGAGTGGCGTCGAAAGAATACATCCGGCTGAGCGGGCAACTGGTGGCGATCGAGAACGCCGCGGGCAGCCCGTGCCAAACGTGCTATTTGAGCTACGATCACTTAGGCAGCGTGCGGCTGGTGACGGATCAGAATGCGATGGTAGTAGCGCGGCATGAATATCTGCCGTTCGGCGAAGCGGTGGATGGCTCGGCGGGCAGAACCGGGCCGGGTTGGGGAACATTCGACAGTGTCAATCAGCGGTTTACCGGCCAGGAGCGGGATTCCGAAACGGGATTGGATTTCTTTGATGCGAGATACTTCGGCGCGGCGCTGGGACGGTTTACAAGTCCGGACGATCCGTTCGCGGGCCAGGATCCCACCGATCCACAAAGCTGGAATTTGTATTCGTACGGTCTGAACAATCCGCTGAGATATACCGACCCGGACGGGCATGACGCCCAAGATCCTTGTGGAGACAATCCGAATTGTGTGACGGCGACGGCGCCGTATCCGGGCCTGAGTCCTTTAGATGAGTTGCTGTATCGATCGTTCTTTAACAGCCTGAATACAGCACTTCAGATGGGTCAGCAAACGCAACAAATGGCGCAGCAGACGTTTGATTGGCTCGGCGCACCCAGAGATCCCGGTTGCATGACAGCGCACACAGCGGCGGGAGCTGCGGCCGGACTGACCGGGGGTGTACTAGCGGGCTCATTCTTTGGACCCGCTTATGTGGCGACGGTTCCCTTGGCTGCTGCGAGTGGTTACGTTGGCGGTGCCGCTTTCGGTAGAATCGGCGGGCTGATTTCCTGCATGAGCAGCACGGGCGGCGGGGGCGGCAGTGGCAAAGATGGAGACTATCGCCCTAAAACCAAGGGCGCGAATGCCAACGACGCGAAGACGATCCGAGACGTAGCTCGCGAGGAGGGCATTGATGCCCGGAAATTTGGGAAGTTCATCGAGGCGGAGAAGCGAGCCGAAGGACGAGGGCCTTCGGAGAACTATGGTTATGACGAGCTGAAAAAGCTGGCTAAGGCCTTTAAATCGGAGGGGCACTAGGAATGGCGGAATCATTTTCCGAAGTGACGTTTGGGTTTCGGTTCATGGCTCTTTCGGAGCGCGAATTTGGCCGACTTCAAGAGCTACTACCAGATGTCACCTTCACTTCGCGTCCCCGCGGGACGGGATATGTTGTTTCATTTGACTTAAGCGAGGGCCTCGACCTGGACTCACTGTGCGCCTTTATTAGCGAATCGCGAGTAGACCCGACTGCGTACAGCGTGTGGATATCTTTGATTACGTCTAGCGACCAAAGCGGTGTCGCACTCCCGGCACACATCTTGGCCGTTGTTCGTAGAACACATGGAGGCGTGGATTTCTCATTTGCAAGTTGTCTTGGAGATGACCGAATCACATCTCAGTGATTTCGCAGTTGCTTTACTGGCAAGGAACGGGATCAAGAGACTGGTTTAGACTTTTTCGGCGCAAGGTATTTCGGATCAGCACTGGGACGATTCACTAGTCCGGACGATCCGTTAGGGGACTGGGGACAGTAACACTTAAACGCGATTCGTGAGACTAGAGCGGTGGGGGGTCGACACGGCGCATCGTATTTATCGAATTCGGGTACCCACGGCCGAACGGATCGTGGGTACCCGTCGCGCCCTGGAGAAGAATGCGAGGAATGCGGACCGAGGAACTAATCCGGAAAGAAATGGCGGCACAAATGACCGCCCGTTCGATGAGTACAATTCACTTACATGTAAGGAGATGCCATGTTACCTCGCTTATTGCTAGTTTTATTGGTTTGTGGAGCGCTCGGCTCGATTGCCGGCGCGCCAGCTCAGGGCCAGGCGCCGTCCGCCCAAGCCAGTTCGACAGTGGCTCCGGCGCGCCAGCCATCGCCGAGTCCCTTCCCTCGCTGCGCACGTGCAGCGCATTGAACTGATGCGAAAGTATCCGCCCGGAATCCTGATACCCGGCAAAGCGGGAACCCCAGCGTCGCATCCGTAGCGCCGATCTGACAGGGGAAACGTATTCGGACAGCACTCCGGCGATGCGCTTTGGTTGGGATGTCTACCGGATCGGGAGCCTGGTGGAGGCGAGCGATGCTACATGTGCCTACACCGATTGCCCCGCCTTCTGTCAAGCCTGCGGTTGCTCTAACGGATACAGCGAACGGAATCGCAAGCGAAAACACCCGAAGCTAGGCTCGGCTCACCTGATCTGGAACACTCGAAAACCGCAGTCTTGAGTAGCCTTCGGTCTTCAGAATCCAAACGAGGCCTACGGCCATGCCATCGACGAATTTGTGGAATGCATTGCTCCGAACCTCGGCTGTCCTGAATAAGACCGCGGTCACGCGGTATCAAACTCGCAAGCCGTACATGCGACGCTCCGTCTCCGATTTCCTCCCGGCACCCCTCTATCGCTCGATTGGGGGTTGCGGTGCTGTAGGGTCCACGTATTCCGTCCGTCCAGTTGCGTGGTTTCGGGATGTTTGCGCTTTGAATGCGCGGCTAGCGCGTCGAATCTGCGGCCGGTTCCATAAGATAGCGACATGCCAACTGATTTCGGTTCGGCGAATACTCAGTCCCTGAAACGCGCCCTGGGCGAACTTCAAATTCTCCTCGGCTCCCGGGTTACGACATCCATGGTTCAGCGCGAGCACCATAGCCATGGCGAGTCTTACCACAAGCCCTCGTTGCCGGATATCGTTTGCTTCCCGGGAACCACCCGCGAGGTCAGCGAAGTCATGCGGATCAGCGCTGGTCACCGCATTCCGGTGATTCCCTTTGGAGCGGGCACCTCGGTGGAAGGTCATGTCAACGCCATACACGGTGGAGTAGCGATCGACATTCGAGAGATGAATAAGATTCTGCGAATTAGCGTACCGGACTGTGACGCGACTGTTGAGGCGGGCGTCACTCGTCTGCAACTTGTCAAAGCCTTGAAGGAAACCGGGCTAACTTTCTTCGTGGATCCAGGAGCCGATGCCACCATCGGCGGTATGGCAAGCACGCGTGCTTCGGGCACCACCGCCGTGCGCTATGGAACGATGCGTGAAAACGTTCTTGGCCTGACCGTTGTGCTTGCGGACGGCCAGGTGATTCAGACAGGCAGCCGCGCCCGCAAATCCTCTGCCGGATACGATCTGACTCATCTTTTCGTGGGATCGGAGGGAACGTTGGGCATCCTGACCGAAGTGACACTTCGTCTCCATCCCCTTCCTGAGGCTGTAGCCGTCGCGGTCTGCTCGTTTGGAACCGTGCATGGCGCGGTCGAAACCGTCATCGAAGGCATTCAGTTAGGGGCCGGCCTCGCGCGCGTCGAGTTTCTGGATGACAAACAGATCGAGGCTATAAACCGTTATTCCCACATTGCTCTGCCTGTACTGCCCACGCTCTTCTTTGAGTTTCACGGCATCAGCAAGGGCGAAGTGGAAGAACGCGCCCGATTGGTGCAGTCTCTCGCTGCGGAGCACGGAGGCAGTAGCTTCGAATGGAAGACGAATCTGAAAGACATGGAGGAACTATGGAGCGCGCGGCATAACGCCTATTTCGCATCGCGCGCTCTGCGGCCTGGAGCTGAAGTGCTCACGACCGACGTGTGCGTTCCGATCTCCAGGCTCGCTGAGTGCATTGCCGAAACCAGGAGCGACCTGGCTAATTTCTCGTTTCCTGCAACAATCGTTGGTCATGTCGGAGATGGGAATTTCCATGTCCTGTGTGTGATCGACCCAAAGAATCCGGCGGAACTGGAAGAGGCCAGTCGATTTTCCGAGCAGACTGTGCGGCGGGCACTTCGAATGTCGGGTACCTGCACCGGCGAGCACGGTATTGGAACTGGAAAGATGAAATATCTCGCGGACGAGCACGGCCATGCTGTCGAAGTGATGCGAACAATAAAGAAGGCCCTCGATCCTGACAATCGCTTGAATCCCGGAAAGATTGTGGAGTAGCTTCCCTCCCCTTTCATCCTCCGGCCGTTGACAAGTCGACCCAAAATCCTATCTCCCTTGTCTTCAGTACGCTGGCCCATTCCTCGTGATCCGCTCCGCACGTCAATAATCCAAACTCGCGTACGAAGGAGCATCCCCAAAATGTCGACCGAAGCGCAGGTCCAGGCCAATCGCGAAAATGCAAAACTATCCTCTGGCCCGAAAAGCGAAGCTGGAAAAGCCGTTTCTGCCTTGAACAACACCCGTCACGGTTTGACAGGAGCCTTCCGTGTCCTCCCCAGTGAATCGCAGTCCGAATTCGACGCGCTGTTCGCCGCCTTCCGCGAAGAGCACCAGCCTGAAACCCTCACCGAAACCGCGCTCGTCGAAGCCATGACGCAGCACCATTGGCTGCGCCGCCGCGCTCTCAGCCTTGAATCTTCCTGCTACGATGCCGCCACCGGCGCGATCACCAACGAAAAACAACTCGCCCTCTCTCTGCGCTATCAAACCACGCACGAGCGCGCCTTTCATAAGTGCCTGAACGATCTGCTAAAGCTAAGAGCCGAAAAGCGCAAAGTACAAATTGGCTTCGAATCGCAGCAGCGCAAACAGGAGGAACATGCACGCAAACAAGAGCAGCACCAGATGAAAAAAGAACGCCACAAGTGGCAAATTGTGCTAGCCGAAGTCAAGGTGGACGGCCAACAGCTCCGTGATTTGAACCGCGACATCACCGAATCCGAGCGTCTGCTGGCCCGAACCCGCTAACCAGGCGATTCCTTAGAACTCGATCAGGGCCTTCTTTGCCTCGACCTTGTCAGCGAGACCGGTCACTTTTTTGAGATCGTTCAAATCTTTGAACTTGCCATGCTCAGTGCGGTACTGGATCAGGGCGGCAACTTCGGCGGATTCCAGTTTTAATACCCCGGCGATTTCGTTCGCGGCGGCCTTATTAATGTTCACTTTCTTATCCGGGCCGAAGTTCTTTGCCAGGTAGGCGACGATAACCGGCATATCGTTGGCGTTAATCGGCGCTCCGTTTTCCAACATTTCGTGGATGACGCTGTTCCAGCCTTCTTCATCCCGCCGCTCCGCTTTGATTCGTTCCAGAGAGTGGCAATCGCTGCAGGCGGTTTCGACTACCTCCTTACCCTTGCCGTCGGGCAGATCCGAGCCGATGGCGCTTGCGGCGATGAACACGAGAAGAACCGGCAATCTCATTCCTATCAGGATGGTAGCCTAGCGATTAACAAATGGCACGCCGGGCTCTAATCGTTTTTTTGCCGTGGTACGCCGTTGTTCTTGCGGGCGCTCCGACTTTCACCAGAGACGTAGCCCCAGTCCTCGAAAAGAATTGCCAGGTCTGCCATCGGCCGGGAGAAGCGGGACCGTTTTCGATGTTGACCTACGAGGAAACGCGGCCGTGGGCGGCGGCAATCCGGCAAGCCGTGAAAACGAGGAAGATGCCGCCGTGGTTTGCGGACGCACATTACGGAAAATTTTCGAATGCAACCGCACTGACCCAGGAGGAGATCGATACGATCGCAGCGTGGGTAGAAGCGGGAGCGCCAAAGGGCGATCCGAAGGACATGCCTCCTCCCGCAAACTTCTTGGAAGGCTGGCAAATCGGCAAACCGGATCTCGTCTTTGAATTGCCCAGGTCGTTTGAAGTGCCGGCGTCTGGGGTAATCGATTATCAGCACGTGATCGTGCCGACAGGGTTCACGAAGGACACCTGGGTGCAAGCGGCCGAAGTGCGGCCGACCGATCGCGCTGTAGTGCACCACATCATCGCTTTCATTCGCGAGCCGAAATCCAACTGGTTCAAGGGGCAGAAAGCAGGCGAATTTTTTATCGCCCCGCAGGTGAAGACGAAGGAAGAGCCCGATACGAGCGCCCTGCCGAGCGACTTTCTCGTCGGTTATGCGCCGGGCCAGCCGGCGGAGATTTTACGTCCGGGGCAGGCCAAGCTGATCAAGGCCGGCTCCGATATCATCTTCCAGGTTCACTACACTCCCAACGGAAAACCAATCAGCGATCGAACGAAGCTCGGGCTGCTGCTCGCGAAGGAGCCGCCGCGCGAGCGCGTGCTAACGCTTTCGGCTACGAATGGAACATTCAAGATTCCCCCGGGAGATCCGAACTATCGTGTGGACGCGACGTTCGAAGTGAGGACGCCGGTGAAGCTCTCCGGCCTGCATCCGCACATGCACGGCCGTGGGAAGGATTTTCTCTACCGCGTCGTTTATCCAAATGGCGAGAGCCGCGTCCTTCTCAGCGTTCCGCACTACAACTGGCACTGGCAGAACTGGTACAACCTGGAAGAGCCTGTTCTGCTGCCGAAAGGCGCGAAGATCGAATGCACGGCGCATTTTGACAATTCGCCGAATAACCCCGATAATGCGGACCCAACCAAAGAAGTGGCTTGGGGTGAACAAAGCTGGGACGAGATGATGGTCGGATTCTTCAACCTGGTCTTCGATGCGAAACTGCCCGTGCAGGAACTATTTCCGGACAAGAGCAATAAGGCGTCTATTGCGAGTCGGTAGCGTACCGCTGGTTTTCTTGTTGGCCGGGTTAGTGGCGGCCCAGGCGCCGACAGCATCGCGGAAAAAGTTGCTCGCGATCGGTGAAGAGAAGGGTTACCGGCACGAAGCTGTCTCGCATGCGCTTGCGACAGTCGAGCGCCTGGGCCGTGAGACGAGCGTTTGGGACACGTACATTCGCACCGATACCGAGCCTTTGACGAAGAAGAAACTCGAGTACAATGCCAAAAACTTGAATGACTTCGATGCCGTACTCTTCTTTACCGGCGGGACGCTCGAGATGGACGACCAGCAAAAGGCCGATTTCTTGTCCTTCGTCCATGACGACGGAAAAGGGTTCATCGGCATTCATAGTGCGACGATCACTTTCACAAAGTGGCCGGGATATGGCGAGATGATTGGCGGCTATTTCGACGAGCATCCCTGGGGAACGTTCGAGGCTCCGATCCTGGTGGAAGACTCAGGCTTTCCTGGAATGGCGCAATGGCCCCGTTCCTTCACCCTGAAGGATGAGATTTATCAGATCAAGAATTATTCGCGGGCGGACCGGCGCGTGATCATGCGGCTGGATCCGGGCAAGCTGAATCTGAACAACCCACGCGTTCATCGGACGGATAAAGATTTTGCCGTTGCCTGGGCCAAGATGTATGGCAAAGGGCGCGTGTATTACACGACCCTGGGTCATGTGGATGAGAACTGGGACGATCCGAGGTTCCAGAAGATGATCACCGAAGCGATTCGATGGGCGCTAGGACTGGTGAATGCCGATATTACTCCCCGGCCTGCTCAGTAGACGGCTCTTCGGGACGGCCCTGGTGGGGGCAGTCGGATGCGCGAGAGCGGCCGCGCGGCTGAATGTCGGAGTGGGCACATTTTCCTATCACACGCTTTCGATGGAAGACATGATCGTTCAGCTCCAGCGGCTGAAGATTCGGGAAATCGAAATGTCGCGCGGAGAATTCATGTTGATGAAGCCACCTTCAGCCGCCATGTGCCAGGCAGCGCGCGACAAATTCGATCGTGCGGGCATCCGCTGCGTTTCCTATTACACCGCGACCATTAAAAATGATGCGGATCTCGACCTGGCAGTAGAGTTCGCGAAGATTTTTGGGGCGCACAACGTGTCGGGTGATGCGACCGGTCCGATTCTTGGTCGCATCGACCGGCGGTTCACGGCGGAAGGCCTTACTTTCGGTATTCACAATCACTGGTTCAAGCAGAAGTTTGCTTATGAAACCGTCGACGACGTGCTGCGGGGTTTGAAAGGGTTGTCGGGAACGGTGGGCGCGACTTTGGATGTTGGGCAGATGGCGGCATGCGGCCAGGATCCTGTGGATGCGGTCCGGCGGCTGGCGCCGCGTTTGAAACTTGTGCATCTGAAAGACGTAGCCGGCGCCGGGGCGGAGCATAACGTATTGTTCGGACGAGGCATTGTCGATATTCCGGCCGTCATGAGGGAACTACGGGCAATCGATTTCAAAGGCTTGGTTGCTGTCGAATATGAGAAGGACGGGAACTCCGACGAAGACATGAAATATCTGATCGGCTACGCTCGACGACTGGCGTAGAGGCGGTTCTGCGGCAAAACCGCCACATCTCCCGGTTATTTTTAGGGACTAGTGTCGCAATATTGACACAGATCTCGGCTCTCAACTCTCCTCTAATCAAATAATTACGAGCCTTTGATCGAGGTCCCTGGTATCCTGTGCATGTCGATGACCTACGAGACGACTATAGGGCGCGCGCTCGAAGTGCAGGGCGTCGGCCTGCATCACGGAGCCCCCGTAACCTTACGTATCGCCCCAGCACCGCCGGCAACCGGTATCGTTTTCATTCGGACGGACTTGGCAGGCACGCGCGTGCCTGCCAGTTGGGAGTTTGTGGAGCGGGTCAGTTACGCCACAAGCCTGATGCATCCGAAGGGCATTTTCATCTCGACGACGGAGCATTTGCTCAGCGTGTTGTATGGGATGGGCATCGACAATGCGTTCATCGAATTGAATAATCTGGAATTGCCGATTTTGGACGGAAGCGGTCTACCGTTCATCCAGCTTCTGAAGCGCGCGGGGCGGAAAGAGTCCCGCCGACCGCGCCGTTATATGAAGATCGTGCGGGAAGTTCGGGTCGAAGCCGGCGGGAAGTCCGTAGCGATCCTGCCATCCGACAGGTTCGAATTGCGCTGCCACAGTTATTTCGATCATCCTCTGGTGGGTGAGCAAAGTCTGGAGCTGGAAATTACGCCGGAGCGTTATGCGCGCGAAATCGCGCCGGCGCGAACCTTCGGGTTCGAGTACGAATTGGACCAGATGCGGGATATGGGGCTGATTCGGGGAGCGACGCTCGACAACGCCGTTTGCTTCACGCGCGGGGGAGTACTGAATGAAGGCGGCTTGCGCTTTCCGGACGAATGCTGCCGGCACAAGGCGTTGGATCTAATTGGAGATCTGGCACTGATCGGCCGGCCGCTGCTCGGTTGTGTAGTGGCTAAGAAAGCGGGGCACGCGATGCATGCCGCGCTTGTGAAAAAGGTAATGTCGGATGAATCGCTATACGAAATCGTAACCCGGGAGCGCACGCCGGCGCATGCACCCGAAGCTCTCCACGCGCTAATGTCGTAGCTGTTGCGCTGGCTGCCAAATGCCTTAACCTTCTTGCGGCTGGGCTCTTCGCCCATCCTGGTCTGGCTATTACTCGAGTATCGCTATCGGGAGGCGCTGGTGCTGGTGCTGATTGCCGGGTTCACCGACTGGCTGGATGGATATGCCGCGCGCCGTTTGGGAACGGGCGGAAAGACAGGCGTGGTGCTCGACCCTTTGGCGGACAAAGCACTGCTGGTGACGCTCTTCCTTGTTCTAGGCGTGCTGCGGCTCATACCGCGGTGGCTGGTCGGACTCGCTATTGGCCGGGACCTTATTATTCTTAGTGGAGCGCTGCTGCTGCGAATTTTTCGCGGCAAGCAGCGATTTCTCCCTTCGATGCTCGGGAAGGTGAGCACGTTTTTCCAGATTGTGTTGGTTCTGATGGTTCTGCTCGAAGCGGCGTTCCCTTATCCTCTCTTTCGATGGCTTGGATATCTGGCTCTGTTGTTGGCTGCGATTTTTACGTGTCTGAGCGGACTAGATTATGTTCGCCGAGGCGTGCGGATGGCACGCCAAAGGATTGACGGCGGCGGAGGCCGGGAGTAGCCTGAAGACATGGAGCCGGGTGTTGAAGTATTCGTGCCGTCGCGTGTATACGCGCGCGTTGGCTGGGCCACGGTGTTAGGCTCCCTGCTTTGTGCGTTGGGCGCGTTCCGGGAGCCGCTAGCACTGATTCCGGCGCTGGCCTTCGCGGGGGCTGGCGCGGCCCTGTTCTGGTTGGCCACCCGTCCTCCGATCCGAATTGGCGAAACGCAGTTTAACATCGGTGAGCGTGCCATCGCGTGGCGGGAGATTCGCGAGATTAATCGCAGCCGATTTGTCTCTCCCCTGGTACTGCGACTTAGACTTACCAATTCACGGCAGAAGGTGCTGGTCTATCCAGGCGAGCCGGAGCAAGTCCAGCGGTTGCTCATCGAACTCCGCCGGAATTCCCAGTTGGCAACGTTTGATGGAGTGACGTATCGCGACTACTGGACGTGCTGCACTTTGAATTCGCCGCAAGACCCGACTCCCTTGCTCGAGCAACCCGTGCGGATGTTCAGCGCGGAAGACGAGGCGGAAGTCGAGCGGCTCTACCAGAAATTGAAGGCGGTGGGGCGCTTGGACCCGTGCTCACCGGAAAATTCCACGGCTTCCGACGAGTGACGCCCGAACAAGGTCGATTGCCGGTCGACCGCACATGCTGAAAACACTATCGACCCTTTGGCCCTACGTGCGCCGTTATCGCAAGGGGCTGACCCTGGGTATCGGTGCGCTCCTCATGAAGGACGCGCTATTGGCGGCGCTGCCGTTGGTTATCAAGCACGGGATCGATTCGCTGATGGCGGGGTTTAGGCTCAGCCTGGTCCTGCAGTTTGCCGGGCTATTGATCGGCTTGTCGGCCATCAAGGGCTTATTTCAGTACTGGATGCGCGTCATTATCATCGGGATTTCCCGCGATATTGAGTTTGACCTGCGCAACCATCTGTTTCATCATCTGGTGGCGCTTTCGCAGGATTTTTACAGCCGGTATAGAACCGGCGACATCATGGCGCGGAGCACCAATGATTTGAACGCGGTGCGCATGATGCTGGGGCCGGGAATCATGTATTGGACCGAGACCAGCGTCACTCTGATTCTTTCGGTCGCGGTAATGCTCCACACCGATGTACGGCTGACGTTGATGGCTCTGGCGCCGGCGCCGCTGGTTTCGATCGCCGTGATTATGTTCGGACGACGGATTCATACCCGCTTCGAGCATATTCAGAAAATGTTTTCCGACATCAGCAGCCGGGTGCAGGAGAATCTGGCGGGTGTGCGTGTGGTGAGGGCGTACGCGCAGGAGGAAGCGGAAGTAGCGGAATTCGAGCGGCTGAACCGGGATTATGTTCGCGAGAACATCGGGCTGGCGCGAATCCAGGGACTTTTCATGCCGCTGCTGCAGGCGCTGATCGGGTTCACGTTTCTGTTAGTGCTCTGGATGGGCGGGCGACAGTTGCTGCAGGGTCGCATCAGCCTGGGCGCGTTCGTGATGTTCAACACTTATATGGGCATGCTGATCTGGCCGATGATCGCATTCGGCTGGGTCGTGAACCTGATGCAGCGAGGCACGGCGTCGCTTGATCGCATCAACCAGATTCTCGGTGAACGTCCGTCGATCGCGAGGCCGGTATGTGTCCCCTTGCAGGCGAGCCAACATTCGGCGGAGGTCCGGTTTCGCGACGTTGTGATGACATTCAGCCAGCGCCGCGATGCGTTGGCGAGCATTAACTTGACGATTGCGGCGGGAGAAACCGTTGCAGTAGTGGGCCACACAGGCAGTGGCAAAACGACGCTGGTCAATCTCATCCCGCGATTGTTCGATCCAACGTCGGGGATCGTTGAAGTCGGAGGCGTGGATGTGCGGCGCTACGATCCGGAAGAGTTGCGGCGGCAGATCGGGTTCATTCCGCAGGAAACGTTCCTGTTCAGCGCGACGCTGGCCGAAAATATTGCGTGGGGCGTCCGGCAGGCAACGGAGGAGCAGATTCGGCGAGCGGCGGAAATCGCAGGTCTGGCTAGCGATATCGAAAGTTTCCCAAAAGGATTAGATACTATGATCGGGGAACGCGGGTTGACGCTCTCGGGCGGGCAAAAGCAGCGTGCCGCTATTGCGCGGGCCATTTTGCGCGAGCCGCGGATTCTGATTTTGGACGATGCGCTTTCGAGCGTCGATACGCTGACCGAAGAAAAGATTTTGAATGGACTGGCGAATGTGATGCGCGAGCGGACGACGATTCTGATCTCGCATCGCGTGTCCACCGTGCGGAACGCCGATCGGATTATCGTGCTCGATCACGGCAGTGTGGTAGAAGTTGGTACGCACGAGGAATTGCAGACGCGGGGCGGGTATTACGCCGAGCTCTATCAAAAGCAACTCCTCGAAGAGGAACTGGAGGCAATCTGATGATTTCTGATGCGACGCGGCGAAGTTTTCTGGCAAAAAGTGCTCTGGCCCCCCTGGCAGGCGCCGCCCTGGCGGCGAGTGGCGGACGATTGGCCGCACAGGAGTACCACATCGGCGGGGCCGATCTGAAACTGGGCATCGCGTCTTACTCCTTTCGCAAGTTTTCGCGCGAAAAGGCGATCGAGATGGCGAAGCAATTGGGCACGCCGTACATCAACATCAAAGACTTTCATCTGAAGCTGGAAAGCACTCCGGAAGAAATCGACGCGGCGAAGAAGGAGTTTGCGGATGCCGGCCTGACGCTGGTGGGCTGCGGCAACGTGAGCTTTAGTAAGGACGACGAGGCGGATATACGCGCGAAATTCGAATACGCCAAGCGCGCCGGATTTCCGCTGATTGTTTGCGCGCCGACGGCAGTCACGCTTCCGAAACTCGAAAAATTTGTCAAGGAATACAACATCAAGATCGCGGTGCATAATCACGGGCCGGAAGACAAGCACTTCCCGACGCCGCAAAGCGTTCTCAAAGCGGTGAAGAACATGGATCCGCGCTGCGGATTGTGCATGGATATCGGCCACACGTCGCGAACCGGCGCAGACATCGTCGAATCGATTATCGAAGCGGGTCCGCGGCTGCTAGATATGCATAGCAAAGACTTGGCCGATCCGATGGCCAAGGAGAGCCAAGTGCCGGTCGGCGACGGGAAATTACCGATTCCCCGTATCTTCGCCCAACTCATCAAGATGAAGTATAAAGGTTGCGTAAATCTGGAATACGAAGTCCAGGCGGACAATCCGATGCCCGGCATGACGAAAAGTTTTGCCTATATGCGCGGAGTGCTCGCGGGAATTCAGACCGCCAAGTATCCGAGCTAGCTACGCGGCCTTTCTTTCAAGGTCAGGAGCGAAAGAGTGGCGAGGGGTGTTGGCGTGTGGAAATACTTTTGATAGGCGGCCACCCAGTTTTGGGCGATCTCGCGTTGGGCGGTACGTAGATCCATTTTTCCGCTGCAAACCATGGCGTGGAAGTGGTCTTCCAGCGCATCCTTCACATAGGCGTTCCAGCTTGTATGAAAGTAAGGCTCGGGCCATAAATTGCGAACGTTGTCCGAGCCGCCCAGGGCCGGAGTGATCAGAAAGTCGATTTCGTAGCGATTGGCCGCCGCTTCGTTGATCCCGTATTCTTTGAGGACCTGCCGTTTGAGCGCCTCTGGAATGTCGGGGACGTTATCGGCGAGCGTGCAGGCCTGCTCGCGATTGATGAATCGAGTAGCGCCTGGTGTCAGATCTCTCCTCGGGATAGCGCCTTCCCGGACAAGCACTATGGACTGGCGGACCGGCGATGAGGAGTGCCATAGAAACGTGGCAAGGGCCGCTATGGCGATCAGGGCCGCGGCGGGGAGCGGCCAGTAGGTACGTGTATGGGCCGGTCGCGTGTTGGCGGCAACGGGCAATTGCGGATCGAGGGTTTCGCGATACGTGCGTGCGTATCCGGCCATGGCTGCTCTCAGTTGAGCGGAACGATTGCGGCATGTGGCACAGAATGCCAGATGCAGGCGCACGGCCAGGTTTCTTCGCCTGGATAATTCCCCGTCTGAAACCAGCAGAAGCTCTTCGTCCGATAAATGCGCACCATGCCGCATATTGTCAGCCTATGTCGCCGCGGGCGAGGCGGCCCAGAGAACGAGCTAAGGAGCCCGATACCGATCCCAGCGACATCCCGAGAATTTCGGCGATTTCCCGATACCGAAGCCCCTCCGCGCGTAACGCGAGGCAGCAGCGGTCCTGCTCGGGGAGGGCGCGCACGATGGATTCGAGGCGCGTTTGCCTCTGCGCGGCGGCGGCCTGTTCTTCCGGGTTCAGAGCCGAATCGACGTGAGTTTCCATATTGGCGTGTATTGACACTTCCATACGGCGGCTGACGGCTATGCGGCGCTTCAGTCCTAGATTATGGGCGACTCGAAAAGCCCAGCCACGAAGATTGCTGCGCGGTTTCTCGTCCACGAAATGCTGGAACAGGGCGAGAAACACTTCCTGCACGATTTCTTCTCCATCCTCAACGCTCAATCCGGAAGCGAGCAGATAACGAAGGAGGCCATTACGCCAAGAGTAGAACAGACGCGTGATTTCTTGTTCAAAGCGCCCGGTGTGGGCCGAGCGAGCACGGGCTTGTCCCGTTAGGGAAATGGTCAGTAGCGCCAACTGTTCAGATTGTAATGCAGTCGCCGAGATGAGTCCCACGCGCCAGGGTTCAGTTTAGTGCCGCTTCCGGAATTTCGAGCAGCGTGCGGGTTCCCAGGCCGGGCGTGCTGTCGATCGCGAAGCGGTAGCGTGCTCCGAATAGTACACGGAGGCGCTCGTTTACGTTGCTGACACCGATGCCGGATTCAAACAGCGTTCCGAGCTTGGATTCAGGAATTCCGACGCCGTCGTCCTCGATTTGGATGTGGAGGTGTGTACCCTCCAGCCAAGTGCGGAGCTGGATAGTTCCACCTTCCAGTTTCCCTGCTAGTCCGTGCCGGATGGAGTTTTCGACGATCGGCTGAAGAATCATGCTGGGGACTAGACACTCCAGCGTGCCAGGGCCAATTTCTTTATGGAAGCGTAGCTTTTCTCCGAAACGCACGATTTCGATGGCGAGATAGTCGTCGATGAACGAAATCTCTTCGCGGAGCGGAGAGTAATTTTCCGTCTTGCGGAGAAGACGGCGCATGATCTTCGACAGGCGGTAGATCATGTTGCGGGCATTATTCGGATCGAGCCGAATCAGGGTAGAGATCGAATTGAGAGTGTTGAAGAGAAAATGCGGATTGATCTGGTTGGTGAGCGCTGTGAGACGGGCTTCGGTGAGGCGGGCGCGCTGCATCTCGACAAGGCGTTCGGCGCGAAAACTGCTCCACACGCGAATAGGGAGCGAGACAGCAAATAGCGTAGTGGCGGCAGATGCCACAAAAAGCCAGAAATCGAGTGGCTCGCCGTCGAACATGAAGAAGGTATTGCGTTGGAGAAACAGCTTGTGGACGCCCCAGCGAAGAAGTTCAGTCAATGCGACGAGAGCGTTGCAGGCCACGTTGAAGGCGGCCAATTCGACGACGCGGCGCTGAATGGCAGTACGGTTGAGCCGCAGGGCCTGGCGGAGGAAACGATAGAGATTGAGGTCAACAAATGGCGAAAAATACCAGATGTCCTCTTTTCGCGGCGCCAGATCGTGCATAAGCGCGCCAATCAATCCGGCCGCGGAGAACAGCGGCATGGACATCAATTTGCCTGTGAACATGTCCGGAAGAGACACGCAGATACCAGTGATGAGTCCGCTGACGTAGCCGCCGAGCATTCCGGCGATGACAGCGCCTTCGAGAGCGAGATCGACGGCTTGATAGGTGTGATGGCTGAGGATACGGACTTCGGCGCTAGCCCCAAACAAGACCGAGAAGATGAAGGCAAGCTGGACGCGGTCGGCGACGGAGCGCTCGTCGCGCAGGAGGATTTTCTGAATGCGGCCAAAGCGCATCAGGATGCTCGCGATCGAAGCCGACACAGCCACTTTGATCAGTAGCGCCGCCAACTGTTGTTCGTTGAGCATCGACGGCTTCTATAATAGAAGGTGACATCGTTTCCACTGACTTCAAGCTGAATAAGATCGCCGAGGCGGACTTCCCAACCCGCTTCGGAGTATTTCGCATATACGGCTTCGAAGGCGTTCGAGAGAACGAGACAGAAGAAGCCCTGGGACTCAGGCTCGGCGATCCAAGCCCCGAGCTCGGGCCGCTGCTGGTTCGTATCCATTCCCAGTGCCTGACGGGCGATGTATTTCACAGCCTTCGTTGCGATTGCCGGTCCCAACTTGAACTGGCGCTCGATCAGATCGTGGCCGAGGGACGCGGGCTGCTGATCTACGAGCATCAGGAGGGGCGGGGCATCGGACTGCTGAACAAATTGAGGGCCTATGAACTGCAGGATGGCGGGCTCGATACGGTCGAGGCCAACGAGAAGCTCGGATTTGAAGCGGATTTACGGGACTACGCGCTGCCGGCGGCAATTCTGCAGTATTTCGGCGTGAAGGAAGTCCGGCTGCTCTCGAACAATCCCGACAAAGTAGCCGCGCTCGAGGGCGGGGGCATCAGAGTGGTGGAACGCGCGCCGCTGGTGGTTCCGCCTCTTGAGACAACAGCCCAATATCTGAAGACCAAGCGGGAGAAATTAGGACATTTGTTCTAACTTGGCGCTACCATGAGGGTTACTCCCACATGAGCCTGGAAGATGTAGCCAAGCGGGCGCGGGTCTCATCCGCGACGGTTTCGCGCGTGCTCAACAATCTTGACGTTGTCAAGAGCTCCACCCGTGCGCGGGTCATGAAGGCAGTTGCAGAACTGAATTATCACCCGAATCTGCACGCGCGGACGCTGGCCGGCGGACAGAGCCGCACGCTCGGGATCGTCGTGTCGAACATGGAGAACCCGTTCTTCTTTGACGTGTTTCAGTCGCTCGAATCGGATGCTCATGCGCATGGTTATGAAGTAGTCGCGGCCAACACCGGCTACGAGCCCGAGCGGTTGGTCTCGAGCATCCGTTTGATGATGGGCCGAAGGGTCGCGGGGCTTGCGGTGATTGTCTCGGAAATGGATGCAGCGCTGAAGACGGAGCTGGCGGAAGGCGATATGCCGGTCGTGTTTTATGACGTCGGCGCGCCGGGTAAGAAGAGCACCAACATACGCGTGCAGTATCGCAAGGGTATCGAGAAAATCGTTCAATATCTGCACAATTTGGGCCACACACGGATGGCCTTCGTCGGACACCATGCAAAGCTTGCGCCGCTCGATGAACGCAAGAAGGCGTTTCTCGAAACGGTGGCGCGCTACTCTCCGCACCTGGAGATTACGAGCGAAGCCGATGCCGACGGTCCAGAAGGTGGAAGAAAAGCGGCGCGTCAGCTTCTTGCCTCGGGGTTCACGCCATCCGCCATTATTTGCGTGAATGACTTTACGGCAATTGGTGTGCTGCGCGAACTGCGCGACCAGGGGCTGCGTGTTCCGCAAGATGTTTCGGTGACGGGTTTTGACAATATCAAGCTTTCCGAATTTTGCTTTCCGGCCTTGACGACCGTACACATTCCACGCGAACGCATCGGGCATAGCGTCTTCGAGAGTCTGGTTCCCAATGCCGATGGACCAGCGGCACTGAGCCGTGAGATTCTGATCGACCCGGAATTTCTGGTGCGGGACTCCACAGGTGTAGCCCGCGAATCCTGAGGCTCGAGACAATTTTGAAGCCCGCCATGGATTAGAACCATCGAGACTAAAGGTATGGAATTCAGAAAACTAGGATGTTCCGGATTTCGTGTTCCCGTGCTCAGCCTGGGCACCGGCACGTTCGGTGGAGGCAACGAATTTTTCAAGGCCTGGGGATCGAGCGGCGTCGCGGAGGCAACACGGCTGGTGGATATATCGCTGGATGCCGGACTAAACATGTTCGATACAGCCGACGGATATTCGAATGGCGTGGCGGAAGAGATCCTGGGCAAAGCGATTCACGGTCGACGCAACCGGGTGATTCTTTCCACCAAAGCCGGTTTCCGGACCGGCGAAGACCCGAACGCCATCGGCTCCTCGCGGCAGCATCTGCTGGAAGCAATCGAAGGAAGTCTGAAGCGGTTGCAGACGGACTACATCGATTTATTTCAAATTCACACATTCGACGCGATGACGCCGGTGGAAGAGACGCTCGCGACACTCGACGGATTGGTTGCGAGCGGCAAAATCAGGTACATCGGCTGCTCGAATTTCTCCGGCTGGCATTTGATGAAGTCGATTGCGGCTTCCGAGCGTTACGGCTACAGTCGCTACGTGGCCCATCAGGCGTACTATTCGCTGATCGGACGAGACTACGAATGGGAGCTGATGCCATTAGGCATCGAGCAAGGCGTGAGCGCGGTTGTCTGGAGTCCGCTCGGTTGGGGGCGTTTGACCGGCAAGATCCGGCGCGGAGCCCCGCCGCCGGCAGTCAGCCGTTTACAATCGCAGGCGGTAGTAGATAAGGGTCCGGTGGTTCCGGACGAGTATCTCTACAACGTTGTGGATGCGATCGATGAAGTCGCAAAGGAGACCGGCAAGAGCGTCCCGCAAATTGCTTTGAACTGGTTGCTGCAACGGCCCACAGTGGCGAATGTCATTGTAGGCGCCCGGAACGAGGAACAGTTGCGGCAGAATCTCTGTGCGGTGGGTTGGAATCTCACTTCCGAGCAGATCGCCAAACTCGACGCGGCGAGTGCGGTGACGCCGGCATATCCTTATTGGCACCAGCGAACAAATCCCGAGCGTAACCCCCCACCGGTCTAGTTTTCTTTTGATTCCGACAGTAGGCGCTGTGACCTGGGAGCCTTCCGCCGGATCGTTATAAGGAAATCAAAGAATTCTTCGATCAGTTCAGCGGAGCGGATCAGCAGCACGCGGTCTTAGTCAAAGACTAGATAGCGTTTGTGTCGTAGACATGCCTCGGTAATAAGTCGAAAAATTCTTGACAGGGCGGACAGATTCAGGCACGATTGTTCCAATACTCTGTCAGTTCGATTATAGAGTGACGGATTGCGCTCTTACGGGGACGAGCGCTGAGCCATTCTATGGAATAGAGTTTCGACGTACTAAACAGGTTGCACAACGACGCAAAGTTCCCGACTAATTCCTTGCCAATCCAGCCAACCCACTGCGGAGTTCGGCCCTTGGCTTGAATCTGAGTCAAAAGCGTTGAATCGTGCGTCAGGATAGCTGGCGCCTAATTCAAAAAGGAGAAATTTTCTCATATGTTCGGCAGTCGTCGAGCCGGCGCCGCGTGCGCGCTGGCAGTTTTCGGAATTGCTTCGATGAGCTTATTTGCGCCCCGAGCCGAGGCACAAGCCGTTGCAATCGCCCAAGTAGCCGGCCGGGTTACGGATCCGAGCGGAGCGCCAGTAGCGGGAGCACGGGTTCGCATAGTTGAGACTGGTAAGCAGCAGGTTCATACAACCGCCAGCGACGACCAGGGCCGCTACACTTTCCCGAATCTCCCGATCGGTCCTTACCGGCTGGAAGTCCAGGCTTCCGGGTTCAAATTGTACTCGCAGTCGGGAATCCTTCTGCAGGTGGGCAACAATGTAGAAATCAACGCCACGCTTGCGGTCGGCTCAGTCAACGAGAGCATAGAGGTAACTGCCAGCGCCGAGATGGTGGAGACCAGAGAAACCTCCATTTGGCAAGTCATTGACCAGCGGCGAATCGTGGATTTGCCCTTGAACGGCCGGCAGCCGACGCAGTTGATTGTGCTATCCGGCGCGGCGGTCACAGCACCCGGGGGCGGCATGACGGGCAGCAAGAATTACGCCAGTTCCACAACCATCTCCGTCGCAGGCGGCCAAGCGAACGGAGTAAATTATCTGCTGGATGGCGGTGATCACAATGACAGCGCGACCAACATCAATTTGCCGGTTCCATTCCCGGATGCACTGCAGGAATTCAGTGTGCAGACCAGCAGTTTGCCCGCGCGCTACGGCTTACACCCCGGCGCAGTGGTGAATGCAGTTACTAAGTCTGGTACGAACAACATGCATGGCGATCTGTTCGAGTTCCTTCGCAACGGCGACGTGAACGCCCGGAACACCTTTGCTCCCCGGCACGACACTCTCAAGCGTAATCAGTTCGGCGGGACATTCGGCGACAGGATCGTCCGGGACAAACTGTTCTTTTTCGGCGGATTTCAAGCGACGCGGCAACGCACCGATCCACCGCAGACGGTTGCCTATGTGCCGACGGCAGCCGTTCTCAATGGAGACTTCAGCGCGATCGATAGCGGATCCTGCGTGTCAGGTGGCAAGGGCATCCAGCTTGTGGATCCCACAACGAAAACAAAGTTCGCCGGCAATCAGATTCCTGTTTCCAGGTTCAACCCGCAGGCTCTCAATTTGCTCAAGTATGTTCCGGTCTCGAGCAATCCCTGTGGCAAGATTACCTACGGGATACCCAGCACCGGTGATGAAAATCAAGGGATAGGCCGCATCGACTGGGTCCAGAGCGCCAGGCATAGCGTCTTTGGGCGTTATTTCATTGCCGATTACCAGAATCCTCCCGTCTACGATGGGGCGAACCTGCTGACGACTACCGCCGCCGGAAACGACGAGAGAGTGCAATCGATGACGCTAGGAGACACCTTCTCTTTCAGCCCAACTGCGATCAATTCCTTCCATGCCACATTTTCGCGCCGCCGGATCAACCGCGGACCGGCGCCAAACGTAATCAATCCGTCCGACATTGGTGTGAACATCAACACACCAGACGAGAATTTTCTACAAGCAACTGTAAGTAACTATTTCAGCGTGGGATGCGGCACTTGTGCACAGGCATTCTTCAATGGGAATACTTTCCAGTTTGCTGACGATATCGACATTGTTCGCGGTAAACACCAGATCTCATTCGGAGTAGATGCCATCCGTTATCAATTGAATTTCAATAACGAATGGAACCGGAATGGAGTGTTCACGTTTACCGGCTCGACTTCGACGGGAGCAATTTCGACTGGCGATTCCCTAGCCGATCTCCTGACCGGTACTTTGAACACTTTTACGCAAAGTAACACGCTCCAATATGCGGCGCGAGCCACCGTCCTCGGCTTCTATGTGCAGGACACGATTAAGGCGACTCCCCACTTCACGATCAACCTCGGACTTCGCTGGGATCCTTATCTGCCTTCTTACGATTATTTCGGCCGCGGATCTTACTTTTCCAAGAGCGCGTTTGACGCCGGGCAAACGAGTTCGGTCTTTGTCAATGCACCGGCTGGATTGCTGTTTTATGGCGACAAGGGTATTCCCAAGGCGTATACGGACAGTAAATGGGCTCTTTTTTCTCCGCGTGTCGGCTTCGTTTGGGATCCGGATGGTTCGGGCAAGCAGAGTATAAGAGTGGGAGGCGCAATTCTACGTGACACGACTGAGCTGTTCTACGCGGAACGGCTGACAACGAACGCTCCGTGGGGCACTTCGATTAGTATTCCATCGCCAGTGGGCGGGTTCACGAATCCTTATGCCGGTTACCCGGGTGGCAGTCCCTTCCCGGCAGCGTATTCTGTTTCGAAGGATATTGCGTTCCCGGCACACGGTGTATACGTGAATCTTCCGCTCGATACAACGCCTACCTACATGATGCAATGGAATATCAGCTATCAACGTCAGTTCGTTCATGATTGGCTGGCATCACTTACTTATTTGGGTAACAAAACGACACATATCTGGGTAGGAGAAGAAACCAATCCCGCCGTTTACTTAACTGGTCAATCGACGACGGGTAACACAGATTCGCGACGCCTGCTTTCGCTTCAGAACCCTGTAGGAGCGGCGGCTTACGGCAGCAATGTGTTCAGCGATCAGGGCGGTAACGGCACTTACAACGGCATGCTGCTCGCGTTGCAGCATCGTTTCGCGCACGGCTATACGGTTCTCGCAAACTACACCTGGTCCCACTGCATCAGCGAGGTGGATTTCACGGGTGAACTGGCTGGCTCACAATATCAGATTCCGGGAAATCGCAGCGCCAACCGGGGCGATTGCAATTTCGACTACCGGCGCGTGGCAAACGTCTCTTTGGTTCTGCAGAGTACGGGGCTAGGGGACGGCTGGACACGGCGACTCACCAAAGACTGGCAACTTGCACCAATCGTACAATACCGAAGCGGTGCCCCACTCACGGTTACCTCGGGGTCAGACGTGTCGCTCACCGGCGTGGGTCAGGACCGGCCGAACGTCATTGATCCATCCGCGATTATTCCGGCGAATCAGTCGGCGGCATCATGGTTCTACAAGGGTGCTTTCGCTAATGGTGTTCCGGGCACGTATGGGAATTCCGGCCGGGACGCCTTCCGAGGGCCGCACTATGTGAACTTGGATTTTTCGCTCAGCCGAAATTTCTCGATTCACGAGGGTTGGCAACTGGAGGTGCGCGGCGAGTCGTTCAATGCGCTCAACCATGCGAATCTGAAGACGCCGAATGTGACGCTGAGTTCATCTAGCTTCGGCGTGATCACTACGGCAGAAGATCCGCGGATTCTGCAGTTTGGAATGAAGTTGAAGTTCTGATCAAGAGACGCGACAGTCATCCTGTACGAGTTCCGGTTTCATCGAACGTTGGGAATGCAACCGGAACTTCGAAAATATACGGCTTGCCCGGTGCCCGATTGTGTAATAGGATCATTGGTCGGACCTTTGGTGGTCCGTTACGCATTCGGGAGGGCTGCCAGATGCCGAAATCAAGCTTGGTCCTTGTCAGAGGATTAATACTTTGCCCGGTTGTTCTCGGATGCTTTTCGCATTTGCTTTATGGGCAATTGGAAAACGGTGCGATCCTTGGCACCGTATCCGATACGTCCGGTGCGGTAATTCCCGCCGCCAAGGTGACGCTAGTCAACGAAGATACGGGATTGACGCTATCCACGACCACCGCGGCGGGAGGGACCTACTCGTTCATTCCGATCAAAATCGGTACTTATACGATTTCGGCGGAATTTCGCGGCTTCGACAAAGTGTCCCGTCCGCACATCACCGTCAATGTTCAGCAACAGGTCGCAGTGGATTTTTCGCTGCAGCCGGGTTCGGAGAGTCAAACCGTCGAAGTTACGTCCGCCGTACCGTTGCTACAAGTGGAGAACGCCTCTGTTGGACAAGTAGTAAAAGGCAAACAGATCAATGATCTTCCGTTGAACGGACGGAATTTTACCTTTCTCGCGCAACTCTCCGCCGGAGTGACAACCATGCAGCAGGATTCGCGCGGATTTGGTGCGAGCGGCGGATTCTCAGCCAACGGCGTGCGTTCTGAATCCAACAATTATCTTTTGGATGGCATTGACAACAACAACGACTCACAGGACTTCCTGAACGGTACGTTTTATGTCGCCTTACCGCCCGTAGATGCAATCGCTGAGTTTAAGGTCGAAACCGCCAACTATAGCGCAGAACTCGGGCGGGCCGGCGGCGCTGCCCTAAATGCCACGGTCAAGAGTGGAACCAATCAGTTTCATGGGAACGTTTGGGAGTTTCTGCGCAACGATAAGCTGGATGCGGCAGATTTTTTCAACAACGCCGCCCAAATCGGAAAAGGAGAGTTCCGCCAAAACCAGTTCGGTTTTACCGCCGGTGGACCAATCAAGAAAAACAAAACATTCCTGTTCGGGGACTATCAGGGCACTCGGATTCGTCAGGCGCTGGTTTATCGTGCGACCGTACCGACGCCGCTTATGCGGAGTAGCGGGTACAGCAATTTCTCCGACCTATTCAGTCAATCCACCGGTACGGTGTCCGATTCACTCGGACGTACGTTTCGAGTGGGGCAGGTCTTCGATCCGGCAACTACCCGGCCAGTGACTGCAGGCCAAATTGACCCGGTCACCGGAATTAGGGCAGCCAGCTCCGGTTACGTCCGCGATCCGTTTGCCGGGAATATGATTTGTCCATCCGGCACATGCAATCGCATCGATCCGAATGCCGTAAAGCTTCTGAATCTCTATCCGACTCCTAACCTACCTACGCTCTTTAACAACTATGCGTCGACTCCCATTCAGAGGATAGACGCCGATAGTTTCGATATAAGGGCCGATCAGATTATCGGCGAACGAGACCAGATGTTTGGCCGTATGAGCTACACTCATAATCCTCGCTTCGTTCCGGGACCCTTTCCAGGATTGGCGGATGGCGGAAGCTTTAACGCCGGAAATCAATCGGTCGATACTCGCAATGCAGCGTTAAGTTACACACACTCGTTTAGTCCGACATTAGTCAACTCGCTTCGTTTTAGCTATGGCCGGGTCCACACGCTATTCGCGCCGTCCACGGTCGATCAGCTAGGAATTCCTGATCAATTCGGCATTCAAGGCATTCCGCAAGTGGAGTTGAACGGCGGTTTGCCGCAATTTTCCATAACCGGGCTCTCAGCGCTTGGCCAGAGTACGTATACGCCGATCAATGAATGGGATGACACCTGGGAACTGGCTGACAGTGTCACGAAGGTCTTCCGATCCCACACGTTTAAGGCCGGTTTTGAAGGCATCTATCTTCGTTTTGCCACTTACCAACCAGCCACTCCGCGCGGGAGCTATACCATGAGCGGCGTCTACACATCTATTCCGGGTGTGAACGTGAACAACAGCGGAGCGGCTCAGTTTGTGATCGTACCAAGCGCGACGTCAGTTCCGGGCGGCGTGGACTACAACGGGGGGCCAAACTCCGTATCGATCTCGCGTATCTCAGTTACCGACGCCCGCCGGAAGTATTACGCTGGCTATTTGCAAGACGACTGGAAGGTTACCCCTCGGCTGACGTTGAACCTCGGCGTCCGTTACGAATATTTCCCGGCCATCTATGACGCTTATGATGCGCAGACTAATTTTGTTCAAGGAACCCCGTTCGTGGATGCCGCCTACCTCATACCCAAGTCACGGTCTAACCAGAGCGATCCAAATAATGCATTGTCTCCGTCATTCCTTTCAGTGCTCAAGAAGGATGGAGTCAGCTTGCAATATGTCGACGATCGCGGGTTGCGAAGTGCTCAGAAAAATAACTTTGCGCCCCGCTTCGGCTTCGCATATCAGATGACCAGCAAGGCGGTCGTCCGCGGCGGTTATGGCATTTCTTATAACGGGTTGGAGGGTGTCGGCTACGGTCCCGCCCTAGGAGCTACTTATCCGTTCGCCTTTACCAGCGCCTTCTCCAACAATAGCAATCAACTGCCTGTCATTTTCCCCAATGGCCAGCACGCAACCATCGAGAACGGTTTCACCAATATTAATTTGTCGCCCGCGGTGGTAGACGGTGGTGGCGTCACTTTGCGCGGTATCGACACAACCTTAAAGACCGCCTACGTGCAGAGCATGAATTTCACAGTGCAATACCAATTCACCGCGAGCACGGCATTTCAGATAGGATACGTCGGTACTTTGGGCCGCCACATCGAAGCCAACGCCGGCCGGGCCAACGTTGTGCATCAGCTACTCGTGCCCTCCGCAAATTCCGCTCCTTTTCGGCAGTATCCTGACCTGGCGCCTGGCGGCAGTATTCAGTCTGACTGGGGAAGCATGTCCTATCACGGATTGCAGACGAACCTGGAGCATCAATTTAGTCATGGGCTTAGCTTTCTGACTAACTTCACATGGTCGCGTTGCAGATCGGACGCAGTCGATCAACTCAACAGCACCGCCATTACGTACCGCGCTCCGGGACTGGGTCCGCAGATCGACTACGGCCCGTGCGACTCTGACATCCGCTATGTCTTTCACTACAGCGGCAGTTATGATCTCCCCTTCGGCAAAGGGAAACAATTCCTTTCGACCAGTAATAATGTGGTCAATCAAATCGTATCCGGATGGCGTATAAACGCCATCCTCACTCTTCAGACCGGACAGCCATTTACCATCCCCTGCGACATTACGACAGCCTCCGGTATGAGTTGTGTGGCGCTGTTTGTGCAAGGGCAGGACCCCATCGGCGGAAAACACAATGTCGACCAATGGATGAATCCGGCAGCGTTCACGAATCCACCCGTAGTCGCGGTTAACGGGCAGACGGATCTCGCGCCCCTGGGCGGCGCGCGTGGGCAAGTCTATGGCCCTGGATTTCACCGTCTCGATTTTTCGCTTTTCAAGCAATTTCAGCCGACGGAAAGAACCCGCCTGGAATTCAGAGCCGAGTTTTTCAATCTTACGAATCATCCGAACTTCTCGACGCCTCAGGGACCGACGGGCGGCTCGGCGGTGATCAGCGCCCCCGGCGCCCTCGATTTCAAGAGCGCTAATTTCGGAAAGATCACAGCTACGCGCGACGCACCTAATGATCCGAGGCAGATACAATTCGGGTTGAAGCTCTACTGGTAATGCCCGGGGACCGATAGGGTTCAGCTCTGTGAACGCGCACCCGGCTTGATTTGATGCCCTGGATGCCGATCCGCGATGAACACTTCAACGGATATCCACGCGAGGCGAGAGAGGTAGCCACTCAACACATCGAATTGCTACGGACACTCCCCGTCGCGTTCGTCCAGCTTTTATTGCAGCAGATTCAATCGTACGACTGGCGCTTTCCCGCAGAACGGCAAGACATCTTACGGCAACTCACTTTCCTGGAATCGCTTACGGATGCGCGACTGCGGGAGCTTCTGGCCGGATTTGAGCATTTAGAACTCCCCTCGCGGCTGAGGGACGCGAAGTGGATTGCTTCGCCCCAAGAATTTTCAGAGCAGTTATCCGGCTATCTTTGGTCGACTCGTCAGATCGATGCATTTCGCGAGGCATCCTCACGCTATCTTACGAGCTTTGGCGCTGCTTCGCCTGCTCCGCAACCTCAAATACCAAGGATCGGCGTTGCTGTGATCGGAAAGGGTGTCGCGCACAACACCTATCCGATCTTTCGTAAGCTGCGCCCGCATGGCACGTATTTCACCAGGGTCAATCCGACGAGTGGTCTGGAGATTCTGCTCGAGGGCGTAACGGGCAGGGCAGCAGCACATCCCGTGCCCTTCGATCACTGGTATATCGATGGCGGAGATCCGGAATCCATCTCAAGCCCCTTCCTGTCCCAACTTTCTTACGGGGAAATGGAGCCTGTGCGGAAAGCTCTATTGCGCCAGATTGACAAAGCCATCAAGAATGGCATCGCCGGCCCGGAAGCGTTGACATCTTTGCTCCACAAACTACGGCCGGAGGAACTCGGTGCGTCGTCCGCGCCCGAAAATACTGTGTTCAGCCATTTTCAGATCAGCCTTCTTACCGAAGGGGCTGGTACTCAAATCTTCAGCACTACCTTTGTGCAATGGGCGACTCGAGAGCTCTGGCGCCGCGCGCAACCCGAAACCGTGCTGGCCAGATTTGCCCCGCGCCAACGGGAACGTCCCATGAACGAGTTGCTTTCCGGAAAGGAACAGAATCCTGAACTCGATCCCATAGGATCGCTGATCGATGCGGATATGGGCGCGTTTTACATGTGGATCGACCAGCAGCGGCTGCCAGGGGCCAAAGAAGCGTCGTTCCTGGCCTGGTTTGAAAACCAAGCGGAAGCCGTTGTGATCTCTCCCGCGTTTCCGCGCAACAGTCAATCCGACAATTCCGTGGACATGAAGTGGCTATTCGCCCAGATTTCCTAGTAATGTCTGCATCAGAATAGAGAGCTTGTTGTTAAAAGGCATGGCGGAGAGGGTGGGATTCGAACCCACGTTAGAGTTTCCCCTAAACACGCTTTCCAAGCGTGCGCCTTCAACCACTCGGCCACCTCTCCTTTTGTGCTGAAACTAGCGAGAACTAGCCCAAATCGAACTTCTCGTGATGCAGCGCTGCGTCGCCGGTTACGAGGACCGGCCGGGCCAGAATTTCTTCCAACTCCTCAAGATACTTATTGCTGCTGGCTTTCAAGACCTTGGCAACGTCCGGATGTACTCGCAGCATAACGTCCTTGCCCTCGATCGCCTTCGCCAACTTCTGCGCCTCTATCAGAATCTCACCGACCACCGTTTGAACGCTCTTGATGTAACCGGCGCCTTCGCAATGCGGGCAGGGGGCGCAGAGCGTCCGCTCGAGACTTTGCTTCACGCGTTTGCGCGTGATCGCCACCAGGCCGAAATCGTTGAATTGCAGAATTTTGTTGGGCGCTTTGTCGGCGCGCATCGCTTCTTCGAGCGCTTGCATTACCTTTTGCCGATTCTTCCGCTCATCCATATCGATGAAGTCCACGACGATGATGCCGCCGAGGTCGCGCAGGCGAATCTGCCGCACGATCTCCTTCACCGCTTCGATATTTGTTTTGACGATAGTGTCTTCGAGGCGATTGGATTTACCGACGTACTTGCCGGTGTTGATATCGATGGCCACCAACGCTTCGGTCTGGTTGATGACGATGTAGCCGCCGGACTTCAGCCACACTTTCGGCCGCAGTGCCTTTTCCAGTTCCTGCGTAATACCAAAAGCGTCAAACACCGGGGCCGGCCGCGTGTACATCTTCACCCGATTCACAAGAGCCGGTTGAAAGCGCTGCATGAAGGTCAAAACGTTTTCATACAACTCTTCGTTATCGACCCAGATGGCTTTGAATTCATCGGTGACGTGATCCCGCAAGATGCGCTGCACCAGGTCAAGATCGTAATGCAGCAGCGCCGGGGCAGGTTTCTTCTCAGCTTTCTGCCGGATATCCAGCCACAAGCTGTAGAGAAAGTTCATGTCGGCGGCGATCTCTTCTTCGGGCACGCCCTCGCCGGCTGTGCGCACGATGAAGCCGCCGGTTGTGCCGACGCGATGGGTTTGCAAAATGCGCTTGAGCCGGTGCCGCTCTTCTTCGCTCGCTACCTTGCGCGAGACGCCTAAGTGTTCCACGCTCGGCATGAACACGACATAACGTCCCGGGAGCGCGACGTGCGATGTGATGCGCGCACCTTTTTGTCCGAGCGGCTCTTTGGCGATCTGAACAATGATTTCCTGGCCAGGCTTCAGCAGTTCCGAGATGGAAGGCATGACCCTTTCGGGCCTTTCAGTGGCATGCTCCTCGACGCTCTCGCGTGCGGGCTCGGTTCTGGTTTGTGATTCGAGGGCTGGCGCGGCCGCGCTACCGGCTCCCGAGGCGGCAGATACTCCGGCGCCCGGCTGCCCCTGACCAAAGCGATTTCCGCCGCGCCGCCGCCGCATACGGCGCGAAACACGATGCATGGAACGATTGTTGGGGTCGCGCACCACAGCCGTCTGCACGGCCGGGGCGCCATCGTCGACCGATGCCGTCACCTCAGGTTCGCTCTCCAAATCGCTGGAAACGACCTCGCCGCCGGCAGCGTTTTCGAGCGCTTCTTCAATTTCCGGCGCCAGATCCTCTACCGCCGGCAGTGTTTCTTCCGCTTCCTCGGCCTCGAGGACCTCGATATCGTCCGCTTCGATGTCCGCTACCACAGAAGCGCCGGAAAATTCGTCTTCGCCCCGATAGATCGGTGCGATTGCCGGGTTAGCCGTCTCGCCACCAAAAGGTTCGGTCTGTTCGTGCTCGACGAGTTCGAGTTTTTCTTCCTCGGCTTGGACCGAATCGCCGTCACGATGCGAAAAGATCCGGTCGGCCAGTTCCAATTCTTCGGCCGCAGCCACTAGATGCTCGTGCGGCTCCTCTTGATCGACAGGTTGTTCAGGCTCAGGCTCTGGATGTGGTTCCCGGGTGTGTTCGGTTCTGAGACGATATTTTGCCAGCGACTCTCCCGGCAAAACGATTACGTCCGTCGATTCTTCGCTCGGTGGTTCAGCTTGCGGCGAGAAAAGCTGCGGCGTTTCTGTAGCCGCCTGCACATCCGGCTGCCGCGTGGTATTGCCTCCAGGCTGCGCGTATTTGCTTTCGGGAAAATCCCGGCCATGCGGCCGCCGGCGGCGCGAGCGTCTGCCGCGCCGGTCCCCTCGCGGACCGCGATCTCCTTCGGGACGTTCGCCGCCTCTAGACTGCTCGGGTGGACGCGAAGCCGTCTGTTCCTGTCCAGAGCCAACCTCAACTGGAGCGAGATTTCCTTCTCCAGGCGCGGTCTCCACGGTTTCCGGTGTCCGCTCTTCCGGCGCACGCTCGCGCGATCGATTTTGTCCGCGATCGCGCCGGTCTCCACCCCTGTTTTGCGAACGGTCGTCTTTTACCGTATCGATGTCTTCGTCATGTTCGTCGAAGAAGTCCGATACGTACAAGAATGTATCGCGCTCGAGGCCGAGGTCCACAAATGCAGATTGCATCCCCGGAAGCACTCGCGTGACGCGCCCTTTATGAATGCTGCCCGCCAGCGCATATTCCTGACCGCGCTGGAAATAAACTTCAACCAGCTGATCCTCTTCGAGAATCGCTACTTTTGTCTCATGGCGATTGGACCCAATCACCAGTTCCTTACTCATCGAATCACCGCCTTTTGGGCCGATGAGAGTACCAAGAACTCCGGATGTGTGCTATGCCTGCCGCCCGTACTGCACAGGGGGTTGCAAAGCCGAAACTTGTATCGCTCAGGCGAGCGGAGACGAGCTCAACAACACTCACGCCTGACGTACCCATTCACTCTTACTCAATGTCAATCAATCCGAAAATCTTTGTTCTTCTCAGTTCGGGCCCTTTTCGTCCCAACCGACCCCCGACTTGGAGGGCCTCATTCAATTCACAAACCTGCGTAACCTGACGCCGTTCACTAAGCCCAGCATCAGAAAAATAGACCAAGTGCTCGATCCCCCTGAACTCATCAGGGGCAGCGGAATTCCGGTGATCGGCATTTTCCCGACCACCATGCCCACGTTTACGAGCACATGAAACAAGAGCAAAGCGGCAACGCCCATGCAAATGTACAAACCCGCTTTATCCGTCGCTGTCTGCGCATTCTGTACGACCTGCATGATCAGCAGGAAATATAAAACCAGGGCGATTACCACGCCTACGAATCCGTGTTCTTCGGCAAACGAGGAAAAGATGAAATCGGTATGCGGCACCGGCAGAAACCCGAGGTGCGTCTGCGAACTCTCTTTGGTGCCACGGCCCCACATTCCTCCATTGCCGACAGCTATTCTCGATTGGATCACCTGAAAACCCGTTCCTTTAGGATCCCGGTCCGGATAGACGAAACTTACCAATCTATCTTTTTGATACGGCTTAAGAAAATGATAGCCGATCGGTAAACTGACCACTAGAACCGTGGCGATTATGGCGACGTATTTCCAGCGCAAACCGGCCATAAACACGCTTGCGACGAATATTGGTATGAAGGTCAGGGACGTCCCGAGATCAGGCTGTTTCATCACCAGCAGCATCGGCAGACCTACGAGCCCGCCCAGCTTGGCGAGGTCTTTCCAGCTCACCGAGCCGGCGGCCTTCAGATCTGTCAGGTAGCGTGCGACCAGCAGAATCAGCACGATTTTGACGAATTCAGACGTTTGCAGTGTGAAACCGGCGACCCGGATCCAGCGTGTCGATCCGAATACCTTATTTCCCGCCACCGCGGTAGTGATCAAAAGCGCCACTGACGCCAAATATAGGTAGGTCACCCGTCCCAGCAGTATGTGGTAATCGACGTTCGAAGCCATCCACATCATGGCAAGGCCGCTCACTACCCAAACAATCTGCTTCCACCAGGCATCCTGCCATTTGGTCGATAACGTAGCGCTGTAAATCTGCAGGACACCCAAGGCGCACAGGGCGAGAGTGACGATCAGCAACGTCCAATCCAGATCACGAATCGAGCGGTAAACGGGCACTAGCGGAGCGCGCCTCCGGACATCGGCACCCAGGCGAAGAGCTGCGGCGCCTCAAACGGCTGCGCGTTCTCTGTTATGCGGCTATCGCCCCGAGCCTTTTTATCGAAGTACGCCTTCAGCACATCACGCACGATTGGAACGGCGTTATAACTTTCCACGCCGTTTTCGAACAGCGCGACGACGGCGATTTCGGGATTTTCCACGGGCGCGAACGCCACGAACCAGGCGTTATTGGCGAGCTCACTGTGCAGTTTCGCTCCTTTGGTCTTTTCCGTGGCGGCGACCTGCGCGGTGCCGGTCTTACCGGCGACCTTGACATTAGGCAATTGGGCGGCGTGTCCCGTGCCCCACTCGTTCACAACGCCGTACATGCCCGAAACGACTTGCTGCAGGTTCTCCGGATTGAAGTGCGCTTGCCGTAGAAGAACAGGCGCCTCGTCCTTAACCAGGTGCGGTTTATACCATTTGCCCCCGGCGCCTAATCCGCTGAGTGCCAACAATATTTGCATCGGCGAGACGGTGACAGCGCCTTGCCCGATGGCTACCGAAATGGTCTCGCCCGCATACCATTTCTGCCGCGCGATGCGCAGCTTCCATTTGGTCGAGGGCATGGTGCCCTGGGTCTCGTTCGGAAGGTCGATCCCTGTTTTCCGGCCAATACCGGCCAAATCCGCGTAGTGCGCGATGCGGTCGATTCCCAGCCGGTTGCCGACGTTGTAGAAATACACGTCGCATGACTGCGCAATCGCCCGATGCAATTGGATATCGCCGTGGCCATGCTTCAAGTGGCAGGCAAAATAGTGGCCGTAGAAAGAGGCGCCGCCGGCACAATGGAACGTGGTCTGGTCGTCGACCACATCGGCTTCGAGGCCGGCGATTGCCATGATGGGCTTGAAGGTCGAGCCCGGCGCCAGTTGGGCCTGAATCGCGCGATTGAGCAGCGGCTTGCCCGGATCGTTCGCCATCTGGCTCCAGTCTTTACGGCTGATGCGCCCGGTGAACTTGTTGGGATCGTAGCTGGGCGAGCTGACCATGGCGAGCACTGCGCCGTTGCGCGGATCCAGCGCCACCACCGATCCACGTTTGCCGGCCATTGCCAGCTCGCCGACAGCTTGTAAGTCGAGGTCGAGCGTGGTCTTCAGATCTTTTCCCGGAATCGCTTCCTGTGTCGCTTCCATCTGGCGTTCGCGGCCCAGGTTGTCGACCAGCACGCGCTGCTGTCCATCTACACCGCGCAGAGTCTTGTCATATTGGCGTTCGAGGCCGTCTTTACCGATGATGTCGCCCTGATGGTAGTCGATGAACTGCGGCGCGTCGAGCTCCGCTTCGCCGATCTCGCCAACGTAACCCACTACGTGCGCGGCGAATCCATCCTGCGGATACTGCCGCCGCCAGGACCGGATCAATTGCATCTCCGGATAGGCACTGGTGTCTTGATGTGATTCGATCCAGGCGATCTCGTCGCGCGTCAACTGATCTTTGACGATGATCTGCGGCCGCGCGCCGCTGCGCCGGATCACTCCGGCTAACTCGCTATAGTCCAGTTGCAGCGCGTTCGCAATAGCCGGCAGGTGCTCCCACTTGATCTCGTCGCGATTGAGGAGCAGGGAATAGGAAGCCTTGTTGTCTACAATGACGCGGCCGTCGCGGTCGAGAATCTTGCCGCGCGGCGCGAGTAGCGGCGTGCTTTTGATGCGATTTCGCTCGGCTGCTTCGCTGTAGTACTCGGGGTTCTTGACCTGTAGTTGCCAAAAGCCGGAGACCAGGAACACGAACACCAACACTGTCAAGTATTGGAAGATCGCGATTTTGCCGGCCGCTTCCTTCGGATCGTCGTCGCGTGGAAGCCGTTGCGAAGCGATTCGCTCGTCCCGCCTATGCTCGCTTTTGAGTAATCCCACTGCCGGTTTGTATCTTCTCTATTCTATCGACAAAGTGCGGCGGACGGTCCCCGGATCTCACTCAGGAGCCGAGACTTTTGGAGGTGGCTGGGCACTGGCTATTGGCGGTATTGTGCCCAGAATCCTCCAGCGGGCTGTTATTCAGCTTGGGGTTATCGGGGCGCGCATGCTCGATGCCGGCGATCTCGACGAGGCCGAGAAAACCAGGCGAGAGACCGTGCGGCTCTGCGTTACGTAGAATATCGATCCCTGGAATTGGACGGGATCCAAGTCCATAGAGTCAAATGAGCATCGCTCCGTCTACGCCGAGCACTTGTCCGGTCACATACGTGGACATGTCAGAAGCAAAAAACAAAACCGCGTTGGCCACATCTTCCGGCGCACCTATGCGGCCCATCTTGATGCTCGCCAAGCGCTCCGCGTAACGCTTTTCAGGCAGGGCGCCGGTCAGTTCGGTGCGTATGAAGCCGGGCGCAATCGCATTCACCCGAATGTTAAAGGGTGCCAATTCCTTTGCCGCGGCGGACGTCAGGCCGGGCAGCGCGGCTTTGGAGGCGGCGTAAACGGCCTGGCCCTCGATGCTGACGCGTCCCACAATCGAGCTGATATTGATGATGGTACCGGACGTTTCCTCGACATGAGCCGGGAAGCTTCCTGCAGGTGATAGATCGAGCCCAATGCATTCGTCGCAAAGACTCCGTTGATCATCTCTTGCGAAGCCATTCCAAGGAGCGCATAACGCACGACGCCGGCGTTGTTGACCAGGGGAATGAATGTTTCAGAGGGTTCCCGTTTATATGGTGGTATGGTCATAGTATGGGAACGACCAAAGTGACCTTCACTCTGGACCGGATTTCGCTCGAGCGGCTGCAGGACGCCGCCGAACGGCTCGCCTTAGCAAAAAGCGAGATTGTGCGTGAGGCAATCATGGAATTTCACGACAGGATCGGAAGATTGAGCGACAGAGAGCGCTCTAGGATGCTCAGTGCCTTCGATGAACTGGTTCCACTAATTCCGGCGCATACCGACGCCAAAGTGGACGCGGAACTTGCAGAGGTGAGACAGGCACGAAAGGCGGGCGGGCGCCGACACGTTTGAGCCGGCGATGACCCTTCTGGACACGTCCGTTCTAATAGACAGCCTCTCCGGAACGAAGCGTTCCGCGAAGAGCCTTCGCGCCGCGATCGAACGAGGTGAGCGGGTCCTCCTCCCGTCGCTTGTGCTTTATGAGTGGCTTCGCGGGCCTCGATTGCCCCAAGAGATCGCAGCTCAGGAGGCGCTGTTCCCCATGGAGACCTCAATTGCGTTTGGACCCCGCGAAGCATCCCTCAGCGCGGAGATCTACCAATCACTTAAACGTCCGCGCGGACGCGAAATCGACCTGGCGATCGCCGCATGCGCAATCGCCAGAGATGCGGGCTTGTGGACACTGAATACATCGGATTTTAAGGACATTCCCGGGCTTCGCCTGATCGTTCTCTAAGTCCGATTCCCAAAAACGGACATTAGTGGTTCGACATGCGGCGCAGATTCAGATATATAGGGCCAAATCAAACGGCCTCCGCCCTGCTCCTCTGACAGGATATGAACGCTGGCCATAACCTTCGCTACGCTTTGCGGACCCTCCGCCGCAGTCCGGGATTCGCCTGCGCGGCAGTGCTTTCTTTGGCGGTCGGGATTGGCGCGAACGCGGCCATTTTCAGCATCGTCAACGGCTTGCTGCTTCACCCGGCCGGTATCGAGAGACCCGAGGAGGTCGTTGCACCGCGCGTCAACTACAAAAAGCTGAACCTCGACCGCATAGAGATGTCAGCGACGGATTTTAATGACGTACGGAAGAGTCCTGAGATATTTTCGAAGGCGGCCATGGGCAACATTGTCGGCTTCAACTATGCGGGAGGCGATTCGCCCGTACGCCTGCAAGGTGGCACGGTGACTTGGCAATGGTTCGAGGTCTTCGGCGCAAAACCAATTCTTGGCCGTGGCTTTCGTTCAGAGGAGGACCAGCCGGGCGCGAACCGGGTCGCTGTGCTCTCCTTTGATCTCTGGAACCGGCTGTTCGGCGCGGACCGCGGCGTCGTTGGTCGCACGATTGAGTTGAATCAAGAGCTTTATCGCGTGGTCGGTGTGATGCCGGCTAATTTTCGCTGGCCGACCCAAGCCGATATCTGGGTGCCGCTGGGGCTCCCGGCCGACGCGTACGGCCCTAACAATCGCTTCAACGAAAACTACACGGCAGTCGCGAGGCTGCGCGACCATGTGACCCTTCCGGCCGCCCGAAGCTTCATGCAAGTGCTGACGAAGCGCGCGGAGAACAGCAATAAGAGGCTCGCCAGCTTTGCACAAAGCGCCCAATGGAGCATGGTGGTGGAACCGTTCACTGAACTCACTAGCGGCAATCTCGAGGCGCCCATGCTAATTCTGCTGGGCGCTGTGGGATTCGTTCTTCTAATCGCGTGCTCGAATATCGCTGGGCTCATGCTGGTGCGCGCTACCGGACGAGCGCGCGAGCTGGCCATTCGCACCTCGCTCGGTGCGAGCCGGGCTAACCTGATCAAACAGGCCTTTGCCGAAGCTTTTCTCTTGTCGGTTGTCGGCACGACCGCCGGCATGCTATCCGCCGCTGCCATTTTACAAACCCTACTCGCTTTTGCGCCCGCTCAGCTTGGCTCAGGCCTAGTGATTCGTATGGATACATACGTTCTTGTGTTTGCGATTGCATTAGGACTTCTCACGGCGTTGCTCTTCGGACTGGCGCCGGCCTGGCACATGTCCCGTCTCGGCCAGAATTATGAGCAATTGAAAGAAGGCAGCCGCTCCGATACGGAAGGCCATCATCGCCAAAGGCTGCGCGGCCTGCTGGTCGCCGCCCAGGTCGCGCTGGCTCTGATCCTGCTTGTAGGAGCGGGCCTCTTCCTCAAGAGCCTTGGAAAGCTGCGCGACGTCGATACCGGATTCCAACCGCACGGCGTGGCGTCTGCGTCGGTGGCCCTGCCGCCGGTGCAGTATTCCGCCGAAGACAAACAGGCGACTTTTTTTCATTCCGTCCTGGAGAAACTATCGAGCACTTCCGGCGTGCGGAAGGCTGCCGTAATAGAACCCTTGCCATTCAGCGGCGACGATTCTTCCGCTTCGTTCCAGATCGAAGGGCGCATTGGCCGCCCGGGCGATCCCGGCCCGCACGGCGGCATACGCAAGATCAGTTCGGAATATTTTGCGGCGATGGAGATACCTTTGCGCAAAGGGCGCTATTTTACCGAGGCCGACCGCAAGGACAGTCAGCCGGTCGCCATCATTGATGAAAACCTGGCGCGCCAGTATTGGCCGAACGAAGACCCGATCGGCAAGAGGATCCGAAACGGGCAGCAAGGCACATGGGCTGTGATCGTCGGCATGGTGGCGCACGTGAAGCATACGCAACTGGCGGCGGATTCGGCCAAAGGCGTTTATTATTACCCGATCTATCAGCGTCTCGATAAGAATAGCGGCCGCACCGCTTTTTTCATCGCCCGGGGGCGTGGCAACACGGCATCTTCGAGCGAAGCGATTCGTCAGGCGGTCGTCTCTGTCGATCCGAGGCAGGCCGTGTTCGACATCAAGACGATGGATGAGCGCATCGGCCTGGCGCTTGGCCCACAGCAATTCGCGGTCTCACTTTTGAGCGCCTTCGCCGGCGCTGCCTTGCTGCTGGCAGCTCTCGGGTTATACGGCGTGATCAGCTACAACGTGACGCAGCGGACTCGTGAGTTGGGGATACGCGCGGCCCTTGGCGCCAGCCGGCTCCAAATTCTAGGAATGGTGATAAGACAGGGCATGCGGCTTGTGGCGGTGGGTGCGGTAATGGGCTTTTTCGGCGCAGCCGCCTTAACCCGTTTACTCTCCACGCAACTATTTCACGTCAGCGCTCTCGATCCGGCAACGTTCACCTGGACGGCGCTTGTGCTGGCTGGGGTAGCGCTGCTTGCCGCTTACATACCGGCATATCGTGCCACGCGTGTAGATCCGATGACGGCTCTACGCTACGAATAAGGGCTTACGGTTTAGCGCTCGGTCGCAGCGTCATTCCGCGACCCGACTTCGCTTTGAAATCGTGCTCGCGTCATCGGTTGTCCTCTAGTCTTGAGAAATGATTAGACAGGATCGAAGAGAGTTCCTCCGCCTGGCGGGGCTCTCCGCGCTCGTGCCGGCGGCAGTCGACAAGGCTCCGACATCGGCAAACGCAGCGCAGCGGCCGAACCTTCTCATTGTCATGGCCGACCAACACCATGCGGGCGTGACGAAGCGCTCAGGATTTCCGCTCGACACGATGCCGGTGCTGGATGGTTTGGCCAGGTCCGGCGTTGCGTTCGATCGCGCCTACGCCTGCGCTCCATTGTGCGTGCCGAGCCGCGTCAGTTTATTAACGGGCCGCTGGCCTCACGCACACCGTGTTCGTCAAAACAGCGCGGCGGGGCACGCCGTCTTTCAGAAAGACATTTTTGAGATCGTCAAGACGCTAGGCTATCGAACAGGTCTCACCGGAAAAAATCATAGCTATCTGAAGCCGGACCAGCTTGATTTTTGGCGTTCGTATTCTCACCTCGAGGGTTGGAAACCGCCCAATGCGTCGCGCGACGTCGTCGAATTCGACAACTGGCTGTTGCGCGAAAACTTCGCTGTAGAGCCGCAGCCAGCGCCGTTTCCGGTCGAGGCGCAGCACCCCTATCGAATCGTGTCCGACGCTTGCGAGTTCATCGGCGCGAAACCGGAACAGCCGTTTGCCTTATGGGTGAGTTTCCCAGAACCGCACAACCCCTATCAGGTATCGGAGCCATATTTCAGCCTGTTCCCCCCGGAATCGATTCCGCCCCGCGATGTAGGCCCGGAAGTCCTGGCCCAGAAAGGCTACAAATGGCAGTGGCTCCGCGGGTTAGAAGAAGACGCGAATCCCGGGTATGACTCCCTCTGGCGGCGCACGCGTTCCAATTATCTGGGAATGCTTCGCTTGATCGACGATCAACTCGGCCGGCTCCTCTCGTTTCTCGAAAAAGGCGGACTTCGGGAGAACACGCTGGTTGTGTACCTCTCCGACCACGGCGATTACTTTTGCGATTACGGGTTGATTCACAAAGGCGTGGGCATGCCGGAAGATCTAATCCGCGTGCCGATGGCATGGGCGGGCGCCGGGGTGAGCCAACAGGCTGCCAACCAAACGGCATTTGTCTCCACCGCGGATGTCATGCCCACGCTTTGCGAAGTCTTAGGCGTGGAGATCCCGCGCGGCGCCCAAGGCCGCAGTTTATGGCCGCTGCTGCAGGGGCGCCCGTACCCTCAAGAAGAATTTCGCAGTATCTACAGCGAGGTCGGCTTTGGCGGAATGTATTACGACGCCGCCGATCACGTGCCGTATTCCATTGCGGAATTCCGCTCGAAGGCGCCGGACTCCAAGCTCGGTTTCGATGAACTGGATCCGGTGACGCAAAGTGGAAACCTGAAGATGGTCCGCATGGGCGATTGGAAATTGCTATTCGACATGCTTGGCAGTGGTGAGCTGTATCATCTGCCGTCCGATCCCTTCGAATTGAAGAATCGTTTTCGAGATCCGTCAGCTGCCGCCACTAGAAATGAATTGATGGCCGAGTTGCTCGCCTGGACGGTTCGCACGGAGGACGATCTTCCTATTGCAGCGTACGCCACAAAATGGCCGAAGCGCAATTGGTATGCGCTGTATCGGCACGGAGATCCGCCGGCTTGATCGGACCTATGCCGTTAGCTCGCCCGGCAACTTCATCCTGTCCAGAATCATGAAAAGCGGCAGCGCCACAGCGGCGTTGAACGCTCCATGAATCAATATTTCCTGTGGATCGAGCGGCACCACTTGGCCGAGCAGCGCGCGCCGCATCAGCCAATAGAAAAAGGCGTGAAAAAGAAAAAAGAAGAAACACAGCACCAAACGGATTCCGGCGTTTTCCACGTTAAACTTCACGCTGACCGTGGCTGCGAAATAACCGACTAGCGTCTTGGTAATACCATACATTCCAATCGGAAGGTTTTCCGGCGCGAGCGAATCTTCGGCGAGCCCCACAAACGCTCCGAATAGCAGGGCGAGGATCGGGCTCGGCCGTTTCAATCCGAAATATACGGTCAGCAAGAGCGGCAGTTCCAGCCAGACGGTGCTCGGAATCAGGCGCGGCAAGTAGAATTTGCCAATAATCGCAATGAGCGTCAGCAGCACCAGAGCGGCTACTTGGAAACGCCCGAACCAATTTTCGCGCGGCCGCCGCCGCCGAATGTGCTCGCTCGTGCCGGTCATTGTGGCGGCGGAGTCTTGCGTTCTTCCGGTTTCGGTCGGGGAGCACCAAGGGGAAGAACGGGCGCGGCCTTCACGGGAGCCGGCGCTGGCGGCGAAGTCACCTGCGCGGCGGGCGTCGGTGGGTTCGCGGCCGGCTTCGCGTTGAAATTCGGAAGGCCGGAAGCTAACGCGCCATAGACATGATTCTGATCCTTGCCGATCTGCTCATACTTCTGGACGACCTTATCAGCCTCGGTCTGGGTCATCTTGGGCTGTTTGCCATCGGAGCCCGGTTCTGCCGGCGGGGGCGGCAAGGCCTTGCTGGCGGCCTCCTCTACAACCGCACCCACCGGAATCGGCTGATGCACACCTTGCAACACTACAAGCACTTCTTCCACTCCGCCAGGCGCTCCGCTCAAATTCAGCTTGACTTCTTTCATTCCCTGTCCGGGCTGCACCGAGATCACGGTCCCCACCGGAAACCCCTTGGGGAAAATGCGGTCTTCGCCGGACGTGAAGAACCATTCGCCGGGGGTCACTTTCTCTTCTTCCTGAATCTGCTCCACGGTGCATGGTCCGTTCCCGCAATTAAGCACGCCGTGCACATGACCCTTCTGCGATTCCACGCCCACTTTGAAAGTGGCGTCAGTTACAAGAAGCACTTGCGCGACCAATGGATATACGGCGACCACCTTGCCGACAATGCCGTCCGGTGTCACTACGGCCATGCCTTTTTCGATCCCGCTGGTGTAGCCGCGGTCGATAAATACCGCTTTGGCGCTTGCCACCGTGCTGTTTCCGATGACTCTCGCGGCCACCGTTTTTGACGGCGATTGTGCCTGGAACAACGTGAGTGCGCGAGCGTGCTCGGCAGTGGAAAGCTGGTTGCGGAAGTATACGTTTTCCATTCGCAGTTTGTCGTTATCGGCCTTGAGCTTGCGGTTCTGGTCCCGCACGTCCAGCAGGATGAAATAGTCCTGCAAGAAGCCGATCGTATTGTGGCGAATGGCTTCGACCACACCCGCCATGGGGGTCACTGCGCTCACCGCCCATACGCGGATCAACCGCTCGTCGCGCGTGGTTTTGACTTGATAAGCCAGGTAGAGCAACTGCCCCACCACTACTACCAATAGAACCGTCAAGTTCCGGTAGCGGCTCAATAGCGCTTCCATGGCGTCTCTCTCTACTGTAGTCTCCGGCGCCTACTCGATGGCAATGCGCCGAAGGAGCTTGAAATCCGTCAACATTTTGCCCGTACCCAGGACCACAGAGGCCAACGGGTCATCTGCAATCGAAACCGGCAGGCCGGTCTCTTCCCGAATACGACGATCCAGATTTTTGATTAACGCGCCGCCCCCGGTCAACACGATGCCGCGATCGCTGATATCGGCGCTCAATTCCGGCGGCGTGCGCTCAAGAGCTACACGGATCGCGTTCAGGATCGTCGCAATGCAGTCCGACAGAGACTCACGAATTTCACTGTCTTCGATGGTTACTGTCTTCGGCACGCCCTCAATGAGGTTGCGGCCCTTGATCTCCATTGTCAGCGGTTTGTCCAGCGGGTAGGCGGACCCGATCTGAATCTTGATCTGCTCGGCGGTCCTCTCACCGATCAGTAGATTATATTTGCGTTTCAGATAGTTCATGATGGCGTCATCCATCTCGTTGCCGGCCACCCGTACCGACCGCGAATAGACGATGCCCGACAACGAAATTACCGCGACATCCGTCGTGCCGCCACCGATATCCACCACCATGTTTCCCGATGGCTCGGTAATCGGGAGTCCCGCGCCAATGGCCGCCACCATGGCCTGTTCGACCAAATGTACTTCGCTGGCCTTAGCCCTGTACGCTGATTCACTGACCGCCCGCTTTTCCACCTGCGTGATTTCGCTCGGCACCCCGATCACAATGCGCGGATGGACCAGCATTTTGCGCCCGTGCGCCTTCAGGATGAAATAATTGAGCATCCGTTCGGTGACTTTGAAATCAGCGATCACGCCATCTTTCATGGGACGGATGGCTACAATGTTTCCAGGCGTCCGCCCTACCATTTCCTTGGCTTCCTTGCCCACTGCCTCGATGTCGCCGGTATTCTTGTTAATGGCAACGATTGAGGGTTCATTCACCACGATCCCTTTACCTTTCGCGAAGACCAGCGTGTTCGCGGTGCCCAAATCAATAGCGAGATCGGACGAAATAAGGCTAAAAACGGAGCGGAAATTCATGAATTATCAGCGTAATCGGCGAGTAAACTCCGAGGGTAACATAGGGGTATTCCTCTAGGCCGAATTAACAAGCGCCTTGTTTTCAAATGCTTGCGATTTTCCTCTCATGACCCGCCGTGATTGCCTTACAGCCGCGGGCGCGCTTGTTTCGAGCGCCTGCCAGCGGCGAAAGACACGTGGCTACTCCGGCTATGCGCTTGTCGCGACCTCGGGAGAACCGTCGCTCGCCGTGGTCGATTTGCAGAGCTTTCGCTTGCTGAAGAATATTCCGTTGGGTGCTCCTCCTACCGCCGTCGTGCCCGCTTACACGCCCAGCGGGAGTTATGTGCTGACTCCATCTACGGATAGTGTGCATAGGATCGACGGAAATCTCAGAGTGGCGCTTTCGCGCCGCTTGGCCGGCCAACTCTTGGAAATTCGTCTGGCTCCCGATGGCCGGGCATTACTCGCACTCGCGGGTGGCTCGCGCGAACTGATTCTGGCCGATCCCGATTCTTTAGGGATAATGCGCCGTGTCAAGCTTTCCGCTCCGCCTGCCAATTTCGACATCGCTTCCAATGGATATGTAGCCGTTTCCACTGGAACCAGCGGGGTCGTGGAATTGTTCCATCTTGCCAGTGGCGACCACCGGCGTATCGAGCGAGCGGGAACTATCGGAGCCGTCCGTTTTCGTGCGGATGGACGGCTGCTGCTTGCCGCCGATCTCGTAAGCCGCTCCATTCTCGCGCTTTCAGTCCCCACGCTCGAGATCGTCGCTGAGTTGCCGATTGCCATGCGACCCGAGAATTTGTGCTTTAAGGTCGATCAGGGCCAGCTCTTCGTGTCAGGCCACGGCATGGACGGCATAGCAATCGTATTTCCTTACGACGTGCTGAAAGTGGAGCAGACAGTGCTCGCCGGCCGCGATCCCGGTGTCATGGCTTGCTCGGATACGCCTGACTATTTGTTTGTCGCAAGTGCCAGCGGTTCGGACGTGTGCATCATGAACATCGATACGCGAAAGGTTATCGGTCTGGTCGAGATCGGCAGCCGTCCGACATACATCACAATCACGCCCGGTGACCAGTTTGCCTTGTTGTTAAGCGGGGATTCGAATGAGATGGCCGTCATCCACATTCCCGCAGTGCTTGCCAGCCAATCCGATCCGTTCAAGCTCCGCTATCGAAGCGGGGCGGCGCTATTTACTGTGGTGCCAGTCGGCTCAAAACCTGTGCACGCGGCCGTTATTCCGCGCGTGTAACGATAGTCAACCCGGCGAGCGCAGCCGTTTCCGCCCGCAAAATGTTTGGGCCTAACGAGCAAGGCTGCCAGCCCGCCGCGAGCGCCTGCTCGCGTTCGCGGTCCGTCCACCCGCCCTCGGGGCCCACCAACATCGTTACCGGGCAGCCAGCCTGGCGGATCGGCGGAGCGCTGGGATCTTCGTCGAGCAGTAACTTGATGCCATCTTGGACAAGCAGCCTCGTCCAGCTAGTTTGAGACAGGCCCGGCAGACGAGCGCGACGTGCCTGTTGGCTGGCCTCCAGCGCGATCTTCTCCCACCTTGCCATCCGCTTCTGGGCGGCCTGTAGCAAGCCCCGATCCGTCCGCGCGGCTTCGAAAAATCGAATTTCGATCACACCCAGTTCGGTCGCCTTTTCCACCAGCCACTCAAGACGATCGAACTTGATCAACGCGACCACCAGAACCGTGGGAGCGGGCTCTCTCTGCGGCGGAAGCTTCTCGATCACTTCAAAACACACAGCCGATTTGCGCGCGCTGGTAATCTCTGCCAGATAGACATCGCGATCGTCGGAAATCTCGTAGCGCTGGCCGGCTTCCGCGCGCAGCACACGCACTAAGTGCTCTGCATCCTGGCCCGTCAACTCCGCCAACCCGCGCCGCACTTCAGGAACGAAAAATCTTCGCCGCGCCATGCCGTCATTTTATGCATCTGGGGAATCTGAACTTGTCCGGCTATACTGTCCCTTCCACCTGCGTGTCGTACATCAACTTCACCTTTCCATTTTTTCTGCTGCTCGCGTTTGCCGGCCTAGCCCATGTGTGGCGATCGCGCGAGCGAAAATGGCCTTGGCTCGCAGCGGCTGGAGTGTTGGGAGTGTTTGTGATTAGCTACTATCCTCTGATGTGGCTGTTCGCGCAGCCGCTCGAGGCCGGATACGACATGGGCCCGATTCCGCGCGAGTCCGCGCAGGCGCTGGTTGTTCTGGCGGGCGGCGCCTATCCGCCTGTTTCCGATCGGCCATATACATCGCCTCAGAGGCAGACCTATGAACGTTCACGTCATACCGCCTGGCTATACAAGAACTGGAAGGCGCTGCCGGTGCTTGCCAGTGGAGGAGGGTCGTACGCCGAACCGTTATCGTTTGCAATGCGCGAAGTGCTCCAAGCCGAGGGCGTTCCGCCGGACAAAATCTGGGTGGAAACCCGTTCGAAGAGCACCTACGAAAATGCCGTCTACGGTTGCGAAATCCTGCGGCGCCACGACATCTCGCAAATCGTCCTGGTGGACGAAGCACGGTTCCTGCCGCGCGCTGTTGCGTGTTTTCGCAAGCAAGGTATGAAGGTCATTCCTGCTGCCTTCAACTTCAATCACCTGTATTGGGAGGTCGACGACTTCCTACCGTCCTCGCGCGCGCTCGAAATGAACGGCGAGCTCATACACGAATATCTCGGCTTACTCTGGTATCGTCTGCGCGGGTATATTTGACGGACGCTCGCCGCGGGCGAGCTAGTTCCGTCTTGGTCCCGCTTCTTTCGCCAGGCGCACACGCGCGCTATCGAGCTTTTTCTGCACTTTGGCAAGCTCATCCGGCTCTGCTTCCGAAGGCGAACTCGCACTGTACGCCTTCAGCGAAGATTGCCACTGCGCGATGGCTTCTTTGAGCTTGCCCTCCTTGAAATAAACATCGCCCAGGTGGTCATGGATGGTGGGATCCTTGTCGGACATCTGTAGCGACCGCGTCAGCTGCTGCTCGGCCTCGTCCAACCGGTTCATGCGATAGTACACCCACCCAAGGCTATCGAGGAAAGCGTAATTTGAAGGTTCCAGGTCTACGGCTTTCTTGATCAGATTTTGCGCTTCGTCGAGACGAACGTTCTGGTCCGCCAGCATGTAACCGAGGTAGTTCAGCGCGGAAGCGTTCTTCGGATCCGCATCGATCACTTTGCGAAATTCTTTTTCGGCTAAATCGTATTTTTTTTGCCGTTCGTACATTGCGCCGCGGGTAAACTCCACGCCGCTGCGGCTTTCCGAATCTTTTGAAAGCTTCTCGGCTTCGTCAAGAGCCTTCCCCATCTCAGTGAAATCCTTCGCCTTTTGATAGGCGTCGGCTATTTCCAGATAGACCTGCCGATCGTTCTTTCCGTCCAGCAGTTTTCTGAGTTCGGCTACCGCCGCTCCGGTCTTGCCCTCGTCGGACAGTAATTCCGCACGCACTTCATGCAGCACACGATCGTTCGGATACTTGGCGGCCGAAGCCGCGCTTTCCTGGTCCGCTTTGGCGTACGCTTTCGAAGCGCGATACGTATCGATCACCTGCGCCGAGCTGAGCGCCCCGGAATCTGGGTCCAGTGTAGCCATCTGGCGAAAGGTATCGATCGCCAGATCATACTGTTCATTCTTGCGGTACAGCTCGCCCAGTTCCCCGAGAATCTTGCCGCGTGTCGCACGCTGTTGCGGATCATAGCTGCGCCGCGCAGTGCTGTCCAAAATCCCTTTCAGCATCGCAATCGCATCCGCCCGCTTGCCCTCCTGCTCGAGTAACCGGACTTCGTTGTAGCGAATTTCGATGTTGTCCGGATCCAGTTGCTTGCCCTTGTCCAACATGCGGCGGGCATCATCGATCTTGTGCTGGGCTTGATAGACCTGCGCCATGCCCAGATAGGGCTGAGGGTCCTGCGGATTCGCTTCGGCGATTTCCTGATAGGTCTTCAGCGCCTCGTCATACCGCTGGGCGAGTGCCAGATCCTGCGCCATAGCGCCTTTGAGTTCAGCGCGACTAGGATCGAGATCGATAGCCTTTTTATAGGTATCCGCTGCCAGCGAGTATTCCTTCATGCCCTCGTAGGAGCTGGCCAGTGTAATCAATCCGCGCGGCGATGGATCTTTCTGCGTAAGCTTCTCGAGCAATGCGCTTGCGCCTTTCATGTCGCCCCGATCCGAATACACGCCGGCCAGGCCCATCACCGCATCTTCATTGTCGGCGTCGGCTTCCATCGCTTTCTTGAAGGCCGCTTCGGCGTCGACGGAATCGCCCAGCACCCTGTCCAGACGGCCCAGCATCACCAAGCTCTCCACGTCTTTGGGATCTTTCTCCGTGATGATTTTGTACTGTTCGACGGCACGCCGCGCCATGCCTTCGTCGATATGGTTCGCTTGCGCGTCGCCAATCTGTTGTGCATAGATGTGCGCCAGCACACGGCGTGCATTCAAATCGTCCGGATTCACTTTCAGCGCCGTCTGCGCTTCTTCTACTGCCTCCCGAATCCGTCCGGAGACACGGTACAACTCTGCGATATCTTCCACCAGGAAAGAAGCGGATGGATCTTCTTTCATGGCCTGGCGAAAGTTATCGATCGCCTTGTTTACGTAATCGCTGCGATTGCCGTAAGTGGCAGCCATCTCCTCGTACAGATGCCCGAGCGAAAAGTGATAATACGCAGAAGCCTTCAGCGAAGTCGCCTGCTTTGTGGGTGGCGGCAGCTTAATCGTGTTCGGCTGCTGGTTCGGCACGGCCTGCGTCTGCGCACCGGCCAAGCCGGTAGTCAATATGCAGGTAAACGCTAGCGATTTAAAGTGGAGGTGGGGCATGTCGAGCGTGAAAACCGTCGGCCTGACGAGTCAAGACTTGTACGCCCCCAGTATAGCTCCGAATATGGCCCGGTTGCTGGTTGTGGTGGGCCCGACAGGCACGGGTAAGAGCAGTCTGGCATTGCAGTTGGCGCATGCCTTTCACGGCGAAATCGTTAACTGTGATTCGGTCCAGGTGTATCGTGGGCTCGAAATCGGGTCGGCCAAACTTCCCCCAAGGGAACGACGTGGCATCCCGCATCATTTGATCGATGTCGTGGACGCGCACGATGATCTCACCGCCGGGGCATATGCCTCCGTCGCCCGAGGCGTGCTGTACCAGCTCAAAGCCCGCGGGGTGCTTCCTATCGTCGTGGGGGGCACCGGTTTTTATCTGCGCGCCCTATTGGCGGGGCTCTCGCCCGCGCCAGGGCGTGATTCACGGCTCCGCAACCGGCTCGCAGTAATTGCGGCGCGCCGCCCGGCGGTTTTGCACCGCTTTTTGCGCCGTCATGATCCGGCATCTGCCGCGCGCATTCATAGGAACGACCACCAGAAGCTCATGCGCGCCATTGAACTGACGCGACTGGCCGGACAACCGGCTTCGCGGATGCAAGGTTTTCCCAGACAGCGCCTTGAGGGTTTTCGTGTCCTTCAGATCGGCTTGAACCCTCCGCGGCGCTTGCTCCGGGAAGCGCTCGATGCGCGTTCAGCAGAAATGTTTCGTGCTGGTCTTATTGAAGAGACCCGCGCACTTCTCGAATCCGGCGTCGATGCGCGCGCGAAGTCCTTGCAAAGCCTCGGGTACAAGCAGGCCCTCGAATTTCTGAGCGGGCGATTGTCGCTTGCTGATGCTGTGCGCCAATGTCAGGCAAGGACGAGGCAGTACGCCAAACGCCAGATGACCTGGTTTCGCGCGGACCCGACGATCCGTTGGTTGTCCGGATTCGGCTCTGATACCGAAATTCAGAGGGACGCCTTGGCCGTTGCCGGAGATTTTTTGATGGCGGAAGAAACAAAAAGCCCTGGAGGAATTCTCCAGGGCCGGTCCGAAATAGCGAGACGGCGGAGTCCTAGTTTCGGACGAGATACTTCTTAACTTGCCACCAACAAAACGTCCCAAACTGGCCAAATCAGCGACGCAATATTGTCGAGCCACGACAGTTTTGTTAAATAGCCCACAACTAATAGCCGAAGTTGCCTTTTAAATTTAGTGGTCCAGCGGGTACAGTGGACTTCGCTGTGCACTGAATAGAGTGCCCTAAATAACTCATGCGATCAATAATGGCTTGTCGTTAAATTGGTTTTTATGGGAGTACTCAGTGGGCGTTTCACTAGCGACAGAACCCGGTAACCCCCAATACAACGCTCAACACGACGTAAATCGTCGAAACGCTACCATGAATCTGTGTTGCTGTTGCGCGTTCTCAGCTATTCCGCCCTCCTTTTCGCCGCGATTCCCGTCCAATCCGCCACGGTTCTGGTTCTGCGCTTTCACAATGACTCCCAGTACTCCGATCTGAACTGGGTAGGCGAGAGCATTTCCTCGACGCTCGAGCAGGAATATGGGGAGGCCGGCCAAATCGCTCTTGACCGCGACGCGCGCTCCGAGGGCATGCGGCGGCTTTCTCTGAGGCCAGATGCCGACTTTACCAAGGCAACGATGATTCACCTTGCCCAGAGCCTCGATGCCGAATATCTCGTCTTCGGAACTTATGAAACGAAGCTGTCTCCCGGCAGCTCGGAGCTAAAGGACAGTTTGATCCAGATCACGGCGCATTTCATCGATCTTAGAAAGCTGCGCACTGGTCCCGATATTTCCGAGGCCGGAAAGCTCGCTGATTTATCCCGATTCAAAGAACACCTTGCCTGGGAGTCGCTAAAGTACATCGATCCCAAGACAGAGCTGCCGCTGGATCAGTTCATGAACGCGCGGAAGCTGACTCGCCTCGACGCGGATGAGAGCTATACTCGCGGTTTACTTTCGACGGACAAGGATCAACGCCAAAAGTGGTTTCTGCTAGCTGCCAATTTGGATTCGGCCTTCATCGCGCCTGCGTATGAATTGGGTAGGCTGTATTTGGATCGCAAAGATTACCGTCAGTCGATTCGCTGGCTCCTGCGCGTCCCCGCGGCCGATCTGCGTTATCCGGAAGCTCGTTTCTATATGGGACTGAGCGCTTATGGCGCGGCCGACTATGCTTCGGCTGCGAATTATTTCCGCGAGGTCTCAACGATCATGCCGCTGAACGAGGTGTACAACAACCTGGCCGCCGCGGAAGATCAACTCAACCAGGCCGCCGCTTTGGACGACTTTCGCCGGGCGCTCGATGGCGATCCCAACGACCTTATCTATCTGTTCAATCTGGGTGCGGCGCTGCTGAGGAAAAATTCTTTCGATGAGGCTGCGAAACGGCTGGATCAAGTGACTGACGGCGCTCCCGCGGATAAAGAAGCGCAGGAATTGTTGACGCGGGCCCAGGATCGCTTGACAAGCCCGCCCGGCGCGAAGCCTCTGGTGGCTGCGCGACTGAAGCTGAAGCTTGACACTCTCGCCTTCCGACAACTCAAAGCAATGGTCGAGCCCAAGGGCAAATGATGTTCGAGGCATTCGGCCTATCCGATCCCGGCTGTGTCCGCTCGAACAATGAAGACTACTTCATTAGCGACAGCGAATCGGGCATTTTTATATTGGCGGATGGCATGGGCGGCGCCAACGCCGGAGAGTATGCCGCGCGTCTCAGCGCGGAAACGTTGTATGAATTTTTGTTGAACCCCGCCAATCGAGACGCTCCGGAAGCACTCGAACAAGGGTTGGTTCAGGTAAACGCGACCGTTCGTCAGGCGGCCGGCGGCAATCCCGATCTAGAAGGGATGGGCACGACTTTGGTGGTCGCACGCGTTACGCGAAATATGGGCGAAGGCCGTCTGCAGATTTCGAGCGTGGGTGATAGCCGCGCGTATTTGTGTTCGAACGGTACGCTCTCACTTCTTACCGAAGACCAAACCTGGGTAGCCGAAGTGGGCGCTCGGCTCGGGCTCAGCGACGATGCTCTCAAGAAACATCCCATGCGGCATGTTCTCACCATGGCGGTGGGGAGCGCGGAAGACCTGCGTGTCTTCTCTCGAAGTGTGGAAATGAAGCTTTCCGATCAAATTTTGTTGTGCTCGGATGGACTTCATGGAGTGCTCAACGAAAAAACTTTAGGGGATACGCTTCATTCTGAGAAAAGTCTGCCCGAAAAATGCCACTACTTAGTGGAAGCCGCGAAGAGTGCGGGCGGGCCTGACAACGTAACGGTTGTTTTGATTCAACTCGTCTAAATTCGCCGCGGCCGAGGCGCGTGAGGCCGCATGAGATCCCTTTCTTCCTTTCTTTCGCTTGTCTTGATCCCTTTGATCGCCGTTTTGCCGATTCGCGCGCAGCTGCCGGCACCGGCTGCCGCGGAAGCCCCCTTTCAGGTGCGCGTGGTCGAGAGCTCCGCGAACCAATTCATGGTGGAAATCACTGACGGCTCGGCCGCGCCTGTCGATGGGGTGGCCGTGGCTTTCCGGTTGCCCGATAGCGATCCTATTGGAACATTCGCCGACGGCTCGCATGCCTCGGTGGTTTATACCGATATCAACGGACGCGCGCAGGTATCGGGCATTCAATGGAACCGCAGGTCCGGTGTCGCTACTGTGCGAATAACCGCCGCCAAAGGCGCGTCCCATGCGGGATTGATTCTCGAACAGGCAATTTCCAGCACTGTTGTGGACGTGCCGGTGGCAAAGGCCGCTCCGCAACCCGACATTGCAAAGGCCGCCGTTCCACAGCTGGTGGTTACGCAACCCGGTATTCCGAAGACCCCCGAGGAGAAAGCTGTGAAGTCCGAACCGATCATTGTCGCTCATTCGGGAGCTCCCACCCCTCCGGCACCGATACCGCCGCCGAGCGTATCCGTGACGAACGCATCGCCCGGTGAAGCGCCGCATAGCAGCAAGAAATGGCTCGTCATCGCGCTGCTGGCGGGCGCCGCGGGCGCAGGTGCCGCTTTTGCCATGAAAGGCAAAGGCACTTCAACGGCAGCCGCCGCGCCTTCGCTTTCGGTCGGAAATCCCAGCATCAGCATCGGCCATCCATAGAGCGCGCCGCTAAACGGATCATGAAACCACTCTTCGGATTGTTGTTCCTGACCGCGGCGCTCACGGCCCAAGTGAGCGCGCCACGTGCGGGGTGGGCGCGATTTTTGGACGGCGTGCATGCCGTCAAGGGTCTCCCAGCCAATCTGTTGGTCTCCGACGCTCTCGTCACTCGCGCCAACTGCGTAAGTTTTTCGGACTCAGGCGGGCTGGTCTCACACACGGGCAAGATTGATCTGGTCGACGCTAATGCTCAGCTGATTGCGACCTTCGCCTCCGATGAAGCGGCACCGGTGCTCAATATGGATGGTGCTCTCACAACCGCCATCGCCTGGCTGCCTTCCAGTCACTCAATTCTTTATTGGAATGGCAAGGATTTTGCGCATGCTGAAGCGAATCTGGCGGGCGAGGTCACAGGTATCCAGGTCACCGAGCCAGATAAGGCGCGTCTGCTCATCCGCCAAACGAATGGGAGCGTCGCGGCGGTTGTTGTGTCGCTCAAGACGGGCCTGATGGTGGATTCTCAAATCTTGCCGGGTGTCGCAGGGCGTGCTATTGCGCAACATTCTTTTCTTGTCGCCGTCGATTCGAAAACTCTGATCATAGAATCAGCAAACGGCTGGCGGCGCGTGCTGCCAATCGCCGCTGGCGATCTCACCATCGAGCGAATGTCCTCCGACTGGCTGCACATTTTCTCTGCCAGCTCCGGTGAACATTGGGCACTTCACCTCACTGAAAGCGATCTGCAACTATCGCAATTGCCTCCAGCACGGGAGACGGCCCAATGAAGCGGCTTCTGTGCGCTCTACTGCTGGGAGTTGGTCTGACACAAGCCCAGACTCCCTCCCCACTCACTTTCTACGTACACGACACAAGCGGCGCCACCCCGGATACACCCCTCAATTCTTCGTATGCGTTTGCGAATACGCCGCAGGGCAGTTCTACACCGCTGGTTATCAAGGCAGTGAACACGTCGGCCAGCACAATCTATTGGGTTCAGGCGTTCGTGTCTAACGCTGCTAATTCAACCGTCGGAAACGGCAACTTCTCCATTACCGGACAAATCGTCGACCAAGTACTCGCGCCGTCTGGTTCACTTCTCTTCACCATCAATTTTTCGCCTACCTCCACCGGGGCCATAACCGGCTACCTGCGAGCTACCTATCAGATCCAGCAGGCTGGTTGCAGCTTTACGAGCGGCGCCAATCCTTGCCCGAGCGGCACCGTAAACGCCTCTACGCTGACCGGCAACGCCATCAGTCCTCAATTGCTACTGAGCTATAGGGCCGCGAGCGGTAGCCCAGTCGTCCTGCAACCCTTGAGCAGCACTCCTTTCGATTTCGGAAGTGTCTCGACGAGCTCCTCGGTTACCGTGACGTTCATTCTGTCGAACCAGACTTCGGGCACATTGCCCACGCCCACAATCAAGCTGCAGACTACCCAATTCTTTGCCACTGCGTTTCACCTGGACACTTCGGCTCTTCCGGCCTCGATTATCGGCAATTCCTCTGCTACGCTCACTGTCACCTTCGCGCCCGGACAGCTCGGTGTTACGGATCCTTCTACTGCCCTCATTGTCGGCACGCTCAGCTACGCGCTTAAAGGAACGGGAATTGTTGTCGCCGATATCGACGCGCTAGACATCTCTTATACCGACATAACCCCGGGCAGCCCATCATTTGGCAAAATCACACGCCCACAAGCCGCAACGGCCATCCAGTTTGATCAGCTTGTTGCAGGCGGCGGTGGCAGCTCGATCTTCAATTTCGTAGTGACGAATCCCGCGACATCCTACAATGCCGTCGCGGTTTCTCCCCTGCGCGTTTCGGGCGCCGGGTTCGGAATCTCGGGCGTGCCCACCGAGCCTATTAGCATTGCGCCGGGGACCTCCATCACGTTTACGCTCATATTTGCGGCGGCTACCAGCGGCACGTACACGGGCTCTCTGTCGATTGGCCCCCGTCAGTTCGTTTTACAGGGGCTCACCGTTATTTCGCCCTTTCCGTCCTTCTCGTTTCAACTCAGCTCACAGCCCCTTATCAGCCAGCAGCAAGTGAATTTGAGCGTTCAGTTTTCGGCTCCGGCTGCCATTGCTGGGACGGGTACGCTGAGTATGAAATTCGTGCCCTCGGTAGCCAATGTGGCGGACGACCCGGCGGTAGTTTTCCTCGCCACGAACAGCCGCCTGCTAAATATCGATCTGGCGGCCGGCGCGCAAACTGCCGCCTATAAAGGTCAATCCACGATTGCCTTCCAAACCGGGACCACCGCCGGGACGTTGACGTTCACCCTCGAATTTGTAAACACCGCATCGTACTCGCAGTCCTTCACAATTACACCCGTGGCCATACACATCACCTCGGCGACTGCGGTCCGTCAGAATCCGAATCTCGTGGTGACCATTAATGGCTATGACAACACCTACAGTGCCGGCCAGCTTAGCTTCACGTTCTACGATCTGGCCGGAAAGGTGATCACGCCGGTCACGGTAAATGCCACCACGAGTTTTCAGCAGTATTTCTTTACCAACAATCAGACGGGCGGGGCATTCGCGCTGCAAGCCAGTTTCCCGGTGCAGGGCGACGTGACGCAGGTGGGCTCAGTCTCGATAGGGCTCACGAACTCAGCCGGACAAACCAACGCTACGCAAACGTTCCAATAAGAGAAGTCAGGCCAGCGGATTAATCCAGTGCATCCCGTGAACCGGCTGAAGTCTTGGTCACACGAAGCGAGTGATGCGCCGTTCTCGAGAGCCAGTGCGGCAAGTGCGGCGTCGCTGAACAATGAACCCATAGCCCGGTGTTCAGTGGCCAGCCGCTCGATGATTTCTGCGTGACGCGGTCCCGGATGCACCCCTATCATGTTTGTGTCGCCTAACAAAATCCCTTACCACGTAGAAAGTGTCCCCGGGCTATTTCGGATAAGCCAGATTTCCGAAGTTGTCGATATGCGGAGAAAGGCCCAAAGCGTTATCCAGGGAGTTAAGGTTGTATATGTCAGCAATCGCCCTCACAATCGCGGGTTCTGATCCCAGCGGAGGAGCCGGCATCCAGGCTGATCTCAAAACCTTCCAACAATTCGGCGTCTATGGGGAAGCGGTGGTAACACTGCTGACCGTGCAGAATACGCGAGCTGTTTCTGATGTCCACATGCTCGATCCAGCGCTGATAGTAAAACAGATACAAGCTGTCGTTGAAGACATTCCGCCAGCTGCTGGCAAGACGGGCGCGCTCGGGAATGTCGAGATCATCGAAGCGGTCGCAGAATTAGCCGCAACGTTCGGCTTTCCGCTGGTTGTCGATCCCGTCATGGTGAGCAAACATGGCGCGCACCTGCTGGCACCCAATGCCGTGACCGCGCTGCGGCACAAATTACTCCCACGCGCTTTGCTGGTGACGCCCAACCTGCTCGAAGCGGAAGCTCTGACGGGCCGGTCGATTTGTGCGAAAGAAGGAATGCAGGCGGCCGCCCAATGCCTTTTCGATCTAGGTTGCCCGAACGTTCTGATCAAAGGCGGCCATTTGCCGGGCCAGCCCGTTGACTTGCTCTATAGTAAGAGCGGCGTTCGTTTTTTTGAAGGTACGCGCGTCGAAACCCGTCACACGCATGGCACCGGATGCGCGTATTCGGCGGCGATCACCGCTGGCCTGGCTCTTGGTCATGCTTTGGAGCAATCGGTAGCGCAAGCCAAGGCGTTTGTCCAGAGAGCTATTGAAACGGCGCCGGGTCTCGGCGCCGGAAATGGGCCGCTAAATTTTAATACTTCGGCACGCTAGGATCGACCTTGTCGCTCCAGGCTGTGATGCCGCCGATCATATTTCGAACGTTTTTAAAGCCATGTTGCTTCATCAAGTCCACAGCTTTTTGGCTGCGCGCGCCAGATTTGCACTGGGCTACGATTTCTGCGTTCGGATCGAGTTCCTGCAAACGCTTCGGCAACTCGCCGAGTGGAATCAGTCGGGCTCCCGGAATGCGCGCGATCTGGTATTCGTGTGGCTCGCGCACGTCGATTAAGAGGAAGTTGTCGCCGCTATCCAGTTTCCGCTTCAGCTCCAGGGCGTCGATCGCACCTTCCGCAGCGACCGGCTGTGCATTCATTGGTTGAATTCCACAAAATTCCTGGTAATCAATCAACTTGGTGATTGTGGGATGGTCGCCGCACACCGGGCAATCCGGATTCCGCCGCAGTTTCAATTCGCGAAAACGCATCCCGAGCGCGTCATAGAGCAGGAGCCGGCCCTTAAGGGTCGTGCCGATCCCAAGAATAATTTTCGCCGCCTCGGTGGCTTGTATCACCCCGACGATGCCCGGCAAGATGCCGAGCACTCCACCTTCCGCACAGCTTGGAACTAAACCAGGCGGCGGTGGTTCCGGATACAAGCAGCGGTAGCAGGGTCCATCCTGGTAAGTGAACACCGATGCCTGTCCCTCAAATCGAAAAATCGAGCCGTAGACGTTGGGTTTTTTCAGAATCGCGCAAGCATCATTCACCAGGTAGCGCGTCGGAAAATTATCTGTGCCGTCGACCACGATGTCGTAATCACGCAAAATTCCGAGTGCGTTTTCGCTCGTCAATCCAGAGTCGAATTTATCGACTCGGATATTGGGGTTGATATCGTGCATACGATCTGCTGCCGAATCCAGCTTCTTTCGGCCGATATCGCTGGTGCCATGAATGACCTGCCGTTGGAGGTTGGACGCATCGACCACGTCGAAGTCCACGATTCCAATACGTCCGACTCCCGCCGCAGCCAGATACAAGCCGAGCGGCGCACCGAGGCCACCCGCCCCGATCATAGCTACGCTGGCCTGCTTGAGCTTAGTTTGCCCTTCTATTCCGACTTCGGGCAGAATTAGATGCCGGCTGTACCGTGCCACCTCTTCATTCGAAAGAGCGGGCGCGGCTTCGGCTAGCGCTGTCGCTCCGCCGGCCACGCTTGGCACAATCGAAATCGTCTCGTTGCCCTCGAGCTTTGTCGCATCTTTGTCCAGGTATCGTATGTCTTCGTCGTTCACATACACGTTTACAAAGCTGCGCAGCTTACCTTGATCGCTGAAGAGATTTTTCTTGATGTTCGGATAGCGGACGGTTAGCTGATCGAGCGCATCGCGCACCGTAGCACCGGTCACTTCTACCGAATCGCTCTGTTCAGTGAACCGGCGCAGTGCGGTTGGAATCAGAATTTTGGCCATTTCAACTCCTCGCGTTCCGCCGACGTCTGATCCAGATCCGGCAAGAAACTATTGGCATGATTGAATTTTCCATTTTGTACAGAGAGCACCACGAACGAATACCAGGGGCAAGAGTTCTTCAGGTCGGTGGCTGAAAAATACGCATCGCAATCCGGATGCGAGTGAAAGATGCCGATCAAATCCAACCCGCGTGCACGTGCCTCGCGATCCGCTTCTAGAAGGTCCTCCGGCCGCAGTTCATATCGTTCGGCTTGGTGCCCAACGTATGCATTTTCCATCGGTACGGCCTCTGTAACCAATTTAGACCCGCCATCCAGGCGGCCAAGCATTGCACCGCAGCATTCGTTAGGATAGATTTTCTCGGCATGCCGGACCATTGTTTCCCACGGTTCTATCGCGATCTCGATCATTTTCTTAACTGAACCACATCGATGCGCTCGAGCATCCGCAAGCTCCGAGCCGGTTTCTTGTCGCTTGGTACGACGATACGCAAGGGCCCCTGCGTATCGCTCAGCGGTTGTCCTTGGGCACGGTCGGCCACCAGGATCTCGGAATCCGTGAAGGCCGAATCCGTTTCAGTCAGCGTGTATACAACAGCGTAACCGTCACGCGCCGTCGCCAGAACATATGTCGAGAGGGCTTTACCCCTTAGATCTTTTCCGATCGGCGCTCCGGCCTTTTCAAGAACATCATGCAGCAGCACGCCATCGTATTCGACCTTGGTGCCGTGTTCGGTCGCACTCACATGATGGCGCGGCATCTTGGCTAAGTCAGCTTCGTTGAAAATCCGCTCGGGTTTGTCGCCAACCCTCACAACCACTTTGCCCTGAGGGGCCGCAGATTGGGCCCAGAGGACAAGTGAGAACAACGGCAGCGCCGTCAGCATGAGCTTCATTGGAGCCCGCTAAGAGGGGAGATATTGCTTGAGCGGCTCGAAGAAGCTCTTGACGAAGTTTACTGCAATCTGTACGGCTTGGTCCGGTCCGCGGCCATCAACACCCACTACCACACGTACCAGGGCCGTATCGCTGCGGTTGTAGCGGATGGCATCGGCGACCGTGAAGAATTTGGCCGCGTATTCACTCGCGATTGTCCGGTTACGGGCCTGGTACCAATACAAAACGGCGCTTTGATTCTGTCCGCGTGAAACGACGTATTGGTTGAGCCGGATAGGGGCCGGTTCGCCCGCGATAGCCACATCCACCATACCGGATTGCTCTTGCACCCATCCAGCGCCGGGTAAGCAGTTCTTGGGAGAATGCGGCGCCTTGCCGGTTCGTTGTGTTTCAAAATAGGCGACAAAAAGGTTCGCTATCTGGCCATTATCCTTCTCCTGGTACAAGCGCGAAAGAATGTCGTCTGCCTTGAGCACGTCCAGGGTCTCCTGGTCCATCTGGACGTCCTGGAGCATCTTCCAATCCGAGCCGGGAATGGAAAATTCGCTCAGCGGCCTGCGGACGGGAATCTTCTCGTTGCGGGAAAAGCCGTAGAAGACACTAGCCTGCGCCAGCAGCACCAGGCTCAATATGCTTACGCTTTTGGAATTGAACAATCCCGCCATGGCCTTATGCCTTTCCGAATCGTTTCACCGCCAGGTTGATCAACCGGTGCGTCAGAAACAACGCCGCCAGCGCCACAACAAAGACAATGTACCCCTCTGTTTCATGATACATTCCACTCGCGAGCTTTGTATCGATCTCGGAAAGCAGTCCTGTAAATGCTACGCGAATGCCATTAGCGCCAATAGCAATCGGAATGGTCGCTGCCAGCAGCGCCCAACGCATCCATACCTTCTTGTCCATGAAATACGCGAAGACCAAAGACAGGAACATTAGCGAAAGCAGGGAACGGATCCCGCTGCAGGCTTCCGCAATGTCGAGCGTCTGGCTCGGGAGCTGCAGTGTGTTGCCAGCGCGCAAAACCGGAATCCCCATCAGGGTGATTAGCATTTCGCCCAATTGGCTAGCCAAAATCTGCAGATGGAGCGTCAACTGAGCGTAAATAATGGCCGGGATGGGGATCATGAACAGAAGCAGCCCCAATGGAAACAGAAGAACTTTGAGCCAGCGCATGCCGCCCAAATACAGGATGACGCCGAAGAGGGCGACAATGAATGAGAACCGTGCAGTGAACAACTCCGCCCCAAGTGTGGCCACAAGGGACAATAGCGCCGCCAAAATGACCGTTGCCAGCCCCCATAGGTTTCCTTGACGCGGATCGAACGTCAGGGCGTCGCGCCGGCGCCAGGCGATATATCCGGCCACCAGCGGCACGAAAAACCCATGCCCCATATTTTCATCCGTGGCCCACTGCACGGCCATCCTATAAAGAATAGTGCCGTAGCAGAGGATCAACAGGCCGCCAAACCAAGCGACAAGGCGCCAGGATACCCGCGACGCGGCGGCTGACGGAGGTTGCGCGACCGGAACACTCACCATCTGTGAATTCTTCTTCAGTTAAGCACACATTTGGGCCGTGGCGTCCCGATTCGCCCTCACAGCCGCGGTTTGAGCCACGGAAAGCCTCCGATGGGCGGTAAGCCCTTTCGGCTATCCAATGCGTGACAATGAATTCTTGCATGTTGAAGCCGAAGGCTAGCTACTTCCGCAGCGCGGTTGGCATCGTTTTGCTACTGCTCTCAGCCTGCCTGGCTGGCGCTCAAAACTTCTTCCCACTCCAGGATGTGCACGCCGGTCTCCGCGGCGTCGGCCGGACCGTCTTCCAGGGCGACCGCATCGAAGAGTTCCAAGTCGAAATCCTCGGTGTGCTCCAGAATCTTGGTCCAAAGCAAACCATCATCCTCGCCCGGCTCAGCGGGGGCCCGTTGGCCGAAACTGGCGTTCTGCAAGGCATGAGCGGCAGTCCAGTCTATATCGACGGCAAACTGCTTGGCGCCATCGCCCTCGGCTTTCCATTCTCCAAACAGCCGATAGCTGGCATTCAGCCCATCGAAGCCATGCTCGCCGATGCCACTTTCTCCGCCCCGCCTCCGGCAAGCGCGCGGCCATTGCCGGCCGCTCTCCAGCGCTGGGATCATGGTAGTCTCGCCTCTTCCGACAAACTAGCCGAATTGCCGACGCCAGTCTCCCTGACTGGCTTCTCCGCCGCCACCTTGATGGCCTTCACACCGGGTTTCCGAAACTTAGGATTTCAACCACAAGAGGGAGTCGCCGCCGGCCCGGCAAACTCTCTGCAAACTTCGGCAATCCTTCGCCCAAGTACCAAAGCAAATCTCCAACCGGGCTCCATGATCAGCGTCGGCCTCATCACGGGCGATATGAACATGACCGCCGATGGCACTGTAACTTATATCGACGGGAAACGGATCTACGCTTTTGGTCATCGTTTCCTGGACATCGGATCGATTGAATTTCCCTTTGCCCGCTCGGAAGTCATAGCCTCGATTCCCACTCTCAATTCGTCCTTCAAACTTTCGGTGCCGCGCGAGTGGATGGGCACCATCCTTAGCGACCGCAATACCGCCGTTGCCGGAGAAATAGGCCGTCCCTCGCATACCGTGCCCCTCACCATCTCGGTCCGTTCCGGCGCAGCGTCGGCGCGCGACTATCACTTACAAGTCGTTAACGATCGTTTACTAACCCCGTTCCTTACCCAAGCCGCGCTTTTTTCTACCATTGATGCCACCCAGCGCACCATGGGAGTTGGCACTATGAGGCTGAAGGGTGAAGTACAGTTCGACGGTGCTCTTCCGCCGCTGCGCATTCACGACATGTTCGTGAGCGACAGCGCGCTGGCGCAACAGGTCTCGGCGGACGCGGTGGTTACGCTTGGCTTTGTCCTAGGCGGCGGTTTCGCGAATCTCCATTTGAAAAGCATGTCGTTCACGCTAGATCAAGTCGATAGCAAGCGCCAGTTGCGCCTTGCACAGGCTTGGACTTCTGCGCATGAGGTGCACCCAGGCGATTCGGTTCAGATCACCGCTCTGCTCGAAGGCGAAAATGGATTGGAGATAACGCGGACGGGAACCTATCAGGTTCCGGCCGGCGCGCCGAATGGGCCGCTGAATTTTACGGTGAGCGATGCCAATACGCTCAATTTTCCCGACTTTGCAGGGGTCGCGGCGTCCTCTTTGCGCGTGCCGGAACGTTTGATCGAAATGATTAATTCCTATCGCGCGAGCGACGCTCTCTATATTCGGGTGTGGCGTCAAGAGCCGTCATTCAATGTCGCCGGGCAGCTTCCGGGAGGCGAACTTCCCGACCCGCCGCCTTCGGTGATGTTGATTCTTGCCGATCCGTCGGCTTCGGCCAACAGCAACGCCGCACTGACGGCTACACATGGAGCGGAAGCGGCGCACATCGTGATTCCGGTTGACAACTATGTGGTGACCGGCGCCAAGACAATTCAAGTAGACGTCAAGGACTAAGTGCGAAGGAGCGGCGCGCCGCTATGTCCAAACGGCGCGCCCCAGATGGCGCCGGAATGCCCAGTTCCGGCGCCGTTCCCACTCGCCATATGCCGGCCGCTCAACCAAGGGAATGGGATGCCCACCCAACATCCCCAAACGCGTGTGCCCGCACGCGTGGGAGCTTGCCGCCGGCTGGCGAACAGGAAAATGAAAGGCCCGCTTCCCCGCAGGCCCTTCTTTGCTTTCAGAAATAACTCACGATAGTTCGCGCGGACCCTTCGAACCTGCGCTAAGTGATTGATAGTCAAGCAGGATAATTTTTTTTTGAAAAGTGTTAACGGGGGAGGATGTCCGCCTTTCCGTTGAAAAGGAGATGACTCGAACGGACGATCAGGAGGCTGGGTGAGCAGCCACATTGACTGGACTTAGATTACAACGCATCTGATAAGTGCGCTGGAGATCTGAATCAGCAGCGGCAGTAGTCGATAACCGTGCAGCCGATTCCAGCGGGTCTCGGTATAGAGAAGTGCCGAAGCCACCCAGCGCAAACGGTGATCGCTGCCCTGCCAGCGTTTGACGCGGCGACAGATGGTCTCCACCATCGCGAAACTGGATTCAATGCCATTGGTACTGCTGAGGGAACGCCGTAAACGAGCGTGCACTTGGAGTTCGTTCAGCGTCGGGGTTTCCTCCAGCCCTCCATTAAGCTCGCCGCTGCACTCGGGTTCAGTTCGTTCGGCTCATCATGCAGCCGTAGAGCGCCCGCAGTGCGTCGACGGCGTCGGCCTGTGCATAGCCGCAGCTTATTTTCGAACCATTGTTGGCAGGTATCGGGTAAGTAGTCAGCACGTTACGGATTTTGTGCACCTGGCAACGCTGAAAGAAAGCGGCCTCTCCGGCATGTTGTACGATGGCAGCCCGCAAGGCACGGCTTCCGTCCAGCAGGTACAAGCCGGGGCTGCTGAGGTCGAGCCCACGTTTGGCTGGGTGATCTAGGAGTCCACTGACCACGCGGGCATTTTCGGTCGCCCCTTGTACCAGGCCCAGAACCACTTTCTTGCCAAACTATCGATACCATGGCCACCACCACATGCTGGCCCTTGAAGATGGTTCCGTCCAGTAGCAGCGCGCAGATCTGCAGATGCGCGAGCGAGCGGCTCATCAGTTCTTCCAGCTTCTTTCGGCTGGCTTCGATGAAGCGTTCGCTGATGGTGCTCTTCTCCAGCCCGTACGCATCCGTAAACTGCCGCAGCGTCAGCTTGTATTCCCGCATGCTGAGTCCGCGCATGAGATTGCTCCACACGGTTTTTTCGGCCGGCGACACCCGCTGGAACAACTGGTAGGTGCCCAGCGGCAGTTCCTTGCCGTCGCATTGACGCACTCACGGGCGCACGATCGGAACCCGCTGGCCATCGATCAGGCAGGAGCCTTGCTCCACTCCCCCGTCGATACGCCTGTCTGGTTGTACCGGCGCGATCGTACTCCTGCGATTTGCTCTACTTCCGCCTCCAGGACCGATTCAATAAACAGCCGGCCCACCTTGCGCACCAGTTCTCCCAGCCCTTCATCCAGGCTCGTCAAGATCTCTGCCGTTGGTAGCGCGATTTGCACAGCCTGTTCTTCCGGCTGCACCCTCGCTGTACTTGCTTGCTTCTGATACTCTCTTTTCAAAACGACTCTCCTTTTTCCTGCTAAGAAAAATTTCCCGGAGCCTATCACAGGCTCTGGGTGAGTCGTTCCTTTTTGTACCGTCTTCCGGACATCCTCGCTCAGTCAACGTTTTTGAAAATTTTGTATATCGCTTCCTAATCAATGTCTTAGACGCTAAAACTGCACTGGTCTGAATTGGCTCGCTGGCATGCTTATCGCAGTTTGTATCGCGCCAGGGCTTCTGCCTCACGTGCGCGACCACGGAAAGAGTCAGAGATGAAACGAACATTTTCGGTTGTGCTGTTGTTGTTCTCTTCGGTGCTGTACGGTCAATCTGTGCACCTCAACGTCCCCGCACTGGATTCTTCCAACAATCCAGTGACAATCGGCACCGCATATTTTAGTTGGAGTCAATTCGCGGGTAATGACGGCGTTACCGTGCAGGCCGGCCAGCTCACGCGCCCGATCACCAATGGAATCATTGATGTGACGCTTGCGGCCTCCGATTCGGCAGGCTACGTATACACTCTGCTGCTGATGCGTGGAGCCACGGCGAACACTTTCCGCTGGCGTGTTCCAGCGGCAGGCGCGACTACGATGGCGCAGTTGAACCAGCCGGCTTCGGCTGCAGACGGTCCTAAGTGGGTGTTTGCCTACAGCAGCGGGCCGCAGACCGTTCCCGGTCTCTTTGCCCCGTACAACGTTCTCTTTGACACGAACGATCCCAACACAAACGACGGCTCGATGCATTCTACGTCTTCGCATACCGATCGCTTCGTCGCTCCCTCGGACGGATTTTACGCCGGTGGCTGTCTCGTGTCGTCATCGACATCTTCAACCAACAGCGCATACATCAGCGTGAACCTCGTCCATTCCACGACCACAACCCGGATCGCATTTTCAGGGGACGGTTCGACGCAGTCAAACGGTTTTGGCTTTAATACACCGTTCTCGTATTTCCTGCATGCCGGCGATTACCTGTATTGTTCGATATCTTCGGCAACCGGCTTCACTACCGACGCCGGCCCGGCAGCCACCCGGTTTTACCTTTACGCACTACGCTAGAGCTCTCGGCGGCGCGACTGGTCAGATCAGTTCCAATAGTTTCTATCGAGGTTCCGAAATTGGACAGCCTCGGCCAGGTGCTTGGGCGCAACGCCTGGCGAACAATCCAGATCGGCGATGGTGCGTGCTACACGCAGCAGGCGGTCGTGCGCGCGCGCCGAGAGATTCATGCGTCGCACCGCCATTTCAAGTGTGCGCTCGCCTGTATCGTCCAATGCGCAGTAGTTGCGTAGCTGCGCGACGGGAATCTGCGCATTGTAGAAGCCACGCTGCCGCTGAATTTCGCGAGCCGCTTCCACGCGCTCGCGAATGGTGGCGGACGACTGTCCGTCGCTCTTGCCGCGTAATTCTTTGTAGGGAACGGCAGGGACTTCGATGTGGAGATCGATACGATCGAGCAGCGGGCCGCTGACTTTCGCGAGATAGCGTTGAATGATGCCTGGTGTGCAGCGACATTCGCGCGTGCTGTCGCCGTAAAAACCGCAGGGACACGGATTCATTGCTGTGACCAGCATTAACCGGGCGGGGAAGGTTAGCGTGCCGTTGCTGCGCGCAATCGTGACCGAGCCTTCCTCGAGGGGCTGGCGGAGTTGTTCCAGCACGCCGCGCGGGAACTCCGGCAGTTCGTCCAAGAATAAAACGCCTTGATGGGCGAGACTGACTTCGCCGGGGCGGGCGCTGCCACTGCCGCCGCCAATCAAGCCGGCGTCTGAGATGGTGTGATGCGGAGCCCGAAAGGGCCTTTGACGCAGGATCCCGATGCCCGGAGGAAGCACGCCCGCCACGCCGTGGATTTGCGTGGCTTCGAGTGCCTCGCGAAACGTCAACGCAGGAAGAATACCTGCGAAGCGTTTGGCGAGCATCGTTTTACCGGAGCCGGGCGGCCTGATCATCAAAACATTGTGACTTCCAGCCGCGGCGACTTCAAGCGCGCGCTTGGCCATGGTCTGTCCACGGACGTCGCTGAAATCGGGATGCGCCGCCTTTTCGCTTTGCGGTTCGGCGAGTGTCGCGGGTGTGGGGCACAGCAAAGCCGGCTCGTTCAGGAAGCGCACGACTTCTTCGAGATGCTTCACACCAAAGACTCGTATGCCTTCCGCCACGGCTGCTTCCGAGGCATTAGCTACAGGAACCAGCAGGTTGCGTATGCCGCTGCGCGCTGCGCAGACCGCGATGGAGAGGGCGCCCCGCACCGGCCGTAAACTTCCATCGAGGGAAAGTTCGCCGACCAGCAGATAATCGTCCGTTGAACCTACGCGCCCCATGGCCCCAAGAATGGCGACCGCCATCGGCAGATCGAACCCAGCACCTTCTTTACGCACGTTGGCAGGCGCCAGATTGATAGTGACCGACTTGCTCGGATAACCAAAATGCGAGTTGAGCAGCGCGGATTTGATCCGTTCGCGGCTTTCTTTGACGGCCGCGTCCGGCATGCCGACAGTCACAAAATCGCGGCTCGTACCCGACGGGTACATGTCGACTTCGACATCTACGATATGAGCGTCGATGCCCTGGATAGCGGCGCTGAAAGTGCGGAACAAAGCCACACAGTGCTAGTAGGGTAATCCTGCGTTCCTCTCAGGGTTAAGTGCTCGAGGGAGGAGAATTCTGAGTTTCCTGCTTGCCGGCGGTGGTCGAGGCCCACAGCGCGTTCTCCTGTGATACCAGTGCCTCTACTCGTTCGGCGAGCACGCCTTGCGGATTGGCCGCGCCGAGATAGGGATTGGCCTTTCCCAGATACAGAAACTTTTCGCGCTGCAGCGCTTCCGAAGTAGCCCGATATGAAGCCCAGTTGGCTTGGTAGTGATTCATTTGCTGGATGCCTTCTAGGATCGCTATCAGCACGCCCAAACCAGCGGCCACGTCGGTAACGTGTGGCAGCTTGGCCGTGGTCAATACGGGTATCAATGCCGCAGAGGCAATCGTCATGCCCTTCATCCATTTGTAGCGGCGCTGCGCGCCCTGGCTCTTGCGCCCGTACCAGACAATCTGGTCGTCCAGTCGTTCCAGCGTGATTTGCTCGGCCGACATGATGCTAACTTCTGCGACGGAACGTGCCTCCGCCGATCAGACCGAGATCCACCACGACCGCTATAAAGATAAAAACGAACTGGGTCGTCGTCAGGTGGGCGCCCGAGGTCTTGGCTAGGTAGGTATAGACGATTAGCGTCAGCGGCAATAGCAGGAAGCCGATGGCCGGAATAATGATGCCGTGGTAAACGCCGGTGAAGAAATTACTGAATAGCCATAGGAGAATAATTGCGACACGAGGAAACGCGACAGACAACAGCGCAAGTAGACAGGGCATGGTTGGAATGAAGATTCAGCGATCGGTCTCTTAACTTTTAACGCTCCGTATGGCAGATAGCTTATCAGTGGGCCCCTCAAAAGCTGCCGGCTCGGGGGCAATTCGGCAGAACAGTTTCATTGCCAGTATTGCCACTGGTTATAGACGATCACATAGACGCTCAACAGCCCGTTGGTCACCGCGTGCATTAGAACGCAGCTCGCCACGGATTTCGAACGGATCATCCACCAGTTGTAAATTATGCCCGTGACTAGGCCAACGTCCCAATAAGGACCGTGCTCGGATGCAAAGAGAAAGGCCGTGATCCAAAATGCAAATGGCGAGCAGGCGCCGAGCGGGAGCTTTTGAAAATTGGGGTTGGTGAGCCAGCGCAGCAGCCATCCTCGCCAAAATAGCTCTTCGGCAATCGGAACGATCAACACAGCGCGGGCAGTGCGCCAGGTGAGCACCCACGGGCTGTGGAGGGCTTCGGGCGGCAGTGACGAGCGCACGAGGCCGAAAACTTGATTTGAAAATACAACCGACTCACGGTAGTGAGGAAAGAGCAGGTCCGGCGTGATCCAAAGAACAAACACCGCACCACCGATTGCGATGCTTACCGGCCAGCGAACCGGCAGGAGAGAGAGTTCGCGCGGCCAGCAAACCGCGCACACGGCTGCCCCGATGAGGACGGTCAGCGGCCATGCCCATCCCTGATCGATTGACAGCTTGGGCCATAGCGACAAAAACACAAGCACCGTGGCGAAGGGTGCAATGTAGCGGGCCGCAGGATGCCGATCGAGAAGTTGCACCGGCGGGTGACTAGCCGATCTGATTCACGAATGAGCGGATCTTGTCCTGTTGCTCAGGTACGGCATTTGTAAGCGCTTTGGTGGCTTCCTGGCGCGCACCCTCTTTGTCTCCCTGTTTTAGCAGAGCCATTGCCAGATGGAAGTGGAACATGGAATTTTGCGGATGATCCTGCACGTTCTGCCTGAAAATACGCAAGGCCTCGGAATTCAGATTCTTTTGGTAGTACACATAGCCAAGCGTGTCCGATACGTCGGGGTTATCCGGCGCTTTTTGCTTGGCGCGCTGGGCGAAGGTCATGGCTTGATCCAGATTCTTGCCGCTATCGGCGTTGAGATACGCAAGATTGTTGAGCGCTAACGCATTTTCCGGTTGAAGGACGAGCACCTTGTTATAGGCATCGTGGGCCTCGGTCTTTTTGCCGGTCGCCTCGAGCAGCAGAGCCTTGTTGAGGAATGCTTGCGCATTGTTTGGATCGGCGCTTGCGGCCTGTTCGAAAGACGCCAACGAGGCATCGAACTGCCCGAGGTCGCGCTGCATGACGCCCAGGCGCAACCAGACATCCGCGGACTTGGGGGTAGTCTTCAAAATTTCTTTGTAATTGTCGGCGGCCTGCTGGACCAGTTGCTGAGAGTGGGTGGAATTGGATGCCCGGCCCATGCTGGCCGCGGTGCCTTGAAAATTCGCCAGTTGGTATCGATAGGCGACATTAGTGGGATTCTTGTCGACTAAATCCTGCATGGCCTGAACCGCCTGTGCGCTCTTGCCGGTGGCTAGCCGTACAGTTTGGATCCCAAGGAAGCCGCGAATATCCGGCGGCGTCGCCTTGGATACTACCTGGAATTGTTCTTCCGCCTTGTCATACTGGCGCTGCGCCAGGTAGAGGCCGCCAAGTTGCAGGCGTGCATCGTTCATCTGAGGGAACTTTTTTACCAGTTCTTCCAACTCGGGCAGGGCCTTCTCCATGTCGTTGATGCCGATCAGGGCGCGGGCCCGAATCAAGCTGGCATCCGGATTTCCGGGCTGCATCGAGAGGGCCATGTTTGCCTGCTCCATGGCCTTGGGGTACGAACCGCGATCGGCGTATACGCGGGCCGCCACGATCCTCGCCGGTACGATCACTCCGACCCGCGGATTCGTTTTCCGTTCCGTCTGCATCGCCTCGAGAGCTTCCGAAAGGGCTTTGTCGCGGTCGTTCAAGCCGAAATACGCTCGTGCCAAGTCCAAATGCAAAACCGGATCGGTCGGATTGTTTGCCGCGAGTTTCTTTAGTTCGGCCAAGGACTTGGTAGCATCCGCCGTATTCCCGCTCTGCAGCAGAAGCGAGGCGTACATCTCACTAGCGGAGAGGTTCTTAGGGTTTTTTTCAGCCAGTTCCTTAGCCATTTGGGAGGCTTGATCGGTGCGGCCGCTGTAGGCGTGCAGCGCGACGATACGCTCCTGGTATTTCACACTGTTTTTGGGATCTTCCTTTTCGCCCTGCTGATATTCGGCCAGGGCCTGGTCATATTTCTTGGCCCGGACATAAAAGTCCCCGACCAGTTCATGCCCATTCGTAAAACTTTTGTCGCCCAAGATCTGGCGCATTAAGGTTTCGGCTTCGGCGGTTCGATTGGACGCCAGCAAGTAGCTGGCAAGATTTTGATAGCCAACCGGATTCTTTGGGTCGTTCTTTACGCGCTCTCGCAGCACGGCTTCCGCTTTGTCGCGCTCCCCAGCACGACCATGCTGGAGAAACAGGAAATCGTATCCCGGTCCGAAGGTTTTGTCATTGGCGACCATATCTTCCATCAGGCTCATGGCTTGCGGAAGGTTGTTGTTGGCTACCAGCGCTTCGGCGTACCAGCCGACGAGATTGCGAGCGTGAGGGTTGATCTGGTTGGCCCTGGCCAGCGCAACGACCGCTTTGTCATATTGTTTGTCAGCGATTTGAAGCAGCCCTTCAATGCGCAGACCGTCGAAGGAGTCGGCTTTTTGCAGCAGGATCTTCTTATCTAAATCCCGAACGTCCGATAGAAGCGTCCTGAATTTTTTGGGATCCTGCGAGTAGGCCGCCAGGTAAATCTCAGACAGCTTGACCGCGGCATCCGTATTGCTTGGGCGCAGGTCGACCGCGCGTCGCAAATAGCTGGCCGCTTCCGACACTTTCGCCTGATCGAGCAGGTTGAGCCCCTCGCGATAGTAGGCTTCCGCGTTCGTCTTGTCCTTCAGAATCACCTTTCGGTACAAGATCGAGGCTTCCTGGTATTTCTTGTTCTGGTGATACTTGTTTGCCGCCGTCAATAACTTTTCCGGGCTCTGCGAGCATCCGGCCAACAGGACCAAGGCGCAGATCGCGGCGCACGCTGAAGAGTACTTCATAAGAATTTTTGGACGTTCACATTGATTGTAGGGAAAGCCGGGCAAAAGTTACAATCTCGGAGCGCCATTACCGAATTTGAGGAACGGGTCCCGGTACCAGAAAGCCGTCCAAGGCTGCGTGTCTCCGATTCAGCTATCAGTTCATAATTCTCTGCACTTTAGCGGATTAATCCATTCTGATTGCCCCTTCATTCTCTGAATATTTCGGTAAAGGAAACTTTCCGCGAGGGCTTCGCAATTCGCTGATGGATATACATATTAGGGGACCAGTTGCGTCGTCATCGCAGGGTTAAATCCAAAAAAACCGCTGGACTATCCCACCCTAAACGTACGATATTTATTACATCCGTCTTTAAGTAATCTGGAGAATTTCATGGGAACTACCCCGTACGGGGAGAACCGCCTGCCGATCGAGGGCGTACGCTTGCCCTTAGCGGGAGCGACACCGGAATTAGGTGTACTTCTGCTGGATGTGAGAAGTCCGGCGGCATTTGCCAGTGGATTTATTCCGGGGAGCTTCCATTTCCCCGACGCTGGTTGTCTGGAGCTGCTAAGGACTAATGGCCTCATCAAGGGGAGCAGGGCCCTTGTTGTCGCGGAGGCACCGGAGGAGATTGACCGGTGTCGCGAGACTCTGACGTCGGGCTTGGAGTTGGAGTTTGAAGGCGTGTGTGGGCCGAACGTAATCGAAGACTGGCGACGACGCTACGGAGATTTGGGTTCCCTCGAAATGGTCGGGGCGGACACATTAGCGGTCCGAGTCTCAGCCTGGAAAACTCTGGTGGTCGATACGCGCGGTCGCGCGGCGTTCGAGCGCGCGAGAATTCGGGAGGCACTGCACATCCCGCCAGATAACTTAACTGACTCGCTTGCCGGATTGCCGCCCGACACCGTACTCTGTGTGGTCTGCGAATCGGGGAAGCGCGCCAGCTTTGTGGCGAGTGTCGTTTGGAATCTCGGATTCCGCAACGTGTCGTTTCTCAAAGGAGGGTTCGCGGCCTACCTCGAAAGCCGTCTGCCGTTTGCGAGAGGCTAAGCTGATGAGGCCTATTGGCCGCCGTCGGTATTGCCGTTCATCAGTGGAAATTCGAAATACATGATCTCTTTTCCCGACCGCGCCTCGCGCAGGCCGTTTAGATAGATAGTGTCTCCGCGCTCCGGCCGCGCTTCGAAATAAAAGAACCCGCTGGCCGAATCGCCGGCCGGCAGCATCTTGGCGACGAAAGCCCGTGCCACAATCGCATCGTCCGACAGGGGATTTTTCTTTTTGGGCAGCGGCACCGGTAAAGCGACCGAAGGTGTTGACGGACGCCGTTTGCCATTCTTTACAAGAAACGGTAGTTCATCCGGACTAATCGCCGTTACGTGGCGCCCGTCCACGCCCACCAGACTCACCTCGAGTTGGCGTAAGTCAAGGGAATCGGCGCGCTTGTTCTCGATTACGAGTAGCACCGGAAATACGCCGTACTTCAACAAGTCGGCCTTCTTTCCGAATGCCTCCGTGGTCAAATCCTGCGTGTCGTATGGTTTTGCCCCGACGGTCACCTGCTGGACCACCTGGTGCGCGTATTCGCTTGCGGCAAGCGCCTGAAATGGCTTGTCATCCCCCGCATGGGCGCCGATGGCAAGCGCGGCCGCCAACGTTATACTCGGAGTCAAGAAACGAGTTCCAGGCATCACGCGCGCCCTTCTCCTATATCGGCTAATACAACTCGTCACATTTCCTTTCATCGTCCTCTATTTTGCTGCACGGCTGCTGTTCGATCGCGGCTACGGGCCGCATTTTCTGGAGCGCCTAGGCATACTCCCCCAATCTTTCTCTCGGACGAATCCGGGATGCATCTGGTTGCATGCCGTGTCGGTGGGGGAGGTCGCTTCCGCCATTCCGCTGATTCGGCAACTGCGCGCCGATCAGCCGCTCATACCTTTCTATCTTTCCACGTCGACGGTTGCGGGCCGCAAGGCCGCCATGCGCCAGGCCTCCGGTCTGGTCGATGGCATTTTCTACGCGCCGCTTGATTACGTCTCCTTCGTGCGCCGCGCGCTGCGTGCCATTCGCCCCGCTCTTGTGATCGTTCTCGAGACCGAGATCTGGCCCAATCTGTACTCGGAAGTCCGCTGTTCTGGAGCGCGGCTCGCGATCGCAAACGGCCGTATTTCGACGCGCACGTGGCCCCAATACCAAGCTTGGCGCTGGTTGTTCGGGCCAGTGCTCCAGCTTGCGGACGAGGTGCTGGTGCAAAGTGCCGCGGATTTCGAGCGCTATTCGCGGCTCGGCGTTACGCCCCAGCGATTGTCTATCGCGGGCAATCTCAAGTACGATGCCGCCGCCGTTCCGTTGCCGGCCAAGCTTCCTTCGTTTGACGCGGAGCACGTTTGGATTGCAGCCAGCACAGCCGGCCCGAATGAAGCAGGCAGCCTTATAAAGCACACGGTCGACGAAGACGACATTGTGCTCTCTGCATTTAAAGAATTGGCGCGTGAATTCCCGAGCCTGCTTTTGATACTGGCGCCACGGCAACCGGGGCGTTTCGATGAAGTTGCGCGCAAGCTCGCAGCGAGCGGGCTTCCGTGGCGCCGGCGCAGCTTAGCGATGGGCGAAGCCACGACGGGCATTGCACTGCCGGGTGTCCTATTACTCGATACCATCGGCGAGTTGGCTTCCCTCTACACCCAGGCGCATGTCGTATTTGTCGGCGGCTCGCTGGCGCCGAGGGGTGGCCATAACATTATTGAACCTGCTGTGGCCGGTGTTCCCATCGTGGTAGGTCCACACATGCAGAATTTTGAAGCGATCGCGGCAGATTTCATCGAGCAACAGGCCATCGTTCAAATTCGAAGCGAACAGGAGCTTCCTGGAGCGATTCGGGATCTGCTGAAGAATCCGCGGCGGGCGAGCGATCTGGGGAGGCGAGCGCTTCATCTGGTCCTAGGGCGGCAGGGCGTCTCACGCTCTATCGCTACGCGCCTCTGGCCGCTCTATCATTCGGCTTGGCTCAAGACTCCGCGGGGCAATTTCATGCGCGCCCTGCTCGGTCTGCTTGCATTCGTCTGGAAAGTTGGCGCGGTAATACAACGCAGCAAAGCCGAACATCGTGCCGCGTCCTTGCTTCCGCTTCCGGTGCCGGCGGTGAGCATCGGCGGCATTACAATCGGGGGTTCCGGCAAAACGCCTTTCACTAACTACATGGCGGAGCGCCTGCGCACGGCCGGCTATGCTCCGGCCATTCTCACACGTGGCTATCGGCGGCGTTTTCCCGCGGAGAATCTGGTGCTCGGCCCGGCCGCGAAAGCGTCTCCGCGATTGACCGGAGACGAAGCACAAATCTTCCTGCGGGCCGGCGTCGCCCCGATCGGAATCGGTGCGAAACGCTATGAGAGCGCTCAGATTCTGTTGCGCCAGTTTCCTTCGACAGGCGTTCTGCTGCTCGATGACGGATTTCAGCACGCGCGTATCGATCGCGATTTTGACATTGTTGTGATCGATGGTCTCGACCCTTTCGGCCAGGACGGACTGGTGCCGTTGGGACGTCTTCGCGAGCCTCTTGAGGCCTTGGGCCGCGCCGACGCGTTCGTCATCACCCGCGCCGAAAACGATTTGCGCTTCGAAGCCATTCGGGCCCGTCTCCGAGGGCTCAATCCGACCGCTCCCGCTTTTCGCACCCGTCTTCTCGCGCGCTGCTGGCGCGATTACCATACCGGTGCATGCATCCAAAGTTTAGCCGGGGAGCGGGTCGCCGCGTTTTGCGGTCTAGGAAACCCTCAGAATTTCTGGCGCACGCTCGAATCGCTGGGTCTCAACGTGGTCTTTCGCTGGTTCTTCGACGATCACCATTCCTACAAGCCATTCGAACTGCAGCGCCTAGCCCATCAGGCTCGTATGCATGGTGCAAGGGTGCTGGTGACGACTGAGAAAGATCGCATCAATTGTCCCAATCATCTGGAAAAGGCGATCGCACCGTTGAGTCTCGCGTGGCTCGAAATCGACCTGGAACTAGAGAATGAGCCTCATTTCCTGGAAGTTCTGGAGCGCGTGCTCCGCAAGCGGCGGCCCGATCATAGAATGAAGACGAATGCCTGAGGAAGCAGACGCCAGCTCGCGGCGCGAATTGATGAAAGGTTTGGCTGCCGCTACGGGCGTGCTAGCCGGCCGTTTGCAAGCGGCGCCCTCCGCGCGGCCCAATATTCTGTATCTGCACTCGCACGATACCGGGCGATACATCCAACCTTACGGTTACGCCGTCAGCACTCCGAATCTGCAAAAGCTCGCCGGCGAAGGATTTCTGTTTCGCCAGGCGTTCGACGCAGCACCCACTTGCTCGCCTAGCCGGGCTGCGTTGTTGACTGGCCAATGTCCACATCGGAACGGTATGCTCGGCTTGGCGCATCGCGGATTCTTGCTAAATGACTACAACCAGCATCTGCTGCATTGGTTGCGCCCCCAGGGCTATCGTTCCACGCTGATCGGCGTGCAGCACGTCGCCAAGGAGGCCGCCACCATCGGCTACGACGAAGTCGTCGCGACCGGCGGCGTGCATGTGGCGCAGGTGGCGCCGGCCGCTCGAAACTTCCTGAAGGCCGCACCCAAGCAACCGTTCTTTCTCGACGTCGGCTTTTTCGAGACCCATCGCGAATTTCACAAGCCCGGCCCCGCAGAAGATCCGCGGTTTACTGAGCCGCCGGCAACCGTGAGCGACACGCTCCTCACACGCCAGGATATGGCCGCGTTTCATGCCTCGGCAAGAGTTCTTGACGAAGGTGTGGGTACCGTGCTGGATGCACTCGAATCCGCGGGGTTGGCGCAAAACACGCTCGTGATCTCGACCACCGACCATGGAATCTCGTTTCCCGGCATGAAGTGCAACCTGACGGTGCATGGCACCTCGGTATATATGATCCTTCGTGGTCCAGGTGGTTTCACGGGGGGCAAGGTTTCAAATGCCATGGTGTCCCATCTGGATTTATATCCAACTATCTGCGAACTGCTCAACATCGAAGAGCCCGCTTGGCTCGAGGGGAAATCGCTCTTGCCGTTGGTGCGAGGAGAAGTTCCGGAGATTCACGATGAGCTATTTGCCGAAGTGAACTATCACGCCGCGTACGAGCCGAAGCGGGCCGTCCGTACTCAACGTTTTAACTACATTCGCCATTTCGGAGACAAGCACACACCCGTGCTGCCGAATTGTGATGACGGATTGAGCAAGGATCTATGGCTGAAGAACGGCTGGCGACAGCAAATTGTGCCGCGCGATCTTTTGTTCGATTGCATCTTCGATCCAAATGAGACCCGCAATCTGGTGGACGATCCGGCCTACGCGGCGGCGTTAAAAGACATGCGCGTTCGTTTGGATTCGTGGATGCGGCGAACCGGCGATCCACTTCTCGATGGCCCCGTGAAAGCTCCTGACGGCGCGTTAGCGAATGACCCCGATGGTACCTCGCCCCGGGAACCCCCCCGGCGGGTGGCTGCCGGATGAAAATTTTGATTACCGGTGTGTGCGGTTTCGCCGGTAACCGGCTGGCGATCGCGCTCCCGGATCTTATCGACAACGTTGAAATCTGCGGCATCGATAATCTGCTACGCCCGGGAAGTGAAATGAACCGGGCCCCGGCGGTGGCCACGGGAGTACGCTTCTTTCACGGGGATCTGCGGCTGCGTAGCGATCTGGATCCGCTGCCAGCTTGTGACTGGGTCATAGACGCGGCCGCAAATCCGAGTATTCTGGCGGGTGTCGACGGACGTTCGAGCGCGCGGCAAGTCGCCGAGCACAATCTTTCCGGCACGCTAAACCTGGTCGAGTACTGCCGTGAGCGCGGCGCCGGTCTCATTGTTATCAGCACGAACCGCGTGTATTCAGTTCGCGATCTCGCCGCGTTGCCGGTGCGTGAGTGCGGCGCGAGCTTCGCATTGGACGACACTAAGCCGCTGCCTTCGGGCGTGAGTGCGAGTGGGCTCACCGAGCAGTTTCCCGTCCGTCAGCCTGTTTCTATCTACGGGGCGACCAAACTTGCCTCCGAGATCATGGCGGTTGAGTACGGCGCCACGTTCGGTTTTCCTGTGTGGCTGGATCGCTGCGGCATCCTGGCAGGCGCGGGCCAATTTGGCACAGCGGAGCAGGGCATCTTTTCTTACTGGCTTCATGCGCATGCCGCGCGGCGTAGCTTGCGCTATATCGGTTTCGGCGCGCGCGGCTTGCAGGTCCGAGACGCGTTTCATCCGGACGACCTCGCGCTGCTCATTGCGCAACAAGTGCGGCGCGATCCCCCTTCCGAACCGGTTTATCACGTGGGCGGGGGGCCTGAGAATTCGATTTCATTGGCCCAATTGACTGCCTGGTGTGATGATCGCTTCGGTCCTCATACGCCTCACCCCGACGAGCGCGAGCGCCCTTTTGATGCCCCGTGGATTGTGATGGACACTACCCGCGCGCGAGGCGAATTCGGATGGGAGCCCACTCGTATGCTTCCTTCGATCCTCGAGGAAATTGCGGCGCACGTCGAAAGAAATCCCGATTGGCTTGCGCGTTGCGGCGCGGTATGACATCCAACGCAATGCGTCCCGACGCAGGCCCCCTGCGATTGCTCAGCGTCGTAATTCCGGCTCGCGATGAGGAAGGATGCATTGCTTCCACGGTTGAGCATCTCTACGTCGAATTGAACATTCACGGTGTTCCTCACGAGATCGTCGTCGTAGACGACGGCAGTACGGACTCGACCTGGGAAAAGTTGATGAAGGTTTGCGAGCGTGTCCCTACTCTGCGCCCTCTTCAAAACGCGGGGCCACACGGTTTCGGCCGCGCGCTTATTCATGGGTTCGACTACATAATGGGAGACGCCGTAGCGATCATGATGGCCGACGAATCCGACGATTGCCGTGACGTGGTCCGCTACTGGCAATTGCTCAACGAAGGCTGGGATGCCGTGTTCGGCTCGCGGTTCGTAAAGGGTGGCGGAGTAATCGACTATCCCGGGCTGAAACTGCGAATCAACCGGCTGGCAAATTTCTTCATACGGATGCTTTTTCATGTGTCGTTGAACGACACCACCAATGCCTTCAAGGCCTACCGCCGGACCGTCATCGATGGCTGCAGACCCCTGCTCTCGCCGCATTTTAATCTCACGGTGGAATTACCCCTCAAGACGATTGTTCGCGGCTATACGTGGACAGTCATTCCCATCACCTGGCGAAATCGCCGCAGCGGCGAGCCAAAGCTGAGAATCAAAGAAATGGGCAGCCGCTATTTGTTCATCTGCCTCTATGTGTGGCTCGAGAAATATTTCAGCGGCGGTGATTTTCGAAGAACCAATTAATCGGCTTACTTCCGTGCAACTACCAAAAATTGCTTACCAAAAATTGGCCATACCCAGGGCATGGCAAGGTAGGTCTTCAGTGTCCAAATCGGGTAGGTGCGTCTTTGCGACATGCTGTAGGGCAGGAAGCGGTCGATACAAACGTCGATCTGAAACCCGCATTTCGTGAGGACTTCGGCTACAGAGAGCTCAGTCAGCGCGATGTAGTGATCGAAAAAATCCCAATACGCGCCCGATACATATTTGATGTTGGGACCCATCACAATCAACTTGCCGCCTTGACGAAGCGCACGGTAAGCGTGGTGTAAGGTGTTTTCGAGCGCGGTCTTGGTGGGCAAATGCTCAAAAAAATTACTGCTAAATACTGTGTCAAGGCTGTCGGGTGCAATCGGCCAAGGCTCCGAGCAATCTTGTAGCAGAACGCCGATGCCCGGTGCCGCCAATTCGCCCGCATCCGGGTTCAGGTCCATTGCATATTTCCGGCGGCATTCGACGTTGTTGATGAACTCGCAGTGGCCGCAGCCGAGGTCCAATGCCTCGCCGTCCGCGCGTATCCACTTCGAGAAGAAGGAGCAGAGCACTTGCCAGACTCTCTGTCTGTACTCCGTCTGCCCAGAGAATCGCGCCTGGTATATCTTCTGTAAATCTGTTGGGCAATGAGGAATCACTGATAAATTTCTATCTAACGGCCAGAATATTATGAAAATCTATTTGCAAAAATGAGGCTCGCTTATCGCCAACCATTGTTCCAGACGACGGCCGCGGTCCTCGGCGACAATCTGCAGGCGCTGGATGTCCGGCGGCAACTTAATGGACCAAAAGTTCCAATCCGAATACCTGTCGATCAACGGTGCATATGCAATCGTGACGTTTGTATCCGCGTTAATCAGCCGTTCTGAAAGGCCTTCGGTTGACGGTCCATGCGCGTTGGCGAGTACGAGACAGTTTCCCGGAGGTTTTGAGAAGGGGGTTGACGTGAGGACGCCGGTATTTGCGTTTCTCTCGGAATGGTTTTCGTAGTAGGAAATCGGCGGCGCTCCCCCCGGAATAGGCCCGTTCTTGATCCAGTCTCCTTGCGCATTCCACCGGAGCGATTGAAGGGGAGGCCCAAGCTCTCCACCTCGCATGGCACGAATCGGAGGAATCGGGAACGGTCCTCCCGCGGGAATCAGATTCTTGCCATGATGGCCGATGATATAGACGGAGAATGAGCTACTTGGGAACGCTGAATTTATGAATCCGACCCAGGCAATAGAGGGCGGAGTCTCAGACGAAGCCAGCCCTCCGGGGAAGCCGGCCCGGAGTTTTCTTCCCAATCCGACGATCCGTCGTTGCTCGTTGACCAATATTACTTCTTCCGGACGCCAGATGCGGTGCGCCGAATCGGTCCATCCGACCACAAGGAGTCCTGAGGCGAGCGGATAGGTGGAAGTTACCGCCCCGGGTTGGCGGAAATTGGACATGGGAAGCAGGGAAGAAACTGGCCTGCCGAGCCAATCCATTTTTCCGTCCGCAAATGTAGACAAGTGATGGTTGCGCAGGACTGGCAGCATGCTCTTGACGTAGCCGCCTCCCGGGAACACGCTTGCCATAAGTTGCGGATCGTCGACACCGGATTCGAAGGCGAGAGAAGCCAACTGGCAGTCCATGAGTGAATGCCGCGCCATATCCCTCCACGCGGCGATGCCCGGCGAACTGCCGGCCGCCAAATATCCTATGGCGAAAACGCTCAAAAATGGGACCCAGAGATAGTGGCGGGAGTTTCCCCAGAGCCATGTCGCGATGAGAATCAGGGTGGCGTGGGCCGCCACTGGAACAACGATATAGCGATGCGCCGTAGCGGCGCCAAAAGCCAGGTCCTGCGGATTCATTCTTCCGAAAGCGGTTACCATCGCGGTGAGAATACATAGAAGATAGAAGCCAAGGAGAACCACCGCGGTCTCGGTCGTCAACAATCGGCGTCTGGACGCCAGCAGAACAAAACCAACATAAGCAGCCAACTCAAAGAACCCGATAGCGAGCCCAAACTGCGGGCCGGCCGCGGTGAAGGGCATACCGAGATACGCGGTCAGGAAGGAGATTGCATAAAAAGGATGAGTTAGTGCTGAGCTTTGGCCGGTCCCCGCCGAAAAATGATAATTGAAGAAATACAATCCAATCGATGCCGTGGCGCTCACGCACAGAGCGACAAATTGACTCTTAGTCAGACACAGGAGCCATGCGGCCAACAGAATCACGGGCCACAAGAGCAGGCCATTGGCGGAGGTATAGGTGGAGACAATAGAGCACGCTATGGAGCCGGCGAGATAGACTCCAGGTCGCCGGGTGCCGGGGAGCCGTGCCAATAAGAAGAGTGCCAGCGTGGCAGCCGCGAGTAATAGCGACCACTGGATGAGAAATGGCGCAGCGATCAGAAGAGCGCTTCCTTCCCAGCACCAAACTATGCCGGCAAGAAGAATCGCGCAGAGCCGGGCCGTCAGAGATAACGACCTATTTCGAAATAGCGTGACCGAAAGAAGAAACCATGTGCCGAGAAAGAAAAAAACGCTGAGTGCTAGCGGCAGGATTTCGCGACCGCGGAAAAATATGTAATCCGCGGCGAAAATAATTTCGGGAAAGACAAGCCGGTGTTCATTATGTTGATGCCATAGAACACCAATCTGCAGATGGAGATAATCGTCGATCCTGCCTACCGTGTTCCAGTAATCGAAATAAGGTAGCGGACAGTAAAAACGGATGATTGTTCTTCCGAAGTGAACCCAGACAATCGCCAGCCAGACGAAAAGCGCCACAACAACCACGAAAGCCAGCCAACGACGGATCTGTTGCTCCGCGCGTGGCGGGTTGCTCATCACTGAAGTCATCTTAACTGCGGTCCCGCGATCTTGGTTCTCTCATCTGCTATCGTGACGATTTCACGCCGTAATGCGCTTTTCCAACCTTGAAATCCCCTGTGAAGAGTTTGTCCTGGACAACGGCTTGCGTGTCGTGGTGCACGAAGATCACAAGACGCCCATTGTCGCCGTAAACATCTGGTACCACGTCGGCTCCAAGAACGAACGCTCGGGAAAAACAGGTTTTGCACATCTCTTCGAACACCTGATGTTCGGAGGCAGTGAGCATTTGCCGGGGAGCTTCATTGAAGCAATGGAGCGTATCGGCGCGACTGACCTGAACGGTACCACCAGCGAAGATCGCACTAATTATTTCGAAAACGTCCCTTCTTCCGCGCTCGACTATGCTCTCTTCGCCGAATCCGACCGCATGGGTCACTTCTACAACACCATCAACCAAGAAATCCTGGACCTCCAGCGTGGTGTTGTGCAGAACGAGAAACGCCAGGGCGACAATCAGCCATACGCGATCGTCGAAGATCTGATCGTCAAGTCGACTTATCCTGCCGAACATCCGTATGCTCACACGGTGATCGGCTCGATGGAAGATTTGGATTCGGCGACTCTCGACGATGTGCGCGATTGGTTCAAGACATATTACACGCCGTCGAACGCCGTGCTCGTGCTTGCCGGAGACATCACAGTTTCTGAGGCGCGCGAAAAGGCGCAGCGCTACTTCAACGAGATCGTTCCAGGACCGCCAGTAGCGCATCAACGGGCCTGGACCGCCAAGATGGCGGGTGAACATCGTGAAAGTGTTCAGGACCGTGTTCCGCAAGCCCGTATCTACAAAGTCTGGAACACGCCCGGCCAGACTTCGGCGCCAGCGGGGTACTTGCGCCTGGCGGCCGGCATTCTGTCCAGCGGCAAGAACTCTCGGCTCTACAAGCGCCTCGTCTATGACGATCAGATTGCCACTCAGGTGTCCGCTTATCTCGATGAGCGTGAGATCGGGGGCCAATTTGTTGTAGTCGCAACTGCACGCCAGGGCGAGGATCTGCGGAAAGTCGAAAAGGCGCTCGATGAAGAGATCGCCCGCTTTATCGAAAGCGGTCCGACGGCCCGTGAGCTCGAGCGCCTGAAGGCACAAGCGTACGCGGCTTTCGTGCGCGGCGTAGAACGGATTGGTGGTTTTGGCGGCAAGTCCGATATTCTCGCCACCAGCGTCACTTATTCAGGAACCCCACACGCCTACAAAGAACGGCTGCGGCGGCTGGGCGAGGCTACTGTGGCCGATCTTCGCGACACCGCGCGCGCCTGGCTTACCGATGGTGTGTATGCACTCGAAGTAGTTCCCTTTGCTGCCAGCCGACAAATCGAAACGCCGGCCCAGCGTTCGGCAATTCCCGCGCTCGGGGCGCCCCACGATCTAAAACTGCCCGCGCTTCGCGAAGAGCGGCTCTCCAACGGGCTCCGTATCCTGGTGGCCGAGCGTCATGAAATTCCCGTTGTGAATTTTTGGCTCGATGTAAATGCCGGCTATGCCGCGGATCAATCGGCTCGCCTTGGCACGGCGCGTCTGGCCGCATCGCTGCTCACCGGCGGCACGGCACGCCGTAGCGCACTCGAGATCAGCGATGCACTGCAAATGTTAGGTGCGCAACTTACCAGCGGCTGCAACCTCGATATGTCGACGGTCTTTTTGTCGAGCTTGAAAGACACACTCGACGATGCGCTCGATTTATTTGCTGACGTGATTCTGGATTCGGTCTTTCCACAAGGCGATTTTGGGCGCCAGCGTCAATTGCAACTCTCCGCGATCGCCAACGAAAAGGTCACGCCGCTGCAGATGGCCTTGCGCGCATTCCCTCCCATTCTCTACGGTTCCCAGCACGCATACGGCGTTCCGTTGACTGGCACCGGAACCGAACAATCCGTTGGGCAGATGACCCGCGAGGACATGGTTCGTTTCCACGCGGCCTGGTTCAAGCCCAACAACGCAACGCTGATTGTGGTGGGCGATACGACGGCCGACGAAATCAAGCCCAAGCTCGAGAAACTATTTGCGAACTGGTCTCCGGGTGAATCGCCCGCGAAACGTCTCGACATTGTCGCCCGGCCCAAGCGACCGATCATATACCTGGTTGACAAGCCGGGCGCACAGCAGTCGGTCGTCCTGGCCGGAACTCTCGCGGCTGCGCCTAGAGTTGAAGACGAGATCGAGCTCGAGACGATGAATAATATCTTTGGCGGCACGTTCGGCGGACGGCTGAATATGAATCTGCGGGAGGACAAGCATTGGTCTTACGGAGCGGGATCGCTCCTGCAGGGGGGTCGCGCCCAACGCCTGTTCTTGGCATATAGCTCCGTGCAAGGCGACAAGACCGCCGATACAGTGGCGGAAATTCTTGGTGAGATGAAAGGCATGCTCGGCGCGAGGCCTGTCACTGCTGCCGAACTCGAGAAGGCGAAGCAACAGCAAATCTTCGAACTTCCCGGCTCGCACGAGACCATGAACGCGGTCGGGAATCTATTCGGCGATTTGCTGCAACTGGGTTTGCCGTTGGATTTTTACGATTCGTACGTCAGCCGCGTGTCCGGGCTCACCACAACCGACATCGAAGCTGCCGCCAAGTCGCTGCTCGATCCGGCGAACATGGTTTGGATGGTGGTGGGCGACCGCGCCTCTATCGAACCGGCTCTGCATGCTCTGGAAATCGGCGAGATCGTCACGGCCGAGGCTTGACTCTTCGGTTGAGCCGCCATTCTAAGATGCAAGCATGCGCTTTGTAACGTTTGCAGTTGACGGAAAGTCGCGCCCGGGCGTTCTATCGGGCCCCACAGTCGGCGATCTTTCCACCGCCGGATTTGCTTCTCTTCTGGATTTCATTGAATCCGGCGCCGATGGCCGGGCCGCGGCTGAAAAGCTCGCCGTAAGCGGCGGCGGATTCTCGCTCGACAAGGTAAAGCTGCTCGCGCCCATTCCGCGGCCTAGAAAATTGATCTGTGTCGGACTGAATTATCGCGACCACGCCGCGGAGACGAACTCGGAGATTCCCAGCGTACCTACAATCTTCAATAAGTTCGCGACAGCGGTCATCGCACCCGGAGACAACATCGTTCTTCCGAAGGTTTCGAAGTCGCCGGACTATGAAGCTGAGTTCGCCTTCGTGATCGGGCGCGGCGGCCGTAACATCGCGGGCGCTGATTGGCCGAAACATGTCTTTGGCTACACGATCGTGAATGACGTCAGCGCGCGCGATTACCAGCGCGCTACCACGCAGTGGCTCATGGGCAAGACTTTCGACACTTTTGCGCCGATGGGTCCATGGATTGTCACTGCAGACGAGATCGCCGATCCGCACAGTCTCGACATTCAACTCGATATCAACGGCGAGCGGCTGCAGAGTTCCAACACGCGCGAACTGATCTTCAAAATTCCAGACCTGATCGCGTTCCTCTCGAGCGTCTTTACTCTGGAGCCTGGTGATATCGTTTCTACTGGCACGCCGGCCGGTGTCGGTGTTGCGCGAAACCCGCAGCGCTTTTTGCGTCCCGGCGATGACGTAGTCGTGCGGATACCGGCCATTGGCGAACTGCGCAACCCGGTTGTGGCCGAAGGCTGACGACGATCCACGCGCTGGCGTCTAATCGGTATATGCCCTCTTTTAGCCTTGCGCGTCTGGCCGAATTTCTCGGCTGTAAGTTGGCGGGAGATCCCGGTATGCTGATCACCGGTGTCTCCACTATCGATAAGGCCGGCCCGAGCGAGCTCACATTTCTCGCCAACTTGAAGTATGCGCCGAAAATCAAGGCTAGCCGCGCCTCCGCAATCATTGCCGCCGAACCGCTCAAAGATTCCAACGCGGCCACGCTCGTCTCAGAGAATCCATATCTGGATTTCGCGCGCGTTCTCGGTCTGTTCTATCAACCTCCCAAACCTGCGCCCGGTGTCCATCCGACTGCCTCCATTGCGGATACGGCCACGGTCGGGCCGAATCCTTCCATCGGCGCTTACGCCGTTATCGGTGAACGCGTTTCGCTCGGCGCGAATGCCGTTCTCTATCCGCACGCCGTCATTTATGAAGGTTGTGCGATTGGAAAGGATTTCACCGCGCACTCGCATTCCACAGTTCGTGAATTCTGCCGGGTAGGAGATCGTGTCACGCTGCACAACGGCGTAGTCATCGGCGGCGATGGCTTTGGTTTTGCCAAAGCCGCCGATGGCACGCAATACAAGATTGTCCAATCCGGCATTACCGTTCTCGAAGACGATGTGGAGATCCAAACTTTGACGTCGGTCGACCGCGCCACGGTCGGCGAAACTCGCGTCAAACGCGGCGCCAAAATCGATAGTTTGTGCCAGATTGGCCATGCCTGCGTGGTGGGTGAGGACAATATCATCTGCGGTCAAACTGGCCTTGCCGGGAGCACTGTCCTTGAAGAAAACGTCATTATGGCAGGCCAGACTGGTTCGTCGGGACATCTCACCATCCATAAAAATGCGATTGTGTGGGCGCAATCCGGCGTGGGCCACGATGTACCGGAAGGGGCCGTCATCAGCGGATCTCCGGCCTTCGATTCTCGCGTCTGGCTCCGCGCTTCCGCCGCGTACTCGCGCCTACCCGAAATGCTCAGAGCCATCCGCGCTCTCGAGCGGCGCGTAGCTGAGCTCGAAAAGCAACTGGCTCCGTAAACATGGAACAATACGACCAATGTCTCGATTCTTGCTGGTTGCACTAGCGCTCGTTCCCTGCTTCGCCGCGGATGTAATGCCTCCGCCCGCAGACCAGCAACTTGCCCGTTCGATTTTCCGGCAACTAGTCGAAATCAAATCCGGCTACACTTCCGGTGCGACAACGCCCGCCGCGGAAGCCATGGCTGCGCATCTTCGTGAAGCTGGTTTCCCGGAATCCGACATTTTCCTGGGGGGCGCCAGCCAGAAAAAGTACAACTTGGTCGTGCGCTATCACGGCGCGGGCACGCGCAAACCGCTCTTGCTGCTCGCCCACACTGATGTGGTCGAAGCCAAGCGTGAAGACTGGAGTCTCGATCCATTTCAGTTCACCGAACGCGATGGGTACTTTTATGGGCGCGGCACGCTGGATGACAAAGCGCAAGCCACGGTCTGGATTGCGAATCTTATCCGCTACAAACGCGAAGGGTTTCATCCCGACCGTGACATCATCGTTGCCCTTACCGCCGACGAAGAAGGCGGCGGCCCCTTCAACGGTGTCGAATGGTTAATCAAGAATCACCGCGATTTAATCGACGCCGACATCTGTCTGAATGAAGGCGGTCGCGGCAACCTGATCGATGGCAAGAGAGCCGCCAACGAATTGCAGGTTAGCGAGAAGTATGTAGTGAATTTCCATTTGGAAGTTCGCAACAAAGGGGGCCATAGCTCCCTGCCGGTTGCCGACAATGCGATTTATCACCTCGCCGGCGCGCTCGATCGCCTGTCGAGATTTGGCTTTCCGGTCAAAACCAACGACGTGACCCGGGCCTACTTCGCGCAAATGGCCAAAATCCAGACAGGACCGATTCGCGCCGACCTCGCAAAGATAGCGGACGGCTCCGAAGATGCAATGAAGCGAGCCGGCTCCGCATCTACCTTTTGGAACGCCGTTCTGCGCACCACCTGCGTGGCCACACAACTCGAGGGCGGCCACGCTATGAATGCCCTCCCGCAACTCGCCGCCGCCACAGTCAACTGCCGGGTCCTTCCTGAAGACTCGGTCGAGTACATTCAGTCCACTCTTGAGAAAGTATTAGCCGATTCCGAAGTGAAACTGTCCATCATGGGCGACGTGCATCGCGGACCCGCCTCGCCGCTTCGCCCCGATATTCTCAAAGCCATCGGCAGCGCTACTGATACCCTTTGGCCAGGTGTTTCCGTTCTGCCCATCCTTTTGGCGGGAGCAACCGACGGTATGTATCTCCGCGCTGTCGGCATTCCCACTTACGGCGTGACGGGGTTCTTTATGGACCGGGATGATTTCCGAGCCCATGGACGTGATGAGCGTATTTCCGTCCAGGCGTTCTACGAGGGCCAGACTTTCCTTTATCGGCTCGTCAAAACTCTGGCATCGCCGCAATGAAAATCGTCGTCGGTATTACCGGGGCCTCCGGGGCCATCTTAGGCATACGCACACTGGAAGCACTGAAGTTCCTCGGCGTCGAAACGCACTTGATTCTTAGTAAGTGGGCGCGCGCCACCGTCGCGCACGAGACCTCCATGCCCCTCGAAGAGCTGGAAAGTATCGCATCCGCCGTTCATCACCCGGACAACCAGGCCGCGCCCCTTTCGAGCGGCTCTTTTAAGACCGATGGGATGATCATCGCCCCGTGCAGCATGAAGACGCTCGCGGCCATTCGCGCCGGTTTTGGCGATAGCCTCATCTGTCGCGCCGCCGACGTTCATCTAAAGGAACGCCGCAAGCTCGTTCTGCTCGTGCGCGAGAGCCCGTTCAATGAAATTCATCTGGAAAACATGCTCGCTCTTACCCGCATGGGTGCGGTCATCTTTCCTCCGGCTCCGGCGTTCTACAATCATCCGCAAAGCGTGGATCAAATCGTTGATCATATTGTCGGCCGCGCGCTCGATCAGTTCGGTCTCGACAAGCCGGGACTCGCGCGCTGGTCCGGCTTCTGAATGCACTGGCTCGGCAGGTACCTCTCGCTGGCACTGACCCTTCCAGCGTCTGTGGCAGCAGGATACATACTGGCGACGTTCGCGAATCGCTGGCTGCATCGGAGCTACTTGCCGGCAATCGGTATCCTTTTGGGGATGGCCGCGGGCTTAATTCAGATCTTTCGTGAGCTCTCTCGCGACCAAAGTAAATGACCTCGTCTTTGTCAGTCCTCCAACTCTACCGGCTGACTATCCTGTTCGGTATTCTTGGTGCGGCGGCTTTCGCCTGGTTGCAGGGTCCGGCCGAAGGGCTAGCCTTCGTTCTCGGCTCATTGGGTTCGTTCGGTAATTTGTGGCTCTTCCACCGTTTATCGTTCAGCATCGCGCCCGGTGAAGCTTCGAGCAAGCCCTGGCAGGCGAGCGCCTTCGTGGCCCGCTATTTCGTCTTATTCGCTGCAGGCTATGTTATAGTCAAAGGCTTAGGTGTCAATCCTTTGCCTGTGGTTCTGGGGCTTTTTGCCAGCACTGCGGCAGTCCTGGCATCATCCATCGTTGAGTTGCTGCAAAACCTGTTGAGTCGATCTGCGCGATAAATGGAAGAACACGAGCTCTGGATTACTTCGCTTTTTAATCGCTTCCTTCCCACCCCGGCTGGTTACCACTGGGCGAATTGGTTTGTTTGCGAGATTCTAGTCGTTCTGTTCATCGTGGTGTTCTTCGGACTCTTGAAGCGACGACTGTCGGTGGATAAGCCCGGCAAGATCCAGCACACCTTCGAAGTCATTTACGAGTTCGTCCATGCATCGGCGGAAGAGATCGTCGGTCATGGGGGCGCCAAATACCTGGCATTCTTCGGCACTATTTTTCTGTTCATCCTCTTCATGAACGTGATCGGGCTCATCCCGGGCTTCGAATCGCCAACGATGTTCCCGCAGGTTCCGCTCGGTCTCGCCGTAGTGACGTTTGCTTTTTATCATGCGGCCGGTGTGCGCGCGAATGGCGGCGGCTACATCAAACAATTTCTTGGACCGATGCTACTCCTGGCGCCGCTGATGCTGCCCATCGAAATCATCAGTCACTTTGCTCGTCCGCTTTCGCTCACCGTTCGTTTATTCGCGAACATGTTCGCGGGCGAACAGGTCTACGTGACCTTCGTGGCGTTGACCAAAGTTGTAGTTCCCGTCATTTTTATCGGCCTGCACTTGTTCGTATCCGTTTTGCAGGCGTATATTTTTATGTTGCTCGCTATGGTGTACGTTGGCGGGGCCGTATCGCACGAGCATTAGGCCTTATCCCGCTCTCAGCGTGAGCGCCCGGCGTCCCAACGCACGGTGCGAACCACCTCCTGGGGGCACTTTAATAGGAGAAACGAATGAAGAACAAACTGATCATACTGGCTTTCGGACTGCTGGCCTCAGCGAGTCCAATGCTGGCGCAAGGGAGTGCTAGCAATCCCTCAGATTCTAACCGTCTTGCGGCGGCCTACATTGCCATGGGCATCGCTTCCGGACTCTGCGGTATAGGACAGGGAAGGGCGACCGCCTCGGCGGCGGAAGCTATGGCGCGCAATCCCGGAGCAATCGCGGCCATCCGCGTTGCGCTGATTCTGGGTCTTGTGCTGATCGAGTCACTGGCTTTGTACACGCTCGTGATTACACGTCTGGCCGCATAGGCTATTCTCAAACCTGGTCGGGCTCGTGTAACGGGCCCGACCGTTTATGAAACTACAAGGAATTTTCCCCGCACTGACGAGTTCCTTCGATCACGAAGGAAAGTTATACAAAGCCAAAGTCTTACATAACATTGAGAAGCTGAACCAAGTCGGCCTCACCGGCTACACGGTCTGCGGCTCAACCGGCGAAACTCCGCTACTAAGCACCGAAGAGCGGCTACAACTTATGGAATGGGTGCGTGAGGCGAGCGCGCCTGGCAAGACGCTGATCGCGGGCGTCGGCGCCGAAAGCGTCCACGAGACCGTCCGCGTTGCTAACCGCGCAGCCGATATCGGTTACCATGTGGCGCTTGCTCTCACACCGTTTTACTATCGGGGCCAGATGCATCGGCCGGAAACGCAGGCGGTATTTTTTCGCGCCGTTGCCGACCAGTCGAAAATTCCGGTGCTCCTCTACAACATTCCGCAAGTCACCGGATACGATCTTCCGGTCGATACCATCGCCGAGCTTTCCCATCACCCGAACATCATCGGTATGAAGGACAGTTCCGGAAACGTGGAAAAAATGAAGCAAACTGTGCCGGCCGTGAAGCCCGGATTCCAAATTCTTTCCGGCTCTGGCGTCAGCTTTGGAGAGGCACTAGAGATCGGTGCGTCCGGAGCAATCCTTGCTATCGCGAACGCGCTGCCATACGCCTGCGTGACGATCTGGGAAGCGTTTCGTTCGCGCCAGCAGGAAGCCTGTAAGGACTGGCAAACGCGCATTCTGCCGGCATCGAAGATTATTGCCGCCAAGTACGGAATCCCCGGGCTAAAGCACGCCATGGATCTGAATGGCTACTATGGCGGACCGCCGCGTTTGCCTTTTATCCCGCCATCGAACGAAGGCAAAGCGGAAATCGCTCACGCGTTTGACGGTTTGCGCAGCTAAGCGTTTCTTATTAATAAAATTCTTGACAATTCCATAGCCGCGAATATATTTTCCCCAAGGGGAGTTATTTATGCGGATACTGCGTTGTATTTCCGTCGTTCTTGCTATATCGGTAAGCGCTTTGCTCGATGGCCAGTCCATTACTGGCGATCTGGTCGTCAACGTTACCGATCCCAGCGGCAGCGTGATCTCTGGCGCGAAGCTGAGTCTGATCCAGGTTGAGACGAACGCCCGATTGGATGCGCAAACCGATGCGTTGGGCAACTACTTATTCAGCCAATTGAAGCCCGGCCGTTATTCCCTGGAAGTAGCCGGTACGGGCTTTCAGAAAACCAACCTCACCGATATTGTCATCGCGCTGGGTCAACGTGCTCGTGTGGATGTGAAACTGACGGTAGGAACTATCACCGAAACGGTGAACGTTTCGGCAGCGGCGGAGACTCTGCTCAATGCGGAGAGCGCTTCCGTTGGCCAGGTGATCACCAGCGGCCCCATCGTCGAACTGCCCTTGAATGGCCGCAATTTTATCCAATTGGCCCAGATTTCGGCCGGCGCGGCTCCGATTGGCATCGGCACGTCACCGGCTACTTCGTGGACGGGCCGCACCGATTCGACGCTTTCGATTGCCGGCGGCCGCGAGACCAACAATAGCTTTCTGGTAAACGGCATTGAGACGCGAAACTCGCGCTTTGGCAGCGCGGGATTACGGCCATCCACCGATGCCATTGAAGAGTTCAAGGTCCAGCGCTCCACCTTCGGCGCGGAATTCGGCCGGAGTTCCGCCGTAATGAACACCACAATCCGCTCGGGCACGAACGATGTGCATCTGGCGCTGTTCGAGTTTCTGCGCAATCGCAACTTCGACGCGAACGACTTTTTCGCGAACCGCGCCGGAAGCAAGAAACCGGCGTTCACGCAAAATAACTTCGGCACCGCAATCGGCGCCCCAGTATGGTTCCCCGGTTATAACGGCAAGAATAAAACCTTTTGGTTTTTTAACTATGAAGGATTTCGCCAACGGCAGGCCAATACCGCTAACGGTATTTACCCTTCAGCCGCGCAGATGGCAGGCAATCTTGCCGATGACAGCGCCGGGACCGGCATTTTCCCGCTGAGTTCTCCCATTTGTCAGGCCAATCCCACATCGCCCAAGTGTCATAACGTAATCGACCCGGCGACCGGCATTGCGTTTCCCGGCAATGTGATCCCTGGCAACCGCCTGGATCCTATTGTGCAAAAGCAACTGCCTTACCAGCCGAAGCCGAATGTGGGGGTGCCCGCCAACTCCGCCAAGTTTCCGAGTTTCAATACCATCGGCTTCCCCAAAACGATCAACGATTGGGATCAGTACAACGTTCGCATCGATCATCACCTCACCTCGAACGACTTGTTATACGGAACCTTCTCCGATTCCAATGAGTCACTCTTTAAGCCGGCCCTTCGACCGCTGGGCGGTGACGTTTTTCCACAGACGGATCGTCTTTACACGTTGACTTATACGCGCATTGTCAGCCCGACGATGGTGAATGAGTTCCGTTTCGGTTACAACCGGAGCCTCACGTACCGGCAGGCCGAGACGTCGCTCACACAAGACTATGCCAAGGATGTTTTCGGGTTGAAGAATACTTCCCCGAATCCGTTCGATTTTGGCGTGCCCAATTTCAATCCGTCGGGCTTCAGCGGCGTAGGCTCGCTCTCCGAAGCGATCGGCGCTACGGATCGCAATATTCAGTTCACAGACAATTTCAGTTGGACCAAGCGGCGGCATAACATTCGCGTTGGCTTGACGATCAGCCGGCAACTCTACGACGAGATCACGGATTTCTCCGGCAACCCGACCTTCACATTCGATGGACGCTATACCGGTATGCAGGGGCTGGGTCTAGCGGACATGCTGCTGGGGCTGCCGATCTCTGCGGCCGGCGCGCTGGGAGATTCCAGCCAGGAAATGCGCACGACGTACTACGGCGGCTACATTCAGGATGACTGGCGTGTCACCTCTAACCTTACGCTTAACTTCGGACTGCGCTATGAATACGCCGCAGCCCCTACAGAGCGGCGTGGCAAGTCCCTGGTGTTTGCCCCAGAGATTGGTGCTGTGGTGTACGCGGGCCACGGTGTGAGGCCGTCGATAGTCGATCCCGACTGGAATAATTTCGCGCCGCGTTTCGGGTTTGCCTATCGGCCCGGCTTTGTCAAGAACACGGTCGTCCGCGGGGGATTCGGCACATACTATGCCACCGATAATTTCAACGAAGAACAATTTAAGGTCATCGGTCCCCCTTTCTATCAGTCGCAAACCTTAAATAGCGATCCAACGAAACCGACGCTCCTGATGAGTAACATGCTGCCCTCGTTTGCGGCATCGGCTAATCTGACCCCGTTCTCGTTCGACCGGCGCAATCGTACTCCCTATGTGAACCAGTGGTCTTTTGGCTTGCAGCACACATTTAAGCAGGATTATGTGGCCGAAGTCGAGTATGCCGGAAGCACGGGTCAGAAATTGCCTGAGCGCCGAAACTTGAATATTGCGAGCATCGATCCCACGGGGACGATCCCAATCGCACCTCGCTCGCCATACCCTCAATACGGATTCATTCTGCTGGCCTATAACGGCGGGTGGTCCAATTACAATGCAATGACAGCCAGGGTCGAAAAGAGATTCAACAACGGATTCTTCCTGCTGGCTTCTTATACCTGGCAGAAGGCGTTGGACCTGGGCTCCACAGACGACTTTTCGGCCGTCTCTAAAGATTTTAAAAACTGGGATAAAGGCCATAGCGGCTATGATGTCCCGCAGCGCCTGGTCTTAAGCTACGTCTATGAGTTGCCGTTCGGGCGGGGGAAGCGTTTTGCCAGCGGCTTGAATTCCGCCGCAAATCTAATCCTCAGCGGCTGGCAAGTGACCGGGATCACTACTTTTGCTAAAGGTCAGTATCAGACGGCCACACTGGGCGTCGATTGGTTGAACGCGGGTTCGTTCACTACGTCGCGGCCCAACATAGGCGGCGATTATCAGGCAGGGCGCAGCCTACCGGATGCGTATATTAACCCGGCGGCCTTCGCCTATCCGGTAAATGCCGCGGGTCAAAGGATCCATGTGGAAGGCAACGGTGGGCGCAACACGATCGAGCAGCCTGGCATTAACAATTGGGATCTCGGCGTTTTCAAGAACACTCGCGTGCACGAGCGGTTCAATGTCCAGTTCCGCTGGGAAATGTTTAATGCGTGGAATCACACGCAATTCGGGGCGGCGAGCCTCAATATGAGCAGTGTCAACTTCGGCAAGATCACCACCACACTAATCGGCCCGCGCCGTATGCAGTTTGGTCTGCGTCTGACGTTTTGATGGCTATTTCAGGTGGACAGGCTGGGTGAATGCGCCATTGCCAGCCGAGTCCCACAGTGCGAAGCGCACCCATCTCTTGCCGGCTGCGTCAAATGGCACGCTGAATTTGTGGCTCCCAAATGGACCCATGCCGGTCAGGCTGATGATTTTACGGTCGACAGTTTTTCCATCGCTCCATACCAGTTCCGCGAATTCGGGTGGAAATGTCCATTCGGCTTCCGCCGTATACGTGCGATTTACGCCGCCGCCCTCGATCCGCCAGTTCCGGAATAAAACTTCGCCGGTCGTAATGAAATAATCTCCAGCCCGAAGCGCATCCACAACCGGAGTCCAGCCATCGCTGAACTTCGGAACTCGATCGAGCTTCACATAGTTTACCGATAGCTGCGGAAACGTCTCGTCATCCGGATACTTCATGTATGTATCGCCCTCAGCGATCATGTATCTTGGCCCAGCCCAGTTGTTCATGTCGTCGAGCAAACCGAGGCAGCGTTTCTCGCAGAGCCGCTTTTCGGATTGATCAACGGGCAGCGATTGGAACGATCCGCCGAGAAAACGATCGCTTTGAAAGAAGTCTTTGTCCTTGACTGCATCCGGATACCCGGCCGAGCCTTTCGTGCGCGGATGTGTCTGCCATACCAGGCCTTTCTCTTTGTTCAGCAGGTCCAGTTCGTTTGCGGCTGTTGTTGTGTGATACACGTTCCCCAACGAGGCGACCTTTTCCAGGAACGGCTGGTCCGCGGGACCTTTCGCCGGCTGTTTCAAATGCGTAAAGAAGACCGGATGCGGGAACAGGAACATGTAGTGGCCGCCAAAATTCGCATCCGGTTCTTCGCCAGGAATAAGGAGAAAATCGCGGTCCGAGAAGCGGGCGCATCCGTCGAAATAGACCTTCTGCTCATTGAGCCGTGTCTCGCCTGTATCGGTTGGATGTGAATCGGAGTGGAAGTCCGCCAGAATCGCCATGTTTATTCCCAAGCCGCGAAATACCTGTAGCCAAGTGGGCTGAAAATCGAGTGTGCCCGCGTCGGTGAGCTGTTCGTTTAAGTGGAAATGAAAATGGCTCACAAGGACCTTCATGCCGGACATTGGCTTATAAACATCGTCATGCGTGAACGCCATCACCGCCTGCTGCGTGGCGCGGCTGTCCTCGGGACTGAGATAGAAATAGACCGGCATGCGCTGCATGGTTCCCGGCGGTGCGTTGTAGAGAGCGAAATTGTTGAGTTCCGATCGTGCCTCCCCAACGCGGCGATTCCAGACCGCATCTGTAAAGCCATACGCCTTGTAACCGATCTCCCGGTCCGGTTGCCGTATACCGATCGATAACGATGTATCGTCGTCTTTGCGGTAATAGACATACCCGAGATTGGTCTCCATCTCGCGGGAGAAAAAGAATTTATGCGATGGCGGCAAAAATGCCAATGATCCACCGCTGGTTTCGAGAATGCCCAGCCGATTGCGCGCTGCGAGACCTACAATGTCCTTGTTTAGGGCGCCCCCAAACGCGTATTGTTGCCAGCCTCGCGCCGTATCGCGCCATACGACGCGCGTGCTGTCCGTGATGGCGAATCCTTTCAGGCCCGCGACGTATTTGTATGCCACCGACGGTTCGTTGGTGCTCGCGATTGCTTCCTGTCGCACAAGGTTCGTCCCGCGGTAAACGGTGTAACGAAGGGAGCCGGAGAAGATACCTGCCTCCAGACCAGGAATTGTAACTTCGATTCGCGCGCCATCCGTTTTCACCTGGCAGGCGGTCGCGTGATACTGGGCCCAGGCTTTTCGGATCTCCTCCGGCTTTCGCGGCAAATCCATATTCGTGCCGGGACGCCCCGGTACCATCAACGGCGCGTCCCAGAAAGCGTTCCACTTCTCCCGCTCGACAACTTCGGGCGTGAGCTGGATCTTCAGGTCGTTGAGGGGTTCGATCTGTTGCTGCGAAAGGCGCCTGACGCCCGAGGTGATTTCAAATTCCGGCGTCAGATTCTGGCCCAGGACGATCCAGTTCCCGCCGGCTTTGCGCGCCGCCAGTTCCTCAATCAGCGGCTGCCCGCTGTGGATTGCGAAGCGCGCGCGCAATTGCTCATGTCGCTCGCCGTCCCAGGCGATCTCAAGAGCGCCGGATCGCACTTCCGCCTTGAGTCCGTCCTGCGCATGATAGCCCGTCAGATCGCAATTCATCCCCTGTGCCACGGCGGCGGCCGTGCATAGCGTCATCAGAAGAGCGATGCGGTCAATTCTTATATTCACCGAACCTCCAAAAACTGCTGAACTTCAGGAGTATATGTCCTACGGTTCGGTTTGTGAAGGAAAGTCTCGCATCGTGAAACCGTTTTCTTTCGATGACCAGTTCAATAGACCCGCTGAATTACATAGCGGGAGAGACAGACACGAGTCTCAAAGTCCTACATTACTTCCTCTTCCAGGGTACCGAGTCTGGGAAAAGAATGGATGTACTCCTACCGAGTTAGGTAGAAGTGCGAGTGACTTTTAGAACGAGAATCGCAATTGGATATCGATTCGCCGCTGATTGCTGGCAGTCGCTTCCGGGCCGAACCCGCCCGTGATGCCGGTCGATTGCAGGAAATAGAGCGACGTCAAAGCGCCGTTGGGCGTGTTCAGATTCGCGTGATTCATAACATTGCGCGCCATCACGGAAAGCGTGAGATTGAAGCGATGCTCGGAGGACGAATCGAGTCCTGGCGGTCTTCCTCCGCCGCCAAACCCGCCACCACCACCCATTGGGCCACCAGGACCGCCGGGGCCTCGTCCGCCACTGGCGCCTCCGGGAGGTCCGCCGCCCTGCCGCGAAGTCGCACCGCCAGACGGGCCTTGAAATTTTGTAGAGCCGAATCCCCAGGTTCTGCTAACACGCAGGTTTAGCTCTACAAAGCCCGGTCCGTCTCCGGCGTTGCGCTCGATTATCGATTGGCCTGTCGCCGGAATTGGATCTAAAAGGCCATACGGCGTGGCAATCACCCCAGAGACCTCGGCGTTTGCGATGCCAGGGCGCGCTGTCGCCGCCACCTGTCCCGTCAAATACAGATCCGTGCCGGTTGTGATGTTAAAGGGGATTCCGCTGTGCGCCACAAAAAAGGGCGAGATCCTCACTTTCCAGGGCGCTTGGAACGAACCTCCTATGAATAACGTGTTGCGAACGTCCAGCGCCGAGCGGCCGTACTCTTCCGAGAAGTCGTACTGATTTGCCGGCAGCGTGCTGAGTCCGTCGGTATCGCTGTGCGCGGTCCCATACGAATACCTGCTGAACAATGTGCCCCATTTCCCGAGCGAGCTGTTGAGGCTCACGTTGAGCTGCGTTTGTTTGAAAATGCCAGTCGATTCGTACAGGTAGATATCGCCAACGTCGCCATACGGCCGCACACCCAGGTTGTTGGTTGCGCCGGCGACGGTTCCCAGCGGGTAAGTGCCCGGAAGCGGTGCGTTGATGTCCACCGTGCGCAGCAGATGGGTTCCGCGCGAGTTCACGAAGTTCACAGAGAGCGTCGTGCGCGAAAACAGTTGCCGCTCCACTCCGACTACCGTTTCCATTAACGCTGGCGCGTGTAAGTTGCTGTCTATTACATATTTTTGCTGTGTATTTTCCAGAGTCAGGGCACTCAGTGGCAAGGGTGTTGAAAAACTACTGTCGAAGATCGTGGGATTATAGAGCGAATAATTGACTTGGTTAACTCCGTTATAACGGTCTGCCGTCAACACGTTCGCTGCTGCAAATCGATCGTAGAAGTATCCCCAGCCGGCGCGAATTACAAATCTCTTACGGGCGCCCGAACCGCCGGGCGACCAGGCGATACCGACCCGTGGTCCCCAGTCGCTGCTATCCGAAATATTTGTCTGGCCTTCCCAACGCAGGCCGAAGCTCACTGTTAGATTTGGCCGCACACGCCAGTCGTCCTGGAGAAACGGCCCGAAATCCACTTGCGAAAGGCCGATGTACGGATTGCCCGCGGTCACGGTGTATTTCGAAGGTCCATAACCCATGCCTGCCACTTGTGCGCTTGTGTAGCCTTCTCCGAGCAGGAGCAGCGTCATGCGGTACTGATCGAGCGAGCTTACGCCCGTGCCGCCTTGAAAAGTGTAATTGCCGTTGAAATTCTTCGGGGAATAATCACCGATCGTATTGGCCCGTACCCGAAGTCCGAACTTCAATGTATGAGTTCCGTGCGTTAGCGATGTGTAATTCTGCAACTCATACTGATTCTGCGTATCGTAGGCGGCCTGAAATCCACTCGCACCATAGCCGGAGCCGCCGCTGATAAAGGAGTTCGCCACATTCAATTGGGGTAGCGTCGATTGGCTCGTCACGCTTACCTTATCGCGTGCATATTGGAAATGGGTCTCATTCAGCACACTGGGGCTCAACACCGAGGTCTCCGCAACCTGCACCAGTTGCTCTGTGCTGTCTTGTTGGTAGCCGCTGCCGGGCAGGTTGAAGGACCCGACGCCCGATAACCGGTCGTTATCGAGATACGCATACCGCAGGCTGAGCGTGTGATTCGCGCCCAGACGGTAATCCACGCGGGGGCTTACGGTAGTACGCCGCTGTGGCGTCGGATAGTAGCTTTGGTCAAGCGACGTGGCGAGTGTCGTCGGGTTAAGCACTTGCGCGTTAATGATTCCGTTATCATCGATGGCGCGCCGGTCCACATCGAGAAAGAAGCTGGCTTTGCTGCCAAGTGGGCCGCTTACGTTGCCGCCAAATAACTGCGTGCGGAAGGGAGGGTTTTCGCTCAAGAATGGATTACGGGAATTCCAAATACCGTCACTGGTGCCGTAATAGCCTTGCCCGTGGAATTTGTCGGAGCCCGGCTTGGTGAAGATCTCGATGCGTCCGTATCCGAGTTTGTCGTACTCCGCCGAAAACGGATTCGAGTTGATACGAATTTCGCGAATTGATTCTTTCGGTGGAAGACGGCCGCCCGTGAACCCGTCCACGAAGATCTGGCTCCCGCCCGGACCGGCTGAAGGTCCGGCCAAAGCCTGCAAATCGGCTTGCAGATCGTCCGGGTCGTCTGGCAGCGCATCGAGATCCTCCTGTCGTAGCACGAGCGCCGAGGCATTGTTCGCCGGTTCGGTGTTTACCTGATTGACCGCACTTTCGGTCACATTGAGTTCCTGCTTCTGGCTCTCTACATTCATCACGATGTTTGCCGCCGACACTTGTCCGCCGGTAACTGATACCAGCACGGCTCCGGCCTGTGCCAATCCCGGATAACTCGCAGACACGCTGTAGGTGCCCGGCGCCACGTCGCGAAATGTGTACTCGCCGTCCGCACGTGTCTTGCCGGTTGTGTCATGTCCCGCCGAATCCGTAAGCGCAACGGCCGCGCCGCGGAGGACTCCCCCGGTCTGGTCCTTTACGCTTCCCTCCACGCTGCCGCCCCGCTGGCCGAACAGGCATGGGCCGATTGCTAATGCCATCAGAATCGAGAAGACACGAATCACCATAGGCTCCTTGCGGTAAAGGTCCGGCGTCCCTCCTCGCTGGTCAAGTTGGGTTGAGGGATCAGCGCGAGGAGGGAAGCCGGTGTTGAGTTGATCTCAGTGGACCATTTGCACGTAAAGCCGGTATGAAGCCATTGCGAAGAAATGTAAAGGCTTCGTAAAAGTCCGTTTCGCGCCGGCAAATCGTTCAATAATGGGTCCAGCTACGATGTCGTCCCTTCCGTCAAATGCTCCGCTCGACGCCCGCACGCGCGTGCTGGTCGTGGACGACGACACCAAGCTATGCCGGCTGATTCATGACTACCTGGCGCCGCTTGGCTACGACGTGGCTGTTGAACACAGTGGTCCTGCGGGCCTCGACGCTGCGCTCGGCAACCCTTTCTCGGCGATTCTGCTGGACGTCATGCTGCCCGGTATGGACGGCTTCGAAGTACTCAAGAGGTTGCGCAGCCACTCGAGCGTTCCGGTGCTCATGCTGACCGGGCGAGGCGAGGAACCGGACCGCATCGTAGGCCTGGAACTCGGCGCCGACGACTATCTGCCGAAAACTTTCTCGACGCGCGAGTTGCTGGCCCGCTTGCGTGCCGTGATACGCCGTTCGATACTCACCGCCGCTTCTGTGGCGCCGCCGGCGCAGACGATCATTGTAGGCGACCTTGAAATCAGCGAAGGCGCGCGTTCTGCGTCGCTAGCGGGCCAGGCCCTACAATTCACCACGGTCGAGTTCGATCTTCTTCTCTCGCTTGCCAAAGCCGCCGGTCGTGTCAAGACTCGCGAACAGTTGCTTCTTGAGGTCGCCGATAGGAATTTCGATGTATTCGACCGTTCGATCGACGTCCACATTTCTTCAGTTCGCCGCAAGCTGGGCGATGATCCTAAAAGCCCGCGTTTTATTGTGACCGTCCGGAATGTCGGTTACATGATGCGGAAGCCCGGAGCGGACCTCACATGAAGATGCGCAGTTCCATCTCGGTCAAAATCATTCTGCTGGCGTTCCTCAACGTACTGCTGCTGGGCGTGATCGTCGCGGTCTTCGCCAGAATTGAATATCGCGTCGAGTTGGGATCGTTCTTATTCACCCCCACACGAGACCGCATCCTTTCCGTCTCGCGTCTGGTGGCTCTCGAGTTGCCTAACCGGCCCCAGGCGATGTGGGACCAGGCTCTGGAACAGTATTCACACAATTACCCGGCAAAATTCTTTCTGTTCGATGGCGAAGGCCGTCAACTCGCCGGGGGAAGTGTTTCTCCGCCGGAACGCATTCTGAACTTCATGAGCCAGAACCGTTTTGGACCGCCGGGGCCGCCCATCTTGTTCACCAATGTGAAAGACCAGCAACAAACGATGTATTGGGTTGCCACACACATCCCGCTCTGGAAGGAGTCCGCACACCATCCTGTCCGTGCCAATCTCGTGTGGCAGTTCCCATCGTTTTGGACTGATCCGTTCTTTTTCGACTATCGGCCATGGCTGCTGGGCTCTCTCGCCGTGATTCTGGTCTCGCTCATTTGCTGGGTGCCTCTCATCCGCGGTCTAACGCGGTCCATCTCCGATATCACCAGCGCCACCGGGCAGATTGCCGAAGGCCACTTCGAGATCGCCCTATCCACGCGTCGCAAGGACGAGCTGGGCCACCTCAGCCGCGCCATCAATCGCATGGCCGAGCGGCTCTCCAGTTATGTGCACGGTCAGAAACGCTTCTTGAGCGACGTGGCTCACGAGCTGTGCTCTCCTGTGGCGCGTATGCAGATGGCTCTGGGCATCCTAGAACAACGCGCCGAGGACGGCCAGAAAACCTATGTTCGTGACGTGCAGGAAGAAGCCGAACATATGTCAGGGTTGATCAACGAGCTGCTCTCGTTCTCGAAATCGCAAATTGGCTCGTCCACCAAGGACCTCACACGCGTGAACGTTGCCGATACCGTGCAAAGTGTGCTCGAGCGTGAAAGCTTGCCGTCTGTCGTTATCGAGACGCAGCTTGACAAGGGCCTCGAAGTCATGGCGCAACCTGATTTCCTGTTTCGCTCGCTCGCCAACCTGGTCCGCAACGCCGTACGGTACGCCGGTCATGCGGGCCCCATTCAGGTGTCTGCCTCGAATCTGGGACAGGATGTTTCGATTCGCGTGTCGGATCAAGGCCCAGGTGTCCCGGAGGCCGAGATCGAAGAGATTTTCAAACCCTTCTATCGTCCGGAATTCGCGCGGCAGCGTGAAACCGGAGGCAGCGGCCTCGGTCTCGCAATCGTCAAGAGCTGTATCGAAGCATGTGGTGGTATTGTTCGGTGCCGTAACCGTTCCCCGCAAGGACTCGAGGTAGAAATTCGTCTCCCAGCCCCCGCAAACTGAGCCGTTGTCCGCAAGCGATAGTATGGCCAGATGGCAGGGAAACTCTACGATGTCGTTGTGATCGGTTCAGGGGCGGGCGGCGGCACGCTCTCGGCGCGTCTTGCCCATCTCGGTGCTGACGTCCTCGTGCTCGAAGGTGGTCCCAAAGTCGATACTCGTACAGACTTCAACACCCACGCCCTCCCGTTTCAATTTCCGTCCCGCCATATCCCGATTATGAAGCCTGGTAAACCGGGTTTCGATGGGGAACGCAGCCGGGGCCTGGGTGGCAAGACACAATTGTGGAATGCCGTGGCTCTGCGTCTGAGCCAGCGCGATTTCAAAGGACGACAACACGATGGCGAGGGCCACGACTGGCCATTCGGTTATTCCGAAATGGCGCCTTACTACGATCGCATCGAACGGGAAGTCGGCGTGTGCGGCAACTACGATCATCTCGAGGATTTGCCGGATGGCATCTTCCTGCCGCCCGTGCCGCTGAAGTGTACCGATCGCGCGATTCAGGATGGTGCGCGCACGCTCGGCGTCCCGGTGATTCATGTGCGCAAAGCGACCCTCAGCCTCCCCAAGGCTTCGCGTCCGGCCTGTCATTTTTGCGGCAACTGCATGTCGGGCTGCGATGTCGTCGCCAAGTACAATTCGCTCGACGTGCACATGGTTCCGGCGCTGAAGACGGGCAAGCTTACGCTGCAATCGAACAGCATCGTCTATGAACTGGCCGTCTCGGGCGAAGCTCGCGTGAATGAGGTGCGGTACTTCGATCGCGAAACGCGGGCTCAGAACGTTGCAACGGGTAAGGCGGTCGTGGTTGCGTGCGCCTGTGCGCAGAGTATCGCGCTGCTCCAGATGTCCAAATCCAGCCGTTTCCCCGTTGGCCTCGCTAATTCGAGCGGCGAACTGGGAAAGAATTTCGTCCCCCACATCACTGCCGGGTTCGAAGCTTTTCTCACGGATTTTGTTGGCAAGCCGTCTACAAATGACGAAGGTTTTCTCGACCATGCATATGTCCCGTCATTCATGCACGCCAAGAAACGCGACTACGCGCGCAGCTTCGGCGTTCAGTTCAATTATCAAAACCGGCGCTCGGTTGGCTGGGCGAAGAATGTCAAGGGCATGGGCAAGTCCTATAAGGATGCGATCAAGGCACGCTATCCCGCTTACCTGACCTTCACTGGGTACCAGGAGATGTTGCCGAATAGCGACAGCTACATCGACCTCGACCCGGCTGCAACTGACGAATATGGTTTGCCGCGTGCCCGGAGGCATTGGAAGTTGTCCGATGGCGACATGCGGCTCTATAACGACATGAAGAAATGGTGCCGTGCCATTCTTGAGGCGAGCAAAGCCGAAATCGTAAACCCGGATCCGGTTCCGATGACGAATCACGAAATCGGCGGCTGCCGTATGGGAACGGATCCCAAAACATCCGTCGTTAACGAATTCTGCCGCGCGCACGACGTGCCGAATCTCTACATCGTCGACGCCAGCGTATTCCCGAGTTCTTCGGAGAAAAATCCGACGCTCACAATCATGGCGCTTGCCACGCGCACAGCCGATCACATTGCCAGCCAAATGAAAAAGGGAGAAGCGTAAATGTCCAGCTATTCGAGCGATCGCCGTTCGCTACTGAAGATCTTCGGCGCGATCGGAGCTACGTGCGCGTATCCGTTCGCTAGCGATGAGTTGTACGGCCAGACCGCCGCGCCGCTCCCGGAAACCGCGCCACATTTTTTCAATAAGTCGGATTTCTCCGCCATCTCCCGCCTTGCCGACTTGATAATCCCCGAAACCGATTCGGTCGGCGCGGTGCGCGCCGGGGTGCCTCAATACATAGACATGGTGGTCTCGCGCAATGCGGAGCAGCAGGCAGTTGTGGCCGATGGCTTGCACTGGCTTGCCGGGAAAAACTTTATGCAGCTCGACGAGTCCGCGCAGTACGCGATCCTCGAGCCCTTGTGCGAAGCCGCGGATTCGGGCGAACTACGGGCGCGAAATGTGCAATTTTTCGCGCTTATCAAGAGCCTCACGGCCGATGGGTACTACACTTCACGGGCGGGTCTTATAGACGAATTGGGCTACCAGGGCAATACCGCCCGAGCCGGTTTCCCCGACTGCCGCGAACATTGAGTCCTCGGAACAAAGTTCGTCGGAACACTTGCATGCACACGTGTGCATTGATATATACTAGTTCCAGCGTCTTCTGAGGTGTTGTCATGCTATTGAAACTGCCGTCCCGTATACTGGCAAATTCCATGTGTATTTCTCGCTCCATTTTTGTGTGTTCATTCGCCCTTCTGGCCGCCGCCTGTCTCTACGGCCAGTTTGAATCCGGTACCGTGCTCGGAACCGTTCATGATCCGAGTGGCGCCAACGTGGCGAACGCCAGCGTAACTCTTGAAAACACTAAAACAGCTGTCGTTCTTACTTCCAAGACAGACAGCAACGGGAACTACGAATTTGTGAACGTTCGTTTGGGCTCCTACCATGTGCGCGTTGAATCGCCGGGCTTTCAAACCACTACGACCGAGAATTTTGATCTTACGGTAAATGCGCGGCAGCGCGTGGATCTTACCCTGCAAGTCGGTCAGACTTCTGAACAAGTCACGGTAACTGATACTGTGGCGCTACTGCAGACCGATAGCAGCAGCCGCGGCCAGGTGATTAATCCCAGACAGATTGTTGACTTACCCTTAAACGGCCGTTCGTACGCCGACCTTACGCTACTTGTCCCGGGCGTGGCGAAATCGCCCCTCGAAAATCAAACCGATAGCAGTCGTGATGCCTCCTTCAATGTCAATGGCCAGCGCAGCGAGTTGAACAATTTTCTATTGGATGGAATCGACAACAACGCCTATGGCACCAGCAACCAGGGATTTTCGAATCAGGTGATTCAACCCAATCCCGACGCACTAACCGAGTTCAAAGTCGAGACTACGAACTATAGCGCCGAATACGGTCGTGCGACCGGTGCCGTGATAAACGCAACCATTAAGAGCGGCACGAACCAGCTCCATGGGGAGCTATGGGAGTTTCTCCGTAATACCGATCTGAATGCCGTCGGATTCTTTAAGCCCGTGAACGGCACGAAACCGGCCTTCAATCAAAACCAATTCGGTGCCGCGCTTGGCGGCCCGATCATCAAAAATAAAATTTTCGTCTTCGGAGACTACGAAGGGTTCCGCCGAGTCTTCCATCCGGTTCAGTTTGCTACCCTTCCTACGCTTTCGGCAAGAGGCGGGAGTTTCGGCATACCCGTTAAGAACCCATACACGGGCGCGATCTATTCGAACGGTGTCATTCCCACGTCCGCCATTACGCCGTTTGCCGCTACAGTCTTCTCCCAGTTGCCCGGACCGAATCTGTCCGGCACATCGAATAATTTTCAATCTGCACCGGCCGACACCATATACGGCGATAAGGGAGATATTCGTTACGACCAATACATCGGTGAAAAGCTGAGCCTGTTCGTCCGCTATAGCCAGAACGATACACGCATCTTCAGTCCGGCTGCGATTCCGGGCCCTTCCGGCGGAAATGCTAATGGAGACGTGTATATCCGTAACAAGCAGTTAGTGCCGGGGGTCACCTGGACGATCAGCCCGACCTCGATCCTGGAAGTTCGTGCGGGCCTCGATTACACGGAAGGCGGGAAAAATCCTATCGGACTGGGACTTCCTGCGAGCCAGTACAACATTCCCAACCTACCCACGAATTCTACTTTTGCTGGTGGTCTCTATTCACTGAATTTCAGCGGAGGCCTATCGCAACTCGGCCGCCAATCGAGCAATCCGCAGTATCAGTACCCGATCGTGGCCGATCCCAAAGTGAACTACACTCGCATCCTCGGTCGTCACAGCCTCAAGTTCGGCTTCGAGTATCAGTTGATCGATACCGAAGTGCAGGATTTCCACCCCAAGTACGGTGTGGATAATTACAGTGGATTCTTTAGTAGCCCGACCGGGCCCAGCGGTCTGAGTAGCTCGCAGCAGCTGGCATACAGCATCGCCGACTTTCTCTTAGGAGCGCGTAGTCATTACGAGATCAATAATTACGCCGTTGCACACTTACGGCAGCGTATGTACTTCGGTTATCTGCAGGATGATTTCCGCGCCAGCGACAAGTTGACGTTCAATCTCGGCGTCCGCTATGAATTCGCTACTCCGCAGTGGGAACGCGACAACAAACTATCGAATTTCGATCCCGCTTCCGGTAAGTTGATCTTCGCGTCCGCAGGAAGTCTTTACGATCGCGCATTGGTGCACCCGGTTAACAACAATTGGGCGCCGCGGGTCGGCTTGGCATATCGCGTTGCTCCCAAGATGGTCATTCGCAGCGCATACGGCATCAGCTACGTACAGTTCAACCGCCTCGGTGGCGAAAATCTTCTCGCCTACAATGGCCCGAACGTGGTAGATGCCATCATCGATCAAGTCCCGGGCCAGGGCACGGGCACTTGCACATCTGTAAATGATGGACCAGGCGCTTGTTTCCGTCCCACGGCTCTAGGGTTTCCGAACAATTTCGCAACGCCCGCCGCGTTCAACACTGCTACCACCCAGGTTCGCTACATCCCAGCAAACAATCGCACCGGCTACGTGCAGACGTGGCATTTTACGGTAGAACGCGAACTCGCGCATAATTTCCTCCTGGATGTCGCTTATCTGGGCAATCACGCTGTAGGTTTGATGATCCTGGCTGACGCCAACCAGGCAGCGCCGAGCACGGCCGCCGCGCCCAATCTCTCGGTCAACGCGCGCCGCCCCATTCCGAACTTCACCACCATCGAAGAAGCCTTCGCGGGTGGATTCGGCAGTTACAACGCCTTTCAGGCCAAGATCGAAAAGCGTTATTCGGGCGGCCTTTATTTCATCAACTCTTTCACCTGGTCCAAGGCCATCGACAATGCCCCTGGCCATCTTGAAAATTACAACGGCGATAACTCGCGCATTAATATACGGGCACCGCAAACCGAACGCGGCGTCTCGGGTTATAACCAGCCCTTCAATAACACAACTTCCGTCGTGTGGGATATTCCTGTCGGCAACGGCCGGCATTTCAATCTGCAAAATCGTTTTGTTGACTTGCTGATCGGTGGCTGGGCAATCAATGCTATCAATACCGCCACCTCCGGCCTGCCTGTTAACATCACCTACAGCGCCAGTACGCCGGCGCAGGTGAGTCCGCTGCTAACCCCGCGGCCGAATCTCACGGGTCTGCCGATCTATACTTCAGGCGGCAACCCAACACAATATTTGAATGCGGCCGCTTTCGTAGTTCCTAATTTCACCCAGCCTTTTGGCAATGCCGGCCGCAATATTGTGCGGGGGCCGTCCCTGGTGCAACTCGATCTGGCCCTGCACAAGAATTTCCGTTTGTGGTCGGAATCAAGCCGCATCGAATTTCGGGCCGAAGCATTCAACCTCCTCAACAAGACACTTTTCAACGTTAACTCGGGCTTTGGAACAAGTGTCAACTCGGGAGGCTACGGGGTCTTCACGCAAACACTGCCGCCGCGGCAGATTCAGATGGCGCTCAAGCTAGTCTTCTAATCGACCTATCGCTGTACGGCCCAGGCCAAGCCGTCGGGGTGAGGGCCGGCATCGATGCGGCCAACGATCGCAAGCGTTTTCGGGTCAATCACCGCGACGTAGTCGTCGGGTGTGCACGATACAAACACGCGTGAGCCGTCGGGTTGCACTTGAATCCCGGCAGCGCCTTTTCCGGTCTTGATTCGCTTTACTTCCTTGTGCGTGTCGGCAGCCAGGACCACAACGTCCGGGTTGTTCAACATCGAGATGAACACAAGTTTCCCATCCGGCGTGAACTTCAGCCGATTCGCGCTGCGGACATTCGCTTGCAATGTCTCGACGACTTTCCGGTCGGCAATGTCAATGATTGAGACGGTGCCATCGCCGGCGTTGGCGGTCCAGAGTTCCCGGCCGTCGGGCGCGATATCAAAGCCTTCTGAGCCTTTGCCCACCTGAACCACTGTTGCACTCCATTCGCGTTGCTCGGCGCCTTTATCAAGGAACGTCACAGTGGCCGATCCAATGTTGGTTGTGTAGATATGGGCCTGATCTTCGGAGACCATGACCATGTGCGTCCTGCTCTGACCAGTGCCCATGATCCAGTCGATCTTCTTCTCCGCCGGATCATAGCGCCCGACCGCCTTGGCAGCCTCCGCGGCGAACCACACCTTGCCGCCCGCAAAAGCCAAGCCATGCGGACCGCGTAACGGACCCAGGTCGATCGAAGGCAGTGCTTTGTGCGCCATGAGGTCGACCACCGCCAACGTGTTGTATCTTCCTCCGCCGTAGTTTGAAACGTATGCGAATTTTCCATCCGATGAGGCGATCACTTCGTGCGGATCCTCCCCTATGGGCGCTTTGGCGATCACTTTCAGATTGGACGGATCGACGATTGCAAGCGTGTGATCACCCTTGGAGAGAACCAGCAGGGTTTCCGAAGGCGCTGCAATGACGCCCGAGGCAAGAATGATTCCGAGAAGCGTGAGGATTGTGGCTTTCATAAATCTAGTTCGCGCTGCATGTAAAATTCGAGTCGTCATTTGTGTCGCCGGCCCCTTTATATTTTGGGATTTCGGGATATGCGCAGAGCGGGCGCGTCATTTGCGCCGGTTTGCTGGCGTTGTCGCCGGTGAACTTCGTAGCAACGACGCCCGAAGGCGGATTGTTCTTCTCGACCCATTCTTCAAGCGCCGTGTAAAGACCGTGTTTCGAGCCTTTAGCGGTGGTGGTGCCGAGTTGACCGAAGTGACTGGCGCCGGGGCCACCGAGACAGTGCTGCATGCCGGGAATCATGTAAAGCCGCACAAAGGTTGTGGCTTTTTCCGCGCCCATCGTCTTCGAGACGCTATGAAAGTAATCGATGGTGTTATAGGGGGAAATCGCGGGATCGTTCCAGCCGTGATAGAGAATCAGTTTGCCGCCGCGCGCCGCGAAACGGCTCAAATCAGGATCGACCGAGTTGAGCGCGTGTGCGGTTTTTTCGTCGGCGGTTTGGACCGCGGTATCGGTAGTGGCTCGTAGGGGCGTCCAGGCAGGATCCTCGAACACCATGTAGCGGAAATAATTTTCGCCGAACGCGGACATTGCGCTCTGGCCTGGGGATTGACCTACGATCCAGGGACCCCATCCGCCTTGCCCTTCCTCGGCGCCCGGAACGAGTCCGGGGAAAATTTGCCGGCCATGCGAATCCTTCGCGCCCTGATAGAGCTTCTTCAGCGCCGCAATTTGCGGAGCGGTCAGGCACGCTCGTGTTTCAGGGCCTTTGCAAAGCAGGACGGCCGGGTCAAACTGGCAGCGTGGCGGATCATTGATCACACCATCCTTCACGCCATCGGCGGCGTCGCAGGCGGCGAGTGCGGCGGCATGAATCGCCGGCAATTTGATGTCGGAGAAATAGGCTGTCGGGTTCGAATACAAAGCCTGGGCGCCGCCGATCGCGCCAGTTAACAAATGTGTCCAATAGTTGGCTGGCGCGCCGGCCAGAATGCCGTCGAAATCTTCCGGAAAGCGTTGCGCTTCCATTAGCGCCTCCCGGCCGCCATCCGAGCAGCTATCGAAGTAAGAATGTTGCGCAGGCTCGCCATAAAACGCCTTGACCAGAGACTTGGCGTCGGAAGTCGTCAAATGGAGCGCGCGGTAACCGAAGTCGATCACTTTTTCCGGATGCTGGAAGGCCCACGTCGCATCGGTGCCCTGTGCTTCGTGGCCGGTATCAGTGCCGGCGGTGGCGTAGCCGCGTTTCAGATTGCCGGCGAGCCCCGAATAGCCAATGGCGCCTGCGAAACCGCCGTTCCCAACCCCAAGAAATTTGCCGTTCCAGCCGGAAGCGGGCAGCCACACTTCGAAATAGATATTCGAATCGCCGGTAGGTGTGATGCGGCCTGTAACGCGGCAGAACTCCGGAAGGTTTTCGAGTGCCGCGCCGTATGGCGGAGTGAAGGTTCCGGCGGGCGTGGCCGCAGCGAACGTAATGGCCGTATCAGGCAGCTTGAGGCTGGCGAGATTTTCGCAGGAGGCGGCGCGTCCCGTCGCACCGGAGGCAAGCAGCGAAACGACTACGAGGAAACTAGAGCCCAAGGTCATATCAATTGTTGGTTACCATAACCCAGGTGCGATCGGAAGTAACGGTGATCGGCTGGCCGCCATCGAGCGTATCAACCAGATCGAATTCGTACGTGCCGGCATTGTTGACTGTCATGCCGAACTCCTGCGTAGTGACGTCCGTCCGCAGCACCTCGGGAGCGGCCGCATTTGGCAGCGGCGCGCGCCCCCCGCACACCAGATGGTCAGTCGATGTGACGGACTGCACCATTTTCCCCGCCTGCCAAATGCGCAGAGTGGCTGATTGACATTGGTGCCCCCGAAGCCCGGACGCTTCGAGTCCGCGCAACGCAAGATGGAATCCAAGAATGCCGAGGCGCTGCCAGTGTGAAAACGGTGTGAGCGAAACCTGAACGCCTTTGTTTGCAGGCCCCCACCGTGGCGCCGGTGGAGGTTCTGTTCGGCCATCCCAGCGTGAGTCGTTTTTGGTTGGCCCAGGAACAAAAGCCGAGACATCGACCTTCACACAATAATAGAGTTCGTGTTCCCTCGCAAACAGCGGACGGGTTTCCCCCGGCAGGAAAACCTGTATCCCTCTTGCCCGGCCGCAGAATTTGGAATCGTACGCCGTTGAAGAGCCCACCAAAACGTGCGAGGTTTCGCGGGATTTTAGAATGACGGTTGTTTCGGGGCGTGCCGGGAAAAGATAGTCGTCGCAGTTAGGACAGATCGCGACTGCTAGACGTGCGTCGTTTTCACCGTCGAAAACAAGCTTGGGAACGCCTCGCAGGAAACAAGTGTCAGCCGACTTGTTGAGAAATTCAAGGCCTTCCGCCCAATGGGACATTCCGACGCCGGCATTGGCAACCCTCAATTCGACCTGCGGCTGGCGGCAGGGCGGAATGGCGCGTGCTTCCTGGGCGCCGGAAGGAGCGGTCAGTGCAACCAAAGACAACAAACGCCATCGAGAGCGTGTCAATAAATCGTGACCCTCCCTACAGACCAATCTACACTGACCGCTACACTACAGTTCGGCCGGCGACTTTAGTATCGTAGCCGCCAAGGCTCTCGAGATCGCGACGAAAACGCGCGCGGCTCAGGGTGTCCAATAATACCTGAATGCCAGGCAAGCCTAAATGCTTCCTATGCAATACGAGATCGTAGCGCTCGCTAACCAGCGGAACGAAATCCAGGCCGAAGACACGCCCGGCAGCGCGCGGAGCGATACAGCAATCCGCCGTTCCGGAGCTCACTTGGGCGGCGGCCGCGAGATGACCGAAGGCCAAGTGGTCATAGTCGCGAATCTTCTGAGTGGGAATTCCGGCAGCGGCGAGAGACGAGTCCAGCAGAACGCGGCTGCCGGCACCTTTTTCGCGGTTCACGAATGTTACATCGGGGCGGACAAGGTCTTCGATGCCGCGAATACGTTTTCGATTTCCATGTGCCACGACGATGCCCTGCTCCCAGACGGCAAAGGAAATCACAGCTACGGTTTTGCTGCGAAACATCCGCCCGATTTGCGCGGTATTCGATTCGCCGCTTGCCGCATCGCGCAGGTGTGTGCCAGCCACATGAACGCAGCCTTCTTTCAAAAGAGCGAGCGCCTCCGAGCTGTTCCGGTGTGCGAGAACGGCTTCTATTCCGGCCGATTGCAAATGGCGGGCTAGTACTGACATAGCGGGATCGCATCCGGCAATAAGGATGCGATTGCGAAGCTCGTCCGCGCTGCGAACCACCCGAGCTTTCGTCTTATCGAGCAAGACCCCGTCGCTCCAGGGAATGCACCACGGGGTTGCGGCCGCCCCGGTGGCGATCCTCTTTTTGTCGACTTGACAAAGCTGCACGTACTGGCCGGGATGGACAGTCCGCGAGCCCGGTAGAAGAGTGATTCGTTCTACCGGAGCCGCCGCCGGCAGCTCATCCGCATGGAAAGCGAAAATGTCTTCAACGGAAACGTCTAATGCTCCTGCAAGCTTGAGCGCCACCAGGGTATTGGGTACATATGCTTCCGCCTCTATGGCGTGGATCGTTTGACGGCTGACGCCCACGCGCGCAGCAAGTTCGACGGCGGAGAGGTTGCTCTTTCGGCGCAGGGAAGCCAGGTGGTTGGAAGTCTTGTTTACGTTACACTGGTCATTTTTACGGGACATGTCAACTCTTCGCTCCCTCTCTATTATGCTTTTCATCCCGGTTTTGCCGTGCCTGGGCCAGGCCGGTAAGGCGACGTTATCCGGTGAGATCAGCGATCCAGCCGGATTGCCGGTCGTTCGGGCGCAAGTGAATGCGGAGGAGCAGGCTACGAATGCACTGTTTTCCACCATCTCCGACGAACGCGGCGAGTACCGGCTACTCGGTCTGCTTCCCGGCGAGTACGTGCTCACGGTGAAAGCGCCCGGATTCAAATCCTACCAGCAATCGGGTATTACGCTGCGTATTGAGGATCGCATCACGCAGGGCGTCCGGCTCGAGGTAGGACAGCCTACCCAGACCGTCGAGGTGACGGCCGCGGCACCGCTTCTACAGACAGTAACGGGAGAATTGAGCTTCAGCGTAGATCGCGACAAGGTGGCAACGCTTCCCCTGGACGGCAGGAATTTCATCCCATTATTAACTCTTTCGCCTGGTGTGGCATTACCGGGCGGAGGCTCGCTACTCGCCCGCATCAATGGCAGCCGGCCGCGGACGAATGAATATTTGTTTGACGGAATCAGCGCTCTTCAGCCCGAACCGGGGCAGGTGGTTTTCTATCCCATCATCGATGGCATAGAAGAGTTCAGGCTGAATCTCAGTTCCTACTCGCCGGAATACGGACGCTCAAATGGCGGCACGGTGATCGTGAATATGAAATCGGGAGGAAACGAGTTTCATGGAGATGTCTTCGAGTTCTTTCGGAATGAAGCCTTGAACGGGCGCAACTATTTTGCGCAGCCGGGGCCTAAGCCCGAATTTCGTCGAAATCAGTATGGCTTCACCCTGGGCGGCCCGATCCAAAAAGATAAGACCTTCTTCTTTGTCGACTGGCAGGGCACGCGGCTGCGCACCGGCATAACACGTCTAAGCACCGTCCCCACGTTAATACAGCGGCAAGGCGTATTCACAACGCCGATTTACGACCCCGCGACTCTTAACCGAACGCAATTTCCGAACAATACGATTCCAGCCTCGCGCTTCGATTCAATTGCGACGCAGGTTATGGCGCATTATCCTGCGCCGAACTTGCCGGGCGCTGCCAACAACTACACGCGAACGGGCGTCGAGCCGGATAGCCAGGATCAGTTCGATACAAGGGTCGACCGTTATTTCGGAGCAAAGCATCGAGTGTTCGGCCGATATTCCTTTTTCCATGATGATGACACGCCGGTGACACCACTGCCGGACGGAAGCGGAAGCATCACATCAGGGTTGATCAGCCACACCGTGACGTGGGGGCATCAGGTAGTGGGGGACTATCAATGGACCCTTTCTCCTACCATGCTGAACCAAGCGCGTTTCGGGTATACGCGGAGAAGCTCCAACGGGAACTCACTCCAGAACGGCGACATTACGGTACCGGGAATTCCTACAAGTTCATTTTCTTCGGTGCTGCCCACCTTCAATGTTACGGGTTTCCAGCAGATTGGTCCGTCATCCGGTGCGAATTCGGAATTTGCCACCTCGGTGACCGAATACCTCGATACATTGTCGATCATTCGCGGGCGCCACACGATAAAGTTTGGGACCGACATCCGGCGGGAGTCGCTGAATGTGCTGCAGCCGGCGAATCCGGCGGGAGCTTATACCTTCAATACGACTGGCACAAACAAGGCGGGCGTGACGACGAGCGGCAATGCCGTCGCCTCGCTTCTGCTCGGCCAGGTGAACTCCTTCACGTTAGACGTTCAGAATCAAGTATTACAGGAGCGCGCGCATATTGCGGAATTCTTTGTGGGCGATGAGTGGAAAGTGTCGGATCGATTTTCATTGAATTTCGGGACGCGCTACACGCTCAACTTCCCCTCCACGGAAGTAAACAACCAGGGGGCGGTTTTCAACTTAAATATGCAAGTTCTGGACTTCCCTCACACTGCGCGCGACCTCGAATGCTGCGACTTTGGCCCCCGCGTGGGGATGGCATACCGAATCGGCAACTCGACTGTAGTCCGCGCCGGCTATGGAATGGTCTGGTTTGAGCAGACCGGGATTACAACGCCGTTCACGCTGCCGCAATTTCCGTTCGTTCAAACGATCGGCTTGCAGTCGCAGGACAACATCAATGCCGCATTCACACTAGCAAACGGGACGTCGGTACAGGTTACGCCGCCCAATCCGAATTCAGGACTTGGGCAGGGCGTGTTCGGCACGCAGCGGGATAACGGCTCGGGTTATTCGCAGCAATGGAATTTCACGATCCAGAAGACGTTTCTAAACGATTGGAATTTCGAAATCGGATACGTGGGATCGAAGAATACGCGGTTGGGATTGCCGGAGGCGAACCTGAATCAATTGCCGTCGGAAGACCTTTCGATGGGCGCAGCACTACTGAACAGAGTCGCGAATCCGTATTTCGGACAGATCCCGGCGTCTTCTTCGCTCGGTGCCGCCACCATTGCACAACAACAATTATTGCGTTGGTTCCCGCGTTTTACTACGGTCGCTCTGTTTCGCAATAACGTCGGCAACTCGAGCTATCATGCGGCACAGGCGAAGCTGGAAAAGCGCCTTTCACATGGACTCACCTTCTCGTTCGCCTATACCTTTTCGAAGCTGATCGACGACGCCTCCAGCTACTTTTCGCAGACGATCTTCACCGGCCCCGTGCTGAATAATACCGGGGCGGCGGATGCATTCAACCGGCACCTCGAGAAAGACTTGTCGACTGGCGATATTCCGCGTGTCTTTTCGGCCGGGTGGGTGTATGACATCCCGCGCTGGTGGAAAATTTCTGGCTGGCGTATTGGCGGCTTAGTCCGGATACAAGCGGGCGATACCGTCGCCGTATCACAAGCGACCAACTTGAACTCCAGCTTGGGTTATGCGGTCCAGCGCCCAAATCGGATCAGCGATCCGAACGTCTTAACCGATCGCAGCGCGGCGCGGTGGTTCAACACGGCGGCCTTCACGGCGGCGCCGCAATTCACGATTGGAAACAGTTCGCGCGATCCGGTACGCGGGCCGGGATTGCAGGAGGCGGATCTGATGCTGGGAAAGACCTTTCGGATCACGGAGCGAATGAGCTTCGAATTCCGGGCTGAGGTCTTCAACGTAACCAACACACCGCCCCTCAACGACCCGAGCGGAAGTTTCGGCGCGGCCGCATTCGGCACGATCAGCAGCGCTGGAAATCCGCGCGATTTCGAATTTGCTGGCAAGCTTCACTTCTAACAAGCGCGGGTTTGCCGGACAATCTCTTACGAGATCGCGTGGTCAATAGGAACATTTTGGCCGTTCCACATTTTCTGGGAGGTCCAAGGCTGAGCCGGGCCGCTCCAGAATGGATCGCTAGCTGGCAAACCGAGCGGAAGTAGAGCCGCCGAACAGAGATACGTGCTGCCCGTCGATATGTATCCTTCGCCAACCGATGGCTGATGGCCGCAAAAGCCGACGGTCAACCAGCCACGCTCGTCGAAAGTTCCGGGCGCTTCGATCATGCGGCGGATAACTGCCGTGAGCGCCGCGCGCACTTGCGCCGGTGCAATCCCGTCGGGCAGTTCGTGGCGCAGCGCCATGGTGGACAACAAATGAAATGCGCCAAAACGATACGCGAGGGAGCGGCCGATAGCAGGAAAGCTCGCGTCGGGCGCGATCAGCCGTTCCTGGATCGCCGCATAGCGCGTCGCGCGAGTCACAATCGCAGGATGGAACGAGTCCCACGTCTTGGACTGTTTCGACACCGTTTCGACCACCGCCAGCAGCATGGGTTGGATGACAAAGCTGTTGTAGTAATCCCAGTGAAAGTGCGGCCCGTCACCATATAGACCGTCGCCTTTGTACCACTCCTCGTGCTGGCGCACGGCGTAATCAACGCGCATGGCGTCCCATGGCTCCCCTAGCTGGCAGAGTAAGGCCTCGATCGTGGCGCTGAACAGCAGCCAGTTGTTGAAGCCCGGTCGAATCACACGAGTGGAGCGCAGTGCTTCCACAAGCCTGGGCTTGGTTACGGAGTCAAGCTTCTGCCAAAGTTCATTGGGCGCGCGCAAAACCGCGAGCGCCAGGAACGCGGCGTCTACGACCGGTTGCGAACCCTTCGTGAAGTTCATGTAGTCGGGAGAAACTGGATCTACAGCGGAAGCGATCGCCTGCCGCGCAAGATCGGCGTAGCGCTCCGCATCATTGGATGATTCGAGCCAAGGGCTTATTCCCGTGAGCAGCCGCCCCAACGCTTCGAGATAGGTGTACTCGCGCCGGTCCGCGACGTTGCCATGTGGCGCTTCTACCGGCATCTCAGCTTTTAGTTTTCGGTGTGCAGCCGCGTTTAGCAGCGGATCGGCGATACGCTTCAACGCGGCGATCCAGTAATCGCGGTCTGATTCTTCTGTTTTCTGCGCGAGAGCAGCGGCGCCCACGCTGGCGGACCCCGCGACGAAACTCCGGCGGGACAAACTGGTCATTTGTGCGATTCCGACCACGGCGGCACAATGCCATTTATCCGCGCGTACGCGACGAGTTGGCCCATATGCTCGTTGGCATGTACGATTATGCGGAGATACATACCATCGACAGTCACATCTTTACCGCTGATCTTGACTCTGCGTTGTAGATCGCCCGGTTTCAGCTCGGCGCGAGCGGTTTTAACGGCATCGAGCGAGCGCTTTAGCCAATCGATCACGTCGCCCTTATTGGTTACCGTCTTTTCCATATCGTTCGATTTGATTTCTGCTGGCATTTTGGGGCCGGTGACACTCAGCAAATAGAAATTAGCCAGCGCTATGTGCATATACACTTCACCGGTCGACCGCACGCCCGGAGACGGCCGCCAGGAATATTTATCGGCCGGTATTGCTTCAGCCAGAGCAACTAATTGGCGCGAGACATGTCCCCACTCGCCGTCATAGCCTTCCCAGAGACCCTCTGTCTGCGCATGCAGTAGCGTAGCGCCGAAAAGAAGCGTTAGGAAGAATAATTTCATGCTTCCCGATTATCGTATCGTGAGTCAATGACCAGATTGGCGGCGGCGCTCGGCGGGCTCGCGCTGGCCGCGCTCGCAAATCAAAAGCTTCCGGATCTATACCACGACGAAATCCGTGGCGATGGGCCATATCTTGTCGAGCGCGGATGGCAGCCGCTCTTAAATGGAAAAGACCTGAGCGGATGGCACGGTCTGGATGACGCAGCGAACGAATGGTTCACGACACGCGGCGTCATTTGGAAGCGTGTCTGGAATCCGAAACTTCTGGTGGCAAAGCCGGAGCCGGGGGACCGTATCGTGAACGGGGCGCAAGGCAAGACCGCGAACCTGGTGACCGAGGCAAAGTACGGGAACTTCGAACTGTATCTGGAATTCATGATCGCCAAGGGATCGAACGCTGGTGTGTACCTGCATGGTTTGTATGAAGTGCAGATCTTCGATAGCTATGGTTATACAGGTGCTTTGACTGTGGGCGACTGCGGTGGAATTTATGAGAGTGACAAGGGCGGTGGTTCGGCGCCGGCATTAAACGCCAGCCGTGCGCCGGGCGAATGGCAATCATTTCGTATCTGGTTTTCCGCGCCGAAGTTCGATCCATCGGGGAAAAAGACTGCTGACGCCAGGATATTGCGAGTGATTTTCAATGGCGATGTAGTGCAGCAAAACGTCGACGTGCCGGCACCCACTGTGAGCCACATGAAGATCCCGGAAGCTGCTAAAAACCCGATCATGCTACAAGGCGACCATGGGCCGGTCGCCTTTCGCAACCTATATATCAGGGACGAATCTGCTTCTCGATAGCCCGTAAGAGCTGCAGATTCCGCGCTGCATCCGCCACGCGATCCCCGGTGGGCGCCGCGGTTTCGAGCACGCAGAATCCCGTATAGCCGATGTCGGAGATGGCTTCCAAACAGCCTCTTACATCCACGGCTCCCTGGCCCAGATACACTTTGTCCTTGATGTGAATTTGGCCGATCCGCTCTTTCCCCAAAAAACGGATTTCGCGTGGAACATCAAAATGTCCCATATTGGTCGAGTTCCCGACGTCGTACCAGATTTTGACGGCCGGTGAGCCAACGCGGTCGAGGATACGCGCATTCTCTTCCGCGGAAAGTGTATTCTCTATGCCGAAAAGCACATTCGCCGCCTGAGCCTCGGGAGCGAGTTCGCGCAGCGCAGCGACAGCCGCATCGATGTCGCCGGCGCTGTTGAGACCGCATTTGAAAAAAAAGGCGAGCTCGACGATAGACGCGTTCAGCTTATGCGTGATTTGAATCGCTTGGCGAATCCAAGTTTTGGCAGCTTCTGAAGATTGCAGACAGTCGCGATGCAGGATGTCGAGATATGTGCTGGCGATAGCGACCTTGTGAGCAGCCGAGGATTCGAGAATGCGTCGTTGCAGCCCCGCATCGGAAAGCAGCAACCGTTCTTGGGCGTCCGGCTTCCCAATCGTCACTTGAATTGCGTCGAAACCAACTCGTTGTGCTGCCGCAAAAGCTTCTGGATCGGAAGGAAAGCCGAAGATCACGTCCATGATGCCGATCTTCAGACGGGGGACGATGCCCAAAACGCGCGCTGCGAATGCCGATGCACTGAGCAGCAAGTTGCGGCGGGATGGCTTCTGGAATGGGGGCATGTGATACCTATGCTGTGTGCGCCGCAAGCTTCCTTTACTATTCGCGATTCTGATTGTGCCACTGATCGATGCCCAAGTGGTAGTCGAGCACGGTGTCAAGGCTACGATGCGGGACGGCACCGTCCTCCGCGCGGATATCTACCGGCCAAGCGCCGAGGGACACTATCCGGTCCTCCTCCAGCGCACTCCTTATAACAAGAGCGGTGGCGTGGATGCAGGATATCGAATGGCGGCGGCGGGTTACGTGGCGATCATCCAGGACGTACGTGGCCGGTTTACTTCGGAAGGCGAATGGTATCCGTTCCGCCATGAATCGCAAGATGGCTACGACACAGTGGAGTGGGCGGCTTCTCTTCCTTATTCCAACGGCAAGGTCGGCATGTTTGGCGGTTCATATGTGGGCGCGACCCAGATGCTCACGGCGATCGCGCATCCGCCGCATCTCGCCGGCATCTGTCCCTTCGTCACGGCCAGCAACTATCACGAGAATTGGACATATCAGGGCGGTGCATTCGAGCAATGGTTCAACGAGTCGTGGACATCCGGGCTGGCGCGGGACACCGCCGACCGCAGGATCGAGCAAGGGACTAACGCCACACAGGGAGTCTGGAAGCTACCGATGACGGAATACTCATTGTTCAATTGGCCGGCGGGACCTCTGACAATGCAGGAGCTAGCGCCGTACTTTCTCGACTGGCTGGCGCATCCGGACTACGATGACTACTGGAAACCCTTGGCGATCGACGAGCACTACGCGGATATCACAGTTCCGGCTCTGACGATTGCGGCCTGGTATGACATTTTCCAAGGCGGTTCGCTGCGGAATTATGAAGGACTGAAGGCCAAAGGAAAACAGCACCTTCTGGTTGTGATAGGTGGTCATGCGGGAGGCGGACGAAAAATCGGTGAGGTCGACTTCGGCGCGCCGGCAACGGAGTTCAACGAGACAGATACCGCCATCGAGTGGTACAACTATTTGTTCAAGAGCGCACAAAATCGATTCGCCGAAAAACCAGTCCGGATTTTTGTCATGGGCGCGAACCATTGGCGGGACGAAGAGGACTGGCCGCTCAACCGGGCGCGGGAGACGAAGTATTTTCTGCATTCTTCGAGTGGCGCGAATTCTCTACGCGGCGACGGCGTGCTCTCGACAGAAAATCCGGGTAAGGATTCCGCGGACCACTATGTCTACGATCCGGCGAATCCTGTTCCAACGACCGGAGGCCCACTCTGCTGCGATGCCGCACATCTGGCGCCCGGACCGCGAGACCAGCGCGGAGTGGAGGCTCGTGAGGATGTGCTGGTGTATTCCAGCAGCGCATTGAGCCGCGATCTGGAGGTCACCGGGCCGGTGAGCCTGGAGCTGTATGCAAAATCTTCGGCAGTCGATACGGACTTCACTGCGAAGCTGGTGGATGTCTGGCCAAACGGATTCGCCCAAAACCTGACGGAGGGGATCGTTCGCGCCCGCTATCGCGATTCGCGAGAGAAGGCCGCGTTGATGAATCCTGGCGAAGTGTATAAGTTCAAGATCGATCTTTGGGCGACCAGCAACGTGTTCCGGCAAGGGCACAAACTGCGCGTGGAAGTGAGCAGCAGCAATTTCCCGCGATTTGACCGGAATCTCAATACGGGACAAAGCGCCGCTTCAAGCAGCGCCCATGTCACGGCGACGAACACGATTTTGCACGATACGGAGCATCCCTCGGCTCTGGTCTTACCCGTCCTGCCCTAGGATGAAAGTAACTACAGTTTAGGAGCGGATTTCATGAACAACACTACGCGGCGGACTTTCTTGCAGGGGTCCACTGTTTCGGCGCTCGCAGCCACCCGCGCCTGGGGTGCCAATGATCGCATCAACGTGGCGATCGTCGGCGTCGGCGGGCGCGGAAGAAATCACATCGAGGAATATGCCAAGCAGGCGGATGCGCGGATATACGCCCTATGCGATGTAGATCAGGCGAACCTCGAACGCGGGATTGCACTCGCCAAGAAATTGACCGGCGAAACACCAAAGACCTTTAAGGACATGAAAGAGGTATTTGCCGATTCGCAGGTGAATGCCGTATCCATGCCGCTACCCAACCATTGGCATGCCCTGGCGACGATCTGGGCTTGCCAGGCTGGCAAAGACGTATACATCGAAAAGCCCGCCTGCCACGATCCTTACGAAGGCCGTCAAATGGTGGCGGCGGCGCGCAAATATGGGCGCATCGTACAAGTCGGCTCGCAGAGCCGCAGCATCGCGCACAAAATGCGCGCGATTCAGATGCTCGAAGACGGCGCGATCGGTAAGGTCTATATGGCCCGTGGTCTCTGCTTCAAACGCCGCCGTTCCATAGGCCACACGCCGGTAGAGCCGGTACCGCTGGGTGTCGATTGGGACAAGTTTCGCGGACCGGCGCCGATGGTCCCCTTCACGAAAAATCAGTTTCTTTACAACTGGCATTGGTTTTGGGGCACCGGCAATGGTGACATCGGGAATCAAGGCGTGCATGAGATGGACATTGCTCGCTGGGGATTGGGAGTCGGTCTGCCTCAATCCGTAGTGGCTAGCGGAGGAAAATATGCTTACACCGATGACCAGGAGACGCCCAACACTTTGATCGCCCGTTTCGACTATGGCGACAAGGAATTAGTGTTTGAGGTCCGCGGCTTGCAGACCGGGATGGAAGCGGATATGGACGTGGAAAGCCCCAATTGCATCGGTGTTCTGTTTTATGGAGACAAGGGCTGGATGGCAGTCGATGCGAACGGTTATCGGATTTCTACCGGAGATCCGGCAAAGCTTTCTGCGCAGGCAAAGTACGAAGAGCCGAAGAAGACGGACACTGGACCACACATGAAGAATTTTTTGGCTGCCGTGCGGAGCAGGAAATACCAGGACCTGCATGCGGATGTCGATATCGGGCGGCTTTCGGCCGATCTGTGCCATCTGGCGAATATCAGTTATCGCCTGGGCGGCCGGCTACTCAACTTCGATCCTGCGAAGGAACGATTCACCGACGAAGAAGCGCACCGTCTGGCGCATCCGGAGCATCGTGCACCGTATGTCATTCCGGAACTGACATAATAGAGTGAACTGAAGACGCGACCGCCTGCCAGACCCGTTCCGGAACTCAGAGGCTTTTTATGCCGGCCATCTTCAACACATAAGCGTGCCGCGCCGGGAGCTTGGAGCGTAGCCCTTCGGGCAAGGTAATCAACAAATTCTTACCCTGTGTGCGCGAATGCAGTGCATCGTGGGTTTCTAGAAGCTCGATGCGCGACCCCGCGGGCGCAGCAACATTTCGTAATTCGATTTGGCCATTCGGCCAGTGCGGGAGAATCGCGAAGACAGTGTCGCCTTTCGCGGTAAAAAAAGCTTCCACGGTAGCGAATCCGGCCGGCGGGTGATCCACCAGTTTGGTGATATCGTACTCGGCGCGAAATTCACTCTGCTCCAGATGAGGGATAGTTCCACGGCTCCATTGGGTAGGCCGGACCCACGCCGTTGTACCGTAAATGGCCTCGCCGTTCGGGCGCAGCCAATCGCCGATTTGCATCAAGCGTTCTTCCATTACGACCGGGATGCCGCCGTCGGCGCGCGGACCGATGTCGAGCAGGAGATTGCCGCCGCGGCTCACAATGTCGATTAGCATGAGCAGAAGCTGACGATCCGTATGGTAGTCGGCGAGCGTTTCCCTGCGGTTGTAACCGTATGAATAGCCCATGCCGCGGCTCTCCTCCCATGGATGATTGGAACCCTGCATGCCCGACGTGTATTCGGTCGTGTAATAACCGCCGTGTTTATGTCGGGTGTCCTTCCCCCAACGATCGTCGACGACCACGTCATTGGCGACAGGCGATTCATTGAACAGCCAGGCGAGCAACTCTGCTGAATGCCATTCAGCGCTTGTCAGCTCCCATTCGCCGTCGGAAAAAATGATAGCCGGCTTCGCGTGGTTCACCACGTCCTTGAATTGTGGCATCATGTGTTCGGTGACGTAGCGCGGTTTGTTCGAGAGCCAGAGCGGGTTGTACCACTCATAGAGTGAATAATAAATGCCCATATGCAGACCTTTGGCGCGGCCGGCTTCCATGAGGTCGAGCAGCAGGTCGCGCCGGGGACCGACATCCACGCTGTTCCAGGGGTGGCCCCAGGTGCGATTTGCTTCCTTGCTGCGCCACAGAGTAAAGCCTTCATGATGTTTTGAAGTGAGCGCAACGTAGCGCGCGCCGGAGCGGACGAAAAGATCCGCCCAGCGGTCCGGTTCGAACATCTCGGCGCGAAAGAGAGAGGCGAATTTGGAGTATGGGAAATCGGCGCCGTACACGCGTTTGTGAAACTGCCAGGTCAGTGCGCCATGGCCCGTGGGTCCGGACGCATGCATACCGTTGGTGAGCGAATTCCAATACCATTCTGCATACGGATTCTCGTCTTTGACGCTGACTGCGGCATAGGCCGGCACGGAATAGAGACCCCAATGAATGAAAATGCCGAACTTCGCATCCGTGTACCATCGGGCAACTGGACGGCGATCGAGCGAATCCCAGGAAGGTTGATAACGTTGGGCGGCAGAAGCCACAAATGGCGCGGAGGCCGCCGCGGCAAGCAAATCTCGTCGTCGAATCAGCATAGTGTTGGCGCCTTCTACACTATCAAGCGAGCGGCGTGTTGTGCTTTATGCCTCGTGGAGCGCGATCATCGGGTCTACTCGGCTCGCGGAACGCGCCGGCAGATAGCAAGCAAAGAGCGCGACTACCAGGAGCACTGCGGCGGCGGATAGCACGCTGACCGGATCGCTAGCTCCGATACCGAACAACATGCGCGCGAGCAAACGGCCTATCAGCAAAGCCGCTCCAAGACCGAGCGCCACGCCGGCTAGAACCAGGGACATGCCCTGTTTGAGAATCAGCCGAAGCACGCTGCTTTCAGCCGCGCCAAGAGCCATGCGCAATCCGATCTCGCGTCTACGCCGCATGACGGAATAGGCCATGATGCCGTAGAGACCAATGCTGGCCAAGCCCAGCGCCAGCAGTCCGAAAACAGCAAGCAATGCAACCGCGATCCTGGCGCCAAATAGGCCTTGATCGAGGATTTTGGCGCCTGTCCGGACATCGTCGACTGAAATGCGTGGAGCAAGTGTACGGACGGTTTGCTGAACGGATAACAGGATGCCCTGCGGATCGCCCTTCGACCGGACATAGAGCGTCATGGCATCGGAAAAGTTCTGTGCCAGCGGAACATAGACGCATGGTTGCGCGGGCTCTCCGAGACTCGAGTAGTTCGCCGTGCGAGCGATGCCCACAATTTGCCGGAAGTTCTTTTCCCCCGGCAGCTGGATCCGCTTGCCTAAGGCGCTCTGGCCGGGCCAGTAGTCGCGCGCCGCTTTCTGATTCACGACGGCGACCGGAGTGGAATCCGCGCGATCGACGGCGGTGAAGCCGTGGCCTTCGATGATGGGTACCCGTGCTGTTTCAAAATAGTTTACGTCGACCGTGTTCATCACGCTGGTGATAATGTCGGCCTTCGAGCGTTGTGTCCGGCCTTCTATTTTGAGACCGCTCGCCAACCGGCCCCAAAGTGGGAGATTCGCCGACCAAGAAACGGAGGCGATGCCGGGTAGAGCAGCGACGCGCTCGCGGACATCTTTGTAGAATGCCTCAATCTGCGGTTTTGTGTAGCCGGCTTGGCCTGGGTTGGTCATGAAGAGTGCCAGTTTTTTCGTTTCAAACCCAGGATCGATTTGATAAGCGCGATCAATGCTTCGCAGGAACAAGGCGGCCATGACAAGAGAAAGAAAGGAAAACGCCACCTGGCCGACGATCAAAACATTCGAAAAAGTTACGCGGCGGCGACCCCTACCGGTTGAGCGCGTTTCTTCCTTAAGGGTTTCCGCCATGGCCGAACGTGACGCGCGTAGCGCTGGAGCCACGCCGAAAACAAATCCGGAAGCAACGGAAATGCCGAAAGCAAAGACAAAGACCGTAGCATTCAGGTTTGGCGCAATCAAATTGGACGACACCTCGGCGGGACGGAACGACCAGAGCAGCAGAGCGCCAAAGTAGCCGACGGCCGCCCCCCCCACCCCGCTCAACAGACCGAGGAAGATGCTTTCTGTCAGGAGTTGCCGAAGTAATCTCTCGCGGCTGGCTCCCACGGCCAGACGAATGGCAATTTCCCGCTCGCGTGCGGCTGAGCGCGACAACAGCAGGTTAGCCACATTCGAGCAGGCAATCAACAAGACGATGCCTGCCACTGCGAGTAGCAGGAGCAGCGGTGTTCGGCCGAATCCGGAACTGCCGTTGTCGCCGAGCAGGACATCGGAAACCGGCTGGACACGCGCGCCTCGTCCCTCGTTCACCTCGGGGTATTCCCGCACCAAGGCGGAAGCGATTGTTGTGATGTTGGCTTGAGCCTGCGCGGCCGTCACTCCGGATTTGAGCCGCGCGACACCTTGGAACACCGCCTTCCCGCGATTGCGTAGCGCGTCGGGCATCTCGCCCGGAAGCGTCTGCTCGATCATCGCGGCAGGAATCCACACATCAGGCCCGAAGACCGCGCTGACGCCGATAAATCGCGGCGGCGCCACCCCGATAACGGTAAAAACAAGGTTATTCAGATGTAGAGTTTTGCCAACTATGTCGTTCGCGCCTCCAAAATGGGCCTGCCACGCGGCGTAGCTCATGACGGCCACCGGGTGCGCTCCGGTCTGCGAGTCTTCATCAGCAAGGAAGAAGCGGCCACGCACCGGCTGCAGACCCAACGTGGAGAAATAATTGCCTGTAACGAATTCGCCAAACATCCGCTGCGACCCTCCCTGTGCTTGACGGGTTAGAACGCTGGGCGCTGTGTAGCCAGCCAAAGATTCGAATGATTCGTTGCGCGCGCCAAAATCACGCAGATTGAGGTAGGAGAGCGGTAGAGCCGCGGACGATTTGGCGGTGGCCTTGGTCTCGCTTCCGGAAAGCGCAAAAAGTTTTGAGGACTGCGGTACCGGCAATGGATTTAATATCAACGTATTGATTACGGAGAATATGGTGGTGTTTGCTCCGATGCCTAAAGCGAGGGTTGCCACCACGAAGAGAACGAACAGCGGATTCTTCCGCATGGTGCGGGCGGCATAGCGCACATCTCTTGAGAGATCTTCGAAGAAATTGCCGCCGGGCGCGGCGAGCGGAACCGGATCCTGCTTCGGCATGCGGTGAATCCTTTCGTAATGCGCGCGGAGTGGAGCCATGTCGACCAACTCGGCGACCGTTTGTTCGTAAGCTTGTTCGGGGCTGGCGCCGGCGCTGACGATTTCGCGATAGCGCTCCTCGAGATGCTGGGCCAGTTCGTCTACGAGGGAAGATTCGGCGGCAGGCGTGAGAGCTAGCGGCGCGAGCCGCCCTCGTAAGAGGTTTTTCCAATCAGGCATAGTGCATATGAGTGTGTCCCTTATATAGGGCACGCATATATTGTACGAACACCGCGGCGCGATTGTTCCTGAGAATTTTTGCGCTTTACGGGCGCGTCTTTAGCGGGTTCGAGGAGACGCTCCAGCCGGACTTTTGGCCATCATTCTGCTGTTTGAGCCAGGCGAGGAGCGGCCGGTAGTACTCCACAAGCGGGGCGGCATCGGCCTTGTCCTGGCCGGTCAAAGTTCGCATGGCTTCGGGCCATGGTTTGGAAATTCCCAGCCGGAGCATGGAACTGAGTTTGGCGCCGGCTTCTTTCGATTCGTAAAACGAGCAGCGATTGAGCGGCCCGGTGTAGCCCGCCGACTGGCACAGGGCACGATAGAACTGAAACTGGTAGATGCGCGCCAGAAAGTACCGCGCATAGGGAGTGTTGTCGGGAATGTGGTATTTGGCGCCAGGGTCGAAATCGTCGTCGCCACGATCCACAGGCGGAGCCACGCCTTGATATTGCTCGCGCAAGGCCCACCACGCTTTGTTGTAATCGGCTGGCTTCACCTGGCCCGAGAAAACTTCCCAGCGCCATTTGTCGATCAATAGGCCGAAAGGCAGAAAAGCAATCTTGTCGAGCGCCGAGCGTAGCAGCAATGGAATATCGGCTGAGGCCGGAGGAACTTGCTCGATCAACCCTATTTTCTTTAAGTATTCGGGAGTGATGGACAGCGCGATGGTATCGCCGATTGCTTCATGAAAGCCGTCGTTGGCGCTGCCACGGAAAAGAAATGGCTGGTGTCGGAAAGCTAGGAAGTAGTAGTCGTGGCCAAGTTCGTGATGCACGGTCGTGAAATCGTCGGCGGTAGTGTGCAGGCAGAGTTTGAGCCGAACGTCCCGGTCATAATCGATGTCCCAGGCACTCGCATGGCAGACGACGTCGCGATCGCGCGGGCGCTCCAGAAGCGAGCGTTGCCAGAACGTATCCGGCAGCTTAGGGAAACCTAGAGAAGTAAAAAAATTTTCGCCGAACTCGACCAGTTGCTTGGCGCCGGTATGCCGATCGGTCAGAATTTTCGTGAGGTCGTAGGTCGTCGGAGCCGAGGCTGGTGCCACAATGTCATAAATATTGCCCCACTCCTGGGCCCACATGTTGCCAAGCAGGTCAGCCGGAATCATGCCGTCGGGACGGTTGGCGATGTCGCCATATTTTTCGATGAGCCGACGCCGTACGTAGGTGTGCAACTCGAGGTAGAGCGGCTTGACCTCCTGCCAGAGTCTTTCGAGATCGGCGGAGAATTCCCCTGGAGTCATGTCATAGTTAGACCGCCACATGGCTCCGGTGTCCGGAAAACCGAGCTCACGCGCGCCCTGGTTTGAGAGCTCGACAAAGCGAGCGTAACGCTGGCGCATGGGCGCTCCCACTTTGTGCCATCCCGCCCAAAGCTTCTCCAGTTCTTTCGGATCGCGGCTTTGCGCCATACGGACATCGAGATCATCGATGCCCAGACACTTGGTTTCATTGGGGCCGGGACAATATTTGCCGCTGCCGTAACTGGCTTCAAGGGAACTGGCAATCCGCGTCAGCTCCGAGCGGAGTTGGGCATCGGCGGGCGCCGGCAGCGTGAGGCTCAGTTTGAGCAGCTTGAATTCGCGCGCGAGGTCCGGCGGCAGATGGAGACCTTCGAAACGCTTAGCCTGTTCGACTAATTCCGTGGTGCGAGCGATGGCACGTTCATTTTCGGTTGCCGCAATCGCTTCCGTGTCGGCTGTGATGAAGTTCTCTTCGACCCACGCGGCTCTCTGCGCCCGGCTCGAAAGCTGGAGCAACTCGGCCTCGGCTTTATCCATGAACTCGCGGGCCTCAGTGATCGTAGGAACTGAGGGCGCCGCGGGAAGGAGAGCGGCGGTCGCAAGCCAAATCAGCAGCGACCCTTGAGGAACGGCGTTGACAAACATTACCCGCAATATACTGTAGCCACATTCTTGAGGGCGTATGGCCGCGGGGTGGCCGCTTTTCTGCTTGTGGTCAGAGCGATTCGTTGAGCAGCCGAGCCAGGCGGAGTCCGCCTTTTTCAAGCTGCATCCGAACAACCGGCTGCATGGATTCGATATAGCCTCCAGGAATACGCCAGGTGCGGCCCGCGATCCCCGGGGGTGCCGCGCTACACGGCGCCGGGAATTCGACCGGCTCCTTGGGAATATGCAATCTCTTGTAAACAAATTTCATGGCGACAAGATGCGATTCCCAGGCCCAGTCGTCCGGTTCGCCCGCAGCTAGGGTTTGCTGGCGCTTCATCGACCACGATCCGATCTGGCGATTGAGATCGGCTGTTAGCGTCTCCGTGCTTTCCCCCATTGAATTGACGATTTCGCCATCCCATAGTGCGTGTACAGTTTTGGCCTTCCCGATAGGCGAGTCGAGCCGTTCGCAGTTTCCTCCCTGGTCGGCATCGGAAATGGCGTGGAGCGGCTCGTGGATATCACCAACCAGATGCACCACGAAGCGCAGCGCGTCGAGGTCGCTCCAGTGGGAATCTTGCGGCGTCGTTTTTCTCGCCAGTTGAGCCGTGAACAGACGAAGGCGAGCCGTCACGCAGTCGTCATTTTCACAACGCTTTCCAATCTCGCCCTTCCGGTCCTGGAGCGCCAGATTGATGTAATGCCATGTCGCCGTTCCATTCTGACCCTTTACATGGTCGGCCCAGATGCTGGCTTCGGCTAAAGCATCGGCGACCGCGTCCGTGGTATCCGAAAGCCGCAGGATTTGAGCGACACGTGTGCGAGCGGCAGGCGTCAGACGGGCAGCGGCCAGACGGGCGACCGTCTCATGGCCGGTTTCCCACCAGGCGAATGCGGAAAAAGGCGAAATAAATGAATAGGTTAGCAGGAGGGCGAGAGCCCGGCGGAAGGGAGGATGCGGCAAGGAATAGTGTAGCCATACTGGGACACAAAGGACAGGGCTTAGATCTTAGCGTAAGACGCTAAGATTATTGCATTGATATCGACTCATGTGCTACCCTTTCTTTAAGGCAAACGACTCACTATGGACTTCAATCGGCTGACGGAAAAATCGCAAGACGCGATCCGCCAGGCGCAAGCTACAGCAATTAATCACGGCAACCAGCAGGTCGATGTAGAACATTTGCTGGCCGCTATGCTCGAGCAGGAAGGCGGTCTCGCCCCGTCCATACTCCTGCGCGCCGACGTGCCTCTGGAAAGAGTGCATCGGCGCCTGATGCAGGAAATCGACAAGTTTCCCAAGGTGGCGGGCAGTGCCACAGCAGCGGACCAGGTGTATCTGACGAATCGCCTGTCGCAGCTATTCAGCACGGCGGAAAAGCAAGCCAAGCAGCTCAAGGACGACTATGTTTCGATCGAGCACTTTTTGCTGGCGGCGGCCGAAGATCAGGGCGCGGCGGGAAAACTGTTGCGCGAATCAGGTTTAACGCACGATCGGCTCATGAAGGCCCTGGTCGAGGTGCGCGGGCACCAGCGTGTAACCACACCAAACCCGGAGACAACCTATGAAGCGCTCGAGAAGTACGGCCGTGACCTCGCCGAATTGGCTTCGAAAGGAAAATTGGACCCGGTCATTGGCCGCGACGAGGAAATTCGGCGTGTCATTCAGGTGTTGAGCCGCCGCACCAAGAACAATCCGGTACTGATCGGCGAACCAGGCGTCGGCAAGACTGCGATCGTGGAGGGCTTGGCCCAGCGCATCGTGCGCGGCGATGTTCCCGAGGGGCTGAAGGACAAACGAGTAGTAGCGCTCGATATGGGAGCGTTGATCGCCGGGGCGAAGTTCCGCGGCGAATTCGAGGAGCGTCTGAAGGCCGTCTTAAAGGAGGTGCAGTCTTCCGAAGGGCGCATCATCCTCTTCATAGACGAACTGCATACCGTCGTCGGCGCAGGCAAAGCGGAAGGCGCCATGGATGCGGGTAATTTGCTGAAGCCGATGCTCGCGCGCGGCGAACTGCATTGCATCGGCGCAACGACGCTCGACGAATACCGGAAATACATCGAAAAGGATGCCGCGCTCGAGCGGCGTTTCCAAACTGTTTTCGTGGATCAGCCGACGGTGGAAGACACGATTTCGATTCTGCGCGGCCTGCGGGAGCGTTACGAACTGCATCATGGTGTACGCATCAAAGACACCGCGCTGGTAGGCGCGGCCGTGTTGTCGCACCGCTATATTACGGATCGTTTTCTGCCGGACAAAGCGATCGATCTGGTCGACGAAGCGGCCGCCAAGCTGCGCACGGAAATCGATTCCATGCCGGCCGAACTCGACGAGCTTTTGCGTCGCACCATGCAGCTCGAAATCGAGCGGGAAGCGCTCAAGAAAGAGACAGACGCGGTTTCGAAGGACCGCCTGACGCGTATTGAGAAAGAATTGGCTGAGCTGAAGACGCAGTCGTCGGCTCTACAGGCTCAGTGGACGACCGAAAAAGAGGGCGTGCAGCGCGTGCGTGTGCTACGCGAGCAGATCGAACAGGTGCGCCAGGCGATCACCGAAGCCGAACGGGCCTACGATCTGAACAAGGCGGCAGAGTTGAAATATGGCCGGCTCAGCGAGCTTGAGCGGCAGTTGAATGCCGAGCAGGAGCGGGCCTCCGGCGAAGGCCCGCCACGCCTGTTGAAGGAAGAAGTGGACGAAGAAGACATTGCGGACGTGGTGAGTCGTTGGACCGGAATACCGGTTTCGAAGCTACTCGAAGGCGAAATGAAAAAGCTGCTGGCGCTCGAGGATGAATTACACCGCCGCGTCGTAGGACAAGACGAAGCCGTGCTGGCGGTGGCCGAGGCCGTCTTGCGAGCGCGTTCCGGACTCGAAGGATCCGAAGCGGCCGATCGGCGGCTTCCTCTTTCTGGGTCCGACCGGCGTAGGAAAAACCGAGCTGGCGCGCGCGTTAGCGGAGTTTTTGTTCGACGACGAGCGCGCGATGGTGCGGATCGACATGTCCGAGTATCAGGAGAAGCACACCGTCTCGCGATTGATCGGCGCGCCTCCCGGCTACGTAGGCTACGACGAGGGAGGGCAACTGACGGAGGCGGTGCGCCGCAGGCCGTATTCGGTAGTGTTATTCGATGAAATCGAAAAGGCGCATCACGACGTCTTCAATACGCTGCTGCAAGTGCTCGACGATGGACGACTGACGGATGGGCAAGGGCGCACGGTCGATTTCAAGAACGTGATCGTGATCATGACCTCGAACATCGGGAGCCATCGGATTCTCGAGTATCGGGGCGCGTTCGAAGGCGAAGAGTATCGCCGCATGAAAGACGCTGTATTAGGTGAATTGCGGACGGGCGTTCCGGCCGGAGTTTCTGAACCGGTTGGACGAAATCATCGTGTTCCACGCTCTAAGCTGAGGATCAGTTGAAGAAAATTGTGGAAATACAACTAGCTGGTTTGCGCGGACGGCTCGAAGAGCGGCACATCACGTTGGAGCTGTCGGATGCGGCTCGCACGCGGCTAGTGCGAAGTGGGTACGACCCGGAGTACGGAGCGCGGCCCTTGAAACGCGCGATACAGCGAGAGATTGAAACCCCGCTCGCCAAACGACTTCTCGCTGGAGAGGTAAGGCCTGGACAAACGGTGTGGATTGATGTGGATACGGACGGCTCGAGCCTGGCCTTCCGGTACCGAACAGAAAGCAGAGCAGGCGGCTGTTTCTTGAGCGAAATAGGAGCCAGTTCTTGTAAATCGAAATCTGGATTTAAAGCGTCCAAGATATAGGAAAGCGGCCGGCGCCGCACGCCGCAGTAAGAAAGGATTTTTTAGGGAGATGTCAAACGTGATCCAATTTCGCCGGACGACGGCGATTCTAGCGCTCTCGCGGCCTCGATCGGCGGTGGCCTAATCGCGGCCTTCGCGGTGGCCTCGCGCGCCAACGCGCCGGTTTCGGTCGTGGCTCGGGCCGATACAAATACGAGCCACCAGCAGGTCAGCCAGCTTTCGAATTCGTTTGCGGACATTATCGAGAAGGCTTCGCCGGCGGTCGTAAAAATCAGCACGACCCGGGTAATCAAGGCGTCCGAGCAGCAGGGCAACAATCCGTTCATGACCGATCCGTTTTTTCGCCAGTTCTTCGGCGGTCCGAACGGTCCGAATGGCCGCCCGCACGACCAGCGCGAGCAGAGGGCTCGGCTCGGGCGTGATTGTGAATTCGTCGGGCTACATTCTGACCAACAATCACGTAGTAGACAAAGCAACCGCGTTAAAAGTAGCCCTGTCCGATGGTCGTGACTTCACGGCGAAAGTCGTGGGCACCGATCCGCAGACAGATGTGGCGGTGGTGAAGATCGATGCCGACGAACCTGCCGACGCTCAGCTTTGCGTAACTCTGATAACGCGCGAGTCGGCGATCTTGTGTTTTGCCATCGGAAACCCGTTTGGCCAGGAGCATACCGTGACCATGGGCATAGTCAGCGCCAAGGGCCGGAACAACCTTCGGGAAAACACAGTACAGCTCCAGAACTTCATTCAGACCGACGCGTCGATCAATCCGGGCAACTCGGGCGGTGCATTGATCAATGCTCGTGGTGAGCTGATCGGCATGAACACCATGATTCTTACCGGCGGCGGAGCAGGCTTTGGCGGCGAAGGCGGTAATGTCGGAATTGGATTTGCCGTGCCCTCGAACATGGCGAGACAAGTTCTCGACCAGCTCGTAAAGAACGGCAAGGTGTCGCGTGGCTACATGGGCGTCTCGCTCCAGGCGATTTCGCCGGAACTCGCGCCTCAATTCGGGTTGAAGAATGATCATGGCGCAATTGTTGGCGACGTGACCCCAGGCAAGCCGGGCGAAAAAGCGGGCCTGAAATCGGGTGACGTGATCGTCAAGATCGATGGCGAAGAAGTCAAGGATTCGAACGATCTTACCTTTAAGGTGACCAGTCACGCTCCCGGCACCACCGTGGCGCTGGATGTGATACGAGAGGGTAAGCCGATGAAAATCAACGTCACGCTGGGTCAACGGCCTACTGGCCTGGATTGGGCGAAGTCGGGCGGAAGCGGCGGCGACAATGACGGCGGAGATAACGATAACGGCAGCGCTGATAACAGCAGCGCGCGCGGTATCAATGTGGAAAATCTCACGCCCGAGGTGGTCCAGCAGCTCGGCCTGGGTGCGGGCACGAAAGGGGTGGTGGTCACGAATGTGGACGCCGACAGCACGGCAGCGGATGTTGGCGGTATCGGCCGTGGCACGGTGATTCTGGCCGTTGATCGGCATCCAGTGACGAATGTGGCCGACTTCAAGCGGCTGATGGCCCAGGCACAAGGTAAGCCGGTCCTCCTCACCACTAACAACGGCGGAGCTACCGGGTTCGTAGTAGTGCAACCAAAGTAAACCGCATTACAGCTAACCAGCCCGGGGAAAGGAAAGAATCCTACCCCGGGCTTTTTTGTATTTAATTAAGGTTGAGTGGATGAGACGCAAGGAATCGCAGCTTATTGCTGTGTTGTTGCATCGAACCAGATAGGAAAGAGTTATGGCAAAGACCAATCCAGAATTCCAGTCCCTTCCGGCGTTGCCCCTGAAGAACACGGTGTTGTTCCCTGGGCTGTTGTTGCCGCTGTCGGTAGGTCGCGAGAGTTCGATGGCCGCCGTCCAGGCGGCCCTGAACACCGAGGAAAAGGAGATCATCCTGATTGCGCAACGCGATGCGCAGGTCGATGACCCGCAACAGGACGACCTCTACACCATCGGAACGAAAGCAGTCATTCGGAAATCTTCACGGCCCACCGATGGAGTCTTGGAGATTCTGGTCTTAGGCGTCGAGCGCGTCGTTGTGGTGAAACTCGATGCGAGCGGGCCATTCCTGGCCGCGAAGTATCGCATTTTCGCGCTGCCGGATGACGGCGGTTCGGAAGTGGAGGCTCTATCGGGCGCATTGCTCGATCTCGCCGGTAAGGCAATTGCGCTGGCTCAGCCCCAAACCGCGCCTGAACTGACGCGTATGCTTGCCGGGAGCGAAGACCCGCTCCGGCTCGCCTATCTATTGGCGAGCGTGTTCAGTCTGGACGCGGCGCGGGAGCAGAAGCTGCTGGAAGCCGAGACACGTGTCGACGCTCTGCGGCTGATTCACGCCTATCTCTCGCACGAGCTGCAGGTGCTCGAATTGCGGCAGAAGATCGCTTCAACAGCGCGTGACGAGATGAGCAAGGAGCAGCGAGAGTATTTGTTGCGCCAGCAGCTCCGCGCCATCCAACAGGAACTCGGCGACAAGGATTCAGACAAAGCCGAAGTCGAAATGCTACGTGAGCGTTTTGAAAAAGCAAACTTGCCCGAAGAAGCCAAAAAGGAATTCGAGCGAGAAATGGCACGCCTGGAGCGTTTGCCGGCCGGTGCGCCCGACTATCATGTGACTCGTACGTATCTCGAGTTCGTGTTGGACCTGCCGTGGAATTCGACCACGGAAGACAACCTGGACATCGCGCACGCGCGCAGCGTGCTCGATGACGATCATTTCGGATTGAAAGAGGTCAAGGAGCGCATTCTTGAACACTTAAGCGTGTTGAAGCGCAATCCTGAGGCGAAAGCACCGATCTTGTGCCTGGTAGGCGCGCCTGGTGTTGGTAAGACGTCGCTCGGTCAGTCGGTCGCGCGAGCGTTGGGACGCAAGTTCGAGCGCTTCAGTTTGGGCGGAATGCATGACGAGGCCGAACTGCGTGGTCACCGGCGTACTTATATCGGCGCCATGGCCGGCCGCCTGCTGCAGGCGATGCGACGCGCGGGCGCTTTGAATCCGGTGTTGCTTCTGGACGAGGTCGATAAGCTCGGCCGCGATTTCCGGGGCGATCCGGCTGCGGCGTTGCTCGAAGTGCTCGATCCGGAGCAAAACAAAACGTTCCGCGATAATTATTTGGATTTGGCATTCGACTTGTCGCGAGTGTTATTCATCACGACTGCCAACTCGCTCGATACGATTCCGCAGGCCCTGCTCGACCGCATGGAAATCTTGCGGCTCTCCGGCTACAGCGAAGAGGAGAAGGAGCAGATCGCACGGCGCTATTTGATCCCCAAGCAATTAAAAGCGACTGGGCTGACCGAGGATCAGATCGAGTTTACCGATCAAGGGTTAAAGGCGATCATCAGCGGATACACCCGGGAAGCCGGATTACGCCGCTTGGAGCGGGCGATCGCGCGCGTAACTCGCAAGGTGACTCTGCGTCTCGCCGAAGTGGAGACGGAGAAGGCGATTGTGACGCCCGAAACGTTGGGCGACCTGCTCGGCCCGGAGATTTTCCTGCCTGAGCAGATGCGCAAAATGGTTCCGGCGGGCGTCGTGACCGGCTTGGCCTGGACCGAAAGCGGCGGTGACGTCCTCTATGTCGAGAGCGCGCTGCTTCCGAACGGTAAAGGGCTGACCTTGACCGGACAGCTTGGCGAAGTGATGCAGGAGTCGGTCAAAACCGCCCAGAGCTACATCTGGGCGCACGCGGCTGATCTCGGGGTAGATCCTGAGGCGATCAAGAATAACGGCGTGCATGTGCACGTGCCGGCGGGCGCCATTCCAAAAGACGGTCCCTCCGCGGGCGTGACGATGACATCGGCAATGGCCTCGCTCTACACAGGCTTGCCGGCGCGCAGCGACATCGCGATGACCGGTGAAGTGACGTTGGCCGGGTTGGTGTTGCCGATTGGCGGTGTGAAAGAAAAAGTACTGGCGGCGCGCCGCGCCGGTATTCAACGCGTGATCCTGCCGCAGGGCAACAAGAAAGATCTGCGAGAACTGCCCGATCATGTCAGGCAGGAAATGCAGTTCCATTTCGTTGGCCGCGTGGAAGAAGTGCTTACGCTGGCAATCCCTGGGATTAATCTGAGGCCGCTGGCGCTGGCAAGCTGAGACGCAGAGACAGCCCGTCACCAGTTGACTTTTCTGGGGACGGGCTCTTGCCCTTCCCCCCGATTTTCGAGAAGCTGGGTTATCCCGGCCGGATAATCGATGAAGACGTTTGTGTGTTTACTGGCCATGCTCGCCGGTTACTCCTCGGCAAAAGCGGGAATCATCTTTGCAGAAAGTCCTTCTGCGCTGGGTTCGAACGATTCTATCGACTGGGGCCAGTTCGCGACCGATTCCACTTTTCCTAGTCCGGCGGCATTCACTTCCGTGAACGGTATAACGGGAATTGCCTCGACAAGTGATCCCAATGGATTTTTTCGCCCGGTCGTGCCGATATCATGGACGTCTGGTTTTTTGCCCGGCGACAAGATCCTGAATACCAATGGCTTCACCTACCATCCGATCGTTCTTGCATTCGATACGCCGCTGTCCGGTGTGGGAGCCTACGTTGACGACGATCTCACCATTACCGGCTTCACCGCGTCCATCTCAGCCTACAGCGGCGACACTTTATTAGGATCCTTCACCGCGTCCGGTTCGAACACCGGCTTCGGGACGGTGCCGTTTCTAGGCGTGCTGGACGACACCGCCGAGATTACGAAGGTGGTATTTGAGATCACTGATACCGGCTCGTTTCCTCCCTTGGATATGGCGATCGGAGCGGTCGCGATCAATACCGACTCCTGTTCCATGGTTCCAGAGCCGGGAAGCCTTTTATCGGCAGGCGTTGGGTTGCTGCTCGCTGCGGGGACCGCGGCTTATTCCAAACGCCCGGTTATTCTAAACGGTAATTCGGAGCTTCTTTCGTGATGATCACGTCGTGTACGTGGCTTTCACGAAGCCCTGCAACAGTTAAGCGCAGGAAGCGCCCGTGCTGCTGCAACTCACGAATGGTGGCACAGCCGCAATAGCCCATGCCTGCGCGCAGACCGCCCACTAACTGATAGCTGAGTTCGGCAAGCGGTCCCTTATATGGCACGCGGCCTTCGATGCCTTCCGGCACGAGCTTTCCGCCTTCTGTTTGCGAATAGCGTTCGGAGCTTCCTTGCGGCATGGCCCCCATGGAACCCATCCCGCGGTAGCTCTTGAAGGTACGACCCTGATAGAGGATCGTTTCTCCGGGACTCTCGTCGGTGCCCGCGAGAAGGCTGCCGATCATAACCGAATCGGCGCCCGCAGCGATGGCTTTGGTGATGTCGCCAGAATACTTCACACCGCCGTCGGCAATGAGCGGAATCCCGGTTCCCCGAAGCGCTTTCGCGCATTCCGCAATCGCGGTGATCTGCGGGACGCCCGCGCCACTGACCACGCGCGTTGTGCAGATCGAACCCGGCCCGATTCCCACCTTGACGCCATCCACACCCAGCGCCGCGAGATCCCGAGCGCCTTCGAAGGACGCCACGTTACCGGCGAGAACTTCTACCTCCGGTATCTGATGCTTTAGAGTCTTGACGGCGTCCATAACGCGCTGGCTGTGTCCGTGTGCTGAATCCACAGCGATCACGTCCAGTTTCTTGCGTACCAGTTCTTGCGCTCGCTCGAGAAAATCGCCGGTAGCTCCGACTGCGGCGGCCACCCGTAAACGCCCTTGTGAATCCTTGGCGGCGTTTGGATATTTAAGCTTCTTTTGAATATCTTTGACCGTGATCAGGCCCTTCAGAGTATATTGATCGTCTACCACGAGCAATTTTTCAATCCGGTGCCGGTGCAAAATCTTTTCGGCTTCCTCGAGAGTGGTGCCGACTGGAACCGTCACCAGATTCTCCTTCGTCATCACCGCCGAGATCGGAAGGTCATAGCGTGTTTCGAAACGGAGATCGCGATTCGTAAGAATGCCGACCAGCCGTCCGTGGCTGGTCACCGGCACGCCCGAAATACGATAACGGCTCATTAACTCGAGCGCCTCGGAAATCTTTCTTTCGGGCTCGATAGTGACTGGATCGACAATCATCCCGCTCTCGCTGCGCTTGACGCGATCCACTTCTTCGGCCTGCCGCTCAATGGACATGTTCCGATGAATAATGCCGATGCCGCCTTGCTGTGCGAGTGCAATCGCCATGTGCGATTCTGTGACCGTATCCATCGCAGAGCTGATGATCGGAATCTTCAGTTCGATTTTCGGAGTGAGTCGCGTGGTGGTGTCGGCTTCGGCGGGCGCCAGACGGCTGTGCGCTGGCTGGAGAACTACATCGTCGAAGGTTAGCCCTTCCGGTATCACCTCAGGAATCATCGGATTTCCTCCATCCTAACAAGCGCTCTTACGAACCTTGTTGAGGCGTTTGTTTCGCGGCCTCTGAGAGCAGTTGGACGCTTGAACGGGCCGTTATACTGAAGTTACGTGAACCAGGCTGGACGCTATCAGATTCTGGAAGAGCTGGGCCGTGGCGCGAGCGGGGTAGTATATCGGGCAACGGATCCGGCAATTGGTAGAACTGTCGCCATCAAATCCATCCGGCTCACAAACGTGGGCGACGTCGACGAGAAGCGGCTCGTTCGGTACCAACTGTTGAGCGAAGCCCAGTCGGCTGGGATTCTATCGCATCCCAACATCGTCACGATCTACGATGTCTTCGAGAGCGGAGAACTTACCTGCATCTCGATGGAGTTCGTGGACGGCGTCTCGCTCGAACAACTGCTGCAGGCTGGAACACTGCCCGAGCGTCAAAAGCTTTTGGAATTCGTGCGGCAGATCGCCGAAGCGCTCGACTACGCCCATCGCAATGAGATCGTACATCGCGATATCAAGCCGGCGAATATCATAATCTCCGGGCGAAAACCGGACGCCGAACAAGTCGCGAAAATTGCGGACTTCGGAGTGGCCACGTTCGTTTCGAGCGAGATGACACAGAACGGTGCGCTTAGCGGCACGCCGAACTATATGTCACCGGAGCAGATACAGGGGCTGGCGGTCCGCGGCAAATCGGACCAATTCTCCCTGGCCGTGGTGCTTTACGAGTTGCTGTGCGGCGCAAAGCCTTTTGCCGGAGAGAATCTGCAGGCGCTGTTCTATGCAATTTGTAAACAGAATCCTAAACCGGTTGAGCAAGCAAATCCACGCTTGAACGAAACCGTAGGCAGAGTGATAGGACGTGCGCTCGCCAAGGAACCCGATGAACGATTTTCGTCGTGCTCTGACTTCGTGGCGGCTCTCTCCCTCGCTTTGGACGAATGTCCGGAGTGGAGACCGGTCGCGCCAATGGGAGAGACCATGCCGTCGCCCATCACGGCAGTTGGGCAGCCAGGCACGCGTGATGAGCGGATGAAAATCGCGGCTGCGGCGCTGGTGGTCGGGACAGGCGGTGAATTGCCCGGGCGGGAAAGGACCGCCCGGCGCAGCGAAGCCGCGCAACTGCGAGAAGAAAACTCCCGCGGAAAGCGATGGGGGTTGATTGTCGCGCTGTGTTTTGTGGTTGCCGCCGCTTGTATTTTTATTGTTCGCTTCAATTCCGGGCCGCCGGCGCCCGTTCAGGTATTGGATACCAGAGCCGGCCCGAGTGCACCTCCGCCCAAGGATGTGAAACCTACGGCGAAAGAGAGCCAGCCGGCGCCCGCCGATGTCGCCGCGCCGCGCGAGCAAGGCGTACAACCTCCGGCTGCGGCGACAGCCCCACCCTCTACGGCTTCGCCCAAACCCGAAGAGCCGTCCGGCGGGAAGGAAAGCGAAGCTCGGCCGGGTGTGGCTCCGACGGAGGCGGACGTAACTCCGGCAAGGACGGACGTAACTCCGGCAAAGACGGACGTCGAATTGGTGACCGATCCGCCGGCAGGCAAGGTCGTGGTGGACGGCCGGCAAAGTTGTCTGAGTCCCTGCTCCATGCCGCTCTCGAATGGCAGGCACACGCTGGCGGCGGAACTCGCCGGCTATACCGTGGCGCAAAGGATTATTCAAGTGCCCGATGATGCGAAGGTGTTTCTGCCGTTGGTCAGGAGTGTGGGCGTGTTGCTTGTGTCGTCAGAGCCGAGCGGTTCACAGGTAGTTGTGGACGGCAAGAATTACGGCACTACGCCGGTGACGCTCCATCTGACGGCGGGTGCGCATCATCTCACTATCTCCGACGGAGATCGCCGTCACGACGAGACCATCGAGATCGATGGAGACGGCGTGCATACGCGCACCTTTCGCTGGTAAATTCGCGTTCCATTAAGGGTTTTCCTTCAGTCAGTCGAGATCCCGATGTGCGGGCAGACCCGGGAGGCTCGTTGCAGCGAGAACGGCGCGGTTGACGGCGTGCGCTACGGCTACAGCCGCAACCGCGCCAATAGTGCTTACTTCGGCGCGCACGGCCGCCGTTCCTGTGGAAGCCGCGAAAATTGTGTCACCATCAAACGCTGTATGAATCGGATTGATGGTGCGTGCCAGACCGTCGTGCGCCATCTGCGCCACCTTCGTGGCTTCTGTTTTGGTGAGAATGGAGTTAGTGGCGACGATCCCGATGGTTGAATTGCCTCCTCGTTTTGCCTGGGCTAGCGTCGCCCCGGCGAGTACCCTGGCCATAGTGTCGAGAAAGCTTCGGCCATCGGCGCCGCGCGCGCCTGCGAGAATTCGCCCCGTCTGGTAATCGCGCACGTCTCCAATCGCGTTTACCGCAACAATGGCGCCTACTACTATGCCCGAAGAACCGATGGCGAGGCTGGCGGTCCCGATGCCGGACTTCATGGCCGCTTTCATCCCGAACATTTTGCCAACCGTTGCACCGGCTCCGGCGCCTACATTTCCTTCGGGCGGTGGAGCGTTGGAAGCTGCCTGGCAGGCCGAATATCCGGCCTGCGCGTCGGGTCGAATTCTAGGATCGCCAACGCCCAAATCAAAAAGTATGGCGGCGGGAACAATCGGTACGACGAGCGAGCCGACTCGATAACCGATCTTGTTCTCGTCGAGAAACCGCATGACCCCACTAGCCGTATCGAGGCCGAACGCGCTGCCGCCGGAAAGAACAAGTGCATTCACTTGCTCGACCGTATTGATCGGACTCAACAGATCGGTTTCGCGTGTTCCCGGCGCAGAGCCCCGAACGTCTACGCCGGCGATCGCACCTTTGTCGAATAGAACCACAGTACAACCGGTAGGCCGGCGGCCGTCGGTAAAGTGCCCGACGCGTAGGCCGGCAACGTCAGTGATGCTGTTCGGCGATTCGTGTGCTGCGCCACGCCCGGGAGGCAAAGCAGCCAGTCCGGCGGCGGTGCGCAACAAACTACGTCTCGAGTTTTTGGGGCTCTGCATGATGATAGACCTTGGCGCCTATGCCTTCCAGTTTCTCTCTCCGATGGCTCGCAGTTAGTGTTTTCGTCGTTTCCTCGACACTGAACTATCTGGACCGGACGTTATTGAACACGCTGGCTCCTCTAATCCTGATGGAATTCCATCTCAACATGGCTGGCTTCGGTGTGCTGCTCTCCGCGTTCTCCTTCGCCTATGCGGCGAGCACATTGGCCGCCGGGTGGATGCTGGATCGCTTCGGAATCAACCGCGGGATCAGCGCAGCGCTTGGCTGGTGGTCTACGGCGGCGGCAAGCACCGGCCTGGTTGGAAGCGTGACGGGATTGATAATCTGCCGTGTAGCGCTAGCCATGGGTGAATCCGCTGGAATTCCCGCAACCGGAAAAGTGAACGGAATCTACCTTAAGCCGGAAGAACGAGCGCTGGGCGCGGCCGTGAATCAGATCGGGTTGAGTCTGAGCGCTCCTCTGGCCGCGCTCTCCATCGGCTTTGCCAGTTCACGCGGATGGCGCGTGCCGTTTATCGTAAGCGGCCTGGCCGGGTTCTTGTGGATTCCTCTGTGGCTCTGGGTGAGCCGCCGCATACCCGCGCACTACCCGGTTACCCGGCGGTCGTCTTCGCGTTCTGGGCTGGCCATTTTGGGCGAGCGCAACTTGATCCTTCTGGTAGTTGCGAATATTTTCTGGATGGGAGCCTATTCGTTATGGTCCAACTGGACCACGCTCTACTTAACCCACGTGCACCATCTCAGTTTGCAAGCCACAGCGCGTTACGTTTGGATTCCGCCGTTGATCTCGAACGTCGGGGGTTTCTTCGGCGGCTGGCTATCGCTCCGTTGGATGAAGAAATCTGTGGAACCTGTGGCGGCGCGGCGGCGGGCCGTGTGGGTAAGCGCGGCTGGTTCATTGTTGACACTTCTGCTGCCATTTGCTGCCGGCGCGGGCTGGGCGACGGCACTCATTTCGTCCAGCTTCTTTTTTGCACTGGCGGGCAGCGTAAATATCTACGCCCTTCCTATTGACATCTATGGCGCGGGCCGTTCAGGTGTCGCGATTGCCGCCCTTACTTGCGCCTTTGCCATTTTGCAGACAGTGCTCTCGCCGGTCATCGGCTATCTCGCCGACCATCATTTGTACACCGAGGTCCTCTGGCTGGTCACCCTTCCGTTGATTGCGAGCGCGTTTGTATTGCAAGGACTAAAAGTCAGGGAAGGCGGGGAAATGCAATATGACTAATTCATTCGAGCAGGCCGGCATGGCGGATGGCTACGCACGTTTCCGTCCTCCCGTGCATCGAAAGATTTTGCAACGTGCCCTGGTGCCGGGCGTAATGTTTCGCAGGGCGTTGGATGTAGGCTGTGGGGCGGGAGTATCCACGAGAGCGCTCGCGAATTTTGCTGATATGGCAATCGGCATGGAGCCGGTCGCCGCCATGCTGCCGAGGAAGCCAGAGTTTTTCGCCGGGGCGGCCGAGGCCATCCCGACCGGCAACGCCTCCATCGATCTGATGACGGCCGCCGGATCGCTGAACTACGTCGATGTAAAACTCTTTTTCCCCGAAGCTGCTCGCGTTTTGCGCCCTGGCGGTCTGCTTGTGGTTTACGATTTCGAGCCGGGACGAAGTTTTCGCGATTCCTCCGACCTGGACGATTGGTTTTGTGCTTTTGTTGGACGCTATCCATGGCCGCCCCATGAAGGAAGACATCTGAATCCGGAGATAGTGCGTGATGTCGCATCCGGCTTCCGGTTGGAGAATCACGAGCGTTTCGAAATCGCAATCCCACTCGCGCGCGAGTTCTATCTGGAATACATGCTCACCGAGACGAATGTGGCGTTCGCTCAGCGCCAGGGGGTAGTGCGCGAAGAGATCCGGGCTTGGGCGGCCCGCACGCTGGATTCATTCTGGAAAGAGAACAGCCGAGAAATAGTATTTCGCGGGTATTACGCTTGCCTGCTTAGAATTTGAGCAGCCGCTCGGCCTCGCGCATGATATCGCGCACTTGCGGAAGGATTTCATCTTCCAACTGCGGATTGTAGGCAACCCAGGTGTCGAGCGCCGCCACGCGGCCTACCGGCGCGTCGAGGTCCGTAAATAACTCGTTGGAAGCGCGGGCAGCGATTTCGGCGCCATAGCCCCAGGAGAGCGTATCTTCATGCGCAATCAACAAGCGGCTGGTCTTTTTGACGGATTTCTGAATCGCATGCCAGTCATACGGCGCCAGACTTCGTAAGTCGAGAATTTCGACCGAGACATCCGGATGACGCTGCTCGATTTGCAGGGCTGCTTGCAGGGACTTCTGTACCAATGCTCCGTACGTGACGATGGTGAGATTCTTTCCTGGCTTGACCGTTTTCGCGCGGCCGAACGGTATTGTGTATTCAGGACCAGGATGCGGTTCCCGATTATACGTTTCTCGATAGAGCTTCTTGTGCTCGAGAAACAATACAGGATCATCACAACGTATGGCGGTGCGCAGAAGACCACAGGCATCCAGAGCGTTGGATGGGAAGATCACCCGTAAACCTGGTATGTGCGTAAATGTTACTTCTCCGCATTGGCTGTGGTAGATGGAACCGCCCGTCAAATACCCGCCGATGGGCACGCGAATCACCACCGGGCATGAAAAGCCATTGCTGGAGCGCCAACGCAAATTCGCGAGCTCGCTGCGGATTTGCATCATGGCCGGCCAAATGTAGTCGAAAAACTGAATCTCGACGACCGGTTTCAGCCCGCGTACCGCCATACCGAGGGCACGGCCGACGATTCCGGCCTCGGCAATCGGTGCATTGAAACAACGCCTCCCGCCAAATTCGCGCTGCAAACCGGCAGTAGCTTTGAATACGCCGCCTTTACCTTTCACCTCACCCAGTTGTTCTTCGCGGCTGCAATCGGCGACGTCCTGACCGAAAACGATCATATTGGGATCGCGGCGCATTTCTTCGGCGAGTGTGCGATTGATGGAGTCGACCATCGTCCGCGGGTCGCCCTCAAAACGCGGCTCGGCGGCAAAGGTTTCAGAGCACGGATCGACCTTCTCGGAATAAAGGAACTGGAAGACCGATCCGGAAGCCGGTGGATCTTCGCGCAGAACGCGCTGCGAGATCTCCTGCACCTCGACATCGATCTCTCGCACGATGTTTTTAAGAGTGGGGCGATCGAGCAAACCAGCACGAAGAAGGAACTCCGGAAAAGTTTTCAGGGGATCACGCGCAGCCTCTTGCTCGCGTTCGGCCTGGCCTTTGTAGAACCGCTCATCGTCGGAGTACGAATGCGAATACGGTCGGATGACGCTGGCATGGACCAGTGCCGGACCGTTCCTCGAACGGCAGTGCGCAATAGCGTGGCTTAAAACTCTGTACGATTCGAGAAAATCCGTCCCGTCCGCTTCGAGGCGCAGCAGATTGGGAAACCCTTCTAGCAGGTTGGCAATATTGCCGCCTGGCGTCTGGCGCTCCACCGGTACGGAAATCGCGTAGCCGTTGTCCTCCACCAAAACCACCAGTGGCAGCCGGTCCAGGCAGGCACTGTTCATGCACTCCCAAAATTCGCCCTCGCTGGTCGCGCCTTCACCGGAACTGACCAGAGTTACCTCGTCTGAGCCGCGATTCAGGTACGTTGTCGCATGCGCGCAGCCGGCGCCGTGCAGGAACTGGGTCCCGGTGGGAGACGAGCCAGCAAGAATATGCAGCTCTGGCGAAGACCAATGGGAAGGCATCTGGCGCCCCCCGGAATTCGGGTCGCGCGCCGCGCCCACCGCCTGAAGCAGCATGTTCTCCGCTGTTCCGCCCAGGGCAAGAACTAGTGCACGGTCGCGATAGTAGGGGACTGCCCAATCGTGTCCGGCGCGTAAAGCGAGGCCGGCCGCCACCTGAACAGCTTCATGCCCGGCGCCGCTGACCTGGAAAAAAATACGGTTCTGACGTCTGAGCAGGACCTCCCGATCGTCCAGAGCTCGCGAAAGATACATGAGCCGGAAGGCGTGAATCAGCCGGTCACGATCGAGCCCGTCGGGCAGCGATTCGCTAATAGTGGTAAGCGCGGTTTGAGACGGTGTCGTCACCAATTGCACATTATCTCTCGACGCCTTCTGAGAGAACAGATGCGGCAATTCAAGACGGCGCTCCATATAGAATCAAAGCGGGAGACATAAAAAACTTTCATGGCGAGTTCAGGCGCGGGCCTGGAGGGCGTGGTTGCCACCTCATCCAAAATCTGCTACATAGACGGAGACAAGGGCGTACTCAGCTACGCCGGCTATAACATCCACACACTGGCCGACCACGCATCGTTTGAGGAGGTTATTTACCTCCTTTGGAACGGTAAATTGCCGGTTCCAGAAGAGTTGCGGAAACTAAAGACGTCTTTGACGGCTGAGCGGAATCTCGCGCCCGAAGTCACAGCATTTCTGAAAAACGCTCCCAAAAGCGCGTCTGCGATGGACGTGCTGCGCACCGCGATATCCATGCTCAGTTTGTACGATCCTGCGGCGGGAGACATGTCGACCGAGGCGAACACGCAGAAGGCAAGCAAGCTGATGGCGCGCGTGGCGACTATCGTGACGTCGTTCGACCGGCTCCGCAATGGAAAAGAAGTGATTGCCGGAGACCCGGCGCTGGGCTATGCCGCGAACTTCCTCTACACCCTGACCGGAAAGAAGCCGGATGATGTCATGGAGCGAGTGTTCGATGTAGCCCTGATTCTGCATGCGGATCACGAGCTGAATGCGTCGACGTTTGCCGCGCGGGTGACGGCGGCCACTCTATCCGACATCTATTCGGCGGTCACCTCGGCCATTGGCGCTTTGAAGGGACCGCTGCATGGCGGCGCGAACGAGGCGGTCATTCAGATGCTGCTCACGACCAGCTCGAGCGAGGATGCCGTTGGCAAAGTAAAGAGCGATCTCGACAGAAAGATCAAGATTCCGGGTTTCGGACATCGGGTCTACCATACAGTGGACCCCCGTGCCATTCATTTGAAGAAGCTGAGCGAAGAACTCGCCAAACGGACGGGCCATGCCGATCTCTACGAAAAATCCACCCGCGTCGAGCAGACTGTGCACGATTTGAAAAAGCTCAACGCGAACGTGGACTTTTATTCGGCCTCGACTTACTATTCGCTTGGCATTCCCGTGGATCTGTTTACTCCTATTTTCGCGGTGAGCCGCATGTCCGGTTGGACGGCGCACATTCTCGAGCAATACCGCAATAACCGGCTGATTCGTCCTCGGGCCGATTACACTGGTGAGGCCGAGGGCAGACCCTGGACGCCGGCCAACGAACGTTCTTAAGTGGAATGCACGATCTAAGCTTCTTCCGGAATAATCTGGAAGCGATCCGGAGCCGTCTCGAGTCGCGTGGATTCGCGCTGGACGTCGATGCGTTTCAGGAACTCGATCGTCGGCGCAGGCAGTGCGTTACCGAAAGCGAGCAATTGAAGGCCGAGCGCAATCAGGCTACTGCGGAGATCGGCAAGCTGCGCAAAACTGGAGCCGATACGGCGGAACGGCAGCACGCGGTCCGCGCGATGGGCGAACGCATTGCGGAGCTCGACGCCGAAGCGAGCAGGGTCGACACGGAATTCCGTGACGTCCTCGCGCGTGTGCCCAATATTCCTCACGAGAGTGTGCCGGTTGGCCGAAGCGAGCACGACAATGTGGAAGTCCGGCGCTGCGGCACGCCGCGTGAGTTCGATTTCACTCCGAAGGCGCACTGGGATCTGGGTCCTGAGTTGGGCATTCTGGATCTGGAGCGGGCCGCCAAAGTGGCAGGTGCTCGTTTTGCGGTGTATTGGGGCGTCGGCGCGCGGCTCGAACGGGCTCTGGTGCAATTCATGCTCGATCTGCATACTAGGGAGCATGGCTATCAGGAAGTACTACCGCCCTTTCTAATTAATTCCGCCAGTTTGTACGGCACCGGCCAGCTCCCGAAATTCGCAGAAGATTTGTTCCGCTGCGAAGGACACGATTTGTGGCTTACCCCCACGGCCGAAGTCCCCGTAACGAACCTGTTTCGTGAGGAGACGCTCAACGAAGACAAGCTGCCGATCAGTCTATGCGCTTATACGCCGTGCTTTCGCAGCGAGGCGGGATCGTACGGCCGTGATGTCCGGGGCATCATTCGGCAGCATCAGTTTCAGAAGGTCGAATTGGTGAAATTTGCATCGCCGGCACAGAGTTACGAAGAGCTCGAAGAGTTGACGCGCGACGCACAGGATGTACTCGAGCGACTCGAGCTGCCGTACCGAACCGTTGCGTTGTCCACCGGCGATCTCGGCTTCGGCTCCGCCAAAACATACGACATTGAAGTGTGGCTCCCGGGGCAAGCCGCCTACAAAGAAATTTCGTCCTGCTCCAATTACGAAGCATTCCAAGCCCGGCGCGCGCAGATTCGTATGAAGAGCGGCAAAGGCAAATCTGACTTTGTGCATACCCTGAACGGCAGCGGTCTAGCCGTGGGGCGGACCTGGGTCGCGATCATCGAGAATTTTCAGCAGGCAGACGGCAGTGTGCTTGTGCCCAAAGCGCTGCAGTCTTATATGGGCGTCGAGCGGATCGAACGAGCCTCGATCCTTTGAATAGTTGTTTTTTTGATGTTGCCTGATGCGACGGCTTTCAATGGCAGTCACATCGTTCGTAAGATTTTCGCGAATTCCTGTAACGTCCACACAATCAAAAATTTAGCGCCTTTTGTGGCCGCTCGCCTGAGACCTGCGGTACGACGATCAATCAATTCTGCGTGATTGACTGAAGTCGCCCGTGAAAGAACGGCGACTCTCGACGTGAGGCATCATGCTTAACCTACGCCACCGGCTTTTGGTGACCATTCTCTTTACCACTCTTTTTACTTGCGGCGCATTCGCGCAATCGTTGACCCAAATTGTGGATACTATCCACAATCCAGATGGAACCACGTTCAATGGAAAAATTGTGTTCACCCGGAATGGTCCTTCTGGACCGGGCGGCGGGTCGGTTTCGGCGCGAGTGTACAATGGTGCCCTTTCTATTTTTCTCGCACCTACAACCACCGCTGAGCCGGGCACCTACTACCAGGTCACTTATACCAGCAGCAACGGACTCGTGATATACAACGAAAATTGGCAGGTGCCGCCCAGCGCCACATCACTGATGGTCGGGGAGGTGCGGGTTTCCAGCACTGGTGGCGGTGGGACCACCGGCCCGGGCCCAGGACCCGGCGTACAGTATGCAACTCTGCCAATTGCGATCAGCCAGGTTACAAATCTCAGTGCCGACCTGAGCTCAATCAACGGTTCCGTTGCGTCGTTGACTTCTCAGGTGGCCGATCTGGCTGCGAGCGTTGCATCCACCGGTAATATTTCCGCCCTCCAGACGATAGCCAACAATTTGAGTACAACGGTTACTGGGCTAAGTGCTACGGTGAGCGCCCTGAATTCGACCGTAGCCGGTTTGAGTTCTACGGTTAGCTCAAACAGTACGGCTCTGACTGGCCTCTCCTCGACGGTGAGTGGGTTGAGTTCTACGGCGAGTGGGCATACCGGTTCGCTCTCAACTCTTACGGGCAATCTCAATGCACTGACTTCAATAGTTACCGGGCACACTAGTTCTCTGAATAATCTGAACGCCACGGTGAGCGGCCTCAATACGTCCGTGACCAATCTTGGAGACTCGCTGACTGCGCTCATTTCAACCGTGAACGGGCTAAGCGCCGGCGGATCGAATATGGTCTTCGTGGATGCCGAGACCCCCGCGGGCACGCTGAACGGCTCGAATGCCGCCTTTACCTTGGCGCATTCTCCGGCCCCAATCGCCAGCCTGACTCTGTTCCGCAACGGCGTCCTGCAGCGTGCTGGTAGCGACTTCACGCTATCGGAAGCATCGATTGTTTTCGCAAGCGGTAGCGTGCCGCAAGCCGGGGACTCTGTACGCGCTTATTACCGGACTGCGGGCACCGGAATCCCGGCCACTTTCAACGACGCCGATCTGCCCGCCGGAACCATCAATGGAACCAATTTGACGTTTACGCTGGCAAACGCGCCAAGCCCGGCGGCGAGCTTGATGCTGTTCCGCAACGGCGTCCTGCAGCGTGCTGGTAGCGACTTTACGCTATCGGAAGCATCGATTGTTTTCGCAAGCGGTAGCGTGCCGCAAGCCGGGGACTCTGTGCGCGCTTATTACCGGACTGCGAGCACCGGAATGCCGGCCAGTTTCAACGACGCCGATCTGCCCGCCGGAACCATCAATGGAACCAACTCGACGTTTACGCTGGCAAACGCGCCAAGCCCGGCGGCGAGCTTGATGCTGTTCAAAAATGGCGTCCTGCTTACCCAAGGCGTCGATTACGCTCTAAGCGGAGCGACAGTCACTTTCACGAGTACAACGGCGGCGCCTCAGGCGAGCGACTCGCTGACTGCTTCGTATCGCCACTAAGAGTTAGAAGCTGGAAGATCCCAGATATTTCTTTAAGTCCGGATGCAACTGCGCGTCGATATCCGGGTCGTGTATGTTTCCTAAGTCTACGTAGCGCGGAGGAAGAAACATTTTCTTGGGAATTTTTTCCCCGCGAATGGCTCTTACAGCTTGATCGAAGGCCGTTTCGCCCATGCGAAACGGATCTTGGATGATCAGCGTATTAATCCAGCCGTCCTTCAGATCGTCGATCAGCGCGGGACTTGAATCAAAGCCGACCAGCTTGATCTTGCTACGCCGCCCCTTGAGCGCACGGGCGGCCCCCTCCGAGCCGGATTCGTTTGAGGAGAACATTCCATCGAGATCGGGATGAGCTGTCAGCATGTTTTCCGTGACCGTCAGGGACTGCGCAATGCTAGCCATGCCGAAGCGCTCATCCAGAATTTTGATGCCTGGAAATTTCGCGTGAATCTCGTCTCGAAAACCGGCTTCCCTGGCGGTCGTGGAAGCGCCGCCCGGTGTCGTATTCACCATCACAATTTTGCCGTTTCCGTTCAATATCTGGCCTAGGCGGTCGGCTCCCATCTGGCCGCCCAAATAGTTATCCGTAGCGACGAAAGTAGTGTATTTATCCGTGTCGATGCCGGAATCGTAGATCACAACCGGAATGCCGGCGGCATGCGCGCGATCCACCACGATCTTGAAGGCCGACCGGTCGGACGGAGCGAGGCAAATCGCATCGACATGGCGATTGATCATGGTCTCCATGATTTGCATCTCTGTCGCGATGTCGGTCTCGTTTGCCGGGCCGTCCCAAACGATCTTGATGTCATGCTTCCAGGCGCTTTTTACCGCCCCGGCGTGTACGCTCTGCCAGAAGATATCGGCGCTGGCCTTGGGAATCACCGCTACTGTGGTGACATGCTGGCGATTGCAGCTTATCGATGCTAAGGCTGCGAGACAACAAAGCCAAATAAGGCGGAATGAAACGCGGCGGGTGGAATTGGATCTCATTTCTTCGGAGAAACAATGCAACTTGGTTTGGTCGGTCTGGGACGTATGGGAGCGAACATGGTGCGCAGACTGCAGAAAGGCGGTCACACATGCATCGTATTCGACTTGAATTCGGAAAACGTTAAAAAGCTAGTGGCGGAGGGTGCGGCGGGAGCGAGTTCGCTCGAAAATTTGGTAAAACAACTCACCAAGCCGCGCGCCGTTTGGGTGATGGTGCCTGCAGGAAAAGCGACCGAAAGTACAGTGCAGGCGCTCGCCGCCGTGATGGAGAAAGGCGACAGTATTATTGACGGCGGAAACAGTTTTTACAAGGACGACATTCGTCGCGCCGCGGAACTAAAGAAAAAGGGTGTTCAATATCTGGACGCCGGTACCAGCGGAGGCGTGTGGGGCGTGGAACGCGGCTATTGCCTGATGGTGGGCGGAGAGGAAGACGCTTTCCGGCATCTCGAGCCGATTTTCAAGACACTGGCTCCCGGCATTGGAAATATCGATCGCACCCCGGGCCGTGAGAAACTGGGTGGGACTTCGGAGCAAGGCTACTTGCGCACCGGTCCTCCGGGCTCAGGCCACTTCGTGAAGATGATCCACAATGGCATCGAATACGGAGTAATGCAGGCATATGCCGAAGGATTCGATATTCTCGAGCATAAGAACTCGAAGGATTTGCCGGAAGACGAGCGATTCGATCTTGACGTCTCGCAGATCGCGGAACTATGGCGGCGCGGTAGCGTGATCGGGTCGTGGTTACTGGATCTGACCGCAATGGCGCTGGCGGAGAATCCGGACCTTTCGAATTTCAGCGGCTTTGTGGAAGATTCCGGAGAAGGCCGCTGGACGATCAACGCGGCTATCGAAGAAGCGATACCGGTAGAGGTTTTGGCCTCAGCGTTGTTTACGCGTTTTCGCTCACGCCGCGAGCACACTTTTGCGGAGAAGGTGCTGTCGGCAATGCGGTACAAATTCGGCGGCCACGTGGAAAGACCGGCGGGCGGCTAAAATTATTCGAGTTCCGGACCGGTGGGAGTAATTTTCACGGGCATTACGTGCGTGGAGAGGATACTTCGGCCGACGAAGGAAATCTGCACCACCTGGCCATGCTGCGTCTCGACACGCTGGTATTGGTCGAAAATGAAATTGCCGAGAGAATAGAAGATCAGGCCGCTCCGGTAACTTTCGCTCGGCTGCACGATGTGTGGATGGTGGCCGATTACGAGGGTGGCGCCCGCGTCGATGGCCGCGTGCGCGAAAGCAATCTGGGCTGCGGTCGGCTTCGGCATGTACTCGATTCCGTGATGCATCGAGACGATCACAACGTCGGCCCGCCTGCGGATTTCTTGCACATCCCGGCAGACGATTTTCGGATCCGCCGTGGCGATGCGAGAATCGATATCCTTCCAATTGCCATTCTTCTGATCGTAGGTATAGCCGAGGAAGCCGAACCGGACGCCGTGCCGCAAAAGCACGATGCCTTTATGCGCGGCCTCCGCAGATTCACCGCTGCCGACTGGTTCTACGCCATGTCTACGAAGCCAGGCAATTGTGAATTCCACCCCGCGCGATGCACAATCGCGCGAGTGGTTGTTGGCCGTAGACGCGATTGCGATTCCCGCGAGCTTCAAGCCGGCGATTGTGTCGGGCGAGGCATGAAAGATCAGACCGCCCTCGCGATACGGGCCTTGATCCGAAAAAGGCGATTCCAGATTAATGAATGCAATATCAGACGCCGCAAGCATCGGCGCCATCTTGCGAAATGGTAGCGCCGGATCGCGGGCCTTGAGGATTTGCTGCCGCACCGCGCGCGAAAGCATGACGTCGCCGGTGAAAATCAACCGGTTGAAGGCTTCCTGGGCGATTGAATTTCCGGATGCGACACCCAGCAGAGCGGCAAAGAAAAGGAGGCTGCGCACTACAGTTTTTGTGCGGCGGCGCGGTCCAGAAACCAGGCGACGTTTTCCTCGCAGCTGGCAATTTGACAAGGATACCGAAGCCAATCTTCAGGTCCGCGCAGGACGTGCTGTAGAGCTTCCGCCTTTTCCTCGCCCGAAACCTGTAGAACCGTATTTTTAGCGGCCAGCAGGACACCGGGGAGCAGAGTGACACGATGCATTTGCATTTTTTCTACCCAGACGTTCGCGGCGATTCCAGTCCGATCGTGGATGAGCGGCTCGCCCGGGAACAGACTCGCGGTGTGGCCATCGGGGCCCATTCCGCGATGAAGTACATCGAAGGCTGGGAGTTGTCCATTGGCCAGCGCAAAGAATGCTCGTATGTCGCTGTTGTAACGTGCCGCGCCGGCTTCAGGAGAGAGTTCGCCGTAGACCCGATGGATATTGTCGGATGGGATGCGCGCGGGCGCCAGCAGCGCATCATTCGCTAGCTTGAAGTTGCTCTGTGAGTCGGCTGGCGGAACACAACGCTCGTCCACCCAGAAAAAATGTACTTGCTTCCAATCGAAACCGGCTTTTGCGAGCGTGGCGAATAGAAGCCTCGGGCTGCTCCCGCCTGATATGGCGATCGTCGCTGAAGGTTGCCGTGCTAATGCATCGGACAAGATGGAGAGAATATGTGCGGCGCACGCCTCGGCGCCTTCCTGCGCGTTGGCAAGAATGTGCAGGTACGGAGGAGCGTCAGGTTGACTCATGGCGTATCGGGAAGCAGTCCCCGTACTCGCGCGAAGGCCGCATTGAAGGCGGGGTCCACGCCCATTAACGCTAGCTCCTCCGTCATCAAAGCGGTAACCGCGGGTTCGCCGAAATTATAAGTACACTCGCGCCCGCCCGCGCTATGCAGAACGGCTGAATCGGGTCCGGTTCGCGCGAAATCGATAGTTTTTGAATCGGAACGCAACGTAACGCGATGGACGCCTGGCAGGTAGCCTTGGGCGCGGCGGAAAGCAACTTTCGCGCGATACAAAGAAAGCCAACCGGCCAGGTAAAGCGCCGCCATGCCGGGCTGTCCGTCCGTGTGCTCGATCTCGACGGAGTGGAAATCGGAGAGCTTGCATTCGCAGACGTCGAAAACGTGGGCAAGCGGTTCCCGCCAGGGGGTCAGCCGAGTCCATTCCAGATCGGCGACTACACGCCCGCGCGCCTGCCAACGCTCCAGCAGCGTGATCGCCTCGGCGGTGGGCATGTCGCGCGTATCGATAACGATTTTGGTTGCCAGACTGGTGATGGCTTCTAAACCGGCGTGGTCATCCTTTGTAGCAGCTTGGCTCAAAGCGCCTTTATGCCGGCACCAGAAAATAACCGGAAGATCGGCTACCGTCAGTCCCACGAGAGTCGGGCCAACGTTCGGCCAGGTTTGTGGGCGAGCCGTGATCTCGATTTGCTCGCAGCAGATTTGTTGGGCTTTCCCGAAGGGCTTCCAGCACTGTGCCAGGACGCGTGCCTCGAGGTTCTTTTCCGCGTCGGCCGAGACAGCGAGCACGATGCCGCGTGCCGGATGCGCGTGCATGAGTTCCGAGATAGTCTGCGATGCCGCAAAACCGGCGTCGGGTTCATCGGTCGCCACAATGAGCGTCATGGCGCAGGCGCGCAGCACCGTCGGCTTGCCCTGTTGTTTTTCTTCCTGGCCGAGCGAGGTCCAAAGCTTCCCCAGACCCTTCAATATGTTTTCCGGCTGAGCCGGAAAGATGATGGCGCTACTCATGGAATCCTCCACACATGGCCCTGCCGGGCGAGCATTTCATCGGACGCTTTTGGACCCCAGGTGCCGGCGGCATAATTCGGAAAATCGAATTTAGTGTTGGCCCAGGTGTCGAGAATCGGCTGCACGATTTGCCAGCTGGCTTCCACCATGTCCTGGCGAGTGTATAACGTCGGATCTCCCGACATCGCATCCACCAGCAAAGTCTCGTAAGCCGTCGGCGTACGTTCTCCGAAACTCGATCCGTAATTGAAATCCATCGAGACGGGGCGCACGCGCATTCCGCTTCCAGGGCTTTTGGAAAGAAAGCGCAGCGAAATACCTTCTTCCGGTTGAATGCGCAGAACTAGTAGGTTCGGCCGGGCCGCCCGCAAGCCGCCCTTCGTTTCTTGCGTGAAAAGGCCTAGCGGTGGAGCTTTGAATTGAATGGCGATATCGGTTACCCGTTTCGGCAGTCGCTTGCCGCTTCGAATGTAGAAGGGAACATCCGCCCAGCGCCAATTGTCGATGAAAAAGGTGACCGCCGCATAGGTGTCGGTTTGCGCCTGGGGATCGACGCTCGGCTCCTGCCGGAAACCGAGCAGATCCTCGCCGCCTACCTTCGCGGGACCGTATTGGCCCGCCACCGCGTATTTTTCTACATCTTCAGTCTTCACGACGCGCACGGCCCGCAATAACTTTGCCCGTTCATCACGAACGTTCGTCGAGTCAAATACGGTAGGCGGTTCCATCGCGACCGTAGCCATCACCTGGCTGAGGTGATTTTGGATCATGTCGCGCAACGCGCCCGCTTCCTGGTAGTACCCGCCGCGCCCTTCGACGCCGATGGATTCGGCGGCCGTGATTTGCACATTGTCCACATAACGCCGATTCCAGAGCGGCTCGAAAATGCCGTTGCCGAAGCGAAAAGCGAGTATGTTCTGGACGGTTTCTTTGCCGAGATAGTGGTCTATGCGGTAGACGTCGGATTCGAGAAACACCTTATGAATCTCGTCATTCAACTTACGGGCGCTCGAAAGATCGTGGCCGAAGGGCTTTTCAATGATGACGCGCCGCCACCCGTTGCCGCGGTTTAGTCCGTGAGCCCCTAATTCTAGAATCGCGTCCGCATAATGGCTCGGCTGCGTCGAAAGGTAGAAAAGGACGTTCCCGCCCGTCTGATGTGATTTCTCGATTTCGTCTAACTTGCCACGTAGATCGTCGTAGGAGGAAGGATCGGTCAGGTCCCCCGGCACATAGAACAAACATTGTGCGAACGAGTCCCAGACTTCCTTATCGAACGGCGCATCTTCCAGGAATTTCGAAACGGAATCGGCCATCCGGCGACGAAATTCGTCGTCCGACATGGGTGTGCGCGAACTCCCGATAACCGCGAAACTTGGCGAAATGCGACGTTCATAGAAGAGTCGATACAGAGAGGGCAGCAGCTTTCTCTTCGACAGATCCCCGCTGGCTCCGAATATGACAATGGCGCAGGGCGGCACACGCCGCGAAAAGCGCAGCGGATCCTGAAGAGGATTGACCTCGGGCAGGGGTTGAACAACGACGCTCATGATCTCTTTGATGATAAGACCCGCGAAAAACAGTCAGGTTAAAATCAGCTCTGACAAATGAAGAGAGTCATTGCGGTTCTGAGCGATCTGATGTTCACTGTGAAGATTCAGGACGCCGCTAAACGGGCCGGACTGGAGTCTGTGTTTGTTACTTCACAGGAGGACGCGATCACACGCGCGCGAGAGAATCCTGTGCTGATGATTTTCGACCTGAACTATGCGGGCGCGAACCCTCTAGAGCTCATCCGCAAACTGAAGCAGGAGAATGCTACAGCGAAAATCCCGCTGCTGGGTTTTGTCTCGCATGTCGAGACCGATTTGATACAGGCGGCGCGGAAGAACGGTTGCGACAAAGTGATGGCGCGGTCAGCGTTCTCGCAGAATTTGCCGGCTATTCTAAGCGAACTAGTGTGACGCCCAGGCCAAGCCGTCGGTCCCTTTGCCGGCGTCGATAAGATTAACGCTCCAATCGGAGAGATCCAAGGCGGCAACCTGGTGGCTCTTGTCGCAGGAGACATAGGCTACTTTATCGTCCGGACGCACCAGAACCTCTTGCGGAGCGGCAGGCACATCGATCGAGCGTGCCACTTTCAGCGTCTTCAGATCGATCACCGCCACTTTGTTTGCGGGCGGCACAGCTACGATTAGCCAGCGGCCGTCTTTTGTGGCAGCGGTTCCGTACCCTAAGCCCGGTAGCTCCACCCAGGTCTTGATTTTGTCGGTGGCCGCATCGATGACCGCGAGTTGCGGCTTGGTTTGGTCGGAAGTGAAGATCATGCTGTTATCGGGTGAAATCGAAATCCGCTGTGTTTCTTTGGAGATCGGAATCACGGCGAGTGTCTTGCGCTTGTCGAGATCGAGAACGGAGACAGTACCGGGACCTACGTTGGCGGTGTACCCGCGGTGCCCGTCGCTGGTGATCGCCAACATGTGCGATTCCGGTTGGCCCGTGGGTATAGTGCCCACAATCTTGAGCGTTTTCGGATCGATGATGGTGATGGTCTGGTCCAGTTCGGTTGTGACGTATAGCAAGCCGCGCGTGCGGTCGAACACCGGGCAGTGCGGGCGCACCCCATGGTCGAAGTCGATATTACCGATCACCTTGCGCGATGCGATGTCGATCACCACGATGTTGCGGCCGTCGGTGCCCTTTTTGCCTACCCCGGAATTTCCGTAGATCGGAACGTAGGCGACCTTGCCATCGGGCGAGGCTATTACTTCGTGTCCGGTGATCCCCCCTTCCGGCACTTCCATGAGCTGCTTCCCGGCCACGGGGTCGATAATGCCCATCGCATGGGCCCCTTTGTTTGCCGTCAACAGAGTACCTGCGGAAGACGTTGGCTTATAAGAATCAGCAGCGCTAGCGAGCATGACAGTCAGGGTAAAAGAGAGCAGCGAAATTCCGAATGGTCGCATGGTAAGGCCTTCGGGGTTCACAGTATCATACAGCGCTCCAGACGTGTGCGTCTACCCTGAAAGTCTAGGAGGCAGAGTGTTGCAAAGGGTCGGATGGTGTTTGGTGGGATTGATGTTCGCCGCGGCGGCGTTTGCGCAGGAACGGCCGCATGGAAACGCTCCTCCGACGACGCAGCAGCCCCCGCCTGCTCCCGCTGAGCCAACCAAAACGGCCGAAGAAAAGCCGGTGGTGACTCATCACAAGATCACGGTCGGAGGTAAGACGCTCGCCTACACTGCAACCACGGGACGCATGGCGATCAAGAACGATCAGGGGCATACCGAAGCCCAGATGTTCTACGTCGCCTATACCCTCGATAACAGCGACGCCAAGCGGCCGCTCACTTTTGCGTTCAACGGCGGCCCGGGATCGGCTACTGTTTGGCTGCACATGGGCTGCTTCGGGCCAAAACGTGTGAAGATGCAGCCCAATGGCTTCATGCCGCCCCCACCGTTCCAACTGGAAGACAACCAAGACACGATTTTGGATAAAACCGACCTGGTATTTGTCGACGCAATAGGAACGGGATTCAGCCGCGCGACGACACCGGAGCTAGGCAAGAAATTCTGGACCCTCAAGGGCGACATCGCGGCCTTTGGCGAATTCACCCGGCTCTACCTGCAGCAGAACTCACGCTGGACTTCGCCCGTCTATTTGGCTGGCGAGAGCTATGGAACCACCCGCGCCGCCGGCCTCTCCAATTATCTGGCGGATCATGGCGTGGCCCTGAACGGTATCGTGCTGATTTCAACGGTGCTGAATTTTCAGACGATCGGTTTCGCGACCGGCAACGATGTTCCATTTGTGCTGTATCTGCCGACCTACTCAATGACGGCGGCTTACTATCACAAACTGGCTCCGGAACTCGAAAAAGATTTGTCGTCGTTGCGCCGCGAGGTCGAAACGTGGGCGACTACCGAGTATCTGGAAGCGCTTCAGCAGGGCGACTTGTTGACGGGACCGGCGAAGCAGTCGGTTATCGATCATCTGGCTCGTTACACCGGCTTGAGCAAGCAGTTCATCGAGAAAAACAATTTACGCATCGATCTCGATCACTTTGATGCGGAACTGCTGCGTGAGGAAGGAAAGACGGTCGGCCGCTTAGACGCCCGCTTCACCGGTGTCAATGAAAGCGGTACCGAGCAGTCACCCGAGTTCGACCCAACGGCGGCTGCCATCCGGCCTCCCTACACGGCAGTGTTCGGAGACTATGTCAAAAAGGAACTCGGCTACGAGAGTGACTCGCAATATTACGTACTGGGCGGCGGCATTGGCAGATGGGATTTCGAAGTCACCGGCTGGTCTGGTTTCGCGGACACTAGTCAAGCCTTACGCCAAGCCTTCGCTAAAAATCCGTTTCTACAGGTTTTCGTCGCGGAAGGACTGTATGATGCCGCGACGCCATACTTTGCCGCCGAATATACTTTCAATCACATGGGGCTGAGTGCCGCGGCGCACAAAAACATCGTGCGCGATCAATTCGCGGCGGGCCACATGGTCTATTTGGATAACAAGTGCTTAACACAACTGAAACGCGATGTGGACGCTCTATACGACCGTACAGCGCCAAAGTAACGGATTCTCGAAACTTCCGAAACCAATCCAGTAGCTCTTGAATCACGTTCGTATGAGCACAGCAACCATTGACGCGAAAGCGAGTGGCACGTTTGAGCTGGGCGGTGACCTTCCGATACACCGTCTGGGATTCGGAGCCATGCGGATTACCGGAAAGGGCATTTGGGGCGAACCAAAAAATCCGGAGGAGGCGATCAAAGTCCTTCGCCGGCTGCCCGACATCGGCGTAAACTTCATCGATACGGCGGATTCCTATGGTCCGGAAGTGAGCGAACGTTTGATAGCTGAGGCGCTCCATCCATATCCAAAAGATCTTGTAATTGCTACGAAGGGCGGCCTTACGCGGCAGGGACCGGACCAGTGGTTGCCGGTGGCTCGGCCCGAGTATCTCCGGCAATGTGTAGAAATGAGCTTGCGGCGGCTGCGCCTTGAACGCATCGATCTATATCAATTGCACCGGATTGATCCAAAGGTACCCGTGGAAGAGTCGCTTGGCGCACTTACCGATCTTCAAAAGGCGGGGAAGATCCGGCATATCGGACTTTCGGAAGTCACCCAGACGGAGGTCGAGCGCGCTCAGAAGACTGCCCGTGTCGTCAGCGTTCAGAACAAGTACAACCTCTCCGACAGAAGCGCCGACACCGAAGCCGTACTCAACTTTTGCGAGCGCCACAAGTTAGCGTTCATTCCGTGGTTCCCGGTGGCGGCGGGCAAGCTGGCCGAGAGCGGTGGCGTCCTCGACAGCGCTGTTAAGAAACATCATGCGACACTGGCACAGCTTTCCATCGCTTGGCTGTTGCATCGTTCCCGCGTGATTCTGCCTATTCCGGGCACCTCCTCACTCGAGCACCTGGAAGAGAACATAGGATCGGCCAGCGTACACCTCAGCGCCGACGAATGGAAAGCCATAGAGCAAGCTGCTCAATAGGGATTGGATGCTACGTTAATGCGTAGCACATGACCCACCTCCGCTGCAGTGTCAGCCACTGCGGAACGACTTTAGACCTGCACGATCGCGCTTTAGCTTGTCCACAGTGCGGAAATCTTTTAGAGGTCGCAATAGAAGCGCCTCGGACAGATCCTCGCGACCTCAAACGGGTCTGGCTCGAGCGGCGCATGTCGAACGACGCACCTGACGTGAGTGGTGTATGGCGCTTTCGCGAGTTCCTGCCGGATGGTTATGGTCCTGCGGGTGTAGTAACGCTGGGCGAAGGGAATGTGCCGCTGGTGCGCGGGGAGAGAACCGCCACCTGGGCCGGCTTGAGGAATCTATCGTTCAAGCATCTCGGGTGGAATCCTACCGGCTCCTTCAAAGATCTCGGAATGACAGCCGGCATGACGGAGGCCAAATTTATCGGGGCCACGGCTGTAGCCTGTGCCTCTACCGGTAACACCGCGGCTTCGCTCGCTGCGTACGCGGCGCGAGCCGGTGTAATCGGGCGGGTCTATCTTCCGGCCGGCCAAGCTTCCGCGAACAAACTCGCCCAAGCGCTCGATTTTGGGGCGGAGCTTGTCGAGATCGAAGGAAGCTTCGATGACGCGCTGAACATTCTGCTCGAAAACGCGGATCCGAATCTCTACTTTCTGAATTCCATCAATCCGTTCCGTATCGAAGGCCAGAAGACGGCGATGTTCGAGCTGCTCGAGCAACTCGGCTGGCGCGTCCCGGATTACTTGGTGGTCCCCGGCGGGAATCTGGGAAACTCGTCCGCCTTCGGCAAAGCCTTCATCGAGCTGAAAACCTATGGGTTTATTGAAAAAGCGCCGCGTATGATTATCGTGCAGGCAAGGGGTTCCAATCCGCTGGCGCGCATGTGGAATTCCGGAGCACCGGAGTTAGAGGCTGTAGCGAAGCCGGAAACTGCCGCGACCGCGATTCGGATTGGTAATCCCCGCTCCTGGAAGAAGGCGCTGCAAGGAGTACGCTTCACCGGTGGCAGAGTGATGGACGTAACGGACGAAGAGATTGGCGAAGCGAAATCCGCAATCGGGCACGACGGCATCGGCTGCGAACCGGCTTCGGCCACTACTCTCGCCGGATTACGAAAGCTCATCGATTCCGACGAAATCGATCGGGACGCGGAAGTCGTGGCCATTCTCACCGGCCACGCGCTGAAAGATACCGACTACATCGTCAAATCGCAGAAGCGCTGACCCCCTATTCTGGATTGATAGCGATGAACACCAGCCTCAACGGTCTGGAGATTCGAGTGCCCGCGTCGATCGCCAATCTCGGACCCGGCTTCGACACATTGGCCGTGGCGGTTCAACTCTACCTTCGCCTTTCCGTTGCCAGCGCGAGCGGATCGGGCCAATTGCATTTCGACTTCGTGAACTGCAATGTCGATGGCGAGAACTATATCGAGCGCGCGTTCCGTTTTGCGGCGCAGCAACACGCGGCGTCCTTTCCGTCACTGCGCGTGAAGGTTTCTAGCGACATTCCGATGCGCAGCGGTCTGGGCAGCAGCGCGGCTGCCACGGTGGCAGGATTGCGTCTCTATGAATCGGTAGCGGGTCCGCTCCCCTGGCAGGGACTGTTGAATGCGGCCTGCGCGCTGGAGGGCCATCCCGATAACGTTGCCGCCGCGCTGCTAGGAGGGTTAACGGTAAGTTGCCAGCTCCCCGATCGATCCGCATTTGCGGCAACGCTCGCCTGGCCGGAGGCGCTACGGTTTGTGGTCTTGACTCCGGAGTTTCCGCTCTCCACTGCCGCCTCGCGCGAGGCACTGCCGGAATCCGTGCCGCGCGAGGACGCTGTATTCAACCTGCAGCGTGTAGCCTTACTGCTCGAAGTTTTGCAGAGTGGAAATTACTCCATCCTGCGCGAGGCCTTGCAGGACCGCATTCACCAGCCATTCCGCCAGAAACTGGTCCCCGGCCTCGAGCGCGCCCTGGCCATCCAGCATCCCGATATTTTGGGGGTTTGCCTGAGCGGCGCCGGACCTTCGATAGTGGCGTTGGCGGAGCACAATCTGGATGAAGTAGAGAGAACACTCAGCGGCGCGTTCCGTCACACCGGCCTGGAATTTACAGTGCGGCAATTAGTGGTCCACCAGAACGGCGGGCGCGGGGACTAAGCGCACGATTTCGTAACAGACACCCCTCTCATTAACTATTCGTTTTATTGCGGATCGCCTGTTGCGCTTTTCAAGTCGTGACGCGATAGGCCGTGGATTGAATCTTTCCAAGTTGGCATTCCTGATGCACGGCGCGCACGGCCGCATGGAGCTTGTCGATCCGAACCACGATCCCGATGGTCAGTTCGCTCGAGCCTTGGGCAATGGCGATGATATTGACCGCTTCACGCGAAATGGCCGTAAAGACACGCCCCGCGAGACCTGGCGTGCCGCGCATCCCTTCTCCAACGACCGCCAATAAGCCGACGCTCTCGTCGACTTCAATCGGCTTGAGGTAGCCATGCGCTAATTCAATCGAGAGATTTGACTCGAGCGCCTCTAGCGCGGCCGCAACATCGTGCTTGCGGATCAGAAAACAGAATGTCTGACGATAACTGGAACTGGTGATTACCAGAATTTCGACATTGGCGAGCGCCAAGGCGTCGAGCGAGCGCGCCATCAGCCTGGTCCCACTCAAGACCGAATTTGCCGGCTCCATCGAGACAAGAGCTACATCCGACATGGAAGTAACCGCACGCGCGCCCTTCGGCTCGTCGAAGCTCGAGACTATCTTCGTCCCAAGCTTATGCCTCGCGAAGCTGTTCTTGCTCCACACCGGAATTTGCTTTTCCACCAGCGGCGCGAGCGTGCGCGGGTGCAGAACTTTCGCGCCATTGTAGGCCAATTCGGCGGCCTCGGCGTAGGTCACTTCATCGAGCACGGCGACATCCGGAACAATGCGCGGATCTGCTGTCATGATTCCATCGACGTCGGTCCAAATCCAGAGTTCCTCGGCATCCAGCGCGGCCGCCAGGATCGAAGCGGAAAAATCGGAGCCGCCCCGCCCTAGCGTGGTCGGCCGTCCGTCCGCGGTCGCGCCATTGAAGCCCGTGACGATCGGAACAATGTCTTGCCCGATGAGCGGCAGCAGACGCTCGGCACACCGCGTTTTGGTCGCAGGCATCTGCGGGGCTGCATTGCCAAATACGGCGTCCGTTACGATGACCTCACCCCCGCTGACGGCCTCCACAGGAACACCAGTTGTTCGAAGATACCGCGAAAGGATAGCCGCCGAAAGCCGCTCGCCAATTGCAATCGCTTCATCTACCGAACGTGGGGGCCGCTCGCCCAACATCAAGATTCCATTGGCGATGCGCCGAAATTCGTTGATCAGCGAATCGACGTCGGCGGAGGCGTCCGCGGGCAGCGCCTGGCAGGCTTCCTGATGTCGCCGAGACAAGGCTTCAATGGTCGATTCGACGGCCGGCCGGTCTCCGACCTCGGCATGCCGCAGCGTTTCGAGAAGCAAATCCGTGACCTTGGACATGGCGGAGACCACCACCACCAGCGGACGCTTCGTATGCTGCTCCGCAATGATCTCGGCAGCGACTCGTAGCCGGTCGGCATCGCCCATGCTGGTGCCGCCGAACTTCATGACTAATAGATCTGGCAAGAAAAAACCCCGAATAGTAGCAGCTTGCGATTCGAACCCAAAATGTGTAAATATTCACTAAGGTGAATAAAAATTCACTGGAGGGTTAGCTCGATGGCCGCGTACCTACAACAGCCAGCATCCCATGCTCACGCCGCCAACTTGCGGCACGATCTGGATTTGTCCACGGAGCAGTTGATTGCTCTTCTCGATCTGAGCCAACAGGTGAAGCAATCCGGACAGCGGTATATGAGCGCGCTGAAGGGGCGGTACGTCAGTCTGCTGTTTGAGAAGCCGTCATTGCGAACGCGCATGACGTTCGAACTCGCCATCAAGCAGCTTGGTGGCGATTGCGTGACGCAGGTTGGATTGATAGCTGAGCGCGAGCCATTGAAGGACGTGGCCCGCAACCTTGCCCGTTGGACGGATGCAATTGTGGCGCGGACCTTTACGCAAGAGACCATCGAAGAGTTGGCGCGCTGGTCCGGGCTTCCGGTAGTCAACGCTTTGAGCGACTTATACCACCCGTGCCAGGCTCTGGCGGACATGTTGACACTGAAGGAGCAGTTCGACAAGTTGCGCGGATTGAAGCTCGCCTATGTTGGCGACGGAAACAATGTCGCACATTCGCTTCTGCTATGCACGGCGCGGCTGGGCATTCATATGTCGGTTGCTACCCCCGTGGGATATGGTCCGAACACGCAGATCGTCGAACAAGCTCGAGAATTCGCGCATGAGTCGGGAGCGAAAATTGAGATTTCAAGTGACCCTACTCACGCAGTGAAGTCTGCGCACGCAGTGTATACCGACGTGTGGGCCAGCATGGGCCAGGAAACTGAGGCCGAAGAGCGAAATAGGCTTTTTGCGCCTTACCAGGTGAACGATCAGTTGCTGTCGAACGCGCTGAAGGACACGCTCTTCATGCATTGCCTGCCGGCCAAGCGCGGCTTAGAGGTGACGGACGAGGTCATGGAATCGCAGCAATGTGTGGCATTCGACCAGGCCGAGAATCGCCTGCACGTGCAAAAGGCAGTCTTACTAATGCTGCTGCAATAACGCCCGAAGAAATGAACAAAATCAAAGCAAAAAAGGTAGCGCTGGCTTACTCCGGCGGTTTGGATACATCCATCATCATTCCGTGGCTTAAAGAGCACTACGGCTGCGAAGTCGTGGCCGTTTGTGGGGATATCGGGCAGGGTGGTGAAGAGTTGGACGGGCTGAAAGAGAAAGCTCTTAAGACCGGAGCTTCTGAAGTGTATGTGGAAGACATGCGCGAGGAGTTCGTAACCGACTACCTGTGGAAGCTGGTGCGCTCAGGCGCTGTCTACGAAAACAAATATCTGCTCGGCACCTCAATCGCGCGCCCCCTGCTCGCCAAGCGCCAGGCTGAAGTCGCATTGAAAACAGATTGCGATGCCCTGGCGCACGGCTGCACCGGTAAAGGAAACGATCAGGTGCGGTTCGAACTCACTTACAAGGCCATTGCGCCGCACTTGAACGTTATTGCTCCGTGGCGGGAGTGGGATATTGTCTCGCGCGAAGATGCTATTGAATACGCCGCCGCACACAAGGTACCGATCGCGCAGTCGACCACGAAAATTTATAGCCGGGACCGCAATATCTGGCACATTTCGCACGAAGGCGGCGAGTTGGAGGATCCGGCCAATGCGGCGCCCGAGCATATCTGGATGCTTACGAAGAGCCCGGCCGACGCCCCCGCGAAAGCGGTGGACGTAACGATCGCATTCAAGAACGGCGCTCCAGTTTCGCTTAACGGACAACACAAGCTGAGTGGCGTGGCATTGCTGGAAGAGCTGAATAAGATCGGCGGAGAGCATGGAATCGGGCGGATCGATCTGGTGGAGAATCGCTTTGTCGGGATGAAATCGCGCGGGTGTTATGAAACACCGGGCGGCACCATCCTTATGGCGGCGGCCCGCGAATTGGAAGCGCTCACGCTCGACCGCTCTACACTCCATTACAAGCAAAAGCTGGCGCTCGATTACGCCGAGATGGTCTACAACGGACTCTGGTTTACTCCCCTGCGCGAATCGCTGGATGCCTTTTTCGAGAAGGTCACCGAGCCAGTGAGCGGCGAAATCACGATGCGCCTCTACAAAGGCACGCTCGAGCCGGTCAGCCGCAAAAGTCCCAATTCACTGTATAGCTTGGATATTGCCAGTTTCACAATGGGCGCAAGCTACGACCAGAAAGATGCGCTGGGCTTTATCAACCTGGTTGGATTGCCGATCAAGGTGCGCGCCTCGCTTCAGAAATAGCGGCGATGAAGCTTTGGGGCGGCAGATTCGAATCGGGACCATCGGAAGTATTTGAACGGTTTTCCGGGTCGCTCGATTTCGACCGGAAATTGGTCTTTGCAGATATCGAGGGCTCGCGGGCTTTTGCGAACGCGCTGACGCGAGCGGGCATCGTGACCACCGCTGAGCGCGACCGGCTGCTTCAGGCCTTCGAAGAAATCGGGCGCGAGGCCCGTGAGGCCAATTATTTCGAGGGGGCCAGCGATGAAGACGTCCATACCTTTGTCATCCGCAAGCTCGAAGAGAAAGTTGGCCCGCTCGCTGGGAAGATCCATACGGGACGCAGCCGCAACGAGCAGGTGTCGCTTGACACACGCCTGTACCTGCGTACAGCGGCCGATACGCTTCTCATTGGCCTCTCGGAGTTGATGGGTGCTCTGCTCGAGCTGGCCGAAAGATATCCAGCGGCGGTGATCCCCGGTTACACGCATTTGCGGCGTGCGCAGGCGGTGCTTTGGCCGCATTATTTGCTTGCCTATTTCGAAATGTTTTCCCGCGATTTCGAGCGCCTGGAGCAGGCCCGCGTGCGCGCTAACGTGTTGCCGCTTGGATCGGGCGCGCTCGCCGGCAGCGGATTTCAATTCGATCGCAGCGCTATCGCGCATGATCTGGGATTCCCCACGATCACGCGCAACAGCATGGATGTTTCCGGTGATCGCGATTTCGCTCTCGACTTTCTATACTCTGCGAGCACCATCATGCTGCACCTCAGCAGGCTTTCGGAAGATTGGATTCTCTATTCGAGCGAAGAATTCGAATGGATATCGCTGGGCGATGGTGTCACCAGCGGGTCGAGCCTTATGCCGCAAAAGAAAAATCCGGACTCGCTGGAATTGATTCGCGGCAAGACGGGCCGCGTTTTTGGCGCGCTCACTTCGTTGTTTATCACGATGAAGGGTCTTCCGATGACCTATAACCGCGACATGCAGGAAGACAAGGAACCTCTGTTCGAGGCGTTCGAGCAGACCTCAGGCGCGCTTGCCATGGCGAAAACGGTAGCCCAGTCGCTGACTCTTCATCCGGCCAAACCAGCAGCGGCGGCGGAAGAAAGTTGGGTGGTTGCGACGGATCTGGCCGAAGAGCTGGCGCGCAACGGAACCGCCTTTCATCGCGCGCATCAGATCGTCGGGCAGCTTGTGCTCGAAAGCGTCAAGAACGGCAGGAAACCGTCACAATGGAGCGGCGCCGAGCTGGCTGCGTTCGCTCCGGAATTCAAGCCCGAGATGGCACGTCTGCTCAATCCCATCGAGGGCATGAAGAGCCGGGAGCTCGAAGGCGGCACCGCCCCGGCGGCAGTGGCGCGGGCTCTCGCCGAAGCGACTGGAAGGTTAAAAGGTCTCGAGGACCGAATTCACACTCCATGAATAAGAGTTTTCGCCAGGGTCAGATCTTGCAGATTGTCCGTTCGAAGGGCATCTACACGCAGGAAGAACTCGCGCGCGAACTCGGGGAACGCGGCGTACAAGCAACCCAGGTCACCTTGTCACGCGACATGCGTGAAATTGGTTTGGTCAAAACGGCGGATGGCTACCGCCAGTTAGCGGCTGAAAAGAGCGGACCCGATTTGGCCGGTGTAGTGGACGACTACATGCAGGATATCCGTGTGGCACAGAATCTCGTGGTGGTCAAGACTTCGCCCGGTAACGCCAACTCCCTTGCTATCGCAATCGACAGAGAAGAACTGGATGAGGTCGTGGGAACCGTGGCGGGCGACGACACCGTACTGGTAATCACGCCCGACCCGCAGGCCGCAGAGCAGTTCCATCAGAAAATGCTCGCTTTTATTTCGGACTAAGGCAGGAACGTCAGCCCGTAGCGGTTACCGACGCGCACCATCTCCGGAATGCTCAGCAACGGAACGTAATTCGGCAGGGCCAGTTTGTCGGCCGGTTCGCCTAAGTCACGAAAATAACCTTCGAAGCCGCCGGGCGTGACGTAGACGAGCGCGCGCGCAAAACCGGAAACAATTTTAAAGGTATGCGGCACGCGGCGTGGCAGAAACGCCGAATCGCCAGGATCGAGCGTCATTTCTTCGCCACCGATGAAAGCCTGCATGCGGCCTTCCAGCATGTAGAACATCTCGTCTTCATTTTCATGAATATGAAGCGGCGGCTCGCCGCCCGGACATCCGCTCACTTCGAAGAGCGCGAATTTGCCGTTCGTGTCTTCGGAATCGGCATGCACCGTAATAAGCGCTCCCCGGAACCAGATCGAGCGGGCCAGGCGGGAGTCGGTGGAAGTTTGTTGTAAAGAAAGTAGAGCGGTGCCCATTTTTGTCCTCACCAATATATGCGCAGAGCGAGGGCATTTTGGCTCATCGCCGGAGCATTTCCCGCTTAAGAAATGCTTTCGCTACGGCCCAATCACGCTTCACCGTGGCTGGGGAAATTTCCAGGGCGTCCGCCGTTTCTTCGATCGTCAGACCGGCAAAATAGCGCAATTCGACTATGCGTCCCTGTTGCGGATCGTTGCGCGCCAGCAAAGCGAGAGCATCGTCCAGCGCCACTAGATCCACGTCCTTTTCGTCCGCGGGCTCCATCGCATCGCTCAACGAGAGCTTGAACGAGTCTCCACCGCGCTTGGCGGCCACACGCGCACGTGCATGATCGACCAAAATGCGCCGAATAAGCTCTGCCGCGAGCGCGTAGAAGTGATTCCGGTTCCGCCATTCCATCCCGGCGCGCTGGTCGACAAGCCGTAAATACGCCTCATGCACCAGCGCTGTTCCTTCCAGGGTGTGGTCCGGTCGTTCACGCCTGAGATAGGCCTTGGCCAGCCGGCGAAGTTCGTTGTATACGAGCGGCGTCAGGGCTTCAAGAGCGTTTGGATCGCCTTGGCCCCAGCGCGCCAGCAGCCGGGTCACCTCTTCCGGAAGCTCACTCATGGCCGGATTTTCTGTCGTGAATAAGTATTACGTCGGCTGAGATCAGTCCGCGCGAATAAACCAAGCGTCCGTCGCGAGCCCAATCGAAGGCGTAAATATCGCCCGACGTAAACGACGTGATACGCCTTGGCGGGCGCCCGTCGATCGGCTGCAGGCAAATATTGGAAACGCCATTGGCATAGTCGATGAAAGCGATCGCGTCCCCTTTCGGCGTCCAGCGTAAGGCTGTGTCCGGCTTTGCCTCGGGCGTAGGAGCGTAGGTTCGCAAAGGCTCTCCGCCTTCCGGAGAAAAAACCGCGAGTTGCCAGTGCGGATTCGTAGCCGTAGGGCTGTACCAGGCGGCTATTTTATCGTCTACAGGTGAAATTGCCGGATGCATCACGGCGGCGTTGGTGAGCCGGGCGGCCCCTCCTCCATCGGCGGAAGCTTTCCAGAGGTTGAATGCGCCTTTGGTGTCCGACTGATGAAAAATCACGAATTGGCCGTCCCTGGTGAACTGCGGCCAATTCCCATCGCGCAGGCTTACGCTGAGCTGGCGCGGATTACTGCCGTCCGGGTTCATCCGCCAAACATGCCAGTTGCCGCTTCTATTGGAATGAAACGCGATCGCTTTGCCATCGAAAGAGGAAACGGGTGCATAATTCCGTCCAGAGCCCGATGTGAGTTGCCGCTCGCCGGTTCCATCATCATTCATCACCCAAATGTCCGCGGAGCCGCGCGCGTCGGACGCGTATAGGATATGGCCGTCGGCCGTCCAGGAAATATCGAAGTAGCGGCCGCTGCCGGGTGTGATTTGCAGGGCGTGCTCCCAGTCGCTCGCCTTGGTGACGTAAATGTTCGATTCAGTTTGCGCCTCGACCGAGACCATTTGGGAGTCGTCGGCGGTCAGGCTCATGCCGTAGTAACTCTCGAAATCGTTGCCGATACGGCGAGCCTCGCCGCGCGGATACGGCACGTACCAAATCTGCTGAAAAGAGGATTCCTGTTCCTGGGCGACCAACGCCAAGGCCGACTTGTCGCGAGTCCACACCATGCTCTGGACGATCTGCCATCGGGGGGACTTGACATTATGTTTCGCACCGGTTTTGACGTCGATCGCGAAGATCCGCACCAGAAAGCCCTTGGCATCCCGCTGTTCCACCGCATAGGCAAGGGATCGCCCATCTGTCGACCAGGCCGGTTTGGCCGTTCGGACAAACCGCTCCGGATACTTGTAGGAAACGAGCATATGACGCCGGCCTGTGTCCGTGTCGGAGATCCACAGCTCGTCCTGGCCCTCGGGTTCGTTTCCTTCAACCGAAGCCGTGCGCTTGGCATCGAACGATAGCGAGACTGGACCGGGGAAAGTTCCCAATACACGGCGCGGCGCTCCGCCTGTGAGCGGGACGATGTAGAGCTGACGGTTTGCGGGCTGCTTAGGCGGAAAATTGACGAACGCCACTTCCGTGCCGCTTGAGGTGAAGCCCAATCCGCTCACGTTTCCGGATAGCGGCGGAGTAAGCTCTGTGAATCGTCCCGTAGCTAGATCTCGGCGCAACATGCCGGTGGAGGCTCCGTGCATTGTGGAGTAGACGAGAGTCTTGCCATCCGGCGAAATGGCGGCGGCATCAGCGATACCGTTCGACGTCAACTTGGTGAATTTCAAGTCGGAAAACGGGACAGGCCCGCGATCCGCAGTCCACCAAACACCGGCGCAAACGATCGCCAGGAATGCAGCAATAGCCGCCCACCCGGTATAGGAGATGCGTGCCCGCCGGATATTTGTCTGGGCGTGGCCTTTTGCCACAAGTCGCTTGAAGCGGGCCTCGCCCCGCAGCCGATCCCAACGCGGATCGACCGCTAGCCAGCTCACCCACCAGTCGTGGTCCGCCGCCGCCTGCTCCAGGCAGCGAAGAGCGTCGTGCGCCTGGCCGGCTGCCAGAAACGCCGCCGCTCGATCGTAGCCGGAAACATACCGCTGTTTTGCGGCCTCTTCGATCTCATCGCGCAGGACTGCCGCACCATGCGAATTGCCACAGGCGACTTCGGCTTGCGCGAGAGCGGCCAGCGAGGCGGCGCTGCGGTCGCTCAATTCCGCGGCCCGTCTGGCCGCTTCGAGTGCCTGCACATTCTGGCCCGCTTCCAAATAGCACCAGACGAGCATCTCTTGAATTACCGGCGATTTTCGCAATTCGCGCGCGGCATCCAGCAATAGCCGGAGTGCCGTATCGAAGTTCCGCGCGTTGTAGTAGACGAAGCCCAGTGCGGCGGCAATCACTGGCGAGTTGGGGTCGACCTTGCGAGCGCGCTCCAGGTTCGCGATGGCGAGCTCCGGACGATTGCGCGCAGAATTGAGCAGGCCAAACCAGTGATGTGCACTGGCGTAATCGGGATTGCGGATGATCGCCAGGTTGAAATGCTGTTCGGCGCCCGCATAGTCGCTGCGATACGCCCAGAGTGCAAAGGCTAGTGAGGCGTGTGCTTCACCGAGGCCCGGATCAAGCTGAACGGCGGTTTCGGCCGACTGGAGTGCCGCCGCAAAACTCTCAGCGGGCGGCAAACCGCCCCACAAGCCCAGGCGCAGATAGTAATCCGCCACGCCGGCGTGCGCGCGGGCATACTTCGGATCGTCCGCAATCGCTTCCATGAAGCACACCAGCGCCTTCGCCAGTTCCTCCTGGTTGGCTGCGCTGCGGCTCCAGTGCCAACGGCCGCGCAGGTACGCTTCATGCGCGCGGCTGTTCAGTGTTCCGGATCGAGCAAGCTGCTCCCGTTCCTCGCCGGTCAGATGCGGTATCAGCGCGTTGGCCACCTGCTCGGCAATCGAATCCTCAAATTTCAGCAGGTCTTTCGCCTGCTCGTCGAACTGCGCTGCCCAGACGGCGATACCCGCCTCTGCGAAAACCAGCTGGACGCTGGCGCGCACATACTCGCCCGCCATGTGAATGGAGCCTTCGAGCACGTATTGGACATGCAAGTCCTTGGCGGCGCGGACAGCCTCTATACCGTTTGAGTACTTCAAGACGGCGCTGGGGGGCGGGATGGAGAGGCGCTCCAGACGGCTCAAGCGGGTAATCAGAGCATCGGTCACGCCCGAGGCGAGAAAGCCGTTGCTGTTGCTCTGATCTCCCAATACCCGGAAAGGAAGAATGGCTATCGAAACCCTGCCGGTCTGTTCTTGCCGGGCAAGCGCCGCGTGCGAGGCGCTCTGTGGCGGCGCGCCGCTCAAGTAGCGCCGGATGTCGGTCGAAAGCGCCTCTACCGAGGGATATCTTTCGCGCGGATCGAGGCGAATCGCATTGAACACGATTGTCCGCAGATGCAGCGACAGATGCGCGTCCTGGGTGCGGTCGCTATCGGAAACACGGCTTTCGAAAGTACTGAGATTAGGCCGCGTGCCACACAGCAGTTCGTATAGAATCACGCCGAGGGAATAGACATCGCTCGCTGCGGTCGCCGGATCGCCCCGCATCTGTTCGGGGCTGGCATAAGCCGGCGTGAGCATGCGGAAGCCGGCGATCGTCGCTTCGTAGTTGCCCTTGGAAATCTCCGCCCCCATGATTTTCGCGATACCGAAATCGAGCAGTTTTGGGGATCCGTCCCGTTTCACCAGGATGTTGCCCGGCTTCAGATCACGATGGACGATGTTGCGTTCGTGCGCGTATTGGACGGCGGAACAGATTTTCAGAAACAGTTGCAGGCGGTCTCTGGCCGGAAGCGAATTAGCATCGCAATATTGGGTCACCGGTTGGCCGTCTACGTACTCCATGACAAAGTACGGAAGTCCTTTTTCGGTGGTCCCTCCGTCGATCAGCCGCGCGATATAGCCGTTTTCAAGGCGGGCGAGAATTTGCCGCTCGTTGCGAAACCGGCGGATGGCGAACTCACTGGCGGCGCCCTCGCGGATCAACTTGATGGCTACACGTTTATCGAATTCGCGGTCGGCGCGAGTGGCCAGATAGACCGCGCCCATCCCGCCCTGGCCAATCTCGCTTTCTAACCGGTAAGCTCCAAGGCGGGTTCCCAATACAATCGGTTCTTCGGATGCCGTTTGTTCGGGCGTTTCGAGCAGCGACCGGGCCGAGCCCAATGGGCTTTCGAGGAAGTCGCCGGTCTCCTCGTACGCCGCAAGCAGCGACAGCACTTCCCGTCTGATTTCTTCATTGCCGCCGCACTCCCGTTGAAGAAACGTGTCGCGCTCGGCACTTTCTAATGCGAGCGCCGCCTCGAAGAGTTGTTTGATAGCGGCCCAGCGGCTGCCGGTAGTGTCTGCCTGTCCTTCCGGGGGGAGAGATAGCGGGTCAGTGGTCATGCTGCTGGTCCCCGGCGAGCAGGCATCAAGATATCGCTTAGTATTTCATTTTATGCCGTCCGACTCAAGGAGCGGACGCCCACTTGCCCCGGCGGAGTGTCCTTACAGGAGGAGAAAAGCGAACCAGAGATACGCGTCGCCAATGAGCGTGCAAGCTAGGGCAGCCAATCGGGTTGACGGATACTGCTTTTTCATAACTCCTCCACCCAATACCGCGCGAACTTACACGGAGAAGGCTCACCCAACGCGGAATATTTCGTGCTACTATGCGGGTAGCTCCAAAGTGCGGCAAACAAAGGTGAACTGCGGGTGCATCGAGCTGGATTGAATCCAGAAATACAAAGCTCGCGCGGGGGCTAGGTCAGGCGCTCAACGAGAGCTCAGTTAACTTCGACGCAGTGCAGATCCTTCCATCTATATTCGCGGCGGACTTTGCACGATTGGGCGAGGAAATCCGGCGTGTCGAGCAAGCCGGCGCCGGAATGATCCATGTGGATATCATGGACGGCCATTTCGTCCCGAATTTCACCATGGGCACGCCGATAACTGAATCCATCCGGCGGTTCACGCACGTCAAACTGGATCATCATTTGATGATCGAAGACCCGGATATCTATGCTCCTATTTTTATCAAAGCGGGAGCCGACTGCGTCAGCGTGCACCAGGAAGTCTGCCGGAATCTGGATCGGACTTTACATATGATCCAGGAACACGGCGCGAAAGCGGGCGTGGTGATCAATCCGGCAACGCCGGTCGGGCAGTTGGAAAATGTGCTGGACATAGTAGATTACGTACTCGTGATGAGCGTGAATCCGGGATATGGCGGGCAGAAGTTTATCCCGAATTCCTTGCGCAAGGTGCGCGAACTAGTACTAATGCGTGAGGAGCGTAAATTGGGTTTTGTCATCGAGATCGATGGCGGGGTGGGAATGGAAAATATTGCGGATGTGGCACGGGCCGGAGTAGATTGGGTGGTGGCGGGGTCTTCGGTTTTCCACGCGCCCGATCCGGCGCAAGCAGTCCGCGATATGCAGCGAGCCGCCGAAGAGGCGCTTTCAGTCAGGGTATAGCTTTTCTATGGTTTTTAACAAGTTCTTGCCGCGCTTCCCCAGGAAGGCGGTACCAGCGGCGCTCTCGCTCGCGCTGCTCGCCTCGTGCATTCACAAAAAGTACGAGACGCCCATCACGAAAGACACCCAGCAGCCGGACAAGGTGCTTTTCGATCGGGCCATACGCGATATCGAGCGCGGCCGTTATGAAGTCGCGCGCATTTCGCTTAACACCTTGATGAACACGTACGAATCGAGCGAGTATCTGGCGAAAGCCAAATTGGCGGTAGCCGATAGCTGGTTCCGAGAAGGCGGCGGCAATGGTATGGCACAGGCCGAAGCCGAATACAAAGACTTTCAGCTTTTTTATCCGGACATGGAAGAAGCGGCGCAGGCGCAGAGCCGCGTTTGCGATATCCACTACAAGCAGATGGACAAGAGCGACCGCGATTCGCTGCAGACTCTGCGGGCGGAAACCGAGTGCCGCGCGTTGTTGGTTCGTTATCCGAACAGCAAATTCGCGCCGGCGGCCGCGCAGAAGCTGCGGGACATTCAGGAAAGTTTGGCCGAGCATGAATACGTCGTCGGCAACTTCTATTGGCGCCGCGAAATGAATCCGGCGGCTGCCAACCGGCTGAACGCACTGGTGGATCAGTATCCGCTTTACAGCAAGTCCGGTGAGGCGTTGTATGAAGCGGGCGATTCCTATTCGAAGATGGGTCCGCGCTTCCGCAAGCAGGCGGGCGAGATGTTCGGCCGCGTGGTGCGTGACTATCCGCTGAGCGCGAGGGCGAAGGAAGCCAAGCAGCGGCTTCAGGATATGGAATTACCGGTTCCTCCGGTAAATCAGGCGGCGCTCGAGCGTGAAAAGTGGGAAGAAGAAAATTATCACCACCCCGGCATGAGCCAGAGATCGTTCGGATGGATCAAAGGTGGACCCGACCTGAGTCACGCTGCGAAATCGGGCGATCCGACCATGAGCGACCCGAAGAAAACACTTCCTGCAAGTATTCCGGTGGTCAACAACGAAGAGACGGCGAGTAGCGCCCAGAGCACCGGAACCACGGATGTCAGCGCCACACCGGTGACGGGCAGCAGCGCTCTGGATACCAAGCCGGATGCGCGCATCGACACCGGCGAAAAACCCGCCAGCGCGGCGCCGGCTGCAGCTGCTGGTGCGGCGGCCACCGCTTCGCAGCCGCTGCCGACAAATCGCGATAAAGAGTTGGAAGAAGCCCGCAAAAAGCAGGCCAAGCAGCAGGAAAAGCTGAACAAGAAGAAAAAGAAGTCGAAGCCGGAAGAACAGGTGCAAAGCCCGGTAACTGCCACGCCTGCGCCGGCGCCGGCCGCAACCACTCCGCAAAGTTCGAATTCACCCGGCCCCGCCCCGCAACAGGAATGAGCCGCATCCTGCTGGCGGACGACAGTCCACAGGCATTGCGCCTCGGTGAACAGATCCTCCGGGGGCAGGGAATCGAGGTTGTCAGTGTCACTGACGGCGCAATCGCTTTACGCCGGCTGAACGACGTAAACCCGGATCTCTTCATTACCGACGTTTACCTGCCCACCAAGAACGGATTCGAGCTGGCGCGCTACATGAAAGCGCAGCCCGAGTATCGCGATATCCCGATTGTGTTCGCCGCCGCGCCGGCCGATGTTTTCGAAGAGCAGGATGCCAGGAATGCCGGAGCGGACGTCGTCCTGCGCAAACCGTTCGAGGCGTCGACGCTTCTGGGTGCGGTCCAGGAACTGCTCGAAAAGAGCGCCGCCGGAAAGAGGGACGGCAGCGCGCTTGCCGGGGGCGGCTTGGACAGAAACAGTATTCGCGCGGCCGTGACACTTGCCCTCGATAGCGCCATGCCCACCATGATCGAAGAGCTGACCGAACGGGTTGTGCTGGCCTTGTCCCATCGCAAGTAGCGTCTACCATGAAGCTTGGGAGAATTTGCGCATGCCCGACAACAGTTTCGATATTGTCTCCAAAATCGATCTCAATGAAGTCCTGAACGCGGTCCAGCAGACCGCGAAAGAAGTACAGACGCGCTACGACTTGAAGACCAGCAATTCCTCCGTGGAGCTGAATCAGAAGGACAACAAAATTCTGCTGGCCAGCGCCGACGAGTACAAGCTGAAGGCGGTGACGGAAATTCTCGGCCAGAAGCTGGTGAAGCGCAATGTGCCGCTCAAAGGCCTGCAGTATGGCGAAATCACGCCGGCCTCGGGCGGCAGCGTGCGTCAGGAGATTACACTGCAACAGGGCATCGCGACTGAAAAGGCGAAGGACATCGTCAAGCTGATTAAAGACAGCAAGCTGAAGGTGCAGGCGAGCATTCAGGGGGATGCAGTGCGCATCAGTGGAAAGGATCGCGATACGCTCCAACAGGCGATCGCTTTGCTGAAAACTAAGGACTTCGGCATAGACATGCAGTTCACTAATTACCGCACCAATTAATGGCCCGGCGGATCGAGACGCTGTTTCTTGCCGGACCCAGCGGGCGCCTGGAAGCTCTACTGGAAGAGCCGGAGGATGCCGACCCGGTCCAAGCGGCAATCGTCTGCCATCCGCATCCGCAGTTCGGCGGGACGATGCACAACAAAGTCGTATACCGGCTCGCCCGCGGACTTCGCAAGAGCGTCTGCGTCGTGCTGCGCTTCAACTATCGCGGCGTGAACTTGAGCGAAGGCGAGTACGATGACGGCATCGGCGAAACCGACGACGCACGCGAGGCCCTGCGCGAATTAGAGCGGCGCTACCCGGGCTTGCCCTTGCTGGCGGCGGGTTTTTCGTTCGGCGCGCGGGTGGCCCTGCGTTTGGCTTCGCAAGAAGCGGCGATCACGCGAGTGATCGCGGCCGGGTTCCCAACCCGAATCGCCGAACGCGATTTCGTGTACCAGGTCCGGGTCCCGAAATACTTCGTGCACAGCACTCACGATGAATTCGGACCCCAGCCGGCGTTCCAGGAATTTTTCGAGAGCCTGCCGGAACCGAAGAGCCTTGAATGGGTGGAAGCGGGCGATCACTTTTTCCGCGACGCCTTGGACAGGTTTGAAGGTGCTATCGAGAGAGTCGGCGCTCTCAGATAGCCAGAACGGCAAACGGCCGCTTCTCCTACTTACCGTAGAACGGCATCGCCTTCTCGTTGCGATGTGTGACCCAGGCGATCGAGAGTGCAAAAGGCATTTATCGTTCGCGACACGTGTATATACTGATCCGTGCCCGACTCCAGACTCGACATCGCGCATGAATAGACGAAATTTTCTCGTGAATTCGATGGCGGCCACCGCTGCGGTCCCGCTCTCCGCTGGTCGAGCCCTCTCCTTTCGAGCACTGCTCCCGCCGTGGGTGATCACGAGAGTCGCCGTCCTGCTCGTCGATACCGACAAGGTCAGCCGTTCCGATCGACGAGCGGATCTACGGTCAGTTTCTAGAGCACATCAACCACTCGGTCGAAGACGGGCTCTTCGCCGAACAGATTCGCGGTGCCGGGTTCGAGGGCGAAGACTTCAAGACCTATTGGGAATCGTTCTCGGACCGTGGCCGAGTCGAGATTGCCGATGTCGACTTCCAGAACGGGAAGAAGAGCGTGCGTCTCCGCGTTGAGGGCGGCCGCGCGGGGATCCGGCAAGGGCGTCTCTTCCTCGACAACGGGGTCAAGTATGACGGCTCGCTCTGGGTCAAACGCGAGAAGGGCTCGCCGCAGATTGACGCTTCGCGTTCAAACCGCTCCAAGGGCGACTCCATCGCGTCCGATACCGCTCACGCTCAAGGACTCGGACTGGCAGGAGATTCCCTACTCCTTCACCAGCCCTGTGCGGGACACGCAGGCCTCGGTAGAGATCGCCGCGACCGGCAATGGCACGCTCCTGCTCGACTTCATCTCGATGATGCGCGCCGACGTCCGTCGCGACGGCATGCTGCGACCCGACCTGCTCGAGGCCCTTCGCGGTCTCCGCCCGTCATTCATTCGCTGGCCAGGCGGCTCGTTCGCTTCCACCTACAAGTGGAAGGAAGGCATCGGTCGGTACGCCTCGCGCGGGTACCATCCCAACACCTTCTGGGGTGGCTACTCAGACTACTTCGGCTTCGGGACGGACGAGTTCCTCGGACTCTGCCGCAAGCTCAACGCTGAGCCTCTGATCGTGCTGGCCGCGCCCGACACTGAAGCCGAGCACATTGAGTACGCCATGGACTGGGTCCACTACCTGAACGACCCGCCGACGACCGAAATGGGGACGGCTGCGAGCGTCCAACGGACATCCCGAGCCGTACGGCGTAAAGCTCTTCCAGATCGACAACGAGCCCATGAATAACGGCTTCACGCCGGAGTAGTACGCCGAAATCGTCAACGTCTACGGCAGCCGGCTGCGGGCCATCGCTCCCAATGCGCGAATCGTAGCGTGCGGACAGAAGCGGTCCAATGACATGGTCTGGAGCGAGAAGGTGATCGACCTCGCCGGAGACAACTTCGACGTTCTCGGCTGTCACAACTACGAGTACGAGCCCGAGAACTTCGAGACTGGTCTGCGGCGTATCCGCGACTACCTCACGAAGCTGCGCGACTACGTGCGCGCCTCGAAGCATCCCGAGTATCGAGATCGGCGTCCTCGAGTGGAGCCTACAGCACACCTACGATTGGCGCGCGGGACTGCATGCCGCCGGCAGCCTCATGCTCTACGAGGAACTCAGCCCCAGCCTGACGATGACCTGCCCTGCCCTGCTCATGCGAAACACGACGGACGATCCCACCTGGACATCCTCCATCTATCACGACCACGTCTCGTGGTTTCCCGGGTGCGGAGCTATGTGGTCGAGAAGCTCTTTCGCGAGCACTACGCGGAGCGATACCTTGCCTCGGCAACCGGAGCCTTCCACGATCTCCCCGACCGCAAGCATCTGTTCGACCAGATCTCCACCATAAAGCCGGAAGAGTGGCTGCCGGGCTCTGTCGACGCCATCGCCACGGCAAGCGCTGACGGCCGCCGCATCGTGATCAAGGCCGTCAACTATCGCGCCGGAGCGCAACACTCTGCTTGTGCGACTCCAGGGCGCAGGCGCTCCGGAGAAGGCTGATCGCAAGCTTGCACACGATCACCGCAGGGCTGATGGATTCTGCATCACTCGAGCATCCGGACGCGATCGCTCCGGTGACCCGACCGCTGCAACTACGCGAAGGACTTCTCCATTGACCTCGATCCCTACACAGTTGCCGTGGTCGAGATCCGGGCGGAATGAATGACGGGCGAAGGATGGCGGTCGCAGCAGGGACGATTATCGTCCTCCTTATCGCCTCCTAATTCTGAACATTACTTCCGGCTTTGGTTCCCACGCGTTTTGATTGTGGTCGTTGGTAAATGCGATTCGGGCAGGAATTGCCGCCCCCAATACACCTATCGCTACGGAGCTTCCGCCAGAACCCCTCACGCGCGTTCAACAAACGTCCCTTGTCAATCTGTGGTCATCGTCTCGGACGGTGATCCTTATATTCTTTCGGCTGGGTCCTTTTGCAGGACCGCTTGCGGTGAACGAGAACGCACTGTCGGGCGGCGGCGAGAAGGTCGCGCAGTTGGTCGTGCTGTAGGCGGGCCAGCCGGACTAGCACGACGGGGTGTTTCGCGTAGTGGTCCGTGACGTAGTAAGTTTCCGAATCGTCGTCGAGGAGTGCAGTGCGCTGTTCAAAATCTGTGCGGACGACAAGCGACCCTGGTTCTGCGGACCGATGAATAGCGAGGCACGCCACGAGCCGCTTGCCGAGCTTGAGCGCCGGCGACCCGTACATTGTGCTCTCGTGCAAATCCGGGAACTCACGCCCCAGCGCACGCACCGCTTCGAACGTCAGTGCTAGCTTTCGCATCCGACTACCAAGTGTAGGGCTTGCACACGACACGTTCTGAAACGGGATCTGCGCCGCGGATCGCTCCGATCGCAACCCACGCCCCGGCGAATCGATTCACCTCTTCTCGGCATGCCACGTTTGCCTGGATCACCGCGCAAGAAGGACTCTCCTCACGGACAACTCACTCATTTTCTGACAGTCAGCACAATCCTGCGTTTTCGGGCAACACCTTGCCGCTGGATGGCCTACACTAAACACTTGTGCTCGACAGTAGAATTCGAGACAGTTTCTGGAAAATGGAGTTCCCCACGAGTATGAAGAAACTCAGCGTTTCCGCATGCAGTCTTTTGGTGTCCTGCGGCCTTCTGTCCGCGCAGCAGACGCAGGCGGCAAAGCCTTGTCCGCCGGAAGGATTTAGCGGAGGGTTCAGTCACGGCTGTCCCCAGAAACAGTTTGCCAACCCGGCTGATATCTCGGGGATGATGGCCGCATTGCCGGATAAACCGCTGGCGACACCCCAGAGTCTTCGTCATGTACTCGTGCTGTGCCGAGCCAGTGGCTGGGTACATACTTCGATTCCGCTCGCATCGAAGATGGTGGAATATCTGGGAGACAAGACGGGTGCGTGGATGACGACTATCACGTACGATCCTGCAGCGATCACTGCTGAAAATTTGAAACAATACGATGCGCTTTTCCTCGACAGTACCACCGGCGAGTTTCTAGATGACCCCAACGATAAAGCGGCAACCCAGGCGCGCAGGCAGGCGCTTCTCGACTTCGTCAAGGGCGGAAAGGGGCTGGCTGGCATTCACGCCGCGACAGATTCGTACCACACCACGTCACGCCCGGGCTCCGGTGAGGCAGCAAAGGCGCCTACGGGCACTTGGCCGGAATTTAACGAAATGATCGGTGGATTTTTCAAATTTCACTGGACCTACCCGACTCTGATTCCCGTCAAGGTCGACGATCCGGACAGCCCGCTGACTTCCATGTTCCCGGCCCGCGGCTATGAGGTCGTAGATGAAACCTACACGTTCGCGCAAGACTCGTTCAGCCGCAAACGTGTCCACGTGTTGACCAGCATCAACTACAAGAAAATGAGCGCTGAAGATAAAGCCAAAGAACCGGCCGCTACACGCCGTACCGACGGCGACTACGCATTGAGTTACATTCAGCGCGTCGGCAATGGCCGCATGTTTTACGAAGCCCACGGCCACGATGAGAAAGTTTATTATTTACGGCCGTTTGTGGCGCATATGCTGGCGGGCATTCAGTATGCACTGGGCGATCTGAAGGCGGACGATAGCCCGAGCGAAAAATAGGATTAGGTTTACTTTGCCGTGGCCCAGATCGATCGAACGCGGCTAATGTGTGCCGAGATCTCGCCAGTTTGCCCGCCTTTGGCATAAACTTCCATCCCGGCAGCGCCTGCGGGCGGAAAAACGAGATTTGTCATCGCGAGTTGCCCGCTATCCGCAAAAATCTCCACGGAATTGCGATCCACTAGCACATTCAAACGCAAGATAGCGTCCTGCAATACGAGGGGCGCGTCCGTCCGGCGCGAAAAATCTTTGCTGAAAGTCGTGAACCCCGAATGAGTCCGGTCAAAGAATAACTTCTGCGTCTTGCGGTCGTAACCAATGACCGTGTAATTACTGTTGTTCTTGAGAATTCGCCAACCAACCTCCTGTGCGCTTCCGAGCTGAATTTCTGCCGTAAGTTGAAAACTACGATCGCTGGTTAGCGCCGAGGTAGCAGCCAGCCAGCGATTCGCTGTCTCGACCGTCCCCGTTTCGCCCGTTGACTGAGTTTCTTGCGGCTCGAGCCGGCGAAGCTGCTCAATCGGCACTTGCACCAGTCGTATCCCGTCTGGCGTTTTTCGTAGCGAAAGGCGGCGCGGAAATGTCATCTGCCCGTGCCACGGAGTGGTCGGCAGATCCTTCGCGTACTGCCAGTTGTCCATCCATCCGATCATCACGGTGGGTTCGCCATGCGCCGGGTTGTTAAATGTGAGCGAACAGTAGCAGTCCTTGCCGTAGTCCGTCCACAGGGTCTGCGAGTCGGGATTGTGGTTGACAAAACGGGTGCCATCGAAGCGGCCGATAAAGTACTGCTCCCCGGAACCTCCCTGCAGCCCGCCCGGATTCAACCCGATCTTCAACACCCAGCGCGTTTCGCCTCGTGCGCCCTCAATCGGCAATTCGAACAACTCCGGGCATTCCCACTGTCCGCGTGTTGCGCCCGCGGGTCCAAAATCGCTCAGCGGCGACCAGTGCCTTAGATCCTTTGAGCCATAGATCCGAACCTTGTGATCGTTCGGCAGCGACACAACCATCACCCATCTTTCCCCCTGTTGCGACCAGAAAACTTTCGGATCGCGAAAGTCAGACATGTGTAAATCCAGCACCGGATTCCCGGAGTATTTCGTCCACGTCCGCCCGCGATCGTTGCTGAACGCCAGGTTCTGCGTCTGCAACGCCGGCTGCCCGTTTTTCGCTGGAGTGTGTCCTGTATAGATTGCTACCAGACACGGCTTCTGATTCGTGCAGAACCCGCTGGTATTTTCTTCGTCTACAACGGTGCTGCCGGTGAAGATCATAATCCCGTTCTCCTCGGGAATGGCCGGCGGCAGCTGTTCCCAGTGCAGCATGTCAGGGCTCATGGCATGTCCCCATGTCATATGTCCCCACGTGTCCCCGAATGGGTTGTATTGAAAGAACAAATGGTACTCACCCTCGAAGTACACCGGCCCGTTTGGATCATTCGTCCAGTGCTCCCGCGGTGAAAAATGGTACTGCGGCCGGTAGGACTGATCGTACGGCACCAATATCGGGTTTGTCTGACCAAGCACTAGAATCGGAACGATCGCCGGCAACAAAAGAAGGGGTCGCACCCAAATCTCCTCTCCGGAAAGCATACGCTAATTGCTGCCAAGAATAGAATGGTCGGCGTTGCAATGCGGACTTCCCCGACCCTCGTTTCGGTTCTACTGCTTCTCTGGCCGTCGATGGCCCAAACCTCGGAAGACCACAATAAGGCGACGGTTTCTCCAGCGCGAATGCAGGCGGTGCGGAGCGAAGTGAGAACTCCCTATAAATACGGGGTAGTCATTCAACCCTCTTCGGGTAAAAAAGTGGACTGTCCCGCCGTGTTTCGCTACCACGGCAAGTGGTACATGGTTTACGTCCAATTCGAGGCCCCGCCCGTTCAGGGGTACACGACTCAACTCGCCGAAAGCGCTGACTTACTGCACTGGAAACCGCTCGGCACTATCTTGGATCGCGGCGACGCAGGGACTTGGGACCATGCGAACGCCGCCGGCGGAATCGCGTTGTTCGATACGAAATGGAATGGCGGCAACGCACTTCAAACCTACGAAGGCTGCTACTGGCTCTCTTACATAGGTGGAAGGCGCTTCGGCTACGAACAGACTCCGCTTTGGATCGGTATGGCTTCCACTGATAATCCATCGAAAGCCCAGCTTTGGCGGAAACTGCCCTCGCCCGTGTTAACGACTGAGGACGCCGATGTCCGTACCGGACTCGAAACGCAGACGCTGTATAAGAGCTTCGTATTTCGCGACGACACCAGGACACTCGGCGCGCGGTTCGTTATGTTCTACAACGCCAAAGGAAGCAGCGAACAGATTTACACGGCCACGTCAATGGACCTGAAGACATGGAAGAGGTATGGCGACGGAGCGGCGGTGGAAAATCAGCCCCCTGCAGGTTCGAATCGCGGCGTGATTAGCGGTGATCCGCAGATCGTCCGTATGAAGGATTTATGGGTGATGTTCTATTTTGGTGCATTCTGGAAACCGGGCGCGTTCAATACCTTCGCAGCCTCGTACGATCTCGTGCATTGGACCAGATGGACGGGCGACAATCTCATCGAACCCTCCGAGCCGTATGACGCCAGGTATGCCCACAAACCCTGGATCATTAAACATCATGGGGTGGTCTACCAGTTCTACTGCGCCGTTGCTGGTGACAAAGAAGAACATAGGACCATTGCACTTGCAACTTCGAAGGACATGAAAAAATAACCGGGTCAGGTCAGATGACATGAATACAAGGCCGATGCCGCGGATCCGGAATGGCGCGCCGCAGAACTTCGTGTGCGAGCGGTGCCACATCGCCTTTCCCGAAAAATAGAAACTCGAATAGATTTGCAATCGGATTGCCTTCGGTCCACCGGAAATAGCCATGCGGGACCTTTCCCGTGGATTGTTCCAGGTAAATCAGCAAGGCCGCGATCGCATTGGCGACGACGGGACTCTCGGCCCGCAACACAGCGTGTTCGCCGCATCGCTCTCCCCGCACTTGTAGAGTCTCTTCGAACGTCGATGCATCGGTATGCTCTACTTCAAAGAAGTAAATGCGTTCGTCGGGGGGAAGGTTATGAGAGCTGCGAATTTCTTGGTCCGCCTCATCTAGGGATTCAGTGCGATCGTCTCCGGGTTTTCGGGCCACCAGATGAATGATCCTGTCCTCATCTTCGTTGAGCAGAGCTTCAGCGCTTGCATCCAGATGTATTCCGCAAATACGAAGCTCGGTGGACCGCATCGCGCGGGAAATGATCGACGTAGTCACCATTGCAGCGATGAAAAAGCAGGCGATCTTAATCCCTTCCGGTCGCTCATATACGTTAAGGACGGTCGTGTAAATGAAGACTATTGAAATCAGGATAAACGGCAAGCGTGCCCGGCTGTCCCATGCGGCGATAGTTACGGCAAGAGCCGCTGAAGTAATCAATACCAACACTCCTGTCGCGTAAGCGCCGCCTTGCGCGTCCACACTGGCTCGAAACAGAATTGTCACTGTAAAGGAAATGGCCATGAAGACGAGTACCAGCGGACGAGTGGCCCGAGCCCACTCCGGAGCCATTCCGAAACGGGGAAGATATCTGGGGATCAGGCTCAGCAGGCCTGCCAAAGCCGAGGCTCCGGCGAAGGCGAGAATCAGAATTGTACTGACATCGTATAGCGATCCGAAGCCATTGCCCAAAAATTTGTGGCCTAAATAAGCGAGTGCCCGCCCGTTCGCTTCGCCACCCTCTTTGAACTTCGCCGGTTCGATGAGCAGGGTGGTTACTAGACTGGTTGCCGACAGAAAGATACTCATAATCACAGCGGCCGCAATCAGCAGTTTGCGCGTGTTCCTGACACGCGCTGCCAAATCTTCACCTTGAACGAGCGGCATGAGAGCCACACCTGTTTCAAATCCGGAAAGGCCGAGCGCAAGTTTCGGAAAAAGCACAACCGAAACGGCCAGCATCTGGAACGGACTTCCATATTGCGCGAAGAGCGCATTTTTCCAGTCCGGAATCAGATGGGGATGACGGAGCACTTCCAACAACCCAACGCCGGTGATCACTACATTCAGCGACAAATATAAGGACACAAGTACGACGGCCACCCCAATGGCTTCTTTGAAGCCCTTCAGAAAAATTGCGCCCAAGATTGCTAGCAACAAGAGCGTGATTCCCATCTGGCTCTTCGTCCAATCCGGAGTAAACGGATTTTGTACAAAATGGGCCGCTGCATCGGCGGCCGAAAGGGTCATCGTAATCACAAAGTCCGTCGTGGCGAAACCCAGCAAGATCAGTACGAACAACTTGCCGTTCCAGCGAGGAAACAGTGTTTCCAGCATGGCGATGCTTCCTTGGCCGTTAGGACTCGCCTCGGCCACTCTCCGATAGACAGGCAGAGCCGCGAAGAGCGTCACGAGAACAAGCACCAAGGTCGCAAGCGGGGAAAGCAGCCCCGCCGCCAGGAAAGCAATACCCGGCTGATATCCGAGGGTCGAGAAATAGTCAACGCCCGTCAGGCATATCACCCGCCACCACGGATGTTCCGCTTCTGCCTTGCTGCGGATACCCTTGGGGAGCTTAAGATCTGCCAGAAGCCAGTCACTAAAGGCCACGTGCCAGTATAGTTCGCGTCGTCAGAAAGTACCCGAATTTCCCCATCTGTTCGTCTCGTGCCCTAGAGCACTTACGCCGACGTTAAAGAGTATGAAGACCGATTCTACGAATATGAAGATCGAACTCACGGCCAAAGGCTGGTTCTACGCCGCCAATTCGGCACTCGAAGCGACGAACCGTCGTGCCAGCAAGCGGCGGGAAGTGGAGATACGTCACATCCTGGCGAAATGCATTCAAATGATTCTTGTTGACTTCGATTTCCCCGTCCGCGCACCGCGGTTCGATGATGCATGTACGCCAGTCCTGGACTGAACACACCGCATTCGCCGCGGCAAACCGCCCACGCACCGTGCCTTTGTGCGCGGAGAATCACGAATGGATCGTCCGGATTGCCCTGGATTCTCCCGAGAAGAGTCGGTGGATGCGTTGCCCAACAGTCCCCACTCAGCTCCTGATTGCGCACCCAGCGGCGCACTGCGATCGCGGACTCCAAACCGGGCGTGCCGATCCTGGGCAAATATTTTTGAAATAGCCGGAACCGATAAGAATTCCGATCTTGTGGCGTGAATCCTGGCAAAACGTTCTTGTCGAATAACTCGGGTCTATCAATTTTGATTACCGACGACCGTAAGAAAGAGATTCTGGAAAGAATTACGAAATCGAGGCCCGCGACTCCAAGCGCCACGGCTGATATCAAATAAAAACTGGAACTCTCGGGGTAATCGTCGCTGGGGTTGGCCACTTCGCTGGCCGGCATCTAATCCGCACCCATCGGCTGCCTGTATTTCGCTCGGGAACAGTGCGCCACTCTGAAGGGTGTAATCGAGTCGTCGATAGATGAGCAACCCGAATCGTAGATCCTGGTACGGGCGGAACAGAAGAACGTACTGTACGGGGCGTAGTACCCAATCTAATTAGCCATCCGACGACAGCGACAAGACGCGCTGCGGAACGCTGAATTCCTGAAATATCAACGTTGTCCGGTTCGACGACAAGATCAAGATCCCGATGGTATTCGAGAGTGTCACCGCAGATCTGCTATCACCCTGGAATGATATGCTCGAACCGCGAAAGGCTACCGGATGGACGAAACAGGCATGCTGCGGCGGCATTTCACACTGCTGGCCGGAACGCTGATTGCCGGGCGCGTGCAGTTGCACGGAGCGAACGCGCTTGCGGCGCAGGATGTTGCACAGCGCATCCAAACAGCCCTGGGCGGTGAATGGCCGCCGGCAGGTCCGGACGGATTCAAAGCAGGCGATCCGGATATACCCGTGAAAGGAATCGCCACCACGGCGATGGCCACCTTGGATGTACTAATGCAAGCGTCGAAAGACGGGACGAATCTGATCCTCACCTATGAACCCACATTCTTTGGACGCCACGATGGCCCTGCGCCGCCACCTGCGCCAGCCTCCCCTGGAACAAACGGGCGTGGTGCGGCCCGCGGATTCTTCGGCCTCGCTGCCGACGATCCGGTATACACGGCTAAGAAAGAATTCATCGAAAAGAACGGGTTGGTGATCTTTCGACTGCGCGATCACTGGCAGACGCGCAAAGAGAACGATATGACGACCGGTCTGGCGGAGTCGTTGGGTTGGACGAAATATCGGGTCAAGCCGGACGATGTGCTCTACGATATCCCGGCTGCTACTGCCGAGGACACCGTTGCCCTCATCCGCAAGAAGCTGAATCTGAATGGCGGCCTTCGCGCGGTCGGTGACCGCAAGGCACGTGTGCGGCGCGTCATGCTCCATCCGGGATTGATGACGCCCGCCATCATGTGGCAGCGCTACGAAGAGACCGACTTGGTTGTCGCCGGCGAAGTGCGCGAATGGGAGAACACTCACTATGCCGCTGACATCTATACCATCGGAGAAAAGCGTGGACTTGTGACGATTGGGCGCGTTGCCTCCGAAGATCCCGGAATGCGCGCCTGCGCAGCGTGGCTGGGGACGGTGGTGAAGGAAGTTTCCGTGCACTGGATCACGGCCGGGGATCGCTACTGGAGGGCAGTTTGATGACGGCGCGTGAGGTTGTCGATCTCATCAAGAAAAACGTGGGCGTGCCGTGGAATGACCAGTCCTATCGGGACACGTTCAAGCTTGGAAATCCTGATTCCAAGGTCAAAGGCATCGCGACCACGGTGATGGTGACATTCGACATGCTCAAACGCGCGAACCAGGCCGGCCTGAACATGGTCATCTCGCACGAGGACACATTCTGGAACGATCGCGATGAAACCAAGGATCTGACCGCGAAACCTCTCTACCGGATGAAGACGCAGTATGTGCTGAATAACGATATGATTATCTGGCGCATTCACGATCATATGCACGCGATGCACCCGGATTTTACGGTCGTCGGATCGCTGCGGTCGGTGGGTGTGAAGGGCGGCGAGGACGCCGTGATGCGAGCCCGCATATATACAATCCCGGAGACGACGCTGGGTGAGTTTGCATCGCAGGTTAAGCGACTGACAGGATCGCGCGCATTTCGATGTGTGGGAGATCCAAACGCGAAGGTCAGCAAAATTCTCATAGGCCCAGGGTATGCAACCCCGAGGATGACCGCGGAAGCGGATGTGGTCATCGGCGGCGAACAGCAGGAAGCGGACGGAGGTTTCGACGATGTCGAATATGTCGCGGACGCAACCTCGCTTGGCATGGCGAAAGGATTGATCATACTCGGGCATGTGATTTCGGAGCAGCCGGGCATGGAAGATCTCGCGAAGTGGATGCAGATCTTCATCAAAGGGATTCCGATTGAGTTCGTGCCGGCCGAGGAGCCTTTCTGGACTTAGACGTCCGGATCAGATGGCTCTACTTGTTACCAGACATGGGTAGCAATAATTCGCGGCCGCCCCGATTTTGCCCCACCTGCGCCACCTTTCCTAAACTCTCGAACGTTCGTGCTTTATTTCGACGCCCAATTCGTGGACACATCATCCCTCGCGGGAGTCGCATACCACCGTTCCTTGGGAACGATCTTCGGTTGATCCGGGTCGCCCTCATAGGCCGGCACCATGACCTGTATTCCGTACTCGTTGAAGACATCGAGAATATTCCTATGGAGCGCAGTTTTGAATGCAAGCATTGAATGTGGCTTGTCGCAGAACACGTTGATTTCGTACGTTACGCAGAAGTCCCGAAGTTCCATCTGCAACACGAAAGGGGATGGGTCGCGACGCAGTCCCTCAGTCCGTGCCGCGGCTTCGAGCAACATTGCTTCGACCTGCCTCCAGGGCACGTCGTACCTGATACCGACAGTCGTGTGCAAAATCAAGCCCCTCGCATTAGCTATTGAGCTGTAATTAATGACTTCGCTGCCCAGAATAGAGGAGTTGGGAATAATCACTTCCTCGTTCTTTTTGGTGCGCAGGTGTGTAACAAGAAGGCGGATCTGCTCGACATTGCCAATGTGCTCCCCGATTTTCACCAGCTCGCCAACCCGAAACGCACGACGATACGTCATGCTGTAGCCGGCGACCAAGTTCCCGATGAGCGAAGAGGAACCCAGGGAGAAGATGACTCCAATTAACAGCGAAACACCCTTGAAAGCCCCTGATTCGGAACCGGGGATATAGGGATAAGCGACGACGACGGCGAACGCGATTACGAGCAGCCGTACCAACCGGTACGTGGGCAAGGCCCACTCCGGGTCAAACCCCTTCCACGTCATGGTTCCGGCACCAAGACTGTCAAAGACAGCTCTAATCAACTTCAGCCCGTAACGCGTGACCACGACAAGAATCCCTAGAAAAACAAGGTTGGGTATTATGCCAACCAGTCCTGAGCCCATGGTCCGCAACGGATCGACAGCCATTAGGTACATGCTGTTCGCAAACGCTCGCGTCCATGGAAACAGGGAGAGGACGTAGTGGAGGTAAACGTAGACTGCCACCGCGATTGTCAGGCCACACGTGAGGTTCAGCAGGCCGGCAAGGACCCGCCAGATCTGTTTCACCTTAATGATGTGATGCGCCTTGTGTTCAAACCCCTCAATACGCGCCCGATAACGCCGCTCGAATCCTGCTCGCAATAAGGCGACAATCCGGCGGCCAAATCGCAATGCAACGAGTAGCACAAGTGTCGCCCCGAGCGCGTATAGGGCGCGCCACCATAGAAATCCAGGGCGCCTGTCTCGGCGATATGCCTCGATCGCCTCGCCGATGCGGCCTCTGTAGATCTCCGCAAGCGGGCGGGGAGAGATTCCTTCGATTGACGCGTCCTCGTTCAACACCGCCAGGATGCGCTGACCGTCGGCCATGATCCAGGTCCCTTCAGGATGGTCTTCAAGTATGAGCGAGTTCGCGCCAATCTTCGAGTTCCCGGCCACCGCCTCTATTCGATTTTCGATCTCCTCCGCACGACGCTCCGCCGGGTGGGCTCGAACGCCTCGTACTGAGAAGAGCGTCTTGCCGTCGATGACGACGTCTGCCTGGCGCAAGTCGTTGTTATCCTCGTCCGCCGCAGCTGCATCCCTGCTCGCCGCAACTGCATTCGGGCTTTCCTGGCCGAAAACAGGAATACCTCCGCCTAGTGCCAAGGCAAGGACGGTTAAAAGGATAGATGCTCGGATGTTGGACACTCGCTTTGACTCCTGAACGTGAAGCTGAGCACGTTTCTGCCGAAGTACTTCAGCGATATGAGAGCTCATCAGAAGCGTCACGGCATACGTCAAGAGAATTTGACAGACAGCCCTGGCCGCTCCGTCGAGCAGTCACCCGCTACTCATACCGATGATGCAGTCTCCAAGCCCGGCAATCTAATATTTTTTGACGCAGAGCGTGGAATTGTAAGGTGATGCGAGCTAGACCGGATCCTGACATCGGCGTCAATATCGACGAGAGCTTCACTGTATATTGCATCGCTGTTCGCCGTCTGACCCGGTCTCAGGCGGCTGGTAGATTAATTTTGCGACAAGCTTATTTGTCAGGAAGAGCTGCAAACGATATCTATTTTCTAACTGAGTGAAACATCGAACAATTTCTCGTGGCGAAGTATTTTCTAGGCCGAGGTTTGCTCTTTTTGATTAGGCGCGAGATAAACGCCGTTGCCGGGTCGTCAGCGCTCGCCCGGGAGAAGGAAAGGCGGCGAGGGCCGAGTAAGAGACGGATCCGCAGGGATCGTTGTGGATAATACGAACGACAAGTCGGAGCGCGATCTGATCTTAGATCTAGTTGCCAGCAATATGAACTTGGCACGCGTGTTTGTTGCGGTTGCAAAATCCACGCACGATCTGGGGCGACTCGAAGAGAGTGAGTTCGCGCGCTCAAAAGCCATGAAGTTCTATAACGAAGCGTTTCGATCGATCCTTCAGATGACTAAGCCGGATAGAGAATCCTTCTCGGCCGATCTCCAGAACCTATGTCTTCAGATTAGATGGCTTTCGATGCAGTCAGATGAACCTAATTCTGGTTCGAAGGCGAATGAGGACGTATCGATGGAGAATCTGCTCAGACTACTCAGAGAAGGAGGTTAACCGCTTAATTTGGTTAGCAGGAACTTTTTCAATTTTGCTGCGTCCTCTACCCCTCAATTCGTTCCCGAAAAATCTCCTATCTTATTCCGTTGCCGCGTGAATGATTTGCCGAGTCTCTGGCATTCCTGGTTTGCCTCCTCGGCGGGAAATCCAATAGTTTTTTGAATTTAATGTATTATTATTGCGGCTATTGTTCCTTTATTTGTGGAAAGAAACATTTGACATTCGCCTGCAGGAGGGTTAATGACAACAATAAAATCTGGTAGATTGGTCGCTCTGTTGCTATTAAATGCGCTCTGGACAATTCCGGCTCAGGCCGACACTCGATATATTGTCCGCGTAAATGGCGGTTTGCCTATCATGCAATTGGCGTGTAGGCTCGTGGGCTGCAATGTAGCTAACGGTTTGGATGGCGCGCTTGGGCAAGTCTTCCTGGTCACGAGTTCAAGCACGGCGCCTGTCACGACTTTTGTCGCGACGCTACTCCGGCAGATCGGCGTAGTCGACGTCGAGCCCGACCTGCTCGCCCTGGTGGCGGACTCCAGCTATACGGTGCCCCCCGCTTTGTCAGATTCCGCACCCATCGACTACTTTGGCGCGACTGTCCCCCACGGATATGTCAATCAACCGGCCACCCAGATCGTTAGATTAAGTGACACACAAAGCACTTTTGGAGTAAGAGGTGCCGGGACCGTTGCGGTGATTGATACCGGCATCGATCCAAACCATCCCGCGCTGCGAAACAGCTTGGTTCCCGGTTACGATTTCACGCGGAATCAGAACGGGGAGGGTGACGAGACCGGCGATGTTCCTTTTCTGACCACGCCGCTTGCCGATCTCTCTCAGTCTTCGTGGGTAAATCCCCGCAGCGCGGCATTGGTCGATCAGTCCACCGTCGCCGTAGTCGACGGTAATCCGCAATATGGCGACTTCGGTCACGGCACCATGGTGGCTGGTGTGATCCACTTGGTGGCGCCGGGTGCGAGGTTGATGCCATTGAAGGCTTTCCGATCCGACGGAACAGGCTACACATCGGATATTCTTCGGGCGATCTATTGGGCGATCCAGCACAACGCGAATATCATCAATATGAGCTTCAACCTGGCGGCGTATTCCACGGAATTGAAGAGCGCCATCGACTACGCCACGTTGCGCGGTCTCATATGTGTAGCTGCCGCGGGGAACGCGGGACAACACACACTCGTTTATCCCGCCGCTTTGCAGAATGTGATAGGCGTCGCCTCGACGACGAATGACGATCAGCGCTCTTTATTTTCCAATTACGGGCAGGATCTCGTGTGGGTTGGCGCTCCCGGTGAAGGTATTGTCACCACCTATCCATTCGCGACCTATGCAGCGGCCTGGGGGACGTCGTTCAGTACTCCCTTCGTTTCCGGAGGAGCCGCTCTTATGCTGGATTACGGAGGTTCCCTTCTGACGGACATCCTCATTTTTCAGAATCAATCCGACGGCGCGAGCGCCGTGTCTCACGCCATACCAATCAATCCGGATTTGGGCCACGGCCGCTTGGACATCTACCAGGCACTTACCGCGTGGCGTCACTTGGTAGGCGTGTTGTAAGACGCGAAAAGCTTCACGAGTGAGGACCGTCGCGTCCGAGAACTCGATTGAGAGATCATGGAATCCTTGCTCCAGGTTCAAAATCTCACGGTTCACTATTGTGGACGTGATGGGGTCGAGCGACGGGCTCTCCACGATCTCAGTCTGGAAATAGGTCCCACCGAAACGGTGGGCCTCCTTGGGCCGTCCGGTTGCGGGAAAACAACCCTTGCCCTGGCGCTCCTCCGCCTGCTTCCCGGACTGCGCGAGTTGTATCCGGATCGATCCGGTTCCGTGAACACGACATCTTGCACATAGATGAACGCACGCTTCAGAGAATTCGTGGTGCCGAGGCGTCGATCATCTTTCAAGAGCCGGCATCGTCGTTGAACCCGGTGATGCGGGTTGGGGATCAGATTGCCGAAGTTGTCCGGGCTCACACGAAGGGATCTCGTCGAAGTTGGCAGCGGGCGGCAGAATCCGTGTTGGCGGAGGTCCGTCTGGTTGACGCAAGGATTTATACCGCCTACCCGCACCAATTAAGCGCAGGACAACGCCAGCGAATTGCATTGCCCAGGCCCTGGTTTGTAAACCGGATTTTCTAATTGCCGACGAACCCACCAGTGCACTCGACAATACGACACAGGCGGAAATTCTAGAGCTTGTCAAAGACCTCAAGCAGCGGCTTCAAATCGCTCTTCTATTTATCACTCATAACCCTGCCCTTTTGACTGGGTTCGCCGATCGCCTGTCGGTCATGAAGGCCAAGGAGCCGGCTGGCTCCCGCAATCCGCCCCTATGTTAGAGGCTCTACACCTCTGTAAACGTTATGTTCAGGGTCACTGGTACTCGCGAAACAGGTTCTATGTAACTGCACTCGATAATGTCAGCTTGAATATCGGCCCGCGTTCCACACTCGCCTTAGTAGGTGAATCGGGCGCCGGCAAGTCCACTCTCGCGCGATGCTTGTCCCGTCTGGAGAAAGTGGATTCTGGCGAGATTCGGCCTCGAGAGGGAAGAAACCTACTGAGTTTGCGGTCACGGGAATTGCTGGCCGCCCGGCGCAACATTCAATTGATCTTCCAGGATTCTGCGACCGCGATGAATCCACGCTTTTCGGCCGCCGAAATTGTAGAAGAACCGCTTCTGATCCAGACTCGGACGACCAGGAGAGCACGCCGGCAGCAGGCCCTCGCCTTGATGGAGCAAGTTGGCATCTCACCCCAGTCCGAGAGGCGGCCGGCATGCGAATTCAGCGGAGGGCAACGACAGCGATTGGCAATCGCGCGCGCGCTGACACTCAAGCCCCGCCTGTTGATATTGGACGAAGCTTTGTCCTCGTTGGATTCAGCAACTCAGGAACAGATCATAAAGTTGCTGCTCGATCTTCAAGTTTCTCTCTCGCTGACATATCTATTTATCACTCATGATCTTCGTTTGGCAGCCCGTGTGGCAGACCACATCGCGATTATGCAAGCGGGCCGCATCATCGAATCCGGCAGCATCTCCACGGTTTTTCTTACTGCGCAACATCCTTACACGCGCTTGTTGCTCGCCACCATCCCTGGCATACAAACAAATGCATCCACATTGATCCCGCGTGAGCAGTAGCGATGCCGTACTTAGTCCGCCGCGTCTTGTCCAGTCTCTTTCTATTGTTTGGCGTGTCTTTGCTCACATTTGTGCTTGTAGATTTGGCACCCGGCGAATTTTTCGATGAGATGAGGTTGAATCCTCAAATTTCAGTGAAGACGATTGCTGGTCTTCGCTCACAATATGGTCTTAACCTCCCGTTGCCGGTCAAATATCTTCATTGGCTGAAGTCTGTCGCAAAAGGAGAGGGTGGATTTTCGTTTGCCTATAACAGTCCCGCTGCTCCAATCATCTGGCAGCGTGCCCAAAATACGCTCCTGCTCACCGGAACGGCCACTCTTTTCGCATGGCTCATTGCGATTCCCTTCGGGATTTGGAGCGCTGCAAGGCCTGGAAGGGCGCCGGCTCTGCTCGCCGGCGGAACCATTTCCACACTGCTCGCCATTCCCGATCTGGTGCTGGCGTTATTGTTGTTGCTGCTTGCGGTGCGGAGCGGGTATTTTCCGGTAGGCGGAGTTGTTGGGCTCGATTTCTCGCAATTAGGCCTGTGGTCGAAATTCAAAGATGTAGCACGCCATCTTTTTCTTCCCAGCCTATGCCTCACCGTGGGATTTGTGCCGATGTTACTGTCCCACATCCGGGCCTCCATGATGGAAGTGTTGGAATCGCCCTTTATCGCGGCAGCTCGTGCCCACGGAATCCCACTCCGAAGATTGCTGCTCATCCACGCATTGCCCGCCGCAGCCAATCCTCTCATTTCGCTCTTCGGGTTCTCCTTAGGAATACTGTTGAGTTCCTCCCTGGTCATCGAGGGCATTTTCGGTTGGCCCGGTTTAGGACAGTTATTAATCGAAGCAATTCTCGAACGTGATTTTTATCTGGTGGTTGATGCGGCCATATTCGCGACAGTCTTCCTGATTGCCGGAAACCTATTGGCGGACACACTTCTGTACGCGCTCGATCCGCGCATTCGAGCTGAATAGCCGTGCTGATTCACACTAAACCTCGTCTCGCCATAGCAGCACTGGTCGTATCTCACGGATTGGTCCTGCTTGCCGGCTTCTTTGCTCCTTATGACCCGGCCTCGCAAGATCGTGAACTGCCCTTGCTCCGCCGACTCGCATCCATTTCATTGATGGGCAAAAGAAACTGCATTTCCGTCCATTTGTGTATCAATTGAGAGCGGATTTCGAAAATGACGGAGGGTATTACGAAGACCAGAGCCATATCCATCCTCTATATTTGTTTTCGAGCGGCCATCTCTTCGGGACCGATCCTTCGGTAAAGGTTTTTCTGATCGGCAGCGACGCCTACGGGCGCGATCAGTTTTCCCGACTACTATACGGCGGTCGGATCTCTTTGTTCGCCGGGCTTCTTGCCACCGCAGTTTCCCTCAGTTTAGGGATGATATTGGGAGGTCTGGCCGGATTCTACGGTCGCTGGCTCGACGATCTTGTTATGCGCACCACAGAGATGTTTATGGCGCTTCCGTGGCTTTACCTGCTATTCGCGGTTCGAGCTTTTCTGCCGCTGCATATCGCCCCAAACGGGATTTTCTTGCTGCTAATTACGGTTATGGGAGTAATCGGATGGGCTCGCCCGGCCCGTTTAATTCGCGGCGTTGTCCTGAGTGCAAAAGAACGGGACTACGTTTTCAGCTGCAGGGGGCTTCGGAGCGTCGGATATTTACCTTCTGCGCCGGCATGTGTTGCCTCAGGCTCTGAGCGTCGCGTTCGCCCAAGCAGCAGTACTAGTTCCCACTTACGTCCTAGCCGAGGTGGTGCTTTCGTTTTTTGGATTAGGCGTCAGTGAACCAACACCCAGTTGGGGAAATTTGTTGGCCAGCCTACGGCAGTACAATGTGCTGGAGTCGTACTTGTGGATGTTTGTGCCGGCTTTGGCCTTGATTCCGGTTTTCCTTGCTTACTATAGTGTCTTCTCGTACTATGGGTACTACTCCGTTGGAGGTACCGCCGCGACGGAGCTCGCAGCGGCTCGCATGGGCCCTCGGACGATCTCGTAAGACTTGACGCAGACTCCGGAATAGCTTGTCGATGAAGAAAGCGAAATTCACGAAGCCGCTGATTGAATCCTTCCTAGCTGTAATCTCATTCGGCATTCTGTCTGCAAGCTTCGCAATGAGCCACTCGCGTGGCCAGGAGAACGAACAATTTCTCGTCGTTCACGACGAAATCGGACGGCGCGGAGGCAGGCTGGTAATCTCACAGCGCGTAGAACCGAAAACGCTGAATCCCGTGATCGCGCTCGACGCAAGTTCCAGACAAATCATCGGGCTAATCGCCGCGGATCTGATTCATATCAACCGCTCCTCCCAGAAAACAGAATCGGCCCTTGCTAGCTCCTGGACAGCCTCGCCGGATGGGCGGCAGTATACGTTGCAACTGCGGCGCGGATTGAAGTTTTCCGACGGCCAACCGTTCGACGCAGACGATGTTCTCTTCACCTTTCAGGTGTACTTGGACGAGCGCGTTCATGCCCCTCAGCGGGATCTGCTGATTATTTCGGGAAGACCGATCGGACTCCAAAAAATCGATGCCTACACAGTGCGATTTGACCTTTGGCAACCATATGCCGCTGCCGAGCGCTCGATAGCATCGCCATCTTGCCGCGCCATCTCCTAAAGCGCGCCTACGACGCAGGCCAGCTGGCGCACGCGTGGAATTTAACAACTTCGTCCGAACAAATTGCCGGTTTAGGACCATTTCGAATTAAGGAATACGTTCCGGGGCAACATATCACCTTGGCAGCATAACTCCGGAGCGGTCGTCCGGCCTCCCGGGTGCAGGCTCCATTCGACTTCATCCTGCGCCCTGGGGGCCGGCGGTTGTGTGTGTCGCTTCTATGAACCGAACTTCCTCCCACGCCACCCCAAAGAATTGCCTCCCGTCTGGTCGAGGCCGGGAGGCCTGGTGACGACGGAGGGGGACGAGCTGGCATTTGGCTGGGATGCGCTCGTCCCCCGCGTCGTCCATCCGCTCAAGGTGGCGATCATCGAAGCGCTGAGGTGGATCGGCCAACCGTTGTCGGCGACCGAGCTCAAGAACCTCTTCGACGACGGGTCGGACCTGTCGCTCATCTCCTACCACCTGGTGACGCTGAGCAAGGTCGACGTCCTGACGATCGTGCGGGAGCGGCGGGGGCGTGGCTCGATCGAGAAGTTCTACTTCTTTGCATGACCCTCACTATCTCGGCAGAGCAGCGGGACGCGCTCTATGACCAGATCCTCGACCGGCTCAGCGGTATCGGCGACGTCTGGCTCGCCGTCCGCGTGGAGAACTTCGACGTCGCCGAACGGTTGGCTCAGGCCTACTCCGACGATCTGCGCCTGGTGACGGACGATCTCGGCTGGGGCAAGGGATCCAGCGGGACGATCGAGCTTTCGACGCCGCCCGACGTCCTGCGCCGGGCGCTGAGCCGGCTGCGCGACGCGGCCGTGAGCCACGAGGCGAGCCAAAGAGGAGCGGGCCAGGAAGCGCGGGAAGCCGAAGAGCGCAATCACCTGATCGTGGAGGCCTGTCGGCAGGTACTGACGGATCTGGACGACGCGCAGGCGGATCGCTAGCCGAAGGTCCTGCCCTCAGCCGTCGACCAGCCGGTAACCGATCCCCCAGCAGTTGATCACGTAGCGGCTGTGCTCGGGGTCCAGTTTGCGGCGAAGACGGCTGGCGTGCGAGTCGAGGGTCCTCGTCCGGCCGGGACTGCGGAAGCCCCAGACGTCGTTGAGCAGTTCCTCCTTGGAGAAGACGCGGGTCGGGTCGCTGGCGAGGACCCGCGGCAGGGTGAATTCCTTCTTCGCCAGCGCCACCTCGCGGTCGCCGACGGTGACCTTGCGGCGGATCGGGTCGATGGTGAGGTCGCCGACCCGGCTGGGGCCGTCGCGGCGGGCCGAGCGGCGGCGCAGGACGGCGCCGATCCGGGCTCGCAGCTCCTGGTAGGAAAAGGGCTTCGTCACGTAGTCGTCCGCCCCCGAGTCG